>SZXW01000005.1 GCA_005862285.1 Chlorobium sp. | reverse complement strand
CTAAGGTTTGACAGTGCTACGGGAATTCTGTACGGTAATACGGACAGCGATGCGGACTCGGAATTCGCCATCAAGCTGTCGGGTGTCAGCAGCATCAAGGCATCGGATTTTGTTTTGTAACAAATGCGCAGATAACACCTGACGAGAAAACATCTGTTACGCCACAAAACACGAAAGGCTTACAAGTCAAAACCTGTAAGCCTTTATTTTATCTCGTGCACCCGCCAGGACTCGAACCTGGAACCCACTGATTAAGAGTCAGTTGCTCTACCGATTGAGCCACGGGTGCAGCATATTCTTATTTTGCCGGTGCGGCTGGAGCTGCCGGTGAAACCGGGGCCGGAGCCACCGGAGCGGAAGGAACTGCAGGAGCTGAAGGCGTCATAGGAACCATGGGTACATTTTCCTGAAGGACGCTTTTCGTTGCCTTTGCAGACTGTCTGCCGGGCAGGGTGAACTGGGCGATAAAACAAAGCAGCAGGACAATCGCGGCAAGAATGGCCGTCGTCTTGCTCAGGAAATCGCCGGTCCTTCTGACACCGAGCGTCTGGACCGTTCCGAGAGTCGAGATGCCGCCGGTCAGTCCGCTGCCGCTTTTAGGGCTCTGCAGAAGGATAACACCGACAAGCATGATCGCTGCAAGAAAGCTGACAATTACAATGAATAGATGCATTTCAAGCTGCTTTTATTAATTCCCGAATATCGTATCTTCCGTGTTAAAGGCCTTAAGTTAGCAACTTTTAAAAAATATCCAAGCCGTGTTTTCTGAAGCCGGAAAAATACTTGTCATCGGAGGCCTTGCCGCCGTGCTTTTAGGACTGCTTCTCATGGCCGCAGGAAAAGCCGGAGCGTCGAACTGGCTGCACTGGATCGGCAATCTTCCCCTCGACATCAAGGTAGAAAAGGAAAATTTCCATTTCTATTTCCCCCTCGGCACATCCATCCTTCTTTCCATCCTGCTCAGCTTCATCCTTTATGTGATCAACAAATTCATGTCGCACTGAGCCACCAGGGTCATGCCTGTTGCGTCGCTGCTCTGCGCTTGAGCCTCGGATCGATCGTCTTTTCCATGTGTCCGATGAAGAGCAGCAGCGACCATGAAATCAGATAGTAGAGCACAGCAACCATGATGATCGGGAAAAAAGCGTCGAAGGTCCGGCTCCGGATGATGTCGCTCGCCTTTGTGAGGTCCTGCACGGCTATGTAACCAACGATCGAGGTCATTTTCACCAGCGATATGAACTCTCCCTTGTAAACAGGCAGGATCCTTATGATCGTCTGCGGCAGAATGATGTACCGGAAAGTCTGCACTTTGGTGAACCCCATCGCGATGCCGGCTTCGGTCTGTCCCCGGTCGATGCTCTCGATCCCCGCCCGGTAGATTTCCGATGCATAGGCACCGAAATTCAGTCCGAAGGCGATCACAGCCACAATGACCGGATCGATGTTCACCGATGCGAATACCACATAGAAGATCAGCATGAGAACCACGAGCACCGGCGTGCCGCGCATGATCGAAATGTAGAACTTCGCCGCCATTTCAAGCGGCTTTACGTGCGACATGCGCATGAAACAGATGAATCCGCCGAGCACCGTTCCCCACATGGTCGAGAGGAACGAGATAACCACCGTTACCCAGAGACCGTCGATGATCAGGCGCCAGCGGTTCTCCTGGACGATGTTGCTCTGGAAACTGCTGATGATGCCGTCAAGAAAGGGAGGCATCCGGAACCGGGCCTCATGGGCCGTGCTATTCCCGGGGGATACGATATTCGATTTGAGCGTAAACGCATAGACATCCTGTGCATAATAGGGCTCGGAAAAATCGACGTTTTTCTTCCTCTCGTCAGTTACCGACATGACCGTACCGATCATATCGATTTTTCTGCTTTCGAGCGCCGCTATAAGACTGCCGAACTCAAGGTTCTGGTAGGTCACGTTCTTGCCGATTGAAGCCGCGAACCTGTCGAGAAGCTCGATATTGAAACCGACAAGTTTATTGTCCTTGACCGCCGTGAACGGAAGTCCGTTATCGTTTACCATGCCGACAACAAGCGTCCCCGTGGATTTACCGGCCGAAGGAATATCCGGCATAACCGTGCTGCCGCTTTTTATCCACCGCTGCATCATATCGTCATACACATCGTTATCCCGGATTTGCTTCAGAAAACGGTTGAATGAAACCCGCAGCTCATCATCTCCCTTGTGAAATCCCATGGCCACAGGCGTCGCAAAAAGCGGTTTGCCCAGAAGTCCGAGATCGGTATGCTGTTTCAGAACCTCGGCAAGTTCGTCATAGGTATAGATGGCCGCATCGGCCTTCCCTGTTTTTACGGCAACCACCAGGTCGGTAGGAGATTTGTATTGCAGGATCGTGGCGTCCGGATAGTTTTTTTTCGCGTACCGGTCGTGGACCGAGCCAAGCATCACAGCTATGCGCCTGTTTTTCAGGTCATCGGCAGATGCATACCCTGTATTCTCTGCTGAACCTCCCTTTCCATTCTGGCTGACGCAGGAAGCGAGAATGAACGCAAACATGCAGGCAGCAGCCAAGGCACGAAAAAATCGTTTCATTGATAACATGTTGAACAATGTGCTAATTCACAGCGCTTCCTTCTTTCCGAGTAAATCATCACGAGACGACAGTAAATTTCATTCGGCTCAGCTCTGGAATGACCGAACTTCAAGACGGTCGATCAAAAGCATTAGAGTCCAGGAAATAAGAAAATAAAGAACGGCTACCATGATAATCGGGAAAAAAGCGTCGAAAGTCCGGCTCCGGATGATGTCGCTTGCCTTTGTAAGGTCCTGAACAGCGATGTAGCCGACAATAGAGGTCATCTTTACCAGGGTGATAAACTCCCCCTTGTAAACCGGCAGGATCCGCATGACCGTCTGAGGCAGGATAATATCAAGGAAGATCTGCACTTTTGTAAACCCCATTGCGACACCTGCTTCCGTCTGCCCCCGGTCGATACTCTCTATGCCTGCACGATATATCTCCGCCGCATATGCTGCAAAATTCATCCCGAATGCTATGACCGACACAAAAACCGGATCTATGTTAACCGAAGCGAACACGACATAGAAAATCAGCATCAGTACAACCAGAACGGGTATGCCCCGCATGATAGTTATGTATGTTCTCCCTGCCGACTGGAGCACCATGTTTTTCGACATTCTCAGCAGACAGATAAAACCGCCTAAAAATGTTCCAAGGAGAGCCGACAAAAAGGAGATCACTATCGTGACCTGGAGCCCCTCCACTATGAGCTTCCAGCGGTTCTCCCGGATGATATTGTTCCTGAAGCTCTCGACAATGCCGGAGAAAAACGATGTCGGGACATCACTGTTATCCGTTTTTCCGGAATCAACCCCCGGTACCGCGATATTTTTCCTGAGTGCGAACATGCATGCATCCGCATCAAAATAGGGATCGGAAAAATCGATGCTTTTTGCCCGCTCCGGCGTGATTGCCAGCACCGATCCGATCATATCGATTTTACCGGTTGAAAGCGATGCGATAAGGTTGCCGAACTCAAGATTCCGATAAACGACATTCTTTCCAAGATACACCCCGAACCTGTCAATCAGTTCGACATTGAAACCAACGAGCCTGTTGTCGCTTACAGCTGTAAACGGCAAACCCATATCAAAAACATTTCCGACAACAAGCGTCCTTTTCGCCTTCTCATTGCTCCTTATATCTGGCATATGGGTATCCCGGTTTTTCATCCACCTGCGGACCATATCGTCATACACACCATTCTGGCGAATCTCTGCAAGGAACTTGTTGAACGACATACGGAGTTCCTTGTCACCCTTTTTGAAACCCATGGCAGTACTGGAGGAAAAAAGCGGTTTCCCCAAAATGCCGAGCTCACTCTGCTCATGAAGCAGTTCCGGAAGTTGAACGGAATTGTAGATACCGGCATCGGCCTTTCCGGTTTTCACTGCCATTATAAGGTCAGGCAGCGATTTATACTCCAGTATTGTGGCCCTGGTGAAGTTTTTCCTTGCATACTGGTCGTGTGTCGAACCGAGCAGCACACCGATACGTCCGGCTGCCACATCTTCTACCGAAGCATACAGGGGTTTACCCTGCCTGCTTTGAACATCATGCCTCCCGCTACAGGAAGCAAGAACGAAAAGCGACAGGAAAACTGTGAATATAGATCGCGTTATCTGCTTCATTTTTTAAACGATAGAACACTTCAGTCCCTGACCATCGCCGCTATTCCCCCGATATAATAAGGATCGGAAAACAGTACCTGTTTGGAGCGTTCGCCGGTGATGGTTATGCAGGCTCCGATCATATCGACTTTGCCGGTAATCAGTGCAGGGATCATACCGCCGAAATCCATATTGACGATTTCAAGCTTCCTGCCCATTTTTTTCGCAACGTATGAAGCAAGTTCGATATCAAATCCCACCACTTTTCCGGAACCGTCGACAAAGGAAAACGGCTCGGTTACCGAAGCGGTGCCGAACCTGATGACGCCTTTGGTGCCATCCGAGGTTATAACCGGCATCGGGGCAGGATTACCTGTTTTAGGAAACCACCGGTGCATCATGTCGTCATAGGTCCCGCTCTGTTTCAGCTCCTTGACGGTGGAATCGATGGCATCTTTCAGTTTTTTGTCATCGAGGCGGACAGCAAAACCGTAATTGTCGTTGGTGATCATTTCCGACAGAACAGAAATACCGCTGTTTTTGGCCGCTATGTTTTTCAGGATAGGTTCATCATATGCTGCCGCATCGGCTTTGCCCGTTTTAACGGCAAGTGCTGCATCCATGACGCTGTTGAAATATTTGAATTTTGCATCAGGTATTTTCGAAAGCACCAGTTTATCGGCAACCGTCCCTGTCGGTATGGCAAACTCCTTTCCGGAAAGCTGCTTGAGACGAGTGATTTTCTCCCTTTTTTCACAACCGGTGAGCATGATGAATAGTGAAAGAACAAAGACAAGGCTGATCCGTGGGGAAAAAAGGTTTTTCATGGGTTCCTCGTTTTTCATGATTGTGTTTGTAATTAATCAGGTATGATTCATTCTGTTGTCCTGATACAGCTGAATTTCAGCGTCAGAACATTGCTTCCGTTTTCCCGGCTGTACAAGACACTGCTTGTCAGCTTCCGTATGAAATGTATCCCGAGACCTCCGGGAGATCGTTCATCCATACCAATTGATATATCGGGATCGGGAACAGAGAGCATGTTGAACGGAATTCCTTTATCGGCAAATACAACTACCAGTGATCCGTTTTCCAGACAGCACGAAACAGTGACTTCGCCTTTGTGCCCGGGGTATGCGTATCTGCAGATATTTACAAAAGCTTCCTCGACAGCAAGGAGAACCCTGTTTATTCCGGTCATATCGCAACCCGAAGCTTCAGCGTAGTGCACGATAAATCCGTTCAATAGATAAAGCTTTTCGAGATCTGCCGATATCGTGATTTCAGACAGTGAACACGTCATTCACCCTGTTATCATTTTCAGTGCCTCGGCAACTGTGCCGTAAACCGGAAAAATACCTGCAAAACCTGACATTTCGAAAACTTCCTTTACATTTCCGCTGATATTGGCAAGGTGGATTTTTCCGTTTTTACCCTTGATACGCCTTGACGTGGCAAGAATCACCCTTAGACCGGCGCTGCTTATGTATTCAAGCTTGTCGAAATCGACAACGAAATTGATTTCCTCCCTGGAGATCAGTTCATCGAATTTTTTTTCGTAGTCGGGTGCGGTAACGGTATCCAGTCTTCCTGAAAGTGAGACAACCATAGCCGCGGATTCTCTGACAGTCTGTATGATCATTCCCTGTTCTTTTTTATTAAGGTTTTTTAAGATAGAGGCTCAATCTGTTCCTTCCGCCAAGTTGCCGGTACTCCTGGCTCTGCAGGCGGGATTCGATAGCCGGAAGAGCTGAACCGTTATCTCCGGACTCAGTAAGCATGGGGTTGACGGAACCCGGAGGCGCTTCAAACAGAAGCTCGAGCATTTCGGTTTTTTCTTCGTAGTTGACCGTCATGTCAAGCGGAAACGATAAGGTTGACTTTCTGAAAAGCTGCAGCACCTCTTCGATCAGAACCATAAGGTTCTTTCGTGATTGCACATTTACCATCAGTCTGCTGCAGAAACAGTCCACTTCGGCAATGAGTGCATAAAGGTCGTAATTCGATGAAACGATATGCTGATAAAAACTTTCCTGTTTTTTGATAAATGCCTTTG
The DNA here is from genome assembly GCA_005862285.1 of Chlorobium sp. Taxonomy (GTDB): domain Bacteria; phylum Bacteroidota; class Chlorobiia; order Chlorobiales; family Chlorobiaceae; genus Chlorobium. The sequence continues at coordinate 32,662 of SZXW01000005.1, read as the reverse complement.
TCTTTTCTTTTTGCGGATTTTCGAAGATTTGCCGGGGGGTGCCGTCCTCGTAAATGCCCCCCTCGTCCAGATAGAATACCCGTGAGGAAACATCCTTCGCGAAATCCAATTCATGAGTAACAATCAGCATAGTCAGTCCCTGTCGGGCAAGCCGGCGGATAACGGACAGCACCTCGTTGATCATTGTCGGATCGAGCGCTGAGGTCGGCTCATCAAATAAAATCACCTCCGGTTCCATTGCAAGACATCGAGCAATCGCGACGCGCTGTTTCTGGCCACCCGAAAGCTCGTCAGGGTATGAGCCGGCTTTATCACTTAGACCTACAAGATTGAGAAGTTCATGGGCTTTCTTCTCTGCAGATTCCCGGCTTTTGCCGAGAAGCTTCATCGGGGCGATGGTAAGGTTTTCAAGTACAGAAATATGGGCAAACAGATTGAACGCCTGGAAAACCATGTTCATTTTCTGTCTGACTTTGGCCACATCGATTTTCGGATCGAGGATATTGATCCCTTTTATCAATATTGAACCGCTGCTTGGTCGGTCAAGAAGGTTGATACATCGGAGAAACGTACTTTTACCGGCTCCGGAAGGACCTATGATCGAAATGACTTCACCTTCCTTGATTTCGACTGAAATATCCCTTAGCACGGAGAGAGAACCGAAATTTTTTGATAGATGTTCAATCTTTATCATCAGCTGAAAGGCTTGTTTCCTGTGAATATTGTTTGACTTCCGTCAGGATCCCTGAATATCGCAGAACAGACAAAAGTCCATAGTCACAATTTACTGAACCGTTTTCTGATCTCTGACCATGACACCGATTCCTCCGGTGTAATACGGTTCAGAAAACAGCACTTTTTTTGCCCGTTCGTCAGTAATGATGATACAGGCCCCGATCATATCGACTTTTCCAGCTGCAAGTGACGGAATCAACGCACCAAAATCCATATTTACAACTTCAAGATTCCTGTGAAGTCTTTGAGCGACATGTTTTGCCATTTCAATATCAAACCCGACAATGTTTCCGGACCCGTCAACATAGGAGAAGGGCTCGGTAACAGGTGCAGTTCCCAACCGCAAAACACCGTTTTTTCCGTCAGACTGAATATCAGGCATCACAGACTGTCTGCCGCTCCGGGAAAACCAACGGTGAAGCATTTCATTATACGCTCCATTGGCCTTCAGTTCTTTAACCGTCAGGTCAATCTCCTCTTTCAGCTCCTGATTTGCGAGACTGACGGCATATCCATACCGGTCGCTGGATATAAGTTCCGGCAGCAGTTTCAACTCCGGAGTTCTTGCCGCTATCACTCTGAGAATAGGTTCATCAAGGGAAATGGCATCGACTTTACCTGACTGAAGGGCAAGCACCTCATCAGCGACACTATTGAAATACTGGAACCTTGCATTGGGAAATTTCTGCAGTGCAAGTTTGTCGCAGACACTTCCTGCAAGAACAGCAAATTCCTTCCCGTCAAGCTGGTCACCGTTTGTAATATTTTCCCGCTTGCTGCAGCCGGATAATATGCAAACACTTGTAACAAAGAAAAAAATCATCAATGACCTCAGGACATAACACCTCATATCGGTTCCTATCTGAAATATGTTATGAAAATCATGAAGCCATCATGAAAAATCATGAGACAAGCACGGAAATATCTTGCATCCGGATGGACGATAATCGTTTACTTCTCTGAACTTGTTTAAATGTAACTATTTAATTTGAGGCAGACGAAAAATCAGCAAAAAAACCTGGCAAATAGACCATGATTTTCAGGATAACTGACCCTACCGGCCCATGTTCGCGTGAAACGATCTCCGGGCCTTCCTCTGCAGTAGCAACCGCTTGTGACCGTAGGAGGTTCATTTGCATATTTTTCTTTACATTTAACTACTTGTTGCAGGGCAGCTTTATCAATGTATTCAAATAAAAGGCCGCCAATCAATTTATCCGGACTCGATCAGATGCCATCAAAAGTAACCGGTGCCGCACGTACCGCAACTGTGCAGAGAACCACGAAAGAAACCGATATCACCGTAACGGTAACCCTTGACGGTTCAGGTAAAAGCACCGTCAATTCAGGTGTGGTGTTTCTTGACCATATGCTCGTCAATTTCAGCCGTCATTCAGGTTTCGATCTTTCACTGCAGTGCAAGGGCGACCTCGATGTCGATGATCATCACACGGTTGAAGACATAGCGATCGTGCTTGGCGATGCAATCACGAAGGCCCTTGGCGACAAGAAGGGTATCCGCAGGTATGGATGGGCAATCATTCCGATGGACGAGGCTCTCGCCCGATGCGCTCTCGATCTTGGAGGAAGAAGCTACTGTGTGTTCAGCGCAGAATTCCGCCGCTCCGTTGTCCAGGGCTTTTCAACTGAAATGGTGGAACATTTTTTCGTATCGCTGTCGGGAAGCATGAAAGCCAACATACACCTGAAAATCCTCGAGGGACAGAACACTCACCACAAGATCGAGGGACTCTTCAAATCGTTTGCTTATGCTATGAGAGATGCTGTAGCTATCACAGGCACCGCCATCCCCTCGACCAAGGGCATGCTGTAAATATGACCGATATGACCGATCGGTCCGAACAGTCATATCAAAGAACGAGGCTGACTCAATTTTGCATCTGAGCCAGCCTCGTCAAGTTCTATTTCGCGTAGGCGATAGACCGTTTTTCCCGGACGATGGATACTTTTATCTGACCGGGATACTGTACTTCGGACTCGATCTTGTTTGCGATGTCGTGAGCAAGCATATCGGCCTGCGAATCGCTTACGTTATCCCCTTCGACAATAACCCTGATCTCCCGGCCGGCCTGCAATGCATAGGTTTTCAGAACACCGGGAAAACCTTTGGCAATCTCTTCAAGGCTTTCGAGCCGCTTGACGTTGCCGTCGGCTGTAACCGCACCCCTTGCACCTGGCCTTGAGAGTGAAATGACGTTCGCCGCTTCGACAAGGTCAGCAATCGGCGATTCTTTCTCCATATCGCCATGATGAGCGCCGATTGCATTGAGCACAACGGCAGATTCATTGAACTTCCTGAGAAAATTCATACCGGTGACGGCATGCGGGGTTTCGCTTTCAGGCAGGACCAAACCGATGTCATGCAGAAGACCGGCCCGTTTGGCAAGACGTGCATCGAGCTTCAGCTCGGCGGCCATCAGACCGGAAAGCATGGCGACCTCCCTGCTGTGCTGAAGAAGGTTCTGGCCGTAAACCGTATGGAATTTCATCTGTCCGATGAGTGAAACAAGCTCGGTAGGAATGTCGGTGATCTGCAAAGAGGAAAGCACCTCCTCACCGGAACTCATGATCACGTCGTCGATCTCCTTTTTTGCATCCTCGAACGCTTTTTCGATTGCAACGGGATGGATGATGCCGTCGATGAGAAGTTTCTGCAGTGTCAGCTTGGCAAGCTCACGGCGCAGTGGATCGAAACAGGAGAGGATCACGACCTCGGGAGTATCGTCAACAATGATATCGACGCCGGTAGCATTTTCAAAAGCCTTGATATTGCGGCCTTCACGCCCGATAATCCTGCCCTTGAGTTCGTCACTCTGGATATGGACCACAGAGAGGGCATTTTCCGTCGCCTGTTCGAAAGAAATCCTCTGGATTGCGGTAAGCAGCGTTTTCTCCGCAAGCCGGCCGGCTTTCTGCTCCACATCCTCGTGAATCCGGTGAATAGTCTCGGTAGCTTCTTCCTTGGCTTTCGCTATCATGTTGTCGATAAGCATCTGCCTTGCTTCTTCGGCCTGAAGGTTGCTGATGCTTTCAAGGCGCTGATTCTGTTCGAGAATTATACGTTCCAGATCAGAAGAGCGAACTTTCACGAGTTCCATGGTCTGCTCGATCTCCTTGCGCTGTTCCTGCAGCTTCCTTTCTGTGTCCCTGAGGTCCTGACTCTGTTTTTTCAGTTGGCCTTCGCGCTGCTGGATCTGCTTCTGCAGCTGGTTGAACTTGTTGTTCTTGATAACGACTTCCTGGTCAAATTCCCGCCTCTTCTTTTTCCATTCCTGGTTAACTTCGCTGACTTTCAGCTCCTTGTAGTCGTTGGCTTCTTTCTGAGCCTCCTGTACAATCTGCACCGCTCGTTCTTCAGCTTCGAGAACTTTTGTCGTGCCTATTCGTTCAAGGAAAAAACGGCCGATAAAAAAACCTGCTGCGAAAAAAATACATGATGCGCTGACAAGTAATAACAGGTTTATAACAATGTTCATCAGTAGAGGTACCTCCATTTTTGTGCTCTTCTTAGTATCATGAGCACACTATTAAACAAAAAAAATCCGCACCATGGGCGGGGTGTGTAAGATTCAAGAACCCGTGTGACACGGTGGGTACCTCCTTCAGATTTTTTGCTTCCAATGGGACCATGTTGCCATCATCCATGAATCGCTCCCTGCATGAAGCTGGAGAAACCCACCAAGGCCTGCAATCAAAAAGAAGAGTTTGGGCTCCCTGTTCTAAAGTGTTAGTTCTTTTACTTACAATACACCCCAATCAACTGGTGCGGATATTTCTTCTACTTTAATGTAAACGTTTACTGGAGATTTTGCCCAATCAAATTGTTCAGCCGGGAAATTTTTTGATTCAACAGCACAATTTCCTCTTCAAGTTCGATTTTTTTTTCGGCAAATGAAATCGCGGCAAGTACCGCAAGCTTGACCGGCTGGTAAGTCGGTGCCTTATCGGCAAAAAGCCGCATGACACCATCAACCTCCCGGGCAGCCTTTTCGGTCACTTCCCGTCTCTCGACCCTTAAAGGATAGTTGTCTCCATAAACATTTACTTCAATTTTCTCCATCTCGTCACTCTACAAGGCCTGATTGTTCCTGAACTCCATCTCTATCTTCTGCAACAGCATGAGGAGTTTCTGTTTCACCTGCATTTTTTCTGCATATTCGATACCTCCGGAAACAACTTCCGTATCAGTTACGGCAGTTCCAAGGCTTCCGGGAAGTTTGCATGACCTTAAGATATTCTGCAGACTTGTCAGTTCAGATCGCAATAACTCGTTTTCCTTACGGCAGTCGTTCAACCTTGTAATGAGGTTCTCTATATTATCCTCAAGATGATTGATCTCTGCCTTGTTGTTTTGCCCATCAGAATCCCGCATAGAACAAAGAGTATCAGACTTGTCGAATTACCGCACCAAGCTTACTCACGGCATTGCTGCCGACTTTTAAAAGAATATCGCTGATCCTGTCATCCTGAAGCGTTCCCGCATGATCGGCGATGTCAAAGGAGAGCGCGACACTGCGTTCCCCTCCTTCACTGTCTTTGCGCTCGAAAAGATCGAAAACGCAGACATCCCTGATAAGTGAATCGCTCGAACGAACAAGTTCAACAAGCGACCTGACGGTAACATCTTGCGGAAGAATAAGCGATATATCCCTCTGAACAACAGGAAATCTGGAAGGCGGCTCATAGATAACTGCCGGATTGAAACAACGTTCCAGCACAGACGTATCAATTTCAGCCACGTAAACATCCTGCCCGATATCGAATGCCCTCAATAAATCCGCATCAATCCGCCTTACTGTGCCAAGGTTATGGGAAAAGCTTTTTCCCGATGCGGTCGTTAAAAGAGCAATACCTGCTGTTTGTTCATTATAAATATTCACCGTTGATTTATCAAGCAAATTCAGTTTCTCCAGCAGCATCTCCACAGCACCCATAACGTCGTAAAAATCAACCTTTTCCGAAGGCTGGCTCCAGCTTCTTGGAAAACGGCCTCCGGTCATCCCGATAACAAGGTATTCCTGTTCACTGAAACCTTCGAGCCCGGACCTCCCCTGTCCGCCCTCACCGGGTGCACTCCGGAAACCACGAGCAAGCTCGAAAAACTTCATATCCCTGTTTCCGTACCTGATGTTATGGGCGATGACCTTCAGCAATCCCGGCACCAGACCCGGCCTGAGCACTTCAAGACCTTCGCTGATGGGATTGAGAACACCGACCAGCCGATCGCTGAACAATCCTGCTTCTTCGCGTTTCATGAGCGGGTTGGTGAGGATCTCCCTGAAATTCAGCCCGACCATGACCGAACGGAGAAAATCCGGGAAAAACTCCGGAGTACTCCGGGATTGCGGATAGATTGTAGCCATCTGGTCTGAAGGTACGATATTGTCATATCCGTGCAGACGGGCTATATCCTCCACAAGGTCTATCTCCTGAAAAACATCAACCCTGAAGGACGGCACCTGAAAAGTAACGGCTTCTTCGCCAGATTCCAGAACCGAGAAGCCTATTCGGCTGAGCATACCTGTCATGGATGCAGCGTCAAGTGAGGTCCCGAGCAATTCGTTCACTCTTGCAGGCCTCAGGACAACCTTTCGCAGCTCGTCGGGTTCGGAACCCCATTCACGGGCTTCCTCGATACGGCCTCCCGCAAGCTCGAGAATAAGCGCAACTGCGCATTCCGCAGATCTCTTCACGTTGCAGGGATCGACCCCCCTTTCGAACCGGTATGATGAATCGGACGAAATACCCGCTTTTCGGGCGGATTTGCGGATCATCGAAGGCGAGAAATACGCAGCTTCGAGCAGGATGTCGGTAGTAGTTTCGCTTACTGCTGAATAAAGACCACCCATCACTCCGGCGAGGGCCGCAGGTTTCTCGGCATCGCATATAACCGGCATTCCCGGTTCGACCTGGCAGATCTGCTGGTTGATCGCGACAAACTCTGCACGCACATCGCTCCTTACTACTATACGGTTTTCTGCAAGCTTGCCGAGGTCGAACGCGTGCAGGGGCTGGCCGAGAGCATGCAGGATATAGTTCGTGATATCGACAATATTGTTCTTCGGCCTCAGACCTATGCTTTCCAGTTTACGGCACAGCCATCCAGGTGACGGGGCAACAGTGATGCCTTTTATGACAACCGCTGCATAATAGGGACATGACACGGCATCCTCAACATCGACAAGAGGGCCGGATTTTGAAAATGCAACCTCATGACGCCGAGGAAAGCTTATCTCTTCCCCGCCGGCAAGTTCTCTTGCGACACCGAGATGTGAAAGCACATCCGGCCTGTTAGGAGTGACTGCAATATCGAGCACGGTGCCGCCTTCGAGAAAATTTGCGACCGGCTCACCGATCCTGCATGAAGCGTCAAGCTCCATGACGCCCGTATGATCGTCGGACAACCCGAGTTCGTCGGCGGCACAGATCATGCCGAAGGAACGCTCACCTCGTATTTTCGAAGCTTTGATTACATGGTCCCCTCCGCCGGGAATGGCGAGCTTCGCGTTAACCAGTGCTACCGGAACAAGCATGCCCGCCCTGACATTCGGTGCTCCGCATACAACCTGAATCGGTTCATCCTTGCCTGTATCGACAATGCAGACAGTCAGGCGTTCGGCATTGGGGTGAGGAAGAACCTCTTCGATTCTGCCCACTACCACAAGTTCGTCGGGAGGCTGCTGCTCGATGACATCCTCGACCTCGAGGCCGAGATTGGTGAGTTTTTCAACAAGAGCCGGAGTATCGGAAGAAAGGGAAGGAAGAAAATCTTTAAGCCAGCTGACAGATATTTTCATAAGACAGGAGAATCTGCATTCATGAATAAAAAAAGCCCTGAACCGGGAACGGACAGGGCTTTTAAACGTATCTCAGTGCAGGCCTGTAACCGATCCCGCTGACTGAACGTGAACCGTGTCCGGAAATTTACAGAGCCATACCGGATTGTGAAGAGAAATTGTGTGACCCCAACGGGATTCGAACCCGTGCTACCACCTTGAAAGGGTGATGACCTAACCACTAGTCGATGGGGCCGTATCAGAGGGTGAATGAGGGGACTCGAACCCCCGACCTCCAGGGCCACAACCTGGCGCTCTAACCAACTGAGCTACAATCACCATAAAAAACATAAGATTCTGGCCTTGTACGCCCGACTGGACTCGAACCAGTAACCCTCAGCTTAGAAGGCTGATGCTCTATCCATTGAGCTACGGGCGCAGCTTCCATTGCATAGCCACATGTCGGGGCGCCGAGACTCGAACTCGGGACCTCCTGCTCCCAAAGCAGGCACGCTACCAACTGCGCCACGCCCCGTTCCTTAACGGAAGGCTCCTAATATACCACATGATCACTAATTACAAAAAAAAATCTTTCTACATTTAAAATCTCCTTTACACTTCCCGGACAGAGATCTTGTCATGAAGGATTATAGAGCACTGAAAAGAAAAACTGCAGGCACATTGCTCAAGCATTACAGAAAAAAACAGCAGTTCGACAGGTGCTCTCGAATAAAAATGACCTATATGGAATGCCTGAAATACTCGGCGATGATCCGGCGAAGATTTTCCTCGCATACCATTTCAACCGCCTCTGCAGGCGTAACGAGAGCTCTTTTGCGGCAGTGCATCTCTTCCCATTCATCAAGTACGGTCTCGATAAAAAACGGATAAACCATCACCGAAAAAAACTTGCCGTATTTCCTGTAGCGATAATGCCCCGCAGCTTCAGGATGAACACGCCCTATCAGACCAGCCTCCTCATATGCTTCCTTTGCCGCGGACTCATGCGGTGTCAGACCTTTTTCAACATATCCTTTCGGAATGATCCAGTTGCCGGAACGTCTCGATGTAATCAGCACAAGCCTGTTTTCAATAACAGGAATAACTCCCGATTGTTTGACAATTCCTTTTATCTGTTCTGCCATGATATGCCTGCTGAATAGGAAAAAAATAACAATGGACTCAGCGCCGGATGCTTCTCCGAAAAGCATAATATGAAAGCCGCAATAAAAAAATACAACTGATTTTCCTTAAATTTATTCCATTGAACGGAAACAACGGAAGAGTTCAATTTTCCATCTCGTTTTACTAATATGGTAAAGCTGGTAATAAATTTAAAATCCCCTGAAAAATCATGAAAGCAATTATTCCTGTTGCGGGTATGGGCACCCGTTTACGCCCGCATACCTTTTCACACCCCAAGGTAATGCTCAATGTGGCAGGAAAACCGATCATCGGTCATATCATGGACAAACTGATCGAGTCCGGGATCGATGAGGCCATCATCATCGTCGGATATCTCGGAAACATGATCGAAGAGTGGCTTGTCAAACATTACAATATAAAATTCACCTTTGTCAACCAGGAGGAACAGCTCGGGCTTGCACATGCTATCTGGATGTGCGAATCGTTCGTCGTGGAAAACGAACCGCTTTTCATCATTCTCGGAGACACAATCTTCGATGTCGACCTCGAACCTGTCCTGAAAAACCCTTACTCCTCTATCGGGGTCAAGGAGGTGACCGACCCCAGAAGGTTCGGCGTTGCCGTGACCGGCGGCGGCAAAATCCTCAAGCTTGTGGAGAAACCGGATACCCCTGTCAGCAACCTCGCGATCGTCGGTCTGTATTTTCTCCGGCAGGCCGGACCGCTTTTCAGCTGCATCAACAACCTGATCGACAACAGGATACGGACAAAAGGCGAATACCAGTTGACCGATGCACTGCAGCTGATGATAGAAAACGGGGAACGATTCACGACCTTCCCGGTGCATGGATGGTATGACTGCGGCAAGCCCGAGACACTGCTTTCGACGAACGAGATTCTTCTTAAAAATCACCCGCCTGCGAAGCTGCATGCGGGATGCATCATCAACGATCCGGTTTTCATTGCGGACAGCGCGGTACTCGAAAATGCCATCATCGGCCCCAACACGACAGTCGGAGAACAGGCAGTCATATCGAACGCTATCGTGAAAGATACCATAATCGGCAACGATGCACGGGTTACCCATATCATGCTCGACCGATCGATCGTTGGAAACAACGCAACAGTAACAGGTAATCCGAACGAGATCAATATCGGTGATTTCTCTGAAATCCGGCTGGGTTAAGAGATTTTTTGCATCATATCATACGAATGCTTACATTTTGACTTGATTTTATTGGCATCCCCATTACCTATGGACACGGTGCCGCGAGCTCCGGGGCATAGAGCGCCCCGTGAAGCTTTCGGAAGGTTTTTCGTGTCCAGTCATTTCCCTGCGAAATATCCTCACAAAAACTTTCCGGCAGTCAGTTTTATCTCTTGTTGTTGTCAATCGTTTAATTCAAACCTTTTCGAACCATGTCACAGTCAAGGTATTTCTTTACCTCAGAATCCGTATCAGAAGGACACCCGGACAAAGTTGCCGACCAGATTTCCGATGCCGTACTCGACCAGTTTCTCATCCAGGACCCCGGTTCACGCGTCGCCTGTGAAACCTTCGTTACGACAGGCCAGGTGATCGTCGGCGGTGAAGTCACCACAAAAGGCAGTGTCGATATCCAGAAAATCGCCCGCAAGGTTGTCAGCGAAATCGGCTACACCAAAGGCGAATACATGTTCGAAGCCAATTCCTGCGGCGTTCTTTCCGCACTGCACAGCCAGTCGCCCGACATCAACCGCGGTGTCGACCGCAAGGAAGAGATCGCCGACGAGTTCGACCGCGTCGGTGCCGGCGACCAGGGTATGATGTTCGGCTATGCCTGCACGGAAACCCCGGAACTGATGCCTGCCGCTATCCAGTTCGCACAGCAGCTTGTCAAGAAGCTTGCCGAAATCCGCAAGGAAGGCAAGATCATGACCTACCTCCGCCCTGACTCGAAAAGCCAGGTCACGCTTGAATATATCGACGAGAAAGTGGCACGTGTCGATGCCGTCGTCGTTTCAACCCAGCACGATCCCGAACCGGCAGGCATGAGCGAAGCCGATTTCCAGGCAGTGATCAAAAAAGATGTCATCGACAATGTTATCAAGGTGGTCATCCCTGCTGAACTGCTCGACGAGAAAACCAAATTTCATATCAACCCGACAGGCCGTTTTGAAATCGGCGGACCACACGGCGACACCGGTCTTACCGGCCGCAAGATTATCGTCGACACCTACGGCGGCGCAGCTCCGCATGGCGGCGGCGCATTCAGCGGCAAAGATCCTTCGAAAGTCGACCGCAGCGCAGCCTATGCAGCGCGTCACGTAGCTAAAAATATCGTGGCTGCAGGCCTCGCAGACAAATGCACCGTCCAGGTCTCTTACGCCATCGGCGTTGCCCGCCCGGTTTCGATCTACATCAACACCCACGGCACCGCGAAGCACGGCCTCAGCGATGAGAAAATCCAGGAGCATGCCGAGCAGATTTTCGATCTCCGCCCGGCCGCTATCATCAGGCGCTTCAACCTCGACAAACCGCACGGCTGGTGCTATCAGGAAACTGCAGCCTACGGCCACTTCGGCAGGGAAAATTTCCCCTGGGAAAAAACCGAAAAAGTGGAAGAACTGAAGAAAGCCCTGAACCTGGCCTGAACAATAACCAATTAACTTACTGGAGATTCTATGACTACAGAAGCCGGGGTTCTTGACTATAAAGTCGCCGATCTCTCACTTGCGGACTGGGGACGCAAGGAGATCGAGATCGCCGAGAAAGAGATGCCGGGCCTCATGGCCACCAGACGGAAATATGCCGGACAGTACCCCCTGAAAGGCGCCCGTATCGCAGGCTCTCTGCACATGACAATACAGACGGCTGTCCTCATCGAGACGCTTGTAGAGCTCGGCGCCGAAGTGCGCTGGGCGAGCTGCAACATTTTCTCGACCCAGGACCACGCAGCAGCAGCCATCGCAAAAGCCGGGATACCGGTTTTTGCATGGAAAGGCGAAACGCTCGAGGAATACTGGTGGTGTACCCGCCAGATCCTCGAATTCGAGAACGGCAATGGTCCGAACCTAATCGTCGATGACGGCGGTGACGCTACCCTGATGATCCACCTTGGGTACAAAATCGAGAACGATCCTTCACTGCTCGAAAAAATACCGGGCAACGCCGAAGAAAAAGCGCTCTACCAGCAGCTCCGCGAAGTCTTCGAAGAAGACAACCAGCGCTGGCACAAGGTCGCTGCCGAGATGAAGGGTGTTTCCGAAGAGACCACCACCGGTGTGCACCGCCTCTACCAGATGATGGAAAAAGGTGAACTGCTCTTCCCTGCCATCAACGTCAACGACTCGGTCACCAAATCGAAGTTCGACAACCTCTACGGCTGCCGCGAATCACTTGCAGACGGCATCAAGCGCGCCACCGACGTCATGATCGCCGGCAAAGTGGCCGTCGTGCTCGGCTACGGCGATGTCGGCAAAGGCTGCGCCCACTCGATGCGCACCTACGGCGCCCGCGTAATCGTCACGGAGATCGATCCGATCTGCGCATTGCAGGCCGCGATGGAGGGCTTTGAAGTTACCACCATGGAAGAGGCTGTCAAAGAGGGTAATATCTTCGTCACCACCACCGGCAACAAGGATGTGATCACGCTCGAGCACATCAAGCAGATGAGGGATGAAGCTATCGTCTGCAACATCGGCCACTTCGACAACGAAATCCAGGTCGATGCGCTTAACAACTTCAAGGGGGCTACGAAGCTCAACATCAAGCCGCAGGTGGACAAGTACATCTTCGAAGATGGCCACTGCATCTACCTGCTCGCCGAAGGAAGACTCGTCAACCTCGGATGCGCGACAGGCCACCCGTCGTTCGTGATGAGCAACTCATTCACCAACCAGACGCTGGCACAGATCGAACTTTGGAAAAATGACTATGCCGTAGATGTTTACCGCCTGCCGAAAAAGCTCGACGAAGAGGTCGCACGACTGCACCTCGGACAGATTGGCGTCAAGCTGACCACGCTCACCAGGGAGCAGGCCGACTACATCAGCGTGCCGGTCGAAGGACCCTACAAACCCGAACACTACCGCTACTGATTACCGGTTCAGCTCCATACAACAAAAAAGGCAACTTCATCAGGTTGCCTTTTTTGTTGTATGCTGGGGCGGCAGGATTCGAACCTGCGGATGTCGGCTCCAAAGGCCGATGCCTTACCACTTGGCGACGCCCCAGTTTTCCGAATCAGAAAAATCGAATGTCTTGTAATGTACGGAGAAAATCCCGGAATAACAATCAGCGAAGCCGCCCTTCCTGATTCAATCATCCCTTGTGCTCAGCCTTATTACCTTGTCCTTCGGCGAGGAAAGCGTATTTTATAACTTTGGTATCAACAGGTCGCAGATGAGTATAGGATTTTTCCGGTCATCCTGAACGAAGCATAGCATAGTGAAGAATCTATCTTATTGTTCAGGATAGGGTTATTGATTCTTCGCCCAATAGCATCGCTCTTTCCATGAACAAGTACTGTTTTGAGTAAATTCATGGTCCAAGTACGGTAGATGCCGGATACGGGGAAGTCAGCATGACATCGTGTTCCGTCATGCTGAACGCAATGAAATGCAGTGAAGCATCCATTTCTGATTTTGCCCATTATGGATTCTTCACTTCGTTCAGAATGACAAGAAAAGATAGGATGACAAAAGCAAGGAGTTTATTCCGAAAGATCGATGTCATCCTGAATGAAGCGTAGCGTAGTGAAGGATCTGTCTTATTGTTCAGAAATAAGGTTATTGATTTTTCTCTTCGCCCAATAGCATCGCACTTTCCATGAACAAGTACTGTTTTAAAGTAAATTCTTGGTCCAGGTACGGTAGATGCCGGATATGGGGAAGTCAGCATGACATCGTGTTCCGTCATGCTGAACGCAATGAAATGCAGTGAAGCATCCATTTCTGATTTTGCCCATTATGGATTCTTCACTTCGTTCAGAATGACAAGAAAAGATAGGATGACAAAAGCAAGGAGTTTATTCCGAAAGATCGATGTCATCCTGAATGAAGCGTAGCGTAGTGAAGGATCTGTCTTATTGTTCAGGATAGGGTTATGGATTCTTCGCCCGATTACATCGGTCTCAGAATGACAATTTGTGTATAACCGGATATACCACTAATCGCCGGAGTATTAACTTCCGGCAACAGAAATGTGCATTGTTGACCAGGATAATGCTGATGCAACTCATAAAAACAAAACCCGGCTTTTTCCATGACAAAAATCAAGATTTGCGGCATAACGCGTCTTTCCGATGCACTTGAAGCCTGCAATGCAGGCGCGCATGCGCTCGGGTTCAATTTCAGCGGCAAAAGCCCGAGATTTATCACAGTTGAAAAAGCAAAGGCTATCATTGACAGGCTTCCGCCTTTCGTTACGACAACCGGTATTTTTGTGGAACAATCGCCGGAAGAGATCGATGAAATCTGCCGGTCCTGCGGTATACAGGTCGCCCAGCTGCATAATGAACATTATACCTCCGAACAAGCACAGTCCATAAAAGAAGCACGGGTCATCAAAGTATTCAGGCCGGAAATTGATTTCAACGTAAAAGAAGTTTACGATTTCTCAGAAAAAAGCGGAGTGAACACTTTTCTTTTCGATACCTACCGCAAAGGGATGTTCGGCGGCACCGGAGAAATTATAGATTCAACACTTGCCGAACGTATATTCAATGAAATCAGGAGCTCATGTTACACCATACTTGCCGGAGGGCTGAACGAAGGGAATGTCAGCAAAGCGATCCTGCGAACCCGGCCTTACGGTGTCGATACCGCAAGCGGTGTGGAACAGGAACCGGGCATCAAGGACCCGGTGAAAATGAGGGCATTCATAAGAGCTGTGCGCGAAGCGGTGTATTAGAGCTCACGTTCCCGCCGTAGCCCTTATCTGCTGCATGATATAATTCGACGCAGTTTCAGGCAGCTCGATCGTAATCAGATGGCCGCACTTCGGAACTTCGGCAAATGAACCCTTGCCCGCTATCTCGACAAGCTTTTTCGTGTTCTTGCTTGTCATGATCGCATCGCCTGCTCCCGCGACAAAAAGCATCGGAGCATCCGCAGCCTTGACCATTTCCGGCACCGATTCGGTTATATCGATCGATGTGATCTGACGGGTAGTCTGATCGATAGCCGCAGGCGAACAGAGACCGAGGCTCTTGAACCCGATCAGGATATCGTGCACGGGAACCGTATTCTTCGCCAGAACGACACGGGCGTAGACGTAGGCAGGAACCCACCAGGTCAGTTTCCGCAGCAGATTGTTGAACACAAAGGTTATAATGTTTGTAGCGAGTGGGCCGATAACAGCATTGTTCGGCAGCATGCCGAAATTGAAAAAAGTCATCGAACGGATAAGTCCCGGATTATAGCGGGCATAATCGAGGGCGACAAAAGGCCCGAAGGAAAATGCCGCAATGTGGAACCGCTTCAGTTCAAGCTTGTTTACAAGTTCACGCAGATCGTGAGCAAAAAAATCGATATGGTAGTGGTTTTTAGGATCGTTGTCCGACCACCCGTGCCCCCTCATATCGTATGCGATTGTTCGAATTCCTTTGCTGTTAAGGTTCTTGATCACATGGTGCCACCACATCCACCAGCAGTCCCAGCCATGAATGAGCACGATGGTTTCTGCTGCATCTGCCGGGCCCGAATCATGATAATGATGAACAATACCGTTCAGTTCGATAAAATGGCTCCTGTCGATAAGTGAATATTCATATGCCGCACGCTGGACTGTAACCTTTTTGCCCGATTCCTTGAGCCTGAGAAGCTCTTCAGTGTAATTCCTGAATTTTTCTGTAGGAAGTGGTGCTTGCTGTGTCATGACGTATAACAGCTAATGGTGAATTGAAATAGATAGCAATATAATCAAAATCCTTTTTAAGGCAGGCCTATCGCCTTTTTGATAAAGAAGTTACGTGGCATTTTCGGATTATGTCACGTAAAAGGCAAGATTTCTGGCATCCACATCTTGTAACAACGTAATTTAATAAAAATTAACGTGTTATTTGGATAAAAGAATAGCCGCACAGGAAATCCTGAATACATTTGCTGCAACAACCGGTTATTGACATCCGGGCAGTGAAACCGAAAAAAAGCCCGGTGTTCTACCTGATGGCGGATAGTAATCAAACTTTCACTCCAGACTTTTCAATCCAGCGACATTGAACTCGAAAACATGAGTTCCTTCGTCTTTGAACGGCACTTCAATCCTTATCTTCGAGGAATTTTTCATTTCCGTGACAAATTCATCATACCCTTTCAAAACAACGTGCGTTAACTTGTGCTCGGCAGGTGCTTCGATCGGAAATTCAATAACCGGCCTATTATCGAAACGGACGTTCCCATACGCACCGGGCACACCTGTTAAAAACCTGCCCTTTTCAATACTCAACAATACTTCGTTACCGTACTTGGGATGCTTGAAGAGGGTAAGAGTTGCGTGCTGAGCCCCCTCATATGGGGAATTGAATTCGACCGTATTTCTGGAAACAAGAGTGGCTGCCAGAATCTGGCCTCCTCCCTTTTTATCCGGATAGCTTTCGTAATTCCATCTGGTTTTTTTAATGCCGTTACCTGGCACGGCACTTGTCGTCAAGTTGTTCCGGGCAACTTGTTTCGCAGTTACACGTATAAATCGGGGAGGCTTCAAAAAGCCGACAGCCAGCAGAAAAGAGGGAATCACGAGGAACACGAGAATCGCCTTAATAACGGAACCCGATATCCTTTCCACTTTTGAAGAATGAGAAGATGCTGCATCCTTTTTAAGTGCAGTTGAGCAGCGAGGACAGTATTTCGCTACTTCGGCGATTCCGGCGAGACCACATTTATCACATACAAGCGGCATGAACGTATTTTACTCTCTTATTTCAGGGTAATACTGAACGACACTGTAATATCCATTCAAATTTCCGGAAAGTAAAAATAAAAAGCCCGGCCGGCCAGCGGGCACCGTCACGAGTATTCCTTGTACATGAGTTGTTCACTTCACAGCCGGGACAGGCATAGAACCAGAGAAGATTTTTTCACACTCGCGTCTGATGATCTCCTGCTGCTCGAGGATCAGTTCCGGGGCAACGGTGAAATGATTGAGCAGCAGTGAAAAAATCTGGATTGAAGTTTCGAATTTTTCGGTCACAACGACATCGGCTCCGGCCCTGTATAGCGCGGCGACATCATCGAGTGTCCTTGCCCTGACGATGATATATGCTTTCTGATTGATCTCCCGGATTACGGCAATGCTTTTGCGGACGGCAGCTGCATCCGAAACGCCGATCACGACAGCACGGGCATGGTCGACACCGGCCCGGAGCAGTGCTTTTTTGTCCGTACAATCACCGTAATAGATCGGTTCACCTTTTTTCCGCATGTTTTTAACCGTTTCCCGGTCGATCTCGAGGATCGAATAGGAAATATTGGTTGCATGAAGCACGGCAGCCACATTCTGGCCGTTCACGCCGAATCCGACGATGGATGCATGAATCTCGCCGGCACAGATTATGGTGCTGTCAGGTGGCCGGACACCATGTGAAGGATTCTCTTTCGAAACAAGAGGAATGAAACCGAGCGCGGGCGCGACCTGGTCGGCAAATTTCGGTGCAAGGGAAATCATTGCCGGCGTCACGATCATGGTGACAACAATGATCGCAAGCATGGACTGGAACAGCTCATGATCGATCACGTGATTTTTCAGGGCGGTCTCCGCCAGCACGAAAGAGAACTCCCCTATCTGTGCGAGTGCCATTCCGGCCATCATGCTTACCCTCGGAGAATTGCCGAGAAATAGTGACACTCCGGCAACGAGGATTCCCTTGACAAGCAGGACGACAAGGGCTATCGCCACGAAAAGCGGCAGGTTGATCACTGAAACATCAAGCAGGAGTCCGACCGATATAAAAAAAATACTGGTGAAAGCTTCACGGAAAGGATCGATCGAGACGCTTATCTGATGGCTTTCGTCAGTGCTTGCAATCACCATTCCCGCAATAAATGAACCGAGCGCAAGCGACAGTCCGGCAAGTGAAGTGAGATAGGCCGCACCGAAACAGATGACAAGGCCGCCAATCACGAGAACCTCCCTTGCATGCAGTGATGCGATGACCCGGACAAGTTTCGGCATCAGGAACCTGAAACTGAAAAAAATACCGGCAGAAAAGAGAATGATCAGTGAAATTTTTTTAAAAAGCATGCCGAATGGAATGGCTGCCTGAGGATTAAGCAGGTCGATACCGATCATGAGCGGAACGACCGCAATGTCCTGAAAAATCAGGATACCGAGAGCGATGCGGCCATGCGGCAGAGTCAGCTCGTCACGATCAGAAAGGATTTTAAGACAGATAGCGGTACTGCTGACAGAAAAGGCAAAACCGAGGAAAACCGCTGCAGAAACGGTTATGGCCCGTCCGATCATAAGCATGAACCAGAAGGAAAGGCAACTGATGGCAAGTCCCGTTACAAGGATCTGTACAATGCCGCCCACCAGCACTATCCTTTTAAGCCGTTTCAGGTCATCAAGGGAAAACTCGAGCCCTATGGTAAACAAAAGCAGGACAACACCAAGCTCGGCAAGTACCGAAATGAGCTCCTTGTCATATACAACACCTATGCCGGAAGGCCCGAGAATAATGCCGGTAAAAATCAATCCGATGACAGGCGGGATCCTCAATCGCTGAAAAATCAGAATGATAGCGACAGCTATCGCACCGATAAGCGAAAGTGCACCGAGGAAATCGAAATTATGCATGAAAGAAAGGCCTGGTCATGAAAAACTAAAGGTTCAGGTATACAAAAAAGGTAGCGTCCCGAATAGTCATATGCAAACCCGGCTGCGCCTATCCTGCATATTTTCATATGCTGCTGAGTATATTTGTCTTTAGGAGATAACCTTAATTTCCACAACTGAACCATAATGCCAGTTCAACTTATCTATATCACTGCAGCACTGCTCTTTATTGACCTCATCCCCCTGCCGGCCGGATTTCATAACATTCTTACCGTCATGGCCGGAGGAACCTTTGCATGGGGTACCTATGTGAACTCACTGAAAAAAATTCCGCTGCTCGTTCTGGTCTATGCACTGTTTACGATCCTTTATAATCCAGTCATGGAAATCGAACTGAACCGGCAGCTATGGATATTCGCCGATCTTGCTGCAGGAATTCTCCTCCTTGCAACAAAAGATCATATTCAGCAATAACTTCAACGCAAAACCGGGGGACATAATGAAAACATTGATAACAGCTGCAATCCTGCTGCTATCCGTTCTCTGCCCGGAACTGTCCAAGGCAGCGCCGATTCCGCAGGTCGGACCGATGCATATCGAAGGAGTCATCGACAGCATATCCTGGAACGCGGACAGATTCGTCAAGGGAAGCGGTATTTACGATAATGGAAAATGGTATCCCATGTCGGGGTCGCTCGGACATGACCGGACCATACCCGCTCATTACAGGATCTTATTGAAGAAAACCAGGGTCGAAAGCCTTGAAACAGCGGTTGCTTCCCGTTCCTACAAAAGCGGAAGCGATATCACCCTTGTCATCAACCACCCCGCAAACGACGGGTACCTCATGAAAGGAATGCGGATCAAAGTTTATGATTATACCGTCAGAGGCGATGAGGGCGGTGACTGGTATTCATTCAGCCGCATAGCAATCAAAAGACGATGAATGTCGGAAATGAGTGAAGAAGGGGTAACAGGTAATGGGAAATGGGAGGTTTTGAGCCCCGAAATGTCGGGGCTCTTCACCCAATCCCCACTACCCATTACCTAATCCCCACTTTCCCATCCCCTGTCAGACCTGAACGAACTGTGCTGCTTTCGCTCCGCAGATAGGGCAGATTGCCGGCGGATTTTCCAGCTCGATATGACCGCAGCAGGGACAGAGCCAGACTTCTGTCGCCGTGATGTCCTTACCGTTTTTAACGGCCTCGAGTGCCTGCCTGTATAGTTCGGCATGCTTCATTTCAGCTTTGAGGGCGTACTGGAACATTTTTTTCGCTGCATGTCCGTCAGCCTCTGCCTGTTCGAGCATGGGCGGGTACATTTCGGTATGTTCGTACGTTTCTCCGCCTATCGCAGCCAGAAGGTTGAACGCAGTTGAACCGATCCCGCAAAGCGCTTCCAGATGCCCTTCCGCATGGATCCTTTCGGCCTGTGCCGTAGTGCGGAAAAGCTTTGCAACGTTTCGGTACCCCTCTTTTTCAGCGGCTTTCGCAAATGCGAGATATTTCTGGTTTGCCTGGCTCTCTCCGGCAAAGGCATCTTTCAGATTATCGTTGGTGGTAGCCATATTTATATTTCTCCTTTTATAATTAAATGATCATACATAAAGCGAACTGGAAAATAGCAGTCATGCGCAATAAAAAAAGCAAGTTCTAAAAAAAGCCCGCAGCCTGTTGCTCGCACTTGAAAACTGCATTCAGCGGCTGCGGGGAATAATTCTCTATGGTTCTGAAGCTGCAGGACACGAAACAATGTTATTGCTTCATGAAATATCGAGGTTTATTTATGTTCGCTCCAGTAATCATGAATCCTGATCACGAAATCCGGCATCCTGCGGACAAGGTCGTCCCTGTCATCATCGGACATAGAATCGTAATCATCGGTGATCCTTCCAAGCACGAACATGGGAAAAGCGAGAACAGCGGTTTCATCGTCGTTGAAAAACGGCTTCCAGGATTCATGTGTCAGTTCCATGCCCATAGTGAACCCGAGTGCCCAGTCTTCAACTGCAAAAGCCATGTCATCCTCGTCCATGTATTCACGCCTTTCATAAAGCGGCAGAAAATCTTCAGGGTCCTCCTCGAACTGCATGGCAATGCTGTTCATGTGCCGGAGAAGGTATTCCCGGACGATGGAAGCTTCGTCATCGGATATATAGGCAGGTTCTTCACCTTTCTCCTGGTCCCAGATATAGGAGATCCAGATATCGGGATGGGGCACTTCCGGACCGGCGATAATCGAGGTCATATAACCGTCGAGCATGTCCATTGAAGTCATGCACTCATCAGGGGTCGAATCGGAAGCGAGAAAATCTTCAAGTTCCTCTATCTCTTCGAGGGAAAGAGGCTGCAGAAGGGGGTCGGTTGAGTTCATGTTCGGAGAGGCTTCATGAATGAAAAATTATTTTTCCCTTTATAAAGGTATGAAAACCTGCACAGTATTGAATGAAAAATCATCAGGCAAACCTGAAAAAAAGACGCAATACGGATTTTTATGAATGATTTTACCGCTGTATTGATAAAGCAAGGTAAAAATGGTATATAGAACCGCTCTGCGGAGCAGGATAAATGTTCTTCATGATACAGATTACGAGGTTTAGAATGTTCAAACCCAAGTTCTTTACTGTTTTACCCGAGCTCAAGCCAGACCGGATCATGAAAGATGTCGTTGCAGGCATCATGGTTGGCATCGTGGCGCTCCCTCTTGCTATCGCTTTTGCAATCGCATCAGGCGTTTCACCTGAAAAAGGCCTCATCACCGCAATTATCGGCGGCTTCATAGTCTCCTTTCTCGGCGGCAGCAGGGTGCAGATCGGCGGCCCGACCGGAGCTTTTATCGTCATTCTCTACGGCATCGTCCAGCAATATGGCATCAACGGACTGCTGCTTGCAACCATGATGGCCGGCGTCATCCTCATGCTGATGGGATTCGCCCAGTTCGGCTCCCTGATCAAGTTCATCCCCTACCCCGTCATCGTGGGCTTCACGAGCGGAATCGCCGTAATCATTTTTTCAAGCCAGATCAAGGATTTCCTCGGTCTCGAAATTGCCGTCGTTCCCGGCGATTTTGTTGGAAAATGGTCGGTTTATGCGTCCAACATCCAGACATTCCACCTCTCAAGTTTTCTGGTAGGGATCTTTTCCCTGCTTGTCATAGTCTTCTGGCCAAAGGTATACCGGAAAATCCCCGGATCGCTCGTTGCCATCCTCGTCTCGACCATCGCCGTTCATCTGTTGCACCTCGATGTGCCGACAATTGAATCGAGGTTCGGCGAAATCCCTTCCATGATCCCTGCCCCGTCCATTCCTTCTTTCGACTTTCAGACAATCCGCCAGCTCATCATGCCGGCGACCACGATCGCTTTGCTCGGAGCAATCGAAGCGCTGCTTTCAGCCGTCGTCGCTGACGGTATGATCGGAGGAAGGCACAAATCAAACATGGAGCTGATAGCACAGGGTGCGGCAAACTTCATTACTCCATTCTTCGGAGGCATTCCCGTTACCGGCGCAATTGCCCGAACTGCAACCAACGTAAAAAACGGCGGAAGAACGCCGGTTGCAGGTATTGTACATGCTGTCACGCTGCTCCTGATCATGATGCTCTTCGGCAGGTGGGCAAAGCTGATCCCCATGCCGGCACTGGCGGCGATCCTCATCGTCGTATCCTGGAACATGAGCGAAATCAAGGTATTCCGGCAGCTTATGAAAAGCCCGAGAAGCGACGTCATCGTTCTTCTCACCACTTTCTCGCTTACCGTTGTCTTCGATCTCACCCTGGCCATCGAGATCGGCATGCTGCTCTCCGTGATACTCTTCATGCAGCGTATGGCCGGACTTGCCAATGTCGGAGTGGTTACCGATGAGCTCAAGGACCGTGACGAAGAGGATGACCCAAATACAATCGTGACAAGGAAAGTCCCCGACGGTGTCGAGGTTTTCGAAATAACCGGACCGTTTTTCTTCGGAGCCGCATCGAAGTTCAGGGATGCCATGCATATCGTTGAAAATGCGCCCAAAATCCGCATCATCAGGATGCGCAGGGTACTGACCATCGATGCCACCGGCCTGAACATGATAAAGGAGCTGCTCAAGGACTGCAAAAAAACCGGTACCCGTCTGATTCTCTCGGGTGTACATACCCAGCCGTTGTTCGCTCTTCAGCAATTCGAACTCTTCGACGAGATCGGCAAAGAAAATATATTCGGCAACATCGACGACGCGCTCGACCGCTCGAGGGAAATTCTCGCTCTTCCGAGAGAAGGCAGGGCAAAAAACTTCGTACCTACCGTAGAACGTGAATCGAAGTGAAGCTGTCTCAAATGGATTTATGCCATGAGTTCTCTATGACTCGTTTTGTTTGTCATTCTGAACGAAGTGAAGAATCCAGTAATCGGATAGTCCCATTATGTAATTAATTGATAATATCCTATTCGAATTTTCCGGATTCTTCGCCCGACTTCGTCAAACTCAGAATTACCGGAGGAGCAGACGGATTATCTCTTAAAATGACACCTTTGATTTGCTTTTGAGCCGGCCTCATCCCTTAACTTCCTTCTTCCTGCAGTACACCCTGCCTGAAATACCTTGCTTCAACAGAAAAAAACGTAACAAACATTTAACAAAAATATTTATTGCATTTGCTCAATTAATATTAAATTATATCGGATATAAATTAATATCTACCTAAAAATATAATGCTTATTGATTGATTGCACTCATATTTTTTACTTAAATGTCATCAATCCTTTTTTTTGAAAAACCGGGATGCCGGAACAACAACCGTCAGAAAGCGATGCTTGAACTTTCGGGAAACACCGTTGAAACGATAAACCTGCTGACACACCCGTGGACGAGAGAGGAGCTGGCCAGGTATCTCGGAAACAAACCGGCAAGCGAGTGTTTCAACCCTTCGGCGCCGACGGTGAAATCAGGAGAGGTTGACCCTATGGATTATTCGATAGAGGAAGCCCTCGACATGATGATCCAGGACCCGATCCTGATAAAAAGACCGCTCATGAAAATCGGGAACCACCATATCCAGGGATTCGATACGACCGTGCTTCGAGATATCATAAGCCTCAGAGCTGTCCCCGGAGCGGAAAAAGTCGTGGAATCCATGAGAATGACCGATATGAACACCTGTCCGAATACAAACAACTATTCATGCACAACACCTGAACACTGAACTATGACACAGAAGCTGAAACCCCTCGGAACCGTCATGCAGCTCCTTGAAGAGCTCGGCCATGAAATAACTTATGCATATGAAGACCTCGTATTCGTCGACCACAACGACTTCCTCCTTCAGTTTGAAAATACGGGCTCGACCCTGAACCTCTTTTTCAATAAAAGCTGTCCAAAGAGCGAAGCTGAAAAAATAGAGCAGATGATCATTCCTGCAGGAGACAGAATGGGGCTTTCGATCACGAAAAAAGGAAGCTATAACGTAACAGAACAGGAAGACGAAAATCTTCAGATAGAATTTTTTGAAAACTGACAACAGGCTTTCTCCGGTTCCTGAAATGCATTGAAAACGGAAAAACGCCTTTCCAGGACAAAGCGGAACCCCATTCCTTCCGGAAACAGCATGGAAGCAATTGTAACATGGAACAAATAAAGAAAGCTTCCGGGTTATTATTGGAAAAGACCGCAAGAGCCTTTACAATGATCTGTTTCCGGTCAAGGAGCAAGCACGATGGCAACATGGTATGATGAACTGAAAAAACCCCCTTTCACTCCTCCCAAGAACATTTTCGGTCCGGTATGGACCCTGCTCTACATTTTTATCATCGCATCACTGTTCTTCTATTTCTTTTCTCCTGTAAAACCGCACCCTTGGCTGACCGGTTTTATACTTGCCGTTCATTTCACGGCAAGTTTCAGCTGGACCACCCTCTTTTTCAAAAAAAGGAAAATATTGCCCGCCCTGATTGACCTGCTGCTGATCGACATAACCCTTGTCTTTATCATCGTTCTGTTTTCACAGGCAAGCACGATCTCGGCGTTACTGCTGATACCCTATTTCTGCTGGGGGCTTTTCGCGGCCTACCTTAACCTGGGTATTTACAGGCTGAACCGGTAAAAATCCGGTTCGTTGCAAGGGAAATGATTTGAACAACAGAACGTCTTTCGCTACATTTTTCCATTACCTGTTCACCAAATGAAACCGGCCGCTTCACCATAACAGAACAGGAGGAACCATAAAGCTTTAAACCGATAACCGTACCTATGAAATATTCCGAAGCAAGACAGGGCAGGACTTTTGTCATAAGGCTCGATGACGGCGAAATCGTCCATGAGAAGCTCGAACAGTTCGCCCGCGATCTTAGCATAACGCGGGCTTCGCTCATTGCGATGGGCGGCGCCGACAAGGGAAGCTTGCTGGTGGTCGGCCCGGAAGAGAGCCGGGCGATCCCCATCAGCATCATGACTCATGAACTCTACGACGCTCATGAAATTGCCGGAACCGGGACGATCTTTCCCGATGAAGAGGGTAATCCGGTGCTGCACATGCACATGGCCTGCGGCCGCGAGGAAAATACGGTTACCGGTTGCGTGCGGAGGGGTGTCAAGGTCTGGCTCGTGATGGAAATCGTGCTGACCGAACTGCTCGACAACACTGCAACCCGCCAACCTGACAGTGAAAGCGGTTTCAAGCTGCTCGTCCCCTGAAGCTTCGAAGCATTCAGACAAAAGGGTTTTCGAGATAGGGCTTCCCGAGCGAACGGGCGAGGGCTTCGTGCGTAACCGCGCCGTTCCAGATATTCAGGCCCATCGAAAGTCCCGGCATCATGACCATTGCACTTTCAAGCCCGAAATCCGCAATTCTCCTTATATAGGGAAGTGTAACCCCGGTCAGCGCTTCTGTCGAGGTCTGGGGATAAGCCGAGGGCATGTTCGCTACACAGTAATGAAGAATCCCTTCCTCGACAAAGACCGGGTTGTCGTGAGTTGTCGGCCTGCTGGTTTCGCCGCAGCCGCCCTGATCGATCGAAATATCGACAAATACAGCCCCGGGCTTCATGATTTTCAGCATCTCCCGTTTCACAATCTTCGGAGCGGTAGCGCCCGGAACAAGCACCGCACCTATCAGCAGATCGACCGTTTCAAGCTGTTCGTCGATATGCTGTTCAGTCGAATAAAGTGTATGAACCTGCGGAGGCAGGGCGGATTCCAGAAAGCGCATCCTGTCCTGATCGACCTCGAGCACCGTCACATCAGCCCCGAGACCTGCAGCAACCTTCGCTGCGTGCATACCGGCCGACCCTCCTCCGAAAACCGTGACCCTGCAGGGCAGCACACCCGGAACGCCTCCGAGCAGTTTCCCTTCACCACCCTGATGTTTCGCGAGGTAGAAACCTCCCATCATCACGCTCATTTTGCCGGCGATCTCGCTCATCGGGGCCAGCAGCGGAAGCCGTCCGTTTTCCTGCACGGTTTCGTAGGCGATCGCGGTCACATTGGTTTCGAGCAGTTCCACTGCAAGCGACGGCACACCGGCAAGATGCAAATAGGTGAAGATCATGAGGTCTTTCCTGAAGAAACCGTACTCCTGGCTGAGAGGCTCCTTGACCTTCACGACAAGGTCGCTCTTCCATACTTTTTCCGGAGATGAAGTTACCACTGCACCAGCCCGCTTGTATTTATCATCACTGAAACCGCTGTTGACCCCTGCAGAAGCTTCGACAACGACGCGATGGCCCGACGAGACAAGATGGCGAACCCCGGCAGGCGTGCAGGAAACCCTGTTCTCTCCCGATTTTATTTCTTTTGGAATCCCGATATTCATGGCCTTGACGCTTGGAGGTGAATGAAAACATTCAGGAATGGCCTTAAACTAATGTAGTTATTTAACTGTTCCTGTAAAAACATCTTAGGTTTACTGTACAGAAACATCGCCTCATTTTCTTATTATCGCTTCAGATCGTATTTTCAACAGGCATCAGTCATTTCAGAATTACGATCTCCTGTCCATGCATTTTTTCCTTGAACCTCTCTGGTGGGTATTGTTCGCGTTTTCAGCAGCGTTTTTGTCTGTTGCCGCCCTGATGAAGCCGATCAGGATCACGGCTCTTGTGCTGATCGTGCTTGCATGGGGCGTATCGGTTGGAATGACAGGCTTGACATCAGGTATTCCCGCCGCTCTTGCCGATGCTCTGCTCTCCCTTGTCTGCGGGGTGCTCCTGCTGCTTGTCTCGATACTCTTTTCAGGAGTCAAGCTGATGGCGAAAAAACGTTACGGCTGAACAGAAGCCCATTCCGGAACATATTTCCAGGCAGTATTCATCTCCCGGTTGCTGGCCCGGCAGAGGGGATCGTGCCTTTTCACAAGTTCCCAGAATGCCCGTGAGTGGTTCATATGTACCGTGTGACAAAGCTCGTGGACCATTATATAGTATACAAGGTAGTCCGGCAGGAAAAGCAGCTTTGTATTGAGTGTGATCCTGCCGCGCGACGAACAGCTTCCCCACCGTGAATGCTGAAGCCGGACCCCGGCCTTTGCAAACCCGAACCCGTGGGCTTCGGCCACTTCGCCGAGCCGGGGAAGAAGAACCTTTCCGGCACGAAGGCGCAGCCATGAGAGCAGAAGTTTCCGGCACTGCTCCCTATCGGACGGGTCCGCGGGAACATGAAGCGCCATTCCTTCATGATCGGCCCTGACCGAACGCGAGCTGCGGGTGTGGTAGCTGACACTCCACTCCTCGGAAAGATAACGAAGATGGATCGCCGAGGGCAGGCCGTTTTCCTCCATCGGCAGAGGTTCGGGACGATGGGCTTCGATCTTCCGGGCGGCTTTCCTGATCCATGCCTCGTGTTGCTGCAGCAGCGAATCGATCTTTCTTTGCGTGAAACCGGAAGGCACCACCACGACCAGTCCGGCATGGGGCATCATTTTCAAACGGGCATTTTTCGCCCGTTTGCTGACTTTAACAGTGTAGGTCAGTGATTCTGCCTTTTTTTCAATGAAGGCGGAGCTGGAAGAAAACATGAAACATCTGCCTGTTTGTTGCCGGTAAACCCTGAAAGATAAACAATCAGGGCTTACCTAAATTCATGTTCTGCTGAAATCAGCATTATCCGAGGGCCCTTCCGAGGTCCTCGATCAGGTCGATTCCATCCTCCAGACCGACGGAAAGCCTGATGATGTTGTCGGTAATGCCTGCCGCGAGGCGATGCTCCCTGTCCATCGATGCATGGCTCATGGTGGCGGGGTGCTCGATCAGCGATTCAACACCGCCGAGGCTTTCGGCAAGCGAGAAGAGCTTCGTGCCTTTCAGCACCCGGTTAACATCGTCGATCGTACCGTCGAGCTCGAAGGACACCATGCCGCCGAAGCTCTTCTGCTGCTTCTTTGCAAGCTCGTGCTGCGGATGTGCCTGAAGACCAGGATAGAAGACACGCTTCACCCTCGGGTGGCCCTGGAGATACTCCGCAACGGCCTGCGCGTTGCGCTCGTGCTCGCGCATGCGCAGGACAAGGGTCTTGATGCCGCGCAGCACCAGCCAGCAGTCGAAGGGCTGGGCGCAAGTGCCGAGGGCATTAACGAGGAACTTCAGCTTCGCGTCGAGCTCCTCGCTGTTCGATAGTACCGCACCGCCCACCACGTCGGAATGGCCGTTCAGGTATTTGGTGGTCGAATGCACCACGATATCCGCCCCGAGCTCGAACGGCTTCTGACCGTAAGGCGAAAGGAAGGTGTTGTCAACGATCGTGAGCAGACCGTGTTTTTTTGAAAGGGCTGCGACCGCTGCGATATCGACAAGGTTCAGGAGCGGATTGGACGGAGTTTCCACCCATACGGCCTTTGTCCGGTCATTCACGTAGGGAAGCAGGTTTTCGGCATCCTGCAGGTTCACGAAATGTACCCTGATATTGAAATGCTCCTCCACGGTTTTCATGAGCCTCGATGTGCCGCCGTAGCAGTCGTCGGTACAGATGATCTCGTCACCCGCATGAAAGAGGTTCAGCACGGTTGTGATCGCCGCCATGCCGGTTGTCACCGCTACGGCGCAGGAACACCCTTCGAGGGAGCTGATGCTGTCCTCGAGCGCCTTGCGGGTTGGGTTGCCGCTCCTCGTGTAATCGAACCCCCTGTGCTTGCCGATATCCTCGAACACGAAGGTCGAGCTCTGGTAAATCGGGGTCATAATTGCGCCGTACGCTTTGTCCGGTTCCACTCCGGCATGGATCGTGTCAGTCTGGAAACTCATGAATACCTCTTTCTGTCAATTATTGGTTGTAAAAAAAATCGGGTCACCCGAACGGGAGAAAACGAAAAACCCCTTCCCTGATGAGCATGGAAGAGGTTCAAGCTATACTCTGTTTCTTTTCGGCCTGCAGCAAGAAGTGCAAGCCTGTTTTGAAAAGAGGGCTCCTGAAAAGCTCTTTTTCACTCATCTTTCTTCCTGTCTGACCTTCTTGGTACAGACTTGTGGAAGTAGAATGCGGCACCGTGTTCCGTCAAGGACGGAATCGGTTGTCAAGGTTTCAACGGGTCTATTCCCTCCACCTTTCTTGATGACCATTAACTTTAAAGAACTCTTAACGATTGTTAAAGTACGTTAAATTCCGAAAACTGCAAAGAGAAAAAAATTCGCGCCCATTTTTCATCGGGCAAGTGTTCATTCCGGCAACAGTCACCATCGATTATCTCCTCTATTTTTTGGGCTTTTAACTATATTAACTATTGTTAACCATGATTTGACCGTTCCGGGTTCTTTCCGTATCAACAGGCAGTCTCGATAATCAAAACTTGCATCACTATGAAAAGATTTATCAGGATGTTTGCGCTCGGCATCGCGCTCATTACACCGAATGCCGCTATGGCTTCGACATGGTCGATCGATCAGGACCATTCGAGCGTAGGTTTTTCGATCACTCACCTCATGGTATCGAAGGTGAAAGGCAGTTTTTCCCAGATCAGCGGGACCGTTGATCTCGGCGACAGTGATTTCACGGCTTCGAAGGTTTCGGCGACTATCGCTGCTACATCGATCAATACGAATGTACAGAAGCGCGACGAACATCTGCGCGGTCCGGACTTTTTCGATGTTGCAAAATATCCCGGCATAACGTTCGTTTCAAAAAAATGGAGCCGGACCGCCGACGGCAAGCTGAAGGTTGCCGGCGACCTGA
This sequence comes from Chlorobium sp., assembly GCA_005862285.1. Classification (GTDB taxonomy): domain Bacteria; phylum Bacteroidota; class Chlorobiia; order Chlorobiales; family Chlorobiaceae; genus Chlorobium. The sequence goes on along the minus strand of SZXW01000005.1, from coordinate 3,089 downwards.
CGATGCACGGCAAAACACATGAGGTAGTGCTGAATGTCGAACCGTTTTCAACTGAAATCCGCGATGCATGGGGAAAGACAAAGCGCGCAACGACAGCAACAGCCCGCATCAACCGTCAGGATTTCGACATTACCTGGAACAAGGCGCTGGATGCCGGGGGTGTAACTATCGGAAATGATGTCGATATCGTGCTCGACATCGAACTCGTCAAAACCGGCCAGTAAAACCGGGTCCTGTTACGGAAGCCCGCTGTTTCCGGCAGCGAAAACCTGCTGAAAACCTGATTCCCTGAGCAATCTCTGACTTAACCTTTCAAAGCGGAGGGCGGTAACTGCTTAATGAGAGAAAGTAATTCTGCTTTACAGGTTTTCGTTCGGCAGTAAAAAAATTTTATACCTCAGGAATTTTTAAACCAGCGGCTTTGTTTTTCAAAGTGTTGGTTGTGTTTGTTCTTTTTCTCTTGTTCTTTATTTCAGGTTAAAAGGGTGTTGATTCATATCAATGCCCTTTTTTTTAACCAACTTTTTTTTCACGCATCCGGCATGAAACCTTCGGTATTACCTGCTCATCTGACATATCAAGTTCTATCGGTAAAGAAATATTCAGTCAAGCTCATGAAGTAAACCCAATATCAACCACAGGAGGCCGTAATGAAAGGAAACCCGCAACTCATCGAAAAGCTGAACAGTTTGCTCTCCGAAGAGCTCACAGCAATCAATCAGTATATGGTTCATTCGGAAATGTGCGACAATTGGGGATATGAAAAACTGCATAAAGCGGATGAAAAGCGTGCTATCGACGAAATGAGGCATGCCGAGAAGCTTATCGGCCGCATCCTTTTCCTCGAGGGAACCCCGGTCGTCAGCAACCTCAACAAAATCAGTATTGGCGATACTGTCGAAAAACAGCACAAAAAAGATCATTCGGCAGAGAGTGATGCCATTGCTTCCTACAATGATGGCATAAGACTTGCCGTGAAAGTCGGCGACAATGGAACCAAAGAACTGCTTGACACAATCCTGAAAGAAGAAGAAGCGCATATCGACTGGATCGAAGCGCAGCTTGACCAGATCAATCAGATGGGTATACAGAATTATCTGAGTGACCAGATCGGCTGAATGAAATCCATATTGAACCTCTTCCATGCTGTTTTGACAAGAGGCACATTCATCCACGTTTCCTATTCTTGGATTATTGTATTATTTTACAGTTCTCGAAGTGTATTTGAATCACAAAAATCGATTCATGTATCAGCGATGTCCTCCTGTCCCCCTGGATGTTTGACCGGTTTCCATATCCTTTACTAACGGAGAGTATCTATGGCATCAAAAAAACGGACTCCAAACGATTTGATCGACGATATCTATAACCTGGCCTACTGGATGACAGGTTCCAGGGAAGGAGCCAATCACCTTGTCTTCAGAACTTACCTGAATGTGACTCCTGAAACTCCGGTAATCGAGATATTCAAAACGTTCAGAAATTCATACCACGACAGCTTTACCAACGGGAAAATATCCTGTATACCGCAGCCATCGTGTAAACCTATGGAACACCTGGGCGAAGAATTGGTTAAACAGGAAGCTGATATAAAACTGACAGTGCTGCTCGAGGAGATTGCCGAATTAACTCCCGAAACAATATCAAAAATAATTGGCAAGCCTATGGAAATCATAAAATCGTGGCTGTCATCAGGAAGGTCCATGCTGGCGGGAGGCACTCTTTCTTCGAATGGTCATGGCAAATCTGAGAATATTCCTAAAGAAGATGAGGAATCATAAATATCAGCCCCCGATTCCAAGTGTAGTGCAGTAACCGGAAAAGCGGGATGAAAATTCAGTAAAGCCTCCGGCTCCATTGCCTGGTTATAAAAAGGAGATTTGCCGATGCCGCGCATACATAAGGAGACCCACAGGGCTGACAGGATCGGGTGGCTTCGAGCTGCTGTGCTTGGAGCGAATGACGGAACCATCTCGGTCGCAAGCCTCGTCATGGGCATAGCCGCCGCAGGTGCGACGAAAAGCAGCATCCTGCTGACCGGTATGGCGGGAATGGTCGCCGGTGCCATGTCGATGGCGGCCGGAGAGTATGTTTCGGTCAAGTCGCAGGCCGATACCGAAAATGCAGACATTGCAAAAGAAAAACGCGAACTTGAAACCGAACCTGAACTCGAACTGCAGGAACTGACCGGTATCTACGTGGACCGCGGGCTCGACAAGCCGCTTGCAAGAAAGGTGGCTGAACAACTTACGGCACACAATGCTCTCGGTGCGCATGCCCGTGATGAGCTCGGCATTACAGAGACACTGCGCGCACGTCCGATCCAGGCTGCGATCTCCTCCGCGATCTCCTTTATCGCCGGGGCAGTCATTCCGGTTGCCTCTTCGATGCTGGCGCCGTCAGGCCTGATTCCCGAAATCCTGTCCGTAACGGTGCTCGTTGCTCTGATTCTGCTTGGAGGAACTGCTGCATATGCAGGCGGCGCGCCGATTGTCAAAGGATCGTTGCGAGTGGCTTTCTGGGGAGCGCTCGCCATGGGGCTCACGGCAGCTGTCGGCAGAATTTTCGGCGCCGCTGTATAGTTTCGCGACTTTTGAGCAAGTGGCCATCTCAGTTTTTTTCCAGGACAGCTTTTTTATTCGTCATGTCGTATGTTTCTTTGAATTATTATCACTATCCAACCCAGAAACTTATAGTCAGGAGAAAGATGTTGTATTTTCTTTATTCATTTTAGGGCACATCTATTTATTGTCGTGAGAAGCACGAGAGCAAGGCGGACGGAGCGGAGAAACCGGAGTTTACATGTAGTACATGAGGATTTCGAGCACCGCCCAACGCAGCAATCGTGATTCGGAACAAATAAATAGAAATGCCCTTTTAAAAGAAGCAGTTATTTTTCGCATAGTTTTTCTTTGCCGTTGAACACTAAAAAGGAGCTGCAATGAAAAAAAGCATCTCGAAATTCGCAGGTACGGTTTTGCTGGTTTGCGGTGTTTCTCTGACAACCTTCATCAATGGTGCCAATGCTCGAACTTTCGGCCCCGGTGGTGGCCCAGATGGACCAGATGACCGTCATGGAGAATCACATG
>SZXW01000009.1:42500-85258 GCA_005862285.1 Chlorobium sp. | reverse complement strand
GAGGCATATTTCGACAAGCTTGTGGCATACATTCATCTCAATCCCTTGCGGGCGGTACTGGTTGAAAACCTGCAACAGCTTGCAGACTATCCCTGGAGCGGGCATGCGGTGCTGATGAACAAGGTCAGGTATGACTGGATGGACCGTGATTACGTTCTGAAGTTTTTCGGAAGAACAGAAGATAACTTTGGGACGTCCATAAATAAAACAAAAAGTATTTTCAGTTTTTTATATTACGAGAGAGGTTGTCTGTTTTCATCATCAACGATAATGTACTATGCCGAGAGGACCGCGACTTGACGCACCGGGAACCCTGCATCATGTGATCGTGCGGGGAATAGAGCAGAGTAGTATCGTCAGGGACGATACAGACAGGAAAACATTTATCTACCGCGTTGGCCTGCTGGCAAAAGGATCGGGGACGGGTATCTACGCATTCGCCCTTATGACGAACCATGCGCATATCCTGCTGAAAAGCGGTCAGGACGGCATCTCAAAATATATGCGGTGCTTGCTGACAGGTTATGCACAGTATTATAACCGGAGGCACAAACGGGCAGGACATCTTTTCCAGAACCGCTACAAATCGATCATATGCGAAGAGGAAGCCTATTTCGACAAGCTTGTGGCATACATTCATCTCAATCCGTTACGGGCGGGACTGGTTGAAAACCTGCAACAGCTTGCAGACTATCCCTGGAGCGGGCATTCAGTGCTAATGAACAAGGTCAGGTATGACTGGATGGACCGTGATTACGTTCTGAAGTTTTTCGGAAGAACGGATGGGTTGGCAAGAAAGGCTTATCTCGTTTTTCTCGAATCAGAAATGGGAATCGACCGTGAGCAGGAGCTGTCGGGCGGAGGGCTGGTGCGTTCCCAGGGCGGATGGGAGAACATTCAAACCATGCGGAAAAGAGGCAAGAAGGCGCTCGGTGATGAACGGATTCTCGGTGGAGACGATTTCGTGAAGGGCATACTGACAGAGGCCGAAGAGCGCGAGAATGCCGCAATGCTCCTGAATGATCGTTTGCGGATGCTGGATGAAGATATCGGGCAGTTATGCGAAGCTGAAGGAGTGACCCTCGCGTTCCTGCGGTCCGGCAGCAGGGCAGGAAAGCTACCGAAACTGCGGAAACAGCTCGCCAGGAAAGCGGTGTTCGAATATGGGCTCACGCTTGTCGAAACGGCAAAACGGCTCGGCGTGACCCCGAATGCCGTTAATTACATGCTGAAGGATCGATAATTGTAAACTCCTTCCTGAACGTTTCTTTCAGGAAGGAGTCGGGAGACTACCGCACGTTTAAAGGGAAGCGATTTGGATTGACCTGCATTCAAAACGTCCACCGAATGCTTGATGTCCTATCATCCGGACAAAAGCCGTTTCATTTTACTGGTTCGATCTCACTCGGACGCCAGGTTTTGTCGAAGAACGGTTCAAGTGGTCCATACAGACGCAACATCACGAACCAGCCTTTTCCCGGGACGGTCTGGATCCAGTTTCCGCGCGGCACTCCAGCCGGCTGTTCGGGAGAGAAATACACTGTCGTGGAGCCGTTGGTGCCGGGCAAGGAGGCGGGCGTTGGAAATCCCTGGCTGCCGGCACGGGGATAGCGTTGCGGTGTTTCGAGCATAGAACGGGTCTGACTGTCGTAAAGGGTCAGGGACCAGAACATCGAGGCAGGAATACCCTTGGGCAGCGTCAACTTGTAGGTTTTGGCACCTTCAAAATACTGTTTGTTCGAATCACGTGTAGCCGTGAGGTATTGCGAACCGATTCCAGTCATACGCATGGCCTCTGCCGGACTGACGCACATGACACCGTAAAAGAAACAGGTTCGCGTATCAAGGTTGCGGTATCCGGTGGACGGGATGACAGTGACCCCCTCGGGTGTACGCATGCCGTTATGAACCGGGCCTAGCACGATCGAAGGAGGAGCCTCGAAATCGTATCCGCTTACGAAGAGGGTCAGCGGCATCCACGTTGAACCGGGGTAATAGTACCAGCTGGGGTCGCGAGGATTCATGAAGAGGCTGCGAGATGTTGCGTTGGCAACCTCGACCGCTTGATTGAGAATCTTCTTCATCCGGGCATCGGGTGCAAACGGTTTTCCCTTTACGATGCCGATTGCCGCAATCGCGCCCATCAACTCAGGGTCCAATGAGTTGGCTGGCTCCATTTGCACGACTTCGTTAAGCCATTCAAAATAACTGAAATCGTTCGGTGCGATGGTGTTCATGACCTTACCGCTGCAATTATGGAAGACTGTCTCTGGAGGAGGCGTGATTGGTGATAGGTGCGCATCGCCATGCAGGAATGCAGCGAAGGATGTTCCGATACCGCCAGCCTTATACGGGTAAACCTTCATGGACCTGCGTATATCCTCGGATGCAGGTTTCGGATCGTTGTTCTGCATGAACATACGGCTGAACAGCAAAAGATGCCTGGTTCTGGCTTGCGCGACGAAGAAACCTCCTTCCGGAAGCGGTCCATCGTATCCGGGTGGCAGGATCAGGTACTTACCGCCCAGACCGCGATCGGGACCGGGTCCGCCGATGTCAATCACCCAACGGCCCCAATAATCGTTGATGGCACCGAGCAACTTGGGGGGGACTTCCAGAACCATGGGGCCATGGGTGAGATCCAGGAAACCGCCTACATAAACCGTGTCCTCGTTGGCCGTCAGGAAAAGTGACTTTGTGTCTATGAGTTCCGGGAAAAGAATGAGTTCGTTATCCTTAACACCGGCATCGAGAAAACCACGGTGGAGGCCATGCGTGTTGACGCCCTGCATCGTGTTTACGAATGTCTCGAATGCGTGCGTGAAGTCAAGGTTTTCATAGACCTTGTCGAGAGTGTCCTGGCTCGGCATTCCGTATTTGAAATTGAGCGTGCCGATGCGGGTTTCGACCTTGTCGGGCGTCGTGATTGATGGCGGGAGTGAATTTTCCGGTTCTGCAGAGGATGTACGGACAGCCATCAACAATACGCAGGCTGTCACGATGCTCAATGACTTAGCAAACGGTTTCATATTGGTCCCCCCCCCTTATTTTATTTTATGTTGCCGATGGAGTCGTAGAAACTGTCTCCTTTGGGAACTTCTTGCCAAAAAAAGGGCTGGCATCAACCGGACTGACCAAACCACTAGCTTAAAGCTGTGATTGAGAAGTATAGGATAATAATAGTGTTAATATAAAAAGAAAAGAGCGAAAAAAATTAAACTGAAAAACGCGGGATGATGGACAACTTGAAGTATCGATAATTCGTCCGGATGTCCTTTTCTGATCGAATTCAGCTGTAAGGGAGACATGCGACAAACCAACTTCTAACTGTTTTCCATTTATGTTATTGGCTGCGTGACTGAATATGCTCAGGATTTTTTTGTTGCCGATTTGGTCAGGGATTTGTTTTGGGATTGCCCTTGTTTTTGTATAACATGTATTGGATTGTATAACATGTATTGCAAAGAATTATGGAAAAAGAAAAAGCTGATCAGATGATCGGAATCCGAATTCCGAAGAGCGTTGGTGAACGACTTGAAAACCTTGCCAAAAGAACAGGCCGAAGCAAGACCTATTACATTCGTGAGGCTATCATGACGCATATCGATGATCTTGAAGATATCTATATGGCTGAACAAGTACTTGAACGCGTAAGGCGTGGAGAGGAAACAGTTTCAAGTTTAGATGAAGTGGAGAAACGTCTTGGCCTGGAAGATTGAGCTTACAGCATCAGCCGAAAAAGAGCTGGCCAAGATGGATAAGGCTGTAGCCAGAAGGAATATAAAATATCTGCGGGACCGAGTTGCAATCGATCCAAGGACTTCAGGCAAAGCGTTGCGCGGAGACCATTCCGGGCTGTGGAGATATCGTGTCGGCGACTATCGAGTTATTTGCGAAATTTACGATGACAAGATTTCGGTTCTTGTTGTCCATGTGGGACATCGAAAAGAAGCATACAGTTGAGTCGTTCAGGAGGATCTGCGAATATTGGGGACGCACCGGGAACCCTGCATAATGTGATCGGGCGGGATTGGTTGAAACCCTGCGGCAGCTTGCAGACTATCCCTAAAGCGGGCATTCAGTGCTTATGAACGGATTCTCGGTGGAGATGATTTCGTCAAAGGCATTCTGAAAGAGGCCGAAGAGCTGGAGGATGCTGCAATACTCCTGAATGATCGTTTGCGGATGCTGGATGAGGATATCGGTCAGCTATGCGAAGCTGAAGGAGTGACCCTCGCGTTCCTGCGGTCAGGCAGCAGGGCAGGAAAGCTCCCGAAACTGCGGAAACAGCTCGCCAGGAAAGCGGTGTTCGATTATGGCCTCCCGCTGGCCGATAATCTTACCCCCACTTTTTTCCGAGTTCTTCCAGTCCAGCCTTTTGTAAATCTTCCGGGCTCATCAGAATATGAAATGTACAACCGGCCTGAAAGTTAAGATAAAAAGGCTCTGCATAGACAGGAACATCCGATGGCGTTTGAATGTCGACAACAAAGATTCCTCCCCGTTTCCCCTCATGCTCCGTGAAGTAAGCGGTTTCCGGTTTCATGGTTTCGAGGATACGTCCAATGATCTCGCCAACCTTCCCGCTTCTGACCAAGGAGTTGAACGGCTCAGGTGGAAATTCGACAGTAAGCAGCATTTTCATATGAAGACCTCGCTTTTATGTAGTGTTATACAGCGGTATAAGTGAAAAAAGTGACACGCTCGCTCTGTAAGAACAGATAATCGTACTGAAATTGATAGAATTTCCATATTCCCCCTCCCGGTTATTTTCAGCTGCCCCAGTCATAGGAAACTCCGGCCCGATAAAGGGCATCCAGAGAAATTGATTTTTCCGCAAGCCACCTGCGCCCTGACGTCAACCATAATCTTATGTTATCCAGCGGCACACCAATCACTTTTGCTATCTTGCAAGGCTTTAAACCGGAAATCTCTGACATGAGTACTGATAATTTGACATCTGCTTCCTGTTGAATTATTACCTCCCCCAAATGTGCCATAGGCTTGCAGGATGGCTGAGGAATGCAGGCGATTTTGTCATGTATGAAACTATCGAAATACGAGTCCCTGAATGTTTTGAAAACTTCAATTGCGGGGGTCTTCAAGCCGACTTTCAGATATGTTCTGTAAACAAGATGAGAGGCACCCTCTGTAGATCCTGTCATCCAGTACGCTATGTTGTAGATATCATCCAGCAACTCCGCCGCGGTATTTTTCATCGCCATAGCTGTTCCTCTCTTAAAAGGTTGCTCAGGAATATTCAAAACAGGTGCGTTGACTCGATTGTCAAACAAAACTCTTCTGAAGAGGGTACAGCCTTGACTTCCAGGGGATGAACCTTCGTTGCCTGCCAATTGCTTTGTTTTATAAAGTAATTTAATAAAATATTGTTTAGATTCTTTCATAAATCTTTGATCAGGAGAACAATATCCATTGAGAGTGGCCGGGATTCATGATTGGAGACTCATTGCAGTTTAACGGATGGAGGGTATATGTTCAGATTCGGCTCACATGAACTGGTAGTGCTGTTATATCTTCTCGGCGCTTATTTCCTGCCTTTCATCGTTGCGGTCGGACTCGCTCATCCTCGTAAACTGGCAATATTCGTGCTGAATCTGTTTGCCGGATGGACGTTTTTCGGATGGTTGGGTGCGTTCGTATGGGCATCTCATCACGTGAATGATAACCCGGCAGATACCTCAACGAGATTGAAGGCATATGGCGTTAAAGGCATTCCTGTTGAGCGGCTGAGAGAGAAGTTATGAAATAACGGCTCGTCCGAATTGCGCGGCACCATTATCCGGAGATGTCAATAGTACCGTTCCTGATTTACCGAACAGACTATCTCAATCAAAATAAGGAGATACCAATGTCAACCAAAGCAAAGTGTCCATTTTCGGGTGATTCACATACAGGCCCCGTCGCTGAATCACGATCGAATGCAGACTGGTGGCCCGATCAACTGAAGCTGAACATCCTGCACCAGCAGTCCTCACTCTGCAATCCCATGGGCGAGGAGTTCAACTACGCCGAAGAGTTCAAGAGCCTCGACCTTGCAGCCTTGAAGAAGGATCTCCTTGAGCTGATGACCAATTCACAGGAGTGGTGGCCGGCGGACTTCGGCCATTACGGCCCGTTGTTCGTACGCATGGCATGGCACAGTGCCGGTACGTACCGCACCAGCGACGGTCGCGGCGGGGCGGGAAGGGGCAATCAGCGCTTCGCTCCCCTCAACAGCTGGCCCGATAACGTCAACCTCGACAAGGCACGAAGGCTTATCTGGCCGATCAAGCAGAAGTATGGCCGGAAAATCTCCTGGGCCGACCTTATGATCCTCACCGGCAATGTCGCTCTTGAATCGATGGGGCTCAAAACCTTCGGTTTCGCAGGAGGGCGTGAGGACATCTGGGAACCGGAAGAAAACATTTACTGGGGGGCTGAGAGCAAGTGGCTGGCAGACGAACGCCACAGCGGCGACAGAAACCTTGAGAATCCACTTGCCGCGGTACAGATGGGCCTGATCTACGTGAACCCGGAAGGCCCGAACGGCACACCGGACCCGATCGCTGCCGCTCGTGATATCCGGGAGACCTTCGCCCGCATGGCGATGAACGACGAAGAGACGGTTGCGCTCATCGCGGGCGGTCACACCTTCGGTAAAACCCACGGTGCCGGGGATGCGCAACTGCTTGGACCTGTCCCGGAAGCTGCCGGTATCGAGGAGCAGGGGCTTGGCTGGCATAGCCGCTTTGGCTCAGGCAAGGGAGGCGATACGATCTCCAGCGGCCTGGAAGTCACCTGGTCCACCATGCCGACGAAATGGAGCATCAGCTACTTCCAGAACCTCTTCAGCTACGAATGGGAGCTGACGAAGAGCCCGGCCGGTGCGCACCAGTGGACGCCGAAAGGTGGCGCGGGCGCCGGTACGGTGCCGGATGCACACGATCCGTCGAAGCATCACTCCCCGGCCATGCTGACCACGGACCTCGCGTTGCGGCTCGACCCTGTCTACGAAAAGATTTCGAGGCGATACTACGAGAATCCGGATCAGTTCAGAGACGCTTTCGCACGGGCGTGGTTCAAACTGACGCACCGCGACATGGGCCCCCGCTCACGCTATCTCGGTCCGGAGGTTCCAGGGGAAGCGCTCATCTGGCAAGACCCCATCCCTGAAGTCGATCATCCATTGCCGGATGCAGAGGACATTGCCTCCCTCAAAGATATCATCCTTGCTTCAGGCCTTTCTGTTTCGGAACTGGTTTCGACCGCCTGGGCGTCAGCCTCCACGTTTCGGGGCTCCGATATGCGAGGAGGTGCGAACGGTGCCCGCATTCGTCTGGCACCGCAGAAGGATTGGGAAGTCAACCAGCCTGCCCGGCTGGCAAAGGTGCTCAAGGTTCTGGAGGAGATCCGGAGCGCGTTCAACAGCACTCAGTCCGGCGGAAAGAAAGTTTCGCTTGCCGACCTGATCGTTCTGGGCGGCTGCGCAGCCGTCGAGGCAGCTGCGAAGAAGGCCGGCCACGATGTGACGGTTCCCTTCTCGCCTGGGCGCATGGATGCCTTGCAGGAGCAGACCGATGCGGATTCGTTCGCCGTGCTCAGCCCCTCCGCAGACGGTTTCCGCAACTACGTCCGCAAAGGACTCGAGGGATCGGCGGCTGAGCTGCTGGTGGATAAAGCTCAGTTACTGACGCTGACCGCCCCCGAGATGACTGTTCTCTTGGGTGGCCTGCGTGCTCTGAATGCGAATGTCGGCCAGTCCGGACACGGTGTTTTGACCAATCGGCCCGAAACATTGACCAATGATTTCTTCTTGAATCTCCTCAATATGAAGACGAAGTGGCAGAAATCCGTCACAACAGAAGGTGTGCTGGAGGGGCACAACCGCGCGACGGGCGAAATTACTTGGATGGGTACCATCGTCGATCTCGTCTTCGGTTCGAACTCCCAGCTCCGGGCTATTGCGGAAGTATATGCATGCAGCGATTCGCAGGAGGTGTTCGTGAATGACTTTATTGCGGCATGGAACAAGGTGATGAACCTCGATCGTTTCGATCTTGTGTGATTTCGGAGGATATCCGGTGATTCTATGGCTTTTGGCTTGGGATCGCTCATAAATAAATCAAAAAGTATTTCAGTTTGTTGTATTGCTGAAAGAGGTTGTCTGAATACATCATAAACGGTAATGCACCATGCCGAAAGGTCTGCGACTTGACTCACCGGCAACCCTGCATCATGCGATCATGCGGGGAATCGGGCAGGGTAGTATCGTCAGGGACGATATGGACAGGAAAGGATCAAGTCTGAAAAAACCTGGTTTTCACAGGCTCAAATATCAATTTCCTTCGAGATGAGTGCACTGCTGTTATCGATCAGCCTCTAAAGGTGTTTTTTTTACAAGCCCACCGGTGTATTATCAAAAACCGAAACACTTATTTTTCGTATTTTTTTCAAACAAAGTGAAAGAAGTATCAGCTGGAGCAATCAAGTTCTGCGGGTTTTTTATGTGCACACCATTTAATGCTTCATTTTTATGGCATACTTTAAACATATCTGTTTTGTCGAAGCCCCCCAGGCGGTAATCACTCCATTTCCCAGATATGTTACCGACTGTATCGGCATTCTCTACCTTGCAGGGGCGGTAAAGGATATTGCTGAAAGCCTTGTTATTCCTGATAACTATTACAATGATCGTTTGTTCGATAGTTTTCGCTCGCTGTTGAAAAAACGAAAGTGTGATCTTGTGGCAATTTCTTCCATGACGGGGGGATTCAATAACGCAGTAAGACTTGCTGAAATTGCTAAAAGTCATGGCTCATTTGTTGTGCTTGGGGGATTTCATCCGACTGCACTTCCGGATGAAGTGCTGAAACTTGATTGTGTTGATCTTGTCGTGCTCGGCGAGGGGGAGGCAACGTTTCGGGAACTTGTACTAAAGGGCCCATCACGAGAAGTCCGGGGTATTGCATGGAAAGAGAATGGCGGTATTACTTATACCGGAGAGCGGCCACTTATTGAAGATATCGATTCCATTGCTTTTCCTCTGAGAAGTCTGAGGCCTTCACGATTCGGGGAAAAAGGGAGTGATTACTCCATCGACACCATTTACACATCACGAGGGTGTCCCTGGTCCTGTTCCTTTTGTGCAAACAGCCATATGCATCAATACTGGAGAAGCAGAAGCCCAGAAAACGTTGTAGAGGAAATAGCACTTCTCCACAATCCGAAAAAGAAAAAACTTCTCAAGATCTGGGATGCCAATTTTCTGACAAATATCAAAAGGGTTGAAGCTATTTGTGATCTGATGATCGAAAGAGGGTTCACGAATTTCAAAATTATGATGGAAACAAGGGCTAAAGATATTGTCAGGGCAGAGCGAATCCTTGGAAAACTCAGAAAGATCGGGCTGAAAACAGTAGGTCTTGGAATTGAAAGTCCGAACACCCGCACTCTTGAACTGATGAATAAAAGCAATGCCATGGGCGATGTATCCCGCGCAATTAACCTTATGAACCAGCATGCAATCGATCCGGAAGGATATTTTATCATAGGGCATCATACGGAAAATATGACAGAGACAATGGCATATCCTGAATTTGCAAAAGCATTGGGGTTGCCTTTGGCGCTTTTTATGGTTATAACGCCTTATCCGGGCACGAAAATTTTCGATGAGTACCGGCATGAAGGAAATATCACCTCATTCGACTGGGATCTCTACAATAATTTTTCTCCTGTCATCAAGACCGAGCATATGGATCCTGCAGCGCTTGTCAAAATGATGGCATACTGCAATGTGGCATTCTGCAGCTACAAGTCAATTCTGAAAAAGGAACATGAGCCGGGGATACTTGTTTCTTTTCTTTACGAGCTTTTTCAGACGGCATTTCTCATGCGGGTTAACCTGAGCCTTGGTGAAGAGGAGATCAGGGAAGCGGTTTTCGATGCTTATCTCGTATATCTCGGCACAAATCCTGTAATAGAGTGCGAAATTGCGGATTCTGCAAAAAAGCTGCGGCGTGCGATTGTTGTTCACCTTCAAGATTCACCCTCACGGGCGATAGATTATCTGATCGAAGAGAAGGGTGAAAAGCGCACACTCTCCATGGTCAAGCGGTTTGATGGAAAACCATCGGCCGGACCTGTCATCCGGCTGGATGAACTGGTTGCCGCTGTCTGTTCGGTGCCTATGGACGCCCTGATGCATTTGCTTTACCGGGTGGAGATTTTCAGTAACAATCCTGTGAGGATGGTAGATCAGTTTTTTTCTCTTCTCGACGACAGGGAAGTGCGGAATATGGGACGAAAGCTGCTTGCATTATACACAGGTTGGCTCCGGGGAGCGGCGACTATTGGACGTTCCGAAAAAAAACAAAAAGTATTTTAAGTTAGAAAGGAGTTTACAGTAGCAGGTTCGGGAAGCTCCAGCAACTGCGGAAACAGCTTTTCAGCAAAGCGCTGTAAAAGTAATGCCTCCCGCTGGCCGAAACGCCAAAACGGCTTGGCGTGACCGCGAATGCCGAAAATAACTTGCCGAAGGATCGATTAAGCCTCCTGTATCCCATACTGATTGCATCTGAAAACTTAACCACCTGTAATCAGTGACAAGGTTAGCTGGCCAGCTTATTTTGTATGAGTAACTTTTCCTCTATTGGTGTTTCGTTAATAATTAAGTATTATCAATGTGGAAAAAACAAGGCGGGAGTGCTTGCATGTTTTTATGATTTACTCTCAAAGCTGTCCATATTAATGTATTATTGATGGTATAATGAAATTAAAACGTAGAATATTTTCGGTTTTCGCTTTCGCATTGGCAGCATCGGCAAACAGTTTTGCACATGCGGAAACATCGTATACCAGTCTTATTACATTTGGTGACAGCCTGACTGACGGAGGCTCTTATTCATCAAATGTAATCGCGGGCAGCGGCGGGCTGTTGCCATCTGGAATTCATTATCGATTTACAACGAATTTTCTTGATGGCTCAGCCCGGACATGGGCCGAATATCTTGCCGCAAGCATGGGTTTACAGCTTGAACCGAATACAATCGATGGCGTTTTTAATTTAAGCGGTTCAGCGGGTACCAATTATGCCCAGGGTGGAGCCCAGGTCACAGTAGATCCTGGTTTAAGCAGTGCCCCCGGTGCACCGGCTCGATCTGTTGAAAAACAAATCGATGCTTTTTTGGCTGTGAATCCGCAATTACATTCTTCACAACTTTTCGTACTCTGGGCTGGCGCCAATGACCTGTTTCATGCAAATCCTTCAGCTCATGGTGTGGACATCGCTACTGCCGCAGTAGATCTTGCAGGCCAGATCCAGCGTTTAAAATCAGCCGGAGCTACCTATATCGTAGTTAATGGGTTGCCAAATCTCGGGCAGACCCCATTATATTCAAATACCTTCATCAATAATCTTCTTTCCAGCGGAGATCCTGCCCTGGCGGCTGCCGCATCAACTTTGTTTAATACAACTCTTAAGCAAAGTATCTCCGGAAAGAATGTGATTTATGTAGATACAGCTAAATTACTGGGTGCGGTCGTTGCTGATCCTGTAAGGTTCGGATTCAATCCCGTTGCTGGAACAGTGCCTTACGGTCTGTATGTCGCCAATAATGGCAGCCTGATATATCCCCCCGGTGATACAACCTGCTTGACTCATGTTTTAACCTCTCTGGTCGATCCACGAGAAAAGGCATTTGCGAATTCGTTTATCTTCACAGATCCAATTCATCCAACGGATGCCGCCCATGCTCTTTTTGGTCAGGCGGTATTCGGTGTCCTCCGGGCGGTTGATCAAAAAGCGACAACATTATTTGAGACCTCGTATGCAATACGTCAACAAGGGATTGACCTGGAACCTCGCTTGTCAGCTGCAGCTCTGTTAAAGGGTGATGGCATGAACGGAGAATTGCGTCATGTTGGTGATAACCAATTCTGGTTCGGCGGTA
This sequence comes from Chlorobium sp., assembly GCA_005862285.1. GTDB lineage: Bacteria > Bacteroidota > Chlorobiia > Chlorobiales > Chlorobiaceae > Chlorobium. Next base: position 73,310 of record SZXW01000009.1, on the reverse strand, counting down.
GTCTTGGGGGGTATCAACATAACTCTACACAATTGGACCCGGATTATTCGGCAAATACGGAAGCAGGCTCTGTGGGTGTCGACCGAATGATCACTTCTGATGCTTTGCTTGGCGCAGCTTTCAGTTATTCAATGGGACATTCGACATTCGGAAATGATGTTGAAACGTATGATTCAAGATTGAGTCTGGCAACTCTTTACGGTACGGCATTCCTCGCACGGCATTTGTATGTGAATGCTTCTCTGCAATATGGTGATTTGAGCCTGAGGAATATCCAAAGGACAGTTGCTCTTGGTGCAACTTCAATTACTTCTTCCGGAAGCACTGCCGGCACTTATAAGGCAGCAAGAATCGGGTTGGGTTATGAAAATTCTTATGGCTCGTGGTCATGTAATCCCTCCATATCGCTGACTGCGGCCAGAACGCTTATCAAAGGTTATACAGAGTCTGATACACCGGTTTCCCTTGCTTATGGGGATGCTGAATATAATTCCAATATCGTTACTTTTGCGATTTCCTGCCGAATGAATGGTAGCAAAGATAGGTGGCTGCCGGCAATCAGGTTAGGTGTCGATCATGATCTGGATCAATCTCCAATGACTGTCGGGATTGGACCTGATAACAGTCTTATTGCAACGTTGCCGATAGATAAACCAATGAGGACTTTTTATAATGCAAGCGTTGGTGTTCAGAGAATAATGAATGCCGGTACGGTATCAATAAGTCTTGCCGGCTCAGCAGGTTCGGATTTTACTGATAGAAGCTATATGCTTTCAGCACGCTACACGATACCGTTCTGAGGAATCAGAAATTGCCAAAGTTCGGGTTTTCAGATTTTTCAGGCTCAAAGAGCAACTTCGTTTCCGTTGACATATTTGATATCTTTCAACACGTTGTCGATTGTCTGCCGCCCTTTGATTTTCCTCGATTTCAGTGATGCTCTTGTCACTACATTATTGCCCACAAGGTATCCGGTTAATTCAGGGATCAACTTTCCCAAGCATTTTTCACTTTTTTCCTGAAAACTTATCGATTTCAGTTCATAATGCCAGTTGCTAAAAAAAAGCGTTTTGACACTACATGTTACTCAATAATAAAGAATCATATTTTCTTCTCGTTATGGGATATACGGCAAACTGATGAACGGTTTGCGATGATTTTATCAAAAAAAAACAATTTTGATTACCTTCATTGAAGACAAAAAAACCCCGTGACTATGGAAGAAAATTTTGCAGTGACGGCCGATACGATTGTCGGCAAAGCCGTTTTCGCTGCGGCTGAGTTCAATCAATTTTCCCAGAAACAGACCGATTCAGTGGTTGAAGCTGTTTTTCGCGCAGGTTTCACCAATCGGGTCAAGCTGGCAAAAATGGCCCATGAGGAAACCGGAATGGGGATCTGGGAACATAAAGTGATCAAGAATGTGCTTGGCTCTCAACTGGTATACGAGAGCATCCGCGATGAAAAAACGGTCGGGGTCATTTCGTCGGATCCGCTGACGGGAATCACTGAGATCGCTCAGCCCCTGGGGCCTGTGCTTGCAGTGATTCCGGTCACCAATCCCACCTCCACCGTACTTTTCAAAATTCTGATCTGCCTGAAAACCAGAAACCCTATTATTATCAGTGCTCACCGTGGAGCTGTGAAATCCTGCACCGAAGCTGTCAGAATATGCTATGAAGCGGCAATCGCTGCCGGAGCCCCGGAAGAGTGCATCCAGATGATGCCGTCGGGAAATCGGGAATTCACTCAAATGATGATGTCCCATCCAAAAATTGCCCTGATACTTGCGACAGGGGGAACGGGCCTGGTGAGGGCGGCCTACAGCAGCGGCAACCCGTCAATCGGGGTGGGTCCGGGAAATGTTCCGGTTTTTATCGATGAAACTGCTGATATACCTTTTGCCGTTAGCAGCATCATATCGTCAAAGACATTCGACAATGGCATGATCTGTGCAAGTGAGCAGGCCGTTGTCGTGGAAAAGTCCATTGAAAAACAGGTTCGAGAGGAGTTTGAACGGCAGAACTGTTATTTTCTGTCGGAGGAGGAGATCAGGAAAGTTGAACGGGTGGCCGTCGTCCCCGAAACCGGCGGGATGAACCCCGCCATTGTCGGGCAATCCGTCAGCGTGATTGCAGAACAGGCAGGCATTGCTGTGCCGGTCGGCACCCGTATACTTATTGCAAAACTGGAAGGGATCGGTCTTGACTATCCGCTTTCGGTCGAAGTGCTGGCCCCGATTCTTGCCTTTTACAGTGCAGGTAATTACACGGCAGCCGTCAACTCCTGCATCGATTTGAACTACCTCGGCGGTATCGGGCACACCGCATGCATCTATTCCAACAACGAGCGCCACATCCTTGAATTCTCCGAACTGATGAACGCCGGGCGAATCCTCGTCAATACACCCACTTCACAGGGGGCTGTAGGGTATTTCCATAATAATCTGCAACCCTCACTGACCCTGGGTTGCGGAACCGGAGGGAAAAACATTACCACGGAAAATATTTCAGCCAGGCACCTTATCAATATCCAGAGGGTCAGCCGGCGAAAAAACAACCAGCTCTGGTCAGGATTCGATCTTGCAAATTACTACGATGAATCCTTGTCTACCGATGAGATCCTGGGGAACTATCATAAAAACCATTAAGCCGATACCATGCTGACTTTTCAATTTACAGCCGAAGGGCCGACGGTCATATTGACCTTCAACGGCAGACTGGATAGCGTGGCCGTAATCAAAATCAACGAAATTATAGAGAACGAACCCCTGATGAAAAACCGTGCAGCCGGACAGCAGATAGTGTTCGACCTTCATGGGGTAGATTATATTTCTTCAGCATTTATCAGGGTTTGCATCAGTACGGCACGAAAAGCAGGAAATGGCAATTTTTCCATAGCCAACTGTCAGCCCTTCGTAAAAAAGATCTTCAAGATATCGGGACTCGATGAATTGTTTCATATCAATTAGTTGACAAGTGCCGCCATTTCATGGATAGAATAACAGGGAACTTTGAATATCACTGTCATCTGACGAATACCTGAAAAGCATCTCTTCGACTTTGAACAAGTGGATTACAAAGGAAGACGAGGAAGTATGGAATGACCTTTGAAGAGTAGCGGAACAGATATGCATTTTCCTGGCAGGAACCGGGATTTACTACAGGGCAACTCTCGACAAATTCTTCTCAGTAATAATAATCTGTTGTGAGCTTGCGGGTGAAGCGGTTCATGGCATAATTCACGAACCAGACCCAGTTGAATGGCTTGCCCTTCATGCGCTTCATGATCGAGCTTCCCTTGTATACCTCTTTCTGCAGCTTCACGAAGTTCTCGAGCAGCTTCTCGCCGCTCATCCGTTTCGGCTCGAACATGTAGTGATAGGTGTCGTACTTGTCCCAGTCGAAATGGCGGATACGGAGCTTCATTTCATCGAAATACGGTGTTCCCGGGAACGGGGTGACCAGTGAAAAGACCGGGAACTCGATCTGGTTCTTCATGATGAAATCGTAGGTGAGCTGGAAACTCTCCTCTGTATCATTGTCGAAGCCGAACATGAAGTATCCCTGGATTGCGATGCCGTTCCTGTGGAGGTTGCCCACAACTTTCTCGTAGTTGCCGAGGCGGTTCGAACCTTTGTGCAGGGTTTTCAGGGTTTCGGGGTTGAGAGACTCGAACCCGATGCTCAGGAGGTCGCATCCTGAACGACCGGCAAGCTCCGCAATTTCGGGCTTGTCGAGGAAGTTCATCGAGATGTTCGCGTTCCAGTGCACGCCGAGCTTTGCCATCTCTTCGAGCAGTGCGGTGAAATACTGGGGCCGGAAGCTGATGTTGTCGTCCATGAACGAGAAATTCACTTTCTGCTTTCCAAGGCGCTCCTGATGGTAGCGCATCTCGTCGAGCACAAGGTCCATCTCGCGGTAACGGTAGTTCTTGCCGTAAATGGTGGGCGTGGTGCAGAAGTTGCAGCCGACCGGGCACCCTTTCGTGGCAAGGATGGGAATGAGTGCGCTGTATTTTTTAGCGTTTTTCGAATTGAGCGCATAGCTGAAGTCAGGCCGGAGCATTTCGTGCATGGGTTTGAGCGCCGATGCGCGGTAAATGCGTTTCATCCTGCCCAGCATAAAATCGATCGCCATTTCCTCCCAGATCGATTCCACTTCGCCGTAAACCACGCTCGTGCAGTGGTCCGATGCTTCATCGTGGAGCATTGTAGGGTGCACGCCGCCAAGGATCACGGTTTTTCCCTGGGCGAGCGCAGCGTCGCCGATCTTGTAAGCCTTGGATGCGTTGAGGGTTCTCGAAGTGATCGCAACCACGTCGTATCCTGAAAAATCATCGGGGATTTTGTCGCCAAGCCGTTCGTCGATGAAAGTGACATCAAAGTATTTGCTGACAAGCGTAGCCACCATGATAAGGTTCAGCGGCATGCTTACCGTGCCGGAATCGACCATCATGCTGGTGCCGCTCTTCGGCTGGACCAGCAGCCACTTCCTGCGGGATTTCTGCTTTGCTGCAAGCTGATTGAGATGTTCCTCGGAGGCAGGGATGAACGGTGATAAGACAGATTCTGATGGTGTTGTCGGCATACACGAAAAACGGCAATAAGTGTGAAAATCCTTTACAACAAAGGAACAAGGTATGAAAAGTTTTTCAAAAAACTGACCGGCGCCTGAAAAAAACTGGCCAATATCAGGGCATTATTTCTTCAGCACTGCAACGGTAAACCGGCTGACGCAGGTGAGCTTGCCATCTTCGTTTCTGATGCGGATATCCCACACCTGAGAACTTCTGCCGAGATGCAGGGGAGTTGCAGTGGCGTAGACATAACCGCTTCTGACGGGACGGAGATGGTTTGCGTTGATTTCCTGGCCCACGATATAGAAGTTTTCACGATCGACACAATATGACGCTGCGATGCTTCCGACGGTCTCGGCAAGGGCGAGCGACGCTCCGCCATGCAAGATGCCGATACGCTGGATCGTACGGTGATCGACCGGCATTTTCGCCGTCATATAGTCTGTCCCTATCTCGGTGATTTCAATGCCGAGATGACGGGCCATCTGGCCTTCGATGATCTGGGTGTCGTTGATTTCCTCGACGGTGACAGGGGAATGATAGATCGATGACGGTGACATAAACGGGAATAGTAAAAAAAGAGATGAACCAATGACAGGGTATCGAGCGGGTGACGAGATTCGAACTCGCGACATTTTGCTTGGGAAGCAAACACTCTACCAACTGAGTTACACCCGCTTATCCAAGGCAGCTTTGAAAATGATGACGGTTCGACAGCTTTTTTACCTGCTTCAGAACCGGTCACGACATTTTCATAGGCGTCTAAAATGTATTATTACTCCGGCGATTAAAGGTATCAGCTATCTTCTGGAGTAAAATCTTTGTTCTTGTCATTCCGAGCGGAGCGAAGAATCCCTATGTTTTTGTCTTACAAGCAGATGGATTCTTCACTACGCTACGCTTCATTCAGAATGACAAACCTTTCTTCAGAATGTATTTGCGAGCTGTAGTTGCCAGAATAATAACATGGTGGTGAGAGAGGGAGTTGAACCCTCGACCTCAGGGTTATGAATCCTGTGCTCTAACCAACTGAGCTATCTCACCATTTTAGAGGGTCACAATATACAATGGCATGGATGAATAAACAAGATGGATGCGTAATTTATTTAACCAGTTGTTTTTCCGGAGGAAGCGGAGCAGAGCTGTCCGTAGATCGCTTCCGCAACCGGAATATCCTCGGGTGTCGTGATCTTGATGTTGTGGTATCCGGTTTCGTATATCTTTATCTGCTGCTCGGGAAAGAACCGCTCGACCAGGGCCGCGTCGTCCGTCGCATACCATTGTTCCAGTTCGGCCTGTTCATGGGCCTGAATAAGGAGTCCGCTGCGGAACCCCTGCGGGGTCTGAACCTGGAGCAGCTGGCTGCGGTCGAGCGTTTCACCGAAAAATTCAGGGTCCCGGCCTATAAACTTGATGGTGTCTTTCGGCCTGTTTGCCGGAACACATGCGCCATACTCCATAGACAGTCTCGCTATTTCGTCGATTTCACCGGACTGGATGAAAGGACGAGCTCCGTCATGGACGAGAATGGTGTCGGGGGCTGTGCCGCTCAGGCGGATTTCCTGTTCAATGGCCTTGATGCAGTTGTTCACTGAATCCTGACGCTCCTTTCCGCCTTCGATCACGGCCCTGACCTTGCCGAAACCTGCCTTGTCGGCCATCTCCTGCAGGAGGGTAATGTTTTCCTGCTTGGTGGCGATATACACGGCTGTTATGGATGCCGCCGACTCGAACGCTTTCAGGGTATGGTGAATAACCGGATATCCTCCGATCTCGAGAAGCTGTTTGCTCAACCCGTCCTTGAGCTGCATCCTTTTTCCGATGCCGCTTGCCGCAATGATGGCAATGGAATTCATACTGAAAAGGTTACGTTACCGGTTAATGAATAAACATCGCGTCACCGTATGCAAGGAACTGGTAATCACCTTTCAGGGCGGTTTTGTAAGCTTCCATGAGAAGCCGGTGCTCGGCGAAGGCGCTGACGGCCATGAGCAGCGTGGTTTCAGGCTGCTGGAAATTGGTGATCAGGGCGTCGGTTACCTTGAACTGATAGGGTGGATAGATGAACTTGTCGGTCCAGCCCCTGCCGAATTTTATCTTGCCGTCCACCGTTGCATTTGCTTCGAGCACCCTGCATGTTGTCGTACCGACGGCGATGACCCGTCCGGTTTTGTTGATCTTCGTTTCGTTGATCTCCATCGCTGTCTGGTAGGGAATATTGAAATACTCAGAATCCATTTTATGCTTTGACACGTCCTCGACTTCTATGGCATTGAAAGTGCTCAGGCTCGGATGAAGGGTGATAGGCAGGATTTTTATGCCCATTTTCTGGATCTTCTGCAGTAGCGGCATCGTGAAATGCAGCCCGGCCATCGGTGCGACAACGGCTCCGGTCTGGCTTGCGTAGACAGTCTGATAGTTTTCCTTGTCAGATTCACGGGAAGCCCTTGTCAGGTAGGGCGGCAGCGGAATGGTGCCGATCCTTTCGACCAGGCTGAATACATCGATATCCGGATTGAGGAAACGTATGGTCCTGCCTCGCGACGTGGTGTTGTCGACCACTTCAGCGACGACATCCTCGTCGAAATAAATCTTGTTGCCAACGCGGACCTTTCTGGCAGGATCGACCAGCACATCCCATAACCCGGCTTCCCTGTTGAGTACCCTGAGCAGGAACACCTCTATTTTTGCATCTGTCTTTTCCTTCTGCCCGAATATTTTGGCCGGGAAAACCTTGCTGTTGTTCAGGATCAGCAGGTCACCCTTTTTCAGGTAGGAAGTGATTTCATCGAAAACCTTGTGCTCGATCTCTTTTTTCCTCCGGTTCAGAACCATCAGTCTGCATTTGTCCCGTGGGGAAGCAAGCTCGTCGGCAATTTTGTTTTTTGGCAGGTTATATCGAAAGTTCGAAAGACGCATGAGATGATAGGCAAATGGTCAAAATATGATGTATATGTCTCTAATAAAGATCAAAAACCTGAAGATACAAAAAAATGAAGGCTTCGCTTGACGAAACCTTCATCATGTTCCTGCTCAGGCAGAGAGATAAGGTACTGCTTTTTCGAGAGTAATATGCTTGCCCGCAACACATGCAGGTGCTTCGTCGCTTTCGCTTTCTATCAGGGTTACCTCGATATCTTTCCTGGTGATGGTAATCGCATACTTGTTTCTCCTGAAACAGATGCTGATGGAGAGTTTTTTCCACTGGTCAGGAAGGTTCGGATGCACGTTCAGCTTTTCGTTGTAGAACGAGATACCGGCGAAATACCTCATCACCGTGTCGAGCGTTCCGGCCATTACGCCGCAGTGAATGCCCTCCTGGGTCGTGCCTCCCTGGGTGTCCTGAATATCGCTCTTCAGTGCTTCCATGAACCACTTCCATGCCATTTCATGTCCGTCCTGCAGGTAACTTGAAATGATGCTGTGAACTACCTTGCTGAGTGTCGATCCGTGACTTGTCCGAGGCTCGTAGTAAGCATAGTTTTTCCTGACGAGCGTATACGCGTCGGGCACATCGTAGCCGTTGTTCCGGATCATTTCAGCGACTTCTCCCGGAGAAAGCGCATAGAAGGTCATCAGTACATCGGGCTGTTTTGCGACCTTGTAGTTGTCAGGAGTATCTCCCTCGGCTTTGAGGATCCTGTCCATCCTGTGAATATTGCCATACCTCGAGAGATAGTGGGTCCAGTCGAGCTCCTTTAGCCCCATATACCCTTCGAACTGTTCGATGATACCATCGTTGTCGATAAGGATGTTCATGTTGCGGCTGATGTCCCTCCAGTGGTTCAGCTCGTCGAAACCGAGGTGGATTTTCGAGATCAGGTGCCTCAGGACCGCGGGATCGATTTTTTCTCCGATTTCGGCGGCTTTTTCGAAAAGCCAGACAGCCATGATATTGGTGTAGGAGTTGTCCTTGATGCCCTCCTTGCCGCTGCCGGGCAGTGTTTCATGGAACTCGTCCGGTCCCATGACCCCTTCGATGTGATATTTGCCGGTGTCCGTTGCAAAGGTGGCGATCGAAGACCAGAACCTCGCGATTTCGAACAATATTTCAGCGCCGTACTCGTTCAGGAACTGCGTATCGTCGGTGTCGTAAATGTACCGCCAGACATTATAGAAAACCGCGATGGAAACATGGCGCTGCAGACGGCTGAGGTCTGGTCCCCATGAACCGCTCTTCGGGTTGTAGTGAATGATCTGGGTATCCTCCTTACCGTCATCGGCCGTTTGCCAGGGGTACATGGCGCCTTTGTAGCCGTTGTCCCGCGCATACTCGCGTGCTGCATCGAGCCGGTGGTAGCGGTACATGAGCAGAGCCTTGGAGATTTCCGGGAAGTGACGGTTGAAGAACGGCAGGATGAAAATCTCGTCCCAGAAAATATGTCCGCGGTATGATTCACCGTTGAGGCCTCTTGCAGGTATGCCCGCATCGATACCGGGGTTGTGCGGGGATGCGGTACCGATAAGGTGATAGGTATGCAATCTGAGCACTTTCTGGCTGAACCTGTCTCCTTCGACAACGATATCGGCTTTCTGCCAGATTTTTTCCCACGCTTCCTTGTGGGCTTCAAGCAGGGAGTCGAACGATTCGGCTTTTTCAAGCGAAAGGCGAGCTTCTTTCACACATCCGGTGCTCTTCAGGTCATGAGAGGTATGGATAGCGACGATTTTTTCAATTGTGCAGCTCTTGTCAGGGGTGAGCGAAACCTGGAACAGTTCACCGATGTAGCGGTTTTCGCTGAGTGGTGTACGTTCTGGATACTCGGGTTTTCCGTGTGAAACGACGCGGGTCTTGGCAACGGTTGCGATGTCGTAACGGGAGACACTGGTGCTGACGTGCAGCAGCATGAGATTGCCGTCATTGACGCTTTCGCGGTGTTCAAGGTGATCGCAGGAAAGTCCGCTGTAACGGGGTACGCCCTTGTTCTGGACCCGCCCATCGATGGCTGTGCGGAACTCAACCGTTGCACTGAAGTTGACCGGACGAAGGGTGAACTTCAGCGCGCAGATGTGCGGATTGTCCATGCTCGCGAACCGTCGGCTGCTGATCCTCGAAATCCTTCCGAGGTTGTCCTGGATCACGATTTCCCGTTCCATGACGCCGTTGCGGAAGCAGAGGTTCTGGCGGTAGCTGAGCACTTTCTGTTCAAGGGGATTGATGAACTCGCCTCCTCCTATCCTGAACTCGACCGGAAGCCAGTTCGGGGCATTGACAAAATCGTTGTTGAAAATGGTCTGGCCGTGCACATCGGACGGGAGCCTGTTGAAAATACCTGCAATATAGGTTCCGGGATAGTGGTACTGCGAGATTTCCGTTCCTTCGTAAGCACTGCGTACGCCGAGGTATCCGTTGCCGATAGCGGTAAGCGTTTCACGGAGCTTCTCGTCTTTCGGTGAGAAATCGGTATAGGTCAGATTCCAGCCGTCGGATTCGAGTCCGTCGACAAACCACTTTTCGATCTCTTCGATGGATATTTCGCCAAGGTCCCTTACAACGATATCGGCTCCCTGCTCACGAAGCTTTGAGCCTTCGATCTCCCGGGCGATACCGAGTACGAGACCGAAATTGCCCCTTGCGCCAGCCTGTACACCGGATATGGCATCTTCGACAACCATGCATTCATGCGGGGCCAGACCGAGGTTTTTTGCAGCGGTCACGAAGATATCGGGATTAGGTTTCCCTTTCAGGCCGAGATCGATGGAGACTTCACCGTCAACACGTGTTTCAAACAGGTGTTCAAGCTGGGCAAGCTTCAGGATCAACTGGCAGTTCCGGCTTGAAGAGGCAATGCCGATTTTTATGCCTTTTGCGATGAGGTTATTGATCAGGTTGACCGAAGTATGATAAATTTCGGGCCCTTCCTTTATCAGGATTTCAGTGAAGAGAATGTTCTTGCGGTTTCCGAGCCCGCAGATCGTTTCCTTTTCCGGGATGTCGTCGAGTTCGCCGAAGGGAAGCTCGATATCACGGGATTCGAGGAAACTTTTTACCCCCTCCATTCGGGGTTTGCCATCTACATACTTGTGGTAGTCATGGGCAGGGTCAAAGGGCACATAAGGCTCGTTGTTGACTTCGGCGTAATTTTTCAGAAAATAGTTGAACATCGATTCCCAGGCAAGGCTGTGCACTTTCGCCGTACCTGTTATAACTCCGTCAAGATCAAATATCGCGCCTTTGAAGAGATTGCTCATATCGGTAATTGAGAGATTGTAAGAAAGTAAATTTGTGTCATAATGAGAGCAGTCCGAGTATGGTCAGCAGAATATCGGGGTAGGGAACGGTGTAATTGTTCGGGCAGATATCCTCGACCTGTTTTTTGAGTTTTTCGTCCCTTGTAACGAAAATTGTCCATACGTCATCGAACATTTCCATGGCTTTTTTCAGCATCGGAATATCGGAAGGTGTATCTCCGCAGACAAGATTGGGGCCGCATGACCGCTGCAGGCCGAGTTTGCTGCTGATGAACGAAAGACCGTCTCCCTTGTCGAAATCCTTGATGGTCGACTCCCCTGATTTCACATCGATGGTAAGGATGATTTCAATGTCGAGGCCGGTATCCTCGATCCTGAAATTCCTGCCGCTCGGATCAATTTCGCGGACAATGCTTTTCACCTTTTCGAGGAATGCACGGGATTCCTCGTCCTTGATGGAGCGGGTGATATCCTGCCGGGCTATGGTGGTCTGACCGAACTTGATCTGCATTGCCGATCCGATGAAATTGAACTTTTCGAAATTCGGGTCCTGAAGCAGAACAAGCATCCGGTTGTTGAGCAGGCGAATCAGTTTCTGTTTGTTTTCATCGATTGGAAAACTGTGGAACTCCTCATTCAGGTCGATGAATTCCCTTCCTTTGGAACCGGCATAGACAAATGTGTTGTTCGGGTTGATCGACAGGTTGAGTATTCCGAAGTCTTTCAACGGAGCGGATGTGATGATGATCGGGTACCTGCAGCAGTTTTTCGCAAAACGGGTCAGAAAAACCGAATTGTAAATCGGCTGTATCGATGAACGGTACCGTCCGCAGTAGTTGTTCGTTGTTCCGTCCCGGTCTGTGATGAAAGCATTGAAGTGTTTTCCCCTGAGCATGTTCAGGCCCGTATTGACGTAAGAACGGAAATCCGGGATAAATTTGGCCAGATAGTCGATGAACTTGTCCTCGCCGTATTCGAGATAGTAAATGTCTTTCTGGAGCTCTCTGATTTCATAGGTCAGGTCGACCTCGATCTGCTTCTTCCCGTCCAGCCTGAGCAACCTGTGGCCCGTGTCGTCATCGATGTATATCGTCTCGAGCGAATACAATGCGTTCTTCAGGGATTCGATGCATGACTGGCCGACAGTACGCTGTTTGATGATATTTTTCACGACAGGTTCCCTGAGCTCACGTGTTTCCGCCTTGAGCTGGTAGAGTTCCTTCAGGGTCCTTATATCCTGCAGCGTAATCGGTGCTGTACAAGTAATCAGTTCGTGTTCTCTCAGAATTGTTTCATGCATGCGCAGCGTGTCAGGAAGTGTCAATGATGTAATATGACCTTTAATTTAAGCAAAATCTTTGCAAAAGCTTTATCGAACTTTAATTATTAACAGTATCGTAACTATTAGGCAATAACATGTTTCTTCTTGCGTGGAAAGTTTTTGAATTCACTGCTCAATTACCGGTGAAAACGGGAACCGATGCATGATAATTTCCTTAACTTTATTGTGAATAATATCGGCAGGCTCTTTTGCATCAATCGTTACAAAGCGGCTTTCATTCTGCTTTATGGTTTCGAGATACCCCTGGTGCACCTTCCGGTAAAATTCGAGCCCGGATCGTTCCATCCGGTCAAGTTCATCGCTGTCAAATGCAATCGGTATCGATTTTTCAGAAAATTTTCTTCTCAGCGCCGTTTCGGGATCAAGATCGAGGAAGACGGTGACATCCGGCACAATGCCGCAGGTAGAAATCGTAATGATGGAACGGAGCATATCGAGATCGAGACCTCTTCCATATCCCTGGTATGCTGTCGTGGAGTCGTAGAACCGATCGAGTATAACCGTCTTTCCTGATTCAAGTGCCGGTATGATTACCTGCTGGACCAGTTCCGCACGGCTTGCGGAGAAGAGGAGAAGCTCACCGACGGGTGTGATTTTCCCGCCGCTGTCAAGTAGAATCCGGCGGATTTTTTCGGCGGCATCTGTACCGCCCGGTTCCCTCAGCGATATAGTTTCAACTCCTTTTCTTTCAAGCCAGCCGATCAGCTTTGTTATCTGGGTCGATTTCCCTGCTCCATCGATGCCTTCAAAGGTTATCAGCATTATCTCTCATGGGAGTATGGTTCGGAAAGGATAAAATCGGTAACGGTCTTCGTGAATTTTTCCGGATATTCGAGCATGGGGGAATGACCGCACTTTTCGAACATCACGAGTTTCGAAGAAGGTATTTCAGCAAGTACCGACCGAGCGAGGGATGGTGAAAGGTAACGGTCATTTTCGCCCCAGATCACGAGAACCGGCACCGTAATTTCTCCGAGCCTCTTGCGAAGGCCTGTCCGGTTAAGGTCGAGCTTCTTCAGGTTCCTGTTCAGAGCCATGACCGTATCGAAAGCATCGGGATCCCTCGCGATTTCGAGGATTTTACGGTAGGATTCCTCGTTCACCTTTTTCTTGTCGTGGAATGCCGAATCGAGCATTTTTGCGGAAACATTTTCCGTTGTAACGATTTTTTTCAGCATGCTGCGGACGCCGGGAAGGCTCATCCCCCTGACGAACGAAGGGACGTGGAGGAACCCGTCGGTGTTGCTCAGCACGAGGCGGCTGTAAGTCCCGGGATTGAGAAGGGCCGAGGCGAGCAGGTATTTGCCGCCCATCGAATGGCCTGTAGCATAGAGCTTCTCGCCGAGGCTGCCGGTTTTATCGAGGAATTCCTGGATAAGGGAAGCATAGAGTTTCAGAGAGTAATCTTTTCCATGAGGTTTTTCCGACAGTCCGAAGCCGAGCAGATCTACCGCTATCACTCTGAACGATTGCGAGAGCAGCGGAATGACCTGTTCATAGAAATCAAGCGATGAAGAGATGCCGTGAATGAGCAGCATGGTGTGCTCAGAACCGCCCTTTTCGATATAACGGTGCCTGTGCCCGCCGAGCGTTATGTACCTGTCCTGTACTGCCATGATGATTCACTTCTTCCCTGTTCCTGCAATATACAACGGTTATGATCAAAACGGTTTATGTTTGTTCGCAGAGGTGTTCTCAGTGTGGCTGGCCTGCAGGGCGTATAAGGATATCGTTCACATCGACATGGGGAGGCTGGCTTACCGCGAACATGACTGCCCGGGCTATATCGTCGGGCAGCAGTTCCGGTGTGCCGGGTTTCTGGAGGTGCTGCCAGAACTGCGTATCGACAACACCGGGTTCGACAAGCGTGACTCGGACTCCCATGCCAGCCATTTCATTGCGGATGGCATGGGCCATGCCGGTCACAGCCCATTTCGTTGCTGAATAGAGATTCCTGATTGATGTCACATGCCCGACGACAGACCCGGTAATCAGAAAATGGCCGGATGTTCTTACCAGTTCGGGCAACGTGAGGCGGGCCGTTGTAAAGGCTCCGAAAACATTCGTGAGCACCATTTCCCGCCACTCGTCCGGTTTGTCTGCACCCCCGTAGAATGGAGATCCATTGGAAAAACCGGCGTTGGCGAATACCACGTCGGCCCTTCCGAAACGATCGAGGGCCTTTTTCAGCATGTTCTGCTGGGACTTCCAGTCGGCGACATCACAGGTGACGGCAAATGCACGTTCCTCTCCAAACTCTTCTTCAAGGTGTTTCAGCTTCTTTGAGGAGCGTGCTGCGAGCACTACCCTGTAGCCCGCTTCGGAGGCGCGTCTTGCCGTGGCTTCTCCTATGCCGGACGATGCTCCGGTGATAATGAAGACCTTGCTTTCCATGCCCCTTTTTATTTTTCCGTATGGTTCAGGATGCTGTGTTTACGTCCATAAAAAATATAAATCAGCAGGCCGATGATGAGCCAGACGACAAGCCGGTACCAGTTTTCCGCAGGGAGGGAAAACATCAGGACGAGGCAGGTCAGTATACCCATGACCGGAACAAACGGTACAAGCGGTACTTTGAAAGGGCGTTCGACATCGGGGTGCGATTTTCTCATGATGAGCACTGCTCCGCAAACGATGACAAAAGCGAATAGGGTACCGATATTTACGAGTTCGGCAAGCAGTCTCAATGGTAATGCGGCGCTGAGCAGGGCTACGAAGAAGCCGGTCATGATGGTCGATTTCCATGGCGTTCTGAATTTTTCATGCACAGCGCCGAAAAAGGACTTCGGCAGAAGCCCGTCCCGGGCCATCGCAAGAAAGATCCTCGGCTGGCTGAGCATCAGGACGAGCAGAACGGAGGTGATGCCGGTGATTGCTCCGAGCGAGATGACGAACTGCGCCCAGCCGATGCCAACCTGCTTGAAGGCGTTCGAGACAGGGGCGTCGATATTGATCTGGTTGTAGGGCAGCATGCCGGTGATGACCGCTGCGACTGCGATGTAAAGCACTGTGCAGATGAGCAGCGAAGCTATGATTGCGAAAGGAACAGTCCTGTTCGGATCCTTAGCCTCTTCGGCATGGGTCGATATTGAATCGAAGCCGATATAGGCGTAAAAGATCATCGCCGCTCCGGCAAGCACTCCTACAGGGGCTCCCTGTGCGCCGGTATCACCTGCGATCGTATGCCCGAACAAACTGATGCCAGAATAGCCGAACGGGGCAAAAGGCAGCCAGTTTTCAGGCTTCACATACATGGCCCCGAGGAAAATGACCAGCAGCACTATCGCGACTTTTACGATCACCATGCCTGCATTGAAGCCTGCGCTCTCCTTGATACCCTTGACAAGCACTGTGGTTACGATTAAGGCTATTGCAACTGCAGGAAGGTCGAGCCATGCACCGGTCATGCTCATTACACCTGTCGACGGGTCGAAGTCGATAGGCGCCTTGGTGAAAACAAACGGGATACCGAGCCCGAAAATCCCTATGAAATCCTGGAAATAGTGCGACCAGCCGTGGGCAACCGAGGCAGAAGCAATACCATACTCGAGGATGAGGTCCCAGCCTATTATCCACGCGAAGAGCTCACCGAGGGTTGCATAGGCATAGGTGTAGGCAGAACCTGCTACCGGAACCATCGAAGCGAATTCAGCATAGCAGAGCGCTGCGAAAATACAGGCCAGGCCAGCTATGGCAAAGGAGAGGGTGACGGCCGGACCGGCCTTGTCATGGGCGGCCACACCGATAAGCACGAAAATGCCGGTGCCGATGATAGCGCCGATGCCGAGGCTGGTGAGAGCTAAAGGCCCGAGGACCCTGTTCAGCCGGTGTTCGCTTTTCATCTCTTCGATGAGAAGTGCAAGCGGTTTTTTTCTGAAACTGTTTTTCAAGGGTACGATAGGATTGATTGATGGAAAACTTAAAAAAAACCACTCCTGAACGAATGAGGGCATTGACTCTACCCGGCCTGTTTCAAACGGTCATACCTCCAACAGCATAAAAAAAGGGAACTGGAGCCGCATCCTTTCCACGGGTTTTCAATCCCTTCTGTTCATGACATTCAGAAAATACAGAAGCTGCATGATAGCCTGAGCGGCAGCAGCGACATAGGTCAGTGCCGCGGCATCGAGAACGGCGTTGACACCTTTCATTTCCGAACTCGATACAATACCCTGGGAAACCAGCAGCTCTTTTGCCCTGTTGCTTGCGTTGAATTCCACGGGCAGCGTTACAAGCGCAAAAAGGGCGACTGCCGCGAACAGCAGTATACCTGCCCATGCGAGCGTGGTGCCGATTGACCCGGCCAGGAACATGCCGGCCATGAACAGGATCGGACCGAGGTTGCTGCCGATGGAAACTGTAGGGACCATGACCGCACGCAGCTGCAGCGGCATATAACCGGATTTGTCCTGGAGAGCGTGTCCCGCTTCATGAGCCGCGACGCCTACAGATGCGATACTGCGCTGGCTGTAGACCGCTTCACTGAGACGAAGGGCTTTGGTGCGGGGATCGTAATGGTCGGAGAGCATTCCTTCAACCGGTTCGACGGTGACATTGCCTATCCCTCCGCGCTGAAGGATCCGGCGCGCGGCTTCCGCGCCATTGATGCCTGACTGGGTCGGCACCTGGGAATATTTATTGAATGCCGACTTTACCTTGAACTGTGCCCAGAGGCCGAGAAGCATCGGAGGTGCGGCAAAAACAAAATACAATGGATCAAAATACATGGTTCTTTTCGGATTATCGTTTACGTAAGCAACTTGTCAGTACTTGATGTTTTCACGAATTAAGACAACAATAAGCAAGATGCATAAGTTTCTTGGATAAAAATAGTTACTAAATCGTATTCAGGCAAGAGGGTTCGATGGCCGCGAGCAGTTTTGAAAACGGAGATTTTTTTTGAGATTCACGATATGTAAGCTATTATTGAAGTGAATGGATGTAGTCGGCAATGCAACGGATCATTGACAGTAAAAAGAGGTCCCCTTATGTATGATCGGCCGGCAGATTTTCCTTCATGCGGAGAACCTCGGCGTTGCAGCGTAGAGGATTTGATAACTTAGGGATTAAAAAAAGTAGAACTATGCTGGCATATAATCTGATGGTTCCGTTTATCCTTGTTGCGGTTTTCCTGTACTATACGATCAAGATACTGAGGGAGTACGAACGGGGAGTGATTTTCCGGCTCGGCCGGGTCATCCAGGCGAAAGGGCCCGGTATGATCATTCTGCTTCCCGGGATAGACAGGATGATCAAGGTCGACCTCCGGACGGTGACGCTCGATGTACCTTCACAGGATATCATCACACGTGACAACGTCTCGGTAAAGGTGAGCGCCGTAGTATACTTCAGGGTTCTCGATCCTGTCAGGGCAATCGTCGATGTGGCCGATTTCCATTTCGCTACATCGCAGCTTGCGCAGACAACGCTCCGCAGCGTCTGCGGACAGGGTGAGCTCGATAATCTCCTTGCTGAACGGGACGAGATCAATGACCGTATCCAGGGTATTCTCGACAAGGAAACCGAGCCGTGGGGCGTCAAGGTCAGCAAAGTCGAGGTGAAGGAGATCGACCTTCCAGAGGGAATGCGGCGCGCCATGGCAAAGCAGGCCGAGGCGGAACGGGAACGCCGTTCGGTCATCATCAATGCGGAAGGGGAGTTCCAGGCTGCGCAGAAGCTTGCCGATGCCGCCGCGATCATATCGGGGACACCGGCCGCCCTGCAGCTTCGGTATCTCCAGACGCTCAAGGAAATAGCTGCGGAAAATAATTCAACCACGGTTTTCCCGATTCCCATGGATCTGTTCAAACCGTTTTTCGAACACATGCAGTCGTCTTCTTCAAAGGCAATCTAAACCTATGCAGCCATGATCAAGATCAAGACCATTCTCTGTCCCGTCGATTTTTCCGACGCATCCCGCAATGCCATCAGGTATGCAAAAGAGTTCGCTTTGAACATGCATGCATCGGTTTATCTGCTCAATATCGTGGAGCCGAGGCCGATGGCAGTCGATATCACGCTCAACTACGTGCCGCTCGAGGAGGAACTCGAAAAAGCCGCAAGCGACGACCTGCGAGAAATCCTCGAAGGGTTCAAAAAGGACAATATCAAGGCTGAGTGCGGTGTCGAAATCGGCAATCCGGCCGATGTGATCCTTGACAGAATTGAAAAGCTCGATGTAAACCTTGTGATCATGGGTTCTCACGGAAAGAAAGGACTGAGCAGGCTTATCATGGGCAGTGTCGCAGAAACCGTGGTCAGGAAAGCGAATTGTCCGGTGCTTACCGTGAAAGCGGAGGAAAAGGAGTTTATCGGAGACGAGTGAACGCTTTCATCAGGGTCTCCGCCCCGCTGAACGGACTGAGTTCGGCGGAAAGAACCTGATGTTCGACATCTTCTTTCAGGCGCGTAACTTCGGGATGGGTGAAAAACTCTTTTTTCAGCATCTCTTCGAGAACGCGGTACAGCAGAGATTTGAGCTGTTCCCTCCGTTTTTCCTCGAACATGCCTTTATTCCGGATTTCCCTGATGAAATCGGAAATATTTTCCCAGACCTCTGTGATCCCTTTCTCTGTTAGTGCCGAGGTGAGAAAAACCTGGCGGTGCCAGAATGGATATTTTGCCGGAAGCATCCTGAGAGCAGCTTCGAATTCGGTTTTCGACAGTGCGGCAATTCCTTCCTGGGCACCGTCGGATTTCGTGATCGCTATGGCATCTGCGATTTCCATGATCCCTCTCTTGATGCCCTGCAGTTCGTCACCCGATCCCGGCAGCATGAGCAGCAGGATGAAATCCACCATGGTGTCCACCTCGACTTCCGACTGTCCAACGCCGACAGTTTCGACGATGATCACGTCATAACCCGCTGCTTCGCAGAGTACGATGGTTTCATGGGTTTTAGGCGACAAACCCCCGAGATGCCCGGAAGATGCCGTGGGGCGGATGAATGCCTCTTTTCTGCCCGAGAGTTTTTCCATGCGTGCCTTGTCGCCGAGAATGCTGCCTCTGGTCTGGCGGCTGCTCGGGTCTATGGCAAGCACGGCAAGCGAAAGGCCGCTACGGATGATAATCTCCCCGAGTGCTTCGATGAAAGTGCTTTTGCCGGCCCCGGGAGATCCGGTGATGCCGATGCGGATGGAGTCTGTTTTGTGTTTCAGGCATCGGTCGAGGACCTCGTGCGCTTTCTGCTGGTGCTCGGGCTTCTGCGATTCGATGAGCGTGATGGCCCGGCTCAGCATCAGCCTGTCGCCCCCGAGAATGCCGCCGACAATGGTGTCGACGTCCGGTTCGCTCCGTCGGGTGTTTCCCGGCGGCATTCCGCTTGAGCTCATTGCTGATGGCGTGCGATCATTTTTTCGAGAATGCTTATGGCGGCTTCCGCTATGACCGTACCGGGGCCGAAAACACCGGCAACTCCGTGTTCATAGAGGAATTCGTAATCCCTCTCGGGGATGACGCCGCCGGCGATGACCAGGATATCCTCCCGTCCGCTTGATTTCAGTCCCTCGACGATTTTCGGGATGAGGGTCTTGTGGCCTGCGGCGAGGCTCGAAACGCCGATGACGTGCACATCGTTGTCGAGCGCCTGCTGGACAACCTCTTCGGGCGTCTGGAAGAGCGGACTGATATCGACGTCGAAACCGATATCGGCGAAAGCGGCAGCGATAACCTTGGCTCCGCGGTCATGCCCGTCCTGACCGACCTTCGAGACCATGATCCTTGGCCGGCGGCCATCGAGATCTGCGAATTCATCGGCGAGCTGCTGTGCCTTTATGAAGAGCTGGTTATTCTGCATCTGGGACATGTAGACACTGGTGTTGAGCCTGAGCGTAGCTTTGTAGCGGCCGAACGTTTTTTCGCAGGCCGATGATATTTCTCCCAAGGTAGCTCTTTTTCTTGCAGCTTCCACGGCCAGTTCGAGCAGGTTTCCTTCCCCCGATGCCGCGCACTCTTCGATTGCTTTCAGGGCGCGGGAGGTTTCTTCTTCGTTGCGCGCTGCCTTTATGGACTGGAGCCTCTGGATCTGCTGATGGAGCACTTTCGTGTTGTCGACCTCGAGCAGGTCTATATCGGTCCGGCTTTCGGTCCGGTAACCGTTGATGCCGACGATAATGTCTTCGCCGCTGTCTATGCGCGCCTGCTTTCGTGTGGCGGCTTCTTCAATCTGCAGCTTCGGGATGCCCTGTTCGATGGCTTTAACCATGCCGCCTGCCTCTTCGATATCGCAGATGATCTTCCACGCTTTCGCGGCGAGCTCGCGGGTAAGGTGCTCGATGTAATAGGAGCCTGCCCAGGGGTCTATGCTTCTGGTGATGTCGGTCTCTTCCTGCAGATAGAGCTGGGTGTTTCTTGCGATCCTCGCGGAAAATTCGGTCGGAAGTGCGATCGCCTCGTCGAGCGCGTTCGTGTGCAGCGACTGGGTATGGCCGAGCGCCGCGGCGAGCGCTTCGAGGCAGGTGCGGGTGATGTTGTTGAACGGGTCCTGTTCGGTCAGGCTCCAGCCTGAAGTCTGGCAGTGGGAGCGGAGCATGAGCGATTTAGGGCTTTTCGGATTGAACTGTTTGACGATTTTCGCCCAGAGCATCCTGGCAGCCCGCAGTTTTGCGATTTCCATGAAGCAGTTCATGCCGATCGCCCAGAAGAAGGAGAGCCTTGGAGCGAATGCATCGATATCGAGGCCGGCCTTCAATCCCGTACGGATGTACTCGAGGCCATCGGCGAGGGTGAAAGCAAGCTCGAGGTCAGCCGTGGCGCCCGCTTCCTGCATATGGTAGCCCGAGATGCTGATGGAATTGAACTTCGGCATCTTTTCGCTGGTGTAGCGGAAGATGTCGGCAATGATCCTCATCGACGGTTCGGGCGGATAGATGTAGGTGTTCCGAACCATGAACTCCTTGAGGATATCGTTCTGGATGGTGCCGCTGAGATGGTCAGGCGTCACGCCCTGTTCTTCGGCTGCCACGATGTAGAAGGCCATGACGGGCAGGACCGCTCCGTTCATGGTCATGGATACAGAAATGTCGCCGAGCGGGATCTGGTCGAACAGGATTTTCATGTCCTCGACCGAATCGATCGCCACGCCAGCCTTGCCGACGTCGCCGATCACCCTCGGGTGGTCAGAGTCGTAACCGCGGTGGGTCGGAAGGTCGAACGCCACCGACAGGCCTTTCTGGCCCGCAGCGAGATTCTGCCGGTAGAAACGGTTCGAATCTTCGGCGGTAGAGAACCCGGCGTACTGGCGGATGGTCCAGGGACGGGTGGTGTACATCGTGGTGTAGGGACCTCCAATGTAGGGCGCGAAGCCGGGTGCGAAATCAAGCTGGTGTGCTCCGGCGATGTCCTCTTCACGGTAACTCGATTTTATGCCGATACCTTCGGGCGTGGTCCAGACTGAAGGTTTCACGCCGTTTTCCGGAGCAACAGCCGGCGAGGAAATATCAAGGGTTGAGAAATCAGGTCTCATTGCACTCCGGTTTTATGTTGATAAGTTTCGAGCATATCCCTGACATTTACGCCGGTATAGACGAAGCTGTCGAGGCCGGCTTCGAGGAGTTTTTCATGTCCCTGCGGGGGCCTGCCGGCCATGACCACAATGATGCCCGGCTGAAGGCGCTGGAGGGTGCTGCAGATTGATTCGGCGACAGGTACCGGATCCTTGTCAGCGATGCAGAGCACCACGATATCGGGGTTCAGCTGCAGGGAGGAGATATATGATCCTTCTTCAACCGGCAGGGAAGTCGTGCCATCGATCGAAAAACCTCCGCATTTGAAAAAGTCTTCGCAGAAAGCCGCCTGCCTTAAACTGATGCCGGGGTCACCGTGCGTCCAGATGAGTACCGAAGGACACCGGCCGCTTTTTTCTGCCCGGGCGAGCGTTTTCAAACGCAGAAGCTCCCAGGATGCGGTTGCACTTGTTTTTATTCCTGAGCCAATTATTGTTTCCAGCGTTTCGATGTTTTCCTGCTGTTCCGGGGTAAGCGGCCAGGGATAGCGGTTCACACCGATCAGGGTCTTTTTGCGGTTGCCCAGCTGTTTTTTCTCAGCAGCGGCAGCTTCGGCAAGCATGGCGTTGATCATGCCGCTTTCAAGGGCGGCATTCAGTCCTCCCTCTGCCTCGATTTTCCTGAAAGTGTCCCAGGCCGATGCGGCGAGTTTGCTGGTGAGGGTCTCGATATAATTCGAACCTGCCGCCGGGTCGATGACATGGTCGAGGGCAGCTTCGCTCCGCAGGATCAGATGGATGTTTCCCGTGATGCGTTCCGCAGTGTCGTTTTCGACCGACAGCCCGTTGTCGAAAGGGACGATCTGAAGCGTTCCGTATCCGCCGAGGATTGCCGAAACCGCTTCGGTAGTAAGCCGCAGAACGTTGGTAAACGGATCAAGCAGGGAAATGGCGCGTCCGGATGTTTTTGCGAAAAGGCGTGGAAGCGCTCCGGGATCCGCCCCGTAAGCCTTCACCAGGTGCCCGAGCAGATAGCGCAGAGCACGGGGCTTGGCAAGTTCGGTAAAATGGCTTGTTCCAACAGGCAGGATGATTTCCATTGCAGAAACGATCCGGTCGGCAGCAATGCCTGTTTCAGTGAAGCGGTTTAACATGTCGCTCGCACCGGCCAGCGCAAGGGCGATTTCCTGCGAGGGTGTGGAACCCTGTTCATGGAATGGAAGCGTATCGACCGTAAAGATTCTGAACGCTGGGAGTGTTTCCAGCCATTTGCCGTAAGCGGCATCCATTTCCTGTGAAACGGGAGAGAGTGCACCTATGATTCCGCCTTCGTTCGCACTGAATCCTTCGATCGAGGCAAGCACCGCGAGCAGTTCATCTGCAGGAGGCAGGTTGCCGGAGAAATAAACGGGCAATGCCTGCAGCTCGATGCCCGAAAGCAGTATGGCCAGGTTTTCAGGTGAGCAGTGTGACGGGTTGGTTATGCAGAACTCGATTGCGGAAACGTCCGCAGAGATGCTTTTAATTGCAGCGCTGTTTGCCGCAGCGGGATCGGTCACGTTTATCAGGCGGCAGTTAATCCAGGAATTTGCAGACTTTCCGGGAGGTATCAGAAGAAAGTTCCGTTTTTCTTCACGTGAGTACCATGGTTCGAGCTCGAAACCGTCCGGGGTTTTCCATACGATTTTTTCGTAGGGTGTATCCTTGAGCTCTGCCGTTGCCCTTGTTTTCCATTCGTTCCGGCTCACCGCTGGGAATTCCTGAAACAGGGAATCAGGAAGAGTGTTGGTCATGATCGTTTATTGTGTTTTTTTTGCTTGACGATGGTTATGCTTGCTGCAGTTCTTGTTTCGAATCGAGTCTGGATTCGTGAGATTTTATGATGCCGAGGATCTCCTCCCGCATATCCCATGGCCGAGCGGTATTTTCGACAAACCCTTTCTGCTGGAGCCACCAGGTTGTCTGGAAATCCTTCGTCGTTGGTTTGCCGGTGTACTGTTCGATGACACGTTTTCCTGAAAAACCGATATTGCCGGCATTGTGTTCGAAAAGCTTTATTCCTCGTGAAGCCATGCCGATTGCAACCCCGCCGAGTGTAGGGTCCGTAATGATCGTGATAACCGGCAGGCCTGCCTTTTCAACGCTCGATATAGCGACATGCACTTTCGGGAGGCCGACCATCGAGGAGCATCCTTCATGCATTCTTGCACCACCGCCGGTAGCCTGGATGATGAGTGGGGTCTGTCGTTCGATGGCGATACGGCAGGCACGGAAGACCTTTTCCGCGGTGGACATACAGAAGGAACCGCCGAGGAAGTTGAAGTTTGTAGCACAGAATACCACCGGTTTGCCGTCGATTGTCGCATCACCGGTCAGGAAAGAGGATGCGGCGCCGGTTTTTTGCCTTGCTTCGACAATCTTGTCCGCATAATCAGGGAAGTTCAGGATATCCCTGTCAACGATGTAGCGCGTTTCGGGATGTTCGCGGAATGAGTCCTTGTCGAGGATGAAAGAGATATAGTCATGTGCAGAGAGCCTTACATAACGGTGCCCGCAGGTTTCGCAGACAAAATTGTCATTGAAAAGCTTCGTGTAAAGCACCGGATCGAGCTTCCTCTTGCCGGCTCCGTCGATGCATTTCCTGTGGCGTGCAACGAAAAGCACATTTTTGGGTTTCGGGATGAAGAGGGAAACTTGTTTCTCGAATGAAAGGATTTCATCTTCGCTCAAGGTATCCCACTTACCGATTTTGGACCACCGTTCCAGCCTTTTCCGGAAAATCTCGTTTTTCGGGGTCCGGTTCATCTTGTCGATCCATTGCAGAAGGACTTCCTTGAACGATTGTTTTGCAGGTTCCGGGAAATGATGGGCCGGTCCCTCGTTCTCGAGAATCAGATCATCGACGATACCGTTTTTCAGGGCTTCCCTTGCGGTGATCTGCGAAATCTCCGCTGCGAGGTTCGCCTTGTCTCTTGTACGGAAAAGGATGGAAGAGCAGGCTTCGGGGGAGATCACGAGATAGGTTGAGTATTCCATCGCGAGCACGGCATCGCATCCTGTCAGGGCAATAGCGCCTCCGCTGCATCCGCGGTTGATGATGACCGATAAGGTGGGAACGGAGGATTCGGCAAGTGCCTGCATGCAGCGCCCTATCTTCCAGGCGATTCCGCCTCCCTCCGATTCTTCGGTCGGATCGGCTCCGGCCGTATCGACAACCGTGATGATCGTGCGGTTTTCTTCTTCAGCCAGCGCAATAGCACCGATCGCTTTTTCGAAAGCAGCCGGAGTCGGCATGCCCTGGTTCCACTTCCTGATGAGATCAGGATTTTTCATGAGCTGATGCAGCTCCTTGAAATTGGAGGTCGGTGCGGACTGCTGGCCGATCAGCATGACCGGGAATTCCATGTCCCCTTCGCGCAGCGTGGCCCGGTGGGTCTGGATGATGCAGCTTCCGTGCTCATCGTTTTTCAGGCACTCCTGAACGTTGTCGAAGACGGTGAGATAGTCGAGATGTCTGGGGCGTTCGGGGTGGTAGGAGAGCTGGTATTTTTCGTATTCTGAAAGCTGTTCGATGCTTTCCCGGGTGTAACTGAATCCTTCTTTTTTCTCGAAGGGAAGATAAAAATGTTTCACTGGCTGAAGTTGCTTTGTCTCGATTTACTTAATGTTTTTTCTGGGCAAATTCAAGGAGCACCCTGTTTGTCTGTTTCGGGTGGAGGAAGACGATTTTTTTACCTCCCGCCCCCTCTTTCGGCTGTCCGAGCGTCTGGACACCCTGTGATTCGAGGCGTTCCACCTCATCTGCGATATCGCTCGTCTCGAGGGCGATATGGTGCATGCCGTCGCCGTTTTTGGCGAGGAATTTCGAAATCGGGCTCTCCTCGCTCATGGGTTCGAGAAGTTCGATTTTCGAATCCCCGACGGGGATGAATGCCACCCGGACGTTTTCGGACGGCACCTCCTCTACCCGGATCGAGCCCGGGTCGCACCCGAGAACGTTCCTGAACGTCTCGAGTGCGGTTTCGAGGTTCTGGACGGCAATGGCGATATGGTCTATCTTTTTGATCATGTTTTCTTCATTATTGCAGTTTACAAGCTCATTTGCCGTAACCGATCGTCTTCAGTGCTTCCGTTATCTCGTCGAGGATCGCCGGATCGTCGATAGTGGCAGGCATGGTGTACTCCTCGCCGTTGGCAATCTTGCGCATGGTTCCACGAAGGATCTTGCCTGACCGGGTTTTCGGCAGGCGGTTGACGATGACCGCATTCTTGAACGAGGCGACAGGCCCTATGTTCTCACGAACATACTCGATGACATGCTTGATGATCTGGTTGTGCGGCGTGTCGACGTTGAACTTAAGCACAAGGAATCCGAGCGGGACCTGTCCCTTCAGGTCGTCGTGCACACCGATGACGGCACTTTCGGCAACGTCCGGGTGCTCGCAGAGCGCCCCTTCGATTGATCCCGTCGAGAGCCTGTGGCCTGCAACGTTAATGACGTCGTCAGTACGAGACATGATGTAGATATAGCCGTCCTCGTCGATATAGCCGGCGTCGCTGGTCTGGTAGTAGCCGGGGAACTGCGTCATGTAGCTTTCCTCGAAACGTTTGTCCGCTTTCCAAAGCGTCAGCATGGTTGCCGGCGGCAGCGGAAGCTTGATGACGATGTCGCCCATCTGGCCCGGAGGAAGCTCCTGGAGCTCGGAGTTGACAACCTGCACGTTATAGCCAGGCACGGCACGCGAAGCTGAACCGTATTTGATCGGTCCGGGTTCTATTCCCTGGCAGTTTGCCGCAATCGCCCATCCGGTTTCTGTCTGCCACCAGTGGTCGACGACCGGCACCTTCAGTTTTTCTTCGGCCCATCTGACCGTATCGGGGTCGGCCCGTTCACCGGCAAGGAAGAGGGTGCGGAAATTCGAGAGGTCGTAATGTTTGATGTAGTTGCCGTTCGGGTCTTCCTTCTTGATTGCCCTGAAGGCGGTAGGGGCGGTAAAGAGCGCCGAGACGTTGTATTCACTGATGATCCTCCAGTAGGTTCCGGGGTCGGGAGTGCCGACGGGTTTACCTTCAAAGAGGAGGGTGGTACAGCCGTGGAGCAGCGGTGCGTAGACGATATAGGAGTGGCCGACGACCCAGCCGACGTCGCTGGCCGCCCAGAAAACCTCGCCGGGCTCGATGTTGTATACGTTCTTCATGGACCACTGCAGGGCCACCATGTGGCCGCCGTTGTCGCGCACGATGCCCTTAGGCTGTCCGGTGGTTCCTGAAGTATAAAGGATATAGAGTGGATCGGATGATTCTACGGGGACGCACTGCACAGGTTCGGCGCCGAGCAGCGACTGGTTCCAGGTGAGGTCGCGCTCTTCGTTCAGTTCGGCCTTCAGCTGGTCGCGCTGCTTGATGATACAGATTTCAGGCTTGAAGTGCGCGAGTTCGATGGCGAAGTCGAGCAGCCTTTTGTAGTCGATGACCTTGTTGTGCTCGATGCCGCAGGATGCGGATATGATGATTTTAGGTTTGCAGTCGTCGATCCTCACGGCAAGCTCGTGGGATGCGAAACCGCCGAACACAACCGAGTGGATGGCGCCGAGCCTCGCGCAGGCGAGCATGGCGATGACCGCTTCGGGGATCATGGGCATATAGATGATGACGCGGTCGCCTTTGCGCACTCCTCTTGACTGCAGGGCTCCCGCAAAGAGCGCCACGATGTCGCGGAACTCGCGGTAGGTGTACCGATTTTTCGAACCGGTTACCGGGCTGTCGTAAATGAGCGCAGTCTGGTTGCCCCTTCCTTCGTCGACATGCCGGTCAAGCGCGTTATAGCACGTGTTGGTCATGCCGCCGGCAAACCAGCGGTAAAACGGAGGGTTGCTTGTATCAAGCGCCCTGTTCCATTTTTTGTACCAGTGTAGGTTTTCTGCGGCCTCTGCCCAGAATTGTTCGGGATTCTGGATGGACTCCTGATAAACGGAATTGAAAGATTGCGGCATGCGAGTGATCCCCTGAAAAAGTTAATGAAGAAAAAGGGAAAGTCGATCAGTCAGAACACAAGAAAGGGTGGTGTCGTAGCTGAAAAGCATGAACAGAAATAGCTTTCTTTTTTTGTTTAAAACCCCATGTTAAGAAAAAATACAGTTTGGCGCAATGAATCATTTTGCACTCTCCGATTAACTCTTTATCTGAAGCGGGTTTTGCCCTGCAGGCATGAAGGCCGGAAAGTCGATGTAAACGAGCATGAATACCGGCAAAAGAGGGCTTTTCATGTCTCTTTCCGCTGAACCGGCATCAGTCTGCCGAATAGCTGCAGAAGCTCGACGACCGTGAGCGCTTCGGCGCGGAGTTTCAGGATATCGCTGTCAATGCCGGAGGTATCGTATGATTCCCTGAGGTTGTTCAGCAGCGTTTTCCTGCGCTGGTGGAAGGCGATGCGAACGAACCGCCTGAAACCGTCCGCATCATCGAGAGGATCGTTTTTTTTCGGCGTTATCCTGATTACGGCACTGTCCACCCGGGGTTCAGGCCGGAAAACCTTGCGCCCGACCTTGAACAGGTAATCGATGTCGCAGAAGGTCTGCATCTGCACCGCGAGGATTCCGTAATCCTTCGTGCCGGGTTTCGCAACGATCCTTTTTGCAACTTCGAGCTGCATCATCAGGACGGCCGAGCTGAAGTACCTGCGGTTGTCAAGCAGCCTGAAGAGAATCGGCGAGGTGATCGAGTAGGGGATGTTGCCGTATACCTTCAGAGATTTTTGCGCTGCGAGGGGCTCAAGATCGATGGCGAGGAAATCGGACTCGATCACTTTCAGCTGCGGGTATTCGCTCCGGATGAATTCCGCGAGAGCCGGGTCTTTTTCGACTACCGTGAACGACGGGCAAATTTCGGCGATTTCCCTGGTAAGTGCTCCGAACCCCGGCCCGATCTCGAGAATATTGTCATCGGGTACAGCGACGCCGGCGGCAACGATTTTTTTTGTGATGTTGCGATCGGTAAGAAAATTCTGGCCGAGTTTTTTTTTCGCCGCTATTTCAGTATGCTTATATTCAACTTTTGTCATTGTGTCCGGGGTTTCCTCAGCGTGGCTGCCGGGCGGAAGTGTTTTTCTTAATTAAAGTTATTCTGGAAGTAATGGGAGAAAATAACATCGCGGCCGCTGGTACGCAATATGTTTCGCGGGGCAGCAAGGCAACCCGCACCGGATTCGGCGAAGCTCTGCTTCAGATTGGCCGGGAAAACCCTTCTGTTGTTGCGCTCTGCGCCGACCTTACAGGCTCGCTCAACATGCATCTTTTTCGCGATGCATTCCCCAATCGTTTTTTCCAGACAGGTATTGCCGAAGCTAACATGGTTTCGATGGCTGCCGGCATGGCCACCACCGGCAAGATCCCGGTCGCGGCAAGTTTCGCGGTATTCGCCACCGGCAGGGTGTACGACCAGATCCGCCAGTCGGTCTGCTATTCAAACCTCAATGTGAAAATCTGCGCTTCCCATGCAGGGCTCACGCTCGGCGAGGACGGTGCAACCCACCAGATCCTCGAGGATATCGGCCTCATGCGCGGCCTTCCGAGGATGACCGTGGTTGTCCCGTGTGATTACAGCGAAACCATCCGTGCCACGAAAGCCATTTTAAAATACGAAGGGCCGGTATACCTGCGTTTCGGCAGGCCGAACGTACCCGACTTTACGCTCGATGAGGACGGGTTCGAGATCGGAAAGTCTATAGAGCTGCATCCGGGACGGGACGTCACGGTTATCGCCTGCGGCATCATGGTATGGAAAGCCCTCGAAGCCGCCCGTATTCTCGAGAAAGAAGGGGTCGGTGTCAGGGTGATCAACATGCATACCATCAAACCGATCGATACGCTTGCAATCGTGCGCGCGGCAAACGACACAGGCGCCATCGTCACCGCCGAAGAGCACCAGATTTACAATGGCCTCGGTGATGCCGTGTCACATGTCTGCGCAAAGAACATTCCCGTGCCGATCGAGATGGTCGGTGTCGAGGACCAGTTCGGCGAGTCCGGAAAACCGGACGAGCTGCTGCAGAAATACAAGCTTACCACGGAGGATATCCTCGAGAAGATCTACCTCGCACTGCGAAGGAAGAACTAACCACATTTATCAGGGAGATAGCGTATGGGATTGCCCAATTTCGGTGATATGATGAAGCAGATCCAGCAGGCAGGGGAGAAGATGCAGGATGTCCAGAAGCAGCTTGAAAAGATCGTGGCCCACGGAGAGGCGGGCGGCGGCATGGTGAAGGTGAGCGTCAGCGGCAAGCAGAAACTGCTGAGCCTGAAAATCGATCCGGATATCATGGATGATGCCGAGATGGTCCAGGACCTCGTGCTTGCGGCCGTGAACAACGCCCTCGACGAATCGGCACGGCTGGCCCAGGAAGAGATATC
Organism: Chlorobium sp.; assembly: GCA_005862285.1. GTDB lineage: Bacteria > Bacteroidota > Chlorobiia > Chlorobiales > Chlorobiaceae > Chlorobium. The sequence continues at coordinate 43,345 of SZXW01000009.1, read as the reverse complement.
CCGGGCGGCGGGCGGCATGATGAACCCGGCAGACATGCTCAAGAATCTCAATCTCGGCAAATAGCCATCCATGCGTTATACCTCGGCGGCGATTGAATCCCTCATAGACGAGCTGGCCAAGCTGCCGGGTATAGGCCGCAAGACCGCCCAGCGACTTGCCATGCATGTCCTGCACGAGCCTAAGAGCGAGGCGGAGAAGCTTGCCGGGGCACTGCTCGACGTCAAGGACAAGGTTATCCGGTGTTCGGTCTGCCAGAATGTCACGGACAGGGAGACCGATCCATGCCCGGTCTGCCGCAGCACAGGCCGCGACCGCTCGGTGATCTGCGTGGTCGAGTCGCCGGTCGATATGCTCGCTTTTGAAAAAACAGGTTTATACAAAGGGCTTTACCATGTACTGCACGGGGTGATTTCTCCTCTCGACGGCATAGGGCCCGACGATATCAAGATAAAGGAACTGATCGTCCGCATCGGGGACGGTGAGCACCAGGATGTCCGCGAAGTTGTGCTTGCCCTGAACCCTACCGTTGAAGGCGAAACGACAGCCCTCTATCTCAGCAAACTACTCAAACCTCTCGGCATTTCCGTTACCAAAATAGCGCGAGGCATTCCCGTGGGTGCCGAGCTCGAGTTTGTCGATGAGGCGACCCTTTCGAGGGCGTTCGAGGGGCGGTCGGCCATATAGGATAATTTCGTGTCAACAGGAGTGATGGCACAGAGCAATTCAATTTGTAAAATGGCGAGTGATAAAAAGTCGGTTTTGATTGTCGGAGGCGGACTTGCAGGCCTCACAGCTGCAAAGAGGCTTACGGACAAAGGGTTTCAGGTCAGGGTAATCGAGAAAA
>SZXW01000009.1:0-40000 GCA_005862285.1 Chlorobium sp. | reverse complement strand
TTACTTATTTTAATTTCTTTATATTCTATATTTTCTTCAGGCGATAAAACGGACAGCAATAAATTTTGTATCAATTCGTCATTAAACCACTCAATCATACCTGGATCAACTTTGACTTTTGTCATTAATAAAACAATACGAACCATTATTGCCCGATAAGCAAAAAATAATGCCCATACATTATTATCAATATATATTTTATTTTTTTCTGTCGGTTCATTTAAATCGCCCATCATTTTAATGATTTCTTTTTCATCTAATTTCTCAAGCTCTTTTTTGAAATAATTATTATTTATGATGGTTTTGTATTCATCAATTGTTATTATATCAAGAATAAGTTTTATAGATGGCATATTTTTTTTTATTCGCAAAACCTCATGCCACAAACTCTCAATAGCTTCTATTTTTCTAGAAACAACCACTTTCTGAACTTCAGAAATAGATATACCTGCAATATTATGTATGGTTGTTTCTCTCTCAAAACGATTTTTTATATTAAGAAGCAATAAATCATTTTCTTTTTTTAAGTAAGCTTTATAATTTTCTAATTTCTCATCATATTCATGACTTATACTATTTTTTAATTTATTAGACATCCATTCTCTAGTAAGCCATAACAATAAAGCAGTAACTAAACTACTTATAGAAAAATAGGGGAAAAGCCATTTAAATACATCAAATGTATTCATATACATAAAGGTTTATTACTTTATAGGTTTTATTTTTTAAATTATTTATGGATATTAAAAAAATAAGATTCTTCTATTCTTACAGTTGGCGTTAAAGCGCTTTTCATTTTTGCAGTATTGTTATTACACTCACATATTGAATAAAATAATAATACAGAATAGCTAATAGAAAATATTATTGGCACTATAAAAAGTAAGCTTCTTGAGTCGACTTTTTTTTGCAACCAGCAAAGTTTAATTTTTTTATTTTCTTTTTGGATTGAGACAGCGCTCCCGTTTTGAAGATTATAAATAGGAGTCATTATTTTAATTTCTTCATTATTCAGTTTATCTTCAAGTTTGATAATTATATCCATATGAAGCCATAAAAACTTACGATATCTAAAACCAAGTATAATCCAAAGTATGCTAAATAATATTCCTAAGAAAGAACTTGTAATATTAAAAATCATTTTATTGCTTTCGAGCGACCAAGACCATGGAATAAGAAGAAATGTAACAATAAGCAGGTAGTTATAAAATCTTGTCTGAACTATTGTCTCAGCATGCCTATAACCATTAATGGCACACTGTATAGAATCCATCAATAAAGAAGTTTGCATTATTTATTTATCTATAATTATAGTATAAAGTTTCATTTTTAAAAGGTAAAAATATTTAGCAAATTTTCTCAACATAAATAGATATTGTAACGCATTCAAGGTAGCCCACCTGATGGTTGCTTGTATAATTTCCCATTATGTAAAGTTGTACTCAACTTCCCGGAGGGCGGAGCACATAATGTAAATTATACAACGACCACGAGTTAACGCCAGATGAACTGATAGAACATGACAGTAAGTCACAACTGTGAAGCATGAAGGCGCTGCTTTTGCCACAAAACGAAGCGAAGCGGAGTGTAAGCTGTGACTGAATGCGAGAACAGTGTGGTATGAAATCATTAGGGGTATAAGGACTCCTCAGTGCCGGAAGCTCAACGGAATCCTTATATGTAAAGGCTGCTGAAAGCGCTAGGATATGAACATATGGGTGCTTATTTCACGTTCCCCATTAGATCATGCTGATAACTGCCCTGACTCCATAAAGCTGTAAAATCCTCCTGCAGTCCCGACAATGACATGATCAAGAACTTTGATGTCTAGGATTTTACCTGCCTGAACAAGTGTTTCCGTTACATGTTTATCAGGCACACTCGGTTCAAGATTACCAGATGGATGATTATGGGCAAGAATTATTGCATGTGCATTTGCTAGCAGTGCCCCCTTGAAAACTTCACGAGGATGAGTCAGGGTTGCGTTCAAAGTTCCTCTGCTGATCATCTCAATACCGATAACTTCATGCTTGGTAGTGAGGTAAATTGCATGAAACTCCTCAGAAGCTTTTTCATGCAGCCCCAGACACATGACCAGCTCACAAACCATTTTTGCGTTGCTGATCTTCTTCTGAGAATAAAACACCTTGGATTCTTTAACGAGCTTGATGCTGAAACGAGGAAAGGACGGCCTCTCCGCTCTTTCTCCAAAGAGGTTCATCGATGACGATGTCATGGCGGGATTATTTTAAGGTTGGGAAAAAGCATGCTTTTCTGGTAACGATGGCGGGGATGCTTTGTTCCCGAGAATTTTAGTGGGTGGGGAGTTGATGTAGGTTCAGGCTCTGGAATTTTTACCAAAAAAATTTCATGGGCTTAAGCTGCTTTTTGAAAGGGTGCGTTGTATCGGTTTGTTATGCCAGTATGTTAATTAGAACCGTCAAGGTTGGTTCATTACCCTAGCCTATGATTCTTCTTCTCTATCAATTCGTGCACGGACACGAACAAGTAAAATTTGCTCTCCTTCTTCACGGGTTGCTTCAATAATGTCACTCATTGCCGAGTTTGCCCCCGGTCGATAAATATGAGCAAACCAACCAAGCACACAGTGATATCTGATGCGATAATTCCTGTATTTTATTTCTTGCATTTTCTCTCCTTCGCTATATCTGAGAACGCTAATAATTAGATTGATCCGTTTAAAGCGCGGATTTTTGAATTGCAACACAAAAGAAACAAGGTCGATATATACTACGTTAAAGGTACGGAATTATCCTGCTTTATTGTAAATATGAAAGCACGTTTTCTGGTCCTCGCTTAAAAAAAACCGCTATTTACATGGCGTATTGGATTACATAAAAAAATGAAGGACCTTACATTTTGGGGTGTAGGGTTCTCCATAACGATTACCGATAATCAGAGATTGTCTTTTTTTCTGAAGATTTCCTTTAAAGTATATTCATTATAATGAGAGGCTTGGGGACGTTCATAAATAAAGCAAAAAGATTTTTGTTTTATTTAATGTAAAACGTGAGGAAAGGAATTGTATCAAACAAAAGCATTGCCACAGGTAATATTTTTCACGCTGAAGGCGGAGAGCAAGAACAGTGATGGTATTGTTGTTCTCTATCTCGAAAAGTGCTACGCAGTCTGAGTTTCCGAAGGGAATCAGCAGTTCGGTGAGAAACGGGTTTTGTTGTGCGGGTTACCTGCAGTTGAAAGGAAACTCCCGTCCTTCCCGATGGCGTTGAACGCATCTTCAGCTGCATTAATGTCATTTTCGAGCAGCCAGGCCAGCCTGTATCATGGGATAGTGCATTTTCTGAATCCCTTGCTTGCAGGGCTGGTCGAAACGTTCGATTCATGAACATTGTTTGATTTATCAGGAGGAATGTGGTATTCTTACTGGTAATACGTAATACCGGAGGGGAAAATGAAAGTGACAACAAAAGGGCAGGTGACGATACCAGTTACCATACGGGAAAAGTTAGGGATAACCCCTGATACAGAAGTTGATTTTATGCAAGAGGGGGATCGTGTCGTGATTGTAAAACGAAAAGACGCAACGCCGGCGAGTCAAAAATTTAAAAAGCTTCGAGGGATTGCCACTGTCAAAATGACTACAGACGAAATCATGGCGCTCACAAGAGATGTATGAACGGTCTTCTTGTTGATTCAAATATCATCCTGGATGTTTTTCTCGATGATCCTGTTTGGGCTGATTGGTCGGAGGCAGCTCTTTCTGAATATGCCATTCATACCCCTTTATTCATCAATCAAATCATCTATTCCGAGATTTCCATCGGGTTTAAAAAAATTGAGGAGTTGGAGGTGGCGATTTCGTCAAGAGGATTTCAGATGCTGGAAATTCCAAAGGAAGCCCTTTTTCTTGCTGGTAAAGCTTTTCTCAACTACCGAAAGCATAAAGGTGAAAAGAGGTCTCCTTTGCTGGACTTTTTTATCGGAGCACATGCCGCAGTATCAGGTCTTGCATTAATCACACGAGATAAAAACAGATATCAAACCTATTTCCCGACAGTCAGAATCATTTCTCCGGAATAATCGATCAGCCTGGGTGGGGCTATCTCATAGCGGAAGTCTTCGGGACGCTCCCAAGAAAAGCAAAAAGTATTGAGAGGTCCGCGTATTGATGCAAACGGGAGATGCTGGTGGAGGTAGCTCATTAAAAAGAAAGAATTTTTGAGCTCGGTATATTGCCTCAATGGTTATGTGATTGAAGCAGCGCCTCCGGTCTGTTTTTCAACGCCTCATACAATTCTTCATGACCTCTTCAGATCATCAGTCATGGTTATGGGATTATATTGCCCGCTTCTCTTATTGAGACAATTATTCCATACCTTTCTTTCTGTATGGATTTTTGCAGGAATTCCGGTTGATTTGGACGGGTAATAAACTTTAGATGAACTTGATTGCATAGAATTCCGTTGCCGGAAAAAATTGTCGGCGGCTATTAACATCATGATTGGCTATGAACAATGAAGATATCCGCTGGGTTCAGCCGTTCAAACATTTCATGCAGGCTTTCGGCCAACTGGATCGTGCTGTAGAACTGGCCAGGCAACGAACCTTGAGCGAACTTGAGCAACAGGGCCTGATTCAGTCTTTTGAATATACCCATGAACTCGGCTGGAATACGTTGAAGGATTTTCTCGAAAACAAGGGAGTTCAGCCACTCTATGGTTCCAGGGATACTACCCGCGAAGCATTCAAGCGGGGATTGATCGACGACGGTGATGTCTGGATGGAGATGATAAAAAGCAGAAACCTGACATCCCATACCTACAATCCGGAGATAGCTGAAGAAATAGCATTGGCAATCCGAATCCTGTATAATGCAGCGTTCAATCGGCTCGCTGAAAAGCTTCTTCCGATGGCAAAGGAGACAGAGGAATGAAATTCGGACTTGAAGAATCAACCATCTCACAAATCAATGCTGTCATCTCCCGCTACAGGCAGGTCGAGAGAGCTGTGCTTTATGGCTCAAGGGCAAAAGGAAACTATAAAGAGGGCTCTGATATCGATCTGACCCTCATTGGCGGCGATGATCTCGATTTGAAGGTTCTCTTTCGCATAATGGACGATATTGACGATCTGTTATTGCCATACTCTTTCGACATTTCTCTTTTTCGTTCCATTACAGATCCGGATGTGCTCGATCATATCGATCGGGTCGGCGCAGTGCTATACGAAAAAACAACCGAGAGCAATGTCGCCTGATTTTGTTTTTGAGACCAGGATAGGGACGCTCCTAAATAAAACAAAAAGTATTGAGAGAGCCGCAAATGGATGCGCCGGGAACCCTGTATACGTGAATGTATTGGGAGCATTACCGGTCATTATCCGAAATCGAGCTTGCATTCATCGGCTGAAATAACCCGGCATTGCTCCAGCCATTGGTAATCGTCATTTGAAATGCTGCACCAGAGCGCGATCTGCATTTCGTTTTTTTGCTTTTCATAATCGCAAATGCGGTCACACGGAATCCGGATATCACCGGTTTCACAAACAATCTCATGAAGACAATTCCCTCCGCAAAGGTAACGGGTCCAGCATGAACGGCACTTTTCAGCGGCATCGACAGGTGATATATAAAAGTCAGGCTTTATCGGCTTTTTGCTGAAAATGCTTCCGAGCCGGTACTTTTCCTGTCCTGTGAACCGGTGACACGGGTATATATCGCCCGTTGTTGAAACCGCAACGTAATTTCGGCCAACGCCGCATTTATACTTTTTCCTGCCGAGAAAAACTCGATTCCGGGAAAGCAATGCATCCCGTGTCGGCAGGGAAATACCGAGAGTCTTTGAAAGACGACCGATTTGAGCCTCATCCCTGTTTTTCAATGCATCGAGAAACAGCCGAAGGTTTGAACTGGTAAAAGCAAGACGTTTTTCACTGAATGCCTTGTCTCTCTCGCTATCGGAAAATTCGGAATATGTTGAGCGGGCGGCTCGGACCATAGTTGATCGAAGAAAACCCGCTGCGTTTATCGCGGTCTGTACTTCAGCCGGATCTGAGCCCGGAACAAGCGTGGCACGGGCGTTAACCATTCTGCCACGTTCAGCAAGAAGTTCAGGAAGCATCTTCATTGCCTTGTCATATGACGACGAGCCGTCCAGTGAAGGGCGCAATGCGTCGAATATATCTTTGGGACCATCAAAACTTGCGATGGTCATCACATCGAAGTCACGTATGAAATCCAGTTTTTCGCGGTCGAGAAGCGTCAGATTGGTCGTTACCGTGAAATTCATCCCTACCCCTTGCTTTCCGGCTTGATGCCGGGCATATTCGGCAACTTTTTTCATAAGGGGAAAATTGAGAAACGGTTCACCGCCAAAAAACGATATTTGCGCCTCATCCGGACCGCAGTGTTCGAGCAGCCAGTCGACAGCTCTCAATGCGGTTGTTTCATCCATGACGCCGCGATTGCCGTATTCGCCGGCGCCGCCGTAACAGTAAGTGCACCGAAGATTGCAGATCTGGGTGACGAAAAGGGCAATACAGCTTATTCGGCCATCCCATCCGGCTTGTGCTGAAGATTTACCTTCCGGATCATCACCGAGCGATGGTGTACGGACATTTTTTCCTTTCAGGGTTTTGTGTCCCTGGTACAGTGCATCAAGTTCGGACTTAGCTGTTTCTGAAAGAGCATCATAGGCTTTATGTGACTGATATCCTGACAGATAAGATGCACTTTCACTGCAGATCCGTGATGCGATCATCGTGTTTGCATTGATGGCAAAGTGCTGCTGACCGAAAGAAAAACCATGTAACGTATCATTGCCACTCATGATGTGATGCTGTTTGAAAACGCAACGTTCCCAGTATGGAAATGTAAACCGATAAAATCAGGATTATGATTGCATTGCTTATATAAAACAGTTGTAACAATACCACCCGATGACTGATTTTACAGTCGCGTATCCATGAAAAGTTACTATGCGGTTGCAGGAGCTGTTCGGCAGGGTTTTCATCTGTTCAAGGCGATGTTTCTGTAGCGCTGCTCTGTCATTATCGCCTGACCCGGAACATTAATCACCTTCCGGCTCACAGACAGCAACATAGTATCAGGTCATCCGGAAATGGTCTCGGGCTCTTCGTCGAATAACCCGGAGCGAACCTTCCGGAACCCGTCAGCCGTAAACTGTCTGAGAGAATTTATTGCATTCCGACTCGCAGGGAGTACCACAGGTCCAGGCACCTCCGGAAACGGCATCGAGCTCATCGTCGAATAATTCGGAGCGGGCGTTATTGAACTCTTCAGCTGTAAATTCAAAGCCTGACTCTTTTGCCAGTTGCATACGTTCTTCGGCAGTTGAAAAATCGGAAAGTTTTTGTTTCAACTCTTTATTTCTTGCCAGTTCCTGCAGAAATGCCTTCGCCTGGTCTATGGACATGGTTACCTCCTTCTTTTGAAGGTTATACAGAGTATTTTACCATAAAATATATTTAATGTTATTGAATTGTATCAGGTATATCTTTGCATCACAACAAACACGTTGTCGCTGATCTGTCTTTGTCGTAAATCCGGGATTCGCATGAGAAACAGGAAATATCCCTCATGACTTCAACGCCACTACGTTCATTCGATCGGTTTCTTCTGCAGGAATGTCTAATTTGCATTGTGAAGTAACAACCGCAATGCTCAATTAAGTATAACGTTATCATGGAAGTCAAAAAGTATTTTTCCCGTTTGTTTTTTCTTGTTTCCCTCTGTTTTTATTGCCTTGTATGGCACTCAGCTCCTGGCTTTGCATTGGATTCTTCCCAAAAGTACTTTCAGCTCCAGAGACTGCAGCCACAATTGCTTCCACCTCCACCCGTCGAGGGGAGCAAAGCCTGGAAAAAGCAGATAAATGAGGTTTTGCGTGAACAGCATGGTTTATCTGTAACGGAAATTGCAGCGATCAGGAATGAACAGCGGGCTGGAATCGAATCGATGATCTCCGTCATTGATCCGGGTTTCAAGAAGGAGCTTTATCCAAAAACATTTGCTATGATCGATCTCGTCGCTAACAGTACTTCAAAGATTATCGAGATGGATAAACAATTCTGGCACACTCGCCGCCCCTATCTCACCGATTCAAGAGTGAAGCTTTATGTCGATCCGGTCAATGACAGCCCCTCTTATCCGAGCGGTCATTCCGCTTTTTTTCGGGTAATGGCAGAGATACTGTGACTGTTGTTTCCTGAAAAATTCGAGCCCTTGCGTGAACGGGCTCAAGCGATTGCGCATCACAGAATCGAAGCCGGGGCCCATTATCCTGTTGATATTCAGGGAGGTCAAAACCTTGCCATGCTGATCCTTGGTGCATTGACAGCAAGTGATGCATTTCTGTCAGACCTTGAAGCTTCACGCAACGAAATAGCGGGTGTTGCTGGAACTCTTCATCATAAACCGTAACAGGATGACCTCCTGTCAGGATTGTGGTAATTGAGCAGGTTACGGCAACTCCGGTTTGTTAAAATGGTATAAAGGGTGAATAGGCTGGGAGAATTTCATCCCAAGTTACAAAAGCAGGGTGAAAGTTCCGGAATGCTCCATATGCTCGCTGTTTGAGCTCGGTTCAATCGTTTTGTTCTGAAGGATTGTGTAATTTAAAAGGTAAGCAATCACCCTATCCTTAAATCCAACCTGGAGATATTCATGAAATCATCGAGGCTTTTCTTTTCAATAGCGCTGGGCGGCTTTCTTCTGCTGACTACGAACGGGGTTGTTCAAGGTGCGCCGAACCTGCCGGTAAAGGATGTTCAGATTATCAATGCAAAGCTCTGTGCCGACATCAAGGCAAACCTGACGCTGACCAAAGGGACTAACGGCCTTGTTACCATCTCCGGTACTGTGACCAATATCGGCAAAGGGAACTTCAATACGGCTTCCGTAGCGGAGCTGATCATGAACTTGGCCTATGCTCCGAAGTATTCCTACATGATGACCGGAGTATCGGACGTCATGGTCTCCAAGCCTTTTACAACCCTCAAGGCCGGTGAGTCATTTGCGGTTAACTCCTCTTACCAGATCCCCGATTTCGGAGGATGGAATCCTGCGGTTGCAGCACCCAATGCCATGCGTCATTTCACCTTGCGTGTGATCAGGCAGGATGGCTCGCCATACAAGTCCGGCGAGGATTGCAATACGGGGAACAATACAGCATCGGCCGATGTCTCCTATCTCGATGTGAAACACTGATATCGCAGGGGCGGGAGGACTTGAGAAATCAATTAATAGTACTGATTGATATTTTACATGATTGTAACGGGGCATCTCTTGCCACGCGTTCATTAAATAAGTAATATGAAAACGTGTTGGTATGGTAATATGTGATGTTCGAAAGAGGAAAGAAAGATTGTAACTCTAAATTTCAGAACAATGTCAAACGAAGCAGTGGAAAAGGATCCGATGACGTCTGTTGAACGTGAAGATCAGATAAGGCTTGCAGCTTACTATATCTGGAAAGCAAACGGTGAACCCGAGGGGACAGATGTCCAGGACTGGAGTCAGGCTGAAGCTTCTGAAACAGAAGAAGCATAAAAGGCCGCTTGAAAAAAATCCTGCTGATTATGTGTATGCTTTCCACCTCTGATCGATAGCAGTCATATGCTTACTCAAGCAATAATGCAGAGAACTACTATCGGTCCGAGGTTCAATGGTTGCAATTGGTCTCAATAACAGGAATTTTCTTGCTTTCAAAATGTATGTCATTCAATTTCATACAATTTGCGATACAAGTGAGACACTGTTTTTTTGATCAATACCCCTCTCTGTTCTTTTTTGACAAAGTTTTCATTTCAATCTCAGTTATTCCCGGATATACCCCATATTTTCCGGTTGCATTCAATTCTTGTAAGCCTCTTGAATATCAAATCATACAAACATTATGGCCGTTCCAGGAAAAAAAGATCAGGCCGCCTGTTCGACAAGCCTGGAAACAGAGGTTCTTATCGAAGAACTGTCTGCCATTCGAAAAGAGATCGTTTCCATTGCTTCTGAAATTAATCTTGAGAAGATCCATGATAACTACAGTGCAAGTGCCAGGAACTTGCTTCATTACCTTGGACTTCGTAGGCATGATCACAGGGTATTGCAAATGCGACTGGCAAGCATGGGGCTTTCTTCCCTTGGAAGAGCCGAATCTCATGTGCTTGCGACATTGGAGGGTGTTTTACGGATACTGAAAAAGTTACAGCAGCAATCATTTTCTGCAGAAGAAAACGCTGAGGCTGTGGATCTGATTAATGGTCAGAAGCTGCTGGTGCGACATACGGAATCAGTGCTGGGCCCTGCGCCGGCAGGCAGGAATGTGAGAATCATGGTAACCATGCCGACCGAAGCAGCCTGCGATTATACTCTTGTTCATGATCTCGTAATGGCTGGAATGGATTGTATGCGTATCAATTGTGCTCATGACGATGCGACTCTATGGCTTAAGATGATAGAACACTTACGGGCGGCTGAGCATGCTGTCGGGCGGTCCTGCAGGATTGCGATAGATATAGCCGGACCAAAGCTGAGAACGGGGCCTGTTGAACCTGGCCCGACTGTGATGAGAATCAGGCCGTCCCGTGATGTCTATGGCAGGGTTACATCTCCTGCATGCATATGGTTGACGCACGATCTGGAAACAGGATCGCCGAAATTCCACGTCGACGCAACTCTACCTGTTTCCAGATGCTGGCTTTCCTATCTTCGACAAGGGGACAGGGTAAGGTTCATCGATGCCAGAAATGCGAAAAGAGAATTTGATATCATTGAAGTTTTTGATGACGGCTGTCTTTGCGAAATGATAAAAACTGCCTATCTGGTACCAGGCACCCTGCTTTACCGGGAGGATGATGGCAACGAACAAGAAACGATTGTAGGGGATTTTCCGGCTTCCGTAAACAGTATTTTTTTGAAAGAAGGTGATTTTCTTTTCCTTACCAAGGATTGCAAACCGGGAAAGCCTGCAGTATATGACGAAAAAGGGCAATTACTCAGTCATGCCATGATAGGTTGTACCATTCCCGGCGCTTTGGATAATGTCAGGCCAGCTGAGCAGGTCTGGTTCGATGACGGAAAGATTGGTGGTTTGATCGAAAAGAATGAGGATAACCATGTTCTTGTAAGTATTACCCATACCCCCCCGGGTGGAGGAAAACTGCTTGCAGACAAGGGGATGAATTTTCCGGACAGCGATCTGATGCTCGGTGCGCTTACCTCGAAAGACCTTGAAGATATTGTATTTGCTGCAAGATATGCTGACGTTGTTGAACTTTCCTTTGCCAATACAGCTTCAGATGTTCTCATGCTGCAACGATATCTGAAGGAACAGGGGGATCGGTGTCCGGCGATTGTATTGAAAATAGAGACTAAAAAAGGATTTGATAATCTGCCGAACATGCTTCTGGCAGCCATGCAATGGCCATCATGCGGTGTGATGATAGCAAGGGGGGATCTTGCCGTCGAATGCGGTTATGAGCGTATGGCAGAGGTTCAGGAAGAGATTCTATGGATATGTGAAGCAGCGCATGTCCCTGTAATATGGGCTACCCAGGTGCTTGAAACCATGGCAAAGCAGGGTATACCTTCAAGGGCCGAGATCACTGATGCAGCCATGGGTGAACGTGCTGAATGTGTCATGCTGAACAAAGGACCGCATGTCGTCAGTGCCGTAAGGACACTCGATGACATTCTGCGTCGTATGCAGTCCCACGTTTCAAAAAAATGTGCAATGTTGCGCGAACTGCATCTTGCACATAACCTTCTTCAGATATCTTCTCCAAAGACTTAGATTGAACGTGGCGGGAGGAAGAAAAGCGAGAAAAAAGGACCACAACTAACGATACTAATCATAAGAGGTTATACTTTTTTCCGATCGAAGCTGATATTGTGATAATATCACATTAAAATAAAAGATGTAACGGGGAACGGAGTTAGATTATCAAGGGAAGCTGCATCATGTTACGGTGAAGGGATTCGATGGGAAAAGCTTGGTTTTAGTCGATGAAGACAGGGCTATTAATACTCTGTTAAACAGTACAGAGAAGGATATGTCAGCGATCCCTGATTGCTTATAATCAGGGCATGAACGGGAACAAGATGGAGCAGCCTCGTTTTTTACATAATCGTAACATTGGTTCTGTTGCAATGTTTAAAGGCAGACATTAACTTGATAATGCTATGTTGCAGGGTTGTTGTATACGGATGATAGGCAAGGTAGTTCAGGCAGAGTTCTTCTGGGAGATTTAATAAAAACGATTATTGGCCATGTCAAACGAATCAATGGAAGAGGATCCGATGACGTCTGATGAACGTGAAGATCGGATAAGGCTTGCGGCTTACTATATCTGGAAAGCAAACGGCGAGCCCGAGGGGACAGATGTCCAGGACTGGAGTCAGGCTGAAGCTTCAGTTGCAGAAAACGCAGCAAACGAGGAAAACGCCGAAAACCCGGAGAACGCAGAATAACAAATCCCCGGCTATTGGCGTAAATCACCTTTTTATCAGACCGATATTGACTGAATGCTGAAGAAAAGCGGCATTCGGTTAATGTCGGTCAATGGTTTTATGGCTGTTACACAACGGTATTTGTGTGTAAATTCTATCTGCATTTCTGTTTCCATTCCAGAAAGCAGCCGATGATCATCAGAAGATACCCGGACGAATATGGCATAATCGCTACTTGTGGCATCAACTGCAGCCTTTGCCGTGCGCATATGCGGGCAGGTAAACCATGTCCGGGCTGCCGCGGGAGCTCTCCTGAAAAATCACATAGTTGTTTAGCCTGTCCGATCACGAAATGCGAGGAACTTTCCGGCGCTCAATCGCCATTCTGTTCTGTTGCTGGCAATATCCCTGCAATCGGCTTGAGCGCCTGGACCGCCGGTACCGGTCGCGTTATGGCGTCAGCGTCCTCGGTAACCTGTATCGCTTTCTTGCCGAACAGGAGTAAAAGTGGAAATGCATGAAATGCAGCGGGAACATCTGCATGCATAAATCCGAAGGCATACATTGCAGTTATTCATGGCCGGGAAAATGAATGTTAACCGTTCATTCATCCCTGATCGGGAACTCTCCGGGATAATTGATTATTCTTATTTAATAACGGTTTTTCACTTTTTACGGCTTAAAGCCATGCGTCTATATTATTACTCAAGGTATTAAATGAAAATGCGGTGAGGTCGATAAGGTATCCATATGACGAGTTTGTCATAAAAACGAGAAAGCAACTTATGGCAGCAATTTCAGTTCTGCTGTTTTTGCCCGGATTGATTTTTTCCGGTTTGATGCCATTTGCATGGCGCAGCTATGTTCTTCTTTCTATTGCCGCGCTTTTCATGTATCTGGCCTTTCATCAGGGGTTCACCCTTGAAGAACTGGGTATGAAAACAGGCAATATCGGAAAGGCATTGAGAATACAGATTCCTCTCGTGCTGTTTTTTTTATTGCTGCTTTCAATCGCTCCGACGCTGGGTCTTGCAAGCCGGAGAATCATGCCGGCACCGCTTTTTTTCATTTTTTACATGCTTGTTTCAGCTCCCTGCCAGGAATTTATCTATCGAGGTTATATCTATGCCCTTCTCAGGCGTTGCGGTATCGAGAACAAATATGCAGCTGTTTTTTTTCTTGTGATTCCGTTTGTTTTCGTTCACATCATCTATCATGATTTCATGATAATGCTGTTTACAATCGTTGCCGGCGTCTTTCTGTCGGTTTCCTATATCAAAGAGATGAATTTTTTTGCCGTGTCGTTTTCTCACGCGTTACTTGGTTTTTTCGCCATTATGGCAGGTGTCATTTAAAGAATGGTGCTAAACGGGTAATCACTGGCTGATTTATCGATTAATGACGAGTTCGCAATCGTGAGATATGGCTTTGCGGGCTGGAATCATGTTCCAGAAATTCCCCCATGGATTACCGGTCAGTGAGGAGGTTCGTTACCGGCCAGTATGATAACCCTTGTTGTCAGGTATAATAGAAGGCCGTTCAAGATGTGCCAAATAAAATGTGTCCCGAGAGGCCACAAAGGGCAAATGTAGAGGTCTATTGTGCGGAATAAAAGGGAGAGAGAAAATACAAGAGAGGCAGCAAGGATGGCCAGGCGCTCGATCTGTTGATGCATCAGGTGGTATACCCCGAGAGAGAAAACTACAATAAATGCGGGAAAATACATGATTGACCCGTTGAGGACAGATTGGAAATTACAGGAGAAAACATTGATGGCTATAAAAAGGAAAATTCCCAGGAAGCTGTAAACCTGCGTCAGTTTTATAATTTTTTGACAATAAAGCCATAAAAAAGCGATTTGGTACAGAAAAATGGGAACAACGTCCGAAACTTCAGCCCATTTTGATGCAAACGAATGGTAGAGAGTACTTCCGGTTCCAATGAGTATCATCAGGATGACAAGTATTGCATTGCCGGAGTTCAGCCTGCCGTGCTTTTTCATGAGATGTGCAGCCGCCGCCGCAGCAAGGAAGAAAGATATATTGGTCGTGAGGTTCAGGGGCTCGTCCAAAAGTCCCAGTCCATGCCTTTCACAGTAATGGTGAAACATCGCTTTTCCCGACTGGTTGCGTTTTCTTATTATATATCCGGCTTTTATCCTCCACCTTACCAGGGAGAAAAGAAGCCGTCTGAAACAATATAAGAGTAGAGTGTGACTATAAGCGCTTCCTTTTTTATGTCATTTGCAGGCTGAAATGTAAACCGTATTCTCAATGCAACCCGTGAGAAATTCATGAAACCATCCAAACTCATATCGATGTTATTTCTGTACGGGTTTGTCCTGCTGATGTCTAACGAGGCTTTACAGGCAGAACCTGCATAAAACATTCTCCAGAAGGATTTACAGATTATCAATGCAAAGCTGTGTGCCGACATCAAGGCAAACCTGACGCTGACCAAGGGGACTAACGGCCTTGTTACCATCTCCGGTACTATGACCAATATTGGCAAAGGGAACTTCAATACGGCTTCCGTTGCGGAGCTGATCATGAACCTGGCCTATGCGCCGAAATATTCCTACATGATGACCGGAGTATCGGACGTCATGGTCTCCAAGCCTTTTACAACACTCAAGGCCTTGAGTCATTTGCGGTTAACTCCTCTTTCCAGAACCCCGATTTCGGTGGATGGACTCCAGCTGTTGCAGCACCCAATGCCAAACGACTTTTCAATCTGCGCGTGATCAGGCAGGACGGCTCGCCCTACAAGTTCGGCGAGGATTGCAATACGGGGAACAATACCGCATCAGGTGAAGTGTCCTGTCTCGATGTGAAGCATTGAGATATTCATAGACTGGAGCAATACAAGAGAGAGAGAAAAAAGAGCATCCTTGTCTTTTTCTCGTCAGCTGAAGATTTTTAAATTCCGCTTTCACGGCGTCAGAAAGGGTTTCAATAACCTGCGGATTCGGATCTCCACGCAGAAACACAGCACTCTCCATAAAGATCAGTGAAGCGATTATTGAGCTTGAATTGATGGCAAAATCCTGCCGGCTGAAAAGAGAAGGAATGCAACGCATGATGATAACGCATGACGGGAAGATGCTTGACAGGCATACTCCGTGAATGCATGAGTTTTATAGGTCGTAACAAGAATCCTCATCGTTTTCGCATGTATGTCCGCAGCAACTCCCCCCTCCGGAAACGGTATCGAGCTCATCGTCGAATAATTCGGAGCGCGCGTTGTCAATCTCTTCAGCTGTAAACTCGAAGCCGGATTCCCTGGCGCATTTCATTCGTGCTTCAGCAGTGGAACAGGATAACAGCTTTTGCTTCAGCTCTGAATTTATGTTCAATTCTTTCAGAAACGCCTTTGCCTGGTCTATAGACATGATAGTTTCCCGATTTGTATTTATTTCACTGTTTTATTTCTGAAAATACTCAATTCCTTTCTGTTTATAAAATACAGGAAAGTCAATATGTGTACCTGGAAATCTATATCAATAACGTTTTTTTCCGACCTGTTAGAGCGATTTGATTCATTTACCGGAATTGAAGCTTGTCCGGCGCTCTGACCCGAAGCAGTCGAATTGTCCTGAAGGTATTCATTTCGTCAAGATCCCCCTTTATACTATTCAGCCTGTGCTGCAATCCGTAATGCTTCTTTTGATCGAAAACCGTATGTTGCAGCAGGAATGCGTGTTGCTTTGAAACCAGTCTGGTTTGTCAAGCTCATGCATATAGGATATCAACTGAAACAGGCTATGGAAAAAAAACTGCAGGATATACTCACCAGGGCCATTCCGCTGACGCAGGCTATGGGCATTACTGTCGAAAACTATAACGGCCGGGAACTCACGATACTTGCTCCGCTTGCCAATAATTTCAACCATCTCGGCACAGCATTCGGCGGCAGCCTTTACATCGCCTGCGTGCTTTCATGCTGGGGATTGCTTTTTCTCAGACTGCGTGAGGAAGGAGTGACGGGGAATATTGTTATCGGGAAAGGGTGTGTTGAGTACCTCAGCCCTGTGACAGGTGATATCATCGCTTCCGGTTCGATGCCTTCCGAAGAGCTTTACCAGGGATTTCTCGATGTTTACCACACGAAGGGCAAAGCAAGGCTAAAACTCCGTTCGGTAATCGAAATCGAGGGAAAACCTGCGGTGACATTCGAAGGCGAGTTCGCCCTGGTACATTGAGCAGGCCGGGTTTGAGAGGTGTTGAAAGCGATATTTTACTTCTCCAAGCTCAATAAACGATCAGTGATTCTGCAAAAGTTCTTGCCGCTATGCCGGGTGAAAGGTTGGATGTAGCTGTTAATGAAGGGGTCGGTTGATCCCGGTCGGGCAACTGGACCCATACAAGGGCTTTCAAGCTACCGAAATCAATAACGAAAACTTCGTGGATGTTTGTGACATTCAGAATTTCCGGTTTTGAATCGTTGAATGTCACGCCGACAGGTGTTTCCTGCGAGAGTTTCCAGTACCGAGTATTTTTTCCGTTGATGGTATCGCTGACGTCCGATTGCAGAATCTTCAGTGTCGTTCCGTAACTTGCTTCCAGCTGCTTTTTGTAATTTTCCACAAGTTTTGTCGCAACGGCATCGAGTCCCGCTGTGTCGTTGATACGATAAAGTCCTATCCTGTAGATGCCCTGGTTAAACGCTGCTGGTCCGAAACTTACATAAGCGCCATCCTTGCCGCGGAACTCTTCTTTTACCGCCATACAGGCATATTCATACGTTCCCTGTTTGTGCGGAACAGCTATAGAGAACATGTTGTTTTTGGCTGTATAGACATTTTCCTTTATGCGTCCTTCCGTAACCGGCCCGATCCCCGTGGCAATGCCGGCAGTCAAGCATGAAAAAAGGAACATGAGTGCGAAAACGAATAAGCTGACACTGTTTTTTCTCATAGATACTTTTGTGGCGGTTATCATTCATCTGGGCCTGCTGTTTGCTGGTAATCGCGGAAAATATTATACAAACGATAATTCAGTTCTTTTTCAAAACCAGCGGCAAGCTCTGTATGCGTTTAAAGAATATAGAGAATTTACGTATTCCTGTGCATTTGTCTCGTTACATGCATGCAATGTTCCTTTTTTCACAGGTATCGTGTTCCTGCCCGTCATTGCCGATAGACAGGGAAGGGCAAATTTGTTTCGGTATTGTAGTGCAGATACTGTCATCGAAAAGATTTTCTGTCGTTCACCGGATTTGTTCCGGCATTTCCCGCTAATCCAAACCGGATAATGGTTTTTCCTGATTATCCTGAATTCAGCAAATGTTTTATCGGGAGGTTTTCCGGTGATTCATTCGGAAAGTTTACATTGATAATGATCGATCTTTTTCCTTTCAATTCTTTTATCGGAGACAGATATGCCTTGGTTGATCCTGATTGTTGCCGGGTTGTTCGAATGCGGATGGGTTATCGCTCTCAACTATTCCTCTGGTTTTACAAAATTACTTCCTGCCGTTCTTACGGTACTTTTTATGGTGATAAGTATGTTTTTACTATCCCAGTCGATGAAGCAGATCCCGATGGGGACGGCATATGGTGTATGGACCGGGATCGGCACAGCGGGAGTCGTGATCGTCGGGATGCTCTGGTTCGGGGAATCGAAAGATGTCATGAGGATATTGTTCTTGCTGATGATCGTGATCGGAGTGTTCGGGCTCAGGATCAGTTCTCGGTAAGGGGTGTTCCGGTTTATCCGGAGCCTTTATTTACCTGCCGAAGGGGTACCAGCGCCTAATCTGTGTATTCGACGAAAAAAAGGTTTTTTAAGGAAATTTTAAGGTTACTCTCAGCTTTCTTTAAGAATCGTCATGCTACTTTATCAGTGATTGGTAAGGATTTCTCAAAAAGGAAGCTTTTTTTAAAGCGGATGCAGTGAGAATAATTCTGTTACGGGCAAAGGCAAGAGATGCGGAATCTGTGAATCTTTAAAATGGTCAGGTTTGAACGATGGTTTTATCTATGAAATTACTGCATCTGTAATTAAACAATTATCTTTTTATTACAATGAAATCATCGATACTATCCCGGCATACGCCACCGGCAGCCCGAGCGAAAAGCGGTTATAGAGATCGTGATTAACATGAATGATATCAACTTATGAGACTTCTTGTTATTGAAGATGAACCCGGTATTGCCGGTTTTCTCAAGGAGGGGCTTGAAGAGGAATATTTTGCCGTCGACGTTGCAGGCGATGGCAAAAAAGGTCTCGATCTCGCCATGACCAATGAGTATGACGTGCTCATTATAGACTGGATGATCCCTGTGCTGAGCGGAATCGAGGTTTGCAGGCAGGTCCGCAAATCAGGAAGTACCGTGCCGATCCTTTTTCTTACAGCCAAAGATACTCTCGATGACGTTGTCTTCGGACTTGATGCCGGTGCGAATGACTATATCAAGAAACCATTCGAGTTCGAGGAGCTTCTTGCCCGCATCAGGGTCCAGTTGAGAAACAGGAACAATGGTGATGATTCGTTACGTGCCGGAAAGGTGCATATCAATCCTGCGACCCATCAGGTCTTCTGCAACGGAAGTGAAATCACACTGACCCCGAAGGAGTTTTCACTTCTCGAGTATCTGATGCGCAGCAAGGACAAGGTGTGTACGAGAAGCCGTATAATCGAGCATGTATGGGATATCCATTTCGATTCCGATACATCGGTAATCGATGTCTATATCACGTTCCTCCGCAAAAAGCTCGAAGCAGCCGGCTGCCATAACGTCATTCAAACTATCCGTGGCGTAGGCTATATCATTCGTGAACCGGAACCGGTATGACCGGAAAACCGGAAGACAATTCACATGAAAACCGTTCGTTCTGGAAACGGTTTTTCATTTTCAGCCTGCGAAACCGCATCGCTTTTTATTATACCGTCGCGACAGCATTTCTCATCGCGGTTGTTTTTACCATAATTTACTTTCTTGTTGAACGGGTTGTTTATCAGCAGTTTGATGAGGAACTCAGGAGCGAGATTTCGGAACTATTCCACGATGCTCATGTAAAGGACTACGGTATTGCCTCTCTTTCGCAATTCAGGAATATCGATTTTGATGACAAAGGAGAGGAAAAAGATGATGAGAACGAGGACAAGGAGAAGCCGGGAGAGAAAGGGCAGGGCAAGGTGGATGTCGAATTTATCCAGTTTGTCGATCACCATGGCAGTGTATATCGAAAAACTGAAAATCTTTTAAGATATACACTTGTTTTCCGTTCAGGCCAGACGGAAACCTGTTTTTTCAACAGCAGGCTGGCCGGTTCGACTATCCGTCAGGTTCAGGTTCCATTGAAAGACTCGAAAGGCCTTGTCAACGGTTATATGATCGTGGCTGTTCCCATGAAGAATGCCATCATTGTTCTCTATGATCTCCAGAATGTTCTCTTTCTTTCATTTCCGCTCATCATTCTCACGCTGTTCATTCTGACAAGATTGATAGCCGGCAAAAGCATCATGCCGATAGACAGGGTTATCGCCACGGCGGAGCAGATCAGCCAGACAAACCTCGATCAGCGCATCATGATGCCGCGTCACCGGGATGAACTGTATCGTCTTTCGGCAACGATCAACTCACTGCTTGATCGTATGCAGGATGCCTTTCTGCGCGAAAAACAGTTTACGGCCGATGCCTCGCACGAGCTTAAAACGCCTCTTTCCGTCGTCAAAGGGCATCTTGAGGTATTGATACGTAAACCGAGGGAAAGGGAATATTATGAATCAAAGGTGAAGTTCTGTCTTGTTGAACTGAACCGCATGGCACAGTTGATAGACCAGCTTCTCATGCTGGCCCGCTTCGAGAGCGACAGCATGCATTCGCATATCGAATCGGTTCAGCTCTCCCTTCGAATCGATGATGTAGTCGAGAGAATGAAGCCCTTGGCAGATGAAAAGGAGATTATGTTCAGGCTGCAGAAGCTCGATGATGTAAGGGTTGCGGCAGACTCTTCCATGCTGGAAATGATCCTTGAAAACATCATTTCGAATGCCGTGAAATATTCCCCATCAGGATCAATGGTTACCATTCGCATGGAAAGGAAGTCGAACATGGTGGCATGCCATATTTCCGACGAGGGTATAGGCATTCCGGATGAGCAGCTTCAGTCGGTTTTTGAACGGTTTTACCGGGTCGATCAGTCGAGAAGCTCAAATACAGGAGGCTTCGGGCTCGGTCTTTCTATCGTGAAAAAACTTGCAGATCTTCAGAAAATCAGGGTCACTGTCGCAAGCAGTGAAAAAGGGACGACGTTTACGCTTGTTTTTCCAAGCCTCTGACTGGCCTGGCTGCGGAATAATATCATTCGATGACTGCTTTCAGGAGCAGAGGAAGGTGGTCTGAATAACCGCCCGCATAGCGTCCTTTTTCGTAGGTCGGATATGGCTTTTTGCCGGTAATGTCAAGCATGCGGAAAAACGAGAAACACCGGAATCCGTTTTCAGGAAATCCAAGCCCTGCATGATCGAGCATACCGGCCGATACGAGGATCTGATCGATCCGCTGCCAGCGGTTTTTGTGCGAATAGCTGCCAATCCCCCTGTATCCGCTCCAGCAGTTGTAAAGCAGTTTGTTGCCGCTTCTTCTGACTTTTTCAGGATCGAACGATGAACCGAGCACCTCTCTTACCGACCGGTTTCCGGGCTCGTCGTTGAAATCACCCATCACGATGACATCGGCTTTCGGGTTTCGCACGGTAAGGCTGTCGATGATATGTCTGCAGACCGAGGCCGCGGCAATCCGTTTCTGTTCGGTCCATCCGGTATCGAACGAACGGGAGGGCCAGTGGTTGAGAATGACATGGAATGGCCGTCCGGAAGCAGAAAATCCGGCAACGATAATCTTTCTCGTGGGTTTATCTTCAAGGGGTACGGAATAGGCCCTGGAGCCTGCAGGGACAAGCGTGGCCGGATTCCAGGCAAGCCCGATCTCGATGCCTCTCGGGTCCCGGGAGTCATGGTAAACAGCCTTGTACTGTATTCCGGGTAACGGGGAGAGGGTTTCGAGAAAGACCTTCCGGTTCTCGACTTCTGCAAATGCGAGCAGGTCGGGATATTTTCCAATTTCAGGATGTTCCCTGACTGCCGTGATGACATGTCGGATGCGCATCTGCTTGAGGAGCAGTTTCTTGGCGGTCCACTGAAGCTTTCCTTCCGGAGTGAAATCGTCGTCATCCGTCGCCGGGTCGTTATAAGGATCGAAAAGGTTCTCGACATTCCACCACAGAATGAGCAGTGAGTCTTTCGGCTTTGCGGATGCCTGTATGCCGGGGGTGAGCAGTAAAGCTGTTCCGAAAAAGAAAAAAATGCGGCGGAGCGCTTTTTGCATAAAGGGTTTGCGTGTAATTTTTTTTCTTTACAATAATGATTATGTAACTTAATCGGGATTTTTGATCTTTCAATGTTTTATTCTCCAACGATCTGTAAAGCATTATGACTTATAAGGGTGATGTCAAGGAACAGGCGAAGGATATCCTCGAGGAAACACTTGACAGGGAGGCCGTTATTGTGCTTGGCAGGATTTCGGAAGAGATGCAGTTGATGTTCATGGCTCATCCGGAACCGGCAAGTGAAGATGTGGAAAGGATAGTGACCGGTTTTTTTCTCGAAAACGGCAAATCTGAGCAGTTTATCGCAGACTGGATCGCTACATCAACCGAGTACAGCAAGATGCGGGGCTTGAGCGAGAAAGACCAGCCGAAAGCCATGCTTTCCGATCTCGGCGTTTTCAGGTTCATGAGTTTTCTGAAAGACAAGGGACTGACGGATGACCAGATCACCATTGTTCTGACCGGAGCCGTTCAGCAGTCAGTTTCCGACAACGGTGAATGCGGGCAGGGCATGGTATGATTTTTAACAATGCTGTCGTTCCTGACGGCGAATCAATAATACAGTTATAATGAAAAAAACGACACTGCTTCACGAAGGCAAGGCGAAGAAAGTATTTCTGACCGAGGACAGCGATCTTGTCATTCAGGAGTTCAAGGATGATGCAACTGCCTTCAACAACAAGAAAAAAGGCACAATAGCGGACAAGGGTGTGGTGAATAACGCGATTTCCTGCAAACTTTTCTCTCTTCTCGAAGATAACGGTATCAGGACTCACCTGGTTGAAAAACTGTCTGACCGCGATATGCTCTGCAAGCGTCTCGATATTATCAAGGTCGAAGTTGTGGTCCGCAATGTTGCGGCCGGTTCTCTGGTGAAAAGGTACGGGTTTGCTGAAGGGACTGTGCTCGATCAGCCGATTGTCGAATTTTACCTGAAAAACGACGACCTCGACGATCCGCTCATGAATGAATCCCACGCTGTCGCACTTGGCGTGGCATCGCTCGAAGAGCTTGAAGTCCTGAGAAGCCGCGCTGTAGCTGTCAATACCGTTCTCAAGGAGTTTTTCGCCGGCAGGAAGCTCATGCTCGTCGATTTCAAACTTGAATTCGGCCGCTACGATCACGGGATTCTGCTCGGTGACGAGATAAGCCCGGATACCTGCCGTCTCTGGGATCTGGAAACAAAGGAGAAGCTTGACAAGGACCGCTTCAGGTTCGATCTCGGAGGTGTAGAGGATGCATACAGCGAGGTTCAGCGCCGTGTTCTCGCACTTGACTGAAAAATATCTCTGAAGCCCGGGAATATAGATGCTTGAATCTGCAATCAACTTTCTGCAGCATGCCGACCCGTTTGCGGTCTACGTATTTCTTTTTCTGATTGCCTTTCTCGAGAACGTTGTGCCACCGATTCCTGGCGATGTCCCGGTCGCGTTTATCGGCTATCTCATCAATTTCAGCAAGATATCGTTCTGGTGGGCGGTGTTTTTTTCTTCAGCCGGGTCTCTGACCGGATTCATGCTCGTTTACCTGCTCAGCAGGCACCTTGGCCTGAAACTGTACACTGAAGGAGAAACTCCTGCTCAGAACTGGATTTCAAGGACCGTTCACCGCTTTTTCCCTCCTTCCGACATGGACATCCTGCGCCGGAAGTTTGCCGCTCACGGTTATCTCTCCGTGCTGGTCAACCGTTTCCTGTTCGGGTCCAGGGCGGTCATTTCCGTAATGGCCGGTCTCATGCACCTGCGAATTGTTTTCGTTTTCATCGCCGCAGCTGTCAGCGCAACTGCATGGAACATCCTTCTCATTTACGGCGGTTTTCTGCTCGGGCAAAACTGGAAGGATATCGGACATTACGTAGCTGTCTACAGTATTCCGGTAACGGTTTTTTTCGTTCTCCTGGTCATTATTTCCATCTGGAGATTTGTCAGGGAAAGAAAGCGGGCGCATGAATGAGTTTTTTTTGTTATTTATCTTCAGCCCTTTAACTTTAGCCTCATTAATTCACAAGAATTTTTTGTTGTAACATCATGGCAAGAGAAATAAAAAAATATCCTGCTGACAAGAAAGGCGAGCTTCTCGAACTTGCCTCGATCGATGAGCTTAAAGAGATGGCCCGACAGGTCCGTCGAGATATAATCAGAATGCTTGCCAAGGCCAATTCCGGTCATACCGGCGGCTCTCTCGGCATGGCCGATATTTTCACGGCGCTGTATTTCAGGCTGCTCAATCATCAGCCTCATGCATTCTGGCATCATCATGAACAGGATATGGTGTTTCTGTCCAACGGACACATCGCTCCGGTATGGTACAGCGTTCTTGCCCGTTCCGGATATTTTTCCATTGAAGAGCTCGGCTCCCTGCGCCAGGTGAACTCCTATCTTCAGGGCCATCCGACTTCCGATTCGAAGCTTCCCGGCATCAGGATCGCTTCCGGTTCTCTCGGCCAGGGGCTTTCAGCGGCCATAGGCGCCGCTCTCGGTATGCGAATTGACGGGAAAAAGAGTTTCGTGATCTGCCTCATGGGCGATGGAGAGTGCCAGGAAGGCCAGATATGGGAAGCTGCAATGAGCGCCTCCCACTATGGGCTCGGCAATCTCATCGGAATTGTCGACTACAATAACCAGCAGATCGACGGAGAGGTTGCGGATGTCATGAATATCGAACCGTTCGCGGATAAATGGCGTGCATTCGGCTGGGATGTCCATCATTGCAACGGGAATGATATCGAGGATTTTATCGATACCATGGAAAAACTGCGGGATGGAGAAAAGCGCAGCAAACCTGCGGTCATTCTTGCCGAGACCATCATGGGCAAAGGCGTGCCTTTCTTCGAGGGAACCATGGAAGACAAAACCAACTGGCATGGAAAACCTCCTTCGAAGGATGATGCCGAAAAAGCGCTCGAGATCATCGGCGAAACGATTTTCGGCGACTTTTAGCTGTACAGGGATTAGTGCAGATACTTGCAGGTACATATAAAGGATTGAAAATCAGGAGCTCCTCGACTCAGGCAATACGCCCCTGCAGCAGCCGGGTGAAGAAATCTCTTTTCGATACGCTTGCTGCAAGGATCGATTTCGAGGATATTTCGGTCCTCGATCTTTTCGCCGGTTTCGGTTCTCTTGGTTTCGAAGCCCTCAGCAGGGGAGCTGCGTCTGTCTGTTTTGTCGATCAGCACGTCGATTCACTGAAAGCCCTCAAGGCTTCAGCACAGCACATCGGAGTTTCTGACTGCGTGAAAATCGTGAATGCCGATGTGTTCACTTTTCTATCACGAGCCAGGGAGCGGTTTCAGCTTGTGTTCTGTGATCCGCCCTATTCATGGCCCGATTATGACGGGCTGATAGAAAAGATTGCCGGAACACCGGTACTTGACGAGGAGGGTCTGCTGCTTATCGAGCACAGCGCAACGCTCGAGTTCACTGCCTCTCCTTATTACTCATTCCATAAGGATTACGGTATGACCAGAGTTACTTTCTTCAAGAAAATCTCCGTATCCAGATGAAACAGAGCGCTATCTATCCCGGAACCTTCGACCCGTTCACCAACGGTCATCTCGATGTGCTCGAGCGTGCGCTCAATATTTTTGAAGAGGTTACGGTTGTTATCGCTGAAAACAGCCAGAAGAGTGCCTTGTTTTCCATCGAGGAACGGCTGGCGATGATCAGGGAAGTTATCAGGGATTACAAGGGGGTCGACGTGAAAGTGCTGAAAAGTGGCCTTCTTGCCGATTACGCCCGCCAGCTGGGAGCGAAAGCCATTGTGCGCGGAGTGAGACAGGTCAAGGATTTCGAGTATGAATTCCAGATGTCGCTTCTGAACCGCCATCTCTACCCTGAAGTAACCACGGTATTTCTAATGCCTAATGTGAAGTATACCTATGTCGCTTCATCGATCATCAGGGAGGTGGCGATGCTTGGCGGCGATGTCAGTAAATTTGTCCATCCGTGCGTGCTCAAAATGCTCGATAAAAAACTTGAGCAGCGGCACGACCATAAATCTTAATAATTCATATATATACGTTTTATGTCCACATCATTGTCGCCAGAAGAAAAATATCTGACACGCAGAGTGCTCTGCATGCAGGAATCGCAGACCATAAGGATCAGCAATCTCGCCAATAAAATGAAAGCCGAAGGGAAGGATGTCGTCAGCCTTTCGGCCGGTGAACCGGATTTTCCTACTCCTGAGAACGTCAACCAGGCTGGTATTGATGCCATCAGGGCAGGATTTACGCGCTATACTGCGAACTCCGGCATTCCCGACCTGAAAAAAGCCATCGTTGAAAAATTCAGGCGTGATAACGGTCTCGAGTTCAGGGAAAACCAGATCATCGTAAGCAACGGCGGCAAGCAGACCCTTGCCAATACCTTTCTCGCGCTTTGCCAGGAAGGCGATGAAGTGATCGTACCGGCCCCTTACTGGGTAAGCTTTCCTGAAATGGTCCGTCTTGCGGGAGGCACGCCGGTAATTGTCCACACCACGCTTGAAAACGAATACAAGCTCACGCCGGACCAGCTCGAAGCAGCCATTACACCAAGGACGAAAATCCTGGTACTGAACTCGCCGTCCAACCCTACCGGTGCGGTATACGGTGAAGCCGAAGTTCGCGCTCTCATGAAGGTTGTCGAAGGGAAGAGTATTTTCGTCATTTCCGATGAAATGTACGACATGATCACCTACGACGGTGTGCATGCCTTCTCTCCAGGAAGGATTCCGGAAATGAAGGATTGGGTCATCGTCAGCAACGGAGTTTCAAAGTCCTACTCCATGACCGGCTGGCGTATCGGCTATCTTGCAGGTCCCAAATGGCTTATCGATGCCTGTGACAAGATACAGTCGCAGACCACATCCAACGCGAACGCGATTGCGCAGAAAGCAGCAGTGGCTGCACTGACCGGGGATCAGGGGATCGTCGAGGAGCGCCGGGCGGAGTTCGAAAAACGGCGTGATTTCATGTATAAAGCCCTGAACGATATTCCCGGTTTCAAGACGGCATTGCCGCAGGGAGCCTTCTATATTTTCCCGGATATCAGCGGTCTGATAGGCAAGACCTTCAACGGGATGCTCATGAAAGATTCCGCCGATGTTGCGGAATACCTGCTGAAAGATCATCTGGTGGCTACCGTGCCTGGCGACGCTTTCGGAGCCCCGGAAAATCTCCGGCTTTCCTACGCAGCTTCGATCGCATCGCTGGAAGAAGCGGTAAACCGGATCAGGAACGCGTTCAAATAAGCTGCCTGTGCTGAAAGTACGCCGCAGCAAACTGTATACCTGGTGGTTCGGCTGGTATTCCCGGCGCCAGTTCAGGCGATATTTCAATACGGTTCAGGTATTCATGCCGCCCGGAGTACAGGAGATGGTCTCCAGTACTCCGGTTGTTTTTTTTGCCAATCATGCATACTGGTGGGACGGTTTCTGGTCTCAGCTCTGCAACGAGGAGTTTTTCCGGCAGAATCTTTATATCATTATCGAATATCAGCAACTCAGCAAGCACCGTTTCTTCACCCGTCTCGGCGCTTTTTCCCTTGACCGCACCCGTCCGAGAAGCATTCCGGAAACACTGCGCTATGCGGCAAATCTGCTTGCTTCGGAAAGCGATCGGCAGAACGCGCTGTGGATTTTTCCGCAGGGTAAGCTCGAGCATGTCGATACAAGGCCGATTGTCTTTTACCGCGGGACAGCTTCGATTGTTTCGCAGGTGCTCGAAAAAACATCCGGAATTTACCTTGTTTCAGTTGTCAGCCGGATTGAATATCTTAATGAACAGAAACCCGATCTTTTTCTGTCTTTCAGAGAGCCTCGTCTTGTTGTTCCGTCTGCATATCCAGGTTCAGATGCTCTTACCGAATACATGCGGAAGATGACAGAAGAGCATCTTGACGAGCTTCGGAACAAGATCATTCGAGGAACGTTTGATGGCTCGAGGATCGTTGTAAGAGGAACTCCGTCGATAAACAGGCGGGTTGAAGATTTGGGGCGGTTTCTGCGTCTGGGAAAAGAACGGAATTGAATGAAGTAATGGAAACCGATGGTCAGCTGTTTCCGAAAATAAATGAGATGCTATGAGTAATGTTATCTGCAGTTGCCTGCTTGGTGATAATGCCAAAGTCCGTTTGCGTCTGTCACAATTGCTGCACAGTGAGATGGAATCTATTTACGGGCCCGCTTCCGAGGATGCGTCCGGAAATATCTGCGAGGTGGAGCTTCAGGGATGCCGCCGTGAGTTTTTTCTGAACAATACCGGTGAGCCTTTTGCGATAGGACAGCAGATTATCATTGAAACTGATGGAGGTTATGATTTCGGTATCGTCTATTCGACCGGTACGATCGCCAGAAAAAAATTCCAGCTGAAAGGCATGGAAAAAAGCGGTCAGCAATGTCCCGAAGTACTCAGAGTTGCTGATGATAATGACAAACAGGCAATCATTGACCTGAAAAAGCGTCAGTCGGAAATCCGGGAGATTTGTCTGAACAAGATCAAAAAACATGAGCTCGAGCTGAAACTGGTCGATGTCGAACTGCGGATGGACCAGCAGAAACTTTCCGTTTACTATACTTCCTCACACCGGGTCGATTTCAGATTGCTGGTACGTGATCTGGCCGGTGAATTCAAGGCCCGTATCCAGATGGTACAGATCACGACACGCGAGGAGGCAAGACGGGCAAATGCTTTCGGCCCATGCGGCTGTCTTCTCTGCTGTTCGAGCTGGCTGCCGAAAATCCATGCCAATCCTTTCGCTGAAAAATCCCAGTATACCGAAACCTCGGGCACAGACAGCCATACTTTCAATATAACCGGTCTCTGCAACCGTCCGAAATGCTGTCTCGGTTATTCCAAACACGAAAAAGGCTGTCAATCTCAAACGAACGGTTATTCATCGCTTCCCTCGGTCGGAAACAGGGTTTCCACTCCCGAAGGACCTGCTGTTGTTGAAAACGTTGATTCCCTGAAAAAGCTGGTCTGGCTGCGGTACCAGAAAAGCAATCAGACACGCAGGTTCACAGCTGAGAAGTTCAACTCGCTATTCGTTAAAAAATAACATTTTACAACAAGTCTTCCCGGTTATCCCGCACTTGGGGTTTCATAACCTGGACAATGGATTACATCGCTATGTTTGAATTTTCAAGAACCCTTGTCACAACAGCTCTTCCCTATGCAAACGGCCCGGTCCATCTCGGTCATCTTGCAGGAGTGTACCTTCCGGCCGATATGTATGTCCGGTACAAGAGGCTCAAGGGCGAGGATGTCATTCATATAGGAGGATCGGATGAACATGGCGTGCCCATTACGCTTACCGCCGAGAGAGAGGGGATCACCCCTCGCGATGTCGTTGACCGTTACCACCGGATGAACCTCGATGCTTTCACAAAATGCGGCATCTCGTTCGATTATTACGGCAGGACAACGTCGAAGCTCCATCATGAAACAGCCCAGGAGTTTTTCCTCGATATCGAACGCAAAGGCATCTTCAGCAAAAAGACGGAAAAGTTGTTTTTCGATCCGAAAGCAGGGCGTTTTCTCTCGGACCGTTACGTTACCGGTACCTGTCCGATCTGCAGCAATCCAGAAGCCAACGGCGATCAGTGCGAGCAGTGCGGCACCCACCTGAGCCCGCTCGAACTCATCAATCCGAAAAGCAAGATCTCCGATGCGATTCCCGAACTGCGTGACACGATGCACTGGTATTTTCCGCTCGGCAGGTTTCAGCCGCAGCTCGAGGAGTATGTGAACGGACATGCAGAGGACTGGAGACCGAATGTCGTGAATTACTCACGGACATGGTTCAAGCAGGGATTGGGCGACCGGGCGATCACCCGCGATCTGAACTGGGGTATCCCTGTTCCGCTCGAAAGCGCCGATGCCGAAGGTAAAGTGCTTTATGTCTGGTTCGATGCGGTGCTCGGCTATATCTCATTCACCAGGGAATGGGCTGAACGGCAGGGTGTCGGTGAGCGTTGGAAAGAGTACTGGCAGGACCCTCAAAGCCGATTGGTGCACTTTATCGGCAAGGACAACGTGGTCTTTCATACCCTGATGTTCCCGGCGATCCTTCTGGCGTGGAACGAAGGGCGAGAGGCGGAACAGTACAATCTTGCAGACAATGTTCCGGCTTCCGAGTTCATGAATTTCGAAGGGAGAAAATTTTCCAAATCGAGGAACTACGCGGTCTATCTCGGCGAGTTCCTGGAAAAATTTCCGGCCGATACCCTCCGTTACAGTATCGCCATGAATTATCCTGAAAGCAAGGATACCGATTTCAGCTGGCTCGATTATCAGAACCGGACCAATGGCGAGCTTGCCGATACCCTCGGGAACTTCATCAAGAGGTCTGTAGACTTCTCCAATTCGCGTTTTGATGGCGAGGTGCCGGCTGAATGCACGGCTGAAGACTGGAATTCCATCGGTATCGACTGGCCGGAAACCCTCAGGCAGTTTGACGAAGCATTCGAACAGTTCCATTTCCGTGAAGCGGTCTCGATCGGTATGGAGATCGCAAGGGCATCCAACCGCTTTCTGACAGGATCTGAGCCATGGAAGGTTATCAAGACCGACAGGGAAGCAGCTGCAAAAACCATGTCCCTCTCGCTCAACCTCTGTCATGCGTTATCTCTGGTCCTTTATCCGGTCATACCTGAAACCTGCAACCGGATTCATACAATGCTCGGATTTGAAGGCGGGATCGAAGATATGTTTGCCAAAGGGAGTTCACTTCTTGCTCTTCTCCAGACTCCTCCCCTGAAAAAAGGGCACAGGATCGGAAAAACTTCCGAAATTCTTTTCACGAAGATCGAGGACAGCGCTATTGAACCGGAGCTCAGGAAAATAGAGAAATTGCTGGCGGAAGCCGAAAAAAAGGACGCAGTGAAGGTTGAGGAACAGATGGAGTTCAAGCCGGTAATCAGTTTTGACGATTTTCTCAAGGTCGATCTGAGAGTTGGTAAAGTACTTGCGGCCGAAAAGGTGAAAAAAGCCGGAAAGCTCCTGAAACTGCAATTGCAGGTAGGTTCCGGGACACGGCAGGTATTTGCCGGTATCGCGAAGAATTATACTCCTGAAGAGATGGTTGGCCGGAATGTCGTCCTCGTTGCCAATCTCGCTCCGCGCACGATCCGTGACGAGGTTTCGGAGGGTATGATCCTTGCTGTGGAAGGTGAAGAGGGGAACCTTTTCGTGATCGAACCCGCTGGAAATGAAATAAATGGCAAACAGATACAATAAATGCTTGCAAAAGCATATTTATTGGTTATATTGTTCGTACTAACATCGTGGGGTGGAGCAATTGGTAGCTCGTCGGGCTCATAACCCGAAGGTTGCAGGTTCAAGTCCTGTCCCCACCACAAAGAAAACCGCCTGAATCGGCGGTTTTTTTATTTGAGCCTTCTTATTTTCTACCTTACATGAAGTTTTAAGGGCAAAGCCATTCCGGTCGAACCCGCTACCATTCAATTCCGGAAAAAAATGAAAGGCGTCTTTCGATCTCTCTTGTTCCGTTCTTCCTGCAAAGCCCGCATTTCATGGCTTTTTTTCTTTTTTGCCCTGTTCTCCTTTTCTTGTTCTTTTCGGGCCCAGGCCGAACCGCTTCTCTGCGGTATCGACAGGCTCGAATTGTCGGGATTCAAGGAACTTTCGGGACTGAAGGTCGGTCTGATAACCAACAGGGCAGGGATCGACCGCAATGGTGAAGCGGATTATGCCGTCATGCTGCGAAACGGCATAAAGCTGCAGTATCTCATGGCACCGGAGCATGGCTTTTCCGCCGAGATCGAGGCAGGCCGTCATGTTTCCAATGCAGATATCGGAGGATCGCTTCCGGTCTACTCGCTTTATGGCGCGACGAAAAAACCTGACAGCAAACTGCTCGCATCGATCGATATCCTTGTCTTCGATCTTCAGGATATCGGAACGCGGTGTTATACCTATATCTCCACCATGAAATATGCCATGGAGGCCTGCGAGGAATCGGGTACGCCTTTCATGGTGCTCGACCGTCCGAACCCGGTCAGTCCAATGAGTGCCGAAGGTTTCATGCCTGCACCCGGTTACAATTCGTTTGTAGGCGCTGTCGATATACCGTTCGTGCATTCGATGACCGTCGGGGAAATTGCCATGCTGCTGAAGAAACAGCTTTACAAAAGGCTTGATCTGCGTGTTATCCAGATGCAGGGTTACCATCGGGACCGCTTTGCTGACGAATATCCCGGTTTCCGTTTTGTTTCTCCTTCACCGAATATCAGAAACGTCGATACCGCGATACTCTATCCGGCAACCGTCTTTCTCGAGGGCACTTCGGTCAGTGAAGGGCGGGGAACCGATACGCCGTTCATGCAGTTCGGTGCGCCGTTTGTCAACAGCCGTGAACTTGCCTCTAAAATGAATAGTTACAGACTATCGGGAGTGGCTGTCGATACGGTTTCTTTCCGTCCGTCCTCGGGTAAATTCAAGGGGCAGATGTGCAACGGTTTGAAGATGACCCTCACGGACAGAAAGACATTCCGTCCTTTCCGGACATCGGCGGCCATTATGCTCTCGCTGCAGGCCCTCTATCCGGGGTTGAACGGGCTTGACAAAAATGCGGATTTTTTTGACAAGCTTGCCGGTACGCCGCGTTACCGGGAAATGATCATGCGTCAGGAAAAGATAGAACGCATTGTGGCGGAAAGTTCCGTGCAGGTTGAAGATTTCCGGAGGAAAAGCTGTCCGGATCTGCTATACCGCTAAGTGCGATCAGCGGGGGATATCTGTTTTATCGAGGATGCCGTTTTTCGAGAACAGTACCTGCCACAACTCAATCGAGCGGGCATGAAAAGCTCCCGCAAAACTGAGCAGGTAATATCTCCACATCCGGTGAAACCTTTCATTATAGCGGAATTGAAGGGTATTCCAGTGTTTTTCGAAGTTATCATACCACGCCATCAGCGTCAGGTAGTAGTCATAGGTGAAAACATGCCAGTCCTCGAGTGTCAGCAGGCCTTCGTAACTGCTCGTGATCTGGCTCGCGGAGGGCAGCATGGAGTTCGGGAAAATATATTTGCAGGTCCACTGGTCACCGTTGGTACACGGTTCCTTGCACCCGATCGTGTGCAGCAGCGAAATCCCGTCAGGTTTCAGGTATCGGTTGATAATTTCAAAATATGAGCGGTAATTCTTGTATCCGACATGCTCGAACATTCCGATTGAATAGATCCTGTCGAAAGATTCCTTCAGTTCGCGGTAATCGGCAAGTTCAATCCGGACCGCCAGCCCGGCGCAATAATCTCTCGCAAATCGGGCCTGTTCCTCTGACACCGTAATCCCCAGGACCGACACGCCATACTGCTCTGCGGCATACCGTGCGGCCCCGCCCCAGCCGCAACCGATGTCAAGCAGGGTCATACCGGGTTTGAGCATCATTTTATCGAAGACAAGGCGCAGTTTATGTTCCTGGGCTTCATCCAGGCTGGCAGCTCTTTTCCAGTATGCGCAGCTGTAGATCATGCGCCGGTCCAGCATTGCCTCATAAAGGTCGTTGCCTATATCGTAATGGGTTTTGCCAACGGTAAAAGCTCTTGATGGACACTGCAGGTTCAGAACGCTGCCGATCCATTTGCCGAACCTGTCAGTGGGGGTGACAAGCTTTTTGTCTATTTCTTTGCAGAGCAGCCTGAAAAAGAACCCTTCGATATCTTCACTGTCCCAGTAACCGTCCATATAGGCTTCTCCAAGCCCGAGGTTTCCCTCGGTGATCGTTCTCCGGTAAGTCGCAGGATCGTGCACCTGTATGTCCCACGGCCTGGTTCCTCCGACAATGATATCCGCACTTGACAGGAACCGTTCCATCTGTTTTCTGAAAAGGTTGTCTAACATTTCCAGATCAATTGAATTTGATAAAAACAGGCTGTTACCTCGGGAGCGAGAATGTGCCTTCTATTCCGTTTTGCGAATACAGGAGATTGCAGAGCTGAACATGTCTTGCCCTGAATAATCCTGCGGCACTGAAAAAATAGTAACGCCACATGCGTAAAAACCGTTCATTGTATTCATGTGCAAGGGACCGGAGGCTTTTTTTTCAACGCACTTTCTCAGGATGCGATAAAAAAATCATCAAGAACGGGGAAGACCCGCCACTCGTCCATATATAATTTTCCAGCAACAGGATGTGCTTCGGTAAGAATCTTTTGGTAAAAACGGTCATCAAGAACCGCTATATCCCAGGGATGGGAACCGTTTATTGCAGTTCCTGCATCTGCAAGCAGTTGCTTCGCCCTGTGCCTGAATAAAAACTACCCACAGCACTATTCCTGTCTGGTTTTCAGCCAGGGGGCAACAATATCATTATAGTTAAAGACTAAAGAACCGCAGATGATATAATAAATATTCAGTTCTTTTTCACTGGAGGGGGTATGTTGTTATTTACCGGTTTCTTCCGACTTTTTCGGACGCCCTCTTTTTTTTGTGGCGGTTTCTTTTTCCGTTATAGTATCGGAGGATTTTGGTTCTTCAGGAAGTTCGTCGGGCTCTTCAGAATCAACAATCACTTCATCGAGATTTTCATCAGGCAAGTCCGGTACGGAAATAAGGTCGATGTCGTCGCATATTTCATCAATCACCTCGTATTGCTGGACCTGCGCTTTACCCCTTGCACCGCGTTTACTTTTCATCGCTGGTTCGATCAGCGTCATCACTTCATTGATCGAAGCAAAGATGTAGAGTTGTTTGTCCAGGTTGGTAAGTTTCAGAAGATCTTTGATCTGCTGGCAGAGAGAAACAAAAATGGCTAATCCATGGGACTGATTGGCAAGCTGGTGGGTCATAAGCATGGAGCTTATACCGTTCGAGTCGATTGCTTTTACCTGTGAGAAATCAATAATGAGGTTTTTATTGTTTTCCCTGATCAGATTTTCAATTGACTTCCTGAATGTATCGCCGTGACGAAAGTCGAAAACTTCTTCCTCGATTTTCAGAATGGTTAACTCTTTGCGGGTATTGATTGAGCTCTTCATGGAAAATCCTTTCATTAAAACCTGTAAAACATTACTGACAAAAACTATGAGGTGCGGTAGCGGTGTAAGTTTTAAATTTTATGAGATCCTTTCAACGGGCTGTTTACATCAAGGTTATTAATACCGAAGGTAAAAACAAAGCCTGTAAATAATATTTTTTGAAGATTTCCAATCCGGCTATATCATTCCGGCGAGTCTATCTGCAAGTTTTTCAATCCCGTTATCATTTTCGGGAGCGGTTTCCCATCTGACATCCATGCTGTTGTTGAAAAAGGTCAACTGGCGTTTTGCATAGTTGCGGGTGTGCTGTTTTATCAGGCTTACAGCGGTCGTCAAATCGATTTTTCCCTCAAGGTATTGAAACAGTTCCTGATATCCAACTGATTGCAGGGCCTGAATTCTTCCTGACTCGAGCAGCAATTGATATTTTTTGTAGAGTTTTTCAGCCTCATACAGCAGGCCCGCATCAAGCATTTTTTCCGTGCGGTGATTGATCCGTTCATATAATATTTCCCTGGGCATGGAAAGGCCGAGAGTGCAGAAACATAGCCCTGAGCCCTGCCTTTTGTCTTTTGTCCGCAGTTCTGTTACGCTTTTTCCGGTTATTTCAATTATTTCAAGGCTTCTGATCAGACGGTGGGTTTTCGTCGGGTCGAGAGTTGCCGCCTGTTCCGGATCTCTTTCAAGTAATCGTTCATACAGATTGTCTCTTCCGAAACGGTCGAGTTCTTCGAGCAGTTTTTTCCTGATTGCCGGGTCAGCCTCAGGGAGATCGGAGAAGCCCGTGAGCAATCCCTGAAGGTAAAGTGTTGATCCGCCAGCTATGATGGCCTTTTTTCCTCTTCGGCGTATATCCTCTATCCTTTTCAGGGCTTCGATCGCGAAATATCCGGCCGTAAACGGTTCTCCGATATTTTTTTCATCGATGAAATGGTGCCTGATTTCAAGCAGGGCGTCAGGAGAAGGTTTCGCTGCGCCTATGTCAAGTTCCCTGTATATCTGCCTTGAATCTGCGGAAATGATCTCTCCACCGGTTTTTCTTGCAACAGCGAGCGCAAGCCCGGATTTGCCGGAAGCGGTAGGGCCGAGAATGACAAGAACCGCGGGATGTGGTGAACTGGACGACATGCCTGCCAGGGTAATGTATCAGGATAAAAAAGGTTTCAGAGCCTTGCAGACCCTCGCGAGAGGCAGGCCGACAACGTTATAGTAGCAGCCTGATATACGTCTGATATGACAGGCCATCAACGGGTCCTGAATCCCATAGGCACCTGCTTTGTCGAAGGGTTTGACGGTATCGAGATAACGCTTTATTTCTTCACCGGTCATAGGTTCGAACTCCACGGTGGTGGAAACACATTCCAGATGTATTGTCTGTCCGCAAAGAAGCGCAAATCCGGTATAGACCAGATGAGAGCTGTCCTGAAGGTTCTGCAGCATTTCGAAAGCTTCGTTGTATCCTGCCGGTTTACCGAGGATCTTTCCGTTTTTTACAACAATCGTATCTGCAGTGAGAATGATCTTTTTCCGTTTCTCTGCCGGCAAAGCCGCAGCGGCGGCTTCAGCTTTTTCCAGAGCGATGCGTTTGACGTTTTCTTCGATGGAAAGTGTTTCATCGAACCGTTCCGGTGTATCTATCGAAACGGTTTCGAACGGAAGCAGTTTCAGTGAGAGAATCGCCTGCCGTCTCGGAGATTGGGAGGCGAGGATAAGACCGGGGTAACTCATGTACATCGATCAGTTCAGATTGTTCCAGCCCCGGCGGTTGAGATCGGCAAAAACAAGTGCTCCGGCAATCAACCCGCTTCCAAGATAGAGGGATGCCTGCAGGTAATCGCCGAAAATCACTTTACCTATGCCGAACAGCATCGTGTAGATCATGACAATGCCAAGCGCCCAATCAAGAAAGAGCATGCCGAACCCGGTATCGGACTTGACGTCCGGAAGGTTGTCTGATATTTTTTTCCAGAACCTTCCGCCGACTCTCGTTGTCCGGTAAAATGTCTCGAGCTGAGCGGTTTCGGTAGGGGCGGTAAGAAAGGTGACGATAAGCGTCGCGGCAATAGTAAATGCTACAATAACGAAAATCGAAATGGGAAACGTGATGGATGTAAAGAGCTGAAGAAATGTATAGACGATAAAGGGGGCAACCATGGAGGTGATTTCCGACCAGGCATTCAGCCTCCACCAGAACCAGCGCAGAATTAGCACAAACCCTGTGCCCGCACCGCACTGGATAATAAACTCCCATGCCCCGGTTATGGTATCAAGCACAAAGAAAGTAATGTAAAGCGCAAATACAGCGGTAAGAAATGTTGTGATTTTTGAAACCGTCACATAATGTTTTTCATCCTCTTCCGTTTTCAGGAACCGTTTGTAGAAATCGTTGATAAGGTAACTGGTGCCCCAGTTCAGATGCGTTGACAGTGTTGACATGTACGCGGCAAGAAAAGCCGCTATAAGCAGTCCCTTGAGTCCCGGCGGAAGGGTGGCCTGCATCACCAGCACAAACCCGTCTTCCTTCTGGTTCATGGGCAGGTTCGGGAACATGACGAGGCTTGCAAGCCCGACGATGATCCATGGCCATGGTCTGAGGCAGTAATGTGCGATCGTGAACCAGAGTGTTGCGAGCAGTGAATGTTTTTCGTCTTTCGCGCTCATCATGCGCTGGGCGATATAGCCGCCTCCTCCCGGTTCGGCTCCAGGGTACCACGATGCCCACCACTGAACAAAAGCCATGGCGGCAAAAGACATGAAGGGGAGTGCAACAGTTCCGTTGACGCTTTGTCCGGATGCTGAAGAAGTGAACGTTGGGAAAAAGTCGAAAAGCCAGTTTGGCAGTGCTTTGGTCAGGCCGCCTGCAGATACGACTGCAGGGGAATGGATTGCGAGAACGGCAAGAATTATGCAGCCAACCATAGCGATGACGAACTGTACAGCATCGGTGATGGAAACACCCCACAGACCTGAAAGACCTGAATAGAAAGTAGTCAGAAAGACAAGTGCCACTATGGTAAGCTGCGGATTCAGTTCGGGGACCATGATCCTGATGATCTTGAACATGGCGAGGTTTACCCAGCCGATGATCACTGCATTGATGAAAAGACCGAAATACACCGCCTTGAAGCCCCGGAGAAAACGTGCAGCCCTGCCGCTGTAACGCAGCTCTATAAATTCGAGGTCTGTCAAGATTTCAGCCCGTCTCCATAGTCTGGCAAAAAAGAATACCGTAAGCATGCCGCCGGATACGAAAGTCCACCAGACCCAGTTTCCGGCGATACCGTTTTTAGCGACGAATCCGGCAACAGCAAGCGGAGTGTCGGCGGCAAATGTAGTTGCCACCATTCCGGTTCCGGCGATCCACCAAGGGAGCTGGCGGCCGGAAAGAAAGAATTCTCCGGTATTTTCAGAGGCACGGCTTGAAAACCACAAGCCGATGACAAGCGTCAGCACAAGGTAGCCAACGATGAAACTGTAATCGAGAAGGTTGAGATGCTCCATATCTGATTTACACTGAAATGAATTATTCCGGTTCTCGTTTGTCTATGTGCGTGATTTGTTGTCCATCGATGAAACCGCATCGATATTTCCTATTGCAGTTCCATTGTATTGATAAACAGGCCGGGAAAAGTAACACGGTTTTCCGGAAGGCAGACGTTTTTCTGCTGCAACCGGAAAACCGATTATGAACGTTGCCTTCAGTTTTTTATTCTTCGATTCTTGAGAGGTCACGGAAACTTTCGTACCGGTCATCGATTTCAAGCAGGTCAAGCGATGCGAGTTTTTCGGTGCCGAATTTCTCGACACAGAAGCTCGCCATGGCGCTTCCGTAAAGTACGGCCCTGCGCAATTCGATATCATTGATGGTTTCACATCGTGACAGGTGGCCGATGAACCCTCCGGCAAAGGTGTCGCCAGCGCCGGTAGGATCAAAAATTGATTCCAGCGGGAATGCCGGAGCCACAAAAATACCGTTGTCAGTGAAAAGGAGCGCTCCGTGTTCGCCCTTTTTGATAATCAGGGTTTTCGGACCCATGGCGCGGATAATCCTTGCAGATTTCACGAGGTTCGGATTACCGCTGAGAATTCGTGCTTCACTGTCATTGATGATGAAGATATCTACTCGTTCCAGTGTTTTTCTCAGTTCTTCGGGTTTGCCTTCAATCCAGAAATTCATGGTGTCGCAGATTACGAGTTTCGGTTTGTTCATCTGGTCGAGCACCTTGAGCTGCAGCTCGGGATCTATGTTGCCGAGACATACAAATTCGGCATCCCGGTACTGATGGGGAATATCGGGATCGAAATCCGCAAAAACGTTCAATTGTGTATCGAGTGTGTCACGGGTGTTCATATCATAGTGATAGCGGCCAGCCCAGCGGAAGGTTTTACCATTCTCGACTTTCTGTATTCCCTTTGTATCGATATTTCTTGAATGCAGGAGATTGAAATGTCTTTGCTCAAAATCGGAACCGACGACGCCGACCATCTTGATATCGTCCGTGAAGTAACTTGCCGACAGGGCAATATAGGTGGATGATCCACCGAGGGTGTTGTCTGAACGTCCGAAAGGAGTTTCTATATCGTCAAATGCAAGGGAGCCGACAATGAGAATAGACATGGTGGAAAGATGGGTTAGGTTGATGGAAAATTGAAGATATGAAAAACGTTCGTTTTTCAATCTCCCGCCGGGATTTATCTTTTGCAGGTTACGAAGAATAAGGGAGATGCGGATATCATATAAACGGAAAAAAGGATACAGGAATAATTTCCAGTATCCTTTTTTCCTTCAGTCAGAGGATTATCAATGAATGTTCATTGACATTATTTATGCCAACCCCCACCAGGTCCACCAAACCCACCTGGACCTCCCGAGGGCGGAGGACCGTCATCGGATTGACCACCTTTTTTATTGCCCTGTCCACTCTGACCTCCTGAAGGTGGCGGAGGAGGAGGTGGGCTACCCGGTCCACCGGGACCTTTCTTCAATGTTGGTCCACCTTGGCCACCAAAGCCGCCGGGACCACCCGGTCCACCATGACTGCCCGGACCACCAAAGCCTCCGGGACCACCCGGACCAACAGGTCCTAAAGATCCGCCAGGGCCGCCCGGTCCACCTGGACCACCATGACTGCCCGGCCCACCAGGGCCAACGGGTCCTAAAGGTCCGCCAGGGCCGCCCGGTCCACCTGGACCACCATGACTGCCCGGCCCACCCGGACCAACAGGTCCTAAAGGT
>SZXW01000008.1 GCA_005862285.1 Chlorobium sp. | reverse complement strand
CGCCCGGTCCACCTGGACCACCATGACCACCCGGCCCACCCGGACCAACGGGTCCTAAAGGTCCACCAGGGCCTCCCGGTCCACCTGGACCACCATGACTACCCGGACCACCAGGGCCGCCGGGTCCGAAAGGTCCACCCGGTCCACCGTGACTGCCAGGTCCACCCGGTCCACCCGGACCACCAGGGCCGCCAGGTCCGAAAGGTCCACCCGGTCCACCGTGACTGCCCGGTCCGCCGGGGCCACCATGACTACCCGGTCCACCAGGGCCGCCAGGTCCGAAAGGTCCACCCGGTCCACGATGCGG
Organism: Chlorobium sp.; assembly: GCA_005862285.1. Lineage (GTDB taxonomy): Bacteria > Bacteroidota > Chlorobiia > Chlorobiales > Chlorobiaceae > Chlorobium. The sequence continues at coordinate 95,601 of SZXW01000008.1, read as the reverse complement.
TAATGGAGGCGGGGATGGTGGCGGTCCGCCAGGTCTGTCATGCCAGCGAGGCTGATTGCGATAATAGATCCGGTCACGCTCAAACAGATTATGCCAGTATCTGCGATCGTGCCTGCGATATTCGTAATCGCGGTATCTTCTTATTTCAAACCAGCGGTGAGCTCTTATGATGTCAGGAAGGTAATCATATTCAATGGGATACCACGGCCCATCGAAATACCAGGAATAATACCAAAGCCCGTTCGAGTAGATGTAATAGTAGTCATCAAGGAAAATCATATCATACGGACCACCGTAAGACACATAAAACCCAAGGTCGGACAGATACATAAAGTCCGGCCGGTCTCTTATCATAAATCGAGGCCCTCCACTTCCAATATCAAGATGAACGCTAACTTCAGCTTTAGCATCGGAAGGTTGATTGCTGATCATCAAACCTGCGATGCCTGCCACTAACCAGATGTTCTTTTTCATGAGACAAGCATTATTATTGAAAGAGAATTGTTGTTGAAGAAATAAAACCTGTTAAAACATGCTCGATCACTTCATTCTTTAAGACGTTATTTTTCTTCCTTTCCTGCTTTTACCTCAAAAACAAAAACCGGAAGAGGAGCCGATAGCATACCAGTTCACCTTTTCCGGTTTTTTAAAAACAACAGCCATCAGAATGGTAACGTCAATCTCTTCCAAAAAAATTCATTAAATCCTGGTGATTTTTTCGTCAGGATTTATTTTAATCACTGAACCGGGGAAAGATAGAACAACATGCACTGGCCCGGTCTGCATGATATTTCAAGGCGGTGTTCCTCGACCGGGCAGGATCGATTTTCTATCAGTTCGACCATTGTTCCCTCTTTCATGCTGAACTCGAGGAATCCTTTTTTCTCTTCATGCAGATTACTGTTACCGATGAACAGAAGGGACTCTCCCTGTAGGGTACGCATGACGGCGAAAAGCTCTGGTTCGCTGACAAAAGGTATGCTTATCGATCCTTTTTCTCCGCAGCTGACAAGATTGAAATAGTTATCCCTGATTTCAAGGACCCTTCTGATGTAACTGTTGAGCGGCATGAGCCCGTTACTCTTTTCCCAGTCGTAACTGAAAGCACTGAAGAGGGGAAGTTTTTCGGACGGGTAGTTTTTCCGATCTTCTTCCGTGAAATTCAGTCCGAGATTTACCGGGTGCCATTCGCAAAGCTCCATTCCGGAATGAAGGAATGGTATCGAAGGAAGGATTGCGCCGAGAGTGAAAATGAACGTCACGAAGTTCCGGCCAGCTTCATCGCGCGGATAGCGGAAACAGAGGCGCGGTGTATTGTGGTTTTCTCCCGTACCGAAAAAAGGCAGGGCAACCCCGGTTTTATTGAGGAAATTCAGCAGGCCCCGGATATAGATGATATCGTTCACTACAAAGGGCAGTGAACCGAAAACAGCGTCGAACCCTTCATCACGGATAGAGGGTGTCGGATCGAAATTTTCGTCCCAGAAAGCAAAATCGGGATATTTCTCCCGCGCTTTACGGACAATGGTATTTTTAAGGAGTGATGGAAGGGCATGTCCCATGTCGATCATCGCTCCGTCAATATGGTATTCCTGCTGGAAAAATGGTATGATGCCGGAAATTTCATTCCAAAGCTCCCGGTTGAAGGTAAGTGGATCATCGAGCGCTGCATCATACATCCTGATGGTGTTGTAAGCGATATAATTGAAATGCTCGGGAGTGTGCATTTTCAGATAGGTCACGTCGGTCCAGGCTGGCTGGCGGTCGTCTGGAGGCCAGTCTGAAAAAGCGCTTGCGATCCTGCATGGTGTGCCGTCAAGTGCAATGCCTTGAGGTTCACCGTTCTGTTCACTGACTTTGACCGGCTGTGCTGCGAACTGCTTTCTGTATTCTTCGGAAGGTGCAGGCAGGTACTGCATTTCATGGCGGTCGACAAGTTCATATATCCTTCCGAGTGTTTCCTGATCGAAATGAGGAGGGCCGTAATTCCGGATGGTTTCATCGTCATGGAGCCAGTAGAACCATTCCGGATGATCCTTGATCCAGCTGCTGTCGATCGATGCCGTCCTGAAGACGAACTCGAGGATGACGTGCATGCCGAGCAGGTGCACCGCTTCGACGAAACCCTTGAAGAGTGTTTCAGCAGAGAGGCCGAGCACCGGTTCTCCAAGCATCGGATCGAGTTTCATCGGGTTTTTCACGGCATATGGGGACCCGAGAGATCCTTTTCTGCAGTGGCTCCCGATTTCGGTCAGAGGAAGGAGATAAACGGTGTTTGCCCCAAGATTTTTTATATAGGGAAGCAGGGTTATGGCTTTCAGAAGTGTGCCGGTTTCCCTGAAACCGTTTTCAAGCGGTTCTGTGCCTGTTTTTCCGTTTCCGTCATGATCGAAGGCGCAGGTAAGCCTTACAAACATGTTGTACACGACGGCTTTTTCCTTCCAGCCGGTTTTTTCCGGCAAATCATGATTCGAGCTTTCACTGTCGATGATCTTCCTGATGATCGAAGTGTAATATTTCTTCGGCTCGACCACGATAACTCCGGTTTCATTCTCTGTCCAGATGCGCGGTACACGGTAGGGGGGTGCGTCTGGAAAATCCTCAAGACTTTCCAGAGTCTGCAGGATAAGGTTCAGGTGCGATGTATGCAACGTGATAATGTTTTATTGCGGGAAGATAACTGACAGTCCATTGCCAATGTACAAAAGAAACCAGCTCCGGTAAATACGGTTTTCCCTGGTTGAAATGGACTTTTGCGGATTGGCTGGCCGTTAGAGTGCTTTTTTCTGTTGACCTTCGGTTTTGAATTCCGAAGTGGTATGGAATTCGATGTCCGGATAGTCTTCCCTGGCGACTTTCAGCATCCATTCGCTTTCGGCAAAGTATACAGGATGTTCCTCCTTGTCAATACCGACCGAAGTCCATTTGCGCCTCAGGAACTCGTCGAGCATTTCACGGTTGTCCGAAGTCAGCCAGAACGCCTTGTGATAACGTAGCGGAGTGAATTCACATTGGGCCCCGTATTCATGTTCGAGCCGGAATTTGATGACGTCGAACTGCAGTTCACCGACGGTACCGACTATTTTCCGGGTGCCGTGCTGAATGAAGAGCTGAGCAACCCCTTCCTCGGTGAGCTGACGGATGCCTTTATCGAGCTGTTTTGTTTTCATCGGGTCACGGTTTTCGAGCAGTTTGAATATTTCAGGAGAAAAACTCGGCATGCCGCGGAAATGCAGATCCTCTCCTTCAGTAAGGGTATCGCCGATTTTCAGTGAACCGTTGTCGTAGAGACCGATGACATCGCCGGGCCATGCTTTATCGATCACGCTTTTTTCATTTGCCATGAACTGCGTCGGGCTGGAAAACCTTATTTTTTTTCCGAGCCTGGTGTGGTAGTAGAATTTGTTGCGTTCGAACGCTCCAGAGCAGATTCTGAAAAATGCTGTTCTGTCACGATGATTCGGATCAAGATTCGCATGGATTTTAAAAACGAAACCGGTCATGGTTTCTTCGGATGCAATAACAATTCTTTCCGAAGCATCGCGCATTCCCGGGCTTGGAGCGATCTGCAGGAATGTTTCGAGCAGTTCCTTGACGCCGAAGTTGTTGATGGCGCTTCCGAAGAACACAGGGGCAAGCAGGCCGTCACGGTATAGCTCTTCATTGAACGGCTCATAGACCCCTTCGATCAGGTCGATGTCTTCGCGAAGTTTGCTGCAGAAACTTTCAGGGATCCACTTTTCAAGTTCGGGATCGTTCGGGTCATCAATTCTGATCAGTGTCTGGCTGATCCTTGTGGTATTTGCTTCGAACAGGTTGAGCCCTTTTTCATAGAGATTGTAGACCCCCTTGAAGGTTTGTCCCTGGCTGATCGGCCATGTCAGCGGTCTGACGTGAATCTCGAGCTTGCTTTCGAGTTCGTCGAGCAGTTCGAACGGATTCCTTCCCTCCCGGTCCATTTTGTTGATAAAGATGATGACCGGAGTGTGGCGCATGCGGCAAACCTCCATGAGCCTTTCTGTCTGTTCCTCGACTCCCTTGACGCAGTCGATCACCAGGATGACGCTGTCCACTGCGGTCAATGTCCTGTAGGTATCTTCGGCAAAATCCTTGTGGCCCGGTGTATCGAGAATGTTGACTCTTTTTCCGGCATAGTCGAACCCCATTACCGATGTGGCGACAGAGATTCCCCTCTGTTTTTCAATTTCCATGAAGTCGCTTGTGGCGGTTTTCCGGATTTTGTTGTTTTTCACGGCTCCGGCTGTCTGGATAGCTCCGCCGAACAGGAGGAATTTTTCTGTCAGTGTGGTTTTTCCGGCATCAGGATGGCTGATGATGGCAAACGTTTTTCTTTTTGCGGTTTCCTTTATCAGGTCCATAGGTATTCAAGGGCTCCGGGTTTATTTCTCCATTTCATCTGTCAGGCTTCTAAAACTATAAGGTTCCTGATGCGTCGAATCGGGAACAGGCCGCTTTTGATGCCGGCTAAGATACAAAGAAGCTTGCGAAAAAAAGCATATTGCGAAGAGCTGAATGAAATGACGGGAATCCTGAGAGGAGATGTAACCCGATTTTTCATTTTTCAGCGCTTTTTATATCGTATAATTGGGTTGTTTCTCTTGTACGGTAAAAAAAATTTACTATACTTGTGCAGCTTTTTCAATCAAATACAAGCACGATAAACCATGAATTTCAATCCCTGGCACGATGTCGAGATAGGAGAAGGTCAGCCGAATATTGTCAATGCGATCATCGAGATTTCAAAGGGCAGCAAAACCAAGTATGAGCTCGATAAAAAAACGGGCATGCTGAAACTTGACCGTGTACTCTTTTCCTCTATTTTTTACCCGGCCAACTACGGCTTCATTCCAAAAACTCTCGGTGACGACCATGATCCTCTGGATATCGTTGTTATATCACAGTGCGATATCGTTCCGCTCTGCATGGTCCGGGCAAGGGTTATCGGAGTTATGCGCATGGTCGATCACGGCGAAGGAGACGACAAGATCATCGCCGTTGCCGAAGATGATATCAGCTTGAGCAATGTCCACAATATCGACCAGCTGCCCCCGTATTTCAACTCGGAACTGCAGCATTTCTTTGAGGAGTACAAAGCCCTCGAAGAAAAAACGGTACTTGTCGAAGAGTTCCAGAATGCCGAAACAGCACGAGAGAGCGTCAGGCATGCCATAGACAACTACAGAAAGGTCTATATGTAAAGCATCTCATCCTGTTTTTTTACAAGCAGGGTCGTTTATTGATTGAAGAATGGCGGTCACGGGTTGGCCGCCATTTCTGTTTTTGGCTGTTTTAGTTGTATTTTTAAGAATGTGATATTTGAAGATGAGCCATTCTTTCAAAAGCGCCATTACTTTCATCTGCGATGAACTACCGGATAGAAAAGGATACTCTTGGAGAGGTTCGTGTTCATGCCGACCGTTACTGGGGAGCCCAGACACAGAGATCTCTTGAGCATTTCAGGATAGGCCCGCCGGCTTCCATGCCGAAACTGATCATAGAAGCATTCGGTTTCCTGAAAAAAGGCGCTGCTATTGCGAACTGTGAACTCGGCGTTCTCGATGTCGAAAAAATGAACGCCATTGCCATGGTCTGTGATGAAATCATTGCCGGAGAACTTGATGATCATTTTCCTCTGGTGATCTGGCAGACAGGATCGGGAACACAGACAAACATGAACGTGAACGAGGTAATTGCCAACCGGGCCCATGTCCTGAGCGGCAGAAAACCTGGCGATGGCGAGCGTCTCCTGAATCCGAATGATGATGTCAACCGTTCCCAGTCATCGAACGATACGTTTCCTACGGCAATGAACATTGCGGCATACCGCCTGATTCACGGTAAAACCATTCCCGGGCTGAAACGCCTTCGAAACGAGCTTGCCCGGCAGTCGGAATCCATGAAGGCAGTTGTCAAGACAGGCCGTACCCATATGATGGATGCGACACCTGTCACGCTCGGCCAGGAATTCTCAGGTTATGTTTCACAGCTTGACCATGCTCTGGCTGCAATTTCGCATTCGCTGCATCATCTTGCTGAACTTGCCCTGGGCGGAACAGCCGTAGGCACCGGCCTCAATGCGCCTGAAGGTTATGCCGGGAAAGCCGTGGCGGCCATTGCTTCCATGACAAAACTTCCTTTCGTTTCTGCTCCGAACAAATTTGAATCGCTCGCAGCGCATGATGCGCTTGTCGAAGTTCATGGTACACTCAAGCTGGCAGCGGTAAGCCTCATGAAAATAGCGAACGATATCAGGCTGCTTGCTTCAGGTCCCCGCTGTGCGATCGGAGAGATCGTCATCCCTTCAAACGAACCGGGGTCCTCGATCATGCCGGGAAAAGTGAACCCTACCCAGGCGGAGGCGGTCACCATGGTGTGCGCCCAGGTTATGGGAAACGATACCGTTCTTTCCGTTGCCGGTATGCAGGGACATCTCGAACTCAATGTGTTCGGTCCGGTGATGATTGCCAATGTCCTTCAATCAGCTGAACTGATTGGCGATGCCTGTTTTTCATTCGCGGAAAATTGCATCAGGGGAATCGAGCCGAACCATGAAAGAATCCGAATGCACCTGGAGCGTTCGCTGATGCTGGCAACAGCCCTGAATCCCCATATCGGCTATTACAAGGCTGCCGAAATTGTAAGAACCGCTGTTGAAAGTGCCATAACGCTGAGGGATGCTGCAATTCTTTCCGGGTATCTTACCGCTGAAGAGTTTGACCGGTGGGTTGATCCATCGCTTATGGTATGAAACCTGTCATATACCCTGCAGGATCTGATAGTTCAAGGCTTGGTGTATATGTTATGTATGCTTGTTTATATAAAGACGTGTGATCGATGTGTTATTTTGTTTTTTTATCCACCTAATATCACAGGCCAGGTGTTGACAGGTTAAGTTGTTTTGAACAATCAACTTGTCAGATATACGGAAAAATACGTCTTATTAAATCCTGTTTTGATTGTATTGCTTTTTAAGTGCTTTTATTAAAGATAAATAGGCGCATTTATCACCTGTTCTGCGTTTGTGTATTATACATCGCCCGGAAACTTTGTGAAGACGTGCGGATTGTTGATACAATGTGGATAACCTGTTGAAGCCTTTTTTGCAAGATTACAGGAGAAAATCTTTCTTCTTTCGCCGGTGAAATGCCTAAAAAGGCATATATTGGCCGGGTTGACAACAGTTTTTCCGGAGAGCGGCCGCTCTCCAGTATTATGCAGGAGGCTAACATATGCTAACGTTAACGATCGGGGAATTGAAAGAGAGAGCGGGAAGAATAAAACTTGTTCTTTCGGACAACGACGGAGTTTTCACCGACAACGGTGTCTATTATTCGGAACGCGGAGAGGAAATGAAGCGCTATTCAATCAGGGACGGCATGGGTGTCGAACGACTGAGGAATATCGGTGTGGAAACCGCGATTATGACGGGGGAAATGTCTCCGAGTATCAAAAAGCGTGCTGAAAAACTTTGCATGCAGTGGCTGTACCTCGGAGTGAAGGATAAATATTCCATGCTTGCATCTGTTCTTGCCGATACTGGCCTGCAGAAGCATGAACTGGCCTATATCGGAGATGATGTGAACGATCTCGATATCATGAATGCCGTTGCACAGGAGGGATTGACAGCCTGTCCGGGTGATGCGACCGTTTTTGTGGAACCCAGTGTGCATTATCGATGCAAAGCGGATGGAGGATATGGAGCATTCAGGGATTTTGCTGAATGGCTTATAGCATTACGAGAGCATTGACTGTCAGGAGCTTCTGTTTATGTATCCTTTTCAGATCGAGAGCTCTGCTCTGTCGGGCAGGTTAACCCTGATGGCTGTAATGCCTTGCTGTTACATTTCTAAAGATTTTTTTTAACCACATCCTGACTGTGCATGACAGTGACTGTCTGCATGGTGCGGTGTATTACATTTATTCAATGGCAGAAGTCACAATAGGTAATCGTAAAGTTGGAGATGGACATCCCGTTTATATCATTGCCGAGATCGGCATCAATCATAACGGTTCGCTCGAGGTAGCAAAAAAACTCATCGAAGGGGCGGCTCAAGCCGGATGCGATGCGGTAAAGTTCCAGAAAAGGACTCCCGATCTTTGTGTTCCGAAAGATCAGCGTGATATCGAGAGGGATACTCCCTGGGGAAGGATGAAGTATATCGATTACCGGTACAAGGTCGAATTCGGAAAAGAGGATTATCAGGAAATCGACCGCTACTGCAGACAGCATGGCGTTGCATGGTTTGCATCTTGCTGGGATGAGGAATCTGTCGACTTTATGGAACAGTTCGATCCTCCATGCTACAAGGGAGCTTCTGCATCACTTACCGATACAGGCCTTTTGAAGAAAACAGCATCTACAGGAAGGCCGCTTATCATTTCGACCGGCATGTCAACATTGGAAGAGGTGGAAAGAGCGATTGAGGAGCTTGGACGTTCAAATCTTCTGCTCGCCCATACAAACTCAACATATCCTTGCCCGATCGAGGAGCTCAATCTTCGAATGATTGCAACTTATAAAAATCTGTATCCGGAAATTCCGGTCGGCTATTCCGGCCATGAAGTGGGGCTTGCGACTACATGGGCGGCAGTGGCGCTCGGGGCGGTATTCATCGAGAGGCATGTAACGCTTGATCGCGCCATGTGGGGTTCCGACCAGGCTGCATCTGTTGAGCTTTCCGGAATGGCAAGGCTTGTTTCAAACACCCGCGATATCGAGAAAGCTCTCGGAGATGGCGTGAAGCGTGTATACGAAGGTGAGGCTGCGGCAAGGAAGAAATTGCGCCGTTCCTGATATTTCCGGACGGAAAGTTTCGAGCGATGCATGTTTCAACGATTACCGTATTCTGAAAGACTTGATATATTTGATTGTCTCACTTAAATTTAGCCTTCAAAAACCGGAAAAGTTGTCTTTTTCGGATTGTTGCCGGTGATAACTATTTCGTGCAGATGAGTCTGTACATCTGATTTATTTGAAACTTTAGATTTTTCGTTCATTATGAGCAATAACAGTAATACTTCCTCCACGCATATCCAGGAGTTTGAGTACAAGGCCGAAATGAAACAGCTTCTGGATCTTATCGTCCATTCACTCTATACCCATCCCGAAATATTTCTCAGAGAGCTTGTATCCAATGCTTCCGATGCGCTGAGCAAAGTGCGGTTCAACCTGCTGACCGAACAGGACATTCAGGACAGGGAAGCGGAGCTCGCTGTCCGGATCAGCGTCGATGCAAAAGAATTGACGATGGTTATCGAGGACAGCGGTATCGGCATGACCGAAGAGGAACTGATTGCCAATCTCGGAACCGTTGCAAAATCAGGTACGCTTGGTTTCATGCAGGCCCTGAAAGAACAGCAGAAGCAGCTCGACGGAAATCTCATCGGGCAGTTCGGCGTTGGTTTTTATTCGGTTTTCATGGTGACCGACGAGGTTACCGTTGAAACAAGGAGTTCCGCTCCCGATTCACAGGGATACAGATGGTGTTCGAAAGGAGAAGGTACCTATACCATCGAAAAAATTGACAAGGCCTCCCGCGGAACCAGGATTTCCTTCAAGCTGAAAGAGGAGTCGAAGGAGTTTGCCGAAGAATACAGGGTCGAGCAGATCGTGAAAAAGTATTCCAACTTTGTAGATTTTCCGATTTATCTCGATAACCGTCAGGTCAATACGGTCACAGCGCTCTGGCAGCGTTCCCGGAATGAGCTGAAAGACGAGGATGTTCATGAGTTTTACAAGTTCATAGCAGGCGATTACCAGGACCCGCTCGATTACCTTCAGGTTTCGGTTGAAGGGATGGTGACATTCAAAGCCCTTCTGTTCATTCCGAAAGAGGCACCGATGGAGCTTCTTTACAGGCAGGGTGAACTTGAAAACCGCGGCCCGCAGCTTTATGTGAAAAAGGTGATGATCCAGCATGAATGCCGTGACCTGCTTCCGGAATACCTGCGCTTTATAGCAGGCGTCGTCGATACTGAAGACCTGTCGCTAAATGTTTCGAGAGAGGTCGTTCAATCAAGTCCGGTCATGGCAAAAATCCGCCAGATCCTTACCGGCAAGATTCTGGGCTGGTTTGAAACCCTTGCAAAGGAGCAGCCGGAAAAGTTCAGGACTTTCTACAAGGCTTTCGGTCCCATCATCAAGATCGGCCTCAATACGGATTTTACCAACCGCGACAAGCTTGTCGGCCTGCTTCGCTTTGAAAGCACGAAAACCGGAGAGGACGAGTATGTCACGCTGAAGGAGTATACCGAGCGGATGGTGGAAGACCAGAAGGAGATTTACTATCACTCCGGGGCAAGCAGGGCTCAGCTTCTTGCACATCCCAACCTCGAATATTTCCAGGATATGGGCATTGAAGTGCTTCTTCTCACCGATCCTGTCGATGTCTTTGTCATACCCTCGCTCTTCGAGTATGATAAAAAGCCTTTGAAATCAATCGAAAAAGCCGATATTGATTTTTCAAAACAGAAAAAGGATAAAGCTGAACCGCTTTCAGGGAATCTGCTTGATCCGGTTCTGAAGATTTTCCGTGAGACACTTGCCGATCAGGTCGAGGATGTCATCGAGTCTCACCGTCTTGTCAATTCCCCGGTGACACTGGTCAGCGGCAAGGATGGGCTCGACAGCCAGATGGAAAAAATGATGAAAATGATGAACAGTGAGCTTCCCGCAGGTAAAAAAATACTTGAGGTCAATACATCACATCCGATTATCCGGAATCTCGCCGGTATGGTTATGGCCAATGAAAACAATCCATTGATCAGGACTTCGATAAAGCAGCTTTATGAAGGTGCGCTGCTGCTTGAAGGAAGCCTTGATTCAACGACTGCCTTCATATCGAGAATGAACGAACTGATCGAGGCGGCGACGCTTTCCAGATAAGAGGTTTCAGCAACTTTTTAATTATCGCATCCGTGAAAAAGGGAATGGATTTCGAGGCGAGGGAAGCCACGGTATTTCAGAGAAACGAGATCACCGAACATTACATTTACAAGAATTTTGTCGGCAGAATTTCGGGAGTGAAGAACCGGAGGATTATTTCACAGATTGCCGATGATGAAATGCGTCATTATACGATCTGGAAAAGTTATACCCAGAAAGATGTCAATCCCGATCGTCTGAAGATATGGTTTTACAACTTTGTCAGTTCCCTTTTCGGAGTTTTCTTCGGGATCAAGCTGATGGAAAAGTCGGAGAAGGCTGTCCATGCCCTTTACAGCCGTATTCCGGGCTCATACAAGGAGATCAACGGGATTATCCGTGACGAGGAAGAACATGAACAGGCACTGACGAGCCTTATCGATGAAGACCTTCTGAAATCCACAGCACACCTTGTTCTCGGTTTCAATAACGCCCTGATCGAAATCGCCGGAATCCTTGCCGGACTTACCTTTGCCCTGCAGAAAACAAATCTTGTCGCAGTCACCGCACTTGTGGCCGGAATTGCCGCGACACTTTCCATGACAGTTTCCAGGTACCTTGCAGTAAAATCGGATTACTCTGGGAAAAATCCGTTCATGACAGCTCTTTCGACTGGTATCGCTTATATCATTGTTGTGGTTCTGCTTGTTTTTCCCTACCTGCTTTTCTCCAATATCTACCTCTGTCTCGGGATTTCCCTTGTTTCCGCTTTTTGCGTCATGGGCCTGTTCAGCTACTATATCTCAGTCTGCAGGGATATCCTCTTCAAAAGCCGCTTACTGGAAGTTGTCAGCCTGAGCATTGCCGTTGCCGCAATGAGCGCTCTGGCCGGATACGGCCTGCATTTCCTGTACGTCAACTATATGTAATCAGGCCATTCATCCCTCATCGTCCATACTCCGGGCTAGCGACGGAATATCGACAGGACTTTTCGTGTCGATTGCTATGGTGACGGCAAGTTCAGCTTCAATAAGAGGTTCCAGATGATCGAGCTGTGACTTCAGAACCGCCTTGTCAGCTTCAGAAGCATCTTTTCTATCCTTGTATCTTTTTCCGACCCTTTCCATCAATACATCTTCAGGTGCATGGAAATGAAGGATCCTGCAGTGACATTTCATCTTTTCTGCAAGTTCCAGAAACAGGGCACGTTTTTCTGCCTGGAGAAATGTTGCATCCACAATAATCCCGATTCCTTCGCTTATACTGAGCCTGGTGATGTCGAGCAGCCTCTGATAGGTAGCAGTGCCGGCCGCTTCGGAATACAGGATCATTTTTGCGGTTTTCGAGCTTCGTTCGAGAGACTTCAGACCGGCAATTCTTTTTCGTTCAATATCTGAACGGATATGAAGATAACCCATTTCGGGAGCAAGCTCCTGTGAAATGGCTGTTTTTCCGCTGCCCGATACACCATGGGTAAGAAGGATCATCGGGTTCTTCCTGCCTGTTGTTTTCCGTGCAAGACGAAGATAGGAGCGGTGTTCTTCGAGTATCTCACGGTGGGGACTTTCCCCGGATATCTGGGCATATCTGATTGCGGTCACTTTAGCCCTTACCATGGCACGGTAGACCGTGTAGAACCTGAGGAACGGCAGGGCATTGTAATCGCCTGTCACAGAGAGGTAGCTGTTCAGCAGCAGCCAGGCAAGTTCCGGTTTGTCTCCATGGATGAGGTCCATGAACAGAAAAGCAAGGTCGCTGATGACATCGATCATGCTCAGGTTATTGTTGAACTCGATGCAGTCGAAGATATATATCTTTTTTTTCCACAGAACCATGTTTCCGGTATGCATATCTCCATGGCACTGCCGGATGAACCCGGCCTTTTTTCTCTGAAGAAAACCTGAATAGAGCCTTTTATGTTCTTTCAGTGTCCATGTTTTCAATGATTCGAGCAGTTCAATCTCCTCTTTGTCGGAGGTAATCGCTTCTGTATGGGTGAAATTGGCAAGAACAGGGCGGATCAGAAGGTCGGGATGGCCGAATTCACTTTTTGCCTGAGCCGGAGGCAACGATAAGTGGAAGTCGGCGACGGTTCGTGAGAGCGCGAGGATGTGTTCCTTTGAAAGAAGCTTTTTCGAAAGCATGCGGTCAAGCTCCATCGACCGGTCGAAGCGAACCATTTTTACGGCATAATCCACGATTTCGCCTTCACGTTCCATGAAATAGCCGTTCCCTGATTTGACGACGGGGACGACGGAATGATAGATATCGGGACAGAGCCTGCGGTTCAGGCGAAGCTCTTCCTGACAGAAATGGTGTCGTTTTTCAAGAGTTGTGAAATCAAGAAAACCGAGGTTGACCGCTTTCTTGACTTTGTAGGCCCACTTTTCAGTGAGAAAAATCCAGGAAATATGGGTTTCAACTACCTCGACTTTTTTTACCGGGTGAGTATATGCTTCCGTACGGCTTAATGCCAGTGCCAAAGGTTCCATTGATACAGATTTTTTAAAGATTACGGTCCTCAAGCGTTTATCTGACTGTCAATCACAATATAATACGTCAGAAAGGGATGGCAAACGGCACTCCGCCGGAAAATATTACAGCCGGAATGCGGCGAATATGAAGTGTGTGACACTGCAACAATTCAATGAATTACGTAAAAATAAATGTAAATTACCTGCTATGTCCGGAACCTGTTCATCATAAATCAACGTGATAAAGAACGTTCATGATACACCTCGGAAAAATTCTCTGCCCCACCGATTATTCTGCGACTTCCGACAATGCTGTGCGATATGCTGTCGAATTTGCAAGGAAGGTCGGCGCCCATGTAAGGTTCCTCAATATAGTCGATCCTGGTAACGTTCAGGCCCGGACTGATGGTATAAGTGAAGCCGATATGAGTATGTCCGATCAGGAGGAAGGCATTCCCGAGAGCTTTTCACGGGTACTCATGTCCGAAAAAAAGAAAGGTCTGAGTGCCGATATGTATGTTCTCAAAGGAGACGCGCATAAAGTAATTTCGGAACAGGCACATTCATGGGGAGCGGACCTCATCATCATGGGTTCGCATGGCAGGACAGGACTCCACAGGCTGATTATGGGCAGTGTGGCTGAAGAAGTTTTCCGCTCTTCGGATGTTCCGGTCCTGCTTGTCAAGGAACAGGCCGCCGACAAAATCGTTTCCGAATGATATATCCTCCAATCGAAGTTCAAATAATTTTCAGTTTATTTTTTTTATGAAACAATTCAGGGAATCCATTATTGCCCTTCTTACCGAAACATCCGCCAATCTGCCGAGCGATGTACGGAACGCCATTTCCGGAGCGATCCGGAGCGAAGATCCCGATTCGCAGGCAGGACTTGCGATGTCCGCGATTTCACTCAATATCGACATGGCGGTTGACAATGTTTCGCCTATCTGCCAGGATACCGGCATGCCGACCTTTTTCGTTCATTCCCCGGCAGGTGCAGACCAGCTTTTCATGAAAAAGGAGATACAGGCTGCGGTTGCTGAAGTTTCAAAGTCCGGTAAACTCCGTCCTAACGCAGTCGATGCCATAACGGGAAAGAATTCCGGAAACAATCTTGGAGACCATTTTCCTGTCATTCATTTCGAACCTTGGGCAGAAAATTCGATCGAGGTCCGGCTTATCCTGAAGGGCGGGGGTTGTGAAAACAAGAATGTCCAGTACTCTCTTCCTGCGGATATACCAGGGCTCGGCAAAGCTTCGCGAGATCTCGACGGTGTTCGTAAATGCCTGCTCCATGCGGTTTTCCAGGCGCAGGGCCAGGGATGCAGCCCCGGTTTCATCGGTGTCGGCATCGGTGGAGACCGGACCAGCGGTTTTGAACTCGCCAAGAAGCAGCTTTTCCGCAGGGTGGATGACCGGAATCCTGATGCCGAACTCGATGCGCTCGAACAGGAGATTCTCGAAAAAACCAACATGATGGATATCGGTCCCATGGGGTTCGGTGGAAAAACAACCCTGCTTGGCTGCAAGATCGGCAAATCTCACCGTGTTCCCGCAAGTTTTTATGTTTCGGTTGCCTATAACTGCTGGGCTTACAGACGGCTTGGCGTCGTGCTCGATCCCGCTGATGGTTCCATCATGTCATGGCAGTTCCGCGATTCCGATGAAATCAGGAGGATGGCGAGCGGGGAGGGAATTCCCGTGACCGGCATGGAAGTTGTACTACAGGCTCCGGTAACGGAAGAGCAGGTACGCAGCCTCAAAGTCGGGGACATGGTCCTTGTCAACGGCCCGATTCACACCGGCCGCGATGCATTTCACCACTATATGATGCATCACGATCTTCCGGAGGGTATCGATACGGAGGGAGGCATTCTTTTCCATTGCGGACCGGTGGTCATGAAAAATGATGACGGCAGCTACCGTGTCACGGCTGCAGGCCCGACCACTTCGATACGTGAAGAGCCTTACCAGGCCGATGTCATAAAGAAGCTCGGTTTGAGGGCGGTTATAGGAAAGGGCGGCATGGGCCCGAAAACCCTTCAGGGGCTGAAAGACCACGGCGCGGTCTATCTGAATGCCATCGGCGGTGCGGCCCAGTATTACGCCCGCTGCATCGAAAAGGTGACAGGCGTCGATTTTCTCGAGGAGATGGGTGTTCCCGAGGCCATGTGGCATCTCGAAGTCCGGTCTTTCCCTGCGATTGTCACCATGGATTCCCACGGCAACAGCCTGCACAGCAAGGTTGAGGAGGCTTCATTCCAGCAGATGGGCAAATTCGCCTGAAAGGATTTTCTGACGATTTCAAAAGGAGGCTGTCTCATAAGTCGATCGTGAGGCAGCCTCTTTGTTTTAAGGATACTTCGCTTCCTTCAGTACGACATAATTACTGCTTGAACTGGACTTCACATCCGGGATGCAGCTCGATGAACCGCTCGATTTCCTCCCTCGGTATGCGGTTTGCAGAAAGTTCGATTTTTTCAAGGCTCTGCAGATGCATGATCGGAGCGATCGTCGTGACTTGCGTATGCGATATGTCGAGCTCTTCGAGATCGTCCATATCCTCCAGCGGTTCGATGCTTGTCAGAGGCGTAAAGGCAATGCTCAGTTCCCTGATGCTTTTGATTGACCGTAAAGGTTCAAGGGTTTCAATGCCGGTTTTGCTGCAGCGGAGGTATTCAAGATTTACAAGAGCAGAGAGAGGCGAGATATCTGAAATTCTCGAATTGTTGATTCCAAGCTCGGTAAGGTTTTCAAGCCGGGCAAGCGGATCGAGCGAGGTGATTTCCGTGCTGTAACAGCTCAGCTTTTCAAGGTTGACAAGCTCGCTCACAGGTGAAAGGTCTTCGATCAGGGTTTCCGAGCAGTAGAGCTCTTCGAGTTTGAAAAGCTTGCGTAAAGGTTCGAGCGAACTGATATGTGTGCTCGAAATCCAGAGAAGTTTAAGGTTCGCGAGATTGCTCAGCGGTTCAAGCGAAGAGAAATCGCAGTCGAAAGCATAGAGCCTCTGCAGCTTTTCAAGGTTGCGCAATGGTTCGAGGTCTTCGATGGGAGATTCGTCACATCGTAACTGCTGAAGTTTCTCAAGCACACGAACCGGTGACAGGTCATGGATTCTCCTGTTGTCGCAGCGCAGGTGGGTCGTTTCAAGTATATCGAGCAGCTCCTGTTCGGAAGGATCGCGGACAATCTTCAATGTAGTTCTGATGACCTCTTTCCAGTCCGGAGAAAGCGCTCCCCACCATTTTTTTCTCGAAACGTTATCCTGAATGAGCTTCGACCGGGATACGGTTCGCAGGAAATCGGCATCTGTTGAATTCAGCGTTTCAGTGCGTTTTTTTTCCTGGCCGGTGATTTTCTGTGCAGGGTTGTCCATGCACCGGTCATCTTCGTTGAGAATTTCAACAAGATTCCGGGAATACCATTCGGCTTTCTTTTCCTCCATGTTCTGTATATGCAGATCATGCGATTGCTGGTCAAGAGAGGATATCTCTTCAAGAATATCGTTTCCGCACCGGGGGCATACGGCACTTTCGGCTGTCAGCGGGTAGCCGCAGACCGGGCAATTATTAAAGGTGTTCTGCTCCAAAACTCTATAAACGGTTAAGTAATTGACTGTTAAGGGAAGGAATAATTTAAAGTATAAGAAAAAAAGATTTACAGGCATAACAGAGGGGAAAAAACTCCACTGTTAATTCCATATCAGTGTTTGAACAAACTACTCCCGCGACGGCAAGAATAAACTATTAATCGGGATGAATCGTTTATAGAAAATTCGATTTCCTGTACGGTTCATCAATCGCACGACGAGTTTTCAGCTTATTACTGGTAAACTATGAGGAGTGTATGTTATGGAACGGCGTTCTTTACAGAAAAATTTCCCGGCAGTTTCGGTTAGCGAAGAACTGCTTTCTCTCTCGTCTGATGAGTGGCTGTTGCGAAGAAAGGGATTTCGCAATACAGAGAAAAGCATACAGGTCAACGAGTCCCTGCTTACCATCGGAAACGGCTATCTCAATATCCGGGGCAGCCTCGAGGAATTGCCGCCAGGACATTACGGCGGGATGTACCTCAGCGGGATTTACGACAAATCGGAAGCCGCGGTTGAAGAACTGGTCAAATGTCCCATGTGGACCGATGTTTCGGTCTGGAGCGAGGGGCACAAGTTCTGTCTGTCAACCTGCAAGGCTCTCTGGCATGAGCAGATTCTCGACATGAAGAAAGGAGTCCTTCACCGTAAAACAACCTTTAGGAACCCCCACGGAAAAATCATCACGTTCGAGACTATCCGACTGGTTTTCATGCATGCTGACCATCTCGGTTACATGCTCGTCAAAGTTACCCCGAGAAATTTTTCCGGAACCATCAGGGTTTTCACCGGCCTGAACGGTGAAGTCTGCAACAGGGGCTATTTCCCGAGAGAGATGCTCAAGCATCTTCAGCTGGAAAGAATAGAGCGCGGCAAGAGCTTCATGTATCTTGAAATGAAAACAAGGGAACGCGGAATTCGGATATCGGAGGCTGCTTCCTGGAAGCTTGTTTTGCCTTCGATTGACAGCTATCGTGTCGAACCGAGAATCTATGGTGAGAAATTCACCAATGAAATCAGTATCGACGCCCGGAAAGGCGAAACCTATGTTTTCGAAAAACTTGCCGTTGTGGTGACGAGCCGGGAAATTCCTCAGGACAGGATGTTCAACGGCTCTGTATGCCGGCTGAAATCCTTTATACGGCGTGGCGCATATGCTGAAATAACGAAGCATCTCGAAGCATGGGAAAAGAAATGGGAGCAGGCTGATATCAGGATCATCGGTGATGACAAAGCCCAGCATGCCCTGCGGTTCAACATTTACCAGCTTCTGATAAACGGCCCTTCCCGACCTGCAAGTATCGGGGCAAAATTTCTCAGTTCCGAAGGTTATCTCGGCCACATATTCTGGGATACGGAAATATTTGTCCTGCCGTTTTTCATATACAATTTTCCTCACATAGCAAGGAACATGCTGCTGTACCGGTTCAACACGCTTGACGGAGCAAAAAAAAACGCCGAGAAAATGGGTTGCCAGGGTGCCAAATTCGCCTGGGAGTCCGCAACGACCGGAGAGGATGTCACTCCAAGGTTTGCTTCGAAGCTTGAACGGAAAATAAGGCTTATCTATACCGGCACCGAGGAAGACCATATCGTTTCCGATGTCATTTACGGCGTTGAAAAGTATTTCCGCGTTACCGGCGACGAAAAGTTTCTTCTCGATTACGGGCTTGAAATGGTTTTTCTGACCGCGAGGTTCTGGGCATCGAGGGTTGTGAAAGCTGGTACCTCCTATGAAATCCGTTGTGTTATCGGTCCTGACGAGTTTCATGAACATGTGGACAACAATGCCTACACCAATTTCATCGTGCGATGGCATCTCAATCTTGCCGTGCTCCTGTATAAATATATGAACAGAAACGATCCGGGCTTTCTGGAAGGTCTCTCGGAGAGGTTGGCGCTGCTGAAAGCGGAGGTTGATGCGTGGTTCGATATAAGCCGCAATCTGAAACTCAACTATGATCCGGAATCGAAGCTTTTTGAGCAGTTCGACGGCTATTTCTCACTGAAGGATTATATCATCGAAGCATTTGACCGCAAATCCCATCCTTTGCTTCCTCGGGGGGTCAATTTCAGAAATATTCAAACAACCCGACTGATCAAGCAGGCGGATGTGCTTGCCATGATGCTTCTGTTTCCTCATGCATTCAGTGAAGAGGAAAAAACGGCGAATTTTGATTTTTACGAAATCAGGACAGCTCACAAGTCATCGCTGAGCCACTGCATGCATGCCATGATGGGTTTGTCGGCCGGACGCCGTTCGAAAGCATACAACTATTTCATGAAAACCGCCATGTTCGATCTCGAAAACCTGCATGAAAACACCGCTTTCGGTATTCATGCAGCGGCGGTCGGCGGCACATGGCAGACCGTGGTGTACGGTTTCGGAGGATTTTCGATCAAATCTGATCGCCTGGTGCTGAGACCATGGCTTCCGAAAAAATGGGAAAGCCTTTCGTTCAGGGTCCGCTGGAAAGAAAGAACCGTCGATATTACCGTATATCACGACAGGGTTTCTGTCCTGATAACCGCCGGAGAAGAGCAGTTGCTTCCCCTGAGCCTCTACCGTAAAACCTATGCGGTCGCAACGAACAGGAAGCATGAACTGCAATATTGCGTTTCATGATGATGAATGCGGGAAGGGAAGATGAAAAGATTGAGAATCGCACAGATCGCTCCGCTTATCGAGCGCGTGCCGCCTAAAAAATACGGAGGAAAGGAAAGGAAAGGAAAGGGTTGTCTATTATCTGACCAATGGCCTCGTCCAGCGCGGCCATGAAGTAACTCTTTTTGCATCGGGGGATTCAATCACAAGCGCAAGGCTTGTTTCCCCGGTCCGTGAAAGCATCCGTCTCGGAAGAAAAAAGCATGTTCCTGAAATCATGTCTATGATGATGCTCGGCATGGTTTATGAAAAAATGATCGACAGGTTCGACATAATTCATTCCCATCTTGAGTACATGACCCTGCCCTATGCCTGCCGCTCAAAAGTACCTACGGCCCTTACCATGCATGGACGGCTCGATATCTCGGATTATATGAAGGTACTTGACTGGTGCCGGGATATATTCTACGTGTCGATAAGCGATGCTCAGCGAATACCGGTCAAAGATATCAACCGGGTGAAAACGATTTATCATGGTTACCCTCCCTCCTGTTTCGATTACAATGAAAAACCTGGCGAATATTTTCTCTATCTCGGACGTTTTTCGGAGGAAAAAAAACCTGAACAGGCGATCATGCTGGCCAGAGCCTGCCAGATACCTCTAAAGATAGCCGCGAAAATTGATCCGAGCGACAGAGTGTTTTTTGAAAGAAAGATCAGGCCTCTGCTCGATCATCCGCTCATCGATTATGTCGGGGAGGTGAATGATCAGCAAAAAAGGGAACTGTTGAAAAATGCAAAAGCGCTTCTCAATACCATAGACTGGCCGGAACCCTTCGGCCTGGTCATGATTGAATCCCTTGCCTCCGGAACTCCAGTGATTGTGAGGAAATGCGGCTCTGCCCCGGAGATCGTCACGAACCGCATGACCGGCTTTGTCTGTGAAAACAAGCTCGATTTCATAGAAGCCATCACCTCCGTAGGCATTATTTCAAGGAAAGCCTGCAGAGAGGAGTTCGAACGCCGTTTTTTATCCGACATCATGGTCAGTAACTACGAGAAACTTTATTATGAAATTCTCGAACAACAGTCACAAAGCGGAAAACAGTCCGGAAACATCAGTTTATATCGATTATGAACACCGTGACCGGAACAGGCAGCTTTTGACATAAATCCCTGAGGAAAAATCAATCCCCCCGTTTTTCAAAAGAACTTCCCTTATATTTACCACAAACCTGTAAGGCAATAAGTTCTGAAGTTCGTTGCATTGCTTCAGACATCAGGAAAAATCGGTTATTTTATGGACTTCGTTCATCTTCACGTACATACACATTACTCCATGCAGAGCAGCCCGATCTTTCCGGGCCAGCTTTTTACAAAGGCTGCAGGGTTCGGCATGTCAGCTGTTGCCGTAACAGATTACTGTGCGATCTTCAATATGCCGGAACTTTTCAGCGATGCCAGAAACGCAGGCATCAAGCTGATTATCGGAAGCGAGCTGCTGCTGCTTGAATCCGATTCCCACCAGACGGCACGCAATGCTGTTTCACCATCGCTGGTGCTGCTGGTGAAAAATGAAACCGGTTATAAAAACCTCTGCATCCTCTTGTCAAGGGCCTCAAAAGAGGGTTTTGTCAATGGCATGCCCCATATCGAGAGCAGGCTGCTCGAAACCTATAATGACGGCCTCGTGTGCCTTTCGTGCTACAGTTCGGGGCGTATAGGGAGGGAACTGATTGCCGGTTCAACGAAAGAGGCCGAACGGTTTACGGGATACTACCAGGAGATCTTCGGCTGCAATTTTTATCTGGAACTGCAGCGCCACAACATGCCTTTCGATGAAAAACTGATCCGTGAGACCATGGCAATCGCGGACAAATTCAATGTCGGCCTCGTAGCGACCAACAATGTCCATTATCTCGAAAGGAAGGATGCCGGATGCTACAGGGCGATGGTTGCGATCAGGACCAAGGAAAAACTTTCCAGCCAGACGCTCCATGCACTTCCCGGGAACGATCATTACCTGAAAAGTGCAGAAGAAATGAGTATGCTGTTCACCGACGAACATGGCGAAATCAGCAACACTCTTCGGATTGCGGGGCAGTGCGCCTTCAATTTCACCCAGAAAGATCCCGTGCTACCTCAGTTCCCTCTGCCTGAGAGTTTCAATAGCGAGGTCGAATACCTGCGGCATCTGACATGGGAGGGCGCGAAAGAGAAATATGCCGACTGCGAAAAGGAAGGCATATCGAACGAGGAAGTGCGTTCACGTATCGATCTCGAGCTTGGCGTGATCGAAAAAATGGGCTTCAGCTCCTACTTCCTCATCGTCAGCGATCTTATAGCGGCTTCACGCCGCCTCGGTTATTCCGTAGGGCCGGGCAGGGGATCGGCTGCGGGGAGCATCGTGGCTTACCTGACAGGGATCACAAGGATCGATCCACTGAGGTACAAACTGCTTTTCGAACGGTTTTTAAATCCTGAACGATTGTCGATGCCGGATATCGATATCGATTTCACCCCTGTCGGGAAGCAGAAAGTTCTCGAGTATACGGTGGAGAAGTACGGTACGGAAAGCGTGGCAAAGGTTATCGCAATCGGTACACTCGGTGCCAAGGCGGCCATCCGCGATGCGGGCCGTGTGCTCGACATGCCACTTCCCATCGTTGATAAACTTGCGAAACTGGTGCCCGGAAAGCCCGGGATCACGCTCGAAAAGGCATTGAGCGAAGTCAAAGAACTGAAGCAATATGCCGAAAGCACAACCGGGAACAGGGAGCTTATGGAGTATGCCAAAGCTCTCGAGGGCCGGGCACGCAACGTCTCCATGCATGCCGGTGCGGTTGTGATCACCGATGGCGCGCTTGAGGAGCAGGTCCCGCTCTATGTTTCCAACAAGATCGAGACCGAGGTCCGCAAATATGCCGATGAATTCGATCTCGATGAACAGGAGTCGTCGAAAGGAAAATCAGCCGATGACATTGATGAAAAACAGGTCGTCACGCAGTTCGACAAGAACTGGATCGAAACGGCCGGGCTGCTCAAGATCGACTATCTCGGCCTCGAGACCCTCGCGGTTATCGATGAAACCCTCAAGCTTATCAAGAGGCGGCACGGGCTTGATATCGACCTTGAAAAAGTTCCGATGAACGACAGGAAGACATTCAGGATCTTCCAGGACGGAAAGATGGCCGGCATTTTCCAGTTCGAGTCTTCCGGCATGCAGAGCTACATGACCCGGCTTCAGCCGACCCAGATCGGGGATATCATAGCGATGAGCGCCCTTTACCGTCCGGGTGCTCTCAATGCGCGTATCGACGAGAAACGCAATGCCGTAGACCTTTTCGTGGACCGGAAGCACGGCAGGGAAGCTATCGATTACATGCATCCGATGCTCGAGGATATCCTCAAGGAAACTTACGGTGTCATTGTCTATCAGGAGCAGGTGATGCAGATTTCCCAGGTCATGGGCGGTTTTTCCCTCGCAAAGGCCGACAATCTCCGGAAGGCCATGGGCAAGAAAAAACCCGAGATCATGGAGAAGTACAAGGTGGACTTTGTCGAGGGTGCCGTTACCAAGGGAGTGCACGATACCCTTGCGACAAGGGTTTTTGAACTGATGGCCGAGTTTGCCGGCTACGGGTTCAACAAGAGCCATTCTGCAGCATACGGAGTGCTCGCATACTGGACAGGCTATCTGAAAGCCCATTATACGATCGAGTTCATGACTGCGATCCTGAACAGCGAAATAGGCGATACCGACCGGATGAAGCACCTTACCGACGAAGCGAAAAGTTTCGGTATCACCACCCTGCCTCCTTCAATCAATAAAAGCGATGCGCTCTTTTCCGTCGAGGATGATTCAGGACGGTCCTTTATCCGTGTCGGACTGAGTGCAATAAAGCAGGTCGGAGGAGCGGCAAGGGCTATCGTCACCTCGAGGATGCGGAGGAAACGTGATTTCCAGAACCTCTTCGATCTTGCCGCTTCGATCGACCAGCGGGTCATGAACCGGAAGTCTCTGGAATGTCTTATACTTGCCGGTGCTTTTGACGAAATCGATCCTCACCGGTCGAGACTTCTTGCCAATATTGACAAGGCAATTAAATTCGGTCAGATGCAGAACCGTTCGGTTACCCTTGGCCAGTGCGGTTTCTTTACCGCCGAAGAGGGAGCTCCCCTTGAGGAAGAGCACTATCCCGAAATGGACCAGGCCGATATCATGCCGGATGCAGAGAAGCTGATGCATGAAAAGAAACTGGTAGGTTTTTATCTCAGCCGCCATCCTCTTTCTCCATTCCGCAGGGATTGGCAGGCATTTGCAACCCTTCAGCTCAGTGCCAAGGATGTCGTGCCATCCAAACAGTACAAGGTCATTGGTATCATTGTTTCGGTGAAGCCCTATCAGGACAGGAAAGGAAAGCAGATGATGTTCGGCAGCATCGAGGATTTTACCGGTAAAGCCGATTTTACCATATTTGCAAGTGTCTATGAGCAGTATGGGCATCTCATCAAGCCGGAAGAGGTTCTGATGCTTGTTGCCGAAGCCGAAGTGAGTGGTGGAATGCTGAAACTTCTTGTGAGGGAGATAGTGCCTGTCAAGAAGGTCAGGCATACCCTAGTCAAGAAGGTAGTTCTGAAAGTCGATGCTGACGATCAGGTGCAGCTGGATAAGCTCGCGAAGCTCAAAAAAATATGTGATTCCTGCCGGGGCGGGACACCTGTTGAATTCGAGTTGAAAGCTCAGTCGGGTGAAAATATAGAGACCATAACTCTTTTTGCCCGCAGTACACCGATCGATGCCGAAGAGAGCACCATTGAAAAGCTCGAAGAAGTTCTCGGACCGGATAATGTGAGAATTTCAGGATAGGAAGGTATTCTGAATTATTTTTATTAAATTAATAAGTTTAGGGTTTTATTTGTTGAAAAGTTAAAAATCAATTCTAACGAGATATAACATGAGCGGAAAATATCTTACAGCTACAGATCAGAATTTCAAGTCAGAGATCCTCGATGCCGATAAAGTTGCGCTTGTCGATTTCTGGGCAGCCTGGTGCGGTCCGTGTATGATGCTTGGCCCTGTCATTGAGGAACTGGCCGGTGACTACGAAGGCAAAGCGGTTATCGCCAAGCTCAATGTCGATGAAAACCCCGGTACAGCAGCAAAATACGGTATCAGAAGCATACCATCCATGCTGCTTTTCAAAAACGGAGAGGTTGTCGATCAGATGGTCGGTGCAATGCCGAAAAACATGATCGCAAAGAAAATCGATCAGTATATCGCCGGCTGATCTTCCCATATAGTAATCACTGACCCGTTACCTCCAACGGGTCAGGTTTATCCCTTACAACTCCATCCTTGGATACCGCAATGGGCAATGAAGTGCGTGATGTAATCATCATGGGGACCGGTCCGGCCGGTTATACCGCAGCTATTTATCTTGGCAGGGCCAACCTCAGGCCGCTTGTCATCGATGGATATCAGCCGGGCGGTCAGTTGATGATAACGACCGATATCGAGAATTTTCCTGGTTTTCCTGCCGGTATTCCCGGTCCCGAGCTCATGATGAAAATGCGAGAGCAGGCGGCAAAGTTCAATGCCGAGTTCACACATGGAAGCGTTACGGAAGTAGATGTTTCAAGAAGCCCTTTTGCCCTTACTCTCGAAGACGGGCGCGAACTCCTTACCCATACTCTCATCATTGCCACGGGAGCAAATGCCAAATGGCTCGGTATAGAATCGGAGAACCGTTACCGTGGCCGCGGAGTTTCAGCATGTGCCACCTGTGACGGCTTTTTTTTCCGCGACTGCAAGGTATTTGTTGTCGGCGGAGGGGATACGGCCATGGAAGAGGCCCTTTACCTTACAAAGTTCGCTTCCCATGTAACCCTCGTACATCGCCGTGAAGAGTTCCGGGCTTCAAAAATTATGAGCCTCAGGGCAAGAAAACATCCCAAGATCAGTACCATGCTCAATGAGGTTATCGATGAAATCCTTGGAGATGGTCAGAAAGTGACGGGGATCAGGTTGAAAAACGTCATTACCGGTGAGCTGACAGAGCATGCATGCGACGGTGTTTTCATGGCTATCGGTCACGCTCCGAATGCTGAAATGTTCAGAGGACAGATCGATCTTGACGATTACGGCTACATCATAACGAAAAAGTCATCGACAGAAACCAGTGTAAAAGGAGTCTTTGCATGTGGTGACGTACAGGACTTCACTTACCGCCAGGCCGTTACAGCGGTAGGGACGGGATGTATGGCTGCTGTCGATGCCGAGCGTTTTCTCGAGTCGATACGTTAGGAGAATCGATCTGAAAAGAAGCTGATATTATTAATTTAATCCGGCAACAATAAGTTGGAAGGAAAGGAAATTCATGCAACTGGGCTGTCATTCTGCATCCATTTTATTACTATAAAATAATTTATGGATTCTTCGCTTTGCTCGTAATGACAAAATCGGAGCTATTATTGCTAAACAGAATTGACAGTTGTAATCGCCGGAGTAAGTGATAATGTAAAAAGCATCCTGTCCCTCGGGACAGGATGCTTTTTTAATCAGCTTTTTGACGACTGCTTTACTTCTTCGGTGCAACAGCTGAAGAAACGTTCTGCAGGACCTGGCTGACCGTATTCAACGCGCTGACAGCGAGTTCGGTTGCTGACTTGGCAGCAGGTTCGATAATCGATACAGCGGTCTTGATAGCTGAATTCAGCAGGTCGATCGGAACTTTCACAATTGTTCCGGCAGTGTCAAGAACTGTGGCTACAAGGCCAGAGATATTGATGTTTAATCCGTCTGACATGGCTCTCCTGATTGTTAGTGGTTAAGAAGATGACTGTAATAAGCAAACCATTCTGCTCACTGAGCCGACTTATTAAGTATTGTAATAAAAATTTTACAAAAATCACCAGAATAAATACAGAGTCTCTTCATGAAATACACTCTTTATTCCACATAAAGTAGGTTGTCCTGATTTTGTGCACCACAGGTGCCGGGATATCCTGAGAAAACCTCTATGAATCTTTGTTATTCATCTGTAAGGATTTTGGTATATCTTCATGAATTTGTATAGTATCAGTAGTTTTTAGCAGGATCTGTTGTTTAATTTTTATGAGTATTGAAAGGAAATCTGCAATTATTGAAATCACAGGTGTTAAAACATACGAAGACGAGTAGTGCCGTTGTAATTACTTTATGAGTTTTCATCACAAAAAGCATCCCCAACTTGATCGACTGCTTCAGAAAGCAAACCCCGTTAAACTCGATCAATCATCAAAAGTTCTTATCCTCAGTGATCTTCATATGGGCAATGGAGGCCGTCGGGACGAGTTTCGTCGAAACGCCCAGCTTGTAAGAACCATGCTCGGCAGTTACTACCTGCCGGAAAAATACAGTCTGGTGCTGAATGGCGATATTGAAGAACTTTTCAAGTTTCCTCTCGAAAGTATTATTGAACAGTGGGGAGATTTCTATGATCTTTTTCTTGAGTTCCAAAAAAACGGTTTTTTCTGGAAAACCTATGGAAATCATGACGCGGATCTGATCGAGGAAAAAAATTACCGCCTTGCGCCCTCTCTTGTCGAAGCCCTGAAGTTTCACTATGACAACGATACCCTTCTTCTTTTTCATGGTCATCAGGCTTCGATTCTCTTGTGGGAAACATATCCGTTAGTCAGCCGCCTGATCGTTCTTTTTCTTCGTTATATCGCGAAACCTGCGGGTATAAGGAATTTTGCCAAGGCTTATAACAGCCGCAAGCGCTTCGCGATCGAGAAATCGATTTACGAGTTTTCCAATCAGTCCAAGATAGTTTCCATTATCGGACATACGCACCGCCCGTTGTTCGAATCACTTTCGAGGGTGGATTTTCTGAATTTCAGGATCGAGGAGCTCTGCAGGGCTTTTCCCGAAGCTGACCATGACAGGCGCAGAGAAATAGAAGAGAAAATCGTAGCGCTGAAGGAAGAGCTTGATGCGTGCTACCGTCGGGGTAAAAAGATCGGCTTGAGGAGCGGTCTATACAACAACATTACCATTCCAAGCGTTTTCAATTCAGGATGCTCTATCGGAAAGCGGGGCATTACAGCTCTTGAGATCGAGGGCAGCAAAATCAGGTTGGTTTACTGGTTCAACGGCAAACAGAGCCGTAAATTTATCAGCAGCCGTGACAACCGTCCGATGGAGCTCGGTTCGACCGGTTTTTCAAGGATCGTGCTGAACGAAGATTCACTCGAATATGTTTTTACCCGTATTCGCCTGCTGACCTGAGCATTCAGACCAGCGGGACTCCGTCGACGTTTGAGAACATGGCAATCCTGTTCTCTTCAGTTTTCAAAAAAAGTGATGATCTCTTCAGGACGGCTAACCAGGCTTTTCGCGCCGTGTTCTACAAGTTCGGTTTCGGGTCTGAATCCCCACAATACCCCGAGCGGATACATCCCGGCCCGGGAGGCAGTCTGCATATCGATGCCGCTGTCCCCGACATAAAGAATTTTCGAAGGCTCTGTTTCAAGCATCCTGGACAGAAGAAGTGCCCCTTCAGGATCAGGTTTGGGGGCAATACCATCCCGATGCCCCATGACTGCATCGAATTTCCATTCTTTCAGAAGAACTTCCGCACAAAGCCTGGTAAAATGGTCCGCTTTGTTGGACAGGATCGCTTTCCTGATGCCCAGGCTAGATAGTTTGTCAAGCATAGGGCCGATTCCCGGATAGGGCTGCGAATGGACATTCCAGTTTTCCGAATAGAGCGCCATAAGATCTTTAAGATGATGATCGATGACATCAGGAGTTGCCACGCCTTCCGGAAGCGCTTTTTTAACGAGTTCCCTGAGACCGTGACCTACAAGAAACCGGCATTCGTCGATAGTATGAACCGGATAATTATGGCGGGCCAGAACCGTATTGAGCGTGTATGCAATATCTTTCAGGGTGTCGAGCAGGGTCCCGTCCAGATCGAAAATTACTGCCTTGAAATTCATAATCTGCCGAGGTGTTTCAATTCTATTGCGGTGATTTTGTGTCACGGATTCGTTCCGGCGCAGGCAAGAAATACGGGATAGGCGGCCTTCAGTCCTTCACGGTTGACTTTTTCAATGATATAAGCAGTTTCAAATGAATTTACCTGCAGTCCGTTATTTTGAAAAACAGCGTCGAGGTACGAACGGTTGAACCCGTGATGAACTTTTTCCTGCGGGTCGTCATGGAACGTGCCGTCTTCCTGATAGAGATCGGCGATGGCGATAACTCCACCGGAAGTGAGATGGACTGCCATACTTCCGATGAATGTTCCGGTATCATCGATATGGTGCAGGGTTATGCTGCAGTATATGAGGTCGAATTTTTTATCCGGCTCGATGTTTTGCGATAGCGAGGCAAGGTCGAGGCAGATTGTTTCGATATTCGTAGTGCCGGTGTTCCTGATTTTATAATTCAATACACCGAGCATTTCAGGGGAAGTGTCGATTGCTGTGAGATGGTTGACCAGAGGGGCGATTTCCATCGATACGAGGCCTGTGCCGCATCCTATTTCAAGCGCATTCATCCTGCTGTCCGGTTTTACGGCTGTTATGATTGCCTGCGCCACCGCCCGGGCAAGCAACTGCCGTTCCGGTTTATTGTCCCATTCGATGGCTTCGCGGTTGAACTTTTCGGTGCTGTTCCAGGATTCCGGCATGTAATAATGTTTTATCGTAACGTGACAAGCGTGATTGAAAAATAAAAAAACCGGCGAGAGGTCAAAGTCAGGGCAAAAAAAAAGCACCCTATACAATGTATAAGGTGCTCTCGCGCAAAAAATGCATGTTACTTCTTGACAAGTGCAGATGAAACAGTCTGGAGCATCTGGCTTGCGGCGTTCAGGATACTGTTAGCGGCATCCATCGAGGCTTTGCCGAATGGTCCGATAAGTTGTGTGGCATTGTTAAGAGCACTGGTCAGGATTTCAGCCTGCTGCTGAACGAGCTTGCTCATCGTTGCTGCGATGTTGTTGATTGAGCTCGATAGATCTGTTGTTCCGTTTGACATGGCAGTTATCGTTAAGGTTAATGAAGTAGAATGGTTAGAGGGTTCCTTTCCGCTCCCTGCAAGGGCTGGAAAGAATATTTTATTAAAGTTAAAACATTTTTACCGATCAATCCAAGATAAAAAATACGTGATTGGTTTTTGGAAACTATAAAGCTAAGATTTTTTGTCTGTAGAGGATAAATATCTTTCAATTAGATGATATTTCGAACTTACTTCTCTTGTGAATATTTTATCGGCTCATGATTGAAAAGAAGAAAAACCAGGTAAAAAAAGAGAAAAACATTACCCGGACCCGATTAAATTTTTATTTAAGCCACGTCAAAAAAACTAATTCTTTTAGTAATTATCTTATTTATCGCCGTTTCCGGATCAGTAATTGCTGCTTCCGCTTCCATTGTTATTGACGGTTCTACGACTGTCGGTCCCGTTGCTAAATCATTTGCAACCTATTTTATGAAAAAATACGGTGTCAATGTTACTGTCAGCGAGTCTGAAACGGAAATGGAGCTGAAAGCCTTATCAATAATACTTGTAACATAGCTGCTATGTCACGGGACATGAAGGAACAGGAAATTGCTGCTGCGGAAAAAAGTTGGCATGGTATTCCAGAAACCGAACCCTTTTCCGAAGTCGATTTTTGACAATATCGCCTACGGTCCTCGTCTTCACAGTATAAACGACAGGAAAAAGCTCATGGAGATTGTCTAACGCAGCCTTCGCAAGGCAGCGCTCTGGGAGGAAGTTTGCGACCGCCTGGACAAGAATGCGCTTGGACTGAGCGGAGGTCAGCAGCAGCGGTTATGCGTGGCCCGCACGCTTGCGGTCGAGCCGGAAGTGCTTCTGCTTGACAAGCCGACCTCGGCACTCGATCCCAAAGCAAAGGCCAAGATCGCGGCTCTGAGTATTTCGCGCTATATCGAACGGCGGGCAGATCATGCACCCAGAATCGCTTACGAAGTCATCTATCTTGTTACGGGTGAAATTATCCGTCATAAGAAAGAGTGTTCCTATGAAAAACACATCGAATCACTGAAAGAGTCAGCGGAATGCCTGCCGGTATCTGTTATCCGAAGGTATTATTGTTTTTTTCTTGCATTTAATCCTCCCTGACAGCTAAATTGTCAGCACCTTGCATTAATTCAATAATTATAACCATGGTGATTGAACCCTATGGCAAAAATGTTTGGAAAAATTTTCGGTGACGCCCCGAAAACCGCTGAGACACCGAACGCCTTTACCATCAAGATTGATCCTGCCAAATTCGGCCTTTCCGTGATACCGCAGACGGCAGTTCATATCCAGCTTGAATCACTCAAACAGAAGCTGACAAAACTTTCATCGAACGTCGAAAACAATCTGATGCTCAGCATCAGGGCTTCGACAAAGAGGAACGTCGAGCTTGCCGCATCAGCCTTCAAGTTTGACGAGGAGTATATCCAGAAAGGGAAATTCGAGGTGGAATATCTTACCCTTGCCTACGTTACTTTCCAGAACCTTGATGACGAGAACAGGAAGGCTGTTGCCAATGCGAGGATGATCCTCCAGGAACTCGAAAGAATTGCACAGTTTGCTCTCAATATAGCAGACAAGACCGGGTATGTACAGTTTGCCAATGTTCAGGACCTGCACAAGGACGAGTATGGCCTGAAACCGATGGGCGATATTACCGCCGAGATGATCAAGAAAGCTGTCGAAGCTTTCGTCAGCGGCAACTCGAAGCATGCAAGCGAAACACTCGTCATGCTGAAAGAGATCGACGACATTTACCTGAAAGCGGTAGCAAAAATAAAATCTTCTGTCAACGATCAGAACATCGTCAATCTTACCGGAATTCTTTCCATTCTGGATCATGTGAAAGCATCTGCAGATATTTCCTGTTCGATCGCAAGCAATTTCTGCTGACATGACATGTTTTCACTGGTTGAAAAGTTTTGCATGACAGAGGTGTTTTAACAGGAACAGAAGAACGCAGGTGAAAAAAAGCATGCTCTGAAATCTTTTTTTCACCTGTGTCATATTCAGATTGCAGCAGACACAGAGGGGAAATATTTTTCACCGGAATGCATAGAACAAGGATGGAGCTTCCTCTCTGTAAAATGCGCAGAACAGCTTGACGATGGATATTTTCAGAACGACAGTCAACAGGATCAAAAAGCATAAGTTCCTTTACTCTATTGCTTTATTGCTGCTTTGCATCCTGCTTGTTTTTATTTTACGACCCCGCGAGAAGCAAAAAACAATCGACAGGAAATATTTTGACCGTATTCCCGTTTCCGTCGATCCGGTTTCAAAAGCAGCGGTTCGGGACAGCTTCAGTACCGTAGGGACTGTACAGGCTTTCAGGGAGGCTGATATCTATTCGGAATCGGAAGGCCTTGTCCGTACTGTTTCAGCTTCACCGGGTGACCGTAAAAAGGCTTCAGAAGCACTTTTCACGATAGACAATGAACTGCAGACCGCTCTGTTGCGGAAAGCGGAAGCTCACTACAAGCAGGCAAACAGGGATTTCGAACGTTATAAAAACCTTCATGCCGAAGGAGCGGTTTCCCTATCTTCCTTCGAGGCCATTCAGCTACAGCGGGAGGAAGCCCTTGCCGATTTTACCGCAGCGAGCAGGAAATACAGCAATACCCGGATAAAGGCTCCTTTTTCAGGGGTTGTCACCTCCCGTTTCGTCGAGCAGGGAGAGCTTGTTCGCGAAGGAACGAAAGTCGCTCATATGCTTGATCTGTCCAGGGTGAAGATCATCATTTTCGTGCCCGAACATCAGGTCATGAAATTCAGGGAAGGAGATGTTCTGGCAGTTACCAGCGATCTGTATCCTAAAGAGCAGTTTTCGGGAACGGTAAACGCGGTCAGCGACAAGGCGGGCAGGGACCATACCTATCAAGTTGAAGTTCTCATGGACAATACATCGGGGAACCGTTTCAGGTCAGGAATGTTTGCGCGGGTCATTTATAACGGAGGTACAGAACGACAGGCACTGCTTGTTCCAAGGACAGCGCTCGTATCCGGCATAAGAAAACCCGAAGTCTACATCGTGCACAATGGAAAAGCCTATCTGAAACATCTTGTTGCAGGCCTTGATCTCCAGCAGCGGATCGAGGTGCTGGAAGGACTTTCCCCATCCGACAGCGTTGTCGTAAGCGGCCAGGACGAGCTGCAGAATGGTGCCGCAGTTGTCATCATCGACCGAAAAGCAAAGCCCGCCGCTCCATGACGCTTACGGAGCTCTCCATAAAACGGCCGACGCTTATTGTCGTCCTTTTTACCGTACTTGCCATTCTTGGCCTCTTCAGTTACGGCCAGCTGAAATATGAACTGCTGCCCAAGATGTCTCCTCCTGTGGTGACCATTTCCACAGGTTATCCCGGAGCATCTCCCTCCGAAGTCGAGGCCTCGGTCACGAAACCTGTGGAGGAAGCTGTATCGGCTATTGAAAAGATCAGTGCCATAACCTCAACTTCTACCGAGGGTCTGTCGGTCGTCACTATCGAGTTCTCCAATTCCGCCAATATCGACAAGTCGCTGCAGGACACGCAACGGAAGGTCAACGAGGCGCGCGGCCGCCTTCCTGACGATGTGAAGGAGCCTGTCGTTACACGTTTTGCGCTCGACGAGGTACCAGTGCTTCGAATAGGTGCGACATCTTCTCTTTCGGACACGGAATTCTACACCATGCTGAAGGACGATGTGAAACCGGTTCTCTCCAGTGTTGCCGGAGTCGGTGAAGTTTACCTGATAGGAGGAAGGGAACGGGAGATAAGGGTGAATGTCGATCCGGACCGCATTGAAAGTTACGGATTGACCATTTCAGATGTGCTCAAGGAAGTCGGCAAGGCGAATCTCGATTTTCCGACCGGGAAAATCAAGGACAGGGACAGACAGTTTGTGGTTAGGCTTGCCGGTAAATTCTCGAGCCTCGAAGAGCTTAAAGACCTCGTGCTTCGCTATTCGTCCAACGGTCCCGTCTATTTGAGGGATGTCGCGGAAGTCGAAGACGGATTCAAGGATGTCACCACGTTGACAAGGGTGAACGGACGGAGCGCCGTAGGCATCGTGATCATGAAGCAGAGCGATGCCAATACGGTTGATGTGAGCAGGCTTTCACGTAGTGCGCTTGCAAAGCTCGAAAATTTGTACAGGGACAGGAACCTCAAATTCGATATTGCGCAGGATGCATCGACTTTCACGATCGATGCGGTCACGGCCGTCCAGCATGACCTTTTCATAGCGATCGTACTTGTCGCTCTTGTGATGCTGCTTTTCCTGCACAGTCTCCGCAACTCCCTGATTGTGATGGTCTCCATTCCGACCTCGCTCATCACGACTTTTATCGGTATGTATGTGTTCGGGTTTTCCCTGAACCTCATGACCCTGCTATCACTCTCTCTGGTTGTCGGTGTGCTCGTCGACGATTCGATCGTCGTACTCGAAAACATCTACAGGCATCTCGAAAAGGGTGACGAGCCCCGGCAGGCAGCTCTTACGGGCAGGAACGAGATCGGATTCACGGCGCTTTCCATAACTCTGGTCGATGTCGTCGTTTTTCTTCCGCTTTCTCTCGTGAGCGGGCTCGTGGGCAATATCCTTCGTGAATTTTCCGTTGTCATGGTAATATCCACCCTGGTCAGTCTCCTGGTTTCATTTACAATCACTCCGCTGCTTGCCTCGAGGTTCTCGAAGGTCGAACATTTCGAAGGCCGGAACCTCATGGAGCGTTTCGCCATCGCTTTCGAGCGCAATTACCAGCGATTCACCGAGTATTACCTGACGCTGCTCCGCTGGAGCCTCGACAACCCCCGAAAAGTTTTTTTCAGTGCGATCTTTCTTCTTTTCGCTTCATTCAGCCTTCCTGCCCTTGGCCTTATAGGCGGCGAGTTCATTTCCGTTTCCGACAGGGGGGAGTTTTCCGTCATGCTCGAACTCGAGCCCGGTACCCGTCAGCAGGATACCAACAGGCTCACCAGAATGCTCGAACGCCGGCTTGCTTCCATGCCTGAGGTTCGCAAAGTGCTCGCAAATGTCGGTGCATCCACCGAAGGATTCTACAATCAGAGCGCCGACAATATTTCCCAGCTCAATGTAGCTCTTTTGCCGAAGGAGGAGAGAAAACGCTCCACGGATGAAATCATGCAGTCGATCAGGAAAGATCTCAAAGAGATTCCCGGCCTGAAAGCGAGCATAAATCCTATCGGAATATTCGGAACCGCGAACGACACTCCTGTGATGGTGATTATCAGCGGGCCGGTCAGGAGCCAGGTTTCGCATGTGGCGGAAGCGTTGAAGGACAGCCTCAAGACCGTTCCGGGAACTGCTGATGTCAAGCTCACATCAGCGCTTGGCAGTCCCGAAATGAGGGTACATATCGATCGTGAAAAGATGGCTTCTTTCGGTCTCACCATTGCCGATGTCGGGGCCGCCATGAGGACCGCCTATTCCGGCGACGAATCCGGCAAGTACCGTGAAGGCCAGGACGAATATGATATCAGGGTTATTCTCGACGAAGCATATCGGCACAACACTTCACTTCTCGAGAATATCGTCTTTCGTACAAAGGCCGGCGATCTGGTTCGTCTCGGCCAGTTTGCGAGCTTCGAGCAGGAAAGGGGATACACGCAGCTGCAGCGCCGCAACCGCAACAATGCGGTCTGGGTGAAAGCCCAGGTGATCGATCGTCCCGTCGGAAGTGTCGGTCAGGAGATCGAACGGATCATTGCGAACATGAAAAAGAAAGGTGTGATGACTTCAACGGTTTCCTATGCCTACGAATCTGACCTGAAAAGACAGGGGGAATCTTTTTCGACCCTCCTGACGGCATTCATGGTTGCCATCATTTTTGTCTACCTGATCATGGTGGCGCTGTACGATTCCTATGTCTGGCCGATGGTTGTCATGTTCTCGATTCCTCTTGCCATCATCGGGGCTCTGTGCGCGCTTGCACTGACAGGAAAGTCCCTCAGTATTTTTACGATTCTCGGCATTATCATGCTGGTTGGACTGGTCGGTAAAAATGCTATTCTGCTTGTCGATTTCATTAACAAATTCCGGTCGGAAGGGTTGGAACTCGCTTCCTCGATCATTGAAGCAGGAAAAGAACGTCTGCGTCCCATCCTCATGACGACACTGACTCTGATTTTCGGGCTCCTCCCAATCGCATTATCGAGAAGTTCTGGGTCGGAGTGGAAATCCGGCCTTGCCGTCGCGCTTGTCGGTGGTCTTTCAAGCTCCATGTTCCTTACGCTTCTGGTTGTTCCTGTTGTTTACGTCTGGTTTGACCGGCTCCGGACCAAAGTCCTCAACTGGAAGAAATCCAGGTTCTGAACGTTTATTTTATCTTCAGGACTGCATTTCGTTCCGCCTCTGTGTATCTTTAACTACACGGGAACCTCAATTAAATAGATCTTGCCTGATGAATTTTCAATCGAAAAATACGTTGGTATTGATAATATGCCGTGCAGCTCTTGCCTTTTCATGGATTTACCAGGGTGCCGTGCCTAAAATCGTCTGTCAGAGCCGCGGCGAGATCGAACTGCTCGGCCATCTTATACCGGTATATCAATGGGCCTGTACCGCAGTTACCTGGATGGGTGCAGGTGAAATCGTTTTCGGGCTTTTTCTGCTCATAGCTTTATGGGACTGGGTGTTCTGGCTCAATATCGTTACCCTGTCAGGGCTGTTGCTGTATGTTTTGCTGTTTGAACGGGAGATGTTTACATTGCCGTTCAATCCCCTGACTCTGAACCTGTCGCTGATCGCGCTTTCTCTTATTGCACTGATCGAACTGAAAAAAACAAGAAACCATGAAGCTCGATGAATCAGCCATATAACAACGGCGATCTGAGCAGGGTCGCCCGGTTCTTCCTTTACATCTCTGTAGCGGTTATTGCCGTTGCTGCGCTGCTTGGAGCTGCGGGGACAATTGCCGGCAGCATGTTTCTCCTGAAGCTCCATCCGTATATATTTTTCACAGGCTTCGGCAATCTTGCGATCCTGGTTTTCAACCGCTACCTGACATCCTCGATCTATCCCGAACTGAAGATCATTCCGAAAAAGCAGATGCGCTATATAGCAACCGTACTGCTTTCGCTCTGCATGATTACCCTCGCTGTGTTCATGGACTGGCCTCTCCTGAAGGCGCTGACGGGTTTGCTGCTTATGATTGTTGTCACAGGACCGCTCAGGGAGATTTTCACCACGCTTTCGATTGCCAGTATCTGGAAAGAGGTATCTGTACGATATTATATTTTCGATGTACTGTTTCTTCTGGTTGCAAACCTCGGACTGTTTACCCTTGGCCTCAAGGAGGCTTTCCCTGATTTTTCGATAATCCCTTTTTTTGTCACTCAGTCGTCATATTTTCTCGGTTCATCGTTTCCCCTGAGCATCAGCGTGATGGGGTTCATCTATGCATATGCATGGAGCAGGTCGTCAAAAAAGGAGCTTGCAAAAAAACTTTTCAGCATCTGGTTTTATATCTTTGTCGGGGGCGTGCTTGTTTTTCTTGTCGTCATCCTTGCAGGCTACTATCTCGGTATGATGCTGATCAGCCATCTGCTGATGTTCGGTGTCATCGCCATTCTCGTGAGCTTTACTGTCTATCTTTATCATTTTTTTAGAACACAGTTCAGGCATCCCGGCCTTGCCTTCATGCTCAGCGGCCTCGCCCTGCTTTTAGCCACGAGCGCATACGGGATCATGAATATCTATTTTCTGAAAGGGGTCCCTTTCGGCACAAAGCCTCCGCTTCCTTACCTGCGTATGTGGATTTACCATTCGCACACCCATGCGGCACTGCTCGGCTGGATCACCTTTTCTTTCACCGGAATGCTCTACATCGTCCTTCCATCCATCGTACGTACCAATTCGCTTGACATGCTTCGAAGTGAGGACGGGCTTTCGTCGATGCTCGGGGAAAGGAGCATGAAACGGGCTTTCAGGCAGCTGGCAATGATGCTGCTTTCAGCTACAGCAGTATTGGTGGCATTTTTTCTTTATAACGATCTGCTGCTTGCAATTGCAGGATTTATATTCGGATGTTCGGTAATTTTTACTAACCTCAACCTTCGAACGGAGCTGTATGCAGAATGACCGAAGAATAGCCGGACAAACGGGTGAAATTGATAATAAAGATGTAAATTATGACAATAAAGACAGTTGAAGCAGGATGTTCAAGAAGGGGGGCATAGATATGGTTATGCTTGACAGGCCTTATGTGACGGTTACTATTCCGATGTACAACAATGCACGGTTTATAGAGGAAACAATTAATTCAATACTCGCACAGTCTTTTTCCGATTTCGAGCTGCTTGTCTATGACGATAATTCAACGGATGGATCTTACGAGATAGCGAAATCATTTTCAGATAGCAGGATCAGGATTTACCGGAACGATGTGAATCTCGGTCCTGAAAAGAACTGGAACAAGGCGATAAGCAGTATAAGAGGGAAATATGTAAAGCTTGTCTGCGGGGACGATATACTTTATCCTGAATGCCTCGAGAAACAGGTTGCAGTTTTTGAAGACCCGGTCAATACAGGTTTGAGCCTCGTTACTTGCCAGCGTACGATCATCGATCCGGAAGGAAAGGTATTGATCAAGAAGGTCAATTTTGTCGATGAGGGAAGGAAGGCCCCGGTTGAAGTTGTCAGAAAAATGATCCGTATGGGTACCAATATAATCGGTGAGCCGGTATGCGGCCTTTATCGTGCAGATCTGATCGATAAACTGTCCGGTTACAGTGCGATCATACCCTATACCATCGATCTCGATTTCTGGCTGCAGATTCTCAAGCACGGGTACCTTTATGTGATTGACGAATCGTTATGCGCTTTCAGAATTTCGGATCTCTCCTGGTCATCGAGAATCGGTGATATGCGTTATCAGCAATTTCTCGAGTTCATGGAGCATGCCGCTGCGGATGCAACTAACGAAGTCACCGACCTCGATCTCTTCATAGGCAGAATAAATTGTGCAGTTCAATCCATGACCAGCCTTATGGGATTCAAACTGTTTGCAAGTTGCGCTTCGGAAAGGAAGAGAATTCCGGTTTTTTCCTGAAGCCGGTTCACTGCTCAGATCATTGCCGCGGGTTTCTGATAGAGGAAAGACCGTTATTAAGTTGAAACACCCTGCCTTTTTTGTATGGCAGATTTTTGGGGATAAATGTCTATAACATCAACGATCATGAGGCTTTCTGACAGAATTGCACTTGTCACGGGTGCTGCAGGCGGAATAGGGCGGGCTGCAGCACTTTGTTTCGCCCGGGAAGGTGCAGAGGTTATCGCAAGCGATATCAATGCGGACAGCTGCATGGAAACGCTCGATATGATTGAACGGGACGGCGGTAAAGGAATGTTCGTGAAAGCTGATGTCACCCGGGAGGATGATATCGTTTCTTTGTACCACGAGATATCCGTCCGATACGGAAAGCTTGACACTGTAGTCAATATTGCCGGCGGCGATTGTGAGCCGGCTTCAGATGTCGAGCAGATCGATTACCTCAGAATGAGCGCAAATATCGATCTGAACCTGAAATCATGCATCATTTCCTGCCGTGAGGCAGCAAGGATCATGAAGCCGCAAGCTTCCGGAAAAATCGTCAACATGAGTTCGCTGGTTTACCGTGGAAGCCCGAACCAGTTTACCTATTCGGCATCAAAAGGCGGAATTTTTGCTTTCACCCGGTCGCTTGCCATGTCGCTCGGCCGCTTTGGCATTACCGTCAATGCCCTCGCTCCGGCACTTGTCGAAGTGCCGGCGTTTGTCAGGGCGCTCGGTGAGGAAAGGTGGGAGATGCTCCGTAATGATTGTGCCCGGCGATATCCCCTCGGACGGGTTGCAACACCGGATGATGTTGCGAAATGCGCATTGTTCCTCGCTTCTGACGATGCTTCGTTCATCACGGGGCAGATCATCGAGATTTCAGGAGGGGCGAGGCTTTGATTTTCGCTCTTGCAGCTGACCTTGTCATGCTGCTGCATGCTCTGTTCATTCTGTTCGTGCTTTTCGGGGCTTTTTTGCTTTTCAGGTTCAGATGGCTTGTGCTGTTCCATCTGCCTGCAGCCATATGGGGAATGCTCAGTGAATGGAACGGATGGGTCTGTCCGTTGACCTCGCTTGAAAACAGTTTCAGGATGCTTGCTGACGAATCGCCATACAGCGGCGGATTCATCGATCATTATCTTCTGCCGGTCATCTACCCCGAAGGACTGACTAGAAATATACAGTTCACGCTCGGCATGATCGTTCTTGGCATCAATCTCTGTTTTTACGGGTATTTCGTGTATTTTTCCGTAAGGCATTCAAAAAACAACTGATCGCTCACTGTTAACCCCCTTTGTCATGAATCCCATCCGTATCTATGACTACTGTTTCGACCGTATTCATCTGTGGATCCAGTATGACCGGAAAAGTATCGGCTTTATCGAGGTTGTCATCGAGGTTTTTTATCCTTCAGCAAGGAATGCGGAAGGCCTTGTGATGTTCAGCCACGGTTTCCTGATCGGGAACGATCCATTTTTTTACCTGAAAAAAATTACCGGAGCATTTACCGGCGATAATCCTCTTTTCGGCATCAAGCCTTCGCATTATTACAACTATACCCAGGCCATAGTCGAAAGGAACTGGGCCATGGCTTGCGTATCAGCTTCACATCTGCAGTTTGAAGGGGTTCCCTGGCTTGATTTCGGCGGTAATCCGAGAGTGGGGCAGGATGCTTACGCAGCGGCATCATACCTTATCAAGTATGGCGCTACGGATTTCTTCTATAAGCTTGACGACCATAAACGGCACAGTACTAAAGCTTTCTTGGAGGAAATTAAGAAGTACCGTTTCATGAAACCCGGCTGCAACAACGTGATATTTGCCGGCCATTCCGTAGGGGGAGCCCATGCACAGGTTGCGGCATGCGGATTTGACACTATGAATAAAATCGGGCAACAAACCGGTTATACCTTCGATCCCGTCATGTACGACCGTGAATTTCTTCCAAGATATTCGGACAGGATGTCGGAATGGAAAGATGAAGAACGGGCGAAACCTGTCGGTCTTCTGCAGTTTTCACCTGTGGATCAGCAGATACCTTTGTTTGCACCGGGTATGCAGGCTTATCGGGAAGCCCTGTCGCAAAAACCGATGCCGATCCTGATGATTGTCGGAGAGTGCGACTGTGCCTGCCTTGACAGCAATGCCATTCAGAAACCGCCTGCATGGTCACCCGATCCTTCGGTAACTTCCCAGTTTTCCCAGCTTGCACCTCCGGGCGGATCTTCATGGGCTGTTGTGGCCAATGTGGAAAGAGGCAGCCATTGCGGTTATCTGACTGCGGACAGTCCGCTTTGCAGCCTTGCTGACGGTCAGGATCAGTGCAAGCGAAGTGTGGGCAAAAATCCCTATAAAGCATGCGGAGAAGAAAGTGTTTTCAGTACCATGCTCCTGAAAGAGCTTATTGGCAGTTGCCCGGTGAAAAGTCGCAAGGATCCTTCGGTCGACGGGGATTTCTGTGACTGGCTCAACAGCGGCTGCCTGAAATGGCTTGACTCGAAAAACCCGGGAGGAATCTTGAATATGGTTCCTTTCCCTGACGGCAGTCATATCGATTATTCAGGGAAACCAAACCGCTGTCCGTAACCAGGACCGGGGATTGACCTGTATCTGGCGTATCTGTTCCACCAGGGATTGTTTCAGCTGCCTGGCATTGTTATTGGGGGTGTGCAGTAAACTCATCTCACAGATATTTTTATGAGGAATCTTCAACCTTTTCTTGTCGTTTGTTACCTTATATCCAAAATGAGATTCGTGCCGGACGGTAAAAAGACATGCATGGCATGGATGTTTTGACAGGCATACAGGTTCGCCCTGTTGTATATTTTATGTATAAATGACGATAAATACCGATTCTTTACTGACCGACAATTCAAGGAACGTTCCAAGGGAAATACCTTTCAATTATACATCTGCAGGCGATCGGCAGGCTATTTCCTTTCTGCTCGGCCCTGAAATTGTGCAGATGCTTGAAGAACTGCGCGAGGTTCGGGTAACCGGAAGGTCAGCACGTCTTCTGATGGGTATCATTGGAGAAATCCTGATCCATCGCCGTAATCCGTTTCTTTTCCAGGAACTTGTAGATTCGGCGGCAAGGCGTCGCCGTCTCTTCGAAAGAGCATTCAGTGAGCTCGATACCATTTTGGCTGGTGCAAACGGTGAATCACGTGTTATCGCAATAGTCGAGGCGCTTCGCAACCAGCTCGAACGGTTCCGGGCGGCTGTGAAAAAAACGCCGGAGCTCCGCCGTAAAATGAAGAGGGAACTCGGTGCTATTGTCGGGCCTAAAAACGTTCTGTTCGATCCTTTTTCACTTGCGGCACATGCAACAGATGCGACAGACTGGAGACTTCATCTCCCTGTTGCGGTTGTGACCCCTGATGTCGAGTCGCAGGTTGCCCCTCTGATCACAGCTGTTTCCGAACTCGGCCTCAATGTCATTCCCCGCGGGGCCGGAACCGGCCTGACAGGTGGTGCTGTGCCGCTCAGGTCCAGATGTGTGATTGTCAACATGGAGAAACTCAACAGGATCAGGGGTATTGCTGTTCGTGAGTTCCAGCTTGACAACGGCCAGATCATGCCGGCTTCGGTGATCGAAGTAGAAGCGGGTGTCGTTACCGAAAAAGCCATGGATGAAGCCGACGAGCATGGTCTTGTGTTCGCTACCGATCCTACCAGCGAATGGTCCTGCACCATAGGCGGCAATATCGCGGAAAATGCCGGCGGTAAAATGGCTGTCCGGTGGGGTACCTGCATCGATAATCTCCTTGAATGGCGGATGGCGATGCCGAACGGTGAAAACTGGCTTGTCAGGAGGGTTGACCACCATTTGCGAAAGATCCTGCATGAGGATTCCGTTACTTTCGAGATATGGAACGATTCCGGAAAGAGAATTGACCGCATAGAACTTCTCGGGACCGACATCCGCAAAAAAGGTCTCTGGAAAGACATAACAAACAAGGCCCTTGGAGGGGTTCCGGGACTTCAGAAGGAAGGTACGGACGGGGTTATTACATCGGCATTTTTCGTTCTCTATCCGAAATATCCGGAAAAAAGAACTCTTTGTCTCGAATTTTTCGGGCCCGACATGGAAGAAGCGAGCAAGGTGATACTTGAACTTTCGAGGCTGTTTCCGCTGATTTCAGAAAATCCTGAAGTTCTTCTCGCTCTCGAACATTTCGATGACGAATATATCAGGGCGATCGACTACAAGGTAAAAGCACCGAGAGCTCAGACGCCGAAAGCTGTCCTGTTGATCGATATTGCCGGAAACCACTCCCGGGAGGTTGAAAACGGGGTCGAGCGCGTTAAAACCCTGCTCGACCGGCATCCGAACACGCTGATGTTCGTTGCCCGGGACAATGCTGAAGCTGTTCGTTTCTGGGCCGACAGGAAAAAACTCGGGGCGATAGCCAGAAGGACCAATGCATTCAAGATGAATGAGGATATTGTCATTCCACTTGAAGCCCTGGCCGGTTTTTCACGTTTCATCGATGATCTGAACTGTACCGAGGAGCGGTATGCCCAGCTTCGTTTTGTTGAAAGAGCCGCTCAGATCCTTTCAACGGCTGAAGTGAACGATGACAACGGTCAGTTCGCTTCGAAAATTCCTGCCGGACTCGAGCTTTGCCGTATCTTCGGCGAAAGGATTGCTGCCGCCGCCACAGATGCACTCCGTTCGCTTGACATCCTGCAGGAGCTCAACAGCGAACTTGGCGAGCTGGTTCAGGGATATCCCGTAATGCAGACGGCATTTGATGAAGCCTACCACCATGTCCGCAACAGGCGCATCGTGCTGGCGACGCATATGCATGCCGGTGACGGCAATGTCCATGTCAACGTGCCTGTGCTTTCGAACGATCGCGCCATGCTCGAACGGGCGGACAAGGTTATCGATGTCGTGATGGAGAAAGTCGTCAAACTCGGAGGTGTCGTTTCCGGAGAGCACGGCATAGGCGTCACGAAGCTGAAGTACCTCGACCCAGCCATCATCGAGGAACTCTCGCGCTATCGAAGCAAGGTCGATCCTAAAGGGATCATGAATCCGGGCAAGCTCGAAGATTACGGACATCTCGAGCATATTTTCACACCTTCGTTCAACCTGCTCGAACTTGAAGCGCATATCCTCAAGCGGGCGCAGATCGCCGAACTCTCCAGGAAAGTCGATTACTGCATCCGGTGCGGCAAATGCAAGAACGACTGCTGTGTTTATTATCCCTCGAGGGGTATGTTCTATCATCCCCGCAACAAGAACCTTGCAATAGGATCATTGATCGA
This sequence comes from Chlorobium sp., assembly GCA_005862285.1. Lineage (GTDB taxonomy): Bacteria > Bacteroidota > Chlorobiia > Chlorobiales > Chlorobiaceae > Chlorobium. The sequence goes on along the minus strand of SZXW01000008.1, from coordinate 51,692 downwards.
AGCGCTCCTTTTCGATGCCCAGCGCGAACGTTCGACCGATTTCGCCCTGCTGAAGTGGCTCGAAGAGGTTGCCGACCACTGTACGATCTGCCATAAATGCCTGAAGCCCTGCCCGGTCAATATCGATACGGGGGAAGTGTCCGTGCTGGAGAGGGAGATCCTTTCGGAATGGGGCTTCAAACACTCTTCACCGATTACGGAGATGACCCTGCGTTACCTCGAGAGCAGGTCGCCCGTATTCAATGCATTTTTCCGCAGGACCGTGCTGCGCGGCGGGGGTGCGGTACAGCGTATGGGAACCATGATATCGGCACCTCTTCAGCCCGAAAACAATCCGCCTGCGCTTTATCCTCTCAGGATGATGCGTTCTCCAGTACCTCCTGTATCCGATCAGACGCTGAGGGATGTCCTGCCGGAATGCGGTCCCGATCAGGTTCTTGTCTTCGAGCCTTCAGGAGAGGTTAAGAGCACGGTATTCTATTTCCCCGGATGCGGGTCGGAACGATTGAACTCCCCGGTCGCCATGGCGGCAATCCATCTGCTGCTCGAACATGGTACCAGGATCGTGCTGCCTCCGCCTTTTCTCTGCTGCGGTTTCCCTGCACATGTCAATGCCAAGACCGCCCAGTATTCAAGCATGGTGCTGAGGAATACCGTGCTTTTCAGCCAGATCAGGGAGATGTTCGCCTATCTTGATTTCGATGCCTGTATCGTTACATGCGGTACCTGCATGGATGGGCTCGAAGCTGTGGAAACAGGCAGGCTTTTCGGGGGCAGGACAGTGGATATAGCTGCATATCTTCTCGAGAAGGGTTTGAAGCTTGATCCCAGGGGAGAATACCTTTACCATGCGCCATGCCATGATTCCCTTTCAGGAAAGGCCCAACAGACCCTTCAGGGTATCGGGGGCTTCGTTTCTGTAACACCGGTTCCTCACTGCTGTTCGGAAGCGGGGACTCTTTCACTTTCGAGACCTGACATCACAGACTCCATGCTTCAGAAAAAGAGGGAAGCCGTCAAAGAATCGCTGCATGGCGCTGAAAACGCTGTTATACTGACCAATTGTCCATCCTGCGTTCAGGGACTTGGAAGAAGTCTTGACCTCGGTATTCTTCCGAAACACATCGCAGTGGTCCTCGCTGAAAAACATTCGGGGTCAGGCTGGTCTGACATATTCAGGAACCAGGCAGCAACCGCCTCGAAAGTGACCTTTTAGGCAGCGTATTCAGATAGCTGGCCGTTTGTGCAATCCTGTCATGGTAGATTCCCGTTTTCAAAAGCAGGAGTGTACTGTGACGTTGCGAGGTTATCTGAAAAGGAAACGGTAATCAATGCCGAGGAGATCGTTCCCGGCGATATGCTTCTACTCACAGCAGGAGACAAAGTTCCGGCAGACGCAAGACTCGTGCAGGCTTATAATCTCATGGCTGAGGAGTCATCACTTACCGGCGAGTCCCTTTCTTCGGAAAAAGATGCAGCACTTGTAATACCGGGAGAACCACCGCCCGGCGATCGAAAAAACATGGTTTTTGCAGGTACAACCGTCAGTTACGGTCGCGCATCGGCAGTTGTGACAGCTACGGGCATGCAGACAGAGTTCGGCAGGATTGCAGCAATGCTGCAGTCTGTTGCAACCGACAAAACCCCCCTTCAGAAAAACCTTGACAAGGTGGGCGCTACACTTGCCCGGGCTGCTGCGGTCATTGTGCTGGCCATTACCGTTCTCGGATTTTTCAGGGGACAGCCGTTCATTGAAATGCTGATTTTCGGAATCGCACTTGCTGTCGCGGTTGTACCCGAAGCTCTACCTGCAGTGGTGACCATTTCGCTTGCGCTCGGTGTTCAGCGTATGGTAAAACGTCACGCACTGATGCGGCGTCTGGCCGTCGTTGAAACGCTGGGCAGCACTACGGTAATCTGTTCCGACAAGACCGGAACCCTGACTCGGGATGAAATGACCGTAAGGGCTGTTCAAGTGTCCGGAAAACTGATCGATGTCAGTGGCTCCGGTTACCTTCCTGAGGGTAAGTTATCAGTTGAAGGAGGCGGAGAGTTGCCTGAAACGCTCAGAGAACTGCTTGTTGCGGCCGTTCTCTGCAACGATGCACGCCTGCTGGGAGAGGGTGATGGTGCATGGTCGGTTTCCGGTGACCCGACCGAAGGCGCGCTTCTCGTTGCTGCACGAAAAGCAGGAATAGATGAGGAGCCTTTGCGTCTGGAACAGGAGCGGATCGATGAACAGCCGTTTTCTTCAGAAACAAAAAGAATGATTACCCTGAACCGGATAGGTTCCTCGATCAGGGCGCATATCAAAGGCGCTCCCGAAACAATCCTTCCTGACTGCACTTCAATAATGACTGATGAAGGTATCGTCAAGCTCGATGAATCAGCAAGAATGCAGCTTCTTGCAGAAGCCGGCACTCTCGGGAAAAAAGCGCTGCGCGTGCTCGCATTTGCTTTGAAAGATGTTTCGGAGATCGGGGATGCTTCTCAAAAGATGACGTTCATCGGATTTGCCGGTATGATCGATCCGCCGAGAGGCGAGGCGAAAGAGGCCGTCCGCCGTTGTATCGATGCAGGAATCCGTCCGGTCATGATTACCGGTGACCATCCGTTGATGGCAGAAGCGATAGCTCGTGAGATTGGTATCCTGAGGGATGGCAGGGTTATGACGGGTGCAATGCTGAACTCCATCACGGATGAGGAACTCCGTACTCTGGCGGCTTCTGTTTCCGTCTATGCACGGGTGGCGCCGGAACACAAGCTGAGGATTGTCGAAGCCCTGCAGAAGAACGGGGAAGTGGTGGCAATGACAGGGGACGGTGTCAACGATGCCCCAGCCCTGAAGAAAGCTGATATCGGAATTTCCATGGGAATAACCGGGACCGATGTTTCAAAGGAGGCTTCGGACATGATGCTGACGGATGACAACTTCGCATCCATCGTGGCTGCCGTGGAAGAGGGGAGAGCTATCTATGACAATATTAAAAAATATCTTACCTACCTTCTTTCCTCCAATATCGGCGAGCTTGGCCTGATGTCCTTTGCTACCCTTGCTGGAATTCCCCTGCCCCTGACGGCAGTACAGATTCTGTACGTCAACCTTGCAACCGACGGCTTGCCGGCACTTGCACTTTCCGTGGACCCTGCCGATCGGGATATCATGTCACGCAGACCAGATGATCCGAAAAAAGGGATTTTTTCCAGGCCTGTCGTTTTGCTCATGCTCACAGGCGGCATCTGGTCATCCTTCGTCAACCTTTCGCTGTTCCAGTGGGCACTCGCTTCAGGCCGCTCTCTCGTGGAATCGATGACGATGACATTCGTTACGCTTGTACTGATCCAGTTCTTCAAAGCTTACAATTTCCGCTCCGAAAAAGATTCAATACTCAATCGTCCGTTTGCCAACAGATGGCTCAATCTTGCAGTTGCCTGGGAGCTTGTCCTGCTTGGGCTCATCATTCTGCTTCCGGTTCTCCGTAAACCTTTCGGAACATTTCTGTTGAGTGCTGAAGACTGGTTGATTGTAATCGCAGCTGCGGCTACGGTTATTCCTGTCATAGAAACAGTGAAATTCATCCTCAGGAAAAACATCTTCCTCTTTCTGAAATAAAAGTCTGACCATCTTTTTCGCTTCGAGGCGGTTTATGACCGGCATCATGATGTCCATAAGCACGAGATCGATCCGGGAATTGTATTCTGCAAGCACGACAGTCTCCTGTCCGTTGGATGCTGAAATGACCGTTTTTTTGCCTTCGAGCTTGATTTCACCAGCAGGGAACTTGCCCCCGACAGTAATGTTTCGGGGAAATCCCGAATCGAAGAAACAGATTTGTTCGCCGAACATAACAATTTTCAGCATTTTGATTTGTGTTGATGATAACATTACCTTTATTGAAAACGGAGCAAATATTAAAGGAGGATTACATGGGGACAAGAGGTCGTGAAATAGTGGGGGAGAACCTGGAAAGGGTCCTTGAACTGCTTAACAGGGCTTTTGCCGATGAATGGCTGGCCTATTACCAGTACTGGCTGGGAGCCAAGGTCGTTCAGGGGCCAATGAAGGATGCCGTGATGGCGGAGCTCATGCAGCATGCTGCGGATGAACTTCGTCATGCCGATATGGTCAGCACCCGGATCATCCAGCTCGGCGGAACACCTCTCACTTCACCGAAGCAGTGGTTCGAATGGACTAACTGTGGTTATGAAGCTCCCGACGATCCGTTTGTCCGGAAAATCCTCGAACAGAACATCTCCGGTGAACAGTGTGCCATATCAACTTACAACAGCATCATTCAGGAAATCGGTTTGAAAGATCCGGTAACCTACAATATAGCCATACAGATCCTGCAGGATGAGGTGACACATGAGGAGGACCTTCAGGCGCTGCTGGAAGACCTGGGGGTTTTTCTTAATAAATAACCAGCCATAATAAATCCCCACTGATACTGCATGTCAATAAAAAAACCGGAGTGCCTGAAACTCCGGTTTTTTGTTGTTAGCTTATATTCCTGTTTCAGAATCCGTACCTGAGGCCGACCAGAAAATTATTGCTGCTCCAGGTTATTTTGTTTCCATCCGTCGGGCAAACAAGGCCTTCCGGTTTGAGGTACCTGTACCCAAAATCAAAAGAGAGGTTTTTATCGATTTTGATTCCCATACCTGCACCAACCTGCCAGATAAAAGAACTCGCATTTCTGGTATCCCAGGATACATTGAAAGACCCTATTCCGGCTCCAGCCATAAGATAAGGTGTTACGTTCGACATGCCGTGGAAATCGTAATAACCGTTTGCCATGAAGGAAAGCACCGAAAAATCTTCAGAGGTATTTGTATGGTCGTGCTTCTGGTATCCAGCAGAAGCTTCCATCCTTGTCGATCCGAAATCATATCCGATGGCGCCGTTTATAGCAAGATTGGTATCGACATCGGTCGTATAGCCTGTTTCCTGCCATTTGTTCGGGAGTCCGATCCCTGCGGAAGCGCTGACATAGGTGTTTGCAAAGGCAGATGCTGATCCGAGAACGGTTATCAGCATTGATGTAACGAGTACTTTTTTCACTTTCGTACAGGTTTGAGTGTTCCAGGAAAAAAAGTTTCAATTTGTTCTACATGCCCATCACTACATCGGAAAGATACGTTTTTATTGACTGATGTTTGCCAAGGCCCAGCTTTTTATGCATCCTGTAGCGGATACTTTCCATTCCCCTTGTTGAAATGCCCAGAGAGGTTGCAATATCTTTCGTGTCATGGTTGAGTTTGACGAAGAGAGCGATTCTCATTTCCCGCTGGTTGAGATTGGGATGCTTTTTCTGAAGTTTGGAAAGGAAAACGGAATCGGATTCTGTCAGTTCGACATCAAGCCTTTTTTCGATAGTCTGGGTTTCTATAAGGCTCAGACAGGAATTTGTCATTGAATATTTGAGGGAAGGTTCAATATCAAGAGCAGAGATCTGATCGAGAAGTTTTCTGAGTTTGCCGGTTTTTTCCGCTATCGCTGTGGAAATTCTTGTCAATTCCATATCCTGTGTTGCAACTGTTGTTTTTAGTTCCGCAACTTCTTTTTTCAGGTCCTGAAGGGTCTTTTTACTTACTTCTGATTGTGCGTTCATTTTTATGTTCATTTGAGTTATTCGGTTTTCGCAATCCTGTTTGAGCAATTTTATTTCGTTTTCTTTTTCAATGTCTTTGGCCATAAGATCGAGGCGCAGGGCTTCGAGTGCCTGAAAAAAATCAAAGTAGATGCTGTCGGTCGGTGGTATCGTTATATGGACATCCAGCATGTTGAGCCAGGATATTTTTGTAACAGCGCTCAAAAACTGTTTTTTCAGATCGGCAGAATCGAGCGTTTTGACAACAGAGCATTTGTCAGGAAAATCGTTGCCGTCTTTGAAGGAAATGATATTCTGCAGTGCATCTTTATAGCTGAAAGACTTGAGAACGCAAATTTTTTCAGGTGCGATATATGCAAAAGACCGTACAACTGTCAGCATTGAAGGGCAAATGTTGTAAAAACAGATACACCCAAGAACAGGTTCCCAGTGAAAGAGCAGTTCGGTTATTCCCTGCTTGTAACGGTAAGATATATCCGAAACATGGGTAAGGTCAAAAATGATATGGAACTGCTTGTCAATGAGTCCGGATTCGGAGAGAACCTTTTTTAACAGTTCGACATCCAGAAAATCCAGTACCACATCTTTTTCGGCATTAACCCATGTATGTACGATATTATTATCAATCAGCCTTGCTTGTTTTTTATACCCTGCTTCAGGATGATAGCTGATCCAATGGCTCTTTTCAGTAATTATCGGTTTCTGCTGTCTGACAGATGCCATAATGCTTTTCTTATAGACAGATTAAATACATCATTAAATAGAGTGATATTGCAAGTAATTATACGATTAATTTGGATATCTTTCTAAAAATCAGTAGAAATGGCGTGATATATTTTAAAAAACACTTAGTTTTATTAAAGTAATACGCTGGATGCAGCGGTTATTTCGTGGAGTTAATGACGTATCTTTTCCGGATTCATATTGATCTGATTCATTTTCTCTGTAAACGGAAACCGGAACTTCCGTTTATATTTTTACACGATATTTTTCGATAAAGATTGAAGAAATCATGAAAAAGAAGCCGATTGTATCCATTTTTGATCTTCCACATCCCCATATTTTCGATGAAGGCAATCCTCTTGGTGAACAAAAAACCAGATGGGCGGTTCTACTGACCACGATCATGATGTTCGCCGAGATTTCCGGCGGTTGGCTTTTCAATTCAATGGCACTGCTTGCCGATGGCTGGCATATGAGCTCTCATGCTCTCGCGCTCGGATTGTCAGTTATGGCATACAAAGCCGCCCGTCATTTCGCCGGAGATACCCGTTTCGCTTTCGGAACATGGAAAATAGAAGTGCTTGGCGGATATACGAGCGCCATATTTCTCGTAATAATTGCCGGTCTGATGCTTTTTCAGTCAGTTGAACGTCTTCTTTCTCCCTCGCCCATACACTACGATCAGGCAATTGCGATCGCTTTTGCAGGCCTGATTGTCAATCTGGTTTGTGCTTGGCTGCTCAAGGATGATCATTCTCATGAGCATCACCACCATGAACATCATGGTCATGATGACCATCATCATGATTTGAACCTCCGTTCCGCATATATCCATGTCCTTTCAGATGCGGCGACATCAGTGCTCGCAATAGTTGCATTGATCGGTGGAAAATACTGGGGAGCAAACTGGCTCGATCCTCTCATGGGAATTGCCGGAGCGGCTCTCGTTACTGCCTGGGCTTTCGGTTTGCTGCGTGATTCGGGACGTATCCTGCTCGATGCCGAGATGGATGCTCCGGTTGTCGCTGAAATACATGAGGCTATCGGGGAAAGCCGGATTAAAGCGGAAATAACAGACATTCATGTATGGCGGGTAGGTAAAGGAAAGTACTCCTGTATTTTATCGTTATTTTCAAGTGAAGAGGCAAATCCTGATTATTTCAAACGGATCCTCAGCGTTCATGATGAACTTGTGCATATTACGGTAGAGGTTCATAACGGAAAAAATCTTAGGGGACCGGTTTCCGGATGAAAGAGGTTGGCTAATGGATTCTTCATCCGACTGCATCGGCCTCAGAATGACAATATGTGCCAAAACATATAATACGTTAAATCGCAGTAGTAATAACAATGACGGATGAATTTCATCTGTCCTTCTGCTACACCAAATAATCATTCTCTGCGATGAAAAAGAGGCAGCTGGTATCGGTTATGGAATGGGTTCGTCCGATTGGCGTTTCAGTGGCAATATTTTTTGCATACTATTATGGTTCGTCTCCGGTATCACGATTTCATATCCTTGGCCTTTTCATTGTCATGATCATGTCGGGAACTACTGCTTTCGAATCGCTTCTCCTTGGCGAAGCCGCTTCGAGGAAAATCGGTTATCCGCACAACCGGGCTTACCAGATCCAGTCAGGACTGGCAAATGCCGCAATGGCCTGTGTGGCCTGTTTTATATATCTTTCAAGCTGGGGTAAATATGCAGATGCTACAATCGTGCTTGTCATGCTGACTTTCTTTACTTTTTCGGCGGTGAACCATGTCGTAACGGCTTTCATGCTCGGTAATCTCAGGCCGGTCAATCTCATGCGCCCGGCATTGACGTTTCTGCTGCTTATTATTGTTCTACCAGCATTGATCCAGGCTCTGCGATAGCTGTTCAGACAAGATTCCGCCCGGGTTAAGAGGAGAGCGGGATAGCAGCATAGCTCTTACTCTTAGAGATTAAATGATCCCTTTGAAATCCATACCCCGATAAATTACCAGGTGATGCTGTTTCTGCAGCAACGGTTGCCGCTGCGACCAGAGGTTGTCGATGATAAACGAGATGATCTCTTCTTTCTGCGTATCGTTGTATCGATGAACGTTCGGGTGCAGAAGAATCATCCAGATCACTTTCATGAATTTGGCGAAGTCGTTCACGAAAAATTTCACGTTGCTTGTACTTATCATGATCTGTGAATTGCTGAACATTCGTGATTGTTCAAGTTCCTTTTTCAATGCCGGCAGGCTCTGATTGTTCCGAACACCGAAAAATTTACCTGCGAAGTGATTGTAAAGCCATGTTGTCGTTCGTTCGTCATTGCTGCTGTTTGCCATCAGCACTGCATGAACGGCCCCTTCATGGGCCAGGAATTGCCTGAGCAATTCTTCAAAAAGACCACACCAGGAATCTTCCGTGCAATAGTACAACGAGTGGTGAAGGGTTATCAGATCGACTTTCCGGTTATCAAGTTTCTCCAGGAGAAAGTTCCTGCAGTACTCCCTGTTCAGAAAGATACCGGTATAATCGCCCCTTATGGTCGATACATGATCGGTATACTGCCTTTGTATCCTTTCTTCCAAGATATCGAGCGCTCTCTGGTCGATATCGAAAAGATAAAGTCCCCCGCGAAAAGCAGTTTCGAGAATACGGAACTGAGGCTCACTGCTTGAACCGAGGGAAAGGGCCCTCAACTTCCACGTGAGCGGTTTCGCTGCATGCAGGGTGCGGATAACGCTGGCCAACCGTTCACCGATATCGACTTTGTCATTGCTGTAATGTGACCATATCTCGTCTTCGTCAGCGATATCGGAGTCGGCAGTCCTGAGTCCTGCATCGATCAACCGGTTCTTGGTACTTGCATCCATGGTATTTATTGATCAGGATTTGAAATGCGCGCTTGCTTTCAGGATTGCAGAAGAGCAGGAAATATGCCTGTCGGGAAAGTATATCTCCGATGAATTAAAATAGATAAAAGCGTATTCATTTCAAATGATTACCTCGCTATTCAAGTTGTTATTGTTATTAGGGTTAGCATGAATATAACCGGTATTCAACATCGGCAATTCTTACTTCTTCAAAGGGTACCCTGATGAGAGTTGTTCATGTATTGCTGAAAGACTTCTTTTTTCGTGACTTTCTATCTTATGATTGCGAATTACTTGTCTATATTTCATGAACAAAATGAAAATCAATACTTGTCGGGAATGGGTAATATCTGAACCGGTTTTCCATGAGGAAATTATCAGCTGGCCATTGGTTTTCCGGATTGTGTTCGGGAACTGATGCGACTGATTGATGAAAAGGTGTTCTGTATTCTTCCCGTTTGCCGGCATGTTCAGGCAGACGAAACTGCTGGTTCAAGTGGTCGAAGGTAATCTATTTTCCAAAGGAGGGTGATATGAAACGGTTTATGCTCATGATGGCGATTTTTATGATGATCTCCGGATTCAGCTTTGTAGCCGGAGGAAATCCCATCCAGCAATATGAGCATCCTAAGACGGCGTTGCTTGTCCTGGACATGCAGGAGGATTTTCTTGATGAAAAAGGGAAGGCGCCGATAAATAAAGAGCAGATTCCGGGTGTTATCGCAGTCGTGAACAACCTTATCGACGAGTTCGAAAAAAGCGGTCAGCTCATCGTCTATGTGAAAAGTGAGTTTCCACGGTTTGCTCTTGGTAACAGGATCCGGCGTCATGCTGCCATGGAAGGAAGCCTGGGTGCCAATATTTACAGCAAAATCAGGGTCAGCGGCACTGCCGTTTTTTCAAAAAAAGATACCGATGCATTCAGCAACAAGGAATTTGAAAAATATCTGGTCGATCATCAGGTGAACAGGCTGGTTGTGACCGGTGTCTATGCTGATCAATGTGTCCTGGAAACGACATTGGAAGCGCTGAAAAGAAATTATCAGGTGAAGTTCGTAAGAAATGGCGTAGGGGACCGTTCGGAAAAAGAAGTGAACAAGGCATGTGAGAAGGTACAGGAGAAAGGAGCGGAAATCATCGACTATAAACCGAACACCCGCATAAAGTAAACCCTGCTGACCGATGTTTTTTTGGTAATTTGCAAGACTGAAGGTTGACTGATACGTTTTGCACGAGATTCAACTTCTTGCCGGATACTCTGTTTTTGGTGTTCAAATTAACGGGTCTGATACAACAGGAGAATTTCCAAAGCTAGGATAGTACCTTAATTGGGGCAAGTTCCACCGGAGGATGGCAGCATGAGGACCTTCATTTGAAAGATTACTGATAGGGAAATGAACGATATCATGGATTGCAGGAATATTTCCGGTTTTACAACACTGATCGGTTGCATCAGTTATCAGGCTATCAATCATCTGATTTCGATCACGCTACCACTGCGGAAAGTGGAGACAGGATTGTGGATAAATTCAATGATGGGGCAGCGCCTTTCCACTGCACTACATAAACAGTGAGTTGTTAACATAAATTCGCTAGTTTTTTGTCTATTGGAACAGCTCCACTTCAACGCTTCATTGCGGAATGACAGTCCCGTTGCATGGATTCTCTTTCGACTTATTGTTGCCGGAGTAATAACGGTAACCGGGAATTCGTCGAGTGTCTGCGTTATTAAGAATGCTGCCTTATGCCTGTCAAACCCCGATAAATACCCGGATGAAAGAAATTTTAATTATCTTCAAAAGTCAGAGAGCCTGTTAGAGGTTCTTTTTTGGATCTTATTCTGATCGATTCTGCTATCGGAACAGTTTTTTGCCGGTACTTGAAAAAAATTGTCACAGTAATCCAAAACGGGAGTGAAATAACGATATGCCGGTCATTTCCAAACTGCAGCTTGCCGCCAATGCTGTCGAGGATGCCAAAAAGAGGCTCGACAGGGCAAAAGATGATGTTGACGACGATTACGAAATACGTCAGGCCCTGAAATTTCTCGAGGATGCATACGACTTCATCAAAAGCGCCATAGCCGAACTTCGGTTGTGATTTCAGACTTTCCCGAGCCGTTTTTTCGATCACGAAGCGGGGAACGCAAGCTTCTTCACACTGACTGTTATCAAAGGCCGGAACTGTTTTCCGGCCTTTTTCATTACCCTCACGCCTGGTCATTCATATTTCATGCTCCGCATGACTTGTTGCGGCGAACGATCGTAACCCTCACTTTTACTTTGATTTAGCGTTGACAAGGCCCTTGTGCGCATATCTGAGTGGGTTGAAAAACGGATAAAAAAAGTCTTTTTTTTTATTGCGGAACGAAGAATAATGTTTGTTTTTTTATAAACTGATACTAATTTAGTATCAATTAAGATATGAGATCATGAAAGTACTGACCAAAAAAACAGATTACGCTATCCGGGCTCTTCTGGCGCTTGCCGCAGGAAAGGATTCCTATGTATCGGCGAAAACCATTTCGGCCGAACAGGATATTCCTTACCAGTTTCTCCGCACTCTCTTGCAGGAGATGATCGGGATGGAGCTGATCATTTCGAAAGAGGGAGTTCAGGGCGGTTTCAGGCTGAACAAGGAGCCTGACAAGATCCAGGTCAAACATCTGATCGAGGGTTTTCAGGGGAAAGTCCAGGTTTCCGAGTGCATGTTCAGAAAGCAGCTATGCAAAAACAGGGCGACCTGCGTTTTACGCCACGAAATCATGCGAATCGAGCAGGTTGTCAGCAACGAATTCGAGAAGATCACGATCGGCACTCTTTTTCGAAATCTTCAGATGGTGAACGGGCTGCATCAGGCATCGGAAAGTGACCGGCTGCCCGAAAGTTTGCAACATTAATGACACAAGGAGCGATTGATTATGAAACGGCAGATAATAACCATAGACGAGAAAAAATGCACCGGTTGCGGCGACTGTATTCCGGCATGCCCGGAAGGGGCCCTTCAGGTTATAGACGGCAAGGCGCGGCTGATCAGCGATCTCTTCTGCGATGGCCTCGGAGCATGTGTAGGCCACTGTCCGACCGGTGCCATGAAGATCGAAAACCGGGAAGCCCAGCCATACGATGAAAAACGGGTCATGCACGAGAGCATTGCGAAAGCCGGTCCCAATGTTATCGCGGCACATTTGCGCCACCTGATCGATCACGGGCAGGAAGGTTATCTTCGTGATGCCCTCGAATACCTCGAAGAGCAGGGGATAGCCAATCCGCTCGAAGAGGTGGCTGAAGTTGCTGTTGAGCCAGAGATTAAAAAGGAGCATACCCACCCTCATCATCATGCTTCAGGCGGCGGATGCCCGGGCAGCAGAATGATGGATTTCAGCAGGAATGGAAACACCGAGGTCGCTCCTCTGCAGCAGCAGCCGGTCCCAGCCGGAAGCGCGCTGAGGCAATGGCCTATCCAGCTTCATCTCGTGACACCTCTGGCGCCATATTACCAGGGTTCCGACCTGCTTCTCGCCGCGGACTGCACGGCATTTGCCGTCGGTGATTTTCATGGCTCCTGGATGAAGGGAAAAACCCTCGCTATCGCATGCCCGAAACTCGATACCAACATGGAGGTCTATGTGGAAAAACTGACTGCCATGATTGATATGGCGAAGATCAATACCATCACGGTTGCGATCATGGAGGTGCCATGCTGCTGGGGGCTCGTTTCGATTGTTTCCGAAGCGCTTTCGAAAGCCACCCGCAAGGTTCCGGTAAAGAAGGTGGTGATTGGAATACAGGGCGGAATTTTGTCGGAAGAGTGGATCTGAAGCTGAAACGGGGAGAAAATAATGCTGAAAGATGCACTTGGCGGGTACCGCGGCAGTGTCGAAGAGATCAGCCGGATCATTGAGGAACATCCCGACAATGCCGAAGCGTTCTATGACAGGGCGAATGCCAGAAGCTGCAGCGGCGATTTCGAAGGGGCGATCAAGGATTTCACCATGGCCCTTAAGATCGGCCTCCGGTTTCGGGAGATGATCGTCGCTTATGGCAATCGTGGAATTGCGAGAATGGAAAAAGGGGATATTGACGGTGCGATCGGGGATTTCACCGAGATCATATCGAAAAAGCCGAACAACAGGCGACTGCTGCGTTCGGCTTATCTGAACAGGGCTCAGTTGAAGGATAAAAAAGGCGATGTGGAAGAGGCCGCCTGGGACAGGCCGCCTGGGACAGGAAAATGGCGGCCCTCTGCAGCCTTCAGACACAAAAACAAAAAATGAAGGAGTAATTGATATGGGAATGTATTGTGACCAGTGCCAGGAAAGCATCAGGGGGACCGGATGTATAGCGAGAGGCGTTTGCGGCAAGGATGAAATGACGGCGAAACTTCAGGATGTGCTGGTATATGCCTGCGAAGGGCTTGCACTTGTCGCAGGCGAGCTTGCGGGAAGCGTTTCGAGAACGGTTGGCCAGCTCATCAGTGAATCGCTGTTCGTGACCGTTACCAACACCAATTTCGACGATGAAGCCATTGTCTGTCAGATCAGGAAGACGCTTGCCATGCGTGACGAACTGAAGACATCGCTCGACCAGGTTCCGGATTACGATGCAGTAAGGTGGAACGGCAGCACAAAGGAAGAATTCCTCCTGAAAGCGATTACCACGGGGATCGAAAACCTCAGTGCGAACGAGGACCTGCAGTCACTGAAAAGCCTTGTGCTTTACGGTATTAAAGGACTTGCCGCCTATACCGATCATGCTGCGGTGCTTGGCTACCACGATGACGATATCTATGCTTTTTATATCAAAGGACTTGGTGCACTTGCAAAAACGCTCGATGCCGATGAACTCACCGCACTTGTCCTCGAAACCGGGGCTGTGGCTGTCAAGGCCATGGCTCTGCTCGACAGGGCAAATACCGAAACCTACGGGAACCCTGTCATCACGACCGTGAAGACCGGTGTCGGAAACCGCCCCGGGATCCTCGTTTCAGGCCACGATCTCCGCGACCTTGAAGATTTGCTCAGGCAGACGGAAGGTACGGGGATCGATGTCTATACCCATTGCGAAATGCTTCCTGCGCACTATTATCCTGCATTCAAGAAATACACGCATTTCGTGGGCAACTACGGCAACTCCTGGTGGTCCCAGGACAGGGAGTTCGATTCGTTCAACGGTCCTGTTCTCATGACCACGAACTGTATCGTGCCTGTAAAAGAAGCCTACCGGAACCGGATGTTCACGACCGGAATGGCGGGTTACCCGGGGCTGAGGCATATCCCGGCGAGACCGGAAGGCGGCAGCAAGGATTTCTCGCCTCTTGTTGAACTTGCAAAAAACTGCCAGCCGCCGAAGGAGATCGAGAACGGCACGATTGTCGGCGGTTTTGCGCATAACCAGGTGCTCGCCCTTGCAGACAAGGTTGTCAGTGCTGTAAAATCCGGCGCCATCAAGCGGTTTGTCGTCATGGCAGGGTGCGACGGCCGGCAAAATTCAAGGCAGTACTACACCGATGTCGCATCCGGACTTCCGGAAGATACCGTGATCCTGACAGCAGGATGTGCGAAGTACCGTTACAACAAGCTCGAGCTTGGTGATATCGGCGGCATTCCTCGTGTGCTCGATGCCGGTCAGTGCAACGATTCCTATTCGCTGGCCGTCATAGCGCTGAAACTCAAGGAGGTATTCGGTCTCGAGGATATCAATGACCTGCCGATTTCCTTCGATATCGCCTGGTATGAACAGAAAGCCGTTACGGTTCTGCTCGCCCTGCTCTATCTTGGCGTCAAGGGAATCAGGCTCGGGCCTACACTCCCCGAGTTCCTCACTCCGAACGTGGCTGCGGTGCTTGTAGAGAAATTCGGCATCAAACCAATCGGTACCGTTACCGGAGATATCGAAGCGATGATGGCCGGAGCCTGAAGTATCTATACATGGAGGGGGCCGAAAAAGCCCCCTTCTTTTTTTATTCCCCCGCCGGTTCAATGTTTCATCCAGCAACGTTTCGCGGTTGCATTTGCTGAGCAGCCATCATCCGAACAGCAGGAGTTACGTGAAACCGCACTTGTACCTTCATAGCTGACGATTTTCCGTCGTAAAATTCTCTCAGGCAGCTATTCCTTTTCATCATGCTGATTGTTAAAATCATGTGTATACTTGTTGGAGGATACTTGTAAAATTTGGTCCGATCCGGGCCGCATGACATGAGAACTTCCGACAAGGAGGATCACACGAACTGAAATAGTTCATAACTTCTATAAAGAACCATCTACGGATAATTGCCAACATGAACGCAGAAAAGAAGCTGGATTTTCAGCACGATGTTATAGAACGCAGCAGGGAAATTCCTGTACTTGTCGATTTCTGGGCGGAGTGGTGCGCACCCTGCAGGATGCTCGCGCCTCTCCTCGAAAAACTCGCAGCCAGCAACACAGGGAGATGGGAGCTGGTAAAGATCGATACCGAAGAACACCAGGACATAGCAGCAAACTTCAAAGTGAGGAGTATCCCGAATGTGAAGCTTTTCGTCGATGGTGTGGTTATCGATGAATTCTCCGGCGCCCTTCCGGAATACCAGTTGCAGGAGTGGCTTAAAAAAGCCGTTCCAAGCCCTTATGAAAAGGATATAGAGTCAGCCATGAACTGCATGCTTCAGGGCGAGCCGTCAAAAGCAGCGGTACTTCTCGAAGGTGTGCTGCATAAAGAGCCTGAGAACCTTCAGGTCATATCGCTTCTGGCAAGGGTCTACCTCTTTTCCCACACTGAAGAGGCTCTCCGTCTCTGTGCATTTCTCGAACATGAGCCTCAGTATGCGAGCCTTTCAGAGACGATCAGGACGATTGGAAGGCTCATTACCCTGGACCCTTCAATATTTGAGGAAGAATCTGTAAAAATAGAGTATCTTGAGGCGATCGCCAAGCTTCGGCAGGAGGATTTCGACGGGGCACTCGAGCGTTTTATCGGTGTACTGAAAGAGAACCGCTACTATGACGATGACGGCTCACGGAAAGCGTGCATAGCGATTTTCCGTTTTCTTGGTGAAGAGCATGAGATTACCATAAAGCACCGCAGAAGTTTCGACCGCGCATTCTGAATGACAGGAGTGAAAACCCGTAACGCCAGAGTGATGAAGGAAAAACCGAAAACCGTTATCGGAGTCGATCTCGACGGTGTGTGCGCCGATTTCTATGCGCGCATGAGGGAGATTGCTGCAGAGTGGTTCGAATGCAAGCCCTGCGAACTTCCCGAAGAAGTATCTTACGGTTTGTCCGAATGGGGTATAACCGACAAGAGCCAGTATGAAAGCCTCCACCGGTTCGCTGTCACGCAACGAGAGCTTTTCAAGACCATGCCCATGATCCCGGGGGCCCGCAAGTACCTTCGCATGCTTTCCGATGAAGGATACCGGATACGGATTATCACTCACCGCCTGTTCATCCATTATTTCCATGCTTCGGCAGTCCAGCAGACCGTCGACTGGCTCGACAGCCACGGTATTCCATACTGGGACCTCTGTTTCATGAAAGAGAAGGAGCAGGTCGGAGCCGATATTTATGTCGAGGATACGCCGGACAACATTACGCAGCTCCGGGAGAAGGGATTGTTCACGATCTGTTTCGCCAACAGCACCAACCGCCATATAGCCGGCCCGAGGGCCGAATCATGGCGGGAGGTTTACGATCTGATCAGGGATTTTAGAAAGTGACCCGGACGTCAGCAAGCAGTCGTCAGCGCGTCACGTAGAAACAGGCGAATTTGAGGTATCCTGTTTCAGGCATGGCGAGCAGCACGGGATGGTCGAACGGCTGCGAGTTCCGGTAAATCATGCGAAGCTGGCATCCTTCTGCGAGAGCCGCCTGGTGCACGGTCTGCAGGAAATCCTCTTCCGGGACATGATGGCTGCATGACGCCGTTGCAAGAAAACCGCCGCTTTTCAGGAGCTGCAGGCCGAGCCTGTTGAGCTTTTTGTAGGCTTTGAGGGCGGCAGGCAGGTTTTTGCGGCTTTTCGTGAAACTCGGCGGATCGAGAATGACAAGATCGAAAGCCTCCTGGGCTTTTACCATCTCTTCAAGCATATCGAAAGCGTCGGAAACAACAAGACTGTATTCCGTGAACTTGTTCAGTCTCGCATTGCGTTCGGCACGCTGCAGCGCTTCCTGTGATGAATCGAGCAGAACGGCGGATTTCGCTCCTCCGTAGAGCGCATTGAGCGCGAATCCTCCGTCATTCGTGAAGACGTCAAGCACATCGGCTCCATCGGAAAACTTTCTGATAATGCGGCGGTTTTCTCTCTGGTCGAGGAAAAAGCCGGTCTTCTGTCCTTCGAAAAGATCGACCTCGAAGGAAATACCCGAATCGTGAATGGTTTGAATGGTCCCGGAACGTTCTCCCTTGACAATCTCCTTGTAGACAGGCAGGCCTTCAAGTTCCCTCAGCACCGATTCGTTTCGGACTACGATCACTTCCGGATCAAGAAGTTCCTGAAGGACTTCGGAAACAAGGGGGAGGTGACGGTCCATTCCAGCTGAAAAAGCCTGCAGGACAACGGCGCGGTTGAAACGGTCGATCACAAGTCCCGGCAGACCGTCGGATTCACCGTGTACCAGGCGGTAGGCATTGGTGTCGTCGTTCCTGTAGATTTTGTCACGCAACTTCAGGGCTTCAACTATCTTTCTTCTGAAAAAATCCTTGTCGGGCAGTTCGTCGTTCCGTGAAATGAGCCTGAAGGAAATGAGCGAGGCGGGATTGAAAAAACCTGTCCCGAGCAATTTTTTGTCGTGCGTGAAGAGCTTTACGGTTTCACCGGCCGCGATATCGTGTGGTACGTTCTCAAGTTCATTGCTGAACACCCAGAGATGTCCTTTCTGGATACGGTGATGTTCTTTCGGTTTAAGGTACAGGGAGTGCATGGAATGAAAATGAGATTGTTGAATTGAATGACATGATGTTACATTAAACTGAATTTTTCATGGCCTTGCAACTGTTGATTTACGGACTGCGGGAAAAGTTGGCGAAAGTCGCAGCAGAAGCCTGATTTTATGGAGGTGCAAGGTAAATGTTTTTATTTTAACCGAAAACCGGCAGCATGTCAGACGGAAATAAAGCTGCATTAATTGCTTCAGAGAATAATGAGGAAAAAGAGAGGAATATTGTTTTCAGCAGCTTTGCTGCTTCTTTCACTTTTGGCTGGCTGCGGGAATTTTCAAACAGTCAGCAAGGAAGAGATCCCTGTTGAACATGCTGTGCTGAGTCCTGAATATGCCGCATTGTATCGCGAAGTTGCAAAAGCTTCACCGTTTATCGGATCCCTTGACGGATATGCCGATGTCTGGATCAAAACTCCGAAACGAAAGGATCGTTTGTTCTGCAACATTCAGCTCAACAGGGGAAAAGATGCCAGGATGATCGTAAGTTCCGGTTTGCTCAACTGGCCTGTTGCGGACATGTTTTTCCGCAAGGACTCTCTTTTTGTACACGATATGCTGAACAACAGGTTGTTTCTCGGAAGCAACAGCGACAGGAATATCGAGAAAATGCTGGGAGTGAATTCCGGTTACAGGCTGCTTTCCGAAACCCTGCTTGGCCTTGTCAGGATAACAGAACCGGAAAGTGCCATAAAGTCAGTCAGAAAAGGGTCGGGAAAGCTTCTTTTTACTATTGGCACTCCGTCAGGCACCAAAGAAGTGATTATCGATCCATCGAACAAAACTCTCAGTGCCCTCATTCTCAGGAACAGTTCCGGCAGTGCCAAAACCGAATTGCATTTCAGGGATTTCGAAATGTGCAGGGTTGAGGGACGAAGCGTCCTGGTTCCAAAGAAAATAGAGATGATTCTCTACCGGGATTCTGATCAGGGCGGCAATGAGAATCAGCTCGTGATCGCCTATGATGAAAGGGTGCTGAAGTCGGTTTCAATTCCATTAAAATTTTCAATGCCTAAAAAAGCCAGGGTTATCAGTCTCGATGATGCTCGAGTTCTTCCCTGGATGTGACCGAAAAAATTACGAGGCTGTCACGGTATTGCTTCCGGTACAGCCTCGTAATGAGTGATATGAACTTCTTTTCGACTCTATTTCTTACTGCGCGGCATTGAAATTGCTTTCGGCAAACTCCCAGTTGAGAAGGTTGTCGATCAGTGAAGCAACGTAATCAGGCCTACGGTTCTGGTAATCGAGATAGTACGCATGCTCCCAGACGTCGATGGTGAGGATCGGCACCTGTCCGCTTGTCAGCGGTGTCTGGGCATTGCCGGTTTTAACCACTTTAAGGGTTCCGTTATCGAGAACCAGCCATGCCCATCCGCTGCCGAACTGAGTGGCCGCGGCATTTTTAAGCTCTTCTTTGAACTTGTCGAAGCTTCCGAAATCTGCCGTGATCTTGTCGGCAAGTTTTCCGGCAGGGATGCCCCCTCCGTTTGGCTTGAGGCAATTCCAGTAGAAAGTATGGTTCAGGGCCTGGGCGGCATTGTTGAATACTCCGACTTTCTGCGGATCATTGGCAGTCTGGGCAATTGCATCCTCGATGCTCAGGTCGTCAAGTGGGGTTCCTGCAGCAAGGTTGTTGAAATTGTTCACATAAGCCGCATGGTGCTTTCCATAGTGAAAAGAGATGGTTTTAGCGGAAATATGCGGTTCGAGTGCGTTTTCAGCGTACGGAAGCGCAGGTTGCTTGTAAGCCATGGTACGTAGAGATTTAATGATTGAATAAAAATATGAGGATAGATTTAAACTGATAAACTTGTTACGGCTTGATTTAGTTTCTCGAAATTTCAAAAAATCGTTTTTTATCTTGCAGGATGACAAACCATCAAATGAAGAGCATCTGCATGATGAAATTAACCCGGTTCTGCCGCAACCTGTTTTTTTACCTGTTACTGTGTTTGCCGATTGCAGGATGCTACGATGAAACCTCAACGGTTCTTGACAAGGACGATATCCGGTTTGCCGGATTTTACAGCGATTATCTTCATTATTCAGGTGTGACGGCCGTGAAGGAAGGTACGGTTCCGGTTGTACTGGACTCGGCCGATATCAATGCGCTCCTTGCCCGGCATGCACTTACCCGAGATAAAGCGGAACGGAAGATATATGCCTACAAACTGAACCCGGAACGCTGGCAGCTTGTACTTGAACAGGTGAGGCTCCATATCCGCCAGCAGCAGTCTTCCGGTCAATGAAGAGGAAATTACCCCTGCTTGTCGGCGTTACCGGTGGTCTCGGGAGCGGGAAATCGACGGTATGCCGGTATCTTTCGCAACTGGGCTGCAGAATTTTCGAGGCCGACCGTGTTGCAAAAGATCTTCAGGTAATCGATCGGGAAATTGTTGCATCCATCAAATCATTGTTCGGGGATGATATCTATGCTCCCGACAGTTCAGGCAAAATGGTACCTGACCGGAAAAAGATCGCATCGATCGTATTTTCCTCTCCTCAGAAGCTTGCAGCCTTGAACGGCATCGTTCATCCCGGTGTTTTCCGGGAGTTTCACCGTGCCGTTTCAAAGGCGGCCGAAGATGGTGTGCGGATACTCGTCAAGGAAGCAGCCATTCTCTTTGAATCGGGTGCGAACAAGGGGCTCGATGTTGTCGTAGTCGTTGCTGCCGACACAGAACGCAGAATCGATCGGGCCGTTCAGAAAGGGCTCGGCAGCCATGATGAAATAGCAAAACGGATTTCCATGCAGTGGCCTCAGGAAAAACTGGCGGAAAAGGCTGATTTTGTCATTATGAACAACGGAACGGAAGAAGAACTGAAAAAAGAGACCAGAGCTCTTTACGCTGCGTTGCTGCATATCGCAGGCTCAGTCTGTGATTGCCCGTGAAAGTTCAGGCAGGGAGACGGCATAGCGATACGAAGTATTCGCATGTGAGTCCGGGAATTCTTCATACCGGTGATCTATGGCGTATTGTGTGGCTTTGGCGGAAAAAATCCTGTGGCTGAAATGCAGGTTATACTCGTCAGCGGTGCCGCAATCGAGATAGAGCAGGGCAAGGGAGCGCAGTGCTTCACGGTACCGTTCCTGTCCGATCATCACAACCGGATCGAAGGCAAGCCATTGTTTCCATACTTCATGAATGGTTTCCGAGGTATAGGGATCGAACGGAAGACGAATGTTTTCAGGAATTGTTTTGTCGGGATCGGGAGAATAGGCGGCAGACAAGGCGATCATGTCGAGCAGCGCAAAATCTCTCGACGGTTTTTTCAGGGATTTTTCATAATTGTCCAGAAAAGCCGGAATGCTGCCCCGGTACTGCTCCAGGATCCGTGCGGCAACCGGAAAATTTGGTTTGTAGCAGAGTTCAAAGCCCATATCTCCACTGTGGCAGGCTACGGCGGCAAATTTTTCCGGATGTCTCATGGCGATGCGGAGAGCGCCGAATCCTCCTGAGGATTTTCCCGCCAGAGCCCGGTGGTTTCTTTCCGGAATGGTTGAAAGGGCCTGGTCCACGAAGGGGATCACTTCTTCGACAAGATAGGTTTCGTAATTACCCGTCGCAGCGGAATCGACATACTGCGACCCTCCGTAGCGGGTCATGCAGTCCGGCATGACAATGATCGCTTCCTGCATCATCCCGTTCTTTATCAGGGATTGGGCCATTTCCGGAACGGTCTGCCGTCCGAAACTGTAGTTAAGGAAGCTCTGTCCGGTAGATGCGAATCCCGCAAGAAGATAAATGACAGGAAAACGTTTTTTTCCGTCGTAGGAAGGTGGAAGATAGACCGGCATGCGCCGTTCAGCAGGATCGTGCAGAGGGTTTCCGGCAAGGATTGTTCCCGGAACGGTTATTTCTGTAACAATGGGATAAACTGTCATACTTCATCTATGATTTCAGAGCGGCATTCTTGCGGTTGACATGGGCTGAAATAAGAATGCTGATCTCATAGAGCAGGATCATGGGGATGCCTATAACAAGCTGGGTAACCAGGTCGGTCGATGGTGTCACGATCGCGGCGATTATGAGCAGGGCGACAATGGCATGCTTGCGGTAAAACCTCATGAATGCAGGCGTGAGAAGTCCTATTTTCGAGAGCACATACGAAATGAAGGGGAGTTCGAAAACAAATCCGGCGGTCAGCAGCGTTCCTGTATAAAAGCTGACATAATCCTGGATGGAAATATTGTTTTTAATGAGAGGCGAGCCGAAACTGGCAAAAAACTGCAGCGTTACCGGGAGAAAGACAAAATAACCAAAGGCTATGCCGGAAAAAAAACATAATGAGATGAACAGGATGGAAAATCGGCCTGCTTTGCGTTCATGCTCATGCAGTCCGGGAGCGATAAATTGCCAGATCTGCCAGGCGATGAAGGGAAATGAAATGATGAAGCCGGAAAAGACCACGACCTGCAGATAGAGTGAAAGCTGACCGTATGGAACGAGGTTCTGCAGCACTATGCCGCTGCTATAGCGCTTCATCGGCCCGATCAGTATTTCGTTTACAAGAAAATCCGCATAAATGGTGCATATACAGGTGGCAACGACAACTGCGATGACTGATTTTATCAACCGGCTGCGTATCTCTTCGAGATGACCCATGAAATTCATTCCTTTTTCATCTTCAACTGCAGGGGGTTCGGGTGATCCTTTTTGAGCAGGCATCGTTTCAGGAGAAGGAAAGGATTCCGCCAGGCTGCTTTCTCCGGCAAGTTGTTCTGTCTGTATGGATTCAGTTTCCTGGCTCATTGCATCTTAACGGTTGAACGGAATATTTCCGTCAGAATATTTCAGGTATTCAATTATTTCGCAAAACACCCGTGTTTCGACAAACACGAAACATAGCAACAAAGATGGAAGTAGCCAAGAAAATGTTTACATAAGAGAAAGGAAGAAAGGGTACTATAGTATTTAGTATCAGGCGGAAATATATTCCGGGCTTCTTGTTTTTTTGCTCCCGGAAATGTGATACATTTTTTATTCATTTTCACCGCATTCGGAAGAGACAGGAAATTTGTCACGATAAAAGACAGGGAACTCAGTGAATATCAAGGATGTGACTGCATCGGTAACCGATGAGATAGATGTTTTTCAGAAGAGGTATAAAGAGGTCCTTCATGCCAGGAATACCCTTGTTGACAAGGTAACCCGCTATGTGCTCAGGCAGCAGGGCAAGCAGATCCGTCCTGCCATGGTCCTTCTTGCCGCAAAACTGTGCGGCGGGGTGAATGAATCGACTTATCGGGCGGCAATCATGGTCGAACTGCTCCATTCTGCGACCCTGATCCATGACGATGTCGTTGACGGGGCGGAGATGAGGAGGGGGCTTCCTTCAATCAATGCGCTGTGGAAAAACAAAATATCGGTGCTTATAGGGGATTTTCTGCTTTCGAAAGGGCTCCTTTATTCCCTTGAACATAAGGATTACGGTTTCCTGCATCAGGTATCGGATGCCGTGCGCCGTATGAGCGAAGGAGAAATACTGCAGATACAGAAAACCCGGAGCCTGGATATCACGGAAGAAGATTACCTCAGCGTCATATCCGACAAGACAGCTTCGCTGATCTCCGCAGCCTGCGCAATGGGAGCCCTGAGTGCGGTTTCGGATGAAACCCGGATCAAGGCATTGAAAAATTACGGAGAGTATCTCGGCCTTGCCTTCCAGATCCGGGACGACCTGCTCGATTATACCGGTGATTCGAAAAAAACCGGGAAACAGATGGGTATCGATATCAAGGACAAGAAAATAACGCTGCCTCTCATTTACGCCCTGCGCCATTCGCCCGAGGGGGAACAGAAAAAAATCCGTTCTATCCTGAAAAGTTCACGCAAGAGGGCGTATAAAAGCAGTGAAGTTATCGATTTTGTCAAAAAGAAAGGGGGGCTTGATTATGCCGCCGAGGTGGCTGAAGGGTTCGCTTCCAAAGCCGTTTCTGAAATCATGCCGTTTCCTGACGGTTCTGCAAAAAACTCTTTGCTGCAACTTGTCGATTTTGTCATGAAGAGACAATATTAGCATCGGTTCCAGGGTGTGTTCCGATTGAGACGTATAAACTTTTTCTGCCATGAAGAAAACAGCGCTTCTGATCCTGGTTGCATTCATCGCTCTGCTGCTGGTTTTCGACAAGCTTGTCATGCCATATTACATTTCGCATGGAAGCGTGAAAACAGTGCCGGATGTAACGAACAAACGCTATGACGATGCTGCCTCCGAGTTGCAGAAAGCAGGTTTTAAACCGGTAAAAAATTACAATATCAAATATCTGGCAAGGGTGGATTCCTCTATTGTTCTGTCCCAGACACCTGTTCCGGGTACGGAGGTGAAAGCTGGAAGGATCATCTATCTGGTTGTTAACCGGCGGGAAAAACCGAGTTTTCCCATGCCTGAACTTACCGGTAAAACCGAATTCGACGCCCGATCGAATGTTGTAAGGCTTGAAATGAACCTCCTCCCTATACAGACCTCATCAGTAAGCGATCCGGAGCAGGATGGCAAAGTACTTGCGCAGTCAGTTGCCGCACAGACAATTGTCAAATCCGGTGACGCTGTTTCCATTACCATTGGCCGCTATGAAGCGCCACCTCCGGAGATGAGAAAAGTGAGTGTTCCCGATGTTCTCGGCATGTCTCTCGTGCAGGCCCAGCAGACAGTTTCCTCAGCCGGGCTCAGGGTCGGAAAGGTGACGACGGAATCTTCCGCCATGCTTGTACCAAACACCGTAATCAGCCAGAAGCCCTCTGTCGGAACGAACCTGCAACCAGGTCAGTCTGTTGAGTTGACGGTGTCAAAGCCTGAGTAGAGGAGCCGGTCAGCGGTAGTTTGCTTTTTTGTATTCATCCCTGAGATCCTTGATTCCTGTTGTCCTGTCATTGCCATCGCTGATGATGCCGAAATACTCGAGAATGATGCGGATAACAAGCCAGATGCCGGCAAACAGGATTGAAATGGACGAAAGCAGGGTAGCAATACTTTTTTTAATCATTTTGGGAGTGTAATACAGATAAAAAAGGCCATTCATACAGGAACGGCCTCGGAGTAAAACAATCTTCAGACTATTCAGTCGGTTAAAGATTCTTCAGCTTCCAGCCAGTCATCCTCGTGAGAACCGTGCTGTCTGCCTTTTTGTTCCCAACGGTAATATGCTGCGATCCGGATATGTTCTTCACGTATTTCGGGTGTTACAGAGGAATCTGCAGCTTTTGCCTTTTTCTTTGCCTTTCCGGAAGGTGATTTCTCTACAGCTTCTTTTTTGACAGCCGCTTTCTTGACAGGTTCTTTTGTGACTGTCTCTTCAGGAGCGGCTTTTTTAACGGCGGTTTTCTTTACCGGTTCTTTTTCGGTTGATTTTTTTGCAGGAGCTTTATCTCCGGATTCTTTTGGTGCAGTTTTTTTCGCCATGGTTAGCGGGTCTTCATTATCGAAAAAATTGTATTATCGTGCATGTGATCGTAAAGTAGTAAAAAAAGCTCTAAGTGGATAAATCAGCAACTGTTTTTTCTTTAAAAGCGTCAGATGGATGCATGCCGGTATCGGTGTAATAGATAAATCAGTTCCATAGCAACGGGCAATGAGTGAGTAGTGGTGTTACAACGATCAGTCTCGGTGTGCATGTAATATATGAGGAGTCCCGATTACGGTGTATTACGGCTTTTTCCGGTTGCACTGAAACTTATGATGAGAATGATGGTCAAAGCCTGGATGATCATGAAGATATCTTTCGGGATATAGGCGTTCACAGCAAGCCCTCCATATTCAAGGACCGCGAAAAAGAAAGCCGAAAGCAATATCCACAAAGGATGAGCCCCCGCAAGCAAGGCGACAGCAATTCCCGTAAAGCCGATTCCACCGGTCATTCCGGATTCGTAGTAATGCTTGTATCCGAGTACCATGTTGACTGCACCAAGTCCGGCAGAAGCACCGCCGATTGCCATTCCGAAAAGGATATGAAGACCATTGTTTATTCCGCCGTAGTTCGAAGCTTCCGGTTGAAGGCCAACGGCACGCATCTCATACCCGTACCTCGAATTGAAGAGCATGATGTAAAACAGCAGTGCCGCTCCGATGGAGATGAAGAAACTGATGTTTGCCGGTGAGTTTTTGAGCAAGCCGAAAGCCGTGCTGAACGTGGGAATAGAGGCTGAGTATATGACTGGCAGGGTGTGCTCTGTCGATGGAACGGCAAAGTGATAGGTCAGCAGGTATCCGGTGATTCCCTGGGCAATAAAATTCAGCATGATGGTTGCAATGACTTCATTTACTCCGAAACGAACTTTCAGACCTCCTGCAAGCATGGCCCAGCATGCGCCGGCCGCCATCGCGGCGATGATGCAGAGCGGGATGGATGCGGCAGAAGGGGTTGAAGCCGGCAGAAGAGCCCCGGTGACAGCTGCTGCAAAAGCCCCCATCTGCAGCTGACCTTCCGCCCCGATATTGAAGAGCTTGAGCTGAAATGGAACTGCAATGGCAAGAGCTGCAAGGACCAGCGTAGTCATTCTGAACACGACCTGTCCTGTGCCGTATTCGGACCCGAGAGTTGCCCTGAACATTTTAAGGAATATATCGGCCGGATTTCTTCCGGTCATGAAAATGACAACACTGCTCAGCAGCAATGCGGAAACTACGGAAAGGAGTGGAATGAGAAGCTTGCCGCTTTTATGTATCATGTTCTGATCTGTGGTCATGTGATGTAAAGACCGATTTCCCGGCGGAAATCATCTTCCTCTTTCCGTTTCAACGATGTGGCTTCCTGATCGAATTCATGCCGGATCGAACCATTGTAAAGGCAGCCGATACGTGTTGAAAGTGCAATGATTTCTTCAAGTTCGGAGGAGACGAGCAGGATTGCGATTCCTTTCATCCGTGCTTCGATGATTTTATGGTGAATGATTTCGATGGCACCGATATCGACGCCTCGTGTGGGCTGCGCAAGAATCAGCAGAGATATTTCCGGCCGGTTCAGCTCTCTTGCCAGCACGACTTTCTGCTGATTTCCTCCTGAAAGTGCTCCTATGGACTGCACGGAAGGGTCGGTACACCGGATGTCGTATTCCGATATCAGCTTCCTTGAATTATTTTCCATAGCCTCCTTGCTGAACCCGATCCCCTTGTGAAAAGACGATTCCCGGTGTCTGCCGAAAATCAGATTTCCGGAAACAGGATAATCGAGGATAACCGCATGCCGCAGGCGGTTTTCCGGAATATGGGAAACACCCATGAAAGCGATTTCGGCGGGTTTTTTCCCGAGCAATGATTTTCCGTCGAGCGTCACTTCTCCCGAGAGTACCGATCCGGCGGGACAAAGTCCCCATAACGCCTGTAGAAGTTCGCTCTGCCCGTTTCCTTCCACACCGGCTATTCCGTAAATCTCGCCGGCCCTGATCGAAAACGTAAGATCGCGGAGCCTGGTCTCACCTTTTTGAGTTCTGCAGCCGAGCGATCTGACATCGAGCACGGTTTTTCCCGGAGTTGCCGGGGGATTTGTCACCCGCAACAGTACGTTACGCCCGACCATCATGTTCGCAAGCTCCGTTTTGGTTACCGTAGCGGTTTCCATCGTACCGACAATTTCACCTTTTCTCATAACGCTGACCACATCGGCGACGGCCAGCACTTCATCAAGCTTGTGAGTAATGAGAATGATGGTTTTTCCCTTGTCACGCAACGACCGGAGTATGTCGAACAGCCTGTCGGTTTCGGCGGGTGTCAGGACAGCTGTCGGCTCATCGAAAATAAGAATGGATGCGTCATGGCAGAGCAGTTTCAGTACCTCGACCCTCTGTTCCTCACCTACACTCAGATTATCGACCGGAACATCAGGGTTGATATCGAGCCCGGTATTTCCGGCATGCATACGGATGGTTTCATTGATTTTCCGCATGTCAAGACGCCTGAACAGACCGGTCTGCTCGTTGCCGAGCATGATGTTTTCAGCGACGGTCAGGCTGGGAACAAGCATGAAATGCTGATGGACCATCCCGATCCCTGCATCGATCGCATCACGGGGAGAACTGAAATGAACGGTTTTGCCGTGAACGGAAATATCACCCGACGTCGGGCTGAACATGCCGTAGATGATTTTTGTCAGGGTGCTTTTTCCGGCACCGTTTTCTCCCACAAGAGCATGAATTGTATGTTCAAGGATGGAAAGGGAAATATTGCTGTTTGCGGTGAATGTCCCGAATTTTTTCGAAATACCGTTCAGTTGGACTGCAATACTCATAGATTGCGGCTTTATTATATCCAGCAGATTACTGTCTTGATTGCTTCTTTGCTGTCAAGAGCTGTCCGGTAGGCGAGTTCATACTGCGAAAGCGGAAAAACATTGGTAAAAAATTTTTCGCTGTCGAGTTTTTCAGCCGTCAGGATCGATGCGGATTCGAGCATATGAGAAAAATCAGTGATGCACGAACTGATAATAACCGGTTCTTTCTGCTGTATGAGCCTGTAATCGTAAGCCATGACCTCGTAGTTTCCCATGATGAGGACCCGGCCCCTTGGTTTCAGAAGTCGAATCGCTTTTTCGATCAGCAGGATTCTTCCGGTTGCTTCAATGATGATATCGTAGGTGTTGTTGAAATCCCGGGTGAAGTCCTCGATGTCAAAAGCGATATTTTCGGCATGGGACATCTGTCCCCTTATGCTGAAGGTTTCCACGGCATCGATATTTCTGTACCCCAGGCTGTAGAGATATTCCGATACCATAAGCCCGACAGAGCCGAGCCCAAGTATGAGGACCCTTGTCGAGGCATTGATTTCGACTTTTTGCATGGCGCTGATGACATAGGCAAGGAGCCCGGTCAGCAGATCCCTGTGGATTGGCGGCCGTCCAAGGCTGAAGAGGTTTTCGCGCGATGTCGGGATGATTTCCGCGTGGCAGCCGTAATAAGGTTCGATTCCTGTCCAGCGATCGCCTTTGAACGCATAGACGAAGTCTCCGGGATGAAGGTCGGTAACCCCCGGTCCGGTATCGAGAACCTGACCGATCGACTCACTGCCCGGCATGATGGGGTAGTGGAAGACCTTGTTCGATACCGGTTTGTTGGTAATCAGCAGACGGTCGAAACCGGGTGTTATGGTGCTTGCGATAGTTTTTACAAGAACATCGCCGCCATGGTCTGCAAGGTATGATGCATTTTGCAGTTTCAGTTTATTGGCTTTCTGCAGGACTATTGCTTGAGCTTCACCTTTCATGGATGCAGGTAATGTTGCCGTAAGGGTCTTTTTCAGATATTGAAAACAGTGCTGACCAGCCAGGAGATGATACTGATGAGTGCTGAACCGGCGACAGCCCACCAGAAGCTGTCAATGGAAAATCCACCGACAAGCGATGCTGATAACTGGAGAAGCAGGGCATTGATCACGAAAAGAAAAAGACCGAGTGTTACGATGATGAACGGAATCGATAAAAAGACAAATACAGGCCGTATGACGGCATTGATGAGGCCGAGGACCAGTGCGACGATTATTGCGGTGCCGAAGCTTCTGATATGGATGCCGTCGAGGATATGAGCAGTTGCATAGACTGCAAGAGCATTGATGAGCCACTGGAGCAGCAGACGTGTCATGATTCTCTCCTTGAATATTATACCGTTTTCCTGTAACACAATGTAAGAAAGTCGAAAGCGATATGTCAAAGAAGTCGCTATAAAAATTTCGACATTGAATGCGTCGGTCAGGGAAGCCGGACAAGGTGCTGCAGGGCCTCCTGAAGGGTTTTGCAGCCTGTTACCCTGACGGGGAGCTTTTTTATGGAGGGCTTGAGTTCACGGGTATTTGATTCGGGAAGGACAATCTTTTCAAACCCGAGATGTGCCGCTTCACGGATTCTCCGGTCACTGTCGCTTATTGCCCTGAGCTCTCCTGAAAGCCCGATCTCTCCGCAGCAGACCGACAGCGGGTCGATGGTATGGTTCAGCAGACCGGATGCTACAGCCGCAGCTATTGCGAGATCGGCGGCAGGTTCCGAGAGTTTCAGCCCTCCGGCAATTTTTACGAAAACATCCTGTCCCCAGGTTTCTATTCCCAGCCTTTTTTCAAGTATGGCAAGAATGATTGACATGCGTTTCAGGTCGAATCCAGTGCTGATTCTCTGAGGCATGGAAAAGTTGGTTTTCGAGACAAGCGCCTGGACTTCGACAAGCAGTGCCCTTGTTCCTTCCGTTGCTGCAAGAATCGCATTGCCCGGCACATCCGTTCTCCGGCCGGATATAAAGAATTCGGATGGATTTACGACTTCTTCAAGGCCCTTTTCATCCATTCGGAAGACCCCGATTTCATTGGTTGAACCAAAGCGGTTTTTGACCGATCGCACTATCCTGTAACGCTGGTGGCCTTCCCCTTCGAACTGCAGGACGGTATCAACCATATGTTCAAGCGCTTTTGGCCCGGCAAGAGCTCCTTCCTTGGTGATATGTCCGATGATCATCAGGACGATGTTAAGCCGTTTTGCAGCCCTGATCAGCATGGCGGCGCACTCCCTGATCTGCGTGATGGTGCCGGCGGAACTCTGGTACTCTTCCGAGTAAACGGTTTGTATGGAATCGATAATCAAGAGCGCCGGCTGCTCTTTCTCCATGACCCAGAGGATTCGCTCCAGAGTGATTTCCGGAACCAGCCAGAGGTTTTCCGCCCTGATCGAAAGTCTTGCAGCACGTTCACGGATCTGGTTCGGTGACTCTTCTCCGGAAACATACATTACTTTCAAGGGAGCAAGACGGGGGGCAAGCTGCAGCATGAGCGTCGATTTGCCGATACCCGGTTCACCGCCCACGAGTATTGCCGAAGCCTGCATGATGCCGCCTCCAAGCACCCGGTCCAGCTCGCCGATACCGGTCATGATGCGCCGGTATTCGGAAGGTGCGGTGTCATGCAGGTTCTCTATGGAACCCGGGGTGTCGATATGTTTCCCGCTCCGGTTTTTCGGTTCCGGCTCACTTATGATCTCCTGGAGTGTCCCCCAGCTCTGGCATTCAAAGCATTTTCCCTGGTATTTCAGAGAAACCGCTCCGCAGTTCGAGCAGACGTACCTTGTTGCAGTCCTGGTCATGTATCCTGTTTACAATCCGTTAAAATGACTTGAAATGAGCATTGAAAATATACCGGTCATTTTGCATGTTCCGGCTTTATTGCTTACATAAAACCGCACTGATTGATTTTGGCCGACTCTGATCATTTGAGAGACCGGTAATTTTTCCTGCCGATGCCATGGAGGTTTCGATATAGCTCTTTACTCTCATTTTCATGTCCGGAACGGTCTTTTGCTGTCGGGAATCCCTGTAGAGTGACAACTTTTTCCGCATGTATCCCGTTTAAGGAAAAGCCGTCATTTGCATATCATGTCTATAGCTATGAAAAAATCACTGATGCCGCAAGCATAAAAGAAAAGGGTTTAACATGTCACTTGTTTCAATTGGAAATGTTCTGGCGGACAAAGAGCTTCTGGAAGCTTTTTTTATGTGCGATCTCGCCTTATGCAGTGGGTGCTGCTGCGTCGAAGGGGAACTGGGCGCTCCCCTTGCTGACGCTGAAGCCGAGCTTTTCAGGAATCCTCCCGAAGAACTGGTCAGGATGCTTCCGGAGAAAAACCGGAAATATTTCCGGCGGCATGGCGGTATGGAAGTTTACCAGGGAAGGGCATATACCGTGACGATCGGGAAAAAGGAGTGTGTATTCAGTTGTATTAAGGACGGAATTACCTTCTGTGCCGTTGAAATAGCGTTTCGTGAGGGGAATTGTCCTTTTGACAAACCGGTTTCATGCAGATTGTTTCCCATTCGCGTGAGAAAAAAGTTTGGTTTGGACTATCTTGTTTATGAAAAACATGCGATGTGCCGTCATGGAGCGGAAAAGGGCAGGGAAGAGCAGGTTCGGCTTGTCGATTATGTGCGTCATGCCCTCGAGGAATTGTATGGTAACGAATGGTTTATGAATATGAAACTTTTTGCTGATTCTTCCCCCGAGAAGAAATGCCAGGTATAAAACTTCAACAGAAACAGAAAACCCAGCTATCTGCACAGCAGATCCTGAGCAGCCAGCTCATCCAACTGCCGCTGTTGAGCCTTGAACAGCGGATATATGAAGAGGTGCAGGAAAACCCGCTGCTTGAGCTCGAAGAAGCGCACCGGGATACCGTTGCAGATAATCAGGGAAGTTCCGGCAGTTCGGAGAATGAGGAGATGTTCGATTCTGTTGACCGGTTCAGGAAAAGTACCCTTAACGAACGCCGTGAAGAGAGATTGCCCGGTGAAAGTGCCGACGGGAGAATGAGCTTCACGTATGACAGCACTCCGAAAGAACGATTTTTCCAGGCAGTGCAGCATGACAGTTTTCATGAAACTTTACTCAAGCAGCTCGCCTTGCAGGAAGACATCGGAAAACGTGAAATACGAATTGCAATTGAAATTCTCGGAAACCTCGACAGCGATGAATACCTCACGGAAAAAGAAGATGTCATTATCGATAGCCTTCAAATCGAAGAGCTCGAGGTCAGCAGAAAAGAGCTTGAGTCCCTTCTTCAGAAAATCCGCTTCCTCGATCCTCCGGGAATAGCTGTGAGGAATTTGCAGGAAAGGCTTCTGGTCCAGCTCAAGGCAGGAGAGTGCCGTTACGGGAAGAAAACATACGAAATAGCTTACAGCATTCTCCATGATCATTTCGATGATTTCCTGCACAGAAGATTTGAACGGTTCATGAGAAAAATCGGAGAGCCTGCCGAAGAAGTGGAAGCGGCGCTTGCTGCTATTACAAGTCTCGATCCACATCCCGGTATCTTTCAGGATGAGGGAGGTCATTACGTTACACCCGATTTCATTGTCACCTACGAAAACAATGAACTTACCGCGGTTCTTAACGACAGAAGTTCGCTTTCGGTAAAGGTTTCCGACCGTTATGACGGTTTACTGAAAAACAGGAACGCACCGAAAGAGGAAAAAAAATTTATCCGTCAGAACCTGCAGAAAGCAGGCGAATTTATCAGTGCAATCGAAGCCCGGCGTCAAACGCTGATCAAGGTCATTGAAGCACTGATGAAAAGGCAATATGAGTTTTTTGTCTCCGGACCCGACCGTCTTGTGCCGCTTGGCATGAAAACGATCGCCGCCGATACCGGGCTCGATATTTCAACGATCAGCCGGGCTGTTAACGGAAAATATGTTCAGACCCGCTTCGGTGTGTTCGAGCTGAAATATTTTTTCAGCAGCGGCTTGTCGACTGAAGAGGGAGAGGATTTGTCGAGCAAGATTATCCGGCAGTATATTGCCGAAATGGTGGGTTCCGAAAATCCTGAAAATCCCCTCAGTGATGACAGTCTTACCGAATTATTACTTAAAAAAGGTGTTCGAATAGCCAGAAGAACAGTAGCAAAATATCGGGAACAAATGCATATTCCTGTTGCAAGGCTTAGAAGAAAAATATTTTAGTTTATGAAAAAAGATCAGAAACCGCAGATCCGTTCCACAACAGTCATCGGTGTTATCAGGGATGGTTCAGCCGCTTTGGGCAGCGACGGGCAGATGACGCTCGGCAATACGGTGCTCAAGCATTCGACCCGCAAGATAAGAAGGGTGTATCAGGGGAAATATGTCACCGGTTTTGCAGGAGCTACAGCAGATGCGGTTACACTGCTTGACAGGTTCGAAGAGAAACTTGAGGCCTTCAACGGAAAGCTCGACCGGGCAGCGGTAGAACTTGCCAAAGACTGGAGAACCGACAAGTACCTTCGGCGTCTTGAAGCAATGCTTGCCATCGTCAGTAATGACAGGGCCCTGATCATTTCAGGAACAGGAGATGTCATCGAGCCTGAAGACGGCATTGTCGCAATAGGGAGCGGCAGTATGTATGCCCTTGCAGCAGCCCGTTCCCTGATGAAACATTCCGGGCTTTCCGCAAAGGATATCGTTCATGAAAGTTTGAAGATAGCGGCGGATATCTGTATTTATACAAACGATCATATTGTAATTGAAGAGGTTTGATTTTCCTGCGTGATTTGCAGAATGTCCGCATAAGGAAATGACCTTGTTTCAACAGTTTTTGTGGTAATTACAAATTAATTTCAATGAGTATAAACCAGGATTCAAATCTTTTGGTAACAGAAGAAACTTCCTACGGAGGAAAAGGATCGATTGCCGATACTAACCTTACACCCAATCAGATTGTCTCATTATTGGACAAATATATCATAGGACAGAAAGATGCGAAAAAATCTGTAGCGATTGCGCTGCGTAACAGGCTTCGCCGCCAGAATGTCAGTGACGAGCTGCGGGACGAGATCATGCCGAACAATATTATCATGATCGGACCTACCGGTGTCGGCAAGACCGAAATTGCAAGAAGACTCGCAAAACTGGCCAAGGCTCCTTTCGTGAAAGTCGAAGCGTCGAAATTTACCGAGGTGGGCTATGTAGGCCGGGATGTGGAATCCATGATCCGTGATCTTGTCGATCAGTCCGTTGCGATGGTCAGGAGCGAGAAATCAGAAGAAGTCCGTGAAAAAGCTGTTCAGCTTGTCGAGGACAGGCTGCTCGATATCCTGCTTCCCCCTGTCGCGTCCCGGGATGAAGAGGTGCAGAACGAAGATGAGCAGGCACCGGTTCCTGTATCCGGAGAGGAAAAGGACCCTTCCCTTGAAATCAACCGCCGGAGCCGCCAGAAAATGCGTGAACGCTTGCGCAGCGGCAAGCTCGAGGAACGACAGATCGAAATGGATATATCAAGCGATTCTTCCGGAGGGATGATGCAGATACTGGGACCGCTCGGACAGATGGAGGAAATCGGCGGGATCATGCAGGACCTCATGAGCGGGTTGCCCAAGAAACGCAAGAAAAGAAGGGTTACCATTGCCGAAGCCCGCAAGCTGCTTGAACACGAAGAGGTTCAGAAGCTTATCGACATGGACAGTGTCGTGAAAGAAGCGATCAACAAGGTCGAGCAATCCGGCATCGTTTTCATCGACGAGATCGATAAAATTGCGTCGGCCTCGACCGGGGCGGGAAGCAAAGGTCCCGATGTCAGCAGGGAAGGCGTACAGCGCGATCTGCTTCCCATTGTCGAAGGTTCCAATGTCGCCACAAAATATGGTATCGTGAAAACCGATCATGTACTGTTCATCGCTTCAGGGGCTTTCCATGTGGCGAAACCGTCCGATCTCATTCCGGAACTGCAGGGAAGATTTCCTATCAGGGTTGAACTGAAAAGTCTTACGGAAGAGGATTTCTTCCTGATTCTCACACAACCCAGGAATGCACTGATCAAACAGTATACGGCTCTGCTCGCTACAGAAGGGGTTGATCTGACGTTTACGGACGAAGCTATCAGGCAGATCGCAAGAACTGCCGCCAGGGTCAATGAAACGGTCGAGAACATCGGTGCAAGACGTCTGCATACCATCATGACCACACTTCTTGAAGAACTGATGTTCAATATTCCGGAAAATTATTACGATCAGCAGGTACTGATAGACGAAACCATGGTCAAGGAAAAACTGAACCATGTTGTCGAAGACCGGGATCTCAGCCGGTATATCCTGTAATTTTTCATAATACTCAAGGTCAGTCCTGATAATGAGCGCCACTTCGATTCTTGTTCTCAACGGCCCTAACCTTTCGAGGCTCGGAAAACGTGAACCGCAGGTTTACGGCTTCCGAACGCTCGAGGATATCAACAGGTCGCTTTCAGAAAGTTTTCCGGATATCTCTTTCGAGTTTTTCCAGTCCGAGCATGAAGGCACCCTTCTTGAAAAGCTTTTCAACTGCGAGGATAGAGGTGTTTTTTCCGGCGTCATTCTCAACGCCGGAGCGTTCACCCATTACTCGATCGCTCTCCGAGATGCCATAAGTGCGGTAAGCATTCCTGTTATCGAGGTGCATCTGTCCAATATCTACGCTCGTGAGGAGTTCCGGCACAAATCGGTTATTTCGGCAGTCTGCAGCGGTGTTATCAGCGGGTTCGGGGAAGAGAGCTACCATCTCGGCGTGAGAGCGCTTCTCGGGTTTGCGGGTAAAGGCAGGCAGTAGGAGTCCGGGGATTGCATTATTTTATCATTCTGCAGTTCCCGTCATCCTGACAAAACAACCGTCAACTCTATTCATCCGAAGTTGTTTTCAGCAGCTGGCGTATTTCTTCCAGCCGTCTTCTGTCGCTTGCGAACAGGACAGGTTTATCGAGGGCCATTTTCAGGAGAGGAACCGCTTCAGCTTTCCGGTCATTTTCAAGCAGGAGCAAGCCAAGTTCATGGTAATTTCTTATGATCCTCGGGTCAGCGAGAATTGCTTTCCGGAACGCTTTTTCCGAAAGATGGATATTTCCTTCAGGCATCTTCCCGACAAAGGTATTTCCGAGAAATCGCTGTAACCAGCCGATATTCGCAGCTTCCTTGTAATAGGAGCCGAGAATTGATAAAGCAGTTTCATCGTTCGGGTTAAGGCGTAATGCAATATCGAGTTCGCGTTTCACTTCATTGGCCCGTTTCAGTTTTTCCTTCGATCCGATCTTGTCAGCCATGATTCCAAGGGATGCGGCGAGCCATGCATGGCCTTTAGAGCTTGTACTGTCAAGGGAGATACTTTTTCGTGCATGCTCCTCAGCAAGGCGATAATCCCGGATACGTGCTTCTTTTTTGTCATAGTCATCAGATTCGGCAATACTGACCTCCGTTCTCGCTTTTTTCCAGTACAGTTCGGCATTGCCGGGACTTCTGGCAAGTTCTGCTGTATAAATAGAGTCGGCTTTCCGGTAGTTCAGGTTCCAGAATGCTTTTTCAGCAAGCTCGAGCGATGATAAATTTTTTTCGACTCCGGCGTGAAGTGCAGGGAAAAACAAAAAAAATGATGCAGGAAACAGGAAAAAAACAAGAATG
Source organism: Chlorobium sp. (assembly GCA_005862285.1). Lineage (GTDB taxonomy): Bacteria > Bacteroidota > Chlorobiia > Chlorobiales > Chlorobiaceae > Chlorobium. Next base: position 14,725 of record SZXW01000008.1, on the reverse strand, counting down.
ATCTGCATTCCGCGGGGGGGGCGGCTTTCGATATGGTTATGCATCATTGCTTATCTGAACCAGATCGAATCAGGGTATTTTTTGTTCAGTTTTCCATCAAGTCCCAACCAGTGGCCGGAAGGGAAAACCATCATCATTAAAGAAAAAAGCATAAATGGAGGTAATGTCAGGTTATAATATCCGCCGGCCGCAAAATTAATGACAAGAAACAGCGCAAAGGCGGCATTTGCCCTCGTGGCAATACCGAGGGCAAGGCAGATACCGATTATCAGTTCCCCGATAGTGACAATCCATGCTATCGGCAACGCCAGGGGAATGGCAAAATGTTCCAGATACTGAGCCTGGAAAGAGCCTGGAGGCAACTCGGCGAACCTTTGCGTGAAATAGCCGTACATAAGGTCTGTCCAGAGCCAGCCTTTCATAAGTTTAAAAAAGAACCCGTAAAGGAAAAAAATAACGAATACATACCGGAGCGTCAGGAAAATGACTATCCCTGCTGTTTTTACAGGGTTTTGCCTTAACGATTCTCTGGTCCATTGAAAAGCTGCCGTCATAGCACAAAAAAGTAAAAGTTGCAGTACAACTATTTTTCCACAAAGAATATATGCAAATTTTTCAAAAGCCATGCCCTGCATTTGCGTGCAGGAAAGGATAGGCTCTTTGAGCTACATCAGGTTCAGGGGATCTACATCGATCGAGAAAAGAAGATCCTGTTTGCGGAAACGGACAGCTATCCTGTCGCTCATCTCCCTGATGAATACAGGTGAAAGCTTGCTTTCAGCGAGCTTCATCAGAACATGGTATCGAAACCTGCCCCTGAGTTTCGCTATGCCGGCAGGTGCGGGTCCGAGAATGGAGGCTTTGCCCGGTAACAGGTGAAGTTCGAGTGTTTCTGCGCAGAATCCTGCTGCCGATTCAGCTGCTTTTTCATCCGGAGAAGAGCATTCGAATTTGATAAGTCGTGTTGCAGGAGGATAGTTCAGATGTTTCCTGATAGCTGATTCCCTGCGGAAAAACTCTTCATAACTGCCATGGAGGATCGCCGGGAAAACATCGTTTTCCGTGTTATAAACCTGCAGGAACACTTCTCCCGGTTTTGAAGATCTGCCGGCACGTCCAGCAACCTGGGTCAGGAGAGAGTATATTCTTTCAGATGCCCTGAAGTCAGGGATGTTGAGGCCGATGTCGGCAAGAAGCACTCCCACCATGGTCACTGATGGAAAATCGAGCCCCTTGGAAACCATCTGTGTTCCGAGGAGAATGCTTGCCTTTCCCTCCTGAAATTCCCGGAGAATTCGGCCGTGAGCTCCTTTTTTTGAAGTGGTGTCAACATCCATGCGCAGTACTTTTTCTCCAGGAAAGAGAGTGCTCAGTTCTTCCTCTATACGTTCCGTTCCACTACCTTTGAAGTATATGTCAGGGGAGGAGCACCTGGAACAGGATGCCTTGTAAGCAATGGTGTGGCCACAGTAATGACAACGCAGGTGTTTTCTCGAAGCATGATAGACCAGCGGGATATTGCAGAAACTGCAGAGGGGTATATGACCGCATGAAAGACAGAAAATGCTTCCGGAAAAACCTCGTCTGTTCTGAAGGAGGATGACCTGCTCCTTATGCTCTATACGAAGCGCTATCTGACGGTAGAGCATATCTGAAATCGATGCGGAGGCCTTTGGAGCGTCTTTCATGCTGATCATCCTGATCACCGGCATTTTCGCTCCGTCGATTCTTTCCGTGAGGGAGAGCCGGAAATACTTGCCGTTGATGGTATTGTTGTACGATTCGAAAGAGGGTGTGGCGGATCCGAGCACACAGATTGCTTTGCTGAACATCGCTCTCATGACTGCAGTGTCCCTGGCATGGTAGCGGGGATGTCGGTCCTGCTTGTATGCGCTGTCATGTTCTTCGTCAACGATTATGGCCCCTATGTTTTCGAGCGGAGCGAAAACCGTCGATCGGGCGCCGAGGGCGATTTTTGTTTTTCCGTACCGCAGAGCATGCCATGCGTCATATTTTTCCTGGTTGTTCATGCCGCTGTGCATGATTGTTATATCATCATGGAAATGTTCCCTGAAACGCGCTGCGGTTTGCGGAGTAAGAGCTATCTCGGGAACAAGAACGATAGCTGTTTTTCCTGACGCAAGGACGGTTTTGAGAAGCTCGATATAAACAAGGGTTTTTCCGCTTCCTGTCACTCCATGAAGCAGAAAGGTTTTGTATTCATTTTTTTCAACTGCGGCTCGAAGCTGTTGAATCAATTTTTCCTGAGCGGCAGTAGGCGTTTTTGGCGGGGCTGCTTTTTCTGTGAAACCTGTCGAGAAATTACTTGTTACCTCGACCGGTACTTTTTCGAGCAGGCCTTTTTTAACAAGGGCATTCAGAATATCCCTCGAGCAGCCGGTGTTTTCGTGAAAAAGGTGATTTTCCCCGCTGCCGGTAAATATCCGCAATGCTTCAAGCTGTTTCGGAGCTCCGGAAAGCGATGCTTCAGCATCTTCAGGCAATTGACTGGAGATCCGGTAGGCAATTTTCTGCCTGGGTTTTGCGGTCGAGAATTTCTTTTTCAGCACAAGATATCCGCCTCTTTCAAGCTCTGAAAGGGTCTGGTAAAGTTGTTTTTTCCCGAGCTTTTTCTGGAGCTGCAGGACGGTCTGCCTTTTTTCCCTGACGAGCAGTTGCATGATAGAACGGCGCAGGGATGTGTTGATGATTTTCGTTTTGTCAGATTTCAGTTCGAAGGACGTCAGTTCGACAATATCGTCAACCGTTGTTCTTACAGCTGCAGGGATGAGCGCCTCGATTGCCTCAATTCTTCTTGCAAAATAATAATCGGCCATCCAGGCGGAGAGCATGATGAGAGAATCGGTGAGGACCGGAAATCCGTCATAAAGCACATCCGTCAATTCAAGCTCGGAGAGCGCTTCGGGATGCACGGGAGCGGAATCGATGACATATCCTGCTGAAAAGGTTCCCCTTCCCTTGCCTGATGAGATCAGCACTATGCTTCCTGACCTGATTTTCTCTTCAAGAGAGTCCGGAACCTTGACAGTGAAAGGTTCACCCCTCATGAATTTGTCTGATACAATCTGAGCAAGCATGGCAATGAAAGAAAAAAGCCAGTGCCCGGCACTGGCTTTTTTTATAGGATAACGGATTTCCTGATCAGTCAGGCATCAAGTTCGTGCAGTATCCTGTCCCGGATTTCTTCAACCTTTCCAGTACCGATGATCGTCGTATAACGAACAGGCTTTCCGGAAACGGTTTCTGACAGGTGTTTGTAAAATTCGATCAGGGGTTCGGTTTGATCGTGATATATGTGGAGACGTTTTTTTACAGTTTCTTCCCGGTCATCTTCTCTTTGAACGAGGGGTTCTCCGGTTTCATCGTCGAGATCCGCCTGTTTAGGAGGATTGAAACGTACATGGTAGGTTCTTCCTGAAGCGAGATGGACCCGGCGTCCGCTCATGCGTGTGATGATCTCTTCATCATCGACATGGATTTCTACGATATGGTCGATATGAATACCGTCGTTTTTCAGTGCCTCGGCCTGTGCAAGGGTTCTGGGAAATCCATCGAAAAGGCATCCATTGACGCAGTCCGGCTCCGCAAGCCGTTCTTTGATGAGGTTCAGAATGATTTCGTCAGATACAAGCTGCCCTGCATCCATGACTTTTTTTGCTTCCAGACCAAGGGGGGTGCCTGCTTTAACAGCCGCCCGCAGCATATCGCCAGTCGATATCTGTGGTATGCCGAGAGCCTTCGAAATATAGTTTGACTGCGTACCTTTTCCACAACCCGGTGCCCCAAGAAGAATAATTCTCATTAAACTGCGGTTAATGGTTAAATAGATTTTTTGGTAGAAATAATCGTGATTTTCGGCTTCAACGGTTTGATTTCGCCATTGCCCATTTCCGGGGCGCTATCTTTCAATGGTGAATCGTTCTTGTCAAGCTGGATGGACTGCTGGGCCGGAGAGCCCGATGCATCGGCGTTTTTTGAAGGCTTGAGCTGGATTGTCTGAACGGGTTTTTTCTTGAATTCAATTGGCTTTGATTTTGGAATCCCGGTCGGCTTCTTTTCATGCTGGAGCTTGGCGTTGTCGAAAATCTGCTGGAAAGCGACTGCGGATTCTCTTGTATTTCTTGTCCGGAACAGATATTCTTCATCACTGAGCCTGTCTGTTCTGAACTCGTGATCCATTGCACTGAGCATCATCCTGATGACCCGGCGGCTTTCTCCGAGATCACCCTTTGATTCTATATGTGTCTCAGCCTTTGCATTGACTGTGGTGAACAGCTTGCCGGAGATATCTTTTTCCTCGAGCAGGCCGAAAGTGACTTCGATGACCATTCCGAGAAGGGCGAATGAATTGACCTGTGCACGGATGCTGGTCATGCCGCCAACCGTGGTTTTTTCACTTTTCAGGTTCCAGCCGATCCAGTGATCGATTTTGCTGGTTATAAACTCCGCCAGTGTTGCGGCAGGCAAATCAAACCGCCTGACTTTAAGTTCATCGAAAACAGGCTTTTCCGAAGTGTGTGTCGCATTGCTGGTAAGGCCGTAGTATGCCTTGTCAAATTCGCTCCTGAACGGGATGAAATCGAACAAATCCATGATTATTGAACCGGTTAATGATTGATACGGTTATCTCGGACAGTAGTTGCCAGTTGTCCGCACGCTGCATTTATAGGAGTGCCATAGCTTTTTCTGACAGTAACATGCAGTCCGGAATCAATAAGATATCTCTGAAACATGTCTCTTGCAGCCCTCTTTACTGGACTGAAATCTATATTAATGTTTGGATTATAATCAATCAAATTAATTTTACATAAAAAGCTTTTTGCAAATCCGGCAAGTCTTTTTGCGTCCTCCCGTGAGTCGTTGATACCTTCGAGAAGCATGTAAACGACCGTGACAGGTATACCGGTTATTGCCGTATAGTCAGCGAGCGTTTTGCCGAGTTCTTTAAGCGGGTACTGACGTGCGGCTACCGGCATGAGAGCTTCTCGTTTCTGCTGATCGGCAGCATGAAGGGAAACCGCGAGTTTTGTTTTCAGCCCGGTATTTGCGACCCTCAGGATTTCAGGGATTATTCCAACCGTTGATACCGTAATTTTTTTCTGGGAGAAATTAGGGCTGTAGTTTCTTCTGCTGAGATTTTCTATCGTTTCCATAACATTTTCAGTGTTCAGCAGGGGTTCGCCCATTCCCATGAAGACGATATTGGTGATCGATTTTCCTGACCGTTCAAGAGCTATGGTATTGAGCGCGGATACCTGGGCGGTCATTTCACCGCTGCTCAGGTTTCTCTTGAACCCCATGCGGCCCGTCGCACAGAATGTGCATTGCAGCGGGCATCCGGCCTGTGACGAAATGCATGCGGTCATTCTTTCTGAAGAAGCGATAATCACCGCTTCAATCAATTCGCCGTCAGGCAGCCGAAGAAGAAGTTTTTCAGTCGGCGCATCGCAATCATCTTCGGTACATTCCTTGTGATCGACTATTTCAAGGCCTTTTATGGAAAATGCTTCACCGAGTTTTTTCCGGAGGGGAAGCGGAAGAATCGTCATCTCGTCAAAACTTGCCACATGGTGCCGGTAAAGCCATTCATGGATCTGGAGAGCCCGGAAGGCTGGCCCGCCCATAGATGTAAGTGAACTCTTCAAATCCCGGAGGGAAAGGTCCATTATATTTGGCAGCGGACTGTTCATCGAATACGTTCTAACATATCAAAAATGGAATATACGAATGGCGCCGCATAGGCGTTACTTGTCAAAATAGATACGTATTCCCGGATTTATCCGTTTCAACGTCTGGAATTGCCTTCAGGATTACTTTTTATCGTCCGCCGGTAAAACGGCGGAAGATGGAGAATGCGATAAAAACGCTCCAGGGTGAAAAATATTTATCATTTTACATCAACAGGGCAAACGGCTTGAAGCGCAGAGACGTTGATGTTGCATATTGAGAGTCGATTGAGAGGGAATATCCGTAATGACCATCAACCAGATTTGTATATAAAGAATGCGGCAGTTTCGCTTTTGAATCCTTTGACAATCCTTCTCTATTCCTGAAATTATCAATATTGCGTTTTCCGTATCGCATAAAAAAATATAGATTAGGCAATATTTTTTGTTAAAGTTACACCATTCTGATGATACTTCCGGAGTATAGCCGCAGCCTTCAGCCCAAAGAATGGACTCTGTTGATAGAGCCTTTGCTCGAAGCTCAGCATGTTGTCATCACCACACATGAAAATTCCGATGGTGATGGTCTTGGCTGCGAAGTTGCACTTGCCCTTCTGCTTACGGCACTTGGCAAACAGGTTGATATTGTCAATCCGACCGAGGTGCCTCCCAATTACCAGTTTTTAAAGGGGTATCATCCGATAAGCCTGTTCAACCCGAAGGATGAGGATGCAATCCAGAATTTGTCGTTGTGTGACGTACTTGTTCTTCTCGATGCCAACCTTAAAGAAAGAATGGGAGCTCTCTGGCCACATGTGAGTTTCTCGAAGGAGCTTGGCCGGCTGAAAATTCTCTGTGTTGATCATCATCTCGAACCGGAGGATTTTGCCGATGTCATGGTTTGCGAACGGTATGCCTCTTCAACAGGAGAACTTGTCTACGATCTTGTCTATGCCCTTCAGGAACATATCGGGCGTGAGATTTTCACACCTGAGATCGCGGAAGCATTGTATGTGGCGGTGATGACCGACACAGGGTCTTTCCGCTTTCCCAAAACGACCCCCTACGTCTACCGGCTTGCGGGCGATCTTGTCAGCAAAGGGGCAGATCCGGCCGGGCTCTATGATAAAATCTACAATTCCCTGACACCTGCGGCTCTCAAGCTGCTTGGAGCGGCATTGAGCTCAATAACTATCCTTGACAACGGCCTTGTTTCATGGCTCTTCATATCGCAGGATATGATCAAGTCCACCGGCAGCAGGCTTTTCGATACCGATCTTATCATCAGGTACCTCCTGAGTGTGCCAACTGTCAAAATAGCCATACTTATTGTTGAAATGACTGACGGCAGGACAAAGGCGAGTTTCAGGTCGCGCGGAAAAATATATGTCAATCAGCTTGCCAAGAAATACGGCGGTGGTGGTCATATGAACGCAGCAGGCTGCCTTTTCGCGTTTTCCTCGGAAAAAGCCCGGAAAGTGCTGCTTGAGGATGTAAGGACGTTTCTCAGGGAACAGGGTGATTAGCTCTTATCAGGAAACAGAAAAACGGTATTCAATATTCAGGCACAAATAACTATTAATGCAGCTATGAAAGTTACAGTCAAAACTTGCGGACTTGATAATGTTGATGCAGATCTTCTTGTGTTGCCCTTCAGCAGCCGGGAGTTGAAAAGTGAAGCGGATAAAAAACTTTCAGGGTTCGGCATTGAACTCGTTGCAGTAAAGGATTTCAAGGCGGATGCAGGTGAAGTGGTTGTATTGTATGGCTGCAGTTCCGGAAGTTCATCAGGAAGAATCGCGCTTCTCGGTCTCGGTGAAGGAAAATCAGTCGATGACTGGAGAAAAGCCTCACTTTCCATCGCTTCAAAAGCACTTGATCTCAAGGTGGAAAAGCTTGCGGCTGATTTTTCACGTATCCCGGTTCTTGCCGAAGCTACAGGGCAGGATATTTCGTCACTTACTTCTACCTTTGTTCAAGGTTGTTATACCGGTTCATACCGTTTTGACCGTCTGAAAAGTGGTAAACTTGACAAGAAGAAATCCGAATGTAAAGTAAAAGAGATTGAAGAACTGATTCTCTGTTCGGAAGAAGGGATTTCGGAAGAAATCGGAAAGGGCGCCGAAATAGGCAGAATTGTCGGTTCATGCCGGAATATGGCGAGGGATCTTGTCAATCTTCCCGGAAATATGCTGCAGGCAGAGGACCTTGCCAAAGCGGCCAAAGAGTCCGGTAAAAAATATGGTTATTCTGTAACTGTCCTTCAGAAAAAGGAAATAGAGGCACTTGGCATGGGCGGCCTGCTTTCGGTCAACAAGGGGAGTTTCTTTCCCCCGACTTTCACCATCCTCGACTATAAACCGAAAGGGAAGGGAAAATTAACAGTCGCACTTGTCGGAAAAGGCATCACTTTCGATTCGGGCGGTATTTCGCTGAAGCCCGCGGAAGGAATGGGCGAAATGAAATCCGATATGTCCGGAGCGGCTAGTGTTCTTGGCGCTATCGAGGCTGCAGCCCGCCTGGAGCTTCCTCTGCATGTCATCGGATTTATTCCCTCAACCGACAATATGCCCAGCGGTACAGCTATGAAGCCAGGGGATGTGATTACTACCTATTCGGGCATAACGGTCGAAGTAGGTAACACCGATGCCGAAGGACGTCTCATTCTTGCCGATGCGCTGACCTATGCGAAGGAAAAGTACAAGCCGGATGTTATTATAGACCTTGCAACATTGACCGGTGCCTGCATTGTCGCACTGGGTAACGCTGTAGCGGGACTGTTCAGTAATGACGACAAGCTTGCGGAAGATATATTCATGGCTGGTGAACTGACCGGAGAAAAGGTCTGGCGGATGCCGCTCTGGGCTCTCTATGATGAACAGATCAAATCCGATATTGCCGATGTCAACAATACAGGAGGACGCGGAGCCGGCTCAGTAACAGCAGCCAAATTCCTCGAGAAGTTTATCGACGGCCACAAGAAATGGGCGCATATCGATATCGCAGGTCCGGCCTTCAATGCCAAAAGTGCAGGAAAAATAACAGGAGGAACTGGTTTCGGTGTGAGTCTTCTTATAGAGGTAATGAAAAAATGGTGCTGAAGGTCATCATTCGTCTGCGAGGCTGAAAATATTATTCGAACGCCCCAAAAAATCCTGAGCAGTTATGAAAGAAGTTCCGCAAAACCCTGTTGTGATCATTCCCGGCGTCTTATTCTGGGATTCGCTTTACAGCATCATGAAAGACGTCTTTTCAGGGTATTTGCCAGCCGGTAAAATAGCCATCGCTCAGGTTAATCTTGTTGACTGGGTAGGATTTCCTCCTTCCCCAGAAAAATCGACAAACAGGGTCATGAAAGCCGTTGACCGGACGGTAAGGGAGATGACGAGGAAATTTCCCGGTGAACCTGTAACTATTGTCGCGCACAGCGGGGGAGGGACGGTAGCCCTGATTTACCTGCTCGAGCAGCCTTTTCAGGGTGATGCATACAATTCAGGGCGCGCAGTGGGAAAACTCATTACTCTTGGAACGCCTTATCATACTCATGAGCATTATGCAAAGATAAAGACGGATTTTATATTTAAACATCTCCGTGCGGATTTTTTTAAGCGTTGCCATGTTGTTTCTGTTGTCAGTAATAAGTATCATGGCAATTCACAGGGAAGTTTTGTCGAAAGAATGTGTTTTCAGTTTTACAGGAATGTTCAGGAAGACGGCAACGTTGCCGGAGACGGCATAGTCCCGGCATCCAGCTGTTTTCTTGATGGCGCCGATAATGTCATTATTGCAGATGCGGAACATCTTCCAACACCACATACCAGGTGGTATGGCACAAAAGAAGGGATAGAACAATGGATTCACTGCCTGTAAAGGATTATCATCCCAGGATTGCAGGGGTTATATTTTTAGCTTTCCTTGTGATGCTTTCAGCCTGTTCTCCTGAAAAGCCAAAAACCGATCCACGGCAGGAGCAGATGGAATCGATGATGGCTATTCTTGCGCAGGTTCAGAAGAATCTCGGAAGAATTCAGCAGAAAGAGGCCGTCGTCGAACGTCTCTCCTCAGGCATCGAGAACAAGGAATCCACCAATGTCACACAAATTGGGAAGGATATTGCGGCAAGTATCCGTTTTATCGATTCCACGCTGTCAGCAAGTAAAAACCTCATTAAAAAACTTGAAGAAGAGAATCGTTCATCGGCTTATCGGTTAGCTTCTCTTGACAAGCTTGTCATGGAGATGAAAGCGGCGATCAACACCAAAGACAGTGAGGTACAGACACTGAAAGGGCAGGTTCAGAATTTAAACAAACAGGTATCATCGCTTCGCTCGACAGTCGATGTGCTTGATCAGTTCATTCAAGAGCAGGAAACCCAGATCTATACGGCCTATTACATCACCGGGACAGTTGATGAGCTGGTTTCCAAAGGCATTCTGGTCCGCGGTAATCCGCTCGAGAAATTGTTCGGAAGCGATGCCCGGATTGCTCCGGATTTCAATATCAAAATTTTCAACAAAATCGATATAACAGAGACAAGGGATCTGTATTTCAATAAACCGTTGAAAAGCCTGAGAATCCTTACCCCCCATACTGCAGGATCATACGAGCTCGTTGGAGGAAAATCGTCTTCAATCCTCCTTATCCGTGATGAAAATGCTTTCTGGCAGAAATCACGGTGTCTGGTGATCGTTGTCGAGTAAGGAAGGTGTTTATTGAATTTCCTTAACCAGCAAAAAGCTTATCTGAAGTTTAATTCATGAAAATCACGATTTTCGGTTCCGGTTATGTAGGTCTTGTAACCGGAGCCTGTTTTGCAGAAGTCGGCAACGACGTGCTTTGTGTTGACATTGACCAGAAAAAGATCCAGAATCTCAAGGAAGGCATCATTCCCATTCATGAACCCGGTCTCGAAGAGCTTATTGCCGAAAATTCCCGGGACGGACGTCTCCGCTTTACTACTGATATTCAGGAAGGTGTCGATTTCGGCCTCTTTCAATTCATAGCAGTCGGAACCCCTCCCGATGAAGACGGTTCCGCCGATTTGCGGCATGTACTGAGCGTTGCCGAAAGTATCGGGAAGCATATGAACGAATACCGTATCGTCATCAATAAATCGACCGTTCCTGTCGGAACGGCAGATCTCGTCAGGGAAAAAATCAGCTCGGTGCTTTCGGAAAGAAATATCGACATTGATTTTGATGTCGTTTCAAATCCGGAGTTTCTCAAGGAAGGGGATGCGATCAGCGATTTCATGAAGCCCGAACGCATCGTTGTGGGCGTGGACGATCCAAGGACGAAAGAGCTTTTACGGTTCCTCTATTCTCCATTCAACCGGAGCCATGAGCGGTTCATCGCCATGGATATCCGTTCTGCAGAACTGACCAAATATGCGGCCAATGCCATGCTGGCTACAAAAATCAGCTTCATGAACGAGATCGCCAACATTGCAGAGCGGGTGGGTGCGGACGTAGAAGCCGTACGCAGAGGTATCGGGTCTGATTCGAGGATCGGGTTTTCCTTCATCTATCCAGGGGTTGGTTACGGCGGTTCATGTTTCCCGAAAGATGTTCAGGCTCTCGAAAGAACAGCCCATAAGCATGGTTACCATTCAAGAATCCTGCAGGCTGTAGAGGCGGTCAACCACGACCAGAAAAGCAGTATCGTCAGGAAGATAAAATCTCATTTCGGCTCTGAGCTGAACGGCCATGTCTTTGCCGTATGGGGTCTTGCGTTCAAGCCAAATACCGATGACATGCGCGAAGCACCGAGCCGGCGGGTGATCGACGAACTGCTCGACGAAGGCGCAGCCGTAAGGGTTTACGATCCGGTTGCCATGAAGGAGGCAAAAAAGATATACGGAGAACGCGAGGAAATTTATTTTGCCCATAACCCGGAGGATGCCGTCAAGGGTTCGCATGCACTTGTTGTTCTTACGGAATGGCTTGTTTTCCGGAGCCCGGACTTCGATATGATCAAACGTGACCTTGTGCATCCGGTCATATTCGACGGCAGGAATATTTACAGCCCGGATTTCATGGAACAAGCCGGATTTGCCTACTATTCCATCGGCCGGGTGCCAAGGGGTCTCAACGCTGAGCGTTGATTTACCCATTCCCCCTCACCAGTACCTGTAGCAGTGATGCAGCGGCCCGTTTCCATGGCCGAGCCGCCAGGCTGCTCCGGCTGCAAGCGCTTCCGTCAGATAAGCTTTCGCTTGTTCGACCGCTGAATGTAATGGAAATCCCTTTGCCATAAATGCCGCGATGGCTGACGATAGAGTGCATCCTGTTCCGTGTGTGTTTTCAGTTTTGACTCTATTCGAACTGAACCAGAAAAAACTGCCATTCAGAGCAAGGCAGTCGCTGCATTCATTTCCTGCGCCATGTCCTCCTTTCACAAGGACCGAGGCAGCACCTGTTTCAAGCAGGGCTACGGCTGCCTTCTCGATGGATTCCCTTGTTTCAGGAGTTTTTTTCATTCCGGTCAGGACGATGGTTTCCGGCAGGTTAGGAGTCACAACGGTTGCAAGAGGAAAAAGCTCTTTAACCATCAACTTCACGGCGTTTTTCTGAAGAAGCGTCTGCCCCCCGGAGGATCCGAGGACCGTATCAAGAATAACCGGAGGTTTACCGGCAAGTTCTTTCAGAAAAGCAGCAATTGCCACAATATTTTCACCATTGCCGATCATGCCGATCTTGACTGCATCTATTCGGATATCCTCAGCGATTGTCCTGCATTGTGACAGAATGGATTTGTTATCAAGTGTGAAAACTTCCTTTACGCCCATTGTATTCTGGGATGTAACTGCGGTTATAACCGACAGTCCGTAACATCCAAGTGCAGCAAATGTTTTCAGATCTGCCTGGATTCCGGCGCCACCGCTTCCATCCGATCCGGCGATCGTTAGAACAGTTGTATAGGGTTTTGTCATTACTCCCGATATTTTAAGATCCTTACCAGATTGTTTGCGGCTTCGGCAGGTGAATCAGCTCTTGTTACAGCCGAAATTACAGCGATGCCCGAGGCTCCTGCCGATATGACCGAAGAGGCATTTCCGGCATCGATTCCCCCGATTGCGATGAGAGGAATGGAGAGAATTGAAGCTGTTTTTTCAAGCATTTCTGTTCCTACCGGAGCATAGGATTTCTCTTTGGAAGAGGTTGGAAAAATATGGCCGAAACCGATATAATCTGCCCCGTCCTGCTGGGCCTGAAGCGCTTCGGCCGGCGAAGAAGCTGATACGCCAATGATCAGTTTGCCTCCGAGCATTTTTCTGGCGGCTTTTACCGGGATGTCCAGTTGTCCGAGATGAACGCCGTCTGCAGAACTTGCCAGCGCAACATCTATCCTGTCGTTCATGATGAAAAGAGCGCCATGCATCCTGCACAGTTCCCGGATTTCACACCCCCAGGACAAGAGTTGACTGCATGAAGCGGTTTTGTTCCTGAGCTGGATCATCGATGCGCCTCCTTCGAGAGCTTTACGGGCGGTCGTAACTGGGCAAAGGCCCTCGTCAGTTATAACGCAGAGAAAAGGTAATGCCAGTTTCAATATTGCCATATTCTGTAGAGATGTTCAATAGTACGGGCAAGCCCGGGAATATCGTGAAAGAGAGAGAGTGCGGCCATACCGAATGCACCGCGCTTCCTGCATGATCCAGCGTTTTCAGGATTAACTCCTCCGATCGCATAGACCGGAAGGGCAGTGGTATTGCAAAGTTTTTCCAGTTTTTCAAGGCCCTGAGGGTTACCGTATTTACGTTTCGAGGGTGTATCGAAAACCGGACCGAAGAACAGAAAATCCGCACCGGAATCCTCGGCAATACGTGCCGATTCCATGGAATGAACGCTGCGGCCATAAATCAGCCCGGGAGCAAAGGTTCGCATTTTTTCAGGAGAGCACCCACTTTCCGGAAGGTGAACACCGTCAATTTCCGCCGCTGATGCGATGTCTGTCCTTTCATTGAGCAGTAGCAGGGTACCTGATGGCAGATCGAGTTCTTTTGCTTCACAGCAGAGCGTATAGAGATGTTTTGCATCGAGATGTTTTTCCCTTATCTGTACCATGCAGGGGGTCATCTCGGGGAGATGCTTCAGCAGTGAGATCAGTGGAGATGTTTCCAGATCGCTTTCCATGCCGCTGCTGACGATACAGATGCGGGGCAGCGGGGACTTATTCTTTGTTTCGATATACATGAATGGTCTGGAAACTTTGTTTTTTCCGCGATGATAAATACTTTAAAAAGTGTCAGCAAACAGCAGAGTTTTCATCAGGTATATGACTAAAGGGAAGCTGCCCGTTCATATTTTAATCATCTTGCCCCATGAGCACCATTGAAGAAAACATCGTAAAAGCAGGTTTCATTCTTCCTCAACCGGCAACACCTGCTGGTCTTTACAGCCCGGCTGTCCGTACAGGCAATCTTGTCTATACATCAGGCCAGCTTCCTCTCGTTGGCGGTAAGTTAATAGAACTCGGGGGAAAAGGAAAGGTCAACGAGATTAACCAGGAACATGCTGCTGCTGCTTCCCGTATCGCACTTCTCAATGCGCTTGCCGCAATAAAATCAGTTACCGGTACCCTTGAGTGCATCGAGCAGATAGTCAAGCTTACGCTGTATGTTGCAAGTGAATCGTTCTTTTCCAGCCAGCACCTTGTTGCAAACGGTGCATCCTCGCTGATAAGAGAGATCTTTGGTGAAAAGGGCAGTCATACAAGAAGCGCTGTCGGGGTAGCGGAACTGCCGCTCGATGCAAGTCTTGAGCTTGAGCTTATTGTTTGCTGCAGAGGTTTTTCGTGAACGGTTAATCTGCCATAAAATCATCCATTTTCAAGTCATTGTCACGCCTGCCATCCAGCTCTATAAAGCAATAGATATCATATTATAGATCAATCAAATAAAGATTGATATCCGTAATAATACCTATTGAATGGTGTTAAAAGACTGATAATATAATACCAATACCAATCGATATTTATCAGGTTTTTAAAAAATAAAAATAACAATAAGAATGGGTTTAAATTTTTTTTAAAACAAT
>SZXW01000004.1 GCA_005862285.1 Chlorobium sp. | reverse complement strand
GATCAAGCACGTGGGGCCAGTCGGACCGGTGGTACCAGTTGGACCGACTCCGCCGCCGCCGCCACCGCCATCAGGCGGACCGATCAAGCATGTGGGGCCAGTCGGACCGGTTGGACCAGTGGTACCCCCGCCGCCGCCTCCACCGCCTTCTGGTGGACCGATCAAGCATGTGGGACCAATCGGACCGGTGGGACCTGTTGGACCTCCGCCACCGCCTCCACCGCCTTCTGGTGGACCGATCAAGCATGTGGGACCAGTCGGGCCGATTGGGCCAGGTGGACCGCCGCCGCCTCCACCGCCTTCTGGTGGACCGATCAAGCATGTGGGACCAATCGGACCGGTGGGACCTGTTGGACCTCCGCCACCGCCTCCACCGCCTTCTGGTGGACCGATCAAGCATGTGGGACCAGTCGGGCCGATTGGGCCTGTTGGACCTCCGCCGCCGCCGCCATCAGGTGGACCGATTAAGCATGTGGGGCCAATCGGACCGGGTGGACCTCCTCCGCCGCCGCCACCTCCGGATAAAGGTGAGAAAAGGCGTCATGGTGATGGAAATGATGAACCGTTGAAAGTGAAAGGGAATCCATAACCTGAAATGACTTGACCTGCAGAAACAAGGGGGAGCCTCATGATTCGATTATGAGGCTCCCCCTTCCTGTTTCAGGTTTTGTATTCCCGGTATGACGATGATGGCTATAATGAAACGTGATTTCACATTCCTGATTTCATCGTTATCATTGCCAACATTGATGAATCAGCAAATTTGGGGCGGAAGGAAATAGAGACATGAAGGATATGATAACATACGACATGTCCTGCGCCTTTTTTAATCTTATGCCAAGCGAGCTATACCATCGTAAATTCCATGTTTCGGTTCAGCGTGAATTGGAGAATTCCGCCGTTTGAGTTAGCGTACAAAAACGGAGAAATTCACCATGCGCAAACATCGAAAAAATTACACCCCACAAGAGAAGGTTTTCATCCTCAAACGGCATCTGGTTGACCGAATACCGGTTTCTGACCTATGCGACCAATACAAGCTGCAGCCAACCGTCTTCTACCGGTGGCAGAAGGAGTTCTTCGAGAACGGAGCCTCTGCCTTAGATAAGCAGCCGGACCCCCAGAACAAAGCAGAACAGAAACGCATCGAACAACTTGAAGCCAAACTGCGCAACAAGAACGAAGTGCTCTCGGAGCTGATGGAAGAGCATGTCAAGTTAAAAAAAGAACTTGGGGAGCTCTAAGCGCGTCCTGGGTTCCCCATAACATACAAAGGCGTTCTGCTTCGTGATATTCTCGATTCAGCGAAAGTTGTCATGTCAAATCCCCATCAGCGCGGCGAATTTGCCGTACTCGTTCGATCTACGGACAACTACAATGTGCTGTTTTCCTACAACGAACTGTACTATGGCTCCGCGGGAGACAATACCTTCCTGATCTTCGAGGAAAACGGCAAACCCATCGACAAGGACGGGTTTTTCGTGGTTTTCTGCTCCAACGACAAGCTGACTGGTCCGCGCCATGTCAAATGGGTGAACAATATCGAGGTCATAAAAGTCGATGCCGGCATCCCGGCAGTGAACTGTAAAAAATAAACCGGCATAACGAGTTTTATGCAATCATGTTTTCTCCGCAGTAACCTGTTCTTTCTTTGTTACACCTTCCCGGCGTTTCTCCGGCGCCGGGATTTTTATTTGTCTTTCATTCATCAATGTGACGAAAAACCCTATTTTACCGTTGTTATAGAAACAGAACGGTGTTTATCTGTTACCTGTTGTTGATTAACCCCTGAGCATGGGAAGGACAAAATGAAATGCCGAAAAGAAGAAATAGGACTTGACGGTTCGATCTGGCTCCAGAAGGCCCGGCATCCTTTTCTCGGAGGAGACAGGATCGCTTTGCTTGAAAAGATCGACGAGCTCGGCTCGATCAACAGCGCCGCAAAGGCTTCAGGCATCAGTTACAAAACCGCATGGCACCTTGTGAACATGATCAACAACCTTTCCGACAAACCGCTTGTGGAACGCATGACCGGAGGAAAAGGGGGAGGTGGTACCTTCCTGACGAAAGAAGGAAGGAGAGTCATCGAACAGTTCAGGGTTGTACAGGACGAACACCGGAAATTTCTTGAAAACCTTGAGGAAAGGCTTGGAGACACAAAAAACTTTTATCAATTCCTGAGGAGGATCTCAATGAAAATCAGTGCACGCAACATTTTTTCCGGAACGGTTGAAAATGTAACGAAAGGATCGGTTAACAGCGAAGTGATACTTTCCCTGAACGGAGGGGTGCGCATCACTTCGATTATCACGAACGGCTCGGTCGACAATCTCGGACTTAAAGAGGGAACAAATGCATATGCCATAGTCAAGGCAAGCTCCATCATCATCGGACAGGACCTTCACGACGCGAAAATCAGTACCCGCAACATCATTTGCGGCACCATCAGTAAAATAATAGAGGGCCCTGTCAGCACTGAAGTGGATGTGGAAATCGGAGGAGGTAACGTGATATCGGCAGTCATCACTCACGGAAGCTCGGAAAAGCTGGGCCTTAAAGAAGGTGCTCATGCCTGTACCGCATTCAAGGCATCGAGCGTTATTCTCGGCGTTTCGTGAACCAACACGGTCTCGTGATCGTTCAACTCTGTAAATCTATCGGCAAATGCACCGTTTTTTGTTTGAAGCGGTGCATTTTTCTCTCTTTGCCACAGGTGAAATATCCAATCCTGTTCCTTTGAAACCGCATCAGGAAAAGGATGCGGCGTTATGCTCAATCAGTTTCTTTGTACATTTTTCCTTTTTGATTCATGAGAAGTAGCTGTCCGGACAGCCTCGATACCGGGAAAAAAAGCCTCCTTGTCGATACCCATAACCGGCCTGTGGAATATGCGCGCATTTCCGTGACTTCGCAATGCAACCTCAGGTGCACCTACTGTATGCGGGAAGAACATGAACCGCATGAATCTTCAGTTCCTTCTCTGAAAAAGCATGAGATCAAAACGATCATAGATGTACTTGCAGGCCTGGGCATTACAAAAATCCGCTTTACCGGCGGAGAACCCCTTCTGCGCAGCGATATCGTAGAACTTGTAGAGCATGCGAAAAATACCGAGGGTATTCGGAAAGTAACCATGACGACCAATGGCCTGCTGCTTGACCGGTATCTGCAGAGACTGACCGACGCCGGCCTCGACGCTCTCAATTTCAGCATCGACTCCCTTGAAAGTGAACGCTACCATGCGATCACCCGAAGAAACGAGTTTGAACGGGTGAGGGCAAATCTTTCGAAGATTCTCGCCTCAAAAAGCATCAGGGTAAAAGTCAATGTCGTCATGATGCGGGGCATCAACTGCGAAGAGATGGCGGAATTTGTCGGCCTGACACGGGAAGATCCCGTAACGGTGCGTTTTATGGAACTGCAGCCGTTCGACGATAACCAGATATGGAGAACGGGGAAGTTTTTCGGGGCTGACAAAATCAGAGAAATGCTCCATGACCGTTTTCCCGATATACAGCAGACTGAAGGCAGCTCGACCGAATTTTTCGGATTCCGTCTTCCCGGCTACAAGGGATCGATAGCTGTCATCCCGGCATTCACAAGAAATTTCTGCAGCTGCTGCAACAGGATACGCATCACATCGGATGGCAAGGTCATCAGTTGTCTCTATGAAAAGGAGGGGTTCAACCTGCTCCCTCTGCTTCGGAGCAATTCAGACCACGAAGCGCTTGCCGATGTATTCAGAAGTGCCGTCGCTCACAAACCTGAAGACGGGAAACACGCGGCCGGAAACTCGTTCAGAGCAAGCATGTCAGAAATCGGCGGGTAAGGCAACGGGAACCTGACAGATGCTCATGCCCGGCTTTACCGTACCGCCCTTCCTGACCCTGCAGAATATTCCTTCCCGCGGCATGATGCACTCCCCTGTCGCCGCCTGGATCGCACATCCTGAATTATGGCACTCCTTGCCGATCTGCGTAACTTCGAGCACAACCTCTTCACCGATAAAAAGACGGTCACCGATTGACACCGCAGAAAGATCGATATCCCTCGTCACGATATTTTCAGCAAACATACCGCTATCAAGACCGGGAATGATTGTTTTCATCCGGTCTATGCTCTCCCCGGCAAGCAGTGATACCTGCCTGTGCCACTCTCCGGCATGAGCATCACCAAGTATCCCCCAGTCTGACATGAGGGTAATCCGGTTCACGGCATGTTTTACCGTACCCTTTTCCGTGCTGATACAAGCTGCATCGACGAAGCCCATTTCCTTGCGTATATTTACATGACAACAGACCAGACTCTCAATGCTTGGCCGATCGAAACAGACAATTGATGAACCGCGGCAAAAGAAATGCCCTGTACAGAGTTCCGGTTGTTAATTTTGACAGAGTTTATTATCTATATAGTTATATAATTTCACAGTGAATTCAAAATTTCATTTCCAAACCGCAGCACCAGGCATAAACCATTGATGGCATTCACTCATCTTGACAGCGGCGGAAATATCGCCATGGCCGATATTTCAGGCAAGCCCGGAACGCTCAGGATAGCAACCGCTTCCGGCCATATCACCATGCAGCCGGAATCCATAATGCTGCTCGTTCAGGAAGCCCTGCCGAAAGGCAATGTACTCACCACCGCGAAGCTTGCCGGCATCCTGGCCGCAAAAAACACGGCAAACCTTATCCCCCTCTGCCATCAGCTCAACCTTTCCTGGGTTGACATTGCCTTCGATATCGGAGAAAACCGCATCGACATAACAGCAACCGTCAAAACAAAGGAATCGACCGGTATCGAGATGGAGGCCCTGACCGCGGTATCGGTTGCAGCCCTTACGATTTACGATATGTGCAAAGCCGTCGACAAAACCATGGAAATAGGCGGCATAAGGCTTGTTATGAAAACCGGAGGGAAATCGGAAAACAATATGAGCTGTAAACCCGCAACATCGATCCTTGTCCTGTCGGACTCGATCGCTGCGGGCCGCGACAGTGACCGTTCAGGGGAAATCCTCCGACAAGGGTTCGAACAAGCAGGGTGTAGTGTCGGAGAGGTGAAAATAATCGCTGACGACAGTGACCGGATCTCCTCGGTCATCGATGCATGGACGTCAGCCGGGATCGAATTGATCGTCACTACCGGAGGCACCGGGCTCGGACCACGCGATGTGACGGTCGACACGATCGTCCCGAAATTTTCCCGCAGGCTTCCCGGCATCGAACAGGCGCTTTTCAGCTGGGGACAGTCCAAACTCAAAACGGCAATGCTGTCCAGGCTTGCAGCCGGTGTGATCGGATCATCGCTGGTAATCTGCCTTCCAGGAAGCGCAGGTGCCGTGACCGATGCGCTCGAAGTGCTTGTACCGGCTGTTTTTCACGCCTATGCAATGATGAAGGGGGAAAAACACTGACCATGATCAGCGTTCAGGAAGCACACCGGATCATCCGGGAATCATTTTCGATTCCGGATACCGAAGAACTGCCGCTCGGGCACCTTCCCGGCAGGGTTCTCTCGCAAGAGATAACAGCCCCGTTTCCCCTGCCCCGCTTCACCAATTCAGCCATGGACGGCTTTGCCGTAAGGTTCGATGACATCAGGGAAACGTCCCGGAACTCACCCGTCCGTCTTCAGGTCACGGGACAGGTGAAAGCCGGGGATTCGCCCGGACACACCGTGAAAGCCGGATGCTGTATCGAAATCATGACCGGTGCGCCGCTCCCTGAAGGTGCGGACACGGTTGTCGCTTTTGAAGAAACCAGCGGTTTCGGGTCGCCTTCAGTCGATATCTACAAGGCCCCCGGGCAGGGTGCGAATATCCGCCGTTGCGGCGAAGAGGTTGCGTCAGGCGAAACGCTTCTTCTGAAAGGAACGGTCATCTCGCCAACCGAAATAGCGGTTCTTGCCTCGTTCGGTTATGCAGAGGCGCTGGTAATGAAGCAGCCCCGCGTTTCAATTGTAACTGTCGGGGATGAGCTGAAACAGCCGGGCACCCTGCTCAGAGGTGCCGAGATTTACAACTGCAACAGTTTCATGCTCGAAGCCGCCTGCCGCGCTCTCGGGTTCGAGATCGCATCGATCGGCCATGCGCCAGACAACCGTGATCTCCTGCGGGAAAAGCTCGCTGACGCTCTTGCCGAAGGCGACCTTGTCATTACGGCCGGAGGAATTTCCACAGGCGAATATGATTTTGTACAGGAAGAACTCTCAGCGCTCGGGATCAGGGAAAAATTCTGGAGCGTTGCCCAGAAGCCGGGAAAACCGCTCTTTTTCGGCACTTCAGCAGACGGTAAACCTGTGTTTTCCCTGCCCGGCAATCCTGTTTCGGCACTGGTCTGTTTCTCGGAGTACTGCGTTCCCGCACTCTGCATGCTCCAGGGAAAACCTGTTCCGGCAAAACTGCAGGCTTACCTTGCAACTCCTTTTCCTGCCGACAGAAAACGCCACCGCTTCCTTCTCGGGAGATTATGGGCTGAAAATGGCCGGCTTCACTGCAGGGTATCGCAGAAAACCGAGTCCCATATGATCACTTCTTCAGCGGGAGCGAACTGCATTATCGAAACCGGACCGGCTGCAGAAGCGCTTCCCGCCGGATCACAGGCTGTCTGCACTCTGCTGCCCTGGGCCTCACTGCAACCTCCGCAGCAGGAATAGGCGATGCTCTTCCACCCTTTTGAAATAGCGTTCTGCGGTTATTCGGGATCAGGCAAGACAACGCTCATTGCCGCTGTCACCCGGCATCTTTCCGAAAAATATTCTATCGCCTGTTACAAGCATGGATGCCACCGCTTCGATATCGACCGGGAAGGAAAGGATTCCTGGATCATGGGCAATGCGGGTGCCGGAACCGTCATGATTTCGGACCCGGAAAAAAAGGCGGTTATCACCCGGCAGGCAGGTATCGGCAACCTGCTCGAACGTCAGGCTTTTTCCGGGTATGACATCCTTTTCGTCGAAGGACTCAAGGAGCTTCCGCTGCCGAAACTGCTGCTCGTCGATGAAGAGCGCAGGATACTCGATCTCCTCCGTGATGGCAAGATTTCAAACGTTTGCGCCCTTGTGACCAAAGATGACCCGGCAGACTGTAAAGGCTTCACCGTCCCTGTATTCCAGAGAGACAACGTCGGCGAAATCGCTTCATTTGTCGAAACCACCCTGTTAAACCGTGCCAGAGATAACAGCCCGGTTTACGGGCTTGTTCTTGCCGGAGGACTAAGCAGCCGAATGGGGTTCGACAAGGCGCTCATCCGGTATCATGAAGAAAACCAGCTGAAGCACACGGCATCGATACTGCAGCGACATTGCGCCAGAGTATTCATCTCCTGCAAAGAAGGTCAGAGCGGAACCTACGGCCGGTTCGGCATTCCCATGATAACCGACCGCTATCTCGGCATCGGCCCGATGGGAGGATTGCTCTCCGCCCAGCAGGCAGAGCCGGATGCAGCATGGCTCATCGCAGCCTGTGATCTGCCGTTCCTCGATGAAAGTGCCCTGAACCAGCTCATCCTGCAACGCAATCCTCTACGGTTCGCAACGGCGTTCAGAAACCCTTCTTCAGACCGTTTTGAACCGCTCCTTGCCTGTTATGAACCGAAATCGAGGCCTCGCCTGCTCCTGCGGCACGGAGAAGGCAACAACTCCCTTTCCGACTTTCTCGAGCACTCACGTATCGAGGAGCTCGCCCCCTGCAATGCAGTGGTGCTGAAAAACATCAACACGCCCGAAGAAAACGGGTCTGTCCGGCTCCGAAAAAATAATTAGGAAATTTTTTCAGGTTTTTTTTGGAAAATTCGAAAAAAATCATTAACAATTGTGAAAGAAAACGAAATTGTATTACACATGAGATTAACGACCCCGGCATACTCGACAATGCAGCGCAACTGTTGCTGTATGATAAGTTCCTACACCAGGGATTCCGGGAGAGTATCGTAGTTCATTGCTGAACGCTTTACATATAATTTAAAGCCGGTCCTGAGTGTCAGAACCGGCTTTTTTTGTTTTAAAAAAACATCAAAAATCAAAAAAACAACAAAAATATGGCATCATCATCTTCATCACCGGCAATTCCCGGCGGAATACCGCAGCCGATCGTCAAGCTTAACCAGACTGTTCTGCTGACCGGTGTCATTGCCGCAATAGTATTCCAGCAGCCTCTCATCACGAGCGTACTGTTTTTCATAACGCTCGGGGCTGTTCTTTTCGGAAAGAAAGGAAGCCTCATCTTCTTTATCGGATCACGGCTTTTTGCCGAAAAGAACCGGAATGCTCCGACCGATGATCCCCGTCTGATCCGGTTCAACAACACTATCGCCACCCTGCTGCTCGGTTTTGCACAGATCGCTTTCCTTCTGCACGCCCCCCTTGCCGGCTGGATCCTTTCCGGTATGCTCGGTGTCGCTACAGCTGTCGCACTCGGCGGGTTCTGCCTTGGCTGCTTCCTTTTTTACCAGTTCAACATTCAGCGTTACAAACTGTTCGGACAGAGAAGTGAAAAAGAGAGTCAAGGCTGATTATCAGTAATGAATCCGGGTTTCCGGGATTGAAATACCGGAAACATCAGGCGACGTGGGTGAGCGGTTAAAACCAGGGTCTGCAAAACCTTTTTTCATCGCAAGTTCGAATCTTGCCGTCGCCGCCGCTGAGGAAATTTATTGACACATAACATTAAAATAAACAAAGGAGAGATCCAGATGAGTTCACAAAATTACCGTTTTGAAACACTTGCCCTTCATGCCGGCCAGCCTGTCGATGCAACACAGTCACGTGGCGTACCGGTTTACCGTACCAGTTCCTATCTGTTCAAAAGCACGGAACATGCAGCAAACCTCTTTGCACTGAAAGAGCTCGGCAATATTTATACCAGGCTTATGAACCCCACCACCGATATCCTCGAGCAGCGGGTCACCCAGCTCGAAGGCGGTGCAGCATCGGTCGCGCTCGCATCCGGAACCGCGGCAATCTTCTATTCCATCATCACGCTGGCCGAGGCCGGTGACGAAATCGTGTCGGCCAACAACCTTTACGGAGGCACCTATACCCAGTTCGACGCCATCCTCCCGAAGTTCGGTATCAATGTGAAATTCGTCGATCCGAAAGATCCTGCCAATTTCGAAAAGGCCATAACGGAAAAAACAAAGGCAATTTTCATTGAAACCATTGGAAACCCGGTGCTCGACTATACCGATGTCAGGGCTATCGCCGATGTCGCACACAGAAACGGTCTTCCGCTTATTGTCGACGCAACCTTCACCACCCCGTTCCTGCTCAGGACCATCGATCTCGGTGCCGATATCGTGATCAATTCCCTTACGAAATGGCTCGGCGGACATGGTTCCGCAATCGGAGGCATCATCACAGATTCGGGACGCTTCAACTGGAAGGGAGGAAAACACCCGCTCTTCACCGAACCTGACAGCAATTACCATGGACTCCGCTGGGCAATCGACCTCCCGGAACCGCTCGCACCGATAGCATTCGCTCTCAGGGTACGCACCGTACCGCTCAGGAACCTCGGCGCCAGCATCTCTCCGGACAACTCATGGATATTCCTTCAGGGTATCGAAACCCTTCCTGTCAGGATGGCCCGCCATTCTGAAAACGCACTGAAGGTGGCAGAATACCTTTCCGGACACCCTGAAGTGGCATGGGTTCGCTATCCCGGACTTAAAAACGACCCGTCCTATTCCGCCGCTTCAAGGGACCTGAAAAACGGCTTCGGCGGGATGGTGGTGTTCGGAGTGAAGGGCGGGTACGATGCCGCCGTGAAAATCATCGATACGATTAGGCTCTTCTCTCATCTTGCAAACGTCGGTGATGCGAAAAGCCTCATCCTTCACCCGGCAAGCACCTCGCACAGCCAGTTGACGAAGGAACAGCAGCTCGAAGGCGGTCTTTCACCCGACCTTATCCGCCTCTCCATCGGTCTCGAACATCCCGATGACCTTATCGAAGCGCTCGATGATGCACTTAAAGGTGTGGAATCAAAGGAAACGAAAGGCGGCGGCTGGTTTTCAAGGCTGCTGAAAAAATAAACTGCAACGATTTATCACATTTTTTAACAATAACATGATCACAAAGCATCTCACCATCAGGAACCCTGAAGGCCTGCATATACGTGCCGCTGCAAGAATCCGCCGGATCTCCCTGCAGCAGAGATGTGCGGTTGTCCTTCAGAACGAGAGCGGTGAAAAAGCCGGTACGGAGTCACTGATCGAGATGCTTTCTCTTGGAGCGGTGTCAGGAACGCCGCTCCATGTCACGATCATGGGAGACAATGCAAAAAGTACACTTGTAATGATCGAAGAAGTTTTTGAAAACGGCGCAGGGATCTGATCATGAGCAAAACCCATAGGGACATATCGGTAGTGGTGGCAGATACGCAGTTTCTCACCAATACCGCTCTTCACTCGCTGCTTGCCCCGATCTACTCGGGTTTCCATACGGTAACGACGAAAGCCGGACTGATACAGCATCTTCAGAAAGAAACTGTTTCACTGCTCATAACCGATCATGTGCTTTTCGATTACGGTCCCGTCGAAGAACTCGGAAAATTGTTGAAACTGCAGACGGGCATGGAAACCGTCATTCTCTGCAACTCGATCACACTGCCCAAAATAAAGGAGCTGAACGATAACGGGATCAGAAACATCGTCCTGAAAACCGATGACCGGGATGAACTGTTTCATGCTATCGATGCTGCCCTGAAAGGAAAAAAATACTATTCCGGTGATGTTCTCGACATACTGCTGCAGAAAGAAGGACCGCTCGAAGATGCCACTATCCTGACCTCGTCGGAAATAGAAATCGTCCGTATGATCGCAGGGGGATTGTCGACCAAGGAAATCGCCGCAAAAAAATTCATCAGCTTCCATACCGTGATGACACACCGTAAGAACATTTTCCGCAAACTCGGCGTATCGAGCAGTTCCGAACTGCTGATGTATGCCATAAAGGCGGGTTTGATCGACAATATCGAATACCATATCTGATATACCGCAAATATGGTATGAAAGATGCCGGATAAGAGGGATTTGGACTGGTTAGCTTATTCACAATATTTACTGTTAACAATTATTAAAAATGTTTATTAATTTAAATCATTGAATGAATCATGGCACGCATCGCAAAAAAACTCACCGATCTGATCGGGAACACCCCCCTTCTGGAGCTTGGTAATTTCAACCGCGAAAATCAGGCTCTCGGAACGGTAATCGCCAAGCTTGAATATTTCAACCCCGGCGGAAGCGTCAAGGACCGCATCGGCTTCTCGATGATCGAGGATGCCGAAAAGAAAGGCCTTCTCAACAAGGATACCGTCATCATAGAACCGACAAGCGGCAATACCGGAATCGCCCTGGCATTCATCGCAGCGGCGAAAGGTTACCGCCTTATCCTCACCATGCCCGAGACCATGAGCATCGAGCGCCGTAACCTCCTCAAAGCCCTCGGAGCCGAGCTGGTGCTGACACCAGGCCCTGAAGGCATGGGGGGAGCCATCAGGAAGGCCGACGAGCTCAATGGCGCATATCCAGGCTCTTTTGTTCCGCAGCAGTTCAAGAACCTTGCAAATCCGGAAATCCATCGCAAAACGACCGCCGAGGAAGTATGGAACGATACTGACGGCGAGGTTGACATTTTCGTGAGCGGTGTAGGCACGGGCGGCACTATTACCGGTGTAGGTGAAATACTGAAAGCACGCAAGCCCGGTGTGAAGATCGTCGCCGTGGAACCTGCAGACTCTCCCGTCCTTTCCGGCGGCAAGCCTGGTCCGCACAAAATCCAGGGTATCGGCGCAGGGTTCGTTCCCGATATCCTGAATAAGGAGGTCATCGATGAAATCATCACCGTGAAAAACGAGGATGCACTGCAGACCGGAAGGCAGCTTGCCCGGACCGAAGGACTCATTGTCGGCATCTCTTCCGGTGCCGCAGCTTATGCTGCCCTTCAGCTCGCTCTGCGGGAAGAGAACAAAGGCAAGAAAATCGTGGTCATTCTTCCGGATACAGGAGAACGGTACCTTTCGACGCTGCTCTACCAGTTCGAACCGGAACAGGTCAATATCTGAGAAAAAGCGGGCCATCCGGCTAACCGGGTACGGATGGCCCAGCCTTCAAATTTTCAATAACCGGTCAACCTACGGAAGAGATTCCGTTCAACACAGGTAAAGTTTCATGGAAATAAAAAGCGACAGCATTATCGAGGATACCATACGGTTGTTAACCAGCCTCGATAATGCTGAAAGCCAGCTTCTGTTCCACGAGGAAAACCAGCTCCCATCGATCAAACGGCTAAGGGAAGCCGTGGATATACTCCGCTCAATCATCTTTCCGGGATATTTCGGTGAACCCGTATCTGCCCATTCATCCCTGCCCTATTTTCTGGGAGTGAGGGTGGAAAAACTCTACGGGATCCTCGTCGAACAGATACAAAGCGTCCTTCATCTCAAATCGGCTGAAAGCGGAAACGGCAAAGCGCATGAAAGCGCGGAAGAAACCACCCGCCGTTTCATCGCAACCCTGCCGAATTTGAGAAGAATCCTGCTGACCGATGTCGAAGCCATTTTCAACGGCGATCCCGCAGCCAAAAGTCATGGAGAGATCGTCTTCTGCTACCCGTCCATCAGGGCGATGATCAACCATCGTGCGGCACATTCCCTTTTAAAGCTCGGAGTTCCGCTCATACCGAGGATCATCAGCGAAATGTCCCATTCCGAAACCGGCATCGATATCCATCCCGGAGCGAGCATCGGAGAATATTTCTGCATCGACCACGGCACCGGCGTCGTGATCGGCGAAACATGCATCATCGGCAACAATGTGCGCATCTATCAGGGAGTAACGCTCGGAGCAAAAAAATTCGAGCTCGACAAGGACGGTAACCCGGCAAAAAACATACCTCGCCACCCGATCATCGAGGATAATGTGGTGATCTACTCGAACGCCAATATCCTCGGAAGAATCACTATCGGAAAAAATTCCGTTATCGGAGGCAGCGTCTGGATTACACGAAGTGTCCCTTCAAATTCGAGAATGCTGCAGCAGAAAGCGATCGAGAGCAGTTTCACCGACGGGCTCGGAATCTGACGATTCAAACTGTTAAACAAGTACTAACGACCACCATAAAAAAACCGAATCATCAATGTCAAACACTAACCGGGAACCAAACAGCCTTCTGCAGCGAAGCGTCACAACCAAGGTAGCGAGAAATCTTGCCAATACGACCAAGACCCCGCCTCAGATGATGTCCATCACCCCGAGATGGCTCCTCAAGCTTCTCCCGTGGGTTCATGTATCGTCAGGCACCTACCGTGTCAACCGTACGAAAATCGAACTGCAGAAACCCGACCGCATCGGCATCGACTTTCATGAAGGAACTCCTGCGTTCAAGCCGGATGCACTCAAAAGCATTCCTTTGTTCTCTTCGTTCAACGACGAGATCATTACCGGCCTTGCTAAAAAATTCGTCCTCGAAGAGTCGGATCTCGGCAACACCCTGATCCTCGAAGGCGAAGAGAGGCACAAGCTTTTCATCATCGCTCACGGACAGGTCGAAATCCTCAGCAAGGGGCTGCACGGAGAGGAACTGCGCATTGCACTGCTCTCGGAAGGAGAGTTTTTCGGCGAAGAGGAACTCGTTTCCCAGAAACCTTCAACGGTCACCATCCGCACCATAACGCCGGTATCATTCTTCTCTCTTTCCAGCACCGATATCGACAAGCTGTTCAGGGAATCCCCCTCGCTCAGGGAATCGTTCGGAAAAGCGGTGGAAGAGTACCTGAAAATCCGCTCGACAGTCAACAAACACGGTGAAAAACATATCGATCTCGTGGCCGGTTTTGACGAAGACGTTGAAATCCCTGAAACCTACGTCGATTACTCGAACAAGCCAAGGGAGTACTCGCTTCAGGCGATTCAGACCGTCGTGCGCGTGCACACGAGGGTTTCGGACCTTTACAACGAGCCTTACAACCAGATCGAGCAGCAGATGCGGCTGACCATCGAAGGCATCAAGGAACGCCAGGAATGGGAGTTCATCAACAACAGGGAGTTCGGACTGCTGCACTCGGTCGATCCCGGTCAGCGTATCAGCACACGCTACGGCACGCCGACGCCTGACGATCTGGACGACCTGCTCACCAAGGTCTGGAAAAAACCGGCATTCTTCCTCGCGCATCCGAAAGCCATTGCAGCTTTTGAACGCGAGTGCACATGGCGCGGCGTTCCTCCTCCGACCGTCAGTCTCTTCGGATCTCCGTTCCTGACATGGCGCGGCGTACCGCTTATCCCGAGCGACAAGATCGAGATCAACAAGAGCAAATCCGGTCTCGGAACAACCACTATCCTCCTGCTTCGGGTCGGAGAAAACGAGCAGGGCATCGTCGGCCTTCACCAGGCAGGCATACCCGGAGAGATCAGCCCGAGCCTTTCGGCAAGGCTGATGGGACTCGACAAGCTCGGTGTCGCATCCTACCTCCTGACGCTCTATTCTTCACTGGCGGTATTGACGGATGATGCGCTTGCCGTTCTTGAAAACGTGGAAGTGGGCTATTACCATGATTACGAACATCGCAAAACTGCGCTCAAAACAAAATAAAACCGTTACAGCCGTAACAGACAGAAACAACCGCTCACGGGGCCTCCATGCAGGAGAACCTCGTGAGCATGCCAGTGATATATATGACAAGAGAACATGATTACCAGAATACACAGGGAAGCGATGCGCTGAACCCGGTTTTCATCGCGCAGCTTGCAAGCCGGTTGTTCAACGAATTTCCGGAAGCAGGCAGCGTTCCCAAATTTGAAACCGACGTTGAACAGACGCCCTCGAGGCTCGCAGGATCTCTCAACGAAAAAACAGCTCCTGCAGCAGGCCCGGAATGGTGGCATGAGGAAAAACAGCCTGAACCACTCGAACATCATGCGAACAAACTGACAGAGCAGCAGAGTTATTCGGAAAACAGAAGCGGTTCATACGGCCTTGAAGAGTCTTTACAGCGCGATACATCCTCCGGGCAGCAAAACCCGGGATTATTCCCCGGAATCTATCCACAAGGCCATGGTGGTACATTACCTTATCCGGACAGACTGCCCGAAAATTTTACTTCTCAATTTCCAGACCTCATTACCGGAGCAATTCCAGCGTCATCACCGGAAGGTTTTCCAAAGCAGGAACCTTACCTGCCGGAAACGGTTCCTCAAGGGTTTTCATCAGATACCCTGAAAAATACAGCGCCCGATATACCCGGGCCGCAAGGTAAACCGGGAGAGTTCGACGAAGGAACATGCTATGCCGAAAAGCTCTACCGCAGTTTTTCCGGGGAACGGGAAAGCCCTGAACTGAGCAGGATATTTCAGTCCCTCAGGCGCTACGCGGAGCTCGCAGGCGGCGATCTTTCCGGAAAACCCGCTCCGCAGAAACCTCCTGTTCCCGACCATCCTGCATCTGCCGCACCATCGGCACCCGGAGCCGATATCTACCCCGGCTGGGCAACAGGCATGAGCGCAAAACCCGGCTTTGGTCTGAACTCTTACGAACTGACTTCAGGGCTGCCTGACAGCTATTACTTTCTGCGCGGGCAGGAAAAACCGGTCCATGAAACAGAGGTGTTCGACGTCCTGACCATCCGGAAGGATTTCCCGGTGCTTCACCAGAAAATTCATGGCAAAGACCTGGTATGGCTCGACAATGCGGCAACGACGCAGAAACCGTGGAGCGTCATCAACGCCGTCTCAAACTTCTACGCTCACGACAATTCGAATATCCACCGCGGTGCCCATACGCTTGCCGCCCGCTCGACCGATGCTTACGAAGGAACGCGGGAAAAGGTACGCCAGTTCATCGGCGCATCTTCCACATCGGAAATCATCTTTGTGCGCGGAACGACCGAGGGAATCAACCTCGTGGCGCAAACCTGGGGGCGCAGGTTCCTGCAGCCCGGTGACGAGATCGTCCTCTCGATCCTCGAACACCACGCGAACATCGTGCCCTGGCAGATAGTGGCAAAGGAAACAGGGGCCCGTATCCGGGTCATTCCGGTCAACGACCGCGGCGAAATCCTGCTTGAGGAGTACACGAAACTGCTTGGACCCCGTACCCGGTTCGTTTCGCTCACCCAGGCATCGAACGGCCTCGGCACGATTCTTCCCGTAAAGGAGATGATCCGCATCGCCAGGCGGTTCGATGTAAAGGTGCTTGTCGACGGAGCACAGTCGGTTGCCCACATCCCGGTCAACGTACAGGATCTCGATGCGGACTTTTTCGTTTTTTCAGGCCACAAGATTTTTGCTCCCACAGGCATCGGCGTAGTCTACGGCAGACGCGAGGTGCTGGAAGTCATGCCTCCGTGGCAGGGCGGCGGCAACATGATACAGGATGTGCGTTTCGAAGAAACCGTCTACAACGGGCTTCCCGCGAAATTCGAAGCCGGCACGCCTTCCATTGCCGATGCTGTCGGCCTCGGAGCTGCACTTGATTACGTCAGGAAAATCGGCCTTGAAAACATCCGCCGGTATGAACATGAGCTCACAAAGTATGCCACCGCCCGTCTCTCCGAAATACCGGGCCTCCGCATCATCGGCACCGCTGCAGACAAGGTGGGTGTCGTCTCTTTCGTCCTGCACAACCTGCCGAACGACGAAGTCGGCAAGCTTCTCGACCAGGAAGGTATAGCCGTAAGGACCGGCCACCACTGTACACAGCCCTCTCTGCGCCGTTTCGGTGTCGAAAGCACCATAAGGCCATCTCTTTCGTTTTACAACACGAAAGGTGAAATCGACCGTCTGGCAGAAGTGGTCAGGCACATCCAGAGGCGTTGAATCAATGAGGCCCAAGTGCAGCCTTCCCTTGCCGTTGCGCTAAATGACGCCGGGAAAACGGCTGCACCTTCATTCACTGTTATCGAAAAAGATTCCGATATTATTCCTCCGGTAAATAAAACTATCAATCTTGATTAGCAACAATGGCTCCGTTCTGTCATTCTGAGGCCGATGCAGTCGGCCGACGAATCCATAAAGGGCAAAATCAGGAAATGGATGCTTCACTTCATTTCATTACGTTCAGCATGACAGAAAGCGATGTCATTCCGAGCGAAGTGAAGAATCCATATGTATTTTTTTATAAGAAGATGGATTCTTCATTACGCTACGCTTCATTGCGGAATGACACCTATCTTTCAGAACAAACTCCTTGCAGATGTCATTCTGAACGAAGTGAAGAATCCAGAAATTATTGTATTGTAATAACACGAATTCTTCATTCCGATGCACGTCATTTTGGAATGACAGACCTGAATGATTCTGTTACAGGGTTGTTCAATAAATAAAAAGTTGCAAAGCAGTACCATGCATTTTGAAACGCTCGCCATACATGACGGCCAGGCCCCGGACCCGCAGACTGGATCGGTAACGGTCCCTGTTTACCAGACATCGACGTTCGAACGGGATAACCTCGACCACCGCGGAGAATTTTTCTATTCGAGGATCGGCAATCCCACGAGAAAAGCTCTCGAATCGACCCTTGCCCTGCTCGAGAACGGACGCCACGGCCTTGCCTTCGCGTCAGGGGTGGCAGCGACGCTTGCCGCGCTGCAGGTATTGAAGCCCGGGGACCATATCGTCGCCGGTAACGATATCTATGGCGGAAGCTATCGCATTTTCGAGCAGCTCATGCGGCCCTGGGGGGTAAGCACCGCCTATGCCGAGGATGAAAGTCTCGAGAGCTATGCAGCCTGCATCCGTCCCGAAACAAGAATGATCTGGCTCGAAACACCAAGCAACCCGCTGCTTCAGCTGACCGATATTACGGCCATTGCCGGGTTCGCCAGAGACAGGGGGATTCTGCTTGCCGTGGACAATACCTTCTCGAGCCCGTACTTCCAGAAACCGCTCGACCTCGGGGCCGATATCGTCGTGCACAGCACCACGAAATATCTCGGAGGACACAGCGACGTGATAGGCGGGGCCGTGATAACATCCGATGACCAGCTGCATACGAAAATCAAAAACTATCAGGGTGCTGCCGGGGCCATTCCGGCACCGTGGGATTGCTGGCTTGTCCTTCGCGGGCTGAAAACCCTTAAGGTGCGTATGAAGGAGCATGAAGCGAACGCCCTGCATCTCGCAAGGTTCCTTGAAGGGCACCCTGCCGTCGAGCGGGTTCATTATCCCGGCCTGCCCTCACATCCCCAGCACGAGCTGGCAAAAAAACAGATGAGCGGGTTCGGTGGGATGCTGACTTTCGCGCTGAAAGGAGGTTTGCCGGAAGTTGAAAAACTTGTCTCGAAACTCAGGCTCTTCATTCTTGCCGACAGCCTCGGAGGAGTGGAATCACTTGTGGCCTCGCCTGCCAGAATGACGCTCGGCGCCCTTTCGAGGGAGGAACGCATGAAGAGGAACTGTACCGACAATCTCGTCAGGTTGTCAATCGGGCTCGAAAATCCGGAGGACCTCGAGGCCGATCTGCTGCAGGCCCTGCAGGATTAAAGAAAAAAATATTACAATCAATTCCGTAGATAAAGAAAACCTGTAAATGTTTACTATTGAACTGAACGGAAAAAAGCAGGAGGTCACTGCCGGATCAACGGTGAGCGACATCCTTGCTCTTGTGGGTTCGAATGGAAAAAATGCAGCGGTACTGGTAAACGAAAAAATCGTCCGTCCGGAAAACCGCTCAACTGCCATCGTGCAGGAAGGTGACCGGATCGAGGTCCTTGTTTTTGCCGGTGGAGGGTAACTGACTTCAGAACAATTTCGAATTTATGGATCTTTTACGATTAGGCTCATATAGCTTTTCTTCACGGCTGATACTCGGAACAGGAAAATTCAGCAATACGCAGGTCATGCTCGATGCCGTCCGCGCATCGGGGACCCAGCTTGTCACGGTGGCGCTTCGCAGGTTCAACCGCGAACAGCTTTCCGACGACCTTTTCGGACCGCTGTACGAAATCTCAGGTATCACCCTCATGCCCAATACATCGGGCGCATCGACCGCATCCGAAGCGGTACGTGCTGCACACATAGCCAGGGAACTTTCCGGCAGTCCTTTCGTGAAGGTCGAAATTCATCCGAACCCGCAGCACCTCATGCCCGACCCGATCGAGACCTTCGAAGCATCGAAGATTCTCGCAGGCGAAGGTTTCATCGTCATGCCCTACATTTCCGCAGACCCGGTCCTCGCCAAACGTCTCGAAGAGGTCGGCTGCGCTTCGGTCATGCCTCTCGGATCTGCTATCGGCAGCGGACAGGGGCTGAAAACCTCCGGGATGCTCGACATCATTATCCGTGAAAGCGGCATCCCGGTGATTGTCGATGCCGGCCTGCGCTCTCCGGGAGAGGCCGCCCTCGCCATGGAAATGGGCTGCAGCGCGGTATTGGTCAACAGCGCGGTGGCAGCCGCAGGAAATCCGGCGGAAATGGCTTCCGCATTTTCAGAAGCCGTCCGGGCGGGCAGGAAAGCATTCAATGCAGGGCTGATGCCGAAAAGCGGCCATGCGGTAGCTACAAGCCCGCTCACCTCTTTCCTCGGAACCGAAGCATGAACGAACTGCCTGAATGGCTGACCGACAGCCGGGAAACCGCTCTGCTTTCCGCTATGCTTGCTCCCGGTTCGTCATACGATCTCGAATCGCTCGCCGCCGAATCGAAGGCGATCACCCTTCGCCGTTTCGGCCGGACCATGACACTCTATGCTCCGCTCTATCTCTCCAACCACTGCCCGAGCGGCTGTGTTTACTGCGGTTTCGCTTCCGACAGGACCACCGTCCGGCGCAGGCTTGAACCGGACGAGATCGAACGGGAACTGCTCGCCATGAAAAAGCTCGGCGTGACCGACCTTCTGCTTCTCACCGGCGAACGCACCGGTGCGGCTGGTTTCGACTACCTTAGAAAGAGCGTCGAAATCGCCTCGAAGCACATGCAGCGGATTTCCGTCGAAGCGTTCCCCATGAGCACTGCAGAATACAGGGAGCTGGCTGAATCCGGCTGCACCGGCATCACCATCTACCAGGAAACCTACGATCTGCAAAGGTACGAAGAACTGCACCGGTGGGGCCCAAAAAAGGATTTTTTCCATCGCCTCGAGACCCCGGCGAGAGCGCTCGAGGGAGGCATAAAAACCGTCGGTCTCGGCGTACTGCTCGGTCTGGCCGATCCGCTCGAAGATGCGCTGATGCTCTTCCGGCATGTCCGGCACCTGCAGCGGACCTACTGGCGCGCAGGTATTTCGGTATCCTTCCCGCGCATGAGGCCGCAGACCGGAGGCTATACTCCGCCCTTCAGCGTCAGCGACCATTTTCTCGCCCGTATGATCTTCGCGTTCCGCATTGCGCTCCCGGATACGGACTTGGTGCTTTCGACCAGGGAAAGCCCGGCATTCCGCGACGGCATGGCCGGGCTCGGCATTACACGCATGAGCATAGCGAGCCGCACCACTGTCGGCGGTTACGACGAAGAAAACGCTGCGGCTGAAAAAGGCCAGTTTGACGTTTTCGATGACCGCAGCGCCGCAGATTTCTGCAATGCCCTGCGGGCAAAAAACATCGAACCGGTTTTCAAGAACTGGGAACCGTCCTACAACGGGCCCTCTTCAGGAAATTCCGTGAACACATTCATGCAGGAACCACAGTCATGCCATTGAACGAATTGCAGAAAGAGCGGTATGCCCGTCACCTCGTCCTCGATGAGATCGGAGAAACAGGGCAGGAAAAACTGCTCCTCTCGAAAGTGCTTGTTGTGGGAGCCGGAGGGCTCGGCTCCCCTGCCGCTTTTTATCTCGCGGCGGCAGGAATAGGGACCATCGGGCTGATGGACGGCGATACCGTTGACCTGAGCAACCTGCAGCGCCAGATCCTCCATACTACCGTGTCTGTCGGCCAGGAGAAAGTCGGCTCTGCGGTGAGCAGGCTGCATGCTCTCGATCCAGGCATCAGAATTGAGACTTACCCCTTCAGGCTGACCGGCGGGAACGCTCGGCAAATCCTTCCCGATTATGACTTCGTGATCGATGCGACGGACAATTTCGATTCGAAATTCCTGATCGCGAAAGCCTGCCATGACGCAGGAAAACCTTATTCCCACGCAGGAATCAGGCAGTTTCATGGTCAGACCATGACCGTCAGGCCGGGAGAAATGACCTGCTACCGCTGCATTTTCCATGAAGAGGGCATCCCTTCGGGTGAAATTCCCAGGGGGCCGGTCGGTGCGGTTCCCGGCATCATCGGCTCCATTCAGGCCATGGAAGCCATCAAAGTCCTGCTTTCAATCGGCACCCCTCTTTACAATTCACTTCTTACCTGCGATTGCCTTTCGATGGAGTTCAGAAAAATCCCGCTTACCCGAGACCCGGAATGCCCGTTCTGCGGAACCTGATCGAAATTGTCGAAGAACTGAAAGGCAAGGGAGTGGGCTTCCGATCGATCAATCACTGCGGCATCGATACCACAACAGCATCCAGTGAGATGATTTTCAGTATCTGCGGCACTCTGGCTCAATTTGAACGCCGCCTGATTCAGGAACTCGCACAGGCTGGCCTGATGGCAGCAAGGGCAAGGGGAAAAAACTGCGGACGTCCGAAGATTTCGAAGGCGAAATATTGAAAAATGAATTAATACGTGTTATGATTTGCACGGAGATTCTCAAGTATTTCGGTCGCTCCATATGTGCCATTATTATATAAATTTCTTGCATCCTCAAGTAATTTACCAACGAGTTGTCCAGGTCCAATTTGCAGTTCGTTCATAATTTCTTTACCAGTAATAGGCAGAACGCTATCACTGTCATCAAGTAAGGTTTTCTCGATGATCAAAGTCGCTTCTCTTTCAAAGTTGAATCCATCTTCAAGCAAATCTAGTTTTTTTCGCCAACGATCCAGATGCCTTTTTCTGAATGCGATATTGTCCAATCCGTGTCTTCCAAGCCGGTATTTGGCTTCTTCTATCAATGAATCAAATTGTGCTGCAGGCCAACTTCTGTTCAAACGACGCTTCCAATCGCTTATTATTTGATCCCTCTCATCGCCTTCTTTTACTTCAATAAGACGAACTGCTTTGTCAATTCCTTTTAAAAAAGAGGTTGCCTCATTTACAAGAAGATCATAGCAATCGAGCCATTGTTGATCACTATGAGGCAAAGCGGTTCCACAAGCTTTTCTTCGCCATTTTTCGGCAGCTTTACGTGCCTCTTGATCCGAATCCGCAAAACCTAAGTTATGATGCAGTTCAGTCCTTAAGTATTGTACTGCATTGGTATGCATATCCGAAGCTTCTCTATCCACCAAGCAATTTGCTTCGCTAAGAGCTCGGAGGTAAGTTATGCTAACGCGACCAGCTTCAAAATAAAGGCAGTAAAGCCAAGATGTTGCGCGTATGAATCCACTCTCTGGGCGGCTTGGGTCGGGATGGAGCACATTTATATCCTCAAATGCTGGGCGTTCAATTAGGCTCCGACTCAGCGTGTTGATGTATTGTTGTGTTCGAAGAATATTCTCGAAGCTCATCGTGCGCCTCCAGTCCGATTGAGAGGTTCGGCAATTGGCCCAATAAAGTTAAATGCGATGTAAAATCCATTAGGAATATCCGCGTTTTTTCGCATTTCTATATTTGGGAAATCTCGTTGCATGAGATAAATCTCTTGTCGAATTTCTTCAACGCGAACTTTCACGCGACCTCGACCTGAATTTTCGTCAACGATCCGACCATGGAACATGCGAGGTGTTCCGGTATCTTCTGTCCAGAGGTGATGCCGAATTATACGTCGGGGATCGCTGTATTCTGTGTCTTGACTAAGCTCCCCCCAGATATCACGAGCGATCTTCTCATGGAGCAATCTCCAATGTAAAACAGCTTGAAGATATTGCATCCTCGGATCTCCCAAAGTTCCTTCTATGTCTCTTAGCATTTCAACAATTTCAAGAAGTGCATGAAGATCATGACTATCTGAAGGAAGAGGCGATCTTTCTGTCCCAAAGAGATATGATTTAGTAGATACGCACCAAAGAGCTCTTAGCAAGTAATTTAAGCACCTAGCGTCTTTACTTATTTCGCTTTTATATTCGTTCATAAACGAGACCACCTGCGAAGCTTTTTCGATATCTAAGGATTTCGGCGAATTATTACCGAATAGAGATCCGGCAATCTCCCGGGCAGCTAAAAAAATTCCAGCTTTTGAGCCGAGATTTTGCAGCGCCTGTAAAGCATCTCGCTTTAGTTTATGATTTTGAAGCGTCTTAGCAACTTTTACTCGTCTCCGTTCATATTGCTCTCTTTGATCAGGATCCAACTGAGCCATATCTACTCTATCTAAACCATCCAAAATATCAGCGACGAGTTCAGCATGTTTAGTTGTTTCCCAAGACTTCTTGTCAAGAAGATCATTTGGCACCCAAACACTAATGTCGATAGCAAAGTATGTATCGGCCGAGTATACAGCGGTGCGCGAAGATTCTCTTGCGGCCTCATAGAATTGCCATACTTCTGCTAATTGCGAACCATCAAGAAGACACTGCACAGCTCTAAATCCATATATGGCGGCTCGCTCTACCTTAAGATTCGTGCAAAGATATCTAATACCTGGACCACGCTGATCTCCAAACTCGTCCAAAGCTAATTCCACGGATTCAAGCGCTTCTTCAAGCACCAACGCCGGATCAATATCAGACATCGTTATTCCATCTTTCAAGGCACGTCTACGTAATGTCGCTTCCTGTAACATCAGACTCGGATCCATTACACCTCTCCGGATCCGCATGTTAGTCAGAGCACGCGCTATGTTAAGGTAGCTGCTAGCATATCGCTTACCATATGGGCCATCAGGTCCAAGTTTATGCACAAGGTCAAGAACAAAACGACGTTCGCTTTTACCGTATTCACCGGGATTTGCATAACCTATAAGTTGAACAACGATTTCAGCTTCAGCCTGCGGAGTCCCTAATCTACGTGCTGAAAGAAGTTCTGCCTCAATTTGCAACCTTGGATGTATATAAATATCGTTATCATTGTTTTCACTCCAACGAAAAAGGTCAATCCCAGAAAATAGGCATGAAATGTCTGTAAAATTGTTGCTACCACCAACTGCACGCATTAAGAGGTTTACAGGAATAGGACAATCGAGTTTACCCGATACCATTACATAATCAATCGCACGAGATGCAGCATCAGTCATACTGCCAAGAAATTCATCTATCCGCGCTTCAAGTAATTTCTTCGGTGTTACTAATCCTGCGTCTATAAGTGCTTGACCGAAGTGATTAACAGAATAATCCAAACTTGTGGTTTTTATCGAGCCTCTTTCCCGAAGGCTTTCCTCAGTCGCTCTTGCTTCCCTAGCAAGTCCGAACGCAAGGCCTGGTCGTACATTAGGCAACATGCGATAAATTGCGGAAAGGAGATATTTAGATTCTGTCACATTAAACTTAATGCCTGCAAATCGACAAAGAAGTTCCGTCAACTGATCCATTTCCTTTGTATCTAGTTCGGCTGGAGCTTCGAGAAGATTTGGATTGTATACATTATTCTTGACATCATTATGAATATCGACTACTCTATAAGTACTTCCAACTATTACAACTTTACGACCTCGACTGAGGAATCCACGTAGAAGTTCCCGATAGCGTGAATTCGGAAGATTCGCATCACAGATGATAAGTGTCGCAGATGCGCCTAATTCCTCAGATCTTTGACAGAACTCATCCAGTTCATCTACAGCAGGTAAACGTGATGCTCGGATAGACAACAAAACAGGGTATTCTTTTGTTGATCGTATTTCATATGCAAGCCTTGTTAGAGCTAAGCTTTTTCCGGAACCTGATTGACCGTGAATAAGAATCGGATCGTTAATGCGTCCTATATTTTTAAGTGCTTTTTTGACTTGCAATTGTAAGGCTTCTTCAAAACTTCGTTTAATAGCGAACCCCCGCCTTACACCATTGACAAGTCTTCGTACATCTTCAACATGTCCATGAAAACGCTGAAATTCTAAATACGTTGCATCCTGTCCAAGCGTTTGCAAGGGCGATAGCCATGTGTCATCAATAATAGATGCTGCTGTCGAAGTCTTTAAACGCATAGCAGGTGATAACTCCAGCAGATGTTCACCGATTGTGACGGTGTTCTCAGTATTATAGTATTTACGAGAAGAAGAAAGATTAATTCGATGTGCAAGTTCTAGAGTTTGTAAGGCAGTAGCCAACCGCTCGCGAATAAAAACAATCGGGCCACCAGGAGCCGACAGTTCTTTGATTAATGGATATTCTTCACATATTTCATAGCCGTGCAATCCAAACCAAAAAACTTGTTGACAGCTAAATGCACTAAGTACACCGCCAAGAGCGTCAACTGAAAGCCAGTCTCGTTTAGGTGTTAAACCATCAATAAGGAGAATACCTATTGGAGTTGTGGTTTCTACTATTCGTGTTAATAGTGATGCACTATGAATAGCCGACCTAGTCAAAAGCTGTTGAGTGTTTCTGGGTGGAGCTTCATTTTGATTTGCTTCTCCAGCCTTACCGAATAGATAGGTTAAGTGAAGATTCTGTCGATCACGCGGTGCACTAGGATTATCATCTTTACTCAGAACGATCTCTACATTGCGACCATACCTACGAAATGCTCTCGGTAAAGACGGATCGATTGATGTTGTGAATACTGCGTTTAATGGAAGGGCAGACACGATCTCCATCCATTCAGATTCAGGTCGCCGATCATACATCTCTGCAAGCCAGTCATAAAAGTTCTCATTTAATAGAGAAGTTTTAAGGAGAGATGTGAACCCATTTGCGACGATGTTTGGTTCATACCGATCGCTCCTTTTTAACGCTGATACCAGAATGGGATCGGTGTAATTCTTATCAGACCAAGCGTCTTGACCAAGTAATAAAACAAGTGGACGCCGTTCGGTAATTACTGCACACAAGGAATCAAGATGGTCATTGTCGCTCATTTTGTGATCTCCCGACCTACATTGTTTTTGAATATAAGTAACATGTCAAAACCAAAAGATGTTATATACTTAATGTCACGGGGTTTGGCTCTACAGTTATTCGCTGGTTTAGACAAAATCCAAAGGTATTTGTGTCTTTAATATGGGTAATTTGTCGAATATTACTTATTACCTGTTATAAATATCCGTATCTTATTCTATAAGATATTATTACTGTAAGGATTTGCTTCTCCTCGGAACTTGTCCCGTTTACTGGAATACCTATATTTGGAAATTCTCCTCAAAATTGCGTCAGACCCGTTAACTGGAACAGCAAAAGTAGAGTTTCCAGCCTTATTTTATTGCATTTCAATGAATTCCATCGGTGTTAACTGGCTCAATGAATAATGAGGTCTGACCTCATTATATTCCTGTCGCCATGCTTCGATTTTTCGCCTTGCATCTTCCATATCAAGAAACCAGTTCACCGACAAGCATCCGTCTCTGAACTTCTCATTGAATGATACAATATTCGGGTTATCTGTCGGCTTGCCTTGTCGGCAAATCAGGAGAAGTGATCATGCTGATGAAATTCCTGCAACTTTGTCCGGAAACAGTTTGCCTGTTTTTTTTCCATTTACATCGAAATAAGGGTTTATAATTGTTATACTTCAGTTTTATGCCTTAGAACAAACGTATTCCAAAGAGAATGGACTGTCCTCCTCTTTTTTTTGAATCCGGATTTCAGGAAAAAAGCGCACCCCCCTGCATTTATGTGCGTATCCCTTGTCCTGAATCGTTCGAAGAACGTCCTCCTGCAGAAAAGCATCTCAACCCATGACACAGAAGTCCAGAATCAACTCCTATCTTTTCGGGGGCAATGCCCCATATATCGAAAATCTCTACGAAGAATACCTCGACAATCCTTCTTCCGTACCTGAAAACTGGCGCTCCTACTTCGACGCCATGCAGAACATACCGGGAGCGAACGGAGCCGACCTGCGCGACATAGCGCATACACCCATCCAGACCTCTTTTGCCGAGCGAGCACGGCTCGGACCGATCTGCAGAGTGGTGGCAAGCCCCGATGCCGACCTCGGCCGCAAAAGGGTTTCGGTGCAGAAACTTATCGCGGCTTACCGTAATATCGGTTCCCGATGGGCGGACCTTGATCCTCTCAAAAGGCAGGAACGACCGAACCTGCCGGACCTCGAACCATCGTTCTACGGGTTCACCGATACCGATATGGATATTGTCTTCAACACGAGCAACACCTATTTCGGCAAGGAGACCATGTCCCTGAGGGAGCTGCTGCAGAACCTTCGTGAAACCTACTGCGGCACCATTGGCGCCGAATTCATGTATGTCACCGACCAGACGGAAAAGCGATGGTGGCAGGCAAGGCTTGAAACAATCCGCTC
Organism: Chlorobium sp.; assembly: GCA_005862285.1. Lineage (GTDB taxonomy): Bacteria > Bacteroidota > Chlorobiia > Chlorobiales > Chlorobiaceae > Chlorobium. The sequence goes on along the minus strand of SZXW01000004.1, from coordinate 70,726 downwards.
GAAACCGGATTTCAGCACGGAAAAGAAAAAACACATCCTCGAACGCATCACTTCGGCGGAAGGCTTCGAACGCTACCTTCATACCCGTTTTGTAGGTCAGAAACGGTTCTCGCTCGAGGGCGGCGACAGCTTCATCCCATCGCTCGACGAACTGATCCAGCGCGCCGGAAAAGCCGGGATCCAGGAGATCGTCATCGGCATGGCCCACAGGGGCAGGCTGAACGTGCTGGTCAACATCATGGGAAAAAACCCGCTCGACCTCTTTGCCGAATTCGAAGGGAAACACGCCGGAGACCTGCCGTCAGGCGATGTGAAATACCATCAGGGCTTCACCAGCGATATTTCTACGCCGGGAGGACCGGTCAACATCTCGCTCGCCTTCAACCCGTCGCACCTGGAAATCGTGAACCCTGTTGTGGAAGGGGCTGTGAAGGCAAGACAGGTCCAGCGCGAAGACCGCGAAGGATCGCAGGTCCTGGCAGTGCTCGTGCATGGCGATGCGGCCTTTTCCGGCCAGGGAGTTGTCATGGAAACCCTCAACCTTGCGATGACAAGGGGGTATGGCACGGGAGGAACGGTCCACATCGTCATCAACAACCAGATCGGCTTTACGACCTCCGATCCGCGCGATACCCGGTCGACAACCTACTGCACGGACGTCGTGAAGATGATCGAAGCGCCAGTCATTCACGTCAACGGCGACGATCCGGAAGCCGTGGTGCTTGCGACCCGGATGGCGCTCGATTACCGCCAGGCATTCAAACGCGACGTGGTGCTCGATATCATCTGTTTCCGCAAGCTCGGCCATAACGAGCAGGACACACCGGCAATGACACAGCCGCTGATGTACAAAAATATCGAAAAGCACCCCGGCACGCGAAAACTCTATGCGGACAAGCTCGAATCCCAGGGCACCCTTGAGAAGGGATATGCCGATTCTCTGAGCAAAAAATTCCGCAAGGACCTCGATGAAGGAAGGTATTCCGCAAATCCGGTACTGGTCAACAAAACCATCTTCACATCCGATCCCGGTGCAATCCATGAAGCAGCTTCAGGTACCGGCGTGCCGGTTTCCGAGCTCAAAAGGCTTTCCGAAAGGCTCACGAAAATCCCTGAGCAGTTCAAGCTCCATCCGCTTGTTGAAAAAGTCGTAAGGGACCGCGCGAAAATGGGTGCGGGCGATCAGCCGCTCGACTGGGGAATGGGCGAGCACCTCGCATTCGCCTCGCTGGTCGCGGGAGGCTACCCGATCAGGATCACCGGCCAGGACAGCGGCAGGGGAACCTTTTCACACCGGCATTCCGTGCTGCATGACCAGAACAGGGAAAAATGGAACGCAGGGACCTATATCCCGCTCCAGAACGTCACCGACAACCAGGCGGCTTTTACCGTCATCGATTCGGTGCTCTCCGAAGAAGCCGTGCTCGGATTCGAATACGGCTACTCCATATCGGCACCCGATACGCTGGTCATCTGGGAAGCCCAGTTCGGTGATTTCGCCAACGGGGCACAGGTGCTTATCGACCAGTTCATCACCTCGGGTGAAGTGAAATGGGGGCTCGCCTCGGGACTTACCCTGATGCTGCCCCACGGGTACGAAGGCCAGGGGCCTGAACACTCTTCGGCAAGGCCGGAACGATTCCTGCAGCTCTGCGCCGACAACAACATCCAGGTCTGCCAGCCGACCAATCCGGCACAGATTTTCCACCTGCTCCGGCGGCAGCTGGTCCGCATGGCCCGCAAACCGCTGGTGATCCTCACTCCGAAATCGCTGCTGCGAAACAAGGAGGCCGTTTCGCATCTCGAAGACCTCGCGGTCGGGAGCTACAAGTTGATAATCGGCGATCCTGCGGCGGATTCCAAAAAAGTGCGCAGAATGATCGCCTGTTCAGGCAAAGTCTACTACGACCTCGTCAACCGGAGAAGGGAAAACCTTTCCGAAAAAACGGCAATTATCCGCATCGAACAGCTTTACCCCTTCCCTGAGGAAGAACTTGCACAGGAGTTCGCGCGTTATCCTGCCCTCAGGGAGATCGTCTGGTGCCAGGACGAACCGAAAAACCAGGGATACTGGCGTTTTGTCCAGCGCTTTTTCATGAGGGCGATGAAACCCGGCCAGATTTTCGGTTATGCCGGCCGGACAGCTTCGGCATCCACCGCCTGCGGGTACCTCGAAATGCACACAAGACAGCAGAAAGCCCTGCTTGACGAGGCATTTGGCAAGTTCAGCGTTTTTTTCAACAAATAACAATCCACGAATGGCAATTGTAGACGTCACCATATCCCAGTTGTCCGAATCGGTCGCCGAAGCGACGCTTCTGAACTGGAAGAAACAACCCGGAGATGCCGTCGCTGAAGATGAAATCCTTTTTGAAATCGAAACCGACAAGGTGGTGATGGATGTCCCCTCCCCTTCATCCGGAGTCCTGTTTGAAATTCTTGTCGGAAACGGCGGTACCGTCGTCCCCGGACAGGTCCTTGCAAGGATAGACTCGGAGGGCAAAGCCGCCGCCCCTCAGCCCGCAGAAGAGGGACCGGCGGAACCGGAGAAAACTCCCGCAAAAGCCGGATCGCAGCAGGAAACCGGCAGAATAGCCATGCCTTCCGCAGCCCGTCTCATGGCTGAAACCGGATTGACAGCAGACCAGGTGGAGGGAAGCGGCAGGGAAGGAAGGATCACCAAAGGCGATGTCCTCGCGGCAATCGCTGCAGGGACCGAGCCTGCCGTAAGGAATCAGCCGGTGACGTCGAAACCGAAGCCCGTTGAAGCCCATCTCGAAAGCCCGCTCGTGACAGACCGGCCGGAACAGCGCGTTCCCATGACCCGTCTGAGGGCCAGGATAGCTGAAAGACTGATCGAATCGAAGAACACCAATGCGATCCTCACGACCTTCAACGAGGTGAACATGCAGGCAGTGATCGGCCTGCGCAACCGCTACAAGGATACATTTGAAAAAGAACATGGAGTGAAGCTCGGCTTCATGTCGTTCTTCGTCAAGGCCGCCGTGCAGGCGCTCCGCAAGTTCCCCATCCTGAACGCGTCCGTAGATGGAAAGGACATCATCTATCATGGCTATTTCGATATAGGCATCGCCGTCAGTTCGCCGCGCGGCCTGGTCGTGCCAATCCTGCGCAATGTCGACCAGATGAATATCGCCGATATAGAACGGAAAATCGCCGATTATTCGACCAAGGCAAAGCTCGGCAGCCTCTCGCTCGAAGAGATCACGGGCGGTACGTTCTCGATTTCAAACGGCGGTGTCTTCGGTTCGATGCTTTCGACCCCGATCATCAACCCTCCGCAGTCGGCAATCCTCGGCATTCATGCCACCAAAGACCGGCCCGTAGCGGAAAACGGACAGGTCGTCATCCGGCCGATGAACTATCTCGCCCTGTCCTATGACCATAGGATCATCGACGGCCGCGAAGCGGTGCTCGGCCTGGTTGCAATCAAGGACGCGCTGGAAGATCCTGCGCGACTCCTGCTCGATCTTTAATGGAAAAAGAAACTAAAGAACATGAACAGACAATTTGACGTCCTTGTCATCGGCGCCGGTCCGGGCGGCTATATTGCCGCAATCCGCGCCGCCCAGCTTGGTTTTTCAGTCGCCTGCTGCGAATTCAACGCATATGACGATCCTTCAGGGGAACCCCGTCTCGGAGGCACCTGCCTCAACGCAGGATGCATTCCGCTCAAAGCGCTCGTCTCATCTTCGGAACTGTATGAAAAAATTTCCCTCCATCTCGAGGATCACGGTATCATGGTGAACGGCGTCAGCATGGATGTCCTCCGGATGCAGAAACGAAAGGATGCGATCGTCGAAAGGATGACCAGCGGAGTCAAATTCCTTTTCCGTAAAAACAATATCACGCTCCTGAAGGGACAGGGATCTTTTGCCGGCCGGGTTGATGCGGGCTATCGTGTGATGGTCACCGGAAAGGATGGAGAAGAGGAAGTGCTTGCCAAAAAAGTCATCATTGCGACAGGATCGAAAGCGCGGCATATTCCGAACGTCAAGGTCGATAACGTCACGATCTGCGATAACGAAGGCGCCATGAAATTCACCGGGGCCCCGAAAAAGCTCGGGATTATCGGTGCAGGGGTAATTGGCCTGGAAATCGGATCGGTATGGCGGAGGCTCGGTGCTGAGGTCACGGTCCTCGAAGTCATGCCGTCGTTCCTCGGCGCATGTGATGAAAGTGTTTCGAGGCAGGCATCGAAGCTGTTCATGAAACAGGGGCTCCATATCAAGCTCGGTGTCAGGATCGGCCAGGCAAAGCTCACGGAAAGCGGCGTCAGCATTTCATACACCGACGATCAGGGATCCGAGCATCTGCTCGAATGCGACAAACTCATCGTTTCGATCGGGCGGATCCCGAACACGGAAAACCTCAATCTCGAAGCCGTAGGTCTGCAGACCGATGAACGCGGGTTCATCCCTGTGGACGACCATTGCGCGACGGCTTCGCCAGGTGTCTATGCTATCGGCGACGTGGTACGCGGACCGATGCTTGCCCACAAGGCGGAAGACGAAGGGGTCATGGCCGCGGAAATGATCGCAGGGATGAAGCCTCACCTCGATTACGGCAGCATGCCCTGGGTGATCTATACAACGCCGGAAATCGCATGGGTGGGAAAAACCGAGCAGCAGCTTCGTGCGGAAGGACGTGACTACAAAACCGGACAGTTCCCCTTCTCCGCCAATGGAAGGGCCCTGGGCCTTGGAGACAGCGAAGGGTTCGTGAAAATGATCGCCGATGCGAAAACCGACGAGATCCTCGGTGTGCATATCATCGGCCTGAACGCTTCAGACCTGATCGCCGAAGCGGCCCTTGCAATGGAATTCAAGGCCTCTTCAGAAGATGTGGCGCGAACCTGCCATCCGCACCCCAGCCTTTCGGAAGCAGTCAGGGAAGCGGCGCTGGCTATCGAGAAAAGAGCGTTGAATATTTAAAAAATCTTCTGTCATTCCGCAATGAAGCATAGCGTAAAGACGAATGACATCACGGTTTGTCATGCTGAACGTAATGAAATGAAGTGAAGCATCCGGATACGGGGAACTCAGAATGACAATTTGTGCAAAACCGGATAAATACCTTTGATCGCCGGAGTAATAAACCAATATATCGCCCCTCTCGGGGCTGAAACCCAAATTTTATAATGCATTTACCCCGGTGCTGACGCAACCGGCTACCAATATGTCATCCCTTCGGGATTTAAAAAAAGGTGATGGGAAATGGGTGAAGAGCCCCTGAGGGGCGGTATATGGGTAGCCCGATGCGCAAGCGCCGGGGAAGATAGCGGCATCACCCTTTTTATTTCTTCTCAGCTCCGGAGGAGCGGCATTTCGGTACCGCGGGGTGACAACCCCGGGACTCATGGATATGAGATTATTCCTGTGAGCCTGAATGAAGCGTAGCGTAATGAAGAATCCTTCTTCTTATAAAACAAATACATATGGATTCTTCACTCCGTTCAGAATGACAAGAAAAAGACAGGATTTCGATCCCGACACGTCGGGACAACCCGAGCAATCGGGCTTCGCAACAAATAAATCAGCAGATACGCGGCAGCTGCTCTCCCAGCGGCAGATCGATCACCCGCCTGCTGCCGAAAGCCGTCCGCATGACCACCATACCGGGATGATCGCCGACTACCGACCCGATAACGGCGGCATCCCGGCCGCACTCGAATGACCGCATGACCTCGATGACTTTTGCGGCATCCTCTGCGGCTGCCGAAAGCACCAGTTTGCCTTCGTTCGCCACATGCAGAGGATCGATGCCGAGAAGTTCACATGCACCCCTCACGTCCGGTTTTACAGGAATGGTCCCTTCGCGGATTTCTATTCCTGCGGAAGAAGAGACGGCAAGTTCGTTGAGTGTTGCGGCAACCCCGCCCCTGGTAGGGTCCCTCATGGCGTGGACTGAAGGCACAGCATCGAGGATGGCTTCGATCATCGCGTTCAATGCTGCAGTGTCGCTCGTTATGCTTGACTGGAATGAAAGCCCTTCGCGTGATGTCATGATCGCCATGCCGTGGTCGCCGACGCTGCCCGAAAGAATGATGCTGTCCCCGGTCTGCAGGTTTCGGCAGGATACCGAAATTCCCTCCCTGACGATGCCGATGCCCGACGTATTGATGAACAGTTTGTCGCACTGGCCTTTGCCTACCACCTTCGTATCACCGGTCACGATCATGACCCCGGCTTTCCTCGCAGCTTCGGCCATGCTTCTTACTATGGTTTCAAGTTCTGTAAGCGGCAGCCCCTCCTCGAGCACGAACCCCGCACTGAGATAGAACGGACGGGCGCCTCCAACCGCGAGATCGTTGACGGTCCCGTGCACGGCAAGCTCTCCGATGTTGCCGCCCGGAAAAAATACCGGGCTCACGACGTAGGTATCGGTGGTGAATGCCGTTCTGCCCGCCGGAAGATCGAACTTAGCCTGATCGTCGAGCTGGTCGAGAAATGCATTCGAGAGATGCGGCATGAATACCCGCTGCATGAGGGCCTGCGAGAGGCGCCCGCCCGCACCGTGTGCCATCTGGACAGTTTCATGCTGCTGTATGGGGGCTGGACATGCCGGAGAGATGCTCATAAGGCGGTAACGTTTCGATGATAGTTGTAATATGCTGCACATGCGCCTTCGGAAGAAACCATGGTCGCTCCGAGAGGATGGGCCGGAGTGCACTCCCTACCGAAAGCCGGGCAGGCATCCGGTTTAAGCTTTCCCTGCAGGACACTGCCGCTCATGCACAGCGGTGATTCTGTTGCCACGATGTGGATTACTCCGAATTTTTTTTCGGCATCGAACCCTTCGAACTCCTTCCTGAGGCCAAGGCCGCTGCCAAGAATGGTACCGATGCCCCGCCATTGCCGGTCGGTAACTTCGAACACCTTCCCGATAATCTTCCTGGCGGCAGGATTGCCTTCACGGCTCACCACCCTTCCGTAACGGTTCACAACCCCCGCTTTCCCCTCCTCGAGCATTTCGACGGTCTTCAGGATGCCTGCAAGCAGGTCAACCGGTTCGAAGCCGGTCGGGACGATCGGAACGTTGAATTCTTCGGCGATCGGCTCGTATTCGCTGTAACCCATGACCGCACAGACATGCCCGGCGGCAAGGAACCCCTGGACACGGTTATCCGGCGACGAGAGGATTGCCCGCATGGCCGGCGGCACGAGGACCTGGCTGACGATCACGCTGAAATTCCCTATACCTTCACGTGCAGCCTGATAAACAGCCATCGCGTTGGCCGGTGCCGTGGTCTCGAAACCGACGGCCAAGAAAACAACCTCTTTCGAAGGGTTGTCCCGTGCGATCTGAAGGGCATCGAGAGGAGAAAAGACGATCCGTACATCGCCTCCTTCACTTCGCACCATGAAAAGGTCCTTCGAATTGCCGGGAACACGGAGCATATCGCCGAAACTTGTGAAAATCACATTGTTCTGCGAGGCGATGGCAAGCGCCCGTTCGATGGACTCGAGGGGAGTGACGCATACCGGACATCCGGGCCCGTGCACCAGTTCTATCTCTGCAGGCAGCAGCTGGTCGATGCCGTTGCGCAGGATCGAATGCGTCTGGCCTCCGCAGATCTCCATGATCGTCCAGTGCCGTGTGGTTTTCCTGGAAATCTCCTGTAGCAGCTGCCGTGCAAGCTTCGGATCGCGGTACTCGTCGATGTATTTCATTGTTGAGATTACGTTATGACCGTGTAAGGAATTTCACCGTCATGATCGAACGCACCGCTTTCGAAAATTTCCTGCCAGAGTTTCAGGCTTTCGGCAGCTTCCTCTTCGTCGATGATTTTCAGAGCAAACCCCGCATGGATGATCGTGTACTGTCCGGCCTGAATATCGGGTACATATTCAAGGCATGCTCTGGTTTTCGAGCCGTTGACATCGACAACGCCCATTTTCAGGCCGTTCTCGATGGATATTTCAATGAGTTTCCCCGGTATGGCAAGACACATGGATTACAATTATTTTTGGATTCGGTCCTCTGTTCCGGAAAAGATAATACAAGGCGCTTCATGCACAAACAACCTGCAGAGGATTGATGCTCATCTGTCAGTGAATACCTTTATACTTGCCTGCGAGATAGCTTCTTCCGATGACCGCCTGACCAAGAGAGAGCCCGCCGTCATTCGAAGGGACCAGTGAATGGGCAAGCACCCGGTACCCTGCAGTTTCAAGATCACGGACAAGCGTTTCAAACAGCAGAGCGTTCTGGAACACTCCCCCGCTCAGGGCGACAGTCCTGATTCCCGATGCTTCCGATGCCCTCCCGGCGATATCGATAAAAAGACTGACCAGCGTACGATGGAACATCCTGCTTATCTCACACAACGAGCTCCCCTGCCTTACAGCCCGGACAACATCCCGGATAATCGGAGAAACCAGCATGGTCCACCGTCCGCCTTCCTCCCGAAGCTCATGGGTAAAAGTCCCGGTACCGGTTTCGCCTTTCGCGGCATGCATCAGCTCGATTGCCGCCTGTCCTTCATAACTGATTTCATCCCTAAGCCCGGAAAGGGCGGCAACGGCATCGAAAAGCCGCCCGCAGCTCGATGTTTCATGAACACTGATCCCCTTGCCGAGCAGTTCAAGGACCGCTCCGGCAGGTTTTCCCTGCATGAAAGGCAGCTCCGGCATGACTGAAAAGCTTCTGAAAAGATAACCGAGAGCGAGCCGCCATGGTTGCATAACGGCAATATCCCCGCCCGGCATCGGCATGGGTTCGAAAGCGGCAAACCGTTCGGCGCCTGCGATATCGCCGACAAGCACCTCTCCGCCCCATATCGTTCCGTCGGTTCCGTAACCGGTGCCGTCAAGCATCAGACCGATAACCGGCCCGTCCACCCTGTTTTCCGCGAGGCATGAAGCGAGATGGGCATGATGATGCTGTACCCCGAGGACTGGAACGGACTGCTTCAGAGCCCACTCTGTGGTCATGTAACCCGGATGCAGGTCATGGACGATCAGTTCAGGCAGAGCCTGAAACAGATGCTGCAGATGTTCTGCCGCCTGCTCGAAGTGCTTCCAGGCCTCGTAATTCTTCATATCGCCTATATGCTGGCTCAGCAGTGCATGGGTGCCCTTCAGCAGCGTCAGGGTATTTTTCAGCTCGCCCCCTGTAGCGAGCACGACAGGTCCACCTTCATGCAGAAAAACCGGCGCAGGAACATAACCCCTGCTGCGGCGAAGCTGGCGGAGTTTTCCAGAAAGCTCTATCGTGACTGAATCGTCGCATTTCAGCCAGATCGGACGGTTGTGCACAAGGAAACAATCGGCAACTCCGCCAAGACGCGACAGCGCTTCAAGATTGTCCGTGACGATAGGCTCCTCGCTGAAATTCGCGCTCGTCATGACAAGAACTTCCGGTGCATCGACAGATAAAAGAAGATGGAGCGGAGAATATGGCAGCATCACTCCGAGGCGGTCGTTTCCGGGCGCAACGGAGGGAGCCAGTCCCTCTGTCCCCCTATTCCTGAGCAATACGATCGGGGCTTCCGGAGATGCAAGCGCCGCAGCTTCAGCCGGATAGCAATTGCAGTACCGTGAAACGATGCCGATATCCCTCACCATAACCGCAAATGGCTTAGCTTCCCTTCCCTTTCGTTCCCTGAGAAGTCTGACCGCTTCGTCGTTCGAGGCGTCTACGGCGAGGTGGAAACCTCCGACTCCTTTCAATGCCACGATCTTTCCCTCGCGCAGCATTGCCGCCGCTCCGGCAACGGCATCCGGAACGTCAAGCTTTTCACCCGAGGCATCGAGAAGGATCGCCTCCGGCCCGCATACCGGACAGGCGTTGGGCTGGGCATGGAAACGCCGGTCGAGCGGATCGTGATACTCCCTTTCGCATTCGGGGCACATGGTGAAACCATGCATGGAGGTGAACGGACGATCGTAAGGCAGACGTCCGACAATCGTATATCGCGGACCGCAGTTGGTACAGTTGATGAACGGATACCGGAAGCGGCGGTTCGAGGGGTCAAGGAGTTCGCGTCTGCAGTCGCTGCAGAGAGCGATATCGGGAGGTATCAGGGTTTCAACCTCGTCGCCCTCTCCTGAAGCACCGATGGTGAATGCTTCTTCGTGAATGCAGGAAACGGTGGTTTCATCGACCGTCTCGATTTTCGAAAGCGGAGGCCCTTCTGTCCGCAATTGCCGGGAGAAGCCGTCGATGGAAGCGCTCTCTCCCTGAACCTCGATCAGGACACCGGAAGCCGTGTTCCTGATAAATCCCTTCAGTCCCCCTGCAACGGCAATACGGTAAACGAAGGGACGGAACCCGACCCCCTGCACGATCCCGTTTACCCGGAAGCGCTGTCTGATCTCTGTTCCGGACACCACAACATTCAGTTCCGTTTCACCATCTTCATGATGCGTTCGGTCCACGCATCGAGGCCTTCGCCACTCTTGACCGAAACTTCGAACCACTCCAGGTGGTGATTGACCCTCATCGCATTCTCCCGGCACCGGGCAGCATCGAAATCGACATAGGGAAGCAGGTCCGTCTTGTTGAGGATGCAGATATCCGCTTCATGGAACATCGCAGGGTACTTCAATGGCTTGTCGTCCCCTTCGGTCGTACTGATGATGACCACTTTCAGGGCTTCCCCGAGATCGAACATCGCGGGACAGACAAGATTGCCGACATTCTCGATGCAGAGCAGCGAATTGTCCTGCAGATCGAGCTCCCTGAGCGACCGGTTGATCATGAAGGCGTCGAGATGGCAACCCGATCCCGTATTGACCTGGATGACCGGAACACCGAGGGCATGGATGCGGTCCGCATCGTTGGTGGTCTGCTGATCACCTTCGATTACCGCAACCGGAACATGCTGCCTGAGGACCGGTATGGTTTTCTCGAGAAGCGATGTTTTTCCCGAACCGGGAGAGCTCAGAAAATTCAGGGCCACGATATTCCTTGCCTCGAAATACCCGCGGTTCCTTTCGGCAAGCAGGTTGTTTTTCAGAAGCACATCCTGTTCCATCGCAATCTTGCGGCTGTGCCCTTCCGGGTGATGATGGGTGTGCCCGTGATCATGGTCGTGATGGCGGCTGTGCTCATGGTCATGGTCATGCACATGACCGTTGCCGTGACCGGTTATATGAACATGATATTCGCTGTTTCCCGGTTTGCGGAGCACCGCTCCGCCTTCGGATGAACACCCGCAGGTATCGCACATAATTCTATTCCCCCTCTTCTTCTATGGTCATTGACTTGATCTGAAATTCTTCTCCCGAAATGATCGATACCGCCAGAGAACCGCATTCCGGGCACTCGGCATAATAAAAAGATACAGGAAAACTGCTCTTGCACGCTGTGCACTCACCGGTACCCTCACGTTCGTCTATGGCAAGTACCGCATCTTCTGCGAGCGATCCTTTCGACGCTGCCGAAAAACAGAACTTCAGAGACTCGGTTTCAATGCCTGAAAGCCTGCCGACAAGCAGATCGATTCCGGTTATCTTCGCTGCACCTTCTTCGCGGGCCTTTGCATCCACGGCCTCGACGATTGAAAGTGCAATGCTCATTTCATGCATGGCTGAATTATTAGAGTACTTTAATTTATAATAAAAAAGAAATCGACCTGAAAGGAAACTTCAATAACAGCCCGCTTCTTAAGGTAGTTTTTGATCATCAATTTTTTCGTACTTTCAGAAGAAAACATCTTTTTTCAAAGCCTCAAATAAATCTCGGATTTGAAGCACCTTACCGGATTATGCAATTTGCCGGCAGACTGCATTGCCAGGCTTCTTGACATGGCTGCCGTGTTCAAAAAAGAGTTGATAACGCCAGACCCGACCTTCGAGACCTCTCTGCAGAACAAGCGCATCGCTCTCTGTTTTTTCGAAAATTCAACACGGACGCGTTTCTCATTTGAAATAGCCGCCCGCCATCTCGGTGCCGGCATCCTCAGCTTCAGTGCCTCCACAAGCAGCGTAAGCAAAGGTGAAACCCTCAGCGACACGATCCGGAACCTCGAAGCAATGAGAGTGGATGCATTCGTGCTTCGCCACCCTTCTTCCTGTTCCGCGGATTTCATTACGGGAATTACATCGAAAAGTGTCATCAACGCCGGAGACGGTTCACATGAACATCCAACACAGGCCCTACTCGACATGTTCACGCTCCGGGAATATTTCGGGACACTTGAAAAACTTAAAGTCATCATCATCGGCGATGTCCTGCACAGCAGGGTCGCACGTTCAAATATCTACGGGCTTCTGAGCTCCGGCGCTTCTGTCGGTCTCTGCAGTCCGGTCACCCTTCTTCCTCCCGATGCAGAGCAACTCGGTATCACGCTTTTCACCGATATCGACAAAGCCATCGGATGGGCTGATTCGGCAATTGTGCTTAGGCTGCAGCTCGAACGAGCCACAGGAGGGTATCTTCCATCACTTGAAGAATACTCGTTCTATTATGGCCTGACTGATGAAAAGCTCGAACGGGTGCAGAAACACCTGCTTGTCCTCCATCCGGGCCCGATAAACCGGGAGATCGAAATATCCAACAATGTCGCTGACCGCATTCAGCCGCCGGGTTTTTCACAGAGCCTGCTGCTCGAACAGGTCACCAACGGCGTTGCAGTCCGGATGGCAGTGCTCAAAACACTGCTTGCGCCTGATTCCGGATCATGAACCGGTACTCGCGATCACTTTTCAACCACAACCATACTGTAACAATGAAAAATAAATACATTACCGGTAAAATTCTGTTGATACTGACCGTCTTCCTGGTGTTCGCAATGAAAAACGCACCGGCCGATCCGCTTGTGAAACCTACACTGAACACCATTTTCCAGCCCATTCTCGCCGACCCTCTTCAGCCGAGAATTGCCGTGATGCCAATGACAAGCGACAAATACCTGCAGCTTGACATCGGGACCTCGGCCGACCTCTATCAGAGCAGAAACAAGGATTTTGCCGTCGGTATCGATTTCGGAACGTTCTCCCTGCTCAGGTGCAGCGACAATTTCAAGTTTCCGGTCGATACCATCGATTACCTCTTCGGTGTCAATGCAAGCATGACAAAACCGATACAGAGCTCTCTGCCCTTCGATACATTCAGTGCAAAACTGCGCCTCAGTCACATATCCGCCCATTTTGAGGACGGTCATACCGATGCTTCAGGGCACTGGATCCAGGGTGACTGCCCATTCACCATTCCCTTCGTTTACAGCCGCGAATTTCTCAATCTGGTGCTTGCTCTCAGCTCCAAAGGCAACAGGATATATGCCGGATACCAGTACATGTACCACTCTTCGCCCGACGGCATAAATCCGCATTCGTTCCAGGCAGGCGCGGAACTTTCGACCCCCGGAGATACTTATCTTGCCGCTGATTTCAAACTTCTGCCCGCGTGGGATGCATCGTTCAATGAAACGCGGGGTTTCCGCGGAACATGGAACCTTCAGGCAGGCATGCGCCTCGGGTCAATCGGGCTTGAAAAAGTGAGAGTGGCATACAACTACTCGTCAGGTTTGAGCCGTCAAGGCATGTACTTTTACCGCCCCGAAAGTTTCAGCACCGTCGGTGTTATTGTCGATCTCTGACAGCCTCGGACTTCCCGGAACATACAGGAAAACTGCTCCCGGATTATCCCGATATCATTGCAGCGAATTGAAAAACTCCGGAACCGCATTCCGGAGTTTTTCCTGTTTATGGGCAAGAATATAATCGGCAAGAAATGGTGGATAAAGGGAATAACGACCAAGATCGGCAACCGGAATCCATTCAACCCTGATGATAACCTGCCTGTCGTCAGGGAATTCAGGATCCTTGCCCGTCATCATTTCACCGCCCGTCACGTCACAGTGAAAACCGAGCGAAACAGAATGATGGAGGCTTCCCTGCTCTTTGACCCCGGGATACGGATAGAGCAGCTCCTTGATAAAAAGCAGATTCCCGACATTGCATTCAAGGCCCGTTTCCTCCCTCATCTCCCGCTTTACGGCCTCGTCGAGTGTTTCACCCCGTTCGACCACACCTCCGGGCAGAATCCAGTACGTTTGGGGCAGCTCCGGATCGTCCGGTGCGAAACTTTTATGTTCTATGAGCAGAACACGGCCGTCCTGTATGCATAAGGCACTTACCCTGAGATTGACTTTTGACACGCAGATAAAAGAATATTTTGTTTTGAGTGAATAAAAAGCGTAATTTCCAGGAAAACAAAGGTTAGACGCTTTTATTTTACAGAACCTGCGTGAAAAGTTAACAATTATTTGCAAACCAATCCAGAAACGCTTATTATATGAGCATATAAATACAATACCGAAAATAATACTATCTTTTTTTTCGGTATTTTTTCATTTTGACAGCTTTTCGGCTGTTTTTTATTACATTTTTGAATTTTTGCAACCGGGTTAGTTTTTTTCCGGTTCCAGAAAAACCTTGGAACAGGCTGGGAATTTTGTTGTAAAAAAACACACACACAACCAATCAAAGGAGATGTCACATGAAGAAAAGAATGCTGTCGCTTGCTGCAATGTGTGCAGTACTGTCATTCGCATCACCGGCACATGCCGAACTGAAAATCGGCGGCGACGCCACGATCCGCCCGAGGTTAGACCTTCCGAACACGACTATTGCCGGAGTTAACACCACATGGAAAGATGATATGAAATATACTTGGCGGGTCAGGCTGAAGGCATCGGCTGATCTCGGCAACGGATATTTTTTCAAGGCCCTGCTGCAGGATGAAACTCTTTACAAGGGTGTCGTTCCCGGCTGGAACACTGTCGGTGCATATGATAGCGGAAACAAAGATAACTATACCCCCGCATTTTCTCAGTTCTACTTCGGGCGCATGATGCAGGACAGCCACTACATGGCCGGCCGCCTGCCGCTCAACAGCTTGAACAACCCGATTTTCGACCTGACCATGTATCCGATTCCGGCATACAATACGACGGTCGCCGCCATGATCTGCGCAGTTGACGTCCCTTACTTCCAGTGGAACTTCGATCGTATCTTCGCTTTCAACTACGGCACCAAAATCGGTGACGGGGAACTTAACGCAACGCTTTGTGTTCTTGACAACCATTCAGGACCAACCGCTGCATATGGCCAGTATGCCCAGGGGCTGTTCAATGACGGTTATGCCGCACATGTCTCCTACAAAGCCAATCTCGGCAGCGTCACCGTCGAACCTCAGGCACTGTTTGCGATTACCGATGGAGCCGGTCTGGTTTACCAGAACGTCTCTCCTGCAACCTTCGGCGCGAATGTCACGATTCCTATCGAAGGCAAGTCGAAACTCGGCCTGAGCGGTTTTTACACCTTCTGCAAAGACTCGAATGGTTCATCTAACGGCGCTCCTAAAAGCGTAGATTACAGCGGCTACCTCCTCAGGGCGAAGTTCGAATCCGGCCCGCTCATGACCTGGATTGACTACAACAGAACTACAGATAAAACATACAAAGGCCAGACAAACTGGACCGGTGCGAGCTTTACCGACATTAAATCTCCATACGATGCGGTTTACAACAACATCTTCGTCTGGGCACAGTACAAGATCGGCATCTATGAGTCTGCTGCCGGCACTTTCAGCCTGACCCCGACAGTCCGTTATCGTGCAAGCTCGTTTGAAAACGCTATAAACGCAGGAACAGACAGGAGCAATCTGTTACGCGGCGAGCTCTGGGCAACCGTTACCTTCTAAAGGATACAAGCCTGAAAAAAGCCGCAGGCAACTGCGGCTTTTTTATTTATATTTACGTAAGAATACTGTGTATCATCTTTCACAAGATATACTCCCGTTATTAACAATTGATACATCGGAATTTTTTTACGATATTCAGAAAGTTCTTCAGCGACCAGCAGATAATGACGCTGTAACAGAGAGCTGAAGCCAACTTTTTTCTTTTAGCCTTACATTTTTTTCGGCAGAGAGAACGGACGTAAACGATCCGGTCCTTTTATGAATGTCGCACGGCAAAACGATTATGTTTGTTGTTGCAGGATTTATGCTTCCCGTCTTTGACCGCAGTTATCTCCCGGGACAGTCATACCTGCGCAATGTAATTGTCTGTTCTTTTTCGAATTGATCGCTTAATGCATTTTTAACTATAACTAAACACAACAACGGTACTATGATTACCATTAAAAAAATCATCTGTCCGGTTGATTTCTCTGATTTATCCCGCAAGGCACTTCAGTACGCCAACGAGTTCGCAAGGCTTTCCGGCGGTGAAGTTTTTCTTGTCGGCGTTGTCGAGAACGATCCGACTATCAACTACTCACACGGACTCGAAAAAGAGCGCGTCGACGAGGAGCAGAAACTTGCCGCTCTGATCGAAGAGGAAAAAATGGCGGGAATCGTCGCCGACTATGTGATTTATGAAGGTTTTGCCGAAGAGTGCATTCTCGACTATGCAAAGCGCAAGGAAGCGGACATCATCATCATGGGATCGCACGGACGACGCGGCCTAAAACGCATGATCCTCGGCAGCGTTGCAGAGCATGTGATCCGCCGTGCTCCATGTCCGGTACTTGTCGTGAAGGAAAACGAGCACGAGTTCATCAACTGAACCTGAACGTTGTCCTACACCGTTTCAATTCAAGATTTTACGTCAGTATTCAATCAACAACAATCAACGTAAACCTTTATGGCACAAAATGTCACAAACGTTGCCCAAACCGAAGAGGTGACCAGTACCCGGCGGGTTATTGCCGCTTCGTCGGTCGGTACGCTTATCGAGTGGTATGACTTCTACATCTTTGGTAGTCTTGCAAAAATCATTTCAGAACAGTTTTTCCCGAAAGACAACCCGACAGCCGCATTGCTTGCCACATTGGCGACCTTCGCAGCAGGTTTCGTCGTCAGGCCTTTCGGTGCGCTTTTCTTCGGACGCCTTGGCGACCTCATCGGACGCAAGTACACCTTCCTTGTCACCCTTGTCATCATGGGCGGCTCGACCTTCGCTATCGGTCTCGTCCCCGGATTCAAAACAATCGGCTTCGCCGCTCCGGCAATCGTCTTCGTACTCCGCCTCCTGCAGGGTCTTGCACTCGGAGGTGAATACGGCGGCGCAGCAACCTATGTCGCTGAACACTCTCCGCATGACAAGCGCGGTTTCTGGACCAGCTGGATCCAGACAACAGCAACCTTCGGCCTGTTCATCTCTCTCGGTGTCATTCTGATCGTCCGTCAGACCCTCGGCCTTGAAGTCTTCAACGATTGGGGATGGCGTATTCCGTTCATTCTTTCGGTTTTCCTTGTCGCGATCTCGGTTTATATCCGTATGAAAATGTCGGAATCACCGCTTTTCGCAAAACTGAAAAAAGAAGGCAAAACATCAGCCAACCCGCTTGCCGAAAGCTTCCAGAAAAAAGACAACCTGAAAATGGTTCTGCTCGCCTTGCTTGGAGCGACCGCCGGTCAGGGTGTCGTATGGTACACCGGCCAGTTCTATGCTCTTTCCTTCCTGCAGAACGCATGTAACGTCGAGTTCGTTCAGAGCAACATCATCATCTCGATCGCACTCATTATCGGCACTCCTTTCTTTATTCTCTTCGGCTCACTTTCAGATAAAATCGGCCGCAAGTACATCATGATGGCCGGTATGATTATCGCGGTTGTCGCATACCGCCCGATCTATACCATGATGTACCAGGAAGCTAACCTCAAGACAAAGCAGGAGGTCGTCGAAAAAACCGTAGTTAAAACCAAGGCCGAAGTGAAAGGTGCAGACTCGCTGCTGACTTCCGTTACCACCAAGGAATTCGCAGACGGCACCAAATACAAGGAAACCGTGAAGAAAAAATTCCCGGTCGATCCAGAGAAGAAAGCTGCAATGCCGAAAGACAAGCTGAAGCCTGAAACAAAGAAGGAAGTCACTCTTTCTCAGAATTCATTCAACAAGATGGTCGGCTTTGTTCTGATTCAGGTGATTTTCGTTACAATGGTTTACGGACCTATCGCAGCGTTCCTTGTGGAGCTCTTCCCGACCAGGATCCGTTATACCTCGATGTCGCTGCCTTACCATATCGGCAACGGTGTATTCGGCGGTCTGGTTCCGCTGATCTCTACCCGACTTGTGGAGTTCACTCGTCCGGCACCAGGTGCACCTCCGGCTGATCCGCTTTTCGGTCTGTGGTACCCGATCATTATCGCTGGTGTCAGCTTCGTGATCGGTATGCTCTACATTTCGAACAAGACAAACAACGTTGACGAGGAATAATCAAGAACCTTTTAAATCATTTTAACATGTCAGTAATAAAAAGGATTTTCGGATTGCTCTGGACTGCCATGGGTGTAGGGATCATTCCCTTCATCGTCATGCGGGCCATGCAGGAAATCGGAGAAAAACCAACTGAGGAGAACTGGATTTTCTGGTCCATCGTCATTGTGGTTCTGATGCCGATTATCGCCTTCAGCCTTATCGCTTTCGGAGTATTTGCCCTGAAGGGTGAATACAATTCGGTTGCATGAAGCGCTGAAAGCATTTCCTGTATTTTTTTCAAGGGAAAAGCCGCAACTTTTATGCGGCTTTTCCCTTTTTTATGGTATCGTTTTCCGGTGTAAACAAAGGATCGGAATACCGGCTATCAGGACCCTGCAAGAATGAACGAGCATGATGAAATACCGCAGGTTGCGGACGTAAAAGCTGCACTGCAGGAAAAAATATCCTCTCTTCCGGCTTCCCCGGGCGTATATCAGTTCAGGAACGCAAAAGGAAAAGTTATATACGTCGGCAAGGCTAAAAACCTGAGGAACCGTGTCCGCTCCTATTTCAGGCCTCCGCAGCAGCTTTATGGCAAAACTCTGGTACTGGTAAGCCATATCCGGGATTTCGAAGTTATCATCACATCCTCGGAAGTCGAAGCGCTCATTCTTGAAAACAACCTCATCAAGGAACTGAAGCCCAGGTACAACGTCAACCTGAAAGACGACAAGACCTATCCTTATCTCGTCATCACGAACGAACCGTTTCCGCGTATCTTCCTCAGCCGGCAGATGAAGCGGGACGGATCGACCTGGTTCGGTCCCTATACCGAGGCACGCCAGCTTCGCGCGATACTCGACCTGATTGGAACCATTTTTCCCTTGAGAAGCTGCAAATACCGGCTGACTCCTGAAAATATCGCAGCGAAAAAAATCAGGCTCTGTCTCGATTACCATATCCATAAGTGCAAAGGGCCCTGTGAAGGACTTCAGACCGAAGAGGAATATCTCTTGATGATCGCCGAAATCATCAAGCTTCTGAAAGGTAAAACATCAAGCCTTATCCGTTCCCTTACCGAAACGATGCATGCTTGTGCTGCCGAACTGAAATTCGAACAGGCCTCGGAACTGAAAACACAGATAGAAAGCCTCAAACGATATTCCGAACGACAGAGGGTCGTAGCGGAAGACGGCTTCGACAGGGACGTTTTCGCTGTAGCAGCAGGAGAGGACGACGCCTGCGGGATTGTTTTTAAAATACGAGAAGGAAAGCTGCTCGGCTCTCAGCGTTTCTACATGAACAATACCGAAGGTGAAACGATTGCAGAACTGCAGGTGAAAGTCCTGGAAACCTATTATCTCGAAACCCCGGAACTGGTTCCGGATGAAATTCTTCTGCTGGAACCGCTTTCGCAGGATGAAGAGGAGGCGCTTCGCGCACTTGTTACGGAAAAACAGCGTAGGGAAAAACAGGAGCTCAGGTCACCGAAAATCGTTGTTCCCCGTATAGGCGACAAAGCGAAGTTGATCGAAATGTGCCGTCAGAATGCGGAGCACCATCTTGAGGAATACCTGATCCAGAAACAGAAACGGGGTGAAGCTGCCCGTGAACATCATGGTCTTGCAGCGCTGGCCGCCTTGCTTCATCTGTCGAAAATACCGCAGAGAATCGAATGTTTCGACAACTCCCATCATCAGGGGACAGATTATGTCAGTTCCATGGTCTGCTTCGAGAAGGGAAAACTGAAAAAATCCGATTACAGAAAGTTCAGACTTCACTCTTTTGAAGGCTCCGATGATTATGCCGCCATGAACGAAGTCATTATCAGGCGCTACGGGGGCTCTCTCTCAGAGGAACTGCCCTTGCCCGATCTCATCGTAGTCGATGGAGGCAAAGGGCAGGTCAACACGGCCTGCAAGGCACTGCAATCCATCGGGGTATCGATTCCTGTGATAGGTCTTGCCAAAAGGATCGAGGAAATATTTCTTCCTCATACGAAAGACCCGTTCAATCTTCCGAAAACATCCCCAGCACTGAAGCTGCTTCAGCAGCTGCGTGACGAAGCACACCGTTTTGCCGTTTCCTATCACAGGAACCTGAAATCAAAAAGGACCTTGCAGACCGAACTCACATCAATTAAAGGAGTAGGGGAAAAAACCGCTTTCAAGCTGCTCGAACATTTCGGCTCGGTTGATGCAGTTGCAAAAGCATCGACAGGGGAATTACAGGAAATTGCAGGCGCAAAAACAGCCGATCTTGTTTACCGGTACTTCAGACCATGAGTGTTCAGAAACCAGCCAGCCTTTCACAATGTTTTTCTTAAGAAATTCTTTTATATATTTGCTGATGATTGTGATTTGGATATGAAGTAACTTTTTACGACCGATTATGAATCTGCCAGATTTTTTTGATGAAAATCACAGTTTGACAGGAGGACCCGAAAGAAAACAACCCGATCTCGAAGGATTGGATTCGATTTTCGATTCTGAAGAACTCCTTGACAGGATTGCCCAGTACAATGAAGACGGACACCTCATTGAATCGCTTGCTGTCGCCCGCCGTCTTGAAGAAATTGCCCCCTACAACACGGAAACATGGTTCCATCTCGGAAACAGCCTCACGCTGAACGGCTTTTTCGACGATGCACTCGAAGCTTTTAAAAAAGCTGCCATCCTCAGTCCGACGGACAGTGAAATGAACCTGAATCTCGCTCTCGCATACTTCAATACAGGGAGCCTTGAAGCCTCGCTCGTTGAGCTTGAAAAAATCACCGTCGATTCTTCCATAGAAAAAGAATATTTTTATTACAAGGGAATAATCCTGCAGCGTCTCGAAAGGTTCAGTGAAGCCGAACTGTATTTTGAACAGGCGCTCGATCTTGATCCCGGTTTTTCTGATTCATGGTATGAGCTTGCCTATTGTAAAGACCTGATGGGCAAACTTGATGAAAGTTCGGCGTGCTATCAGAAAGCCATCGATCTCGATCCCTACAATATCAATGCCTGGTACAACAACGGTCTCGTTCTGAGCAAACTGAAGCAGTACAGCGAAGCTCTCGATAGTTACGACATGGCCATCGCTATAGCTGACGATTTCAGTTCGGCATGGTATAACAGGGCTAACGTCCTGGCCATTACCGGACGCATCGAGGAAGCTATTGAAAGCTACCTGAAAACGCTCGAATTCGAACCTGAAGATATCAATGCACTTTATAATCTCGGCATTGCCTACGAAGAACTCGAAGAATACAACCAGGCCATCGACTGCTACCGGCGCTGTCTCGATATCAGCAGTGATTTCGCCGATGCATGGTTTGCCCTTGCGTGCTGTTATGAAGCACTTGAAGAGTACGAGCCGGCATTCACCGCGACCGTACAGGCATTGAAAGCCGATCCGGACAGCATTGAGTTCCTGCTCCTGAAAGCGGAAATTGAATACAATCTCAATTATCTCGAACACTCGATCGAGACCTATCGGGAAATTCTCAAAATCGATGCCGAAAGCCCTCAAATCTGGGTGGATTTCGCAATGGTGCTCAGGGATGCCGGCCATATCAACGATTCCATTGATGCCCTGCAGAACTCCCTGAAACTTCAGCCTCTTTCAGCCGATGCCCATTTTGAAATCGCGGCGGCATATTTTGCAATCGGCGACAAGCTCAGCACGCTTAAAGCCCTGAGCAAAGCATTCAAGATAGACCCGGACAAGAAACAACTGTTTCAGAGCACCTTCCCGGAACTCTATCAGCAGGATGCCATCAGGCGTATGCTCGGAATTTCATGATCACGACCTGACCCGACACCCTGCATGGCACAAGCGAAAAAAATCCTCGGTCTCATCGGCCGCGGCGTGAATTATTCCTTTTCACCGCTTATCCACAACACGGCCTGCGAAGCGCTCGGGCTGCCCTATTATTATACCATTTTCAATGTCGCCGATCATGCCTTTATCGGTGACGCGCTCAAAGGGGCCAGGGCCCTCGGCATCGCGGGGTTCAACGTAACCATCCCCTACAAGCAGACCGTCGTTCCTTTTCTCGATGAACTTTCAGCGGAAGCCGCATCTATCATGGCCGTCAACACGATCGTCAACAATGATGGAAAGCTCTCGGGACATAACACCGATATCGCCGGTTTCGCGGCACCGTTACTGCCGTTCAAAGAGGAAATTGCAGGGCAGCCTGTCTGTATTTTCGGTATCGGGGGGGCCGCCCTTGCCGCTATCGAAGCGTTCCGGCTTTTTTTCTCTCCTTCAGAGATCCTGCTCTTCGCGAGAGATACCGCCAAGGCAGAATCAATGCTGAGCGATTATGCAGCAAAGGAAGAGGTGACACCTCATCCGATAGAAAACCTTCATGCCGGAAATGCGCAATATATCGACATGTTGCGCCATTGTGCCGTTGCAGTGAATGCCACCCCGGTCGGAACGAAGGGACGTCCGGACGAAATGAAGAGCATCGTGCCTCTCGACATCGGGGTCATCCGCAAAGGACAGATAATCTACGATATGGTTTACAACCCCTTTGATACCCCGCTCCTCCGCGCTGCGAAAAAAGCGGGTGCCGTAACGGTACCTGGCATCGAAATGCTCATCGGGCAGGCTTCCCGCTCGTTCGAGCTCTGGACCGGTTGCACCATGCCGGTCGATACGGTCAGGCGAAATGTCCTGGATGCACTCCAGAGCAATAATCAATGATTATTAATACGACTTTTTATCCATTTGAAACCGTGAATTCCGCTCCACAAACATGAAATGGTTTTCTGCAATTATCCTGCTCGTCATAGGCCTTGACCAGTTCACGAAAAAACTTGCTGTCGATTATCTCAGCAGCCTGCCGGACGGCATTCCCGTCATTCCCGGGCTTTTTTCACTGACTTTCGCACAGAACAGGGGCGTAGCTTTCGGTGTGGAGTTCGCACCGCCTGCAATGCTGCTTCTGATGACCGGACTGATCACCGCGACGGTACTTTTCTATGTGATTCGCTCGAAAAGACAGGACGCGATCTTCCTTATACCTTTTGCGCTTATCACAGGCGGCGGCATCGGCAACATGATCGACCGCATCACATCGGGAAAGGTCGTCGATTTCATCTATTTCGATCTTTACCATGGAAAGATACTGGGAACCTATGTCTCTCTCTGGCCTATTTTCAATGTCGCAGACTCCGCGATCACGATCGGCGCATGTATGCTGATCCTTTTCCACAACCAGGTATTTTCCCACGAAACCATGGCGGAAACCACCGATGTTCGTTGACACGCATTGCCACCTTTCTTTCCCGGATTTTGATCAGGACCGCAACGAGGTCGTAACCCGGCTCATCGAGGAAAAGGTCTCCATCCTGATCGACCCAGGAACCGATGTGACGACAAGCCGGAAATCGATAGAACTTGCCGGCCGTTTCGATTTTATTTTTGCCAACGTAGGCCTTCATCCCCACGAAACGAACCTGCTTCTCGATGACAGCTTATTCGACGAGCTCATTCGGCTCGCTGTTTCCCCGAAGGTCGTGGCAATCGGGGAAATCGGCCTCGATTACCATTATCCCGGTATCGATCCCGCGCTTCAGCAGGATGCGTTCCGCCGGATGCTGAGAATCGCCCGCTCCCTTGACCTGCCTCTTGTGATCCATTGCCGTGATGCGTGGGAAGATATGCTCGCGATTCTCGATGAAGAAAAGCATTCCGGCATGCGGGGAGCGATGCACTGCTTTTCCGGTGATGCGGCCATTGCAGAAAAATGCATAAGCCTTGGTTTCAAGCTTTCCATTCCGGGCACGGTCACGTATAAAAAATCGCAACTGCCGGATGTGATCAGAGCGGTATCGCTCGGAGATTTGCTGACGGAAACGGACGCTCCTTATCTTTCACCTGTTCCGTACCGGGGCAAACGCAACGAACCGGCCTATGTGCGTTTCATTACACAGGCCATAGCGGAAATACTGGACATTCCACTTGAAATAGCAGCTGAAGGAATAGTAAGGAATACCGTCGAATTGTTTAAATTGCCGGATTGTTGAGAGCATCGCTTTTGGATCTCTTCCGCGATGTAATGATTTTGTTTTTCAGGCAAACTTGCTTAGGTTTCGGGCCGTAACACACCGGGTAATTTCAGCCGGTGCATCAACCAGATATATTCAACCATGAATGAAATACAGACAGGCGCCCCTGCTCAGAACAATGAAAAATTAGAGCTGGCCGATCACCTCCTCTATATCGCCATAAAATACAGAAATGCGCTTATCGGCGCGCTCGTGCTGATTGTCTGCACAGGCGGCGGCGTTTTTTTCTGGATCCAAAACCAGCAGAACAGGGAGCAGGAAGCCGCACTGCAGCTTTCAAGGGTAGCGCCCTATTTCGACCACAAGGAATTCGGCATCGCCATCAACGGACAGGGGAAAATGTCCGGCCTGAAAAAAATTGCCGATGATTATGCAGGCACTTCGAGCGGCAATATGGCATCTCTCATGATTGCCAATGCCTATTACCTGAATGGCAATATCGATTCCGCCCTGAAAGCCTTCAAATCCGTTTCCATCGACAGCAGGGATCTTGCCGCAGCCGCACTTGCAGGTGCCGGCGCATGCTACTTCGAGAAGAAGCAGTTCACCGAAGCAGCATCAGCCTTCGATGATGCTTCGAAAAAAGCTGAAACAACAGCCCTGAAATCCCTCTACCTTGCCAAGGAGGCAAACTGCTTCCGGCAGGCGAACCAGCTTGCGAAAGCCGCAGAACTCGACAGGAAAATCATTGCCGATTATCCTCTTTCCCAGGGAGCGGCAATAGCCCAGCAGACACTCTGGCAGATTTCCGGAAATCTTTGAATCTTTGAACCATTGACCATACCAGATCATTACCATGCCTGAACAGTTCATTATCAAAACCACCCAGGGGGATATAGCGATCGCCCTTTACGACGACACCCCTCAGCACCGGGACAATTTCGTCAAGCTTGTCGGCGAGGGTTATTACAACGGAATCCGTTTTCACAGGGTTATCGAGGGATTCATGATCCAGACCGGGGATCCGCTGTCGAGGCATGAAGAAAAACGCGGCCTGCATGGCACTGGCGGCCCCTCATACCGCATCCCTGCCGAGATCAGACACCCGAACAAAAAAGGAACGCTTGCCGCTGCAAGGGACAACAATCCCCAGAAAGCATCTTCCGGAAGCCAGTTCTACATCAACCAAGCCGACAATGATTTCCTTGACGGTCAGTATACCGTATTCGGTTTTGTCGAGTCAGGCTTGGACGTGGTTGAAAAAATCGCCGTCGTGAAGACCGATTTCAATGACAATCCGATCGAGCCTGTCGTTATCGAAACGATCGAACCTGCGGTAAAACCCTGAACAACACTGGCATGGAAAGTATTGCATCGAACCTGCAGGCAATCCATGAACAGATTGATGCCGCTTGTCTGAAAGCTGGAAGAGACCCTGCGGGAGTCAGCCTGATCGCCGTTTCAAAAACCAAACCGGCGGCTCTCGTCAGGGAAGCGTTCGATGCGGGACAGGTTGAATTCGGGGAAAGCTACGTCCAGGAGTTCGTCCAGAAATCGGAAGATCCGGTACTTGAAAACATCCCCCTGAAATGGCATTTCGTCGGTCATCTGCAGTCCAATAAAATCCGGATGATCATTGACAGGGTCGCGCTTATTCACGGCATCGACAGATTTTCAACGGCGGAAGAACTTTCCCGACAGGCGGTAAAACGCAATCTTCATGTGGAATACCTCCTTGAAGTCAATACATCAGGCGAAGCATCCAAATACGGGATGCCGCCCGCTGAAGTGCTGCCTTTGTCAGCGGCCCTTTTCAGCCTTCCGAATATCACGCTTCGCGGCCTGATGACCATCGCCTCCCCGGACATTGCAGAAGCGAAAAGAGAATTCCGCTCACTCAGGATCCTCCTTGACGAACTGAGAAAACTCGCTCCTGATCCGCTGAAACTTTCAGAGCTTTCCATGGGAATGAGCGGTGACTTTACAGAAGCTATCGAAGAGGGCGCCACCATGATCAGGGTGGGAACCGCCATTTTCGGCTGGCGGTGATATTACTTGTCCGCGCTTCTTCCTTTCATTTTTATCTGACAGAACAAGAGTTTATATTAAAAATCACTTTTTTCAGGCTCCGGCTTGAAGATTTTCATAAAGGCAACTCCGGAAGCCTGTCAGAATTTTTCTATCCTTGTCGTTAACTCATAAATACTCCTACCATGATCTCACAGCGGGCAAAAATCCAGGAAGCCGTAGATTACATAAGAAAGAAAACACAGGACGAATATCCGGTCGGTATCGTTCTTGGCACAGGCCTCGGCGCACTTGCCAAAGAAATCGACATCACCCTTTCTCTTGACTACAGCGACATTCCGAATTTCCCGATCTCCACTGTTGAAACACACCATGGAAAGCTGATTTTCGGCACCCTTGCCGGTAAAAAAGTGGTAGCCATGCAGGGACGTTTCCATTTTTACGAAGGTTATTCCATGCAGCAGATTGTTTTTCCGGTGCGGGTCATGAAACACCTCGGCGTCAGGACCCTCGGCATAACCAATGCATGCGGCGGGCTCAACCCCTCGTTCAGGAAAGGTGATATCATGCTGATCGACGATCATATCAACATGCTTGGAGGCAATCCGCTGATCGGCCCGAACGATCCCGAGATCGGATCCCGCTTCCCGGATATGTGCGCTCCCTATTCACCCCGCATTCTCGCCATTGCCGAAAAGGTTGCGCTGGAACTCAAGATCAAGTTACAGAAAGGCGTCTATATCGCGCTTTCAGGTCCGTGCCTCGAAACCCGTGCAGAATACCGCATGTTGAGAATCCTCGGCGCCGATGTCGTGGGCATGTCCACCGTGCCGGAAGTTATCGCCGCGGTGCATCAGGGAACGGAAGTGTTCGGCATGTCCATCATCACTGACGAATGCTTCCCGGATTCGCTCCAGCCGGTCAGCATCGAGGAGATCATCGAGGTTTCGAACCATGCCGAGCCCAAGATGACCGCTATCTTCAAGTCAGTAGTCGAAAACCTTTAATTTCCTGAAACAGATCATGATTGACGCCATAAAATAGTATAGGATATTCATCAGATTCCTTTTCTTGCTTATGGCGTCTATTAATCACTATAGACAACACATTACAGCTTTTCTTAAATACGTCCTATTTCTTTTGTGTAACTTTTTTGTGCTCCAAGCAAAGGGAATGTATCAAACAGGTAAAGCTACGGGCGTAAATACCAGGAAAATTAGCTACCGGCGAGGCTGTATGTTACGTTGATACCTACCACAAAGATTTTGCAAATTTTTCGTTAAAAAAACTGATTACAGGTCAATCCAAAAATCCGCAAGGAATAACGAAATGCCCTTGCAGCCTCACAAGAAAAGGTTCGTCAGACTGAAAAGGTCATTCAGTACTGTTCGGATGAAAAGCGGAACCTGTAAATGCTCTGCTCGATGCGAAGGTGCACCATCGATCACCGTCATGATAAACTCTTCAGGATGTCTTTCAGAGACAAGCATGAGAGAAAAGCTCCTGTTTAATCCGGCAAGAACGAACAGGTTGTCAGGAAAACTACGTACAGTAAACGCTCTTCATTCTGTCTGCAAGAAGCAATGTAAAAAAGTGTTCGAAGCTCAGATCATATGGCATAATCTGCAGGGCTGCCATCCAGGCTGTCCCTAAGAAAAGCTTATTCAGTTAGTGAAAGATTGATAATGCTTTATTTTGCTTCTGAATTTTTAGAGAGTATTTTGTCGAATTATTGAAGGCTGTTAAAGACTTGAATTGTAAGATTACAAAAAACAAAAAAAGTAAAAAAAACGTGATTAATTTTGACAATAAAATACTCATTATTGGATTCGGATCTGTCTCTCAATGTACAGTTCCTATTCTTTTCAAACACATCAACGTCGATTATACTCATGTCACTATTATGGATTTCGAGGATATTCGCGAAAAAGTATCTCCGTGGACCACATTGGGCGTTACATTTGTTAATCATAAAATCACACCGGATAATCTAACGCAAACCCTCGCTGCTCATGTTTCGGAGGGCGACTTGATCATAGATTTGGCCTGGAATATCGATTGTTGCGAGATTCTCCAATGGTGTCATGATCATGGTGTCCTCTATATCAACACCTCAGTAGAAGTGTGGGACCCATATGAAGGGGCTGTCAACCAGCATCCCACGAAAAGAACACTTTATTGGCGGCATATGAACATCCGCCGCATGACTTCACAATGGCAAGATAAAGGTGTAACCGCTGTACTGGAGCATGGTGCCAATCCTGGATTGATATCGCATTTTACCAAACAAGGGTTGCTTGATATTGCCAATGAAGTAATTGCCGAGAACAAGGTAAGCAAAGCTCAAGCCGAAATTATCAACGAGTTATCTCAAAAAAGGATTTTCAATGAACTGGCTATGGAGCTTGGCGTGAAAGTGATTCACTGCTCTGAAAGGGACACCCAAATCTCTGATGTTCCAAAACAGGTTGACGAGTTTGTAAATACCTGGAGTGTCGAAGGATTCAGAGAAGAAGGCATGACCACTGCTGAAATGGGTTGGGGAACGCATGAAAAAGAACTTCCAAAACTTGCCTATACCCATCAGGAAGGACCGCAAAACCAGATTTGCCTTGCCAGAATGGGTATCAATACCTGGGTGCGCTCCTGGGTACCTGATTATAATATAAATGGTATGGTAGTCAGACATGGCGAAGCTTTTACAATTTCCGACTATCTGTCAGTATATAAAGATGGGCAAGCCGTGTACCGTCCGACAGTACATTACGCCTATTGTCCGAGCGATGCCGCCATTATTTCCCTTCAGGAACTGCGTGGCTATGATTACAACATTCAGCCCGCTTTCAGGATTATGAATGATGAGATCACCCAGGGTTCGGATATTCTTGGTGCTTTACTGATGGGTCATTGTTTTAATTCCTGGTGGACAGGCTCTGACCTGAGCATAGAGCAATCCAGAGCACTTGTACCTCATCAGAACGCCACCACTATGCAGGTGGCAATATCAGTGGTCGCTGCCTGTATGTGGATGATAGAAAATCCTGACAGGGGTGTTGTTGTACCGGATAATATCGATCATGAATATATTCTCGGAATTGCCAAACCCTATCTTGGCAACTTCATATCAAAAGCTTCCGGCTGGACACCGTTAACAACTCATTCCAACTACTTTGCCGGGTTTAACACTCCGGATATTGATGAAACTGATCCCTGGCAGTTCAAGAACTTCCTTATTACCGAAAACAATTAATAAAGGATACCCCCTAATGGCAGCGCAATATTTAAAACAATTGGCTTTGGAGCATGGCACACCTTTGTTTGTTGTCGACCACAACGTTTTGCGTGCCAATTACCGGGATTTCAAGCTGCATCTTCCAAGGGTTCAGGCCTATTATGCTGTCAAAGCAAACTCAGCTCCTGAAATAATTAAAACGTTCTATGACGCAGGAGCAAGCTTTGATGTGGCCTCAATGCCTGAGTTTCTTAATGTTTATGAAAATATTAAATCCCTGACACCCGAACAGCGTCAGGATTTTATCTGGGATAAGATCATCTATGCGAATCCGATAAAGCCAATACCTACCTTAAAGGAACTGGACCATTATAAACCGCTGGTCACCTTTGACAATGAAGATGAAATATCGAAAATAGCAACCTATGCACCGAACGCCGGTCTTATTTTACGAATAAAAGTTCCTAATACCGGGGCTATGGTTGAGCTTTCGTCCAAATTCGGTGCAGATCCCGGAGAAGCTGTTGATCTTATAGAAAAAGCTTTTAAGAGCGGACTGGTGGTTGAAGGTTTAAGTTTCCATGTCGGCAGTCAATGCACAAATTTCCAAAATTATATTCAAGCTCTCAATCTGGCTGCCAATATTTTCAAAGAATCGTGGAACAGAGGGCATAGTGAGGTAAAAATTCTTGATATTGGCGGCGGTTTTCCCGCTCCTTATGACAAAAATGTTAAACCTTTTGCCGAGCTTGCAAAAATGCTCAATTCCGAATTTGACAGACTATTTCCGCCCGACATTGAAATCATAGCCGAACCCGGAAGATTTTTAGTGGCAACTGCCGCCTGGGTCGTGGTTGAGATCATTGGTACAGCTTATCGTGACGGGAAAAAATGTTATTACGTGAATGACGGGGTTTATCATACATTTTCAGGGATTATATTTGATCATTGCCAATATCCTTTAAAATCCTTCAAAGAAGGCAATGAGAAAATTTGCGCGGTTTATGGCCCTACCTGTGATGCTCTGGACACGATCACTTTAGCTAATCTATTACCCCAGGACCTTTCGATAGGGGATTTACTCTACAGTGATAATATTGGAGCATACAGTCATGCGTCATCGACTCACTTTAATGGTTTTCCACCCGCAAAGGTTTTGCATATAAATAAGTAGCTTTTGTCCTTCAGGCGGGGCAGATATTATCAGACCCGCCTGAGAAATCCAGGATGGAAGCCTTTGGATTGCGAAATAATGCAATTAAGCTTCAAATACACCGTTATTGCTCTGCCTTGAATTTCTGCCACAATTCTCCAACCCCCGTTGATAAAGCAAGTGGTCTCCGCTGTGATCAGATTGAACCAACAAGGGCTTTAAAATGTTCTAAGATATTAATATTCGATAGTTAAAACATTTTTTGGGAGGCATCATGCATAAAAAACAAAATGTACTCTTCCTCTGTAATGACAACTCGGTCCGGAGCCAGATGGCCGAAGGATTACTTCGTCATATGGCAGGTGACCGTTTCGAGTCAATGAGTGCAGGACTTGAGCCTGAAAATGAAGTCAACCCATTTGCTATTAAGGTTATGAGTGAAATTGGAATTGATATCAGCACACAGAAACCAAAAGCGGTTGATACCTACCTCGGTAAAACAATGATTCATGACCTGATGATTTTATGCGACAAGGCACAAGCGACCTGTCCGAGGGTCTGGCCCGGAACACCTTTTCAAAAACGTTATTATTGGCCGGTAACCGACCCAAGGGAGATGTGTGGTTCAACAGAAGAGCAACTTGCTTTTTTTCGGGAGGTGCGGGACGACCTGAAGCAAAAAATAAAATCATGGCTAAACGAGAATGTTGAACTTCCCGTTGCATCATGAATCATTATCATTGAGTCAGCTATGAATTGTCATTAAACCTTCACCTATAAAACTCTGCTTAAAGAGGAGAAAAAGCAAGATGAGTTATACAGGTGAAGATAATAGAAGTGTTATGATTTAAAGGTTCCTTTGATTTCGTAAGCCGATCGAACTTGTTCTTCCGTAAGAAGCACGTCATTATTTGCACAGATAAAATCTCCTCCAACTTTCTTCAGCCCGCACTCAAGGGTTGTCAGATGATTTCCGGAGCAATTAAAATCTCCTTTTATTTTTTCAGGGATTCCCTTAAGAGACGTCATCTGGTTTAATGAACAATCAAAATTTCCCTTTACTTTTTCAGGAGCCCTTTTGAGAGAAGTCAGATGATTATTTGAACAATCAAATGCCTTGACTTCTTCAGGAGCACCTTTGAGCGAGGTCAACTCGTTACCCGAACAATTATAATCCCCGTCAACCTTTTTAGGAGATCCCTTGAGAGTGCTAAGTTTGTTATTTGAACAATCGAAGTTACCCGCAACTTTTCGAGGAGCGCCATCGAGTGAAATAATTTGGTTTCTATTGCAGGAAAAATCTCCGGCAACAACAACAGCGCAATTTTCGAGAGAAGTTAATTGATTGTTTGAGCAATCATAATCCCCTCCTACTATTTTTGGAGACCCCTCAAGTGTTGTCAGCACGTTTCCTGAACAATTGAAATCTCCATCGACTATCTCCAGACACCTTTCGGGCTTGGTACCCTTACTTGAAGAGATCTCTCCTTGAAGGGTTTTCAGCTGGTTTCCAGCGCAAGAAAAATCACCCATCACAAAAACCGGACAATGGTCCAAAGTTTTCAGTTCATTGTTTGAACAATCATAGTCACCTTTAACTTCCTCAGGACCTCCTTCAAGGGTTGTCAGAAGATTGCCCGAACAATTGAAATCCCCTTTAATATTTTTAGGTGCCCCTTCAAGGGTTGTGAGTTTGTTCCCTGAGCAATTGAAATTTCCTTTCACTTTCTCCGGACAACCCTCAAGCGATGTTAATCCCTTATTGGAACAATCAATGTCAGTCTTTCCATCAACACCAACCATAACTTCGGCAAAGGTTACTGCCTTTACTGGGTTAGTCATTATTACCTCCTCAGATAATTTATTTTTTATCTAACATTGAATAATAACTATATAAATTCAGTTACTCCTAACGGTCATTGTTCCTTGCTTCTTTATTTAGAGTAGATCATCATGGGGATCCTTGTGCTGGACAAGTTCACCGGTCACAAGATAAATAACCTCCTGCGCAATCCTTTCGGCATGGTCAGCCATACGCTCGATATTCCTCGAAACGCCTAACGCATTGGTAAGTCCGACAACATCAGCATCCGCTATTTTCATTAAAGCAGTCACTTTTTTAAATGCCGCACGATGAATAGTATCAACCTCATCATCATGAGCACAAACCTGGTCTGCAATATCACGATCCTGCAAAACAAAAGCATCAATCGACTTTGTAACCATCTCCCCAGCCAGCATAATCATCGATTTAAACTCCAACAACTCAAGCAGATCTTGACTTATGGAAATCATTGCTTCCATAATATGAAGCGAAATCTCCCCAATACGCTCAAGTTCATCACTAATCATCATGATAGCGAAAATAGTGCGCAGGTCTTTTGCAACCGGATGCTGTAGAGCTATAAACTGAATACATTTTTCCTCAAGGTCAATCTCCTCCTTATCCAGCTCATTTTCCACAAGCTTGATACGCGGCAAACTCTCTTCATCTTGATATTTAACCGCACGTAATACCTCAAACAAATTCCCGACAACACGGGTAGAAATGTCAACAAGAACCTGCGAAAGCTCTTGAATGTGCACATGAACCGGTCTATCTGGCATAAGAATAAAGGAGTTTCATTGCATTAAAATTATCATTCACATCAAGGTAAAAGAATAGCGCACGAAATTACTGTTGTCCAGAGTCCGTTTTCACCCTCGGCAGTCTGAGTGATATTGTAGGAATTGATAATCTTGTGACTCATCTTGTAAATACCTTCCCGTTCATCCCAGTCCTTGTTTGGATCAAACTCAATACCAAGAGTTGTCGCCAGCATCGTTGCCGCCAGATCCTCTGCATACTCACCTGACTGTTCGGCAGATTCCCCGCAAGGCTGATGTTCTGAAAGATAACCATACTGTGTCTTATCCGACGGGATGGCAACACCAACCGAGGCCGCAATGAGACGATTATATTCATTGGTAGAATTGCGAGCCATGACCGCAAAAGTAATCTGTCCGGGACAGAGAAGTTTTACCCCCTCTTCAACGCTGATTCGCTCACAATGAGGCGGAAAAATACTGGAAACGGTAACCAGATTACACCCCTCAATTTTAGCATCCCTCAACGCAAGCTCGAACGAGGAAAGATATTCCTTGTGCCGTCCAACCCCTTTGGTGAAAAAGATTTTTGATGGAATAAATGACAATGTTGCACCTCCTTCCTGATGATTTTACTGAGCTATGAACCGGATTAAATTTATTAAAAAGAACAATGAAAGCCTCCACCTTACTCAAGACTTTTTTCGTGCCAACTGTCAGCTCAATAATGGCAGACATCACGCTTTACAGTGCAACACTCATAAGAGCACAAATGAATTTGCACCGATCAAACAGAACCTCTCTGTATAGAATCTCAGAAAATCAGTAACATTCGGATGCTGTTATGGCAAATCAGGGTATTCTGACTACTACGGAGAAAATTTACAACCGTTTCGGGGTAAAGAGTACAACGGCACAGCGAT
The DNA here is from genome assembly GCA_005862285.1 of Chlorobium sp. GTDB lineage: Bacteria > Bacteroidota > Chlorobiia > Chlorobiales > Chlorobiaceae > Chlorobium. The sequence continues at coordinate 36,621 of SZXW01000004.1, read as the reverse complement.
TGAAAGGCAAAGACAATATAGGGTTATTTATTCTTTCTGAAACTTGACATGCAAGCCATCGAATTTGGCCAAGGAAAAAAAGGATGAACCAATGACAATCAACCATTGCCGCTTCTGAGTGTTAAGCAGCGGAACTTTCAGGTTGCCGTAAATGAAGAAGTACGACTTACGATAGACTATCCTTCAAGGTGGCATAAATGGCTGGATGGCTGGATTCCATCCGGTACTCAGGGTATGATTAACTTAACGGGTTTCATCAAGTGCCGGACTGTGCCGGTTTGCCGGTCAGTCGAGCATCATGGAACTGAAGCCTATGCAGAAGCGACCTCAAGCCCTGGACTGCTTTTTCGGAATGACAGCTATGAAATGGAGGCAATGCAAGCGTGGGCGATGACTGGGAATACTCGATTGCATAAAGACATGCTTGAAATAATGGGTACGTTCCCGGCTTTTTTTATTGCCGTCAAAAGTGAAGATTTGATTATTTTATGCCGCACAATCCACTTGTTACAAAAGCTGTTTTTATGGGTTTTGTAACTCACCTGTAACACGAAAGCCATTTAACCCAAATAAAATCAGTACATAACATGATTGACGCAATTTCGTTCACCGACAACACCTTTACCTACCTTGACCAGCGTTTTCTGCCGATCAGGGAGGAATACATATCGACGAGAGACTACCTGCAGGCCATAGAGGCCATAAAAACGCTCGCCGTCAGGGGCGCTCCGCTTATCGGCGCCTCGGCAGGCTATACCGTCGTGCTCGGCATCAGGGAATACAAGGGCGACAAGGAGGGTTTCCCGGTATATTTCAAAAACCTGATCGCCGAAGTCAACGCCTCACGCCCGACGGCCGTAAACCTATTCTTCGCCACAAAAAAGATGACTGCGGTTTATGAGGCCAACTACGAGACCGATTCCCTCGAAACGCTCTTTTCGAAGATGACCGACGAGGCAAATAAAATTTACAATGACGAGGTCGATAACTGCGATCGTATCGCCCGCCACGGCGTAGAGCTCATCAAGCAGGATTTCGCCGACGTGCTGAAAACCCGCAAGCTCAACGTCCTGACCCACTGCAACACCGGAACGCTGGCCTGCTGCGGTATCGGCACTGCGCTCGGTGTGATCCGCCTGGCCTGGAAGGAGGGCCTGATCGAGCGGGTGATCACCTCGGAAAGCCGTCCGCTCCTGCAGGGCCTTCGCCTGACCGCCTGGGAACTGGAGCATGACGGCATTCCGTTCGCCTCTATCTCCGACTCTTCATCGGCTATCCTCATGCAGCGCGGCATGATCGACTTCGCAGTAACAGGTGCCGACCGCATAACGGCCAATGGCGACACGGCCAACAAAATCGGAACTTACGCACACGCGATCAGCGCACGTTACCACGGCATTCCTTTCTATATTGCCGCTCCGGTATCGACCATCGATATCACGATGTCCGAAGGATCGCAGATCCCCATCGAAGAGCGTAACGCCGACGAACTGCGCCAGATCTTCGGCACCCAGGTGGCCACGCCGACCACCCCGGTGGTGAACTACGCATTCGACGTGACGCCCGGTACTCTCATTCGCGGCATCATCACTGAAAAAGAAGCTGTCGTGGGAGACTACGTGAACGGATTGAAGCAGCTCTTTCAGGATTGATCCTGCGAAAAGAAACATTATTACGCAATGAAAAACCGGGCATGGAAAGTCCGGTTTTTCATTTTTTGCTTCGGCGAAAATTAAATTGTTCTTAAATTTCAGTTCAGACATCAGAAAGATGCATCTTGGACAATCGTGTTCTTTTTCTCTCAATCCATCATCAAGACATGGAGGAAAGCATGAGCGAAGCTGGGTACGACTACAGGGTAGTTCGCGGGTTTACCTACTCGGCGATCTTCTGGCTGGTCATCGGACTGGTTGTTGGTCTCTGGATAGCATTCGAAATGTTCGATCCTGCTCTTAACCTCACCCCCTGGCTCAGTTTCGGCCGCCTCCGGGTGGTTCATACCAACGGTCTCGGTCTCGGTTTCGGTCTGGCAGGTGTCTTCGCGACCGCCTATTACATGCTGCAGCGCCTCACCAGAACGCCTATCGCCTTCCCGCGCCTTGCATTAGCCCACCTTTACCTGTTCAATGCCGCAATCGCACTTGCCGCTGTAACCCTTTTTGCCGGAATGAACACTTCAAAGGAGTACGCGGAACTTGAATGGCCGCTCGATATCGGGGTGGTGATCATCTGGGTGATGTTTGCCGTGAACGTCTTCGGCACGCTCATCAAGCGCAAGGAAAAGCAGATGTACATCTCTCTCTGGTATATCGTCGCCATGACCGTCACCGTAGCGGTGCTCTATATCGTCAACAATCTCGAAATTCCCGTAACGCTCTTCAAGTCCTACACCGTCTATTCAGGGACGAACGATGCGAATGTAGAGTGGTGGTACGCCCACAACATCGTCGGATTCATCTTCACCGTACCGGTGCTCGCCATGTTCTACTATTTTCTGCCCAAATCCACCGGACTGCCGATATACAGCCACAGGCTTTCCATCGTTTCCTTCTGGGCGCTTATCTTTGCATACCTCTGGACCGGAGCGCACCACCTGATGCTCACTCCCCTTCCCGAATGGATACAGACGGTGGCCATCGCATTCAGCATATTCCTGATCGCACCGTCATGGGGATCGGTCTTGAACGGATACTATACGCTCCAGGGCAACTGGGACCAGATGCGCACCAACTACCTCGCTAAGTTCTTCATCGTCGGCATAACCTTCTATGGCCTGCAGACAATCCAGGGCCCGACGCAGGGGCTAAGAACGCTCAATGCCTTTTTCCATTATACCGACTGGGTAGTCGGCCATGTGCACATGGGAACCATGGGATGGGTCACCATGGTCATTTCGGCTTCATTCTATTACATGATCCCGAAAATATCCCGCGCTGATCTTTACAGCATCAAGCTTGCCAACATCCATTTCTGGCTTATCCTTGTAGGACAGCTAGTCTGGACCATTACGATGTGGATCGGCGGAATCCAGCAGGGGGCCATGTGGAAAGCAACCAATCCCGACGGTTCGCTGATGTACAGTTTTCTCGATGGTCTTACTTCGCTGTATCCGTATTACCGGCTTCGATTCATAGCCGGAGTCATCTACTTCATAGGCATACTCGTCTTTGCCTGGAATATTTACATGACGACGCGCAAACAGCCCGTCGAAGCAGAAGTATAACCGACAAAACCGTAAACAGGAGCTGCGATCATGGGTATCAATTCCAAACCGGTTGTTTTTGCAGTCATCTCTGCAGCAGTGATTCTTGTCGGAACGGTGGCAACGGTATTCATTCCCCTATTTATACCGTCAACCCAGCCGGTAAGTCCCTATGTGAAGCCATACACCGCCGTAGAACTCGAAGGCAGGGACATCTATATCAGGGAAGGGTGCAACAACTGCCACACCCAGACAGTCAGGCCACTGAGGACAGAAGTGCTCCGCTACGGCGAATACTCCAAACCCGAAGAATTCGCCTATGACAGGCCATTCCTCTGGGGATCCCGCAGAACTGGACCAGACCTCAACAGGATTGGAGGAAAATACCCCGATTCATGGCACTACAGCCACATGCAGAGCCCGCAGCGCCTTTTCCAGAAATCAAACATGCCTCCTTACGGCTGGATGGCAAAAAACAGGCTCGATACATCGAATTCATTTAAAAAGACCTCGATCCTCGGTTACGGCTACACTGAAAGCGACGTGAAAAACCAGATCGATTCCTGCCGTTCCAGGGTAACCGCCGAAAGCTATGCTTCGAAAGAAAGCCGTAACCAGGTCACCCCTCCGGAACTTCAGAAGGATCTTACCGAAATGGATGCAATTATCGCATACCTCCAGAAGCTCGGACGCGATGTCAAGAACATGGAGGCTGCAAAGTGAATTTTTCGGCAACTGCATATGTCCTCTTCACGGCACTTCTTGCTTTGGTCATGCTGGGCTTGATCATTTACTACTATAATCCCAAAAGGAAACAAGAGGTAGAAAAACCGAAGCACAGGATGCTCGATGAGGACGAATAGGCATGCCGTCAGTGAATTGTTTCCCGGACTTCCGCCAATAATCAAGAGGAGACTGACATGAACGACACTCCAGAAATTCAGGAGGGGCACAACATCATACCGAAAGGCTGGCTTGTTTTCTTCATTGCCGCCATAGTCTTCTTAATATGGTACGTGGTTTCCTATACACCCGCAATATCGGGGTGGTCTTATTACAAAAAGTATGAACAGGAAATGGCTGCTGCTGCAAAAAAAGCAACTGGCATACCTGCGGCCAGCTATGCCGGAAACGAAAAAGCCATCAGCGAAGGAAAGGAAATCTTTGCTTCGAACTGCGCAGCCTGCCACAATGCTGACGCAACCGGCGGTATCGGCCCCAACCTAACCACAAACCTCAAATACGGATCGACCGAAAACGATATCATCGCATCCGTTGCAAAAGGAAGGCCGAACGGCATGCCGGGATTCCTGCCCCAGCTCGGTTCGGACAGGGTCGGCAAAGTTGTTGCGTATCTTGAAAAACTGAGAAAAAAATAACCGGCCTTCTCGTCGAATCAACTTTTAAAAAATTTTGCTTTTGTCATTTTGTGGAAAAAGTACCGAACCATCGTTGAAATCCTGCAGGCCTTCCTCCTGAGCGCCCTGCCATTCCTTTCGGTTAACGGCCAAAGTGCTTTCAGGTTCGATATCGGAGAACTCAAGCTCTACTTTTTCGGATCCGTCATCTGGATCAGGGAATTTTACCTGATCCTTGCCGCAACGCTTTTTTTCCTTCTGCTCATCACCTTTGTCACAACCATCTTCGGCAGGATCTGGTGCGGCTGGCTCTGCCCCCAGACCGTGCTGCTCGACCTCAGCGACGGCATAGCGAAACTGTTTGGCCGAAAAAAGCGAAAAACCGTGCAGAAAGTCCTTCTGCTGCCTTTTTCCGCCCTTGTATCGCTTACCATGTTCTGGTATTTCGTTCCTCCAGCCAGGATGATGCATGAGCTTTTCGTTTCAACCACCATTACCCTCTTTTTCTTCGTTCTCTGGGCATGTGTTTACCTCGAACTGGCATTCATGGGAAGGAAATTCTGCACATCGGTATGTCCCTATGCGATGCTTCAGAACGCACTATTCGACAAGGATACGGTTGTCATCGAGTATGACGTTTCAAGAGATGACACCTGCATGAAGTGCGACGAATGCGTACGGGTATGCCCGGTTGGCATCGACATCAAGAAAGGGTTGAGCACAAGCTGTATCGCCTGCGCCGAATGCATCGATGTCTGCCGTGCAATCAGTGAAAAAAGGGGAATGCCGCCTTTTCCGGATTACAAGGGCAAAGTGCTGCGCCCTAAAACCTTCTGGATGGGCGGAATCACAATAGCGGCTGCTGTCTCGCTGTTCCTGCTGATATGGACAAGACCGCCGGTTGATTTCCTTGTTACAAGGGATTCCGATCCACTGCCCGCAGGACTGAACAGATATTCGTACACGATCTACAGCAACAATCCCGAAACTCTGGTTCTCGAACTCTCTTCCCCTGACCCCGTTACCCTCATCGGGGATCGGACGGTGACCCTTCAGCCATTCTCCGCTCTGCGCGGAAAAATCATGATCAAAACACCGGAAAAAATTGAAAAGATCACCCTGAGTCTTAAGGGAAAAAACATATCGATAAACAGGGAAACCGGTTTCCTATGAATCTGAAAATCTTCCTCTCCATCCTTGCTCCCCTCTTCATTACCGCTATGGGCGCAGGAATCTTCCTTGCATACAGCAGTGAGGAAGGGCTTGTCGATGATAACTATTTCGAAAAAGCAAGCGGTTATTTTCACTCAAAAGGCATTGAACAGCAGCTCGGGCTTGAGATAATTCCTCCCGATGCACTTGTCCGCGGCAGCAACGACATTGGCGTCACGGTCACATCACATGGCAAACCATTCGAGCATGCCGGACTTACCCTCTTCACAGGCAATGTTTCGAACAGGGATTACGACCGGTCGGTGAAAATGACGGAACGCTCCCCCGGGAACTATCACGCTGGAGCAGCTATTCCTTACAGAGGCAAATGGCTCGTACGTATCGAACTATCGACAAAGAACCTTTCGACAAACAGGAAATGGTTTTTCAACGTCAACTGACGGAAACAAGCCGTAAAACGGTAATTGCATTGTTCATTGCCATTTTATCTGCCAATACCGCCGCCGCTGAAGGTAGGGTCTTCCCGTCGGGGCCCTGGACTAAACAGACCGCGGGCAGGACAGTAACCATGGATATCTGGCCGAAACCGTTGAGGGCCATGGCAGAATTGACGTTCTGCCTTACAGTCACACCCTCCGGTGCGCTGCCCGACGCCATACCGCTTGACCTCGACATGCCCGGCATGATGATGGGCAAAAACCAGGTCCTCCTGAAGCGCTCCGGCTGCTGCACCTGGAAAGGCACCGGTATCATCGTGCGGTGCATGAGCGGCAGGAAGCTCTGGCAGGCCACGATCAACTGCGAAGCACTCAACAACACCGCATTCCCTTTCAATGTCAATTAACGAGCCTGCTGCCGCAGAAGTCAGGTGCGACCATTGTTTGCAGGAAATAAACGTTGCTTCTGCCGTCACAGCGATAATCAGCGGAGAAACGAAGCATTTCTGCTGCCATGGCTGCCAGGGCGTTTACGAGATCATCCGGAACAATTCTCTCGATACATTTTACACGCAGCGCCGCAACTGGGAACCGGGGCCGCCTGATACTGGCGTATCAACAGGTAATGCCGCTTTCCAGTCCACGGTGACCGGAACGGAGAAGGAGAGCCATGTCGAGCTTCTGCTTTCAGGTATCAGGTGTTCTTCCTGTATCTGGCTTATTGAAAAATACCTGTTGAAACTTCCCGGCGTGCTTTCGGCAAGGGTGAACTATGCGACACACCGTGCCGCTGTTTCCTGGGCACCGGAAAAAACAGGGCTCAACGCCATTCTCGAAGCATTGTGCTCGATCGGCTACATTCCCCATCCCTGCCGTTCAGGCAGCACAACGGATGTTCTTGCCGAGGAAAAAACGGACCTGCTTTTGCGATTCGGTACGGCATCGTTTTTTTCCATGCAGCTGATGCTTTTCACGGCTGCACTTTATGCCGGTTTTTTCCAGGGAATGGAGATACGATACAAACTCCCCTTCCAGCTCATTTCCTGGGCGCTTGCCACACCGGTCGTCTTCTATTCAGGGTTTCCATTCATCAACGGCGCATGGCGTTCGATAAAAACAGGCGCCCTCAACATGGACCTCCTCGTCACGCTTGGAACCCTTTCGGCATACAGTTACAGCATCGCGGCAATCCTGCTCGGAGAGGAAGTTTTTTTCGATATCGCCGCAATGATCGTCACGTTTATCCTGCTCGGCAGGTTTCTCGAGGCGGGATCTCGTCTGAAAGCCTCAAACGCCATAAACGAACTGCTCGAACTTCAGCCGCAGGATGCGATGCTCATTTCCCCGGATGGCGGCAGGACCATCGTGCAGGTTGCCGACGTTCAGGAAGGTGAGCATATCGAAATCATTCCTGGAGACCGCATTCCACTTGACGGCATGGTTATGGAAGGAGAAGCTGAAGTTAACGAGTCCATGCTCACGGGCGAATCGAACGCGGTACCCAAAACAGCCGGCAGCAGGGCTTTTGCCGGAACGATCGCACTGAATGGGCGACTGAAAATAAGGGTCGAAGGCAATGCCGCCCAAACCGTCCTTGCCGGAATCATCCGGACCGTCAGGGATGCACAGGCGCGCAAGGCCCCGATTCAGGGAATTGCCGACAGGACGGCCGGGTTTTTCGTCCCGGCAACCATTGTCCTTGCCCTGATGACCTTCGCATTCTGGAAATTCACTTCGGGGAATACCGTTTCCGCCCTCATGAACGCGGTTTCCGTGCTGGTCATCGCCTGTCCCTGTGCTCTCGGCCTTGCAACCCCCCTTGCAATCCTTGTCGGAACGACAGCCGCAGGGAAAAAAGGCATTCTAGTCAAAGGAGGGGATGTCTTCGAGACCATATCGAAAACCACGCATGTGGTGCTCGACAAGACCGGCACCATCACCGAAGGAAAACCTTCTGTCACCGATATCGTCGATTTCGGGACAACCGAAGAACTGCTCCTTCATGCGGCATCCCTCGAAGCCAGTTCGGAACATCCTTCAGGCCGGGCCATCACGGCGTTATGGAACGGGGAACTCCTCAGTGTCGAACATTTCAGGGCCGTTCCAGGCAAGGGTGTTTCTGCCGTTATCAACGGAAGCAACTGGAAAGCCGGTTCGAAAACGTTTATGGAAAACGAAGGGATAACATGCTCTGCGGAACAGGAAATAACAGCCGCCACGTTCGAATCCGATGGAAAGACGGTCGTCAGGCTTGCCTGCGGCAGAGCCCCGGCAGGGATGATCGCTCTCATCGACGATTTGCGCAAGGATGCCCTGCCGATGATAGAGGCGCTCCGCCGCAAGAAGCTTAATCTTTCCATCCTGACCGGCGACAACAGAGGCGTCGCGGCATATATTTCGCTGAAATGCGGCATCGGCGATGTTGAAGCAGAGCTCGAACCGACCGGAAAAGCGGAGAGTATAGAACGCATGAAAAAAACGGGAGCCTTTGTCATGATGGCCGGAGACGGCATCAACGACGCGCCTGCCCTTACAGCCGCAGATACGGGCATCACGCTCGGAAGCTCGACGGGCCTCGCTCTCGAATGCGCCGATGTGGCCATCCTGAAAAACGACCTGACCCTCATCGATACCCTCATCGACAGCTCAAGGAAATGTTTTTCCATCATCAGGCAGAACCTTGTCTGGGCTTTTTCGTATAATCTCATAGCACTGCCTCTTGCCGTTTCAGGCCTTCTCCATCCGATCATGTCATCGTTTTTAATGGCGGCAAGTTCCCTGATTGTTGTCGGCAATTCCATGCGTTTGCGTAATATCTGAAGCTCCCGTTATGAGCAGTATCTTTTTTCTGATCGGTATCGGCTTCTTTATCGGTACCGCAGCCTGGTTCCTCTTCATATGGGCGGTTAAAAGCGGGCAGTTCGACGATCCGGAGGCGCCGAAATACCGGATGCTCGATGATGACGACGAAAAAAGGCCTTCGGAGCGCAACAGGGTAAAAAGGCCATGAACAGCGTTTATGCAGCAATGTTTTTTACGGGCCTTGCCGGAGGTTTCGGCCACTGTATCGGCATGTGCGGACCGCTTGTAGGAGCTTTTTCGGTTGGAGAGAAAGAAACCGGAACTGTTCGCCACATGCTCTTCCATCTTGGCAGAATAACCACCTATACCCTGCTTGGCGGATTCGCCGGACTTTCAGGATCCTTTCTCATTCTTGCCGCATCTATCGAAAAATTCCAGACAATCGTACTTGCTGCTACCGGCCTGTGCGTTTTACTCCTTGGCCTTGCAACCGCTGAATGGCTCCCCCTGAAAAACAGTATCAATTTCTGCACTCCTCTGCTGCCCTCGATCAGAAAAACCATGGATATTTTCAAAGGTCCCAGGTCGGTCGGCACATATTACCCGATGGGCCTCGTGCTCGGTTTTCTGCCGTGCGGCCTTTCCTATACAGCACTCCTCGCCGCCATGAGAACTGCGATGGTCGCTGACAACCGGTTTGCCGCAATGCTCACGGGCGCATTCATGATGTTCCTGTTCGGGATCGGTACAGCGCCCTCTCTTATACTGGTAGGGAAAACCGTTCATATTATCGGCGAAAAGGTTAGAAAAAGGCTGTACCGTATTGCAAGCCTGATCATGATTATCACCGGAATTTCTTTTATTGTTTCCGCTCTTAAATGATATCTTGTCACTGCGGTAACTACATGTCACAGATGAATATGAGATTTTCCCTTTCATCCTGAACGAAGCATTGCGTAGTGAAGGGTCCAGCTTATTTTTCAAAAATGGGTTTTGGATTCTTCGTCCGACTGCATCGGCCTCAGAATGACAAGTTTCACATAACCGGATTACTATCTTTAATCACCGGAGTAATAATCAGGCAAACGTATTTTTTTCTATCTCGACAACGCCAGAAAAGTTCATCCATGAAAAGCAGTTCGACCGATATTTTCAACTTTGAAGAGTTCATGAAAAGGATGATGGATGACCGGGAGCTTGCTCAAATCATCATCGACAAATTCCGTGAGGACTTGCCCGGAAAGCTTGTCGAACTGGAAAAACATATCGATGGAAACGATTTCCGGCAGGTGTCGTCCCTCGCTCACCTTATAAAAGGAGAAGCGGCCAATATCGGAGCAGATCTGATGAACAGAAGTGCATATTCGCTGGAACTCGCGGCAAAATCCGGAAACATGGAAGAGGCGAAAAATGCTTTTGTCTGCCTGCATGAAAATGCCCGCCTGCTTGTGAAGTGTTTGGAAGAGACATCGATCTGAGTTCCGGCTGCTCTTTTTTCTTTCCCTCCGCTTTTTTCAACTCTTAAAACATTCATACTGCAACGGGAACTCATTGGCGGAAATAACCATTCCCAAACGGTGCCTCGAGTTGCATCCGAACGTAATATTGCGTAAAATAATACCCGTTTTATCTGATGAAGAACAACTGCATGAACCATGAATATTGACCGGCGTCTTTTCCAGCTGCTTAAAGAAGAAAAGTCGCCGTTTCTGCTTTCCGTTATTTCCGGCTCCATGGCCTCAGTGATGCTGATCGTGCAGGCTTATTACCTCAGCCGCATTATAAACGCCGCTTTTATCGACAAGTGGAGCATGAACAGGCTCATGCCTTTTCTTGCTTTGTTCGCTTTGTTCAGCATCCTGCGCATGCTTTTCTCCTGGGTATCCCATGTCAAGGCAAATAGTGGCAGCGGCATTATCCGCGAGAAGCTGTTCAGCCGTTTCACATCCAGGGTGGCTGATCTCGGGCCGCTTTACTCCCGGTCCGTACAGAGCGGAAGGCTCAGCAACACCATGCTGAAAGGCATCGAAGCCCTCGATGCCTATTACAGCAGTTATATCCCGCAGATCTTTTTCGCGCTGTTTACTCCTGTGCTGATCGTCTGTGCCATATTCACGGATGACTGGATTTCGGGGATCATTCTGCTGCTTTCAGCACCACTCATTCCGTTTTTCATGATTGTTATTGGTAAAAGGGCAAGCGCCGTGACGGAAAAACAATGGAAAACAATGAGCCGCATGAGCGGGCATTTCCTCGACATGCTCCAGGGACTGCCTACCCTGAAACTGTTCGCTCAAAGCAGAAGGCAGCGGAAAAGCATCGAGGAAACCGGTGAAAATTTCAGAAAGGCAACCATGAAAGTGCTGAAAATCGCTTTTCTTTCCTCCCTCACCCTCGAACTTGTCGGAACAATCGGTACGGCAGTTATCGCCGTCAGTATAGGCATGCGAATGATGGCCGGCCAGCTTTCCTTCCGGCAGGCCCTTTTCGTGCTGGTCCTGACCCCGGACTTTTATCTTCCCCTTCGTCAGCTCGGGACCAAATTTCATGCTGGCATGGAAGGGGTAAGCGCGTCCAGGGAGATTTTCGATGTTCTCGATCACGGTGCCTCACTTTCAGCTGCGGCAAAAGATTGTATTGAAGAAAGTGCCGCAGCCGGGCAATCCATTGTGTTTTCAGGCATCTCCTATACCTACCCTGCAGGATCACATCCTGCGATCGATGCCGTGAGCCTCACGCTTCCTGCAGGAAAAACAACAGCGCTGGTCGGCCCGAGCGGCGCCGGCAAAAGCACGCTGATCAATCTGCTGCTTCGCTTCCTTGAACCCTCGAACGGATCGATCACAATTTCTGGTAAAGCGGTAGACAGGATCGCTCTTGAAGCATGGCACCGGCAGATATCATGGGTGCCCCAGCACCCGTATCTGTTCAATGCAACCCTGCGGGAAAATATTATGATCGCACGGCGGGACGCTTCGGCAACAGAGCTGGAAAGTGCCCTTGAAAAAACCGGACTGGCCGGGTTTATAAGCTCACTTCCCGACGGCCTTGAAACCGTGATCGGTGAACAGGGTGCGAGGCTCAGCGGTGGAGAAGCCCAGCGTGTTGCACTTGCGCGGGCATTCCTGAAAAATGCCCCGATCCTCGTGCTCGACGAACCGACATCGCATACCGATCCGGAACTTGAAGCCGGACTGCGCTGCTCGATGCAATCATTGATGAACGGACGTACTACCGTCATCATAGCCCACCGTCTGGAGACTATCCGCGATGCAGACCAGATTCTTGTCGTCAGTGGAGGTAAAATCACCCAAAGCGGAACCCACGATGAACTTGTGAGGACCGATGGATTTTACAGGGATTCCCTTTACCTGCAGAAGGAGGCTGCCATATGAAAACCTTTCTCAGACTTACCGCTGTCGTAAGGCCCTATTACCTGTGGATGGGACTTGCGGCACTGATCGGGTTTGCCACAACCGGGAGCGGCATCGGGCTTCTGGTCACATCGGGTTATATCATTGCAAAGGCCGCACTGCTGCCGCCTCCGGGAGCGCTTCAGCTCGGCATACTCGGCGTAAGGTTTTTCGGAATCGCACGCGGTGTACTGCGTTACGCCGAAAGGCTGATCTCGCATAACACGACGTTCAGGATACTTGCGGGCTTGCGTCTCTGGTTCTACGATGCCATTGAACCGCTCGCTCCAGCCCGACTGCTCTATTACAAGAGCGCTGATCTGCTCCAGAGGGTTGTCGACGATATCCAGAGCCTGGAAAACATCTACACGAGGGTGCTTGCACCGCCCGTTACCGCACTGCTGGTATCTGCGCTGATGTGGTTCCTGCTCGGCGTATATTCACTTCAGGCTGCACTGCTTGTCATGTTATTCCACCTCCTTGCCGGTATCGGCATTCCCCTGCTGACCATGAAACTGGGCAGGGGGATACAGTCGAGCATTATGGACATCAAGACAAACCAGCAGGTTCTTGCTCTCGATCTTCTGCAGGGCATCGGCGAACTGCAGGTTTACGGACAGCTTCCGGAGCACCTTGCGGTAATGCAGGAAAACGAAAAGGAAATGCTCGGACTGCAGCGCCGGAACGCCGTTCTTGACGGCATGCATGAATCCCTGACAGGATTCATCATGAATGCAGCCGTCATTGCTGTGCTTTCGGCTCTCGTCTCTTCAATTCCAGGATCAGGCTCCGGCGGAATTTTCTTTACGGTTATCACGCTGGCCGTCATGGCATCATTCGAACCGTTTCTGCCGTTACCGGCTTCGCTGAAAAACCTTGAAGCCGATACGCATGCCGGCGAACGGCTGTTCGAGATCCTCGACGCCAGACCTGAAACAACTCCTCCCGTCAAGCCGTTACCTTTTCCGGCAAACCATGTCATCAGGATGGTAAACCTGAACTTCACCTACCCCAGAAGCCCATTGAAAACGCTTGACAATATTTCGTTCACCGTTGAACCCGGCCAGCATATCGCAATCGTCGGCCCGAGCGGCGCAGGTAAATCCACGATCACTTCGCTGCTGATGCGTTTCTGGAACACCAGAGAAGGTCAGCTTACCATTGGCGGACACGATATCGGCCTTTTCGATCAGGAAAACCTGCGGCGGCATATCGCTCTTGTCTCACAGAAAACGTACCTGTTCGCTGAAACGATCCGTGAAAATCTCCTGCTCGCCAACCCTGAAGCGAACGACGATGAACTGAAAAAAGCTCTCGCCGATGCCGGGCTCGGCCATTTCACACCGAAACTCGACGAATGGACAGGTCAGCACGGCATGAAACTGAGCGGAGGGGAAAGACAGCGGATAGCCATTGCGCGCGTGCTGCTGCAGAACGCTCCCGTGATGATCCTTGACGAAGCCACGGCAAACCTTGACAGTATCACCGAAAAGGAGGTCACTGCCACCCTCGCGGCCGTAAGCTCCGGAAAAACGCTTGTCGCCATTACACACCGTCTGAAGTCTATGGAACAGTTCGACAGCATCATTGTGATCGACAAGGGTAAAATCGCCGAACAGGGACGTCACGATGAACTCATGCGGAACAACGGGACATACCGGCGCATGTGGGAACTGCAGCACTCGGGAAAAGACTCTTAGAGCAGGTTTTTGTAAATGCACCCGTCTTTCATGATAAGCAGCAGCTGATCACGGTAATCGGAAAGCATGGAAACATCCTGAACCGGATTATCCCTTACCATCAGGAGATCGGCCATAGCTCCAGGTTTTATAACACCCAGGTCACCATCACAGCTGTATAGAGGACCTGACATGCGCAGCGTTTCACCGCCATTCGAAGTTGCCTGCCGGAGAATCTCCACTGCCGGGAAAAAGCGGGAAATCAGTAACCGAAAATATCCTTCAGCTTCAGTTCCCTGACTCTGCCGTATTTTTTCAGAGTCTCCATATCCAGCAGGATTTTCTTGCCAAGAACCAGCAGAACATGCTTTCTGTTCCGGAAATGCTTCCTGTGAAAATTTTCGATATCCGTCAAACTCAGCGAAGGAACATCATGATAGATATCCTCCCTGATATCATGGTTGTGGCCAAGCCGTACCGCTGTTTCATAATCGAACAGGATCCCTGTTTTTGTCTTGTGTTCGGAAGCCATCCGCTCGAGAATACCGTTCTTTGCCGACATAAACAGCCTGGAAGATTTCGGCATGTCATTCATGAGGCTCTGCATTCCGGAAAGTGCTTCAGGCATCTTGTCGGATTGCGTCCCGATGTAACTGGCTATATAATTGTACTTGCCTTTCTGCTTCGCAGTGCTGTATGACGAGAAAACCGAGTAGGCAAGCGCTTTCGACTCCCTCATTTCCTGAAATACCACCGAAGCCATCCCGCCTCCGAAATATTCGTTGAAAAGTGTAATCAGCGGTACCATCGAAGGTTTATAGATCTCATCCCTTGTCAGCATCATCATTTCCACCTGGTTCATATCGTAATCGACCAGATAAACCAGGTTTTCAGGCTGATCGAGTTCAACGAAAGGATCTTTCTCTGGCGGAGCGGTAAATGAAGCCGGGTAATGACGGATTTGCCGAAGCTCTTCAACCACACGGCCTGAAGAGGATGGTCCGTAATAGAGCACGCGATGACGGTATTTCAGGAGATTACGGACTTCATCCAGCAGTTCTTCAGTGCTTGTTTTTTCAAGTTCTTCATTGCTGAGCACGTTGGTAAAAGGAGAAACTGCGCCATATTTTCCGTAATTCACCATCGCTTCAGCAAGAATCTTTTTCTTCGAGAGCTTGTCATCACTCCTGGATTTCAGTGCGTCTGATTTGAGTTTCCCGAGAATCCCGTCATCAGCTTTTGCATCGGTCAGCAGTTCTTCGAACATCCTGATACCGGCAGCTTCATTTTTACCCAGCCCTGTAAGCACCAGATAAACGTAGTTATCGGCAGCTGTTGCCGAAATACTTATTCCAAGCTTGTACAGCTCCTGTTTGAATTCATTCGGAGTATACTTCGATGTTCCGAGATAGGAGAGGTAATTAAGCGCGAGGTCTATTTTCCTGTTGTGCTTTTTTCCGATGTCAAAAACATAGTAGATGGAAAACAGCTCGTTTTCACGGTTCTGCAGATAATGGAGCTTGACTGCAGGATTCACATCCAGAAAAGCTATATCTTTACCGTAGTCGACAAACGATGGCGTGATCGCACCGGCTTTTAAGGCAAGCACTTTTTCTGCAAATACTGATGAAGTGTCACGATTGACTGTGACCGGCGTAATGGGTGGTTTCTGTATTTTGGCTTCGCTTTTCCGCTTACCCTGCTTTTTATAGAGCACAACATAGTTCGAGCCGTAATGTTTCCTGACAAAATCAACGATTTCCTGCTTCGTTATTTTTTCAAGACGGTCAAACCTATTCACATAACGGTCCCAATCCATGCCCCAGGCAAAGTTATCGATATAGGCATCCGCCCTGCCACGGTTCGTTTCATACTGTTTCAGCTCTTCAAGTTTGAGGTCGTTAATGACAGCTCCCGGCAACCAGTCCGAAAACCTGCCCTGCCGCATCAGATCGAGCTGCTCGAGCAGCAGTGTTCTGAGCTGTTCGAGGCTCTGCCCTTTTCTCGGTTTTGCACTGAGAGTATGCACTGAATAGTCTTTCAGCAGCAGAAGCATCGAAGCGGATTCGAGAACTTTCTGGTTCTGGTTCAGATTCAGGTCTAAAAGACCGGCTGTCTGGTTGTACAGAATCTTGTCGATAAGGGTGAGCATATCGGCATCGGAGGTATTTACACCGCCAAACCTGAAACCGAGCACAACTTCTTCGGCCTCCGGACCGGTTATGGTTTTTACGATCGGTTTGTTGACAGGTTTCTCAACGGGAGGGTGAAATTCAGGAACCGGTTTTGCAGAAAGCCGGGAAAACTTGCGGTCTACCAGTCTTATGGCCTCGTCAGGATCAAAATCGCCGGCAATACAGATAGCCATATTGTTCGGCACATAATAGGTATGATAATAGTTGACGACATTCCTGATCGATGGTTTTTTAAGATGTTCCGCTTTCCCTATCGTAGTCTGGGTGCCGTATGGATGCTGTCTGAAAAGGCCGCCGAGCAACTCCTCCCATAGCTTGCTGGCATCGCTGTCCATATTCATGTTTTTCTCTTCGTAGACAGCCTCGAGCTCAGTATGAAACAAACGCATGACCGGATTGCGGAACCGTTCAGCCTCGATGGTCAGCCACTGCTCAAGCCTGTTTGAAGGAATATTATTGATAAAAACCGTTTCTTCCTCCATCGTATATGCATTTGTATCATGGGCACCGATGGAATTCATGAGTTTGTCATATTCGTTCGGAATGGCGAAGCGAGCGGCTGCATTTGATATGCTGTCGATCTCCCTGTATATCGCAGCTCGTTTTCTGATATCCGATACGGACCGGTATCGTTCATAAAGGTTCGTTATCTTTTCGAGCGCAACACGTTCCCTGCCGTAGTCAAGAGTTCCCAGTGAGTCCGTCCCTTTGAAGAGCATGTGTTCGAGATAGTGAGAAAGGCCTGTCGTTTCGTGAGGATCAAATTTGCTTCCGGCCCTGACTGCTATGGCAGTAAATATCTTCGGAACGTCCTTGTGCGGGCTCATATAAACTGTCACTCCATTTTCAAGAACATAGATCCTTGTATGGAGAGGATCTCCGGGAACCGTTCTGTATGGATAGCGGACAGGTTCTTCTGCAATTGCTCCGCAGGAGGTCATGAAAAGAAAAATTGCAGCGAATACTGCCGTTATACGGCATATCCTGAGCAACTGTTGAGTTACCGGCATGAATAAATAAAATGAAAGTTCATCAAAATCATGGAGGATGCTGTCCCACCATGCTTGCAATGCCGGAGAAGTATAATAAAAAAACCGGTCCGGTCAGGCATATCATCATTATCTGCAAAACATAAGAACAAATCACTCCGAGTGGGATATGGAACAAAGCTGGCGTTACGGGGGATTAAGAGGAAGAATTCTCCTGTTTTAAAAGATTCTGCACGGAAAGCAACAGAGTTTTAAGCGTAAACGGTTTCTGGATGTAATTGATCCTGACGTCAAACATATCGGGATAATCGATGACATCCGGCGTATAACCCGACATAAAAAGAGTTTTGAGATGCGGCATGATACCAAGCAGTTTTTTTGCGAGATCACAACCGTTCATTTGCGGCATGACAACATCCGTCAACAGTAAATGAATGGTTTCCGAGGAGGACATGGCTAAGTTCAATGCTTCGTCAGGAGTGTTTGCAGGAAGTACTTTATAACCGTTTTTTTCAAGCTCAAGCCTGCAAAGATTCAGAATATCGGGATCATCTTCCACGATAAGTATCGTTTCCAGGGTACAGGAACCTGAAGGCAACAACTCTTCCGGATCATCAAAGTCAAGGTACCCCCCTTTGTGGCGAGGAAAATGGATTCTGAATGTGGTACCCTTTCCCGGCTCACTCTGGCAGTCGATGTACCCGTTATTCTGTTTTACAATTCCGTATACCGTTGCAAGTCCCAGGCCCATCCCCTTCCCCTGCTTGTTGACGGTAAAAAACGGTTCAAAAATATGTGGCAGATGTTCTTTATCGATCCCGCAGCCGGTATCGGTAACAGTCAGGGTAACATAATCACCTGGTATCCTCGAAGACTGTGAAGGGCTGTCCGAATTCTTGATACATTGCCAGCAACCTGTTTCGATCGTAATAGTACCGGTATCGGAAATGGCATTTCGCGCATTGATACAGAGGTTCACAAGGATCTGGTCGATCTGTGACGGGTCGACCTTGATAAGGGAACGATGGCTGTCAGGAATCCATACAATGGTGATGTTTTCACCTATGATTCTCCTCAGCATGGAAAGCAGGTTTTGAACCATCGTATTCAGTTCGACAACAAGAGGCATGACCGCCTGTTCCTTGGCAAACGCGAGCAGCTGGGTTGTCAGGTCCGAAGAACGGTTAACCGCGCTGAGAATGTTCATGAGATTTCGCTGCAGAAGACCGTTCAGCGGCTGCTGGGTCATGGCCATTTCGATATTGCCGAGTATCACACCGAGCATGTTGTTGAAATCATGCGCGATTCCTCCCGCAAGCTGCCCGATGAGCTCCATTTTCTGTGACTGGAGCAGCATCGCCTGCATCTCCTGTTTTGACTGCTCGGCCAGCTTGCGGGCCACAATATCCCATGCTATTTCAGCAAGGGATGTTACCCAGCCCAAATCGTTTTCATCATAATCCTGGGTCTTGTTTCCAACCCCGATCATTGCGACAACCTTGCCCCCGCGCTCTACAGGTACAACCAGAAGCCGTTTCAGATCAGGATGTTTTTCCGGCCAGCTGCCGTGTTGTTCCAGAAGATGGTTGAGATTATTGTTGATCACGGGTTTACCCTGATTCAGGGCATCAGCCCAGAACAAAGCTCCCGTCAAAGAAGGATGCTGGTCATTGCTTTCCTCTCGGTTCATACTGGTTTTCACGCTCGTCGAAAGTACCTGAAGAGAATCGTCGGGGGAATCATCACCAAGATAATGAAAAAAACCGATGGTACTTTCCGTGTATTTTTCCGCTTCATCCACAATGACTCTCAGCAAATCTTCCATAGTATTGGATTCAGACATCTGAAGGATATGCAGCCGGAAAGCTTTGAAGGTCTCATGACGCTTTCGTGCGGTAATATCGAACAGCAAACCGATAATACCGATACCATCTCCGTTATGAATTTTTGCCCGGACTTCACCCCAGAAAAACGTACCATTTTTCCTGCGACACCTGACAAGTGACTCTCTCGTCTTCGAACTTTCATGGTTCGTCAGCATATCGAGAAACTTTTCCACACCCCGCTGACGGTCATCTTCATGTATAAATTCGGTAAACGAATGGTTGATCATCTCATCCGGAATAAAGCCGGAAATTCTTTCCGTTGCGGGAGATACATAGGTTATGATACCATCTGAATCAAAAATGAAAACCTCGGCATCAAGCTGTTCGGCAATGGAGCGGAATTTCTGTTCACTCAGTGCAAGTGCCTGCTCCGCCTGTTTCTGGTCATTGATATCGGTACCGATAACAATGAGCAGATTATTGCCATCGATGACGATCCTTCTGCTCTTTAAAAGAAACCATCGGTACTCGGGACCGTCCTTGATCAGAATCCTGACTTCAGCAGCCTCTTCAGAACCCTCGATCAGGACCTTCTTCATGGAGTGTCCAAGCTGGCTGCGGTCGTCCGGATGGACAAGCTCCATGGAATTTGTGCCCGTCATCTCTCCGGAAGACTTGCCGACAACCTGCTCGCAGAGATAGGGGTTAAGGGCAAGAATCCGGCCTTTCGAATCAAGGAGACAAAATGTTCCAGGTGTTGCATCGATAATAGCCTGGATAAAAAGCCATCCATTTTTCGCTTCCTTTTCGGCGTGTCTGCTTTCAGTGATATCCTGAACGACGATCAGAAGTTTGGTGATACTTCCCTCAGCGTGAGGAACCGGATAGATGGTGGAGCGGTAAAAACGGCCATCCTGTTCATCATCAAACGAAAGACGCTTGCCGGTAAGAAAAACCTCTTCCGCTTTTTTTCTTCTGTTGTCTGCTATTTCCGGCAGCAAAAGTTCGTTCGAGAGCAGTTCGTATATATTCAAACCAATACAATCGCTGGGTTTTCTTGAAAACCTCGACGAAAGAGCGACATTTGCTTCTTGTATCGTTCCTTGAGCATCAACCATAAAGACAGGTTCAGGAAAAGCGTCAAGCAAGGAAAAAACGCCCTTTTCGGATATACTGTCAGGATGAGATAGTGAAGGGATGTTATATTTTGATTCTTCCTGCATGACTGATAATTTCCTTGTTTTTCCTTGATCTTGTTAACATTCCATTGTTGCAAAAGGGAAATTTGGAACAATGCATTGAAAAAAATGGACAAATGATCAAACCTGACCACGGTAAATCCAATAAGAAACATGAATCATGCAGTACCGTGAAAAACTTGAATTATTAAAATATAAGGTTTAACTGCATATTTAAATATCGGGATTAATAAACTTACAATTGGTTGAACGTCACAGTTTTTGTCAATCAACCGTTACACGTTGTTTTTCACGGCACATTATCGCATATGTATCCATCCGAAAAAAAAATCTGCAGTTCATGCGGCCTGTGCTCTATGGGGGAATGGCCATCGGAACAGAATATCAAATCTTGCGTTTTCAAAAACGGCTGGCTTGGTGAACGGGAAAAAAAACTGTTCGGAAAGGAGCGCAGCCTTGACGATCCGGTCGAAATGCGTTTCGGTATAACATCAGAACGGTTTACAGCACAATTGAAAAAACCCCTTGAGGGTTCGCAATGGAGCGGCATCATAACCAGAATGGCTGTCCGCGCTTTCGAGGAAAACATGGTCGAAGGAGTGGTGACGCTCCGGCGTTCTTCTGACGATCATTTTTTCTCGGTGCCGGTACTGGCTGACAACCGGGATGAAATTTACAGAACCAGGGGCAACAAACCTGTGCTCTCTCCTGTTCTCCGCTCGCTGGAAACTGCCCGGCAGCGCGGCATGAAAAAAATACTGGTTATCGGGGCAGCATGCCATATGCACGCACTGAGGGATTTCCAGGAACGTTTCGATCACCTCAAAGAGATGGATATCCTCACCATCGGCATTCCCTGTGTCGACAATGTCTCCCGATCGAAATGGAGGTGGATACTCGAAAGAATGTCGAAATCCCCCGAAACGGCTCGTTTCATGGAGTTCATGCAGGATTTCAGGATACACATCGGCCATGCCGACGGGTCTGTTGAGAAAATTCCTTTCTTCAGCCTTCCGGAAGAACTTGCTGATCCCGGTATTTTTCCTGAATCCTGCATGAGCTGTTTCGACTATCTCAACAGCCTTGCCGACATAACCGTCGGTTATATAGGTGCAGAACTGATAGAGGGTGAAAAAATGCAGTGGGTGCTTGTCAGAACCCCGACAGGGAAAAAACTGATCGATCTTTTATCGGAAGAACTGGCCCGGTGCCCGGAAACCGGAAGCTGGGAATGCCGTAAATTCGTACTGAATGCATCGAAAAGCATTATGGAAAACATGCGGCAGATCGACAGGCAATATTCCACGAAAAGGAAAATCCCGCTCTGGCTTGGACAATTTATGGCAGCGATGCTCCGCAGAAATGGCCCGAAAGGGATAGGTTTCGCCCACTACTCCGTGGACTTCCACCTCATCAGGCATTATTATTACGTAAAATACCGCTTTCCGGATCTGCTGGAAAAAATCGTGCCGCGTCATGTGCCTGTGATTCTTACTGAATACGGCCTTCCCCTTTAAGCCGCAGGAGGCCCTCAGGAAAAAAAGTCCCTCTTCCTGAAAGGGAAAAGAAGGAACCTGCTGATCATTTTCGATTTCGTGAGCCAGCGTATTCTCGGTGATTGTTCGTTAGAAGACAGCATCTTCTCACAAAGGAAAGCCGATACCGTCTCCACGTCATCAGCCACGATGTTGAAAAATTTCCTGTTTTTGATGCTGTCAGGCGACCCGTCGTTCACGGTTTTGAGAAGCATGTCGGTCACAACCATGCCCGGACTTATCGTTCCCACCTGAACACGGCTGTTACGGGTTTCATGAGCGAACGAACGGGTAAAATAGGTAAGCGCGCTTTTCGATGTCCCGTAAACCGTAAGGCCGTCCAACATGAACCCGTCACTTCCGAGCCCTTCCATGTTGAAAATCCTGCCGTGCCCCTGTTTCTGCATCTGGCGGAAAGGAATGATGGTCCCGTAGAGCGCCCCACGTATGTTGGTATCGATCACCCGGTCAATTTCGCCAGGATCAAGCTCCCATACATTGCGCTTCTCATGACTGATGCCTGCATTGTTTACCCAGATGTCAACCTTGCCGAAAAGCCTGCATGCTTCTTCATAGAGAAACGTTATTCCCTCTCTGGTACTTACATCGGCAGGAATACCGGTAACCCGGCCACCCATGCCTGCAATCTGCGCCGTGGCTTTGCGGGTGCTTTCCGGAGTACTTCCATTCAAAACGACATTGCATTGCCGTTCGAGAAAACGCTTTGCGAGACCTAACCCGATACCCCTGCTGCTTCCGGTAATGACAACGTTTTTTTCCATGCTGGTTCAATGCTGCTGTTTATTCCACTTTCGAACCGGCGGATTCAATACCAGCCGTTAAATCGCCAATCCTTTGAACTGGCTCATGTAAAGATGATGATAAATTCCCTGCCGTTCAAGAAGCTCATCGTGCTTTCCCTTTTCAACGATTTTTCCTTTGTCGATGACAAGTACCACATCGGCATCCCTGATCGTGCTGAGTCGGTGGGCGATCACGAAACTGGTACGACCTTCCATGAGCCTCAGAAGGGCTTTCTGGATACGGAGTTCGGTACGGGTATCGATGCTGCTGGTCGCTTCATCAAGTATCAGGATGTCCGGGTCCGAGAGAATGACCCTTGCAATGGCCAGCAGCTGGCGTTGACCCTGGCTGAGATTACCCGCCCGTTCAGAAAGCACGGTCGAGTAGCCTCCGGGAAGCTGACGGATGAACCTGTCCGCTTCGGCAAATTCGGCTGCTTTCATACATTCTTCGTCGGTTGCATCGAGGCGGCCGAAACGGATATTTTCGAGCACGGTGCCGGAGAAAAGAAATGTATCCTGGAGCACAAGTCCTATCCTGCTTCGCAGTGCCTCTTTACCGATATCCCTGATATCCCTGCCGTCAATGGTTACCGTCCCGCCGCCGATTTCATAGAAGCGCGTCAGGAGATTGATGATCGTGGTTTTTCCGGCTCCGGTCGGTCCCACGAGGGCGACCGTCTGCCCGGGCTCGGCCCTGAAGGACATATCCAGGACAACAGGGTGCCCCGGCTCATAACCGAAAGACACATGATCGAACTCTACCTCCCCTTTCAACTGCAGACCGGATGTTACGGGGACACTGTCGATTTCCTTCGGAATATCGAGGATTTCAAAGATGCGTTCCGATCCGGCAAGCGCAGCCTGAATGGTATTGTACATATTGGCCAGCTGTCGAAGCGGCTGGATGAAATTCTGCCCGTATATGATGAATGTGGCTATGATCCCCACAGTTACGAGCCCTTTCAGGGCAAGCCATCCCCCGAAACCGGCAATGACGATCACAAACAGGTTCCCGAGCACATTGGTGAGGGGCATGAGAAGAAGAGCATAGCTGTTCGCCTGGACAGACGCACTGAATACTTTGCAGTTTTTTTCCCTGAATGCATCGGTGACCTCCCTGTTTCGCCGGAATGCCCTGATGACCTTGAGACCGCTGATCGATTCTTCCATGAAGCCGTTCATCTCGCCGAGTTGCTGCTGCAGTTCCCTGAACCCTTTACGGGTATACCTGGCGACAAATTGCGTAAACCAGAACATGAGGGGGATGACCAGCAGCGAAGTCAGCGCCAGCCACATATCGAGAAGAAACATGGCAATGATAATGCCGCCGAGGGAAAGCACGCTTGCGAGAAGCGAGGTGACGTTCTGTGATACTGCCTGATTGATTGCATCGATATCGTTGGTAAGCCTGCTCATCAGGCCTCCCGGCGGGTTCCGGTCAAAATAACCGACAGGAAGCTCCTGGATATGAGTAAAAAGATTGTTGCCGAGCTGTTTCAGCGCGGTTTGAGATACCTTTGCCATGATCCATCCCGCAACAAGCTGGAAAAAGTTGGAAAAAGCATAGGCTGCAAGCATCAGAAGTGAAATCGATGAAAGACCTGCCAAATCTTTCGATGCGATGAAACGGTCAATGGCGACGCCCATCAGATAAGGACCCGCAAGGCCGAGCAGGGTATAGACAATAATAAGCAGGAAAACGCTGAACAGCTGCATCCGGAACGATGAGAAATAACCAGCCAGGCGCTTCAGTGTCTCGGCAGGGTTCCTTGCTTTCTCGATTCTTCCGGGAGATGCAGGACCATGCACGCGCATGGGATTCCGGAATGTCCGTGAGCCATCATCGCGGGCCGTCATACTCCCTCCTCCCGGCTTGCATTACTCATGTCAGGTTTTTCATCCGGCTTTGATGCTCCCAACTGGGAATCGTAAATCTCGCGGTAAACGTCACATTTCTTCATGAGCGAAGCGTGATCGCCCTGACCGACAACGCGGCCGTTTTCTAAAACGATGATCCTGTCGGCTTTCAGTACCGTGCTGACCCGCTGGGCAACGACAACGAGGGTGGATTTCCGCTCCCGCGAGGAAATAACGTCCTGTATCCTTGTTTCTGTTTCGATATCCACGGCGCTGGTACTGTCGTCGAGAATAAGTACCCGCGGTGAGGCAAGAAGTGCCCTTGCAATGGCAATGCGCTGCTTCTGGCCACCTGACAGATTGACGCCCCGTTCCTCCACCCTCGAAGCATACCCTTTCGGCAATGCAAGAATGAAGTCATGCGCCTGGGCGGCCTTTGCCGCTTCGACCACTTTGTCTTCCGATGCATCCGGCACACCATACCTGATGTTATCCATGACACTGCCGGAAAAGAGCACCGTCTCCTGGGGCACCATCGCGATATTGGCAAGAAGCGAATCCTGTGTTGTTTCCCTGACATCAATGCCATCTATCAGGACCCTGCCGGACGAAACATCGTAAAATCTCGGAATAAGGTTGACAAGCGTCGACTTTCCAGCCCCTGTCGGGCCGAGAACAGCCACCATCATGCCTGGTTCGGCAATAAAACTGATATCATCGAGCACGTGGGCGTCGCAGCCGCTGCTGTAACTGAAAGAAACGTGCTCGAATGCAATCCGCCCCTCGAACGGTCCTGAAATAGCTTTTGAAGCGGGATTTTCGCAAATCTCAGGAACGATATCGAGGATTTCCGTCACACGCTTTGCCGACGCTATCCCGCCGGCCCAGACATTGGAGAGCATTGCCATGAAAATCAGCGGGGCCATGGTTGTCAGCAGGTAATTCGTGAAAGCCACGATCTGGCCTATGGTCATCTCCCCACGGATAGCTTCGAGCCCGCCTGTTCTGACAACAAGCACGATGCCTGCATTGAGGCAGAATATCAGCACTGGCGGCATACATACCATAAATCGCATGACATGGATGGAATCAAGCGTGAATGCCTGGTTAGCCCTGTAAAAGCGTCCGGATTCAAAATCAGCCCGGACAAAAGCCTTGATGAGCCGTATACCTGCTATATTTTCCTGAAGGACGGTATTGAGCTTGTCAAGCTGCTGCTGAACCGACCGGAACAGCGGCTCCATTTTCACGACAAAAAATACAATGATCACCGAGGTCACCAGCAGCAGTGGAATCATGTGCATCGCCAGGCTGCTGCTGGTCCTCACCATGAGAATAAAACTGCCGGCCATCAGTAGAGGCGCACGGGTGCCGATACGCAGGGAAACCTGTATCACACGCTGTAACGCGGTCGTATCGCTGGACAGCCGCACCATGAGCTGGCCGGTTTTCAGGCGGTCCATGTTGCCGAAAGAAAACGACTGGATTTTCAGAAAGAGCGCTTCACGGATATCGCGGGCAACACTCTCGCCCACCCTGACCGAAAGAATGTTGTTTCCTACAGCAAAAATCACGCTCAATGCGGAAATGCCGAGCATGATGAAACCGGTTTGAAAGACCAGTTGAAGATCATGCCGGTGAATACCCTCATCGATAATGATCTGGACCAGTCGGGGAATGGACAGGTCCATGGCCACGACTGCCGTAAGGAAAAGCAGTGCGGCAAAGGATTCTATCTTGTATGGTTTGAGATAGGAACCGAAACGGAAAATGTTACGCATGCATCCCTGATTACGAAAGCATTTGAATCAGTGCGCTCGGGTGAAGAGGCAGGCCAAACAGGCCGGCAATCCCCATGATGATGCCGAAAAAGGCAAAAAAGAGGGCAACAGCAAAAAGTGAACGATTTGAGGTGAGGGATGTAATGGCAAGCATGGCCATGGAAATGGAAAGAACGGCATCAGACAGATCGAACTGGTCATCGCGAAAATTCAGGTCATCATATCTTTTTTCCAGTTCTTTGGCTTTCACACTCAATCCTACAGCCTCTTTCTGATAGCGTGCTATGGATTCCTGGTAATTTTTCTGCTGAAGTGAAAGCTCACCGCCGTCTTTGCTCTGAGGAATTGCAAGTAAGACCCTTGCCTGGTTCAATCCTATTTCAGCCAGATGCTGCTTGATCTTTTTCGACTGATATTCATTCCAGGTATCGACCGCATCTGACTTCGCCTGAAGCATGGTCTGAACAATATTGTCATCCTTGACCTTTGTAACAGCCATAAAAACTGAAATCAGCGCAACACTGACAGCTACGAGATTGTTGAGCCGGTTTCTGGATTCAGACCGGTCAAGCTGTTCCTGCAGATCATTCATGAATTTGTGTTTCAGGCTTTTACTGGTTAACGGAGAAATTATGCAAAAGAAATGCTGATAATGAACCGTTTCGCATTGGGCTCACTATCAGCAATCCTCATAACTGATCCGGAATAACTGAAAATTACAGCATCAGGATTTTTTCTCGGCTGAAACTTCCTGTTCACTTTTTGCGGTTACCGGCTCCGCAGGTTTTTCTTTTGGATCGGCACTTTCCACCGCTTTATGGAATTCGTTTTCAAGATCTGCCTGTGCTTTTTTAAACTCCCTCATCCCTTTGCCGAGGCCCCTGGCAAGCTCCGGAAGTTTCGACGGACCGAAAAACAGCAAGATCACAAAAAGTATAAGAAGCAGCTCCTGTCCACCCAAACCAAACATAACAATCCTCCCGTTTTAAAATAAAGTTATACAATCGACAGATTAAAAGACTGAAACCGGGATAACACTCGGACACGACGTTTCCCGTAATCATTCCAGCAAGACAGTACAGATATTTGTTAATAATAGCGAAATAAAAAAAAAGATACCAAACCGTTTATGAACGTGAAAGAGAGAATTAAAAGGCTGACTAATATGATTACCGTTTCAGATACCTTTTTTCTTTGCCTTAACGATGCGTCGAAACATAACGAAGTTTCGCTGTATCGAATCCCAGGGTGGCAGCTTTTGCAACCAGTTCCTTCAGAAGTGCGGGATCCATGTCGGGGTTCTTCGATAAGATCCAGAAATAGGATTTATCACGGCCGCACACCAGTGCCCAGTTATAACCGGTTTTATCGAGAGCTACAACATTGTAACTCGCATAAAAAGGTCCGAAAAATGAGACTTTCAATGCACCTTTTGTAGTTACCTTGTCGTCAAGAAAAAGTCCACGCCCTTCAATTGTTTTCCACTCCTGTTTTTTCGTGTCAAAACCCCTGTTTACCACCTTGACGCTGCCGTCAGGGGCAAACGAATAAGTCGCAACGACCGGTTCGAGCTCCTTTTCGAAACGGTTGTCGAGACGGGCTATCTCGTACCAGCTCCCGAGATACCTTTCGAGCGAGAAATCTTCCACAACGGTAAGCCCCTGAGGAACACCGGTACATCCGGCAAGAAAAACAAATAAAAGCACAATCAGTTTTTTCATAACCTCTACATGTATAAGTGATTGATATGGTTTCCCTTCTTCATTGATGCAACAAATAAATCCGGCAAAATATTCACGCCTGACGATTTTTTATTCCCGAATATCTCCAATCCCAGGCAGATCAATAAATAGAACAACAGCCTCGACACCGGAAGGGATATCCTGTTTCAGTCAAATACGACCGTCTTTTTTCCGTTGACAAGGATACGGTGAGAAGCATGGAGGCGCAATGCTTTGGCGAGAACAAACCGTTCGAGATCGCGCCCTTTCCTTATGAGATCCTCAAGGGTATCCTTATGGGTCACCCTGATGATATCCTGTTCGATGATCGGTCCCTGGTCAAGCTCTTCGGTAACGTAATGGCTCGTTGCTCCAATGATTTTCACACCCCGTTCGTAGGCCTGCCTGTAGGGATTGCCGCCAATGAAAGCCGGAAGGAAAGAATGGTGGATATTGATAATTCTTGACGGGTACCTTTCGACAAACCGGGGTGAAAGTATCTGCATGTAGCGGGCAAGCACAATGGTTTCTATACCGTTTTTTTCGAGAAGCTCGAGTTCCTTTTCCTCGGTTTCATGTTTGTTTGCACTTTTGACCGCAAAGAAATGAAAAGGTATGCCGTAACGTTCTGCAAGCGGCTCGAGGTCTGCATGATTGGAAACGATCAGTGCAACATCGACCGCAAATTCGCCGATGCTGTTGCGCCAGAGTATTTCCTGAAGACAATGATCATAACGGGAAACAAAGATTGCCGTCCTGGTTTTCCTGTCAGACTGATGGATTTTCCAGGAAGCGCCGATTTCATCGGAATGAGGCCGAAAAGCACGCTCAAGCTCTGAAAGGGAAACACCCGGATCGGGTATGTTCCACGAAACTCTTATAAAAAAATTCTTTTCGACAGGATCGACATGTTCATTAAGATCAAGAATGTTGCCATCGCGTTCATAGATAAACTGGGATATACGCGATACCAGGCCGGGACGGTCGGCACTTGAGAGGAGGAGGATGAAATCGGAAGACTTTGTTTCTGTCACTGTAATTCTCTTTTTTGTTCCTTCAGCAAAACTTACGGTTATATCTGGTATATGCTGATTTTAAATTTAATGTATCTTCCTGATCAATTGGCAATTCCGTTTCAGATTTCATAGCGCATGTGATGAACAAAACGTTTCACTGGGGGGCTGTTTCGTCAGCGGTCCTCTCGCTCTGCTTCATATCGTATTTTTTCGTGGATACACAGGCGGCTTCATGGCTGCATAGTCAGCAGAAAACTTCCCTGATTGTCTTCTTCAGCAGCATAACCCGTTTTGGCCAATCAGAATGGTACCTTGTGCCGGGGTTAATGCTGTTTCTGCTTTACCGCAAAAGCAATTACCGCAGGGCACAGCACGGTCTATTCGTATTTGCATCCGTAGCCGTATCCGGACTTTCCGCAGACCTTCTTAAATATCTGCTTGGCAGAGCGAGGCCGACACTGTACCTTGGCGAAAGGATTTATGGGTTCTGCTCATTTAACTGGGAGCATGACTGGACATCCTTCCCTTCCGGACATTCAGCTACAGCTTTCAGTGCCGCATCGGTATTATCGATCCTTTATCCCCGTTTCAGTTCACTGTTCTTCATACTCGCAATACTGATAGCCAGCAGCCGGATAGCAATCACGGAACACTATATCAGTGACGTCATAGCCGGATCATTTCTTGGAATCGCTTCCACATCCGTGCTCTATAATTATTATTTCAAGCGGAAATTCGATACAATTGGACAATCCTGCATATGAAACTGCATTACAGGACGGAATCCTGCTGCTTGTTTCATCATGAGGACTTACTACGAATCGCAGAACGAGAAACCTTATACCATAAAAAAATCGTTGGCAAACCATAAAACCGGCCGGAAAACCCGGCTAAAACTTCTTAAGTCATTTCTCCAGTTACTGTTCTCAATACTGACTCTTTACCTGGTCCTGAAAAAAACCGACATCGCCAGACTTGCCGGCATCATCAGAAATGCAAATATCTGGTACCTGCTGCTTTCCGTTGTTTTTTTCAACATCTCGAAGCTGTTCAATGCCATTCGCCTCAACCGCTTTTTCAGGGCGATAGGCATAGAGCTTTCATTCATATACAATCTCAAGCTCTACTACCTCTGCATGTTCTATAATTTATTCCTTCCGGGAGGTATCGGCGGCGACGGATACAAAATCTATATCCTGCAGAAAAACCATGGTCTGAAACTTATCAATGTCTTCAATGCCGTTTTCTGGGACAGGGTCTGCGGAATAATTGCACTTGTCTTCCTTTCGATAATCCTTCTGCTGCCAAGCAGCTTCGCCCTGAAATATCCCGGGCTTGTTCCTTTTGCATGGGTAGTGATCTTTATGATCTATCCGCTTACCCTGCTTCTCAACAAGCTGTTTTACCGGGAGTTCATCAGTGTGTTCGCAACAGCAACATTCGAATCGCTCCTTGTTCAGGCAACCCAGGTCATATCGGCATTCTTCATACTCGTCGCTTTGTCGCACAACAGCAATATCCTCGATTACCTTGCAATCTTTCTGATCTCGACGGTTGCAACCATCATTCCGATTTCAATCGGAGGAGCCGGCACAAGAGAGGTAACGTTCTATTACCTGCTCGATGCCATCCACCTCGAAACCGGAAGAGGCGTGGCCCTGTCCCTGATTTTTTTCGCAATCTCCGTTCTTTCATCGCTTCCGGGAATCCTTATGAAAATCCGTCATGAAAAAAAGATAACCGGAAAATCCATCCCGGATCAGGAACCCGCGCAAAGCTGAAGGTCTTTCAGCTTTACCTGAAATTCTTCCCTGTTGTTCCAGACTCTTTTACCAACCGAGAAAGCGATGGAAAAAACCGGTTTACGTACCGAGATCAGGTCTTCGTAGATATCAGGGCGATCAAAACCAATCACCTCGAAATTCCGGCCATACCTGTCCATGAGCGAAAACTTCACGTGACGCTGCTTCAGAAGCCTCGGACGCGTGGTGAGGGTCAGTTCATCGGCAATGAAAAGAGGTTCCGGGTTGCCGTAGCCAAACGGGGCAAATTGATCGAGGACATTGACAAACTTGTCGGTGATTTCATCGAGGGAAAGCCGGGAGTCAATGACAAGCTCTTTCCTTCGCTCTTCGATCGAGAGGAGATTGCTGCATACTTCGTTGAATTTTTTCCGGAACCCCGACAAATTCTCCGGTTTCAGGGTAATTCCGGCTGCCTGGTGATGGCCGCCGAAATGTTCGAGATAATCGCTGCACTCCTGAAGGGCATCATATATGTTCAATCCCTCAACACTGCGGACCGAACCCCTGATATACCCCTTCATATTGCCGAGAATCACCGTAGGCAGATAATATTTATCGAGCAGTTTCGAGGCGACAATGCCGAGAACTCCGAGATGCCATGACTCGTCATACAAAACGATCGAACAGCAATAAGAAGCGAAATGGCTTTCAAGCATCGTTTCCGCGCGCTTCATGATTTCCGCATCTATTTCCCTTCGCAGCAGATTCATGCGGTCAAGTTCACCGGCATGGCGGATTGAATCGGGAGTATTTTCGGACAGCAGCCAGTCGACGGCAAGATTGGCCGAGTGCATCCTTCCTGCAGCATTGATACGGGGTGCTATACCGAATGAAATATGAAACATGTCGATATCCGAAGGAGCTACCTTCATGATTGAAAACAACTGTTTCAAATTGTTCCTCGGCCGTGTCCTCATTCTCTGAAGTCCCTCCCGCACCAGCATCCGGTTCTCTTTTTCAAGGGTAACCATATCGGCAGCCGTTGCTATTGCAACATAATCGAGGTATTTGTTCCAGCATTCCGGATCCGTTTTCAGGTTGGTCCCGATTGCCTGAATAAGTTTGAAAGCCACGCCGCACCCGCACAACTCCCTGAACGGATAGGTTGAGCCTGGAACCTTAGGGTTCAATATCGCATATGCCGGAGGAAGCTCATCCGCTTCATGATGATCGCAGACAATGACGTCTATGCCATGTTCCCTGCACCGGCGAATGGCTTCATTTTCCTTGATCCCGCAATCTACGGTGATGATCAGGCTCCTTTTCTGTTCAACAGCCGCATCGATTCCTTCATCCGACAGGCCGTACCCTTCTGAAAAACGGTCGTTAATATAATAGGAAACATCGGCTCCGCGCTCCCTGAGAAACAGATAAAGCATGGCGGTGCCTGTCGTGCCGTCAACATCGTAATCACCATACAGCATGATCTTTTCCTGACCCTCGAGCGCACGGACAATCCTCTCGACCGCATGGTGCATATGCTCCAGAAGAAAAGGTGACAGGACATCGACGATTGAAGCGCGGAAAAATTCCCTGGCCTCGTCAAAGGTCCGGATACCGCGATTGTATAATGCCCTTGCAACTGGCAGACTGACATTGATCGCCTCGGAAAGAGCAAGGACACTGTGTTCATCAGGAGCGAGCAGGGTCCAGCGGTATCTTTTCATGAAAAAAGGAAGGTATTCTGATAAAAGATGTTACGGTATATAACACTTCGGCCTTTCTTTACAAAAATCTCACAATGGAGAAAGTTCATTGTCTCCTGAATTTGAAAGAAGGAATGAATATGCATACATTTGCTTTCGACAGAAAATCCATTAAGGGAAATATTTCATTAACCATCAGATACTGAACGTATGAGCCAGTTGATCACGATCGAACGCCATTTTCTCGAACAGCAGAAATATTTCCCGGATGCTCCCGGAGAAGTGATCGATCTTCTCAACGACGTAGCTTTCGCGGCAAAACTTGTCAGAAGAGAAGTTGTCCGCGCCGGGCTTGTCGACATTCTCGGATTTGCCGGAGGCACCAATGTTCAAGGGGAGGAGGTGAAAAAGCTCGATCTCTTCGCCAATGAAAAAATCATTTCAGCGATCGGCCAGCATGGGAGGTTCGCCATAATGGGTTCCGAGGAAAACGAAGGCATCATCATTCCGCCCCAGAACGAAACCGGAAATTACGCGCTGCTTTTCGATCCCCTCGACGGCTCTTCGAATATCGACGTCAATGTCAGCGTCGGCACCATCTTTTCAATATACAGACTGAAAGGCCGCGATCCCGGCAAGGCAAGCATCGATGACTGCCTCCAGAACGGTTCCGAGCAGGTAGCCGCCGGATACGTTATTTACGGTTCATCTGTGGTGATGGTTTACACAACCGGCCATGGAGTGCACGGTTTCACCTTCGATCCGACGATCGGCGAGTTCCTGCTTTCCCATGAAAACATCGTTACGCCGAAACGGGGCAAATATTATTCGATCAACGAAGGTTCCTTCCAGCAGTTCAGCGAAGAAACGAAAAGGTATCTGGAGTATATCAAAGATGAAGACCCCGCTACCGGCAGGCCTTACAGCACAAGGTACATCGGATCGCTGGTAGCCGATTTCCATCGCAACCTGCTGACCGGGGGCGTTTTCGTCTACCCGCCGACCAAAACTCATAAACAGGGCAAGCTCAGGCTCATGTACGAAGCCAACCCGCTCGCTTTCATCTGCGAGCAGGCGGGCGGCAGGGCAACCGATGGCCGAAACCGTATCCTCGATATCCAGCCTTCGTCACTGCATCAGCGGACCCCCCTTTATATCGGCAGCGAAGAAGATGTCATCGTTGCCGAAGAGTTCGAGCAGGGCGTAAGGTAAATCACGGCGTCATGCCGTGATTTCAGTATGCTGAACGTAAACGGTGGCACCTCCTCCGGTATAACGATCCATATTGTAGGTGCTGCCGTTCAGTCCCAGAGATTCATTCGTGCCAGCCAGGGCCATATCTCCAAACGTGACCGTATCGCCAATACCCTTGAGGATATAGAGTGTACCGCTTCCGCTTGTGATGGTCATGACATCGGTTGCGTCAATGTTACTGATTGCATTTGCTGCCGGATCGGTTGCAAGATCGATGATTTCGATACCGGTAAACCTGTCGGCATTATATCCCGGAGCATTGAAATCTATGGATGCGCCATCCGTCAGAAGAAGCGTGTCCGTGCCTTCTCCCCCGTCAACAGCTCCCGGTGCGCTGTCGCTGCTGTCATAAACCAGGATATCGTTTCCGCTGCCGCCACGAAGCAGATCGCTGCCGCTGCCGCCGTCGAGAAGATCGTTTCCTGCACCTGCGTTCAATGTATCGTCTCCACCATAGCCCAACAGCCAGTCATTCTGTGAACCGTTGTTGATACCGGTCAGGTTGTCGGCCCCGCTGGTTCCCCTGTCGAGCAGGTATACTCCGTCCTGAACCTCCAGGGTAATCAGTCCTGAGCTATAGACGCTGTATCCCGAGACGGGTGTCGTCACCATCCAGCTTCCGGCCAGTTCCACTCCGTTGGTACTGTCCCCCAGAATCAACAAATTTCTGCCGGAGGTGACCGAAGTCACGTCTTCGGGAGCAAGATTCAGCACCTGTGCATTCTTACCAAGCTGTATGACTTCAATTCCTGAGACCGATGTGATCCCGGGATTGAAATCAATCGTGGTATCCGCCGGGATAAAGAGAGTATCGATCCCCGGCCCTCCCTGGACGATGCTGTCATTCGGGTCCCAGGAAAGAGTATCGTTGCCCGCACCTCCATAAAGGCTGTCATTTCCTGCTCCTCCGTCCAGCACATCGTCTCCGGAGCCGCCATTGAGAATATCATTCCCGGCAAGCCCCTCGATATAATCTCCACCCGACGTACCGCTGATTGTATCGTTTCCGGAAGTGCCAATCAGAGGTGGATCAACCGTTATGGAACTCGACGATGAAGATGTATCACCATCGAAATCCCTTATGACATACGAAAAGCTGTCGCTAAAACGTTCACTGACGGCCGTCCGGGGCGACATATAGACATAAGCTCCGGTATCCATATTCACCACGAGCTTCGAGTTCATGGTCAGGTCACTGCCGAACCCAAGCGTCGTTATGGTAAGGGTGTCGGTTGCCGAATCGAAGGTGCTGCGGTCAGTGCCGTTCACCGTGATTGTTCCGGCTCCGGCAGGGTTGTAGGTATAAGTTGTGCCGTCAATGGTTATCGATTCCACCCAGGCTGGCGCATCCGCCCCCGTCGACTTGATCAGTGTTCCTGTTGTTGAACCGGGAACAA
Organism: Chlorobium sp.; assembly: GCA_005862285.1. Classification (GTDB taxonomy): domain Bacteria; phylum Bacteroidota; class Chlorobiia; order Chlorobiales; family Chlorobiaceae; genus Chlorobium. The sequence goes on along the minus strand of SZXW01000004.1, from coordinate 1,530 downwards.
CGGTGTCGGAAAGAATCGCAGAAAGATCACTGACATCGGGAATAATAACGGCAACGTTATCCGTGCCGTCAGTGCCGTCATACGCTATCGGCTGTAGAGCATCAACATGAATATCATAACCGACACCGAACGCATAGCTGTCGATGCCGTATGTTTTAAGAAAGGACTCCCACTGGGCCTGTTCGCTGCTGTCAATGCCTGCGGAAGCCGAAGGATCGTTCGGCTGGCCGTCTGAAATGAAATAGGAAACATTCTGTGTGGCAACGGTCGCCAGTTTGCCTGGTTCCCCGTAGGTCTCCATCACCTTCTGGAGAGCTGCGTCAAAATTGGTAGAAGCACCACTCGGTGCACGGAGCATATCGATGATCGCCTTGGCATCCTCTGCACTCACCCATAATGCCAATATTCTGGCATCTGTATCGAAAACGATGATCTGCACCCTGACCTCCCCAAGAGCTTCATACTGGTCGATTATGTTCTTCGATGCATCGATGATCAGAAAATCCGGGTCAGTACTCCACATGGAAGACGATCGGTCGAGTATCAACGTCAGGTTCGTGTCGAGGGGCTTCGAAGTCATCACCTGAGCATTCGATGCCGCGACGGGGATGTCATTCTGAATATCGATGACCAGTCCCGCCGAAGTCTTGACCCTGTCGCCATCACCTTCGGTCAATGAAACATCAGCCGCGAAGTCTATGCTCACCATGCCGCTCTCGCCGCTGGCTGAAGGATGGTCCACCTGGTCGTTCAGGGCGAAAGTGTAGGCGCCTGTTGCCGGATCGGTTATGGTCAGGGTAAACACTTCACGATCGATTCCGAAAGTATACGATCCGTTGCCATCAACATCGGCATACCCGCGGAGGACCGTTCCACTGGAATCGGTGGTATAACGCACCTCGACACCTTGCGAGAAAAGCTTATCCCCTGCCGTTGTATGAACCAGCGGATTGGCGTCACCGGTGCTTGTCCCTGTTCCCACCCTGTACTGACTTGTTCCTGAACTGCCGGAATCGGCAAAGAGCAGAGCAAGCGATCCGGTGACACTCGATACGGCGTCCGCATCATCGCTGCTGTCTCCCTGCGACAGGTTGGGCGGCATGGTCAATGCGTCTTCATCTACTTCCTGCTCCTGGGGAGTTGCACCCTTTACCGTTATCGTCAGCGTTGTAAATGAGCTTCCTCCATTTCCGTCACTTATCGCGTAACTGAAGATATCCTGAACTGTCTCTCCCGGAGCGAGCGCTTTTGAAGCGGCTGTATCGGCTGAATAGGCATAGCTTCCATCCGCATTCAAGGTAAGGTGGCCGTACATGCCGGCTGTCGATACCCCGATACCGGACGTACCAATCTCATTGACACTGCCCGCCGTTCCTGCTTTGACTCCGATAACAGTCAGTGAATCACCCTCCGGATCGGTATCCTTACCTGCTGGATTTCCGGTGCTCAGGATGACACCGTTAAGCGCAGCAACTTCGATGGTATTGTTTACTTTAACGGAATTTGCATCCGGATTCGCCTGCGGGTCGT
>SZXW01000007.1 GCA_005862285.1 Chlorobium sp. | reverse complement strand
AGGCTTTTAAACGGGAGTGCGGAAAAGCGATATTATTTTTCAGATTTTGAATTGTGAATGTGGAGAATGATCGGTAAACTTCAGGTTTGCTTGATATATTCTCCTTAAAGGCTTTTCCTGTAAACAATCTTTCTGTCATGTCCCGCATTCTGACAATTATCATCATGCTTGTGGTGCTGCTCTTCGGAGTGTTTCTCGGCTTCAAGCTCAGCGGGGACAGGAACAGTGTCAATCAGGACCAGAAGAAAGTCGCCGAGGCATTGGGCATCATCAAAGAGAATTATGTCGACAAGGTAAATGCTGACAGTCTCGCTGGAGCAGGTATTCAGGGCATGGCTGAATTTCTCGATCCCCATACCGTTTACCTTGAGCCGGAAAAAGTATCCTACACTCAGACCGAGTTTAATGGTAATTTCGAGGGAATTGGTATAGAGTTTGATGTAATCAATGATTCGCTTGTTGTTGTTACCCCGCTCTCGGGAGGGCCGAGTGCAACTGTTGGTATTTCAACCGGAGACCGGATCATTGCCATTGATTCAGCGCCTGCTATCGGAATCAAGCCGCAGCAGGTTCTGAAAAAGTTACGGGGACCAAGAGGGACGCTGGTAAATCTTAAGGTTTTCAGGCCTCTTAATGGAAAGATCCTGGATTTTAACGTTACCAGAGGGAAAATTTCCACAGCAAGCATCGATGCGGCATTCATGCTCGATGAAAAAAACGGGTACATACGTCTGAGCAGGTTTATTGCAACTACGGCTGAAGAGTTCCGGTCGGCATTGAGCAAACTGAAAAAACAGGGCCTGCAGCGCCTCATCGTCGATCTGAGAGGAAATCCCGGCGGATTTCTTGAGCAGGCAAAAGAGGTTGCGGACGAGTTTCTTACAAAGGACCAGCTGATTGTTTATACAAAAAGCCATAACGGCAGAGCCAATGATTTGCGTTATATTGCAAAATCAGGCGACACTTATGAAAAAGGCGATCTGGTAATTCTTGTTGACAAGGGAAGCGCCTCAGCCTCCGAAATTCTTGCAGGTGCACTTCAGGATAACAAAAGAGCTGTTGTGGTCGGTGAATTGACCTTTGGCAAGGGGCTTGTTCAGGAGCAGATACCTTTTGAGGACGGTTCAGCCCTGCGCCTGACGGTTGCACGTTATTACACGCCGTCCGGCCGTCAGATACAGCGGGTTTATCACAAAGGAGGGGCCGGCCGTGAGCGGTATTTTCAGGACGCAATGACAAATATTCTTCCGGAAAAACTCTTTACGAACTCCGACAGTTTATTGTATTTCAGAAACGGAGATGTTTCAGTCTATAAAACCACTTCGCTGCCTGGATTGATTACATCCTCCGGTGGGGATCTGAAGAAATTGCCGGCAAAGCTTGCCGCATTGAAAGATGCTGGTGGTATTATTCCTGATTACTGGGTGAGCGGAAAGAACTACTCGGACTTCTATCAGGAGCTTTACCGTTCCGGTTCCTTCGATGATATGGCGCTGAGAATCATCGACGATTCCCGAAGTTCGGTCCAGGTCTACAGGAATTCGCTGGATCGTTTCATTACCGGTTATACTGAGGAGAAAGATTTTACCGCGATTGTACAGAAAACCTGTCAGAAGAAGAAAATCGCTTTCAACAGTTCCGGTTTTGCAGCTGACAGGAAATATATTGTCCGGGCAGTCAAATCGCGAATTGCGCATCAGCTGTTTGGAGCTGAAGGTCAGATAAAGTTTCTTGTGCTTTCGGCGGACCCTGTCGTGAAGATAGCTGAAACCGTTTCCCCCGCCCGGCCGTGAAGGTTCAAGGGAAATTTCTGAATTTTCAATAACCTGAGTACTAACAATACTACCGATAATGTCATCTCTGCTTGAAAAGATCAACAGCGCAACCTGCGCCTTGCGCCTGAAGAATGATTGGCTGAAAATTTATACCTGCCCGGTTCCGAGTTCCGATTTTCTCTCTTTTGTTTCCATTGCCACCATCGATGCTCCCCAGAGTGCGGTTCTGAATCTTCTGTATGATGTCGATGCTGCTACTGAATGGGTCTGGAAAACAAGGGAGATGCGTGTTCTGAAGGAGCTTTCAGAAGATGAAGGGCGGATTGTCTACCAGCTTGTCTCCGCTCCCTGGCCGGTTTCCGACCGGGAGATCATAACCCGATCGCAGGGTTACATCGATCCGGAAACAAACGAGATTTTCATCAAGCTCGAGTGCTTGGCGGATTATCTGCCGAAAAACGACAGGTATGTCCGTGTTCCCCAGGTTGAAGGCGCCTGGAATATCCTTCCTCTCGGGGAAAACCAGTGCAGGGTTATTTTTCGCCTGCATATCGAACCCGGAGGTGAAATCCCTTCCTGGCTGGCCAACATTGCCGTTATCGACACTCCCTATCACACAATGAACAATCTGCGGGAAATGGTCAAGCGGGAGAAATACCGGATCCCGGTGGATGCCCCCTTTAAAAAATCTTCAAAAGAAGTTATCCAGAACTACGAGAACTTCATAGCTGAGTGACCGTTCGCTTTTTTCTGATTCATATTCGCTCTCAACAATCTCAAACAAGATACTATGGATGCAGCGATACTCCTGCAGGGGAACTGGCAGTTTCGTGTTGAACATAAAGGGATCAAAATCTACTCATCTTACCTGAAAGGCTCAGATGTTCTCGGGTTTAAAGGGGATGCTGAATTCAATGTTTCAATGAGAAAGCTCATCAGCCTTTTTCACGACATGTCCAGTTACCACCGGTGGGTATATCAGCTTGCCGAGATGGATGTTCTCGAGAAAAACAACGGAGTGGAGTTTGTGCTGCGCCAGGTTATCAATACTCCCTGGCCTTTGCCGAAAAGGGATGTGATCCTGCGCACAGGTCTCGAGCCTGCCGGGGAAAACGCCGTGGCGATTACCATGACCGGAGAGCCCGATTACCTTCCCCAGAACCCGAGGTACTACCGAGTCCATCATTCGAGAGGCATGTGGGTTTTCGAGCCTACCGGGCATAATCAGGTGCACATTACCTTCATGATGCATCTCGATCCCGGCAGGGACGTTCCTCCTCCCGTCAGCAACGCAGGGATGTTCGATGTGCCATTCCACACCATGAACAATCTCCGGAACCTGCTGAACAACGAATCCTACAATCCTCCCTACCCGAAGGAAATTGAAGAGTACATATCTATCGTCGAAGATGTTCCAAACAAACTTTGATCAGTTTTTCCGCCTTGACGGGAACAGCGCCGACTTCCTGGCAGACGGTTGCTGCCGCGAGGTTCGCCATGGTTGCATTGGTGACGATATCGAAACCGGCCGCCGCTCCCAGAGCAAGCATGCCGATTACGGTGTCCCCGGCACCTGAAACATCTGCGACATCGAGGGATGTGGCCCCGATATGGGTGAATGAGCCGTCGAAGACCGTCATTCCTTTCTCGCTTCTCGTTACGACAATCGTGTCCGCCTGGATTTTTTCCTGAAGCACCAGGCAGGCTTTTTCGACTTCCCGGTCCTCGTTCTGCAGGACGATTCCGAGCGAGGAAGCTATTTCCGACAGGTTTGGCTTGAAAACGGAGCACCCCCTGTATGCAAAGAAATTGAGGTGTTTCGGATCGACAAGCACCGGAATGCCTTTATCTCTGGCCGTTGCAATGATCCGTTCAATGAGCTTTCTGCTGAGCAGTCCTTTGTTGTAATCTTCGAGCACGACAGCATCGAGGGAGGAAAGCGCAGAAAGGAAAGATCCGAAAACCAGCTCTTCGATGTTATTATCGATTTCATGCCGTTTTTCGAAATCGACCCTGACAATATGGTGGTTCTGTGAAAGGATTCTTGTTTTGCATGTAGTCGGCCGGGAAGGATCGGATATAATGCCTTCAGCCGGCAGTCCATGTTTTCTGAAGAGATCGAGGAGAATCTCCCTGTCGCCGTCTTCACCGGCAACGCCGATCAGAAGGGTATCAGCTCCGAGAGAGAGTGTATTGAGTGCGACGTTGGCCGCGCCGCCGAGGCGGTAGTCCTCGCGGTTCACGTCCACCACAGGCACCGGGTATTCCGGAGAGATACGCGAAACATGGCCGAAGATATACTTGTCGAGCATGACATCGCCGATTACGGCAATCCGTTTGTTCCTGATGGAATTCAGGAGGGAATCTATGGTCCCTGCAGGCATGAAAGATGTGTTATAAGTTTTTTTCAAATATCAGGATAAATATGTAAATACCCCCGTCAGACAAGGAAGATATGAATGTATAATTGTATTTTTGGTGTTTTTTTATTATAATTAAAGCTAAGCATTTTTAAGCTTTATACGAAAAAAGCGAAAGCCGATGTTTGAAAGTCTAAGCGATAAACTTGAGGCCACCTTTAAGAAACTTGCAGGTCAGGCCACGATAAACGAAATCAATATTGGTATCGCCATGCGCGATATCAAGAGAGCGCTTCTTGCTGCCGATGTCAACTACAAGGTGGCCAAGAACCTTATAGAAGATATCCGCGAGAAATCACTTGGCGAAGAGGTGATCAAGAGCGTCTCGCCGGCACAGATGATCGTCAAGATTGTCTATGACGACCTTACCGAACTTATGGGCGGTGAGCAGAAACCACTGAATCTCACTCCGAAAAAACTTCCGGCGGTTATCATGGTTGCCGGTCTCCAGGGTTCCGGTAAAACCACCTTCTGCGCCAAACTTGCAAAGCGCCTGAAGAAAAACGGCAAGAATCCCATGCTTGTCGCAGCTGACGTCTATCGTCCTGCGGCAGTTGACCAGCTCAAGGTGCTCGGCGAACAGGTCGAAGTTCCGGTCTTCTCGATAACGGAGCAGGATGCCATGAAAGCCGCACTTCAGGGTCTGGAATCTGCACGCGCCGCTGCTCACGATGTCGTCATCGTCGATACCGCCGGTCGCCTTCAGATCGACGAGCAGATGATGGCCGAGGCCGAAGCATTGAAACACTCGCTCAAACCCGACGAGCTGCTTTTCGTTGTCGATTCCATGATGGGCCAGGAAGCGGTGAACACCGCAAAGGTATTCAACGACCGCCTCGATTTCGACGGCGTTGTCCTTACAAAGCTCGATGGCGATGCAAGAGGCGGCGCCGCTCTCTCCATCCGCCAGGTTGTTGAAAAGCCGATCAAGTTTATGAGCGTCGGCGAGAAGGTTGACGACCTCGATATTTTCTATCCCGACCGTATGGCCCAGAGGATCCTCGGTATGGGCGATATTATCAGTTTCGTCGAAAAAGCCCAGGAAAGCCTTGATCTCGAGAAGACCCTCGAGATGCAGAAGAAGATGATGAAAAACGAGTTCGACCTGAACGACTTTTTCGATCAGCTGCAGCAGCTCAAGAAGATGGGTTCCATCCAGGGATTGATCGAGATGGTTCCCGGCCTCAACAAGATGGTGCCGAAACAGGATCTCGAAAACCTCGATTTCAAACCAATCGAGGCAATGATCAACTCCATGACCAAACAGGAGAAAGCAACTCCTGAGATCATCAACGGAAGCCGCCGTCTGCGTATCGCAAATGGAAGCGGCACGAAGGTTCAGGAGGTCAATCTGCTTCTCAAGCAGTTCGGCGAAATGAAAAAAATGATGCGTTCGGTCTCGAAAATGTCGCAGTCGGGAAGAAAGATTACGTCGCAGAACCTTGCGCTTGACAAGTTTTTAAAACGATAGATTTCAGATAACAACAACTAAACTATTTTTAGCATTGGTTAAGATCAGACTGAAAAGGGCAGGAAGAAAAAAATTGCCGGTATACCAGATAGTTGCTGCGGATTCCCGCGCACCGAGGGATGGTAAGTTTCTTGAAGTTGTAGGCCATTACCAGCCGACGGCAAAGCCGCATTCCGTAACCATCAACAGAGAGCGTGTCACCTACTGGATGCAGGCCGGTGCACAGCCGACAGCTACCGTGCGCAGCCTTATCCAGACAACCGGGCTGCTCTACGAACTGAGGCTGAAAAACCTTGGCCGCAGCGAAGCCGAAGTCTCTGCCGAAATGGAAAAGTGGCAGGAGCGCCAGGCTGAGAAGCGCAAAAAGCGCCTCACCCTGAAGTCTCGCCGCCGTCAGGCAAAGAAAGCCGCGGAATCGAAAGAAACCGGCGCAGAGGGTTAACTCTTTAGCCTTTCCTGAGGATTGGAACTTTACGTAACGGGGGTCATCCTTAAACCGAGAGGTTTGCAGGGTGAGGTTAAAGTCGAAATCGCTACCGATTTCCCTGAAGCCTTCCTTTCTCGTAAAGAGTATTTTGCAGGAAGAACGGTGGAATATGTCGTTCGCCTGCAGGTAAAGAAAGCTGTAGTTTCCGGTGGTTTTGCCTGGCTGATGTTCAAGGGGATCGATACCCCTGAAAAAGCGGCCGGACTTGCCGGAATGAAATTGTTCATTGAAGAGACTGAACTTGTGCCGCAGCCCGAAGGGCGGGCTTATATACACGAGCTTGTGGGAATGAAGGTGCTTGACCGCAACCGTTCTGAAGCCGGAATTGTCACCGATGTCATAGACATGCCTGCCCATGACGTCTATGAAGTGCAGGCCGGTAAAAAAAAGGTTCTTGTTCCGGCGCTGGAGGAGTTTATCGACGAGTGCAGCGTGACCGGCAGGTATATGGTCATATCGCGACTGGATGAATTTTTGTAGATGCCCATTGCTATGGTAAGGTTTGACGTGATAACCGTTATTCCGGATTTTTTCGATTCTGCGCTTGAAAAAGGCCTGCTCGGAATTGCCCGGAAAAAAGGATTTGCGGATATACATGTCCACAACCTTCACGATTACGGGTTGGGGAAGTACAAGCAGGTCGATGACGAGCCGTTCGGCGGGGGAGCAGGCATGGTTTTCCGTCCGGAACCTGTATTCGCCTGTATCGAAGCTCTGAGAGCGGAACGGGAATATGACGAGGTAATTTTTCTCTCCCCTGACGGAAAGCGGTTGGACCAGCCGATGGCAAACAGGCTTTCGAGGATGAGGAACCTGATCATGCTGTGCGGTCATTACAAGGGGATCGACCAGAGGATCCGTGAGACTCTCGTTACCATGGAGATTTCCATCGGCGACGTTGTGGTATCCGGAGGCGAAATTCCCGCGTTGTTCCTGATGGATGCGATGGTAAGGCTGATTCCCGGTGTGCTTGGTGACAGCGAATCTGCCCTGAGCGATTCGTTCCAGGAAAATCTGCTGGATTGTGCATATTATACACGGCCGGCCGAATTCAGGGGAATGAAGGTGCCCGACGTGCTTTTATCAGGTCACCACAGGAAAATAGAGCAGTGGCGGCATGAAAATGCCATCGAGAGGACAAGGGAGAGAAGACCGGATCTTCTTGGTCAGGAGTGTTTTGACGAATTGAGGAAAAAATAACGTAAATAGTCGAGTAACATGGATAAATTAATTCAGTTGGTAGAAGCTACCCAGTCTAAGGTTGATTTTCCGGAGATCAATCCGGGCGATACGCTCAGGATACAGTTGAAGGTTATCGAAGGCGAGAAGGAGAGACTTCAGGCTTTCGAAGGCATCGTGATCAGCGACAGGGGCGAAGGCGGCTCGAAGACCATCACGGTCCGCAAGATTTCTCATGGCGTCGGTGTTGAGAGGATCATTCCAGTCAACTCACCGAACATCGAGAGCGTTACGGTACTGAAGCACGGCAAGGCAAGAAGGGCAAAGCTTTTCTACCTCCGCAAGCGTACCGGCAAGGCAGCCTTGAAAGTCAAGGAACGCAAGGTCGAAAGCGCAAAGTAAAGAAAAGACGCGAAAACCCGGCAAGGCTGTATTTGCCGGGTTTTTCGTTTTATCCTCACTCATTGATTTCCTGAAGCATGGCCGTCTGATTCTGGACTGGCTTTTTCTCGCATGCCCACACTATGGCGACAATCCACCCCACAAATGTCCATCCAGCAAGCAGGTTAAGGATGAAAACCTGAAGTTTCTGTCGATGATCCCGCAGCATGGCGACGATTGTTGGCAGGAAGTACATGATTATTGCCGATACTTTTTCTTCGGCAGTTCCGGGAAATCAACAAAAGGTATTTTTCCGGTAGCATGAAACGTGCTATCCTCCCATCATCGGGGATTTCGTTTGACCACGGTTTTCGTCAATCAAACCGCATCGACAGCTTTATGACCAGGACAATGATTAAGGAAAAACTGTCGGAAGAGGCCGTAGCGATATTCAGGGAGAAGGTTTTCGATTTTTATCGTGATAACCGCCGTTCTTTTCCGTGGAGGGAAACCACAGACCGGTATGCGGTCATGGTGAGCGAAATCATGCTGCAGCAGACGCAGGCTGAAAGGGTGAGGGAGAAATTCAAAGCCTGGATGGAGCGGTTTCCCGATACATGGTCTCTTGCCATGGCGTCGCAGAGAGAGGTGCTCACGCTCTGGAGCGGGCTCGGTTACAACTCGCGCGGGCAGCGACTTCAGGCCTGCGCGAAAATGATCGTCGAGCGTTACGACGGTATTGTGCCTGCGTCTCCCCTGGAACTTATCACCCTGCCAGGAATAGGGGAGTACACCTGCCGCTCAATTCCGGTGTTTGCCGACAACCTTGGCGTTGCGGCGGTCGATACCAATGTCAGGCGCATTCTCATTCATGAATTTTGCCTTCCCGAAGAGACACCAAAAGCTGATATCCAGAGTCTTGCGGAAATACTTCTTCCCGAAGGGCGAAGCCGCGACTGGCACAATGCGCTCATGGATTACGGAGCTCAGTACCTCACCAGCAGAAGGACCGGAATCCGCCCGCTCACGAAACAGTCGAAATTTCAGGGATCGAAGCGGTGGTACCGCGGCAGGCTGCTGAAAGAGCTCGTAGCTGCTGAGTACATGACCCTCGATGAAGCTGAAGAAAAATACGGATCCTGCCCGTGGGGCCTCACGGAAATCATCGCCGGACTCGTGCGCGAAGGGCTTGTCGAGGAAACTGACAACCTTGGCCCCCAGGGAGGCAAGGTTCTGAGAATCAGGGACGACCAATATCACTGATGTGACCGATATGATCGATCAGTCCGATAATAAAACACCTGCAGACGCACTGCGCATTGCCTCTTCATGAACCATTGACGGGCTTGAATTGTTGACAATACAAGATGCATGACAGTCAACTATTCATTACTGATATGACAGTTACCGGTTCATGCGATGGTGATGCAAACGTTCCAACAATGATTCAGCCATGTCGATACTCTTTTCTCCAGCCAAATTAGGCCCGATTGACCTCCGGAACCATCTGGTGATGGCTCCGATGACCCGCAGCAGGGCTACGGTTGACAACCTTCCCAATGCCTTGATGGCCGAGTATTATGCCCAGAGGGCCACAGCAGGGCTTATCGTCACCGAAGGAACATCGCCTTCACCGAATGGTCTCGGTTATCCGCGCATACCCGGCATTTTTTCACTGGCACAGGTCATTGCGTGGCAGCCTGTCACTGAAGCTGTTCACCGCAAGGGAGCAAAAATATTCATGCAGCTCATGCATTGCGGCAGGATAGCACATTCCCTGAACCTTCCTGCGGGTGCACACGTACTTGCTCCTTCAGCCATCCAGGCTGCCGGAGAGATCTATACCGATGCTGAAGGCCTGAAGCCTCACCCGGTTCCTGAAACCATGACTCCAGGTGATATCGATGCAACGATCGCGGAGTTTGCAAAAGCCGCATCCAATGCGATCGCTGCCGGGTTCGACGGTATCGAACTGCATGCAGCGAACGGTTACCTGCTCGAACAGTTCATCCGTCCGAATACGAACGTGCGAACCGACCGGTATGGCGGTTCGATCGAAAATCGTGCCCGTTTCGTGCTCGAGGTGCTTGAAGCCACTATCAGGGAGATCGGTCGGGAAAGGGTAGGCATCAGGCTTTCTCCGTTCGGCGTTTTCAACGGCATGCCCCTCTATGATGCGATGGAGGAGGAATATGGATGGCTTGCGGCAAAGCTCGATTCCGCAGGGCCTGCATACGTGCATCTTGTTGACCATTCGTCGATGGGCGCTCCGGTTGTGCCAGCATCCATGAAAGAAACGTTTCGCAGAGCTTTCAGGGGTGTTCTGATCCTTTCGGGCGGTTATGATGCGGAAAGGGCGGAAAGGGATCTTGCCGAAGGAAAGTGTGACCTGATTGCGGTCGGGCGTCCGTTCCTTGCAAATCCGGACCTTGTTGAGCGCTGGAAAACCGGTGCGCCCCTGAATGAGCCCGACATGTCTTCTTTCTATGCGCCCGGACCTGAAGGATATACGGACTATCCGTTCCTCGGGGCCGGGAAGGGATGAGAAACGAGTAATGTATAATGAGTTGATATAAAATCCAGGGAGCGCCAGCAGCTTTATAAAAACGTTTTATTTTGGGTGTTTTGTGTTTGACTCTGAAGGATGCAGATATGGTTAGACGGACGGAGGTAACTGAAAGGATGATATGCTGAGTAAAAGGAAAAATGGGCACATGCTCCTGTTCCAAATTATATGCTTCTTGCCGAATAGCCGGAATGTCAGGTGAGAAGGCGATATGCGAGAAGATTAAACAGAGTTATGATAACAAATCCTTTTACATGGCTGCCTGCGGAACTGCAGGGAAGCCTGTTGCTCGGACTCGCTGTTGCGGCGCTGGCGATGGCTAAAATCCTTTCAATGGTCGGTAACGGGTTGGCGTCAAAGGAAGAGGGTATTCCTCTCGGCATCATGAACCTTGAGATTTCCTGGAGCACGCAACGCGCGGAGTCGATCGTGAAAGCCTGGAAGAAGAGGGGGGTGATCGAAAGGGCTGTTCAGCAGACGCAACTGGATTTTGCGTTCCTTTTTATTTATCCCGCAGTACTGAGCCTTGCATGTACGATGATATCCGGCGACGAAAACGGTACGGCTTTGATTTTCGCGAATGTGCTTTCATGGGCCGTTTTGCTATGCGCCCCGTTCGATGCCTTCGAAAACCTCATGCTCCTCAGGATGCTCAAAGGCACTTTCGAGCCGAACATTGCCATACTTACCTCGATATCGGCCTCCCTGAAGTTTCTCATCATTCTTGTTACCCTGCTTTACCTGCTCGTTATGGTCTTTATGAAGTGACGGGAATTTGGGTACTGGGTAATGGGTAATGGGAGGTGGGGATTGGAGAAAGAGAAAGATAGTCCCAACATGCCGCCCCTATGGGGGCTGAACCCAGATATAATTTTATTATATATCCAGAGATTGGCATCCCTGGCTACCAACATGCCGCCCCTGTGGGGCTCAAAACATCCCACTCCTCACCTCCCAGTACCCAGTACCCACCGCCCAGTACCCAAAACTAATAAACCACCGGATCGGGTGAATCGATCATCGGATTCAGACGCACCGCGAGCGAGAAAAGATAGGGGTAGTCTTCCTTGAGATGCTTCATGTAGAGCACCCATTCCCGGATCAGATGGCCGAAAACCCGCCTTATGTCGCTGTTGATATGCTCCAGGTCGCTTGCAGGTAAATGATCGAATGTTCCCCTGGCCTGGAGCTCTTCCGTGATATGGAACGCCGCCCAGAGAAGATCGGTGAAGTTTTCATGTTCCAGCAGGTTCTGGTTTTCGAGAAGGCTAAGGAGAAAGATTCGCTTTTCGGTCATGAACTGCTTCAGGCAGGGGAGGGCGGCGCTGTCGATGCTGATCTTCTGGTTGCTTTGGCGCAGATACTCGAGCGCCGCTGCAAAATCATGTTCTTTCCATGATACGGTTATATGCAGACGGCTTTTAAGCTCTTCTTTTCCAACCACATGAGCCGACAGTTTTTTCAGCAGGCGGTTGCCGAATTCACTGAAAAAGACGCCGATAACCATGTTCAGCTTTCTCATGAGGGACTGGCGCTCCCGTTCCCTCAGCACCCGTTCGAAAAGCAGCGTGACGACAATGATGTAGATGGGCAGAAAGGCGAGATTGCCGAGAAAGCTGTTCGATATTTCCCTCAGGTTGCCGAACAGGATCAAGTCGATACCGTAAAGCACCAGCGATATGGTGAAAAGGATGGACACGGTCCATACCTTGTTCGTCAACACTTTTTTAACCATGAACTACCTTTTTAAAACCGGATCAATTAAGTCTTAAATATCCTGCTCATTGAACAAACCAGCAAAAACAGTTCAACGTTCGCAGGGAATGGGTATTGGGTAAACCCCGAAGGGGAGAGAACCGGTTCTAAGTGCTGAGGACTAAGGACTGAGATAAAAAAGCTCCGGCAGGGGCGGAAGATTGGTAACCGGTTCTGAGTGCTGAGGACTAAGGAATGAGCTAAAAAAAGCCCCTGCAGGGGCGAAATAGCGGTAGTGGCTGGATACAGGGAACTCAGAATGACATCCTGCGCAAAACCGGATTAATCCCATTGATACGTCAGAGTTAGAATATCCGATATTATACGTACAAATTACATTATTGCACAATAAGTCCGATAATCGTGATTTGTATGATGGTATTGTGTTGGAAGATTTTCTTCAGGAATGCGTAACTTCAGGTAACACCATATTATTTCGTTATCTGGCCCTGAAGATTGCTTCAGGTAACCGGGACCGGGGGATTTGTCTTTCCAGAGAACAACGTACCTGAGTCTTGCGAAAAATACCCCCCCGGCAAAGCAACTTGAATAGAGAAACCATGCACTGGATTGCACCTGCCGAAAAGGATTCTGCCAATTTTGTTCTTGAAAAACGGCTATGGGATGCCGCCGACCAGCTTCGGGATAACTCTGGTTCATATCACGAGGGTATTTTCTTTAGCTTGCAAAGAGTTTTGATTTCATTTCAGGCTCAAGATCAATTAAGAGGGTGGGGGATGGAAAAAAGTAGCTTCTCTTATTGAACAACGTCCCGCAAGATCCGGCATGATTTCTGGTTCGGATATCGATGAATTTACCCGCAAGGCAATGGCAGAATTGAAACTTTATTACCAGAAGTAAGACTTTTTCATCGAGCAGAAATCATCAAGCCATGGATTGATTGATAAAATACAAGAATAAAAGGTTTTTCTTTTTTATGATGGTCTTTAAAAGTGTGACTTTTCTGGCTTGAAAGAATAACAAAAGAGATTATTCAAAATCTTAACGCCTGTCGTAGTCGATAGACTCAGCTTAGATTGTATTACTAAAAATTAATACGCGGGAGGAATAAGATCATGCGCAAAAGACACGAAACAAATAAGCGAAAATCATCCATCAAAAAGCAGGAAAAAACAATGCATCATATTGTTGGCAGATTTCCCTTAAGTGATCGGATGCTCAATATTCCGCTAACACAAAAGCGGAAAGAGCGAATGAAGGCTTATTCGGTAACCCTCTACGCCGTTCCTTCCAATGTTACCAATTATTCCCTTGAACAGTGGCAATCACCAGTTAAGGATCAAGACGGCAGAGGTTCTTGTGCCACTTTTTCTTTTCTTGGGGCGATAGAGGCACGTTATAGGCGAGAATACAATCTGGCTGTCGATCTTTCAGCGGAATATTTTATCAATGTTGTTTTTTCAACGCAGCCAACCTGTGATCCGTCTCTTCTCCATGAAAATATTTGCACCGATTTCCTTTACCATCCAGAGAATCCCAATCCACCCCTCGACAGCGGTATGACAGATGGGGCAATCCTTATGATGGAAGAGAAACTGTTGCTGCCGGAGATGCGGTTTTGTCCGTATTTTGGAGTTGAACATGCGAACGACCCTCCAGTATTCGGAATAACACATTCGGATGCTGATCTCGATCAAATTGCAGCCGATGCAGGACTCATAAGTCTGAATCCTCCCGGTTCGCCAACACCATGGAATGTCCTTGCTCCATATACCCAGCAGGCCGTGGATAATTATTACTACGATTTCAGGCATATACCCCTCGTAGCCAGAAAGAACGCCTGTTACGGAGCCGAGGAAATCGAATTCGTTACCTCGAACGATCCTGCGATACTGGAATCGTGTATCTACGGTAATAATGAGGTTGTTGTTGGAATGGGTTTGGGTAAATTGGACTGGGGTGAAGGAGCTGTTCCTGGTACATACACCAATGGTCAACCTGTTCAGATGATTGGCACTGTGCCGGTGGCCATTTATCCGGATCAGAATTTAAAGGATAAAAAAGATACCAACGGCAATGTAATCGGCAAATACGGAACGAATGAGGATTATCATTGGAATGACAATAAAAAGGCTTGGGAACTGTTAGAAAGCGGGCACTCTATGATAGCCGTTGCTTTTGATACAACGCTCCAGTTGATACTTTTCAAAAATTCTTGGGGTACAGGGAGTCTTCCGTATTTATGGATACCTTATCAGTTTATTCAGGAAAAATGCGGTTCGGCGTTTATCATTACCAAGGTCAGGGATCCACTATACAACAATTGGGGTGAATATCCGGTCGTTCATGCTTCTGAAAAGCCAGAGCCTTCTGATCAATGGGATCATCTGTATGAGGCTATGTGGCTTGGACGCTGGAAAATGGACATCAATGGCTCGTTGGGAGACCTGGTGATCCGGCATACCCGCGCACGAGGACAGGATACCGGTACTGTTTGCCGCCTGGGTTCCTATTATGACGGACAGGGAATTGCGCATATGGTGACCGGATACATCAAAGCCGCAAAAGACATCTATTTTACACCATCGGCATTTTCGGGGCCGACATATGAAGATCCGTGTAAATCATATGCGCATCTATGGATTGATTTTGACAATCCTGAAGGACCGCCTTATCCTGCCGGTTCGGATATCGCATGCAAGGGACAAGAGTTCAAGATTCAAATGTTTCCTCATCCAATCGGAGGTATTCAAGAGTTTGAGGCGGAACTTGCCGTTGGGGAAACCACAAGCAACGGGGTAAAATATGGTGTGATTCTTTACCGGACAGGTAAGGAAATTGGCTATACGCCGGGAGAATTCAACATAGAAAAATGGAATGGCCAGTATCTCATACTGCCTTGTCATACGTTTATGACCATTCCCCAATTGATCCAGGTAAAGGTGAATGAAACGCCGCAGGGCGGTGAATATTTTGCGAACCTCAGTGGTGAGCACGGTTTTTCTGGAACGGGAACTATTGACGAGAACATTCCCAACCGTATGGATATCAGTCTTCGTGTTCAGGGATATGCTCCTCTGGTGCTCTCTTGTTCCATTTACCTTCATATGGGAGAGGTCGGTCTGGCGAGCGGATTGGGTGCCGGTATTTTCACCAAATCGTTCTATGTGGGTAATGAAAAATCAAAAGAGTTGCATATGCAATCCTGTTATTGGGCACAGTCAATGAGCGCAAAGCACAAAAGATATTTTTTCAATGTGAATCAAGCGCTTGAAGCCGGATATAACGGGTGCTACTATTGCATGCGTCAATATGATACTGACTAAGTCATAGCCTGCAAAACGATCGGAACACCGGGACGTTTTTCAATAGCAGCAATAGCGTAGGGATAGAAAGGATAGTGGATGATATTGTTCGTTTTCAGTAAAAGCGTATATATGGCGTATAAATGATCTGGTGCCGAATAGATAATCTGTCGATGAAAAAGCTATTCCAAGGGGGGCGAGGCTTGATGTACCAGGAACTCTGAATCACGTGATCATCCGTGGAATCGAGAGATGTTTAATTGTTCTTGACAACAAGGACAGAAAAATGTTTACGCATCGGCTCCCTCTTATACAAAATAATTACGTACCTTAACCCTTAAACAGGGCCAGTTCTTATGCAACAAATCTTCATTTGCTATCGTAGAGATGATAGTGCATATATCACAGGCCGCATCTACGATGTCCTTAAAACGCGGTATGAAATTCAAGGCGTGTTCAGGGATCTGGACGCGATTGCGCCCGGTATAGATTATCGCACCTACATAAAAAAGGTCCTTGGCCAATGCCATGTAATGCTCGTGGTGATTGGTGAGTCTTGGCTCAATATTCTTGATGAGCACGGCCATTCCCGTTTGTTCAATTCCGATGATGACGTATGTAAGGAAATAGAAACAGCCCTACAGTCGGGGCTTTTAATAATTCCGGTCTTGCTCGGAAAGGCACGTATGCCGCATAAAAAGGACTTGCCTGCAAATATTGGTGAGCTTGCTTCTCTAAATGCGATTCAGATCAGGCCTGATCCGGATTTTCACCGAGACATGGAACAGCTATTGAACTTGCTTCCTGTTGACCATCGTGTAGCAGCGCTTCAATCGTTTGCATTTCACACCCAGCCGATGCTAAGAAGGATTCAGGTTGGGCAGGGAGAACTTTCAAGGTTTTCCCGAGAAACAGGAGAGTTAATTAATTATTTTAAAACTACTTGTTCAACGAAGGAATATGTTCAGAGATTGGAAAAGATATCACAGATCATGGATTTCATGATTGCTGCATTCAATTATACTACAATATTCGTAAATTTTGTGTGTTACTTAGATCCGAATATCGGTATAGGTCTTGGAAACATTGAAGAGGTTTCCAAAAGGTTCCAAGAAATGAAAGCAACATATCAGACAGGTAATCGGTGGGCTGATGATCTTATCAACTCTTTGAGAAGCAAACCTGGAATTCCGGATGATCTCGCCCGGCGAGTGATTTCCCTGGTAGGAGATCTTCGAGACCAAGTCAACTTGGTTGGATCAGAAATCGCCAAAATCTCGACAGATTTCAAATAAGATCTCGGGTGATCGGGGAAGCAGCACAGCAAAAAGCAGAGTTTCTGGCCATCAGGCTGTGGGGGGAAGATGGGATAGCGGAATATTCTATCGAAATGCTCTGAGAACAAACTCCGGAGTGGGAGGTTGCTCAGCGTTAATGAATCTTGTATTTTAGCGTTATCTGCTATACGATATGCTGAAGAGCATCTGCAAAGCATCACATACAATCAATATGAGGTGTGAAGAAAATGAAGAAAATTTCCGGTTCAAACGTTTATTTCAAGAAGGTTTTTCCATTCCTCTGGTTTGGGTTCCTGGCGTTTTTTTTTGTCACATCGCTTGAATCAGGGGCAGGATGTAATTCAGTCATGTTCTATATCATCCCGATTTTCTTGACTGTATTTGGTTATTTTTTATTCAAGAGGCTGGTGTGGGATTTAGTTGATGAGGTGTATGATCTGGGTGATGAATTACTTTTCAGAAAAGGCGGCACCGAGCAGCACGTAAAGCTCAGAGATATCGTAAATATCGATTGCGCTCCAATGAATTCTCCCGAGCGTATTACGGTAAATGTAAGACATGAAGGCCCGCTTGGTAAGGAGCTTGTTTTTAATCCTCCGATGCGCATGTTTACTTTTACCAGGAACCCTCTCATTAAAGAGTTGATTGAGCGGGTTGATCGTGCGAGGAACACCTGACCAAAAGTTCATGAACGCTCGTTCCTCGCCCGAACGGGAGGATCAATTTTCCCTGTTTTTAAGAAACACAAATTATCCCGCATTGTGTGATGGTTTTCGACTGTTCAAGAGTTGTCAATCCAATGCTGAATCAAGAGAATTGACAGGCCATCAGGCTGGAAAGTATTTCCCGGGAAAGTTGTCGGGATTGAAGACCGGAATGCCATTCCATTCGGCGAGATAAAGCAGATGTGCATCACCGCAGATAATGGCCTTTTCCTGGGCAGCGCTGGCGGTTTCAAGGATTCTGTTGTCATCCGGGTCGGCGGTAATAAAGGAAATTCGGCTTTCCAGCCTCACAACTGAAAAGGTCTCACGGAACAATCGGATAATTCCGTAAACCTGCTCTTCGGTCAAGCCGAATTTGGGTCTGAGAAGAACCTGTTCGATTTCTTTCAGAAGTTCCAGCGAGGTGAAGTTTGTCAATTTTCCGGTAGAGCAGAACAGCAAAACATCCCTTGGTTTACCGCCGAACAGTTTGCCTGATATGAGCACATTCTTATCACAAACCACTCTCATGAGCTGCCATTTTTCTGGCGGATAGCACTGATTTCATCTTCGACATCCCAGACCGTCAACTGTTTTTCCGCGGTAAGCCGGTCTCCGAGCTGGAACAGTTCTTCCCATTGCCGTTGCCGCTGGAGTTGTCTTCATAATGCATACAAGTAATAATAATACGCAAATCTTTCTATTCCCCGCTAAATAGGATTCGTTGCGCAGAGAAAGGAATAGCCTCGAAATAACTGAAAACTTGTCAATCTATTTATAATTTATATCGAAAGGACCGGAGACAGAAGACTGAGAACAGGGTTTCAACAGCAGCAATCGTGTGCAGGAGAAAACTTTTTAATTGTTAAAAATTCGGAAGGCACGCCAGAATTCGTGTCGATAGTATTGCTCCGGGAACAATAAATCACAAATCAATTTCGAATTGAGGTTTGTCATTCCGCAATGGTGCGTAGCGGAATGAAGAGTCCATTTTCTTACATAAAAACAACTTCCGGATTCTTCACTCTGTTCAGAATGACAATAAGACGAAGTTTGTTCCAAAAGATAGTTGCTGCTTTTTATCGCATAAGTAATAAGTAAATTTATACAATAGCTGAACTCAATCTTGTCATGTTCCATGCCGCTTAACCTCTACACCAGCAATCGGATGGAAGCGCTGGTCGATACGCTCGCCAAAGCGCTGAAAAAGCCGCTGGCGTCGGTGTTCGACCGGGAGGTGATCGTGGTGCAGAGCCGGGGGATGCAGCGGTGGATCTCCATGGAGCTTGCGAAGCGTTACGGGGTGTGGGCGAACGGGCACTATCCCTTCCCGAACGCGATGGTGAAGGAGCTTTTTGAAATGCTTTTTTCCGAAAAGCCCGACACCTCTCTTTTCAAGCCCGATGTGATGAGCTGGAGGATCATGCGGCTGCTGCCGGAGATGCTCCAGAGCGAGCTGTTCGGCACGCTGCGCCGGTATCTGGCCGACGATACGGATGGCCTGAAGCTTTTCCAACTGTCGGAAAAAATTGCCGATACCTTCGACCAGTACACCCTCTATCGACCGGAGATACTTTCCCGTTGGGAGGCAGGGGAGACGGGGCCATCCGGCGAGGAGTGGCAGCCGATCCTGTGGCGAAAACTTGCGGAAGGGGAGGATATGCACCGGGGGAAGCTGAAGGAACGCTTCTGCCGTGAGCTCGGCCCGACATCGCCGGGAGTGGAGAAGTTTCCCGAGAGGATCACACTTTTCGGCATCTCCTGCCTACCGAAGTTCCATCTCGACATGCTCTCGGCGGTTGCCGGGGTGAGGGAGGTGAACCTCTTTCTCCTCAGCCCGACCCGGGAATACTGGGGCGATATTATTTCCAGAAAGGCGATAGCCAGGCTGCCCGAGGAGGAGCGCGCCCTGCGCACCGAAGGAAATCCGCTGCTCGCATCGCTCGGCAGGATCGGGCGGGATTTTTCCGACATGATCATCGACATGAGCGACAGTGCCCTGCAGCAGGAAGAGCACTATGAGGATCCGGGAGATGAGTGCCTGCTCCATGCCCTGCAGTCCGATATCCTGAACCTTTCTGGTACCGGCGAGGATGGTGAGGTGCGCCCGCTTGACGCCGGAGACCGCTCGATCCGTATCCACTCCTGCCACAGCCCGCTCCGCGAAGTGGAAGTGCTCTACGACAACATCCTCGCCATATTCGAGGAAAACCCCGACCTCTCCCCGCGCGATATCTTGGTGATGACCCCGGATATAGAAATCTATTCGCCCTACATTTCCGCCGTATTCGGAGCCGGAGGAAATGGCGTTCACCTGCCGTACGCCATTGCCGACCGCAAGACGATGCACGAGGGGGAGATTGCTTCGGCCGTGCTGAAACTGCTCGCCCTGCCGGGCAGCCGCCTTGCCGCATCCGAACTCTTCGACCTGCTTGCCTCTCCGCCGGTGAGCCGCCGCTTTTCAATCGGGAGCGACGAACTCGATCTCATCCGCGATTGGATCGAAAAAACCGGCATCCGCTGGGGCATGGACGAGTACGACCGTTCGGCGAGGAACCTTCCAGCATACCGTGAGAACTCCTGGAAAGCCGGGCTTGACCGGCTGATGCTCGGTTATGCAATGCCGGACGACAATATCTTATATAACGGCGTCCTGCCTTATGACGATCTCACCGGTTCCAGTGCCGAAACCCTCGGCAGGTTCGCCGACTTCGTCACGGCAATCGAGCGCTTTATGGAAAGCATGGAACGTCCCTGCACACTTGAAGATTGGCGCAGCCGGTTCCAGGCGTTGCTCGACGGCTTCATTCTCCCTTCCGATACTTCCGAGCGGGAGTTTGCGTCGATTGCTGCGCTTGCCGAACAGCTCGGCGATGCTGCTGCCAAAGCGGAATTTACCGGGGAGGTGGCGCCTGCGGTCTTCATCTCCTGGCTCAGGGCCCGGCTTGAAAAGCAGGAGCAGGGGCTCGGCTTCATGACAGGCGGGATCACCTTCTGCGCCATGCTGCCCATGCGGAGCATTCCTTTCCGTGTTGTTGCCCTGATCGGCATGAACGACAGCGCTTTTCCCCGCCAGAGCCGCGCTCCGGGCTTCGACCTCATCGCAAGCGAACCGCACAGGGGCGACCGTTCGCTGCGCAACGAAGACCGCTATCTTTTCCTCGAATCGATCTTATCGGCACGAGACGTGCTCTATATAAGCTACACCGGCCAGAGCATCAGGGACAACAGCGAACTGCCTCCCTCGGTGCTGGTGAGCGAACTGCTCGATGCCATCCGCCGCGGCTTCTCTGTGCCTGAAGGAGAAACTGTCGAACAGCATCTGGTCGTGCCTCACCGCCTGCAGGCCTTCAACCGGGCCTATTATGCAAAAGGCTCCAGGCTGTTCAGCTATTCGGACGAGAATTACCGGGCGATTGTTGAAAAAGAGTCATCTGCAGATGCGTCCCGTCCCTTCATGAACGCTCCTCTCGACGATCCACCCGAGGAGTGGAAGACCGTTTCGCTGCAGCAGCTTCTGCGTTTCTACGACAACCCGGCGGCCTTTTTTCTCGAGCAGCGCCTCGGCATCCGGATCGAAGGCACGGCGGAGCCGCTCGAGGACCGTGAGCCTTTCGGGGTCGAGGGATTTGAATTGTACAGCATTAAGCAGGAGCTGCTCGAGTTTGTTCTTGGAGGCGGGGAACCGCAGGAGCTGCTTCCGCTCTACCGGAGCCGCGGAATTCTCCCGCCTGCCCGCCACGGGGAGCTGGTTTTTATGAAGGTTCTCGATGACGTGCGGGAGTTCGCCGCTACCGTGCAGGCAAAAATCGCCGGTACAGGGCCTCTCGATCCGCTCGAAGTCGATCTGCAGCTCGGCGGGTTCCGTCTCACCGGCCGGCTTGCGAAGGTCTGGCCGCAAAGCCTGCTGCACTACCGCTGCGCGAAGATGAAGATGAAAGACCGGATGAGGGCCTGGATCGAGCATCTTGTGCTCAACGCGGTAAACCATCCTAAATACCCGAAGGAAACCTGCCTCGTCATGACTGACGATGAAAAACGCTTCGCACCGACGGCTGACGCCGCCCTGCATCTGGAGCATCTATTGAACCGCTACTGGCAGGGACTTTCCATGCCCCTTCCCTTTTTCCCGCGCTCTTCGATGGCCTATGCCGAAAAAGAGAGCATCGAAGCCGCCCTAAAGCAGTGGCGGGACGACACGTTCAACAACTTTCCGGGTGAGGGATCCGATCCGGCCATACAGCGCTGTTTCGGTTCGGGTGAGCCATTCGATGAAGAGTTCCGCTCCATTGCCATGGAGCTGCTGATGCCGATGCTGTAATGTATGAATGAAGGGCAGTAGCCGTAGGATAAAGGGAAATCGGCATTAAATCACGGTTTGTATGCTGAACGTAATGAAGTGAAGCATCCATTTCCTGAAATTACCCTTTATGGATTTTTCACTTCGTTCAGAATGACAGGAAAAGACAGCTTGACAGAATAAGCATAGGGACTTGATAATTGATTTTAATACAAGTTTTACGAATCGATATCAAACTGTTGCTTTCCTTTGAAAAGATAATTATCATTGGTAGATATCATTATTTCAAGCTGGAGAAAGTATGGATACAGCACGCATTTTTCCATCGGGCCGGAGCCAGGCGGTCCGTCTGCCGAAAGAGTACAGGTTCAAAGGCAAGGAGGTTATCATCAAGCATTTCGGCAGCGGGGTACTGCTGATGCCGATCGATAAATCCTGGTCAATGCTTGAAGCGGCATTGCAGGAGTTCGAACCGGGATTTATCATGGAAAGGGAACAGCCCGAAGAGCAGGAAAGGGAGGAGATCGCACCGTGAGCTATCTGCTCGATACCAATATCTGCATCTACATCATCAATGCAAGGCCGAAGCATGTTCTGGAAAGGTTCAGGCAGGTGAACATCGGTGATATCGGTATTTCAAGCATTACTGCTGTCGAGCTTGCTTTTGGGGTCATGAAAAGCGGTTCCGAAAGAAACCGCCGGGCACTTGAAATGTTTTTCGCACCGCTCGAACTCTATCCTTTCGATGCGACAGCGATCTGGCATTATGGTGAAATACGCCGGGACCTCGAACAGCGGGGGGAACCGATCGGGCCGCTTGATACCATGATCGCCGCTCATGCAAGGGCGCTGGATGCGGTGCTGGTCACCAATAACAGCAGGGAATTCAGTCGGGTTCCGGGATTGAACATTGAAAACTGGGCGGAATGAAAACCCTCAACCACGCGGAGGTCGAGCTCTCCAGCATCAACCTGATCGAAGCGAGCGCCGGTACGGGGAAGACCTACGCGATTGCGTCGCTCTATCTCCGCCTGCTGCTGGAAAAAGAGCTGCTGCCTGAACAGATCCTGGTGGTGACCTATACCGAAGCCGCAACGCAGGAGCTTCGCGGAAGGATCCGCAGCCGCATCCACGAGGCACTCGAGGTGATGGAAGGCCGGAATACCAGCGACGCATTCCTTCAGGAGCTGTACGAAAAGGCTTCCGGGATCAGGAAGAAAAGGGTGCGCGATCTTCTCGAGCGTGCACTCGGCGCATTCGATACAGCATCAATCTTCACGATACACGGCTTCTGTCTTCGCGCGCTGCAGGATAACGCCTTCGAGAGCGGCTCCCTTTATGACACCGAGCTGGTGACCGACCAGACGGATCGGGTGCGGGAGATTGTTGACGATTTCTGGAGAATGCACTTTTTCGGAGAGTCAGCGCCGCTTCTGGGCTATGCCCTGCGCAAGCGCCTGAATCCCGACAACTTGCTCTCGTTCCTAAGGGAAATCCATTCCGGGACAGGGGTCGGGGTTATCCCCGATTTCAACGGCGAAGAGATCGCAGCGCTTGAAAGCAGTTGTGAAGCAGCTTACCGGGAGGACTGCTCGATGTGGAGGGAGCAGCGGGAGGCGATAACGGATCTTATTGCCACTAACAAGGGGTTGAGCCGTTCAGCGAAACATTACAGGCCCGACCTGCTCGGTAAACTCTTTGCCGGAATGGATGCCTTTGCTGATGGAGGCAATCCATACGACCTGTTCGACGGGTTCGGCAAGCTCACGCTCGGGGGTATTCAGGAGGGCACCAAAAGCAAGGGGGTTGCGCCGTCCCATCCGTTTTTCGCCGCCTGCCAGCGGCTGCTCGATGCCGTGGAGGAACGTATACTCGCGCTCAAGTCAGAGCTGGTGCATCATTACCGGAAGAGCCTGCCTCAGCGCAAGCGTTCAGCGAACATCCGCTTTTTCGACGACCTCCTTGAAGACCTCTACCATGCGCTCCAGCCGGAGAATGGCGGTGGGGCGCTCGCCGGGATTCTCAGGAACAGCTATTGCGCGGCGCTTATCGACGAGTTCCAGGATACCGATCCGGTGCAGTACGAGATATTCAGGACCATCTATGCCGGTTCAGGTCTGCCGCTTTTTCTTATCGGCGATCCGAAGCAGGCAATCTACAGTTTCCGTGGTGCGGATATATTCGCATACATGAGGGCGGCTCGCGAGGTCGGCGAAGAGCAGCGCTTCACCCTGACACATAACTGGCGTTCTTCTCCGATGTTGCTTCAGGCCTTCAACATCTTGTTCGACAATGAGAAGCGGCCTTTCGTCTACGACGGGATCGCCTATCATCCTCTCGACGCCGGGAAGCGGGAACCGGAAGGCACGACATCATGCCTTACCGAAACCGAGCCACTGCAGCTCCGGTTCATGGATGCCAGTCATGAAAAAAACGGCATGTTCACCGTTGACGATGCCAACGCCTTCACTTCAGCGGCCGTTGCCGGGGAAATTGCCCGCATTCTGCAGGAAGGTGAGGAACTACCCGGAGGCAGGCTGTGCGCCACAGGCGATATCGCTGTTATCGTACGCACGCACCGGCAGGCGGCTCTCATGCTCGATACCCTTCATGCACGGCGCATTGCCGGAGTCATGCGGAGCAACAGCACCGTTTTTGGGTCGAGGGAGGCCGAAGAGGTGCGGATACTGCTTTCCGCCCTTGCCGATCCTGGAAACGAGCCCAAGGTGCGGGCTGCGCTGGTGACCGATATCCTCGGCAGATCGGGCAACGATATCGCCGGGTTCAACGACGATGAAGCATCCTGGATAGCCTGCCTCAGGCAGTTCCACTTCTATCACGACCTCTGGCGTGAGCGGGGATGTATGGTCATGTGCCGGGAACTGATGGCGAGGGAGGGGGTTCGCGGGCGTCTGCTCGGTTATCCCGATTCGTCGGGAGAACGGAGGCTGACCAACCTGCTGCACTGTTTCGAGCTCCTGCACCGCGAGGAGCATGAGCATGGAACGGGAATGGAGGGGCTTCTCGGATGGTTCAGCGAACGCATTGCGTCCCCGGACGAGGCGGAGGAGAACCAGATCCGTCTCGAGACAGACGATGCGGCCGTGAAGATCGTTACGGTCCATGTCAGCAAGGGGCTGGAATACCCTGTCGTGTTCTGCCCGTTTCTCTGGGGAAACGGCAGCAGGAAAGGAGATGTATTGATGTTCCATGATGATGCGGGGCGGCTGGTGAAGGATTTCGGTTCCTCCGATTATCAAAGTAACATGTCGCTTGCCGCTAAGGAGTCTCTTGCCGAAAGTCTCAGGCTGCTATATGTGGCCCTTACGAGGGCGAAGCACCGCTGCTGTCTCTTCAGCTGCAGAACCCGTGCGGAGAGCTCGCCGGTCACCTATCTGCTTCATGCATCTGAAGAGACGAGGGCTGCTGAAAACCAGGCTTTGGCGCTTGCTGCCGAATCGAGGACACTGAATGCCTTGAATATGGCCGCTCAGCTGGAGTCGCTTGCCAGGTGTTCGGAAGGTTCCATCGGTTTCGGCATGCTGACGCGTGAAGCGGTTGACGGCATGTCCGGCCTCTCCCGGACGAGCACGGAGTTGCAGCATGATGACCTTGAGCTGAAAAGCTTCGCCGGAACCATCGATACGACCTGGCGGGTGTCGAGCTTCACCTCCTTCAGCCGCCATGAACCGAAGGGCACTGAACTTCCCGACCGTGACGAGACCCGGAGAGAGGAGGAAGCGCCACTCACCACTGTTGCTCCCTCCAGTGAGGAAAAGAGCATCTTCACCTTTCCAAAAGGGGCGCAGGCAGGAATTTTCATGCACGGGATTTTTGAAGAACTTGATTTTGCTTCTCCCTCGGAAGGGATGATCCGTGATCTTGTCGAAAAAGGGCTTGAACGTTATAATTATAAAGAAGATTGGCTGCCGTATATCACAGCGATGGTTCATGATGTTCTTGAAACACCGCTCGATGGACCTGAAGGGGCCTTTACGCTCGGCAAGCTTTGCAGGAAGAGCTGGATAACCGAGCTGGAATTTTTCTTTCCTCTCCGGTTTGTCACTTCCTCCCGTCTCGCCGGAGTTCTCCGGAGCCAGGGCATTCTCCCGGGCGGGATCGATCTTGCCTCGCTAGCTCCCATGCTCCAGTTCACTCCGACGAAGGGTATGCTCATGGGGTTCATGGATATGGTTTTCGAGCAGAACGGGCGGTACCACCTGCTCGACTGGAAATCGAACCATCTGGGCAACACCGCCGAAGATTACGGGCCCGAAGCCATGAGGCAGGCAATGCAGCTGAACCTCTACCCCCTGCAATACCTGCTTTATACCGTTGCGCTCAACCGATACCTTTCGCTAAGGGTCAAAAACTATCGCTACGGCACCCATTTCGGGGGAGTGATCTATGTATTCCTGCGGGGTGTGAACAAAGAACTCGGGGAGAAGAGAGGTTTTTATCGCGATCTTCCATCCGAAGCTTTGATTGAAGCATTGACAAACCTCTTGATAGACCTCGAATGACCATGGAATATCAGGAACGTGCCATCGACCGCCATTTTGCAGCATTTATCTGCAGCCTGACCGGAGGTGAACCCGGCGATCTTTTCCGTCTGGTTGTTTCCTTTGCGAGCAACGCAGTCGGGAAGGGGAGCAGTTGCCTGAATCTTGCCGATATTGCCGGAAAGATCGTCGTTGCTGACAACAGGGAATTGCTGCTGCCAGGGTTCGATGATCTGATGGAGCTTCTGAAGAGCACCTCTGTTGTCAGTTTTCCCGGCGGAGACCAGCGTCCGCTCGTGCTCGATACCGCCGGTCGCCTTTATCTCTACCGGTACTGGCATTATGAGCAGGAACTCGCCGGAATGCTTCTCCGGAAAGCAGCGTCATACTCCGGTGATATCGATGAAGCTAGTTTGCGCGAAACCCTGATGCGGCTTTTCCCCGGTGAAGCCGACATGGAGGATGACCGCCAGAAAAAGGCTGCGGCAGTTGCTCTTTACCGGCTTTTCTCGGTGATTTCGGGCGGTCCGGGAACCGGAAAGACCTCGACGGTTGTCCGCATGCTTGCGCTTCTGCTCGAACAGCCGGGAGAGGGAAAGAGGATCGCCCTGGCGGCCCCGACCGGAAAAGCTGCCGCAAGGCTGAAAGTGTCCATACAGAGATTGAGAAGCACCCTCGACTGCCCGGAAGAGATCAGGGTGGCCATTCCCGATACTGTCGTAACGATTCACGGGCTTCTTGGCGCTGTGGCCGGGTTCTCCCGCTTCCGCCATTCATCGAAAAATCCGCTTCCCTTCGATACCGTTATCGTCGATGAAGCGTCCATGGTGGCGCTGCCCCTCATGACCGCCCTTGTGACCGCGCTCAGGCCTGAAGCGAGGCTTGTTCTGCTCGGAGACAGGGACCAGCTCGCCTCTGTCGAAGCGGGAGCTGTACTCTCGGATATCTGCAGGGCAGGGGAAGCGGGAACAGGTTCTCCGTTATCCGGTGCAATCGTTCAACTGGAAAAAAATTACCGTTTTCACGAAGGAAGCGGCATTGCCGAAATCACACGGGCGGTCAATGCCGGGAGAGATGAGGATGCGTTGAAACTGCTGAAAAACAATGCACTGTCAGGATTTACATGGCTTGCACCGCCTGTTCCTGCAGAACTTGGATCGTTCCTGTCAGCCAGGGTTGTCGAAGGTTACCGGGAGTATCTCGATGCCCGCTCTCCCGCCGAATCGCTGCAACTGTTCGAACGCTTCAGGATACTGTGCGCTCTTCGCGAAGGTCCGTTCGGAGTCTCGGGCCTCAACCATATCACCGAAAGGATTCTCGCCCGGTCTGGACTGATCGCAACGGCCGGAAGCCTTTATCGGGGACGTCCGGTTCTTGTGACGGTCAACGACTATTCCATGCGGCTTTTCAATGGCGATACGGGCATTTTTTTTCCGGATCCCGAGAACGGAGGAGAGATAAGAGCGTTCTTTCCTTCCCCGGACGGCGGCGTGCGGAACATCCCTCCCGAACGGCTTCCGCAGCATGAAACGGCTTTTGCCATGACCGTCCACAAGAGCCAGGGTTCTGAATTCGACCGGGTGCTGTTTCTGCTTCCACCCTTTGAACATGAAATCCTTACAAGGGAACTGCTGTATACGGGGATAACAAGAGCGAAACATTCCGTGGAGCTGATCGCCGACGAAAAGATTTTTACGTCAGCTGTTCGATCGAGGATAGAGCGGAACTCCGGATTAGGTTCTCAACTGGAAATGAATATGCGCTGAATTTTCTGATCCACTCCAAGTAGTTTATTAGTTGTGAATTACGGTGGTATTTTATAATTGCGCAGCAGATCGGCAGAATAGAATGCTGTGGTGAATTACGATATAAAGGAAGGGGAAATGAACTTATTTTTACAAAAATGAAATAGTGTGTTTTGATTGCGTATATTTAAAGTATATTATCCGAATAAATATGTTTGTTTGTTCTGGTGCCTGATGTGTTTATCCGGATTGAAGTTATAATCCTTCTCACCGGTTAGCGGAAAGTGACGGCAAATTGCAAAATACACTGCAATTTTAAGCCAAATTCAAGTGTCAGCGTATCAGGTCGGATTTATTTTAACAGCTTCATATCACAACGACCATGAAAATCTTAAAAAAAACTACGGTAAAAGTTGCTGTTTCAGGTTTAATGCTTTTATCGGCAGGATTTGCATCCGGCTCTGAAGCGGAGGCGATAACGGTTAAAGAAGCCGTGGAAAAAGCAGTGAACAACAACCCGGAGATCAAGGCCCGGTTTCATGCATTTCGTGATGTTTATGAAGAACAGCAGGTTGCAAAGGGAGGGTATTATCCGAAGATCGACTTGTCAGCTGGAATCGGAAGGGAAGTGCTTCAAGGCGATAAAATCTCTTCTACCAATATGTGGAGAAAAGATGTGAGACTGGATTTAAACCAGATGCTTTTCGATGGTTTTTTTACCTGCAATCAGGTTTGCAGCCTTAAATATTCGGGACAGGCAAGGTATTTTGAATTTATGGATACCGTTGAAAATGTCGGTCTGGAAAGTATCCGGGCGTATGTCGATGTGCTCCGTTATCGTGAGATGGTAAATCTCGCAAAAAGAAATCTGGATTATCACAAGGAAATCTTCAGTCAGGTAAGCAGCCGGGTCAAAGCGGGAGTCGGTGCAGGTGTGGATTTACAGCAGATCAGTGCTCGTGTTGCTCTTGCGCAAGCTAACTACCTTACCGAATTAAGTAATCTGAACGATGTCAAGGCCCGATATCAGCGTTATACAGGAGAGGTTCCCGATGAGAATATGCAGGCGGTTCTGCTGCCGGATGACGGAATTCCAGCTGCGACCAGGGATGTTTTGAATAACGCCTACCAGCATAATTCAGGGTTCCTTGCAACCATGTCTGATATAAATTCAGCCCGGCATTCCGTGAAAGTGCAGGAATCGAAATTATATCCAAGAATCGATCTGAAAGCATGGCATGACCATTCATGGGACATGCTCGGCGTTGAGGGACAACAGTCTGCGAGTGTGGCTGAAGTTGCATTGACATACAACATATTCAACGGCGGTTCCAACAGGGCCGCTGTACACCAGTATCGTGAAAAGATGTTCAGGGCTATTGATCTGAAAGACAAGGCGGCAAACGATATCCGCCAGGCTGTGGCCATCGCATGCAATGACCGGCGTATGATCGCCGAGCAGATCGTTTACCTGAACCAGCACCGTAAAAATCTTGACGAAGTTCGTGTTGCATACCGGGATCAATTCAATATCGGAAAACGCACGCTTCTTGATCTTCTTGATACCGAAAATGAATATTACCAGGCTCAGAGAGCCTATTACAACGGGTTTTTCGATTTGACGATAACCAATGCAAAAACGTTGGCTCTGATGGGCAGACTGATGAGCACTATAGGTGTTGTGCGGGCAGAAATGCCAAGCCTGAAAGATATCGATGTTCCTTTTCCAGACGTTACGGAATCCGATATTCCGTCAACTGATACACCAGCCTTATAGTACGAGGCGGGATGATGCTTGATAATTTGACATAAAGGTACCCATAATACATATCATTCCTCCTTTTAATCAAAGAGAGAAACACGGCTGATATTCTTGTGTTATATTATGCTTAAAACAGAAAATCAGCCGTTAAATTCTGAGGTGCAGCTTTATTCAAGCGCTTTTCATTATGTCAGCTTCATTTACGATCGGGAAGAAACAAGTCGGAAGTGACGATATTCTGTCAATCCTTTCCGGTCATGGTCTGATGCCCCAATTGATGCAGGGAATAGTTGTTGACAGGGTTTTACTTACGTTAAGCTGTTCTGAAAAGGAAATCGAGGATTATTATCAGCCGCAGATAACGGCTGATCCGGATTTCATAGATAAAAAAAGGTCACAACTCATTCTTGAAGGTGTACAGGAGCATAAAGTTGATTTTTT
Source organism: Chlorobium sp. (assembly GCA_005862285.1). Lineage (GTDB taxonomy): Bacteria > Bacteroidota > Chlorobiia > Chlorobiales > Chlorobiaceae > Chlorobium. The sequence continues at coordinate 131,056 of SZXW01000007.1, read as the reverse complement.
TATCAGCCGTCCTGTGCTTCTTGAAATCTTCAAACAGAAAACATTCTCTCATCTGACTGAAAGTACATTTCTGAAGTTGAAGACGGGCCTTGACAGGGTAGTCTTCAATATACTTCGTCACAAGGATCATGAATTGATGCGGGAATTATATTTTCGTATCGATTCAGGTGAAGATGATTTCCATTCCGTCGCAGAAAGATATTCGGAAGGCAGGGAATCAAAAACCGGAGGCAAGATAGGTCCGGTAGAGATGAGGCAGCTGAATCCGAAACTTGCAGGAGTTTTGTCATCCCTGAAACCCGGCTTTCTAAACCAGCCGGTTCTCATCGACGGGTTTGCCGTAATTGTGCAGTTGAAGGAGAAATTACCTGTACAACTTGATGATTCAATGAAAAATCAGATTATCAACCAGCTTTTTAATGAGTGGGTTCAGAAAGAAGTACAGTCATATTTTTACTGAACTTGTTTTGATCTTATGATTTTTTTATAAAAGGGGAAATATTTTGAATACTGTTGAAAAAAACATCCCTGACCTTCAAGAATTTATTGATGCCGTTCCACTCTTTTCAGGCCTTTCTGATAAAAACAAAAGGATGCTTGAAGAGGTATGCGCGCTGAAATTTTATACTATCGGAAAACAGGTAATCAGCAAAGGATCACTTCCTGATGCTTTTTACATTGTTTGCAGCGGGCGATTCCGGACGCTGTTCCATGATTCAGGCAGCGGAGCGATACAGACACTGAGGCTTCTTGGTCCCGGTGATATATTCGGATGGGTTGGCCTTATGCGTCGACAGCCGACAGAGATCGTTTCTGCATCTGAAGACACAGTCTGCCTCGAGGTTCCGGCTTCAGCAATCGATACATTTTTCGATGCTGTACCAGGTCAGTATAACCAACTTGCCATAAAAACCGACCCTTCAGAAATTTGCCATCTCCTGGATGCCATATATAGAAATGACCCGATAAAAGAGAAACGTTTGCGTGAAGCGGGATTTGCCGGTATCAAGGACCTTGCAATACATCTTTTCAACTCGTCGCAGGTCATCGATACAAATTTCAGAAGGGAGGTTCCGCCCGGCAACCTGAGATGGTTTGTCAGCAGAAGCAGCGACACTTCTTATCGTGAAGGATCAGAGTATCGTTTTTCAGGCAACATGATACCGGACTCGCTTTCTTTAAGATTGATAAGCCTGGATTTATCCCTGCTGGAGGAAAGAGCAATTTCTTCCGGGACCCTTGACGTTTCTGAAAATCATAGCGACGATAAAGGATTTAACGAAAGCAGCGATGTAGAATCGAATCAATCACCGGATAAAAGCAGATGGTTCGGTATTGATTTAGAAACCGGAACGGGAAAAAACTTTCCTTTCTACCGGGGAAAAGGTCTTGAGGACGGCACTCTTGCCTGTTTCAGGATGCTCGGTGGTTATTTCAACATCCCTATGAAAAAAGATCTTGTCAGCGGTATTCTCGCGAACCAGCTTTCAAGAAACGGTCAGATTTCACTGCAGGATTGCGGAGGTGTAGGTGTTTTGCTCGGCATGAAGGTTCAATTGGTGAACTTCGGCAAGGAAGCCCTGTCAAGACTGAAAGTCCCTGCCATGATCCAGTGGAATCAAAATTTTGCCATACTTTACAGGGTTTCGGCTAAAAAAATACTTCTCGCGGTTCCTTCTTCAGCGGGAATACAGGAGTTGGGGACCGATGATTTCTGGGAGCAGTGGGAGCAGAAAGGCGCAGCCCTTGTATTTGATGTGCGGGAGGATACACCTGAAAAAAAATTCGGGCTCGACTGGTTTGCGCCATCGATCAGAAAATATCGGGCGGTCCTCTCCGAGGTGATGATCGCTTCGTTTTTTTCACAGATCATGACCCTTGTCAATCCCCTCCTTTTCATGGTCATAATCGATCAGGTCATTGTAAGGAACAGTTATTCCACTCTGCATGTCCTGGGAACTTTCATGCTCATCATAGCGGTTCTTCAGGCAGTTCTTAACAGCCTGAGAACATATCTCTTTGTCGATACCACCAATCGCATCGATGTCGCTCTCGGGGCCGAGATTATCGATCATCTTCTGCGCCTTCCGCTGCGTTTTTTTGAAAGAAGACCGGTTGGTGAACTGAGCTCGCGGATCGGAGAACTTGAACGCATCAGGCAGTTTTTAACCGGAACCGCGCTCAGTGTTGTTCTTGATGCAGTTTTTTCGATCGTTTATGTTGCGGTTCTGTTCTTTTTCAGCTGGAAACTCGCCATCATGTCACTTTCGGTAGTTCCGCTGATCGGGATCGTTACATTTGTCATATCACCTGTTATCAGGAAACAGCTTCGGGAAAAAGCCGTACGTCACGGGATCACCAATGCCTATCTGATCGAGGTGCTTTCCGGTGTCCAGACGGTGAAATCCCAGAATATAGAACTGCGGGCTCGCTGGAACTGGCAGGAGAAATATGCCGATTATGTCAGGGAAGGTTTCAAGCCGGTTGTTACAGGAACCATCGCAAATTCCACAAACTCTTTCCTCAGCCAGGCTTCGGGACTTATCGTAATCTGGGCCGGGGCTTATTTTGTTCTGAATCATGAAATGACCCTCGGCGAACTGATCGCATTCCGGATCATTGCCGGCTATATAACAAGCCCGGTGATGCGGCTTGCCCAACTCTGGCAGAATTTCCAGGAAACGGGCATGTCTCTCGAGCGACTTGCCGATATTGTCGATTCTCCGCAGGAGGGTGGTAAAGAACAGTTATCGCAGATACCGCTTCCCACAATTCTGGGCGAGGTTCAGTTTGAAAATGTTTCTTTCCGTTTCAGGGAAAACACACCTCCCGTACTGAAAAATATCAGCATAACCATTCCTGCCGGAAAATTCGTCGGTATTGTCGGTGAGAGCGGTTCCGGGAAAAGCACCTTTGCCAAGCTTGTGCAAAGGCTTTACAATCTTGAAGAAGGAAGGATTTTCATTGATCATTATGATATCAACAAGGTTGAACTGAATTCACTCAGGAGCCAGATCGGCATTGTTCCACAGGATCCCATGCTCTTCAATGTTTCAGTGAAGGAGAATATTGCGCTTACAAATCCTGAAGCAAGAGATGCCGATATTATTCATGCCGCTCGAATAGCGGAAGCTCACGATTTTATCATGGCTTTGCCGACCGGTTACAACACGCCGGTAGGAGAAAAGGGGTCATCGCTTTCCGGCGGGCAGAGGCAGAGGATTGCGATTGCCCGTACTATATTACAGAACCCGGGGCTTATCATTCTTGACGAGGCGACAAGTGCACTCGACCCCGAGACAGAAAGCCGCCTGACAACAAACATGATCCATGCATTCACCGGAAAAACCGTCCTTTTCATTACCCATCGACTTAATTCAGTCAGAGGGGCTTCGATGATTCTCTGTTTTCATGAAGGGTGTATTGATGAAATCGGCACTCACGATGAACTGATGGCAAGAAGAGGCCGTTACTACTCCCTGTTCCAGAAACAGTCATACTCGATTTCTCATACGGAGGATGGCAGGTGAAAGAAAAAAATCCTTTGGAAAACCTTATCGGTCAGGGCGAAGTTTTTACACAGTCAAAAACAGTGCAGAGAGCGATACTCTGGTTGCTGGTGCTCGCTTTTTTCGGTTTCATTGTCTGGGCCTGCGTTGCGCAGATTGATGTATCGATACCTGCAACCGGAAAACTTGAGCCGTCCGGCGAAGTGAAAAATATTCAGGCGGCAATAAACGGAGAAGTAAATGCGTTGAATGTGGAGGATGGTCAGCATGTAAAAAAAGGTCAGGTGCTTCTGGAACTTGTGCCGGTACTATCCGTCGGAGAGGAATCAAAGTTGAAATCATTCAGAATAGCGCTCGCCAATGCCCGCCAGCAGTATGCGACTGAATCTTCCATGCTTGCCAAACTTCGTTCTTTGCAAAGCACCTCGGCAGTATCGGAGTTCGAGGTCGAACAGAAAAAACTCGACGTTCTGAAATTACAGGCTCAGATCAGTGATCTGTCAGAGCAGATCAGCAAACAGGTATACATGACCAATCAGGCGACAGGCTATGAATCGATAACTTCACCGGTTAACGGGTCCATTTTTGATCTGAAGGTAAAAAAAGGAAGTGTTGTATCTACAGGTCAGATCATCCTGAAGGTTGTTCCGGAAGAGAGCCTGACGGCGCGCGCATACATATCTAATCAGGATATAGGATTCGTGTATGAAAAGCTTCCTGTGGATGTCAAACTCGATGCTTTTCCCTTTGCCGAGTTTGGAGATATAAAAGGAACTGTAACATGGGTCGGTTCGGATGTGCTTCCTCCGGACGATGTCATCAAGTATTATCACTTTCCTATAAAGGTAAAGCTTGATCGTCAATATCTGTATACCCAGGGGAAAAAAATATATCTACTCTCCGGTATGTCCGTAACTATGAATATCAAGGTTCGAAAAAGGACGGTTATGAGCATATTTACCGATCTCTTTTCCAAGCAGCTCGATGCTGTCACCCATATCAGGAAATAGTTTGGCAAAGAATGGAATAGACCGGGCAGCAAATTACAATCGATTTTCCGGTTTTTTCTATCACTTCCCCCATTTTTCCAGATAGTTCCGGTAATCATTTTTCCATTTGTCCGTACCGAAATGACCTCCGCTCTGGTGCGTAAGGCATATTGCCCAAGTACCCAGTTTCAGGGATTTTGACCGTGCGGTCCTGCAGAAATCCATGTCGTAAAAGTGAAATTCGAAACGATTGTCAAAGAAGCATCCCGATGAGGTCAGGACAGATTTCTTTGCAGCAAGAAAACAACCGTCGAGCAATTCACATGATGCTGGAGTTGAACCATAAAAGGAAATCCTCCCGAAAGGGAATTTTCCATGTGCTACGGATCCTGACAGGTTTGCCCTGTCGTCCCAGACCAGATCGGTATTTTTGAAGGCCCATGCCGGCTGATTGCCTGTTCTGCGACGGTTTCCGGCCACACCGATGATATCGAAATGTTCCAGTCCATCTTTTATCCGCTGATAAAAAAAATAATCGTCAATCCATACATCGTCGTGCATGAAAACAAGAATGCTTCCCTCGTCAGCCATCGTAATACGCTCATTATAGACTGCAGAGAGCCCATTCCGGTTTTCAGTCGAGATGAGCGGATTCAGGCGTTTATCATAAGCAAGTCTTTTCAGTGAAATACCCAGCGCACTGCTTTTCCAGAATTCTTCTTTGGAATGTCTGGTTGCGGAAATTATTTCCAGCTTCATCAGGCCTCTATTGTTTAGTGGGTGAATTTTATAAAATAAAGTTGAACAGGAATGCTGCATTTCTCAGCAATTCATGGTTCGTCGGGGGCAAAATAAGGCCTTTCATGATGCCCCAATGTATTACGGTAACGTATAGAAAAATTATATTCAAGTGAAAATCGGAGCATGAATATCAACAGGAATATCATGGCCAGATCGATTGCTGCAGTTTCAGGGGCTTTGTTTATCAACCTTTATGTCACTCTCCAGCGAACCTGGCGAAATCACCTTATGCCGTATCGGTCAATGTTTTCGGTTCCGAAATGCATTATTCTGACAGCCGTCCCGGGCCTGATCCCTGTGAGATCAAGACATGGCTCGTTTCGAAAGGCATTACAGATGCTCTGGTAAAAAAAGCCGATCCAGGGATTGAAGATGCCTTCATCATGCTGATCGAAAACAATACATGAACATGACTTTCCGTATAGCGACAAAGAGATTATCATGAAGAGGTTTCATTTTATCTTATTACTATACATAATATATATTATACAACAAATACGGATTCCAAACTAAAAGAGCGGGGTTTGACTTTCCCCGCTCTTTTGAGTGATTGGCCCTTGAACAATTCCTTCTTTACTTCTTTGCCGGAACAGGACGTTCTTCCTTTACGGCATAGTTGATCAGGTAATCGTACAATCTGATAAGGCGTGAGTTCTGGTTGTTCTGGTCGATCCAGTGCCCGATCATGCCGATTGTTCGCGCAAGAACGAAGAACCCGTTCAGTGAATACTCCGGGAAATCGAGATCGACAAGAATACAGCCGATTGTACCATCGACATTCAGGATAAGATTGTCTTTTTTGGCTGTCGTGATCTTTTCGACTTCCAGAGCGTAATCAAGGCAAGGAGTATGCAGCGATGTCTGGTGTTTTACATACTCTACGAGGTATTTTACCCTCTTGTCAGGATTTTTTACGCTCTTGACCCTGTGACCGATACCCGGGACCGGGCCGACGTTCTGTTTCATCCATGCAAGGAAGCCTGCGATATCGTTCGGATATTCTTTGACACCTAATTTGAAATATTTGCCCGCATTGGTAACGGCACCGCCGAACCTTGGTCCGATCATGGTCATACCTGCCGAGACTGCCTGAGGCATGTCGATGCCGGCACAAGCCCCGATAATGGCGCCAAATGCTCCTGATACCGCCGGGCCGTGGTCAGCCGAGATCATAATGATGCGTTTGATGATTTCAGACTCTTCTTTTGTCGGGAGTTTCTTGTTCCAGAGCAGGCCGATCACATCCTCGATGCCATATCCTTCTTCGCAGAGCTCGGAAGCAGCATAGCCTAAGTAGCGAGGCTCTTCTCCGCGATCGTCGGAAATCGTGGTGCGGATGAGCGGTTCGACGATGACTTCACCCTGCTTCATGACTTCCTGTACGCTTGGCGGCAGTGCGGGCAGCAGTTTTTCGTCGATCTCCGCCTCCGGCTTGATCACGCCGTTCGCGATGAGTTCCTGGTAAACCTGTTTGATTGCTTTGCTCAACCCTCCGAAAGTATCAGGAACATGAGCACCCGCCTCACGAAGAGCATTGATTTTCGAACGTGCGGAGCCGAGTCCTTTCTTTCCTTCCTTGGCGCCGGCATGGCCGAATTTCATACCCTGAGGAAGCACCTCCTGGCAGGTACCGCCGATTGCGGCAATTACCTTGATCCTGCGTTTTTCCTGTTTCAGCCAATCAGCAGCTTCCTCTTCGAGCGTTCCGCCGACTTCACCGACAATGACGACGGCTTTCGTATCCGGGTCATTTTCAAACATCTGAAGGTATGTGACGAAATCGGTACCGGGATAGGAATCGCCGCCAATCGCCACGGCTGAAGTAATGCCGTCGCCGTTCTGTGCGCAAAGCCACATGGTTTCGTTCGAAAGTCCGCCGGATTTGGTGATGACGCCGAACGAACCGGGACGGTATAGGTTGCAGAGCTTGAGGTTTTTGTACTCGCCTCCGATAACGCCAAGACGGCACTCCCCTGCCGACATGATTCCTATCGAGGATGGTCCGTTAAAAATCTTGCCGTTAGTTAAGGCGATTTTACACAGTTTTTTCGCATCCTTTTCAGGGACACCTTCGGTGATCATCGAGACAAGTTTGATATTTTTTGACTCGATGGCTTCCTTGGCCGACTGGTATGCCCTCGATGCGCCTATGTAAATAAGCGCGGTATTGATCTGCGGATTTTCCTCCAGCGCTTTTTCAAGCGATGCATACACGTGAACGTTGTTCAACTCGCCGCCGCGGTAAATTTCCTTCTGCTGTCCCTCTTCGGGAGGATACACGAAAGCCTGTACGGTAAGAGGCCGATTGATGAGAAAATCGAACTGAGCCATCCGTCTTGCCGCATTCAAACCGGCTGCACCGCCAATGATGACCGCTCGTGTGTCTTTATTTGCTAATATGCTCACGATTGTTTCGGTTTAATAAGTTTGGAAATATCTCTATAGGGTTTTTCAGACAAGTCCGGTCTTACGAGTTCATCGCAAGGTCGACGATATCTGTCATTGGCATGCTGCGGTCGTAGACATGGATATCGAACCCTTCTTCCTGCAGCTTTTTCATCATGGCGAGACCCTGGGCTTCATTCGGGCCACCACGTCTGACCCAGATTTTGACATTTTCAAGGTATCCTTTGGATTTGCTTTCACGGAAACCGTTGATGATACCGTTGAACGTCGCTTTCACGTCGGTGAAGTTGGCTATGGCGCCTCCGACAATGATATGCTTGATGTTCGGCAGCATGCAGATGGTTTCTGTAAGCGCTTCCACTGCCCAGTCGGGGGGATCACCCGAATATTCGGCATAATTGGCGATAGTGCCTCCTCTTGCAACGACAGCATCCGAATAGAAAACCGATGCTCCGCCGCCAGCGGTAAGAAGTGCGACATCTCCGCCGGGAACCTCTACAAACTTTACGGAACCCTTGATACGGGCATCGATATCCATGATCTGCTGTTCCGCCTCGGTATAAGGGCGACCTATTTCAGAAACAGGTTTGAAATCCCAGTCGGCATGACGGAACCGGGCATCCCAGTCCACGTTCATGACGGCATCAAGTGCGGCGAAACGCATATCACTTTTCCTGATGACAAGCGGGTTGATCTCGATAGACTGCGCATCTTCGTTATCAAAACAGAGAATCAGGCGTGAAGCGATTTTGCCGACACGCTCGGCTACTTCCCCAGTAAAACCGGCTTCTTCTGCAACTTCGGTCAGTCTTTCGATGGTCGGATTTTCATCGAGCGGGATGAAAAGGCGCCTTACGGTATCCCAGTTGTCTTCGATATCGACACCACCTTTATTTGAAAGAAGAAGTTCGGCTCCGTCCCGGTTTCCGGCGATGGATACATAATATTCCTCATCATGGTCAAGCATCTCTGCGACAATGACCTGGCGCACAACAGAAGTGCCGATCCTGTGGCCGATCATTTCCTTTGCGGCCTCGAGAGCACCTTCAAGGTTCAGACCGAGTTTGACGAGACCGAGCTTGTAACGGCCGCCGATAGCCTCATGGGCTTTAACGACAAGTTTTGATTCTCTCAGCCATTTATTAGCTTCACCAAGCTGTTCGAGACGGTTAGGGTCCATGATGACAACATAATTAGGCACAGGAATGCCCCATTTGTTGAATAACTTCATAGCGGGCCCTTCAAGTATTTTAGCCATACTCTATTACGGGTTTATTATGTTATTGGGTATGAAAAACGGAAAACGGAAATGCGCAAGGTTTCAAATTAACTATATTTTAATATAATCCAACACTCTGTCCGTTTTTACGGGCGAAAAAACCATAGAAATAATTCATTTATGAACGATTTCCTTCTCTGGTGGCAGCATTTGCCTTCCCGGATGAATCCTGTGATTGTTACAATCGGCAATTTTCCGATCCGATGGTACGGTATGATGTACATCGTTGCATTTGCCGTTGTTTATGTCATGTCCCTCTATCGCCTGAAAACAGAGAAACTGCATTTCGAACGCTCCTATATCGGGGATGCACTAACCTGGGCAATGGCGGGTGTCGTTCTGGGAGGCCGGATCGGATATATTATCTTTTATGGTATGGAATCGTTTATGAGCGATCCCCTCGGCATGCTTCTGCCCTGGGCATCATCTTCCGGCACTTGCCGTTTTACGGGTATCACCGGTATGTCATACCATGGGGGGATTATCGGTACCATCATTGCCCTGTGGGCTTTTTCACGATCACGGAAAAAAGGTTTTTTCGAAACCTTCGACCTGTTCATAGCTTCGGTGCCTCTTGGCTATACATTTGGCCGTCTCGGCAATTTCATCAACGGTGAATTGTACGGCAGAGTGACCACTGCGGCAATCGGCATGTATTTTCCTTCTGCTCCGACCCATGAGCTCAGGCATCCTTCGCAGCTTTACGAAGCACTTTTTGAAGGCATCGTGCTCTTTTCGATTCTCTGGCTTTTCCGCAAAAAATCCCCGTTCACCGGATTTCTGTCAGCCATGTATCTTTTCTGTTATGGTCTGTTCCGCTTTTTTATCGAATATTTCCGCGAACCGGATGCGCAGCTCGGGTTTGTCTTTCTGAATTTTTCAATGGGACAGGTGCTTTGTTTCCTCATGATCGTTGCAAGCGGTGTCATATTTTTCAGCATGAAGCGATCGGGAGCAAAAGTGGTGTAATTTTGGGCACATCAATTATGAGCCGGGCTCTGTTCATCAGGCATTGATTGACGGTTTTCTGAGAAAAAGATAGCCGGTAAGCAGGACAACCAGAACAGCGATTGCCCAGATAACGAAGCTGAACCCTGATCCGCCTTCATACATACTGAAGATACCGAACAGGAAAAAGATGATCGATGCTCCGATCTTGACAGCTTTTTCAGGCAACTGCGTATGGAGCATTTTTCCAACGATTATTGCCAGTCCATCCGAAATAACCATGCCGACCGTCGAGCCGAGCCAGACCGGGAGGAAAGGTTTTGTCGATGCGAGGGTGATGGTGGAAAGCATTGTCTTGTCCCCAAGTTCGGCCATGAAAAACGTTGAAAACACAAGCCAGAAAGGGTTTATGCCCGTTTTGCAGCTCTTTTCATCTTCATCGAGATGATCCCCGCGGAGGGTCCAGAACCCGAAAGCGATGAATGCGGCTCCGGCGATGAATTTGATCCATTCGACCGGCAGCTTCCCGCCGATAAACCAGCCGATTCCTGCAGAAAAAACGTGGACGGCAAGCGTTGCCCAGAAAATTCCCCACAGCACGACACCGGTATTGTAGCAGGTTGCAAGGGTCAGGGCTACAAGCTGGGTTTTATCTCCAAGCTCGGCAAGAAAAATTATCACGAGTGAGAGCCAGAATGCGTCCATCGATGGTGATACAGGTTGGATGAATGTTCAAGAATGCACAAGTATAGGGCAATCCACGGGTATGTACAAATAAAAAAGCACAGCACGGGACAGGCTCCTGTATCAGGCATTTTCCTGTTTTTTCCCAGGAAAATGGACAATCTGTCAGTTTTGATTATCCGAAATGAAATGATATGCTGGTAATTACTCCAGCGATTAAAAAGTAGTAATCCTGTTTGGTCCGAATTGTCATATAAAAGTACCTTCTCAACGAAAAATCATTTTATCGGAACATGTCCATTATCCGAACGGCAACACCTGAAGACATAGCTCGCTGTGTTGAACTTCTTGGGATTCTCTTCAGCCAGGAGCATGAGTTTTCGGCCGACAGAACAAACCAGTCGAAAGCTCTCGGCATGGTTATAGGCAATCCGGAGATAGGCAGGGTTTTCGTCTGTGAGGTAGACGGCAGCATTCAGGGAATGGTCATGCTGCTCTTTACTGTGAGTACTTACCTCGGCGAGAAGGTTGCCTTGCTGGAGGATATGATCGTAGCTCCGGCTTACCGGGGCAAGGGATACGGTTCCCGGCTCATCGATCGTGCCATTGATTTTGCCAGGAGTTCCGGAATCAGGCGTATTACCCTGCTGACCGATCATGACAATGAAACAGGCCAGCAGTTTTATATTTCACGAGGCTTTTTGCGTTCAGGGATGGCTGTTTTCAGAAAACTCATCACTTGACCGCTTCAGTTGGTTTTCAGTTCGAGGGAACGGCTCGTTGCGATCAATGCGGCTTTTCTTGCCGGATAGAGGCTTACGGCAAAACAGAACAGGACGGCCGTAACTCCCACAACGATAAAATCCTCGAGATGCATACTGACCGGGTATGAGGAAATGATAAAAGCGCTTTGTGATGGCAGTTTGACAATCTTGTATAGTTCCTGGAGCCTGCATATTCCCCATGCAATGATCGATCCCGCAGCCGTACCGGCAACACCGGTCATACCTCCCTGAATGATGAAAATCGACATGAACTGCGGTTTTTCCATGCCAAGACAGCGCAGGTAGAACAGCTCCCGCTGTTTGTCGATCGCCGTCATGGCGAGAGCTCCGGTCAGGCTGAGCGCGGCTACAAGAATAATCAGCATGAGCACGCTGAACGTGACCCATTTTTCAAGCTGCATAACCATAAACACATTTTTGTATTTTTCTTCGAGCGTTCTGACCCGACAGGTGTTTTTCCATGGGCTTTGCGCTAGCCATTTCCTGATTTCATGCTCGAGTTTTTTGTCCTGTCGTCCGTTCTTGCCCCATATATCGATTCCTGAATACTCTCCCCTTTCATGAAGAAGAATTTTCTGGGCAAAATTTCCTGAGGTCAGCACATATCGATCGTTAAAAATCCTCTGCAGTGAAAATATCGAATAGACCGTCGTTTCAGGAATATTGAGCGCAGGCAGCAAATACGGTTCGGAAAGGCTTTCAAGCCCGAGGGAAATCAGTTCCGGACTGAAAATCTTGACCTGATCATATACGTGCAGGCGTGTTCTTGCGGACAGCATTTCCCCCGCCGAAATTGTATTATCATCAAAATATGGTCTGGATGTGTGAGTGTCTGACATGAGCTTCCGTTGCGCTGAATCGCTGATGCCTTTCACCATAACAAGCTCGCTTCTGTTTCCGCTCGCGATGACGGCTTCCCCTTCCACAAAAGGTTCGGCGATCGAAACACCTCCGATAGCCCTGATGGCATGAAGAAGGCTATCGGGCACTGCCACTTTGTTTCCATTGGCAGAGATGATCTGTACCGGGCTTTCGATGGTGATAAAGAGATCGCGGGCAATTTTCTGAAAACCGTTCAGTACGCTCATCACGACAAGAAGAGTGCTGACGCCGATGACTATTCCCGCAAGGCTGATGGCGGATATCACATTGATAATCCTGAACCTCTTCCGTGCGAAGCTGAAACGTCGCGCAATCCATAAACCGATTTTCATAGGACCATTCCGTTAAGTTCCGAGAGCGGTTCCCGGTTTGAGCGATGCAGCTATCCTTGCCGGTATGAATGCAAAAAACAGGGTCAGGGCCAGAACAGCGAGAGATACTGAGGCATAGTCAAGAGGATCGATAAGGATCGCGACATATTTGATGAAATAGCTTTTCTCAGGCAGAGTTATAAGATGAAAACGCTGTTCGAACAGGGAAAAAGAGAGAGCTATCATATTTCCCGCCGCGATGCCGATGAGCGAAATCAGAAAAGCCTGTGATAAAAAAACCATGCTGATTTTCCGGGGTTCGAGCCCTAATGCGCAGAGCATGCCTATTTCCCTGGTCTTTTCGATAATCAGGACAAGAAGCGTTGAAATGATATTGAAAACAGCCACGACCGTAATCGTTACAATAAGCAGCGGCATGATATTTTTCTGAAGTTTGAGCCACTCGAAAAGATTGGCATAACGTTCGAAAACCGTATAGCCGTAAAATGGATAACCCAGTTTTTCCGTGACGCTCCTGACGGTAGCCGGCAGATAGGCCAGATTTCGAACGTTTGCATCATAACCGCTGATCTTCGCCGGATCGAAGCGTTCCTGCAACTGGTCGAGGTCGCACAACAGGACCGAATCGTCGAATCCCTCCTGCAGTCCCGTATCATAAATACCACGTATGATCCCGACCTCGATATTGAGCGAGGAGAGCAGATCAACCATGTTTTTGTTCTCTGTTATGAGCTTCGTTCCTTCGGATCCGTTTCCGAGTCCTATCAACAGCACTTTTTTACCTGTTGTGAGATGCAGGTTTTCGGCAAGGGTCCCGCCGGCAAAAAGCGAGAGCTCTTTTATGTTGCTCTCATATTGAGTCGTGCCGTTCCTCAGGTAGTTTTTCAGGAATGCCGTTCTCTGCTGTCCGGTGATTCCTTTTACAATAACGGGTTTGCTGCGGTAACTGCCGTCTGCAATACGACTTCGTATGACAAAACTTTTTTCAAGAAAAGGGAAAGCGTTCTCTACGTTACCATTGCCGGTTATCATTGCAAGGTCGGTACGGCGTTCCGGGAAAAGCCGGTCATCCGGCTGACGGATCTGCATGTGTGTACTGAAACCGATCAGTTTGCTTTCGATACTGTCAGCAAAACCCTTGACGATAGAAAGGGTGAGAATAAGTGCGGCAGTTCCGACAGCGATTCCGATTACTGCCACCATGACGATGAACGTTGGTTTTGATGCCGACCGCTTGTTGAAGGCAAACCGTTTTGCCAGGTAAAATTCAGGTTTCATTACGGGAGGGCTCGGCTTTTTCGATTGAAGCGAAGGTCACGACACTGTTCCTTCCGGATGATTTCGCAGAATAGAGCGCCCGGTCGGCATTTTCAATCAGTGCATGCCAGTCATCGGCATCGCAAGGAAAAGTCGCAACACCGATACTGACCGTCAATTGGCCGGAAGGCTGATATTCTTCGTTTTCAAAAGGCTCTGAGGCTATTGCCCTGCGCAGTCGTACCGCAATTTCCCTTGCTGTTCCGGAATCGGTATTCGGAAAAAGAACGGCGAATTCCTCTCCTCCGAACCTCGAAGGTATGTCGGAAGAACGGCACAGGTTGCTGATCAGTTCCGCAAGCGTTTTCAGTACCTGGTCTCCGGCCAGATGACCGTTTCTGTCATTGTACTCCTTGAAGTGATCGATATCGATCATGGCGAGAGAAACCTTGTTGCCCTGACGTTTTGTGCGTTCGGTCTCAATAATGAGATGCTCTTTGAAATGCCGGTAATTGAAAAGGCCTGTTTTTTCATCCCTGATATTCACTTCATCGAGTTTTTTGTTCTTCGCCTCGATCTCGGTAAAAAATTCCACGATTGATTCGGTTATCTGCGTGATATCGCTGGAATGCGATGTTCCTGAGAGCTCTTTTTTTATTTCTTCAGCGGTGTCATGGATACTTTCAGGAATGTTTCTGTTCAGCAGTTTCATTTGTGCGGCAAGCTGGGCAAGCGGAATAAGGGTACGGCGGTAATTTCTGTGCAGCTGCCATCCTGCAGTTATACTCAGGGTGAGAAGTATTATGAGGATGAAAAACAGAAAGAATTCATTGATGACAACCAGCTCTCCGGTTGCTTTTTTTGTTTCTGATTCTGACTTTTCAACTGCTTTGTTCAATTCAGAGAGGAAGTTTTCAAGATATAATCCGGATATGACAACCCGGCCTTCTCTGCTTTCCGTAAGCGAAGGAAGTGGCTGCAATCCGGTTGTTTTCATATCGGTCAGAAGCTTGTCATATATGAAAAGAAGCGAAGCTGCTTTTTTTTCTCCCCTGGTATCCTGTTTTGAAAAAGCATGGCTATTGCGGAATGTTTTTTTCCGCGACAGTTCGAATTCTATAAGCCGTCCCCTGAAGTCAACAAGATCGAGAAAGCAAGCCTGTTTCTGCTCAAGCCTGTCAAGCAGTTGCTTCTGCTTGGCGAGAAACCCCGCAGTTCCACCGATCACAATCAGGATGCCGAGCGTTCCTGTTATGATGATGGTCTGTAAAGGGTTTCTGTTTTTGTTGTTATCCATTACTCGTAACTGTCAGCGCAGAATAATGGTTCTCTGGGTCAGCCTGAACGGAATGTAAGGGCTTCGTTCAAAAGCCTTCTGTCCCGCGCTGCTTATCCATGAACCGAATCCCGCGGCAAGTGCATCGCCGGGATAATATACATAGTAAACCGTTGTTACGAGAGGATAAAGCCCTTCGAAAATATTTTCCCGGTCCGGGAGATAAGCTTTGTTTTCCGTTGACTTTCCTGACACAGGGATCAATTTTATCTTTTCCAGGTCAGCACCTGAAATCCTGGCGCTTTCCAGTGAAGAGCTGAAAAGCAGCCCGTAAGCATTGTTCGATGCTGAAACCCGATCGATCAGTTCAATGTCATTACTGCATGACCAGGCATGCAGCTCGTTTTTCTTCAGGTCTTCAAGTCTCGAAAAAACCGAAATCAGACGGTAATCATCCTTTTTGACAAAAATCGTGAGGCTCTGCCCTTTTCCTGAAACCAGCGAGGCAAGTTCCTTTACAGACAATGTTTTTACCGGATTTGTCCGGGCGGCAAT
Organism: Chlorobium sp.; assembly: GCA_005862285.1. Classification (GTDB taxonomy): domain Bacteria; phylum Bacteroidota; class Chlorobiia; order Chlorobiales; family Chlorobiaceae; genus Chlorobium. Next base: position 115,353 of record SZXW01000007.1, on the reverse strand, counting down.
ACAGACGACTGCATCAAGGGCCACGGGTTCTTTACGCAACGGTGTCTTCAATTCTGAAAAAAGCGAATCTTCAGCAGCGTCAAAATCGCCGCTTATCAAGGCTGCACGTGCGCTTTTGTCAAGAAGACGCTCCATGGTTTTTACAGGAGCCATCGGAAGGATGGATACCTTAGCCTCAGGGTAGTAGCTCCGGAACATCTCCACCTGCGTTTTCGCAATTTTTTCAAGCTGACTGTCAGCAGCCAGCGTCATCGCCCCGCTGCGTGCGGTATCACCGGTTTGCTGCTGCGAGCAGTTAATAAGGACAAGCAGTGAAAACGGTAAAAGCATCAATTTTGTATACATGAATGCTTTTTTACTTAATGCATGGATATTCATGGTTTCCGGTAAGAGGAGTTCATTTTAAGTCCCGCAGCAGGTGAAAAGGCGCTAAAATAAATCATATAAATAACTTGGCTATATCAGAAAACCCTTTTCCCGCATTTGAAAAAAAATATTTTAATCTTTGAAAATCATGTAAAAAAACTTCATATTTCCGCTTCTCTGGATAAATATTCATAGGTCGGGAACATATCGTAATCTGTTCCGGATTGCCTGTCCGGATTTTATTTCATTTACATTTATTTCAAGACAATTTACAGAAATGGCGGGAAGTGTGTCAGCATCATCAAAGAAATACAGTGTATCGATTATCGGTGCATCCGGTTATTCAGGCGCCGAACTTACAAAGCTTCTCCGCCTGCATCCTTCTGTCGAACTTAAGGCACTGTATGCTTTCTCACAAGCTGGAAAAACTGTTTCGGAACTCTATCCTTCGCTTTCCTGTAACATGGTTTACCGGCAGTACAACGGAGAACAGGACAGTGACATCTGCTTTCTTGCGCTTCCGCACGGCGAAGCTCTGAATATCGTTCCGGCTCTTGCCGATGCCGGCAGGATGGTTATCGATCTTTCGGGTGATTTCAGGCTGAAGAACACATTGGAACATGAACGGTTCTACAAGCAGATCAAGTCACCGGAAGCTGTCATGACCTACGGTCTGCCGGAGATTTTCCTCGATGAGATCCGGGCCGTGAAGGCGATAAGCAATCCAGGATGTTATGCAACCAGTATCATTCTCGGGCTTGCCCCGCTTTTTCTTGGAAATGAACCTTCTCTGAAGGTCAAAAGTGTCAGCTGTACCGCGGTTTCAGGTATCTCGGGAGCCGGCAGAAGCAGCAAGACAGAACTCTCTTTCCCGGAAATGAGCGAAAATCTCCGGGCTTACAAGGTTGGAACGCACCAGCATACACCTGAAATCATGCAGGCGCTCGGGACCTCCGCATCCGATCCCTCGTTCGAATTCACCTTCACGCCGATGATCGGACCTCTGGTGAGAGGCATCTACAGCACCCTTGCGGTACAGCTTGAAAATCCGGCTGATGGAGAGATGATCAACAATCTCTATAAAGAATTTTATTGTGCAGCACCCTTTGTCAGGCTGCGGGATACCATGACGGAAATCAGGCATGTGGCTTACACGAATTATTGTGACGTTCATATTGCCAATGTCACGAAAAACGGAACGCTTGTCATTGTGAGCGCAATCGACAACCTACTGAAAGGCGCTGCCGGTCAGGCCGTACAGAACATGAACATCATGCTTGGTATCGAACAGACTGCCGGTCTGCTTTTTTAACTATTTTAACTGTCTTCTCAATTGAACAAACTTGAAAAAGGGCTCACTGTTATTCGTGAGCTTTCAGCTTCAACTTCCTGGCCTCGGACGGTCACCCCGATGTCCCGGGATTCGAACGGCGATGAAGGGTTCTGGACAGCCGGTTTTTCGTCCGGGGCCGTTTCGGCGTCCATCCGGTATGACAGGAATGACCTCATGATTCTCCTCGCGGATGTTCCTGCAAGCACAGCGGCCGTCTATACGACGAACCTCTGTTGTGCCGCACCCGTGATCCTTTCACGCGAACAGATGAAAAAGTCGTCCTCGATGATGCGGGCCCTTGTCTGCAACAGCGGAAACGCCAATGCCGCGACCGGTGAAAAAGGCATGGCAGACGCCATTGCGATGGCTGAAGCCGTCGCGTCCGATTTCGGCCTTGAACCAGAAGAAGTCATGGTCGCATCGACAGGAGTGATTGGGCAGCTGCTTCCCATGGAAAAAGTTGTCGCCGGCATTTCGTCACTTCCTCTGGTTTTGCAGCGCGAATCCTGTCTCGATGCGGCGGAAGCCATCATGACGACAGATACCTTTCCGAAGTTTTTTACGCTCGATGTCGAGCTGTCAGGCGGAAAATGCAGGCTGAGCGGCATTGCGAAAGGATCGGGCATGATCTGCCCGAACATGGCGACCATGCTCGCATTCATGACGACCGATGCGAGAATAGCTCCGGACCTGCTGCAGCAGGCACTCGAATCGGCAAACAGCAGGAGTTTCAATGCGATAACGGTTGACGGCGACACAAGTACCAACGATATGGCAATGATCATGGCAAGCGGTTTCGGTGTCGAGATCATGCCGGGAAGCGAAGATTTCAGTCTGTTCTGCCAGGCTCTCGAAGCCCTGATGACCTTCCTTGCGAAACTCATCGTCATTGACGGAGAAGGTGCCACGAAGCTTGTGAGCATTATCGTAGAAGGAGCCGTGGATGACCGTGAGGCGGAACTTGCCGCGAGGACCATCGCGCAGTCGAGCCTTGTAAAAACCGCTATTCACGGTGAAGATGCTAACTGGGGCAGGATCATTGCCGCGGCCGGACGTTCTGGTGCCAGATTCATACAGGAAGAAGCTGAACTGCATTTCAATGACCTGTGCATTCTCAAGCCCGGCTTCATTGCCGATTTTTCGGAGGAAGACGCCTCGGCTATCATGGCGAAACAAGCTTACGATATAACACTCCGCCTTGGAAACGGCCCGGGAAAGGCAACGATCTGGACGTGTGACCTGAGCAAGGAATACGTCGAGATCAATGGCAGTTACAGAAGCTGAAATGGCAGCGATAACAATTAAACGATGATTTTTTTCGATGGAACAAATACCGTTCTGTGAAACGAAGCCGGAAAGGCCGACTCCTCCGGCAGCAATAGGACAGGTGCTGATCGAAGCCCTTCCCTATATCTGCAAATTCGAAAGGAAAACGTTTGTCATAAAATACGGCGGATCGGCAATGAAAGACCATTGCCTCAAGAACACTTTCGCCCAGAATGTCACCCTGCTTCGCAAGGTGGGCATCAAGATAGTTCTCGTGCACGGGGGCGGTGACGCCATAACCAGGACGGCTGAAAAGCTTGGCCTTTCATCCCGTTTCTTCCAGGGCAAACGGGTGACGGACAGTGATATGATTAATGTGGTACAAATGACCCTTGCCGGAAAAGTGAACCAGGATATCGTACAGCTTATCAGCGAACATGGGGGCAAGGCAGTTGGCGTGACCGGGCTTGACGCTGATACAATCAGTGCCGTACCCTCCCCCAATGCCGAAAAGCTCGGTCTTGTCGGGGATGTCGAGTCAATCAACACCCCCTATATCGATCTGCTCTGCAATGCGGGACTGATACCGGTCATCGCTCCGATAGGGTTCGACAAGAGCGGAAATATTTACAACATCAATGCCGATGACGCTGCGAGCAGCATAGCGATTGCACTGAAGGCCGAGAAGCTGATCTATGTCAGCGATGTTGAAGGCATCAATGTCGGCGACAGGATTCTGAAGACGATCTGCAAGGCCGAGGCTGCGGATTATATCGAGCAGGGCATTATTTCCGGCGGCATGATCCCGAAAGTGCTTTCGGCATTCAAAACACTCGACAGCGGAGTCGGGAAAGTTCACCTGATAGACGGAAAATCGACGCATTCGCTCCTTCTTGAAATATTCACCCACGAAGGTGTCGGCACCCAGTTCATCGCGGAAGAGGACTGCGAACAAACTTTAAACAGCTAAAGGGCCATGAAAGAAGCACATAACAACAATACAAAGGCGAAACGCGACTTTCTCGGCTTTTCGGGACTCGATGCGGGAAAGGTCATAGAGTTGTTCGATTATTCACTGTTCATCAAGAAAAAAAGGAAAGAAAACCCGACATCGTTGCCGTTTCTCCCGCTGCAGGGTAAAACGGTCACCATGATTTTCAGCAAACCCTCTCTCCGGACAAGAGTCTCTTTCGAGCTCGGTATTCATGAGCTCGGAGGTTATGCCATAAACCTTGACGGAAAATCGATCGGGCTCGGTTCACGTGAAGCCGTCGAGGATATTGCAAAGCTTCTCTCACGCTACAACGACGCCATTGTCGCTCGACTGCATGACCATTCTGTCATCGAAGGTCTGGCCGGGTATTCCACGATCCCGGTCATCAATGCGCTTACCGATCTTTCTCATCCCTGCCAGGTCCTTGCGGATGCATTCACACTTTATGAACATGGGTTGTGGCGTGAAGGTATAAAGGTCGTTTTTGTCGGTGACGGCAACAATGTCGCCAATTCCTGGATCGAGCTTGCAGGATTGCTGCCAATCCATTTCGTGCTTGCCTGCCCTGAAGGATTTACCCCGGACAACGGGCTGCTCGAGGCTGCGAGGAAAAGCGGGATCAGCCGGATCGAGGTCATTCACGATCCTGAGGTAGCCGCTGCAGATGCCGATGTGCTCTATACAGACGTCTGGACCAGCATGGGCCAGGAGGACGAGATAGAAAAGCGCCTGAAGATCTTCTTCCCTTTCCAGGTCAACTGCGCACTTCTTGCATTGGCTAAACCGGGTGCTGTTGTGATGCATTGCATGCCGGCGCACCGCGGCCAGGAAATAAGCGACGAGGTGATGGACGGGCCGCAGTCCATAATCATCGATCAGGCCGAAAACCGTCTTCATGTTCAGAAAGCGCTTCTGGTGAAGCTGCTGAACCATGAGGAATACAGGAAATTCCATCTTACCCACCGGCTTCAGAATGCTGCAAAAAAAATAAAGGCATGAAGGAGCGCATGCTATGAATAAAAATGCGAGACAGCTGAAGATCAGGGAGATCCTGCAGCGGCACAACGTGGGGAACCAGCATGATCTTCTCAGGCTTCTGAAGGAAACAGGCATGGTTGTCGCTCAGGCCACCCTTTCCCGGGATTGTGCCGAACTCGGCATCATCCGCACAAGGGCAGCGGGCGGCTACCGGCTTGTATTTCCGGAAGACCATGCAGGAAAGATCATCAAGGGGCTTGTCGGCGTCGAGGTGCTGACCGTCACGGCAAACGAGACCGCCGTGATCATCAAAACCCTGCCCGGAAGGGCGCATGGCGTCGGCTCCTACATCGACCAACTCAAAAGTCCGCTCATTCTCGGCACCATCGCGGGAGATGACACCGTTCTCATCATTCCCGCTTCGATCAACAACATCGATGCATTGATCACCTTCATCCACAGGAACGTTTCAAAAAACTGATATTGGTAAAGAAACGTATTTCAGAATCCTGCTGAGCTTTCCGTGCCGTCCACTACGTTTCAGGAAAATACTGTGCGGTATGAAAGATATCTTGCTCTTGTTATTTTCGGGTTCAATTCCTGCTTCCCTTACACTTCAGATAACTGGTTTTCAGTCCCGAGCGATTGCAGCTCATAATTGGGTGGCTAGCGATAAATCTTTATAAAAGCGGTTTCAGGAAAAAAAAGAAACCGCCCTCTACAATGCCGCTTCAATGGGAAGCTTACTTCACGTTTTTCACCGTGTAAATGAATCTGGCGGAATTGTTACCCTCGTTTGTTTCATTGACCTTGTTGGCAGTATCCGTCTTGACAAAAACGGTTACATGATGGGTCATCCCATTGGTAATGACCTCGATATCTTTCTGGAATGATTCACCGGCATTCAATGATGCTGTTTGAAAAGTCAACGGACTTGTTGTGTTTGCCCCGGTCACGGTCACATCTGTATTGAAATTACCGGCGACACCGGCCCCCAGATTTTCAATTTTCACATGAATCCATTCGGTTGGAATAACTCCTCCGCTTGCGAGCGTAGCGCCATTCTGGAAGGGTTTCGCCCCTGCCTGATCGTAGGAGCCGGTAATAGAAGCCTTCAAATCAGATTTCAGAATCAGATTGGGGTTTGACTTTACCTCTTTCGGTGTGAGCGGGGCGACAGTATTTTGAGCAGCAAAAGCAGATGAAGAAAAGCCCAGCAGCAATACCGGAAGTGAAAGTCGCAGTAATTTTTTGATCATTCAGGCATCTCCGATTGATTTTTGGAAACTGTTCTTGAGTCAGTCTATAGCAACAGAAAAAAATATCACTAAATAAAAGTAATCAAATCCTGAAAAACCATCTTCTTTCATGTTGATACCATAACAACGGTTTTTTTCAATAAAGCAGTATTTCTTGCTTGTTAAAGACCATTTCTAAAAGCATTTGATTCTTCATGAAATCCTGTACACCTTCATAACCTCATCCCAGGGATGATTTATAACCCTTACGGCGATTTACCCTGTTGAGGGTTTGTAGAACGGACGGGAAATGTTGATGTTGAGGGTTGGCCGGGCTTCATGGTTGATTTCGGCTTTGAGGATAGTTTTCAGGGCTTTGCAGGCCTTGTAGGCCCGTACCCAGAATACCCCTGATCCCACTTCAGCGTCCATATCTGATGAAATTACTCCTGTTGTATCTACAGATTGCACAGATGGGTATGAGCTTTTCCAGTCATCCTGAACGAAGCATCGCAGAGTGTTGGATACATCTTATTGTTCATTCAAATCCAAGTAAATTCCCGGTTTTTTTTATCTTTGCACGTAGAGTATTGACCGTTTTATGGCGGGATTGCGGCATGACGGCTGCAGGGGCCGTCAGAATAAATTATTTTTACTAAACCGACAATCAATCAATGACGCATGAGCAAGGAAAAAATTGCACTGGCCTATTCCGGAGGGCTTGACACCTCCGTCATGATCAAATGGCTGAAAGACAAGTATGATGCTGAAATCGTAGCCGTTACCGGAAACCTCGGCCAGACGAAAGAGATCGAAAATCTCGAATCGAAGGCCATCTCCACTGGCGCTTCCAAATTCCAGTTCGTCGATCTCCGCAAGGAGTTTGTCGAAGAGTATATCTGGCGGGCCCTGAAGGCCGGCGCCCTGTATGAGGATGTCTATCCGCTCGCAACCGCTCTCGGACGTCCGCTGCTTGCAAAAGCGCTTGTCGATGCTGCGCTTGCGGAAAACTGCACCATGCTCGCCCATGGCTGCACCGGCAAAGGCAACGACCAGGTCCGTTTCGAAGTGACCTTTGCCTCCCTTGCACCGCACCTGAAAGTGCTCGCTCCGCTGCGTGAATGGGAATTCACGTCACGCGAGGCCGAGATCGCCTATGCGCTCGAGCACAATATCCCGGTTTCAGCAACGAAGAAAAGCCCGTACTCCATCGACGAAAACATCTGGGGCATCAGCATCGAATGCGGCGTGCTCGAAGACCCGATGGTTTCGCCGCCAGAGGACGCCTACCAGATCACGACTTCACCCGAGAAAGCTCCGGACACTCCGACAGTGGTCGAGCTCGAATTCGAAGAAGGCATCCCTGTTTCGCTTGACGGCCGGAAGATGAGCGGCCTCGATCTTATCATCAAACTGAACGAGATCGGAGCAGCCAACGGTGTGGGCCGCCTCGACATGATCGAGAACCGTGTCGTCGGCATCAAATCGCGCGAGATCTACGAGGCGCCGGCTGCCACCATCCTGCATTTCGCTCATCGCGAGCTCGAAAGGCTCACCCTTGAAAAGAGCGTCTTCCAGTACAAGAAGAACATCAGCCAGGATTATGCTAATATCATCTATAGCGGCACCTGGTTTTCTCCGATGCGCAAGGCGCTTGACGCTTTCGTCGACGAAACACAGAAACCGGTTACCGGCCTTGTCCGTCTGAAGCTTTACAAAGGCGGTGTCAGCCTGCTCGGCAGAAATTCACCATATTCACTGTACAACGAGGAGCTCGCAACCTACACGGAAGCCGACACCTTCAACCACAAGGCTGCAGCCGGTTTTATCCATCTCTATGGTCTCGGCCTGAAGACATTCAGCCAGGTCCATTCCGGTAAATAATTCCGACTAAAAGAAGAGTATCTACACGCAGGCGCATCAAAACGCCTGCGTTGTTCTTTTATGTCCCCCGTTCATGCATGGCACGAATTCCCCTCATTTTTATTATCTTCCGGCAGTTTCATTCTTTCAACCTTCCATGCCGTTATGAGCAAGAACAAAGAATTACTCTGGCAAAGCCGCTTCTCGCTACCGTTTGACCGGGATGCCCTCTTGTTTTCATCGTCGGTCCATGTTGACAGGAAACTCTACCGTGAGGATATTCGCGGTTCGATTGCCCATGTCACGATGCTTGCCGAGGAAAATATCGTCAGCCGGGAAGAAGCTGCGCAGATCATTACCGGACTTGGCGAGATAGAAGTCGAGCTTTCGGAGGGCACTCTGGTCCCGCAATGGGAGGATGAAGACATTCATACGGTCATTGAAAACAGGCTCAAGGAAAAAATCGGCCCCGTAGCGGGGAAACTGCATTCCGGCAGAAGCCGAAACGACCAGGTGGCAACCGACACACGGCTGTACATGCGCCGGCAGATATCGGAGCTGGAAGAAGCGCTGGGCGGCATCATGAAAGTGCTGCTCGACAAGGCGGAAACATACCGTGAAACGATCATTTTCGGCTATACGCACCTCCAGAGGGCCCAGCCCATTTCCGCAGGTCATTACTACCTCGCCTATTTCAACATGTTCAACCGGGACCGGCAGCGTCTTCGTGACCTCAGGAAGCGGGTCAATGTTTCTCCTCTCGGTGCTGCGGCATTTGCCGGCAGCACGCTGCCGCTCAACCCGGCAAGGAGTGCCGAACTGCTTGGTTTTGACATGCTTTTTCCGAACAGCATCGATGCGGTCAGTGACCGGGACATCATCATCGAATTCATTTCGGCTTGTGCGACTGTCATGATGCACCTTTCCCGTTTTGCCGAGGACGTGATTCTGTGGAGCTCATACGAGTTCGGCTACCTGGAGATCAGCGACGCTTTCGCTACCGGTTCTTCGCTCATGCCTCAGAAAAAGAATGCTGACATCGCTGAGCTTGTCCGCGGCAAGACCGGGCGGGTCTACGGCAACCTCATGACTATTCTCACTATCATGAAAGGCCTGCCTCTTTCCTACAACAGGGATATGCAGGAGGACAAGCCGCCTTTGTTCGACAGCGCCGAGACCACGGTGCAAAGCGTGATCATATTTGCCAGGATGCTGGAAAATACCGCATTGAAAGAGGATCGTCTGGCCCGTCTTGCTGCTGAAGATCTGAGCCTTGCCACGGAAATCGCCGAATACCTGGTGCGCAAACAGATCCCGTTCCGTGATGCGCACCGTATCACAGGCAAAATAGTCACCTGGAGCATATCCAACGGCGTTACGCTGCCGAAAATTCCGCTCGGACAGTTCAGGGAATTCTCGGATGTGATCGACAATGACATTTATGACTGCCTGAAACCTGAAGCCAGCGTGAACTCGAAAAAAACACATGGCAGTTGTTCATTCGCTTCCGTTGCAGTTCAGTTGGAAGAAGCCAGAAAAGTGTTGTAGAAGGCCGTTTCTCAAGTAATAAAAAAAAGCCGGTTTTGAGGCCGGCTTTTTCTGTGGGCATATGCTTTCGTTTTCCTAATGTGATCCTGCTTTAAGCACTGCAAGGTCTGAAACCACGGCTGCGGCTTCGTTAAGCAATACATCCTTGCTGACATCCTTTTTCATGCTGGTATCCTTTTTGGAATCAGGTTCACGAACCCACTGTTTTTCGATATTCTTTATCGTCTCAGTTTCGGTCTTGAAAGCAGTTTCCTGCAGTGAAACGGATTTTTTCCGGCGGATCTCATCAAGAACCTCGAGGTCATGCAGATAGGATTGATATTTGGGATTTTTCGCGGAATGTTCCTTGAAATGCTGCTGGAGCATATCGATATCGTTTGGAACGACAGATGCTACAGGCTTGAATAATGTCGGAGGAATGGTGCTCCACGGCAAACTGCTTTTGTATGTGTCCTCCCCGATAGTTTTTGCGTCAATCATCGAAGGCATTATGATATCAGGAACAACTCCTTTATGCTGTGTGCTTTCCCCTGAAATCCGGTAGAATTTCGCAATTGTCAGCTTTATCTCCCCCAGTTCAGGTGCTTTACCAATAGAGGTGAATGGCCTTGTAAGCTTGATAAGGCTTTGTACCGTTCCCTTGCCGAATGTTCTCTCGCCTATGATCACTCCCCTGCCGTAATCCTGGATTGCCGCCGCAAATATCTCCGATGCCGATGCACTGTACCGGTTGACCAGCACCGCAAGCGGACCTCCATACTGCACCCGGCTGTCCGTATCTTTGAGCACGAGATTTTCACCTTTTGGATTACTGATCTGTACGACAGGACCGTAAGGAATAAAGAGACCGGTGACGTTCACCGCTTCCTCCAGCGATCCTCCGCCATTGTCCCGGAGATCGACGACGATGCCGTCAACGTGCTCCGCAACAAGCTGATCGATGATGCGTGAAACATCGCGGGTAGTGCTGTTATAACCTCCGGCATTCTTCCGCTGTCCTTCGAAATCGAGATAAAAAGACGGAATTGTGATAACTCCGATCTTTCTGCCATCCTGCATGATCACACTCTTCTGTGCAGCCTGATCTTCGAGGTTGATCTTGTCGCGCACAATCTGAACCACCTTCGCCGGTCCGCGCCCTCCCTGGTTTGCAGGCAGGATTTTCAACCGGACCAATGTGCCTTTCTTGCCGCGTATCAGCTTCACGACATCATTTATTCTCCAACCGATCACATCGACGAATTCTCCAGTCTGTCCCTGGCCAACGCTGACGATCTTGTCACCCTTTTTCAGGAATTTACCCCTGAAAGCAGGACCGCCAGGAATTACCTCGTTGACAACGGTGTATTCGTTTTCAATAAGCAGTTTTGCACCGATCCCTTCAAGAGAACGGCTCATGTCGATCTGGAAATTTGCATACTCGTCCGGGGAGAAATAGTTCGTATGCGGATCGAATGACGTGGTTATGGCATTGTTGTAAGCCTGGAAGGCATCGTCCGGTTTCTGTTTGTTCAGCAGGTTCAGGCGGCTTGTCAGGGTTTTTTCAATGGTAGAGCGAATCGGTTTCTTATTTTCCCCTGTAAACTTCAGGTTCAGCCATTGGTATTTCAGTTCTTTTTTCCAGAGATTGACGAGTTGCTCACTGTCCGCAGGCCATTGGCTTGCTTTCCGGTCAAGATCGAGGGTTTCGGGAACGGTAAAGTTGAAATGAATAGTATCGGCAACGGCTTTCATAAAACTCATTTTGTCCCTGGCCCTTTTCAGGAAGAAGTTATAGATGGCAAAACCGGTTTCGGATTTCCCTGCAAGAAATTCTTCGTTAATACGGTTGCCGTAGCAGTTCCGTAGACTGTCTATCTCCTTTGCGGTAAAATAGTTTTTGTTACCGTCAAGATTCTCGACAAACCGGGTGAATATCTCCTGGGAAAGAGAATCGTTGACGGTAACTTTTCTGAAGTGATTCTGCAGAAGAAACTGGCTGATATACTTTTCAGCCTCCTCTTCCGCTGCGGTCGGTTTCAGTAATGCCTCCGGGGCTGTAACGGGCGCCTGCTTCCCGATATTTCTGGCCAATGCCGGAGCTACGAGAAGAAACAGGATAAAAACAAACAGAAGATTTTTTCGGGACATGGCAGTTATGGATTGATCGCCTCTTCAGCGGAATACCAACATCAAAGCAATTCACTTCAACAATTTACAATAAAAAAATAAAGCTTTAACAACAAGGGATCACATTGTATCCGTCATTCCGTTAAGCCGGAAAACAATGTGCATTTTTCCCTGAAAATAAAGAACTGATTTATCTGTCTGTTTAACATTGAGATGAAAAAAGTGTTGCAGGAAACCGATTTGTCATTTTAATTACTATTCAATATTTATCAGATAGTCAACATAGCAGAAAAGCAGAACCAAGGAGAAAAATATGAAAGGAAACCCGAAAATGATCGAAAAGCTCAACAGCCTTCTTTCCGACGAGCTGACCGCGATCAATCAGTATATCGTTCATTCCGAGATGTGCAGCAACTGGGGATACGAAAAGCTCCATTCCGCTGATGAAAAGCGCGCTATCGACGAGATGAAGCATGCTGAAAAACTCATTGCACGTATTCTTTTCCTCGAAGGCATTCCTCTGGTCAGCAATCTGAACAAGATATCGATCGGCTCCGAAGTCGCAGTGCAGCACGAAAACGACAGGGTGGCTGAAGAGGATGCGATTTCCTCATATAATGACGGTATCCGGCTCGCCGTTGAAATCGGTGACAACGGCACGCGTGAACTCCTCGAATCGATCCTGAAGGACGAGGAAGCACATATCGACTGGCTCGAAGCCCAGATCGACCAGATCGGCCAGATGGGCATCCAGAACTACCTTGTCGAGCAGCTTGGATAAACGGAGATGACCTCGTCGCCCCGCAGACGGTCGCAAAGCATTGGTGAAAAAGGATCAAACGAATGCCGTGCCCGGGAAACCGCCTGATGGCTGGATATGGCATAACAGTAGAGGCAGCCGTGCGCACAGGTGTCATACGTTCCGATATCGCGGCTTTCCATGCAGCCGCATGCCTTGCGCTGGCCCTGATCTTTTCTCACGCCCTGCAAAGCTCTTCCTCCGATGCGCTCCATCAGCTCCCTGTCGATACATCGGCTGTGCCCGATACCGGAACATGAAAGATCGATATCTTCGCTGCAGGTAAAAAGCCTGATACCATGCCCTTCCGCAGTGCGGAAGAACTGTTCCGCCAGTGCGCTCATGACGGCCCTGTCGGGAAGGCTCCAGGGAATATGGCGCATCCGGGCTTTCACCTTGCGGTATTCGTCGAGAAAGCTCAGGATGCACCGTTCAGTATACCCTGCAAGTTCTTCCGAAAGCCGCTCGAACGCCTTTGTATGCAATTCGGGCGTCAGTTCCGGTGTCAGGATAACGGGGTCGTACCGCCAGACCGTTCTTTCCGGCCCGATCATTCCGGAGAGCTGCCGGAAGGTTTCAATAACCGATTGCTTTCCGGGAAGTCCGGGCTCGATAGTGCTGCCGTAAGGCGTGATGGTGAAAAGGAAATAGTACCGGTACCCCATGGCATCTATTTCCGGCAGGTTCTGAAGAAAATCTGCCGGATTCTTCGTCCAGAACACAATGCCATCGACCGTGTCCGGGGAAAGTTCGATCCGGCTGACCTGCCTTGGCTGCATGGGATTGCGCACCAGCACCTCCCCCGCTCTCAGGCGGTTCATGAACCAACCGCTGTAAAAAGCCGGGATATCGCTTCTCCGGCTCGCACTGATGATCATGTTCTTTTTTCCCCGGCTGGTATGAGATGGTTTTCCGGTGTGCCCGGCAACCGTTTCCGTTCCGCTACTTTCCGCAAGATTCATGTCCTGACCTCGATAATGTCGTTCCAGGAGGTGGTGTAATGCGGGGAAAGCCTTTCCTGCCGCTGTTTCCATCCGGACCGGACATCCGAAGCCATGCGTACCGTGCCGGGGCCGTAACGGGCATTCAGCCGGTCGATCGCCTCCATGACCAGACCGGAGCGAACCTCTTTTTCCGGCAGCATTCCCTCATCGAAGAGCGGAAGCACTGTCTGCCCGGGGCTTCCGCAGGGCACCATGCCGCCGACGATCACCCCGGCTTTCTTGTATGCGTACCCTGTCCTGAAAAGAGCGGCGAGCGTCCGCTGTGCGGCGGCAAGCAGCACGATGGTATCGTTCGATGGCTCGGAAAGGCCGATCGTCCGTGTGCCCCAGTACCGCTCCTCTTTCGGTGCAAAAGGGCTGGTGCAGGCAAAGACGGTCAGCAGCGATGCCTTCGAATGCTCACGCCGCAGTTTTAAGGCGCATTTCGAAGTGAAGTGCGCCACGGCATGCTGCAGCCCTTCAAATGCGCTTACCGGCGAACCGAAGGAGCGGGAGGTGCAGATGGTCTGTTTCGCAGGACGCACCAGTTCAAGCGCGAGGCAGGAACGGCCGTTCAGCTCTTCCTGCACCCTCGCTCCGGTGATATGCAGGTGTTTGCGCACCCATGGCGCCGGAAGCCGGGCGAAATCGAGCGCGGTATAAACATCTCTCTCCTGCAGGAATGCTGCGTAGCGGTGACCGATTCCCCAGACTTGTTCGACATCCATGGTTTTCAGGGCTGCATGGATATCTGCTTCGGACCGCAGTATGGCGACGCCCTGCAGGGCATGGTTTTTCTTCGCCATGCGGTTTGCCGCCTTGGCGAGGGTTTTCGTCGGCCCTATACCGATACTGACGGGAATGCCGGTGTTTCGGTGCACCGTCCGGCGTATCCGGCGGGCATACTCTTCGAGGTCGAAGCGCCCGAAGCCATCGAGGCCGAGAAAACATTCGTCTATGGAATAGATCTCGATATCAGGCGAAAATCCGGCAAGCGTGTTCATGACGCGGGCGGACATGTCGCCGTAGAGGGTGAAATTTGCCGAATAGAGTGCCACCTTGTGCCTGCGGAGCAAATGCTCGCTCTTGAAGGCAGGGGCTCCCATGCCGAGCCCGATCGCCTTGGCCTCCTCCGAACGGGCGATGAAGCAGCCGTCGTTGTTGGAAAGCACCACCACCGGTCTGCCGCAGAGCGCAGGATTGAAAACCCGCTCGCATGAAACGTAGAAATTGTTGCAGTCAACCAGGGCAAACATGGTGAGCCCTCCTTAACGTGCCTTGTGGATGATGTAGGTCACGACCCCCCAGACTAGGAAATCGTTCTCATCTGTGATCCTGATGGGCCGGAACTCATTGTTCGCCGGAACCAGGAAAAGGCCCTCTTCCCTGCATGCGATACGCTTGACGGTGAACTCCCCGTCGAGGAAACAGACCGCGATATCGCCGTCTTTCGGGTCGAGGGACTTGTCGATCAGGAGAATATCCCCGTCTTCGATACCTGCGTCGGTCATGGATGTTCCTTTCACCCTTGCATAAAAAGTGGCTGCAGGATGCTGGATAAGTGCCTTGTTGAGGTCGAGGCTGAGCTCCATGAAATCGTCGGCCGGCGACGGAAATCCCGCAGCTACGCCGGTTTCGGCAAAAGGCAGGGAAAGTTCGGTGGAGAGGTCGGCCGAATAGAAATCCATAACGCCGCCTTTATGCACTCTGCAGAGTTTCATCGGTATCCCGGACAATTTAATGCTTTCCTGACATCCATACCTCCTATATACCGAACGCTGTGATGAAAGCAAAAAGGCGGGAATAAAAAAAGGGAGGCGCATTGCTGCACCTCCCTTTCTGGTTGCGATGTTTGTATCGCTCAGTGAGCGTCCACCTTGATCCTCATCGAGTAGAAGGAACGGGTGACATAGACCATCGACAGTACAAAAAAGAGCACTGCAAGACCCAACACCAGGGGTTTCTGATCCACTGAAAGCTTGATGGCCAGTTCAATGGCAAGCAGACCGAACAGGGTGGTGAACTTGATGATCGGGTTCAGGGCCACCGAAGAGGTATCCTTGAACGGATCGCCGACCGTGTCACCCACGATGGTGGCGTCGTGAAGCTCTGTGCCTTTTGCATTAAGCTCAGTCTCAACGACCTTCTTCGCGTTATCCCAGGCACCGCCGGCGTTGGCCATGAAGATTGCCTGATAGAGACCGAAAAGGGCGATCGAGACGAGATAGCCGATAAAGAAATACGAATCGAGGAAGGCAAAGGCGAGCGTGCTGAAGAAGATGGCAAGGAAAAGGTTGATCATGCCTTTCTGGGCGAACTTCGTGCAAATCTCAACAACCTTCTTGCTGTCCTCGACCGAGGCTTTTATAACGCCTTCGAGCTTGATGTTCTTCTTGATGAACTCGACGGCATAGTAAGCACCGGTGGTCACAGCATTCATAGACGCCCCGGTGAACCAGTAAATGACCGCACCTCCGGCAAGAAGGCCGAGCAGGAACGGAGGATGAAGAATCGACAGGTTCCCGATCAGATCAGGGCTGAGTCCTTTCGTCAGAATCATGATAATAGAAAAAATCATGGTCGTCGAACCGACCACGGCGGTACCGATCAGCACCGGCTTTGCCGTTGCCTTGAAAGTATTGCCGGCACCATCATTTGCTTCAAGATAACGTTTTGCATTGTCGAAGTTGGGCTGGAAACCGAACTCGCTCTGGATGTTCTGCTTTACGTTCGGAAGCGTTTCGATCAGCGAAAGCTCATAGACAGACTGGGCATTGTCGGTTACCGGACCGTAGGAGTCGACTGCAATCGTGACCGGGCCCATGCTCAGGAAGCCGAACGCCACGAGACCGAAGGCGAAAACCGAAGGAGCAAGCATCATGACATCGAGGCCGAGCGTGCTGAAGCCGTATGCTGCACCCATAAGCGCAAGAATGGCTAATCCCATCCAGTAGGCGCTGAAATTACCGGCAACGAGACCTGCCAGAATATTCAGCGGGGCTCCACCTTCTTTCGAGCACTGCACCACGTTGCGCACATGGGCACACTCGGTGGAGGTAAAGCGGTTGACCAGCTCTGGAATCAGGGCTCCGGCAACCGTGCCGCAGGTGATGATCGATGCGAGCTTCCACCACATGGTCCCGTCGCCAAGCGTACGGATCAGGTAGAAGGATGCCGCATAGGTAAGCACGATCGAAACAATGGAGGTAAGCCAGACAAGGGTGATCAGAGGCTTTTCGAAATTCATCTCGTCAGCATTGCCGTATTTCGCCTTGGCAAGGGCGGCATTGAGCCCGTAGGAAAGAGCGCTGGCAAGGATCATGACAAGACGCATGGCGAAAATCCAGACAAGAAGCATGACCTGAATGATCGGGTCCTTGATGGCGAGCAGAATGAAAGAGATCAGGGCGACGCCGGTTACACCGTAGGTTTCGAAACCGTCAGCCGTAGGTCCGACAGAATCACCGGCGTTGTCACCGGTACAGTCGGCGATAACACCGGGGTTGCGGGCATCGTCTTCCTTGATCTTGAAAACGATCTTCATGAGGTCGGAACCGATATCGGCAATCTTGGTGAAGATACCGCCGGCGATACGAAGCACCGAAGCGCCGAGCGATTCACCGATCGCAAAACCGATGAAGCAAGGGCCTGCGTAATCGTTGGGAACATAAAGAAGAATGCAAAGCATGACAAAGAGTTCGATGCTGATCAGCAGCATACCGATGCTCATACCTGCTCTGAGCGGAATGGCATAGGTCGGGAACGGTTTTCCACCGAGGCTTGCAAAGGCTGTTCTCGAGTTGGCGAAAGTGTTGATCCTCATGCCGAACCATGCAACCGTGTAGCTTCCGACAATACCGATCAGGCTGCATATCAGGATGAAGATGACCTTGGTTACAGCCAACTGGCTGAGCCAGCCGAAGTAGGCAACAATAATCGCGCCGACAAGCACCCAGAGGATGAGAATGAACTTTCCCTGAGTGATCAGATAGGTCTTGCAGGTTTCGTAAATCAGCTCACTGATCTCGCGCATGGCACTGTGTACGGGCAGGTTGCGGATACCCATGTACTGTACAACGCCGAATAAAACACCAAAAAGACATACAAAAAGGCCGTACATCAACAGGGTATGTCCCGGAATCCCCCCAAGAAACGTTACCGAATTCAAATCCGGTAATACAAGATCAGCCTCGCTTGCAAAGGCGTTCTGCGCCTGCAGCAAAATCCCGAGGCCTCCCAGAACCGAAACAGCTCTGGCCCACCACGTCACTTTAAACGTTTTTTTCATTGCACTGTTTTTTCACTGTTTTTTTTCATTGCACCGGAAAAAGGATTTTTCCAGCAGAGTTATTACAAGGAACAACCCCGTTGTATGCAGGGAGCTGTAATTTGCAACTTTTTTCACGATTCTCAATATGCTTTTTACAGTCGTCTTGTGATTATACAGCCATATAAAATATCGTGATGCACGTTTCATGAGGCTGTTTTACCGGATAACATCAATCTTCATTTCCTGATTGATTGATCACTCTGCTATATTCTATTCTCTTTTTAACTCATCCGGGAACTTGAAACCTTCAAGCCCTCTCGAAAAATTTTTGCTGAATGCCATGAAATTACTTGTCGGTCTTGGAAATCCGGAATCCCGCTATCTTGGAACCCGGCACAATGTGGGTTTTGAGGTCGTGGAAAAAATTGCGGAATCTTTCAGGAGCTTATTCAGTGCGGGTAAAGGAAAATACCATGCGGCAAAAATCATCCATGGACGGGAACCGGCGATCCTGCTCAAGCCGATGACCTACATGAATCTTTCCGGCCAGGCGGTCGTTTCTGCAATGAATTTTTATAAAATCGAGAGGAAGGACATCCTCGTTATCTGCGATGATCTGAATCTTCCCGCAGGGACTGTTCGTCTTCGTTCAAAAGGATCGGCTGGAGGCCAGAACGGCCTGAAAAACATTATCGAATGTCTTGGCAGTGATGAATTCGCGAGGTTGAGAATAGGAATAAGAGCAGACGAAAAACCGCTCTACTCCTTTTCTTCTTTCGTTCTGGGAAAGTTCAGTGAAGATGAGCGGAAAATCATGGATAAGGTGCTGCCTTTCTGTGCAGAAGCGGCTCTCGACTTTACGATCAATGGTATCGAGCACTCGATGAACCACTTCAACAAGGTCCTTGTTTAGCAGGCAACCAGACCTGCCACGGGCATATCGACCGGCTGGCTGTTTCCGGAGGATATTTTTTTCAGGAAGACGATCGCTCTTGCATTGAATTCCCTTGGCTGATCGACATTGCAGACATGTCCGGAATCATTGATGACTTCGAGCCATGAATTCGAGTGCCTGATAACGATTTGCCTGACGGCGGGCAGGAACATGTGGTCCTCGTCCCCCATCAGATAGAGTGTGGGAATCCCGGTATCTTTTTCTTCGAAATATCTAAGGAGCGGAGTCAGTTCGTAGGTCAGGCGGAACCAGCGCATGAACTCTTTCTGTGCAACTTTTTTCGCTTCGTTCACAAAAAGCAGCCGGGATTTCTTGTGGCGTTCGCGAGGCATGATGATCCAGGCGAAAAAGCCGTAAAGCCACATGTACGGAACAAATCGCTTGAACATATTGCCAATGGTTACAAGCACTTTGGCACGGATATTGAGCCTTATGATAGCTCCTCCCATAACCATCGAACTGACCCTGTCAGGAGCAAGTTCGCTTAGATTGCGAATGAGAATAGTTCCGAGCGATATACCGATGAAATGAGCTTTTTCTATTTTCAGGGAATCAAGCACGTCAATGATATCACGGGTGATATCCTCAAAATTGTAGTGATGGTCTTCCTTGTGCATGATAATGCTTTTCGATTTCCCATGTCCCCTTAGATCGACCAGCAGCACATTGAAATGCTTGATAAACTCCTTGATTTGCAGGAACCAGATTGATGAACTGCCGCCGGCGCCGTGAACAAAAACTACCCACGGGGCCTGAGCATCATCCAGTTCATATGTCTTGTAATGAAGCATTGAAGAACAACGTTATTGCTGATTGACCAATTCAGAGTACTTCTGTAAAGCGTTTTACCAAACATTTCCGGTTCTGCAGGAAAACTTACACGTTTATCAAATATGCATCTATGATTTTTAACCTGCAACGTCTGAAGAAAAAAAGCTCACGATATTCCTGCTTCAGCACGACAATATAAACAAGACAACAAAAACTCTATTTAAAAAGTTACGCATCACTTCGTATAATCCTTACCAGCTCAAACAATGCTATGCCTGCCGCAACGGCAACATTTAGAGAGTGTTTCGTCCCGTACTGTGGAATTTCCAGTACCCCGTCGCATCTATTGAGAACATCATCTTCAATACCTTCAACTTCATTTCCAACAATCAGGCAGATTGGAAAATCACTTTTTTCAATCCGGTGATAAGGACGGCTTCCTTCAGTAATTTCAAGTCCGAAAATTGTTGTCCCCTCTCTTTTCATTGACTCGAGGGCTTCTGCTGGTTCGGCACAATACTCCCACATGACGATATCCTGTGCACCGAGAGCCGTTTTATCGATCTCCTTTCTGGGAGGTGTTGCCGTATATCCGGAAAGAATGATTTTTTCGATACCGGCAGCTTCAACCGTCCGGAACATCGAACCGACGTTCCACATGCTCCTTATATTGTGAAGCATGAGCGTGACTGGATGCTTCCGCGCACTGGCATACCCATCTGCACTCAGGCGGTTCATTTCCGCACCGTGCAGTTTCCTGAATTCATTCATGTCAAAGGGTTCTGAGCTTGTCGATCAGCCGCTGATTTTCTTCGACAAGACCGATATTGAACCGCAGGCAGTTTTCCATCAGATGGTACCCGGAAACATTTCGAACAAGGATACCTTCTTTATGAAGCGAACGGAAAACGGACACGGCATCCTTGACCCTGATAATGAGAAAGTTCGTATCGCTTGCAAAGACTTCGATATTATCAATGGAGAGCAGTTCACCGTAGATTTTATCACGCTGGCTCAGTATATATGAAACCATATCGTTGACAAGGGAATAATTCGCCAGGACATGCATCAATGTTATCTCGGCAAGCCTGCCAGAAGCGAAAGGAATTTTCGGTTTGGAAATCTCGGCCATGAGCAAGGGATTGGAAATGGCGAAACCGATCCTGATACCGGCAAGGGCAAGAGCCTTCGACATGGTGCGCAGAACAATGACATTCGGCAGTTCATCGATCAGTTCGAGTGCGGAACGCTGCCTCGAAAACTCGATATAAGCTTCGTCCACAAGCACGATGGCATCAACCGATCCGGCAATCAACCGTATCTCGTCTATCGTGAGGGATTTCGATGTAGGATTGTTCGGAGTTGAAAGGACGATGAAATCGACCTTTTCATCATTTGCGGTCCGAAGGATCGCTTCAGTATCGAAATCAAGCCCGGGATGCATCGGTACACTGATGATCTGCGACTGCAGGAGCAGTGCAATTTTTTCATACAGAGAAAACGAAGGGTCGGGAATCAGTACCTGCTTTCCAGGACCGAGACAGGCAAGAAATATCGTATAAAGCATCTCGTTCGAACCGTTGCTCATCATGACCGAATCCAGTGATACACCCAGAAAATCGGCATATGCTTTCATTCCCTTGTAAGGAAGGATCTCGGGATAACGGTTCCATGGTTCTCTTTGAAATTCTCCAAGGATTTCTTCTTTAAGCCAGACCGGCAGGTCAAAAGGACTCTCGTTCTGATTC
The DNA here is from genome assembly GCA_005862285.1 of Chlorobium sp. GTDB lineage: Bacteria > Bacteroidota > Chlorobiia > Chlorobiales > Chlorobiaceae > Chlorobium. The sequence continues at coordinate 94,132 of SZXW01000007.1, read as the reverse complement.
AGCTTTATTTCCGCCTGCTGCCCCCCTTCAACCTTGTATACAGCGATATTGCGCAGGGCAGGATTCAGCAGGTTCCTTATATCTCTCTGCATAAGCAGTTATTTTACTCCTGTTGAATGGTTTATGATCAGTCAGGCATAGACCGTTTGTTAAAACGCCTGTCCCTGACATTTTTTCATAAAAAACATCTTTTTTAAGAAATTCATGAAAAAAATCTCTACAATCCCCATTTTTTTTATAAATTAAAACAGGACAAAATTTATCCAATATAAGGAGGCAACATGTCACAGATAAAAAAAACACCCCTCGATATTCTTGACGATATATATAGCCTTGCCTACTGGATGACAGGAAGCGAGGATGAATCGAGAAACCTGGTTAAGGAAACCTATATCTATGCGGATAATGGCAGAAAGGAAACGGATCTTTTAAGAATTTTCAGAGAACGTTACGTAGAACGGTATGGTCAGAAAATCGATTTTTGTATAAGCGAAAAATCCTGCAAGAGTTTCCTGCCTGTTCTCGATTCTCTGAAACTCTGGGCAGCAGACATAAAGCTTTCCGTACTGCTGAGCGAAATTTCGGGATTGAAACACAGCCAGATAGCTGCAATTGTAGAAAAGCCGGTCGATACAGTCAGAGAATGGCTGTTGCATGGAAGGAAAATTCTTGTTGATGACTGTCTTCTGAAAGCATCAGCCTGATATGCATTGATCCAGTGGGGGCTCTTTGAACACTCAAATTCTGTCGAAGACTTTTCTCCCCCTGGTTCTTAAAATGATCTGCTTCCGGACCAGATGAACTATAGTGGTTGATAGATTGAAGAGGCTGCCTCGGTTTTACTTCTGAGTCAGCCTCTTTGTTTTCGTGCAGACCTCTCTTTATATTCGTTAAGCATTCATGACTTAAATAATTTTATGTTTACGGAACTATGATCGTTATCACCGGCGGAGCGGGATTTATCGGAAGTGCAATGCTTTGGGAACTGAACCGTCTCGGTGAAGAAAACATCATTATCGTTGACGACCTCGGACCGACAACTACCGGGCAATGGAGAAACCTTTCCGGTCTTCATTTTGCAGATTTCATTTCCAAAGATCATTTCCCCGGACTGCTTGAAAAAAATTCCCTCTCCGGCATACGAGCTGTTATCCATATGGGGGCAAACAGCTCTACAACCGAAACAGACGCCGATCATCTCCTCGAAAACAATTACGGCTATTCAAAAAAAATAGCGACGTATTGCCTGGCACATAATATCAGGTTTATCTATGCCTCAAGTGCCGCAACTTACGGAGACGGGTCCAGCGGGTACAATGACGATATATCGGGAATCGGCAATCTTCGGCCTCTCAACATGTATGGTTATTCAAAACATCTTTTTGACCGGTGGGCAGAGCGGAATCAAATCCTTGAACACGCTGCCGGGCTGAAATTCTTCAATGTCTATGGGCCGAACGAATATCACAAGGGTGACATGAGCAGCGTTGTCTATAAGGCTTTTCACCAGATACACGACAAGGGTAAAGTTACGCTTTTCAAGTCTCACAGGCCGGAGTATCAGGATGGTGAGCAGCTGAGGGATTTCGTTTTTGTAAAGGACTGCACTGCCATTATGGCCTGGATGCTTGAAAACCCTGCTGTCAGCGGTATTTTCAATATCGGCTGCGGTAAGGCAAGAAGTTTCCGGGACCTGGTGAATGCGGCTTTTTCGGCGCTTGAACGTGAACCTGAAATCGAATACATACCGATGCCCGAAACGCTCCGGGATAAATACCAGTACTATACCTGTGCCGATATGGCGAAGCTTCGTGCCGCCGGCTATGAAAAACCATTCACCACTCTTGAAGACGGTGTCAGGGATTATATTCAGGGTTACCTCGGCAAGGCTAATCCCTATTTAGATATCAGTACAGCTCTGTAAATAAAGATTAACAAAACGCAGATTTGATCACGGAAAAAAATATCGAAATCAAAGGTATCGAGCCTGTTATCCTTTTCGGGCCTTACGATTCCAACCTGAAGAAAATAAAGGCCGAATTTCCGAATGCCGTCATTACCGCGCGTGGATCAAAGATATCATTCCGCGGTGAACCCGATGAAGTTGCTCTTCTCGAACAGATTTTCAAAGAGATGATTTTTCTGGCCGACAAACATGGCGAAGTGCTCGACAATGACCTCAATGCCCTGATCTCCCTTGCGTTCTCCGGTGCTCCCCGGCAGAAAGCACCGCAACCCGGCGATGAAGACATCATCGTCTCTACCGCGGATTATGTTGTCAGGGCGAAAACTGACGGACAGCGCCGTATGGTTGCCGAAGCGAAATCAAACGACATCGTCTTCGCTATCGGTCCTGCAGGAACGGGAAAAACCTATACCGCGGTCGCAATTGCCGTAGCGGCATGGAAATCCAAACAGGTCAAACGAATCGTTCTGGCAAGGCCGGCCGTCGAAGCAGGCGAAAGTCTGGGGTTCCTTCCCGGTGACCTGGCCCAGAAAATCGATCCCTACCTCCGACCGCTTTACGATGCGCTGCAGGATATGCTGACTGCCGAAAAGCTGAAATATCTCACTGAAAGACGGGTGATTGAAATCGTTCCGCTCGCGTATATGCGCGGAAGGACGTTGAACAACTCTTTCATCATTCTCGATGAGGCACAGAACGCTTCCAACAAACAGATGAAAATGTGCCTGACCAGGCTCGGTTTGAACTCCAAAGCCATCATCACCGGTGATGTCACGCAAATCGATCTTCCCCGTGAAATCGAATCCGGACTCACCAATTCCCCGAAAATTTTGAAAAACATCAAGGGAATCAGTTTTGTCTACCTTGACAAATCAGACGTTGTAAGGCATAAACTGGTACGGGATATCATCAACGCATATGAAGTTCACGAGCAGAAATAGCGGTTGCCTCCTGTCTGAAATGGTTTCATAGTCAGAAATTGAAAAGCAGAAACCACAATACCAGAAAAACCGGCATAAGAACCGGAAGAGAGTACTTGTACACATATTCCAGAAAATCAGGCACTTCGACCTCTGCCTGTGCTGCGATATTGCGGACCATGAAATTCGGCGCATTACCGATATAGGTCATGGCACCGAAAAACACCGATGCCAGCGAAATCGCCGTAAGGTATACATCCGATGCAACATCGCCTGAAACAGGGGAAACGATACCTCCCGAAAAATTTCTGATCTGTTCAGGACTGGCAATGTCAATTCCGAATTTTCCTGCTGCACCGGCAAGAAAATTGAGATATGTCGGAGCATTGTCAAGTATGGATGACAAAAAGCCCGTCATCCAGTAAAATTTTGTTACCGACAATTCCGCTGCATGATTGGCCGCATAATTGCCGATCAGTTCCAGAGCGGGAATCATGGTTGCAAATATACCTATGAAGAGAAATGCGACTTCCTTTATCGGTTCGAAGTTGAATTCGTTTCCCTTCAGTGCATCCTTGTCCGATGTCAGATAAGCAGCGACTGCGACCCCGACCATGACAATTTCACGGATACCGAAAGGAAATCCGAACAGATTCTGCAGACTGGGAAAGCCATCGATAATCGCAGGATCGAGAAATATCGAACCAATGATGATGAACAGGTAGAAGAAATTCTGTGCTCCCGCAATCGACACTCCTCCGCTGCCCGATGTTGATGCGGGCTCGTTTTTACCACTCTTTGCATCCATGAACATGAAAATACCGGTAAGAAGTATGTTCGTTACCATCCAGGGAATCCATACCCTTGAAATTACCCAGAAAAAAGGCACTCCTTTCAGAAAGCCGAGGAAAAGAGGGGGATCACCTACAGGGGTAAGCGCTCCTCCGGTATTGCTGACAATGAAAATGAAAAACACAACATGAAAAGCCTTTATCCGTCCTTTATTCATCCGCAGGAATGGGCGGATAAGCAGCATCGATGCTCCTGTCGTACCGATCAGGTTGGACAGGACTGCACCTGAAAAGAGTATGATGCCGTTGACAACCGGTGTGGCTTGTCTCTGAATTTTTATGAAAATACCGCCGGATACGACAAAAAGAGATGACAACAGAGCAATGAATGACAGATACTCCTGCAGGGTATGCATGAGCACTTGACCTCCGTTTTCCATCATGAAACCGTAAAAAACAGCCACAAAAGCGCCAAGGCCGATTGCAATTCTGGCATAATGTCGTGCCCAGAATTGATGGTAAAAAAGGGGTCCTGTTGAAATCATCAAGAGGAGGCAGATGAACGGGATGATCAGCCAGACAGGAGGATGATGCATGGAATGTGCCTCAATGATTGATCGTCAGAATTTTGTCATGGTTGGGCAAGTTTGACAGGATCGCCAAAAGCTGTACCTCAATATTTTGATGCCCGTTACAATATAGAGTAATTCAGAGTTTCCATAAAAAAGGAAGCTTTGTATTTCTACAATTTCACGCACCGTACTCATAACCTTTTCAGCTTCATCTTCATGCTTGGTGAGCAACACATGACAATCTTTCCTTCCGGCATATCCTGATTTCTATACTTCAAATTACAACAGCTGACCTCAATCTTTTAAGCTTCTCAGCTTCATTATTGTGGTATTTATTGTAAATAATCGTTATTTCATTAAATTTTTTACATAAATGTGTTTTTTATTTAATAAAATATTTTAATATTTAGCTGTAGCTTAAAATTTATCGGGTCACCTGTTCTTTTACAACTGCTCTTTAAAAAGGATTATCAGGCCGGTTTGACGGTCAGTTTTCGGGGCAGGTTCGAGAATTTCTTCATGCATATGTTTTCTTAATTCTTTAACAACCAAAAAATATACATCATGAAACCATCAGTAATCGGTCCTCCACGGGGCCACTCTCTTTCCCGAATACGGGAGAATCTTTCAAAACCGATCAACTGGAAACTTGGATTAACCATTTTTTCAGGAAAATTGGTCGGTCTGATTCTCGTTTTAATGGCAATGAACTTGTTCACCGGATTGACAGGTATCCCTGTTTTCGCTGCTGATACATTCACCCCTGCGGAAACCAAACTTGTAAATTCAATAAACACGGTCTGGACGCTTGTAGCTGCTTTCCTCGTATTCGGTATGCAAGCCGGTTTTGTTATGCTCGAAGCGGGTTTTGCAAGAAAAAGGGAAACCGTCAACGTTCTTCTTGAATGTATTCTTGATACAGCCATCTGCGGTATCTCATTCTGGGCTATCGGCTATGCCTTCATGTTCAGCGAAGGAAACGGCTTCATCGGCCAGCACTGGTTTTTCCTGCAGGGAGCTCCTGAAACCTATCAAACAACAGGAGTTGCCCTTCTTGCTCACTGGATATTCCAGTTCGCTTTTGCCGATACAGCATCCACTATCACATCCGGTGCAATGATCGGCCGTACCAGCTTCAGGGGAGATATCCTTTACAGCATTATGGTGACAGCATTCATCTATCCTATCATCGGACACTGGGCATGGGGACCTGATGGATTCCTTGTTACAATGGGAACAAAGGGTAATTTCCTGCCTGAACTTGGAAACGGTTTCCGTGATTTCGCCGGTTCGACAGTTGTTCACACCATTGGCGGTGTAGTATCTCTTGCCGGTGCGATTGTACTTGGGCCACGAATCGGAAGGGTATTTCTTCCCGATGACAAGGAAAGAGGCGGTCTTCCGGCAGCGCATAACCTTCCGCTTGCAGTTACAGGAGCTTTCCTGCTCTGGTTCGGATGGTACGGGTTCAACCCTGGCAGCACGCTTTCAGCGATGGATATCGCAGGTATAGGCCGAGTTGCTGCAAATACCACGCTCGCTGCATGCGGCGGTGCCCTGAGCGCCATGACCCTGGCTTATTATGCCGGTTCGTTCAAAGGTAAATTCGACGTCGGTTTCACGGTTAACGGCTTGCTGGGCGGACTGGTCGCCATTACGGCTCCATGTTACTGGGTTTCACCTTTCGGTTCGGTGATTATCGGGCTTATCGCAGGCGCAATTGTATTCTTTGGCATCTATCTTCTCGAGTATCTTCGTATCGATGACCCTGTCGGAGCTGTTCCGGTCCATGGCATGAACGGTATTTTCGGAACCTGGGCTATCGGCCTTTTCGCCTGCGGAAAATATGGCGCGACGACTCCGACCGGTGCAGACAATTCCGCTCCTGTAACCGGACTGTTCTATGGCGGCGGGTGGGACGTATTGATCGCGCAAGTGATTGGAAACGGAATCATTACACTGACAACCCTTTTTGTTGCACTTATCGTCATGTGGGTGATCAACCAGCTTCCATATCCGTTCAAGCTGCGTGTTGAGCCGGAAGGTGAAACAGGAGTCGGCGGTCTTGACGTCTTTGAACATGGTGCTGAAGCATATAACCACTGATGTTCTGCTGCTGCATGAAAACGGGTAAGGCTTTCTGCCCGTTTTCATGCACCTTTCGATAATATCTGTGTTTATTTGTAGGTTATCCGTGTTGAAAAGGGCTTTTTCACTTAAAACAAACTAACATGAAAAAAATAGAGGCAATTATAAGACGCTCGAAGTTTGAGGAAGTCAAAGCGGCATTGCATGCTATCGATATCGACTTCTTCTCCTATAATGAGTGCTACGGGGTAGGAAATGAAAAACACAAGAAAGAGGTTTTCCGGGGATCTTCCGATACTGATTTTATTTCACGTTTGCAGCTCGATATCGTTGTTCGGGATGTTAATCTGAAAAAAACAGTCGATTGCATCATGAAAGTAGCCTATACAGGTGAGGTCGGTGATGGCAAGATCATCGTTCTGAACGTGGAAGATTCCTATCGTATCCGAACCGGTGAGATTGGCGATCCGTCCGTGATGTAACAAGACTCCATTAAAAACAGGGACTCGAATTCAAAGCCGCCTTTTCACAGGCGGCTTTTTTCATGAAAGAGTCATTCTTTATCAAAAAAAGAGAGTTGCGGACTCTGCGGAGGGTTCTGTCTCAACCTGAATTCGCGGCATGCGTTTATCAGTCCATTTGTCGAGCTGTCATGGCTTGCCACCGGTTCACTTTCCTTCAGCTCGGGAAATATTTTTTTCGCAAGCTGTTTGCCGAGTTCAACTCCCCATTGATCGAAGGAGTTGATATCCCAGATGATTCCCTGTACAAACACTTTATGTTCATACATGGCGATCAGGCTTCCCAGAGTATATGGATTGATTTCGCTGACAAGAATGGTATTTGAAGGCCTGTTACCAGGAAATACCTTGTGCGGGAGAAGCATATTCATTTCTTCATTATCTGCACCGGATGCTTCAAGTTCAGTTAGAACCTCCTCCTCCGTTTTACCTTTCATGAGAGCTTCCGTCTGGGCAAAACAGTTTGCAAGAAGCAGGTCGTGATGGTCACCGACAGGATTCTGGGTTTTCATCGGCACAATGAAATCGGCCGGAATGAATTTCGGGCTCTGATGCAGAAGCTGGAAAAAGGCATGCTGGGAGTTTGTTCCGGGTTCTCCCCAGATTACCGGGCCGGTAGCATAATTGATGGTATTTCCCTGCCGGTCAACGCGCTTTCCGTTACTTTCCATATCGAGCTGCTGGAGATAGGCCGGAAAACGATGCAAGTACTGGTCGTAAGGAATAACTGCATGTGATGGCACATTGAAGAAATTGTTGTACCAGATCCCCAGAACAGCAAGCAGGACAGGAATGTTGCGTTCAAAAGGCTCATTACAGAAATGCTGATCCATGGCATAGGCACCATCGAGCAATTCCCGGAACTTTTCAAAACCGATATACAGAGCGATGGAAAGCCCTATGGATGACCAAAGCGAATATCGCCCCCCTACCCAGTCCCAGAATCTGAACATACTGGATTCATCGATGCCGAACTCGACGACCTTGTCACGATTGGTGGATACTGCTGCAAAGTGTTTTGCTATATGCGACTCATTTCCCGCATGACCTAAAAACCATTCGCGAGCGGTCATGGCGTTGGTCAGTGTCTCCTGTGTTGTGAACGTTTTGGATGCAATGATGAAGAGCGTCGTTTCAGGATCAAGTTTTTTCAGGACTTCACTGACATGAGAGCCGTCAACATTGGAAACGAAATGAACGCCGAGCTTTCCGTGAGCGAAAGGCCGGAGCGCTTCCGTCACCATATAAGGGCCGAGATCGGAACCACCGATACCGATATTCACCACATCGGTCATCTGTTTTCCGGTATACCCTTTCCATGATCCGGAAATAACCTTTTTGCAGAAACTTTTCATCTGGGCAAGAACATCGGCAACTTCTTCTGCGACATTCATTCCGTCAATCTCGAGCAGGTAACCGGGCGGTTTCCTCAAGGCGGTATGAAGCACCGAACGATTTTCCGTAAAATTGATAGTACTCCCGCTGAACATGTCGTTGCGCTTTTTTTCAAGTCCGGCATTTCGTGCCATATCCATGAGAAGTTCAATGGTTTTCGGGATAATCCGGTTTTTCGAGTAATCGAGAAAAAATTCTCCCCACCTGACAGAAAACCTGCTGAAACGTAAACTGTCGAGTTCAAACATCTCTCTCATATGCAGATCTCCCATTTCCTGCTTATGAAATTCAAGAGCACTCCATGCCGCGCTACGAGACAAGTCCATAATATTTTATTGTACCTTTTTAAGATTGAAACCTTTTATCGAAGTGTGTGCCGGTATTGTTAAGGGATAAGATAGCGCAAAAAAAGTGTCGCTCCTTTTCCATCATGCCTTTTGACAGATATATCTGCAAAATTACGGATAATATGAATGCCTCTTCCTGAAAGTTTCATAAGAGCACCATTCTCTGACGGATCAGGCAATTCATCGGGATCGAAACCACTGCCATTGTCATGGATAGCTGCCTGAAGCCGATTTTCACCTGCGGTCAGAGAACAGGTTACAGATAGTCCATCCTTTTCCCTGTTTCCGTGCCTGACTGCATTGACATACGCTTCTTTCAGGGTAAGCTGCAGCGTATCCGTGAATTGACGGTCATAGCCCGATTCTTCTGCAAAAAGTTCAATGAATTCCTGCAGCTCTATGTAAGACTGGTAACCGCCTGTAAGAACGACTTCAGCGCGCTTCATCAATACTCTGTTTGACAATAATCTTGAGCTGATAGAGAATTTACAATGCTGATGCCGTGTCAGCAAATCTTAAAAGAATCTACAGAATAGAGGGTTTATTAATGCTTCATCGCGCTTTTACCTAAATAAATTTACTTTTTTGTATTAATTAATAATATTTTTATATTCTTAAAGAAGTTCTCTTAAAGAATTCAAATATTTGAGGGTGCTTGAACATAAACAACAAACACACAACAGTTTTAACACGAAACAGGAGTTCAGTGATGAAAAAAACAGTAAAACTCTTATGTCTTGCAGCAGCAATTTTCGTTGGAACCGGAAGCGCAGCTTATGCCGCCGAAGGTTTCAAGATCGGTGCTGATCTTGTCAGCAGCTATATCTGGAGGGGTGTCGAAGTTGACAACTCTTTCAATGTCCAGCCGGCCGTTTCCTATACATTTCCCGGTATCGGCGTGGTTGTAGGATTCTGGGGTTCTTACGGCCTCGAACATGATGGCGGCGACCGTTACAAGGAAATTGATGCCTACGTGACTGTACCAATCGGTAATGCAAGCATTACCCTTACAGATTACCATTTTCCCAATTTCGGTAAAACATTTGATTTCACCGGTGACGGTCCAAACACTGTCGAGTTGAGCCTTGGTTATTCAATTGAAAACCTCAGCCTGCTTGGAGCAGTCAATATTGCAGCGAATGATGTGAAAAATGCAAAATATTTTGAAGCCGGATACAAGTTCTATGACAAAGACGGATATTCAGCAAAAGCCTTTGTCGGAGCAGGTGATCAATATGAATATACATCCGATGGCTCGTTCAAAGTAGTCAACACCGGTTTTTCGGTATCGAAGGACAGATTTACGGCTTCTTTCATCTACAATCCTGATACTGAAGCATCCCACCTCGTTTTAATGGCATCATTCTAAGATTTCCGTTGCCTGCTACAACAAAAAAAGGAGCTTTTGTTCAGGCTCCTTTTTTTGTTTATTACACAAAGTCAATCAGATATCCTTTTCGTAGATCACATACTCCTTGTATGGAATACCGCCAATAACCTTTGCGAGCTTGCTCATGGCTTCATTCGCCTTGAGCACCCAGCTCATTTCGGAAGCAAAGACACCATGCTTGCCGCCGTAATCGGAAATATGCGCGTTCATGATACTGTCAATTCCCTTGTTTCGGTATTCAGGAAGTACGCCCATCGTTATGGTTCGCACCATGGAAATATTGCGGCTGTACCAGAGATACTTGATGAGACCAAGCGGTGAGAAGGGATTGCCGTTCACATGCTTCAGCGCCTGGTTTATATCGGGCAGAGAAAGCGAAAAGCCGACCGTTCGCTTGTCCCGATCCTCAACGAAATAGATATAATGAGGATTGGCAAGCGGCTTGAGGCTTTTTGCCAGAAAATCGAACTCTTTCCTGGTCATCGGCACAAAACCCCAGTTTTTCTCCCATGCCTTGTTGTAGATATCGCGGATACGTTCGATTTCGTTATCGAAATCTTTCATGTTAATTATTCGGATAGTCAGTCCCTCCCTTTTCATGACATGATCAGCGATGCGGCGAAGGCGACCGATATCGATAAGTTTCTGATCGATGTACCATGCCAGCAGTTCCTGACCGATATGGTGACCGGATCTTATGACAAGGTCATTGTAATAAGGAGGATTATAAAGCATGAGGAAAACAGGCGGGCTGTCATATCCCTTTGTCAGCATGCCGCACTGGTCGTTCATGGACGGGCTTACCGGCCCCCGCATGGCTGTGAGCCCTTTCTTCTTCAGCCATCCTGCCGCAGCGCCAAAAAGGGCGTCGGCGACTTTCTGGTCGTTGATGCACTCGAAAAAACCCCAGAACCCGACTTTATCATTGTGAACCTCATTGTGCCGACGATTTTTAACTGCAGCGATCGTACCGGCCATAACACCGTCTTTCCAGGCCGTGAACATGGCAAGTTCAGCATGGTCATATAACGGAAATTTTTCCGTATCGAGGGTTTTCATGTAATCGTCAATGACCGGCGGAACCCAGTTTTTTTTGAGTTCAGGATCCTTGCGATAAATCTGCCATGCAAACTTGATAAACTCTTTCCGCTCTTTTTTATTACTGACCTGTCGGATCTCTATAGCCATTACCATCTCTCCCTGGTTTGTTTGAGGAACGCCGAATTCAATATGAAAACAACATTCACGAAACAGTCTTGCTGCTGAAAAATGACATCTGAACCCGATATGGCTATTTGAATGCCTGACCCGGCTTGACTCCGGCTTTCTTTAGAATGAAAACAAGGGGGCAGAAGCCTGTAAACGACGTTTGCAGAAGGTTCGCTCCTACAAATCCGGTGAACCAAAGCCAGTTGGGGTTATGAAAATATGCAAGCAGAAGGCTCGAAAGAATAAATGTACCGGCAATGGCCAGTACGAAACGATCAATATTCATACGGTATTATCTATTTACTGATTTCCGGTTTTTGATTGATTTTCTTAATGACCTCAGCACCTTCACGCAGCATTCTTTCTGTTTCACTCCAGGACAGGCACTCATCAGTTATGGAAACACCATACCTCAGTTTATCGGGATCTTCCGGAAACGGCTGATTACCGCCGCATATATTGCTTTCTATCATGACACCGGCAATACTTTTATTACCATTTTTCTTCTGGTCAAGGATATTTTCCCAAACTTTCAACTGCTGCTCGTGTTTTTTCCCGGAGTTTGCATGACTGCAATCGACAAGTATCGATTGTTCCAGACCGGCTTTTTCCATCAGGGATTCAGCAACGGCAATATTTTGGGCATCATAGTTCGGTTTTTCGCCTCCCCGCAGCACAAGATGACCGAAAGGGTTTCCTTTTGTCGTAATCACACTGCTGTGCCCTTCCTGATCGATACCGAGAAAACTGTGCGGGTGCATGGCAGAACGGATTGCATCCACAGCCACATTGATTCTTCCGTCCGTCGAGTTCTTGAACCCGACCGGCATTGAAAGACCACTGGCCATCTGCCGGTGCGTCTGCGATTCTATCGTTCTTGCTCCGATCGCTGCCCAGCTCACCAGATCGGCGACATACTGCGGAGTGATCGGATCGAGAAATTCCGTTGCTGTCGGCAATCCAAGCGCATTGATTTCAATCAGAAGCTTGCGCGCATGATAGAGACCGTGCTCGATATCGTATGTGTCATTTAGATGAGGATCGTTAATAAATCCTTTCCAGCCAACGCTTGTTCTCGGTTTTTCGAAATAAACCCGCATCAGAATGCAGAGATCATGCTGGAATTCCGTGCGCAAAACCTTAAGCTTAGACGCATATTCCTTTGCAGCGTCAACATCATGTATGGAGCAGGGACCTACAATTACCAGCAGTCTTGAATCCTGCCCAGTCAATATATTTTCCACTTCATGTCTGCCGGTGACCACAGTTGCTGCAACCCGCTCGTCAACAGGCAGTTTTTCTTTAAGCGCCTTTGGAGAACAAAGACGGATAATTCTCGAAACTCTTAAATCATGTAACTGTTCCATTCCTTTTACCGCAATAATATCATCTTGAAAATTCCGCACGCAAGATAAAAAACAACCATAATATAATCAGCATGTATGGCTATAAATTCCTCCGATTCCGGATTTATTCCTTACCTGCTGCTGTCTCGATGATGATTGGGTAAAGTATACTGGCAAGAATTCTTTAATCTTATCATGTTAAAGAAATATATTATACCGATTATGTTTTCAAAGAGCGAAAACAAGAGCATAAACAGCTTGTATTTTCAAAAAATCAGGAGCAATCCTCATCACAAACCAACATGAAAGTATTGATCACTGACGGCGTCGATCCGCAATGCGGTCAAATCCTCGCGCAGAACGGCTTTGAAGTTACTGAAAAGCCGAAAATCAGCAAGGAAGAACTTAAAGAGATCATCGGTGAGTTCGACAAGCTTATCGTCAGAAGTGCAACAAAAGTAACCGCAGAAATTATCGAGTACGGAAAAAACCTGAAGCTTATCGGAAGAGCCGGTGCGGGTGTGGACAATATTGATATTGATGCTGCGACACGAAAAGGCATTATTGTGATGAACACCCCCGGTGGAAATACCATATCCGCCGCCGAACATGCCTGCGCCATGATGCTGTCAGCGGCCCGCCGCATCCCCCAGGCAACCGCAGATCTTAAGGAAGGAAACTGGAACAAGAAAAAATTTACCGGTGTTGAACTGGAAGGTAAAACGCTTTCTATTATCGGACTCGGAAAAATCGGACGTGAAGTTGCTACCCGCATGCAGTCATTCAGGATGAAAACAATTGCATACGATCCGATGATCCCGGATGAATATGCAGCACATCTTAATATCGAACTGCTTCCCCTGCATGAAAACTTCAAGCGGGCCGATTTCATCACCATTCACTCTTCCCTCAATGAATCGACCCGGAATCTCATATCGAAAGACACATTCGATCTCATGAAGGAAGGCGTGATCATCGTCAACTGTGCAAGAGGAGGAATTATCAATGAACAGGATCTTGCCGATGCCATAACTTCAGGTAAAGTTGCGGCTGCAGCACTTGACGTTTTCGAAGCTGAACCGGTCAATCCGGACAATCCACTGCTCAAGCTTGACCAGGTGATTGCCACTCCTCACATCGCTGCATCCACAAACGAAGCGCAGGAAAAGGTTGCACTGCAGATCGCCGAGCAGATTGTTGAGTGGAAACAGAAAGGAAAACTTGAAGGTGCGGTAAATGCTTCGGCCGTTGAACTTGCCCAGTCCCCTGGGGTGCAGTCATATCTCACCCTTGCCGAAAAGCTCGGCGCAACTCTGGCCCAGCTTGCTCCGGCACATGTAAACAAGATGACGGTACGCACTTCAGGAGAATTTCTCCACAAATACAATGAAGTCATTACGGCAGCCGCTCTCAAAGGGCTTCTCGAGATCAGGCAATCCGGAGATACGAATTATATCAATGCCTTCACGAAGGCAAAGGAATGCGGATTGAGCCTTGAACAGCGGTTTGAAAAAGAAAATACCGATTATACCAATCTTATCAGCCTGGAACTTGAAAACGGAACGGAAAAACGGATGATCGGCGGCACCGTATTTGGAGACAAGGAAGTACGGATTGTCATGATCGACAGGTTCCTTGTCGAATTCAAACCCGAAGGCAACATTATCATCTATAATAATATTGACAAGCCGGGCATCATAGCACAGGTTACCCAGCTGCTGCTGCTGCATAATCTCAACGTCGCTTATATTGCTTTGTCAAGGGATGAGGAAAAAAGCATCGCGATGACTGCAATTGTCGTTGACGGAGATGTAACGCCGGTTCTTCTTGAAGAAATACGGAACGTAAATGGAGTTTCCTGCGCCGATCTTGTGTCGCTCTGAATTCGGATAAAAACGATCAATAAAAAAACCTGCCTTGAAAGCAGGTTTTTTTATTGTCAGGCTACGCCTGAAAAGAGTTGAAAACAATTATCATTCGACCTTTGCAAAATCAACGCTGAGCCATTTGTCTTCGTAGGATGCTCCTGTTGATTCCATTCCGGCAAGAAATATCGGCAGTGCAACAATTTTCTGGTAATCGCCGATTCGGATCGTAAGATCGTCGCCAAGCTTCATGATCTTCGGTTCGAGTCCCATATGCTCCATGAAAGGCAGCCTGACCCTGACTTTGTAATGGCCGTCCGAGATTTTCTTGATATCGATAGGATCTTCCTTGAAGAAGATATCGAGCGGATTCTCGTCGCCGTAAACTTTCTCGCCGACCTTGCGGAGCATGGCAAGACCCACGACCTCGTCATCGAACAGGGGTACTTCGGCGATCGGGATCGGAGCGAAAGCGTCCTCGATCTGCTCGATATATTTCTGCTGAATGGCACGCCATTTCTGGAAATACGGATCGGGGCTCTGGTCAGGCATGACCCTGTTGATGGTGATCCTGTCAACCGTGATGCCATAAAGGTTGAGGTAGGTCAAAGCGCGCATGGACTCTTTGATAACCATTTTCTCGGGGTTCATGACCAGTCGCATGGTTGTCTTGGAGCCATCGGCCAGAAGCTCGATAATGCCTTCCGTAGATGCGAAAAGATTGTCAACCTTGTCATACACTTCGACAGGGGCGACAAAGTCGTCTATTTTCTTGATTTTCTTTGAAAGAGGCCTTATAACCGGCTTCACCATGTATTTTTCGACATTGCGGATCATCTTGATGAACCAGCCGAATGTTTCGGGAAGAGAAAGAAGACGGAGTGTTTCTCCGGTAGGGGCACAGTCGACGACGAGAAGATCGTAATCCTTCTGTTCGTTGTTGTATCGTTTGATATACGAGAGAGAGAAAAGCTCTTCCATACCTGGAAGGACACCCATCTCTTCTGCATAGACACCTTCAATGCCGCGTGCTTCCATCAGGTGAGCGAAATGCTCGCGGACAACATCCCAGTTGAGATTGAGATCACCGAAAACGCTGACTTCCTGTCCCCAGAGATTTTCAGCAACTTTTACAGGTGAAGGCCCAAGCTGCATATCGAGTGAATCTCCAAGGCTGTGTGCCGGATCGGTAGACATAATCAGGGTCTTGTAACCCATATCTGCCGCTTTGAGCGCTGTTGCAGCTGCGACAGAGGTTTTGCCCACCCCGCCCTTTCCGGTAAAAATGATATTACGCATACGTTTTAATGATCCTCATTTAATGAATTAATGAATACAGCCGTTTCCAGCAAACATCATTCCTTTTCACTTGAAAAGGCTTAAGATAATAAATTTATTGTTTAAAGGAATAGATATACGATTAATTGCCATAGAAGAAAAAACGGTATTGAAGATTCGGAAATGGATATTGGAAAATCGAAGATCCGGCCACAAGATTCAAATAACAGCACAGGTAACAGACGGCATCGATCTGACTGAAAAAAGTGTAACGATTTAATGTTTTTGGGGAAAGGAATTAACGCCTGCGCTTGCCTTTTTTAGCGCCTGATGAAGCTGCGGATTTTTTCCCTTTTCGAACGGCATGCTGTTTTCCTTCGCTTCTTGACCTTCGTGAGCTTTTAACCCCGTGACCGCGCTTCCCTTTTCCTGCAACTTCATAACGTGATGAGCGTGATTTTGATTTGCGTTCAACAACCTGGGTCTCAACCTTAAGGCGTTTACCCGGGGATATCGATCTGCTGCCATTCAATGAAACAATTTTTTGTACGGTGGTATGATACTTGCGGGCTATCTTTTCAAGTGTGTCATGCCTGCCGACCTTGTGAACAACAATTTTCTTCCTGATGGAAGTCTCACCCGACTCTCCCCCATCATTATTCCTGGCCCCACGACCGCTGAAGGAAATCGTGTTGTCGCTTCCTCCGAACACGACAAGTTTCTGTCCCGGAGTTACATCGGCATCTTTAAGATTGTTCCAGACAATCAGTTGACTGACATAGGTCCGGTACATCCGAGCAATCGATCCGAGGGTTTCCCCATCCTGAACGATATGAACTTTTTCTATTTTCTGATCGGATGACTGAACGTTGCCTCCCTGGCTGTTCCCTTCTATACGTGCCAGCAGCATTTCCTGCTCGATCGTCCTGGGAGTCCTGTAGGCATAGATTTCCTGTTCGCGGTTCTGGAACTGGGAAATATATTTTTTCGGCAGTCTGAGAACATTCGGTGCTGTGCTCGAAGATGAAGGAATGATACCGAGCTTATATTGGGGATTGAGGAACTGAAGATCCTGCGACGGTATCCCGATAGTTCCGGTGATCTGTTCAAAAGAAAGAAAATGCGATGTCCTGAGTGTATCGGTATCCTGGTAGAGATACCCCGGCTCGACTGGACGGATATTATGTTCTTTGTAATAATTCATTATATAGTTCACAGCTATGAAAGCTGGAACGTAACCTCTCGTTTCGGCTGGCAGATAATCCCAGATCGCCCAGTAATCCTTGACACCGCCGGATCTTCTTATCGCCTTGTTCACATTGCCCGGACCGGCGTTGTAAGCTGCAAGAACCAGGAACCAGTCCCCGTAAATATTGTACAGATCGCGCAGATGTCTGGCTGCTGCAATCGTTGCCTTGTATGGGTCATTACGGTCCTCGATGTACGAAGAAGACTGCAGTCCGTACATTTTACCGGTTCCGAACATGAATTGCCACAATCCTTTCGCTCCGGCGGGAGAAACTGCGGCCGGGTTGAGGGCGGACTCGACAATGGCAAGGTACTTCATCTCGAGCGGGATATTGAATTTGTCCAGTTTTTCCTCGAACAGCGGAAAATAGATCTTCGTCAACCCGAGAATTTTTGAAGTAAGATTCCTTTTGTCGACAGCGTAAATTTTAATAAAACCTTTGACGTGGTCGTTATAGACAAGATTGAACGGCGTTTTCCTCCGCAATGCCGCTATCCTGGAAGCGTAGACCGAATCACTGAACTGGGGTATGAAATTGGAAGGAAATCCGTACTTGTCAGCTTCTTTTGATGCGGGAGAAAAGTGCTCGTCCCTGAAATAGGTAACATTGACAAGGCTGTCCAGAATATCCGATACCGATGACCTTACGGCCACTCCTTTTTCATCAGCAAGTGCGCTGGCTGAAAATAAGGGCAATGCCTGAGAAAGCGGTGCCAGTGCCAGCAGAAAAACCTTTAAGCCTTTATGAAAAAAACGGATATTCACAGAGTTGGCATCTTCTTTTAATAGTATCCCGACACAAAACCATCAGCTGAAACAAAATCACCGTATCAGTATCAATAACATAAAAACAGTTCCTGATTATTACAATAACTCTTTAGGTAAAATAGCAAACAATCGGGGGATAATCAGTATGTAACTTCCCAGAGAAAAAGCCCGTTAGCCGAAGCAGGCTTCAGCATGTCATTGAAATCACCTGTTTCCAGCATCCTGTTAATCTCGCTTGAAGAAAACTTCCCATTTCCTGCAGATATCATAGCTCCAGCAAGATAACGCACCATGCTTCTGAGAAACCTGTTCGCTGAAATTCTCAATACAAGATAACGATTGTATCGATACCATTCGCACGTGTTTACAGTACAGTACCGTCCCTGACTGTCGCGATCCTGTCTGGAGAATGCTGAAAAATCATGCGTGCCTTTCAGCGTTGCGGCGATCACGTTCATAATGCCGATATCAGGTTTTCCAAATGCACAGCCGGCGAACCTTCCGTAAATGGCCGAAGGTTCTTCGAGAAGAAAATATCGGTATTCCCGTTCCTTTGCACTGAAGCGGGCATGGAAATCCGCGGATTCTTCCGCGGGTGAACTTGCCCGTATAGTTTCGGGAAGAAGTGAATTGAGGGAATGCACAATTCTGGAAAGTTCCAGACGGGAAGCCGTTGTAAAGTTAGCGACCTGGGCTTTTGCATGCACCCCCCTGTCGGTTCTTCCTGCCGCTGCAAGCGATATGTTTTCCTGCAGGATCCTGCCGAGCGCCTTCTCTATTTCACCCTGAATCGTCGAAATATTTCCCTGCTGCCTTTGCCATCCGGCATAATCGGTGCCGTCATACTCTACATTTATCCGAATATTTCTCATAAATACATAGTTACCAATCTTTTCTCCTGATGAAAACCCCTGCTCGTCCATTTATTTATATGAACTGATAAATTCAACCGCAAATTTGCAATAAAAAAGGTTCCGTTGAAAATCCGGAACCGCATCAGAGAAATGGTTAAAGCCAGTGCATTCTGCAAGCTGAATTTCAGTAATCAGTTACCCTGGCAACAGACGGAATTCATGCAAAGAGTTAACGATGCACTGCTGATATCCGTACAAGATTATACAGGAAGGGTAAAATGAAAAACAGATCCCTTCCCGATGGTGCTTTCGACACCGACGCTCCCGCCATGAGCACTGACGATTTCCTTGGCTATCGAAAGACCGAGCCCGATACCGGATTTATCGTCCTGACCGGGAACCCTGTAGAACTGGTCGAAAAGATGTTTAAGATGTTCCGGAGCGATACCCTCTCCGGTATCGAGCACGGAAAACCTGATCCCGGAAAGCCCTGCTGCAGCTGTCACGGTTATCTTTCCTCCAGGTCCTGTGAAACGGATAGCATTTGAAAGAAGATTTGCAAATACATGCTGAATACTTTGTCTGTCCGCAAGAACTTCCGGAAGCGATTCCGGAAGCTCAACCACCAGGGCAATGCCCTTTTCCTCTGCCTGGTTGTAGAAAGGTTCCAGACATGACCTTACAAGCGTTTCCGGATCGAATGACTGCATATCAAGCCGGGCCCTACCCGCTTCGATCCTGTTGAGATCGAGCAGTTCGTCAAGAATATCCGCAAGACGTTCGCTCTCATCCTTTGCTGTCTGCAGCAGCTCGCACTGTTTTTCATTCAGCAAGCCTAACCGTTCCTCAAGTAACAGATGAATGGACATACGCAGGGAAGTCAAAGGGGTACGGAGCTGATGGGAAACTGTTGACACGACACCTCTTTTCAGTTCTTTCTGTTCATGAACCTGTGTCATGTCATGCAGCACCAGCACGGTACCGCTGACACCTTCCGTGTTTGAAAACGGAGGAATGGGCACTGCTGCAGGCCTGAAGAAAAATTCACGGTTATCGATAAATTTCTGAATGCAGCTTCCGTTTTCCGTTTCGACCGCGCAGCCTTCACGGGCTGCTTTCCGGAGCAATGACGGCAGCCATGAATAACCTGTATTTTCTGCCGATACCCCTGGATTCAACCCGAAATATCGTATTGCCGTTCTTGTTGCCACATCAACCTTGCCGCCGGTATCAAAAATAGCTATCGGCGTAGGGAGGATGTTCATTACCTCCTGTGTGGCCCTGCTGGTTCTCTGGATCTTTTCCCTGTCATTATTGCGGACCTGGCGCAAGGTCAGGGCCATATCATTGAACGCCGATGAAAGCTGACCGATTTCATCCTTTGTCTCTGTTTCAAGAACAAGGTCAAGATTTCCGTTCCGGATTTCATTGGTGGAATTGATAAGTTTCCGGATGGGTTTGAGAATCCATCTGCGTGAAAGAAAACTGAAGAACACCGCAAATGCAGCGCTTGCCGCGATCGCAGCGAGAATCCGGTTATGTGCTGAAACCCCGAGAAGCCTTGCGGAATAGTTGGCTTCATCCATTTTTGCCTGATTCATATCGAGAACCTGCTGGGCAAGGGTTTTGATTTCCGTCAGGAGAGGCAACAGTGTGGAAAAATAGGTTTCGGTCCTTTTCGATAAAGGTATTCTGTCATCGACTACCTGATGCAGAACCGTAACGTATTCTTCAAACAGTTGAGCTATCCTATCTGCTTTTTCCTTTTCCCCCGGAATGGTTATATTGCCAAGCTCGATTTTCAGTGCTTTTCGAAACTGGGTTTCATTCTCACGGATATTACGCTGCCCGGTTTCATGATGCCCGGCAAAGGAAAAAAGGATGCCGCTGTCCATTTTTTCCAGCGCTTCCTTCATCTCCTGGCTGGCAGCGACACTGCGGTAATTCTGCGTCAGAATAACATTGATGGCGTTGCCGAGCTGATCGACCTGGTTTATCGTCAGTGTGCCGATAACCGCTATCATTGCCAGAATCCCCACAAACCCGAGGACAAGTTTGTACCGAATGCTGATCATGAGTTAATTTGTCTCCGGTTCTAATGCCTGCAGAACTCTCTTCCGATTATCAATATTTTCAACTCTATACTTTTTTTAACATTTACTTGAATTATTTATACCCGTATCGGCAGAATGAGAAAGGGAATTCCCTGCAGGTAAAGATTCTGCTGAACGGCAAATACGGTGTAGTTATGCAGAACCCTGTCGAGCAGCGATTCATTGGAAAAAACAAGCTGCCCGCCGAAAAAGACGATATCAGGAAATTTTTCCGTGATTTTCGGTACAAGATTGTTGATCTCTTCAACGATATCCGTTCCGAGCGATGTAAACGCTTCGGAATAGTAACCATTCTCTTTCATATAATCGACATACTTACCGCTTTCGCTTCTGATATACTCGTTCAGATGGCCGATTTCATCGGCGCCCTTGAAACTGCCTGCATCGATTGCACCGATTTCCACAAAAACAAAATTTTTGTAAACCCCGCCGAACAGGCGATTGACACTGAAAAGCGTATGCAGGCCAAGCCCGTTGAATCCGTTCACGAGAATAGCCGCCGTCTTGGCTTTCGGGTTGTAAACCGGCTCCGGCTTTTCTTTTGCGATGACATCACTGCCTGACAGGACAGCCGCTTCCACAATGATATCGAGCCGCTTGAGGATTTCGTATGTTTTGTTGTAATGGTTTTTGATATAAAGAGCGAACAGGACGAGACAACCGGTTATAAGCATGGTGATCCACCCGCCTTCATTGAACTTGAGCAGCAGGACTGCAAGCAGGATGAAGGTGGTGAGCACCAGGCCGATACCGTTGATCGTGATCTTGCTGATCCATTTTTTTTCGCTTCCTCTTTCCTGCCACCAGTGCCTGACCATGCCAAGCTGGGAAAGGGTGAACGTGATGAAAACGTTGATACTGTAAAGCACGATGAGGAAATCGACGGAACCATTCGATACTATCATCATGACGAGTGATGCAAGCCCCATGACAAGAATTCCTCGTTCCGTGACAAGACGGTCACTGAGCATGGCGAATTTCTTTGGCAGCCAGTTGTCAAGGGCCATGTTCGCCAGAACTCTCGGACCGTCGAGAAAACCTGTCTGAGCCGCGATAAACAGCAGGATCGCTTCCGATAACAGAGTGATCCATACAAATGCGACGCCGCTCACATGCCCCCATGAAGCCGTGATCGATTCGAACAGCACCGCATTGAGGGTTTTGCCGGGGGTGTCCTGTACGCCGAGCAGGATGTAGGCCGCCATAAGTCCCATAACGGTTATCGAGAGCGACCATGCCATATAACGCATCGTGACTTTTGCCGTGCGGATTTTCGGGTCCCTGAGCACAGGCAGTCCATTGCTTACCGCTTCGATACCGGTAAAGGTACCGGCACCGAGGCTGTAGGCTTTTAGAATCAGAAACATGACGCCGAAAAGGCCGAGTGAATGAAAAGACCGGTCAAGTTCCGTTGCTGTCTCATGATACACAGTGCTGAAATTCATAAGATGAGAGCCGACGGCAAAAGCGATAGCGATCAAGTGGGTCAGGACGAAAAGCATGAAAACGGGTACGAGTGGCAAAACGGCTTCTTTGATACCTCTCAGGTTCAGAATGAGCAGGATAAGGACTCCGGCGATCGCAAACCAGAGCTTGTAGGTCAGTAAATAAGGAGGCAGAAAACTGAAAATGGCATCGGCCCCGCTAGCAACGGAAATCGTGATCGTGAGGACATAATCGATGAGCAGGGCGCTGCCTGAAACGACGCCGACTTCAGGTGAAAGCAGTTTGCTCGCGACCAGATATCCCCCTCCGCCGGAAGGAAACAGCTCGATGATGTGTGAATAGCTGGAAGCGATGACAAGAATGGTAAGGCCTGTGGCAATCGCAACAAAAATTCCAAGTGTGGGATGGCTTTGCAAGGCTTTGAAGGCTTCAGCCGGGCCGTAACACGATGATGAAAGACCATCGGAACCGAGCCCTACCCAGGCGAGAAAAGCTGTAAGAGAGATTGCATGAAATATTCTGCTGTCACGAAAATCGCGGGAACCGCCTACAAAAAATTTTTTTACCTGCGCGAACTGCTGTTTGACTGTCATAATACGTAACTGATGTTGACAAGAGATCATGAAAAATGAACAGGCAAGCATTAACCGAAAGCCTTACATATCCTGATATGCAGACATACGGACATAACAGGTATTCATGCATGACTTGCACTCTCTCCATAAAACGACTTTTTGGTAGATCAAAAACCGTGCCATTTCGCTTTAAAACATAAAAGTCATTTTAAATTAACAAGATGAATAATGATAGCATGAAATTGTTCAAAAGGACGGATTGCAAAACGCAATTATTCGACATATCGAAAATTGCATTTTGCAATGAGGGTGCTGCAAGCTGTGATTACAGAATGCCGAACTGTTTTCGTTTTCTCCAGAGGGTTGCCTGGTCGATACCAAGAACGCTTGCCGCTTCCTGAAGTGATTTTGTGCTCTCAAGAACCTGTCGTATATGCATTTCTTCAATTGACTCGAGGGTAACCATATCACCGATTCTTACCGGTGAACTTTTTGCCGAGATAGAATCAGGAAGAAGCTCTTTACCGATGATGTTGTTTTCACAGAGAATAACTGCACGTTCAATTACATTCCTGAGTTCCCTTATGTTTCCCGGCCAGGAATATTCCTGAAACATGGAGATGACTTCATTGCTGAAAGCATGGATACTCTTGTGGTATTGAGCGTTGAAACCGGCAAGCGTTTTTTCGGCCAGTTCAGGTATATCTCTTTTTCTCTCAGCAAGCGGCGGCAGAAAAATCTGGACGACATTCAGACGATAATAGAGATCTTCACGGAAGCACCCTTTCTCGAGAGCTTTTTCAAGATCGTTGTTTGTCGCTGCTAAAATACGGACATCGGCTTTTCTGGTGAGATGATCGCCTACCCGTTCATATTCCCTTTCCTGAATGAACCGCAGCAGTTTCGGTTGAATTGAGAGCGGGATGTCACCTATTTCGTCAAGAAAAAGGGTGCCTCCCTCGCTTGCGGCAATCCTGCCGGGATTATCCCTGAGCGCTCCGGTAAAAGCACCTTTTACATGTCCGAAAAGTTCACTTTCAAGCAATTCATGACTTAGTGATGGACAGGAAATAATGCTGAAAGGATTATGAGACCGTTTGCTCCACTGGTGGATCGATCGGGCCAGGACACTTTTTCCGGTGCCGCTCGGTCCGCGAAGCATCACAACTGCTTCCGAAGAGGCAACCTGCTTTGCAAGTTCAATTGTTTTCTGCATTGCCGCATCCCGGGAAACAAATGTTACTTCAGGATTGATGTTGTCGAGCGTGTCCTGGAGGAATGCGATCCTTTTTTCCATTTCACACATCGCAGCCAGCCGTTCAATCATCATTTCGAGCTGAGCGGGTGTAAATGGTTTGGCGAGATAATCGGAGGCTCCGCGTTTCATGGCTTCAACAGCGGTATCGATCGAAGCATAAGCCGTTATGACAATAACCTTCATCGATGGGCAAGTGTTTGTAAAAACCTTTACCAGATCGAGTCCGCTCTCGGTACCAAGCCTGATATCGACAAATGCGAGATCATAACGGTTCCGTGCAATTTCGTCCAGCGCAGAACGTGAACTGTTTGCCGTTGTTACTTTGTGACCCCTCGATTCCATGAAAAGTGCAAGTGTCTTTCTTATGTTCATCTCGTCATCTACGACAAGTACCTGCATTTGTGTCATATTATTATTCCGGCGATTAGAACTGTTCATCCTGGTCAGCAACAATAATTCCAATTTTGTCATTCTGAGGCCGATGCAGTCGGCCGAAGAATCCATAACTTATTTTATAGTAACAAAATGGATTCTTCATTACGCTACACTTCATTCAGAATGACAGGCCCGTCGCATGGATTTTCTTGCGACTCATTGTTGCCGGACTAATAAGAGGAAGATGTGGACAAATCCTCGCTTTTCAATATAGGAATCGCAACCCCTCTTTTGCGATCATCTTCCTTTATATGGTTATTACGTGAAAACCTGACGATTCTTTTCAATTTTTTATAACCGGCCATTCGTTTGCATGACTGCAGGAAAACAATTGTTTCATACCGGCATAACTTGCAGTGCCGGAACCAAATTCCGTAACTGCAAGTTTTAATTAATAGTTATCATTACAGCACCTGTAATTGCCATGCAAGCACAGGCGCTCTTGGCTCATTACGTAAAGCATAACAATAACAGAGCTTCCATGCAGAAAGTATCGTTGCCCCTGACAATTTCCCTGATGATTGCGGCCTTCGTCATCGGTACGGGAACAGGTTACTGGCTTACTCCCGAGTATCGAATGACGATGTATGACAAATCCGTTATGGATATGAATACCTCGGACAAATGGACAGACCTCAGGTACATCGATGACATGATCGCTCATCACCGTGAAGCGATACTGCTTGCACAGGAAGCAAAAGCAAGTCGAAGGCCGGAGATCCTGAAACTGTGCTCCGATATACTCAAAAATGAACCAGCAGTAATAGAACAGTTGAAAAAATGGAAAACACAATGGTTCGATAACAGCAAAATCGGTCAGGACCCTCAGGTTGTCCATCTCGGAGCCTACAACCATACGTTTGATCTCCGTTTCCTGAACGCACTGATCGCCCATCATGAAAGAGGAATACAAATGGCAAGGGCGATCCGCCTGAAATCAGGCCGTTCGGAAATACTCGACAATGCCGATGAAACCGAACGGTCCCTGCATGAAAACCTTGCACTTCTCAGGGTATGGAGAAAATCCTGGTATAACACTGCAGACATGAGCCCCTGTCCATGAGCAAGGAAACATATACGGTCAAAGGCATGCACTGCGCGAGCTGTGCGGCCATCATCTCGAAAAAGCTCTCGAAAGTCGAGGGCATAAGACAAGTCGATGTCAATCTTGCTACGGAAAAAGCAAGTATCGAATTCGAGGGCGAAGCTCTTTCCGCCAATGCCCTCAACGATGTCATCGAAAAATATGGTTACAATCTGATTGCAGAACATCCTGAAAGTGATACCTGCCCTGTTTTCCCATCCGCTCCTGCGGATGTTTCCCTGATTAAGGAAGAAAAGCAGCGTGAACTCGACGAACAGCTCGCAAAGGTGCTTTTTGCATTTCCTCTGGCCCTTCTTGTTTTCCTGCTGATGATGTGGGATATCGCGGCAAAGATAGTCCCTGCCGTACCCAATCTGCCGGTTCCGATGGAGCTGTTCAATGTCATCTCCATGGCGATTTCGACCTACATGGTTTTCCGCACGGGAGCTCCGTTTCTTCATGGCATAACGCTCTTTATCCGCACGGGAGCGGCAAACATGGACACCCTGATCGGTCTCGGCACGCTGACGGCCTTCATCTTCAGCGCCCTCATAACGCTTGTCCCGCCAATAAAGCAGCTTCTTCGAATCCCCGATTATACTTATTTCGATGTCACTATCGTCGTGATAGGTTTCGTTCTGCTCGGTAAATATCTGGAAGCCCGCTCGAAAATGAAAACCGGGGAAGCCATCGAAAAGCTCATCGGCCTTCAGGCAAAATCCGCCCTTGTGCTGAGAAACGGCAAGGAGATTGAAATTCCTCTCGAACAGGTAAGAAAGGGCGACCAGGTGATCGTAAAACCCGGGACTAAAATTCCCGTGGACGGCACCGTCACTGATGGCTTTTCATCAGTTGACGAATCCATGGTATCAGGCGAACCCCTTCCAGTCGATAAAAAGAAAAGCGACACAGTAATCGGGGGAACCATCAACAAACAGGGGTCCTTCACGTTTGTCGCTTCGAATGTCGGCAAGGATACGGTGCTTTCCCGCATCATCAGGATGGTCGAGGATGCACAGGGGTCCAAAGCGCCCATACAGCATATCGCCGACTGGATTGCCGGTGTTTTTGTGCCTGCCGTGCTTGTTATCGCCGCACTCTGTTTGATCGTCTGGCTTACCGCCGGGTCTTATTTCATCGGGTTTTCGCAGGCACTCTCATTCGGTATCATGGGAATGGTCGGTATTCTCGTGATAGCATGCCCCTGCGCTCTCGGCCTCGCAACACCGACGGCCATCATAGTCGGCGTCGGCAAAGGTGCGGAATACGGAATACTGATCCGTAACGCCGAAAGCCTTGAAAAGCTTGCAGCTGTCGATACCATCGTGCTCGATAAAACCGGGACCATCACAACCGGAAACCCTGCGGTTACAGATATCATATCGTTTGATGGCGCTGCCGGTAAGAATTTGGTGCTTCAGCTTGCGGCAAGTGTTGAAAACCGTTCGGAACATCCGCTTGCAAGGGCTATCGTTGAACATGCCGGCCAGAAGGGCCTTGTTCCCGGCGAGATAGTGTCATTCGAGGCTCTTGAAGGAATCGGGGTTTCGGGCTCGATCGACGGCAGTTCGATTATCGTTCGAAAACCCGGTACCAATGAAAAAGGCAATCCTGAAATCAAAAAGCTTCAGGATCAGGGAAAAACCGTTGTCATCGTCGAAGAAAACGGGACACTGAAAGGCCTTATCGCTCTGAGTGACACGGTAAAGCCGCATGCTGCCGAATCAATCTCCGCGCTGCACCGCATGGGCCTGAAGGTTATCATGGTGACCGGAGACAACAAGTCAGCTGCAGCATATATTGCCGGACAGGCAGGGATCGATGATGTTTTTTCCGAAGTCATGCCCGGCGAGAAGGCTGAAAAAATCAAGGCCCTTCAGGCAAACGGAAAAAAAGTAGCAATGGCCGGTGACGGCATCAATGACGCTCCCGCCCTCGCGCTGGCAGATGTCGGTATCGCAATGGCTACAGGAACCGATATCGCAATCGAGTCGGCAGGCATTACCCTCCTCAAGGGCGATATCAGAAAAATTGCACAGGCTATAACGCTCTCTCATGCCACAATGAACGTTATCCGCCAGAACCTGTTCTGGGCATTTATCTACAACATCATCGGGATTCCGCTCGCCGCTGGGGCACTTTACCCTATCTGGGGGATATTCCTGAACCCTGTTTTTTCAGGGCTTGCCATGGCGGGAAGCAGCGTTTCGGTTGTCAGCAATTCACTCCGGCTCAAAACAAGGAAACTGTAACAGGCGCCTTGCACTGCCCTTTATTATTTTACGCACTCGCAATGTACATGATCTTCGTTGTGAATCTTTGCATTGTGTCCTTCATGTGAACCGTCATGGCTATGTGCCCCGGTATCGCAACAGGAGCGTTTCGCCGGCAGAAATGATTTGATGACCAGTGCAACAAGAAGAACTGAAGATACTACAGGAATAACACCGCCTTCCTCATGAATCGCCTGGCTGACCCAGTGTTTTATATCCAGTCCGAGATACCGGTAAAGATCGTTCACCAGCAATCCGGAAATTATCGATATGACGACAATGGACAACAGATAAACTACTGTGGCTTTTTTTCCGAGAATTCTGGAAATGACCGGAAGTGAAGCGGCATTTGTTGCAGGTCCGGCAAGAAGAAAAACAAGAGCCGCACCGGGAGAAAGGCCTTTCAGTGCAAGAGCCGCAACGATAGGTGTGGAAGAAGTGGCACAAACATACAGAGGTACTGAAAACAGGAACATCAGAATCATTGAAAAGAATTCGTTAGAAAAAAAACGTTCCACTATTTCAGTCGAAATAAAAACTGATATCAAACCGGAAATCATGATGCCGACAAACAGCCATCCCGCGACATCCTTCAGCAGATCTCCGAATGCAAATGACATTCCCCCCCTGAATTTTTCGTATACCGTTCTCTTTTCATGGACGGAATGACTGGTGCAGCATGAGGAACTGCATGTTTGTGCATGACCATTTCCGGTATCATGTTCAGAATGGTCCAGGCCTTCCTTACCCCTCTCTGAAAAAGAAACGAATATTCCCGTTCCTATCGCCATAATGACGGCTACGACCGGTCGCACTACTGCCATAAGCGGATCGAGAAGGGCATAGGTAACCGCTATGGCATCCTTGCCCGTTTCAGGTGTTGAAATGAGAAACGAAGTGACCGCACCTTTACCCGCACCCTGCTTTTTAAGGCCTGCAGCTGCAGGCAGAACTCCGCAACTGCAGAGAGGAATCGGAACCCCGAGCAAAGCGCCTTTAAAGATACTTCCAACTCCACTGCCGCTCAAATGCCTTGCCACGAAATCATCCGGAAGAAAAGCTTTCAATAATCCCGACATGAAGAATCCGAGAAGCACAAAAGGTGCCGAATCAAGCAGTACCTTCCATGATGCAAGAATTACAGAATAAATTATGTTAAATACATCAGGCACCTTTACCCCCTTTTTTAAAACAACAAATACTCACATGAAAATATATTCATATGTAAAAGAAAAAAAATATCACTGTTCATGCACATGTTCACTCCCCAACTGAATGAGACCGGAAATATGGCTGTCATCAAGGCTGTACAGTACATTTTTCCCTTTTTTTCTCGACTTCACGATTTTAGCATCCCTCAGCACTCGCAACTGATGTGAAACTGCAGACTGATTCATACCGAGAACCGAAGTGAGATCGCATACACAAAGCTCGGTTTGATAGAGAGCATTGAGTATTCTGATCCTCGTATTGTCTCCAAGGACCTTGAAAAGCTGCGCGAGCCCCTCGAGAAGCTTTTCTTCCGGCATCTCTTTTCGGATACGATCGACGATATCGGGATGAAAGCACTCTTCCTGACAGCCCTCTTCTCTGTTGTTGAACTGATGGATCATTACATATGAATGTTTACTCATATGATAACAAACTGTATGATCAATTCAAAACTTGATAGTGAATTTTAACGGCTGATCATAGATTCGATCAATCCGGATTGAAGGAGTAAACATTTTTTCACTGCGGATAAACTTTACTTCTATTCGTTATGAACTGAAAAGCAATCTTTTTCTCTGAGAATTTGCAAGGAGAGGAGACAGCAAAGAAAGGAATAGAAAACAGGTGTCAATTGAGCGGCGGCATTACCCTTATGACCGTCTGCCGATGGGCGGCCTTCAATATCGCAAGGTCCGAAACAACCGCCGCAGACTGGTTCAGCACGACATCCTTGTTGATGTCTTTTGTCGAATCAGGTTCACGAACCCACTGTTTCTCAATCTGTTTTATTGTTTCCGTTTCGGTCTTGAATGCGGTTTCCTGCAGCGAAACAGACTTTTTACGGCGTATCTGGTCAAGAACTCCCAGGTCATGCAGATAGGACTGGTACAGGCGGTTTCTGGAGGAACGTTCCTTGAATTTCTGCCGAAGAACATCGATATCCTCAGATGTAATATCCCCCAAGGGGCGGAAAAATGACTTTGAAATGCTGCTCCAGGGCAGACTGCTTGTATAGGTGTCCTCTCCGATTGTTGTCGTATCGACCATCGACGGCATCGATATATCAGGAACTACCCCTTTATGCTGAGTGCTTCCTCCCGATATCCGGTAGAATTTTGCAATTGTAATCTTCAGCTCACCAAGATCTGCAGGTTTGCCAAAAAATGAGAACGGCCCGGCAAGTTTGATCAGGCTCTGTACTGTGCCCTTGCCGAATGTCCTCTCACCGATAATCACTCCCCTGCCGTAATCCTGAACAGCGGCAGCAAATATTTCCGATGCCGATGCACTGTAGCGGTTTACCAGTACGGCTAGCGGACCAGTGTAGAGAGCCCGCCGGTCTTCATCCCTCAGTATGGTTTTACCGCCATTGACATTGCTGATCTGGACGACAGGACCAGAAGGAATAAAGAGTCCCGTAACACTTACTGCTTCTTCCAGCGACCCTCCCCCGTTGTCCCTGAGATCGACGACAATACCGTCGACATGATCCGATGCCAGCTCTCCTATGATACGCGTCACATCGTGAGTTGTGCTGTTATATTCAACCGTGTTTTTTTCCTGTCCATCAAAATCGAGGTAAAACGAGGGAATGGTAATGACACCGATCTTCTTTCCTCCCAGCATGATCACACTTTTGCGGGCTGCCTGTTCCTCGAGATTTATCTTGTCACGTACGATCTGAACCAGCTTCGCCGGTCCCCGGCCTCCCTGGCTTGCGGGCAGCACTTTCAGCCGGACCAATGTCCCTTTCCTGCCGCGGATCAATTTCACGACATCATTGATCCGCCATCCGGTTACATCAACCAGTTCGTCTGTTGGTCCCTGTCCCACACCGATGATCTTGTCACCTTTTTTCAGCAGGTTACCCCTGAATGCAGGACCGCCGGGGATAACTTCGTTGACAATGGTGAATTCGTTTTCACTCTGCAGTTTTGCGCCGATCCCTTCAAGAGATCGACTCATATCAATCTGAAAGTTTTCATACTCGTCAGGCGAAAAATAATTGGTGTGCGGATCAAAAGAGGTTGTTACCGCATTGATGTAAGCCTGGAAGGCATCATCGGGCCGCTGCTTGTTCAGCGTGCTCAGTCGGCTCGTCAGGCTTTTTGAAAGAGCAGCGCGGATGTTTGAACTGTTCTCTCCTGTATACTTCAGATTGAGCCACTGATATTTCAGTTCTTTTTTCCAGAGCTCGACAAGCTGCTGCATGTCAGCCGGCCATTTGCTTCCTTTCCGGTCGAGTTCAAGGGTTTCGGGAACAGAGAAATTGAAGTTGACAGTATCTGCAACAGCTTTCATGAAGCGTATTTTGTCCCTGGCCCTTTTCACGAAAAAATTGTAGATGGCAAAACCGGCATCGGATTTCCCGGCAAGAAATTCGTCATCAAAACGGTTGCCATACAATCTTCTAATGTTTTCGACTTCTACAGCAGTAAAATAATTTTTTCCTGCGTCAAGGTTCTCGATATAACGATTGAATATCTGCAGGGAAAGAGAGTCTGTGACCGCGACCCTTCTGTAATGCTTCTGGAGGAGGTACTGGCTGATATATTTTCCGGCTTCTTCTTCCGGGGATGTCGGCCTGAGGATCACCGTTGCAGCGGAAGCGGTAGATGTTGTGGTATTTGCTCCGTATATCGGTGACACACTTCCCAAAAGAACAATAATGAGAAGCAGGCTTCTATTAAACATTGCAAAGAATGATGATCGAGGGTTTTGAGACGGTATCCAGGCAGAAATTGAAAAAGAAAATTGTATTTTGTTGCTCAACGCTTGAATACACCGTATCCGGTATGCAGTATGAAGTAATAAATCACCGGACATAATAATAATAAAAGGAGAGCTTTCAATGCAAAAGAAAAAAATCACCTATAAAGAACTTGGACTATGCAACAGCAGAGTGCTTTTCAGTAAAGCCGTCTCTGGAGGCTATGCCATTCCTGCCTACAACTTCAATAATCTCGAACAGATGCAGGCAATCATCATGGCCTGTGTTGAAACCTCTTCTCCAGTTATTCTTCAGGTTTCAAAAGGAGCGAGAAGTTATGCAAATGAAACGCTTCTCCGCTATCTTGCACAAGGTGCCGTCGCTTTTGCGGAAGAACTCGGCAAGTCGATTCCTATCGTTCTCCACCTCGACCATGGCGACAGTTTCGAACTTTGCAAGGATTGTATCGATTCCGGATTCTCTTCCGTGATGATCGACGGCTCACACTCTTCCTATGAAGATAACGTTGCGCTTACCAGAAAAGTTGTTGAATATGCACATGAGCACGATGTTACCGTTGAAGGCGAACTGGGTGTTCTTGCCGGCATCGAAGATGATGTCGTCGCTGCACACCATACCTATACCCAACCGGATGAGGTAGAGGATTTTGTATCAAAGACCGGTGTCGACAGTCTTGCCATCGCGATCGGCACGTCACATGGCGCATTCAAATTCAAGCCCGGGGAAGACCCTAAAATCCGGCTCGATATCCTTCATGAAATCGAACAACGTATTCCCGGGTTCCCGATCGTACTTCACGGGGCCTCTTCGGTTCCCCAGGACCTCGTTAAAACCATCAACGAACATGGCGGCAAACTGAAAGACGCAATCGGCATCAGCGAAGAACAGCTGCGTCTCGCCGCGAAATCGGCCGTATGTAAAATCAACATCGATTCCGATGGAAGACTTGCCATGACTGCTGCAATCCGTAAAGTGTTCGATGAGAAACCTGAAGAGTTCGATCCGAGGAAATATCTCGGTCCTGCCCGCGATGCCCTCAAAAAACTGTATATCCACAAGATCATCAATGTGCTCGGATCTGACGGAAAAGCATGACCGCTGAAATCAGAGAGGCTGTCCCGGAAGCAAAACCGGGACAGCCTCTTTTTCTATTACCGAACTGGAAAACATAGTAACCTGAATCGTTTTCTGTTCCGTTCGACCTTTCTACATATCCATCAACCGGATGAATTCAAGGGCCTTCTCCCTCAGGTCCTCGTCTTTTTCCTGGATAAATTTCGAGGAATAGCGGATCGAGTATCCATACTTTTCCAGGTTATTGACCAGACGGTAAAAATCATGCGTCTGGACCCTGAATGTCACAACCATTCCTGGAGCGTGATAAGTCCCGAAGCTGAGCACGGTAGCATCATTTTTTTCCAGAATTGAAATGATCTCTGAAAGCTTAAGTCCTGCCGAAGGAATGTCGAGCTCGAGGGTCATACCCTCTTCGCCAAGATGAAAAACCTCGGCGGTCTTTTCATAAAAGATCATTTTTCGAATACACCCAAGATAACTGCCATCTTTTTCCGATACAGGCACAACCGATCCGGGAAATGTTCTGATCCGGGAAAAGGCATCGAAAAGATGCTCATGCAGTCCAATGCTATCAGCTTTTGCAAGACGCATCTCTACGAGCGGCAATGTTTCGATGCTTCGCTCTTCCTTAGCCGACAAAAGGTCCTGCAGCGTAACGATTGCGGTGATTTTTCCTTCATGCAGGACAGGAAGAGATTCAAGATGCCCTTCCTGCATCAGGGAAAGAACCTCTACAGCAAGGGCATCATCCTCAAAAGCAGGATAATCGATATCGATGCTGTTTTCTATGCATTCATTCAGGAACATTGCTCGATTTTTTTCACTCTTCTTTCATGCCGGCCGCCTTCAAACCCGGAAGAAAACCAGTTCTGAAGGCTTTTTTCTATGGTAACAGCATCGGAAAATCGTGCTGAGAAACAGATAATATTCGCATTGTTATGCTGACGGGCAAGCGTTGCAAATTCAGGGTTGCAGGCAAGCGCAGCCCGAATGCCTTTCACTTTGTTGGCCGCTATCGAAACACCGATGCCGGTTCCGCATAACAGCACTCCCTGGTCGCATTTACCCTCAGCTACAGCAAAGGCTACTTTATGTGCATAATCGGGATAATCGACCGACTCCTCCGAATATGGTCCCATATCGTCATATTCATATCCATTTCTTTCAAGCCAGGCGACAACGGTTTTTTTTAGTTCGACACCTGCATGGTCGCTTCCAACTGCAATTTTCATAATGATACTACTTTATATTGAGATGACTTTTTTTCAAAACAGACTGCGCCAGAAATATTGCCTGGCTGTTAATTTCAGGAGCGTCATTGACGATCTTTGAAAACAGACCGTCGGGATTCATGTTCCAGGCCTTGACATTGTCGCTCAGCATAAGATCGAGATCGGATTTGACCCTATTGACAAGTTCCCTGTCAAAGACAGGAAAAATTGTTTCAACACGATGATCGAGGTTCCTCGGCATGAGGTCCGCACTTCCAAGATACAACTCCTCTTTTCCTCCATTGTAAAAAAAATAAGCCCGGCTGTGTTCAAGAAATCTTCCGATGATACTGATTACCCTTATATTTTCACTTACTCCCGGAATACCCGGCTTCAGACAGCAGATACCACGAACAATCAGGTCGATCTTGACACCTTCATGAGAAGCGGTATATAACGCTCGGATCGTCTGGACATCGACAAGCGCATTCATTTTCATGACGATTCTGCCGCACCCTTCCTTACGGTTCCATGTTATTTCCCGCTCTATCATTTCGATAATCTTTGTCCTCGTATTGATCGGAGAGACAAGGAGTCTTTTGTATGCGGTATGTTTCGAATAACCCGTCAGAGCATTGAAGAGTTCTGAAACATCATTCGCAAGCTGTTCATTCGTGGTAAACAGACTGTAATCCGTATATACTTTTCCGGTTACGGGGTTATAATTGCCGGTTCCGAGATGTAGGTACCGCTTGAGCTTCAGATGTTCCCTGCGTACAACCATAGAGAGCTTTGCATGGGTTTTCAATCCGGGCAGACCATAAACGACATGGGCACCGACGTCTTCCAGTGAACGCGCCCACACGATATTGTTTTCCTCATCGAACCTCGCTTTCAGCTCGACAAGGACCGCAACCTGCTTCCCTGCTTCTGCCGCTTTTATCAGTGCCTGGACAACCGGAGAATTGCTGCCGACGCGGTAAAGTGTCTGTTTTATCGACAGCACGTCAGGATCCAGCGCCGCCTTGTTGATAAAATCGACAACAGGCTGAAACGATTCGTAAGGATGGTAAAGGAGCTGATCTTTTGAACGGATGGCACTGAATATATCTGTCCCGAACTGCTCCTCGAGAGGATTCCCCGGAACAAAGGGTTCATCCTTGAGATCGGGGCGATCAAGCCTGAGCAGATCGATAAGACAGCTGAGCCCGAGCTGACCGTCGATTTCATAAACATTCCGGCTGGTCACCTCGAGGTTTTTCATGAGGAGCTTTCTGATCGAAAGAGGCATGGCAGGACTGACATCCAGCCTGACAACCTTCCCATAGCGCCTCGACCTGAGCCCCTGTTCAATGGTTTCAAGCAGATCGCCTGCCTCGTCTTCCTCGATTTCAATATCGGCATCGCGAATCAGTCTGAAAAGATGCGACCTGATGATTCGCATCCTGGGAAACAGCTGGCCGAGATTGTTTTCGATCAGGTCTTCAAGCCATAATAATTTAATGCCGCCGCCATCATCGTTCAATCCCTCGATATCGTTGAGCTGCAGCAATCGCGGCAAAATGCTCGGCACTTTCACGCGGGCGAACTTCAGAACTTTTGTCTGTTCATCCTCGAGTTCGATCGCAAGATTGAGCGAAAGATTGGACATGAAAGGAAAAGGGTGTCCGGTATCGAAAGCGAGCGGAGTAAGAACCGGATAAATCTCCTGGCGGAAATAATGCCTCAACGATTCCTGCTGTTCAGGAGGAAGCGAGGAAAAATGAAGAAATTCGATACCTTCAAGCTTCAATGCCGGCTGAAGGTCTTTATAAAAACAATCGTTCCTCTGTTTCAGCTGCTGCAGAACCATAATCCTGATTTTCTCGAGCTGTTCAGCAGGTGTCAGACCGTCAATAGTCCGCTCATGGATGCCGGCTTCATACTGGTCCTCGATACCGGCTACACGGATCATGAAATATTCATCGAGGTTTGAACTGAAAATCGAGATGAATTTCACCCGTTCAAGCAGCGGATGAGCATCCGGATCGAGAGCCTCCTCGAGTACCCTCTGGTTGAAATAAATCCAGCTCAGCTCCCTGTTGACATAAAAGTCGATATTTAAAAAATCAGGGATCGTCCGGACCTTTCCATTTTTTTTAACTGCATCCTGCATATAACAAAAGCATTAGGTAAATCGAACAAAACCATGTTCATGTATAACCCCGTGCATCGGTTCGTCCCAGGTATCGATAGGAACCTGTTCAACCATCTGCATGCTGAAAGCGAGTCCCAGACGGAGAGGAAAAATACCGCGTGAAGACAGCCTCTGCAGAAACCGGTCATAAAACCCTTTGCCGTATCCAAGGCGATAACCTCTTCTGTCGAATGCAAGCAGAGGCATCAGGATGACATCGATCTGCGTTTCATCGATTACGGTGACAGATTCAGGCTCGGGCTGACCGTAATCAGCCGGCTTTAGTACTTCACCCTTCCGGTAAGCGGCAGTCATCAGATCACCTTCGCTGACTACAGGAACACAAAGTGATTTCCCCAATGCCTCAAGCCTCTCGATTACGGGAGCTGTCAATACTTCTGCATGATCCTCTATTGAAAGATAGAGATGAATTTGCCGGGCATCGTGAATCTCCTGCATTAAAACGGCATGACCGGCAATAAAGTCGCTCATTTCCAGCCTCGCAGGTAAAGGAAGTGCATGCCTCCGTTTTTTCATCACCGCTCTCATGCTTGACTTCTCTTCCGGAATATTCCCGTACCTGCCCATGAGCATCACCATGAAGGATATTGTACCGTCACCATATTCCGACCATTGCAGAAACCAGACCGGCAATGTCTTATGACTTTTAATATAACATAATAATGAGATTTGCGTCTCGGTGGAGAATGCATCAGACGCCAAAAATGATTTGCAACAGCCCGGATTCCATCATCATTCCGGGAAAGCGGAATCGGCGTGATAATCATCCTTTTTCATCATGTGACAGGTCTTCTTTTTTGTTCTTGATATTCGTTTGCGTCAGCTTATACGACTGAGCCTCTCCTGATAATGGTTTTTTTTCCTTGATTGTTTTTATCGATTCATCAACCGACTTGACAACAGATATGAACTCAAGCAGATTGACCGAAGCAAATGAACTATTTACACTGAAAAAAAACATTGCTGCAGCCGCAGGGATAATAAAAGACAATTTCTTCTTCACCTTTCCTCCTGTTTTTTTTCGATGACAAGGACACTTCCAGCCTGAACTGAAGAATTTTTCAAATCCTGCAGAACAGGGATAAAATTGGAATATGGCACAAAGGGGTTTTAACAGGATTATAACAATTGTTAATTACAAATCAAAAATATTGCAGCTCATGTTCATGATGCCCGATGTCAGAAAAAAGTGATCACTGATCCGGAACAGGAATAGGCTGTAAGGAACAGGAATGGTAACGACTTGAAGGAAAATATTATCGTATATTGACGTTCATATACACGACGACCGGATGCTTACTGTTCTCTGTCCGGCCTGAACTAAACCGGTATTAAAATATTACGGTCGTCATGCAGCTGCTGGTCTTTTAATCGACTAATTCTCTGGAGAATCATGAGCATTGTTTTTCATCGGGCACGACTGATCAACCCTTTTGAAAATCTCGATCTAACCGGATCAATAAAGGTTTCACAGAACGGAACCATAGAAAAGGTAATTCAAGGGCCGGAACTTCCGGCATCATCACCGGATGACCAGGTCATCGATCTTCAGGGAAAACTCCTTGTGCCCGGACTTTTCGATATGCATTGCCATTTCCGTGACCCTGGTCAGGAATACAAGGAAAATCTTGAAAGCGGCTCGAAGGCTGCTGCTGCCGGGGGGTTTACCGGGGTTGCTCTTATGCCGAACACCAGACCGGTCATCGACAGTCCTCTCGGCGTTGCCTATATCCGGCACCATGCCGCGTCTCTTCCTGTCGATCTCGAAGTTATCGGAGCCATGACGGTTGAAAGCCGGGGCGAAAACCTCGCCCCTTACGGCAAATATCATTCGTACGGCGTAAAGGCTGTGTCCGACGACGGAACAGCGATCCAGAGCAGCCAGATCATGAGGCTCGCCTTTGAATACGCTTCAAACTTCGACCTGCTTGTCATTCAGCACTGCGAGGACAAGTCGATGACCAAGGGGGGCGTCATGAATGAAGGACTCTTTTCAACGAAACTCGGCCTGAAAGGGATTCCCGGCGTTTCGGAAGCGATCACCCTGGCAAGGGACATCCTGCTCATGCATTATCTCGAAAAACACAAGCTGCATGATCCTGTCAGGCGCCCCCGATACCATGTGGCGCATATCAGCACGAAAGCGGCCCTCGACCTGGTACGTAAAGCGAAAAGTGACGGATTGCGGATAACCTGTGAAATAACCCCTCATCATTTCACCCTTTGTGACGAAGACCTTTTCCATGCAGAAAGCAAGGGCAATTACATCATGAAACCTCCCCTTTCTTCGCAGGAAAACCTGGATGCCATGCTGGAAGGTCTTGCAGACGGTACCATCGATGTAATCGCAACCGATCATGCGCCTCATGCTTCCCATGAAAAAGAGTGCCCGCCCGATCAGGCTGCTTTCGGCATCATTGGGCTCGAAACCTCCCTCGGCCTTACAATCAGTGAGCTGGTCGATAAAAACGTTATTTCCATCTACCGGGCCATTGAACTGCTGTCGGTCAATCCGAGAACCATTATGGGATTGAAACCGATCCTGTTCAGGGAAGGCGAACAGGCCAATTTCACGATTATCGACCCGCAGGAGGAGTGGGCCGTCACAACCGGTTCAATGCACTCGAAATCGGCCAACTCCCCTTTCCTCGGCAGGACCCTCAGAGGAAAAGCGAAAGGCATTTATCACAAAGGAGCGTTTATTCAACCTGAAACGTTGTAAGGACGGATATTTAACGTTAACGAGTGCGTTTCAGCCTGTAAAAGCATATGGTAAAAGCCGTTGAATGATGTTCCTGCCTGCTCATGCTGTCAAGCATTACGGAATCTCTCAACACTTCGCCAGGGAAGTCAGATAACGATGGGTATAGAGTTTGTCGATTTTCGACAGTTCGCTCAGATGGTCGAAGAAAATCTCCGTTATTCTGTATTGCCGACGGATCCTCTCGATCATCGACATCCACAAATGTGCTGTCATCTCGGCATCTGACAGCGCACGGTGAAACGATCCGCTTTCGGGAATACCCGCGTGTGAAACCAGTGTCTGCAGTTTATGATTGGGAGAATCCTGATAAATCCTTCTCGACACGAGCAGCGAGCAGCAGTAGTCGCCTTCATATGCCCTGTTCACCCTCTTCAGCTCTGAATCGAGAAAATGCCTGTCGAATGACGCATTGTGCGCGACCATGTTATGACCAGCGATAAACTCTGAAAACTCGGCCATCACCTCTTCACAGCGCGGCTGACCTTTCAGCATCGCATTGGTGATCCCGGTATACCTCTCGATAAAAGAACTGATCCTGAAACCGGGATTCATGAGACGCTGAAATCTACCGGCAATCACCCCCTGCTCCAGTAACACTGCGCCGATCTCGATGGCCCG
This sequence comes from Chlorobium sp., assembly GCA_005862285.1. Lineage (GTDB taxonomy): Bacteria > Bacteroidota > Chlorobiia > Chlorobiales > Chlorobiaceae > Chlorobium. Next base: position 54,578 of record SZXW01000007.1, on the reverse strand, counting down.
GTCGCCATATTGCGGAGACAATCCCGTTGTCTCGAAATCCAGCACTACAACTGTATCCGCCGATATCCGCTGCATTGACAAATCAACTGTTTAGGTTGCACGATTAAATCAGAGTAATCCTCAATTTCAATTTATGTTTTTCAGGCATCTGTCAGGATTGATTTTTCACCGATAACCTGACATACGGATCTTCGCTTACGCCTGAATGGTATTGAAAAACATTGAAAATACAAATAACGTCAAGACTTCATGATTTCTGTAAAATGGTGAAAATGAAACTTAACCGTTGCCTGTAACTGTTATTGAGATATACAATGTTTATAAACGTAAAACCGATTCAGCCATGTTCAGAAACTTTTTAAAAAAGTGCCTTCATATCGGCAAACCTGTCACCGTAGCGCAAGTAGATGTGGGGAGATACTGCGGCACCTGGTATGAAATCGCCGCCATACCCGGCAGGCAGCAACGCCGGTGCACCAGTACAAAAGCCGAATATACGCTCGAGGCCGGAGGAGGACGGGTACTGGTGCGCAACTCCTGCCGGAGAAAAGGAAGAGAGGTTTCTATCAAAGCGACCGCCGTACCTGTGGAGGGAAGCGGTAACGCCCGGCTCATCGTCACCTTTTTTGGATTTCTGAAGGCTGATTACTGGGTCATCGGACTTGCCGATGATTATTCGTGGGCAATGGTTTCCAATCCTTCGGGAACACGCTGCTGGATACTGTCGAGAACACCTTATCCCGACGAAGCCCTTTACAGACAGTTGCTCGATAAATTGAAACTGAAGGGAATCGATACAGGCAGGCTGGTAAAAACCGTTCATGGCTGAAGCATCAATATGGAGCTATGGTATGGAGTCACTGAATAACAGGTTTATACAACATGGACAATCAAAATGATGTTGCTGATTGAATCTGTAGTGAGGAAATCTGAAGGAGACCGATCGGATGGGTAAAGGGAAAGGGAAAGGGGCCACTGATCTTTACGGTTTTCCAGCATAATTATTACAGACAAATGGCATTGCCTTCATGACGTATCCATTTGATAGTCACAAGTTTCCAATTTTTTTCATATCCTTACTGATTCTTCCTTGCTTTTTTCCTTGAATTCCGGCCACATTGCGCCTTGATTTTCTGACCAGAACCATTAATCAACAAGATTATCATGACTCAACCAACGGAGCCCGTCAAAACAGACAAAAAACCCGGCACACCTCTTGCCAGCAGCCCGAAACCGAAACCCGCCAAAACAGAAAATGTGAACAAGGCGCTTTCTGTCAACAGCCTGAGACTTGCTCCGTTTGAAGCATACACTCGAACCGACAGAGCACCTGCCGGGGGTTCGGGAGCGGCACAGGGAGAAGGTTTTACGGGAACAAAACCTTTTGCAAAGAAAAGACTGTAATGCTTTTTTACAGGGCCTGAAACGCTGGATGATTCCCGTTAATTACCGGCTTCTCATATGCTCGTCTGCGCCGGTTTCATGAGCACATACAGCACATGTCTGTCCGCGATGAGAGGCTGGTCGCGTCCCAGGTCGGTAACTTTCTCAATCTTCCAGCCTGTACGGGCAAAACGGGATTTCCATCCATCGATCGTTTCGTAACTGCCGGGTACGGGAATACCTGCATTGGGATGAAAGGTTCGGTTGTAAAACCAGTCGTTGAGAAAGGTCCGCCCAAGATCCGCTTCCTGATCGGCATCGGTCTTTCCTTCGGGAACCGTCTCGATAATCACGATCCTGCCAGTAACAAGACGATCGATATCCGCAAGAATGACGGCGTTGTCTTTCTCATGATGAAGAACGTTTGTCAGAAGTGCTGCAGCATAACAACCATCCGGCCTGTCAAGCTTTCCGTTCCGAATAGCGGTAAATTGCACCGTTGTATGGGGTGTCCGGTAATCAACAACGTCAGCCGCCTCGATATCCAGGTGAAGCCGGTCTTTAAGCAATTGTGTTACCTGGCAGTCACCCGCCCCGTAGTCGATAACCGGGCCCTTAATGCTGGTGAAACACTTGGAGACCTGATTGAAAATCGTCTCGGCACGGCCTGAAAAATTCTCGGTAAGCGCTTGCGGCAACGAGAGATATTTTCCATCCTTCTTGATCTTTATCTCCTGATAGCGTGCAAAAATATCGTTTTCCAGCTTAATGGCGCGTTTCGCCGACTGGATCTGCTGAAGCACAAAAAGGGCCAGTTTGGCGGACTCTTCCTGCTCTACTCCAAGTCCGCTGAAGGTTGTGATAAAATCCTTCCCGGCAGCCTTCGCTGTATCGGAACAGGCTGTCGCGTGCTTCAGTTTTTGCAGCATTTCTTCATTGTCAAGCAGCATGATGCATCACTTTTTTATCTGTAAAATACTCAAAAATACAGATATCTCGCTATATCTCAGAACATGGAGCCCGAAAAGCTGAAATCCGCATGTTCATCCTTGTCGCCTGTCAGATTGACAACCAAAACCTTGAAGCCGGCAGTACATCCCGGACTGAAGCCATGCACATGCCGGACTTCAAGCGACACGTCCTTCAGTCGATGAAGGTGATGCAATCCGCATTTTTCAGCGGAGTTTCCGGATAAGGTTCTGCCGGCCAGCCGAAGACGGCAGCTGCGTAAGGCTGGTGGCCTTGCGGAAATATAACACCAAGTTCGCGGAAAATGGCCTTGCCTTTTTCAGTTGCCAGGAACATCATCACGGCATGCGTCCAGCAGCTGCCAAGACCGAGCGAAGTGGCGGCAAGCATCATGTTCTCCATGGCGAGCGTGCAGTCGTATTGCGCGGCAATAGCGCCGGGATCGCCGGAAATGATCACCATCAGCGGAGCATGGTAGAAAACACTGAATCCCTCCTGTTGAGCGATTTCACGAAGAGATTCCACGTTCGACTCGAGGAAAGTTGATTTACAGTTTTCTTCGAGCTTACGGAGCAGTTCAGGGTTCCTGATGACCGTGAAGTGCCACGGCTGCTGGTTCATTGCGCTGGGGGCATAACGTCCGGCTTCGAGCATCGCTTCGACTTCGGCCTGCCCGACCGGTTCAGGCAGGAAGCTGCGTACACTTCTCCTCCTGAGTATGGTGGCTATAGTCTCGTTCATGGTTTTAGGGATTCTGGTTAACGATCGATCCTGCTGAATCTTCAACTTGTTAAAATATACGATTGGCAGTTTCAATCTTCAATCCGGCAGATCTCGAAGTCGAAAAAAGATGTGCAGGCGACTTTTCCGGGATCGAACTGGTGAAATGCCTTTCGATACGCTTCCCTTTTCTGCAGCACCGTTTTCCAGCTCAAACCTGCCAGGGATCCTTCCTGTATCAGCATTTCAATATGTTTCCGGTCGTCGTGCACAGGCACGCCCCATTCTTCATCGTTACAGGCAATTTCCATCTGGCTTGATTCAGCTCAGTCACATCGTTTCATATCCTTTTTTCTATGTTTTTCTAAAGGTTGTAAAAGATCGTATTGAACGTTTTTTCGAAGAATTATTTCACATTAACTATTTTTCTTAATAAACCTTATGAAACGGGTTCAGCAATTTGAACAGATCGCGTCTTTTGCGGTTGTGGGCGACGACATCGGCCAGCAGGTCTGCGCGGCTTTGTTTTTTTGCTGTATAGCGCATGAATGTTTCCACGAACCAGGAGTTGTTCATGAAATGCTGAAAAGCGTATCCAGGCAAATACACCCTGGTCGAAAACTCCCCTCTCCAGAGTTCCTCATAACGGGTCAGAACCGCGGCTTCGTCATTGCGTTTCAGCACCTGTGCGATCGCTTCGGCAGCATATTGACCGCTTTTCAGGGCATAGTAAATGCCTTCGCCGGTTATCGGATCGACAAAGCTACCTGCATCACCCGCAAGCAGTATATTGCCATGGCCTCGTCTTCCCGGAAAGGAACCGAACGGCAGAGGCCAGCTTTTCAGCGTCCCAGGCTCCATGACGGCGTTTTTCAGCTTTGCTGAAGCATAGTCGTATTCGTTGACAAAGCGCTCGAACAACCTCTTGAGAGTTCGCTGGTCTGTAAAACGGGACAGAAGAAATACCCCTACATTTGCACGCTGTTTTCCAGCGGGAAAGATCCAGCCATATCCCGGCAGCATGACTTTATCGTAACAAAGCTCTATCGAATCGGTCAGCCCATCGACATCCGAAAACCATGCGCGCATGGCGAATCCCTGCTGGTTTTTATTGCGGTTCAAGAGATTCAGCTGTCTTGCTATCGGAGAATAGGCGCCATCTGCGGCGATGACAACTCTTCCTGAAAAATCCCCGGCGGAAGTGGTAACGCTTCGCGCACAGTCTCCCTCCAAGATGAGACCAGTGACGTTCGTATTGTCGAGAAAAGTTATGGATGCATGATCTTTGACCCGGGATACGAGGCAATCGTCAAGCGCTGTTCTCGGAATGATGTAGGAACTTCCTTTCATATTGCCATTCTGCATGATTCTCCCCTGCACTACCATGCCCCCGGGAGAGACGAACGTTGCGCCTCTGAATGCGTTCAGGCTTTCCGGCCGCTGACGGAGAAGCTCCATTACACCCATCTCTTCAAGCAATAAAACCGAAGAGGCGGTAACGCCATCCCCGCAAATCTTCTCCCTCGGAAATCGCGCCTTGTCCAATAGCAAAACACGGTGCCCCTTCCGGGCAAGTGACAAAGCCGCCGAACATCCCGCAGGCCCGGCTCCAGAAATCACCGCATCATAAGATTTCATAGTCGATGGACATCTTTTATCGCAATTCGGCCGACAGCATGCCTGAAACAGGCTTGCTTCGCCCAGACATTTTCATGTCAACTCTATAGTAAGAAGGCTCCAGGTAAAAAATAAAACATCCTCACAGAAAGCTGCGAGGTATTTGGAATTCCTTTATATTTTTCACTAATGGGGCTTCGTGAAATTATATCCATAGAGAGTTAAACGCCAGTTCCTTGCCAAGTGGGGTCCTTCGTTTCTCAGATATATCGTAATACGCTCATGAGCATTCATTTGAGCGTAATCGAGTATGAGCTTTATGCCTGCAATCAGGCCATTCGTTCGGAAAAATGATCAATTATAAAGATAGTTCGACATGGCTGTTCAAAAAGAATCTCCATTTGCCGTTCATGTTTTCGTTTGTACCAATGATAGGGCCGGAGATCGAAAATCATGTGCAGATGACAACAGTCTGCTCGTAAAAGCCACAATCAAAAAGGTTGTTGACGAGAAAGGGTGGAAAGGAAAAGTGAGGGTTTCGACATCCGGCTGCATGGGACTTTGCGCCACGGGACCTAACGTGATCATTTATCCTCAGAAGGTATGGTTTTCCGGGGTATCTCCGGATGATGTTGACAGCATAGTGTCGGCTATTGAAAGTTTCATCGAAGCTAAGTGACAACCACACATCTGAAAGGGTAAAAAATCCGGAAAATCAGTATTCAGTCAAGTCCGCCCTTTTAACCGTGGCTATGTCGCTTCGCGCTCCTCATCCCAGTGAAGCCGGTGCATGATCCGATGCACCACCGGGGAAAGCATGATACTCATGACCGCAATGAAGACCAGTCCTGCGTAGAGCGCATAAAAGCCGGCAAAAAGTTTGCCGCTGTCGCTCAATCCTTCGGTTTTTACCGGCCCCATACCTCCAAGCAGCATAGCCGCGTTCAGAAACGCATCGAGCAGCGACATCTTTTCGGTGTGCATGTATCCGGCCATACCGATCATCAGCGAAACACCGATCAGAAGAACGGCGAGTCCGGCATGTCCGGCCATTCGCAGGATAAAGCTTCCTGCAGGAATCGGGCGGATATTGCGAGGTTCGTACATGGTGCTAAGGATGTTTTTCAGTTTCCCATTGCGTCTTTCTTCATTCTTGCTATAATACAAAAGCATATTCATCCAATCAAAACCGGTAAACCATGCTGAAAAAGCCATTTCGAATTCTTGTCGTCATTCTGGGGCTTGTGGCCGGATTACTTCCCTTGTCCGTTTCGGCCGCACCGGCACTCGATTCCGAAAATACGATTTATCTCGACCTTCCGGCAGGACGCGTCGTCATCCAGATGCTTCCGGACCTCGCACCCCGCCATGTGTCCCGTATCAAGGAACTGACCCGTAAAGGTTTTTATGACGGACTCACCTTCCACCGTGTCATACCAGGTTTTATGGCCCAGACTGGCGATCCGCGCGGCGACGGTTCCGGCGGTTCCGGTCAGAAGCTGAAATCTGAATTTTCGAGCGAGCAGCATATCCGGGGCACCGTCTCCATGGCGCGCACCTCTGACCCCGACAGTGCCGACAGCCAGTTTTTCATCTGTCTGGCACCCGCGTCATACCTCGACGGTAAATACACAGTTTGGGGGCGAGTAGTGTCCGGAATGGAATATGTCGACAAGATCAAGGCAGGCTCACCATTCAACAATGGCGTTGTTTCCAACCCTACCAGAATAGTGCATATGAAGGTTGCCAAAGATGTTAAACCCTGAGAATGAGAGGCAACGCAAAGGTCCGGGACGTGTTTCTGAGGTTATAATCATATAAGTTGACATAGTCACCTGCGTCCCGGATATTTGCGTTCAATACTTGTCACTTGAAACCGCCAGCACCGCCCAGGCAGAGGCTATCATCTCCGGTGATGCTCATCTGCTTGATCTTGCCGAATGGAATGGCATTCCGGTATACAATCCCGACAACTTTCCCGGGAAATTCTTTCCAGCCTGATTGTCAGTCAATTCTCTTGATTTCGCATTTGATTGAAAACTCTGGAACAGTCGAAACTCATCATGCAGAGCAGGATAATAATCGCAAACCTTTCTATTAATGCATGTTACCGATCTGTTTGACTTGCTGAGGTACGTCTCCTCTCCCTGTTGACGCTATTGAACAACGTCCCGGATCTCTTATGAACATCAATCTCTTAATAACTTTTGTTACTTTTTATCGAGCGGATTATCGGTCCTCTTTCGAAGAAACAGATCTTAAATGCAGCACAAAGTAGGTGACCGTATGACATCACCCCTTCTTCAACACCACTCCCCTGCTGAAAAACACCTTCGGCCTTTCAACAACGGTAAATCCGGCATCTTCGGCTATTCTGACTGTTTCTTCAAACGCTGATTTCGAGACATGAACCGGTGGTTCAACGATCAGAATTTGTCCTTTCGGTTTCAGTATTGATTGTAACTCTTTGAAGAAATGTTGCTTGTCGGGGACTTCGTGAACCATGTAGAACAAAAGCACGAAATCGACAGGCAGCGTCACGCCAATTTTGTCTTCTTCGCACTTGTGCAGCAGAACCCGCTTTTCGAGCTCTGTTCCTGCAATTTTCTCTTTCACTTTCCGCAGCATTCCTTCCTGCATATCGGCAACGATGACACGTCCGGATTTGCTGACCATCATTGCCATTTCGATCGTGAAAAATCCCGGGCCGCACCCTACATCCAGAACCGTCATGCCTTCCTTGACATACGGGCCCAGGATCTTCCGGGGGTTCTGCAGCCATCTGCGGATTCGGTTGTCAAGTGAGCCTGACAATGCAACCGGACATACTTGGGTATTGATGTTTTTCATTGTAGCGTTTTCCTTTAAGGCTAACGTTCACAAAAATCTAAGTGCGGTACAGGAGAAAATCAGGAATCAGTTCTTAACGGTCAGTATACTTGCTTTCATATCTGTACCGACCGAATCAATGCGTTTGTGCGCCGCTTTGTTTTGATACCAAGGAATACATTTCGGGGTGTCTTATGGATTCAAGAGTAAGGTCAACATCCATATCCGTCCAGTAGAAATGTCCTGGCAGAGGACTTTCAACATGCAAAACAGCCGATACACTTGCCTCTTTGAACCATGGAAATTCCTCAAATGGTAAAAACAACTCTTCCTCAGCGGCAAGCAGCCAGATCCCTTGAGGTGAAATGTTAGTGACCTCAAGCGGAGAAGTGTCGATGCCAAGCGCTTGTGATTTCATTGATATGCTCCTTGATGATGTCTTCAATTATGCGGAGTGGTGCCTTTCACTGATACCTTCGGCCTCGCAGCTCTATCCATCCGTAAGGGTGCGATCCGGCGGAATCGTGGTGAGTCCAGTGCAGAGTTCCACCTTTCGGGCTCCATTCGTACTCGCCGCTGAACATGACCGTATCGCCTTCCCTGAGGCCGCTCACCCTCGGTGCGAGATCGATATTGTGCGCCACCAGCAGGGTCTGCCCGTTCGACAGTTTCAGGAGGAACTTCTGATGACGGCTGCCGTGGGTATCGTCGGGCAGCATCTTGATCACAACCCCTTCTCCCGAAAGCTGCAGGTTGCTCTGCCTGTTTGCAAATGCCTTTGCAATGACCGCATCGGAATTCTCCGCGTTCTGGACCTGAATCCGGCTTTGAACGGCAGTCGTCGGCTTGACGGGCAGAGCGGCATGCTGTGTGCCGAACCAGGAATATCCATACCCCCCAAGCAGGATAGCCGCGGCGACCAGGATTTGTTTCGTTCTTGTGCTATCAGGCATTGTTCATTAACCCATCAATGAAAGTAATAATACGCATGCGCCTGGTGTCATTCTGAAGCTGGCGAAGCCGGTTGAAGGATCCTTATCCTGTTTACATCGATAATGGATCTTTCATTACACTGCGTTTCATTCAGGATGACACTCCCTGGTCTTTTGCTTTTTCAGGATCTATGGTTCATAAAAAAAGCATTTTTCATTTCTCACATCGACAGACGGCCCTGCCTCTCCCCCAGTTCATGGATGAACACCTGGCCCGCGAAGGCCTTTTCCCCTGCCGTTTCCACGATCTTCCGGTGGTGCGTGAAAAGGATCACCTGGTTCTTTTTTCCCAGTTCGCTCAGTGCTTTGATGGTTGCCTTTGAACGTTCATCGTCGAAGTTGATCAGGATGTCGTCCACGATGAAGGGCATCGGTTCTCCCGTCTCGGTGCGCCATTCCAGCGTTGCGAGCCTGAGGGCGAGGTAGAGCTGGTCGCGGGTACCGGAGCTCATCGCATCGGTTTGCAGCCAGCTTCCGTTCGGCCGCACTCCGGCAAGGATAAGTCTGCCGTGGTCGTCGCTGTCGGTGCGCAGGCCTTCGAACGAACCGATGGTAAGCTCACTGAAATACCGGGAGGCGATTTTCAGCAACGGGGCCTCGTTTTCAGCACGGTACCGCTCGGCTTCGTCGCGCAGCAGTTTTGCGGCAAGCTTGATGCGAATATAACGCTCGGTCAGACGGCGGATTTTCGTGAGGGAGTGCTGCAAGGCTTCGGACAGTTCCGCCGCCTTTCCGCTGCCATCCATCCGTTCCAGTTCGTTCCGTCTCCGGCCGATACTTTCCATAAGTTGCTCTATTTCCGGATCGAGCAGGTTGCGTATCTCTGCGTTGAGGGCTTCTATCCGGGCGGGAAGCTCATCGGGATCGGCCGCTTCGGCCTCAAGCGCAAGCTCGTCGATAGCTACCCCTCCGGCAATGCGGTAAAGGTTCCGCTCCGATTCCTGCAGTCTCTCTTTGATCCTCAAATATGCCGCCGAGCGCTGCTCTGCCGCAATAAGCTCCTCGTGAGTTTCGCACCGGGCGGAGTGGCGCATTTCAGCAAGCTCCTCTTCACATCCATGCACATCCTTTTCGGTCCCTATGAGCGCGTTTGCGAGCGTCTCCAGCTCTTCGGTCTCCCGCTGCAGTATTGCATGTTCCTCACTGGCACTTCCGAGACGGCGCTTGAGCTCCGGGACGGCCTGATGAATATCGGCAGAGGCAAGATCAGGTGCAATCTTTTTCAAAAGCATCCCGGTATCCCGTTCAAACTCGTTCGTATCCCGATCGATCCCTTCGATGCGCTTGCGGAATTCGTCAGCCTCCTTAAGCTTCTCGAAGCAGGACTGGAGGGTATCGATAAAATCGAGCGCTTCGTAGGGAAGAACACCGCCGTCAAGTCCGAGGGGCATCAGAGCTTCGCTCCAATCCTTCCGCCATGTCTTCAGTTCCTCATCCGCCAAGGTTCTTCTCTCCCGGGCAATTTCCAGCGCATTCCGGCCGTCACGAAGCCTTTGGTCAAGCATTTCGCTATCCTTCCGGAACTTTTCAATACTTTCCAGAAGCGATCGGGTGAAGTCGAGCGGCCCCTGAAGCTCTTCACCCGGGAAACTATTCCCTTCGGCTGCGGAGGCAATTTCCTTCACGAGGTTTTTCCGCAGCTCCCGGCGCAGCGCACCCTTCTCCTCCAGCTCATTCCGGACCTTTTCAAATTCCCTCACCTGAAGCCGAAGATGTTCGAAAGATGCGAGCCATCCTCCCATCTCGCGCGGGGAAAGGGGAACGATGCCGCATGGCGCCCATTGCTCCAGCCAGCGCTGCTGCAGTTCTGCAAGGTATCCTTCAAGACCGTGATCCTGTTCCTGGAGCACTTCCAGCCTTTTTCCGATTTTTTCCGCTACAGCTTTGAATGACGCATGCTTCTCGACAAGCTCCGCTTCCCGGTAAAGACGGTCTGCCGTCCGGTCTGCCCTGACCACCATGATTTCATAAGCTTCAGGGAGCGTATGCTCCGGATCGTAGCTGCGGCTCTCTTCCGTGACATCCTCATCTACGATCCACTTGCGGCGCAGCAGCTGCCATCCCTCTTCCCTGCGGCTCCGCTGTCTGGCCAGTTCCTCTTCACTCGGTACGTCGGTACTGAATGCAAGCCTGCGCAACTGCTCATCCGCTTCGAGCAGCTTTTTCTCAAGATCTTCCCTCTCTATGCGGATCTGCCTTTTCCGGTCGCTGAGCTCATGGAACTCTTCTTCGAAATGCTGCACGGTTTGGGGCAACGGGAGCGGAAGACGGAGCGCAAGCTCCAGCGGACCCTTCCACAGACCGAGACGCTCCAGCGCAGTACAGCATTCTTGTTCGGCACGGCTCCGCTCCAAGCCGAGGAGATGGATCGCAGAATCGAGGTCCCCGCTCTTTTCAGCGGCGGCCAATACCTTCGAAAGCTCACCGGTACCGGCAACGGCCGGCAGCAGCCGTCGCTCGTTCTGGAGCCTTTCAAGAGCTTTTTCGATCTTCTGCATCTCTTCCTGCGCAATCAGGGTTCCCTTCCGAACCGCTTCGAAGCGGGAGGCGAGTTCCTGAATTCTCCTGCGCTTCGAGAGACCTGAGCGAAGGCTTTCAACATCGTTGATGGAAAGCTCCGGTTTGATCTGCCGGAGCAGGTCCGCCGCTGCGGTTTTAATACCGACGCGCTGACCCTCGCGCTGCGGGCGGTCGCTCTTCGCTTTCCGATATTCGCCGAGACGCTGCAAGAGCTCGTCTATCGCTGTCGCCTCCTCGAGAATGGTGCTGTTCAGCGAAAGTCCCCCTGTTTTTTCCCGGAGGGCCCTAATCCTTGCCATTACCTGTTCATGTCTGATGCGGGCTTCCCGCAACCGCTGTTCGAGGATGGTGCGTCGCTCACCGAAACCCTCCGGAAGAGGTGTGACATCTCCCAGTTCAGCAAGCTCACGCATCAGGATTTTACGAAGCGAAAGATCGGGCAGGGCCTGGTGCAGGCGTTCGAGCCGGTGTTTTTCGGTCTCGTGCCGCCGCTTTTCCTCCTGCCGCTCATTCAGCCGCTTCAACGCCTCGTCGAGGGCTTGCCGCTGCTCCTCCCAATCACGGCCCGAAAGCGTGGCCTCCTTCGCTTGCTTCTGCAGTTCCCTGTGCTGTGCCAGGGCCTCGTTGATCGAGCGGACAGAGCTTCTGAGGGTGAAAAGACCGTCGGCTTCCTCTTCGAGCTCATCGATCAGGGGTTTCAGCGAGGCAAGCCCGGTCGCGGCGGCGAAGAGCGCCTTGCCAACCTCGCCCTGCTGGTCGAGAATGCCCTGCCCTCCAAGCACAAGCGTTTCATGATCGATGCCGTAAAGCGCGAGAAACAGCTCTTTTTCGATGCCGTGCAGCCAGGGCACCAGGACCGATGGTTCAAGAGGGTTGTCGTCCTTATCGAACAGATCTTTCTGGTTGCGTTTCCGACGGAAAAAGGCGAATTCACTGCGATCCTCGCCAAGCAGGCATCCCCCGACGAGAAGCTGCTGGTTGTGGTGGAGGTAATTATCCGCGGTTCGCAATGGAAAACCGAAAAAGAGGGCCTGAAGCGCCCTCATTGCGCTGCTTTTACCGGCTTCGTTCTGTCCGTAGACGATATGAAGGCCGGGAAGAGGCGATGAAAAATCCAGAACCCGGCCGGAAAAAGGGCCGAACGCTTTCAAATCGAGGCGTTTAATTCTCATGGCGCCCTCCTTCGGCTATCTTTGCCGCAAGCAGCTCCTTCACCTCTTCACGCAGGGCGGCCAGCTCTTTTTCACCTGGCCGGAACGGATCGTTTTCGCCGAGCAGCTCCGGCGGAAGCTTGCTGCGCAGTTTCTCGAATTCCGGTACAAGTCCGGCGAGATCTGATTGTTCGAACCGGAACTCTTCGACGGATTGCAAGAGGGAGTGCAGCGGCGAGTCGCCGGAAAGACTCTCCCGCCGCTCTGCGATGCTGCGGGTTTTCAGCACGACCTTTTCAAGCCAGACATCGCCAAGGTTCGCCGCAATCGCCCGGAACTCCTCGCTTAATTGAAGCTGACCTTCGTGAAGCCGGTTATGCAGCGGCGTTCTCCCCTCCACAATCAGCCTTATGGCAAGAGGACGACCATCCGCCTTTGATCTCTCTTCCTCGAACGCCTCACGGACATGGTCGCAGAGCGCATCGGAAGTGTCGCAGCCTGCTGGATCGACCCGGCAGATGGACCAGCGGAGCACATCGAGCTCGCGATCTTCGACTGCTGTGACCCGCCCTTCGTCCACCGTTACCAGCGTGCACCCTTTGCTGCCTGTTTCCCGTATATGGCGGCCCTGGATATTGCCGGAAAATACAACCCACGGGTCACTGCAGATCACTTCGAGCTGATGAACATGGCCGAGCGCCCAGTACTGGTAGCCTTTCGAGCGGAGAGTGTCGAGCGTGCAGGGCGCATATGGCTCATGGCCCGGACGGCCGTTCAGGCTGGTATGGAGGAGCCCGATATTGAAAAGCGCGGGATCTCCCTGTGGATAGTTGCTCACCATGTCTACCATTACCGACCGGGATGAGAAGCTCTGGCCGTGCACGGCGACGCCGAGATGCTCGATATGAGCGGTTCCGGCTCTCCGGTGCCCGAAAAGGGAGACATTGTCAGGCAGTTTCAGCGACCGGGTGATCTGGCTTGCCGCATCATGGTTACCGGAGACCATGAAAACTGCAATGCCCGCATCACGCAGGCGACCCATGCGGCTTATGAAATATATGCCCGTATTGAAGTCTTTCCAGTCACCGTCATAAAGATCCCCGGCCAGCAGGACAAATGCGACGTTCTCCTCGATAGCCGTATCGACAAGATTGTCGAAAGCACGGCGTGCCGCAAGCCGGATCTGGTCCACAGGGGCGTCCGGGTAATTCTCGAGCCCCTTCAGCGGGCTGTCGAGGTGAATATCGGCGGCATGGAGAAAACTGAACATATAGTATAGATTACTTTTCGTTGTCAGCTGCTTTGACAGGTTCTTCACGGATCACATTCGGGCCCTTTTCTTCTCCGGTATAGAAAACTATAAGCCTCACGGGAACATCACCCATGTTGATACCGTTGTGCACCGTATTCATGACCTCGACAAAAGCATCTCCCTTGCTGAAGGTGATAGTCTTCCCTTTACTCAGACTTACCGTAATTGTGCCTTCCTGAACGTAGGCATAGACAGGTACTGGGTGTTTATGCCAACCGGTCGATCCCCCGGGCGGCAAAATGATATCGAGCACAGTGACTTCCGGACGGGAGGTCTTCAGATACTTTATCGGCTCACCGCTGCTTGTTTTCGTCGAAACGAGGATTTTCCGTACTTCCAGGTTGCTGTATTCCGCTGCTTGTGCGATACCAGGGAAAAGGAAAAAGCATACGGCGGCAACAAGGAACGATTGTTTTATGGCGTTTTTCATGATTGAAAAAGGTATCAGTGATTTTGAAAGACAAACAAAGTAAACGGTATCAACCGGTCGTCAGGATGTTATAAATATAATCCAATCCGTTTTCAGGGCACCTCTATTAATTGAACAAGGCTGCCCGATTGTAATGTATATACCAGATAACGTGTTTTACAATTAATGCTTCCACAGTTTTTTCAGAATTGATAACCATCCCGGCAATCTCTGGCTGATACCATTGTAAAAACAGCAGGTCTGCATCGGAACCGGCATTGATGGCTATCGTTCAGAACATGTCAGACGGGAAACAACGGAAGGGATATTGTCACAGCTCCGGATGTTAGGAAGATATTTCAGAACATGCTTTATATTACAGCTTTACGATTATAAACCTTGCCGTTTTACCCGATATGGAACTCCGGTCCCGAAAAAAACCAGAATGGCTGAAAATAAGAATGGCTTCCGGGGCTTCATTCGCGGCGACAAGGCAGCTGCTCAACCGCCACAGTCTCAACACAGTATGCCGTTCGGCATTGTGCCCTAACCTGCAGGAATGCTGGTCACGCGGTACCGCGACCTTTCTCCTGCTCGGAAATGCCTGTACGAGAAGCTGCGTGTTCTGCGCCGTCGGAAAAACACCGGAACCTCCGGCTCCCGACTCGGACGAACCAGAAAACATCGCCCTCGCGGTCCGCTCGATGAAACTGAAACACGCTGTGCTGACCAGCGTTACACGCGACGATCTCGAAGACGGCGGTTCGGCCCACTGGGTAAAAACAATACAGGCAATACGTGCAAGCACACCCAGGGTTACCATCGAATGCCTGATTCCCGACTTCAGGCACAATACCACTGCGCTCGACCTCGTCATGAACGAAGCTCCCGACGTCCTGAACCACAATATCGAAACCGTTCCATCCCTTTATGCCCGGGTACGTCCGCAGGCGAACTACAGCAATTCACTGAAGATACTCGAGCGTGCAAAAAAGGTTCACGGACTATCAACAAAATCCGGACTCATGCTGGGAATGGGCGAAACAGCGGCTGAAGTTGAAACGGTGATCGGCGACCTTTTCCGTCATGGCTGCGATATGATCACTATCGGCCAGTACCTGCAGCCATCTCCGGCACATCTCCCGGTGGAGCGATATGTCACTCCCGACGAATTCGAACATTTCAGGAAGGTCGCTGAAAATGAAGGCTTTATATATGTGCAGTCCGGACCTTTTGTAAGAAGCTCCTATCATGCAGAGGCATTCGAAGCGAAACAGAATTTTTTACCCTAAACAATAACTATTCAGCCATGGAACTATCGGTACCCCTGATGATTTATGCCTACTGGGCGATTGCCATTGTCATCGGCTTTGTTTTTTTCAGGCAGGACATTTTTTCATTCAGCAAGGAGTTCGATAACCGCAGAAAAATCCTCCTGATCTGTTCGCTTGTCATCCTTGCGATCAATGCATGGGTCTATTCCCATTCCACTTCGGACGGCGGACGCCCGCTGAACATCCCGACCGTCATCGTTTTCAGCATAGGAAACGGCGTTGCAGAAACATTCATGTTCTATGCATGCTTTCAGCTGGGAATATGGCTTACTTCAAAAGTCACGGAAAACCCCTGGGCGCTCTTCATCGCCGGTTTCGTCTGCTTCATGATTTACAGCGGCATCATTCATGGGCTTTTCTGGCTCCCGATCCTGCCGGAGCATGTCGTACAGACAAGCCCCTACAAACCCTTTTTCATGCCTGTCCAGCTGCTCATTGCCGGAAGCTGGGCTCTGAATTTTTTCTGGTACAAGGACATCAGAACCGTCATTTTCCTGCATGCGCTCGTTGACCTCACCATGGCCTGGAATGTCCGTTTTTCCTTGTTCAACTGAAATTTCGAGAACGATTTCGAACCCTTGATGATTATGTAGTGATAAACTGATCATCAAGGGAGTATTCAAGGCATCATGACAAAGTTCAATGGTACCGTCCTCGTTGCCGGAGCCACGGGAAGAACCGGAATATGGATAGTTGAACGCCTGCGCAAGCATGGCATCAGAACAAGGCTTTTTGTCCGTTCAACCCCGAAAGCCCTCGAACTGTTCGGTCCCGAAATTGCTGACAGCCTTGCCACGGGCTCGCTTGAACATGCAGACGAAATACGTGCTGCGCTCAATGTTATAGATGCAGTTATCTGTGCCGTCGGGGGCAATGTCCGGGACCCCGCAGCACCCCCTCCGTCCGCCATAGACCGGGACGGGATAATCAGGCTTGCAACCATTGCAAAGGAGATGGAGATAAAAAAATTCATCCTTGTCAGTTCCATGGCCGTAACAAGGCCCGATCACCCGTTGAACAGGTATGGACAGGTACTGACCATGAAACTCGAATCAGAAAACGTCGTTCGAAAACTTTTTTCCGAACCCGGATATTCCTATACCATTCTCCGGCCCGGGGGACTGCTCGACGGCCCGCCCATGATGCATGCATTACGTTTTGATACGGGCGACAAAATCATTACCGGCGCCATACAGCGCAGCGATGTCGCCGAACTGGCGGTTCTTGCCCTGTTCACTCCCCAGGCACACAATCTCACCTTTGAACTTGTTCAGGAACATGAGGCTCCACAGGAGTCTCTTTCTCACTTTTTTTCACAGATTACAGCCTGAATAACCTCTTTATCAGATCACTCCCGTATAATTAGAAACAAAGACAACTTACCCTGTTAAAAAGGTATCAATACCGCTCTTGTTACGGTTTAAATAAATCAGAAATAACAACATTAAGCTGTATTTTAAAAAATTTAAAATTAAAATATAATTTCAACAAAAAGCACTTTATAACTACAAATAAAAATTAATAAAATAAACAATAAACTGATTATGGAATTTTAAAAGTGCAATCATTAAATTTATCAATAAGATTAATATTGACAATTTAAAATATATTAAAAGAGTTTTTAAGACAGATAAATAAAGAAAAACTATAATTATAAAAATTTCAGGTAATTCAATTTATATTATTTCATTATAAATACTTATAGTCATCTGTCACATATATTTTATTAAGAAACTGTAGGCTTATTAAGACAACAATAAACGGATAAAAATAAAATTGTTTAACAGAATTGTAATCAATACTTCTTCCGATATTTCAATAGAGGGTTCTTTGTTCAGTGGGCAGACATTCAGATGGAGAATAATTGAAGAAATGCCTGAATACTTCATCAACAGCATTAATAGTATTCCGATAATTATTCGCCAATTAAAACCGGATATTTTTGAAGCATATTATGAAACAGAAACGACAACCGATTCAGGATTATCGGAGCTGTTAATTGCTTATTTTCAACTTGATTTATCACCTGAAAACCTGTTCCCGGAAGAATTTTCAAGGCGTTATCCGGAGGTATGCCAAAAATTGGAAAACTATCTGCCGCTGAGAGTGCTGAGACAGGACCCTTTTGAAACCCTGATCACTTTCATGTGCGCACAAGGCATCGGCATGCAGATTATCCGCAGGCAGATCGAAATGATTTCCCGGGTTTACGGAAAAGAGCGCTCCGTTTTTTTCAACGGCAGAGAGGTAACCCTTTTCAGCTTCCCCGCTGCCATCTCCCTGGCTGATGCCGACCCTGAAAAGCTAAGCAGATGCACGAACAACAACCGTACCAGGGCACGCAATATCATTACGGCCGCACGTTCTCTGGCTCAGGGGAAACTCGATTTCGAAAAGCTTCGGGATAAAAGCATGCCGCTGGAAGAATTACGCAACGAGCTCTGCAAACTGGGAGGGATCGGATTTAAAATTGCAGACTGTATAGCGTTGTTCGGACTGGGACGAATGGATGCCTTTCCTATAGACACCCATGTTAAACAATACCTTGGAAAATGGTTCGGAATCGGTGCCGATATTCAGTCACTGACACCGGCAGCCTATCTCAAGCTCGATGCCGAAGCACGAAAAATCCTGAATCCCTGTTTTGCGGGATATGCCGGGCACATCCTCTTTCACTGCTGGCGCTGTGAAGAAAAAAGGCTTCGAACCTGCTGATTGTGCAGATTTTCAAGCCGTCTTCGGCGATTTCGCCTGAATATGGTTACCAACTAATTATGCAGCCGGTCTTTCATGGTCGTTTTTTCCCGTGATCCCTCTTTTATCTCATCACCTAATTCAATACTTTACAGTTCGATAGGAAATAACGAAATGCACGGGTAAACGCTTCAGCCGTCCCTTGCAGAACATCACTGAAATTAATTAGAGAGCAGAAAGGCCCTTACATGTTGAAAATTATTGAAAAGATATTTGGCTCAAAACACGAGAAGGACATCAAGAAAATCCAGCCGGTCATAAACCATATCAACGAACTGCAGGCGTCCATGGCATCGCTCAGCGATGAGCAGCTGAAACAGAAGAGCCGGGAATTGAAACAGAAAGTCCGCAAGGCACTTGAACCCATAGAGCTTGAGAGGAAAAACCTTGGCCATAAACTCGACAATCCCGATATAAGCCTGGAAGAGGCCGACAGTGTCAATACAAAACTCGAGGCTCTTTCAGAGGAATATGATAAAGCCACTTTTTCCATACTCGAAGAGGTCCTTCCGGAAACCTATGCCATCGTAAAAGATACCTGCAGAAGGCTGAAAGGACACAAATATCTGGTGATGGACCGTGAAATGACCTGGGACATGGTGCCCTACGACGTCCAGCTCATCGGCGGCATGGTGCTTCATTCCGGCAAAATAGCCGAAATGGCTACCGGTGAAGGTAAAACGCTTGTATCGACCCTTCCGGTTTTCCTCAACTCACTTACCGGCCGAGGCGTCCATGTCGTTACGGTAAACGACTACCTGGCCCAGAGGGACAAAGAGTGGATGAACCCTATTTTCGAATTTCATGATATTTCAGTCGGGGTCATCCTCAATTTCATGTCTTCGGATGAACGCAAGGAACAGTACCTCTGCGACGTCACCTACGGCACAAACAACGAGTTCGGTTTTGATTATCTGCGCGACAACATGGCGGGAACTCATGAAGATATGGTTCAGCGTGATTTCTATTTTGCCATCGTCGACGAAGTTGACAGTGTGCTTATTGATGAAGCCAGAACTCCGCTCATTATTTCAGGACCGGTGCCCAATGCCGATAACAGCAAATATCAGGAAATAAAACCCTGGATCGAACAGATTGTTCGTGCTCAGCAGCAGCTTGTGGCATCATACCTTACCGAAGCTGAAAAAATACTGAAGACAAAACCGGGTGATTTTGATGCGGGCCTGCAACTCCTTCGGGTCAAACGCGGCCAGCCCAAAAACAGCCGTTACATCAAGACACTTTCCCAGCAGGGAATCGCGAAGCTGGTCCAGTCTACGGAAAACGAGTTTCTCAAGGACAATTCGAGCCGTATGCATGAAGTCGATGATGAACTCTATTTCGCCGTTGACGAAAAGGGCGGAACCATCGACCTGACCGACAAGGGACGCGCGTTTCTCAGCAAGCTCAGCCACCAGGACACCGATCTTTTCCTGCTGCCGGACGTAGGCACGGAAATTGCCGCCATTGAAAATGATGCTTCTGCTTCCGACACGGAAAAGATCCAGAAGAAAGATGCCGTATACCGTCTTTTTGCCGACCGTTCGGAAAAACTGCACAATATCAGCCAGCTTCTGAGAGCATACTCGCTTTTCGAGCGCGATGACGAGTATGTGGTCCAGAACGGCATGGTCATGATCGTCGATGAATTCACCGGCCGCATCCTTCCCGGACGCCGCTACAGCGACGGCCTGCACCAGGCGATCGAAGCCAAGGAAAATGTCAAGATCGAAGGTGAAACCCAGACAATGGCGACCATCACCATCCAGAACTTTTTCCGTCTGTACAAAAAGCTTGCGGGTATGACCGGAACGGCGGAAACCGAAGCTTCTGAGTTTTTTGAAATATACAAGCTCGATGTCGTTGTCATCCCGACCAATGCCAAGGTTATCCGCAAGGATGTGGACGATCTTGTCTACAAGACCCGCCGGGAGAAATACAACGCCGTCGTCCTTAAAGTCGAGGAACTTCAGAAAAAAGGACAGCCTGTACTTGTCGGAACGACAAGCGTCGATGTTTCCGAAACCATTTCCAGAATGCTCCGGGCTAAAAAAATCCCTCACAATGTGCTCAATGCGAAACAGAACCATCGTGAGGCTGAAATTGTCGCAGAAGCCGGACAGCGCTCAGCGGTCACGATTGCCACCAATATGGCAGGCCGCGGTACCGATATCAAGCTGGGACAAGGCGTGAGAGAACTGGGCGGACTCTTCATTCTCGGCTCGGAACGCCATGAATCACGCCGGATTGACCGTCAGCTGCGCGGCCGTGCAGGACGTCAGGGCGACCCGGGCGAATCGGTATTTTTTGTCTCGCTTGAAGACGAACTGATGCGCCTCTTCGGTTCAGACCGGGTAATTGCGGTTATGGACCGCCTTGGACATGAGGAAGGTGATGTCATCGAGCACTCCATGATTACGAAGTCAATCGAACGGGCACAGAAAAAAGTTGAGGAACAGAACTTTGCCATCCGCAAAAGGCTGCTTGAATATGACGACGTGCTGAACCAGCAGCGTGAGGTTATTTACACCCGCCGCAGAAACGGCCTGCTCCACGAACGCCTGACCAGCGATATCCTCGACCTTCTGAAAGATTACTGTTCGCTGGTGGTAAAAAAACATCACAAGCTGCTTGATGTCGAGGGAATCGAGGAACAGGTCCTGCGCGAAATTTCCGTTGAATTCAAACTTGACCGGACAGCATTTGAAAATGACGGAGTTGATGCAGCCGCAGACAAACTTTACGAGACAGCCCTCGCGTTTTACAGGAGAAAAGAGGCTGCCGTTCCTGAAGATATCATGCGGCAGATCGAAAAATATGCAGTGCTGAGCGTCATCGATATGCGGTGGAGAGAACACCTCCGTGAAATCGATTCACTCCGTGAAGGCATCAACCTGCGTGCATACGGACAGAAGGATCCCCTGCTCGAGTACAAGCAGGAAGCCTACCGCCTTTTTATCACGCTGCTGCAGGAAATCGAGCTCGAAACGCTTTCACTGGCCTTCAAACTCTTCCCCGTCGACCCGGAAGAGGCACAGGAGATAGAAGAGCGTCAGAGAAGAGCCGCCGTAAAACAGGAGAAACTTGTTGCGCAGCATGAAGCCGCTGAAAGCGTCTATGCCGCAGTTGCGGCCGAAATGCAGGAAAATGGTGAAGTCGATGAACAAGTTGCACAACAGCCGGTTATCGCTGAAAAAAAACCGGGCCGGAATGACCTGTGCCACTGTGGAAGCGGAAAAAAATATAAAAACTGTCACGGCCAGCAGCCCTGATGTTTCGTAATCTCTACCCGTACCAATGAAACATACTGATATTGAAGTAACTCTCGCGATTGCACAAGAACATGGCCTTAATGCTGAAGAGTATGCGAAAATCCAGTCCATTCTCGGAAGGGTACCTTCGATTACCGAACTCGGCATTTTTTCCGTCATGTGGTCAGAACATTGCAGCTATAAAAACTCCATAGCGGTACTGAAAACACTTCCCCGCGAAGGCAAAGCCGTCCTGACCGGGGCAGGCGAGGAAAACGCGGGTCTTGTCGATATTGGTGACAATCTTGCCGTTGCATTCAAGATCGAGTCACACAATCATCCTTCCGCCGTCGAGCCCTATCAGGGCGCGGCAACCGGAGTTGGAGGCATTCACCGCGACATTTTCACCATGGGCGCCAGACCGGTCGCATCTCTCAACTCTCTCAGGTTCGGTTCTCCGAAAGATCCCCGCGTACGGTACCTTGTCGACGGCGTCGTAAGAGGAATAGGAGACTACGGCAACTCCTTCGGCGTTCCTACGGTTGGCGGCGAAATATATTTTGAAGAAGGTTACACCGGAAACCCGCTTGTCAATGCCATGTCCGTCGGTATTGTCGAACATGACAGAACTGTCAGCGCTACCGCCAAAGGTGAAGGCAATCCCGTTCTGATCGTCGGTTCATCGACAGGAAGGGACGGAATACACGGAGCGACCTTTGCATCGGAAGATCTGAGCGAAGCCTCCGAAGACAAAAGGCCCAGTGTCCAGGTTGGCGATCCTTTCGCTGAAAAACTGCTTCTCGAGGCGACCCTTGAAGCGATTGCTTCCGGCTATGTCGTCGGCCTGCAGGATATGGGTGCTGCCGGGATCACCAGCTCGACATCCGAGATGAGCGCCCGGGGTATTGAAAAAACCGGCTCCGGAGGTATCGAGATCAACCTCGATCTTGTACCTATCCGCGAAAAAGGAATGAGCGCCTACGAAATCATGCTCTCCGAATCACAGGAAAGAATGCTTGTCGTAGCCGAGAATGGGTTAGAGGACAGGATCATTGATATTTACAGAAAATGGGATGTCCAGGCTGTCGTCATAGGTCGTGTAACCAGCGACAACTACCTCAGGGTTCTGCAGCACGGCGCGGTTGTGGCTGAAATCCCGGCGATCTCCCTCGTGCTCGGAGGAGGTGCCCCGGTCTATATCCGCGAAGCTGTCGAGAAAAAACCCGAAACTCCTGTCGCTGAACTGCTTGATGATTCAGCCATATCGTTCAGCGATATCGGCAAAGAACTTCTTTCAAGGCCCAACATCGCAAGTAAACAGTGGGTATACCGGCAATACGATTCCATGGTCCAGACCAATACCGTCACACCCACCGGACAGACCGATGCCGCAGTGATCCGGATCAAGGGAACCAGGAAAGGCCTTGCCATGAAAACCGACTGCAACGCACGTTACGTCTATCTCAACCCATCTTCGGGAGGCAAAATCGCTGTAGCTGAATGTGCGAGAAACATTGCCTGTACTGGAGCCAGACCGCTTGCCATAACCAACTGCCTGAATTTCGGAAATCCATACAAGCCTGAAGTGTACTACCAGTTCAAGACAGCGGTCGAAGGAATGGGTGATGCATGCAGAGCTTTCAATACCCCGGTTACCGGCGGCAATGTCAGCTTTTACAACGAATCATCCATCGGCGGTGTCCGTACAGCCATCTACCCCACTCCGACAATCGGTATGATCGGACTGCTTGACGATATCGATAACCTCACAGGTTCGACATTCCGTCATGAAGGAGATGCCATCATTCTGCTCGGTGATCCGGAACTTTCGCTCGACGGTTCCGAATACCTTGTCATGCAGTACGGAACTCCCGGTCAGGATGCTCCGTCAGTTGATCTCGGACACGAAAAAAACCTGCAGGATCTTCTGATCGAACTTGCCGGAAAAAAGCTCATGCATTCGGCACATGACATCTCCGACGGAGGGCTCTTTGTTGCGCTTGCCGAAAAGACCGTTATGGACAGTGAATCTCCGCTGCTCGGTTTCAGCGTCGAACTTGAAATAACAGGAACCGGACCTAACATTGTCCAGCAGCAGCTCTTTTCAGAAGCACAGGGACGGGTAGTCCTGAGCATAGCCCCGGAAAAAGCCAAGGAAGTCATAGAGGAAGCGGTGAAATACAATGTCCCGATCCGGGTCATCGGCAGGGTCGTCAAGGGATCAGGCGCCATAGCCATCAACGGGCAGGAGGTTCTGAACATCCCTTCGGGACAGCTTGCCGACGCATATTACCATTCTCTCGAACATGCCCTTCACCTCGATGAAATGTAAAATCGCAAGCTGAAAAGGAGAAGTCCGGATGCTGCCTGTTGTTACCGCAAAAGAAATGCAGAAAGCCGACAAGGCGGCAATTTCCGATCTCCTTATCGGCGAAACGAGACTGATGGAGCTTGCCGGCCGGGAATGTGTCCGGATTATCTGCAGGAAATTGGAAACAGAAGACCTGGAAGAGAGCTCCTTTCTTGTCGTATGCGGAAAAGGCAACAACGGCGGGGACGGGTTCGTGATCGCCCGGCATCTGCTGAACCTCGGCGCCACGGTTGACCTTGTCCTTCTTTACCCTGAAGAAATGCTACAGGGCATCAACAGGGAAGGATTCGCAACGCTCGAAGCATACGCCCGCTTCACAACTGCCTTGCGTATTTTCAGAAGTCATGATGAAGCATTGCCGTATGCCGCCGAGACGCCATACGACGCCGTTATCGACGCTGTTACCGGCACCGGCCTGATACTGCAGGTAAACAAGGATGAACTCCCATCACCTCTTTCAGAAGGCATAGAGCTTGTCAATACCATACGTGACCGTACCGGTGCGGTCACATTTTCCGTGGACATCCCTTCCGGTCTCGACGCCACAACTGGCTTTTCGGCCTCGACTTCGGTGGAAGCCGATATAACCGTCACCATGGCGTTCCTGAAAACCGGTTTCTTTCTCAATGACGGCCCGGCGCTCAGCGGAGAAACGGAAATCGCCGAGATTTCGATTCCCCGCTTTCTTGTAGAACCTGCTTCCTGTTACCTGACCGACAAAGAGTTCGCCGCCGAACATTTTCATCTCAGAAAACCTGAAAGCACAAAACATACAAACGGAAAAGTGCTGATCGTCGCCGGCTCACGGTCGAAACATGCCTCGATGCTCGGTGCGGCAATCCTCTCCGTGAAAGCCGCCGTTAAAACCGGAGCCGGGTATGTCTGCGTTTCCCTCCCGTTATCCATGGCGGCGGCAATGCATGATGCCGTACCGGAAGCGATAGTTATCGGCAGGGATAAAGCGGCAATCCTTGAAAAAGCCGGATGGGCCGATACAATCATGATCGGGTGCGGAATTGGACGGGATGAAAGCACGGTAGAATTGTTGAGGGAACTTCTTGCCTGTCCGGGGATTACTGAGAAAAAACTTGTTCTCGATGCAGATGCACTCTATGCCCTTTCCTGTCCGGACCTGCCCGAAATACTGAAGCACTGCAGTGAAACGATCCTTACACCTCATTATGGTGAATTCAGCCGCCTGAGCGGCATCCCGACAGATATAATCAGTTCAGATCCGCTGGAAAACGCACAAAATTTCGCCAGGCGACACCATGTCAATGTTCTTCTGAAAGGAAATCCTACGGTTATTGCCGGACCTGCCGGGCCTGTTCTGCTGAATACATCCGGAACCGAGGCACTCGCTACAGCCGGCTCCGGAGATGTGCTCGCCGGAATGATCGCGGCCATTGCTTCAAAAGGGGCGGATATTTTCAACGCCGGTGCATGTGCGGCATGGTTTCACGGACGGGCCGGTGATCTTGCAAACGATGTATCAAGCCTGGTTTCGTCAGGGATGGTGCTCGATCACATTCAGGAAGCGATCCTCGAAATATTCGAGTTGCATGAATAGAAAATCCGGTGTTCAGGACTCCGTTTCGGGAACACGCAGGAATTTTCTGATATTTCTCGCCGCCTGACGGATCCTCTCTTCGTTTTCGATCATGGCAATCCTTACATACTCATCGCCATAGGCACCGAACCCTATGCCCGGGCTTACCGCCACCTTGCCTTCCGTAAGCAGTCTTTTGCTGAACTCGAGGCTTCCCAGATACCTGAACTGTTCAGGAATCCGTGCCCAGACAAACATGCTCGCACGGGGTGAAACAAGCGGCCAGCCTGCATTTGTAAAACTTTTTACCATGACATCGCGGCGCTTCTGATAAACATCCTTGATCTGTTCGATACAGCCCTGGTCTTCGTTCAGCGCTATGGTCGAAGCGACCTGGATCGGAGTGAAGGTCCCGTAGTCGAGCCAGCTTTTGATTTTCTCAAGGGCGCCGATAAGTTTCGCGTTACCAACCATGAACCCGACACGCCAACCAGCCATGTTGTACGTTTTTGAAAGGGTGTAGCTCTCGACCGCGACATCCTTCGCTCCGGGAACCTGAAGGATGGAAGGTGTCCGGTAGCCGTCGAACGTTATTTCAGCGTAGGCGATATCGCTGATAATATAGAAACGTTCCTGCCTGGCGATATCAACAAGCTTTTCATAAAACGAAAGATCAACGGTTGCAGTGGTCGGATTGTTCGGGAAATTGACCACAAGGTATTTCGGTTTCGGGGATGATTCACGTAAAGCCTGCTCGATATGACGGAAAAATCCCTTTTCATCGAGGGTGAAATCATCGTTCATTTCAAGCTTCAGGCGATGGACATTGCCTCCGGCAAGAATGAACGCCTGGGAATGAATAGGATAACATGGGTCCGGGACCATCGCAAGATCGCCGGGATTGGTGATCGCCTGAACCAGATGGACATATCCTTCCTTGGAGCCCATGGTGGCAACTACTTCCCGATCGAGATCGAGATCGACATTGTATTTACGTTTATACCAGTTTCCTACAGCTCCCCTCAGTTTGTAAATACCTTTTGACACCGAATAACCATGGGTACGCGGTTTGTTGATGCTTTCGACCAGTTTATCGACGATATGCTGAGGTGTCGGACCGTCAGGATTGCCCATCGAAAAGTCTATCACATCCTCGCCGGCACGCCGCTCCGCCATTTTCAGCTCATTGACCGCTGCAAACACATACTTGGGAAGGCGCTTGATCTTGTCAAACTCTATTTCATCAAACATAATCTGTTACAAAAAATAATTCATGTTAAACAAAACAAAATACCCTGCTATCATAAGCAAAAAGTGCATCATATCAATGAATTTCCCTGTATTTTCCATCCTTGAATTTGCTGCTGACAGCAAGATGCCGCTGACGAATATCCGGTTAAGATGAGACACGCCGCGCACCGTATCGCATGCTTTCGGTCCTTCATACAGAAAACGTTGAACTCTTTCTCCGGAATGGATGTTTCAAATTTATACTGTTTCTAATTTATACTCCTGAATCCTTATCGATGTTCAGAACCTTGGAAAAGAAAGACATTATGAGGCTTCCGGCCTAAAAAACTTAACAATCATTAAAAATTATTTACCACGGATAATTTGACATTATTGTATTTTTATTTAACATGATATGTTTTGCCGTTTCGCTCCCCGCATCACGTCAAGTAACATATACCACACATTTATACCACGTGTCAAAAACCAAGATAAATTCACTCGATACCCTGAAGCACTCACTTGAGGAATCCACGGGAAATAACTACAACTGCTGCTACCAGTGCGGAAAATGTACCGCAGGCTGCCCCGCAGGATCATTCATGGATAATCCTCCCGCAAAGATCATGCGCCTTGTCCAGGGCGGCCTTATAGAAGAAGCCATGAGGAGCGATGCCCTCTGGTACTGTGTCGGTTGCCAGACTTGTACCGCCCGCTGTCCGCAGAACATGGACATTGCCGCTACAATGGATTCCCTGAGAGAACTCGCTCTCGAAAAGGATATCGTTTCCGACGACAAGGCAAAAAAACTGGTCACGGCATTTCATGTCTCTTTTCTGAACAATGTCCGTAAATACGGCCGTCTTCAGGAGCTTTCACTGGTCAACAGCTACAAGTTGCGTACAAGGACATTCACCCAGGATGTCTCATCAGGCGTCAAAATGATCATGCAGGGCAAGATCAATCCATTGCATAATATCGGAGGAAAAAGCTCGGTAAAAGGCAGGGACCAGATTGAAAAAATTTTTGCAGCTTCTGAACATCATGCTCCTGCTCCGGCACCCAAAAGACGACCGGTAAAGAAAGAGCCTGCGGTTACAGCGCCTGTGTCTATCAAACCAGGCATGACCATCGGTTATTATCCCGGCTGTTCTCTCAGTGGAACAGCTATGGAATATGATATTTCCGTTAAAAAAATGTGTTCGCTGCTCGGCATCAACCTGCAGGAAATAGAGGACTGGAACTGCTGCGGTGCAACATCGGCCCATGCTACCAATCACAAGCTCGCTCTTCTTCTCCCTGCAAGAAACCAGGCCTTGGCCGACGCGCAGGGATTCGATTATGTGCTTGCGCCTTGTGCGGCCTGCCAGAACCGCCAGGTAACAACACGCAAGACTCTTGCCGAATCGCCGGAACTTCGAAAGGAAGTCCGTTCCATCACAGGCATCGAACCGACCTGTACTGCTGAATTCATCAGTGTGACCCAGCTGCTCGAAGCGATCGATCCGGAAGAAATCAAAAAGAGGGTTGTAAAACCTCTCGAGGACCTGAACCTCGCCTGTTATTACGGTTGCCTTCTTGTCCGTCCCATGGAAGCCATGGGATTCGATGATCAGGAGAACCCTGTGAAGATGGAATCACTTGTAGCTTCACTTGGGGCCAGACCGGTAAACTGGGCGTTCAAAGTCGAATGCTGCGGAGCAGGACTTACACTCGCTCAGCAACCGCTCGTCGAAGAACTGACGCATAACATTGCAAAAAACGCATCGATAAACGGCGCTGACGCATTCGTCGTCGCATGCCCTCTATGCCATGCAAACCTCGATATGCGGCAGGAAAGCATGAGAAAACGCTTTGGTGATGTTAAACCGATGCCAGTTTATTATATTTCCGAACTTGTCGCTATAGCTTGCGGAGCCGATCCATCAGAAGTCGCAGTGGGAAAACATTTCGTTCCCGCTCTTGACATGGTCTCGAAACAATAATACGAACACGGGTAGCAACCGTGTTTTTGTCGACAAAGTCCGGAAGAGGTCCTGAATATATCTTGTCTATTTCTGAATACAATTTTTTAACGGTATCAGTTAAAAACAAAGCAGTTATGTTGTTCAATCCGATACATGTTCCCAGGTTCCATATCACTTGCGGGAAATCGCCCTGTAACCGGAATAAAGCCAATCAAAACGGCTGAACAAAACGACATCCGGTGAATTTCAGGCCTTTTTGGAAATATTGAAACGGGAAGACCTTGTTGTCTCCTGCTTCCTGCTGATGCTGTAAACGCATGCAGATACATATTAAATGATTGAGCTATGGCTAAAATAGGAGTTTTCATATGTCACTGTGGTGAGAATATCGCCGGTAAGGTTGATACTTCCAGGCTTGCTGCCGCACTGGGAGATCACCCTGGAGTTTCCGTCTCGGTGGAATACAAATATTTCTGTTCCGATCCGGGGCAGGAATCCGTCAAGAAAGCCATTCGTGAAAACCATCTGACAGGAGTCGTCGTAGCGGCCTGCTCCCCGAGAATGCATGAGGCAACTTTCCGGAAAGCATGCGCTGAAGCGGGCCTCAACCCCTACCTATGTGAAATAGCGAATATTCGTGAGCACTGTTCATGGGTGCACAGCGATGGTGATATGGCGACCGATAAAGCCATTGACATTACCCGGTCGATGGTCGAAAAGGTCAAGCGCAACAACATGCTCCAGCCGATCGAGGTACCTGTCACCCGCCGCGCAATGGTGATCGGCGGAGGCATTGCGGGCATACAGGCCGCGCTCGATATCGCCAGTGCAGGACAGGAGGTCGTGCTTGTCGAGCGTGAACCATCTCTTGGCGGCCACATGGCTCAATTGTCAGAAACTTTCCCCACGCTCGACTGCTCACAGTGCATCATGACTCCGAGAATGGTCGAGGCGGCACAGCATCCCAATATCCGTCTCCTCACCTATGCAGAGGTGGAACATGTCGATGGCTATATCGGAAATTTCAAAGTCAGGGTACGCATGAAATCCCGCTTTGTCCACATGGATAAATGCACAGGCTGCGGAGACTGTTACCTCAAATGCCCTGTCAAGAAAATTCCTAGCGAGTTCGACTGCGGCCTTGGAAAGCGCACCGCGATCTATACCCCCTTTGCACAGTCGGTGCCGAACAACCCGGTCATCGACAAGACAAATTGCATCTATTTCAAAAACGGCAAGTGTAAGCTCTGCCAGAAAGCCTGTGCAGCGGATGCCATCGATTTCGAGATGCAGGACGAATTTCTCGAACTCGAAGTCGGGGCAATTGTCGTTGCTACCGGTTTTCAGGTCCAGAACACCGCCATGTACGGCGAATACGGGTATGGGAAATATGCGGATGTCATTACCGGCCTTCAGTTCGAACGCCTCGCATCTGCCAGCGGACCCACGGCAGGCAAAATCCTGCGGCCGTCCGACCAGAAGGAGCCGGAACATATCGTCTTCATTCAGTGCGCAGGGTCGCGCGACCCGTCGAAAGGGGTCAGGTACTGCTCGAAAATCTGCTGCATGTATACCGCTAAACATGCGATGCTCTATGCGCACAAGGTACAAGGAGGCAAAACCAGCATTTTCTACATGGACATCCGTGCGGGCGGAAAAGGATATGACGAATTCACCCGCAGGGCCATCGAGGAAGATGAAGCATCCTACCTGCGCGGAAGGGTCAGCAAAGTCTGGGAGGAAAACGGAAAGCTGATGGTACGCGGTGTCGATACGCTGCTGGGCCGACCTGTGGAAATTGCAGCGGATATGGTAGTGCTCGCTACAGCCATGGTTGCCCAGCCCGGCGCCAAGGAATTCGCTAAAACCATCGGGATCGGCTACGACGAATACGGTTTCTATAACGAGGCCCACCTCAAGCTGCGCCCGGTGGAATCGTCTACGGCAGGTATTTTCCTGGCCGGGACATGCCAGTCACCGAAAGACATCCCCGATTCGGTCGCCCAGGCATCGGCTTCGGCAAGCAAGGTTCTTGCACTCTTCAGCAAGGACAGGCTTGAACGCGAGCCCGTAATAGCAAGTTGCAATGAAGCTACCTGTGCCGGATGCTGGGGATGCGTCCTTGCCTGTCCGTATAACGCTATCGAGAAAAAAGATATTCTCGACCGTTCAGGAAGGGTCATCAAGCAGGTTGCATCAGTCAATCCCGGACTGTGCCAGGGTTGCGGCACCTGCGTGACGTTCTGCCGGTCGAACAGCATCGATCTCGCCGGATTTACCGAAAAACAGATATTCGCCGAGGTGATGGGGCTCTGAAAAAGTCCCGCATTCCGGTCAATCATGAGAAAATTTGCCACTTAACAAACTGATGAGCGAACAATTCGAACCGAAAATAGTTGCTTTTGTCTGTACATACTGCACCTATGCAGGAGCTGACCTTGCCGGCACTAGCCGACTGAAATACGCTCCAAATGTGCGTCTTGTGCGCCTCCCCTGTACCGGCAGGATCAGTCCGATGTTCATACTCAAAGCCCTGCAGAAAGGTGCTGATGGAGTGCTTATAAGCGGATGCCATCCGGGGGATTGCCATTTCACTCACGGCAACTATCATGCACGACGCAGATGGACAGTATTTCGTGCCCTGCTCGATTTTACCGGTATACCCACAGACAGGGTCAAATATTCCTGGATCAGTGCTGCTGAGGGCGTGAAATTCGCAGAGCTCATCAACACCATAACCGAAGATATCCGCGCTCTCGGTCCATTTACCCAGTACCACGGGCTTATCGAGGAAACGCAGTCGCAGGCATCACTTTAACTCATTACATTTCATGAGCATAGAGGTACAATACAGAAACAGGGCAAAGGAACTTCTTTCGAACGGCGAAGTAAAACTTGTTGTCGGATATACAGGCGGAACCACCCCTGAAAGACGGAGGCCGGTGTTCATCAGCTCTGCCGAACAGGTTGACCGCCTGGTGCTTGACGACCTCTGCATTGCAAATCTTTCCGGTTATCTTGTCACCGAAAGCCTGCTGAGCGATGAAAAAAGCGTTGCAGTCTTTCTGCGGCCCGAAGGAATCCGCTCGATCAACATTCTTGCAGCAGAAAACCAGCTCAACCCTGACCAGATAGTCATTTTCGGGTTCGAGCCGGCAGGAAACACCATAAAAGCTCTCGATGGCACCAACGCTCTCGAATTTTCCGAATTTGTCGTTTCTCTCAGCGAAAATCCCTCCGTTTCTGATTCCGATCCTGTCATAGAAAAGCTCGAGAAGATGAGCGCACAGGAACGTTTTTCCTTCTGGCAGGATGAATTCTCGAAATGCATCAAATGCTATGCATGCAGACAGGCCTGTCCCATGTGCTACTGCCGCAGATGCATCGTCGACTGCAATCAACCGCAATGGATCAATACTTCCCCTCATACACTCGGAAATTTCGAATGGAACATCATCAGGGCATTCCATCTCGCAGGAAGGTGTGTCGAGTGCGGCAACTGCGACAGGGCCTGTCCGGTCAACATTCCGCTGCGCCTCATCAACCGCAGGATGGCAGTAGAAGCCAGGGAGTCATTCGATCATTTCGCAGGACTGAGCATGACTCAGGAACCGGTTCTTGCCAGTTTCAAAAAAGACGATTCCGAGACTTTCATTCTTTAAGTAACCTATTCGTATGCCAAAAATACTTTCAGCCGATAAACTCGACAATTGTATCGAACGATGGAAGTCATCAGGAAATACAGTCATAGGGCCTGTCCGCAAATCGAATATTTCAGCTTACCGGCCGGTTGAGAAAGCATCGGAGTTCGAGCTGGATATCGTACTCCCTGACCTTTCCATCAAGGAGCTGTTTTTCCCGCAGACCGAGCCGATACTCAAATATGCCATCAGGAAGCAGGCAATCGATACCACCGAATTCCTGCCTCCTTCGGGTAAAAGGATCGTATTCGGCGCCCGTCCCTGCGATGCTTCCGGTGTCGCCATCGACGATCCGCTTTTCGGGTGGGACTACAGGGACGAATACTGGTTCCAGCGCCGTAACGAAACGGTCATTGTTTCTATTGCCTGCGTCAAAGCCGATGATTTCTGCATGTGCACATCCCTTAACCTTGCCCCGGACAGCACGATGGGTTCAGATATCCTGCTGCGCCCCATAAATGGCGGAAAGGGATGGCTGGTCGAGGAAATTACCGACCGCGGCCGCGATGCATTCGCTTCAATCGCGGACCTTCTGCAGGAGAGCACGGAAAGCCCGGTGCCTCCCGCTGCGGTACCCGAAAAGTTCAACCTGGAGGCCTGTGTCGAATGGCTCAAAAATCCTGAAAACTTCGAGAGCAGGTTCTGGAAGGAAATCTCGGTACGCTGCATCGGATGTGCATCCTGCACCTATCTCTGTCCCACCTGCCACTGTTTTGACATCCAGGACGAAGGCGATACCTACAGCGGCATCAGAAGAAAAAACTGGGACAGCTGCTCCTTCGCCCTTTTCACCATGCATACTTCAGGCCACAACCCCCGCTCGACACAATCCGCCCGCTGGCGTCAGCGCATCATGCACAAGTTCAACTACTTCCCCGGAAAATTCAGTCTGAACAAATGTTCCGGCTGCGGCAGGTGCTCCCGCCAGTGTCCGGTCGATATGGGTATTACCGAAACATTACAAGAGATTTCAAAACTACTTCCGTGAAAGAACACAACCATCACTCGCACCAGAATATCTACAAACCGGCCGTAATGAAAATCGTGGCTCGCCATGACGAGGCGCCCGGCGTCAAAACCATGAGGCTCGAGTTCCAGGACCCGGCCGACCACGAACTGTTCAGGGAAAACTACCGTACAGGCATGTTCGGTCTTTACGGCATTTACGGTGAGGGAGAAAGCACCTTCTGCGTTGCGAGCCCTGAAACCAGAAAAGATTATATCGAGTGTACCTTCCGGCAGTCCGGAAGGGTGACTTCGGCACTGGCGAATTCCGACATCGGCGATCTCATCACTTTCCGAGGTCCTTACGGCAACCGCTTTCCCATAGAAGATTTTTACGGAAAAAACCTGCTCTTCATTGCCGGAGGCATCGCTCTTCCGCCAACCCGCAGCGTCATCTGGTCATGTCTCGATCAGCGGGACAAGTTCGGAAAAGTCACCATCGTTTACGGTGCAAGGACCGTAGCCGATCTTGTTTACAAGCATGAACTCGAAGAATGGGAAAAACGGGACGATGTCGATCTGGTTCTTACGGTCGATCCGGGCGGAGAAACACCCGACTGGAAAAACAAGGTAGGTTTTGTTCCGACCGTGCTCGAGCAGGCTGCTCCATCACCGGAGAACTGCGTCGCTGTGCTTTGCGGGCCGCCGATCATGATCAAGTTCACCCTTGTCTCGCTTAAAAAACTTGGTTTCGAAGAGCGCAATGTATATACCACCCTGGAAAACCGTATGAAGTGCGGAGTCGGCAAATGCGGACGCTGCAATGTAGGTTCAGTTTATGTATGCAAGGAAGGACCGGTATTCACTGCCGAAGAGGTATCACGTATGCCTGCCGCCGATCTGTAATCCTGATCCCGAAAACAAAGCTCCAGCTACGATAAAGGAACCCGGAAAAAATATCCCGGCTGATGAAAATCGGCCGGTTTTGACGGATCCTTCCACCAGGGAAGCAGCCCGTACTCCCCTTTTCCCGTGGAAGCACAGCACTGCAAGGCTATTGCTCCTTCGCTGACGAACGGCTGAAGTAGTTCATATGACAGTTCCATTCCGAATTCCGCGTCACCCTGCAGAAGCCTGATATGTTCTATCCAGGGTTCGGCAGAAAGAAACTCACACCCCGATGCCTTTTTTCGCGGGCCCTCGAAACGTAAAGCGACCCATTGGCCCTGCGGCGTCATTTCAAATTCGAGGTAACCGTTCTTACGGTCACCACAGGCGATAAAAAGTTCTGAAACGCTGAACTGCCAGAGACCGTCGAGAAACGCTCCCTTTCCGACAGATTCAGGAGGATTGACCAGAAATGCATCGTTATTGTTAAGCCGGGTTGTCCAGCGAAGTAACGGCAGCCCCGGATTTCTTTCAGCATCTTCGAGGGAAGCAAGCTGTTCGATCTCAGCAAAAACCCCTGAAGGATATTCATGATCCATTCCGTGATAACCTGTTATCGGACCCTGAAAAAGCATGCGAGGATAGAGTTCTGCCGGAACGAGATCATCATTCCCCGATAAAAGTCCTGTCCATCCTCTGGAAGCATCGTCAGGATCCGGAGTATATGCCACTCCGCAATTATCGAGCAAGGCGCGATCGAACGAACCAATGCACTGAACTTCAAGATCGAGCCGGACACCGGCTTTTTCATACGCGGCACTTCTCATGCGGGCGGCAAGCCGGAGCACATCATCCGCCGTGGCGTTTTCCTTGTTGAAAATAAAATTTGCATGATAATGGCTGACCTCGGCACCTCCTTCCCTCTCTCCCCTGAAACCAAGCTCATCGAATATTTTACCACTTGAGCGCCCGGCGCTGTAATTGTTCTTGAACGTTGACCCGCAGCTCGGGTAATCGAAATGATGCTTTTCAAGACGCTCCTGTTCATTTTTCCTCATCAGCTTTTCTATCTCATGCCTTGGACGGATATCGGGGAAACGAAGAAGCACAGCAGTGACTATTTCAGGATTTCCCATCAGCGATGTCTGCTTGTATCCATGAAAAACCTGGTCAGCTGCAAGCCAGCGCATGCGGCCATCGACTGAAACCGACAGAATACCCGATGTATGTTCGGATACTTCTCCTCCGAAACAGCGGGCATTCATTCTCACGGTCGAGCCGATCTGACCGGGCAGCCTGTATAGCCATTCTCCCCCCGCCCTTCCGCTTCTCAGAAGTTCTTCGGCTATTGCACTGTTTTCCACACCTGCCCCGCAGAAGAGTTCATTGCCGGAAATCCAGAACATCCGGTTCATCTTCTTCAGGGAAATGACAATCCCCGGAAACGGCGCATCGGAAAAAAGTATGTTGCTTCCAGAGCCCATCAGGGCGAGGGGATAGCATTTTTCCCTGTTCCAGATCAGAAGGTCCGCAAGCTCCGAAGGAGACGCTGGATAAGCAATGAAGCGGGTTTCACCCCCAATACCGTAATAGGCCCTTTTTGCAAGTTGAACATCAGATTCGAAAGAACAAGGGAGGGATGATACAGGCATGGCTGGTGATCGTTTGATATCAATAAACCGTTACTGAAGACCGGGAAACCAGTGGAACAAGATGATCCTCCAGATGTTTCAAGTTTCAGAGAAACTGGAGGCGCCCGGTATCAGAAGCGAAAAAGAAAAGAAAATAATTAAAAGTGTGTTTCAAATAAATTCCCTATTTTTGCGCTGAAAGTTTTTTGTTAAATACAACTTATTTTTTTTCAACCATTTCTTTACAATAATGTCAGAAAACGCCGAACGCCGGGTAAATTATGCCCTTGTCAAAATTGTTACCGAACAGCTTGTTGTTGAACCGACTTATTTCGAGGAAAACAAGCCGGTTAAAATAAATGTGGGCCTGAATTTCGGTGTGGACAGTAAACAGAAGCTCCTGAAGGTGCTTTTTAAAAATGACTTCGTTCAGGATGAACGGTCTTTCATCACTATCGAAGCAGGCTGCATCTTTGCAATCGATCCTGAATCATGGAACTTCTTTACAGGCCAGCAGAGCGGGTTTATCCTGCTGCCCAAGCATTTTGCCGGCCATCTTGCTTCGATCACTGCCGGCACGGCACGCGGCATCCTTCATGAAAGAACCGACCAGACCCCGATGAACCGTTTCTTCATTCCGGCCAACAATATCGAGGAGATCATCCAGCAGGATGTAAACCTCCCTCTCGAACCGCAACAGAACTGATAAGCTTCCCTTTCTTCAGCGCACAATCGTACCCTTGCCGGGCTTTCCATGCCCGGCATCCGGCTATGATTGCGCGATGCAGCTGAAAACGACGGCCGTCTCAGGTAGATGTGCACTTCTCATCATTTTGAAAAGCTCTGGATGAGAAGTCTCGGGTGTTTCATTTTCACGACATCCGCTATGACAAAACAGAGTATGCTGAGCCCGAGGACCAAAGGCATGTGACGCCATTGAAGTGGTGCAAACCGGAAAAGTTCCTGAAGAAAAGGTATGCCTGCCGCAGCGGCGAGAAAAAACACGGCTCCCCCGGTCACCCACCAGAGCGCCCTGTTTGGTTCGCCGAGCATGCCGAAAATGCTTTTCGTCCAGGAACGGTTGGCAAAAATCAGTCCGAGATTACCTGAAACGATTCCAGTGAAACAAATGGTACGGGCTTCGTTTTCGCTGTATCCATGATTAAGCATGAAGGCATAAACACCAAGTACGGCAAGAAAAATGCATGTTCCCTGAATAACAGCCCTACTGAACACTGCCCGGCTGAACAGAGGCTCATCGAGCCCGCGCGATTTCCGGTTCATGATATCCTTTTCATCCGCTTCCATTTCGAATACGATGGTGCAGGAAGGATCGATAATAAGTTCGAGAAAAAGTATATGGGCCGGCAGCAAAGCAAGAGGCCAATGCATAATAACGGGTATCAGGGACATTCCGGCGATAGGAAGGTGGACTGAAACAATGAAAGCCATGGCTTTTTTCAGATTGTCGTAAATTCTCCTCCCCATCCGGACCGCACGCACGATTGAATCGAAATGATCGTCGAGCAGCACGATCGAAGCGGCCTCACGGGCAACATCGGTCCCTCTGCCACCCATCGCAATGCCGATATCCGATGCTTTCAATGCCGGTGCGTCGTTCACGCCGTCCCCGGTCATTGCCACGACTTCTCCATGCTTTTTCAACGCCTGGACAATACGCAGTTTCTGATGAGGGACAACTCTCGCAAAAATACCGGTTTCCGCAATTCGATCCTGCAGCGATTCATCGTCCATACGGTCAAGCTCGTCGCCGGTAATAATGCTGTCGAAATGATCAAGCCCTATTTCCTGCCCGATGCATCGGGCTGTCTGGGGATAATCACCGGTAATCATCTTGACCTTGATCCCGGCGCTGTAGCACTCCCGAAGCGCATCTTTCACCCCGTCGCGTACAGGATCAGCCAGTCCGAGCAGGCCGAGAAACTCAAACTGGTAATCGTGCACCTGAAGAGGCAGCTCCGATTCAGGGAAAACAGCCCTTGCAACTCCTAAAACACGGAAACCTCTGTCCGCAAGCAGATTGATCTCCTCCTGAAGTGCTGAAAAGCGCACGGAATCGAAATGGCACAGGTCCGCGATCGCCTCGGGAGCGCCTTTCGAGGCGATCACATAGTTGCTTCCGCTGGCAGACTTCCATACGTGTGAAATGGCAAGGATACTGTCGGACAGAGGGTACTCTTTCACGAGCTGCCAGTCCCGGTGCAAATGGTCCGTCCCTCCAAGGGTTCGTTCACCGAGCCGTTTCATGGCCTTTTCCATCGGATCGAAAGGATCGGGCGGACTCGCAAGAATGGCATATTCGATCACTTCATGCAGTTCCTCGTCGAGAGAAGCGGGATCTCCGTCAAGAGGAGTATAAACACCATCGGTTACGATCCCTCTCACGGTCATGAGGTTTTCGGTCAGCGTGCCGGTTTTATCGACACAAAGCACGGTAGCCGCACCAAGCATTTCAATTGCAGGTATTTGGCGGGTCAGGACCTGATACCGCGAAAGGCGCCATGCCCCAAGCGCAAGGAAAACAGTCAGCACAATGGGAAATTCTTCCGGCAGGGTAGCCATTGCAAGGGTAAGGCCTGCCAAAAAACCGTTCAGCCAGTCATGTCGGGTAAAAGAATAGACAATCGCGACGAGGGTGCAGAGAATCAAGCTCAGAATGCTGAAATTCCTTACGATAACGCGCGTTTCGCGCTGCAGGGAAGTATCTCCCTGAACAAGTTTTCCGAGAGCCTTTCCGATCGATCCAAGCTCCGTATCTGCACCGGTCCTGATTACCTTTGCGATACCACGGCCTTTTACAACGAGGGTTCCTGAAAAAACAAAGGGCAGATCATCCCCGCCTGGATGAAGAGCCGCATCGTTGCCGTCAGAAACTTTTTTCCTCACTGGCACCGATTCTCCGGTCAGAAGCGATTCATCGACTGAAATATGCTCACCGAAAAGAAGAACGGCATCGGCAGGCACACGGTCTCCTTCGGAAAGCAGCACTATATCGTCCCGGACAACCTCCCTTCCGGCTATTCTCTGCTGCCGTCCATCACGGATCACATGCGCTCGGGGGCTTGAAAGATCGCGCAGGGCATCGAGGGCTTTCTGCGTCTTTTCTTCCTGATAGAGGGTAATGACGATGACGACAACCACGAACCCGAGCAGCATAAAGGCATCGGCCACGCTTCCGAGCAGAATGTAGAGAAAGCCGCATACCAGAAGCATTATGAACATCGGCTCGAGGAGAACATCGGCTAAAATCCTGAAAAAGGAGTTTTTTGCAGAAGCGGGCAGTTCATTGTAACCATCCCGCTCAAGACGTTCTCCAACCTCTTTTTCAGTAAGGCCGGAAAGATTGTGCCCGTCATGTACCATAGAGTGAACGTTACCGCGTAACGCTGCCGATTCCTGTGGCCCTTGAATGAGGAACATTCAACTACTCCCCTTCTCCCGCCGGTTCCTTCGATGTGGACAAAAATGCTTTCCCTACGGCAAAATAAATATATACCGGACTTTCATTGCGCAGCATGTCAACAATACTCGGCAGCATGGCTGAGGGCTGGTTCATGTAAATGGCATTTCCTGCAGTAGAGTCACTGTCGAATACCATTCCCGGATCGTGAAACCTGATATAACCTGCGACTGATCCGTCAGCTCCAAACAGCACAATCTGGGCCCGGCTGTTCAGGTAACCATCGGAGCCTCCGTAAAAAAGAATCTGATAGTTCATTACTTGGGTAGTCATGGTCTGCTCCAGTTATGTATTGAAAATACTGTCAAATAAACGTAATCAAAAAGAGATGGCAATTCAAACCGGGGCTATTCCTTTCCTTTTCCATGTTGCTCGAACCACACTTCCGCTTCAGCATTTCCAAGCCTGACCGCCTTCCGGACGTCGTCGAAAGCTTTCTCCGTATCTTTCATATCAAACTCAGTTTTTCCACGGGCAAAGAAAGCCTTGTCATAGGATGAATTGATATGTATCGCCTGATTGAAATCATCGAGAGCCCTGTCATATTCCTTCAGAGCCGCATAACACCTGCCCCGGTGGTAATGTGCTCTCGCACAGGTCTTCCTGATTTCAAGGGATCTTGTCAAATCTGCAATCGCATCCTGGTACCTGCCAAGCTCGATCAGGGTCTTACCCCGGTCGAACCAGCCGTAAAATGAATCCCCGTTTTCTGCAACAGCAAGATCGAGCTCGGCAAGTGATTCATTGAACATTCCTTTTTCATAGAAGGATTCTCCAAGCTTGACGTGTTCCTTGGGAGAATCAGCTGATACTGTCCCGGAAAAAATCATGGTGGACATCAGCAATCCGGCCGATAACGATGAAAAAAATCTCATAATTTTTGTATCAATATGATTTGTATACGATTCAAGTTATGAAAACCCGAATCGATTCGCCATAGAAAAGATCATAGAGGCTGTCTTATAAGGATTTATCCCATGAGTTATCTATGACTCGTTCTGATTGTCATTCTGAACGAAGTGAAGAATCCAGTATTCGGATAACCTGATTATCTAATTAACGTTTAATATCTTATGATAATTTCCGGATTCTTCTCCCGACTTCGCGAGACTCAGAATTACCGGAGTACTAAAGAATTGTCACAAAAAGATACCCTGGGCTTTCTTTTGAGCCCCACCTCGTCCATCCTCGGCAGCAACGGATATTCAGGCAGCAGCCGTCCGCTGATACAGATATTTCTGGAATCCGCTGAAAACCTTGCCGATCTCTTCGGGACGTCCGAGGTCGGCTACTGCATCGGCAATCGAATCGTGGTACTTCAGGCGCAGCAGCGGTGTGAGTTTCGCCTGGTCGAGTTCTTCGACGCCGACATGACTTTATGCAACACAATCAATACCGGTCAATGCATAACCGATTTTGAAAACACATTGATCACGATCACTCCGGCAATGATGAGCCCTATACCTGCAAGAGCTGCATTGTCAAGCTTCTGCTGATACACGATCCAGCCTACGATCGTGATAAGAACGATGCCCACGCCGGACCATAAGGCATAGACAATTCCGATCGGAAAGGTTCGCAGGGTAAGCGAAAGGAAGTAGAATGCCGCAGCATATCCTGCTAAAACGATCATCGAAGGAATCACGCGGGTAAAACCATCGGTCGCTTTCAGCGCCGACGTTGCGGCCACTTCAGATATAATGGCGATGATCAGATAAAACCAGTGCATAATAAATCCTTTTCAGGTTGAAATTTCTTTCGTTAAATAGAAAAGATGTTCAAATAAACGCTGGAACAAAATTCTTTGTTATCTATCAGATTGAAGGCCCCTGCAGTGTATACCTGACCGAATCTTTCACCATCAAGTCTGCATGCAGAAAATCCATACGGGTTTTCTATGTTGCATGAAACCTTCATATGGTTTGCCTTAACTTCATGGAATGATGAAGTCGTTCACAGTTTTGCAGGCACTGCCTTACAATCAAATAAACAGCATCTTATGATAAAGAAACAACACCTGATATCACAACTTGCGCTACAGACAGCTGTTACCGCGATGATCGTACTTATCACAGGAACTGCATGCAAAGCGGCCACAACTGAAACTCTCCCTGTCTCATCGGTCTCTTCGGTTTCCTCGGTCAAGACCGGCCGCATCGTTGTCACCATCACGGATATCACTCATACCGGGGGTTTTTTAGGGATATCGCTCCACAATTCGAAAAAAGGCTTTCCCGGCAAGCATGACCTTGCTTTCACTTCCCAGCAGAAAAAATATTCCGGAAGCACCGAGATGTTCGTATTTGAAAATGTGCCCTATGGAACCTACGCGATCAGCGTCGCCCATGATGAAAACGGCAACGGAAAGCTTGACACGAACTTTATCGGTATACCGAAAGAAGGGGTCGGAGTCTCAAACAACCCGAAAATCGGTATAGGGGGACCGAAATTTGATCCCTGCTCTTTCATGCTCAACACCGAAGAGCTCGATCTGACCATAGCCATGAAATATTTATAAAAAAGATATGGCTATGTCACTTTTGCCGAATTTTTCCGGGGATCCTTGAACTCCATTACAGCTCCGCGATTCGATGCCATCAAAGTCAACATATGAAAAACGATTAAGGATAACCTTTCGTTTTATTCATATGGATTACTTAAGAAATAATGCGAAAAGAACCGGAAAAACAGATAGCCATGGACAGAACAGTTTACATTCAGAAATTCGATCGAAAACTCCGCTCGTGGGACAAAGAGATCGCAAAACTTGAGAAAAAAGCAGATAAAATCACACACACCCTTCAACAGCGGATCGAGGAATTGAAAAAACATCGTGAGAATGCGGCATCGAAAACATCCGATCTTCTGCAAAGCAGTGAAGATGCCTGGCTGGAAGTAAAAAGCGGGACTCAACAGGCCATGAGCGATCTCAAAAAAGCCTTCAGAAAAGCAAAGGCAAAATTCAAGTAAACCATTTAACGTAATCTTTACGTAATCTTTCAAGGGAACCGCATATGAACTGGCATGAACTGTTACTGCAGCAAATCGAAGATACCTACAATGTATCGGAACGTCTCATCAGGCTTCTTGAAGAAAAGGACCTGAGCTGGAAACCTTCAGAAGGCAATAACTGGATGACAACAGGTCAGTTGCTCTTTCATCTCGGAAATTCATGTGGTATTCCCATGAAAGGTTTTGCAACGGGAGAGTGGGCAATGCCTGCTCACAGCGATATCAATGAAGCAAAACCCGAAAGTTCGCTTCCGCCCGCTGAAAAGCTCAAAAGCGTCAACAGTCTTGATGAGGCACTGAAACTGCTCGATGCTGACAAAAAACTGGCTGTAGAATCCGTAGGATATTGCAGTGAAGAAGATCTCGCCGGCAAGCCGTCTCCGGCACCATGGGACAGAAGACCGGTCATCCTCGGGCTCAGGCTCCTGCAGATGATAGACCATTTAAACCAGCACAAGGCCCAGCTTTTTTACTACCTGAAACTGCAGGGAAAACCGGTCAATACCATGCATCTGTACGGCAAATAGCGAAGGGATCTGCAGCCCCTTTTCAAAAGCTGATGATTATTGCTCCGGCAAAAATAAGTCGCATGGCAAGACATAACACGGCTCTGTCAACTTGAATGAAGCATAGCGGAATGAAGAATCCATTTTATTATTCAATAATTTCCGGATTGTTCGCTTTGCTGAGAATGACAAAATCGGAGCTGTTGCTGCTAACCAGGATTGATAGTGTTAATTGCCGGAGTAAAAAAAGCAGCGAGGGGTTCAAGCCTTGTGGATGTCCTGGTTTTCGGCATTGAATATCCATTCAAGGATATAGATGTTCAGTCCGGCGTTTCATAGTTGCAAACCGGAAGCTACCCAGTACCACCCCTCTGCATACCAGCTTGCCGTCCCTGATATGGATCCGTCTTCTGACCACGAGCCGTAGTATCTGCCATTGTTCCCATAACGATAGAAAACGATTGTGTTTCCGTTTACCGATTCAATTTCAATGACATCCCGGATAGTCCCGTTCCAGACCGCATCAAAGATATCAGTTCCGGGCCGTCTTGTCCATGTCCCGTTGTAGACTGCGCCACCGGCGACTTCAGTGACATTAAGGACTTGTCCATAAACTGCACTGAAAGGTGATGTTGATCTGCCGGAAAATTGCGGCGGCCATTGGCCTGATGCCACATGTACCGGCAGCGAAACACTGATCAGTACAACTGCCAGGAAAGGGAGCATAGTCACGCTTAACGATCTGGCGAGTATATGCCTGATGACTTTCATTGCTGTAACATCTCTGACAGGACGGCCTTCTTTCTTCATAAAAAAATCTGATAAATTGTGTTGAAATAAAGACAGAACATATGCCGGCGTATATACGAACGCACTGTCACCGTTGCTTGATGGAAAAACAAGCAATGGAAACCGAATGCGGCTTTCGAATATTTTCAGCCATCATTGACCAGAAACACTGGAAATTTCCTTTACAACACCACCATCTGCCTTCGGCAGATCGGAAATATTCATCTGGCTCATAACTTCCTTCAAAAGCGAATCGGCGACAATCAGTCCAGCACCACCAACTAAGATACCTGCAACGCCATAAAGGAATATCGGCACCCCCAAGGGGGTTAACAGTAACGCCCCTCCTGCTATTCCGGCAGCTTCTTTTAGCATGCTCATCCTGTATTTTTGTAATTTCTGATTAATATTTTTTTAAATATACGCACGAAAAACGGTAAAAATAAAAAGAGGCATGAATACCTCCTTTAACTTGCCGTGCAACAAACAGCTATTGAAACTTGATATCCCTGATTGACAACTTCAACTCCCTTCAGGAACAAACCTGAACTCGGAAAATAATCAAGGCCTTTATCGACAGAACAATATATCCCCTTATCAGAACTCTTCGATATATAACGCATTAGGGTCATCAGCATGATGTCTTTTGTAACCGAACCCCTCAAGCCATTCCGATATATGAGCGACCATGTCAGGATTACCGCATACAAAAAAATGGGTAAACTCCGGATCGGGTGTAATATTGAAATCGTTCTGCAGAATATCCTTTTTCAGCAGCTCCTCGACGCTCAAGCGGTAGCCATCCCAATGATTGTCCGCATCGGTAAGCGTTGGAACATAAAAAAAGTTTGCATACGTCTGTTCCAGAAAGCTCAGTTCGCTGAAATAGCCAAGGTCCCAACGATGCCTTGCCCCCTGTATGACGATCATCTTGCTCTCCGGCCTCTCGATGATATGGGACCGCAGAAAACTGACATAGGGAGCTATACCGGTTCCTGTGGCAATCATGATAATATCGCTGCCGTCAGGAGTTTCATCGAGCCTGAAAATTCCCGAGATTCTGTCGCTGACATAAAGCCTGTCCCCAATATCGAGGTTGAAAAGTCTTGGTGTCAGTTGACCTGATTTGACCTGGGATATGTAAAACTCGAGCTGGCTTTTCTCCGACTTTGCTGAAGCTATCGCATATGGCCTCTTGATCAGCGAGTCCTCTTCCGGAAGGACCGACTCCGGCTCGGAATTGAAAGAACGCTTCTCAAATCCGTACAATCCAAGTATAAGATATTGTCCCGCTTCGAACTTGCCGCGCGGTTCATCGGTGTCCACCTGCAGGATCATGAGGTCAGGTGTTACAAGGACCTTGCCGGAAACCGTGGCGTTATACAATGACGTATCCATAATGCCCAAAACTGCTTTTCTTCCTTTAAAACATTTTACAATATGAACAGTCCGCATGGTCAGGCCGTTCACCGGTTTTTGCTTTTTTCTAACGGGTGTATCTGATCAGATTGATGAAGAAT
This sequence comes from Chlorobium sp., assembly GCA_005862285.1. Lineage (GTDB taxonomy): Bacteria > Bacteroidota > Chlorobiia > Chlorobiales > Chlorobiaceae > Chlorobium. Next base: position 9,747 of record SZXW01000007.1, on the reverse strand, counting down.
TAACCGTTACTTCCATCCTCCGCCGAGAGCCCTGTACAACTCGGACATTGCGGCAAGATGCTGTTTTCTGATATCGGCAAGGGCAAGTTCAGCCTGAAGCGCATTGGTCTGGGCAACGATCACTTCAAGATAGGTGGCCATTCCGCTGCGGAAAAGCATCGTTGAATTGGATACCGCTTTGCGTAGTGTTGCTGCACGATCTGCAGCTATCTGTTCCTGCGTTCTGATTTTATCAAGCTGCACCAGAGCATCCGAAACCTCTCCGACCGCCTTGAGGACCGACAGCCTGAAGGCCAGCTCCGACTGGTCACGTTTTATCCTGGACTGTTCATATTTCGCTTTCAGCTCTCCATGCTGAAAAACAGGTTGAAGCACGGCTCCCTGTACAAAACTGAACAGTGAGCCCGGAAAGGTAAACCAGTCACTTGAACGCAAAGCGTTCACACCACCCTGGGCGGTTATGGTGAATGATGGATAAAGGCTCGCTTTTGCTTCCCCCATATCGGCATGGGCAGCGCGAACTGCCAATTCAGCGGCACGGACATCGGGGCGGTTCTGCAACAGTTCGGCAGGCATCCCGGCGGGAAGATTATCGGTCACTGCAATGGAAAAAAGATCCCCTTTTCTCTGCACAGGGGCCGGCATTCTGCCGCAAAGGATACTGAGGGCGTTTTCCTGGGCTGCGATCTGCCTTTCGATAACCGGTATCGAAAGGGCGACGGCTCCCCTTGCAGCTTCCTGCTGCTGGACGGCAAGCGAAGTGACAAGCCCGGCTGTTTGCTGAAGTCTGATCATCTGAAGGGTCGTATCCGCCAGGGCAAGGTTTTTCCTCGACATATCAAGCTGCGTATCAAGCATGAGAAGATTGTACCAGCCTTGTGCCACATCGGCAACCAGCCTTGTCTTCACCGCTTTTGCCGCCGCTTCGGTTTTGAGATAGGAGGCGAGGGCCGACTTTTTTCTGCTGTTTATTTTTCCCCAGATGTCCGCTTCCCATGAAAGAGCGGCTGATGCAGTATAATTTTGAACATTCTGGTCCCCTGACACTATGGCATTCGGCCCGTTATCCGACGGATGGGTAAGCGATCCTGATGCTCCGATGCTCAATTCCGGCAGAATGCCAAGACGTGCCGCATTGAGAGTTTCACGGGCGATATCTATATTTTTAAGCGCAATCTGCAGATCGATGTTGTTCGATACTGCACCCTCGATAAGCGCACGTAATTCAGGATCTGAAAAAAAGGTTGTATACGGTATTGTGCTAATAGCCTTTTCATCTTTTTCCGGTGAAGATAACGGCGGAGCTCCTCTGTAATTTTCAGGAAAAGCGATATCCGGCTGCTTGTACTCACCCACAGTACTGCACGCAGCAAGAGCGATTCCCGTCAACAGCAGGATTATCGCCGCAACTATATTCCCTGATTTTTTCACCATACTTTCTCCCCAAACTCTTGCATACCGTCACGATTTGCCAATGGAACGTCCTTTTTCCTGTTTCATAACCTCTTCGAGAAGTTCACCGGCTTCGACAATAGCCGTTGCCGGACCGGTAATACGTTCCTGAAGGTACTGGAACGTGACGAACAGAACAGGAATTACGAAAATACCGAGCACCATACCGATGAACATTCCCCCGATAGCTGCAGCACCGATGGAATGGTTCCCCTGTGCCGCGGGACCGGAAACGAAAAGAAGGGGCAGCAATCCGGCGACAAATGCCATTGAAGTCATGAGAATCGGCCTCAGCCTTGCCCTTGCACCTTCGATCGCCGCTGCAGCGAGTGACTTCCCGGCCACTCTGCGTTGCAAAGCGAACTCGACGATAAGGATCGCATTTTTCGCAAGCAGCCCTATCAGCATGATCACGGCAACCTGTACATAAATATTGTTTTCGATACCGGCCAGCCTGATACCGGCAAAAACACCGAGCAGTCCCGTCGGAATGGAAAACATGACTGCAAAAGGCAGTATATAGCTTTCATAAAGCGCACAAAGCAGGAAATAAACGAACACGACGGAAAGCAGGAAAATGAAGAGCAGTCCACCTGTAGATTCGATTTCCTCCCTGCTCTGCCCTTTCCAGTCATAGGTATACCCCAGAGGAAGACTGGTTTTCGCAACATCTTCAACCGCCTTGATCGCCTGGCCTGTGCTGAACCCCTGCTTCACGGTCGCATTGATGGAAATGGCATTGAACAGGTTGAAATGGTCAACCGCTTCCGTTCCGTAAACTTTTTTCAGGGTTATCACTGAAGTGACCGGCACCATCTCCCCTGATGCATTCTTGACGAAAATACCGTTCATGGAGACCGGTTCCTTTCGATCGCCGGGTTCCGCCTGCATGATGACCCGGTAATATTTGCCGAACCGGTTGAAATCTGATGCCTGAAGGCTGCCATAGTAGGCCTGCATGACCGTGAGCAGGTCCTTGACGTTCACACCGAGCTGTCCTGCCTTGATATTGTCAACGACAATTTCATACTGCGGATTCGTTGCCTTGAATGTCGTAAAGGCAAAACCGATTTCAGGTCTTTTCATCAACTCGCCGATAAAGTTCTGGGCGACATTGCCGAATTTGTCGAGAGCTCCTCCGCCCCTGTCCTGGAGCACAAATTCAAGACCACTCACCGTACTGAAACCAGGAACGGTAGGTTGGGCAAGAGCGAAAAACGATCCGTCCCCACCGGAAAGTTTCCTTGAAATCAAAGGCAGAAGTTTTTTGAGATTCCCGTCCGGTCCCCGTTCATTATGATCTTTGAGCTGCAGGAAAAGAAGTCCTGACGAAGGGGAGGAGGTTCTCGAGAGAATATTGATACCGGCAACGGCAATAACCTTCCTGACTGCAGGCAGGGATTGCAGAATTCCCGTGGCTTTGTCCATCGCGGCCTGAGTTCTGTCAAAAGAGGAGCCGGGAGGAAGGGTCGCTGAAACAATGACGAATCCGTTGTCCTCCTCAGGAATGAAACCGGTAGGGGTAACCTTGAATATCCAGAATGACACAGCAACAAGCAGGCCGAGTAACCCGAATGTGATCACCTTGTTGCGCAGAAGATATACAAGACTGCCGAGATATTTCTGTTTCAGGAAATTGAATGCGTTATTGAAACCTGAAAAGAAGCGATGTCCGGCATCACCGAAAATCCTGACCTTTTTGTGCTTGACTTTTCCTTCGGCATCATGAAGGTTGGTAAGAAACAGTGCACAAAGGGCCGGACTGAGGGTCAGCGCATTTACAGCGGAAATCAGGATCGCGATGGCAAGGGTGAATGCAAACTGACGGTAGAAAACACCGGTCGAGCCCTGAAGAAAACCGACCGGCAGAAAAACCGAGGCCATCACCATCGTAATGGTTATGATAGCCATCGTTATTTCGCGCATGGCAGAAACCGTGGCAACCTTTGCCGGATAGTGTTTCTGTTCCATTTTGGCATGAACCGCTTCGACAACAACGATAGCATCGTCCACAACGATGCCTATGGCGAGCACGAGCCCGAAGAGTGTGAGCACGTTGACCGAGAAACCGAACAGGTTCATGAAGAAAAAAGTGCCGATGATCGCTACCGGAACAGCGATAGCCGGAATGATCGTCGAACGGAAGTCCTGGAGAAAGAGAAAGACAACGAGAAACACCAGAAGAAATGCTTCTACAAGGGTGTGCTGGACCTGCGTGATGGATTCGTCCACCACTTTTTTGGAACTGTAGGGAATGGCATAGCTGATACCTGCCGGAAACGATTTTGACGCTTTTTCAAGCACCTTGCGCAATCCGATTTCAACATCGTTGGCATTCGAACCGGGAGCCTGGAAGACAGCCATGACAACCGCAGGTTTCGCATTTGCCTTGGTATCGACCGTATATCGGTAGGCACCGAACTCGATACGGGCTATATCGCCAAGCCGCAGCAGCGAACCGTCGGAATTAGCCCTTATGACGACCTGTTCATAATCTCCGGGATAGGGATATTTCCCCTTGTACTTCATCACAAACTGCATGGGCTGTGCGCTGTTCTCGCCAAATGAACCGGGAGCTGCCTCAAGGTTCTGGCTCTGTATCGCAGCGGTAACTTCCTGCGGGGTTACCTTGAACGCCGCCATCTGCTGCGGCCTCAGCCAGATACGCATTGCATAATCCATGTTTCCGTATACCGACACCTGGCCGACACCCGGCACCCTCGAAAGATCATCGACGATATTGATTTTGGCATAGTTCTGAAGAAACACCTGGTCAAACGCTTCTGAATCGCTCGACAGGTTGATCAGCATGATCTGGCTGTTCTGGCGTTTTACCGTATTAATGCCGATCTGGTTCACTTCGGCCGGAAGGCGGCTTGTCGCCTGGGCGACCCGGTTCTGAACGTTGACCGCCGCCTGGTCGGGATTGGTGCCCTGTTTGAAAAAAACCGTAATGGAAAGAGAGCCGTCATTGGCGGAAGTCGAGGTCATGTAGGTCATGTTTTCAACGCCGTTTATCGCCTCCTCGAGGGGTGGGGCGACAGAACGTCCGACGGTTTCCGCACTGGCGCCGGGATAGCTTGCCGTGACATTGACGCTGGGCGGAGCGATATCGGGAAAACGGGTGATGGGAAGCTGCGTCATACCGACAATGCCGAGAATGACCAGGATCACCGAAATCACGGTTGCCAGAACAGGTCTGGATATGAAACGTTCAAGCATGAAAAGCTGTGCCTATTTTAAACGGTTCTTTCCCGATCATTTGCCTGCGCCTCCTGCGGGTGTTCCATTGACAATCGGCTTGATGACAGTGCCATCCTGCAGTTTCTCTATACCGGCAGTTATGATGGTATCCCCTTCTTTCAGACCGGAGCTGACGATATAGTTTTTACCGCTTGAACCAGCTGTTGTAACAACCTGCTTTCTCGCCTTGTTGCCTTTGTCAACGAGAAATACAAAAATCTTGTCCTGCAATTCAACGGTCGCCGCCTGGGGCACGAGAATCGCATTGGGATATAGCGATTCGACAACAACCTTGCCTGAATTTCCGGACCTCAGCAGGCCATCGGGATTGGTAAAGACCGCCCTCACTCTCACCGAACCGGTTGACTGGTCGAACTGTCCGCTGATCGAACTGATCGAGCCTTTCTGCCCGTACCTGCTGCCGTCCGACAGGAAGAGGGATACAGGTGCGATCTGCTTGAGTTTTTCCTGTATGGACCCGCCGGGATACTGCTGGCGGAAGCGCATGAAATCATTTTCGCTCATACTGAAGTAGGCATAGATTTCACTGATGTCGGAAAGAAGCGTCAGCCATGCATCCTGATTTTTCGTTACGAGACTGCCAATTCTGAGGGGAATTTTTCCGATATAGCCGCTAACGGGAGCTTTGATGACAGTATAATCGAGATTGACCTTTGCTGCACCCGCTAAAGCCCTTGCCTGTTCAACTGCAGCAAGGTCCGCCCGGTAACCGGCCTGTGCGGTTTTCAGCTGTATTTCGGAAACCACCTTGTTTTCAACGAGAGGTTTCAGTTTATCGACATCGAGTTTTGCGATTGCAAGCCTGGCCTCTGCTGCATGCTGGGCCGCAAGTGCGCTGTTGTACTGCTCACGGTAAACCCGGTCATCGATTTTGAAAAGTGGCTGACCTTCCTTTACCCTTGCACCTTCGTCTATGTAGATATTCTGGATCGTACCATCTATCTGCGGACGAATTTCGACATTTACCTTCCCCTCCAGAAGGGACGAATAACTCATTTCCACTGCCGCATCGGAAGCTTTCATAGTAATGACCGGCAGAGAGGGGCTCACTTTCTGCATTGGCTCCTGGCCTCCGCAGCCTGAGAAAAATAACGGCAGGCAGATACCAAGCAGGAAATGAAACCTGATAAAACGATCTATCGAACTCTTCTTCATCCTGGTTATGTTCATATTCACCAAATCCGATGCAAGGTGCTGAAGGAACTGCTTCACCCGTTTCAGCATCTCAGTTGAAATTACAGCTGTAACATTCTTTTTTTAAAACGAGTTACTGTTTTCTGAATAACGATAAACATTCTTCCTGAATATTCTCACTTACTTTAGATTTTTTTTGCCAAAATCATGCGTTCTTTTCAGGAAAACATAGCATTGATATCCGGATATATTTTTTCCGATATTTTTTCAGCTTGATTATATACGGCAGAATGAGAGGGAAAATCTAATGGTCGGGGATCATATTGCAAAAAGCTGGCAAACCTGCCTTCTGTCAGTTCATCGGTTTTCGCAGGATGTCCCGCAACACGTTGTTAAGTCTTGCGACATAAAACATTACCGTTTCATGTCACGGTAAAAATTTTCGTGCGGCCCGACAGCTTCCAGATAAATCAACCGGACACTTTCTTCAAGTGTATATCCCAGAAGATATAACTGGTTGTTACTGTGAAACTTGAAAACATGCAGGGCTCCAAGATCCCCCTTCTTCCGCTCCCCTGTCTCAGGATTCTGGCGTACCATTTCAACGGCGGCATCCACATCCAGCGCAGTTTTGTCGTGAAGTTTTTTATACTGCCGGGCAAATCTGCGTGTTTGCATGACCGACCACGTCACTGACCGGCACTCCTGGGAACAAAAGGCATGGCCTGTTCACGCGGCTCGGCCATCGAAACCAAAGATTCCGCTATGAAACTGACAGGAAGATCGGGATTATCGAGTGCTGCCCTGCCAACCCGAGCCCAGAACTCGACTTGCCCGGCAATCGTGCGATGCTCCGCTATCGCATCTTGCCTGGCCTGCTCGTACAGTTTCTGATCGATTCGTATTGAAGTACTTGCTGCCATAATAAAACTCTCCTGTATCACATTTACTACATTTGTGGTAAAATAGCGATTTTTATTTCATAATGAAAATCACAGAACGGAAACAGCTTCCCTTTACCCGGAAATGCACATAATTCGACAAAAAGCGTTATCATGCATAGTAATTCGACACGAACATTCATTTTTCGACAATTATGCAGAGCACGATCCCGACCATTTCCGATACCGAGATCACCGTTGATGCCAGCCGCCGATGGGTCGGTTATGCTGCACTGCAGCACTCACTCGGTACAGAACTGCCGTTAAGGGAACGTTGTGCGGTTGCAACCGGACATGTCAGAGGGAGTGTCCGGATGGAAAACGGGATACGTGTCTATGACCAGCGATACCGACCGGAGGGCAATGTTGCAGGGCACATCTTTTTTGCTCTCAAGCATGAAAAGCTTGACCTGCTTGTTCTTAAAAGCATCCTCATCAAGCTGGGAGCAAAAACGGTCACAGCGGTCATTGCAACTTACCAGGGCAAACAGCAAGCTCGAAGACTCTGGTTTCTTTATGAATGGCTCACTGACAACAGGCTTTCGATTGAAGATATTTCACCCGGAGTCCGCTACCTTCCGCTTCTTGACCCTGAGAATTATTTCACAGGGACACAGAGGCAATCACCACGACACAAAATCACAAACAACCTTCTTGGCGACCGTGACTTCTGCCCTATAGTCCGTAAAACAGAGGTGCTGCAAGCGTTCACCGAGGCAGCACTCTCTCTTCAGGTCGAGCAGGTCATGGGCAGAACCAGTCAGGATGTCTGGCGTCGTGCAGCCAGCTTTCTGCTTCTTGCCGACAGCCGCGCTTCGTTTGCAATCGAGGGAGAGCGGCCAGCCCGGAACCGGATTGAACGCTGGGCACTGGTCATTCAGCAGGCAGGGCGCCAACCGCTCTCTCTCACCGAAATCATGGAGATGCATGGCAAACTCATCCAGGACAACCGTTTTGTTGCCAAGGGGCTTCGCTCTGAAGGAGTCTTTCTGGGTGAACGCAATCGTGATGGCGAGCCGGTTCCAGAGTTCATCGGTGCACGGCCACAGGATCTCCCCTCTCTGATGCAGGGACTTCTGGATAGTCACCGCATCATGAGCGGTGGCTCAGTTGATCCAGTCATTCATGCCGCTCTGATCGCATTCGGATTTGTTTTCATGCACCCCTTCGAGGACGGCAATGGGCGCTTGCACAGGGCGATCGTTCATCATATTCTTGCCGAACGGAAATTTGCACCTGCGGGCATGGTTTTTCCGGTCAGCGCAGTCATGCTTGAGCGTATCGAGAAGTACCGGCAAGCCCTGCGTGACTTCAGCGCACCGCTCATGTCATCTATCGACTGGCAGCCAACGCCAAAGGGTAACGTCGAAGTGCTTAATGATACCGCCGATCTCTACCGGTTCGGCGACTACACGGCACTTGCCGAATATCTCTGCACCTGCGTCGAGCACACCATCACAACCCTGCTTCCGAAGGAGGTGCACTACCTGAAATGTTATGACCTCGCGCTGACCTCAATCGGTGAGCACATCGACATGCCCGGAAACCAGATACGCGACCTCATCATGTTCATAACCCAAAACGGCATGAAACTCCCTCTTCACCGACGCCAGAAAGAGTTCGCATCGTTAACCGATGCTGAAGTCCTGACCATTGAAAAGATTGTCGCAGACGCTTTTTCTCAGGATGACTGAAGTGAATGATATGATTACCGTCGCTCAATTGCATTGCCCAACCTGAACGAGTACCCTGTTTCTCGTTAGTTCAAGTAGTTACGAACGCTTCTCCTGCGGATTTTGTGTTCGAGCTTCAGCGGATTATGCACCCTTCAGAGCGGGGAGTTTGAGAGTCTTGTTTTCTTCTGTAATTTGCATTATGCCTATACGAAAACCGTTGACTGGGGAAAACACAATGAATATTGCAGAAGTTAAGAAACTGAGCACAAAAGAGCGACTGGAGGTCATGGAGGTAATCTGGGAGAGCCTGCTACATGAGTCGGAGGAACTCGAAATCCCCGAATGGCACAAGCCGATTCTGCAGGAAAGAGAACGGCGCATCAAAACCGGGAAAGTCAGATTCATTCCGCTGTCGGAGCTGAAAAAGGCTCAACCCTGATGAAAACTTATGATGTTTTCTTATCGGAAGATGCGTTGAATGATCTGCATAACGGTACCGAATTTTATAATCGACAGGAACAGGGGGCAGGCGATTATTTCTGGGATTGCCTCATCTCTGATTTCGAATCGCTGACGCTTTGCGCAGGCGTACACAAGAAAGTATCAGGGTTTCACCAGATGTTCGCAAAACGCTTCCCTTACACAATTTATTATACCATCTCCGAAAGAAAGGCGCTTGTATCCGCAGTACTGCCCATGCGCAGAAATCCAGAATGGATAAGCGAACAAATGAAAATCAGACATTGAGCAAATTTCCGCTTTCCGGCTCACCTTCCGACGGCCTTACTGCCTATCAAGTCCAGTGACGGCATTCGATAACGCCGCATGTCTTCGTGACGTAGCTGAATAACTCAAACATCGACATATTTCGGAGAACTTTTTCAGCCGAACTTACACTTCCGCCCATACTCGAACACCGCTTCCCTGGCAAACTGCTTTCTCAGCAAGGCAGCTTACCCAACCTGCTCCCCGACAACAGAAAAAAAAGGGTTATTCCGGCAGATGCGATACCCTCCTCGATATCCTTGTCCAGCAAACGCAAACGCCCGGTTACCGGCAACAGGGCAAAAGCAGAGATTTCCGTGTCCGATCCTTTTACCAGCAGGTCCATGCAATCAACGAACATCTTCCTGTCCGTATCGTCACAGACAATATTCCCCTGCTCGATTCCCCGGAACCATAATTGATGCAGCGCTCCCGGCGCGTCCAAGTCTCGCTCCTCTCGGCATAGTGGAATATCGTTTATGATGTAATCAGACAACCTCTCTCGTAATATAAAA
>SZXW01000001.1 GCA_005862285.1 Chlorobium sp. | reverse complement strand
TCTCTTCCAAATCAATTTTAAAAATATTTTAATAATTTATCTCCGAAAAGGCGCATTAAAGGCGTATAAGAACCATTCTCTCACCTTTTCCCGTTAAACATCCAATAAAAAGCACACGTAACTTTACGCTCAACGACTAAATTATTTTCAAAACAACCCTTCGAAACGCTTTTGCCATCATACCTGTTATTAAAAAGAAAATTAAAAAATGTAATGGAGATATGTTTATGAAAGAGCTCGCCCACATGCTGTGCATACCATCCTCCGAGGGAACGCCTCCCATGCAGGAAAAACAGTGCAGAAGAATCCTTGAAAATCTCCCCGGATGGCAGTTGATTACTGTGGATGAAGCCCTTCGCTTGCAACGCTCTTTTTCATTTCCTGATTTCAAAAGCGCCATTGCCTTTACCCGGCAGGTTGGTGAACTTGCCGAAGCTGAACAGCATCACCCGGAAATTCTCACTGCATGGGGCAAAGTAACGGTCACCTGGTGGACACACTCGGTCAATGGCCTGCACATGAATGACTTCATCATGGCTGCACGTACAAGCGAAATCGAAACTCATCAATAAAACAAAACATCCCTGCAGGGATGCTGCAGGGATGCTTTTTCATCGCCTTGTTACCTCACCAGCGAGGTGGAGGTGGTGGCGGCGGTGGTCCCGGAGGTGGCGGCCCCCAAGGCCTCGGTGGCGGTGGAAGTAATACCCTTCTGATCAGATCGGGAATCAGGTATTCATCGACCGGATACCAGTATCCTCCATTCCAATGACGTGTTCTATACCATGCTCCGTCGTAGTAAGAATAATACCATCCACGATGTAACCTCCAGTTTCTGTGTGGTGGCGGTCCCCAACCCCATGGCGGAGGTGCCGTCGGTGGCGGCCCCCAGCCTGGTCCACGATGCCTGCCCCATCCCGGAGGGGGAGGAGGAGGAGGGCCCCAGCCACCTGGCGGCGGGCCCGGATGCGGACCATACCCTGGCCCATGATCTGGCCCCGGAGGACCCATACCTGACGGACCCGGAGGCGGAGCTCCTGACGCGCCGTTACTGAACGTCGTCATAAAAATGGCACAGATCAGCAACACCACACCCGACAGAATTGTAATGCTTTTCTTCATTGTCCCCCCCCCTTTCAATTATGGCTGCTGTAAAGAACTACAACTTTAACAATGAAAGTCTCATTTTATAAACATAAATATCTCTTAAGACACTCTTTGCAAATCTAAACGAAAGCTGATTTGCAAAAGTTTCAGAATCCACGAGTTTGTAAAAAATGCCGTAGCTGTGTATAATCAACATTCAAGCGGCATCAGATATGCTGAATAACATTCATGACAGCAAACCGCTGAAAATTGCGGTTGGATGATACAAGATAAAGCGATGAATTTCCTGAAAGAAACCGTCCCGATCGATCGTATCAAAAGCGAAAACGAAATCCTTCTGATTTGAAGAGATTCAATACATTCAGCAAAATGAACTAATAATAATTATCGGCACTCTTGCAGCGTTCATGGTATCAAGTTGATTCGGCAACCTCTCTTTTGCCGCAGACACACTGCCGGTAAAAACGGAAGTAAAGGCACAGGCAACAGAAAAGAAGATTGAAATGGACAAAGGCAGTAAAAAAAGTACTCAGGAATTCATAAGCGAAGTAAAACATGTTATCAGACAGAAGCCGATAATGGTAATCCCTCACTCATATTTGGCTGAATAATATGTCAGACAAGGCACCTTCATGAAAAAAGGGCGTTGCTGTATCTCGGTGAAACTTTGATAACGATGATACAAAATGCTATTTTAAACATCTTTCTTGCATAAAGTCATATTAACTGTTCCAATCAATTGCCATAAAAGGCCTCTATTCCGGATGAAGGCCATAAGTGTTTTTCCAATAATAACTTACATCAATAAAAAACCAAGGTGTACTATGCTGGGACAAATGGATATCGTACTTATCGGAGGAGCGATACTTTTGCTCTTCGGTCCAAAAAAGTTTCCTGACCTCATGAGAGGTATCGGCCAGGGAATGAAAGAGTTTAAAAAAGCCCAAACCGATCTTGAAGAGCAGGTGACCAAATCTGTTGTTTCTTATGACACGACAAATAAAGCCGAAGATAAAAAAACAGAAGGGAAATAGAGGCCCCCGATAGTTATTCCTTTAGAAATGAAGGAGTTACAAAAATCAATGAAATAACCGGCAGGAAAAAGGTTGCAGCTCAAAGATGATTATCCATGTTGAAACCTGTTTTATCGGTGTCCGGTTATATAATATTTGACATCACATGAGATTTTATTCAAATTGCTACTAATACTTTCCTTTTCAAAGAGTTATGGACGAGCTATGCAAAAATTGCAGATGGTGGGATCCTTTAGTCAAAGAAGGGAGCATCTATCAGCATGATTACATCGAGCAGACCCGAAAAACAAATGAATATGTATTGAATTCAGGGCTCTGCAGAAGGTATCCACCCGGAATTCTGCCCGTTTTTTATGAATTCGAAAGAGATGAATGCAGAGAATTCAGGGCTGGCGAACATGAAACCGCCTCTCCTGTCACCTATGCTGACGAATGGTGTGGCGAGTTCAAGCCGAAACAATAGTTTCCGCGTCCGGAAAGCGTTGACAGAAAAAAAACTGTAAAATCCCGGCTGCATTTTACCGGGATTTATTGCAGGATAATCGAAAATCTCAAGTAGAGAGCAAGCAGGAAAAAGCGGGGGCTCTTTTAAGGGAACTCCCGCTCAATCGATAAATTATCTGGAAACCGAGGAAGATGAAGAGGATACTTCAACATGTGAGTTTGTAACCGTAGTCATATACTCTGATGCTACCGTTCCATTAATTGTAGCGCCGTACTGCGTGTTTGCGCAGGCCACCCCTGCTCCATTCACGGCAGTTTCCGTTTTAAACGCATTGTTTTTATCTATAAAAGTCTCTTTAACAGATGCTGAAACGCCTGACTTGGCATCACCCCCGCCGGAATTCACAGCTGCACCATATGAAAGCGTACCGTCAGAGAAGGACATATTATCGTAAATATATTCGTTCTGACCGTTTATGGTCGCTTCCAGATCCGTTGAAAATGAAGTATCTGCAGCTTGTGCACTCAAAGTATAAACACCATTATTAACAACAAACATCAGCATTGACAGCGTTATAACAAAAAAGCTTTTCCTCATATTCTCCTCCTTTTAGAGAGTTGGTCAAGTGATTATTTTCAGATCATTCCCTCTGCATCTGCCTCTTCGGAATATCGCAGATTAGTTAGCATGTCCGTTAAGTTGCAACTCTTTCGCTTCACCGGTTAAACAGAATGCTATACATATCTTCGAGAGAACCTCGATACAGCGCTTTTTCTAAAACCTTTCTGAACCGAGGAGAACTTGTTTACATACTCCAACAAAATAATATCGCAAATTCTTTCAAATAAAACCGAGCTTCCATGACTATTTTTCAAAAATGTAAAAAGGGCACTCCCATCAGCGAATAAGGCCGTTACGGCTGTACCCTTTTCAGGTAACACGTCAACATATGATATCGATGTTATCAGGCAGGTACTTTCTGGTACGGCCGAGCTGAAATCTGCTGAAGAATACCATTCTTTCGAGCTTCTTTTTTCCAGCCCATCGATCCTATCGTACGGTATATCCATCCCGGAGTGAACGGTTTTGCAAGCTGTTTTCTGGCTTCATCGGGTACCGGGTGTCCCGCGGCGAGAGCTGCTGCTGCAAGATCGAGATTTTTTTTGTAAGGTATGGCCGGTCCGCCGAGCTCCCTGAGAGGTCTTCCGTGCACGAGCCCTTCTCCGCCGCCAATTGAAACCGAGCCCATCCAGTTGAATCCCGATTGTTTCGCGAAAACCGCACATGAAGCGAGGGCGTTTTCATTATGCTGTGCTTCGATGAAGCCGCAGTTGGCAATCGCAGCAAACCTGCCGTTCACGGCTTTATTCTGCCGGTGTTCTTTTATCGTCCGCATGATGGACAGAACAGGTGCAGGTATGCTGTCGATATAAAGCGGAAAGGCAAGAAGCACGAGATCGGTTTTATCGATCGATTCAAGCATCGCCCTTGTCCGATCCGGATTACCCGAAACCTTGTACAACTGAAAGGTCTCCGTTCGCACACCATGCTCTTCAAGACGCTCTGCGATATAGCCGCCGAGTGCCGCTGACGTGCTTTTCACCATGCGCGGGCTTCCTACAAGAACCGTTGCACTGCGTACGCGGCTGTCTGCACTTGTGGAAGCACAAAACTCCGGAATTGCTGAAAATTGTCGGTAATTGCCGTTTTTACCGCTCTCGGCCTTATGCAGGAGCCCCTCGAGGCTTTCCCTTATTTCTTCAGTACCCATGGTGCTGTACAGGATGCCGCATGCATCTTTTTCCGTATAGAAATTGATCGTGTTGCGGTAAAACAGATGCCTGAAAATCTTTTCCTGTGCATCGTCGGGACCCTGAAGCCATCCGATGGAAATGAACCCCGGATACCGCTCGTAGCGCTTCATATGGTGTGTCTCGCCGTTAACCCTGCAGAAAAACGGAGAAATCGTCTGTATGAGGTGGTCGGCAAATTTCTTGAGTTCGGGCGAGAAGGCTCCGAAGGTCACCGGTGTGAGCGCGATGACGAGGTCGCTCTGAATATATTTTGCAACAAGATCACGGTTGTCGTCATCTATCGCGCAGATTCCGGGGGTCTTAAGCCAGCATTGGAAACACCCGTTGCAGTTGGCGATGGTTTTGTCGCGAAGCACTGCATGCTCCGTTTGATGCCCTTTCGTCGCGAGAAGGTCAAGCAGGTTTCCGGCAATCCGGACGCCGGCTTCATCTCCTGCGGGTGATCCGTCAAGAATGAGAATGTTCATGATATTCGTCCCTCCTTTTGATTTAACGATTGAGTATTCTTCCTTTTTAACCTGAAACATTTCACGAGAAATCCGGTCAGGCGGCAATGACGAATTCACGGAGGATGGCGTCAAGCTCGTACCGGTAGAGCGCTGAGCAGTCAGCCCCGAATGGCGGCAGCTTGCCCGTCACCTCAAGTGATACGATGCCGTGCACCCTGCTCCAGACAAGCATGGCCACCGAATAAACAAGCTGTTCTTCCTGTTTCGGCTCCGCTGCGTCCTGAAAAATGCCTCCGCATGTTCCGGCATCGAAAAGTGGAAATCCCTGAACCTTCAATCGCCCGGCCCGGTAAAGCTCGGCTATGACTTCCGCAAGAGCCCCCATGGACCGAACCATTGCCGGCAGTATTTCATGCATCGGCGGGATGTAGCCGGGAACCGGCGTACCGAAAATCAGCAGGTAGCGGTGCGGATAGCGAATCGCCCACTCCCTGTAAGCTATCCCCGTTTCCCTGAACCGCTCCAGAACTTGATCCTCTTCAGGGAAATGATTTTTCGCGGTATGCTGGCTGTCCCCGAAAGAGAGGTAGGCATCGATAACGAGGGCGGTCACAAGAGCATCCCTGTCGGGAAAATAGTTGTAGATCGCCGGTGCGGAGATATGAAGCTCCCTGGCGATTTTACGCAGGGAGAGCGAGGATGGGCCCGAAAGGGTTATCTGGTGCCATGCGGCATCCTTGATTGACTCTTTGAGGTTTGGAATCTGAGTTGATTTGACCGGTCTTGCCATGAATAATTATATTTACACTGTAAATTTATACTGTAAATATAATTTTCTCCGGATAAAAATGAAATAATTTTTTCGATCGATGATAGAGATGAGTAACTGAACCGTAGAGTCATTGGCAATTATTGAGAATCACCGGCGAATACGTATATTTACCCATGTTTTAAACATGACCTTACACCCCCATGCCAATCAATGTCAATCTCACTCCCCAGCTCGAGGAGATGGTGCGCCAGAAAGTCAGGTCGGGAATGTATTCCTCCGCCAGCGAAGTGGTAAGAGAAGCTTTGCGCCTCATGCAGGAAAAGGAAAGTTGTCAGGGCATCAGAATCGACCAGATTCGACAGGAAATCCGTGAAGGCATCGAAAGCGGTGAACCCTCACCGTGGAATGCCGATGAAATCAAGCTGAAAATCAGGGAAAACAGAACCGGCAAACATCATTGAATAATGCCCTTGATCCTCAAACGGCCGGTCGTTATCGACGATCTTGCTGAAATATGGAGCTATATCGCTGCAGAAAGCGAAAAAAGGGCCGACGCGCTTATCGACACTTTCGACTGGAAATTCCGTGAGATTGCGGAATGCCCTGTCATGGGAAAAAATCGTGACGAGCTCTTCAGGGGAGTGATGAGCCTCCCGATCGGCAGGTATATCGTCTTTTATCTCATCATTCCTGAAGGCATCGAAGTAATAAGGGTTCTTCACTCCGCCATGGATGTTTGTTTTCAATTCGGATCCGATATTTGCTGTAAGTAATTGAACTGCCCATCCCTGCCTCAATCTTGCTGTAACAAACCAGATAGTTGTCCATGTCAGATATGAAAATCTTTTCCCGTCATTAATGAGCCTGCCGCCTTTCACCTGAAATTCTTGTCCTTCCTGCCTTTCAGGGCCGTCATGCCAGAAAACGGTACTTTCATACCCCTTCACTGGAAAATACAATTCCACTGTCAGGATAAAATGACTTAAATTAGCGCAGCCGCTGCGTTTGCTGCGGTGGTATTATCAATCATTAAAAACAGGAGTTCTTCCGATGAATGCAGTAAATCCGGAAGCTATCGGTGTGTTCGGCCTTGTCGTCACCGTTTGGGTGTTCGGCCTCGAACAGCTGGGGTTCGGCCTTGACAATGAGACCGATCACGTAAAACTGGGCAGGAACCTCGCTCATGTGGCCCTCTGGTTCGGCGGGGTGGCACAGCTTTTCACGGCAATGTGCATGTACCTCTTCGATGTCGGCCTTCCGCCAGAAATCAGGGTGTACCTCGGCACCATTTTCGCAACCTACGGTTTGTTCTGGGTCGTGGTTGCAATGCATTTCTACAATCCCGGGGACAAAAAAATCTATGCCCACCTCTTCCTGGGCATTTTCTTTATGACCGCCCTTTTCGCTTATAAAGCCATCATGATGGATAAAATCTGGCCTCTGGGGACAGTACTGCTGCTGATCAACCTTCTGACCATTCTGCTTCCGTTTGCCTGGTACAGGAAGAATGCCATTATCACAAAAATCTGCGGTGCGACAAACGTCGCAATTGGCCTTTGCGCCCTGCCCATCCTTTTCAAGGCACTCGGCATCTGAGCACCGCCCTGCCCGGAACATCCCCGAAAAAACGGGATGTTCCGGGGCTGAACCGCCGACTTATCCCTTACGCAACTGCCCTCCGAAAATCTTCGTGCATTCATTACCGGTATGTTCGTCCGCTGTCGTAACCTTGATACGTTCGGGGATCACGGCATAAACAGACCGGAAATTCCTCACACATGAAGGCGATGAAAAATAAATCTCGTCAATGAAATCGAGGTCGATCTCTTCGTCATTTTCCCTGAACCCCTGGGTATAGACGCATAGCGGCGTCACGCTGTTGCCGGACGCCTCGAGAGCGAAAAGCTGGCTCGAGTCCGGCAGGTTCGATCCCGGAAGCAGGACTGTTGCTCCAGACAAGCCGTTTTCACGAAACAGGGAGATGAGATCGTCCGGTTTATCGGGTTCAAGGCGAAAATCCGGAACTACGCCGTACTTAACAAGTTCAGAAGCCGCCGCCTTGCCATAGGTGATAATCCTGCTCTCCCTCAAATACCTTACATCCCTTCCCGACATAAACAGGCAATTGAAAAAATGCCGTACTGAGAGCACACCGGCAAAGAAAATCACCTGATAATGGGCAATGTTTTCGAGACAGTGCTGCACCATATTCCTGTCCGAACCGTCAGCAGAGCTGCAAGGCAGATGCACCGTGACATAGTCGGAGGGGTCATAGTTTTTACCGCCGTTTCCTATTAGAAGCACCTTTTTCTTTTTCGAGAACCAGTTCTCCCCGATGAACTGGGAAATATTATCGCCTATTAGGAGAAGAGCAGGGGAATAAACCGATTTCTCGCGTTCCCTGAGCTCACGGATTGTCCCGGTGAAAATCCTCTGGTTGTAACGGGTAGCATTCTGCACGATCGCTACTCTGGTTTCGAGGTTGCGCCCTTTATTCAACACTGCATCGAGCACGTCGTGTACCGATGATGCAACCATGTAATAGACGAGCGTATCCGCATCAGGCACCTGGATTTTGCTGACCGGGTGACCGGTGCAGAAAGCCACCGAAGAGGACACTTTCCTCATGGTGAGCGGTATCTCGCTGTATGCGCTCGCCCCGTGAGCAGCTGTGATCCCCGGCACGATTTCATAGCGTATGCCGTGCTGCCTCAGCGATTCGATCTCTTCGCCACCGCGCCCGAAAACAAAGGGGTCGCCTCCCTTCAGACGGACAACTTTCCTTCCCATCTTTGCCTGGCGGACAATCTCCTCATTGATGGCCTCCTGCTCAAAATGATGGCAGTCTTTCCTTTTGCCGGTATAGATCTTGAGTGCCGGGTAGTGGGCTACAAGTTCCGGCGAGACAAGGTCGTCATAGAGGATGACGTCGGCTTCACGCAGTAGCCGGTCTGCTTTCATGGTCAGCAGTTCAGGATCTCCAGGACCCGCTCCGATGATATAAACGATCCCTTTATTCTGATCAGTGGAAATTGCTTTATTATGAGATTCTTTTGTTTCCATGGCACTGCTGGATGTTGATTGCTTAAAGCCCTTTTTCAAGCAGGGCTTTTATCCTGTTCCGCCATTCGACGGATTTTTTCACATTCTGTCCGTTGGACGACACGGCAATGGTCATTTCGTCCTGCTTTATCACGGCGGGAGAAATGAAGTCCGAAAGCTCTCGGTTGTCAACAACATTCACCATGATGCCCATTTGGGCTGCATCGTCCCTGATTCGACGGTTTACCTCGTTGTCATTCGTACTGGCATAGACAAGGAAAAAACCTTCAAGGTCGGATTTTTCATACTCCTTGTATATCTCGGTATACCCCTTTCCTTTCAGATCGTCGTGTATCCACGGGGCAAGAATTGTGATGCCGCTGGTATACTGTCCCACGGTCTGAATCTTGTGCATGGCGATCTTTCCTCCTCCCACGAAGAGAATCTTCCTGTTATCGATCCTGATATTGAGCGGCAGAAATACCTTCATGCTTTCCGGCTTTTTGCGTTAAATCGTTTCATACGGTTAAAAAGGTGCAATATAAGAACCGGGTTTGCCCTCACTAAATTTCAAATACGGCTTTTTTTGTCTTCTCTTCGTACTGCAGGGCTTATAAAACAAAAGCCCGCGTTTACAGGCGCGGACTTTTCAGATAAAGGACAGGCCAACTTCGGATTTCACTCCTGGGTCTTGACAGCGACTGCAACCTTGAGCAGGAGGGTAAGCACCAGCATTCCGATCGCCCAGATACCGACCGTTACGGAAACCTCGGTAAGGGTTGGGAAATAATCGACGATTTCATCGAGAGGCGAAGGAATAAAACCGCCGAGGATCAGGCCGACCCCTTTGTCGATCCAGATAGAAACCACGAGGCCTGCGCATGCTGCAGCCAGCCATTTCGGAGAGGTTTTCAGACCGGGTACCAACAGAACCGCAAGGGAACCAAGCCCGAGAATCAGTGAAAACCACATGAAGGGCACCAGGTTGTAATGGCCTTCGAGCCCGAAGAAAAGGTACTGGAGGCTATGCTTGTGGGAAGGCACATTGCTGTAGAATGCGGTAAAAAACTCTGTGCCGATCATGAAGATATTAATGAGGCCAGCATAGGTTACAATCACGGCAAGCTTCTCCCTTGCCTCTTTTCCCGTGTCGAACCCGGAAACCTTTTTAATAATGAGCGTCACGAGGATCAGAAGAGAAGTTCCGGCGGCAAATGCCGATGCAAGGAAGCGCGGCGCGAGAACTGCTGTAAGCCAGAGGTGCCTTCCGGGCAGCCCGGCGTATAGGAAAGCCGTGACGGTATGAATGCTCACCGCCCAGGGAATCGAGAGATAGATGATGGGTTTCACCCAGGCAGGAGGTGGAATACCCCGGCGCTCGGCACCGAGCACGGTCCATCCGCTCACGAGATTGATGATGAAATAGCCGTTCAGAACCATGACATCCCAGAATACCATGGAATGCGGGCTGGGATAAAGCAGCACGTTCAGCACACGGTCGGGACGTCCCATATCGGCAAGGATGAAGAGCAGGCACATCAGTGTGGCGGAAACGGCCATGAACTCGCCGATGATCACGGTCTTTGAAAACACCTTCTGGTTGTGAAGGTAGTAGGGAAGCACCACCATGACAGCCGACGCTGCAACGCCGACGAGAAACGTGAATTGCGCGATATAAAGCCCCCAGCTGATGTCGCGGCCCATGCCGGTAACGGTGAGCCCGAACCACCTCTGGCGGTTGTACGCAGTGATGCCGACAGCTATCAGGGCGAGCAGTGAGGCAATCCATGCCCAATAATTGCGGGTTCCTTTCAGAGCTTTCTCAATCATGGGAAAACGTTAGATAATGTAAAAAACCGAAGGCTTCGTCCCGAGCTCGGGCTTCCGCTGCATCGTGTTGTTGGACTCGAGGAGCGCACGGATATCGGAACGAGGATCATTAAGGTCACCGAAAGTCAGCGCCTTTTCAGGACATGATTCGACACACGCCGGCATCAGTCCCTTGACAAGACGGTCCGAACAGAAATTGCATTTTTCAACAACACCTGTCATCCTGGTTGGATAATCGACTGAAGCCTCTTTTATTCCCTCGCGAGGATCACGCCAGTTGAAGCTTCGTGAACCGTAGGGGCATGCGGCCATGCAGAAACGGCATCCGATGCAGCGGTGGTAATCCATGGAAACGATACCGTCCCAGCGCTTGAACGTAGCTTCGGTCGGGCATGCCCTCGTGCACGGTGACTCCGCACAATGGTTGCATAATGCGAGATAGGGCCGTTCGAGCACCTCTTTTGTCCTGAACTGCTGGGTCGAGGTCGGGAAAACATGCTCATAGCTGCTTTTCCAGATCCACTTCACCTCATCTTTGCGGTTCCCGAAATCGGGCACATTATGGACATGATGGCACATGGCCACGCATTCCTTGCAATCCTGGCGGCATTTGCGGGTGTCGATCAGCATGCCCCAGCGGATTTTTCCCGGTACAGGCTTCTCGTCCCATGCCGGCAGAACCGTTTCCTCGAGGGCAAACGCCTGAATAAGCCCAGAAGAAGCGCAGATGCCCGCGAGGACACCAAGCCCGGTTTTCCTGATAAAATCTCTACGTTCTTTGTTCATCACGGTGTTTCCATGGGCGACAGATGACAATTCCAGCACTTCGGCTTGACATTGGCATACATGTGGCAGTTGAAGCAGAAAAGCCTGTTTGTTGAATGACAGCCCAGGCAGGTATTCAGGCTCTTCTGGAACCTGCTGCCGTTCTTTGCGATATAGACGCGGTTGCCTTCCCTGACCGACGAATTCCGCCAGGCATAAAGAACCTGCATATGGTTTGCGCGCATATATTCCGCAGGAGCAATACATTTCGTACTGTCTACGGCAACGGGTGCCGGTGGCGCTTTGGCCGTTTCGGCATGGCCGGGCTGGCGGAAGAAAGCGACAACCGCAAACAGCATAAGAACCGGAACGGCAATCAACAGTAACATTTTCTTAATCCTCATCGTCCTCCCCGTCTTCGAAGCCTGCCATAGGATTTTCCCTCAGGTCTTCCGTTCTCTTTTTCTCTCCATCCATGATCAGGGCATTGCCTACCAGCTCATGCAGCCCGTAAACACCGACACCGGGGTTCCAGTACTTCATGAGCGGAGTAAGGCTCGCGCGGTCGATGGCACAAATGGTGACCAGCGAATCGACCTTGTGCTTTTCCCTTACGGTGCGTACGGCATTCGCCCTCGGAAAACCTCCCCTCATGCGGATATCCATGTACTCCTCGGCGTTCAGGCCGCTGCCGGAACCGCAGCAGAAAGTCTGTTCCCTGATGGTGTTCTCCGGCATCTCGTGGAAACTGTTGCAGACGTTGCGAAGAATATAGCGAGGTTCTTCGAACATGCCCATGCCCCGTGCGATGTTGCATGAGTCATGAAAAGTGGTCTTCAGATGGTCGTTGCGCTTCGGATCGAGCTTCAGTTTTCTGTTATGGATCAGATCCGCGGTGAATTCCGCAATATGAACCATTTTCGTTGCTGCTGCATTCTGGAATTTAGTCCCCGTAACGGGGGATACCGGAACTTCGAGAAAATCCGCCGGACCGTTCATGGTGTCCATATACTGGTGAACAACGCGCCACATATGGCCGCATTCCCCTCCAAGAATCCATTTCACGCCGAGGCGTCTGGCTTCATGGTACATCTTGGCATTCAGCTTCTTCATCATGTCGTTCGAGGTGAAGAACCCGAAGTTGCCTCCTTCCGAAGCATAGGTGCTGATGGTATAGTCCAGTCCGATATGGTGGAAAAGCAGCAGGTAACCCATCATGGTATAGACTCCGGGATCGCCGAAGACGTCGCCGGATGGCGTGATGAAAAGAATTTCAGCCCCTTTCCGGTTGAAGGTCGGATTGACCGTGATTCCGGTAAGCTCCTCGATGTCGTCAACCATCGATTCGATGTTCTGCACGAACGTGTGCGGTTCGATGCCGAGGTGGTTTCCCGTACGGTTGCAGTTCGCCACCGGAGCGAGGATCCAGTTGTTGTTCACGCCGATGAGGTTCAGCAGCTCCCGGGCAAGGATCGTGATCTCGGCCGTATCGATACCGAAAGGACAGAAAACCGAACAGCGGCGGCACTCGGTGCACTGGTTGAAGTACATGTGCCACTCCTTGATCACATCCGGGGTCAGCATCCTCGCTCCGGCAAAACCCTTGAGGATTTTCTCGACAAGAGGGAAATCGTTGCGATAGACAGAGCGGATCAGTTCGGCCCTGACCACAGGCATGTTCTTTGGATCGCCCGTGCCGAGGAAAAAGTGGCATTTGTCGGCACATGCGCCGCAGCGGACACAGGTATCGAGAAACAGCTTCAGTGAACGGTATTTTTTCAGACGGCTCTTCAGTCCGTCGCTGATGGTTTTCTGCCAGCCTTGCGGCAGCTGCCAGTCGTCATCGGTGGCGGCCCATTTGCGCGGGTTCGGGAACCCGAGTTCCTCGATCACCTCAGGCTTGGCAGGAAAACACCAGTTTCCGTCACGGAACTCCACAGGAATATCCCACCATTCCTTGTCCGAGTAGTTTCCCTTCAGAAGGCTCGGTTTTTCATCGAGCTCTTTTTTTAGCTCGGAAAGATTCGGGGCGTATTTAGCCATAATTATTGCTTTTCAACCGGCAGTTTGGCTTTTTTCATCTTCTCGCGGAAGTCATCCTCGTACTCGCTGTATGTCCTGAACTTGATATCGTAATTCCAAGGGTTGACATGCCTCTTTTCGCGGCTGTTGTTGCACAGATTGCGCGTCGGGCTCAGGAATATCCCTCCCATATGCATGAGCTTGCTGAGCGGGAAATAAACCAGCAGTACCGAAACCAGGAACAGATGGACGTAGAAAAGCGAACCGATTTCTCCGGGAGGAGCGAAGCTCAGGTTAACAAGACTGAGCATCTGGTCCTTGACCGGCATGATATTTATCCTGACGACATAACGCATGAGAATTCCTACAGTAACAATGCCGCCGATAAGGAAAAGCGGAAAATAATCGGTCGGCAGCGAAATCAGGCGAACTTTCGCGTCCGCGAACCGGCGGACGACAAGGAAAGTGACGGCTGCAAGCGCAAGCGCATCGGAAAGGTAAAGTGCCGGCAGGGTTACGTCGAAGAAACTGTCGGCATGATCGAGAAAATCAGAGAATCCCGGCACCATTACGAAGAAGAACCGGGCATGACGAAGCACTATCACGAGCAGCGACCAGTGGAAAGCAAGGCCGCCGAGCCAGAGCCATTTATCTGACGCATAGGCGAGTGTAGTGTCCTTGTGCTGTTCGGCCCGGGTATTCCTGAAAAGCGAACGGAAAAAAAGCACCTCGGAAAGCACCCTTGCCGCCGCTTCCCATGCACGGTGGGGGCTTTCGATCGGGTTGCGCCTGATCCAGTCGAGGGATTTCTCCTGACCGGCCGTGGTTGGAATCCTGAAGGGAACAGGCCTTCGCAGCCAGTCCACGATACGGTAAATAAAACCTGTTATGAACAGTACTGCAGCTGCATAAGGAATAACAACTCCGAACAGGTATTGTTGTTTTCCGAATTCGACGGCAACATAGGGAATAATGGCAAGTACCGCCACCATCACAAGGGGCATAAGCACTTTTTTCATGCTCCGGTCCTCCTGAGCGCCATGTACATGCGGTTGCGGGTTTCTTCGACTTTAAGCTGGTACAGTTTTTCCCGGTGCATCATGTAACGGTCAAATGCCATAAGGGTAATCTCGTCAATGCGTGTAAGGAACCGGATCATTTCCCCATCATCCAGAGAGGAGTGGGCCGGTGCTCTACGGGCGGTTTCAAGGATAATATGTTTAAGGCTGAAAAAAACTGACATGGCCCCCGACGGCGCGAAAGGCTGGACAGCAAGGATACGGGTAACATTGTTTACTCCGTTTTCAATTACTTCCCCATTTTGATCGATGCCGTCAAGGATCTCAGACATCCCCGCTGAAAGCGCTTCTCCGATCAGAGGTGATGCTGCTTTATCGGAAAATAGTGAAAGAGCCGCATCATTCAAGCGCTGAAGAATCTCTTTTCTGTTTTCCTGAACCAACTTCGCCCATGCAGTTGTCATATCGTCCTTTGAAATCGTTGTCTGGAATGGTACCGGCAACTGTTTACAGCCAGTTGTTGACCTTGTGTTTTTCGACAAGATCGACGAAACCTTCGTAATCTACAGTTTTTACTCCATCAATCAGCGATGTTACCCCGCGGGCGCTCAGGTCCGGCTGCAGTGCATACACCGGGTTTTTTTCACGGATGCCTTCAAGCATCGGTGCGAACCTGCTGTGTGCCTGGACCGCATAAACCCCGTTCTCGATGAAAAGAATCGGATCTCCGGGCTGCACGAACCTTATGCAGGTTTCGAGAATATTGCTTTCGAAAGGCGATTTATTGATGGTATGCAACATGCTTATTACGAAACGTTTCGAAACTGTTCTCACCGGCTTCCACCGATAGAAAAACGGTCAATGGTGAATGACGACATCCTGTTCCTTCATCAGCCGGCCGATCGTTTCGGAATCAAGGATTTCAACACCAACCTCGAGGTCCTCTTCGGTCAGACCGCGTTCTTCCAGCGATATACGGTCGACATAGAGTTTTTCGACGTCATAATCGCCAAGTGCGGCGAATGTCCTGGCATATCCTTTTACACCGATATCGGTGGTATCCTGCTCTTTCTTCAGGGCATAAACACCGTCTCCGATAAAGACAACCGTAAGGTCCTGTTCGTATGCAGCCATCATCAGGATCATTTCAAGACCTTCATAAGTATAAACCGTTCCATGTGGTGCGTGGCGCATCACATGCAGAATTTTCTTTACATCCATGCTTTCCCCCTCTCCCTTTCAGTCTCCGAATGTTATAAGTCTGTCGTTACGGATCGCGATATCCGTCAGGGTCCCGAGACCTGTGATCGCTCCACCTTTTATCATGACATCCTCATTGATTCCCCGGCGTTTTGAAGCGGCAATGCAGGCAAGGATCTCGACACCATGCTCGCGGTTCAGGTCGGACCACCGCTCGGCGATATGCCGGTCGTCCTGCGGCGGGTCCATGAGCTTCGTTGCATTGATGACACCGTCATTGTAGAGAAAAACGGCATCAACCGTGTGCCCTTTCCTTATGGCGGCTTCGGCAAACTTGTATGCCGTATCGGATGCCTGGTGATTATATGGCCCCTGCTTGAGAAGGATTCCTATTTTCAACTGTCGGAAAGTCGATGGATTTCAGAGAACAGTATTCCCGCCGTTCAGTTCGACGGGAACCTTGCAATAAATGATTCATATAAAGGCAGCCATGTCTTCGTGCTGTCGGCAAACGGTTTTTCGACATACTGCGAAAAATACAGTGCGTCAGCCGCCGCATCGAGATCTCCGCCCTTCAGCGCGGCGACAGCCCTCTCGCCCCAGTCACCAGCATCATTTCCGGTAAGCCCGGCCTGTTTCCAGTAATTGACGGCTTCGAGGCGGATTGCGGAATTTCTCGGAAGGGCCTCGGCCTCCTTGAGTGTCGAAACCGCGATCCTTCTTGCCCCGAACGTAACAGGCCATCCGGTTTCAGCCCAGTGCCTCGAATGCTCGACAGCCGTCTGGACCTCACTGATTACATCTTCGAACATATAACTCTGATCTCCTTGATTTACGTTGATGTTTTCAGCGGTTTACAGGCCGTCACCCATTCCCATTTGGATATATCCCGAAGGACAGACCAGTGAACAGATATGACAGCCGACGCATTTCGAATAATCGGTGTAGACCACTTCCCCGGCAGGGTTGTCCCTGAAACGGGTGACCGCTTCCTGAGGACAGAAGGATACACACTGCTTGCAGTCGAAACAGAGACCGCAGCTCATGCAGCGTTCCGACTCGGCTTTCACCTGCTCCCTTGTCAGCGCAACCAGCAGTTCGTCATGGTTGCCGACAACATTTTCCGGGACCAGATTTTCCCTCTTCGCCTGCGGAGAATTCAGGAAATACAGGACATCCTGCTTCTGGACCTTGGTCACCTCACGGTAGGGAGCTTCAGGCATCGCCTCCCCTTTCAGGAATGCGTCGATCGAGGCTGCCGCCTTGCGGCCGTGACCTACTGCGGTGGTGATGAGGTCTACCTTGATGGCGTCGCCTCCGCCGAAAACGTTTTCCTTTCCGGGAACACGGAAATACCGGTCCAGCTTGAGCCAGGGATTGCCTTTCGTGACACTCTCGAAGCCCTGCATGTCGGTTGTCTGACCTATGGAAGCAACGATCATGTCGCAATCGATATCGAAGGTCTCTTCGGTGTTTTTATAGCGAAGGAACGGAATCGGAGAGTTCCACCCTTCCTCGCCTTTCGCTTTTTTCACCATGCCGGAGCAGCGCAGACCGCAGACACGTCCGTCATCCCCCTTGAGCACTTCGACCGTACCGGTGAGGTAGTGTATTTTCGCGCCTTCATTCACGGCATCGTCAAACTCGTTCTCGAAGCAGGCCATCTCCTCCCTCGGTACGCCGGATACCAGAATGGCTTCCGATCCAAGACGAAGCGCAAGTCTTGCCACGTCCATCGCAACGTTGCCGTCGCCGATGACCACGACTTTTTTACCTACTGAAATTGCATCACCTTCGATTTCATAGTTTTTCAGGAAATCGATGGCATTGGTGGCTCCCTGTGTTCCGGCAAAACCGGGTATCGGAAGACCGCGGCCAACCTGTGCGCCGACGCCCACAAATACAGCATCATACTCTTTTTCAAGCTGTTCGAGGGTAACGTCGGTTCCGACCCGGACACCCATCCTGGTTTCCACACCGAGATCGATGATCCTCTGGATTTCAGCTTCAAGGACCTTCCTGTCAACCCTGTAGCCCATGATGCCATAGAGCACCATGCCTCCAAGTTTTCTGTTGGCATCGTAAATCGTTACGGCATGACCTTTCCTGCGCAGCTGATATGCAGCTGAAAGCCCGGCAGGGCCTCCGCCGATAACCGCAACACGTTTGCCGGTATCGGGCCCGGGCCCGGGAAGCCGGAGGCCGGCTTCGATACCGTAATTGCCGATTGCCTGTTCGACTGCGTTGATCGCAACGCTTTCGTCATGGTACTGGCGGTTGCACTTTCCCTGGCAGGGATGCGGACAGATCCGGCCCATGACCGCTGGAAACGGGTTCGCGTTGACAAGCGTCTCCCATGCGGCCTTCCATGGGTCCTCCGACTTGTCTATGCCGACGAGCAGCCGGTGATAGCCTCGGATATCCTCTCCTGCAGGACATTCAGCCGTACAGGGAGGCGTCTGCCAGACATAGACGGGGCACTTGTGACTGTGGTCCCCGAACGCCACGATTTTGTCCACCCCGGTCTGCTCGCTGAAAGGAGGAAACTGGTAGTTGAGCGCAAAATCAAGAATTGGATTGGAATCTACCTTCATGTATCTCTCCTTTGACTAAAAGCGAACGTGAGCCGACTGGTTGAATGTGGTCCTCGCATGACGATAACTGTCTATCATGTTCTCGTCGAAGGTAAGACCGGTTTCCTCAAAAAAGCGCTTCCAGCCGATGCGGTTGATCCATTCGCCGACACGTTCCCAGGGACGGCCGCCGTTTTTGTATGCAGTAAGGATCCTTCCGACCACATCGGTGACTTCGGGCCAGCGAGGCGGATTGTTCGGCAGGTTGTGGGCAACGATGCTCATGGTTGATGGTTTGGAGCGGGCATTGCTGTTCTTGCCTCCCACCCAGACAGCGAACTTCGAATGTTCCGGGTGATTGATTTCCATTGCCGGGCAGGCACCGAAGCAGGCTCCGCAGCAGATGCATTTCGCTTCATCGACCATCAGCGAACGCTTGCCGTTCACTACCGTCGGGCGAATTGCCGCGACTGGGCAGCGTGCGACCGCTTTCGGAAGCTCGCAGATCGTCGAGAGATGATCATGGTTGATTCTCGGAGGACGGGTATGCTTGACGACAACGGCGATATCGGCCTGTCCGCCGCAGTTGATAGCGCAGCAGGAGGTCGAAAGCCTCACCTTGTTCGGCATCTCCATATGCTTGAACTCATTGTAAACGGAATCCATCATGGATTTCACAACACCCGAAGCGTCCGTTGCAGGAATGTCGCAATGCAGCCAGCCCTGTGTATGGGAGACCGATGAGACACACATGCCGGTACCGCCGACAGGAAAGCCCATCATTTCGAGATCTCTGATCATCGGTTCGATATTTTCCTGGTTAGGCGTCAGGAACTCGACGTTGTTGCGCACCGTAAAACGAAGGTACCCGTCTGCATATTTGTCGGCGATATCGCAGAGCCTCCTGACCATATCCACGGTATCCTGCCGGGGAGTACCCGCACGGACCGTGTATATGGCATCTCCGCTCTGGGCGACATGCTTCAGAACTCCCGGACGGGGAATTTCATGATATTTCCATTTGCCGTAATTTTTCCTGACGACAGGATGTAACGCCTCTTCATAGGTATGAGGGCCGGACTCTATGGTCTTCCACTTTTTTTCAGGACTGCTCATATTGTTTGCTTCCTTTTAAGCCTCTCGGGTATTGTTAAATTCGTCAACAGAACCAGCCACAGGCATCAGTACCTGGCCTTGAAATACGGGTTGTCACGCGGTCTCGTCACATGATTGATATCGATCTCCTGGCCGATACCTTCAAGGAAGTTCTTGAGGCCGACGCGCTCGATGGTTTCGCCGATGCGCTCGTGGTCAAGACCGTTGTCATCCCACCAGTCGATGATCTCTTCAATCAGTTCGATGAACTCCTCGATATCTTCGTCCGTTTCCATTTTCATGAACGGAACGATCAGTGAGCCCATGTTGACTCCGACCTTGAGGGTGTTCTTGCCACCCATGAGCAGGGAAATACCTCTTTCCTGACCCGGAGACAGAGCCTTGGGCATTGCGTTCAGACAGTGCATGCAGCGCACGCAATCCCTGGTTTCGATATGCATGTCGCCGTCCCTGAGCGTTATCGCCTTTGTCGGACAGAGATTGATGACCTCGTTGACCAGCGCATCAAGCCCCCTCTCCTCGATCCATGCCTTGACCTCATCCCGGTCAACCTGGATGGCGTCTTTCCATGTACCGATAACAGCCATGTCGGAACGCATGATGGCGTTGGTGCAGTCGTTCGGACATCCTGAAAACTTGAATTTCAGCTTGTAGTTCCATTCCGGGCGGTGAAGTACGCCGACGAAATGCTTCAGGGCGTTGAGATGCAGCTTGAGATTGTCGTAACAGGCATTCTCGCAGCGTCCCGGACCGATACAGGAAACAGCGGTACGCATGCCGGCACCGGCGCCGCCGAGGTCCCAACCCTGCTGGTTAAGATCGTCGAAACACTCCTGAACCTTGTCCTGTTCGATACCCTGCAGCATGATATCGCCGGTCTGGCCATGCAGCGTGATGATACCGCTGCCGTGCTTTTCCCAGATATCGCAGAGATTCCTGAGCATCTCCGTGTTATAGTGCAGTCCGGGCGCAGGCTGGATGCGCATGGTATGGAACTGCTCGGCTTCGGGGAACTTGTCCTTGATCATGGAATAACGGGTAATGATACCGGCACCGTAACCGTCCACGGTAACAAGACCGCCTTTCCAGTACCCCATCTTCGTCTTGTAGGAATACTCGAGCTGATCCATGACACCGCGAAGCATCGGTTTTTTCGTCCTTTCGGCAAGTTCTTTGAAGCCCCCGATAAAGCTCGGCCAGGGGCCGTTCTCGAGCTCGTCGAGCATCGGTGTCGGGTTGAGGAATTTTTCGTCCGAACACGATCCGCCGGAACATGCACAGCAGTTCCCGTTCTTGTTTACTTCATTCGAAGCAGCACTGTTAGCTCCTTCCATAGCGCCTCCTTTGGTTCTCGATAAATTTGGTCAGGAAAAACCTTGCCGGCGCTTAAACGCAACCGGTCGGCTTAGGCAGTCCGGCAATCTTGCAGGCCTGCAGTGCGGGACCTTTCGGGAAAAGACCGTAAAGGAACTCGGAAGCTGCTTTCTTGTCCATTCCTTTTTCCGTTGCCATTGCTTTTGTCAGGACCTTTACAGCCGGAGCAATCTGGTATTCCGCATAGTAGTTCCTGAGAAACTTCACGAGATCCCAATGCTCCTGTGTCATCTCGATCTCTTCACCTTCGGCCAGTTTCACTGCAACGTCATCATTCCAGTCCTCGAGATTCACGAGATAGCCGTTTTCATCTGTTTCAACACTTACGCCTTTAACTTCAATTGCCATGACTTGCTCCTTTAATGTGATGGTATTATGTATGTAGAAAAAACCACTTATTGCATCGGCGCATTTATCCGCCATCGGCACAATAAGATCCAAAAAAAATGAGTGGTGAGAATCTGCTCAACTACAACCGCTCAGTAGTTGAGTTATATAGTTAACAAATTGATTACTCTTTTTCAAATCTCACGGGAACTATTTTTTGTTTTTAGCACGATCAGTGCATTTCACGACGCAGAGAAACGGATCTGCCTACCATATCCCTCTGCAAGTGCAACGAAATTCGGGGCCCATTCAGGATTCCCGAGAGCATGCAGATGTGCGAAAGACGCAAAAACATTCCGGTACAGGGCACCGTCCCGTTTACCGGTTATGCCGTTTCCACGGACGGCATCAAATTGATACGAACAACTGATATCCGGCTTTAGAGCTCTCGCGTAATGAAATTCGTGAGCCTTGACCCGATCACCTTTCCTGAACCATACAGAATCGGTTGTGCTTGTCAGATCGAGATACCCGTGGCCGGCGGGATAACGCTCAAAACCGATCTCGAAAGGAAGGACTCCCGCAAGATCATAGGTTTTTCCTCCGTATGCCGCAGTCCTGCAGAGATAGATCAGCCCGCCGCACTCCGCATAGACCGGCATGCCGGACTCGATCCTTTCCCGAACATCCTTCAGCAGTCCCCTGTTGCCGCTCAGAATATCGAAGAAAGACTCGGGAAAGCCCCCGCCAAGATAAAGGGCATCAACATCCGGAAGTGCTGTTTCATGAAATGAATTGATGAAAACAAGCTCCGCTCCGCTTTCCCGCAATGCACGAAGATTGTCCGGATAATAGAAACAGAATGCCTCATCCCTGAAAACACCGATTCTTGCCATACCGGGTTCCTGAACATTCTGTTTTATGATTTTCTGTTCCGGAAATGGAGCGGCGGACAGAAAAAGAGATCGGATAGCTTTCATATCGCAGTAATGCGCCATTGTTTCCGCGGCCGTTTTTACAAATCGTTCCGCTCCCGCCATCTCTCCGACCGTAGTCAGACCCAGATGCCTTTCTGGAATAACCAGCTTCTCATCCTGTGGAATCGATCCGAGGACCGGAACATTGCATAACTGCTCGATCGCCTTTTTCTGTTTTTCCTCCTGGCGTGAATTCCGCACCTGGTTCAATATGACGCCAGCAATATTGGCTTTCGGAGGCATCACCTGCATACCCATCACCAGTGCGGCGATCCCCCGGTTCAGATTTCTGCTGTCGACCACGAGCAGCACCGGCGACTGCAGCATGACTGCAAGACCTGCGCTGCTGTCTGATCCATCGATATCCATTCCGTCATGCAGGCCGTGATTACCTTCAATAAGGGAAAGTCCGCTTGTATCGCTGTTTTCACGAAAAGACCGGATACAGCCATCCCGGCCCATGAGATAAGGATCGAGGTTGTGGCACTCATTGCCGCTCGCAATCCTGTGCCACATGGGATCGATATAGTCAGGGCCTTTTTTGAAACTTCTTATCCGCTCGCCCTCACCTGCAAAATGAGATAAAATTCCAAGGCTGACCATTGTCTTCCCGGAACTTTTGGAGGGTGCCGATATCATCAGTCGGGGAAGATTCACACCACTCATTTCGGATTCATTTTTTCTCCCGGGATGCGAAAAGAGGATTTCCGGCCCGGATCATCATTGAAATTGCATATAATCACAAAGCCTTACATATCATTTATTTTTTCCTGATGTAGAACCTGTGGACGTTCCCCTGTTCGACATGTTCGAGAAGTTCATTTCCGGTGCGTTTCGCCCATGATGCCATATCACTGACCGACCCCGGATCGGTCGTGCTGATTTTAAGCACCTCTCCGCTCTGCATGCCGTCAATCGTCTTTTTAGTTTTGAGAATCGGCAAAGGACAGTTCAAACCCTCGCAATTCAGCTCGACATTGCTTGTTATGTCACTCATGATATTCCCGTTTTGTTTGTGGTTTATGACTGCCTGGATGAAGACCGGAATTATGCGCTCAGCGCCCTGTTCCCGAACCTGCCATACACCGTCTGTGATCCAGCCCGTGATTTCGATGCAAAATCGGACCAGCCGTTCAACCCTGTTTTCAGTGAAACGACATGCTCATATCCCCGTTCCATCAATATCGCGGCGGCATTGTAGCTGCGATACCCTGAACGGCAGATAACAACGATCTCGCTCTTTCCTGCCTCGGCAAGTCCCCGGACAGTTTTAGCGTTACCCCGTTCGCAAGCCCGTTCCAGCATTCTCAATGGCACGTTGACCGACCCTTCGATACGATGAAAATCAAATTCATCCGGTTCGCGCACATCAAGGATCAGAAGATCAGGGTTTTCTGCGAGACGACAGGCAAAATCCCGCGGCATTATTTCTTTAACAGTCAATATATCGTTCATCACAAATTATTTTTTGTATTCAGATAAAGTAAGTCAATCGGACAGCCAAAAGCTCATGGCTCACTTCTTCCCTTGACTTTACATTTTTACACGGGGAGGCCTTTGTTCCGGACGGAGTTTCGCGGTAAAAAAGTCATCAGCCGCATCCGGATCGACAGGTTCTCCCGCATTGTTCACCAGCGGCTCCTCATAATCATTCCACCCACGCAATCCGGTACGCAGAGAGACAACGTTCTCATACCCGAGAACCATCAGTGAATGTGCCGCAAGAAGGCTGCGGTGCCCCGAACGGCATACAACAACCACTTCCCGCTTTCTGGCCTCTACCAGTTCCGGCTCGGTCTCTTCAAAATCCCACTCGCAGGCCGATTCCAGAATGCCTCTCGGAACGTTCATGGACCCGTTGATGTGCATAGCATCGAACTCGTGACGCTCACGCACATCGACAATGAGTATTTCTGGATTTTTTTCAAGACGCTCGACAAGCTCCCAGGGCAT
Organism: Chlorobium sp.; assembly: GCA_005862285.1. Classification (GTDB taxonomy): domain Bacteria; phylum Bacteroidota; class Chlorobiia; order Chlorobiales; family Chlorobiaceae; genus Chlorobium. The sequence continues at coordinate 207,774 of SZXW01000001.1, read as the reverse complement.
TATTTCTTTTACATCCGACAGGGTATTGCGGATCAGTTCGATATATCTGACCATTTCGCTATGGGGTTTTTATTTTCAACAGCTGTTCCGTTCATACCGCTGAAACAAGTTGATTTTTTCATAACACTTACCGGTATCGTGCATCCGCAATTAAATGAACAGCGAGATGTTTGCATCGGCGGCGTATTCGAGAAATGTCGCCGCGCCTCCGTATTCGACGCCGTCGATGAACTCCTCCTTTTCGAAACCGAATACCTCCATGGTCATCTGGCATGCGATGAACCGGACACCGAACTCAAGGCACATGCTCCTGAGCTGTTCGATCGTCGCGACACCTTTCTGCTTGAAGGTCTCTTTCATCATCATGGTAGCCATGCTTTCGAATCCCGGCATATTGCCTGAAACAAAGTTGGGAATCGGCCAGTTGAAATTCTGAAACTCCTTGCTGCCGAAAGGCATTTTCATCGGCATGGCAGGATTGGAATGCGGAGCGACCCTGGCATCGATCTCTTTTTTCAGGAGGGGAAGTCCGTAAAAGGTGAAAAATATAACCGCCTCCATATCCATGGCGGCAGCTGTCGATGCGAGAATGAACGGAGGATATGCCCAGTCGAGGGTTCCCTGGGATGCGATGATCGCAAGTTTTTTTGTTTCAGCCATTTGGGTGATCAGGTCTGGAATCTATTGACAACTACATTGATGAGCAATCAAACAATGAAACTATATATCTATTCAATTATATAGTGATTATTCAGATAAAAAACAATGGTATAGTCACTATTTCTTTTACACAGCCGATCAGCTGCCGCCCCCGGCGATCCCGGCAACTGCCGCGGCAAGAACCGCAATCTGCAGGAAAGCAATAACCGTGTAAATCCTGTTTCTTTCCTTGAGGAAAACAGTAAAAGCCGACGTGAGGCAGATCATCGCTGCCATGGACAGAAATATGATGGAAACATAACTGAGCGCATCTCCGTGCAGCGGATCGCTCACCCATGACCATCCGGCAGGAACCTTTATGATCCGGTGCATTTCCGATGCCTTCATGTGCCAGTGCGAAGCAATGTCCTCTATTGAAACCGTGGGGGGTAAAAGCCTGAAGACATAAGCAAAAAAACCTGCGGCAACCAGCACCATACCGGTATGTGATACAAAATCGAGGACATTGGCATAAACGAGCTGCACTCTGTCAATAGCTGTTTCCTTCTGTTTTTCACTGCTCATATTCCCATACCTTTCATGATTGAACGAAGCCCGGCGATCACCATCATGATGATTACGATTACCCTGATCGCCCGGGTATTGACTTTGGTGAGAAGTTTAGCACCGATCTTTGAACCGAGCATCACGCCGCTGACAGCGGGAACGGCAATAAGCGGCAATACGGCCCCTTTATAAAGGTATACCCATGCAGCAGCGGCACCGTTCATGGAAAGTACAAGTCCGCTTGTCGCTACTGCAACCTTGAGAGGAGCTCCCATCAGCAGATTCAGCACCGGAACATTGGCCCATCCCGCACCCATGCCGAACATACCTCCGATGAAACCGATAAAGAAAAAAAGCACCAGACCGATCGGCATTTTATGAATTTTCCAGTCAACGACCCTGTCGATGGTTGGTTCATAGTAACTCCCGGAAATACCGAGCGTCCTTGCGATGATATCAGGCTCTTTCACTTCAGGAAAACCTGATTTCCCTGACTTCAGCATGACAGCCGCAATTGCGATGATGGCTATGCCAAGAAGAAGCTGTACCTTCTCTGCAGCCATCGTGAGACCCACAATCGCCCCGGCGATGGAACTGATAGAGCCGATAAGCGAGAGGGGCAAGCTGAGCTTCAGGTCAGCAAGACCTTTTCTCATAAGCGACGGGCCAGCAGACAATGCACCGGACAGCGCGACAAGCAGACCGGCCCCGCGGACAAAATCGAGGTGGAATGGAAAAAAACTGCTAACAATCGGCACAAACAGCACTCCTCCTCCGACACCTGCCAGTACTGAAATGATACCAAGAAAAAAAGAAAAGATGAACAGGAGCAGAACCCATATCCACCATCCGGCAGGATCGGCCAACGGATGAGAAGCTGCCTGTGCGGCGAAAGCTGCCGAGGGAATGAAAAGAAGCATGCCGGCAAGGATCGGCAAGAGTGCCATACTGATTCTGTCTCTGACCGGTAAACTCATGTCACGTGATCGAAAGGTTGCATAATAAATCAAAGAGCCGGCTGTGGCAGTAACCGGCAAAAGATAACTCTGCCGGCTGCTGCCGCTGAATAAAGGCAGGAGGTTCACTCCTTGCCGATGTAATAGGTTTTCTCATCCGGCCTGAACGGACGGTTCAGCCAGAGAGGCCTGCGCAGGCCTCCCGGTCCCGGGGCGGGCCTCGTCATGGCAAGCCAATCCTTGTAGACCTGGAAAGAACGTTCGGTATCGACAAACACGTCACCGTACTGGTCATCCTTGTGGGCCTTTTCTATGCGAACTTTCTGGTGCCAGCAGTGCATGCCGCTGATCGGGTCTGGATGGACGGGGAACGTTATGTTCTGGTGAACTCCGCCGTCGGACCAGAAAATTCTCGAAGAATCGGGATCGCTGCTCTCGTAAGGCTGGATATTCTCTTCGACACGCATTTTCCATTTTCCCTTGCTTTCCCTCGCAATGTTGACCCGGTTGAACGCCCAGCGGTTGCTCTCTGGGTCCTGCTTGCGGCGCCAGCGGCCGATATGGTGCGAACAGGCAAGCACGCCCGGCATGATCCCTTCGGTTACCCAGGCGCGGTTGACAAAAAACCCGATATCGGTGTTTACACGGATCAGGTCACCGTTTTCGATGCCGAGCGCAGCCGCGTCCGTGGTATTGATCCAGACCGGGTTGCGATGCGCGATTTCGGTAAGCCACTTAGCGTTTGCCGATCGGGAGTGGATCAATACCGGCAGTCTGAAGGTCGGCACAAGCACGAACTCGCCTTTTTTGTGATCCATGGTCTCGTGGTGGATATGACTCTTGATGTAAACCGGCAGGCGGTACTCCGGCCATTTCCAGTCGACCATGGTCTGAGAGAAGAACTCCTGTTTCTTCGAGGGCGTCGGGAAGCCCGTGCATGGACGGCCGTCCACCTGGACACCCACGGCCTTGCCGTTTTTCGTGATCAGGCCGCTCCCGGAATTGACCGACGAGCCTTCGAGATCGCTCTGCGGCACCGCTTTTTCATTCAGCTTGTAAACATTGCTTTCCACTTCGAACGCACCATATTTCTGCATGTAGTCGAATGCCGTAAGCCCTTCGGCGGCGGCTTTCTCCGGCAGTCCGGGCGTGTGTTCGAAGATGTAGCGGTAGTATTCCTCGATGGTGATTTTCTCACCCGGCCTGTAAGGCGACATCACATACTGGCGGATGCCGAGGCTTCCGTCGGGGTCGATACGCCAGGTGAGCTCGATCCAGAACTCGTCCTCTTCCCATACTTCGCCGGGGTTGGCCTCCCAGGTGTGGGTCACGGGTTTACCCATCCTGCGGAGCGCCGCGCGCAGCACCGGCTGGCGGAAAGCGATCCATTTTCCGGCATGGGTTTCGTAGCTGATAATGTCGTGCCGTTCCGGAGCATGGCCCATGGGCAGCACGTAATCGGCGAAATATGCCGTTTCGCTCCATGTCGGCGTAAGCGCTGCATGCAGGCCGATCTTCGATTCGTCCTCGAGAGCCTCGATCCAGGAGAAACCGTCAGGATAGGTCCAGACCGGATTGAACACCCTGGTGAAATAGACATCGAGCTTGCCCCGGCCATCCTTGAGGAAATGGGGCAGGAGGAAGCTGAGCTCGAAATGTGCGAGCGGATATTCGTCGGGCAGATGGAGCGGGTTCCAGAATGTCTGTGGCTTCGGCTCCGCATGAACATGCGGTTTGAATTTGTTCCAGGCGCTTGGCGAGGTGCCTCCCGGAGTTCCAACACTGCCGGTAAGCACGTTCAGGAAATGCAGTGTGCGGGAAACAGCCCATCCGCCGAGGTTTCCGCTGCTGGCACTGCGCCAGACATGGGTGGAGAACTGCGTGCCTGCAGCACCGATGCGGCGGGCCACATCGACAATCATGGACGGATCTACGCCGCTTTCTCCGGCTGCATATTCGGGAGTGAACCCTGCGTATTCCTTTTTCAGCCCTTCGATGAAATTTTCAAATGTGACAGGAGTTCCGGGATATTCCTTGAGGAGATAATCCTGCCAGTTCACCCAGTTTTCAAGGTACTGCCTGTTGTAGAGCCCCTCGTCGATGATAACCTTCGCCATGGCGAGCAGCACGGCCGGTTCACTGCCTGGATAGCTCGGCATCCAGTAGTCGGACATGCTTGCGGTATTGGAAAGCCGGGGATCGAGCACGGCAAGTTTGGCACCTTTCATCCGGGCTTCGATAATACGCTGCGAATGCGGATTGAAATAATGACCGGACTCGAGGTGAGCACTGACCAGCAGGATAAATTTTGCGTTGGTATGGTCCGGTGAAGGCCTGTCGAAGCCTTCCCAGATGGCGTAACCGAAACGGGCCCCCGAAGAGCAGACGTTCGTGTGGCTGTTGTGACCGTCGACGTTCCATGCCCTCAGCACCCATTCCATGAACCCTTCATGGCCGGGCCTTCCGACATGGTAGGAAATTTCGTTGTTTCGTCCTTCGATGATTGCTTTGCGCATCCGCCCGGCGATGTCGTCGAGCGCACTGTCCCAGCTCACCCGCTGCCAGTTTCCATCGCCCCGTTTGCCAACCCGCTTCATGGGGTAAAGCACCCGGTCGTTATCCTGTACCTGGTTGAGCGTGGCAGGGCCTTTTGCGCAGTTCCTGCCCCTGCTTGCAGGATGATAGGGATTGCCCGTCAGCTTGCGGATCTGCATTGTCTCCTTGTCTACATAGGCAAGAAGTCCGCATCCGGCCTCGCAGTTGAAGCAGGCGGTAGGCACGAGCATATACTCACGCGATTTGCGCTCGGGCCAGCTCTTCGAATCGTATTCCACCCAGTTGTCCCACTCTGAAGGAGGGGGGCAGTTGACTTCGGCGCCCTCCAGGGCTGCGCGCTGTGCCGGGGGCCCGCTCTCTTCCCGGTGAAGGTCCGGAATGAGATGCAGTTTCTCTGCAATGGTTTCTATAACGGTAGGCTTATGGGAATAACTCATAATTGGCTCCGGCACATGGTTAACTTAAGGGAATTCTCTGAGGGGCCTGGATCCAGACCTTTTCGGTAATGAACACGCCGCAGAGGCCTGAAACGGCAGCGGCAAGCAGCAGCGGAGGATTGTCCGGTACAAGTAAAAGCAGAAGAGGAAGCAGGTTTCCGGCAAGGAAGCTGCCTCTCCAGAACAGGTTTTTAAGGCTTCCTTCACGAATGATCTCGGCTGCACGCTCGGCAGGTACCGAAGGATGTTTTCCGTAAAGTTCGATCAGCATGATTGCGATATGCAGGCCGAAACAGGCGGCAAGCAACGTCCGGAGCAGGGGAAGGAGTCCTCCGGCATCACCGGTGAAAACACCGAGCACGAGCATGACGGAACCACCGGCAAGCAGAGAGTTCAGAAGCATGTGCAGGAGAAGCATCGGGCTCTGCCAGAAATCGCGCCCTTTTGCCGCACCAAAAAGAAATGCGGTATAGACAGCGGTCAGCAGGGCGAAAATGGTACTGCCGAGAAGCGCCGCTTTTTCAAGCCCCGGAAGCTGCAGGTACTTTGCGGTACCCCACAGCACGAGGAATGCGCCGTACCCTGTAATGGTCAGGCCGCCGCGTACAAGCCAGGAACCGAACTGCGGACGAAGCATGACTGATGAAAAACGATCAGGCCGGTCGAGGTCCTTGATGAGGAATCCGCCGGTCAGGGCGAGCGAAAAGAGAGATACGGCCAGGACTGCCCACTGCATAGCATCGGAAAGCTGCTGACCGAAAATCGTCACGAGTGCGGCAAAAAGCAGGAACAGACCTGCCGAGACCGCTTTGGATGTCACATATGCCGGAACTTCCCATCCCCATACAGCGCCTTTTGACGGGATGTCATAGACCCTGCGGGCTTTCGGTCCTGCGGCAGGGACTTCGTGGGTACTTTTTTCGATGGCAGGAGCACCTTTTCCCTTTCCGGCAAAGTGGCCGACCCCCCTCGACTGCTCGCTCCAGTGATAATGCTGCTGGGGAGGGGCCTGGAGAGGATCGAGCGAAGCGCCGTCGCCGTTGATATAATAGAGTTTCGGAGAAGTGCCTTTTTCAGGTTTCCGCACTACGGTCCTCTCGTTCGAGACAAGTCCCGCGATGGCGCTCTTCGGATCGTCAAGGTCACCTGAAACTATCGCCTGCTGCGGACAGATCGCCACGCATGCCGGCTGAAGGCCGACCTCCTTGCGGTGAGCGCAGTAGTTGCATTTGGCTGAGGTATGGGTCTCCGGGTCGATGTAAAGAGCGTTGTACGGACAGGCCTGGGCACAAGCCTTGCAGCCGATGCAGCGGCGGCCGTCGAAATCGACGATGCCGTCAGGCCGTTTCTGGAGAGCCTCGACCGGGCAGATGCCGACACAGGGAGGTTCCGCGCAGTGATTGCACCGCAGGACGGTAAAATACCTTTTGGTGTTGGGGAACTCTCCCTTTTCGACATACTTCACCCAGGTTCGGTTCACTCCGAGGGGAACCTCGTTTTCGGATTTGCAGGCTACCGTGCATGCATGGCACCCGATACATTTGCGGGCATCGATGACAAAGCCGTAATTCATGTATTGGTTTTCTCTATGTGTTATTGCTGCCGTTCCCGGTTACCGGCAATGATACGTTGGGAATACATTCACCCGGAATATTCGATGCCCCGTATTCCAATAATCGGCAAAAAGCTCATCACCAGAATTGTCAGAACATCATTACCACTTTTAAAACCGTCAGTTATCAGAAATAGATTTTACCGGAATCCATATGCATTTTGCACCCTGATATAGCTCCGATATCATTGAATAATCAATTCGTATGCGCCGGATAGCCAGGAAAGCACTCGACTCAATCACTACATTCTTATATAACCGATCAGCAATATTAATAGAAAATTATCATTCATCAAAATGTTTCTGGCATCCAGCCCCTTTTATTGAGCTGCACTGACGAAACTGCAGATGTTAACCCCCACTTGGCAGAGCGTCATCGTCAGGGTGCCGTATTAAGGGAATTTGAAGATTACTCCAGATTTGCTAATATACGGGCTGACCTGCCGATATGCCCGGTCAGCCTTTCGCATGGCATACACGGATCTTTAACCACACAAAAAAAACACACTATGAGCTCTCACATCTATAAAAAAATCGAAGTTGTCGGTTCTTCACAGACCAGCATCGAGGAAGCTGTCAACAACGCAGTTGCAAAAGCAGCGGAATCCGTAAGGAACATGCGCTGGGTTGAGATTGTGGAAACCCGCTGCCACATCGAAGAACAGAAAGTCGTATACTGGCAGGTCACGGTGAAAATCGGGTTTACCCTCGACGAAAACTGAAGACTGCGGCTGTCAGGATTTTCTCGGGATATGAAAATTCACGCAACTTGGTGTATTTCAAGAGCTGGATTTCATTCAGAACATGAGGAGGCCTTAACGAAGAAGATATGACCGGCATTAAAAACGGTGCGCTGCAGCAGACGATTGCAGCGCACCGTTTCCGTTAGCACCGTTTCCGTTATTCAATGCTCTACGGTATAGTTTTCCGGGGCCAGAGACCAGTGCGCCGGTGAAAGCCAGAGCGTGGACAACAGAAGCTCGCGGATGAGACTGAACTCCTTGGGCAGCCTGTCGTAGATCATTTCGAACAGCTCCTCGTGTGACAGGAGCTCGTTTTTCCATGCTTCACGATCGACCGACATCAGTTCCGAAAATTTGTCGATGGTCATGGACTCGAGACCTTCCCATTCGATGGCCCCGTACTTCGGCATCCATCCGAGCGGACTTTCTATAGCGGCCGCCCTTCCATGGACACGATCGACAATCCACTTCAGCACCCTCATGTTCTCTCCGAAACCAGGCCAGAGGAATTTGCCGTTCTGATCCTTGCGGAACCAGTTGACACCGAAAATCCTCGGCGGATCGAGAACGGTGCGTCCGACATGGAGCCAGTGGTTGAAATAATCGCCCATGTGATAACCGCAGAAAGGCAGCATGGCATAGGGATCGCGGCGGACATCACCGATCTTGCCTGCAGCCGCTGCAGTTTTTTCCGACCCCATCGTCGCGGCGAGATACACGCCGAAATTCCAGTTTGCCGACTGGTAGACCAATGGTACCGTCGAGCCGCGTCGGCCACCGAAAATGAAAGCGCTGACAGGTACGCCCTGTGGATTTTCCCAGTCAGGATCGATCGAGGGGCACTGGCTCGCCGGAGCGGTGAAACGTGCATTAGGGTGCGATGAGGGCCTTCCGCAATCAGGCGTCCAGGGCTTTCCCTGCCAGTCGATCAGTTCTGCCGGCGGTGTATCGGTCATCCCTTCCCACCACACGTCCCCGTCCGGGGTCATGGCGACGTTCGTGAAAATGCAGTTCGCCCTGAGCGTAGCCATTGCATTATAGTTGGACTTGTCCGACGTTCCCGGCGCAACACCGAAAAAGCCATACTCGGGATTGATGGCATAGAGCCTTCCGTCCTCGCCCTGCTTGATCCAGGCGATATCGTCGCCAATGGTGCTCACCTTCCACCCCTCGAATGCATCCGGAGGAATCATCATGGCGAAATTGGTCTTTCCGCAGGCACTCGGGAATGCCGCTGCGACATAAGTTTTTTCACCTTCCGGAGACTCGACGCCGAGAATGAGCATGTGCTCTGCAAGCCAGCCTTCATCACGGGCCATCGTGGAAGCGATGCGAAGCGCGAAACATTTTTTCCCGAGAAGGGCATTGCCTCCATAACCGCTGCCGAAAGAAACGATGGAGCGTTCTTCAGGGAAATGAACAATGTATTTCTTTTCGTTGCAGGGCCAAGGCACATCCTTCATCCCCGGCTCGAGAGGTGCTCCCACGGAATGGAGACAGGGCACGAAATCGCCGTTTTCACCCAGCAGCTCGAGAACTTTCCGCCCCATGCGGGTCATGATGCGCATGTTGGTGACAACATAGGGAGAGTCGGAAATTTCAACACCGATATGGGCGATATGCGAGCCGAGCGGCCCCATGCTGAAAGGGATGACATACATGGTACGTCCTTTCATGCAGCCACTGAAAAGCTCTTTGAGCGTTGCCTTCATCTCTTTGGGAGAAACCCAGTTGTTTGTCGGTCCGGCATCCTGGCGGCGGATGCTGCAGATGAAGGTTCTGTCCTCGACCCTGGCAACATCGCTCGGATCCGAACGGCAGAGGAAGCTGTTCGGCCGCTGCTCTTCATTGAGTTTGATGAACGTGCCGCTTTCCACCATTTGCCCGCAGAGCATGTCGTACTCTTCCTGGGACCCGTCGCACCAGTGGATGGAACTCGGCAGGCAGAGTTCCGCCGTTTCCTGCACCCACTGCAGCAGCCGTTTGTTTTTCACGTAATCTGGAGCGCTGATCTGCATTGAAGTCATGGTCATGATCGTCTTTCCGTTATCAGAAGGTTAAAAAAAGACGTCCGCAGCCAGTGTACCGACTGCGGACGTAGCGAGAATAAAGGATGAAAAAAAAGTCCGGATAACTTGTACTGTTTCCGGACTTGCAAAGCGATCGTCCATATCACGAAGATGATTTCACTGAATTGGGTTTCCCCAGGGCTTCGAAGATCATCTTTTCGAAATCCTCCCGGCTTACTGCCCCGACAATAATCTTTGTGATCTTTCCCGACGAGTTGACGACAAAAGAGGTCGGAATGCCGCGGATTCCTCCATCAACATATCTGCTGAACGCTTTGACAATCTCTTCGTTGCCCATCACCACCGGGTAGCTTATACGGTTCTGCTGCGCAAATTTGCGGATGGCCGGTTCATTGTCACTCACAGCTATACCGACAAAAGTAAATCCTTTTTTGACGTACTGGTTCTGTAACGATACCATATCGGGGATCTCGCCTTTGCAGGGAGGACACCATGATGCAAAAAAATTGATAATGTATGCTTTACCGGCAAGTGCGGATGATCCTGTCTGTTTTCCATCGAGGCTTACGGCCGAAAAAACGGGAGCTGATAAATTTTGACCCGGCCCGGCTGCTGCCGAAAGAGATCCGGCATTACAAACAAGGAGTAATAACGCCGCAGAAAGGACTTTCAAAAAACTTCTGATCATGTTCATCGTAAAATTAGTATTATTTTTATTTGATTGCATTGCGTGATTATAAATACCCTCACAGGTCACTTTTCCTGCCGTGTAATATACAATTCTTCTTTTTATAATTACAGCCACGAAAAGGGCCTGCAGATATCTTTGTGTTTGTTGATCAAAAAAATTATATTTCGGCTTGATTTTTTAAAAGCTCTGGCCACCTTAGCTCAGCCGGTAGAGCAACTGTTTCGTAAATAGTAGGTCGTGGGTTCGATTCCCTCAGGTGGCTCGTATCCGGAAATGCCATGAAAACGGGGGAATATACAACCCGGATTCCAGGCGGAAAGGGAATTAAAACCGGAACCTGAAAATATTACAACATACAATCCTATCCATACTGTAATTATGCAAGAAGGTAAGATTTCCCAGATCATCGGCCCCGTTGTTGATGTTGATTTCCCTGAAGGACAACTTCCGTCAATTCTTGATGCGTTGACGCTCACAAGGCCTGACGGCTCCAAACTGGTTCTGGAAACACAGCAGCATCTCGGTGAAGAACGGGTCCGCACAGTCGCCATGGAAAGCACCGACGGTCTTGTCAGAGGACTCAACGTCGTCAATACCGGAAAGCCCATTCAGGCACCAGTCGGCCCTGAAGTACTCGGCAGAATGCTGAACGTCGTCGGTGAACCGATTGACGGCAAAGGGGAAGTCAAATGCGTCAAAACCTATTCCATTCACCGCACTGCCCCGAAATTCGACGAACTCTCGACAAAAGCCGAGATGTTCGAAACCGGCATCAAGGTTATCGATCTTCTGGAACCCTACTCGAGAGGCGGAAAAACCGGTCTCTTCGGAGGTGCAGGTGTAGGCAAAACCGTGCTCATCATGGAGCTCATCAATAACATCGCCAAACAGCAGTCCGGCTACAGCGTGTTCGCCGGCGTAGGTGAGCGCACCCGTGAAGGAAACGACCTCTGGCACGAGATGATGGAATCCGGCGTTATCGACAAGACCGCTCTTGTATTCGGCCAGATGAACGAGCCTCCCGGCGCTCGCCAGAGGGTTGCTCTGACCGGCCTCAGCATCGCCGAATATTTCCGCGACGAGGAAAACCGCGACGTTCTGCTCTTCATCGACAATATCTTCCGCTTTACCCAGGCAGGTTCCGAAGTATCCGCGCTTCTCGGTCGTATGCCGAGTGCCGTAGGTTACCAGCCTACCCTCGCAACTGAAATGGGTGAGCTTCAGGACAGGATCACTTCAACGAAAAAAGGATCAGTCACATCGGTGCAGGCCATCTACGTTCCTGCAGACGATCTTACCGACCCGGCCCCAGCAACGGCTTTTACCCACCTCGATGCGACGACCGTGCTTTCACGTTCCATCGCCGAGCTCGGCATCTACCCTGCGGTTGACCCGCTGGACTCCACTTCACGAATCCTCGACCCGAACATTGTCGGGGATGATCATTACAACACGGCCCAGGCGGTCAAACAGATCCTGCAGCGTTACAAGGATCTCCAGGATATCATTGCCATTCTCGGTATGGACGAGCTCAGCGACGAAGACAAACTGGTTGTTTCGAGGGCTCGCAAGGTACAGCGCTTCCTTTCTCAGCCGTTCTTCGTTGCGGAAGCATTTACCGGTCTTGCCGGCAAATATGTAAAACTCGAAGACACGATCAAGGGATTCAAGGAAATCATCGAAGGCCGTCATGACAACCTGCCTGAAAACGCATTCTACCTGGTAGGAACCATCGAGGAAGCCATCGAGAAAGCAAAAACTCTCTAATCACAAGCAAGAACCATGGCGAATTCCGATAAAGGTTTCCAGATAGAGATCGTTACACCCCAGAAACTCCATTTTTCAGGAGAAATTGTCAGCGTGATGGCACCGGGGATAGACGGACTGTTCCAGGTACTCAGGAACCATGCGCCTTTGCTTGCTTCACTGAAATCCGGAAAAGTCAAACTTGCCCTTCCTGACAGGAGCGAGCAGTCGTTTTCGATCCAGGACGGTTTTCTTGAAGTCAGCGGCAACAAAGCGATTCTTTTGACCGAAAACATCTCCTGATTTTTCAAGTCAATGAACGAACACCGAACATCAGCATTCCTGAAGCCCGGAATGCTGATGTTTTTTCTTATATGCAGATCCTCAGACCAAAAATGCTGCGCAAAGGAGATACCATCGGGCTTATCTCCCCTTCTTCACACTGCGCACATCCTGACAGAATAGAGCAGGCGGTCAGGTATATCGAAAAAAACGGCTACAGGGTCGAACCGTCGCGGCATCTCAACTGCATCGATACCGATCCGGCAATTGCCGACGGGCACAAGCTCCTCGACCTGCATGATATGTTCACTAACCCCGGAATACAGGCGATCATCTGCCTGAGAGGCGGCGCCGGGGCATCACGGCTGCTGAAAAAAATCAATTACGACATCATTGCGGCCAACCCTAAAATCCTCGTCGGCTATTCAGACATAACCGCACTTTCTCTGGCAGTTTTCGCAAAAACCGGACTGATCAGCTTCTCCGGGCCGATGCTGGCGACAGAACTTTACGGGCCAAGTGCTTATACCGAAGAACATTTCTGGGGAATGCTGACCTCACCCTCCTATGCACTGTCCATCCGGAACCATGAAAACCATTCCATATCTTGTATCAGGCCCGGAAAAGCCGAAGGACGACTGATCGGAGGAAACCTTTCTGTGCTCTCTTCGATGATCGGCACCCCTTTTCTTTCCTCTTTCCGTAACACGCTGCTCTTTATGGAGGATATCAATGAACCTGCCTACCGTATCGACAGGATGTTCGCACACCTTTCCAATGCCGGACTTCTTGGCGAATGCAGCGGCATCATGCTGGGACAATTCACCGGCGACACGGAAACATCAGCTGAAGAGGAGTTCCGCCTGCAGCATATCTTCAGGTATTACAGCGAACCTGACCAGATGAACGGCCCTGTTATGAGAGGGCTTTCATACGGGCATATCCGCGATCTCATGACGATACCTGTGGGAGCACGTTTTTTCCTGGAGACAGCCGCTTCCGGTTATTTTTCCCTTGGAGCGGCCGAACATGTCATAGCAGAATAACACAGGTTATTGACACAATAATCCATCCTGCTTATTTTACATTGATAAAATATTGGTTCTAACAGAAAGAAAATTTCCCATGGAGGCTTCCGTTCCGATAAGGTGGACATCATCACTGGACACGCCAGCAACCCTAAAGTCTGAAAAAAAGTCCGGGCCGGATCTCTCCAATGCCTATCAGGTCATTTTATTCAATGATGAAGAGCACTCCTTCGACGAGGTGATCGAACAGATCATCAAAGCTACACAATGCAGCCGGCGAAGGGCTGAACAATGCACCTGGGAAGTACATACCCGCGGACGCAGCATTGTCTACCGAGGGCCGATCGATGCCTGCCTTAAAGTCAGTTCGATACTCGAGGAAATTGCACTGAAAACCGAAATCCAGACTGCATGATTCTTCTCCTGTTTTCAGTAGGTCACCACCGATTTCGCATTCATGACTTCGTCAACGAGGGTTCCGGCCGCACCAATCTGCACTCCGTCCACAAGGTCCTCCGACGTTATTTGCCTTTCCCTGATACAGGGTGAACAGAGATAGAGCTTTCCTCCAAGATCGATAAAGGTTTCAAGAAGCTTGTCGAGGGGGAGAAACCCTTCTGCCCTGACTTTTTCTGCCTCGCCTTTTTTTGCAAGCATGACCGCAGATGACTGGAGAAACATGACTACCGGTACGTTCAGGGACTGCGAAGCCGTAGCGAGAACAAAAGGAAGCACGGCTTTTTCAGGGTTTTCCTGTCCAACGGTGCTGATAATGAGCAGGTTACTGCTTGTCATGCCTGGAGTAATGATTGTTAGGGGATACAGCTATTAGATCAATATAAAACAGAAACAGGTTTTTCCTGCTATCCTGCGGAATTACGTTATATGGCCCCTCTCGAATACCATTCCATCCTGATTTATCCGCTACGGTTTGTTATATTGAGTATTTGACACGGTATAGCCGTAATGACCGTTAAAATTTTTCCATAAAACGATGAGTACATCCGATCAGACAAGGGTGCAGAATATCAATCTGCCGCCCGATAAAGTCATGCATAAACTGGTTTCCCTTGCCAAAAGGCGGGGTTTCATTTTCCCGTCTTCGGAAATTTACGGGGGCCTTTCATCATGCTTCGATTACGGCCCTCTCGGAAGTGAAATGAAAAAGAACATCAAGGACCTCTGGTGGAACTCGATGACCCGGCGCCATGCGAACATCGTAGGCATCGACGCATCGATCATGATGAACCCGACGGTCTGGGAGGCTTCTGGCCACGTGGCGAGCTTCAACGATCCCATGATCGACGACCGCACTACCAAGCGGCGTTACCGGGCAGACCACCTGATTGAAAACCACATCGAAAAACTTCGCCGCGACGGCAAGACGGAGCAAGCCGAAAAGGTTCAGGCTGTCTACGAAGCCGTCGCCACGGCCCCTGATCCGAACAGGGCACTGTATGACCTTATCGTATCGCAAAACATCAAGGCCCCCGATACCGGTTCCGGGGACTGGACCGAAGTGCGCCAGTTCAACCTGATGTTCCAGTGCGCCATGGGTGCCGTAGCCGATACATCGAACATCGTCTATCTGCGCCCCGAAACTGCACAGGGAATTTTCGTGAACTTCCACAACGTACGCGAATCTTCGCGCATGAAAGTGCCGTTCGGTATCGCCCAGATCGGCAAGGCTTTCCGCAACGAGATCGTCAAAGGTAACTTCATTTTCCGTATGGTCGAATTCGAGCAGATGGAAATGCAGTATTTCGTGAAACCCGGTACGCAGATCGAAGCATTCGAGTCATGGCGTGCAGAACGTTTCAACTGGTATATCGACGTGCTCGGCATCACCCCGGACAAGCTGCACTGGTACAAGCACGACAAACTCGCCCATTATGCCGACCTTGCCTACGATATCAAATTCGCATTCCCGTTCGGTATCGAGGAGATCGAGGGTATTCACTCCCGCACCGATTTCGATCTGAGCCAGCATCAGCAGTATTCCGGCAAGAATATGGAGTACATCGACCAGACAACCGGCGAACGGTATATTCCGTACGTTGTTGAAACATCGTCGGGCTCTGATCGTCTCTTCCTCGCCCTGCTTTCGGACGCATACCAGGAAGATGTCGTTGACGGCGAGCCGAGAGTAATGCTGAAACTTTCTCCGAAAGTGGCACCGGTGAAGGCTGCCGTTCTGCCGCTCATGAAGAAAGGGGAGATGGGAGAAAAAGCCGAGAAACTCCGTGAAGAACTCTCCTGGTCGTTCCTGGTGCAGTATGACGATGCGGCGTCGATCGGAAAACGGTACCGCCGTCAGGACGAGATCGGCACGCCTTTCTGTTTCACGGTAGACCACCAGACGCTCGATGACAACACCATTACCGTCCGTTACAGGGACTGTGCCGCTCAGGAAAGAATCGACATG
Source organism: Chlorobium sp. (assembly GCA_005862285.1). Lineage (GTDB taxonomy): Bacteria > Bacteroidota > Chlorobiia > Chlorobiales > Chlorobiaceae > Chlorobium. The sequence goes on along the minus strand of SZXW01000001.1, from coordinate 192,062 downwards.
TCGAAAGCCGTGGAATTTCTTGCAGCAAATCTTGTATGAAAAATATCCAACAACTTCTGTAATCTCGCTTCATTCCATGCGTTATGATGTTGCAGTAATAGGTGGCGGCCCTTCGGGCGCTGTAGCAGCAGCGGAAACGAGCCGTGCCGGTTTTTCGACCATCCTGATCGAACGCAACCTTGAACATGTGAAACCCTGCGGGGGAGCTATCCCTCTCGGACTTATCGAAGAGTTCGGCATACCTTCGGAACTCGTCGAAAAAAAACTCTCCCATATGAGAGCCCGCTCACCGAAAGGACGGGTCATCGATATGCGCATGCCAAACGGCTACGTCGGCATGGTGCGGAGGGAAATATTCGATGCCTGGCTGCGTTCCGAAGCACAGAAAGCAGGTGCGGTGCTTGCAGAAGGTCTTGTAAAAAACGTTACCCACTCAGGCGACGGATTCGTGATCACGACACTAAACGACAAAATCCCCCCGGTTCAGGCCCGCAGGGTGATCGGGGCGGATGGAGCGAATTCGAAAGCCGCGGATGATCTTCAATTTCCGTCTAACGATCTGAAAGTGATCGCCATGCAGCAGCGGTTCAGGTACTCTCCGGAAATCGAAAAATTCAGGGATATCGTCGAGATCTGGTTTGACGGTGAGGTTTCTCCCGATTTTTATGGATGGATCTTCCCAAAAGCCGACCACCTCGCTATCGGAACGGGGACCGAAGACAGCCACCATAACCTCAAGAAACTGCAGAAACGTTTTATTGAAAAAATAGGCATTACCGAAAAGCCATATCTCGACGAAGCGGCTAAAATTCCCATGAAGCCTCGCAAATCCTTCACCCAGGAAAAAGCCATTCTCGTCGGGGATGCCGCAGGTCTGGTCACGCCTGCAAACGGGGAAGGAATATTCTTTGCCATGCGTTCCGGAAAGCTTGGTGCCAAAGCCATGATCGAGCATTTCAACAACAAGGCACCCCTCGCAAATTACGAGAAAGAGTTCCGGAAGCTTTACGCCCCTATTTTCTTCGGTCTCGAGGTGCTGCAATCGGTCTATTACAGGAATGACCGGCTGAGGGAAAGTTTCGTGGCCATCTGTGCAGATGACGATGTGCAGCGCATTACATTCGATTCGTACCTTTACAAAAAAATGGTACCGGCCCCCTGGAAAACACAGATGAAAATATTTTCAAAGAACATTTACCATCTGATCAAGGGAAGCTGATCGTCGAAAGTTATCATAATGTTTCCTGAATTATATCGTATGAGCCTTTCTGGAACAGGTCTTCTTTCGCTCCCTAACTGGGTTATCCATATCTCTTCAACACTGGAGTGGGGAATAGCCTCGCTGCTGATCTACCGGTACGGAACGATGACCGGCCGTAAAGAGATCAGGATTTTCGGCCTTTCGATGCTTCCTCACTGGTTCGGCAGCTTTTTCGTCCTCTCCTACCATCTCACTACCGACACTATTGCCCTGCTGCTCGACCTGTCCGAGCTCATCAACCTGTTCGGCAGCATTTCGCTGCTCATGGCAACCATCAACCTCCTGAAAGCGAGGGAAAAAACTCCGGCCACAAGCTTCGCGGCACTCTTGGCAGCACTGATGTTTGCCGGAAAACCGCAGTCCTACATGGGATCGGATATTTTCGACGCTATCCTGCAATTGTCAAGTGTGGTTTACCTGACCTTTCTCGTCCTGCTGCTGGTGCTCTACAAACGCGACAAAACGGTTTTTTCCGGTCTTACGGTGGCGGGTTTCTGGTTTGTGGTTGTTTTCATTTCAGTTACGGTTTTCTTCATGTACCTTGCAACCGTAAAACGCGGATACCCCACATTATCTCATGACGATCTTCTTCACGGGTCGGCTGAAAGTCTTCTGACCATGAGCAATCTGATGATTGCAATCGGAGCCCAGCGAAAAATCCGGGAATATGAACGCACAAAGGCAGAGGATCAGAGATGAAGCAGTGATGAATACTTCTTTCTGTCGGAAAGGATTTCAACAGCTTTTGTGAAAACCGGATCATGGCCGAGTTCTACCCTGCGTGCATCGTGTTCGTTATAGTGCCTGAGTATCTCAACTTCAAGGGCGTCGGTTATTTTATCCGATTCACGAGCCAATTCCATCTCCCTGAGATGCCCGATCTCCTGCTGCACCCCGTCAAGACTTTTCAATTCTGCTTTATCCTTGCCCTTCTGTACACGTTCAATGCTCTCCCTGAGATCAGTTAAACGCTGTTCCGGTTCCGTTTTGTAAACGAACTTTCTTGTGCGCAGAAAATCGTTGAATGATGTCATCAGCGATTTGCGGTCAAACGGCTGGCTGGGCATAACAGCATTGGCAGATCGAATATCGGAGGAAAAAAGAAAAATCATCCCTTTCTTGCGAAGTTCCGAAAGGTATGGAGATGACGCCGTTTCATTCATTTCGATATCGGGCGTGATGCCTCCGCCTCCGTATACTTTTCGTTTACCTTTTGTATAGAATACTTTTGAAGCGTTTTCTCCTGCGGTTCTGGTCAGCACCTTTCTCGATTCACTCCCGGGCTCACTCTCTTTCTGGATGAGACGGCCTGAAGGGGTATAATATTTCGAAGTTGTCATCTTCAGGATATGATCATAAGAAATCCGGAGGATCGACTGGACAAGTCCCTTTCCGAAAGACCGTTCACCAATCAGTACTCCCCGGTCGAGATCCTGGATTGCTCCGGATACGATTTCAGCCGCTGATGCCGTTTCGCTGTTGATCAGGACTGCGAGAGGAAGCACGGTATCGATCGGTGGATTGGCCGTAGCGTAGGATTTGTAGGTATCCGGCGTTCGCCCTTTGATTGAAACCACCTCACTGCCTTTTTTCACAAAAAGCGATGTAACATCAACGGCAACGGTCAGCAACCCGCCGGGATTATGTCTGAGGTCGAGGACAAGACCTTTCAGAATACTATGCTTTTCTGCCGCCTCGCGTTTTAATCCTTCGTATGCTTCACGAAGATCTTCAGCTGAATGGGAACCGAAACTCTTCATCTCGATATAACCGATCCCGTCAATAAGCCCGAAATAGGTCACCGAGTTCAAACGGATCTCTTCCCTCACCAGTTTTGCAATGAACAAGGGCGCTCCTTTCCTTTCGATGCGAACTTCAAGAGACGAACCGACAGGTCCCCGGATAAGCTCCCTGACCTTTTCAAGAGTCAGACCTTTCAGCTTGGTGTTGTTGATGGAATCAATCCTGTCACCAACCCTGATTCCGGCTTTTGAAGCAGGATAACCATCAACGATGGACGTCACGAAAACATTTTCTTCCAGACCGGCGATGCTGATACCGACACCCGGATACTGACCGCTGGTCTGTTCTCCAAAATCCTTCGAAGCATCCTCGTCGAGAAAAACCGTGTACTGGTCGAGCGTATGAAGCATCCCGTCAATACCGGCATACATCAACTCACTGACATTGACCTTGTCGACGTAACCTTGCGATATCTCACGGTAGACTTCACCAAGCAGATCGATACTTTTGACGATATCGAAATATTCCTTGCCGGGCGAGGATATTGCGTAAAGCGGGGACGCATGGGTTCCACAGTAAAAGACAACCGCGGCGATACATCCCGCGAATCTTCGCAGGAAACGAGCTGTTCCCGGGGACTTGACTGATTTACAAGGGTTTTTGCCCATCGGCATCTATCTCAGGGCTTCTTCAAGAGCTGTTGCACTGTCGGTCTTTTCGTCCCGGTATTTGATGATCACGGGGGTATATATGGAAAGACCGTGTTCGGCGGCAAAATCTCCCTTGATCTTTCTTGAACCGGCAACGACAACGGCACCGGCAGGAATGACAAGGGGATTCTCAGGCGTTTTCCTGTATATGGCATTCATGGCGAGATCGTAAACGGGAGTCGAACCGTTCAGTATGACACCGGTCCCGATAACCGCCCTTTCGCGGACAATGGTTCCTTCATAAATTCCGCAGTTGCCCCCGACCATCACCTCGTCTTCGATAATGACCGGCATGGCGCCGACCGGTTCGAGCACACCGCCGACCTGAACTCCTGCTGACAGATGAACTTTTTTGCCGACCTGTGCACAGCTGCCGACAAGTGCGTGGGAATCGATCATGGTACCCTCGTCGACATAGGCACCGACATTGACATATGCCGGCGGCATCATGACCACTGATGGAGCGAGATATGAGCCGTCACGGACCGATGAGCCGCCGGGGACAATGCGGACATTGTTGGCCAGCGTCAATTTTTTAAGCGGATAGGTCTCCTTGTCTATAAAGGTGAGCCCACCTCCCGGTTCATCGGATGAAAGGTGGTATTCCTGCAGTTTGCCGAGGCGCATACCGAGCAGAATGCCCTGTTTTACCCAGGAGTTTACAACCCACTCGTTTCCCGATTTTTCAGCAGCCCTGATCAGGCCTTCGTTCAGCAAATGCTTGAAATCGGCAAAGACTTTCCGGGCAACCGGAATTTCATGCAGTTCGGCGGCCCCCAGGGAAGAAAACCTGAGAATATCCTGTTTCAACGTTTCGTACTGACCCATGTTCTGTGTTCTGCTTGTTTATAGATCTGAATATTCAGCAGTTATATCCTGGTTGCTTTTTCTGCTGTAGAACCTGAAATCATCGCTCCTCAGGCTCTCATCCTGCTTGACCTTGACAAAAAGCAGGTGCTGGAGAAACCATTTCAGTTCGGTTTTCATATCGCTGTTGTTCAGAGGCTCGGCAACCGTCGGGCTGACATAGAGGTCCAGCTGCGTGAACTGCATGGGATGCTTCAGTGCATACTTCCTCAGCCACCGTTCTATCTGGTTGATCGTCGTGAACCGTGCCTGCACCACTCCGGTGCCGCCGCAGGCCGGGCACTGGTCGCCCATGCGCTGCATGAGGCTGGGACGAATTCTTTCGCGGGTAATCTGCATGATACCGAAATCGGACATGGGCAGAATGTTCGATTTCGCCCGGTCGTTCCGAAGCTCGGTTTTCATGGCATCATAGACCTTCTTGGCGTTTTTCGAATCAAGCATATCGATAAAGTCAACAACGATGATTCCGCCGATATCCCTGAGCCTCAACTGCCTGACAACTTCACGTGCAGCTTCGAGATTGGTCTTGAGAGAGTTCTCCTCCTGCTCGCGTTTGGCGGCATACCTGCCGCTGTTGACGTCGATCACCACCATGGCTTCGGTATGCTCGATGATGATATAGCCTCCAGATTTGAGCCACACTTTCCGAGAAAAGATCGACTCGACATCCTTGGCGATACCGTACCCTTCAAACAGGGGAAGCTTGCCCTGGTAGAGGCTGACATTTTTCACCATCTCTGGAGCTGCCCACTGGATATAGTTCAGCGTCTCCTTGTGTATTACCGGTGAATTGGCAACAATTTCAGTGACGTCCGACGTGAGCGAATCACGAAGAACACTTGAAATAATGGTATCCTCCTTGAAAATAAGCTGAGGCGGCACGGCATTCTGCAGCTGTTCCTCGATCTGCTTCCATTTGGCGAGCAGTTTCTCCAGGTCCTGTTTCAGGAGCGACTCCTCCTGGTCTTCCGCTACGGTACGGATAATGGCGCCGAAACCCTCGGGCAGCATCGAACGAACCAGTTTCTTGAGGCGGGTCCGTTCCTTGCGGGAAACCACCCTTCGTGACACCGCCACCTGTCCTCCGCCGAAAGGCAAAAGTACCATGAATCGTCCGGCGATGGTGATATCGGATGTCAGACGTGATCCCTTGCTGCTGATAGGCTCCTTGATAACCTGCACGAGAATGGAGTCGTTCGGTTTCAGCTTGCCGGCTATCATCTGGGTGTATGACTGTCTCTTTTCGGTTTTTTCCTGCTCGTCACTCGAAACTCTTTTTCCCGGGCTCCTTGCCGGGGCTTTCACGCTTTGCGCCTGCGTACCGTTTTCTGATGACGTCGCCGTTCCGCCGTTTTCGGCTTCATCCGAGCCGACGGCTTCCTCATCGTCATCGTCCTCGATCAGGGCACGGTAATCCTCTGTCGTCGTACCCACATCGGAAAAATGCAGAAACCCGTCTGACTTCTGCCCGATATCGACAAAAGCCGCTTTGAGGCCCTCGATAACCTTGTGAACCCGACCAAGGTAGATATCGCCGATACTCCTCATGCTTTCAGGACGTTCGATAATCAACTCGACAAGACGGCCTTCCTCGACAAGAGCAACCTGGATCTCATCACCGGTCTTGTTCATCAGTAGCTGTTTATTCGCACTCTTCTTCATACTCGAACTCTTTTATTATGGTAACCCATATTCTCAATCATGTAACTTTGCCTCTATAATGGCTTTCACTGGCATCACGCCTGTTTACGTTTCAAACGAAAAGCTGTTAACCGGAACACGGAAATATCGGGCAATCCGGAAGGAAGCAGGCGTTAAAATCCAGTGAACAAGATAAGAAATAATACAAGGAAACAGCAAAATCAAGACCCACTCAGTACCGCTTTCCATTTGCACCGGTTGCAGGAAGTTATGTACATTGAATGAAGCAGTATTCACGTGTTCAAATGCCGATTTTCTGCATTTGCAGATCTCAACATGGAACAACCCTCACTGTGACTCAAAAACAGTCTCTAAATCAGACCCCGGAACAACGAGCCCGGGATACGATCGACGATAAACTCGGAGTGTCCGGCTGGGATGTTCAGGACAAGAACCGCATCGACTGGCACAAGTCGCCGGGAATAGCCGTCAGGCACTATCCTTCGCAGGACGGTCAGGAAGCCGATTACGTTCTGTTTGTCGACCGTAGGCCGGTCGGGATCATCGAGGCGAAAAAGGAAGAGGAAGGGCATCATCTCACCGTTGTCGAAGAGCAGTCTTCCGGATATGCCGGGAGCAAACTGAAGCACTTGAATAACGATCCGCTGCCGTTTGTCTACGAAAGCACAGGCGCCCTGACCCGCTTTACCGATTACCGCGATCCGAAACCCCGTTCCCGGCCGGTATTCACCTTTCACCGTCCCGAAACATTCCGGGAATGGCTTGCAAAGGAGAAAAGCCTCAGGGAGCGCCTGCAGTCCCTGCCGGAACTGAACACTTCCGGTTTGCGGGAGTGCCAGTCCATGGCTATCGGCAACCTCGAGCGTTCTTTCCGGGATGGTCGCCCGAGGGCACTGATCCAGATGGCGACCGGCTCCGGAAAAACCTTCGCGGCGATCACCTTTATCTACCGTCTGCTGAAACATGCCGATGCAAAACGGATACTTTTCCTTGTCGATACCCGGAACCTTGGTGAACAGGCCGAGCAGGAGTTCCGTGCATACACCCCGAATGACGACAACCGCAAGTTTGTCGAGCTCTACAATGTGCAGCGGCTGCAGTCAGGCTCTGTTGCCGGCGACAGCCAGGTCTGCATTTCAACTATCCAGCGGCTCTATTCAATTCTGAAAGGTGTGGAGCTTGACGCTTCACTTGAGGAAGAAAATCCGGCCGAGAAAAGCTGGCAGCCGAAAGAGCCTGTTCCGGTAGCCTATAATGCAAAGGTTCCGATAGAGTTTTTCGACTTCATCGTCATCGACGAATGCCATCGTTCGATCTACAACCTGTGGAAGCAGGTGCTCGATTATTTCGATGCTTTCCTGATCGGCCTGACTGCTACGCCCGACAAGCGGACCTTCGGTTTTTTCAACGAAAATATCGTGAGCGAGTACAGCCACGAACGGGCAGTGGCGGACGGGGTCAATGTCGGTTACGATGTCTATACCATCGAGACGGAAATAACCCGGAACGGCTCACAGATCAAGGCTCAAGAGTATATCGACAGACGCGAAAAACTTTCACGCCGAAGGCGCTGGGAACAGCTCGACGAGGATGTGGTTTATACCGGAACCCAGCTGGACCGCGATGTGGTGAACCCGAGCCAGATACGAACCGTCATCCGGGCGTTTCGCGACATCCTGCCTGTTTTGTTTCCCGGCCGAAAGGAGGTGCCGAAAACCCTTGTGTTCGCAAAAACCGACAGTCATGCCGACGATATCATCCAGATTATCCGTGAAGAGTTCAACGAAGGCAACGCTTTCTGCAACAAGATAACCTACAAGGCACAGGATGACCCGAAATCGCTGCTTGCCCGCTTCCGCAACGAGTACAACCCGAGAATAGCTGTCACGGTCGATATGATCGCTACCGGAACCGACGTCAAACCGCTCGAATGCCTGCTGTTCATGCGCGATGTCCGGAGCAGCAACTATTTCGAGCAGATGAAAGGAAGAGGAACACGCACACTGAATTTTGACGACCTGAAAAAGGTTACGCCTTCGGTTACCTCGGCCAAAACCCATTTCGTGATCATCGATGCGGTTGGGGTGACGAAATCCCTGAAGACCGACAGCCGTCCGCTTGAACGCAAACCATCAGTTTCACTCAAAGAGCTGCTCGAAGCCGTGACGTTCGGCGCACAGGAAGAGGATCTGTATATCTCGCTTGCCAACCGCCTTGCGCGCCTTGAAAAAGAGATAACCGACAGGGAAAGGTCGGAATTTGCCGACAAGGCCAGGGGAAAGAGCATCAACCAGGTTGTCCGAGAACTGCTCGACTCATGGGACCCCGACAGCATCAGCCGGAAAGCGCGAGAGATGAACCCCGCTGCGCTTGAAGACGGGAGCGAGAGCCCGTCCGCCGAATCGACCATGTATCTTGAGCAGGCTCAGCAGTCACTGCTGCATGAAGCAAGTTCAACTTTCAACGGGGAACTGAATGAGTTCATCGATACGGTACGCCGGGTTCATGAGCAGATCATCGACACGGTCAACCTTGACCGGCTGACGGGTTCCGAATGGGCTTCAGACAGTGCCGACAAGGCCGGAGAGCTTATCGGGGAGTTCAAGGCTTACCTCGAAGCCCACAAGGATGAAATCGCTGCGCTCGGGATATTCTACAACCAGCCTTACCAGCGCAGAACCCTGACCTACCGGATGATCCGCGAAGTGCTCGACCGCCTGAAAGCCGACAAACCGGCCCTGGCACCGATGCGTATATGGCATGCATACGAACAGATCGACAAGGTCAATGGAAACCCGAAAAACGAGCTGATGGCGCTTGTTTCACTCATCCGCCGGGTAACGGGCATCGACCGGGTCCTGACAGCCTACGATAAAACCGTCGATGCCAATTTCAAGGCGTGGGTGTTCAAAAAGCACTCAGGCGCCGGTGAAAAGTTCACCGAAGAGCAGATGAACTGGCTGCGCATGATCAAGGAGCATGTTGCATCGAGCATACACATGGAAAAGGATGACCTCGATTTCACACCTTTCGACGCGCATGGAGGCCGGGGACGGATGTGGCAGCTTTTCGGCGACCGGATGGACGGGATTATCGAAGAACTCAACGAAGCGTTGACGGTATGAAAAAATACAGAGACTCACAAAGAAACTTGTATCCTCATTCGGAAATAAAAGTTGAGTTATTAAGAATCTATTTAGAAAAATACTTTTTGGTTTTGGGCCATTCTACTCAAATTAAAAAAATATACGTATATGATTTGTTTTGTGGCCCTGGTATATATGAAAATGAAAAGCAAGGAAGTCCATTAGTGATTTTAAACGAAATTCTTAAAGTGTTAGAAAAAGGTATTTGTAGTGAAGCGAAGTTTGAGTGTTTTTTTAATGATACGGACTCTGAAAGAATTTTGATATTAAAAGACTATATATCAAAATCAAGCATTAATAAAAAAAATATTGACACCAGTTATTCGTGTAAAGATTATGAAATAGTTATTGATGAGGTAATTAGAAAAAATAATTCCTTAGGAGATCGAGAGAAAAGCTTTGTTTTTATTGATCCTTTTCAATATAAGAACATACGACTTAAAGATATCGAATCTCTGTTAAATACGAAAAAGACTGAGATTTTATTATTTTTACCAACACAGTTCATGTTTCGATTTGAATCAAATGGAACACCTCAAAGCCTGAAAAGCTTTATTGAAGATCTTGTTCCATATGATGAATGGCCGATTAGCATAACCGGTATAGATTTCATATATAGTTTAAAAGAACATTTTAAATGGAAGTTAGAAATGATTTCTATATTGATACTTTTATAATTCAGAGAGATGTTAATCAATATTTTTGCCTTTTCTTTTTTACAAGTCATATATATGGTTTTGAAAAAATGCTTGAAGCTAAATGGGATATAGATGAAAAAGAAGGACGTGGATGGACAATGATGGATGAAGATGATCTTTTTTCATGTGTTGAAATCAAGCATTCTGCGACAATTAAATTTGAGAATGAGTTACGATGTTTTCTAAGTGAGGGGTGGAGAACAAATAAAGATATCTATGAGTTTGTATTGCATAGCAGTCATTTACCAAAACATGCTAATCAAATATTGAAGAGTTGGCAAAATAAGGGGACTTTGATTGTTCAAGATAAAAATGGCAATCCAGCAAAAAAAGGTGCTTTTTACTTAAACTATACTGATAGGTGTAATAATCCTCAAAAAATCACAGTAAGAATAAAAAAATAATCATGGCACAATCGCACATAGAGTGGACGGAGATGACCTGGAACCCGGTGACCGGATGCGACAAGGTCTCGGACGGGTGCCGGTTCTGCTACGCAGAAGCGTTTGCAAAACGTCTTCAGGGAATGGGAGTCGGGAAATACCTGAACGGGTTTCATCTTGCCCTGCATCCTGAAACGTTACAGGAACCATTCAAATGGAAAAAGCCGCGCGTAGTATTCGTGAACTCGATGAGCGACCTGTTCCACAAGGATGTGCCTGTCGACTATATCCGGGAGGTGTTCAGCGTCATGCAGCAGAATCCGCATCATGTCTTTCAGGTGCTGACGAAGCGCGCCGATGTGCTGCGGTACTACGACAGTGAAGGATGGCTGCAATGGCCGCATAACGTCTGGATGGGGGTATCGGTGGAAAACCGTAACTCGATGCACCGGATCGACCTGCTGCGGGAAACCGGGGCACGGGTGAAGTTTCTTTCGTGCGAGCCTCTGCTTGGTCCCCTGCCGGAGATGAACCTGAAGGGTATCGACTGGGTCATTGTCGGCGGTGAAAGCGGCAGAAATGCAAGACCGATGAAGCCCGAATGGGTGCAGGAGGTCAGGGAACAATGCCTTGCCGCCGATGTGCCGTTCTTCTTCAAGCAATGGGGCGGGTTCAACAAGAAGAAAGCAGGACGAATGCTCGACGGGCGTATCTGGGATCAGACCCCGGAAATGCCGGAATTGCTGATTGGTTAATCAAGATGTAATTCGTAAAAGCAAATGACTGATTATAGATCGGATTGGAGTGTTCAACGACTTGGGGATTTTGCCCTGCATGAAAAAGGGTCTAAACCAAAACGATCACAAAAAAATGCAGATGATATTTTTAAATATCCGTATGTCGACATTCAGGCGTTTGAGAAGGGTATTGTGAAGGAGTACACCGATGGAAATAAGTGTGTGTTTTGCGAAGAGAATGACTTTCTCATGGTTTGGGATGGGTCTCGTTCAGGTTATGTAGGAAAAGCAATAAAAGGTGCTTTAGGCAGCACTCTGATGAAAATCTCCTTTCCGGGAATTGAAACGGATTACGCTTATTATTTTTTACAATCGAAATATCTTGAAATCAATACGAGGGCAAAGGGAACCGGAACTCCTCATGTTGATCCCGGGATACTTTGGAATTATCTTTTTGCTATTCCTCCCCTTTCCGAACAGCTAGCCATCGTTGCAAAAATCGAACAGCTTTTCAGCGAACTCGATAACGGCATTGCCTCCCTGAAAACAGCCCAGGAGCAACTCAAGGTCTATCATCAGGCAGTTCTGAAGCAGGCATTTGAAGGAGCACTCACCAAAGCTTGGCGTGAGCAACAAACCGGCCTCCCGACAGCGCAGGAACTGCTCGAAAAAATAACATCCGAAAGAGAACTGGCTGCAAAAAATCAGGGTAAAAAGCTCAAGTCAGTCAAGCCGTTGACAAAAGCTGAACTTGATGAATTGCCTGAACTGCCGAAAAATTGGAAGTGGATAAATATTGATACAGTAAGTGATTATGATAAAAATAGCCTCAAAGCAGGCCCTTTTGGATCTTTGTTAAAGAAGGAAGTATATGTTTCAAAAGGGTATAAGGTTTATGGCCAAGAGCAGGTGATTAAAGAGGATGCTTTTTATGGTGATTATTTTATTGATAAAAAAAAATATGATGAGCTTAGTGCGTATAAGGTAAAGCTGCATGATATTCTTATTTCATTGGTTGGGACTGTAGGAAAGATTTTAATTTTACCGGAAAATTTTCAAGAAGGGATTATAAACCCTCGTTTGATTAAAATATCTTTAAATAAGAACAATTATTACCCGCCGTTTTTTAAGTATTACTTTGAATGTTCTTTTTTGAAGAAGGTTTATTCTGCACGAACTCAGGGAACTACTATGGATATCCTGAATATGCAGATTATCAAAACTCTACCCTTTCCATTTTGCTCCCTACATGAGCAAGTTCAAATCGTACAGGAAATAGAAACTCGCCTCTCGGTTTGCGACAACATTGAGGCAACCATCAGGGAGTCGCTTGAAAAGGCCGAAGCTCTCCGGCAAAGCATCCTGAAAAAAGCGTTTGAAGGAAAACTGCTCAGTAATGATGAGCTTGAGGCAACGCGCAATGATCCGGAATGGGAGCCTGCCGGGAAGCTTCTCGAACGCATCAGGTCTGAGAAAATGAACAGCCGTAACAGGCATTAATTGAAGACCCCATGACCAACACTCCTTCAGCAATCGTTTCGAAAGTCTGGTCGTTCTGCCACGTGCTGCGCGACAGCGGTGTCGGCTATGGCGATTACCTCGAACAGTTGACCTTTCTCATCTTCCTGAAAATGGCCGATGAGTACACAAAAACGCCCTACAGCCGCACAATCGGGATTCCGCAGGAATACACCTGGCCAAAGCTCAAGGAAAAAAAGGGCGCGGAGCTCGAAGAGCTTTACACTGGCTTGTTACGCGATCTCGGGCAGAAACCCGGCATGCTCGGACAGATATTCCTGAAAGCCCAGAACAAGATCGCCGATCCAGCCATGCTCTACAAGGTTGTTGACATGATCGACAAGGAGAGCTGGGTGATGATGGGGGCCGATGTCAAGGGGGAAATCTACGAAGGACTTCTCGAAAAGAACGCTGAAGACATGAAAAGCGGTGCCGGACAGTACTTCACACCCCGTGCGCTGATCGAGGTGATGGTGGAATGCATCCGGCCGGAACCCATGAAAACCATCGGGGACCCGGCATGCGGAACAGGCGGTTTCTTCCTTAAAGCGTACGATTTCATCACAAACCGTTACAGCCTCGATCGGGAAGCCAAGGAATTTCTGAAGCACCGCACCTTCGGCGGCAATGAAATTGTTCCGGGAACGAGGCGGCTCTGCCTGATGAACATGTTCCTGCACAATATCGGAGAGCTTGACGGAAATGTCTCGGTTTCATCCACCGATGCGCTTGTTGCCGATAACGGTGCCCGATACGATTATGTGCTCACCAATCCTCCCTTCGGCAAGAAAAGCAGCATGACCTTCACCAACGATGAAGATGAGCAGGAGAAAGAGAGCCTTGTCTACAACCGGCAGGATTTCTGGGCGATAACCGCCAACAAGCAGCTTAACTTCCTGCAGCATATCCATACCATCCTGAAAGTTCACGGGCAGGCTGCGGTGGTGCTCCCCGATAACGTGCTGTTTGAAGGCGGCCCCGGTGAGCTGGTGCGCAAAAAGCTGCTTGAAACCACCGAACTGCACACCATCCTGAGATTGCCGACAGGAATCTTCTATGCGCAGGGCGTGAAGGCGAATGTCTTCTTTTTCGATGTCATGCCCGCAGCAAAAGACCCCTGGACTCACGAAGTCTGGTTCTACGACTACCGCACCAACATCCATCATACCCTGAAAAAGAACCCGCTGAAAGCCTCGGACCTGCAGGAGTTCGTGGAGTGCTACAACCCCGAAAACCGATACATACGCAAGGAAACCTGGTCGCCGGAAAATCCAGATGGCCGCTGGCGCAGATACACCTACGAGGAGATCGCCGCCCGCGACAAAACGAACCTCGACATCTTCTGGCTCAAGGACAAAAGCCTCGCCGACCTCGATAACCTGCCCGACCCTGATTTATTGGCCGGAGAAATCATCGAAAACCTCGAAGCCGGGCTTTCAAGCTTCCGTGAAATCATGGGAGTGCTGAACGGGAAATAAATTTTATTTCAGCCTCTCCTTTATATTCTGGATATGATGTAAATTAAGGGTATATAGATCTTTCAGAGACTCTTCCACGGCTCCACAGCAATAATACCAACACCGACAAGAATATGAACACCGAGTACGAATGGCCGTTGTGGCAAACGGCAAAGCTTGTTTGCGGTATCGATGAAGCCGGGCGGGGGCCGCTTGCCGGACCGGTTGTAGCGGCAGCGGTGGTATTTCCACGCTGGTTCAGGCCGGAGGAATGCGAAAGCCCCATTCTTGACGCTATCGACGATTCTAAAAAACTCACGGAACGGGAACGGGAAGAGCTTGTCCCGCTCATCAAGGCACATGCGCAAGCGTGGGCGGTTGCCGTCGTGGAGGCTGAAACCATTGACAGGGTCAATATCCTGCAGGCGACAATGCTTGCAATGAACCAGGCGGTCGAATCGCTTCAGAAAACTCCCGATTACCTGCTCGTTGACGGCAACCGCTTCAAACCTCACCTTCCGATCACGTATGAAACCGTTGTGAAAGGAGATTCCAAGGTGTTTTCGATCGCAGCCGCATCGATACTTGCAAAAACCTGCCGGGACGAAATCATGAGGGTTCACAACCTCACCTTGCCTGAATACGGCTTCGACCGGCATTTCGGTTATCCCACCAGGGGGCATGTGGAGGCTATCCGCCGGTACGGCCGCAGCCCGATTCACCGTAAAAGTTTCAAGCTCCGCCAGTTGGGAGAAAAGTAGCTCTAGCATGTATGATGCTCACCTCCTCGGGCCGCAGGGGGAAAAAATCGCAGCCGATTACCTTTCCGGAAAAGGGTACCGGATCCTCGAGCGGAACTACCGCTTCCGGCGAAACGAGATCGACATTATCGCCCGTCATCGGGGAGTGCTCTGTTTTGTGGAAGTGAAAACCCGTTCATCGGATGAAAAGGGCGACCCGCTCGATGCGGTCACACCGCAGAAACAGCAGGAGATCATCAAGGCGGCTAAATCCTACCTGTTCCGCAACGGCGGGATGGATACCGACTGCAGGTTCGATGTCGTGGCTGTAAGGGTTCGGGAGATGGGGCAGGGCCGGATATCCTCGTTCACGGTCGAACATGTCATCGACGCGTTCTGGGCTGCATCATGATCGATAAAGCAAGCATATAACGCTATTTTTCTTATCTTGTAAATCAATATTCTTTACAATAGCTACAGCAGATCACTATGCAGGAAGACGATATCAGGGTTCCCGAAGCCTCGGAGACAACAACAGCTTACGGTGCAACCAACATTCAGGTTCTCGATGGCATTGAACATGTACGGATGCGTCCGGCCATGTACATCGGCGATATCCACAGCCGTGGACTTCACCACCTTATCTACGAAATTGTCGACAACTCGATCGACGAAACCCTCGGGGGCTTCAACGATTATATTTTCGTTTCCCTGAACCCTGACGGATCGGTGACGGTCATAGACCGCGGCAGAGGTATTCCGGTCGACATGCACCCCGAAAAGAAAAAATCCGCGCTCGAACTGGTCATGACCGTGATCGGTGCGGGAGGAAAGTTCGACAAAGGCGCTTACAAGGTGTCCGGCGGCCTTCATGGCGTTGGCGCATCTGTAGTGAACGCGTTGTCAGAGTGGTGCGAAGTCGAAGTGTACCGCGACGGAAAAATCTATTTCCAGCGCTACGAACGGGGCATACCCAAGGGAGATGTCAGTGCGATCGGCACAACCGACATGCGTGGTACGAAAACCACGTTCATGCCGGACCATCTGATTTTCAAAACAACCGAGTTCCGCAAGGATATAATCATCGACCGCATGAGGGAACTCGCTTTCCTCAACCGGAACCTTTCAATAACCGTCCAGGACACCGAAGGAATTCAGGAAGTCTTCCATTACGAGGGAGGGTTAAAGGAGTTCGTGCTGTTCACCGACCAGAACCGTATCAGCCTGTTCAAGGAACCGATATATCTTTATGGAGAACGCGAATCCACCATTGTCGAGATCGCGCTCCAGTACAACGATTCCTATCAGGAAAATGTCTTCAGCTACGTCAACAATATCAATACCCATGAGGGCGGTACCCACGTCACCGGGTTCCGCAAGGCACTGACAAGGACACTCAATTCCTATGCCCAGAAAAACGACCTCCTGAAGAACCTGAAACTGTCTTTGACCGGCGACGATTTCAAGGAAGGGCTTACAGCTGTCATCTCCGTGAAGGTTGCGGAACCGCAATTCGAGGGGCAGACCAAAACAAAGCTGGGCAACTCGGAAACACAGAGCATTGTGGAAACGATCGTCAATGAACAGCTTGCCGAGTTTGCGGAAAGCAATCCGAATGTACTGAAGCTTATCATTGAAAAAGTCAAGGGTGCGGCAATGTCGAGGGAAGCGGCTCGCAAGGCGAAGGAACTGACTCGAAGAAAATCCGTCCTTGAAAGCTCGGGACTGCCCGGCAAACTTGCCGACTGCTCCATCAACGATCCTGAACACTGCGAACTCTATATCGTCGAGGGTGATTCGGCAGGCGGCAGTGCAAAACAGGGCAGGGACCGCAGTTTCCAGGCAATACTGCCCCTGAAGGGAAAAATCCTGAACGTTGAAAAAGCCCGGCTCCACAAAATGCTTGAAAACGAGGAGATTAAAACGATCATTCTCGCTCTCGGAACAAGTTTCGGGGAAGATGAGTTCTCACCGGAAAAACTCCGCTACGGCAAGATCATCATCATGACCGACGCCGATGTCGACGGAGCTCACATCAGAACACTCCTTCTGACCTTTTTCTTCCGCCACATGCGTTCGCTGATCGAATCCGGAAGGGTCTATATCGCACAGCCCCCGCTCTACCTTGTCAAATCAGGCAGGGAACAGCAATATGCTTGGGATGACGATGAACGGAACTCAATAACGGAAGACATGAAAAAAATGCAGAAGGGCAAGGCCAATATCCATGTCCAGCGCTACAAGGGACTTGGTGAAATGAACCCTGAACAGCTCTGGAGCACGACCATGGACCCGGCACACCGTTCGCTCCTCCTGGTAACGGTGGAAAATGCCATGGAAGCAGACCAGGTATTTTCCACGCTGATGGGAGATAAAGTCGAGCCTCGCCGGGCTTTCATCGAAAAAAACGCAAGGTATGTCCGCCGTTTAGATGTCTGATATCCTTATATAAACTTCCTTTCTGAGATTATCCAGCCACTCATTGAACAGTTTGCCGTTTTTGTTGTCAAGAGCAAGCTGTTCAAGTCTGTTATAATCTGTATCAAGATTGATACGGTGAGCAGGGGCAAGGTCATTGAGACGGAATATCGCATAAAATGGCTCTCCCTGAGGAGGGTCAATTTTCTGCGGAGTTGTTATTTCTCCCGGTTTTTTCAGAGTACCGATGATCTGCTGAAGCTGCGGACGCAAGGCCGTAAGAGGAAAAAGCTTTTTCGACGAGCCGCCGATCACGATCTCACCGCCACTCGATGCGGTAACAGCATCATCGGAATATTTTTTTGCCATGTCGGCAAAATTTGCTTTTCCATCAAGCACTTGTGACCGTATCCCGTCAAGCTGACGAACAATTCCGGTAAAATCAGTTTTAGAGCGATCGAAAAGGATCAGGATATGACGGGCATGAATAGAGTTCTGTTCTTTGTTGAGCAGTTGAATGAGATGGTAGCCGTAGCGGGTTTCAACAATATCAGACACCTTTCCTTCCTTGAGCGCATAAGCCGCAGCCTCGAAGCTGGGTACAAATTCGCCTTTCCTTGCATAACCAAGATCTCCGCCAACCTTGGCTGAGCCGGGGTCCTGCGAAAATTTCCTTGCCAGTGCGGCAAAATCCCCGCCGGCCTGAAGTTCCCTATGAACCTGCTGAATCGAGGCGAGTGCCGCAGCTTTCGCCTCGGCAGAAACCTCAGGATATTTCAGAATCTGGGATACAGACACTTCGATTGGTGCTTCCGGAAATTTCTCCTTGTTTTCCTTATAGAAATCCACCACTTCGCCGTAACTGACAGTCACTCCCGAAGTCTTTTTCTTGCGCAGGGTTTCAACAAGTTGCTGATTGCGAAGTTCAAGACGGATCTGCTCACGAATACCGACTGAAGATTTCCCGAAACGGGCTTCCATCTCTTTTGCAGAAGAAAAACGAGAGCTCAGCTGTTTGAACCTGTCGTTTGTCATCCCGTTTACTGCATTTTCATCAACGCTGACACTGTCAATTTTAGCTTTTGCAAGAATGATTTTCTGGTCGATCACTCCTTCGAGAATTGATCTTCCCAACCCCTTTTCTTTTGCCAGCTCGGGAAACTGCATCTTTGTCATAAGCTCCCGGTTATCGATTTCCGATTTCAGGATGATTTCGTTACCGACAACGGCTACGATGCGATCCGCCACTGCGGCTGAAGCTGGCAGCTGCAATAGCGACATCATGGCAAAAAACAGTACAGCAACTCTTGTCATAATTTTTTTCATGCAAAGACTCCTTCCGTGTAAATAGTATTAAATTCGCCGGGTAATGAACCTTCACGGACTATCGGAACCGTGAGGCTCAACAAGCACTGAAATATTCTGCATACATGGTACTGCAATGCCAGAACAATAACCCGTTCTCCTTATGATGATTTCTGACCGCCTCTAAGATGAATCGCACTCTTTGAAAGCCTCACCCAGTCGAAGACAAGGGGAGCCGCGACAAATATCGATGAATAGGTACCAACGAGAATGCCCATGAATACGGCAAAAGCAAAACCTCTGATGGCCGGACCGGCAAAAATGAACAGGACAAGTACGGATAGCAGTACCGTTCCCGATGTAATGACCGTTCTGCTCAGCGTCTGGTTCATGCTCTCATTGAATATCCGCTCGTAATCGGCCGGTTTCTGGCCACGGACTCGTTCCCTGATACGGTCATAGACAACAACGGTATCGGTGATGGAATAGCCCGCGATTGTCAGAAAAGCGGCAATGATACTCTGGTCGACTTCCAGCGGCATAAAATCGAACAATCCGCCAATCATGCTGAAAAGGCCCAGAACGCAGAGAATATCATGGAAAATCGCAACAACTCCGGCCGTTGCGAATTTGATTTCAAACCTGAAGCCTACATACAGCAGGATCGCAAGCAATGATGCAAGAAGTGCCTTTATGGCGGACAGTTTCAGATCGGATGCAATACTTGGTCCTACGGCGTCTATCCTGACGATTTCATGCCTGTTTCCGGGAATCCGCGAATTCAGGGCATTCAACAGCAGCGTCTTCAGCTCGCCTGTATCACCCCTGAATACCGTGCTCAACAGGAAAGAACGGTCCATTCCGTACTGCTTCAGGGAACCGGACACCCCGGATGCGTCGAGGGCTCCCCGGACCGTTGAAACATCGATATTCTTTTCGAACCTGATAACGACCTCCGATCCTCCCCTGAAATCGATACCGTAGTTCAGACCTTTGACCGCCAGAGAGATAAACCCGGCTATAAGCAGGACAAGGGATATACCATAGGCAATTTTACGATGTCCGATAAAATTGAAATTGGTCTTCTGAAAAATCCTCATTGGTTGAAACGTCTTGAAATATTAACCGAAACTTTTTTGTGTAAGCATGTTTTTACCGAGCAGGCCGTTGAATATCTCCCTTGTCACGATGATAGCCGTAAACAGGCTTGCAGAAGTGCCGATCATGAGCGTCACGGCAAACCCTTGAATGGGACCGATACCATAGGTATAGAGCAGGAAGGCTGCAACCAGTGTCGTAACATGCGAATCGAGAATAGAGGAAAAAGCCCTGTCATATCCCTGTGAAACAGCGCTCACTACTGTTTTTCCCTCGGCAAGTTCTTCGCGGACCCTCTCGTAGATGAGCACGTTCGCGTCAACAGCCATACCGATGGTCAGAACGATGCCGGCAATACCCGGAAGGGAAAGTGATGCGTTGAACCCTGCCAGCACGGAAAGCACAATAAGGATATTGAGCACCAGCGCTATATTTGCTGCTATGCCAGCTTTCTTGTAATACACGAGCATGAAGCCGGAAACCGCGACAAATGACCATAAAAGGGAAAGCATGCCGGCACGGATGTAATCAGCACCGAGGGAAGGCCCGACCGTACGCTCTTCGGTAATTCTCACAGGCGCCGGAAGAGCACCGGCTTTGAGTACGATTTCGAGGTCTTTTGCCTCCTCGAGACTTTCGATACCGTTGATCACGGAGTTGCCGTTAGGGATCTTCGACTGGACGACGGGCGCACTGTAAACCGCATTATCGAGCACGATTGCAACTCTTTTGCCGATATTTGCGCCGGTGATCCGGGCCCATTTCGAAGTTCCTTCGGAGTTCATCGACATGAGTACTTCAGGCTGCACTCCCTGGGAACCAAAGGTCGCTTTCGCTTCAGTGATGACACCGCCGGTAAGCTCAGGCGTCTTTTTTACAAGAAAGACCGTAAAGAGTTTTTCTCCGGTTTTATTTACATCAGGTTTTGCAGAAATAAGCAATTCCGTATCAGGAGGCAGAAGAGCCTGGATATCGTTACGATGAAACAGGCTGGAGACATATTCCTTTGAATGTTCGTTCGTAAAAGCGGTTCCATTCTGATAAACACCGACAACATCGTAAAGCGGCCTGGAAGAAACTTTGCCTGTCGAAGCAGCGGGTGATGGTGCAACAGGTTTACCGTGAACCGCAGCAGCCGATGCCGAATCTGCTTGCACAGCCTGGGCTCCGGCAGAAGCGTTCTGAACAAGGTAAGTATTGATCTTGTCAAGTGTCCGAATCAGAACCTCCGGTTCACGGAGCAGTCTGAATTCAAGTTTCGCTGTGCCTTTCAAAAGGTTTCTTACCCTGTTTTCATCGGAAACACCGGGAAGCTCGATAATGATCTTCCTGCTCCCCTGAGTGGTAATAACCGGTTCAGCGACACCATACTGGTCAATACGGTTCCTGATAATTTCCTTCGCGCGGCTAAGCGCATCTTCGGACTCTTTCTGAAGCTTTGATATGACTTCCTTGTCTGTATTCCGGATATCATAGAAGTACCTGCTGAGAGGAATATTTTCTTTTTTAAACTCGGAGGCAAGAAGGTCGATCACCCGTTCATCGCTCGAGACTGTCTTTGCCCTGACAGCATCCATGATGGCAAAAAATTTCTCATCCTTGTTCCATGCTTTCTGATCGAAAAGGTCAACCTGGTCAACTTCCATGACAAGATGCATCCCCCCTTTAAGGTCAAGGCCAAGCTTGAGGCTTTTCTTGCGGGCATTTTCAATCTCGTCACGGTGGTTCACTGCAAACGTGAGACTGTCACGAGAGGAACCCAGGCTGTTAACCTGTTTCGTCAGTGTATAGTCCCGCCAGGTAGGCCATAATGACCAGATTGCCACAACGGTGACAACAACTATCAGAAGAAGATTAAAACGTTTATTTTTCATTGAAGATATCGCTTTGCTCTCGAAAGAAATAATTCAGCCAATATATAAAATGAGGTACTGATTAACTAACAATCGGCAAACCTCCCTGCAAAGCTTTTATCAATCCGTATAAAAGCAAAAACCCGGCTTTCGGTCCGGGTTTTTTGCCTTTAAATACTCAATCCTATCCCCAGGTATCATGAATGATATTGTTATACCAGCCACGAGCGAAGCTTGCTTCCTCGCTGAGCTGATCAGCATCAGCATTGAGGGGGGTAAGGCCGCCCGAACCCGGAATTTCCACAATACCCTCGGCAGTCAGCTTGTACACACCGGCAACAGAGATACCGTAGCTCGGTCCTATCAGGCTGTAACATGTGTTTACCAGCGATGGGGCTGCTGGAACCTTGCCCTGCAGCAGCCTGACGATTGCGGCAGCGGCAACCTTACCCTGACTGCTTGCGGCAAAACCTGATTTAGGCATGGAACCTGCGATACTTGCATCGCCGATAACATGGATCCCGGGATGAATGGTGGATTCGAACGATATGGGATTTATCGGGCACCATCCCGTGGCATCGGTAAGCCCGGCATCGAAAGCGATTCTACCGGCTTTCTGCGGAGGAATGAGATTGATGACATCACCTTTTTCAACGCCGAATTCGGTAGTCACGGACATGGTTGGGGCATCGACTTTAACCACCTTTCCACCGGTAACACTTGAACGCCATTCTATCATACCGGGATACAGCTTTTCCCAGCCCTGCTTGAACAGCGCCTGCTTGGAAAATTTATCCTTCGCATCGAGAATGAGAATTTTCGACTGCGGCTTCTTTTCTTTCAGGTAATGAGCAATGAGACTTGCCCGTTCGTAAGGTCCCGGAGGACACCTGTAGGGATTCACCGGAGGACAGATAATGACCCTGCCGCCGTTGCGCATGGCAAGAAGCTGCTTCTGCAGCAGGATGGTCTGCGGACCCGCCTGATATGCATGAGGAATCCGGGTGTTTGCAACGGCCTCGCTGTAACCGGCAACGGCATCATATTTTAAATCGATGCCGGGAGACAGGACAAGACGATCGTAATTCAGCGTCGAACCGCTTTTCAACTTGACTGCATTTCTGGCAGGATCGATTGAAACCGCAACATCGGCGATAACGTTGATCTGGTATTTGTTTTTGAGTACGGTGTAGGTCTGAATGATGTCGTCCATGGTTTTCAGACCACCAAGGACCCAGTTGCTGAAAGGACAGGTATAAAACGCAGCTTTCGGCTCGACAAGGGTCACCGAAATTGATGGATCGAGTTTTCTGAGGTATTTTGCCGCAGCGGCCCCCCCGAATCCTCCACCGATGACCACAACTCTTTTCGATGCAGCAAAAGCGTTGGTTGATGTTCCGAATATTCCGAGAGAAGCTCCGGCAACCCCGGTAACAAGAAGTTTATTGAAATCCCTGCGTGAAATTGAGTGACTCATGTTTTTCCTCCGGCTTATTTTTTATTGTGCGAGAGTCTTCCAAAATATTCGGCAATAAGCCGGATTTCCTCGTCAGTATATCCTTTTGCATGACGGCTCATTACTGTCGAATAACGGGCTCCGGATTTGAACGCAAGCATGGATGCTTCGATATATTCAGTCGATTTACCGTAAATTGAAGGAATGATGCCGACACTCTTGCCATCTGTGCCGTGACATGAGGTACATGATAAAGAGAGGACAAGTCCCCGTGGATTTTCTTCTGCAGCTTTAGCAGCGGATTCTCGAACAGGTTTCGCTTTAGCACTGCTTCCTGCAGCAAGAGCGACGCTTCCCGAAGTGAACACTGCGGAAGAGAATGCGCAAGCAGTCAGCCACACTCTGAGATTCAACGCCATAACGTAGTTCTCCTTGATTAGTGATAAGAAAAATTTTTATAACAATGGACAAAGAAACTTCCGAATATCTAAAAAATTTAAAGAACACGGGTTTCTGCGGCAAACTGATCATTGAAGCTGTCAAGAAACAATACCTTCAATATATCTCCCTTCACGCCTTTGAAGCGGAACTGCAGAAAGGGATCTTTCGATACTGCGGGTCCCAGCTGGATGTCAAGCAGAGGGGATCCATTCAACGTTACCGTTCCTGTTTTGATAAAATGCGCTGGAACGATATTGCCTGACTCGTCTTTTCTCGCACCGGACTCACTGGGATGAGGGATGATGACCTTTGCTGTAACGATACCACTCTCTTCCCGTGCAGCTATTCTCACACTTTCGTTCATTTACTGCAGATTCAGAATGAATTGATATCAACAGGCCTGTGCCACCACATCGACGTGTACCGACGACATGAAAAACTTGCCGCCATCCCTGACAACGGCATAAAGCGCCGAGCTTTCTTTCATCTTGATATTAAGCGAGAACCATGGAAGTGCATTTTCATGGAGATCACAGACAAACACCAGAGGAGTAAGATTTTTTTCGACAAAAAGAAAAATCCGGGTCCCTTTCAATTCCGATATAACATCTACAGGCACCAGTGAACTGTCTGTAGCCACAACAGGAGCGACAATCGATATCTTGTCGGTTTTTACCATCTCTTGAGTTCCGAGAGCATTGATAAAAGCCTGTTCGATAGAGCACTGCTGGAAACTGTTCACACTCCATTCAGCAAACAGTTTTGAAGGCAAAGCCAGTGAATAACCGGCAAATAGCACACCATAGGCAAGAAAATGCCGTCTATCCATTTGGTATCGTCGATGTCGGTTACTGTGGATATTTTCTTTAAAGGCCTGCAATAAGCGGACACAGGGATTCTATTAACAATTATAAATAATCAAATCCTATTATGCAATATTTTTTTATAGGCCCGCGACACGTCAGCATATGACTACGCAACAGACACGCTGCAGATTTTATGGTTAAATCCCCTTAGAAAGCGCAAAATACAATCCGTTATGCAAGTACTATATACCATAACCCTGCAAGACAGGCATATTTTGATACGACCCCGTCAATCTTCATAGTTCGAGTTTGAAATGATCATGGCAAACTGTTTAACCGATTCTCCGTTTTTTTCTGACATCCCCGGCAGTGTATGATCAACCGCACCACAAGAGGAGAAGATCGGACATGAATAGCGTTATTATTTGTATCTTTGTGCTGATTGCTCAAGAACAGTCAAAAGAGTTAGCATGTTTCACGTGAAACGATGAAGAGTCAATGTATGATGTCATAATCGCCGGGGCAGGTCACGCTGGTTGTGAAGCGGCTTTGTCCGCAGCAAGAATGGGTTGCTCCTGTCTGCTTGTAACTACCGACCTGAATGCCGTTGCCCGCATGTCCTGTAATCCTGCAATAGGAGGAGTTGCCAAAGGGCAGATCACAAGAGAAATTGATGCTCTCGGCGGTGAAATGGCTAAAGCAATCGACGCAACTGCCATTCAGTTCAGATTGCTTAACCGAAGCAAGGGTCCTGCGATGCATTCACCGAGAGCACAGGCGGACCGTACACTGTATTCGCTCTATATGCGGAAGGTAATCGAGCAGGAAAATAATATCGACCTTCTTCAGGATACGGTTATCGGTATCGATTGTGCCCCTGGATTGTTTAATGGTGTAAAACTATCTTCCGGACGTATTGTCAGAGGTTCCGCAGCCATACTCACCTGCGGCACATTCCTGAACGGCCTTATTCATATCGGGATGAACCATTACACTGGCGGCAGGACGGTCGCCGAACCGCCTGTTTTGGGACTTACCGAAAACCTTGTCAATCTCGGTTTCAGATCCGGGAGGCTGAAAACCGGCACTCCGCCTCGGATCGATGCCCGAAGCGTGGATTATTCACTGGTTGATGAACAGAAAGGGGACGATCTGCCGGTTTTCTTTTCTTTCCTGACGGAACAGCAGCATAAAGTTCGCCAGTTGAGCTGTTTCGTTACAAAAACAACATCGGAAACCCATGAAATTCTGAAAACAGGTTTTGACCGATCACCTCTCTTCACCGGAAAAGTCCTGGGTGTCGGACCACGTTACTGCCCTTCGATAGAAGACAAGATCTCCCGTTTTCCGGACAAGGACAGCCATCATATTTTTCTCGAGCCGGAAGGATACGATACGAACGAAATGTATGTCAACGGCTATTCCACCTCTTTACCGGAAGACATTCAGATTGCGGGGCTGAAGACCATTCCCGGTTTGCAGGATGTTAAAATGATGCGTCCGGGTTATGCCATCGAATACGACTATTTCTTCCCTTACCAGATCAAAAGAACGCTTGAAACAAAGCTTGTCGAAAACCTCTATTTTGCCGGTCAGATTAACGGCACATCGGGTTATGAGGAAGCTGCCGCCCAGGGACTGATTGCGGGAATAAACGCGGCGCTTAAAATTCAGAACAAGCCCCCTCTGTTTCTGAAGCGCTCCGATGCGTATATCGGCGTGCTCATCGATGATCTTGTCACGAAAGAAACCAGAGAACCTTACCGGATGTTCACGTCATCAGCCGAACATCGCCTTCTGCTCCGCCATGATAATGCCGACATAAGACTGCTGGAATTCGCCTCTTTTTCCGGGATTGTCGATCCTGAAACCTGTTCGGCAAGAAGCAGAAAGAAGCTTTTTATAGAGCAGTTGAAAATGCTCTGCCAGACGACAAAACTGCCGGCAGATCAGGTCAATGCAATTTTCACAATTCATGGCTATCCCTCCGTCGTTTCACCACAGAATGCAGCAGCACTGCTGAAAAGACCCGGGATTCACTTTCATATGCTGCTTGAAGCCTCCGAGAGCTTTTCAGAGGCTGTTTTCACAATCAGTCGCGACCCTTCCGTGCATGAACAGGTCGATATTGATCTGAAATATGAAGGATATCTGAAAAGGGATCTGTTGATGGCCGAAAAAATACAGCGACTTGAATCTCATCAAATCCCCGTATCTTACAACTACGACTCCATTGCCGGCTTGTCAAACGAAGGCCGGGAAAAGCTGAAAAAGTACAAACCGGAGACTATCGGCCAGGCATCGAGAATTCTCGGGATATCTCCTTCTGATATTTCTGTGCTTATGATTCGTCTCGGACGTTGAAAAATTCGAATTGTTTCACGTGAAACATTTTTATCCTGTTTATTTTTTTCCTATTCATTGTTTATGGACAGTATTATAAGCGATATCATCAATAATGATCTCTTGTTTGGTAAGGATAAAGAGGATTTTATTGTTGGCTCTTATCAGCTTTCTGATACCCATATTCGAATTTTCAACCGGATAGATGACAATGTGAGTTTTCATGACGAACCATTTTACCCTTTTTTCTTTCTGTCTGACAACTCGCTTCTTGAAGGGTTTGTACCCGAGGATAAAAACAGTTTCTGGCTTGTCAAACTCGAAGGATCCAATTTTTACAAGTATCTTTCCATTTTCAGGAACTGGAGGAATTACCGCAGTGCTCTCGATTTCATCAACAGTAAACGCCCTTCCGATGCTTTCGAGAACGCCACACAGAACTCGTTGAACGACTTTAATTCCCTTGTTTACAATAAAGGCGATGCCGTCACACAATATTTTCTGCAGAGTGGCAAGACTCTCTTCAAAGGAATGCTGTTTGATGATCTTTACCGGATGCAACTCGATATCGAAACGTATTACAGGCCCGGTGAGAAACAATCCGATCGCTCTTTTATTGGAGAGGATGAGATAATTATCGTTTCCCTGAGCGATAACCGGGGGTGGGAAACTGTTCTCCATTCCAAAAACAGCAATGAAAAAGCACTTCTTGAAAATCTGATATCCATAATCAAAGAGAAAGATCCTGATGTCATAGAAGGACATAACATATTCAGCTTCGATCTTTCCTGTATCCAGCGCAGATGTGAATTGCTCGGCATACCTTTTACCATCGGAAGAAACGGCCTTCAACCAAGATCATACATGTCGAGCGTGCGTTTTGCCGAAAGAAGCATCGATTTTCCTTTTTTTGACATTCCGGGCAGACATGTTGTCGATACACTGTTTCTTGTCCAGAGTTACGATGTCTCCAAACGATCCATGCAGAGCTACGGTCTAAAAGCCGTAGCGAAACATTTCGGATTCGCCTCTCCCGACAGGACCTATATCGATTACAGAGACATTGCCAATGTCTGGGAAAACAACCATGAAAAGCTTCTTGCCTACGCACTTGATGATGTCCGTGAAACAAGGGCCCTTTCATCTCTTTTGTCCGGAAGCAATTTCTTCCTCTCCCAGATGTTGCCGTACACCTATGCCATGACATCCCGCATTGGTCCTGCTGCGAAAATTGAGGCTCTTTTTATCCGTGAATATCTGCGCCGGAAGCATGCCATTCCCAGACCTTCTTCCGGTCAGCAGCATAGCGGCGGATATACAGAAGTTTTTCTCAAGGGCATTCTTGGACCGGTCGTATATGCTGATATCGAGTCTCTTTACCCGTCAATCATGCTGTCTTACGATATCTGTCCAAAAAGCGATGAACTGAGAGTATTTCCAGGTGTGCTCAATGACCTTAAAAACCTCCGTTTCAAGGCAAAGGACAAATTACGGGATTTTTCCGCAGACGGAAATAAATCGTTGGCCGACAACTTCGATGCCATGCAGAGTTCTTTCAAAATCCTTATCAATGCCATGTATGGATACCTCGGATTCAGTGCCGGTATCTTCAATGATTACGATGAAGCCGATAAAGTGACCTCAACCGGTCAGATGCTGGCGAAAAAAATGATCCATGAATTTGAGCTTCTCGGCTGCAGGATTATTGAGGTCGATACTGATGGTATTCTTTTCATCCCGCCACCTGCCGTCAAAACTGAGAGCGATGAAAGAAAACTGGTCAGCGAAGTTTCCGAACTCATGCCTGATGGCATCAAAATCGGTTATGACGGCAGGTTCCAGAAAATGATTTCCTATTTAAAGAAAAACTACGTCCTTCTCGGCTACGACAATGTCATGACTCTGAAAGGGTCATCCCTTACAAGCCGCAGCGGTGAAAAATTCGGCCTTGATTTTGTTCGCCTCGGCTTCGAAAAACTTTTAAATGAAGATATCTCCGGTCTGCACGATCTTTTTATTGATTTTCGAAACAAAATTATCAACCATGAGCTGGACGTCTCTGAATTCTCGAAAACAGAAACACTGAAAAACACTCTCGATCAGTATCTTGAGGATGTCCGATCCGGTAAAAGATCTAAATCGATCGCTTATGAAATTGCGTTAAAATCAGGAATGAAGGTTGCAAAAGGCGACAGAATCACTTTTTACGTTTCAGGAAGCGGAACAGGTTCTTCTTTTTATGACAAAGGCAAACCGTCTTCCGACTGGAACAAGGATAAACCTGATGAAAATTCTCATTTCTACCTCAAACGTCTCGATGAATTCTGTCAGAAATTCCTTCCTTTTTTCAAGCCCCAGGATTTCAGCATGATTTTTTCTGCCGATACTCTTTTTTCCTTTTCTGCTGAAGGTATCGAGTTGCTCAAGGAAATCCGTAATACCGAAACAAATGATGTAAACACTGATATTCCTTTCTGATAGTTTTTATACTTTCTCTCTTTTTTTTTAATCGGAACTCTGTGCGCCCTTTAACGGTAGTATATGGGTAAAGTATTTATTTTTAATCATTTCTCTTATCAAACATGACTGACCATAAAGTTCTTCCCGTCACGCAGGATGTAAGCTGGATAGGTGTCCTCGATCCTGGACTTATAACTTTTGACATTGTAATGGAAACGAAATACGGAACAACGTACAACTCGTATTTCATCAACGCTGAAAAGAAGGCAATTATAGAAACAACGAAGGAAAAATTCTGGCCAACTTATCTCTCAAAGATAAAACAGGTTACGGATCCATCTGATATACAGTACATCATCGTCGATCATACCGAACCTGATCATTCCGGCAATGTGCGCAATCTCCTTGCCATTGCGCCCGAAGCGACGGTTGTCGGAAGCGGCAATGCCATCAAGTTTCTTCGTGACCAGACCGGTCATGATTTCAAATCACTTGTCGTGAAAACCGGGGACACCCTTGATCTCGGCAACAAAACCCTTCATTTTATCAATGCTCCAAATCTTCACTGGCCGGACTCTATATATACCTGGCTCGAAGAAGATCGTATTCTTTTCACCTGCGACTCTTTCGGCAGCCATTTCTGTCATGAGGAAATGTATGATGATACCGTCGGTGATTTCGACGATGCATTTACCTATTATTTCGATGCCATACTTCGTCCTTTCAGCAAATACATGCTTCAGGCCATCGATAAGATACAATCGCTCGATATTGCCTGTATCTGCCCTGGTCACGGGCCTATCCTTCGCACGAATTGGAAAAAATATGTTGACCTTTCCGCTAAATATGCCTCACATGCCATTGCATTGCCAAACGACAAGAATATTCTTATCGCATACGTTTCAGCCTACGAAAACACAACCCTGCTTGCACATAAAATTGCCGATGGTCTCCGACAGTCATGCGACTTCGTTATCGATATCTGCGACATCGAATCGGTACACTTTTCCAGGCTTGAAGACAAAATCGCTCACTGTTCAGGCATCATACTCGGATCTCCAACAATTAACCAGAACATCCTTCCTCAGATCTATCAGTTCTTTGCTGCCGTCAATCCTATACGTGACAGGGGAAAGCTTGCCGCTGCGTTCGGATCATTTGGATGGAGCGGTGAAGCTGCAAAGATGATTGAAACCAACTTTTCCATGCTGAAACTGAAGGTATTCGACCAGAACGTCATGGTGAAATTCAAACCCCATGAACCGGAATTTGAAAGATGTCTCTCATTCGGAAAATCTTTTGCGGATAAAATGATTGAAATGTACCAGTTGAGCTGCAATCTCTGAAGGTTTCCTGCATGTAAAAAAGGGCCTTTCCGGCCCTTTTTCATCTGAAGACTATTTCTTCGACAATATTATCTTTCAGAGCTTCGTTCAATTTCCTTCTTATTTCCTGTTTCCTGAAATTCAGCTCCATTCGCCATGCCGGGTTTTTGACTCGGATGAACAACTGTCCCTCGTAAAATCTCTCTATTGCCGTTTCTGCGGATATGCCTTCACCTACAACACTGTTCCATATCTGAAGTGTCTTGTATTGCTGGTAAGCATCATCCATTCCCATGCTCCTGCACATTTCGCAAACAACTTCTGATATTTTCCTTGGATTTTTTTTTCGTGACACTGTTACAGCCTCTTTTCTTTCTTCATATTTTCTATCGAAATCTCATTTATACCACCGTATGTTTTTTTTTCAGCCGATGTTATGATACTCTGTCCGTATGTTTTCAGGAGAGCAAGTATATCTTCGGTTCTTTTTGTATCGAGCTCACTGAAGATGTCGTCAAGAAGGCATATCGGCTTTTCACCAAGTTTTTCGTTGAAATACCGGTGCTGTGCGAGTTTCAGACCGATAAGAAATGTTCTCATCTGTCCCTGGGATGCGTATTTTCCTATCTCTTTTTCATTCATTTTTATCAGCATGTCATCCCTATGCGGCCCTATCGATGTCTGTGCCCTGTAAATATCCGTTTTTTCTGTTTCTTTATACTTCTGCCTTAACCTGTGATAGAGTATTTCCTCTTTATCTTCTTTACTTATGCTTCCCACTGAGCATCTGTACAATATTGATGGTTCTTCCCGAACCGAAAGCTCTTTATATATTCCGTAAAGCCGCTGTAGTATTTCTTCTGTAAATCGTACCCTTTTTGTTATGATTGCGGCAGCAATGCGTGAAAGCTGTTCGGACCATATCGACAGTGTATTGTCCCGTTCTTCTGAATGTTCCTTTATCTGTGCAAGTAATGTATTTCTCTGGCTGAGAACCCTCCTATATGTGAGGAGATCATCAAGATATTTTCTGTCTGTCTGGCAAATGGAATTGTCAATGAATCTCCTTCTTTCCATTGGCGATCCATTGACAATTGAAATCTCTGGAGGGGAAAATGTTATACAGGGTATCGTACCTATATGCTGTGAAAATGGTTTAACTTCTGAATGATTGACGGTTATCTTTTTTTCTTTTTTATACGTAATTTTTACTGTTAACTGCCTGTCATTTTCACTTATGAAATGACCGTTGACCAAAAAATATTCTGCTTCAAAAGTTAGACACTGCTGATCGTTGGCGCTGACAAAACCCTTTGTCAGCGCGCAATAATGAATCCCTTCAAGAATCGATGTTTTACCGGATCCATTCGGTCCGTAAATGAGATTTATTCCATTTTCCGGTTCAAATGTCAGCGATCTGTGATTCCTGAAATTCTCATACGATATGTTTTTCAGTATCAATAAATTTCCTCATTCTTCAATTATTGATCCTCACAGGCATTACCAGAATGATAAGTCTATCCTGCTGTTCTTCGCTGTTCGGTTTGAAAATTACGGCAGTTGTCGGGCTTTTCAACTCTACCCTTATCTCGTTTTCATCAATATGCGCAAGTGCCGCCTCAACAAAACGTGAATTGAACCCTATCGTGATGGGCTCACCAGTAAAACTGCATGGCAATTCTTCCTGTGCTGACTCTCCTTCATTTGTATTTTCTGCCATGATTCTTATGTTCTGCCCGTCAAGAACCATTTTCACATCCCCTATGCTTGAAAACCTTCCCACACGTCTTACGGAATCATAGATTATCGATCTTTCAATTATCATCTGCTTGTCATGCTCTACAGGAATGACAGCTTCATAGTTGGGATATGGTTCTACTATCAGTGCTGCATCAAGAACGATGTTGCCGCTTGTCAAACGAATAAAACGTCGATCAGAATCGATACTCATGACGATTGTCTCTTGCTGAGCGAGTTTCTGAATAATTGAAAGAACTCTGGATGGGACAACAATCTTCTGTTTTTCCTTGATGTCGAGTGATGAGTTTTTCCTGCACCGTACCAGCCTGTGCCCGTCAGTCGAGACAGCTGTTATGACATTTCCTTCTAGTTCAAAGAGAACGCCCATCATAGCAGGTCGCATACCATCAACACTGCATGCAAATATCGTTTTCTGGATGAGGTCCTGCAGTTCTGAAGTTGGCAGCTCAAGTGAGATATCATAGTTCTTGTCCTGTTTTTCCGTTTTGCTCTCATAAAAACAGGGCATTTTGTACTTACCCTTATCCGTTGTAATCATTACTGTTCCATGATCGCTTATCTCCTGCCTTTCAATGGCAAATGAAACAGATGTATCGTACATACTCCTGAGGAAATCCTGAAAAGTTCTTGCCTTGATGGCGATGTTTCCGTTGTCATTCGTTTCAACATCGATTGTTGCTGTTATTGAAAGCTCTCCATCAGTTGCATAGATGGTAAGATTGCCGCTTTCTACTGTCAAATGGACATTTTCAAACCTTGGATCAATGCTTTTTGCAGGTATTGCGTGGGCAACTTTACCGACTGCATCCTGCAGTTGTCGAATGGAAGAGATTATTTTCATCTGCCTCTGTATTAACTATTTATATTTTTAAAATTATTGTTGCTGTTGTTGTTAGTGTTGAAATCTTGATGCTTCAAGCTCTCTGCTTGATAAATGTATTTATTTTAATAATATAAAAGGATTTGAATATCATGTTTCAGTGTTGATAGCATCTCCTTTTTTCAATGTCAGTATTGTGAGTTATTTGTGGAAGCTTCTTTCTGTAACTTTTTCCGTGGATAATCCAGCCTGTTATCAAGATTATACTAACATCCGGCCAACATTTTTTACACATTTTCTGTTCACATTGAAAGAATCTCTATCCTTTTCCTGATTTCTTCTATCTTTTTTCTTTCCTCTGATATCGACTCCGCACGTTTTCCTACAGTATTCACGGCATGGATAACAGTTGAATGATCTCTCCCTCCGAAATGAAGGCCTATTGTTTTAAGAGATGACTCTGTCATTGTTTTAGAGAGATACATGGCAATCTGCCTTCCCATAGCTATTTCCTTCTTTTTCGATTTTCCTTTCAGGTCATTCTGTGTGATAGAAAAATATGAGCAGACAGCTTTTTCAATTGTTTCCAGCGTAAGACGCTTTGTTGTTTGCCTGATAATATCCTTCAGGGTCTGTTTTGTGAACTGCAGATCGATTTCCATGTTGTCAAGTGACTGGGCGGCAAGCAGCTTTACGATGCACCCTTCAAGCTCTCGGACGTTGTCCGTGATGTTTGTTGCGATAAACTCGATGACCGGTTCATCGAGATTTACACCGCTATGTTCCAGTTTACTCTGGATAATAGCTCTTCTCGTTTCGTAATCAGGAGGCTGTATATCTGCCGAGAGGCCCCAGTTGAAACGGGATATCAGACGGTCTTCAATCCCTTTTATTTCTTTTATGGGGCGGTCGGCCGACAGTATGATCTGTTTGTTTGACTGATGGAGGGTATTGAAAATGTGAAAAATTTCCTCCTGTGTCTTTTCCTTGCCGGAGAAAAACTGAATGTCGTCTATGATCAGAACATCTATGGAGCGGTAGAAAGAGGAAAATTCCTGAATTTTTCCGTTTTGAATGGCACTGACAAAATCGATGGCAAATTTTTCGCTCGATACATACAGTACACGACTGTTCGGTTTGCTTTCTCTAACAGTGTTTCCTATAGCCTGCATCATATGCGTTTTTCCAAGCCCTACCCCTCCATAGATGACCAGCGGATTGAAAGCATTTTGTCCCGGACTCTGTGCAACCGATTTTGAGGCAGCGAAAGCCAGAGAGTTGCAGTCTCCGCGGATAAGGGTGTCAAAAGTATATTTCTTGTTCAGTTGTGTCTCAAAACGGGCAAGATTGTTTTGAAAAACAGACTGAGCGGCAGGAGCACTGTTCTGAGAGAGATTTTCAACGCCTGAACCACCATTCATCACGTTCTGATGCGGTAATTCTATGGTTACCGGCTGGCCTTGTGATTTATCTACAACAATCGAGTACATCAATCTTGCTTCCGGGCCGATGACATTTTTAAGAGCCTGTTTCAGAAATGACGAATAGTTTTCTTCAATCCATTCGTAGAAAAACTGGCTTGGAACCTCTATAGTGAGTTCATTTCCGGTAAAACTGACGGGCTTGATAGGGATAAACCATGTTTTAAAAGCAAGGGGATTTATTTTTTCCCTTATGTCTTTGAGACAGGAAACCCAGATTTGCTGCTCCATTGAACTTTTCTTCTTTTTTCATGTGATTTTATACAGGAAACGGGTTGAAGCAGTTCCCTGTTAATAGCGTAGAATTAAGGAAAATAGAGTGAATAAGGGTCTTTGTCCTTTCATCATCAACATTTTCTGTTTACAAGTTAGTGTTTTACGTGGATAAATAACAAATTCATTTGATTTAAAACATCATCAGGAAAGCATTGAATCCATTCAGATTTCTCAACACTATAAGTGATTATATATAAATATTTTAAACTGCTTTTTACTGAAAGTAGTCAACATGTCTTGATTGTTTTGTTTCCCGGTACTGGCGCCTGTTTCCGGGCAGGATGGTATTTTTTTCCACAAGTTGTCCACATTGTCCGGTATCGGTCAAAGCGTGTTGATAAAAGAGTTATCATGATTTTATGCGATGTGTGAACATTTGTTATTGACAGTTCATTATGCTAAATTATAAGCCAAGTAATTTTTGTTTATTTAAACGGTGTGGAGCACTGAGAAATGAAAAGAACCTTTCAGCCGAGGAATAGAAAAAGAAGGAACAAGCACGGATTCAGACAAAGAATGGCCACCAAAAACGGCCGGAAAGTTCTGTCTTCCAGAAGAGCCAAAGGACGTCATTCGCTTTCTGTAAGCAGTCAGATGGGTACAACCGGTCGATAGATATCTGGTTTTTCAGCTGCATCGAAACCGGCTGATCGGGAAAATTGCATTTTCAAGCATTGAACAAGGTAAAGGCACACAACCAATCTCTGCGCAAGCGGGAAATCCTGAGAAAAAAAAATCTTATTTCACGCCTTTTCAGAATTGGAAAAAGTGTGAAAGGTGATTTTTTAACAGTGGTATATGCGGCTTCTTTACCTGAAAGCAGCTGTTCAGGAGAGAGTGGTTCCATTCTGTTCGCGGTCAGTAAAAAGACAGTTCCTTCTGCAGTTGGCCGCAACAGGGTCAAAAGGATGATGAGAGAAGCATACAGGCTCGAAAAGCCGTTTTCCGTGAATGGTGATGAACCGGCAGTTGCCGCTTCGGAAATCCATCGCAGGGACATGGCTGTTGTTTACAAGGGAAGAAAAAATACTATTCCGGATCTCGAAGCATTCAGGTTGGAAATCAGAAGATTGATACGGAGAATGATCACTTCATGATTTTCGGTGTCAGGGGATGGAAGATGAACAGGTATGTGATTTTTTTACTGCATGATAGCGTAAGAATATGAACAGATGGCATTTTTTCAATCGTGTTCCGATAGCTCTGATAAAATTTTACCGGGCATTTCTTTCACCGTTGCTCGGACCTTCCTGTAAGTACTATCCTACCTGTTCAAGTTATGCTCTTGAGGCTTTTGAAAAGCATAACTTTTTTTCCGCCGCCGGATTGACAGTATGGCGTATTTTACGATGCAATCCTTTTTCAAAGGGGGGATTCGACCCTGTCCCGCCAGGAAAAAACAGTTTCAAGGCAAATCATAAAGAATGTTGTAATGGATAGAAATTCGGTTACGGGGCTTGCTCTTATTGCCTTAATCATGATCGTATGGCTTCAGTTCATGTCTCCGGCAAAGAAGCCGTTGCCGGCGCCGCAGGCTGCCAAGACAGAGCAGACCGGCATTCAGGCTCCTCAGGAACAACCTTCTGCAGTACCGCTCACAGCCAGTTTCGGTGCATTTGCCAATGCTGCAAATGGCAAAGAGCGGCTCTTGAAGCTTGAAAATGATCTTTTCCGGGCAACACTTTCTTCAAAAGGTGCGACATTGAAATCCCTCGTGCTTAAAAAGCACCTCGATGGAAACCGCAAACCGTTCGATCTGGTAACCAATGGCAGTAAAGGAGCTCTCTCACTGCTTTTTCAGACAAGGGAAGGCAAGAAAATTGATACCAGGGATCTCTATTTCTCTTCGGTGACAGCCGATACCCTTCATACAATTACCGGTCAGCAGACCTATACGGTGAGCTATCATCTCGATGTTGCTCCCGGTCAGGCTGTCGATATCACCTATCTCTTTTCAGGACAGAGTTATAAAGTCGATTACGATGTCAAACTTACCGGATTTGCCAGTGAACTTGCCGGTAACGAGTACCAGCTGCAGTGGGACGGAGGTCTGGCATACAGCGAGCTGAACCGAAAGGATGAATCCATGAATGCCCTTTCCAGTGCATATCTGGGAGGAAGCCTTGTCAAGCTTGATGCAAGCAAGGAGAACCAGCTTTATCGGGAGGAAGAATCCGGCGAGGCCAAATGGGTTGCTGTCCGCAACAAGTATTTCGTATCGGCATTGATCCCCCAGGGCCGTACTTCGGGAATCTATCTCGAAGGAAGGAAAACAGCCGGCAACGAATTTGAAAACTATCTTGTAGCCCTGAAAACGGGGGTCCCGTCAACAGGCGGCGTTGTCGATAACCGTTACAGTCTCTACGTCGGTCCGCTTGATTACAATACTGTCAAGTCCATGAAAGTCGGTCTTGAAAAAATCATGGATTTCGGCTGGGACTGGCTTACAAGACCTTTTGCGGAATTCATCATTCTCCCGGTTTTCAACTGGATGAATACCTTTGTCGGCAATTACGGCCTGATCATCATCATTTTCGCTTTCCTTATCAAACTGGTGACCTATCCTCTTTCAATGGCTTCCACGAAGTCGATGAAAAAAATGGCCGCATTGCAGCCGCTTATGAAAGAGCTCCAGGAGAAGTACAAGGACAATCCTGCAAAAATGCAGAGCGAGTTGGGAAGGATTTACAAGGAGGCTGGAGTGAATCCTCTTGGTGGATGTCTTCCAGTGCTGCTTCAGATGCCGCTGCTCTTCGCCATGTTTTATGTGTTCCGTTCATCTATCCAGCTGCGCCAGCACAGTTTTCTCTGGGCAAAAGACCTTTCGGTCCCTGATTCCATTTTTAATTTCGGGTTCAGCATTCCCATGTATGGTGAACATATCGCGGTTTTTCCTATCCTGATGGCGGTTACCGTCTTTGTGCAGCAGAAGATCACCCCTACTGCCCAGACCAATGACCAGATGAAGGTCATGACCTACATGTTCCCGGCAATGATGCTGCTGTTTTTCAACAACATGCCGGCAGGACTTGGCCTGTATTATCTCATGTTCAATATTTTCAGTGTTGCCCAGCAGTTTTACATCAATAAGACAACTGCGACAACAGCTGTTGTTCCGGCTGTGAATACCGGCAAAAGCGCAACACAGCCGTCCGGAAAAAAGAAAAAAGGGGGAGATAAAAAGTAAAGCGCCGCTATGTCCATTCTCGAGCAGGCTGATGCCTGGTTGTTTCAGCGGATAAACCTCGATCTGGTTCATCCGGCAGCCGACGATCTCATGGTTTTTCTGACCAGAGACAACCTTTCCGGACATATCTATCTGCTTGCCATACTCTTTTTTGTGATCAGGATGGGTAAAGATGGAGTTCCGGCAGTTATTCTGATCCTCATCGCTGTCGGAATAGCCGATTTTACCGCATCAGGCCTGCTTAAACCTCTTGTGCAGCGCATCCGTCCCTGTTTCGCGCTCGATCATTGCCGGCTTCTTGTCATGCAGTCCGGAAGTTATTCTTTCGCATCATCTCATGCGGCCAATTCCGCTGCCGCAGCAGCAATGACATGGATTTTTTTTCACCGCGGCCTACTCATTGAAAAGCTTTTTTCAGTATTGATGACGGTTTATGCATTCCTTATTGCCTGGTCCCGGATTTATGTCGGCGTTCACTATCCCGGAGACGTCCTCGCCGGAATGCTGATCGGGATTGCCAGTGCTTTCCTGGTATATATGATCTATTCATGGCTGCTGAAAAATGTCATTCATGCCCGTGTCATGAGCGATAAACGCGGTATCGATGGCTGAGCGGTGGGGTATCGATCTCGGAGGCACCAAAATCGAGGCGGCGGTCATCGATGAAGCGATGAAACCTCTTGCCCGCCGAAGAATTGCCACGGAGGCGGAACATGGCTACACCCATATCCTCGGTCGCATCCGGCAGCTTGTTGAGCTTGTAGCTTTTGAAACCGGTATTCCCCTGCCCGGGGTTGTCGGTATCGGAACTCCAGGCAGTTATGATGACCGGTCTGGAGTGCTGAAGAACTCGAATACGGTCTGCCTGAATGGCAGGGATCTGAAACATGATCTCGAAGCTGTTCTCGGACTGGATGTCCTGATCGACAACGATGCGAACTGTTTTGCACTTGCAGAATCACTGCTTGGGGCCGGTTCTGCTCATATGCGGAAAGAAACGAATGTTGCATTCGGCATTATTCTCGGAACCGGAGTCGGCGGAGGGATTGTCTTTCACCGGAATGCTCTTCACGGAGCACACGGTATTGCCGGTGAGTGGGGCCACAATGAGCTGATCGCTGATGGAGAAGCGTGTTATTGCGGCAGGAAGGGGTGTGTCGAAACCGTTATTTCAGGGCCGGCCCTGGAACGTCATTACAGGAAGCTGACCGGGGAAGCAATGACGCTCGATCGTATTGCCGCATCTGCAGCTATTGATTCCGCAGCAAGAGAAACGATCGACAGGCTTATTTTTTACTTCGGCAAAGCACTTGCTTCAGTAATCAATATTCTCGATCCCGATATCTGCATCCTTGGCGGCGGGGTCGGCCGGATCGACGCGTTGTATTCTGCGGAAGCAGTCAGGTCGATAGAACGGCATCTGTTCAACAGTGAACTTCGCATACCGCTGCTCAAAC
Organism: Chlorobium sp.; assembly: GCA_005862285.1. Classification (GTDB taxonomy): domain Bacteria; phylum Bacteroidota; class Chlorobiia; order Chlorobiales; family Chlorobiaceae; genus Chlorobium. The sequence goes on along the minus strand of SZXW01000001.1, from coordinate 152,650 downwards.
CGCTGCTTGGTGACAGCGCAGGAGTTTTCGGAGCGGCATTGCTGCAAACAATCAGATAAGGATATGAACGAAGAACATCTCGGAAAAGGCGGGTTGATAGAACTGACGATAAGCGATCTTGCAGAAAAGGAGCAGTGTTTCGGCAAGCTTGAAAACGGTGTCGGGGTGATGATATCGGGAATGCTTGCCATAGGGGACAGGGTCACTGCAAGGATCAGGAAATTGCGACAGCGATATATCGAAGCGGAAGTTCTGGAAATCCTCGAACCATCGCCGGACAGGATCCAGCCTCCATGCGGATATTTCGGAGTTTGCGGCGGCTGCAAGCTCATGCATGTCAGTTACGATGCCCAGCTGAGGTACAAGCGGAAAAAAGTGATCGATGCACTCCGGCATCTTGGCAGTTTTCCGGATCCACCGGTCAGCGTAGCTCTCCCTGTTGACATTCCGTTCAATTACCGGAACAAGATCGAATTCTCCTGTTCAAATAAACGTTACCTGCTCCCGGAAGAACTGTCACTCGAAACACTGCTCCGGCCGAAAAATTTCGCTCTCGGGTTCCATACGCCGGGCAATTTCGAGAAAGTCATCGATATCGACTACTGCTATCTTGCAAAAGAGCAGATGAACCGTGTGCTTGCACTGACCAGGGAATTTGTTCATGCCAATAACCTCTCACCTTACGATGCCAGGGCTCATACCGGATTTCTCAGGAATCTGGTCGTTCGTTTCAGCGAAGACCGCAGTGAACTGATGGTGAATATTGTCACCTCTTGGCATGACAGTGAGCTCATGCAGCGCTATGCCTGCCATCTTGAATCGGGAATGCCTGGAGAGAAAATGACCGTCGTCAACAATGTCACCGGGAAAAAGAACACCGTAGCTGTTGGCGAAGAGGAGTTTACAATCACCGGCAGCGGGTATATAACCGAGCGGCTCGGCGATCTCGATTTCAGGATATCGGCAAATTCATTTTTTCAGACGAACTCCTCCCAGGCCGAACGGCTTTATGACCGCATTCTTGATGTTGCAGGATTGAGGGAAAAAGATACGGTTTACGATCTCTACTGCGGCACAGGCACCATAACCCTTTACCTTGCAAGGCACTGCCGCCGGGTCATCGGTCTTGAGGTGGTTGAGAGTTCCATAAGCGATGCCCGAAGCAATGCTGCGTTGAACGGTATAACGAATGCTGTGTTCTTCAAGGTCGATCTCATGAATTTCCATTCGATGGTTGATGCCCTTGAAGAGTATGATTCGCCTTCGGTGATCATCACCGATCCGCCGAGGGCGGGCATGCATCCGAAAGCTCTCGATACGATGATACGGTTTGGAGCAAGGCGGATCGTATATGTCAGCTGTAACCCGGCGAGTCTTGCACGTGACGGCAGGGAAATCTGCTCCCGTGGATACACGCTGATTTCTGTGACTCCGGTCGATATGTTTCCCCATACCAATCATATAGAGAGCATTGCCTGTTTTGAAAAAAACGGGTAAACGTATTTTTATATTCAGGCATTATGGCAGCGGCAGGGAAAGGATCAGCCCGGCACTTCAATGAAATCGTCGCTACTGGACGTTTCCCATGCAATGAAGCGGTACAGATCCTTGCCGATCGAGGCTAAAACAGCAAGAAGAACGGCCGCGTCGTCGGTGAAGCCGATAACGGGGAGAAAATCGGATATGGCGTCCACAGGAGAGACGAAATAGACGAGGGCAGCGGTCGCAAGCACAATGGTCTGCCAGGGGACGTCGAGATATTCTTTCCTGATGTAACATTTCACCATTCTTACCAGCGAACGGATTTTATCGGCAAGGCCGGAAATCTGCGGGGCCATTTTGCCTGATGATGTCATGCGGAGCACATCATCGATGAGCTTTCCGGTTTTTCCGGGGTTCCCGAGAAGAACCCGGGCACGCTCTTTTGTTTGCTCAAAAATCCTGCTCATCAGTTTATTTTCCTCCTGCTTTGAGGAGTTTGCGGCGTTCTTCAGGGGTCAGCGAAGCATAACCATACTTTGAAATCTTGTCGAGAATGGCATTGATTTCCTCCTCGGAAACCGGAGCGTCTCGCCTGTCCTGCCGGTAGAGCTGCGGGCCGCTTTTCTTTCCGGACTGACGGAATCGTGAGAAAAAACCGGAGAGCGTATATTCGTTTCTTTTAATCAAGATATAGATGAAGCCGATCAGCATACCACCCAGGTGTGCAAAATGGGCGATCATGTTGTCGCTTCCCATGGTCTTGCTTCCGAAACCCGATATGAATTCAATGAAAGCATAACCGGCCACGAAATATTTCGCTTTGACCGGAACAAGGAAATAGAGAAAAATATATCTGTCCGGGAACATCATCCCGAATGCCAGGAGAACACCGAATATGGCTCCCGATGCCCCGACGGTCGGGTAAGGGCTTCCCATGGTAGCCAGCAGATTGATGACAGCAGCTCCGATGCCGCATACAAAGTAATAGGTTGTGAACTCGCGGGTACCCCAGTAATTTTCTATTTCGGCGCCGAATATCCAGAGTGCGAACATATTGAAAAACAGATGCTGGAGGCTGCCATGCATGAACATATAGGATACGAGCTGCCAGGGGCGGAAAGGCAGGCCGCCCTGCTGCTCGGAACCGAGAGGCCACAGGGCGCCGATGGCATTGATGACATTGCCGGCCGGTGTCGTCTGCAGAAAGAATACCGCGACATTGGCAAGAATGATGATCTTGATGGCAGGTGGAATCAGTTGAAAACCACCCGGTCTGTATGGCTGGTTGTAATAGGTCATGGCTGTATCCGGATATCCTTCTGCCGCAACGGTTCCTTTCGATAAAAAGCTGCGGCAGAAGATGTCCTGTAAAAAAGTCCAGTAAAATGGAGATTATACTTCGAACCGGTCAATCGTTAAGTGCGGAAATTCCCGGAAGGTCTTTGCCTTCAAGAAATTCAAGGCTCGCTCCGCCTCCTGTTGAAATATGGGTAATTTCGCTGGAAAGTCCGGCTTTTGCAATCGCTGCGGCTGAATCACCGCCGCCGACGATCGTGATCGCACCTTTTTCGGTGGCATCTGCCAGCGCATGTGCAACAGCCATGGTTCCTGCAGCGAAATTGTCGATTTCAAAAACTCCCATCGGTCCGTTCCAGAGAACCGTCTGAGCCGAGAGTATTGCGTTTCTGTATTTTTCAACGGTTGCAGGGCCGATATCGACGCCGATCATACCATCTGAAATCTCATTGATGTTTTCCGCATGGCATGAGGCAGTTGCCGAAATTTCAGGGGCAACCATCACGTCATCGGGAAGCAGAAGTTTTATTCCCCTCTCCCTGGCCTTCTCGAGAAGGCTGAGAGCAAGGTCGGTCTTGCTGTCTTCTACAAGTGAATTGCCTACGGCAAGTCCCTGAGCCTTGAAGAAGGTAAAGATCATGGCTCCGCCGACAAGTACCGTATCGACCTTGTTGAACAGGTTTTCAAGGACATCTATTTTTCCGGAAATTTTAGAGCCACCGAGAATGGCTACAAATGGACGTTTCGGCTCATCGAGCGCTTTTCCGAGGTACATAAGTTCACGTTCGATGAGATAGCCTGCAACGGCAGTCTGTACGTAATGTGTTATTCCCTCGGTTGAAGCATGGGCCCTGTGGGCTGTACCGAATGCATCGTTCACGTAAACCTCGCCAAGCGAAGCAAGTTCCTTCGAAAAATCAGGGTCATTAGCCTCTTCTTCAGGATGGAATCTCAGATTTTCAAGCATGACCACATCCCCGTCCTGCATTGCGAGAACCTGCTGCATCACCTCGTTGCCGACACAATCCTTCGTTATCTTGACGGGAGCGTCGATCAGCTCGGAAAGCCTCGATGCTGCCGGAGCAAGAGAGTAATCGGGATTTACCTTTCCTTTCGGCCGTCCGAGATGTGACATAAGAATCAGTCTACCGCCATTTTCAATGACCTTTCTGATGGACGGAAGGGATTCTACAATACGTTTGTCGTCGGTAATTTTTTTGTTTTCATCGAGCGGTACATTGAAATCAACACGCATTAAAACCCGTTTGCCTTGGATTGCTATGTCTGACAAGGTCTTTTTCTTCATTGTTTTGAGGATTGGTTGAAAAAATGATTTGCAGGTGCAATGTTTATAATCTGCAATCTACGATATATTTCATTCCGCTCAACAGGAATAACGCAAACTTGTCGTTTCACCATCACCGGGAGGAAGCTGCCTTAAGTACCTTTTTGTATTTCCTGATGTTCTGGCTGTGCCCGGTAAGTGTCCCCGAAAAGTTGTGACCGCCTTTACCGGAAGCTACAAAGTAAAGGAATTCCGTATCGGAAGGCCTGATCACCGCTCGAATCGCTGCGGAACCCGGGCTGCATATGGGGCCGGGCGGCAGACCACTGTGTCTGTAGGTGTTGTAGGGGGAGTCGACTTCCAGATCTTTGAATAACAACCGGCGGGCATTTCCTCCAAGAGCGTACTGAATGGTAGGATCTGCCTGGAGGCGCATATTTTTTTTCAGTCTGTTGAAATAAACACTGGCTACAAGAGGTTTTTCCGGGTCGAGGGGTGTTTCGGCTTCAACAATGGATGCAAGGGTCAGCAGCTGTATTTCGTTGAGCCCCTTTTCATCTGCTCTTTTTTTCAGGTCATCACTGTAAAAACTGCGGAACTTGCCGATGAGGAATTCCACCACTCCTCTCGGAGTTTCAGACCAGACGAAGTTATAGGTACCGGGAAAAAGGTATCCTTCGGCTGTTTTTGACGTTACGTCATATTTGGAGAGCACGAAGCTGTCCGATGCCGCTATCATGAAAGCTGTGGAATCGAAATCGAGTTTTCCAGACATGAGCCTGGCAACTTTTCTCAGTTCGAGGCCTTCGGGGATCGTTATACGGACCTCGTCCTGGGTATGGGAGTGCAGGTAATAGAGCAGCTGGAAATTTGACATTCCCGGAGGGATATCATATCTCCCCGGTTTGATCTTGTGAAGAAACGGAATGGCGCTGCCTGTAACAAGAGTCGGCCAGCGGCTTTTAATCGTTCCGGCATTGTAGAGTCCATCAACAATCGCCTTGAAACCCGTTCCTCTGTGAATGACCAGCCTGGTTTGCCTTGATGCCGTATTCAGTCCCGGCATGAACAGAAAAAATGCCGTAACACCGAGCAAAATGCCCAGTATGATTTTGAACGTGTAAGTTTTATATAGCGGTGTTTTTCTGGGTGACATGCAAGAGAGTTCTTTTATCCGGAAGTGATCTCATGCCGGTTGTTTTTCCACTCATGCTGAAAAAGGCGCGTTTCTTCGATAATACAACGATAGATTTTTTCAAGGGTCTGGGAAACGAGAGGTGAATCGGCATGAATCAGCACATTGTTCAGTACCTCTTTTTCCCGTTCAGGCTGGAGCACCTGCTCTCCTATTCTTGATTTCAGGTTACTGATATTCTGGGCGCACCGAAGTCTCTCGCAGAGAAGCATTGACAACTGTTTGTCGAGGGCATCAATTTTTTTTCTCCAATCTTCAAGTTCCTGCCTGTGTTCATTGTTGTTGTCGTTGATTCCGGCCGTCATGATCCTGGTGGTTGATAAGTGAACTGGTATTGCGTGGCGAAAGTTGATGTGCGGCAGTGCACCTATAATTTACCTTTAATGAAAAGTTTTTTCCATAAGGCAATTTCCTGTTCGCACAGTACTTCGGCGTCTATTGCTTTATTTTCTTTGTCGTGGAGGTAAAATCCACGTTTATTTTCGTTATTCCGGGAAGTGGAACGGCTCTTCAGAAGTTTCGCAAAATCCTCGGACCTTATACATTGCGCGCCGAAAGCAGTGGCGTCCCTTCGGATTTCATTGTCCGTACTTACAATAGTAACCAATTTTATTTTTGTGTTCAACGATTTTACATAATCAATAATCCACCGGTCTGCACTTTTTGATGCAGGAGTGAACACAATATGCAATGAAGTGCCGGAGGCAAGTTCCCTGAAACATTCTTTTCCGTCATAAACGATAGTGACGGAGCATCGCTGTTCCTTTTGAAATGCGAGGAGCAGGGCTTCAGTTTTTCTTCGCATCTCTTCAAGCGACGTTTTTTTACCGTCCGGAAAGAGGCAATGGATAAGGTTGTATCCATCAACAACATACTCGGTGTTTCCTCTTTTCATGGGGCCCATGGTCCTTTCATGGTGTCTCTGACAACTAAGGTATAAAATAGATGATTATTTTTTTAATACATCATTTTTGATACATTAAAGTGGTGCAAAGTGGTAAAAAATGGGAATAAATTGTTGTTTTCGCCATTCATTTGAGCTTGCCGGTTTGTGCGCAGGGTCTGATTGGTGAAACATTCTGTCTAACAAAGACTAAGCATCCTCGTGGAATGTCCGGCTTTATAGGAAAAGAAAGACATGCGGTCGATGAAAAAGGCCGGCTGATGATACCTGTCAGATTCCGCCGGAAACTGGGGGTTGAGAAAGTATCCGCCGCTTCCGGCAATACCGACTGTCTTTATATCATGAAAGCTCCTGATCGTTCCCTTGAGCTGTATGAGCCATGCATCTGGGACGAAATGAGAAAAACCATCTCTTCTCTTTCGGATTTCAATCCTGAAGAACGCCTGTTGAAAACATTGATGTATGAAAGCCTTGAAACGGTCGAACTGGACCGTCAGGGGCGAATAGCACTTTCCCGTGAATTTCTTGATCATGCAGGAATAACAAGGGATGTCGTCATAATCGGCGCTGACACGAAAATGATTATCTGGGACCCGAGCCGGCTTTCTGCGGTCCTGCAGGAAAATACGGAAAGATTCTCAGTTCTTGCCGGAAGGTATTTTTAGAAAATGTCTCAGATCTTCTATCATGAACCGGTCCTTGCTTCTGAAATTGTTGCAGTGCTGGTCCGGAAACCAGGGATATACGTCGACGGGACTCTCGGAGGCGGAGGTCATTCATTCATGATTTTGCAGGAGCTTGACGCGAAGGGTTGTCTTGAAGGATCGCTCCTGATCGGCATAGACCAGGATGATGCGGCACTTAAGGCCGCATCTGAGAAACTGAAACAGTATGGAGAGCATACAGAACTGGTGAAAGGGAATTTCTGTGAAATCGGTGAAATCGTCACAAAAGTATGTTATAAAAGATGCCTGCAGCCCGGAGTATCCGGAATCCTGCTTGACCTTGGAGTTTCGTCATTCCAGATCGACACTCCTGAAAGGGGGTTCAGTTACCTTCGTGAAGGGTCTCTTGACATGAGAATGGACACAGGAGGTACAAGAACGGCTGGCGATATTATCAATTCCTTCAGTGAAAACGAGCTTGCCGGGCTTTTTTTCAGGTATGGCGAAGAACCTAAAAGCAGGCGGATTGCAAGAGCGATCGTGGCATACCGGGAAAAGAACGGACCAGTCACCGGGACAGAAGAACTTGCTGGTATTATCCGGAAAAACATGCATGGAGGAGAGATGGTGCTCAAGACACTCTCAAGAGTATTTCAGGCTTTGAGGATAGAGGTAAACAACGAACTCGAAGTTCTTCGCCGGGCATTGTACGATGGCATCGACCGGCTGGAAGATCATGGAAGAATGGCAGTCATCAGCTATCATTCGCTTGAGGACAGGATTGTAAAGACCGTGTTTGCCGAGAAAGCGAGCAATGACTGGGGGCCGAAAGGAGTGGGTCTCCGGGAGCCGGTTCGAAGAGGATGCGTTACCCTGCTTACCCGCAAGCCTGTTCTTCCGGGAGGTGAGGAGGTGGAGTCGAATCCGAGGGCAAGAAGCGCCAAACTGAGAGTCATTGAAAAAATTTCCCATGGAGGCAACCATGATGCATGCTGACAATATACCGGTTTCGCTGCTGAACCGTGGAATAAGCCAGTTCAGGCGTATCAGGGAAAAAATGCCGGAAGAGGCAACGTATCATCCAATCCCCGTCAAGGAAACGGATTTTACCGCAATGGAAAGCTATCCTCCTTCACTTGAACAGGTTAAGGACGTTATCGGGAAAAAAAATGTTTCAGCCGGATTGAAAGAGCTGATCAGCAATGCCCTGGAGTTTGATATCAGCGTGCTGCTTCAGCCGAAATCCTTCATATATCTGCTTGCGGGAACAGGGATTTTTGTTTTCCAGACGAATAACACGCTTACCATCATCAATCTTGCGATGGAGAACGAGAAACTTCGTAATCAGATCGAGATGACATCGAGTGTTATAACCGCGCAGGAGCTTAAAGTGCATGAATTGCAGAGTATTCATAATATCGCCCGGGATGCTGCGGCTGTCGGACTTGCGGAATCAGGCGTTCCGCCTGTGGAGATCAGGAATTAAGTGATAAGCCACAATCATGACTGATAAGCCTGACATAAAAAGATCGGATGAATACGAGTTCGGCAAACGACTTGGCTTTGTCGTGCTGATCTACTTCATTTTTGTTGTGGCCCTTGTCGGTAAGCTGCTCAGTATTCAGGTCATCAATGTTAAAAAGTACAAGGAAAAGGCTTCCAGGCAATATGAGCGGGTTGTCACCGAAGCGGCGGACAGAGGAGTCATTCTCGATCGTAATGCAAGGATGCTGGGTGAAAGCATCGAGACGATTACCTTCTATGCGGATCCCGGGCAGGTGAGGAATACGCTCCGTTTCGATGAAAAAGGCAAACCGTCGGTAGATAAAAAAAGCGGCAAACAGCACGTTTTTGACAATTCATCATATGTGGCAACTCGTTTTTCAAAGCAATTCGGCGGCGGCAGCGCCACTTATCTCAAAGAGCTGAGGCAGCAGAAGGAGGTCGTAGTTCTTGCCAGAAGGGTATCTGCAGCAAAAGCCCTCCCGCTCATGCAGGAAAAGATACCTGGCGTATGGTATGAGAAAGAGCTTCAGCGTTATTATCTCAACGTTGCATCGCAGGTGATCGGCCTGACCAACAGCACCAATGCGGGCAGCAGCGGTCTTGAGCTGCAGCTTGACAGCGATCTCAAAGGGCGCGATGGCACCCGAATATACCAGAGATCTGCTACAGGAAGGAGGTACCCGGCTCCGGATGCCAGGCAGTTCGAGGCTGTAAGGGGAAACACCGTTCAACTGACGCTCGATGCCGATATGCAAAGTATCGTCGAGGACGAGCTTTCGAAAGCCGTTCCCAAATTCGAAGCGGATGCTGCGTCAAGCATTGTAATGGATGTACGGAGCGGGGAGATCCTAGCCATGGCCAATTATCCGACCTACAATCTCAATGACAGGACAACATGGAATCCGGAAAAATCCCGGAACCGTGCGGTCACAGACAGTTATGAACCGGGTTCAACCTTCAAGCTGGTCATGGCTGCAGCGGCGACGGAGGTACTGAAAAGGAAGGCGACTGATGTTGTGTTCGCCAACAATGGAGCCATGCCACTCTATAATCTTGTCATCAGGGATCATGAATCCTACGGCAACATGACTTTTCGTGAAGCGATCATGTATTCGAGCAATATCGTTGCAGCCAAGACTGCTATGGAGGTGGGCAGCAGCAGATTTTATACGTATGTGAAAAATTTCGGGTTCGGACAGAGGACCGGAGTCGGTATGATCGGAGAATCGCCCGGCAGGGTAAGGCCGCTTGCACACTGGGATAAAACGACGCTTCCATGGATGGGTTACGGTTACCAGGTTATGGCAACGCCGATGCAGACCCTGCAGGCCTATGCGGCAATAGCAAATGACGGCGAAATGATGAAGCCGTTCATCATAAAGAAGGTTATCGGGTCGGACGGCCGCGTCCTTAGTGAAAACGTTCCACAGAAAGTCAGGCGCGTGGTTTCAACGGAAACAGCCCGGTATCTCGGCAAAGAATATTTCAAAGCCGTTGTCGACAGCGGCACGGCTAAAAATGCCTCGGTTCCCGGATTGACTGTCGCCGGAAAAACAGGTACGGCGAGACGTGCTGCCGGAGGATCGTATGCCAAACCGGTGTATGTCTCATCCTTCGTCGGTTATTTTCCTGTCGAATCTCCCCGATATGCCATAATTGTTATTGTTGAAAATCCGAAAACAGCCTATTATGCGGCGACCGTGGCAGCACCTGTTTTTTCCAGCATTACCTCGAGAATGATGGCGTGCTCGGAAGAGATGCAGAAAAATCTCGCACTCCGTTCTCCTGAGCAGGAGCTTCTCGATGCCGTCAGGACGGTTTCTGTTCCTGACCTCAGGGGCCTTTCAGGCCGGGAAGTCCAGCGGATGCTGAAGTGGCTCGATCTGGGCATGGAGTTTACGGGAAGTATTGACGGAAATGTAGTCAGCCAGAGTGTAGCGCCCGGTCAGAAAATTGAGAAAAAAACTATAGTAAAGGTTGCTTTGGCGATGAATAACAATAATAACAAAAACCTTTTATGACAGCCGGTGCACTCATCAATTCCGGCCATGAGGTTTCATTGAAGGCGCTGGCCGAAGCAATCGAACATCTTGCTGTTGCCGGCAGTCTTTCAGATCAGGAGCTTGTCCGCAAGGTTACCTGTGATTCACGGGAGGTTGTTCCCGGGGCTGTGTTCGTAGCGATCAGAGGATATGCTGCCGACGGTCACCAGTTCATTGCAAGTGCTATCGCCCGTGGTGCCGTAGCCGTAATCTGCGAAGAGGTTCCTGTTGAAACGAACGGAAACTGTCTGTTCATAAAAGTTGCCAATGCACGGAAAGCTCTTGCCGAAGCCGCAAGGATATTTTACGGCAAGGCATCGGACAGGCTTCTTGTCATAGGAGTAACCGGTACCAACGGCAAGACCACGACAGCCCGGCTGATCACCTCGATGCTCAACGCCGGCGGAATTCCAGCCGGGTACATTGGCACAAACCTCTGCAGGATAGGAGATCGCGATATCGTACTTGACCGGACAACGCCTGAAGCGGACCAGCTGCACTCCCTTTTTGCAAGGATGCTCGAGGAAGGATGCAGGGCCGTCGTCATGGAGGTATCCTCACATGCCCTGATGCTCTGGCGGGTCTATGGTATAGCGTTCCATGCGGCGGTTTTCACCAACCTGACCATGGAGCACCTTGATTTTCACCAGACCATGCAGGAATATGCCGCCGCCAAGCAGCGGCTGTTCGATCAGCTTTCTCCGGGAGGATTTGCCGTATTCAATATCGACGATCCGTATGCCGGGCAGATGATGTCGAAGGTTCCGCCTGAAAGCAGATTTTGCTGCAGCATGAAGCGCAGCTTCGGTGATCCGGAATTTCAGTGCAGCCGTTTTTTCAGGGCTGAAGTTCATCTGAGCTCCATCGATTCGAGCTTTGTCGACATGGATTTTTCTGATGCCCGTGTTTCGCTGGAGGTTCATCTGCCAGGAGACTACAATGTCATGAACGTCCTCGAAGCTGCAGCCACAGGATATGGCCTTGGACTTGATCCGCAGGCTGTTTCCGGCTCCCTCGCATCTGTTTCTTCAGTAGAGGGACGGATGGAGAGGATTGGCGAAGCGGGAACGGGTTACAATGTTTTTGTCGATTATGCGCATACACCTGATGCACTGCAGAAAGCGCTCGATACTCTCCGCCAGCTTAAATCCGAAGGCTCACGTCTTTTTGTGGTTTTCGGCTGCGGTGGTGACAGGGACAAGTCCAAACGTCCGGAAATGGGGCGCATTGCGTCGGAAACGGCCGACGAGGTTATCCTTACATCGGACAATCCGAGAAGCGAAGACCCCGAAGCCATACTTGATGCAATCGAAAGAGGAATCAGCGGCGGCCGCCATATCAGGATAAGCGACCGCAGGGAGGCACTTGTAAAAACCCTGTCCATGCTTGAAGAGGGAGACATTCTTCTTGTCGCCGGTAAGGGGCATGAAAAATACCAGGAAATCAAAGGTCGCAAGGAGTATTTTTCAGACCAGGATATTTTAAGAAATACTATGAATAATATGAACATGCGGCAGCTCCATCCAGGATCTGTCGTTAAGGAGAAAACGTGAAGGGTGTACTGACTTTGGCAGATCTCGGGACTGCAGGAACCGTTGTCACGGCAGGAACTGTGCCCGAAACGATCGTTGATCCGGTCGTCCTTATTGATTCGAGGCTCGTAAGGGGCGGGGAGATTTTTGTTGCCCTGAAGGGAGATAGAACCGACGGGCATATGTTTATCGAAGACGTTTTCTCAAAAGGAGCCGCATGGGCTATGGTCTGCAGGGAGTGGTATGCTGCAGCAGGATCGCCGGAGCCGCCGGAAGGAAAAGGCTTCATCGTGACAGACGATACGGTTGCTGGTTTGCAGCGGCTTGCGGCTCTCTATCGCAATACGTTTTCCATTCCGGTTGTCGCTGTGGGAGGCAGCAACGGAAAAACCACGACCAAAGAGATGGTTGCTTCCGTGCTCGGAAGAGGGTTTACGGTACACATGAGCCGGGGGAACATGAACAACCATCTTGGTGTTCCGCTTACTCTTCTGCAGCTCAGGCAGGATACCGGCATCGCAGTCGTTGAAATGGGAATCAATCATCCGGGAGAGATGCTGCAGCTTGCAGAGATCGCCCGGCCAACCCACGGACTGCTGACCAATATCGGTCACGAACACCTTGAATTTTTACATGATCTCGACGGTGTTGCCGAAGAAGAGACTTCCCTTTTCCGTTATCTTTTCAGGAACGGAGGAACAATTTTCATCAATGACGAAGATCCCCGTCTCAAAGCGGCAGGAACCGGACTCCCCGGCCATATTGCCTATGGACTTGAGGATGGCCCCGGGCATATCTGTTCTGCAACCGGCATTACGGTAGAGGCTTCAGGCATGGTTTCTTTCCGCTTATGTTCCGGAACCTGCTCCGAAAAGGTTTCACTGAATTTCACCGGGAAGCACAATGTCATCAATGCCATTGCCGCAGCGGCGGTCGGAACGTATTTCGGACTTTCCCTCCCTGAAATCAGAAAGGGACTTGAAACCCTTGTCCCGTACCGTGGATGGAAACGGCTCGAAATTCTTGAAGCGGACGGACTCACTATCATCAACGACACCTACAATGCAAATTCGGATTCGATGCGACTGGCCATCGATACGCTTTGCGATATGCCCTGCAGCGGGAAAAGGGTTGCCGTCCTTGCCGACATGCTTGAACTTGGTGCAGCGGGAGAAGTTGAACATGAAACAATTGGCAGGTATATTCAGCAGCGCTCCATAGACACCCTTTTCACTTTCGGGGACAAAGCCCGGCTCTATTGCACCGACGGGTCCAGGATATGCCGCGGGCATTTCGACAGTCGTGAAAAATTGCTGGAAGCCCTGGTTTCCGGAGTGAGTTCCGGAGATGTCGTTCTTTTCAAGGGATCCAGAGGTATGAAGCTGGAAGAGGTTGTCGAAGGACTTGTAAAAGAAAGAGAAACAGTAACAGGTTAATTCATACCAGAGAGAATGCTTTATTATCTCCTGAAATATATAAACAATGTTTTTGCCCCGCCGGGGTTTGGTGTAGTCGAGTACCTCACGTTCAGGATAAGTGCCGCCTCGATTACGGCACTGCTCATAACTCTGCTTGCCGGACCCGGATTCATCAGGTACCTCAGATCCCGTTTTATCGAACCGATCAAGGAGGAAGCTCCGCCCGAGCATAAAAAGAAAAAGTCCCTGCCGACCATGGGGGGGATAATGATCATCATTTCGTTCGAAATATCCGTTCTGTTATGGTCAAAATTCAGTGATCCGCATGTGTGGCTGATCATGCTCGCGGTATTCTGGATGGGATGCATCGGCTTTATCGATGACTACAGCAAGGTCGTCATGAAAATCAAGGGCGGATTGTCCGCAAGGTACAAGCTTGCAGGTCAGGTTTCCCTCGGACTGATCGTGGGAGTTTACACCTGGTATGATCCGGCATTTTCAGTGCTTCGTTCCGAAACGGCGGTGCCGTTTTTCAAACACCTGGTCTTCGACTACGGCTATCTGTATATTCCGATCGTGATATTCATCATTACAGCAGTTTCAAATGCCGTCAACCTCACGGACGGGCTTGACGGTCTCGCTTCCGGAACATCCGCGATTGTGGTGTTCGGTCTTGGAGGTTTTGCCTACCTTGCCGGTAATGCTGTGTATGCCGCATATTTGAATATTCCTTTTATTTCAGGCGGAGGCGAGATTGCGGTTGTCTGTATGGCTCTTGTCATGTCCTGTGTGGGCTTTCTGTGGTTCAACACGAACCCTGCCGAAATCATCATGGGCGATACCGGTTCGCTTGCAATAGGCAGCGCGATTGCAGTTATCGCTCTTCTTATCAAGCAGGAACTCCTCCTTCCTGTTCTGGCTGGAGTTTTTGTTCTTGAAACGCTTTCGGTTTCCCTGCAGGTGTTGTACTTCAAATTTACCAGGATGAGGTTCGGCCAGGGCAGGAGGATATTTCTCATGGCACCCCTCCACCATCATTTCCAGCTGAAAGGATGGCCGGAACAGAAAATTGTGATCAGGTTCTGGATCATGGCTATCCTGTTTCTGCTGGCGAGTCTTATGACCCTGAAACTAAGATAGCTCCGCCATGAACGTATCGGGTAAAAAGGTAACGGTCCTGGGTGCCGGAAAAAGCGGCATCGCAGCGGCGGAACTGCTCTTGGTCAAGGGAGCGGAGGTGCTTGTCAGTGAACTTGGAAAGATAGATGACGCCGGAAGGTCAACTCTTCATGAAAAGCGGATTCCTTTCGAAGAAAGCGGCCATACAGAAAAAGTTTATGATGCGGATTTCTGTGTGGTCAGTCCGGGGATTCCTCCCTCTGCTCCCGTCATAAAAAATATGCAGTCGAAGAGGATCGGGCTTTTCAGTGAAATTGAAATCGCAAGTCTGTACTGCAGTTCAAAAATTGTCGGAATTACAGGAACTGATGGTAAAACAACAACTTCGACACTTGTTCACCGTATATGCGAGGCTGACGGCAATCGAAACGGGTACCGCTCATACTGCGTCGGCAACATCGGTGTCCCGTTTTCTTCGAAGGTGCTTGAAATGACTCCGCGCGACATTGCCGTCGTGGAACTGAGCAGCTACCAGCTTGAACGGTGCTTTACCTTCAGGCCGGATGTGGCGGTTATTACCAATATCACCCCGGATCACCTTGACCGTTATGAGGGCGACATCCATCGGTATGCCGAAGCGAAGTTCCGGATACATGCAAACCAGGGTCCGGACGATACGCTTGTCTACAATGCCGATGACCCTATCCTGAGGGAACATTTTACGGACATGAGAGGCAATTACCCTTTCAGGATAATACCGTTCGGCATCGATTGCCGTCCTGAAAACCTGCCGGTATCTTCATGTCTCTTTCTCGAAGGGGAAGCAATAACCGCTTCGAGCGAAGGCGGAAAGGAGATGTTGATAAAAACCCGTGATTTCCTCAAGAACAGTTTCAGGGGAAGACACAATATCTATAACGTACTTGCCGCGGCAGCTGTATCGAAGGCTCTTTCCATTGGTAATGACGTACTCTGTTCCGCTCTCGGGGAGTTCACGGGGGTTGAGCACCGGCAGGAATTCCTTGCGACTGTTGACGGTGTCGGCTGGATCAACGATTCGAAAGCAACAAACCTCAATGCCATGCGTCAGGCGCTCGAAGGGGTTGACGGCAGAGCGGTTCTCATTGCCGGAGGAAGGGACAAGGGGAACGATTATTCAACTATTGCCGAACTTGTCGGCCGGAAAGTGTCCCTGCTTGTCGCGATTGGTGAATCGAAAGAAAAGATCGTTTCCGCTTTCCGGGATATTGTCGAGGTGAAAACGGCCTGGACGCTCGAAGAAGCGGTATCGACAGCTCGCAAAGCTGCCGTACCGGGCCAGACCGTACTCTTTTCTCCGGGATGCTCGAGCTTCGATATGTTCGAGAATTTCGAAGACCGCGGCAGGCAGTTCAAACAATGTTTTCAACAGCTACAGCCATGCTGAATAACGGAGTCATTCCAGATAATGCAGGACAGGCAGTCAGTGCAGAGCTTCAGCTTCAAACAAGGAGTGAAAGTTTTGCCGGGAAACTGTTGCTGTTCATCATCACCGTACTTATGTGCATCGGTATTGCAATTGTTTACAGCAGCGGGGCGGGATGGGCCGAAAACAAGTATTCGAGTCCGGAATATTTTTTATGGCGTCAGCTTGTATTTTCAGTTCTGGGTATTCTGACGGTCATACTCGTGGCGCAGATTGACTACCATGTTTTCTGGAAAACAAGCAAGATCCTGCTTTTTGCCAGTATCCTGCTCCTGACCCTTCTTCTTGCCTTGAAAGCCGTTCATATTATTTCGGGAGCAGCCCGGTGGATAGGATTTGGTCCAATGAAGTTCCAGGTTTCAGATTTTGCCAAATATGCACTGATCTTTCATTTCTCGAGGCTTATCAGTGAAAAACAGTCGTACATCAGGGATCTGAACAATTCCTACTATCCGTTGCTTACCCTGTTGATGGCGGTTGTGGCTTTGGTTGCGCTGGAGCCGAATTTCAGCACCGCATCCCTGATCGCTATAGTCGGCTTCATGCTCATGTTTATCGGCGGGATCAGAATCCGGCATCTCCTTGCCACCTTTTCGCTTTTCCTGCCTATCGCGGCCGTTTTTGCCATAACAGCTACCTACCGTCTGGACCGTCTTCGCTCTTTTTCCAGTGGTGACGAACAAAAACTGAGCTATCAGGTTGTTCAGGCGCTGATCGGTCTCGGAAACGGAGGATTGTTCGGTCTCGGTATCGGGGCAAGCAAACAGAGGGAGCTCTATCTGCCGCTTTCCTACAACGATTTTGTTTTTGTCGTCATCGGTGAAGAGTACGGTTTTATCGGTGCGGTCATCGTTATTGCGCTGTTTGTCGGATTTTTTATCTGCGGTCTTATCATAGCCAAGCATGCAACGGATAATTTCGGGAAATATGTTGCATCGGGTATCACGATGGCCATTACACTTTTTGCTTTTATCAATATCGCGGTTGCATGCCATCTGATTCCGACAACAGGAGTAGCTCTACCGTTTATCAGTTACGGAGGCACAGCTCTGATTTTCAACTCTCTCGGGGCCGGTATTCTCCTGAGCATTTCACGCCACAAGAAACGGATTCAGGCCAAAAGCGCCCTGCCTGCCGATACTGAAGGGATTGTCACATGAAAGTGCTTTTCGCAGGAGGTGGAACCGGCGGTCATTTGTACCCCGGTGTAGCGATGGCCCAGGAGCTTGGCAAGCTCATTCCCGGAGTGTCGATTTCATTTGCCGGGACAAATTCGGGAATTGAAGCGACCGAGGTGCCGCGGCTTGGTTACCGGCTGCATCTTATTCCGGTCAGAGGACTGAAAAGAGGGCGCTCGATCTCAGATATTCTTGCCAATGTCCCGGTACTGTTCGACTTCGGTGCTGCGCTGGGCAAGGCGTTTGCTCTTGTCGCCAGGGAAAAACCCGATGTAGTTGTCGGCACCGGCGGGTTTGTCAGTGCTCCCCTGCTTTTCGCGGCACAGCTCATGGGGAAAAAAACACTGATCCAGGAGCAGAACGCATTTCCCGGTGTAACGACGAAACTGCTTTCCCGCATGGCAAGCGAAGTGCATCTCTCGTTTGAAGAAGCCCGCCTTTATCTTGCAAAATCCGAAAGGGTTTTTGTATCCGGCAACCCTGTCCGTTCCTTTGAAACGCTATCTCCAGCGAGAGCAAGGGCGCGTTTCGGTTTACAGGAGGATCTTCCCACACTTCTCGTTTTCGGTGGGAGCCTCGGTGCCCGTTCCATCAACAATGCAGTGCTTTCGATGCTTGACGATTTGACGGCATCGGCAAACCTTGTCTGGCAGACGGGAAAGCTCGATTATGAACGCATAAAAAGCAAGATAGCGCACTCATCCCGTCTCTGGGTTGCACCATATATTGAAGATATGGGAAGCGCTTACAGCGCTGCCGATCTTGTGCTGTGCCGGGCCGGGGCATCAACCATCGCCGAGCTGACAAATCTTGGCAAAGCATCGGTGCTGGTGCCTTTTCCGCATGCGACCGGTGATCATCAGCGCCATAATGCTGAAGCGCTTGCCGGAAACGGAGCGGCGATAGTGATGGAAGACAGGAAACTCGGGGAAACGGGTTCCGGGAAAAAAATACTTGCATTGCTGAATGATAGTGCGAAGCTGGAAGCTATGGGCCAGGCTTCGCGCAAACTGGCATATCCCGATGCCGCACATCATCTTGCCCTCAGGATTATCGCACTTGCTAAAAAAAATTAAAAAAGAGTTTTTCATGGAACTTGGAAAGACACAGAGTGTTCACATCGTAGGTATTGGCGGGGCAGGAATGAGTGCCATTGCGGAATTGCTGCTCACGTCAGGTTTCAGGGTAACAGGCTCCGATCTTTCATCGGGCGAGGTAACCGAAAAGCTGACGGAACGCGGTGCGGTTATCTACAATGGACACCGTGCCGAACAGGTTGATGAATGTGATGTCGTTGTGTATTCATCGGCCGTAAGGCCTCATGAAAACGTTGAGATCATTGCCGCTGAAAAAGCAGGCATTCCCGTCATCAAAAGGGACGAAATGCTTGGCGAACTCATGCGTTACAAATACGGTATCTGTGTGGCCGGCACCCATGGCAAGACCACGACTACCGCCATGATCGCCACCATGCTTATCGAATCAGGAGAGCAGCCGACGGTCATGATCGGAGGCATTTCGGACTACCTCAAGGGGAGCACGGTGGTAGGTGAAGGAAAATATATGGTTATCGAGGCCGACGAGTATGACCGCGCATTTTTAAAACTGACGCCGACCATTGCCGTGCTGAACAGCCTGGAATCCGAGCATATGGACACCTATGGAACGCTCGAAGAACTGAAAAAGTCATTCATCGAGTTCGCCAACAAGGTACCGTTCTACGGACGAGTGATCTGCTGTGTCGACTGGCCGGAAATCCGGAAGGTTATCCCGTCTCTCAACCGTCATTATACATCGTTCGGCATCGAGGAACCGGCTGACGTCATGGCTGCTGATATCGTTCTTGAAAAACAGAGCGGCGTCTTTACCATCGAGGCGTTCGGGCGCCGTTACCCGGATGTCCGCCTCAATGTTCCGGGACGACACAATGTGCTCAATGCCCTGGCGGCATTTTCAACAGGACTTGAGCTTGGCATAGAACCGGAAAAACTGATTGCAGGGCTTGGAAGGTATACCGGAATGAGAAGACGGTTCCAGGTCAAATTCGACAATGGGCAGGGCCTTATGGTTGTTGATGATTATGCCCACCACCCTTCGGAAGTAAAGGCAACGGTCAAAGCCGCCAAAAGCGGGTGGAATGATTCTAAGGTTGTCGCGGTTTTTCAGCCCCATCTTTTTTCACGAACCAGGGAGTTTTCCGATGAGTATGGTTGGGCCCTGTCAAGGGCGGATATCGTTTACATCGCCGACATCTATCCTTCCCGAGAAAAAGCAGATGATTTTCCCGGTGTGAACGGAGAGCTTGTTGCTGCTGCTGTAAGGAAAGCCGGCGGTAAACAGGTTGAATTTATTCCCGACAGGGAGCAACTGTTTTCGAAGGTCAGTTCGCTTTGCGTGAACGGAAACATGCTGCTTTTTATGGGTGCCGGGGATGTCACTCATCTTGCAACGAAAGTTGCCGGTTATTGCGGAGGATCTGATGACGGGCAAAAAGAGGAAAATTAACAGGGTAACGATCCGGCATGACATGCTCCAGCGCAGGATCGCCGCCCCGGATCAACAGGAACGGGATAAGGTAAGTATTTGAAAAAGCTTCACACATGCCCGATTTCGAATACATTCGCAAGCAGGAACCGCTTCCCTTCCCTGATGAACAGGGTTCGAGCGAAGAGCTGCCGGAAGAGGGGTATCCTGAGCCATTTGTTCCGGAAAGGTCCGGAGGGTGGCAATTGCTTTTCCTTGTCTTTCTGGTTGTTATCGGGGCATTCGGAGGGCTGGCTTTTTATGCAGGGAAGTGGAAAAAAGATGTCGATGTCAGAAAATATGTTTTTGACGGGAACTCGATTGTCTCGACGAGAGAGCTTGCAGACATTCTGAAGCTGTATCACGGCAGAAACCTGGATTCGCTTGACGCCGGTGACCTCAGGCAAAGGGTGCTGAAGTTTCCTTATATCAAGGACGTCATTATCATAAAGGAGATGAACGGCCTGGTCCGTATAGGGGTTGCAGAACGGATACCGCTCGCGCAAACAGTTGTCGCCGGGAAGCAGATGATTGTTGACCGTGAAGGATTCATTCTTCCCCTGAACAGTGTGGTCGAAACCCGTTTTCAGCGATTGCCCCTGGTATCCGGAATCAGTCGGCCGAAAGCTCAGCCCAATGGATTGCTGCAGATGTCGGGGCAGGAAGCGGATCTGCTTTTACGGATAGCCGGAGCCCTTTCCGAAAGCGAATATGCGAAGATGCTTATACGGGAAGTTCATCTGGAATCGAACAATAAGACCTATTGCCTGACGATGCAGACCCCTACCCGCTTTATTGTCGGTAATGACGGTAACTTCAAGGAAAAGTTGAAAAAATTCGAGATATTCTGGCAAAAGGTTGTATCCAAGAAGGGTTTTGAT
The DNA here is from genome assembly GCA_005862285.1 of Chlorobium sp. Taxonomy (GTDB): domain Bacteria; phylum Bacteroidota; class Chlorobiia; order Chlorobiales; family Chlorobiaceae; genus Chlorobium. The sequence continues at coordinate 132,159 of SZXW01000001.1, read as the reverse complement.
GTTTATGAAACTGTGGATCTGAGGTTCAAGGACAGGATTTTTACCAGGGATTCCTTGTCCCTGAAGGCTCCACAGGATGTTTCACTGTGAAAATCATGATAGAAAAGAATACAATGCTGAAAAGCAACATAGCTGTCGGTCTTGATATTGGTACGACCAAGGTGTGCGTTGTAGTGGCCGAGAAGGACGAACTTGGAAAACTCAACGTGCTTGGTAAAGGGCGTTCCAATTCCGATGGACTGCAGCGGGCGACAGTTGTCAATATCAACAAGACTGTGGACGCTATCAAGGCGGCCGTTGCCGATGCGGAAAGGGAGTCGTCCATTCGCATCCAGGATGTTAATGTCGGGATTTCAGGAGCACATGTGCATTGCATTCACAGCAATTCCGAAATCAGCATCAATCAGACCGGTATTGTCAATGAATCCGATGTTAAACGTTTTCTGGAAAAGGCAAAGACCAATATCCGGTATCTCGATATCGATCATGAAATTATTCATGTCATTCCCCAGGAGTTTATTGTCGACGATCAGGAAGGTCTCCTCGATCCGATCGGCATGGCCGGAACAACCATGCGCGGCAGCGCCTATATCGTTGTCGGCCTGAGGACAAAAATCCGGAACATCAAGCAGTGCGTCGAAAAAGCCGGACTGGAAATCAATGCAATCACCTTTGAACCGGTGGCATCCGGAATGGCGGTCATGAAAGAACGGGAAAAGAAAAGCGGTGTAGTCGTTATTGATATCGGCGGAGGAACTACGGAAGTGGCTATCTACGTCGAAGGGGCGATCCGGTATTCCGAGGTTATCAAAGTTGCTTCGAACGATGTCACACACGATATTGCCCATGGAGTGAAAGCGCTGTATGAAGTTGCAGAAGAATTGAAAATAAGCCATGGTTGCGCTTACACCAGTGTCAGTAAAGATAATGAGGAACTGCTTGTCGAAGGAATTGAAGGCCGGCCGCAGAAGACTTTTCCCAAAAGTTCGCTGACCATGATCATCGAAGCCCGGATGATGGAAATTTTCGAGCTTGTTCGTGATGCCATCAAACGTTCAGGTTATTATGAATACCTCAATGCAGGAGCAATAATTACCGGTGGAGGATCGCTTCTTCCCGGAACCGAAGAACTTGCTCATGATATTTTAGGTCTCGATGTTCGTATCGGATATCCGGAGGGTGTTTCAGGGGGGATCAAGGATTCCGTCAACAATCCGATGTATGCTACGGTTATGGGACTTGTCGCACATGCCTTCAAGAACAATCTTACCGGCGACCGTCCGTTTGTTTACGCTTCCGAAGCACCAGCCGTGGATGCAGTAAAAGAGACGAAGGAAGACCCTGCTGCATCGGAGCAGAACCCTGCCGGAAAAAAAATTGTCGACAAGCTGAAAAAATTCTGGGAGCAGCTATGACAAGGGCACAAAAAGAGTGTATTAACGCGGAGAACTGATTTATGGCATTTGAGCTGGAACCCGACCTGTTTGACAGTGAGCAAGGCAAGGGCGTTTCCATAAAAATCGTCGGTGTGGGCGGCTGCGGCGGCAATGCGGTCAACAATATGATCGACAGGAAGATAAGCGGCGTTGAATATATCGTGTTCAACACCGATCGCCAGGCGCTTCTCAATTCGAGAGCCCCCATAAGGGTCCAGATCGGCAGGAAGGCTACGAATGGGCTTGGCGCAGGAGCCGATCCCGCAAAAGGTCGTCAGGCTGCCGAAGATGACCGTGAAATTATCGCTGCACAGCTGAAAGGCGCAGACCTCGTTTTCATTGCCGCCGGCATGGGCAAGGGAACCGGTACCGGTGCGGCCCCGGTTGTCGCCTCTATCGCGAGGAATATGGGAATTCTCACGATAGGAGTGGTAACAAGGCCTTTCAATTTCGAAGGTCAGGTGAAAGCACGGATTGCCGACGGAGGTATTGCCGAACTGCGCAAATTTATCGATACGCTCATCATCGTCGAAAACGAAAAGATTCTCAGCCTTGCAGAGGAAGGGGTAAGTGCCACCGAAGCTTTCAATATGGCCAATGATGTCCTTTACAGGGCAGCAAAAGGAATTGCGGACATCATCACGCGCCACGGACATGTCAATGTCGATTTTGCCGATGTCCGCAGCATCATGTCCGGAGCAGGTGATGCGGTAATGGGTTCCGCTGCGGCTTCTGGTGAACGCAGGGCTCTCAAGGCATCGAGCGATGCCCTGAACAGTCCCCTTCTCGAAGGGGTGTCGGTGTTCGGCGCCAAAGGTGTTCTGGTGAATATAACCGGCGAAGTCACCATGCGGGATATGTCCGATGCCATGAACTACATAGAGGAGCAGGTCGGGAGCGAAGCGAAGATCATCAATGGTTATGTCGATGAACCTCATGTTTCGGGAGAGATCAGGGTGACGGTTATCGTGACTGGGTTCAAACGAAAGGAATATGAGGAGCCGAAGGAAACTCCGGTCAGCACTTCCACTCCGGAAGCAAGGGGAAACAGGATCGCTCAGCAGCAGCCTTCTTTCCGGCAAGGCCTTTCCTCCGGACCCGAACGTCAGGAGGAAGATTTCCGCATTCCGGCCTATATCAGGAGGAATATCACAATAAATAACCCGGGTGAAGCAGGCAGGTCGGGAAGGTCTGGCATTGAGTCCGATCAGAACCAGCCGATATCCGGAAGTGCTGCTGAGCATGAGGACAGAATTCAGAAAGGTTTGAGCGGGACTCCGGCCTATCTGCGACGGAAAAACAGCGGAAGCTGATACTGTAATATTGAATAATTAACAATTTGATCATGCATTATCGTTCAATTACCGCAGAAAGTGCGGTCTCAAAAATAAAATCAGGTGACAGGGTTTTTTTACATACAGCGGCGGCGGTACCTCAACAGTTGATCAATGCTATGGTAGAAAGGGCCCCCGAGTTGAAAAATGTTGAAATCGTGAGTCTTCACACGGAGGGTCACGCACCCTATACGAAGCCGGAATATCGCGAGAGCTTCAGGATGAACGCTCTGTTTGTCGGAAAAAATGTCCGACAATGCATTCAGCAGGGAAATGGAGATGCAATTCCGGTATTCCTCAGCGAAGTCCCGTCACTGTTCTACAATAATATTCTTCCCCTCGATGTAGCCCTTGTCCATGTATCTCCCCCCGATCATCATGGTTACTGTTCCCTCGGAGTATCGGTAGATGCCAGTCTTGCAGCAGTCCATGCGGCAAAGCTGGTCATTGCGCAGGTCAATCCCCATATGCCGCGGACCCATGGGGAAGGATTGCTGCATATAAGCAAGATCCATGCAATGGTCAATGTCGACGATCCGCTTCCTGAACATCCGAAGCACGAGCTGACCGATATCGAAATCCGTATCGGGCAGCATATCGCATCGATCGTCGAGGACGGTGCAACGCTTCAGATGGGCATCGGTGCGATACCCGATGCGACGCTTGCCGCGCTCGGCGGACACAGGGATCTCGGTATTCACTCGGAAATGTTTTCCGACGGAGTAATAGAGCTCGTTGAAAAAGGAGTGATCAACGGCAGCAAAAAGAAAATAAACCGGGAGATCATCGTCGCCAGTTTTCTTGTGGGCAGCCGCCGCTTGTATGATTTTGTCGATGATAACCCGCTGGTTGAAATGCTGCCTTCCGATTATGTGAACGATACCGTCCAGATCAGGAAAAATCCCAAGGTAACAGCAATAAACAGCGCTCTTGAAATAGATATGAGCGGCCAGGTGTGTGCGGATTCGATAGGGCAGAAATATTATTCCGGTGTCGGCGGACAGATGGATTTTATCCGCGGCGCGGCACTTTCTCAGGGAGGCAAGCCGATCATCGCATTGCCGTCCATATCAAAAGGAGGCATGTCGCGTATTGTTCCGCAGCTCAAGCCCGGAGCCGGTGTCGTCACCACAAGGGCCCATGTCCACTACGTTGTTACCGAATATGGTATCGTCAATCTCTACGGGAAAAATCTGAGGCAGCGTGCCGAAGCGCTTGCCGGTATCGCTCATCCGGATTTCAGGGAGGAAATATCCCGGAAAGCCCATGAAGCATATGGTTCTTACGGCAAAGGCAGCTGTTGAATGAACAATTGTTCCGGTATCGGGCAACAGGATCTGTAGAGATATTCATACATTTCCTGTTGCGGTAAAACGGGTTATCCGAGGGTTCTCATTCCAATCAGGCTGACCATGCGTCCGGTCATGCCATTGTCACGGCGGTAGGAATAAAACATCTCCCTGTCGATAAAAGAGCAGAAAGGTGAGCATTCTATATTTTCAGCTGGAATTCCTGAATTGAGCAGCTGCCTGCGGTTTGCTTTCCCAAGATCGAGAAAATATTTCCGGCCTCCCTCCGTCAAGATCTTCGTCATGCAGAATTCTTCCGGAAACAACTCACAAACGTCCCTTCCGACTTCATAAGCCGCTGCAGAAATGCCCGCTCCGATATATGCGAGGCAATCTGAAGCTTCCGTGTTGAAACGGGCGCCCATTTCAGCAACCGTTTTCATCACGATTTCACTGGCGGTTCCTTTCCATCCGGCATGGGCAGCTCCGACTGCCCTGTGTCTCCGGTCATATATCATTACAGGGTAACAGTCCGCCGTAAAAATGCAAAGGAAGAGATCGGGCTTGTCGGTGACAAATGCGTCGTAACCGTCATGATGTCCCGGTTCTTCAGCATAAAGGATCCCGGTGCCGTGTACCTGGTTGCTGCTGACCAACCTGTTGCTGCCAATTCCTGCTGCGGAGCAGAGCAGGAGTATGTTTTTCTGAATCTTTTCAGGGAGATCTCCGGTATTTCCTCCCAGGTTGAGAGACGAATAAGGTCCTTCGCTGACGCCGCCTAGTCTTGTGCTTTGCAGGGCCAGAAGATCAGTTTTGTCGCGAAAACAGTCAGGGACGATATACACTGGTGATGGCAAGTGGTCAGTCGATAGAGTTACGGCCATTGATTTCCGATTAACGGTTTTGGTATTTTATTCTGAATGAAAGAAAAAATATCATTACAACATGATTTTTCATGACGAGTTGAAGCGGCGAAGGCTCAACATTTGGTGAAGAGCCGTATATTCAGGTTTAATTCAGACCGGCATGGAAATCAGGTTAATTGTTGATTTGACGTAATGACTTCTGAAAAAACGCAAATATGGACCATGAGCATTGAAGAAAGCCGGTGAAGAAAGGTTTCCCGATCAGTTCGGCCGCTCTGCAAGGGCGCTTTCTGATTATCTGGGCATGGGTGTGCAGATTGCGGCAAGCTTCGCTTTTTTTGTATTTCTCGGTTACTGGGCGGATGGAAAGCTGGGGACATCACCCCTGATGCTGCTTGTCGGGGTGGCCCTGGGAATGACGGGGATGGTGCTTGTTCTTATGAAGGTTCTGCGACAGGCAAATAAAAAAAAATAGTACATTCATACTCAATTCATCGATAATCAAGATTGGAAAGGGTTATATGAAGCCATTGTTTGACTTTTTATTAAAGTTATGTATCTTGTCAGTCATTTTATGGGGAGTTATTCTTTTTGGTCTTGGTTCAGGCAATGTTCATTATTCAGCGGTGTTTCTCGCATGGATAATGGTTGTCATCAACGCGGTCGTAGGGTATTTGCTCTTTGAGTACGCTTTTGAAAAAGAGTCATCGCTTTTCACTAAAGTCGTTTTCGGTGGGCTTGTCATACGGATGCTGATTCTGATGACGGCTGTCGCCGTCGTCCTGATCGGAAAAATGGTTGATACCAATGATTTTATTTACTCCCTCTTTGCATTTTATTGTATTTATGTAATCGTCGAGATTCTCGGGTATCAGAAGAAAAATAAACAGAAAAAAAACGCTGCATGAAACGGGTTAAAGCTATCAAGGCGAACACTATTCTCAAGGTTATCGCGCTTATCGTTCCACTTCTGCTGAGTATCAACAGCTTTACCCTCGCATCTACTCCTGAAACACCAGCAGCTTCCCAGTCCCCGAAGACCGAGGTGACCGCTCCGCAAACCGCTGCAGCACCGGCGGAAGGTGCCGAAGGAGAGGAAAAGGCCGGCGATGTCATCATGCATCACATTCTCGACAATCATATCCTTGCATTCGAGCCTTTCGGTGAAATAGAACTTCCGAAAATTGTCGTCGGTGGTTTCGATCTTTCGATCACCAAGCATGTCGTCATGCTCTGGGTTGTTTCAGCCATACTTATCGCCCTTTTTGCACTCGCAGGCGGAAAATACAAAAAAATGACCGCTCGTCAGGCTCCGAAAGGGCTTACAAATGCACTGGAAGCCCTGGTCGAGTTTATCCGGGTGGATGTCGCAAAAGCCAATATCGGAAAGGATTATGCAAAGTATCTCGATTATCTCCTGACGGTATTCTTTTTCATTCTGCTCTGTAACCTTCTCGGTCTTGTCCCCTACGGTTCGACAGCTACCGGCAACATCAACGTGACCCTTACGCTGGCGACATTCACTTTCTTCATTACCCAGGTTGCAGCATTGAAAGCCCATGGCATCAAGGGGTATCTGGCCCATCTGACCGGCGGTACGCACCCTGCACTATGGATCATCATGATTCCGATCGAGTTCATCGGACTGTTCACAAAGCCTGTCGCTCTCACCATCCGGTTGTTCGCGAACATGACGGCCGGGCACATCGTGATTCTCAGCCTTATTTTTATCAGCTTTATTTTAAAAAGCTATATTGTTGCGGTAGTGATGTCGGTCCCGTTCTCTATTTTCATCTACCTGCTCGAGTTGTTCGTGGCATTTCTTCAGGCCTTCATTTTCACCATGCTTTCGGCGCTGTTCATCGGTCTTGCATCAGCTCACGAAGGACATGAAGAGCATGAAGCTGGAGCAGCTCACCATTGATGTGAGGCGGTCAGGCGGTCTTGGTTTTTCTTAACTTGTTTTAAAACGCTAAGTGAATTAGCAAAAAACTTACAACAAATAAACGGAGGTAATTTAAATATGGAAGGTTTGGGATTTTTAGGAGCAGGTATTGGCGCAGGTCTTGCTGTTATCGGTGCTGGCCTCGGTATTGGTAATGTTGCTGCTTCAGCAGCCGAAGGCGTTGCTCGTCAGCCGGAAGCTACCGCTGATATCCGTACAACCATGATTATCGCAGCAGCTCTTATTGAAGGTGTTGCTCTGTTCGGCGAAGTTATCTGCGTGCTTCTCGCTCTTAAGTAATCGGAGGGAAAGCCTCTGCTTGATACCGGAGAAATCCCGATTGCAGATGTTTCGGCAGACTGCAATCGGGCTTTATTAACACGTTAAAGGAAAAATTGTTCATGCTTACGTCGGGAAACATACTTCTTGCCGGCAGTCTCCTGAGCCCGAATCCCGGTCTTATCTTCTGGACTGCAATTACATTCGTGATTGTGCTGATCATTCTTAAAAAGATTGCATGGGGCCCTATTATTTCAGCTCTCGATGAGCGTGAGAAAGGAATTCAGTCTTCCATCGATCGTGCACACAAAGCCAAGGAAGAGGCTGAGGCGATTCTGAAGAAAAACAGGGATACGCTTGCAAAAGCCGATGCCGAAGCTGACAGGATTATCCGTGAAGGAAAGGAATACGCTGACAAGCTTCGTGCCGATATTTCCGAGAAGGCCCAGGCAGAATCGAAAAAAATGATTTCAAATGCGAAAGATGAAATCGAGCAGGAAAAACGCCGCGCACTCGATGTCCTGAGAAACGAGGTGGCCGATCTTGCTGTCAAGGGCGCTGAAAAAATAATTAAAACAACCCTTGATGCTGATCTTCAGAAAAAGATCGTTGACAGCATGATACAGGATCTTTCAACAAAACGTAACTGAAACCGCACGACATGTCAAGTGTAATTGCAAGCCGTCGATATGCTACAGCACTTATGTCTGCAGCTCAAGCTGGCGGGTTTCTTGATCAGATTGTCGATGAGCTTAAAATTATCGGTGAGACTCTTGAGAGCTCCCGGGATCTTGTTCACGCACTGAGAAGCCCTCTTATTAAAGGCGATAAGAAAATTCATATTCTTGAAGCTGTTTTCAGGGATTCCGTCGGTGAAAAAATGCTGCTTTTTTTAAGCCTTATCGCGAAGAAGAAACGTGCCGGATTGTTGCCTGAAATCATCGCTGAGTTTCAGGAACTTCTCGATGAAAAGAGAGGTGTGATCAATGTCGATGTTACAAGCGCAGTGAAACTATCCGATCAGCAGGTTGAACAGCTTATAGAAAAACTTTCTGTTTCAACGGGTAAAAAAGTACGAGCCAGGATGTCCCTCGATGAAAAACTTCTTGGTGGAGTCTCCGTCAAGATCGGGGATACCATCTATGACGGAAGCATCAGCCACCAGCTTCTCAAGCTCAAGGAAACTCTCGTATCGGAAATAGCTTTGTAAATCTGTTTCCCGATTTATTTTACCATAGCCTGCTTGATCGCAGGCTATTTTTTTTGCAATTTCATAAATAAAGTTCTTTTCGGGTGATTATGAAATTCGGATAAACTGGATGGGGCTTTAGCTCAGTTGGTAGAGCGTCTCGTTCGCAATGAGAAGGTCAGGGGTTCGACTCCCCTAAGCTCCACATGCTCCCAGCCTTATGATAGAATCCGGTTTTTGTTTCAAACCTGCATTTATTCCTTCCATATATTTTCCGGTTCGAACATCACGCATAATCATCGAGACTGCAATCCGGATGAATATTCCGGTTATTTATCTTTTGATTGAAATGTACGGAAATCAGGAAAATCGAACAGGAAGAGATCGATGGAAGAAAAAAGCATTCATTTTTGCTTCTCAGTAAAAGAGATAGTAATATTGAAAGATATAGTATTTTAGTGTTGACAGTTATCCATAACTCGCCGTAATTCTATGCATTGTACAGGATATTCGATATCTCAACATGTGGACGTTGCGAGGACAGTATAAATCCGGTTACGAAATCGGCCTCCGGAATTTTCCGGATTGATCGGGGATAGCGTATAGATGCATTCTCCTGATGGGGCGTGAGTCTATGTATGTCGATCTGTTAGCTGAATATTTTTTTAAAAAAGGATAAGGGAGTATTTTCTATGTCTGGTGTAAGAATGTTTGCACGTCCGGTACTGGCACTTTTTGTCATAGGTATACTGACAATTTCAGGATGTTCCTCAACGAAGCCTGCAGGTTCTGCCTCATCAAAAGTCAAGGAAGATTTTGCTAAGGCACAGACTCTTTATGATAAAAGAAAATACGATGAAGCAGCTCTCAAGCTCGAGTCGCTGATTTTTACATCAAGGGCGACAGCTCTTGAAGGTGATGTGCTGTTCCTGCTTGCGCAGTCTTATTATAATGACAAACAGTATCTGCTCGCAGCTGACTCCTATTCCCGTCTTCTCAAACAGGTTCCTTCATCAAGGTATGCAAAGGCCGCCCAGTTCATGCTCGCAAAATCCTATGAAAAGCTTTCACCCCAGTTTGAACTCGACCAGCAGCATTCCGTCAAGGCAATCGAACAGTTTTCCCTCTTTCTGGAGCTTTATCCTGAGGCCGATTCAGCAAAGATTACAAATGACCTCGAGACCTACCGGCAGTTAATGAAGGTCAATCCGGACAATCCATCCTACAGGGAAAGTTATGAATCGACAAAAGCACAGTTTGGAAAGATCGATACGTTGCGGTATGCGGCAAAAGCTATTCCGGTTCTGAAAGAAAAGCTTGCCAAACATTCGTTTTTTATAGCAAAGAACTATGTTCAGCTTAAAAAGTACAGAGCTGCAGGAATCTACTATGATGAAATCATACGGCGTTATCCGGATTCAAGCTTTATTCAGCAGGCCTGGACAGGGAAAATCGATATGCTGGTAAAACGCAAGAAATGGTTCGATGCCAGTCAGGCCCTTGATCTGTACCTTCAGATTTATCCGGAAAAACAGAAACAGATGCAGGGCATCAGGGAGAAAATTTCCCAGAATCTGAAGAACAGCTAATCCTTTCTGACAGTGCATCTGGCGGTTTTCGGCGGAACATTCGATCCCCCGCATAATGGTCATCTCGCTCTCTGTCTTTTCGCCAGAGAGCTTCTTGCCATCGACCGCATCGTTATTTCCGTATCCAACAATCCCCTCAAACAGACAAGGGGTGCTTCCGATTCGCAACGAAAGCATATGGCTGAGCTTTTCGCCGCTGAAATAAATCTTACCGGTACAACGTGCGAAGTGAGCGGATGGGAGCTCGAGAAGCGTCAGCCATCATACACGGTCGATCTTCTGCATTATATCAAAAATCTTTATCCTAAAGCCGGAATCACTCTTCTGCTCGGCGAAGACAGTTTCAGGGAATTTCCTCTCTGGAAAGAGCATGAAAAGCTCTGTTCATTATGCCGGATAGCTGTTTTCAGAAGGATGACAACTGAAAAAGAGTACTTGACTGCAGCAACGGATGAATGGAAGGATCTGCCGGAAAATGTGACATTCATCGATTTCAGTTATCCTGTTTCATCAACGGATATCAGGGAGCTTGCGGCAACCGGACGGTCTATTGAAAACCTCGTTCCTCCTTCAGTCCGCCGATATATCACCGAACAGGGTCTCTACAGGAAATAAAGACGTCATCACATCGATTCAGGGGCTGATATACCGAGCACCTTGAAGCCGTTGCGCAAAACCTGCCTCGTCGCCACCGACAGCATGAGCCTTGCTTTTGAAATTTCCGGTTCGGCCTTGATAATCGGACATTCCTGGTAAAACCGGTGATACTGCTCCGCAAGAGTATGCAGGTACTCAACCATCTTCTGTGGTTCGAGCAGCCGCAGGCTGGTCTTTATCCAGTGAGGATATTCGAGCAGGGCGAACCCAAGCTGGATTTCCGAAGGAGACAGGAGCTGCTGCATCACATGATAATCCGTATCGGATTCAGGGTCGAAACCCGTTTCCTGTTTTGCCATCCTCAGAAGGCTGCAGATTCTCGCATGGGCATACTGCAGATAAAAGACCGGATTGTCCTTGGATTGCTTTTTGGCAAGTTCCACATCGAAATTCAGGTGTGAATCCTTGCTTCGCATAATGAAGAACAGACGGGTGGCATCGGGGCCGACATCCTCTATCAGGTCGTCGAGCAGGTCGGCATTGCCTTTTCGGGTCGACATTTTCAGGGTCTGCCCGTCAACCGTGGTCGTTACAAACTGGTTGATCGCGATATCGATACGGTCGGTTTCGTAACCGAGAATGTTCAGTGCTTCCAGTACATCGGGATACTCGTCGATATGGTCAGCACCGAAAACATTGACCATCCTGTCGAAGTTACGGTCAAACTTGGTAATATGATAGGCTATGTCGGGAAGCCTGTAACTGGGCTCGCCCGATGATTTTATAAGGACCTTGTCTTTTTCCTGCCCGAGTTTTGTGGTCATAAACCATGTGGCGCCGTCATATTCACCGATGAATCCTTTTGAACGGAGCGCGTCGATCACCCCCTGGTTGGGCGAGACACCGTCGTTCGAAGCGATATACAGCGTATGCTCGTTGAAAAAAGAGTCATGGAGAATGCCAAGCCGTTCGAGGGTTTTCCTTATTGAACTGAAAATTATTGTTTCGGCAGCTTCCTTGAAAATTTCAAGTTCAGCGGTCTCGACAAGTCCGGAACTGTGTTCCATGAAGAGCACTTCGGCAATATCCCTGATATAATCACCCTGGTAGTGCGATTCCGGGAAAACGATATCCTGACCGCAGAGCTGGAGGTAGCGGAATCGGACGGATTCAGCGAGAATCTTCATCTGCTTCCCAGCATCGTTGTAGTAATATTCACGGGTAACGCTGTACCCCTGGGCATCGAGAAGATTGGCAATGCAGTCACCGAGCACCCCGCCTCTTCCTCTGCCGATCGTGAGCGGTCCCGTTGGATTGGCGCTGACATACTCGACGATGGCGGTTTTGCCCATTCCCTCAGTGCCTTTGCCATAATGGTCTCCTTCCTTAAGAATCTTTTCTACAGACTCCATTATGCAGTTTGAAGAGAGGAAAAAGTTAATGAACCCAGGTCCAGCTACTTCAATTTTTTCTGCCTGAGGGACTTCAAGTTTTTGAATTATTTCTTCAGCTAAAATACGTGGGTTGGTATCACATGATTTGGCAAATATTAACGCAGTGTTTGCTGAATAATTGCCAAAATTTTTATTTGTAGGCGTTTCAATCTGAAATGTCTTATTTGGCTCTATGCCTTTTGCTTCAAGAGCTTTTTCTAAGGCGTTGTAAAGAAAATCTTTCATTTATTTATTGATGTTTATAAAAGGGTCATTGATGAGTGCTTCGCCGAGAGTTTCTCGATGAGATCGCCCGGCGCAAGCTGCGTAAAATCGTCGATAACCTGAAGAACATTGTCGAATCCCTCAAAAGCTGCGGCCTTGTTTGTCGTCGTGACGGCTACGCACTGCATGCCGGCATTCCTTGCAGCCTCGATTCCGGGGAGCGCATCCTCGAAAACGATACAGCCCGCAGGATTGACTTCGAGCAGCTCGGCGGCGCGGAGAAAAATGTCCGGATGAGGTTTGCCATTCTCGACATCGTATGCGCTCACGACAGCGTCGAAGGCATTCGAGAGGTTCAGGAGACCGAGAACGTATCTGATATTGGTCGGACCGGACCCGGTACCGAGAGCGAGCCTGATCTGCGTGTATGCCGAGGTATCGAGGAATGCTCCGAGGCCGGGCATCGGTTTTATCCGGTCACGGGACATGACCCTGTAGAGGAAATCCTTGAAATCGGTAAGTCGTTCGGCTTCAGTGTGGCTGATGTTCGGGTCGAGGAAGTAACGAAGCACATCGAGGCCCCTCATACCGGCTGTTTCTACCAGGTACCTTTCGGCATCCATCCCTTCGAGGCCGAAGTCCCTGAACAGTTCGACCCATGATTCGGCGTGGAACCTCATGTTGTCTGTCAGCACCCCGTCCATGTCGAAAATAAAGGCGTATCTGCGTTCCTGCTGCATAGGTTCTAAAAATTCCTGCTGAACGTTGTTTCTCCAAGCTGCATTGCGGTCCTGACTTCCTGCATCGTATGTCCGGCAATCTCCCGGGCCTTGTTTTCGCCTTCGATCAGGATGTTTTTGACGAGATCGAGGTTTGATTCGTAATAACGCCTTTTTTCGATCAGTGGGGCCAGTTCCTTCGATATATTTTCTGCACAGAGCTTCTTGCAGTCCACACAGCCGAGCGAACCCGAGCGGCATCCCGCTTCAATACCTGCGAGCTCTTCCCCGCCGGTGAATTTCTCGTGGTAGCTGAACACCGTGCAGACTTCCGGGCGCCCCGGGTCGTTTTTCCTGATCTTCTGTGTGTCGGTAACGGCGTTCCTCATTTTTTTCAGTATCTCGTCGGGAGTATCGGAAAGGAAAATGGTGTTGCCGAGAGACTTCGACATCTTGGCTTTGCCGTCAAGACCCACCAGCCGGGAGAATTTCGTGATTTTCGGTTCGGGTTCCGGGAAGACTTCGCCGAGCACAGGATGTGAATAGTGGTTGTTGAATTTCCGCGCGATCTCTCTGGTGATTTCCACATGAGGGATCTGGTCTTCACCTACCGGGACCACATTGCCTTTGTACAGCAGAATATCTGCCGCCTGAAGGACCGGATAGCCAAGGTGGCCGTAAACGAGCGATTCCATGTTCAGGTCGCGGACCTGCTCTTTCAGGGTCGGGTTTCTTTCGAGCCTTGAAGAGGTGATGAGCATCGAGAATATCAGGAAGAGTTCAGCATGTTCCTTTATCTGAGACTGGCGGAACACCGGGCTTTTTTCAGGATCCACCCCGGCGGCGAGCCAGTCGATCAGCATATCGATCGTATGTGTATAGATCTCTCCGGTATCGAGCGAAGTTGTGAGGTTATGGTAGTCGGCAATGAGAAAGCAGGTTTGGTAAACCCTTGAACCGTTTTCATCAAGCAGGTTCTGTTGCTCAACCCAGTTTTCAAGGGCGCCGGTATAATGTCCGAGATGAAGTTTTCCTGTTGGCCGCATCCCGCTTAAAATTCGCAGTGTTCCCATATCGTGGTTTGGTCTTACCCTTTTGCGGCATGGATAGCCGTTTTCACGCAGGACCGGTTTGTTGTGATAATCGATTAAGAAAAAAGTGCTGTGCATGTTTAAAAAGCGCTCAAGAAGTTATAACAGTTGACAGAAAGATAAAAGGCTTTTTATTTGTTTTTTGTTTTCAATCCGCTATATTAAGCCACTTGTTTCGATTTCTCGTTAAAGAAGAACTCGAAACCCATTATATTAGGAGAGTAAGTCCTATACAACATTCAGTTGCCCAACCATGTCAGGTCCGGAAGGAAGCAGCATCCGGTAAATTGAGTGTGTGATATAGCAAGCTTACTCTCTTTTTTTATTTCAAAACAATTCACTACTAACAGGTCGGGAGCTTATATGGAATCAGGAGTCAGAAAAGAAGAGTTACTGAGCGAGCCTGTAAGGCATATTGATATCAAGCAGCTTAATATTGTTCCGCTCATCGATCAGATGGGAGATACCGCTTTCCAGGCGAGAAACCTGGCAAGGGCCGCTTCAATTGTTGACCTCATGCAGCAGGACAAGGATTGCGCCGTCATTCTCACTCTTGCGGGATCTCTGATCAGCGCTGGACTGAAGCAGGTCATCATCGACATGATCGACAATCATATGGTCGATGCGATCGTTTCGACCGGGGCCAATATCGTAGACCAGGACTTTTTCGAGGCGCTCGGTTTCCGTCACTACAAGGGAACACCGTTCATCGATGATGCAATTCTCAGGGAGATGCACATCGACCGTATCTACGACACCTATATCGATGAGGACGATCTTCGTGTCTGCGACGACACCATGGCGATCATCGCTAACTCCATGCAGCCCGTCACCTATTCTTCACGCGAATTTATCGTGGAGATGGCCAGGTATATCGAAGCCAACAACCTTGACAAAAATTCGATAGTCTACAAAGCCTATGAAAAGGGCGTACCCATTTTCTGCCCGGCATTTTCCGACTGTTCGGCAGGGTTCGGGCTGGTGCACCACCAGTGGAACAATCCGGACAAGCATGTTGCGATCGATTCCGTAAAGGATTTCCGTGAGCTTACCAGGATCAAGATCGAGAACGACAAGACCGGTATTTTCATGATCGGCGGCGGTGTTCCGAAAAATTTCACCCAGGATATCGTTGTCGCAGCCGAAGTGCTCGGATACGAAGATGTCACCATGCATACCTATGCCGTCCAGGTCACGGTTGCCGATGAACGCGACGGTGCGCTTTCCGGTTCCACACTCAAGGAGGCCAGCTCTTGGGGCAAGGTCGATACGGTTTACGAGCAGATGGTTTTTGCGGAAGCAACGATCGCCATGCCGCTTATTGCCGGATATGCCTATCACAAACGAAACTGGGAAGGCCGCCAGGCGAAGAATTTCAATGCAATGCTCGATCGTCAACAGGTAAACGCATAAGGACCCACCATGAAATTTTTTATCGATACTGCAAATCTTGATGAAATAAGATCGGCTGCCGAGCTTGGAATGCTCGACGGCGTAACGACAAATCCATCGCTGATCGCCAAAATCGTCAGTGATCCTTCCAACTTCACCTATCAGGATTTCAAGGACCATATCGCCAGGATCTGCGATATCGTCGATGGTCCGGTCAGCGCCGAGGTGACCAGTCTCAACGCCGGCGAAATGATCGCGGAGGGTGAAGAGCTTGCCGATATTCATGAGAATGTCGTCATAAAATGTCCATTGACGCTCGATGGGCTCAAGGCGGTCAGGCATTTTTCAGATCACGGCATCCGCACCAACGCCACGCTGGTATTCTCACCGAACCAGGCATTGCTCGCCGCCAAGGCGGGGGCCGATTATGTCAGCCCGTTCGTTGGAAGGCTCGATGATATCAGCTCGGAAGGCATGGCCCTCGTCGAACAGATCGTTACCATCTACGAAAATTACGGATATCCGACCGAGGTCATCGTTGCAAGCATCAGGCATCCGCAACATGTTGTGGAATCCGCGATGATGGGAGCCGATATCGCAACGATTCCTTTCAGCGTCATCAAGCAGCTGGTCAACCACCCGCTCACTGACGCAGGACTGAAGAAGTTCATGGAAGATGCTACGGTAATGAAGAAGTGATCGTCTTGAAGAACTCTGTATTACTGACAGAGTAAGAGTTCCAGGATGGATCAATTATTATGATAAGCCGGTAAAGGTCATGTGTGCTTTTTACCGGCTTTTTCCTCATCTCGATAGCACTTCGATTTTAACAGGCGCCGTTCCTTTTCCATAGAATCCCAGCCTTTTCGCCGCTTCTGCGCTCAGATCGATCACCCGGTTATCGACGAAGGGTCCCCGGTCGTTCACCCTGACGATAATGGAGGCGTTTGTCTCGAGATTGGTGACTTTCACAAGGGCCGGCAACGGTAGGTATTTATGCGCCGCACTTGGTTTTGACGGATCGAAAACCTCCCCGTAGGCCGTTGACTGTCCGTTGTGCTGATCGAGCGTCTCCTGGCCGTACCATGAAGCTATTCCCGTTTCTTCATAGGAGATCGCCTCTTCATATGCCATGGGAACGTAAACTTTCCCGTTGATGACATAGGGGTTGTTTTTGATTTTGCCAAGCCTGTATGCCTCTTCCGGAGAGAGCCCGATCGATTCCGGTCCGGTAGTGGTGAACGGTGTTGTTGTTGAGCAGGATGAGAGTATCAACGGCAGGAGGATGCATCCTCCAAGTAAAAATCTGCGCATGGCTGGAATAATCTCCGTGCATGAAATCTTTGAAAAACAGATATAAGCATAGATAATCACTTTTACCATATAAGTGTTCTCTGCAATAACGGGTAATACTGATTTTTTTAATTTTTTTTAAACGGGTTGATCCTTTTCCATTTATTTTCCAAGTTCCAGATTGTTAGATTTCATTTTTCAAAGCCAACAAAGACTTTTTAACACATGAAATACAGCATGAAAGCTTTTGCATATCCGTTGTTTCTTTTCTGTTCAATGGCCTTCGTTACTGCGTCTGCACGTGCTGACGAAGCCGGCCGGCAAACGCTGAGCGAAAAGGCCGCATCCTTTTCTTCCAATGAAATCGGAGTCGGTTCAGGGTATGTCTGGGGAGCATTGAAGCAGAAAACCGGAAATCTGACCGTTTATCCTGCATTTATCCATCTGGGTTTCAACTGCAACTCGCTCTTCGGCATCAAAAGTCATAACAAATCGATGCATCTTGTCCTGGAACCGTTCTATAACCTCATAGACAACCCGGTGACTGGTTACGAAACCGGATGCAGTGTCGGCCTTCGCTTTCGTCACGAGCTTTCGGGACCGGTTGATTATTATATAGAAGGAAGCGTCGGGCCGATGTACCTCAGCGTTGATACTTTTGAACAGGGAGGTAAAGGGTTCAACTTCCTTGACCAGATCGGTGTCGGCATTCAATGCCAGCTCTCCGAAAATCATGCTTTTTATACCGGCTACCGTTTCAGGCATATCTCCCATGCCGGTCTTGTGGACCGACCGAATATCGGAATCAACTCGAATGCAATTGTTGCCGGATTTACATGGTTCTACTGATCCCGGCCCCTCCGAAACAAATTTTTCTGCATCCTCTCTCACTATTGTATGAAAACCGGAAGGCCCCTTAACTCAAGGGCCTTCCGGTTTTTTTCCAGGACACTTAGGCTCTCTGGCCGTCCCGGTTTTCAGTTTATGTTATCTCGATGCTGTCATGACCTTTACGGTGCTTATTCTTGCGATAACTTTCTGGACGAAGCTTTCAAGTTCTGCCGGGAGCCTGTTGATGGTCTTTCCATAGTTCGGAGAAGTGTAGACCGCAAATGTTTCTGCCCAGTATTCGGATTCGTTGTTTCTTGCATATGCGCTCGGTGCGAAATCATATTTGCTTTCCATTGTCCTGACCAGTTCTTTCCATTCGCTGTTGTTGATCCCGAGTCTGACGTCGATAACATGTGCGAACTCGTGGCGAAGGGTGCGTTCCATGTTGTTTGTCGAGAAAACTATCTCGTCTCTTGAAGGGTTGTACATGCCCCTGATGCTGTCAACTATATGCATGCGGGAAACTTTAGGAAGGGAGATCGAGTAGGTTTCGCTGACTCTCTTTATCTCGCTGTTGATTCTGTTCAGCCTGTTGAGCCTCTCTGTTTCAGAGATGCTTTCACCGTAAGGGCTGTTGTTGTATGCTATGAAGAGGGTAGACTGCTTTGCAACCTGTTCCGCTTCGCTGAGTGTCGCTGCAGGAGTCAAGTCAACCGATGCATGGGACTTTGCAGGAGAGAACACTGACAGGATGATTGCTGCTGCGGTTGCCAGTTTTTTTAAGGTTGCGTGTTTCATGATGACCCTCCGTTGCTTCTCTGTTTTTCGTTTTCAGGAGAAGATCATCAAATACCGTGCCGAACGATATATATGTTTATTATGTAATAATTTACAGGCTTTGATCCTTAGGCTGTTGTGTCAGTATGATCCATTTATTTATGACGGCAACTTTGTGTCAGAATGTATCAACACTGAAATAGTTCGTCACAGTCGTGTATCATTGTCGCGGCAGGAGAAAACCGGTTTTTACGGGGGGTTATTCAGAAAAGATGGAACAATTGTGTTATTTTTTCTTTAAAGTGTTTATCTGTAATTAGATAGGCCCTTTTTGTGTTGATTTTTCGGCAATTATTGTGTCATGTTGGTACGGCGCTGTATGTGTGTCATGTTGTGTCAGCGTGATTCTGTTGTTCTTGTCGAAAGCGGTATATCTGCGGGAAAAAGAGCGCGTATCTGCTCCGGCAGCATCATGGACTGTGGGAACAGATGAAGACAGCCGGTTATTCTCTATAATTCATGGTTCTATCCAGCCAAAAACACCTTTTCCATGAGAATCCTTGACCTGAACCAGTCAATCGAGCCGCACATGCCCCGGTATCCCGGTACTCCGGGACCCGAGTTTAGTTCTCTGTCTTCAATAGCGGAAGGCGGTTTTGCCGAGCGGCTTTACACGTTTTCTTCTCATACGGGTACGCACATCGACCTGCCGTCACATATGATCGAAAACGGCCGCTCCCTCGATGATTTTCCGATCGAGCGCTTTTATGGCAAAGGATGTGTCGTTGATGTTCGAATGGCAGCAGGAGAATCGATATCGGCGGCTTTTCTGCATAGGTTCGAGGAGCAGTTGCGTTTATGTGAATATCTGCTGTTTTGTTCCGGCTGGAGCAGTTACTGGGGCACAGCCCGATATTTCGAGGATTATCCTGTTCTATCCCCGGATGCGGCAAGATGGCTCTGCGGTTTCAATCTCAAGGGTATCGGCTTTGATATGATTTCTGCGGATGCGGCCGGGGATGATCGTTATCCTGTCCATAACCTGTTGCTTGAAAAAGGTTTGATCATTGTTGAAAACCTTTGTTCTCTTTCCGTCCTGCTTTCCTGTCATTTCACGTTCTGCTGTTTTCCGTTGAAAATTTCCGGGGCCGAAGCTGTTCCGGTCAGGGCGGTGGCTCTTGTTGACGAAAACGGAAATCCGTGATTTTTTTATTGGAAGTTCCGTAACGGAGCGTTACATTTTGGCACTCAGGAGATAATCCGCTGTTCTTTTACATCGAATCAACTATTGAATGAACACTATGTTGTTTTCATCCATCACCAGGAAGGTGCTCATGGCGCTGGCAGGCCTTTTTCTTGTTTCGTTCCTGTGTGTGCATCTCGGTATTAACCTGATGCTTCTGAAAGACGATGGAGGAAGGGCGTTCACGGCAGCTGCCCGGTTCATGGGCACAAATCCGTTTATCAGGGTTGCCGAGACAGTTCTTTTTTCGGGCTTTCTCATCCATATTATTTTCGGTATTCTGAATTCCGGTCAGAACCGCTCCGCAAGAAAAATTTCTTACGTCATAGGAAACAGGTCTGAAACGTCCTTGCTTTCCAAGTACATGTTTCACACCGGCATTATCGTCCTCATCTTCCTCATCCTGCATTTCATCGATTTCTATTTCATCAAGATCGGTCTTGTCGCTCCTCCTCCGGGAATCGAGAGCCATGATTTCTATAGCCGTTCCCTCGTTCTGTTTTCAAGCCCTTTGTATTCAGGCATTTACATCGTCTGTTTCATATTTCTCGGTTTTCATCTGAACCACGCATTCCAGTCCGCATTCCAGACCCTCGGCCTGAACCACAGCCGTTATATGGGTGCAGTGAAGGTGATCGGATCGGCATATTCTGTGCTTGTCTCGGCAGGCTTCAGTATCGTGCCGCTCTATATCTGCTTTTTTAAATAAGCACAACTGATGAGAACCGTGATTTTTCCCGCAAACAATCCTTATCACCCGCTTCAATGACACGCCTCAATGCCAGGATTCCTGAAGGACCGTTGGCTGAAAAATGGAAAGCCTACAAGTCAGGCTGCAAACTGGTAAATCCGAACAACAAGAGAAAACTTGATATCATCGTGATCGGCACCGGCCTTGCAGGAGCATCTGCAGCTGCGTCTCTCGGTGAGCTTGGTTACAATGTTAAGGTATTCTGCTATCAGGATACTCCCCGCCGTGCGCACAGCATTGCCGCACAGGGAGGAATCAACGCTGCTAAGAATTACCAGAACGACGGTGACAGCGTTTACCGGCTGTTTTACGATACGATCAAGGGCGGCGACTACCGTGCCCGTGAAGCGAATGTCTATCGCCTTGCTGACGTCAGCACGAATATCATAGATCTGTGCGTCGCGCAGGGAGTCCCTTTTGCAAGGGAATACGGCGGCCTGCTCACCAACCGCTCTTTCGGCGGTGCCCAGGTGTCGAGGACCTTCTATGCGAGGGGTCAGACAGGGCAGCAGCTTCTGCTTGGAGCATACGGAGCTCTCAGCCGTCAGATTGCCGCAGGCAAGGTTCAGTTGTTCAACCGGCGGGACGTTCTCGACATGGTCATTGTCGATGGCAAAGCCAGAGGCATCATTGCCAGAAACCTCGTCACCGGTGAAATCGAGCGCCATGCAGCACATACGGTGGTGCTTGCGAACGGTGGGTACGGCAACGTTTTTTTCCTTTCCACCAATGCCATGGGCTCCAATGTGACTCCGGCATGGAGCGCCTACAGGAAGGGCGCCTTTTTCGCCAATCCCTGCTTTACCCAGATCCATCCGACCTGCATTCCAGTCCATGGAGATTATCAGTCGAAACTCACCCTGATGAGCGAAAGCCTCCGAAACGACGGCAGAATCTGGGTCCCGGCCAAAATGAAGGATGTCGAAAGGCTGCGCAACAAGGAAATAAAGCCGTCCGATATTCCTGATGAGGACCGTGATTATTATCTGGAACGCCGTTACCCG
Organism: Chlorobium sp.; assembly: GCA_005862285.1. Classification (GTDB taxonomy): domain Bacteria; phylum Bacteroidota; class Chlorobiia; order Chlorobiales; family Chlorobiaceae; genus Chlorobium. The sequence continues at coordinate 110,876 of SZXW01000001.1, read as the reverse complement.
GCTTTCGGCAATCTCGTGCCCCGTGACGTCGCTTCCCGTGCAGCGAAAGAACGCTGCGATGCGGGATTCGGCGTCGGCAGCACCGGATTCGCAGTCTTCCTCGATTTTGCCGATGCTATCAAGCGCAAAGGGCACGACACGATCGATTCGCTTTACGGCAACCTGTTCCAGATGTATGAGCAGATCGTGGCTGACAGCCCCTATGAAACACCGATGATGATCTACCCGGCGGTGCATTACACAATGGGCGGCCTCTGGGTTGACTATGAGCTGATGACCACCATTCCAGGTCTGTTTGCCATCGGAGAGTGCAATTTTTCAGACCATGGAGCGAACCGCCTCGGCGCATCGGCCCTCATGCAGGGTCTTGCCGACGGTTATTTCGTTCTGCCTTACACTATCGGCAACTATCTGGCTAATGAAATTCATACGCCGCGTATCGATAATGACCTTCCGGAGTTCAAGGTTGCGGCTTCCGAAGTCTCCGACCGCCTCAACAAACTGAAAAACAATGGAGGAAAAGAGACCGTCGATCATTTCCACCGGCATCTCGGCAAGATCATGTGGGAACATTGCGGCATGGCCCGAAACGATGCCGGCCTTACGGAAGCGCTGTACCTGCTTAACGAACTTCGCTACGATTTCGCAAAAGGGGTAAAAATACCGGGAGCGATGGACGAATACAACCCGGAACTCGAGAAAGCATGCAGGGTTGCGGATTTCATCGATCTTGGCGAGCTCATGGTCCGGGATGCCCTGCAGCGGCGCGAATCGTGCGGCGGTCATTTCAGGGAAGAATACCAGACAAGCGACGGTGAAGCCCTTCGCGACGACAGTCATTTCGCCTATGTTGCCGCATGGGAATATAAAGGGCGCGACATTGCCGCAGGCATGCACAAAGAAGACCTTCAATTCAAAGAGATCAAGCTCTCCCAGAGGAGCTATAAATAACAGGATATCATGAACTTCAAACTGAAGATCTGGAGACAGAAGAACGCTAAAGAAAAAGGAGGGATGGTTTCCTACGATGTTACGGGAATCTCTCCTGACAGCTCTTTTTTTGAAATGCTCGACTTCCTGAACCAGCAGCTTATCATCAGCGGGGGCGACCCTGTTGCATTCGACCATGACTGTCGGGAAGGTATCTGCGGAACCTGCAGCCTCTATATCAACGGGCGGCCGCATGGACCGGTGAAGGGTGTAACAACATGTCAGCTGCACATGCGTTCGTTCAGGGACGGCGATACAATCCACATCGAGCCCTGGAGGGCGCGTGCATTTCCAGTTATCAGAGACCTGATTGTGAACCGGAGCGCTTTCGACAGGATCATTCAGGCCGGCGGTTATATTTCCGTCAATTCAGGTGGTGTTCCCGATGCCAACTCGATTCCGGTGCCGAAACACGATTCCGATGCGGCTTTCGATGCCGCCACCTGCATCGGATGCGGCGCATGCGTGGCATCCTGTTCGAATGCCGCGGCCATGCTCTTTATCGGGGCAAAGGTTTCGCATCTTGCTCTGCTTCCGCAGGGAAGGATAGAAGCTTCTAAAAGGGTGCAGAGCATGGTTGCCAGGATGGACGAGCTTGGTTTCGGCAGCTGCAGCAACACCTATGCCTGTGAAGCGGAATGTCCCAAAGGGATCTCTGTCATCAACATCGCCCGTATGAACCGGCAGTTTCTCCATGCAAAGCTCGTTTCGGAGAAAGAGAAGATCATCAGGGAATCGCTTTAGCAGAAACATCGTACCTTTCATTTCCAGATGTCGGGAATACGATAGTTATGGTTCCGGAATGCCTGCCTTGATGCCTCATCGTTTTACCTGTTTGCGGAGTTCGGAAAAAAAGTTTATGCTTTTATCTCATAATGAACTCCGCGAACAATTACGGTAACCCGTCTTTTTTTACCTTTTTCCCGGATGAAGGTTTTTTCAGAGGAACAATTCAAATGTCTCTCCTCTGGATTCATATGTAAACGGTTATGATCACTACGGGTGTTTTATTGAGGATCACATGATAAATAAAGGTCTCAGGGCTATAGCTTTTTTTGAAGCCTGCAAGGGTGCCCTTGTCATGTTGGCAGGCCTTACGGCATTTTCTCTGATTCATGAAAACGTTCAGGTTGTTGCAGAACAGCTTGTACAGCATATGCATCTTAATCCTGCCAGACATGTTCCGAGAATTCTTGTGGAATCAGCCGGTCATCTGACCGACGGCCGATTGAGGATGCTTGCGTTTTTTGCTCTGTTATATTCCGCTGTCAGGTATATCGAAGCTTATGGTCTGTGGTTCGGAAAACGATGGGCTGAATGGTTCGCCTTGCTCAGCGGCGGCATTTACCTTCCCGTTGAACTTTACGAACTTTCCAAAGGCTTTACATGGCTGAAGACAGTTCTTGTCGCGGTAAACCTTCTCGTTATTCTTTACATGGCCATCGAGGTTTTTTCCCTGAAAAAGCGGCATTATACGTTCGGGAAGAGTGTTGAATCACGGACAGAAGCTGACCTTTGAAAACGTCCATGCTTTTTTATCATCATACTTATCCGGAACTTGTAACGAAGAATGGCTGATACGTCCATAAAACGTGAAAAAAACCAGGAAACCGATCAGGAACTGGTTATCCGGACGCTTGCGGACAAACAGGCGTTTTCATTGCTCGTTCGCCGTTATGACGCACCGCTGTTCCGTTATATCCTCCGCATGGGCTGGAAAGACAATTCTTCGGCGCAGGATCTGCTCCAGGAAATATTTATCAAAGCCTATATTCATCTCAACGATTACGATCCTTCCCTTTCCTTTTCATCCTGGATATACAGAATTGCCCATAATGAAATAGTCAGCTCCTACCGAAAGGAAAAGACGCGCCCGAACGTACTAAAGAAGGAGACTGATTTTTTCATTTTTGACAATATTGCCGATGATGCAGGACTTTCGACTCATGAAGGAAAACGATTCAATGCCGCAGAGATACAGGATGCTGTCAACGGACTTGAGCCGAAGTACCGGGATATCATCGTTCTGAAATTCTTTGAAGAAAAAAGTTATGATGAGATATCCGACATATTGCAGATGCCCCTTGGAACGGTCGCCACATTGATAAATCGTGCAAAGAAGAAAATAAGAGAGCTTTTAGAAAGGAGACACTGAGAGATACCATGCCCGAAGACAGATCAGGATCAATACTTCAGGAGATAGAAAAAAGGAATGTAGAGCCGATTCCCCGCTGGCATTTTTATATCAGGCATTTCGCTTTCTGGACGCTGGCAACGATTTCGGTCCTGACCGGAAGCCTTGCCATGGCTACGGCTATCTATGTTTTTCTTGATAACGACTTTACTGAAGATCAGCGAGTCATTCATCAGTACCTGACAGAGCAACCCGTTATCGCCGATATCATTAAAAGCATACCGTACATCTGGATTGCGGCTCTCGCTCTGTTTATTCTCGTGGCCTATTACGGATTCCGGCATACAAAAAGAGGTTACCGGTATCCGACAGTGAAAGTAATTGCCGGTTCCCTGCTCGTGAGCCTGTTTATCAGCCTTGGTCTGAATATTACCGATGTAGGTGGTATCATTCACCATTATCTTATCGAAAACGTTCATGCCTACAACAAACTCATCTACTCGAACGAACATCGATGGTCTCAATCGGAAAAAGGACGCCTGGGCGGCAGGATTATATCATATGATAAACAGAACGGTCTGGTTATTCTCAGGAATTTCAGAAAATGTACCTGGCGGGTGGATATCAGAAAAGCCGAAATACAGGCAGGGACAATTGTTGAACCGGGTAAATATGTGAAAATAACCGGCTTGAAAACAGGTAATCGCCAGTTTGAGGCGCATGAAATCCAGTCCTGGGAAAAAAAGTACCATAAAAGACCAGTCAGCAGGCAAAAAACTTTTCCTGTAGATCAACAACCGGAAAAACCCGCACCTTGATGACATTGCGGGCATGGTATGCCAATGCAATGCTTGAAGCGAATGGAAAAGCTCAATAATCTCAATAATGAGTATATTGACAGGTGGAGGTTATCCGTTCAAACAATATCAAGTATGACGGTCATGAAAAAACAGACAGGCATATGGATTGACCACATGGAAGCCATCGTGGTTTCGCTTGAAGGCGATCAGGTGAATGTCCGGCTCATTGAGTCCGGGGCTGACAGGCACTATAAACCGTCCGGAGGCTGGAAAGCCGGTGGAACTTCAGTAGCGCAGACAGTTTCAAACGAACATGCGGACGAAGAGCGACGGAAGCATCAGTACCATGCGTTTTACAAAAAAGTCATAGAAACGATCATTGACTCGAGCGATCTGGCAATCTTCGGTCCCGGCGAAGCGAAAACAGAGCTTGAAAATGAAATTGAAAAGGCGGGAGATCTTCAGAAGAAGATCAGAATTGTCGAACCAAGCGATCGTCTTACAGAAAACCAGATCGTAGCGAAAGTGAAAGCTTTTTTTTCTGGTGCCCAGAAGTAAACGCTGAATCAGCCGGACAGGGAGAAGCAGGGCGGCAGTCCGCTCTACTTCAATCTGCCCGACATGTAGGAAACTGCCTTTGTTATTTCACTTTCCGACAGATTTTCGTTTCCCCCTTTTGCAGGCATCGTTCCTTTTTTTCCTTCAAACCCTTCGATTGATTTATTGATGACGACGTCGAAACCCTGAGCCATACGTTTGTTCCATTCCTCAGTGTCCCCGGGTTTCGGGGCATCCGTCATGCCTGTGTCATGGCAGGATGCGCAGTTTGTATCGTAAATTGTTTTCGCTTCGGCGATTTTCTGTTCGTCGAGAACTTTTGAAGCGGATTCAGTCTGTGTTTTGGTATCGATTTTTTTTTCCTGGGCACAAGCCCCGAGAAGCAGAAAGGCAAGGGGCAGAAGAAGAAGGCTGGTTTTCATTGTCGTTTTAAATTTGAACACTCAATTTATCCGGTTTACATGGCGGCATAAGCTTGAATGTCCCGATTTTAAACATTATCCGTCTTTTGACAAAAAAGTTTTTTTGTGTTTCGGTTATAAAAGGGAAATCATAGAGGCAGGTATTGCTGCTTCCCTTTACTTTTTACGGTGGTTATGATTTCATCTCCGGATCACGTACCTTAACAATTGCAACTCGCAATTTGTCTTATCACTTCAGTATCATGATTTCAGCAAACCGGTACATCGCAGTTCTGATGCTTATCGGAATGCTTCTGCAGATCAATATTGTTGTTGCCAGCTATGGGCTTTATTTCCTGAACCGGAAAGCCATTGCCGAAACGGTCTGTGAAAAGAAAGTGAAAAACTGTTGCGGTCACTGTTTCCTGCAGAAAAAAATAGCCGAGGTGACCGATGATGCCCCGGCAGCACCGGCTGAAAAGCTGCCGCAGTCAAAAACCTTCGAAGAACTGCTTGGAGCGATGCCCGGCATCTTGCCCGGCAAAGTCAACATATATGTAAAAATTCCCTCCACATCAGCTTACTCTATCCCTCAGCATATTTTACTTCTTGACGGGGTCAAGGGAACGATAGACCACCCTCCGAAAACCTGATTTTCAAAATCGACGTTTAAAGCCGCCATCTGCCAGTGCCATCAGGTTTGTCCTGAACTGCCGGCAACAATGATGTTTCTGGAGAGCCAGCACTCGCGGAAGCTACCGCTTTGGGGATACATTCGTCCCTCAGGGCGATTAATCGACCACGCTTTCCTGCTCGGGGACAAGATCTGCGGATTATGTTCCGGGCAGGTGCTGTTGGGATGGAAGTTTTGTACGTTTTTCAAAGACAGGGTATGTTTACAACCATTTTTTCTTTAAAACAGTTATGAAAAAAATCCGAAGAAAATCCATAATACCGCTTGCTGTCGTTCTTCTTGCTTCGGGCTTACCCCGGAATGGTCTGTGCGTGGAGGCTAAAAGCGATGAAATAGTCGTTACCGCCCCGGCGGAAAAAGCATCAAAACCTCTTGCTGAGAAGCGCGCAAAAACCAGCGATACGGCAGCCATGCTCAACGATACGCCAGGGGTCAGCCTTGCCACCGGAGGAGGGGCTTCCAGTCTGCCTGTCATTGACGGTCTGGCTGATGACCGTTTGCGTATCATACTGGACGGTATGGGCCTGATCTGTTCTTGCCCCAACCACATGAACCCGCCGATGTCGACAATCAACCCGAACCAGGTCGGTGAGATTAAAGTCTTTGCAGGCATAGTGCCCGTAAGCCTCGGAGGGGACAGCATCGGGGGTACCATTGTCGTTAATTCCCCGGAACCTGAATTTGCCTCGCCGCAGCAGAAGAGCATCAACAAGGGTGAAGTGGGCGCATTTTACCGCGGCAACAGCCATGCAATCGGGGGCAACATCTCTGCAACGCACGCTACCGAAACGTTCAGCATCACCTATCGCGGTGCCTATGCACAGGCAGACAACTACAAGGCGGGCGATGATTTCAAGTCTTTCACCGCCACCGGAAGACCGGGCAGGGACCTTCCGAAGAATGAAGTCGGTTCCACTGCATATGAAACGCAGAACCATGCACTGGATATGGCCTGGCGAAACAGTGACGATCTGTATGAAGTGAAGCTCGGGTATCAGCATATTCCCTGCCAGCTCTATCCGAACCAGCGGATGGATATGCTGGACAACAAGGAGAGCAGTCTGAACCTCCATTACCTGGGCAAGAAGGGTTGGGGAAAGCTCGATGCGCGGTTCTATGCTGAAAACGTCGATCACTACATGGATTTCGGCCAGGACAAGCAGTACTATTATGGAAGTGCGCCGGTTATCGCTTCCGGCATGCCGATGTATACAAACGGGGTCACGTTAGGGGCGGCACTGAAAGCCGATATTAATCTCTCCAGCAAGGATGTGATGCGGGTAGGGACAGAAATGCAATGGTACCGCCTTGACGACTGGTGGCCGCCCTCACCGTCGGAACTTCCCGCCGGCTGGACCAATCCAATGACCGGATACCATTCAGCAGGCATGGCCCCGAACACCTTCTGGAACATCAACAACGGCAAACGTGACCGTTATGCGATATTCGCGGAATGGGAAGCGAAATGGAACCCTGCGTGGACGACCATGCTGGGAACTCGCGTTGAAATGGTTAAGACAGATGCCGGAAACGTGCAGGGTTACAACAACGATCCAACAGGGATGTATTATAGCGGCTACCTTCTGGCGGCGAACCAGTTCAACGCGCTCGACAGGCAGCGAACGGATATAAATTTCGACCTGACGGCCCTTGCACGTTACACTCCCGACGACAGGCAGACCTACGAGTTCGGTTTCGCACGGAAAACCCGCACGCCGAACCTGTATGAACGCTATTCATGGTCCCGCAACTCCATGGCGCTCATCATGAACAACTTCGTTGGTGACGGCAACGGGTACCTCGGCAATCCCGACCTTAAACCCGAAGTTGCATATACATTCAGTGCAGGCCTCAGCTGGCACAACGCGGACAAGTCCAGGGAACTCAAGGTCAGTCCGTACTTTACGCTGGTACACGATTACATCGATGCCGTTCAATGGAACCGGACGACCAATTTGCCGGGAACAAACGCTCCCGGGCAGTTCGGCATCCTGAAATTCATGAACCAGGAGGCAAGGCTCTATGGCGTGGATTTTTCAGGCCGCACTCCACTGGGGAAAAATGCACTTGGCGACTGGAGCATGAAAGGCCTTTTGAGCTACGTTAACGGATCCAACCTCGACACCGGCAGCGGTTTGTACAATATCATGCCGCTCAATGCGAAGGTCGCCCTTCAGCAGAAATCCGCCGGATGGAGCAATACACTGGAACTCGTAGCAGTGAAATCGAAAACGGAGGTGTCGCAACCGCGGCAGGAAATCTCCACGCCTGGGTACGCCCTGGTCAACTGGAGCGGCAGCTATACCTATAAAAACTTGCGCTTCGATTTCGGGGTGGACAACATCTTGGACAGGTTCTACTACCTTCCGCTCGGAGGTGCCTATACAGGCCAAGGCATGACCATGAGTACTACGGGCACTCCCTACGGTATCGCCGTTCCTGGTATGGGGCGTTCGGTTTATGTGGGGATGAAATACAAGTTCTGAGCCTTCCTGTTTTCGGATTTTCGTTTCAATCCTGCATAACGGTAATATGAAAAAACGTTCTGCAGGGTTGTTTTTTTATTGCATAATTCATTGATAACCTCACCGTGCTAACATTTTCAATTCTTCAGTAGGATATGCCATGAAATCTTTTACCTTCTTTTATTGTTGGCACTTATAATATCATGAAAGTATTTAGGAGAGCTCCTTTTTTCTGGAATTGCATAATTGAAAGCACGCTCTCCAACACAGAAACATTGTAAAAGACAAAGGAACTGGATATTCACGGGATCATCTGAACATCGATCGGCGGGTCACAGTGCGTTGAGTATCGATGTTGCCTGAATGTTCAACCACTCATATATGGAAATTATCATTCTGTTTATCCTGATCGTTTTCAACGGTTTTTTCGCCATGTCTGAAATTGCACTGGTGACTGCGAAGCGTTCACGGCTTTCAAAGCTGGCGGAAGAAGGTAACAAGGCTGCGGCCGCTGCACTGAAGCTCGGTCATGAGCCTACCAAATTTCTTTCTACCGTTCAGATCGGGATGACCACCATCATCATACTTAACGGCATATTCGGCGAAAGCACCCTTGCGGCACCTTTGGCACTGCGTCTTCAGTCTATAGGGATGGATAATCAGATCAGCCATGTCGTGTCAACCATTCTCGTTGTCGTTTCCATCACTTATGTGACGATTGTCGTAGGTGAGCTGGTTCCGAAACGTCTGGGACAGTTCAATCCCGAAGGCATTGCCTGTGTGGTCGCGATTCCAATGCAGACACTCGCGGCCATAACCCGTCCTTTCGGCAGGCTTCTTTCGGCATCGACCGACGCGATCCTCCGTCTGATGGGCAAACATCCCCATGCCATGCCGAGCGTAACGGAAGAAGAGATCCATGCCATGCTCGAAGAGGGTTCGGAAGCGGGAGTTATCGAGCAGCAGGAGCATGAGATGGTCCGAAACGTGTTCCGCCTCGATGACCGGCAGCTTGGTTCTCTGATGGTCCCGAGAGCGGATATCGTTTTTCTCGATGTAACCCGCCCGCTTGAAGAAAATATCCTTCGCGTCACGGAATCGGAACACTCCCGATTTCCGGTCTGTAACGGAGGCCTGCAGTCGCTTCTCGGCGTCGTCAATTCCAAGCAGCTTCTTTCCCAGACACTGAAAGGAGGGCTGACGGAGTTTACCTCACAGTTGCAGCCCTGTGTCTATGTGCCAGAGTCTTTAACAGGTATGGAGCTTCTCGACCATTTCCGGACATCCGGTACCCAGATGGTTTTTGTGGTCGATGAATACGGCGAGATTCAGGGTCTGGTCACCCTGCAGGACCTTCTCGAAGCTGTAACCGGAGAGTTCGTTCCCCGCAACAGCGAGGATTCCTGGGCTCTGGAACGTGAGGATGGTTCATGGCTGCTCGACGGACTCATTCCCGTGCCTGAGCTCATGGATTCGCTCGAATTGAAGAGCGTTCCCGAGGAAGACAAGGGCCGGTATCACACATTGAGCGGAATGATGATGCTTCTCCTTGGCAGGATGCCGCAGACCGGCGATATCGTGACCTGGGAAAACTGGAACCTGGAAATAGTCGATCTCGACGGTCAGCGGATCGACAAGGTTCTTGCTTCTCCCATGCCGGAGGCGAAAGCCTCTCAACGAGGCGAGCCTGATGATTTGCCCCGGAATTCATGAGAGTCGGTCTGACTGGGACAGGTTCAGTCTTTCCCTGATGCATACTTTTCCGTAAATTGCTCCTTATGACTTTATCTTCCATTTTTCACAACCAAAACGGCACCTCCCATGCGAATAAAATCAACAGCAAACGTTTCAGTGATTTCCCTGATGCTTTTCGGGATCTGCGGAACCTTGTCCTCATGCCAGAAGAAAGCTGGTGATGTGATTATGGAAAAAGCGATCGAGCAGTCCACCGGAAAGAAGGTTGATATCAGCAGCGGAGGACAGAATATCACGATCCAGTCGGAAGGGCAGAAAATAGAAATCCAGGGAAGCACATCCGGTGTCTGGCCCGCGGACCTGCCAGGGGATGTTCCGAAATTTACCTACGGCAAGATAAAGGCGGTTACCCGCTCCGATACGCCTGAAGGCAGAAGCTGGTCAGTGCTCTGTGAAAATGTTCCCGGCAATATTATCAAGAGTTATGATAACGCTCTGAAAAGCAGCGGATTCAAGACAGTTTCAACAATTATCACATCCGGCGAGGGAGAAGGCGGCAGCATAACCGGAGAAAAGGATAAACTTAAAGTTGCCCTGATTACCGGAAACAGCAATGCATCTCTTACCGTTGTGAAAGAGAACTGATGCCATAACTTTTCCGGACAGGAACAATATATAACAAAATAGCACATGTCACCTCACGATTCCAATTGCCTGTTCTGCCGTATTGTCAAGGGAGAGATCCCTGCTGCTGAGGTCTACCGGAACGATCATGTCATGGCGTTCAGGGATATCACTCCTGTCGCTCCTGACCATGTGCTGATCATTCCCCTCAAGCATATCTCTTCACTTAACGATCTTTCCCCTGAAGACGAGGCAATAGCCGGGCATATCCTTCTGGCTGCCGGTAAAGTCGCGGAAATTTTAGGGATCAGGGAATCAGGCTACCGCCTGGTGTTCAATAACGGCAGAGATGCCCTGCAGAGCGTGTTTCATATCCACGGGCACCTTATAGGGGGCAAAACCATGGGCTGGCCCCCTTTTCCGGGGATTGCAACGGAGCATGGATAACAATATGATCAGGAGTCAGTCTAATGCAAACGGCAAAGGATCCTTTTGGCGTCGTTAGGTCGCTTGATACAGCTGATGGAAAGGTATCCTGCTATTCCCTCCGGGCCTTCGAGGAAAAAACTGGACTGCCGGTTTCAAACCTGCCGAAATCCATACTTGTCCTGCTCGAGGCAGCCCTGAGGCATTTTGACGGCTATGCCGTCAGGGAAAAAGACATTCTTGCCCTTGCCGGATGGGCATCTTCCCTGCCCGGCTCCACTGAGGTCCCATTCAAGCCTTCGAGGGTAGTGCTTCAGGATTTCACCGGCGTTCCGGCGGTTGTCGATCTTGCCGCCATGCGCGAAGCCTGCATCAGGCTCGGAGGTGACCCGGAACGCATCAATCCTCTCGTTCCCTGCGATCTTGTCGTCGATCATTCGCTGCAGGTCGATTTTTATGCATCTCCCGATGCCCTTCGTAAAAACCTCGACATGGAGTTCAGGCGCAACCACGAGAGGTATGCTTTTCTCAAGTGGGGACAGAAAGCGTTCAGGAATTTCAGGGTCGTTCCTCCCGGAACCGGCATCGTTCACCAGGTCAATCTCGAATATCTTTCTCCGGTCGTTCTGAACAATGATGGTATGACCTGCCCTGATTCGCTTGTCGGCACCGACAGCCATACCACGATGATCAACGGGCTCGGTGTTGCCGGATGGGGTGTGGGCGGCATCGAGGCGGAAGCTGTCATGCTCGGTCAGCCGATCTATATGCAGCTGCCGCAAGTTACCGGTGTGCGCCTGGACGGAAAGCTTCCTCCCGGATCGACTGCGACCGATCTTGTTCTCAGGGTGACCGAGATGCTCCGTCAGGTTGGTGTTGTCAATGATTTCGTCGAGTTTTTCGGTCCGGGCCTTGACGGGCTTGCTCTGCCGGACAGGGCAACTGTTGCCAACATGGCGCCCGAATTCGGTGCAACGATGGCATTTTTTCCTGTCGACGACAAAACACTCGATTACCTCAGGCTGACAGGAAGGGAAAATGCCTGCGATCTCGTCGATCGCTACTGCAGAGCGCAGGGTTTATGGCGGGATGCGGATGCGGTTCCGGCATTTTCAAGGATTCTTTCACTCGACCTGCAATCGATCGAACCTTCACTGGCCGGCCCAAGAAGGCCGCAAGACCGGGTTCCTCTCTCCAGTGCGGCTTCGGAATGGCGAAACGATCCGGATGATCTCTCCAACCGGGAGATGCTGTTCGAAGGAGGCGGATCGGCAGCCGAATTCTCTTCCGGGCCGGTGAAAGCATCCGTTTCTCTGCTGCCGGGTGACGGTGCCGTTGTCATAGCGGCAATAACGTCCTGCACCAATACCAGCAATCCATCGGTCATGATAGCCGCAGGCCTGCTTGCAAGGGCAGCGAGGGTTAGGGGAATTACGGTAAAGCCCTGGGTCAAGACATCCCTGGCTCCGGGGTCGAGGGTCGTGACCGATTATCTCGACAAATCAGGTCTCTCCGATGATCTCGAGGCCCTTGGTTTTGCTACGGTCGGATATGGATGTACGACCTGTATCGGAAATTCCGGTCCCCTGCCAGAAGCGGTTGCTGAGGCAATCGAGAACGAAAACATTTCGGTTTGTGCCGTGCTTTCAGGAAACAGGAATTTCGAGGGTAGGATCCATCCTCAGGTCAGGGCAAGTTATCTTGCAAGTCCGCCGCTTGTGGTCGCGTATGCCATTGCCGGTACCATGAGCATAGACCTGACCCTGGAACCGCTTGCCATCGACAGGCAGGGAGCTCCGGTCTATCTTCGCGATCTCTGGCCCCGTGACGAAGAGATCGGAAAACAGGCGGAAAAGTATGTATCCAATGAAATGTTCAAACAGAGGTATTCCGATGTTTTCACCGGTACGGAGCAATGGAATGCCATAAAGATACCCGAAGGAGACCGGTATGCATGGGATGACTTGTCCACCTATATTCGGAAGCCTCCTTTCCTCGAACGGATCACACACGAGCCTGATTCTCCAGCAAAGATCGAACAGGCCCGCTGCCTCGCTTTCTTCGGCGACTCGGTCACTACGGACCACATCAGCCCGGCAGGGTCGATAAAGCCTACTCAGCCTGCAGGCCTCTACCTCGCTTCTCTTGGTGTCAGGAGTGAGGAATTCAACAGTTTCGGTTCACGCCGGGGCAATCATGAGGTGATGGTAAGGGGTACCTTCGGGAATATCCGCCTCCGCAACAGGATGGCCGGAGGAACCGAGGGAGGATTTACCCTCCATTTTACGCAAGGTGCCGGCGACGGGGAGCTCATGACCATCTATGATGCTGCGATGCTGTACAGAACCGATCGGGTTCCGCTCGTGGTACTTGCCGGAAAAGACTACGGTATGGGAAGCAGCAGGGACTGGGCGGCTAAAGGATGTCTGCTTCTCGGTGTGCGGGCGGTCATCGCCTGCAGCTTCGAACGGATCCACCGCTTCAACCTTATCGGAATGGGAATTCTTCCTCTCGAGTTCATCGATGGTGAAAGTGCCGATACCCACCGGCTCACCGGCAGGGAGTATTTCACGATTGGCCTGCCGGACACCATCGTTCCCGGCAGCAGGATCGATGTTCGGGCCATCGATCTTCAAAAAGGCAGTGAAAAGATGTTCAGTGTCCGGTGCAGGGTCGATACTCCTGTTGAAGCGGACTATTACATGAACGGAGGCATCCTGCCCTCGGTTCTTCGAAAGATGGCCGGGCGGCAATAGCCCCTGGTTTTTCCGGAAGAAAATGCACTGGAATTTTTAATGTTTCCTTTCTGTTATTTAGATTTAATCCAATTAATATAATTGTCTTTAATAAAGGTTTTGTTATGAATCTATCTGATTTGAAAATTGGCGATACGGCTGAAGTTACAGGCATAAAGGCAGAACAGGTTGTAAGGCGCAGGATCATGGACATGGGACTTATAAAAGGCACCACATTCAAGGTACTCAGGGTTGCTCCTCTCGGTGACCCCATAGAAATTTATTTCAAGGGTCTTTATCTCGCATTGAGAAAAAACGAGGCAAACGGAATTCTGGTAAGAAAAACTGTGCATGACGATGAGGAGAGAGTTCTGGAAGAATACGGCGAAACGGTGCTTGCGGCCGGAGGTCTGGAATGATCGAAACGAGGGAAATCCGGGTTGCGCTTGCCGGAAATCCCAATTGCGGAAAATCTTCATTGTTCAACCTGCTGACTGGTTCCCACCAGAAAGTCGGCAATTTTCCAGGTGTTACCGTTGAAAAACATGAAGGGTACCTCGATTACAAGGGGTACAGGATCACCGTTGTCGATCTGCCGGGCACCTATTCCCTGACGCCATATTCCCCTGAGGAGATTGTCGCAAGGGAATACATCATTCAGGAGCGCCCGGACGTCGTCATCAATGTGCTCGAGGGGCCCAACCTTGAAAGGAGCCTGCTTTTCACGACGCAGCTCATGGAACTCGAAGTCGATCTTCTCGTCGCGCTCAACATGATAGACGAAGTGCAGGAGAAAGGCATCTTCATCGAGACAAAACAGCTGCAGAAACTGCTGGGCAGCCATATCGTTCCGACGTCGGCAAAAAAGAATATCGGTATCGAGTCGCTGCTCGATCATGTCATACGGGTTTCGGGAAAAGATATCGAAGTCCGCAAAAACAAGCTTTTTTTCCGGGATGAGCTCGAGGCTGCCATAACGAAAATTACGGATTTGCTCCGGAAACAGCATGAGCTTGACGGATTCAATCCCCGGTGGCTTGCCATCAAGCTGCTCGAGAACGACCGTGCAGTCTACCACGAAGTTCAGCAGTACCCTGTCTGGCTGAAAGTCGAGCTTGCGCTGCAGGACGCCCTGAGGGAGGCGGAATGTCTCTTCGATACCGATCCGGAAGTGCTGATTTCCGAAGACCGCCATGCTTTCATCCGCGGAGCGATGAAGGAATGTGTCCGCCAGACTGAGGAAGGAAAGGCGACCCTGACGGATCATATCGACAGGATCGTGCTGAACAGGGTGCTTGGGCTTCCGGTTTTCCTGCTGGTGGTCTGGACAATTTTTCAATTGACCTTCACTCTCGGTTCTCCCGTAATGTCAGGGCTTGAATGGTGTTTCGGGAAGATCGCGTCTCTGGCTTCTCCTTTGCTTCCGAATGAATTCCTGCGTTCGATCCTGATCGATGGCATTCTTTCCGGGGTTGGCGGCGTCATGGTTTTTCTTCCGAACATCGTACTGCTGTTCATCGGCCTTTCGTTTCTCGAAGCCTCGGGTTACATGGCACGGGCAGCCTTCGTTATCGACCGGGTGATGCACCGTTTCGGTCTCCACGGCAAGTCGTTCATTCCCATGATCACCGGCTTCGGCTGCTCGATCCCGGCCATGATGGCTACGAGGACATTGAAAAACCCGACCGACAGGCTGGCCACCATCATGATTATCCCGTTCATGAGCTGCGGAGCGAAACTGCCCGTCTACGTGCTGCTGACCGGAGCTTTTTTCGCTCCTCTCGAAGCGGCCAACGTCATGTTCGGGATCTATCTTCTCGGCATAGCCGTTGGTCTCCTGACGGCGAAGCTTCTGAAATCGACCGTCCTGAAAAGCGATTCGGAGCCATTTGTCATGGAACTGCCTCCATACCGCTGGCCGACGCTCTCTTCGGTTTTTTTCCAGGCGAAGATGAAAGCCCTGATGTACATCAAAAAAGCCGGTACTCTTATTCTGACTGCGGTTATCGTCATCTGGGCGGCAAGCAACTATCCGCACAGCGCCGCTCTCGATGCAAGGCTCTCATCGGAGAAAAACCGTATCGAACAGAGCGGTCTTGGAGAAGCTGAAAAAAAGATCAGGCGGCAGGAACTCGATGTCCGGATAAAAGGTGAGCAGCTCGAATATTCAGCTGCCGGCAGGGCGGGGAAAGTGTTCGAACCGCTCATCAGGCCTCTCGGTTTTGACTGGAGGATCGGTATCGCCCTTGTGACTGGAGTGACGGCCAAGGAGGTTGTCGTATCCACACTCGGCACCATCTACTCGATCGGCCAGGGTGACGGATCTCATACAGAGCTGAAATCGGTGCTGAGGCGCGATCCTTCCTTCAGCCGGGCGACAGCCTTGAGCCTGATGGTTTTTGTGCTGCTCTATATCCCCTGCGTGGCATCGATCGGGGTCATGAAAAAGGAGGTCGGCCAGTGGAAGCCGGTGCTGCTCTATTCGGGCTACTCCCTTGCTGTAGCCTGGGTGCTTTCTTTCATTGTCTACCGCCTTGCGTTTCTCATGCAGTGATTTCGGTATTTTCCTCGACCGGAGATGAGATCAGTCCGGATTCTTCTGCCTTCAGGATGATTTCGTCGATCGAGAGGTTCATGGGCACAGGTTTGCCATCCGCCATCATGAGCGTTATATCGGGATGGGCTTTCCGGTGTTCGTCCATGACCGATTCCCAGTTTTTGCGGGTGTTATCGTCAAGCGCGCTCCATGCGAGGCGCCCCCTGCATTTCGGGAATTTCGAACAGCCGAGCCACAGTCCCCGTTTTCCGCTTCTCAGGTAGAGCGGAGCGCCGCATTTCGGGCATGCAATATCAGTCTGTACGGGAGGAGGTTTCAGCGGTTCGATGTGGCGCTGTTTGCTGAGGTTGAGCAGCGTATTGCATTTCGGATAGCTGGAACAGGCAAGGAAAGGGCCGAGCCGACCGTTGCGCAGGAGCATGTGCCCCTCGTTACAGGTCGGACAGAGCACGCCGGAATCGCTCGGTTTTGCCTTGTTCGAGCTGATCGCCTTTATATTTTTGCATTTCGGATAACAGGAGCAGCCGAGGAATTTTCCGCTCGCTGTCCATTTGACGACCATGTGCCCGTTTCCGCATTTTTCACATACGGCGGCTTCACGGTTCTGCGGAATGAGCGGGTCGTTTTTACGCAGGCTCAATGCGGTTTCAAGCGGTCTGTAGAAACTGTCGAGCACTTTTTCATATTCGTCTTCGCCTGTAGCCACCTTGTCGAGCTCATTTTCCATGTAGGCGGTGAAGCCGACATTGAAAAGATCGGGAAAATTTGCCACGAGGATCAGTGATACATCCTTGCCGAGGCCGGTCGGAATGATTTTTTTCTTCTCGAGCTCCACATAACGGCGATCCTGCAGGGTTGAAAAGATCGACGCATAGGTGGAAGGACGTCCAATGCCGTAATTGTCGAGCTCCTTCACAAGAGTGGCCTCGGTATACCGGGCCGGAGGACGGGTGAAACTCTGCTTCCGGTCGATATCCCGGAGTTTCAGCGGGTCCCTGACCGCGAGCTTTTCCGGAAGCTGTACGGTCTGTTCTTTCTCGACATCTTCCTTGGTCGAACTCTGGGCTTCGTAGTCGAGCTCCTTCTGGTCGTCAAAAACGCGCATGAAACCGGGGAAAAGCACCCTGCTTCCGTTTGCACGGAAGAGGAACCTCGAAGAATCTTCTCCGACATCGACCCTTGTCTGCTCTATTTTAGCCGGAGCCATCATAGCCGAAAGGAACCGTTTCCAGATCAGCTCATAGAGCCTGAACTGGTCCGGGGCGAGGTATTTTGCGAGCTGTTCGGGTTTTCTTGTAATAGAGGTGGGACGTATCGCTTCATGCGCATCCTGGGCATTTTTGCCCTGTTTAGCCGCTCCTCCGTGCCCGATATACTCTTTTCCGTATTCCCTGCCGATATAATCCCTTGCCTGGGCTACGGCTTCCGCTCCGATACGTGTCGAGTCCGTTCTCATATAGGTGATGAGACCGGTTGCTCCTTCCGGGCCGAGATCGATTCCTTCGTAAAGCTGCTGTGCAAGGCGCATGGTTTTTTTCGACCCGAAACCGAGCTGGTTCGATGCGGCCTGCTGCAGCAGTGACGTTGTAAACGGAAAGGGCGGTTTGCGCTGCTGAACGCGCGGCACGATTTCCCGGATGGAATAGTCGCACCCGACGATAAGGGCTGCGATAGCCTCTGCTTCGGCCTGAGTGGCTATTTCGGGCTTCTCTCCGTTGAAAAGGACAAGTTTTGCCCTGAACGTTTCTTTCGTCGGAGTGATGAAATCGGCGGCAATGGTCCAGTATTCCTTTACCTGGAAGTTGTTTATCTCCTCTTCGCGTTCGCAGATCAGCCTGAGTGCGACGGACTGGACCCGTCCGGCGGAAAGGCCCCGCAGAACCACGTTCCACAGGAAGGGGCTGATCTTGTACCCAACGATTTTATCGAGCCCCTGGCGTGTCTGCTGGGAGCGCACCAGGCGGAAATCTATCTGCCTCGGTTCCTGTATGGCGGCATGGACGGCATTGTTGGTGATTTCGTTGAACAGTATCCTCGAAACCGGTATTTTTACCGGCCCGATTTCATTGGCGATGTGCCATGCAATGGCTTCACCTTCGCGGTCAGGGTCGGTGGCGATAAGGACCTCTTCTGCTTCGGCAGCAAGCTTTTTTATCTGCCTGACGACTTTTTCCTTTCCGGGAATGACTTCGTAGCGTGGTTCGTAATGCCGGTCGAAATCCAGGCCGATTTCTTTTTTCGGAAGATCTTTGATGTGCCCTACGGAAGCGAAAACGGTATACTTGTCACCAAGGTATTTATTGATGGTTTTCGCTTTCGACGGGGATTCTACAACAATCAGGGTACGGTTTCTGGCCGATGGAGTTGAATATTGTGATGCCATTGGACGGTCCCTGTTGAATAAAGGTGATGTGTCAAAGTAAAATCTTGAAAAAGATAGACGTTGAAGAGAAAAAAACAAATTTATACTATGATCGCCGGCAGAATCCTTTTTTTGTCCACTTTATACCCCAGGATTTCAGGAATGGACAAAAAGCCGTTGAGTCACAGCAAAAAAATGTATTTTTAACGGTGAAGCACCCATGTTTATGTCCTGCAATACCCTGGAATACTAAAAGCATTCGACACTTATGCCCAACGTTCTGTTTTCTGTGCGATATCATTTATTCGTGCTGCTGCTGCTGATCCTGCCGGTATATCCTTTCTGTTCTTCAAATGCGGCGCTTCCTGATCCGTCGGCAAGGATAACCGTCCCAGTGGTAGTCTCCACGGGAAACAACCAGGGTTATGTAATCCATGTGCTTTCCATAAGAAATGACGGTAGGCTTTTTGTCGATCTTGAATCCATGGTAAGATCGTTACGCCTGAGCTCGCGCAGGGAGAAAGGTTCCTTTGTCATCGAGGAAGGAATGGGGAATCCCGGGAGCTTGTGCACGGTCCTTGCCGGAAATAACTTTGCCCGTATTGTATCCAGGGACACCCAGCTTCCCCGGAGGGTCATTCAGCTTCGTTCGCCAATGGTTGAGCGGCAGTCAGGAATCTACCTGCCGGTTGCAGATGCCTGCAGGCTTTTCGAACTCTGGCTTGACAGAGAGATAACATATACGAAAACGCCGGAAAAAATAAACGCCCGTTTTGACACCCGCCGGTTTTCCGGTAAAGCCGAGGCAACCGGGATCGTAGGCAGTGAGGAACAGGTTCCGCTTACCGCGGAGGGAAACAATCCAACAGCAGTTTCAGGAGAAACCTTCATAAAGGGTATCGAAGTTGAAAACCGTGCAAACGGTGCGATTATCATGCTTCAGGTTTCCGGTGCATTGACGGAGGCATCTCTTCTGAAACCCGATGAACAGGGCTATGCCTATCTGTCCCTGGAAAAAGCATCATGCGATGTCCAAGCATTGTCGAAAATCTACAGCGGCGGGGTAGTCCGATCGATAACGCCGAAAAAGTTCGAAGACGCCGGAATGCAGTTTACCATAGCGCTTGACAACAGGTCATTTATTATAAAATCGGTCGAACTGCAGCGGGATGAAAAAAACAGCCGGTATATGATCTATATCCGGAACGATGTCAATGTTGAAGAAATTCACAGATCCGAGAAAGCCCGGCAGATCGAAAAGGTGATAAGCCGTGATATTGAAAAGTGGAAAATCAATACCATTGTGCTCGATGCAGGACATGGCGGCAAGGATCCGGGAGCGATAGGCGTGACCGGGACCAGAGAAAAGGATGTCGTGATCAATATCGTACACGATCTCGGTAATTTCATAAGACAGGCTTGGCCGGACGTCAGGGTCGTCTACACGAGGAATGACGACACTTTCATTCCCCTGCACGAGCGGGGAAGGATTGCCAACCGCAGCAGCGGCAAGCTCTTTGTCAGTGTGCACTGCAATTCGAGCCCGAACGCGTCGGCACATGGTTCCGAGGTATATATTCTGGGTCCCCATAAAACACAGGCCTCCCTTGCCGTGGCTATGATGGAAAACGCCGTTATCCGGCAGGAGTCCGACTACAAGGAACAGTACAAGGGATTTTCAGAGGAATACCTCATCATGAGCAGTATGGCGCAGAGCGCTTTTGTCAAGCAGTCGACGATTCTTTCCCAGGATATTCTCAAACCCGACGAACCGCACTCTTTCAACACCGCCCGCGGGGTGCGCCAGGCCGGTTTCATGGTGCTCTGGACCCCTTCCATGCCGAGCGCCCTGGTCGAGGTGGGATATCTTTCGAATCCGAACGAAGAGGAACATCTGCGCAACCGCGAGGATCAGACGAAGATTGCATACGCGATTTTCAAGGGAATCCAGGCTTACCGCCGGAATTACGATTCATCTACAATGTCGGCCATGGAGCAGAGGTGAAAGAGTCGTTTCCAGTAACAGGGAGCACGGTTTTGCGTGCTTTTTTTATTGCATAGTTGTCAACCTCGCTATAAATTCCGGTTTACAATTTTTAGTGTCTTATACCGAAGTTTTTTCAGGAACAATGAACAGTGTCACAACCGGAATTTTTCATTCCCTCACCAGTGCAGGGGGATTTGTGTCCGGTGAAAAACTGTGCCGGGAGTTCTCGATAACCCGCAGCGCCGTTTGGAAGCATATAGAGCTGCTGAGGGAGGAGGGATACCGGATCGACGCCGTTACCGGCAGAGGGTATCGTTTGGCAGGACTAAGCGGAAGGCCCGTGGAGGCAGAGGTAGGTATGTTCCTCAACACCGGACGGATCGGAAAATATTTTTCCTATCATCCGGAGGCTTCATCCACCAACACTCTTGCCAAGGGCCTTGCCCAGGAAGGTGCTCCTGAAGGGTCGCTCGTCGTGGCCGATTCCCAGTCAGGCGGCAGGGGCAGGATGGGAAGGAGCTGGTACTCTCCTCCCGGTGTGAACCTCTATTTTTCGTTCGTTCTCCGTCCTGCTGTTCCTTCGCTCCGGGTTCCGCAGCTGACGCTGCTTGTCGCTGCGGCAATTCATCGGGCTCTGGGCAGCCATGTTCCCGGTATTCAGCCGAAGGTCAAATGGCCCAACGATATTCTCATCGGCGGCAGGAAAGTATGCGGTGTCCTGTGTGAAATGCAGTCGGAGCCCGATCTCACGCATTTCGTTATTGTAGGTGTAGGCATCAACGTGAACCAGTCCGTTTTTTCTCCCGAGCTCCGGCATCTGGCGACTTCGCTCGCCAATGAGTCCGGCAGCTCCGTTTCGAGGGCGCATCTGCTTGCGGATGTGCTCAACCATTTTGAGCCGCTATTTGACGAATGGCTTGGAACGGCTGATCTTTCGTTCATCGTTCCCTATCTCGAAGAGCATTCTTTTCTGCTCTCCAGGGACGTGACCGTCGAGCAGTTCAGGCAGTCAATACGGGGAACGGTGAACGGAATAGCTCCCGGAGGGGAACTGAAGCTTGTCGGCGCCGACGGCCGCAGCATACTTGTCTCTTCGGGGGAAGCCCATCTCAGAAAAGAACCAACCTGATACGAGGAATTTCAATGAACCAGATACATACTTTACTTTCACCAGCATACCGTGTACTTGAAACCGGTGAACCCATAAGCAGGGAAGATGCACAGAGGCTTGCGGAACTGCCGGGAGAGTTCGTGCTCGACCTTGCCTCGGCGGCAAACAGGGTAAAAAACAGGTACGCTTCCGAAATCGGAACGATGCACGCCTGTTCCATCATGAATGCAAAATCCGGTGTTTGCGCCGAGAACTGCAGGTTCTGCGCCCAGTCGCGGCACAACAATTCGAATATCGAGGTTTACGATCTCGTCAACGAAGAGTCCGTGCTTATCGAGGCCCGCCATTCTGTCGCTGAAGGTGTATCGCATTTCGGCATCGTGACCAGCGGATATGGATACAAGCGAATCAACAGCGAGTTTCAGCGGGTGCTTGACATGATCGACAGGCTGCATGCCGAGCTGCCCGGACTGAACGTCTGCGCGTCGCTCGGTGTCCTCAGCGAGGAGACCGCCGCCGCGCTTGCCAGTCATGGCATAGCGCACTACAATATCAATATCCAGGTAGCGCCCCACCGGTACAGGGAACTCATTGCCGACACGCATGGTGTGGAAGAACGGATCGAGACCATAAAACTTTTGAGGAAAAACAATATTTCGGTGTGCTGCGGAGGTATCATGGGGGTAGGTGAAACCATGGCCGAGCGGATCGACATGATTTTCGCACTGCAGGATCTCGATGTCACCGTTATCCCTCTCAATGTCCTTGTTCCGATCGACGGCACGCCTTTAGCAGGGAACGACCCCGTATGTGTTTCGGACATCGTGAAAACCTTCGCGATCTGCCGCCTCGCCCACCCTTCGAAAATCATCAAGTTTGCCGCAGGGAGGGAGACGATCATGAAGGATTTCCAGGGACTGCTCATGCTGTCGGGTGCTAACGGGTTCCTGACAGGCGGCTATCTTACCACGAGGGGGCGTGATATTGCCGAGGACCGCAGATTTACCGCTCAGATTGCCTGTTTCAACTGAGTGAGGAAGGGAAATGCAATGCAGGAACTGAGGGAGAGGATTAAACGCGAGCTCGAAGAGCTCGGCAGGCAGGACCGTTACAGGACGCTTCCGCACGTAACCGCACGCCGGGGAAAGTACATCGAGCTGGAAGGTAAGCCGCTTGTGAACCTTTCGTCGAACGATTATCTTGGACTTGGAGACGAAAGGGCGCTGCTTGCAGGATACCTTGAGCAGTGCATCGAAAGGGGATATGCCATGACCAGTTCCTCTTCCCGCCTCCTGACAGGCAACCATCCGCTATACGGAGAGCTTGAAGAGGCGCTTGCCGCTCTGTACGGCAGGGAAAGCGCGATGGTGTTCAACAGCGGATACCATGCCAATATAGGGATCCTTCCGGCTCTGTGCGGCCGTCACGACCTTGTGCTCAGCGACAGGCTCAATCATGCGAGTATCATTGACGGCATGAAGATTGCCGAAGGTTCTTCACAGCGCTTCAGGCACCGTGATTACGATCATCTTGAAGAGCTTCTTGATGCGGCAGCGGGGCGTTACCGGCAGATATTCATCCTTTCCGAATCCGTGTTCAGCATGGATGGCGATCTTGCCGATCTTTTGCGGCTTGTCGAACTGAAAAAGCGTTACGATGCGCTCCTCATTGTTGACGAAGCGCACGGAGCGGGCGTGTTCGGAGAGCGCGGTCTCGGACTTTGCGAAACGGCAGGAGTTGTTCCTGACATCGATATCATTGTCGGCACATTTGGAAAGTCCTTTGCCTCGACCGGCGCCTATGCCGTCATGGACAACATTTTCAGGGAGTACCTGACGAACACCATGCGGCCGTTCATTTTCACCACGGCCCTTCCGCCTGCGGTGCTCGGCTGGAGCTTGCTGACCCTTGAAATACAGTCTTCGATGTCGAGAGAAAGGCAGCAGCTCCTGCAGCTTGCCGCGAAACTTCGCGATGCCCTCATTGCAGAAGGATTCGACGTTCCGGGTGAAAGCCATATCGTGCCGGTCATCACCGGTTCGAATGAAAAGGCGGTTTCCCTTGCAGCCAGACTTAGGGATGCCGGTTTTCTCTGCCTCCCCGTCCGGCCTCCGACCGTTCCGCCGAACAGTGCCCGTATCCGGCTGTCGCTCCGTTCGATCCTCGAATGGGAGGATATCTCGGCGCTTCCCGGACTTTTTACCGGGGGGATGGCTTCATGAAAACCGTATGGCTGAGAAATGACGGTTCGGATGAACTGCTGCTGTTTTTCAACGGATGGGGCATGGATCACCGTATCGCGGCATTTCTTTTCGGGGAGTGCGGGAAGTCCTTCACGGGAGATTTCCTTGCCTGCCATGACTACCGTTCGCTTCTGCCTGAAACTGATTTTCAACAGATGAGGCAGCGTTACCGAAGGATAACGCTGGTCGCCTGGTCATTCGGCGTCTGGGCTGCGCGTTATGCCGTGCCCGCGTTCGTCGACCGTGCCATAGCCATAAACGGGACACTGAATCCGGTGAGCGATACCAGCGGCATCTCCCCTGCGGTATTCCATGCCACGCTCTCCGGCTACTCCGACGAAACCCGTCAGCGGTTCAACCGCCGGATGTGCGGCGGCGGTGAAGCGTTCTCTTTGTTCGAAACCATATCGCCGGAGCGGGAGACGGCAGACCAGATGCAGGAACTGGAATGTTTACGTGAATATCTTGAGGCGGATTTTCCCGGCCCGGTTTCATGGCATTACGACCATGCGATAATCGGTGAAAAAGACCTTGTATTTCCTGCACGGCATCAGCTCAATGCATGGCAGGAGGTGCCCCGGACGGTGATTCCCGGTATGCCACATTTTCCTTTTAACCGATTAAGGAACCTGACGGAGGTGCTTGCATGCCTTTCCTGATCGACAAGAGGCTTGTCAGGGAACGTTTCCGCAGATCCCTCAAAAGCTATGCCCGCCATGCGGTGGTTCAGAATGCCATGGCTGCCGGGCTTTCGGATATGGTATGCCGCGAACATCCGGGAAGGCTTTTTGAGCGGGTGCTCGAGGTGGGTTCAGGTACAGGGGCCCTGACCGCGGAAATGCTGAAAAGAAGCCGTGTGAAGCTCTATTATGCCAATGATATCGTCGAAGAGAGCCGACCGTTCCTCGATGACGTTATCGGGAATTTTCCCGGCACTGAACTCCGTTTTTTTGCCGGCGATATCGAGTCATGCGCTGCACTTCCGTCAGAACTCGATTGTGTGGTATCAAACGCAACCCTGCAGTGGCTTCAGGACCTCGACGGTTTGTTCAACAGGATTTCCCGCTGTATCAGGCCCGGAGGGTTGCTTGCATTCAGTTCTTTCGGCCCGTCGAACATGCGTGAAATTGCAAATATCGAGAACGTCGGGCTTGCCTATCGTTCCCTCGAGGAGCTTGAACGGCTTGCCGGCAGGTATTTCGAGCTTGTGGAGAGCCGTGAGGAAGAAATTGTGCTTGAATTCAGCACACCGGAATTGGCGTTGCGTCATATACGCGAGACTGGGGTCAACGGCATTACCCGGCGGTTGTGGACAAAAAGCCGGTATATGAATTTTCTCGAAAGCTACCGGCAGCGATTTGCATCCGGGAGCGGCGTTTCGCTCACCTACCATCCGGTTTACTGCTGCCTGAAAAAAAAGATGTCATGAAAGGAACCGTTACCGCCGTTACCGGGATCGATACAGGGATCGGAAAAACTTTTGTCACCGGACTGCTTGCCGCCGGATTGCTTGGAAAAGGCCGGAAGGTCATAACCCAGAAAATAGTCCAGACCGGCTGTGCGGGTATTCCGGAAGATATCGTCGAACATCGCCGCCTAATGGGAACCGGTCTGCAGGATGCCGACAGTGAAGGCATCACCTGTCCCTATGTCTTCAGCTATCCGGCATCGCCGCACCTTGCAGCCCGCATGGAAGGAGCGGAAATCGACATCATGCGTATCAGGCGCATGACTTTCACCCTGCAGCGCAACTACGAGATCGTGCTTCTCGAAGGGGCCGGCGGGCTCCTGGTGCCTCTCACTCCCGATCTGCTCTTTGCCGATTATCTCAGGGATGCCGGATACGGAGTGATCCTTGTAACGGTGCCAAGGCTCGGAAGCATCAATCATACCCTTCTGTCGATTGAATCATGCATGAAAAGGGGTATTGCCATCAGGGCGGTGATCTTCAACCATTATCAGGATGCCGGTCCTGAAATAACCGGCGATACACAGGATGTGATCGTCCGTTTCCTTGCCAGAGAGGGCTCTTCGGCACCGGTTGTCGGCCTGAGGGACGGTGTTTTTGAACATGAAGTTATCTGGAGCCTTTTTTAAACGCGTTTTCCTGATCAATCAACCACGATTGTTTCGATGATGATTCCTTCCGGCACTATCGATACCGGTTTCGACCGTCTTCATATCTGGCATCCTTACGCTTCGGTAACGGATCCCCTTCCGGTCTGGCCTGTACGGCGGGCTTACGAGGTTTTTCTCGAGCTCGAGGACGGGCGCAGGCTTGTTGACGGCATGTCGTCATGGTGGTCGGCCATACACGGGTACAATCATCCTGTGCTCAATGATGCTGTCGCAGAGCAGCTTCAGCGGATGAGTCACGTCATGTTCGGAGGGCTCACCCATGAGCCTGCGGTCACGCTGGCGAAGCTTCTCTGCGGGCTGGTCCCTGATGCACTCGAGAAGGTTTTTTTCAGTGATTCCGGTTCGGTTTCCGTCGAGGTTGCCATCAAGATGTCGATACAGTACTGGGTTTCCCTTGGCCGGCCCGAAAAGAAAAGTCTTCTCACAGTCCGTTCAGGATACCACGGCGACACGTTTGCTGCCATGTCGGTGTGTGACCCGGTAACCGGCATGCACGGCCTCTTCAGGGGGATCATGCCCGATCAGTACTTTGCCGAGGCCCCTGCATGCAGGTTTGACGAACCCTGCGGTGATGACGATATCGCCGATCTTGCCATGAAACTCGAACGGCACCGGCATGAAATCGCCGCCGTCATTATCGAGCCGGTTGTCCAGGGCGCCGGGGGGATGCGTTTTTACTCGCCGCAGTATCTTTCCCGCCTCAGGGAGCTGTGCGACCGGTTCGATGTGCTCCTGATCTTTGACGAGATCGCCACCGGTTTCGGACGGACGGGTAAAATGTTCGCGCTTGAGCATGCCTCCGTTGTTCCGGATATAATGTGTGTCGGCAAAGCCCTCACGGGAGGCTATATGACGCTTGCCGCGACGCTTGCGACGGGCCAGGTAGCTGACGTGATATGTTCGGGGGAACCTGGTCTCTTCATGCACGGCCCGACGTTCATGGCCAACCCTCTCGCCTGCGCTGTTGCGGCTGCGAGTATCAGGTTGCTTGAAACATTCGACTGGCAGGAATCGGTAAAACGCATCGAATCCGGACTTCGTCTCGGTCTCGATCCATGCCGTTCATGCAGCGGGGTGGAAGATGTCCGTGTGCTTGGCGCGATCGGCGTCGTGGAACTTCGTAATCCGGTCGATATGGTCTCGATCCAGTATGCATTTGTCGAAAAAGGGGTCTGGGTGCGTCCATTCGGTAAGCTTGTTTACCTCATGCCGCCCTTTATCATCCAGGACGCCGAGCTCGGCGTATTGACCAGGGCGGTGTGCGATGTGGTGCATGCAATCGCCTGAATTTTTTTATCTTGAAGAACGTACAATACAGTTTAATCCGTTAATTATCCCGCTGGTTGCATATGTCAGAAAAACCCTGGATCAAGCACTACGATAAAAACGTTCCTCATTCACTTGCACCTTATCCCGAAGAGAGCCTCACTCACTTCGTGCGCAGGAACGCCCAGGAGCATCCTGAACGTCCGGCACTTTTTTTCAAGGGTGCAACCGTTTCATATGGCGAACTTGAAAGGAAGAGCAATGCTCTGACTTGTGCTCTGCTGGACCTCGGTGTCGGAAAAGGCGACCGAGTCGTAATGCTGATGCCCAACTCTCCCCAGATGATCATATGCGAATTAGCAATCTGGAAGGCAGGAGCAATTGCCGTTCCGGTGAATCCGCTCTATACGGAAAACGAACTTGAATACGCGTTGAACGAGTGCGGTGCCGAGATTGCGATCGTTCTCACCCCCTTTTATGAAAAATTAAAGAGAGTGCAGCCGGATTCAAGGGTTACGAGGGTTATCGCAACCAGCATCAAGGAGTACCTGTCTACGACAAACAAGGTTCTTTTTTCGCTGTTCAAGGAAAAAAAGGACGGGCACCGGATAAAGCTGCGGAAAGGGGATTTCTGGCTGCAGGAGCTTATATCGGCCCATTCATCGGCGGAATCGATGTCGCCGAACGTTCGTCATGACGCTCCGGCGATATTTCTTTTTTCCGGAGGCACGACAGGTAACCCCAAGTGTGTGGTCATCACCCATCAGAACATGGTGATTACCGGCTTGCAGATCGCAAGCTGGTTCAAGGTGATCCTCGAAAAGGAAAAAGACATCATTCTTCTCAACCTTCCGCTCTTCCATGTCTATGCCCAGGCAGGGATCCTGACCGCAGCGATTATCGAACGTTTTCCGCTCGCAGTCATTCCGAATCCGAAGGATATCGACGACCTGCTGCATACCATCAAGACCCTCAAACCGGCGGTGCTTCCGGGTGTTCCGACACTCTTTTCAGCTCTGATCAACCATCCGAGGGTCAAACGTGACAATACGATCCTGAAATCGGTGAAGCTGAGTGTTTCCGGCGCGGCCCCGCTCATGCTCGAAACGAAGAGACGTTTTGAAGAACTGACAGGAGGCAGGATCATCGATGCGTACAGTCTTACCGAATCATCGCTTGCATCGGTGTTCACCCCTATCCTGGGTACCTACAAGCATGGCTCGGTCGGTGTTCCGCTGCCTGATGTAGAGGTGAGGATCGTCGAATCGGAAAAAGGTCTCGATGTTCTTCCCGATCTTGAAATCGGGGAAATCGTCATGCGGGCTCCGCAGCTCATGAAGGAGTACTGGCAGCATCCCGAGGAGACAGCCCTTGTTCTCCGCGACGGATGGCTTTATACAGGCGATCTCGGCTATCTTGACGAAGACGGATATCTCTTTATAGTGGACCGCAAGAAAGATGTCATCAAGGCAAGCGGTTTCCAGGTCTGGCCGCGCGATGTGGAGGAGTCCATAGCCGCGCATCCGGCAGTGTTCGAAGTAGGGGTCGCCGGTGTTCCAGATGCCTACTATGGAGAAGCGGTGAAAGCCTGGGTGGTCCTGCGCCAGGGCCATTCACTGACGGCCGAGGAGCTTCGTGAACATTGCCGGAAAGACCTTGCGGCATACAAGGTTCCCAAACATTTCGAATTTACCCCGACACTGCCCAAGTCAACGGTCGGCAAAGTGCTCCGCCGCAAGCTTGTAGAAGCACACCTTGCCGAAAGCGAGGCTTGAGGTACTGCTTTGACCCTCGAAGAACTGCAGAAGCTGCTTGAGCCGGAAGTGCAGGACGTTCTTACGCGGCACGCTTCGGACGATCCTGCCGCTTTTGCCATGCAGTTTCACAACCGCAGGGATTTACCGGTCAGGGCAATCGCCGAACAGCTTTCCTGCAGGAAAAAAGCCCTGAAGAAATTGCCCCGCCTTTCACATGCAGGACTGCTCTATACCGCTCTTGCCCTCGAACAGTCTTCCGGAGAGCGCATGGCGGGTTACAGGGCATCTCTTTTTTCCGGGAAGAGAATGATTGACCTGAGCGGCGGGCTCGGAGTGGATTGTATGTATCTTGCCCGTGTATTTCAGGAGGTGGTCTACTGCGAACGTGACGAGGTGCTTTGCGCACTTGCGGCATACAATATGCCAAGTGCAGGTATTTCAAATGTCGTGATACATCATGGTGAAAGCATGGAGCTGCTCGCTTCCTGTCCGGACGACTCTTTCGACTGGATATTTGCCGATCCGGCCAGAAGGGAGCATGGGCGGAAATCGGTCGGGCTTCATGCTTCGAGCCCGGATGTTATCGCCGGCCATGATCTGATGCTGAGGAAAGCACGGCATGTGTGCATCAAGGCATCTCCCGCCCTTGAAACAAGCGGCCTTGAGCAGCTGCTTCCTTCGCTTTCATCGATCCTGGTGGTTTCGGTTCAGGGGGAGTGCAAGGAAATCATGCTGTTTCTCGATCGCGAACGTCCTGCCGGTTCTCCTGTTTCCATGAAAGCAGTCTGTCTCGGTTCCGGTCAGGATGAGATTGTGGAGATAACCAGTGTCGGAGATGCAGGAAAAATTGTTGCAGAATCCGTGAAAGCGTTTTTCTACGAACCCGATCCCGCGATCATCAAGGCGAGACTTTGCGGACAGTTTGCCTCTCACTATGGTCTGGGATTTGTAAACCGGACGGTCGATTACCTTACGTCAGATTCCCTGGTCGTACCTTTTCCCGGCAGGTCGTTCCGAACGGTGGATATCGTTTCGTACAAGCCGAAAACCTTCGCGGCATTTCTCGAGATGCACGATCTCATGCAAACCGGGGCAAGCATCCAGCGGCGTGATTTTCCCCACCCTGCGGATGAACTCCGGAAAAAATTCAGACTGAAGGAAAACGACATGCATTTTCTTTTTTTTACCCGGGACCGTTCAAACGCTCCGGTCTGCATTTACTGCCGCAGGCTTTCCTGAAGGCGAAGCAGTTCTTTCTGGGCTATTCCGAAGCGGAGACCCTGAATGCTGACCCGGATTTCAGGAATGCCGAGCAGGCGCATGAACTGATGCAGGATCAGGGTCCCCATCGTGATGACGTCGGCCCTTCCTTCAGGTACGCCGAGTTCGATGATCTCTTCAAGGGTGCTTTTCTTCAGTGTTTCGAGGATCGAATGCACGTTCTGATAGCCAAGCGCGTAGTTATGAACTTTCATGGCGTCGAAATGCTTCAGCCCCTGTGCGAGCTGCGCGATGCTTGTCAGCGTTCCGGCCACTCCATAGACATGGGTTCTTGATGCGAAAAAAGGTATGATGCCCGAAGTCAATGCTTCGTTTATTGCACTCTTTGCAGCATCGAACTCTTTTCTGGAAGGCGGAAGGTCTGTAAAAAAACGTTCGGAGAGCCTTACCGAACCGATATCGATACTGACACTTTCCGAAACGCCGCAGAGCGATCCCATCGAAATTTCCGTGCTGCCTCCGCCGATGTCGAGCACCGTGAAAAGTTCAGGAATATCGTCCATACCGGCTACGGCACCGAAAAATGTCAGTTCGGCTTCTTCCCCTCCAGTAATGCACTCGATCGTGATGCCCGTGCGGGCTTCCACCTCGGAGATGATGTCCTGACGGTTTCCGGCATCTCTAAGTGCACTCGTTCCCGCTGCGATGATGGCTTCGCATCCATGTTCGCTACTGATCGAACGGTAATCCTCAAGGCAGTTGATCAGACGCTTAAGGGCTTCGGGATCGATTATTTTATACGCATCCACGTTTTTTCCAAGCCTCACGATGGTCTGTTTGTGGAATACCGGTATGATCATGCCGCTTTCCGGCTCGAGATCGGCGATAAGCAGAAGAGCGGTATTTGTACCGATATCGATGCATGAAACCCTTTTCATAATCTGTATGCTGTAGTGGAGTTGATCATCAGATGGGGTGAACAAGGCTCGAGAGCCATTCATCTTCGTAAACAGTACGAACGACGTCATACCCGAGCAGCTTTATGAGCTTTTTCAGCCAGGGTTCATCGTAGATCAGGATGCCGGAAAGCAGGACTTCCGCATTCGGCGCATTGATCCTGATAACCGGCAGGACACGGTCGATCACGTTCTTGTTGATGTTGGCGAGGATGAGGTCGTATCCTTCTTTCAGGTTTGCCACGAGATCTTCCTCGGCATCGAGAAGCTTTACCTCGATGTCCGGTGCGTTGTTTTCCACGACGTTTTCAATGGCATTTTCCGCAGCCCAGGAGTTGTTGTCGAACGCAAGGATCGGAAGTTTGTTGCCGAGCTTGCGGGCTGCGATGGCCAGCACGCCGGTGCCGGTGCCGATATCCATGATTTTCCTGTCCCTGAGCTCGAGGTTTTCCATCTGCCTGAGCATCAGGCGCGTGGTTGCGTGGTATCCGGTGCCGAATGACATTTTCGGATTGATCTCGATGACGATCTGACCTGGTTTAAGCGCAAAGTCCTTGTTTTTCTGGACGATCACGATGCGGTCCGAGATTTCGATCGGCTGCAGGTGGGCTTCCCATTCGGCATTCCAGTTCCTGTCGGCTATTAGGCTGGCCTTGTATGGCGGAATGCTTCCGAACCGTTCTTTCAGCATATCGCAGATGGACTGTTCTTTTTCAGGCGTCCACCCGGTTTCGGGCAGGTAGGCCAGAAGGCGCTGATCCTCTTCCTGGAAACATTCTATTCCTTCCCCGGCAAGCAGCGCGATGTACAGTTCATGAAGTGACGGCCCGATCTCGATGGCCAGTTCGATATAATTGTGCGTTCCGGTTTGTGTCATTGTAAAAGGGAAAGGTTTTTCATTGATTTCCGGATTCAGGATTTCTGCCCAATATATGATTTCGCCGGTTAAAGAGCATTGCCGGATTACCTCTCTTCCGGGATAACCTAATTCTCCAGTCATGATTTTCGATGACCAGGCATCTGCGTTTCAAAGGAAGACGATTTCCAGGCAACTTTCAGCGGCAGCGGCCTGAGTGCCGAAGAACCGCTTTCCTCGGGCAGACAGGAGATATACGATTTTCTCTTTTTTAAATTATATTTGCAATCCTGATCGAAGACTGAACCTGCATGGAAACTCCTGCAGCCGGATATGCCGAACAGCGTTCCGGTGGTGAAGCAGAGGAACTGTCCGGTCTGCCATTGGTCGTTGCATGATGGAAGGAAGGTTGCGGAAAGGAATTTTAATTTCCTGAATGTGATCACTGATGTGAGGAGTCCGAAAAGAATCGGCTGGTTTTCAGGAAATAATAAAAAGACTTTAAGAGAAGCGTAAGATATCAGAAAATCCATTTTTTGAATGATATGGCTGTAATGAAATTCGGCGGGACCTCCGTTGGAACGGCTCAGGCGATGCAGCAGGCGATAACCATTGTGGCAAGGGAAAAGGAGAATGCGGCTCCACTTGTCGTGCTCAGTGCCTGCAGCGGCATTACCAATAAACTGATACAGATCGCGGATGCTGCAGGCCGCAGCTCGCTCGACGATGCGATGGCCCTTGCAGCGGATGTCCGCAGACATCATCTCGATCTTGCCGCAGCGCTTGTAACCGATCAGGCTCGGAGGGATGAGCTCTGTACGACAATAGATAAATATGTCTCCCGGCTCGAAATGCTGATCAAAGGTATCGAGATCGTGGGAGAACTGACCGAGCGGACGAAGGATATGTTCTGCTCGTTCGGTGAACTGCTCTCGACGACGGTTTTCGCTGCGGCAATGAAGGATCAGGGATACGATGCCCAGTGGATCGATGTCCGTACGGTCATGATCACCGACGGCAACTTCGGTTTCGCCCGTCCCCTCAACGAGATTTGCGAAGAGAATGTCCGCCGGATAATCAGGCCTTTGCTCGAGAGGGGCACGATTGTCATCACCCAGGGATATATCGGGGCTACGAAAGAGGGCAAAACCACGACGCTTGGGAGAGGCGGTTCCGACTTTTCGGCAGCGCTGCTCGGCGCCTGGCTCGACGATAACTCGATCCAGATCTGGACCGATGTCGATGGAGTCATGACCTGCGATCCGCGGCTTGTACCTGAAGCAAGGAGTATCAGGGTGATGACCTTTTCCGAGGCGGCCGAACTGGCTTATCTTGGCGCCAAGGTGCTGCATCCCGACACCATCGCTCCGGCAGTGGAGAAGAATATTCCGGTCTATGTGCTGAACTCCTGGCATCCTGATGCTAAAGGCACCATTATCACCAATGACCCCGAAAGGCTTGCCGGTATGAGCTACAAAGGCCTCGTGAAATCTATCGCCGTGAAGAAAGGCCAGTGCATCATCAACATCCATTCGAACCGCATGTTCGGACGTCACGGGTTCATGAACGAGCTGTTCGGCGTATTCTCTCGTTACGGAGTTTCTGTCGAGATGATTTCGACCAGCGAGGTTTCGGTTTCGCTTACGGTCGACGAAAAAAGCTTCAGCAACGATCTGATCGATGACCTGAAAAGCTTTGCGGATGTCGAAATCGAGCATAACGTCGCCACTGTCAGTGTCGTAGGCGACAATCTCCGGATGTCCCGCGGGGTTGCAGGCAGGATATTCAGTGACCTGAAAGATGTGAATATCAGAATGATCTCCCAGGGGGCCTCGGAGATCAATGTCGGTTTTGTGGTCGAGGAGAAGGATGTCGTTACCGCGGTGAACAACCTTCACCGGGAGTTTTTCTCGGGCCTTGAAGCTGAAGGAATCTTTGAAGTGCCGGCCGGCAGGCCTTAATGTCGAAATGTTATTCAATGATTTAAAGAGAGAGGCTGAAGATGGATTATAAAAAAGCCGGGGTTGATATCAGTGCCGGGGAAGAGTTTGTCCGCATGATAAAGTCCGATGTGCGAGGGACTTTCACCAGAGGGGTCATAACCGATATCGGTGCGTTCGGGGGCTTTTTCATGCCGGATTTTTCCGGGTATGAAAAACCGGTTCTTGTCAGCAGTATCGACGGTGTCGGTACAAAGCTCAAGATTGCCGTCGAACTTGGAGTATACAATACCGTCGGCTCCTGTCTCGTGAACCATTGCGTGAACGATATCCTCGCCTGCGGCGCGAAGCCTCTCTTTTTCCTCGATTACTATGCATGCGGGAAGCTGACTCCGGCCATTGCCGCTGAAGTGGTGAAAGGCATGGTGAGCGCCTGCCGCGAAAACGGATGCGCCCTGATCGGAGGAGAAACCGCCGAAATGCCCGGTCTCTACCAGACGGAGGATTTCGATCTTGCCGGTTCCATCGTCGGTGTCGTCGATCATGGCAGAATCGTCAACGGCGCATCGATAAAGCCTGGCGACGTGCTGCTCGGCATTCCCTCAAAAGGGCTGCATACCAACGGCTACTCCCTCGCCCGGAAGGTTTTCGAGGGAAGGATGAACCGGACCTTTGCCGGTCTCGAAGGTACGGTCGGCGAAGAGCTCCTGAAAATCCACCGTTCATATCTTTCGCTTGTCGAGCCTTTCCTTGGTTCGGCGGATATCAAGGGGCTTTCACACATTACCGGCGGAGGCCTGACGGGCAATACCATGCGTATCATACCCGAAGGGCTGAAGCTCGACGTAGACTGGAACTCATGGCCGGAACCCCTGATTTTCGACATTATCCGCAGGGAAGGCAACGTCCCCGAGGAGGACATGCGGAGAACGTTCAATCTCGGTATCGGGTTGGTCATGGTCGTGGAAAGGAATGCTGCGGACCGGATATCCGAAGAGTTGAAATCTCGACAGGAAAATGCTTACATTATAGGGCAGGTATGCTCTAACTGATGCCCCTGCTTCAGGAACTCAAATCATACCGATCTATGGTCACGTTGATAGCGATATTACTGGTGAGCTATGTCATAGGCTCCATTCCGACCAGCCTGATTGCCGGAAAGACGCTCAAAGGCATTGACATCCGTCAGTTCGGCAGCGGCAACGCCGGTGGAACGAACGCTTTCAGGGTACTCGGCTGGAAAGCCGGTCTCACCGTCACGCTCATCGATATTCTGAAGGGCATCGTGGCCGCCGTTTCAGTGGTGGCCTATTTCAGGCATCATCCGCTCGGGACTTTTCCTGACATAAACGAAGTCGCCCTTCGCCTGCTTGCAGGAATGAGTGCTGTCATCGGCCATGTCTTCACGCTTTTTGCCGGTTTCAGGGGGGGGAAAGGGGTCAGCACTGCCGCCGGAATGCTGATCGGTATAGCTCCGGTAAGCATGCTGATGGTTATCGGGGTATTCCTGCTGACCGTTTATATTTCCCGGTACGTTTCCGTTGCGTCCATACTGGCTGCAATCGCTTTTCCGCTCATCATCGTAATCCGGAAGTATATTTTCGAACTGGGAAGCGGCCTTGACTACTACATCAGGCTCTTCGGGTCTTCAGTTTCCATTCATGACAGTCTTGACTATCATCTCATCATTTTCGGACTGATCGTCGCTCTTGGAATACTGTACACGCACCGCACGAATATCAAAAGGCTGTTTTCCGGCACCGAAAACCGCGTCAGGTTCGGCAAACATGCGTAACGGTTTTTCAATCCGATGAAAATTGCCGTTCTGGGAGCCGGCAGCTGGGGGACCACCCTTGCCGTTCTTCTTGCAAAAAAAAACTATCCAGTCCGTCTCTGGGCCCACCGTCCGGAGTTCGCCGCCCAGCTTGAAATCGAGCGTGAGAACCGCCGTTATCTCAAGGGAGTGCGGTTTCCAGAAAATCTGAGGGCTGTCGAAGACCTCAGGGATCTCGTCTCATGGGCACGGATGATTGTCACGGCCGTGCCGTCCCAGGCCGTACGGGAAACGGTGAGCGGTTTCAGCGATATGCCGCTCGATGGCAAAATTCTTGTCAATGTCGCCAAGGGCATTGAACTTGGAACAGGAAAACGGATGTCCGAAGTGCTGCTCGAAGCACTGCCCGGTCTCCACTCAGACCAGGTTACCGTTCTTTACGGGCCGAGCCATGCCGAAGAGGTCGCGAAAGAGCAGCCCACGACAGTGGTCGCATCATCTTCTTCGCTCCAGACCGCTGAAAAAGTACAGGAAGTGTTCCATACCAGCATGTTCCGGGTTTATGTCAACAGCGACATCGTCGGGGTTGAAATCGCTGGTTCGGTCAAGAACATCATTGCTATTGCAGCAGGTATTTCAGACGGCATAGGGTTCGGCGACAACGCCAAGGCGGCGATCATCACGAGGGGACTTGCCGAAATTTCAAGGCTCTGTGTCCGGCTTGGTGGTGATCCGATGACCATATCCGGACTTTCCGGTATCGGCGACCTGGTGGTGACCTGCCTCAGCCGGCACAGCAGGAACAGATATGTCGGTGAAGAGATCGGAAAAGGGCGTACGCTCGACGATGTCATCTGCCATATGAACATGATCGCCGAAGGGGTACTGACTTCGAGGGCGGTGTTTGACCTCAGCAGGTCGCTTGGTGTAGATATGCCTATTATCCGGACGGTTTACGAGATGCTTTTCGAGAAAAAACCGGTACAGCAGGCAATCCTTGACCTTATGGCTCGCGATCCGAAGGGGGAACGGGATTAAGTACCGGATAGGTATGTTTTTCCGGCATTTCATAGCAGATCGTTTTCCCTTTACTGTAGGCGCTTTCCTTCCAGAACCGGACATCCAGGTCGATACGCACGATACCGCAGGGAGCAAAGCTGTCGACTTTTTTTCCCGGAAAGAGGTTGGCAAATTCCAGAAGGCAAGGATTGTGTCCGAAGATCATTGCTGTCCTGCAGCTGTCGGGGATTTCACGTATGGTATCGAGCAATACGCCCGTTTCCCCTTCATACAGTTCGAATTTCTGCTGAATGAGGTTATCAGGGTAGTTGAGAACTTCGCAGAAAAGTTTTGCTGTGGTGATCGCCCTGTTTGCCGGGCTTGAAATCACAAGATCCGGCATCACTTTTTTTTCTTTCAGCACCGATGCCATGAGAGGAGCTGTTCGCATACCGCGCTTACTGAGCGTGCGATCAAAATCGGTTTTGACCCCGTGTTCCCATCCGGATTTGGCATGCCGGACAATGTAGAGCGTCTTCATCAGCGCATGAACTGTTCTTTATGTTCCCTCATTCCTCATATTTTCGATAAGGACTTTGACAAGATAGGGTTTTCCTGACTTTGAATCATGTTGTTCAAGTAAAATCAAGTTGGAAAAAGGGGGGGCATTCTCATCTTTCGATCCTGAAGTATAAGTGCATTCAACGTTAAAGTGGGGATAAGGCCGTTAAAAAGACATGATGTCCTGGACAGCGTATAAAGGTAATACTTGAAATGTAAATAACGGCCAAATCAAACAATATTTTTGAACCTCGTTTTTCCGTTTGTACTTCTTTCATGAAGCAGTTTTTTCATGTATTATTATCTGAAATCAGCACCTTTTCATACTGAATTTCCTCGAAACCACAAGAAACAACCGATTATGAAAAAATCAGTCGCAGGTGTTCTGGCTCTTGCTGCCATGGGAATGTTTTGCGGAGTTTCCTATGCGGCGGACCAGGTACAAACTTCCGGCAAGCAGGAAACAGTTGCAATGCCAGGTGAAAAAATTACACTTAATCCCCAACCATTACCGCCAAAGTCGCATGTAAAATACAAGCGCGTCGGTAAAAACTGGCTGAACCCTCAGCCAGAACCTCCCAAGCCGCCTGATCCGACTATTAAAAAATGAACGATCTAAACAGGAATGTAAAGGCTGATTCTGTCTTGGGTTGAACAACTGCATCCTGAAGCTGTCCGGAGCCGGCCGGGGGAAGTATTTCTCTTTGCGGTTCAGTAGCTGATGCCGGTTTATTTGCAGCTGAACAGATACCGTTTCTTGAGATCCATTATCCTGCGATAGGAGAGATCGATGCGTTTTTCAGATATGATCCTTTTTTCGACGAGCGAGTGCAGTATATCGGTGGCTTTTGAAGCAATATCGGGGTCATAACTCACGTTGTTTCCGAACAGCAGGATATCGACCCCGGCTTCCACGGCAAGGCGGATCGCCTGTTCAAGGCCGTAACGGTCGGCTATTGCTTTCATCTGCATGTCATCGCTGACGATAATGCCTCCGAAGCCGAGCTTTTTGCGCAAGAGTCCGTCAAGCGTGTTTTTTGAAAGTGTTGCAGGGTAGAGCGGGTCGAGTTTGCTGTTATACACATGAGCGGTCATCACTGCGTCGTGGAAACCACCTGAAATGAGTGCCCGGTAAGGTTCCAGCTCTTTTTCGGACCAGCTTGCGGTGATGTCCGTGAAATCGAGATGCGTGTCCGTCGTGGAGCTGCCGTGGCCGGGGAAATGCTTCAGGGTCGAGACGATCCCCTCGTCCTGGAAGGTATCGGCGGTAATGCCTGCATGCAGGGCCACCAGTGCCGGATCAGGTGAAAAGCTCCTGTCGAGTTTGCCGATTACGGGGTTCTGAGGATTGACATTCACATCGGCGACCGGTGCGAAGTTCATGCCGATATGCATGGCTTTGAGAGTGCGAGCTGTCCTGAGTGCAACGGCTCTCGTGCTGTCGGGAATGTCGAGTTGGCCGAGGTGAGCGGCGGAAACCGTCGAAGGAAAACCCCTTGCCGTTTTGAGGCGGCAAACTTTTCCGCCTTCCTGGTCGATGGCTATCAGAAGCGGGATTTCAGAAAGGTTCTGCAGGTCGAGTGTAAGGCTGGAAAGCTGTTCAGGGCTGCTGATATTCCTTGCAGCCGTATGTGACGTCACATCATAATCAAAAAGCACCACTCCGCCTATATGCCTTTTTTTTATGTCCTCGGCAATGCCCGGCGCATCGGATACGCTGAAACCCCTGAAGCCGATCATGAGCATCTGTCCTATTTTAACGTCAAGGCTGTCCTGCCGTCCGGTTGCATGGGAAGCAAGCGGCAACATGAAAAGGAACAGCAGAACAGCGGTTTTCAGGGGCTTTTTTTTCATCGGGTGAACTTCTTGATCCTTTGTCAGTGCGTTTTGCTGACGGTCAGTTCGTTTCCTGCGATATCGATGGTGACTTTGTCGCCTTCCTGAACTTCTCCGGATAGGATCAGCTCGGAAAGCCTGTTGGTTATTTTCCGCTGCATCACCCGTTTCAGCGGACGCGCTCCGAAGGCCGGATCGAACCCGGCGTTTGATATCCAGTCGAGGGCAGCATCCGAGATCGCCAGATCGATGTGCTGGCGCAATGCCGTCGCCCGGATCCGGTCGAACTGGATCAGCACGATTTTTCTCAGGTCAGTCTTCGTAAGCGGCGAGAAGAGGATAATTTCGTCGATACGGTTCAGGAACTCCGGACGCACCTTCTGTTTGAGCAGCTGGAACAGCTTGTCCTGAAGGCCGGAAAGAATGGCCTCCCGGTTTACTCCATCCATTTTTTCCATCTCGGCCTGGATAAGCTGGGCTCCGATGTTGCTGGTCATGATGATGATCGAGTTCTTGAAATTCACCGTGTGGCCCTTGCTGTCCGTAAGACGCCCGTCGTCGAGAATCTGCAGGAGAATGTTGAAGACATCGGGGTGCGCTTTCTCGATTTCATCGAGCAGTACGACACAGAAAGGCTTTCGCCTTACCGCCTCGGTCAGCTGTCCGCCTTCCTCGTAGCCGATATAGCCCGGAGGCGCCCCGACAAGCCGGCTGACGGTGTGCGATTCCATGTACTCGCTCATGTCGATGCGGATCATCGCATCCTCGTCGTCAAAAAGATATTCGGCGAGCGTTCGGGCGAGCTCTGTTTTTCCCACACCGGTCGGTCCGAGGAAAATGAACGAGCCGATCGGCCTTTTCTCGTCGCCCATGCCTGCGCGGGATCGTTTGACCGCATCGCTGACGGCATTCACGGCGTCGTCCTGGCCGATCACCCTGCGGTGCAGTTCATCTTCGATGTGCAGCAGCTTCTGGCGTTCGGACTGCAGCATCTTGCTTACAGGAATGCCGGTCCATTTCGAGACGATGTCGGCGATATCTTCCGCATCGATCTCTTCTTTCATGATCAGGTCTCCGCTGCTTTTCTTTTCTTCAATTTTCTGCCGGTTTTCTTCGAGTTCCCGTTCGATCTGCACTATCTTTCCATAACGTATCTCGGCGACCTTGCCGTAGTCGCCCTGTCTTTCATACTCTTCAGCCTGCACCCTGAGCTGCTCAAGCTGCGATTTCAGGTCGCGGGATGCCTTGATAAGCTCCTTTTCGCTGTCCCATTTGGCTTTTATCAGCCGTTGTTCCTCGGAAAGGTTTGCAAGCTGTTTTTCTATTTCTTCCAGTCTTTGTTTCGTATCAGCGGTACTCATGCTTTTTTCAGATTTGATTCGGGCTGTGAATAGGAAATATTGTTGTAAATTTAATGCTTAAATCAGCAAAGTTGTAACGGTCTGATCCGTTAAACCATAAAAGAACAACAGATAACATGGTGCAAAAGTTCTCGGTCGGACAAGTAAGCGTTCCTGATGAAAGCGTTCCGTTTCTGATAGCCGGGCCATGCGTCATTGAAAGCAGGGCAATGGCTTTCGAAATTGCCGCCGAACTGCAGCGTATCAGCCGTGAGGAAGGGGTTCCTTTCATTTTCAAGGGCTCGTACAGGAAAGCCAACCGTTCTTCCGGTGCCTCGTTTACGGGAATCGGCGACAGGGAAGCGCTCGAGGTGCTTGCCGCCATTCGCGAGACCTTCGGAATGCCGGTAACGACCGATGTTCATGAGACGAAGGAGGTCGAACTTGCATCCCGTCATGTCGATCTGCTGCAGATCCCTGCTTTTCTCTGCAGACAGACGGAGCTTCTGGTTGCTGCCGGAGAGAGCGGCCTCGCAGTCAATATCAAGAAAGGGCAGTTCATGGCTCCCGAGGATATGGTCCTTGCGGCGGCAAAGGTAGCTCAGACCGGAAACCGTCGGGTGATGCTTACCGAGCGCGGATCGAGTTTTGGTTACCACAATCTGGTCGTCGATTTCAGGGGAATAGTGAAGATGGGCGAAACGGGATATCCTGTGCTGTATGACGCGACGCACAGCCTTCAGCTGCCGGGCGCAGGGCATGGCGTTTCAGGAGGGGAGCGCCAGTACCTCATGCCTCTTGCCAGAGCGGCTGTTGCCGCCGGTGTGAACGGGATGTTTTTCGAAATTCACCCGGACCCGCCGAAGGCACTCTCGGACGCTGCCGTCCAGGTCGCCCTTGCGGATTTCGGTGCCATTGTCAAACAGCTGCTGCAGTTATATCGCTGCGTGCAGTCTCTTCAATCACTTTAAAACATAATACGATCTTGTCAGGTTTTCAATATTTCGGCATGGAGCCTTCCATGGCAGATCCTTCATCGAGGGTCGAGCAGGCGCTGAAGATGGTAAGAGGGCTTCTCTTCCCTGTTGACGGAGTGCTGAACGGTGGAAGGATTACCCGTGACAGCAGCGGGCAGGAGCTTTGTTCCATAGCGGTCAGGGATGCGGTTGCCATCAGGGAGGCGCTTAAACACGGTCTTCATATCGGAGTCGTTTCCGACAGGGATGCTGAAAGTTACCGACCGCTCCTGGAGGTTCTCGGGGTTACCGACCTTTACCTCGGATCGAAAGACCTGGTTTCAGCATATGAGGATTTCAGGGATGCCCATGGACTTTCAGACGAAGAGTGCGCCTATATCGGCGATGATGTCGGAGATATCGCGGTACTCGAAAAAGCGGGGTTTCCCGCCACTCCCATCAACGGGACGGATTACCTGAGGAACAGGGTGGGGTATATTTCAGGATATGAAGGCGGAAACGGATGTGTTCGGGAAATCGTCGAAATGATACTCTCCCGTCAGGGTAAATGGCCTTATGTGGAAGCTGTCCAGGAAGGTGCCTGAACGGCCGGCGCCTGTCTCTTCCTGCCGTTATAGGGTTCCGTTTCTC
The DNA here is from genome assembly GCA_005862285.1 of Chlorobium sp. Classification (GTDB taxonomy): domain Bacteria; phylum Bacteroidota; class Chlorobiia; order Chlorobiales; family Chlorobiaceae; genus Chlorobium. The sequence continues at coordinate 68,842 of SZXW01000001.1, read as the reverse complement.
TGCATGCCGCTTTTCAGCTCCGGGTTCATGGCCGCGGCTGTTTCCGCAAGCGTGAGCATTCCCACGACGTTGGTGCCATGGTTCGGTTCGATATGCACATCTCCGCGGTACTCTTTACCCTCTTCCAGCACCTGTTCAAGTGCTGAAAGTTTCCCCAGCAGGCTGTAGGCCGCGGACTGCGGCGTAGAGCAGGATACCGGAGGGTTAAGGTGCCCGTGCCGGTGATACCCTTCCGGCATCAGTTCTTCTTTCGGATAATCATGCCAGTGGGTCATCGATGCCCCGTACCGTTCAAGATGGCAGGCAAAGCGGGCTTCCGGCCTGATCGTTTTCAGGATGCTTGCCGTCAGTGCGTTTCCGATGGCGTGCGCAAGGATGGTCAGGGTATCGAATGACGGTTTTACGTCATATTCCTCATGAAAAGCTGCAGGGGTTTTCATCCATGCCCGTCCGCCGGTAATACCGATTTCAACGAGATCTTTTTCCGGGTCCAAAAGGTGTTTCCTGCATCCCGACCTTGTCGTCAGGACGCTGACCGTCGGCACGGGAACAAGCAGTGCCCTGTTTTCAAGCTGTACCATAACCGTGTCATGTGCCTTGCTTTCATCGCATGTGTGAAAGTCGTAACGCGCAGGCGCGACCTCAACCGGGCGCTGGCGGGCGAAAAATCCGTAGCTCATGCCGCTGCGCTGATCGAGGTAACGGGCGACGATGCGTTTATAAAAGGCATTCCGGTATTCGAGACCGGCGGTTGAAGTATGCGTGACAAGGCAGCGGTTGTGTTTCCAGAGCGCGCTGCAATCCATGAAATCCTGGGCGGCGCTTCTGAATTCCCTGTTTTCCGTGCAGAGCTCTCCATGCCTGATGTCGAGGTCTTCGGGACGGGGCGGGACAACCTGTGCGGTAAGTTTCGGAACGAGCGTGTTCTGTATGTCGTCAACCGAAGGAAACGGAGTGCTGAGTGTCACCACTCCTCCGTTCATGGTGCAGATGGTCCACGATCTCTCGGTAACGAAAATCAGGATATGCACCATATCCCTTGCAAGCCTGCCGACAATGGCGTCAAGACGCTCCTGGGGCATCGAGCTGCTGTCGAGCGGCGGCGGTTCATCGTAAATGCCGACGATGATATTGTTATACAGCGTCGAAACCCGGTTTATGGCGAGCAGGCTGTCCGGAAAATTTCCGGGCGCGAAAATCACCGTTCCCGGACTGAAACGTCCGTCAGGGCCTGCGGCATCGTCTTCGGAAAGCACAGGGATGCCGAGCGCCTGCATTCCTGCAGCCAGATTTGAGCAGAACCGCTCGAGACGTTCCGTAAGGAGCGGGGCCGGGTAGATGACCGGCCTGAGCTTTCTGCACATCCCGTCGAGATCGAGAGGGGTTTCGGGATGGATGCCGAGAAGATTGTTGAGCGCTTTTGAACTGATTCGCATACCCTGTATGGTTACAGACCGAAATTGTGCTCCCGGCCCCACAGCAGCTTGGTGCGGAGTATTTCGAAGTAATTACGGTTTTCGTTGGCGACGAGATTGATGGTCTCGCTCGATTTTCTGACTGTCACCACTTCCTGCGGGGTGAGCATTTTCCTGAGGTGGCCGTCGCAGTTGAGGGGAAATTCTCCGTCAGGCGCATCCACCGAGACCTCGATGATCTTGTCGTCGCTGATGACGACAGGGCGGACGGTCAGCATGTGGGGGCAGATCGGCGTTATGACGAACACACTCGATTTGGGGGCGATGATTGGCCCGCCTGCGGACATTGAATATGCAGTGGAGCCTGTGGATGTGGCGATAATGATACCGTCGGCGCGGTAGGCGCTGAGCAGTTGTCCGTCCAGGCTGATGACAAAGGTCGGGATTCGCGGGTATGCTCCCTTTTCTATGACCACATCGTTCAGGGCCCGGAAATGCGTCACTCCGTCTTTGCAGGGCACCTGTGCTTCGAGCTGTGAACGGTTGTGGATGGAGTGCGTACCGTTCAGGAGCTTTTCAATTGCCGGAAACATTTCGTCCTGCGTAAATTCCGTGAGGAATCCCAGATATCCGGCATTGACGCCGATTACGGGTTTTGACATGGCAAAATGCGACGTGAAAAGCAGGGTGCCGTCGCCGCCGAGGGAGATGAATGCGTCACAGAGTATGTTCAGCTCTTCGATCGGGGCCGACCTCGATATCAGCAGCTTTTCTGCCGATTTTGATTCAAAAACATAGTCGATGTTCCGTTCGTCCAGCCAGGCGGCAAGCTTTCGGGCAAGGTCCAGGGCCTGTTCCCTCAAAATGTAGACAACAATCGCTAATTTCATTGGCGGTTCATCTCTTTAAGGGTTTCATAGAGCCGGTTGGATTCGTTGAATCGCGATTCGATCCGTTCAAACCTGCGCTGTTTGACCTCCGCAGAAAGGCGGTTGATCTCCTCTGAAAAACGGTCGAGCTCTTCGGCGATGTTGTCGCTGTTCGTTGCGATGATATCTCGCCAGATCAGCCACGGGCTGCCAGCCAGCCTTGCAAATGTGGCAAAACCGGGACCGGATCTGCTTAAGGAATCCCCGCAGTGGGTCATCAGCAGCGTTGAAAGAAGCTGGGGCAGATGACTTACTTTTGCAATTACACGGTCATGTTCATCGGCTCCCATCGAAAGGGTCCTGCACCCGGCCGACTCGAGAAGGGTTACGAGAAACTTGCCTTTTTCACCCGAAAGCAGCCCTTTTTCATCACACAGGATAACGCGGCGGCCCTGCAGCAGTTCCTCATGGCTTTCACGGTATCCCTGCTGTTCCTTGCCGGCCATCGGGTGCATGCCGATGAAGGGGATGTCGAGTTCCATGGCTTTCCGGACGATAATGGATTTCGTGCTTGAAATATCGCTCACCAGCGTGTCCGGGGGAGCGAACCGTTTGATTTCGTCGAGGAGGGCAATGTTTATTTCCACCGGAGCTGCGAGGATGATCAGGTCGGCGGAGTAAAGTTTTGATTTATCCTCGATAAACCGGTCGAGGCCGAGTTCGGACGCAAAGAGCCGGTCTTCAGAGGAAAAACAGGGATCGTAACCCTGGAAGACGATCCTCTTCCCGACCGCAAGAGGCGATCGTTTCATCGCCCGCAAAAGGGACATGCCTATCAGGCCGAGCCCGATAAAGGAGATGCTCCTTATTGGTGGATGCTCAGTCATGAGGTCAGTTCTGCTTGTTCAGCCTGCTGCCGGGTGCGTCGATCGGTAATCCTTCCCTGCAGAGAGGGCACTCTTCAGGTGCGAAGCTCACCACTTCCATGACAAGCACGGAATACTGGTCATCGGCAAGCCGGACTTTTCCTTTGCTGCGGTCGACGACCGAACCGACACCTACAAGCGTGGCCCCGGCATTCTTTATCAGTTCGATAACTTCTGCGACGGAACCGCCGGTAGTAATGACATCCTCGATCACGAGCACATTTTCTCCCGGTTCGATGGTGAAGCCTCGCCGGATCGTCATATTTCCATCCTTGCGTTCGGCGAAGATGGTTTTTACACCGAGCTGCCGGCCAACCTCCGTTCCAACCACGATACCCCCGATAGCCGGGGAAATGACGGTCTCAATGCCCTTGCCGGAAAAGTGCTCTGCTATCAGGCTGCAGACGCCGGAAAGGTGCTCAGGGTGCTGAAGGACCTTCGCGCACTGGAAATAGGTGTTGCTGTGCCTGCCGGATGTCAGCCTGAAATGGCCGTCGAGCAGTGCGCCTGTGGACTTGAAAACGTCAAGCATGGTGGTGGAATTGCTCATGAACAGTAAAGCGGAAAACGTTGAACGAGGGTATATTTTCAATCATGGTAAAGATACAGAAGCCTTGCTGAAAAGCTAAATGAAAAACAGCTTTGACAGCAGACAGGCTGTTCCGGCGGCTTTACCTGAGGGATTCGAGATACCCGGTGAGCAGCAAGCAGGCGGCAGCACTGTCGAGGCGCCCCTTCTCCTGCCTCTTTTTCTTCGAAGTGCCCGATGTTATGAGGATCCGGAGGGCCTCTGCCGATGATGCGTGTTCGTTGCGTGTTTCAACCGCCAGGTCAGGGAAGGTTTCCCGGAGGTCTGCAATAAAACGGTCGACAACAACGGTCATGGGGTTCTGTTCTCCGTTTTCGCTGAGCGGGTAGCCGACAATCACCTTCTCCACATCGCCGTTATCAAGCAGCTTTCGCAGGGTTCCGAAGAGACCCTCCCGGTCGAATGTGCCGACCGGCTGCGCGAAAAGCCCAAGCGGATCGCTCTGGGCGAGCCCGATGCGCTTCGTTCCGTAATCGATGGCGAGCACCCTTTTTTTTATCGAAAGGCCGATATGCGTCTCCTTCTGTTTTATGTCTTTTTCGGATGCAGATAGAACCCGCTTCGACATGAAAGCGGGGTACTGCCGGAAGTTTACAAATTCGATACCGAACCATCCAAACCTTTTTCACCTGACAATTGTTCAATGAATAGAAATGACAGAAAAAAGGAGGAAGAAAATGAACGGATTATTGATGCTGCTTGCAACGAGTGTTCTGCTTGCAGGCTGTTCGGTACTTGGAAAACGGGAGGCGGCGGAACCTCCTTATAAAGTGATTCTGGAGGAGGGCGATTGCGAGATCAGGCAGTACGGGGAGATGGTTGTTGCCGAGACAGTGGTTGAAGGGGAGTATTCGAGGACAAGCGGAACGGCCTTCAGCCGCCTTGCAGGGTACATATTCGGAAAGAACCGAAAAAAAGAAAAAATTTCGATGACCGCTCCCGTCATTCAGGAGCCTGCCAGCGAGAAACTGCCGATGACCGCGCCGGTTCTTCAGGAAAAGAAAGGAACTGCCTGGGTGATGGCGTTCGTGATGCCCGAGGGCTCCACGCTTGCATCGCTGCCGGAACCGCTTGATCCCCTGGTCACCCTGCGCATGGTGCCGGGAAGGAAAGTTGCGGTCATAAGGTACTCCGGCCTGCATTCGGAAAGCAACCTGCGCTCCTATTCGGAAAAACTGACAGGGTGGCTTGAAAAGAAAGGCCGCAGGGTGCTTTCACAGCCAAGGGCGGCAAGTTACGATCCGCCCTGGACCATTCCTTTCATGCGGAGGAACGAAGTGCATATCGACATCGAGTGACGGTATGACCGGAGTCTTTACGAGAAGTGCGACAGCCTGTTTTTTCCTGTTTTTCTAATTGTTACATTTTGAAAAGGTTCCGGTCATTTAATCCATTCTCTGTATGAAGACGCATTATTACTATTTTGTCGGAGCAGCGCTCTCCATCCTGCTTTCAATTTATGTTTTCATTTTCGGGACGGGGGCCAATCATGAGCTGATAGCCATTTTTATCGGATTATGGGCACCGACGATCATATGTCTCGGGATATTCAATATCCTGATCGGTATCCATGACGAGATGTGCTGTGCGCACAAACGTATCGAAGAGAGGCAGACCTGCAGCCATGAACGCTGAGCGGGTTAGGGCGGCAGTGAATCCGTTGCGGGTTCCCCATACGGTACGGGAAGTTGTTTCAGGGTTCAGCGTGAATGCCTTTGGACTGGAGGAGGCTTCATGAAACACGCCGGAGCGATGATCCTTGTCGGCACCGGCGGCTTTCTCGGTTCCGTCGCCCGCTACATGGTGGCGCTCATGCTTGCTCCGGTTGGCGCATGGTTTCCGTTTTCAACCCTTTCCGTAAACATTTTCGGCAGTTTCCTTATCGGGTTCCTCAGCGAGCTCGCAGTTTCCACAACCCTTGTCTCCCCTGAAGCGAGGCTTTTTCTCGTAACCGGTTTTTGCGGCGGGTTCACCACGTTTTCAGCCTATATGTTCGAGCATGCATCCCTGCTCAGGGACGGACAGGTTTTCTACGCAGGTATCTACCTCGCGGGCAGCATTGCCGGAGGTATCGCGGCCTTCTATCTTGGAATGAATCTTGCAAAACTTTGGACATGAAAAGATCATGGAATTACAGAACCTTGAACTGCTTCGGATCTTTGTCGGTGAACAGACCCGTTACGGCCATCATCCGCTCTACGAAGAGATCGTGCGCGAAGCACGCCTGAAGGAGCTGGCCGGAGCGACGGTGCTCAGGGGAGTGCTGTCGTACGGTCACGACTTGCTGATCAAAACCTCCAAAATCATTGAGTTCGGCACCAACCTTCCCATGGTTGTCGAAATTGTCGATGAAGCCGCCAAGATCGACGGTTTTCTGCCCCTGCTCCAGCAGATGGTGCGCGATTCCGCCGGGCGAGTCATGATCACGCGGGAGCTTGTTCGTGCAGGTGTGATCGAATAGGTTACACTGCCGCACAATAAAAAAAGGAAGCCGTTTTCCGGCTTCCCTTTTCATATTCGGCTGTTGATCGGTTTTCAGCTGCCTGATGCGACCAGTGCGTTGTAGTTCGCTTTGATGGTTTTTTCCAGGTCCTCATCGGTGTGCATGGCGCTGATGAACATCGCCTCGAACTGCGACGGGGCGGTGTAGATACCCTGGTCGAGCAGTGAGTGGAAGTACTTTGCATGCTTCTTCGTGTCCGCCGTTATCGCGGTTTTGTAGTTCACGACCGGCGTTTCGGTGAAGAAGAGGCAGGACATCGAACCAACGCGGTTCTGAACGTAGTTCAGACCGAGTTTCTTCAGGTTGTCGCCGAAACCTTCTTCGAGGATGACGGCTTTCCTTTCGAGCTCCGGATACGGGTTCTCTTCAATGAGGATTTTCAGTGTCTCGAGACCTGCTGTCAGAGCGAGCGGGTTTCCTGAAAGAGTGCCGGCCTGGTAGACGTCGCCGAGAGGAGCGACACGCTCCATGATCTTGCGTTTGCCGCCGAATGCGCCGACCGGAAGACCGCCGCCGATGATCTTGCCCATGGTGGTGAGGTCGGGCGTGATACCGTAGACTTCCTGGGCGCCGCCGAGAGCTACGCGGAAGCCGCACATCACTTCGTCGAAGATCAGAACGATGCCTTCACTGTCGCAGAGCTCGCGCAGGGCAGCGAGGAATTCCGGTTTAGCAGGTATCACACCGGTATTGCCGGCGACCGGCTCGATGATGATGGCTGCGATCTGGTCTTTGTTCTCGTTGACGAGAATCCTGACCGACTCGATGTCGTTGTAGGTTGCGTTCAGCGTATCGAGGGCGGTGCCTTTGGTTACGCCGGGGCTGTCAGGAGAACCGAGAGTAAGGACGCCGGAGCCGGCTTTTATAAGGAAGCTGTCGCCATGGCCGTGGTAACAGCCTTCGAATTTGATGATTTTGTCGCGGCCGGTGTATCCTCTTGCAAGCCGGACAGCCGACATGGTGGCTTCGGTTCCGCTGTTGACCATGCGGACCATTTCAAGCGAAGGAACGATTTTGCAGAGCAGTTCGGCAATCTCGATTTCCATCTCGATCGGTGTGCCGAAGCTTGTTCCGATATTTTTCAGCGTATAATCCAGGGCAGCGGTAACTCTCGGATGCATGCTGCCGAGAATGAAAGGGCCCCACGATCCGACATAATCGAGGTAGGTGTTGCCGTCAACATCGGTCAGGTATGCCCCTGATCCTTTTGCCATGTAAATGGGAGTGCCGCCTACGGATTTGAATGCCCGCACCGGTGAATTTACGCCGCCGGGGATGGTCTTCTTTGCTTGTTCGAAGAGTTCAGCTGATCTGGTTAATTGAGGCATGTCTCGGAATTCTGTTTAGTATTGGACAAGACGGAATAAGAGAAAATGAAATGTCAGTCAAGATAGAAATACTCCGGAAGATATAAAACCCTGCGAAAGCTATTTCCTCGAGATTTGTGAGACAATGGCAAGGTTTTTGCGTCCGCCGGTATGTTCCAGGTGCCGGGAGCAGTAGTCCTGGAGCAGGTTCCAGAGATGCTCGACATCGTCATGTTCAGCCCTGATCGTCTCGAGATCATGAACCGGTGAGGTTTCGAGTGTGCAAAGGAGCATGGTCGAGCGGAGCGGTAGAAGATGTTTTATGACCGGGCTTGTCGCGGCAGCCCAAGGCAGGGCGAATCCTCCCGGGTTCATGACGAAATAGAGCCCGGAGACCTTTCCTGCTTCGATTGCCCGAGGGATGTCCTCTCCGGTCAGAACGCACTGGCGCAGAGAGGGCTGAAATCCGAGCAGGGAGACAAAACGGAGCAGGAACCAGGCGTAAAGCAGTTCGAAGTGCTGGTCCTTGCGGTAGAGCTGTTCGAGCGTTCCTGTCAGAAGTGAAAAAAGAGGCAGGTTTTTTTCGTCGTTTTCCGTTGTCAGCCGCACCAAGTCGATGATCCGGTAAAGCACCGCGAAACGAAGCAGGTCCGGTTCGGGAACCATAGGACTTAAAACAAGGTTTCCATCACTGGCGAGGTGCAGTTCGCGGTTGTTTTTTCTGTAGAGCACCAGATCGATGACATTGCCGGCGTTGAAGAGCCCCGACAGTTTGTTTTTCGGGTTGCGCGCCCCTTTGACGATCACGGATATTTTACCGAAATCCCGGCTGTAGAGCGAACAGATTTTCGACTGGTCGCGATACCTGATTTCTCTCAGCACCACGGCCCGGGTTTTGACGATCACGATCCGGTGTTTTAATTTCTGGAAATATTAATTATATACGTTTGCCTTGCCTTTTTGAAGCCGGAGGGCTTGAAAAATCTTTTACATGAAGATAAACCCGGTCATCGTTCCGCTTATCAGGCCGGAGTCTGATGGAACGGAACTATCGGGTTATTTACCGAACAATAACAGACAGAATGCTCTTAATCAAGGAGGAAAATAGATATGCCGACTTATCAATACCGTTGTAAAAGCTGTGGAAACGAACTGGAAGTGTTTCAGAAAATGTCCGATAATGCTTTGACAACCTGTCCGGAATGTGAAAAGGAGACATTCGAGCGGGTTATCAGCGCCGAAGGCGGGTTTGTGCTCAAAGGGTCCGGTTTTTACGCGACCGATTACAACAAGGGCGGCAAAGCGCCGGCACCTTCAGAACCGAGCCCCTGCTCGTCAGGAACATGCCCGTCCGGCAGCTGTCCCATGGCCGGCAAGTAACGCCCGGTTTACCGCTCAGTCATGAAAAGAAAAGCCTTTCTCTTCAAGGAAGGCTTTTCTGCTGTCTGAAAGGATTTTCGTTTTCTCTCCAGGCAAACTTCTGCAGATCTATGCCCCTGTCCTGCCAGAAGCGTTGCGGATAATGCTTTCCTTCCACGCTTCCCGTGACTTTCACCCGTTTCAGTTCACCTTCACTGAAGAATATTCGGATCTCGTCACCGCTTGAATAGTTGATGCCTGACGGGCGGTGGTTTTCGTCGTAGATGTGGTACAGGATTTCTGCCTGGCCGGAAACGGTTATTCCCTTTATTTTCGATTCGTCGTCGAGCAGGATCACCATTTTTTTTCCGCCGATCTGGTCAAACACTGCCGGAAGTTCACCGGGGGCGCTTCCGGAAGCGAAAAAAGCATTGCCTTCGACCTGGATACGGTCGATAGTCATGCTCTCCTTCGCTTTGCCGGACTCTTTCAGGTGCAGCACAACGACGTCACCGCTGATCTGCTGCCGGTCGTACCATGCGATGGCGTCCCCGTTGAGCCATACCAGGTTCGAGGCTTTGTTGAAAACGGCCTGCTGGCCTTTGGCGGACAGCGGTTTGTCGATCAGCCTGCCGCGGATGTTGCCGCTCAGTTCTCCTGTTTCCCTGTCGGGATAGTACACGCCGCTGTCGCCGTATATTTCGAAATTACTGCTGCCGATCACGATATTGCCGCTCAGCACGATCCTTTTTTCCTGTCCGAAATCCGTCGCCCTGTCACATCTGAGGCTCATGTTATTGTGCCGGAAAAGCACATTTCCCGATACCGTGTTGTAGCTGTTCCGTTCGCTCTGCTCTCCTTCGATGGAATCGGAGTGCTCGAGAATAATTTTCTTTTTTTCCGCTCCGAATGTATTATGGTTCAGCACCGGGGGCAGGGTGAGCTGGAAAAGCAGGAGGCCGGCAGATGCGAGCGGGACCGTCAGGGAGCGCAATCCTTTTCCGGAGAACCTGTTCCAGTGAAAACGGTTGATGCGGTCAATTGACCGGTGGACGGAAGGGCGGCATGGATTATTTGCGAGGTTGCCGGAAACTCTTTTCATTGCTGAGGAAAATTGATTATGTCCCGGTAGATTGTTTTTTATGATGTAGATAATGTAAACAAAGCATGGTATTACTGTGAAAAAATTAGTTCTGACGGCGGGCAGCAGAGAAAGCACGTATCTGCTCGCTCCTTTATTCGATGCCCTTGAAAAGAGCGGGCATTATTCCCCTTCGGCTGTTTTCGTAGCCGGAAAAGGCGCGGAGCCGGTAAACCCGGAACTCACTTCATGTTTCGGCATAGGAAATTCATGCAGGGTCGTTGAGCGGCCGGAAGGTTCCTCGGTCGTTCAGCTTGCGGAAACCATGAAGGAGATGGAAAAGATATTCGTCAGCGAGCGACCCGCGCTTGTGCTGGCATGCGGAAGCGACGATGCCGCGCTTGCAGCGGCACTGGCCGGATCGAGGCTGGGCCTGCCGGTAGCTGCAGTCGATGCGGGTCTGCGCAGCTACGAGCGCTCGGATGCCGGGGAGGTAAACCGCATGCTGATCGATGCGATTGCCGAATTGCATTTCGTGAGCGAGCACAGCGGTGAGTACAACCTGATCAATGAAGGAATTCCCGATGAAAAGGTTTTTTTCGCCGGCAGCCTGCTGATCGACTCCCTCGCCGCACTGATGCAGCGCTCAAGGCAGCAGGGCACTGCAAATGCACGGACCCTTCAGCCGAAAAAATATGCAATGGTTCTGCTCGATCCTTCAGGCCGGTCCACCGGAAAGGACCATGCGGGTATGATGTCCGGCCTGCTGAAAGATATGTCGGCGAAAATCACCGTTCTTCTGCCTCTTGAAGCGGGACATCGGGAGCTTCTCAGGACTCAGGGTGTTTACGAGTCGCTGGCCGGTATCGAAGAGCTGATGATGATCGACCGCCCGGGTCCCGGCGAACTGCTGACACTGCTTCGCGATTCGGTACTTCTGTTCACCGATATCGAGGAACTCCAGGCTGAATCGACCGTCATGAGCGTTCCCTGCCTCACCATGATGGATACCTCATCACGTCCATCTACTATCGAAATCGGTACCAACGTGCTTGTCGGGTGCGATGCAGAGGATATCCTTGACAGGATCGGGGAAATCCTGCATTCCGCTGCGCACGGGCACCATGCGAGCCGTTCGAAAATTCCTGAAAAATGGGATGGTGCAGCCGCATCCCGTATTGTCGAAGTGCTCGACCGTGTGCTCTAAGCGGTCATGAACGGGCAGGGTGAAACGGAGAACCGATGTACCTTGCCGGCCGCTCACGTTAAGGCGCGGTGTCCTCAGAAAGTGTACCTGATACCCGCGAGAATGTTGCTGCTGCTCATCGAGTACCTGTTGCCGCTGTCGCTGGTGATATTCGAAGGCGAGAGATAACGGAACCCCAGATCGACGATGACCTTTTCCGATGCCCTGAATCCGGCCCCGGCGCCAATCTGCCAGACGAATGTCGAATGGTTTTCCGATTTCACGTTGTCGTTCAGGCAAACATCGGCCACACCAAGACCTGCCATTAAGTAAGGGGTTATCGCGGCCCCTTTCATTTCGTAATCGACGTACCCGTTCGCCATGAAGGTCCAGAAATCGACATTGCTGCCGTCATTGATCGCTTTTGCCCCAAGGAAGGTATCTACAAGGTTGTGCTGATAACCCACGGCCGCTTCGATGCGGGTGAAATCGTTTTTCAGTCCGATCGCGCCACTCGCGGCGAAGCCGTTCCTGAACGTTATGGCCCCCGTTATGTTATTCTGGTCCCAGTTGTTCATCAATCCGATTCCGGGCGTGATGCTCACATACGGATTGACCGTTGCGCCGGTACAGGACGGAAACGAAATTGCCGCGGCTGTAAGCAGAAGCGTGATAACTTTTTTCATCTTCGTTGATGTTCAGGTGAGAAGGCCTATATGGGTATCAGAGAGTGTTCTGTTAAAAAAAATCTGCTTAAAAAGTCCGGGATTTGCAAACGGTTCTTTTCTGGATGCATCCCTGTCCGGCAGGATGATGGCAGATGCTTGTCGGGGGTTATACCATACGGAAGCGAAACCATAAGAATAATTTCAGTAAGGCGGTCCCGCTCCGGGGAGGTAAAGTTCATAATGGGTCTATAAGCGGATGATCTTTACAATCCGCTCCTGTTCATAGACCTGATAAACCATTCGATGCTGGATATTGATGCGGCGGGAATATGCCCCGGCAAGATCTCCGACAAGTTTTTCAACAGGTGGAGGGTTCCGGAACGGATCCTGTTCCAACAGTTCGAGAAGTTCCGTCGCGTTTGGTTTCAACCCTGAAGACGCAAGCTTTTTTGCATCCTTCAGGGCCTGCTTCGTATAGACAAGCTGCCATATCACCAGTCAAGTTCTTTTGCGAGAGTTGCCGGATCTTCTTTCAATCCTTCCTGAATCGATTCGCGCATACCCGGAATCGAAAGCAGATGCAGCGTTTCGGCAATAGCATTCCAGTCCGATTCGGACAACAGTACGGCATTGCCTCTTTTGCCCCGGATGATGATCGGCTTGTGACTGCTTGCCGCTTCGTCAATCAGGCTGTAAAGTTTTGAACGGGCTTCCGTTACATTCAATGTGGTCATAGTAGTTTTTATCTCCTCAAAGAACGTACGTATATCCGTACGGACATGCAAGAGCTATGCTGAAAAAAAAGAACAAGCAGTAATAGAATCCTCCTGCCTTTTCACGTCAGGAATCTTCGGATTGATAAGGTTTGCATGAAAATGGCACATATTTATGCGCTATGATGAATAAAAGTGGGACATTTCAATGATCACAGATGAAGAAGCCGATATCAACGTGTTCCTTGATCTGAGTAGGGCGAAACGGGCAAATCAGCAGATCAGACGGGTGAATGTGGATTTTCCGGTATGGATGATCGAATCGCTCGACAAAGAAGCTGCGCGAATCGATGTTTCATACCAGTTCTTGAGAATGTCCGGCTTGCCGAACGGCTTCAGCAGCAGAAGGGGTGAGTGTCCGGATTTCCTGATTGCTGCGAGGGGTTTGTTATCGTTCCGGCTGATCTTCTTTATGGGGAAATCTTCTTTTTGATAAAGAAAGCTATTGATATATCTTCTTTATTATGAAGAAAGATATCATCAGACAGATTATTCGGAACTTCCATGTAAGCCCGCTTCCATCCATGAAGCGGCGTCTGCTGCAGGTTCCGACAGATACGGGAAAGATCGTTACGCTTGTCGGGGTGCGGCGAAGCGGCAAGACTTCCTGTCTGTTCAACAGCATAAACGGCCTCCTGAACAAGAGGGTTCCGATGACCTCGATCCTCTATGTCAACTTCGAGGATGAGCGGCTCGAATTGAAAACAGAAGAACTTGATCTTCTGCTCCAGGCATATCAGGAGCTGTACCCCGAGATGCTGATGGAAGGATGCTACTTTTTCTTCGATGAAATACAGAATGTAGCCGGATGGGACAAGTTCGTCCGCCGGATATATGACAGCATCACAAAAAACATCTTCATTACCGGCTCGAATGCCCGCTTCCTCAGCTCCGACATCGCTTCCAGTCTGCGCGGAAGGGCCGTCAGCTATGAGGTATACCCTCTGTCGTTCAGCGAATACCTCGACTTCAAGGGCGTGAGCGCGGATCTTGACAGCACGAAATCCATCGCAGTCATCAACCACCATCTGGGCGACTATCTGAAGCGGGGAGGATTTCCGGAGGTGATCGGGTACGATGATGCGTTGCGGAACCGGGTGCTGCAGGAGTATTTCAATGTCATGATCTACCGTGACCTGGCTGAGCGTTATGAAATCAGGAACCTGCCTGCACTGAAATTCTTTCTTAAGCGGATCCTGGCATCGGCAACCAAGCAGTTTTCGGTTAACAATATCTATAATGAATTGAAGTCATCGGGATTCAGGATAGGCAAAAACCAGTTGTACGATTACCTTGAAGCCTCCGTCAATGTATACCTGGCGCAGATACTGAGGAAATATTCCGGGTCGCTTGTCGATCGGGAGCTGGGAGAAAGAAAGGTTTATGTCATCGATACGGGCCTGCTGAATGCTCTTGACATGAAGTTTTCCGATGATACCGGTAAAGCTATGGAGCAGACCGTCTTTCTGGAACTCAAACGGAGGGAAAAGGATATTTATTTTTTCAAGGATAAATCCGAATGCGACTTTATCGTCAGGCAGGGCATGGAGGTGAAGGAAGCTATTCAGGTCTGTGCAGATCTCAGCGATTCAAAAACAAGAAACAGGGAACTCCGGGGACTGATGGCCTGCTGCAGCGAGTTCGGATTGCGGCACGGCACGATTATCACGCTCAACGGTTCGGAAGAGTTTGAACAAAACGGCATAACGGTTTCTGTCACGCCTCTTTACCGCTGGCTTCTGCAGAAGTGAAACGGGTGTATGTGGATGTTCCGGTATGGATGATCGAATCGATCGACAAAGAAGCTGCGCGAATCGGCGTTTCGCGTCAGTCCGTGATAAAAGTCCGGCTTGCCGAACGGCTTCAGCTGCAGAAGGGGTGCGTGCTACGCTTATACAGGGGTTTGCACCTGCAACCCAGAGCAACAGTTAAAGCTGTCTGTTTCTTGTGAAAATTTCTCTACTTTTATAAAATATCGTTTTTTTTACCAGGTTGGTTTTGATATCCGATAACGGCTATAAATAAAAATGGTTAAGTAAGACAAACAATTGAAAACCCGCCACACAATCATACAGGGTGACAGCCGGCAGATGAATCAGTTGCCTGACCGTACGGTGCATCTTGTCGTTACATCTCCTCCTTACTGGCAACTCAAGGACTATGGGACGGAGAACCAGATCGGGTTTCATGACAGTTACGAGAGTTACATCAACAATCTTAATCTTGTCTGGAGCGAATGCGAAAGGGTTCTTCATCCAGGCTGCAGGCTCTGCATAAACATCGGGGACCAGTTCGCCCGTTCGGTTTATTACGGACGTTACAAAGTCATCCCCATCCGGACCGAGATTATCAAATTCTGCGAAACCATCGGGTTCGATTACATGGGGGCAGTGATCTGGCAGAAGGTGACGACTACGAACACAACCGGCGGAGCTTCCATTATGGGAAGTTTTCCGTACCCAAGGAACGGAATTCTCAAACTCGATTACGAATTCATTCTCATTTTCAAAAAGCAGGGGGAGGCTCCCAAGCCGTCAAAAGAACAGAAAGAGCGCTCCGCCATGACCACGGAAGAATGGAATACCTACTTCACCGGTCACTGGAACTTTGCCGGAGCCAAACAGGACGGTCACCTTGCCGTGTTTCCGGAAGAACTGCCACTGAGGCTCATCAGGATGTTCGCATTCGAGGGTGAAACGGTGCTCGATCCCTTCATGGGCAGCGGAACCACAATTCTTGCAGCAAGAAACCTCGGGCGAAATTCGGTCGGTTATGAGATCAATCCTGAGTTCATCGGTATAGCAAAAGAAAAGCTCGGCACCAATCAGACGGACCTTGCCGGAACGGAGTATGTCTTCAGGCAGGATAGTCTGAAGACAGAAATTTCCGAGTTGATCGAGCGGCTTTCCTATCGGTTTAAAGATCCTCACAAACTCGACAAGAAGGTTGACCCGAGAAAGCTCACGTTCGGTTCAAGGATAGAAAAGAGTAACGGCGCGCAACGGGAAGAAACGTTCATCGTCAGGGATATTCTCAGCCCGGAAAGGGTCAGGCTGTCCAACGGATTGACGGTCAGGCTGATCGGCGTGAAGGAAGACCGGGTGATGCAGGAGAAAGCTATCGAATATCTGACCGATAAGATCAAGGGAAAGCGGGTTTACATGAAATACGATCATCTGAAATACGATGAAGAGAACAACATGCTCTGTTATCTCTATCTGGAAAACAAGACGTTCGTCAATGCTCATCTGATCAGAAGCGGCTTGGTCGGTATCGACAACAGTTACAAGTACAAGTACAAGTACATCGATAAGTTTTTTATCCTATCCGAACAGTTAGATGGCTAAGGAATGGATCCTGAACAGCGCGATGAACCGCTTTCAGCTCAACTTCAAGAGAAATGTCGGCCCTACATCCGAGTCCATCGGTTACTATTTCCGCATATCTGATGTTTCAATCCCACTGCATTGTATCGGGTAAGTCTCGATCTTAACAAGGCCAAACGGATAAAGCTGTTTATCAGACGGGTGAATGTGGATTTTCCGGTATGGATGATCGAATCGCTCGATAAAGAGGCTGCGCGAATCAGCGTTTCGAGCCAGTTTTTGAGAAGGTCCGGCTTGCCGAACGGCTTCAGCTGGAGAAGGGGTGAGTGTGGATTTCCAGATTGCTACGAGAGGTTTATTATCGTGCAGGTTTCGCTCCGCTGTTTGCTGCAGTGCTTGATTGCAAGCCTTAAGGGTTCAGCTTTTTCTATGACCTGTATCGAAAGTTTATGTAGTTGTGAGCGACCCCATCTTTCACTCTTTTTCCTGCTCAAAGAAGCATGCGATCTTATAACTACCCGAATACCGCTCCGGATCGTTTGATGAATTCTATGAAGTTTGTGCACGGAACGCCAATATCAACCATTGCGCAGACTGCAGGAATCTTCCGTTTAGCCGGAATATCAGGCGGGTTTTGCTGCCGGCCTTCATCCGAGATCAGTCCTATATTACTAACGACTGCAGTAGCGATTATAAGGATATCGTTTTCGCCCACTCCCTTTGTATGGTAATTGTCAGCAGTAATACCGAGAAGGCGCTTGATCTTTAATGCTTCCTGAACAATAGCGTTCGTGATTTCAATCAGTTCAGTATTTGCATCTCTGAGCCATGCAGCACAGTCGGGAGCTTTATTGCCAACTTCATCGTATGCAACGCGAGACAGAACCAGCTGTTTCTCCGCAAACTGCTCGGCCAACCATATCCATAACCCAGGGAACTGCAGGATCGGGTAATTATCCCAGGCATAGATAATGGAGGATGCGTCAACGACCAGCATAGAAATGCTCCAGACTGTGCAAATCCCTGATCTTGATGCTGTCGAGATAACTGCTTGCCTTTGCCAAGGTTATCTGGCGAGCGTTCAGGGCATCCAGCACTGTCCGCACATAGGCGTCACCAAACACGTGCATCGGTTCACGATGGCGGTATTGCCGGTTTCCTCCCTCTTTTTGAGGGACGATCAACGCAGCTTGCCACTGCCTGTATGCAGTATACGCGCTTTGCGGCAGGCGACCGGAATCGAGTAATCGACGCAGAATCACCTCGCAACTCACACCCCATGCCTTGCAGTGCTTATCAAGCCAGACGTCGAACTGAGAAACTTCTTCAGGTCGTTCGGCGTCATTGATCATTGCCAGAAAAATATCAGGAACCAGCAGAAGACCTGCAAAAGAGTTGGCATCGCGCTCTCTGCCATGGGGGGAATCCAGGTCAAAGTTGTCATCAATGGAACTGCTCCTGTGCAGAAGCAAATGGCCTAATTCATGCATGAGTGTGAACGTTTGCCTCCGCTCAGAAGCCTGTTTCTTGACAACAATCACCGGACAATCGGGAGTATAGAGGGTAAACCCGATAATCGGGCTCTCTTTCGGAATCTGCCACTTTCCAGTGTAACCATTACTCCGAAAGACCAGAATTCCTTTTGCCTCAACGGCAGTCCGATAAGAGCTGAAATCGTTGCGGTCGCCAAGCCCAAGCCATACACGAACAGTGCGGGCTGCTTCAGTGAGCGTCTTTTCGCGTACATCCGGTGGAGTGAATCGTACCCGTTCCGTTTCATCCATATCTTCAAGCAGACCAAGGTAGACTTCCCTCTGTTTTTCCACCCGCTCAATAAATTTTTTAAGCTCCGGTGTCACCTCCGGCTTTTGGTTGGTCAGCGTTCGAAACTGCGTCGTATGCACCTGTGCCGTATCAACCGGGCCTTCCTCAAGAAAAAACAGTACCCCGCGACCAAAAAAGTCCGCCACCTTGCGCAACTGGTTGAAAGTGATGCCATCTTCGCCAGCCAGCACCCGAGCAATGCTGCCTGGCGCTATGTCAAGCGCAACAGCAAGCTCATCCGGAGTTATGCCATAATCGGCACAACACCAAAGAATACGCTCCGGATTGATAGACTGAATACGTTCCATAGCAACACTAACTCATTATATTTTAACCGTCTCTCACAATAACCGCACTGTATATCACTGTCAGGAGTATGAAATCTCAATACCAGTAATGCCAAAGCTTACGGGGAGATGAAATCACGAACCAATTACGCAATATAGAGAGTTCCGCTCAAGATGCGAAGCCGGATAATTGAATCGGCAAATCTCTGGCAAGAGTCACAGTAAAAGCTAAAGCTCGCCTGAAAAGGCCTTGTGCAGGATGGATTTTTTCAGGGCGGCCAGCGCTGCGATTTTTTCTGATATAAAATAAGAGGGGAAGCTCGCAACTTTTTAAACTAACGCAATGCATATTCTTCCCTGACAGCAAAGTGTCCGGCATCTTTGCCGATGACGAGAACAGGAAAATACCGTTCAGTGCAGCTCTTGCGGAATTGCTTAATGATCTGGAGCGGTGCGTCTGTCCGGGATTTCAGCGGAGGCGAACCATGTAAGTATTCGCCGGTTCGATGTTATCGATAACTTTACGCAGTAGCGAGCATCCCGTAATTCTCTCGGAATGGATGATCGAATCGCAAGAAAAAGAATTTACGAAAACAGGTGTTTCACGCCGGTCCGTGATAAAAGTCTGGCCTGCTGAACTGATCAGGTTTGTAGAGAGGGGTTTGGTTTATTTACCTGCCTGCTGCAGGCGGCGGTATATAGGTGTCATCGATAAGCTACCTTAATTCACTTATTCCTATAGACTTAAGGTAATTAAACGTTGAGTTGTAATATGTAGGGTTTCTTGTGGGATCATCGATGTTTCCTTCAGGAACGAAAATGACCATTCCTTGTCTTGCTCGTGTGAGTAGTACCCGATAGGCGTTTTTCTGGTATTGTTGTCTTGAAAGACTGTTAATGCGTTGCCATTTGTTCCCCCTGAACGAATGATGCTCCCATCCTGTTTGACCGAAACGGAAGTCCCCATCCCAAGATATGCAAGCCCAATCGAGTTCAAGGCCTTGAACATGAAACTCCGTTGCGACATCTTCAAGATAATAGGAGGACCGAACATCATCCTTGCCATCGAGAAACCACTTGACTGGGTTCATAGGTGTTCGCACGTCGATAGCATAGGGTTTCAATCGTTCTGCCTGGGACGAGACTACAATTCCGTATCGTTCAGTGCCGCTTGCGTGCGTTTTTAACCAAGCTTTTGCGTGGTCAAGGTTTCTTGTGATTACAATCGGGTATCGCTCCTGAAGTTGCCGGTAAAGTTCTCTTGCTTCATTGATTTCACAGTCTATTACTGTTTTAACGAAGCGGGAAACGGATTCAGCCCGGAATGAGCGCATTGAAACAGCAAGGTGCAGGTGCTTCTCGAAATGAACATTGGGCAGCGTATTGATGGATTCCAGAACTTCTCCGGCGCCGTACTCATTTTCGGTCAATGCCGGTGAAATATAGAGGTGCCAATCAGGGTAACTCTTTATGACCGCATCTATCCATGCGCTGATACCGGCTTCGCCGGTATTGATTTCCTGGCCACCACCAACGAGACAAACGATGACCGCCCAATCATTTCTTCTGTCCATGCAGGAGATGAGATATTCCGGTTCTGATATGGCAAAATCATCAACTCCTTTTTTCATTCTCATAAAGAGGGCTGTTTGCTCTATGTTCCATGCACGTTGAGCTTCGTCAAACAGTGCAACGTGCTCAACTGGCTGCTGATCTTTGTTCGTGAGGCATTCGTCGCGGAAATGATGCACGTTCTGGATGAAAGCCTTGACACGTGAAAGTGCCTCTCCTTTTTTAAGCTTTTTTCCGTGCGTAACTTTTTCTCGCTCGACACTGTCCCGTGCAAGAGCTTCTCGGAGGATGTCAACAAGAGGTTTGTTCCCTGAAAGGAAGACGCTATAGAGCTCACTTTCCTTGTCGCTAAATCTTGTGGCAATGTTCAGGCCAACAAGAGTTTTTCCTGCACCCGGTACCCCAGTTACAAAGCAAATGGCTTTCTCTTTAAGATTCTTTGCTTGGTCAATGATTCGGAAAAGCTGTTCTGATGTTTCTGCTAAGTTGATGGCGCCTGCGTCATTTCGGGAGATATCGGCAACACTATGTCCTGCATAAAGCGAACGGGCAGCTTCGATGATTGTTGGGGTTGGTCGGTATGGCGAAGATACCCATTCAAGATAATCTATTGTCTTTGCTCGAAATGTGTTGATTATTTGATGGAGTATTTCTGTAAGGGTGGTTTGATTAGTTGCTATTGGTTTGAAGAGACCGGGAATTCTTGGGTGTTGTTCCTGTTCCAATTGTTTCGTTGGCGCTTTGGTGGCTACCAAGAGAGGGATAACGGTGAGGTCATGACTCGCTTCATGAAAATATTTCAGATCGATAGCGTAGTCATATGCCTGATCAATGTCAGCTAACAGGTATTGATTTGCATCGATTTTAAACTCGATTGCTATCACGATACCATTCGTGAGTAGGACGGCATCAATTCTTCTTCCCATTCGAGGGATTTCAAACTCAAGATTCAGCCATCCATCGATCTCATGCAGGGCGTTACGGAGAATTGAAAGCTCCTTCATCCATGCATTTCGTTGGGTTTCGAGAATGGGAAATGTGCTGCCGAGCACCAGTTCAGCAAGAACATGCTCATCTGAAGCATTCAGGAATGCCGATATGCTGGAGTTATACCATGCACGCTTCATGGCAGGGCAGGTTAACGATGAGGGAAAACTGCAAATAATCGTTGATGTTCCGTTACTCTCGTCAGGAATAGAATGAGAATAATTTACAAAAACATAATGCTTTCTTACGTACTTAACTCCTGTATGTTTTCCGATTCACCGGGCAGGTAGTAGTCAAAAGAAGCAGGGATTTTCGGTGCAAGAGAAACCCTCACCCAAGCTCATCCGCACACTGCTTCAATCCTTCGAATATCGCTTCGGCAACCTGCGGAGGAAATCCGGCGGGCAGTTCGCCGCTGACACGGCCGATGACGGCGGGAGTCCTGTCCAGCAGATCATCGATGATATCCGCGCAGGTGCGGGAAGTCAGACTATCCCCTGCAAGGTATATTCTCGAAATATCACTTATAGGGTATAATGCAGGTTCCCTGATGGTTTACATAAACCTTGCCCTGATTCACTCCGGCAGGGTTTCCGATTCGCCAAGCCAGTAGCCGGCTAAGGATGCGGGAATTTTAAGCGCCCGTATGCGTTTATCGCCGGTAAGGGGTAAAATGCCGAAATCTTCAATGTTTTTCGTTATGACATACGATTTCGTAACGTTGCGCTCTTTGCAGAAAGCCGTGAGCCTTTTCAGTTCAGCAGAGAATATGGGATTTCGCTTATTGTTGTCGATTAAGGTCAGTATACTGTGCTTATCAAGCAGATTTAAGTTAAAAACCATGTTTTCCGTTTATAAAATCATCGTATCCACCATTTTTTCCGGCTTTGCCGACCTGTGATGGAAATCGGGCAAGGAATTCACTCCTGAGCCGGTCGTTAACGGTAGTGTTCTCTATTCGACGGGTCACTGGTATACTGAAGATCTGCCGAATTTCAGCGTCTGCAAATTTCGATTCGCCGGTCAGCCGGATGATCACGAAATCATCCACTTTTACGATAACAGACGCTAATTTTACCCTGCGCTTTCCGATGCATGCAGTGACCCAGTTTAAGCTGCAAACTCTATCTCTTGAGCCTGCGAAGATATTTCTCAACCCGATTCCTCTCAATTCTGCCGGATTAACGGGCATTATTTTAAATATTGCGGAATAAGTACGGTATTTCGGGCTTTTTTGAGTGAAAAAAAATAAAAATCCGGTTTTTTAAGTCAGGAATGCTTCGATTCATGGTTTTTTCGGAGCACTTGCCGTGTCTCCAAAAAATGGAATCCGAATGTGAGGCTTTTCGAATAAAATGAAGGTTGCCCCGGGTAATGCTCAAGTCTGTAAGTGCTGAAGGCGGATGGTGATGAATATCTTTATAGCTATTATCAAGGTTGAATCCGGGAGTGAATATCCGTTCAACGTGCCGGGGAACGGCCTGAAAATGCTCCACTGATACTCCGGAAAGTCTTCTCACACGCATACTCTTCTCTTATGCATCGTCGACATGCAGGCAATGGAATCAGACTGGATGAGCTGCTCGAAGCGGCAGCCGATCCGATCGAAGTTTTCCGTGCGGACTGGGGGACATACCAGACGGCCATCAGAGAGAACTACATGTTCCACAGGGATATCTCAACGGCGATCAGGAAGCTGCTCGACCAGCTTCAGGGACCGCTGAAGGTTCTCGACCTGGGCTGCGGAGATGCCAGCCAGATCCCGGAAATATTCAAACCCGGCCAGGTGGCCGAATACCGCGGATGCGACCTTTCCGCCCAGGCGCTCGATGTTGCTCACAGTAACCTGGCGCATCTGGGAAACCGTGCGGAACTGCTCTGCAGAGATATGCTCGAAGTGCTGAGGGAATCACCTGTCGATTGTTACGACATAGTGTACTCCAGTTATGCCCTTCATCACCTTCCATCAGAAGAGAAACAGGCGTTTTTAAACGAATGCCGCCGTACCCTCGGTGCTGATGGCATTCTGATACTCGTAGATATCATGCGGGAAGAAGGTGAAACCCTGCCGGAGTATTTCGACCGTTACATCGAAAGGATGGACGCGGATTGGACAGGTTTCTCTGATATCGAACGGAGGAGCATCCAGGATCATATCAGAAGCTGCGATTATCCTGAAAGCCCAAGTGTTCTGCAGTCGCTTGCCCGGAATGCCGGACTGAAAAAATCCCGGAAACTGGAGAAACGCACATGGCACCAGGCCTGGTGCTTCATGGCGTAGGGCGCGTGCTGTAAACCTGCGTTTCTTTTTTTCATATAACATCGACAACCACGATCTCCATCCGATCGGACTTCTGTGCGCTGTAAAGCGTATCGCGAAGCTTCGCGCTTTTCCATGCGTAAGCCTGACGCACGAAAGCAGGATATCCGTACAGCATCAATGCAGGAACCGGACGAGGATGAAGATGCCGATCATGGTGAACGCTATGGCGATTTTCAGTGCCGCCCCGGCCACCACTCCTATCCAGGTGCCGACAGCGGCGATACCTGCTTCGGCGAGCTCCCGCCTGGCGAGCAGCTCTCCGCAGAACGCCCCGATGAAAGGTCCGAAGATAATTCCCGGAAATCCGAAGAATATTCCCGCGAAACCGCCGATGAGCGCTCCGATGACAGCCTCTTTGCCGGCGCCGAATTTTTTCGCGCCGATCGCTCCGGCTGCAAGATCGACCGCAAATGCCGTCAGCGTGAAAAATCCGAGCACAGCCAGCGTTTTCCAGCCGACGAAAGCAAATCCTTCGGCCCAGGCCGCAACCGCGAGACCGGCGAAGATGAGTGATATGTCGGGAAAGGCAGGCGTCAGAAGCCCGACGAAGCCGGTGATGACAAGGATGGCTGCGAGCGTCCAGAGCAGCGTGGCTGTTTCCATAACATGGACATTTTAATTTGAAGAGGAGACACTCTGCAAGGAATATAACGAGATTGAGCATTCAAGCCGAAAACCTGATCTGCTCGACAAGTCCTGTGTTTTCCGGTCAAAGAGAATCTTCGATAAATCCCGGCGCTTTTTCTACATTCCCTTCAGCTACTATTTCAATATGGACTCGATCGCAAACGATGAACGCGCCTGCCGAAGAATCAACGCCCGCCGACAGTAACCAGAGTTCCGGAGAGTTTTCTGCCGGACCGGGACAGAAAATCATTTCCGCCTTTCCCGCTTTCAGCAGCCGGAACTTCCGGCTTTATTTCGTGGGGCAGATCGTGTCGATGATCGGCACCTGGCTGCAGATGGTGGCCCAGGGCTGGCTGGTGTACGACATGACACACTCCGCTTTCTGGACAGGTGCGACGGCTGCGGCATCGTCCCTTCCGACCCTATTTCTTTCTCTTCTCGGCGGGGTGATCGTCGACCGCTACGACCGCAAGACCATCCTGCTCTGGACGCAGTCGGCATCGATGCTGCTTGCTTTCGTGCTCGGGATTTTCACCCTGACCGGCATCGTTACCGTTACGATCATCATGGTGCTCGCGTTCCTGCTCGGATGCGTTGCCGCTGTCGCGACACCGGCTGTGCAGGCTTTCCTGAGCGAAATGGTCGATCGTGACCAGCTTCATTCCGCTGTCGCCCTTAATGCGGCCATCTTCAACGCGTCGAGGGTCATCGGCCCGGCCATCGCAGGTCTCACCATCGCATGGATCGGTACGGGAGGTGCATTCATCGCGAACGGTCTCAGTTATATCGCGGTTATCGTCGCCCTTCTCGCCATAAGGAGCGCTGTGCCATGGAAGAAGCCGCAGGTGCATCAGCCCCCCCTTCAGTCCATCAGGGAAGGCATCGTCTACACCTGGGAGCATCCGTTGCTCAGGACGATCATTATGTTCGTTTCGGTCATTTCGATATTCGGCTGGTCCTTCATGTCGATGCTGCCTGTTGTCGCCCGCGATACCTACAAACTCGGTTCGGACGGTATGGGTTATCTCTATTCCGCGTTCGGTATCGGCTCCCTTGCCGGTACGGTGTTCGTTTCAATGTCCTCCGGAAAGATCAGGACCAGCCTCATGGTTGTCGGCGGGATAGCGGTGTTTTCACTGGGGCTCTGCGCCTTCACCTTCGCGGCGGACGAAAGGATCGCGCTCGTCTTTCTCTTCATCGCCGGCGTAGGCATGCTTTCAGCGTTCGCCACCATGACCGCCACGGTGCAGCGCCTGGTCGAGGACCGCTACCGCGGGCGGGTGATGAGCATATACCTCATGGTGCTGATGGGGTTCATGCCGCTCGGCAACCTGCAGGTAGGGTTTCTTTCGGAACATTTCGGCACGGCCGTTGCCATCCGTATCGGCAGCATCGTCGTACTTGTAGCCACCCTCTTCCTTATTGCATACAGCAAGGAGATCGAGAAGGGATGGAAGGAGTACAAAGTGTCATCGAAATAACGATTGGCCGGAAGGAACTTCGGCGGGTCATCGGATGTTGCAGAGGGAAATGCAATGCCATGATGAAAATTATACTGTTTCTTGTTCTGCTGTCCGTCCCGGTTTCCGCAAGTTTCAATACCCTGACGGGCGCGGTGAAAACCTCTCAATCAAAAGCGATGACCGAAGAGAAGCATCCGACGAACCCTTACTATTCGCGTACCGACACCACAAAACTCGATCTTCCGGATTCCGTCTGGAAAAAAGTGCTGCCTCCCGATTTGTACGAGGTTGCCAGGCATGCGGCAACCGAGCGGGCTTTCAGCGGCAAATACTGGGATTATGACGGTATCGGTACCTATTACTGCGCGGCCTGCGGCAATGCACTGTTCCGCTCGGATGCCAAGTTCGCGAGCACCTGCGGCTGGCCGAGCTTTTTCGAGACGGTCCGCAAAAACAGCGTTATCTACCGGAAGGACAACTCTCACGGCATGGTCCGCACCGAAGCGCTCTGCGGAAGGTGCGGCGCCCATCTCGGCCATCTTTTCGATGACGGGCCTCCTCCCACAGGAAAGCGGTACTGCATGAACTCGATAGTGCTGGATTTCGAACCGGAGAGGAAGGTCCGGTAATCTACCCAGATATTCCGGACCATTGCCTGCCGCCCGCAATCTTCCTCAGTGCGCGGAAGAGAGGTCGGTTTTTTCCCCTTTTCTGATTCTGATCAGCAAAAGCAGCGGCATGCAGAGTACGAAGAGCAGCGCGACCAGCTTGAACGCATCCATATAGGCGAGGTGATAGCTCTGTACGGTTACCGTGCCTTCGAGAGCCTTCAGGGCAACCTGCTGGGCTTCGACCGGCGAGAATGCCCTCGTCTGCGCGGCCTGCTGCACGGCGTCGAGACGCAGAACGGCAGCAGGATCGAAAGGCGAGAGGTGGCTGAGGATTTCGGTGCGGTGCACGGCGACACGCTGCGAAACATAGGTGTTAGTGATCGCGATTCCGAAGGAGCCGCCGAGCTGGCGCACCATGTTGTTCAGGCCGGTCGCCTGTCCGACATCCCTGCCATGGAGGCCCGATACGGCAAGCATGGTCACGGGGATGAAGATGAAGCCGAGGGCGATACCGCGCAGAAGCAGCACCCAGAAGAAATTTTCCGCCCCGGACTGCATGGTCTGCTGGCCCAGTTCCCAGCAGAACAGAGCGAATGCCGCCATGCCGAACGTCATGAGCAGTTTCGGAGATGCACCTTTCTGCAGGGCGATGCCGAGCGGCAATGATATCACACCCGTCAGCATGGCGCTTGGAAAGAGCACCGAGCCGGTCAGGACCGCCGTAAAGCCGAGCAGGCGCTGCACGAAGACAGGGAATATGAACAGCGAGCCGTACAGCCCGTAACCGACCACAAAGGTGAGCACGGCGGCGATCGCAAGCGTGTTGCTCCGGGCAAGGACTCTCAGGTCGACGGCCGGATGGTCGAAGTGCAGTTCCCACCAGACGAAAGCGGCAAGCGATACAATGGCTATGATCGTGAACCAGGTGATGTATGGTGTATCGAACCAGTCTTTCGATTCGCCGCGCTCGAGGATGAACTGCAGCGATCCTATGCCGAGGGCAAGCAGGCCGATACCCGTCCAGTCGATTTTCACGACATCGTGCTTCACTTTCGGTTCCTTGATGAAGGTGAATGCCGACCATGCGGCCATCAGTCCGACCGGAATGTTCACGAAAAAGCACCATTCCCAGGCGAAATAATCGACAAGGTAACCGCCGAGCAGTGGGCCGATGGTCGGCCCGAGCACGAGCCCCATCGAGAAGATGCCTGTCGCGGTGCCGCGCTCTTCAGGTTTGAAGGTTTCGTAGAGGATCGCCTGGGATGTCGGCAGGAGCGCCCCGCCGCCGATCCCCTGCAGAAACCGGAAAATCACCAGCATCCAGATGTTGTCGGCCATGCCGCAAAGCAGCGAGGCGAACGTGAAGAGCAGGATCGAGCCGATGAAGTAGGTTCGCCTGCCGAGCAGGTTGCCGAGGAACCCGGAAAGCGGGATAATGATCACGTTCGCAATTGCGTAGCTCGTAACGACCCAGGAGACATCCTCGATGCTCGCGCCGAGGTTTCCGCTGATATGGTTCAGCGCAACGTTCACGATGGTGGTGTCGATAAGCTCGAGCATCGCGGCGATGATTACCGTCGCGGTGATGATCACCTTGCGGATTCCGGTTTCATAGGTATGGTCCGGAGAAACAGCGGCTGTTGCGATGGTATTTTTTCTTCCTTTATTCATATTGCCGGTTTGTCAGCCTCTTCACGTTATTTCACTTTGATTTCAGCTATCACGTTCATGCCTGCCGCAATAGGCTCGGACGGCTTTTCGGTAAAAACGATTTTCACCGGCACCCGCTGGGTTACTTTCACGAAGTTGCCACTTGCGTTGTCAGGCGGCAGCAGGGAGAATTTCGCTCCCGTTCCGGATGATATCGATTCGACCTTTCCCTTGAACTCCTTGCCGGGCCAGGCATCGATATGGATAACGACCGGCTGTCCGGGGCGGACGTTCTCGAGCTGGGTTTCCTTGTAGTTCGCTACAACCCAGAGGTCGCTGCTTGCAACGAGGGCGATCAGTTGCTGTCCGGGAGCTACGTACTGGCCGGGCTGCACATTCTTTCTGGAAACGAATCCCGAAGAAGGTGCGGTGATTGCGGTATAGGAGAGCTGCAGTTCCGCATTGCGGAGCTCGGCCTCGCGAACTTTCATCTGTGCTCCTGAAGCTTTGTACTGGCTCGATGCCGAGGCATACTTCGCGGACGACGTTTCCGCTCCTGCCTTGACGGCATCGAACTCGGCCTGGGATATCACATCCTGCTGCCTGAGGTTCCGGTTTCTGTGAAGATCGGCATTCAGTTTGCGCTCGTTCGCACCCGCTGCGCTGATTTCAGCCGATGCAGCCGATGCTGCGGCTTCTGCGCTCTGCAGCGCTGCAGCGGCAAGGTCCCGTCTTACTTCATAATCGGCCGGGTCGAGCTTTATGAGCGTATCCCCCCGGCTGACTTTCTGGTTGTCTTTCACGAGCACGCTTTCCACTTTGCCCGGAATGCGGGAAATGACCGGGTAGACGTCACCCTCTATCTGTGCATTGTCGGTTTCGACATACAGGTATGAGTGATAGAGCTTGAAGCCTCCCCAGACAAGGCCGGCAGTGAGCATTACCGCAAAAATGGCCAGGCGGACCGGGTTTCCGGCGGAAAAACGTCCTTTTTCCGAACGTTCCCCGTTCTCTGTAACGCTGTTCGGGTTTCCTTCCGGAGCCTTCGCTCCTGTTTGTTTCTGTGGTTCTGACATGGTGTCCATCAATCGATTTTGTTGTTTGATAATAAAACTGTCATCCGGCGCGCGAGGCTTCGATACCCGGTGACCGATATTCAGGCAGCCTCAGCACCATGACAGCGCAGGGAGCCTGGCGCATTACTTTTTCTGCGGTGCTGCCCACCAGCAGCCTGGTAAGCCCGGTTGCGCCGTGCGATCCGATAACGATCAGATCGACCGCATGCTTCTTTGCAAAGCCGGTGATGACCGACCATGCAGGGCCGTATTCGAGTGCGAACCGGACCTCGCAGTGATGTATCGAGAGGCGGTCGGAATAGCGCGAAAAGATATGAAGACACTCTTTCATCTGCATCTCCCTGTCTGCGGTATCGGGGTTCGCAGCATGCAGGACGATGATTTCAGCATCCTCGCCGTACATATCCGAACAGTACTGCAGCAGTTCTTCCGATCCAGGGGAGAAATCCACCGGGCAGAGTATGGTTTTTTTGCCTCTTTTCATTTAGCGGTCCTTTTCTGATAAAGGGTTATGGCCGGAACTGATCGCCGGCGGCGCGTTTCAGCGCATAAGAGTTAATGGTGCAGTCATAGAGCGCCTTCAGGTGCCCGAGCTCGGCTTCCGAAAGGGAAGCTTCAGAGTCCAGCAGGTCGAGCGAAGTGGCCAGGCCGTTCTGGTAACGTATCCTTGCATGTTCTGCAGCAAGCCTTGCCTGGCTTACCTGCAGTTCGGTCGTGCCGATTTTGCCGATGCTGGCGTTCAGGGAATTCAAGGAGCGTTCGACCTCTTCCCTTATTTCCTGTTCGGTGTCGATACGCTGCTGTTCGGCTCCGCGCAT
This sequence comes from Chlorobium sp., assembly GCA_005862285.1. GTDB lineage: Bacteria > Bacteroidota > Chlorobiia > Chlorobiales > Chlorobiaceae > Chlorobium. The sequence goes on along the minus strand of SZXW01000001.1, from coordinate 39,602 downwards.
CATTGCCAGGGCTTCGCTTTTCTTTGCGCTTGTCTTGAAACCGGTGAATATCGGCACATGCAGTTCGACCCCGGCGGAATAATTCCGGCGGATCTCGTTGATGTCGGGCGCGGGAGGGATCAGATAACCGTTGGTATAGCCGAATGCGGCGCTTCCGACGATTTTGGGCAAACCTTCCCTGACGGCAAGGTTTTTCGTGAATCTCGCGGAATTCTCCTTTTCTCTGGCAAGCCCGATTTCGATTCGTTCCCGGAGTGCCTGGGCAGTGAGCTTTTCAAGTTCGTATCCGGCGCGGGTGAAGGTGAAATCGCCTTTCAGCCTGACAGGGTCGTTTTCCGGGATGCCGGTAAGTCTCCGGAACGAGGTTTCGGCGTTTTTCAGGTCGGTTTCGATATCGGTTTTTTTGTTCCCTGCTGCGGAAAGCCTTACATCGATGGTGAGGACGTCGAATTTCGTAGCGGCGCCTTCTTTGTACTTTTTCCCGATATAGTCGAGGCTTTTCCTGAGGGCGGTGATTTCCCGGTCCTGCACCTTGACGGCTTCGCGCAGGAACATGATGCCGTAGAAAAGCCTGACTGCGGAGTATGAAAGTTCCCGACCGGTCATGTCGAGTTCCTGTTCGGCGCTCTTTCTGCCCGATTTGGCAATATTTACCTCGCTTGCAGTCTTTCCGAAGTCGAACAGCGTGATCTGCGCTTTAACTTTTGCATCGTAATTGTCGTTCGGCATGAATTTCATCGAAGAGCCTCCGAATTCCATCTCGGAAACGGGGTCGATATACCGGTAACCGGCACTTGCACTGATCTGGGGCAAAAATCCGCTGCGTTTCTCTGTTACTCTTGCATCTGCAGCTTTGACCCCTTCGGCAGCCTGACGGACTTTGGGATTGTTCTCTCTTACCAGTCGGATGGCATCCTCTACGGTTATCGGTCCGGACGCAGTTTCCGAGGCAAAGGCCGAAGCAGGCAACTGTGTTCCGAGTAAAAGGGCGGCGAAGAGGAGATATGCGGTACGTTTTCTTTTCATGGTCTTTCGGTAAATAGTTAATCCATGAAAATAAAAGCAATTTCCATGCCAGAATCCGGATTTCGGCTGTTGTGCCCGCAAACCCACTGCCTGCGAGGGTTTTGGTTTTCGGAGGTACTGATCAAAAAGTTGTTTAATTCTGAAAAAATCAGAATATTCCTGAGAAAGTGTTCTGAAAAAATCAGAATAAATGGAAATTCATCCATCATCCCGATGCAATAATGGCCTCTTTGAGCGAATCTCATCAGCTGATGCAGTATATCAGCGATGCCATAGGTACAATCCGCGAACCGCAGGAACTTTTCAGGACCCTGACGGACAAGCTCCGGCTTATTTTCGAGTTCGATTCGGCGGTAATCATAACGTTCGACCGGGACAGGCACTATGTCAACGTTTTTTTCGAGATGCTGCGTTTCGAAGTTCCGGACAGCATCCAGCGAAAGAAGCGTCCGGTCGCAGGATCATGGATAGAGCCGCACCTCGGTGATACGGGAGTATCGGTACTTGCCATAGAGGATGCGATTGACCGCTATCCTTCGGATTTCCCGATCCCCAGGATGCTTCTGGATCTTGGCATGCGCCAGGTGGTGCTTTCTCCCTTGCGCTCGGGCGGCAAGGTGATCGGTTTCCTTAACTTCGTTTCGAAGCAGCTTAAAAACTGGTCGGAAGATGAAAAAGAGCTGCTTGTAACGCTCTCCTCCCCGATAGCCGTGGCTGTCAGCAATGCGGCGGCCTACGAGGAGCTCCGTCAGCGCGAGGCGCAGACCGCCATGCAGCTTGCCGTCAACAATGCGCTGCTGACCATCAAGGACCGGAGCCGGATGATGCAGGCCGTCAGCGAGCAGATCAACAAGCTCGTGCCCTGTGCATTTGTCGGCATCAGGGTTTTCGGCGAGGACGGAAAACCGAGGGTCTTCGACAATTACATGCGCGATTCGGAAGAGCGTTTCTCGCCTGCATCCTCAGCCATTCTGCACGACGCCCTTGGTTTCGGTGTAACCATGAAAGAGAGCTTTTCGCTGATTTCCCTGCCGGGAGTCTATTCGGGAGATGATTTTACGCGGTTGTGCGGAAACTTCAGGCTGGTCGACCTGGTAAGGGAAAAATTCGGCATCTGTTCGGTGATCGTTGTCAGGCTGTGGGACATAGCGGGAAGCAGCGCCGGGCTGATCATATCCGATACGGGAAGATCGTTCGGAGAAGAGGACCTGACGACGGTCAATCTCATCGTTCCCCAGCTCTCCCTTGCGCTGCAGAATTTCCTCGCCTTCGAAAAAATCGACGAACTGCTGCAGAAACTCGAGGGCGAGAAGATATACCTTGCCGAAGAGATCAAGGCCGCGCACAATTTCGAGGAGATCATCGGTCAGAGCGAGGAGCTGATGAAGGTGCTCCGCAGGGTGAGCCAGGTGGCGCCGACCGACGCGACCGTGCTTGTCGAGGGTGAAACCGGCACAGGCAAGGAGCTTATCGCGAGGGCCCTGCACAATCTTTCCTCCCGCAGGGAGCGGATGCTGGTGAAAGTCAACTGCGCGGCACTTCCGGCTTCACTGATCGAAACGGAGCTCTTCGGTCATGAAAAGGGCAGTTTCACCGGCGCGACCGAAAGGCGTGCGGGAAAGTTCGAGCTTGCGAACGGAGGGACTATTTTCCTCGACGAGATAGGCGAGCTTCCGCTGGAGCTGCAGGCCAAGATGCTGCGGGTGCTCCAGGAAAAGGAGCTCGAGCGCATCGGCGGGAAACAGGTCATCCCGGTTGACGTGCGCGTCATCACCGCTACCAACCGGAACCTCGAAAAGGAGGTTGCCGACGGGAAATTCAGGGAGGACCTCTATTTCCGCCTGAATGCTTTCCCGATTACGCTTCCGCCCCTGAGAGAAAGGCGCGAGGATATCCCGATGCTTGTGCGGCATTTTGTGGAGAAGTTTTCAAGGGAGTTCGGAAAAACGCCTCTGCCGGTCCGTGAAACCGACATGCTGGAGCTTCAGGCAAGGAACTGGAAAGGCAATATCCGCGAACTTGCCCACTCTGTCGAGCAGGCGGTTATCCTCTCTGAAGGCACGACCCTCGATTTTTCCTCCGTGCCGATGCCCCAGGCCGGGGGCCTTTCCGAGAGCCGGAGGGAACTGGTTACGCTGGAGGATTTCGACCTCCAGGTCCGTGCCATGGAACGCGGTCTCATCCTCGATGCGCTCGGACGCGCGGGCGGTCGGGTGAGCGGGAAAGGCGGTGCGGCGGAACTGCTCCGGATCAACCCTAAAACCCTCTATTCACGCATCGACAAGCTCGGGATAAGGAAGAACTACACATAGGCGAAGGTTATCCGCAGATCTTCCTGATCGCATCGGCGATGATGGGGATGCCTCGCTCGATCTCTTCTGGAGTGTTATTGCAGTAAGAGAGGCGCATGGTGTCGTTGCGGCTGCCGTCGGGGTCGAAGGTGCTGCCTATAACGAAGACCGCGCCGTGTTCGATGGTCAGCTTGAGGATGGGGGTGGCGTCGGCCCCTTCCGGAAGGGTGAGCCAGATGTAGAAGCCGCCTTTCGGCTCGTTCCACCTGACGTACTCCGGCAGGTGCTTCCTCAGGGCTTCTGCCATGCAGGCTGCACGGCGCCGGTACGCCTCACGCACCTTTACGACGTAACCATCAATTTTGCCGGAACGGATGAATGCGTCGGCGATGACCTGGGAGAAGCTTGGCGAGCAGGCGTCGGCGGACTGCTTGATCAGCTCGCATTTCTCGTAGATCGCCGGAGGGGCAAGCAGCCAGCCGAGGCGCAGTCCCGGGCCGAGAATCTTCGAGAATGAGCCCATATAGCAGATATCGATCCCTTCGGGGTCGGTGGCCTTGATGGGGACCAGCCTGTCGCGATCCTCCTCGCTGAACCAGAGGTCTCCGTAGGCATCGTCCTCGATGAGCGGTATGTCTCTTCCCTGAATGGCTTCGACAAGCTCCAGCTTGCGTTCCGAAGTGTAGAGCATGCCTGCGGGATTATGGAAATAGGGCGTGATGTAAAGGAATTTGGCAGGGTCCGGCCGGGCGGCTTCCTGGCGCAGCATGTCGATATCGAGGCCCTCTTCGTCAACCGGAATGGAGACGATCTTTGCCCCTGAGGAGCGGAAAGCGGCGATGGCCCCGATGAAGCAGGGGTATTCGGTCAGCACCCGGTCACCGGGATCGACGAAGACCTTCCCCAGGATGCTGAGGCCCTGCTGCGAGCCGGTGGTGATCATGAGCCGGTCGTTTCCTACGGGCAGTCCCTTGCCTTCGAGGTAGCTGCCGAGCGATTCGAGCAGCGAAGGAAGGCCGGGAGTGGGGCCGTACTGGAAAGCCGATTGCTTGGTTCTGGTGTCGAGCCCTTTGAAAAGCTCCTCGACCTCATTGATCGGAAACAGATCGTTGCCCGGCATTCCACCGGCGAACGAGATCATGTCGGGCCTTGCAGCAAGGCTCATCAGTTCTCTTATTGCAGAGGAGCGAAGTGCGGAAACCGATTTTGAAAATCTTGGCATTTTTACAGCTGGTAAACGTCCCCTTCCTTGAGCAGCTCCAATTTGTGCTCCTGCAGCACCTCGACGAGCTTTTGCATCGATTCGGCGCGGATGATGGCTGTGGCGTTGCAGTCGCCGGTGGCGAATGCGTACATGTAGTCTATAGCCACGTTGCTGTCCGAAATGACTTGGAGCGCCTTGTGTAGTCCTCCGGGCCTGTGCGGTACGATCATGCCTACGACTTCGGTAATCTTTACGGCAAACCCGTGTTTTTTCAGCACCTCGGCAGCAAGCTCGGGACGTCCTACGATCATGCGCAGGATGCCGTAGTCAGCGGTATCCGCGATGGAGAAAGCCGAGATATTGATGTCATTGGCGGCAAGAATTCCGGTGAGTTCAGCCAGGCGCCCTGTCCTGTTATCGAGAAAAACCGACAATTGCTTGATGATCATGGCTTCTTCGTTTTGGTTATTGGAGTTTCCGTCTGTCGATCACGCGCTGAGCCTTGCCCATGCTGCGTTCAATGGTACCGGGTTCGACAAGTCTGATATCCGCATGGAGTCCGAGCACGCTCGCGATGTTCGCCTTGATCCTGTGGCGGAGGTTTTCGAGCTCCTTGACTTCGTCGGAAAAGAACTGCTCTTCGACTTCGACCTGGACTTCGAGGATATCGAGGTTGTTCCTGCGGTCTACTACAAGCAGATAGTGCGGTTTCGTTTCGCTCATTTCGAGCAGCACCGACTCGACCTGCGACGGGAAGACGTTGACCCCGCGGATGATGAGCATGTCGTCAGAACGGCCTACGCATTTTTCCATACGCACCAGTGTCCTGCCGCATTCGCATTTATCGGCATGCAGCCGGGTGAGGTCGCGGGTACGGTAGCGGATGAGCGGCATCGCCTCCTTTGTGGCCGGAGTGAAGACAAGTTCTCCGAGTTCGCCGTAGGGCAGCACTTCGCAGGTGTCGGGATTGATGATTTCAGGGATGAAGTGGTCTTCGAAGATATGCATGCCATTCTGGCAGTGGCACTCCATCGAAACGCCCGGGCCGATGATTTCACTGAGGCCGTATATATCGTAAGCCTTGATGCGCAGCAGCTTTTCGATCTGCGAACGCATCTCTTCGCTCCAGGGTTCGGCTCCGAAAATACCTGCCTTGAGCTTGATGCTTGCCGGGTCGATTTTCTCCTCGGCAAGCGCTTCTCCGAGGAAGGCCGCGTAGGATGGTGTGCAGGCCAACAGCGTCGAGCCGAAATCTTCCATGAGCTGCAGCTGTTTTTTCGTGTTGCCGCCGGAAATCGGGATAACTGAAGCGCCGATCTTCTCCGCCCCGTAATGCAGGCCGAGACCGCCGGTGAAGAGGCCGTAACCGTAGGCGACCTGGATGATGTCGTCACGGGTCGCCCCTATCATGGTGAGCGAGCGGGCGACCACTTCGCTCCACATCATGATATCGTTGTGAGTGTAGCCGACAACCGTCGATTTGCCGGTCGTACCGCTCGAAGCATGGAGCCTGACCACATCCTGGCGTGGTGTTGCGAAAAGTCCGAAGGGGTAGTTGTCGCGAAGGTCCTGCTTTGTGGTGAAAGGCAGTTTTTTCAGGTCGTCGATGGACTGGATATCTCCCGGTTCGATTCCCTGGTCCTGAAGTTTGCTGCGGTAGAACGGGACCGAATAATAAACCCGTTCAACCATATCTTTCAATCTCGTTCCCTGGAGTTTCATGAGGCTTTCGCGCTCCATGCACTCGTAATGCTCGTTCCAGATCATGTATCGGATGCTTGTTGTTGAGATAATTCAAGTCCTTTCCTGAAGGCGCGGATGTTCATGTCGATGGTATCTGCGCCTTTTTTATGGAAAAGTTTTTCAATACCGGATTCAAGCTCTTCAGGGGTCATGCCGGTAAACGGAGCTGCCGCGCCGAGCATCACCATGTTGGATGTTCTGATGTTACCAGCCTGGCGGGCGTGTTCGGCCGCGCTTACGAGCAGGGGGCGGTCTGTACGGTGCAGTTCTGCGAAAATGGCTTCGAGGTTCGGATAACCCGTAATGTTCACGACCGGGTCGGTCGCGGTCACCACTTTTCCGCCCGGTGCGAGATAGGGCAGATAGCGGAGCGCTTCGAGCGGCTCAACCGAGAGGATCAGATGCGCAGTGCCCCTCGAAATGAGGTCGGAGTAGATTTTCCTGGCCGATATCCGCAGGTGCGACTGGACTGCTCCTCCGCGCTGGCTCATGCCGTGCACTTCCGCCTGCCGGATATGCAGTCCTTTATGGATTGCGGCCTGGTTGATGACCGATGCGATGGTAAGAATTCCCTGGCCGCCTACGCCGGCAAGAATGATATTGAGCTGCATGAATTCTTCTTAAACGTTTGCTGCAGTGTTCCGCTTTTTTCGGGCGGCGTTTTCCACGCATTCCCTCTGCGCGATGACGACCGAAACTCCTTCATAGGCGATTTCTTCGCCGAGCACGGTGATGTTTTCATCGAGATGCGACTTGAGCGGAATTATCGACCTGATATGTTCTTTTTCGACACCGAGCCCGGTGCATATCTCGATGAGCCTTGTCCCTGTCGCAGACGAGCATTGTCCGCCTGTCATGGCGACAGTGTCGTTGTCCGCGATGATGATGGTTACCGGTGTCCGGTCATTGACGGCATCGAGCAGTCCGGTCATGCCGGAATGGGTGAATGTCGAATCGCCTATCACTGCAACTGCAGGGTGCAGTCCGGCATCGGCAGCCCCTTTTGCCATCGTGATCGATGCGCCCATGTCGACGCAGGTATGGATTGCGTTATAGGGCGGCAGGGCCCCGAGGGTATAGCATCCGATGTCCGAAAAGACATGCCTGTCGTCATAAGAGCTCATGACGATATTGAGGGCTTCGAAAAGGTCCCTGTGGCCGCATCCCTTGCAGAGCTCGGGCGGACGGTTCGACACGATTTCGGGAATCGGCAGGCCATAGTTCACATGCTTGCCGAATGCCAGGGCGATCCTGTCGGTATCGAGCTCTCCGGTACGGGGAAGTGTTCCGTCGAGCCGGCCCCATATCTCCCTGCCTCCGAAAAATCCTCTCAGCAGCTCTTCGTAGACCGGATAGCCTTCCTCGGCGACAAGCACGGTTTCGCACATGCCGAAGAGCGCTTCGACTTTTTTCCGGGGAAGCGGATAGCAACCTATTTTAAGCACGGGACAATCCAGATCGAACAGTTCCCTTGCCTCCATGACATAGTTGAAAGCGATGCCGAACGCGATAACGCCGGTTTTACCGTTTCCGGGAATCAGAGTGTTCAGCCATGAGTGTTTTGAAAACTCTTCGAGCCGGGGCTGGACACTGATCAGGTGTTCATATTGCCGCCTTGCATTATGCGGCATGAGAACGTACCGTTCCGGTGCGTAGATCGGGTTGAGCTGGTTCTGCGGCCTTTCCGGCGTGCTTTCGACGATCGAACGGGAATGAGAAAGCCGTGTGGTGAGGCGCAGGAGTACCGGAAGCCTCAGTGATTCGGACATATCGAAGGCTTCCCGGGTGGCATCGTAGAGCTCCTGCTGAGAGGCAGGTTCGATGACCGGCAGCATGGCGAATTTTCCGTATACCCGGCTGTCCTGTTCGTTCTGGGAGGAATGCATCGACGGATCGTCTGCAACGGCGGTTACGAGCCCTCCGTTGACACCGGTGATGGCGGAATTGATGAATGCGTCAGCAGCTACGTTCAATCCGACGTGTTTCATGCAGACCAGGCTTCTTTTTCCTGCATATGACATGCCGAGCGCAGCTTCGAAAGCTGTCTTTTCATTTGCAGACCAGGCCGACCGTACCGGCGAATGATGGTCCTGGCTGTATTTCTGTATGTATTCGGTAATTTCGGTCGAAGGCGTTCCGGGGTAAGCGTAGACACCTGATATACCGGCATCGAGTGCGCCAAGAGCGATTGCCTCGGCGCCAAGTAGAAGTCTTTTGTTCATCGAGCAATAAAAAGTTCACCCCAAAGATCAGAAATTATTTCATTTGAAGCCAGAGAAATCGTTTGAAATATTCCGTCCTCACTTTTTACGATGCCGATGTGCAGGCCGAGCCTCTGAGTCAGCTTGAATATCCAGGTCAATTTGCCGCTTCAGCCTTGCTGTTCCTCCTGAACTGCGGGTGAGACCCTGAACCTGTTTTTCATCCCTTCAAATGTATGGTCGAGATTGATGACGATGTTCAGCAGGATGGCAAGTATCGTAGTTGTTGGCAACGGATCGGTGAAGATAGTTTGAATGAATGCAGGGGTACGGGCATAGAGGGTTGGAAGGAATGCCGTGCTGAGGCCGAAGAAAAGCGATATGCCGGCTGTGAAGGTTTTGCGTGAATCCCATTTTTCGCTGAACATTTCCTCGAAACCCGTGCAGATCATGAAGCATCCGGCAAAAATCAGCGATGCTCCAAGCACCGGCTTGGGAATGAGCGACATGGCGACGGTCAGCTTAGGACAGAATGCGATCAGAATGCAGATTACTCCGGCCCCGACGCTGATCCAGCGGCTCAGCACCTTTGTGCTCCCTGCCAGGCCTATGTTGCTTGACGAGGTGTCGACTGCCATGCCGCCGAGAAGACCGGCCAGCGAGGTGGCGAACCCGTCGGCCAGGATGCCCTTGCGGATGCGGGTGAAGTCGACTTCCTTGAGTTCCGGCTCGGAGGCCCTCTGGGCGGCGAGCAGGTTTCCGAACGACTTGAGCGAGCTGCTTATGGATACAATCACGAACGGCAGCATCATGTCCATTCTGAACGTGATATGCCTGAATTCGGGCCCGAGGGTTGGAAGCGCGAAAAGCGGGTAATTTTTGAGGATGGCAAAGTTGTGCAGGTATTCCGGCAGCATGAACAGGGCAACACACCAGCCGAACGCCATTCCGATCAGAAGGCAGTAGATCCTGATGAACCCTTTTCCCCAGATGTTGCTGAAAACCATCGTCATGAGTGTCACCATCCCGATGATGATATCCTCGCTTCTTACGGCATCTTCCCTGAATTCCAGGCCGAAGAGGGAGATAACCGAGGTTCTGATGAGGCTGACACCGACCATGGCCACCACAAGTCCGACAATATAGGACGGGAAGATATTTTTCATTTTGTGAACAAAAGGTGCAAGGGCCATCTCGACCAGACCTGCCAGAAAGACCATGCCCCTTACGAGCGGCATGCCTCCGGTCCATGCCGCGGAGAGCGACAGGCTCAGGTAGGACGGACCGCAGATGCTCGGGCACAGGTATCCCGATCCAATGAAAGGCAGGCCAACGGACTGGATGATCGAACCGATGCCAGAAGCGATCAGTGATAACATCACAAGGGTAGACGTGAACTCGGTCGATGCGTTGATCTGGGCGGCGAAAATGATTGTCAGACCCACGGCCACGAACATAAGCAGCAGATGCTGGATCGAAAGTATCAGCAGTTGAACCGGCGGGGGTACGTCATTGAAACCGTACTCTATTGTTTTCGCTTTGGTTGATGGCATGGCTGCAGCGGGTCTATGGTGGGAGAGGAAGGTTCGATATCGCTCCGATATATATTTCCTTTCCGGAGATCATGGTTTTTCTCAGATAGAGGCATTTTTTCACGAGCTCACGCTGGTAGCGGTTTTTTTCCATGAACACTTCCCATACCCTGTCCTGCTTTTGCAGTCTCCTTACCGCATCGGCAAAAGGTTTGTTCCCGACTTCGTCCTGGCATTCGAGGATCTTGAGCTGGACGGGGTTTTCATCGTATACCGGTGAAATAAGGAGAGTACCGTCCGGATAGAAGGCGAAAACCCTGACATCGCGATAATTGAAAGATGATTTGGGATCGGCGATTTCCGGGATTGCCTCTATTCCTTTGTTTGCTATCAGCGAAACGGCCCCGTCAACGGAAATCCTGACAAACTCTTTTTCTTCATGGGGATAATCAATCCCGGCCCCTACAAATACCTGTTTTCCTTCAGGGGTTTTCACCAGAAAATTAACTGAGGATTTTGGGACCGGATAGAACTTGCCGGGGGCCCACCAGAAATAATGTACCCATCCGTGGGGATTGTCCGGGTCGGTGACGGCTTTCAAGACGAGCTGGATGACTTTCTTGCCGTTGATATCGGAAAAATTGAGCAGGTTTTTTCCCTCGAGAGCCGGCATTCCGGCATGGAACAGATTGTTTCCCTCGATGTCGTAGATATAGAGGTAATAATCGGGTGTACGGTAAAGATTGTAGTTGGCATGGAAATAGCCGAGGCTTTTCATCCCGTCCCGTTTCAGTATCTGTGAGGCATCATAGGTGAACTTGACGAGATTTCTGGTGTCACGGTACTGATAGGGTGAAAGATCGAGGGAGTCGTAGCGGTTTTCGCACCCGGTTAACGAGAGTAACAGCAGAAGGAATAATCTCCGGATGATCGCCGCTGCGGTTCTGATTGTATTGCTGCCGATAGAAGTTGTTCTCATAAAGATCAGGGGAATTCGTCTTTATGTATTCAAACCTCTGAAACCTGTAAGAAAGAAATGGCTTCTTTACATCAATATACACCAATAACCGGTAAAAATGCAGTTTTCATCAATCGCTGTAATGTGATACCGGACCTTTAACTGGAATGAGGCAGACCGGCTTGTGGCACCCTCATGATACGGCAGCAGGTGCGGAGACCGTTTCCTTTTTCCTGAAGTCGATCTTGAGCCACTTTTCTTCATAGCCGGCTTCCGCTACGCGCATTCCGGCAAGAAAGACCGGGAGGATGACACCTTTCTGATAGTTGCCGATCCTCAGGGTGAGCGAATCGCCGAGCTGCAGCACGTTGGCTTCCATTTTGTTGTCGAAGACGAACGGCAGGCGGATTTTCATGATATAGTGGCCTTCGTTGACCTTGGTAATGGAAGTATGCTCTTCCCTGTAGAAGATATCGAGCGGGTTTGTGTCGCCGTAAACGACATCCCCGACGGTTTTCAGCATTTCGAGACCGAGCACTTCCCTTCGAAAGAGGGGTACCTTCGTGATCGGGATCGGACCGAAAGAACGCTCGATCTGTTCGATATAGTTATGCTGTATGGTTTTCCATTCGTTCATGTACTGTCCGTCGATATCATCCATGAACACCCTGTTGATCACCACCTGATCGACGGTTATGTTGTAGAGGTTAAGGTAGGTAAGGGCCCGCATGGATTCCTTGATCACCATCTTTTCGGGGTTCATGACAAGGCGCACGGTTGTCTTCGTTCCGTCCGAAAGCAGGTCTATGATGCCGTCAACTGAAGTGAAAAGATGGTCGACCTGGTCATACACTTCCACGTCCGGAACAAATTCGTGGAGCTTTCCTATTTTTTTCGACAGCGGGCGGATAACCGGTTTCACCACATATTTTTCGAGCGTCCGTATCATTTTCAGCATCCAGCCGAAGGTTTCCGGCAGGGAGAGCAGCCGGAGGGTTTCCCCGGTCGGTGCGCAATCGACGATAAGCAGATCGTATTCATTCGATTCGCTGTACCGTTTTATATAGGAGAGGGAAAACAGTTCTTCCATTCCTGGAAGGACACCCATCTCCTCGACATAGATTCCCTTGATTCCCTGAACTTCCATGAGGTGGGCGAAATGGGCGCGCACAACTTCCCAGTTCAGGGTAAGGTCGCCGTAAACGCTCACTTCCTGGCCCCACAGGTTTTCGCTTACTTTCACGGGAGCAGGACCGAGCTCGACATCGAAGGAATCGCCGAGGCTGTGTGCCGGGTCGGTGGATATGACGAGTGTTTTATAGCCCATCGATGCAGCTTTTACGCCGGTGGCTGCAGCTATGGAGGTTTTGCCGACTCCTCCCTTCCCGGTGAAAATGATCGTTCTCATTCGGTCTCCGATGCGGGCATGTTGAATGGATTATTTCAGCTTGAACAGAATATAACGGTTAAGGGCAGCTGAAAATTCAACAGTTGGCGTATTGAACCGCTCTCCATTGCATCTCGGGAATGGAACAGCCATGGAGAAGTCAACTGTTTACAGAAATACCGCTATTTCGTCGAGTGATTTCCGGTTCTTGGCTACAGGAGTGTAGTCCTCTGCGGCATAGCCGAGCGGAGTGAAGGCGAAGACAACCTCATCCGGGCCAAGTCCGAGTGCTTCGTGCAGCACGGCGGGATCGAAAGCAGCAATCCAGCAGGACCCCAGTCCCTCGTGAGCAGCCGCGAGGATCATGTGATCCATGGCGATTGTCAGGTCGGTTTCGATCGAATTGTAGTTGTCCCTGCGGCGGACCCATGCATTTCCGGGTTTGCCGGAGACAATGAGCAGACAGGGTGCGGTTCGTATCCAGTCGCGTGAGTAGCAGGGGTGGATTTTCGCGAGCATTTCAGGGGATCTGACGAGATGAAAGCGCCAGGGCTGGAGGTTGCTGGCAGATGGGGCCAATCTTCCTGCATCGAGTATTCTCAGCAGAACTTCATCAGGAATGTTTCGTTCTGCATCGAAGCTGCGGACACTGCAGCGTTTCGAAACCAGTTCGTAAAAATCCATGGCGGTTTTATCGTTTAAGCTTTAATGACGCGGTCTCCGAAGTCCTTCGAAATGCAATGGAACATCCTGTTTGTTGCGGTCTGCATGATCAGGGATATTCCTGTGTTGATCATTTTCCGGACAACCTGTATGGGGAGGATCCGGAACGCGGGATACACCAGGAATCTGACGTCTATCCTGAGATCGAACTTGACCTTTGTTCTGTTTCCCGTTATCGGATGGAGGTACATCTCGGCAAATGCTTTTCCTTCGAACAGGTAATTTGCCGGGTCCTCGACATTTTCTGGTGCCGGATGGTGCTTCCAGTTGACTTTTCTGCCTATCGTGTAGAGCCTGATCATCTCGTCGGTGAGTTCGTCCGGATCGGTACAGTCGATATGGTCCGGAAGTTCGACAAGCAGTTCATCGGTCTGTTCGACAAAAAAAAGCACATCGAATGGATTGTTCTGCGGATCTGTGACACGGAAATGCCACTTGTAGACGTTCTCGATTTCGGTTTCTTCAACCTTGTAACAGAAAGGGTTGAAACCAAGTATTTTTTTCTGGTCCGTAAGGTATGCGACGGTCCGGTCAAATTCACCGTGAAAAATCCATTCGCCCCGGCTCACGCCTGTCGCAGACATTTTCATAATTACATTCCTGTCAGATTCATTTCATTCGATAGCCTGTTTCGAACGGCCATATGATTCAATGTGCTTTAAAATAAAAAGAGAATCCCTGAAAACCTATCTCTCAGGGTTCCTGTCCCTGAACGCTTCCAGCGGAAGGTTATACGCGCTCCGCTTTCAGTCTTTCTGTCTGGTCATGCATCTTGAGGGCTTCGATGATCTCCTCGAGGCCGCCCTGCATGATCTGTGGAAGGGCATGGCTGGTAAAGCCGATGCGATGATCGGTGACACGCGACTGGGGATAGTTGTATGTACGGATTTTTGCACTGCGGTCACCGGTCGTCACCATTGAGCGGCGCATATCTGCCCTCTGCTGCTGCTGTTCGGCAAGTTGCCGGTCATAAAGCTTCGCTCGCAGCATTTTCATGGCGCGCTCCTTGTTCTGGAGCTGTGACCGCTCTTCCTGGCATGCCACGACGATACCGCTCGGAACATGGGTTATCCGGACGGCTGTTTCCACCTTGTTCACGTTCTGGCCGCCTTTTCCGCCGCTCCGGTAGGTATCGAACTCCAGGTCGTCCTTCCGGATCTCGACATCGACCTCTTCGGCTTCCGGAAGGACTGCAACGCTTGCGGCCGAGGTGTGGATACGTCCCTGTGTCTCGGTTTCCGGGACGCGCTGCACCCGATGTACGCCGCTTTCATATTTCATGGTACTGTACACATCGTGGCCGCTTACCCCGAGGATGACTTCGCGGAACCCGCCCGGCACGGAACTCTCATTGTAATCGAGTAATTCGTACTTCCATCCCTGACGCTCAGCGTACCGCTGATACATCCTCATCAGGTCAGTAACGAACAGTGCGGCTTCATCTCCTCCGGTGCCGGCCCTGATCTCAATGATGACGTTTCGGGAATCGGCCTCGTCTTTCGGCAGGAGAAGGACTTTGATGTTCTGTTCGAGATCGGGAATTTTTTTCTGCAGTTCGCTGATTTCCGACTGTGCGAGTTCCCGCATTTCAGGGTCGTTCTCGCTTTTCAGCATCTGTTTCGACTCCTCGAGATCACTGACCGCTCGTGAATAGAGATCATATGCCTGCACAAGCTCTTTCAGGTCGCTGTACTCCTTGTTGAGCTTTCTGTAGCGCACCTGGTCCTGGGCTACATCCGGATCGGCAAGCTGCTTTTCAAGGTCCTGGTGTTTTTCTTTTATGGATCGCAGTTTATCAAGCATTGAACATCGCAGTCGAACCTTCAGGGATTGAGGATATCATTGATCAGGATATAGGCGAACAGTGACAGCAGCAGGGCCATGCCTATCTGCTGGATACGGATTTTAACATTGAGCGGCAGTTCCCTGCGGATGATCCCTTCTATGGCGTTCAACACGAACTGTCCTCCGTCAAGTGCAGGTACCGGCAGGATATTGATGATTGCCAGCGAAATGGAGAGCATCGAAAGAAAATAAAGAAAGCTTACCGGTCCCTGTTCCGCGCTCTGGTTAGCTATTTTAGCGATTTTTATAGGACCGCCCACCGATTTCCTGAAATCCTCCTGGCCTGAAGCAATCTTGCCAAATCCCTGGACCGTCATGACGCACATTTTCCAGGTTTGATTTACACCGCTCACAATGGAGCCGGCCACGCCGAGCTTTCTTCTTTGAGTGTCGAGGGTCTGTTTCAGGGAGATGCCTATTTTTCCCGACTGGTCCGGTATGACGCTGGTTGTGAACCGGTGGCCTTCCGTAAGAATTTTCGCAACATCGACTGCAGCGCCTTTAACCGGTTCGAGGTATTGCCATTCGACGATGATGGGTTTCGCGGCATTGGAGGATATGATGCTGACGACTTCCGTCCAGTCTGAAACCTGAGTGCCGTTGATTGCCGTGATAAGTGCTCCGGACTTTATTCCAGCAGCGCGGGCAGGCATTTTCTGCAGGACTTCATCGACGACAGGAGGTACGATCGGCCTTATTCCTATGCCTTTGTTCGTGTTGATTTTCGACATGAAACCGGCAGGAGCGGTAATTGTGATCTCCCTGCTGTCATGCTTCACGGTATAGCTGAGATGCTGTGATGTCAGGAGTTCCGGATCGAGGGCCTGTTCCCAGCTTTCAAGTGTTTTTCCGTTGGCTGCAACAAACCGGTCACCGGTCTGCATGCCCATCGAAGCGAATACCGAGCCTTTTTCGACAAAAGCGGGATTGCTGACATTTGTCCTTGATTCTCCGAGCGCAAGCGTGAGGCCGATGAAGATCACTGCCGACAGGATCAGGTTCATCGCGACGCCTCCTGCGAGAACGATCAGCCGCTGCCAGACAGGTTTCGCCCTGAATTCCCAGGGTTCCGGCTCAGAGTTCTGGAATCCTGTATCGAGACTTTCATCGACCATACCAGCAATTTTCACATAACCGCCCAGAGGAAAGACGCCGACCCCGTATTCGGTTTCGCCGATCTTTTTTTTCCAGATCCTCATTTCGAAGAAATCGAATCCGATATAGAATTTGTCAACCCTCATGCCGAACAGCTTCGCGGTCAGGAAATGGCCGAGCTCGTGAGCCGTCACGAGAATGAAAATTGCTACAATGAAAAAAAATACCGTGTTCAGTGCGTCCATGTCTTTGTCAGTTTCAATAGCTTAAAAGCATTCTCCCCTGAATCCGGGGACGGTCAAGGGGAGAATGCGGTTTTTATTCAGGATTGACCATTCAGGCTATCAGTTTTCTCGCGGTTTCGCGCGCCCAGCGGTCAGCCTGGAGATACTCTTCCAGTTCGATCGGTGTGTATGCCTCGTGGGCCTGCATGGTTTTATCGACCGTGCCGGCGATATCGGTGAAGCCGATCCTGTTATCGAGGAAGGCTGCAACGGCGATTTCGTTAGCAGCGTTCAGTACTGCCGGATAGGTCCGGCCTGCTTTCAGTGCTTCGAATGCCAGCCGGAGGGCCGGGAACCTTACCATATCCGGTTCTTCGAACGTCAGTGTGCCGATCTTTGTCAGGTCAAGTTTCGCTATGCCGCTTTCGCACCGTTCCGGCCAGGAAACGGCATAGGCGATAGGTGCTCTCATATCGGGCATGCCCATCTGAGCCATCACGCAGCCGTCGATATATTCGACCATTGAATGGATAATGCTCTGGGGATGGACCACGACGCCGATTTTTTCGGCAGGCATGTTGAAGAGCCAGTGCGCTTCGATGACTTCGAGCCCTTTGTTCATGAGTGTTGCCGAGTCGATGGTGATTTTCGCTCCCATTGACCACTGCGGGTGTTTCAGCGCCTGTTCGGGCCTGACATTGGCAAGTTCCCCGGCCGGGGTTTTCCTGAACGGCCCTCCCGATGCGGTGAGGATAAGGCGTTCAATATCTTCCTGACGGTGACCGACGAGCGACTGGAAAATGGCGGAATGTTCGCTGTCCACAGGAAGAAGGTGGACGTTGTGTTTTTTGACAAGGTCCGAAACAAGCTGTCCCGCAACGACCAGCGTCTCCTTGTTTGCAAGAGCGATATGTTTTCCGGCTTTTATCGCATTGACCGTCGGTATGAGGCCGGCTGCCCCGACAATGGCTGATACGACCATATCCGCACCATCGAGTGCGGCAATGGTGGAAGCGCCTTCGAGACCGTGAAATATTTCAGGCTTGTGTTCACCGAGCAGCTCCCGAAGCTTCATGGCAGACTCAGCATCCCTGACGGACACGGCATCCGGGCGGAACTCTCTGATCTGTTCTGCGAGCAGGGCAACGTCGTGACCTTCCGCCAGACCGGAAATGCTGAATTTTTCCGGGTGCTGTCTGACGACGTCGAGTGTGCTGAGCCCGATGGATCCTGTACTGCCGAGGATGGATAGAGATCTCATAATGGTGAACAAAAAAAAGTTGCAGGTTTTGAGAGTAAGTTTCCGGCCTGAATTTATACTTTTTCGCAACGGCTTACAAATCACCGGTTTTGTTAAGCTCTTTTCAGCCTGTTTTCTTTTTGTATTGAATCGAAATTATATTATAATTGTTGCCTTTCAAACGGGTTCCTAGCTCAGCTGGTTAGAGCGGCTGGTTTACACCCAGTAGGTCGGGGGTTCGAATCCCTCGGGACCCACAGCTCATTCAGACAGACATACAATAAAAAGGCAGGAACCCCCTGCCTTTTTATGTTTTCCCGACACCATTCAGCTAAGCTGAAACGAAAAATCCCTTCATCGTTTCGTCGGGCGTTTTTTCTTCTTTACGGATCCTTGTCACTTGTGAACGCGAAGTTCCTTTCCGGGCCCGTTCAACCAGCTCCTGTATATTTCTGTCACTGCCCTGGGCGTCGATTTCTACGGTGCCGTCGGGGAGGTTCCTGACCCATCCGCTCAGGTTCAGTCCGGAAGCAACCCGGTGTATGAACATACGGTAGCCGACGCCCTGCACATGCCCGGAAACAATCAGGTGTACCCTTGTTATTTGTGACATTCCGGCTCAGTTCCCGGCTATGTTCCTTGACTGTTTCAGTCTTGCCACAGCCTCTTCAAGCGCCGCCTGTTCATCGTCATCGAGCCTGTTTCCGTTTTCGGCGTCAGTCGTATTCTCGGGGCTCTGGCCGTTGAATTCCGGATGGACATCGTCCTCGATTTGAACGGGAAACAGCCCTTCCGGCCTCTTGCCGAGAATCTCCTCGATCTGGGCGTACTGAAGCATTTCTTTCTGCAGCAGCTCGGTGGCAAGCTTTTCGAGCTTGTCGCGATTTTCCGTCAGCATGTCGGTAACCTTGCTGCGGGACTCTTCGATGATAGCCATGACTTCGCTGTCGATGAGGCGTGCGGTTTCCTCGCTGTATTTCTTGTCGATACCCGGGCTTCCGTAATACGGGTTGTTGCTTTCAAAGAACGACAGGTTGCCGAGCTTGCTGCTCATACCGTAAACCATCACCATGTTGTAAGCGATGCTGGTGACCTTTTCCAGGTCGTTCTGTGCGCCGGTCGATATTTCACCGAAAATGATCTGTTCCGCTATGCGTCCGCCGAGCAGGCTGCAGATACGGGCTGAGAGCTCGGTCTTCGTCATGAGGTACCGGTCTTCAAGCGGGATGTTCATGGTGTATCCGAGCGCGCTCATTCCTCTCGGCACGATCGAGATTTTCTGCACAGGGTCGTTTTCAGGCATCATCCAGCTGACGATGGCATGGCCGGCTTCATGGTAGGCGACAATCTGTTTTTCGCGCGGGTTTATCACCTTGTTCTTTTTCTCGAGGCCCGCAACGACACGCTCGATGGCATCCTCGAAATCCTTCATTTCGATGCTGTTCTTGTTGCGGCGGGATGCCAGAAGGGCCGCTTCATTGGCTGCATTGGCGATTTCGGCTCCGGCAAATCCGGGTGTCTGGGATGCAAGCGTCTTCAGGTTGACGTCTTTCGACAGGGAAAGGGACTTGGTATGGACCTTGAAGATATCGATGCGTCCTTTCAGGTCCGGTTTGTCAACCATGATCTGGCGGTCGAAACGGCCCGGCCTGAGAAGAGCGGAATCGAGCACATCAGGGCGGTTTGTTGCAGCGATAAGGATGACCCCCTTGTCCGTGGCGAACCCGTCCATTTCCACGAGGAGCTGGTTCAGCGTGTTTTCCCTTTCGTCATTCGCACCCATCATGTAACCTTTGCCCCTGCTGCGGCCGACTGCGTCGATTTCATCGATGAAAATGATACAGGGGGCCTTCTCTTTCGCCTGCTTGAACAGGTCGCGGACCCTTGCAGCGCCTACGCCGACAAACATTTCCACGAAATCCGATCCGCTTATGCTGAAGAAGGGAACATCGGCTTCACCGGCGACCGCTTTGGCAAGAAGGGTTTTGCCGGTTCCGGGAGGGCCGACGAGCAGCACTCCTTTCGGCAGCTTTCCTCCAAGGGTTGTATATTTTTTAGGGTCCTTCAGGAAATCGACCACTTCCATGACCTCGGCCTTCGCTTCGTCGAGACCCGCCACATCCTTGAAAGTGATGCGGGTATGCTCGTCGAGGTTCTCGTACAGTGCGGCCTTGTTCTTGCCGATATTCATGAACTGGGAACCCGGAGCGCCCATACGCCTGAAGACGAAGAAATAGATCCCGATGAGCAGGGCGAAGGGAAGAACCCATTGGACAAGTTCGCCTATCCATGTACTGCTGGGCAGTCCTTCGTACTTGACCCCTTTGCTTTCGAGCAGTTCTATGAGATTTTCATCGCGCACCGGGATGACAACGATCTCATCCTGTTTCGGAGATGACTGCGGCAAGAGCACTCCCGGACCATCTTTCCGGGGTTCCTTACCGGTAATGCTGTTTTCAGGCTCCGTCCTGAGCTTTACATAAATTTTCTCGGGAGATATTTTTACCGACTTTACCTTGTTTTCAGTTATGTACTGACGGAAGGTGCTGTATGGTATTTCCTGCGTGGATCCTGACCAGAAAAATGCAAGCTGAATGCCTATAAGAAGAAGAATGACAACCACATAATACATTATCGAAAATTTCGGCCGCCGTTCATTGCTTTCCTGTTCGCTTTTATATGGATTTGGAAATTTACTGGGTTTTTTTGCCATCAATCATCAATCATGGTTATAATTAGGCGGAACAATCATTATGCCGCCTCAAGCGTTTTCACGACCTTCAATTTAAAGGATTATTCAATTAAATGAAGCATAACGAAAGAAAACATATCATATATTATACAACGGTAAATGTATTCCGGAAGTTATAAGTTTCAGCAGGAGTTTCCTCTGAATTCGGCGGATGGCTCGATGCCGGCATTCCGCGGTTAAGATACAGTATTTTTTAAACACAGGAACAATTCATTCATGAGTGCAGCCCGTGACAAGGTAAACAGAAGGATCAGCACCCTGAAATCGCTTTTATGCGTCGGACTCGACAGTGAAGCCGGGAAAATCCCGGAGGTTTTTTCCCGGTATGAGAACCCTGTTCTTGAATTCAACCGTGCGGTCATCCGGGCTACAGCCGGTATTGCGGCAGCATACAAGATCAATACCGCATTTTATGAAGCGAGGGGGATTGCCGGGCTGAAGGATATGGAGGCGACCCTCCGGCATATTCCCGGTACGGTTCTGACCATTGCCGATGCGAAACGGGCCGATATCGGCAATACCAGCAAAATGTATGCGAAGGCTTTTTTCGAACACTGGTCTTTCGATGCAATAACCGTCGCTCCGTATATGGGTTCTGATTCCCTCGAGCCTTTTTTCTCCTACGAAGAGAAACTTGTTTTTGTGCTGTGCCTGACGTCGAACGAGGGTTCCGCGGATTTTGAGGAACAGCTGCTGCATGACGGCGGAACACTTTACCAGGCAGTGCTCGGCAAAGTGGCATCATGGAACAGGAACGGTAACGGGGGCGTGGTCGTGGGCGCGACAAAAAGCGCCGAGCTTGCCTGTATCCGCCGGGATGCTCCCGGACTTTTCTTCCTTATTCCCGGTGTGGGCGCACAGGGAGGTTCTCTTGAAGAGTCGGTCGATCTCGGTGTCGATGCCAATCGCGAAAGCGCCCTGATCAATGTCAGCAGGGCGCTGATTTTTCCTGCCGGATCGTTTTCCGGCGTCGATGATTATGAGAATGCTGTTGCCGCGGAAGCTGCTGAAATTCACAGAAAAATGAAGAGTGTCCTCTAACGCTCGAAATCTGCAGATTCAGCCTGGCAGCCAGTATAATGCAGTTAGGGATTTTCGTGTGACTTCGGTTTTCAATGATGGGTTAAAATGCATTCATAATGTGCGGAATTGTCGGATATATCGGTTCGAAAGACGCAGCGCCGCTGCTGCTCCAGGGTTTGAAAAGGCTTGAATACAGGGGTTACGATTCCGCCGGTATCGCACTTCTGAAAGGCGGCCTTCTTGTCATGAAGCAGAAGGGCAGTGTCAGCGGACTTGAAAATACCATCGCGTCCAATGGAATGGATATTGAAGGCTCCTCTATCGGGATCGGCCATACCCGCTGGGCAACTCACGGCGAGCCGAGCGACAGCAATGCGCATCCTCATCTCAATGCAGCGGGCGATATCGCCATCATCCATAACGGTATCGTCGAAAATTATTCTATCCTCAAACAGGAGCTGATTTCGGCCGGTTACGTTTTTACCAGCGATACCGATTCCGAGGTACTGGTGCATCTTATTGACAGCATCTGGAAAAGCAACCCTTCTCTTGACCTTGAATCCGTGGTACGGCATACCCTTCTCCATGTGGAAGGCGCATACGGAATCTGTGTGATCTCCTCGCGCGAGCCTGACCGAATCATCGTTGCGAGAAAAGGCAGCCCGCTGGTGATCGGTATCGGTAAGGGAGAATTTTTCGTTGCGTCTGATGCCGCTCCTATTGTCGAGCATACGAACAAGGTGGTTTACCTCTCCGACGGCGAGCTTGCCGTATTGACAAAGGAGGGATATACCGTCAAGAACATAGAAAATATCCGGCAGGAAAAAATTGTAACGGAACTCGACTTTTCCCTTGAAAAAATTGAGAAGGGCGGTTTCGAGCATTTCATGCTGAAGGAGATTTTCGAGCAGCCTGCCGTCATGCAGGATGTCATGCGGGGACGCGTGCGCCTTGCGGAAGGCCGGGTATGCCTGGGAGGTATCGAGGATTACCTCGACCGCCTGAAGCAGGCGAAACGCATCCTGATCTGCGCTTGCGGAACAAGCTGGCATGCGGGACTGATAGGTGAATACCTGATCGAGGAGTTCGCGCGTATTCCGGTAGAAGTCGATTATGCATCCGAGTTCAGGTACCGAAACCCGATTGTCGGTGCGGAAGATGTAGTTATCGTTATCTCGCAGTCGGGTGAAACCGCCGATACGCTTGCCGCCCTTCGCGCGGCGAAGGAAAAAGGCGCCCTCGTCATGGGTATCTGCAATGTTGTCGGTTCAACAATCGCACGCGAAACCACATGCGGCATGTTTACCCATGCCGGCCCGGAAGTCGGAGTCGCTTCAACCAAAGCGTTTTCGGCCCAGGTGATCGTGCTTTATATGCTCGCTCTCGCTCTCAGCAAAGGGCGCACCATTTCAGATGATGAAATCGCCCTGAACCTTCGTGAACTTTCCCGGATACCTGAAAAAGCGACTCGAATTTTCGATCTTGACGATCAGATCAGAGCTATCGCTGACCGCTTCAAGGATGCACGGAATTTTCTCTATCTGGGAAGGGGCTATAACTTCCCTGTTGCCCTGGAGGGTGCTCTAAAGCTCAAGGAGATTTCCTATATCCATGCCGAAGGGTATCCTGCCGCGGAAATGAAGCACGGACCTATCGCTCTCATTGATGAGGATATGCCGGTCATTTTCATCGCTACCCGTGACAGCACCTATTCCAAGATTCTCAGCAATATCGAGGAAGTCCGTAGCCGGAAAGGGAGGGTTATCGCCATTGCGAGCGAAGGAGACAACGAGATCGGTCATCTTGCCGAACATGTGATACATATACCCCAGACATCAGGCCCTGTTACCCCTCTCTTGACCGTGATTCCCCTGCAGCTTCTTGCATACCATATTGCCACACTTCGTGGCTGTAACGTCGATCGCCCAAGGAACCTGGCGAAATCGGTCACTGTCGAATAAGGTACGGAATGCCTGCTTATAAGGAGTAATCTGCCTTTCTGGCAGTCACTGAGTTAACAAGTTTTAAAAAGTCCTTGCTGCTGAACGGTTTCGATATGAAGTTCTCGCCATATTTGAATTCCCCGTAATTTCCTATGGCATCAGAACCGTAACCCGACATGAAAATGAATTTCAGGTTGCGTTTTTCATTCCGCAGGTTCCGGCTCAACTGTACGCCGTTTATTCCCGGCAGTACTATATCGGATATCACAACACTGATATTCTCACGATGTTCATGAAAAACGGTCAATGCTTTTTCGGCATTTTCTGCAGTGAGTACCTGTAAACCTATGTTTTCAAGGAGATTGGATATTATTTTCAGGATATGCGGTTCATCTTCCACAAGGAGTACGACTTCATTGCATCTCTTTTCATTGTAATCGGCCGGCTGTATTTTCTTTATCAGTTCACCGGAAGCTGATTTCGGAAAATAAATATCGATTTTTGTGCCTTTTCCGGATTCACTGTGGCAATCGATGCCGCCATTGTTCTGTTTTACAATGCCGTACACAACAGCAAGTCCAAGTCCGGAGCCTTTGCCGGTTTCTTTCGTTGTATAGAACGGCTCGAAAATATGCGGGAGGTCTTCTTTATCAATACCGCGGCCGGTATCCGAAATGGAGATCATGATGCATTCTCCGGACAACTCGCATGAACCGGGTTCGAGATGTCTGCATTCACTGTCTTTCACAATGCGGGTTTCTATGATAATGTTTCCATCACTGATGATAGCGTCACGGGAATTGATACAGAGATTGGTGATGATTTGAACAAGATGTGACGGATCGATCTTTACCATAGGGTGCCGGTTTTCAAGGCGCAACTCGAGCCTGATGTTTTCCCGTATCAGTTTTCTGAGCATCGCATGGATTTTTTGCAGCTCTTCTTCAATATCGATAAGTTGAGGATGCCAGACCTGTTTTCGGGCAAATGCGAGCAGGTGCCCGATCATTTCGGCAGAACGGTTGACAGAATGCCTTATGCTGTCGAGGTTTTCGAAAAAAGGATGACGATTGTCCAGCTGCCGCAACATGATTTCCGTATTTCCGAGAATGACAGCCAGGACATTATTGAAATCATGGGCAATTCCTCCTGCAAGCTGCCCGACCATCTCCATTTTCTGGGACTGCTGAAGCTGGGTCTGGAGTTTTTGACCATCGAGTTCTGCCTGTTTTCTGTCGGTAATGTCCTGGACAATTCCGACTACATGAGGATCTTCGTTATCCTTGTTGAATTTGTAAGTGCCTGCGAGGCTGATCCAGCCAGTTTGACCGTTCACCTTTCGGATCCTGCATTCAAGCTTGAAGTCCGATTTGTCCGACATCGCTTTTCTGTATTCGCTCCTCACCATCGCAAGGTCTTCAGGGTCGAGATGCTCGAAGAAGGACTCTGTCGTCCATTTCGGAAGGAGTGTTTCATAGCCGAAAATACGATCATGTTCGAGCGTCCGTGTTACCATGTTTTTCTTCAGGTCAAGATCCCATACACCGACATGACTGTTTTCAAGAGCGTATTCCATCTTTGCCTGAAAACTCTCATGTTCGATACGGGCAGCTTTCTGCTCGGTGATATCCCTCGATATCCCCGAAATGCAGACGGTTTTGCCCTGCTCATCCTTCATCGCAGCGCCGCTGGTCGATAACCAGCGGATCAATCCGTCTTTTCTGAGGATACGAAACTCGGCATCCCACTCTTCCGAAGTTGCAAGTATTCCGTTGAAGAGCTTGTCCACAAATTTCCTGTCTTCAGGGATGACGTGGTTTCTAAACCGTTCATATCCCCAGTCGTCAACAGGTTTGTCATAGCCGAAAAGACGGTCCTGCTCGAGAGTATGATACAGGATGCCGCTGACAAGGTTCATAGACCATGCCCCCACATGGCATTTTTCAAGGATCAGCTCCCATAACTGGCGGCTGCCCAGTTCATTGTTATCTTTCTTATTCCTTTCGGTTACCATCCGGGCTATTACGCACACTCTCCTGTTCCTGCCGTCGGAAGAAAAAACGGGATAGGTGGTATATCTGACTGTTCTTTCATCCCCGGAATTTTCAAAAGAACAACTCCTTCCACTCTGGAGTACTTCTTCAATCATTTTTTTCCATTGAGGATAGTATATCTGCAGGGCCGGATGTGATGAAATGATTTTATAGATGTTCGACCCTATACAGGTTTTGTAATATCGGGATATCCAGGCATTGCAGGCCGGATTGGCGTCAAGTATCACGCCCGAAGGATCCAGGAGGCATACAGGGTCATCCATTGACTCCAGAAGGATGTGAGTCCAGTCATTTTCGTTGTATTGTTTCTCGTTCCTGCTTGCAGATTGATGTAACATGGTTGTTCTCGAAGATAAACGGTCGTGTCGAAAGTAATAAAAACTACAAGCCGGTTGATAAGATCATTAATTCCGGCCAGTCAGGTATCCTGTCCCTTTTTCCCTGAAAGCGCCAGTGAAGTGCAGGATAGCTGAAGACATGACGCGTGTTTACCACCATGGTGATTTCAGAGTTAAGGTCATACCTGATGATAATGTAAGTTTCCTTCATGTTAATAGCCAGTCTCAGGTAATTCGCTCTTCATTTTCATCTCTGTCATACGATCTCATGAAATCCAACCTTAATGGTACAAAGGGAATTATTTCAACAACATGCTCGTTGGTTTACAAATCTTGAAATTCCAACGGGAATATTTTTATCAAACAACCTCAGAATAATTATGCGGGGTCATATCGTAGTTACCGGGGCGACAGGGATCATCGGAGTGGAACTTGTAGGAAAGCTGGTCAGCCGTGGGGAACAGGTTGTGGTTTTTGCCCGTTCGCCCGATGCTGCAGCAGAAAAAACTCCCGGGGCGGCCAGGTATGTCCGCTGGGATTCCTTCATGGAAAAAGGAGATTGGACGGGCTATATTGACGGAGCGAGGGCAGTCATTCATCTGGCCGGGAAGCCTTTGCTTGAAAGCCGCTGGAACGATGCACACAAGAAGGAGTGCTATGATTCGAGGATTCTCGGTACACGTCATATAGTCTCCGCCATTGTTCAGGCCGCTGAAAAACCTGAAGTATTCATTTCTTCCTCCGCGATCGGTTATTATGGTTCTTTCGATCGCTGTGATGATACAGGAGACCTTCTCGAGACAGGTCCCGAAGGGGATGATTTCCTTGCAAAAATCTGCATCGGCTGGGAAAATGAAGCACTTCCGGCTCAAAAGTACGGCGTGCGTCTCGTTCTTCTCAGGACCGGTATCGTTCTGTCTACAAAAGGCGGAATGCTGCAGAAATTGCTCATGCCCTTCAATTTCTTTCTGGGAGGGCCTGTCGGGACAGGGCAGCAGTGCCTTTCATGGGTCCATATCGACGACGAGATATCCTGTATCCTCGAAGCGCTTGACAATAAGGAATACAATGGTCCGATCAATATTGTGAGCCCTGAGCCGGTTTCGATGAAGAAATTCGCTGCTACGCTTGGCGAAGTGCTTGGCAGACCTTCACTATTGCCTGTGCCGAAATTTGCCGTGCAGCTGCTCATGGGTGAGGGGGCTGAATACGCGGTAAAGGGCCAGAAAGTCAAACCCGGTTATCTTGTCAGCCATCATTTCGCTTTCAGATATCCCGCATTGTCAGATGCCCTTTCGGACCTTGTCAGGAACGGTAAATAAAGGTATGCAAGGGGGGAGAGGCTTGAAAAGGAAAAACGTCTCCCGCCATGGTGATTGCCATACAAAAAAAGCCGGACAGTATCTACATATTCTGTCCGGCGTAAGATCACAAAAGGCTTATTGACCTGGTATCAGTTGCGGTCTCTTCTTGCAGGTCTTTCCTCTCTCGGCCTTGCCTCATTGACTTTTATCGTGCGGCCTTTAAAATCCTTGTCATTCATGGCGCCAATGGCTTCACGCCCTTCGCTGTCGCTTGGCATGTCAACGAACCCGAATCCTTTTGACCGGCCGGAAAATTTGTCTGTGATGATGTTTGCGCTGTTTACCTGTCCGAACTGGGAGAAAGCTTCGCGGAGATCATCCTCTGTTACACTGTAAGGCAGATTGCCAATGTAGATATTCATTGTTTAACCCTGAGATGCATGTGCATTGATAGCAAATAGACGCTGACAGGTAACCAAGGCACAAATTACCTGTATAGCGATCGGCCAACCATTGGCAGAATTCTGCGTTCAATTTACCGTAATAAATACTGGTTTTCAAAATAAAATTCTTTGCTCGCAGTAAAATCATACTCAGAGACAGTTATTACACTGTTATTGATGCGTAATTGCGGCGATAATTACTCGTTTATTGCTTTTGCCGCATTCATTCCTTTTACGGCGCCCTGATAATTGTATTTTTTGTCGATTTGCTGATCATGCCTGAAATGTCATTCTTTGGTATGTTTTTTTAGGCATTCCTGTATAATTTTTTAAATAAATCACATTTTTGTAATAAAATCCGTTATTAATTTTGGATAACTTAAATAATTAATTACATTATTGTTGTTTTCGTAAATAAATAAGGCTTTATTAATTCTATTCAAGTTGTTATGAGGAAAAGATTCTTAACGCCACTGCTGTTCGTTCTTGCAGCATTGATGTTTCAGGGGACTGCCCATGCAGCAGAAGCAGTGGCTACCGATACCGGTACGACTTCCTGGATGCTGACATCGACAGCATTGGTTCTTCTGATGGTTCCGGGCCTTGCCATGTTCTACGGAGGTCTTGTACGTACAAAAAACGTTATCGGCACCATGATGCACAGCTTTGCGGCTATGGTCATTATCGGCGTGCTCTGGCCGCTGGTCGGTTATTCGCTGAGCTTCGGTACCGGAATCCTTGGCGGCCTTGCCGGTTGGGACAGCAAGTATTTCATGCTGCAGGGTATCGATGATTCCATCATGGCGAGCCATATTCCCGAATATGTTTTTGCAATGTTCCAGGGCAAATTTGCCATCATCACTCCGGCTCTTATCGCGGGAGCGTTTGCAGAGCGTGTCAATTTCAAGGGCTATGCGCTTTTTATAGCCCTCTGGAGCATATTTGTCTACAGCCCGATCTGCCACTGGGTATGGGCAGGTGACGGCTTCCTGTTCAATCTTGGTGCAAAAGGTGCCATAGACTTTGCCGGAGGAACTGTTGTGCATATCTCTTCCGGTATCACCGGTCTCGTTGCGGCTCTCTATCTTGGCAAGAGGCGTGGTTATCCGAAAAACGTCATGCACCCGAACAATCTGGTCATGACCCTCACTGGTGCCGGTCTTCTTTGGGTAGGATGGTTCGGATTCAACGCCGGCAGCGCAATTGCCAGCAACCTCGATACCGCAAGAGCTCTGACGGTCACACAGGTCGCTGCGGCGGCAGGTGCATTCACCTGGATGATGATTGAAATCTTCCATCATGGCAAGGCAACCAGTCTCGGTGTTGCATCAGGTATCCTCGCCGGCCTTGTCGCCATCACTCCTGCAGCGGGCGTCGTGCAGCCGTCCGGTGCGCTCGCGCTTGGCGCCATAGCTTCATGCTTCTGCTATACAGGTATTCTCATAAAGGGGAAGCTGGGATACGATGACAGTCTCGATGCTTTCGGTGTACATGGTATCGGCGGTATTGTGGGAGCTATCTTCCTGACCTTCTTCATTCGTTCATCCTGGATGGCTGAAGCGGCCCAGAAGGCCGGCGGCAGCTGGACCGTTATCGATCAGCTCGGCGTTCAAGCCACTGCTGTCGGAGTCACCATAGCGTATGCAGCGATTGTTTCACTTGTCCTTCTGTTCATTGTCGAGAAAACCATCGGGCTCCGCATCAAGGAAAACGATGAAATGTCCGGTCTCGACCACAGCATGCACGGTGAGCAGGGATATGGCCTTATCAACCTTAATTAACTGAATGTGCAATGAAACTGATTACAGCTATCATACAGCCGGACAGGCTCGACCACGTTCGCGAGGCGCTGATCCAGGCTGATATAACAAGGATTACCGTGAGCAGGGTTACAGGTCACGGACGCCAGGAGGACATCGAGTTCTACCGCGGCCAGAAAATCGCACCGAACCTGCTGCCTAAAATAAGGCTGGATATCGCGGTCAATGATGAGTTCGTCGACATCACGGTCGATACGATCATCAACTCTGCAACACATAATTCAGGCCAGATCGGCGATGGAAAGATATTCATCACTCCGCTGGAGGAATGTATCAGGATAAGGACAAGAGAAAGGGGAGGTAAAGCGATATAACCGGCCAGGTGTGGCTCATATGATTGGTTGAGGCCGGTATGAAAGGGCAGGGATGTTTCCCCTGCCTTTTTGTTTTCTGTCTTTATTACCGGGGAACGGGGACGGGAGCGAGCTGCATCTCTCTCCAGCCGGGATAATAGGTATTAAGCCATTTTTCGGCATTGACATCGCCGAGCCTTGACGCCTCCCGGAAATCTTCGAGACGGCCTGCCAGGTCGCCGATCTTGCTTTTTGCGATCCCGCGGTGAAAAAACGCCGAGGCCATCCGATGATCGATTTCAATTGCCTGGGTAAAATCGGGGATCGCTCCCGCATAATCGCCGGTCATGTTTTTAAGAACGCCCCGGTTGTAGTAGCCTACGACCTTGAAGAGAGGATCGTTCGATGAGATTACCATCGTGAAATCACTGATTGCCTGCGCATACTGTTTCATTTGCTGCTGAGCGATAGCCCTCATCTGATATGCCATAGTGTAGTAAGGGTTGGCGTCGATCGCTTTCGAGTATAGCCTTATCGCTTCGTCAAGTCTCCGCTGCTGATGTTTTTCGAGCCCGTCACTGAAATAATTGTCTGCCGGTCCGGCTATTGCAATCTGTCCGGAAAGTACTGTAACCGCTGCCGCTGCTGCAATATATCGCCAAAACTTTCTTTTTGTTTTCATCCGTAGTACTGTACATGATAAGGGAGTATGGTATATGCCTTGGATCAACGTTTAGATACAAATACTTTTCGGAAAAATACAGTTCCGTTTTCAACATTTTTCAATGTGGATATTGAACAGGATTCTTTGTGCGGATAATCGCGCATTTTCTATCTTGTTTTGTAGAACCTTTTAACCTAAAGGATCATATCCATGTTCAGGATCAGTCTCGATGAATTTGAAGGGCCGCTCGACCTGCTGCTTTTTTTTATCAGGCGCGATGAACTGGATATATACAACATTCCCATCGCAAAGATCACCGCGGAGTTCATCGGTTACCTTCATGCCGCGAGGAACCTGAATCTCGAGATTGCCGCTGACTTCATCTACATGGCTTCCATGCTGATGAGCATCAAGGCGAAGATGCTTCTGCCCCGTCCATCGCCGGACGGTGATGCTTCTGACGAATTCGATCCAAGGGAGGAACTGGTGCAACGGCTACTCGAATACAAGCGTATCAAAGAGGTTTCAACAGTTCTTGACCGTCTTGCCGAAAAGCGTGAAGCCCTTTTCGCTCGCGGGTTGTTCGAAATGTTCGAACCTGAACTTATCGATGAGCTTGATGAACCGGTCAAACGCCCTACTCTCTATCATCTCATGCTTGCCTATCAGGCGGTGCTCGACAATATTCCAAAGCCCATGACCCGCAATGTCATGGATGCGCCGGTAACGGTAGAGGAACAGAGCCTGCTGATTCTTTCGAGGCTGCGTGAAAGCGACAATGTTTCCTTTCGGACGATGCTCGAAGGGATTACCGAGCGGATCATTTTCGTTGTAACTTTCCTTGCCGTGCTCGAATTATGCAAGAACAGAAGGATAGCGGTACTGGTCAAGGATGGCCATGACGATTTCTGGATCGCCCGGAGATGTCAGGATGTTTCTTCTTCTCAACTAACCACTTAATACCTGAACGAATGCCGGAAATACGTCCTTTCAAAGGTTTGCGGTACAATCCTGAAACCGTTGGCGATATGGCGCGCATCATCTGCCCTCCCTATGATGTCATTCCTCCTTCCATGCAGCAGGAACTTTACGAAAGTTCACCATGCAATTCGATACGCCTCGAACTGCCGATGGAGGACGATCCTTACGGGGCAGCTGCCGAAAGGCTTGGGGAATGGATGAAGAACGGAATACTGATGCAGGAAACAGAGCCGGCGCTCTATCCTTACAGCCAGACCTTTACCGACCAGGAGGGGCATACCCATACTCGCAGCGGCCTGTTTGCCGCCATGCGGCTGCATGAGTTCGCTGAAAGGAAAGTGCTTCCGCACGAAAGGACCCTTTCAGGACCTAAGGCCGACCGCCTGAACCTTTTCAGGACAACGAAAACCAACATCAGCGCGATTTTCGGGCTCTATGCCGATGGAGAAGGCCTTGCCGACAGCCTGATCGCAGGTTTTACCTCCGCGAACGAACCGATTATCGATGCGGTTTTTCAGGGTGTCAGGAACCGCCTCTGGCGCCTCGCCGATTCCGAGCTTGCGGTAGACATCCAGAAAGTGCTTGCCGAAAAAAATGTCTATATTGCCGACGGTCATCATCGTTACGAAACCGGCCTAAATTACCGGAGAGAGCGTGAAGCTGCAAATCCAGGCCATACCGGCGAAGAACCTTACAATTTCATCCTGACCTACCTGAACAACATCCATGACACAGGGCTTGTTGTTTTTCCGATACACCGCCTGATACACAGCATTGAAGGGTTCGAAGCCGCAAAGTTCCGCAGCCGTCTCGAAGAGCACTTCGACGTGACCGAACTTGACGGCAGGGCTGCGCTGAAAGCCTATCTCGAAGCCGCCAAATCGAGCTATACGTATGGCGTCGTGACCGCGGGTTCCGTGCTCGGGATCACGCTCAGGGACAATGCCGCCGATCTTCTCGACACATCGATCTCACCTTCCCTGCAGAAGCTCGGACTGGTCGTGCTGCACGAAGTGGTGCTGACCCGCCTGCTCGGTATCAGCCAGGAAGCGATGGCTCTCCAGACAAACATCGTCTATGTGAAGGACGACGGAGAGGTTTTCCAGTCCGTAGCGAACGGCAAGGCACAGGTCGGGTTTATGGTCAAGCCGGCAACAGTCGCGCAGGTGCTTGATGTTTCGGAGTCTGGCGGGGTCATGCCGCAGAAATCGACATTTTTCTACCCGAAGATCATGACCGGGCTTGTTTTTAAAACCCTTGACTGAGCATCGATGAGCGACGAGTTCCTCTCGAGATCGCCCGAAGAAACCATGGAGTATGCCCGGAGGTTCGCGTCGGACCTGAGGCCAGGTGAAACGGTGTCGCTCTGCGGTCAGCTAGGAGCGGGGAAGACCGTTTTCATGCGCGGCATCACAGAGGTTTTCAACTGTGACGACCAGCTGTCCAGCCCGACGTTTTCACTGCTCAATATCTACCACGGCTCACTGAAGGGAGAGGATGTCACTCTGCATCATTTCGACCTTTACCGCATCAAGACAGTTAAGGAGCTTGCAGCGACGGGTTTTGACGAATATCTGTCAGGCGCGTATCTTGCGGTCGTGGAATGGGGTGACCGTTTTCCTGAATTTGCAGACCGCTATACCGTAACAGTGACGCTTGAACATGCCGGAGACGATCTCCGAAGAATTACCATTAAACGAACAGGCGGATGAATATCCTTGCCATCGAATGCACACATGCTTCGCTCAGCGCAGCGGTCCTGGCCGCCGGAATTGTTTACGAAGCGCAGAGCACTGACTGGCAGAAAGCTGCGGAAAACCTTGTGCCGCTGATCGGAGAGGTACTGGCTTCCGGAGGTCTTGACCGCAAGGACCTTGACCGCATCGCGTTTTCTTCAGGTCCGGGATCGTTCACCGCATTGCGTATCGGCATATCGGTTGCAAAAGGGATTGCCTGGGGTCTTGGTGTTCCTCTGATTGCCGTTCCGACCATGCCGGTTATGGCTGCAGCTCTCGATGAACCAACCCTTACGGTCATGACGGTAATACAGTCGAGGAAAGGTGAATATTATTTCGCATGTTATACACGGGAAGAACTATCTTCAGGGCTGTGGCATGACCGTGTCGATAGAGGAGGTGCCGGAGACGTGATCGCTGCTGCTTCCGGAGTGCCGGGTGGTGTGGTTGCCGCTGGACGGGGACTGGATGAACTTCAGCCTTTGTTTACGGCTTCCGGTATCAGGTATGCCGGCGCGGATTTATTTTCTGCCAGATCCCTGTTTCCATTTGCCGAACGGCTTTGCCTGGAGGTGGATATTACCGGTCTGAACGATATCGCTCCCGATTACCGGCAGATGTTTGTGCCTAAAGTTCAAGGAGGGTAACCTGTCTGTGTATATATTGATTATTTATAGAATTTGTAAAAGGAATGAGAACGTTACCATATGAAGAGTTTGAAAAAGAAGGAAAATAGCGCTCCGGCAGAGGCGAAAGAGGTGGCACTCAGCGAATTGCTGGCGAAAAGAAGTGCGGAACTGGCAGGTGAAAAGATATGCGAGAATATCAAGATCCTCGATCTGAGAGGACTGACCTCCGTTACGGACTTTTTCGTGATCGTTACAGCTGATTCCGAGAGAAAGGCCAAAGCGGCAGCCGAGCATATTATCGATGAGCTGAAAAAGGACGGAGAACGTCCGCTGCATATCGAAGGACTTGAATCCATGCACTGGATCCTTCTCGATTACGTCGATGTTGTTGTGCATATTTTTATGCCGGACGAACGCCGTTTTTATGATCTGGAATCCCTCTGGTCCGATGCTCCGCAGATTTCATAAGATGATATCATTCATGCTTTTATAAAAATAACTGCATATTTAAGGCAATAGATTCGTTACGAATTAACGGGGTTTTTTATACATTACTCCGACTGGATTTTCATATCATTTACCATACTGGATTTACCTATGCAGCGCGAAAGATTAGTTCCGATAAGTATTGAAGAAGAAATGCGGGATTCCTATCTCGATTACTCGATGTCGGTTATTGTCAGTCGTGCGCTACCTGATGTCCGGGACGGTTTGAAACCTGTCCACCGCCGGGTGCTGTACGGTATGCACGAGCTTGGTCTGCAGGCCGGAAAACCGCACAAGAAGTCCGCCCGTATCGTGGGTGAAGTTCTCGGTAAATACCACCCGCACGGCGACAGCGCGGTTTACGACAGTCTCGTGCGTCTTGTGCAGGATTTTTCGCTTCGCTATCCGCTGGTTGACGGCCAGGGAAACTTCGGTTCCATCGATGGAGATTCGGCTGCAGCCATGCGTTATACCGAGGTCCGGATGAAACAGATTGCCGGAGAGATGCTCAAGGACCTCGACAAGGAGACGGTCGATTTTTCGCTGAACTTCGATGATTCGCTCGAAGAGCCCACAGTGCTTCCTTCGGCGATTCCGAACCTGCTGGTCAACGGCGCTTCGGGTATTGCGGTCGGTATGGCGACAAACATTCCGCCTCAGAACATGCGCGAGGTTATTGACGGGATGATCGCCCTCATCGAGAACCCGGAGCTGGAAATCGCCGATATCATGAAACACGTGATCGCACCTGATTTCCCGACTGGAGGAATCATTTACGGTTACGAAGGGGTCCGCCAGGCCTACCTGACCGGCAGGGGCAAGGTGGTGATCCGTGCCCGCGCACTTGTGGAGGTTACCCAGAAAAACGGCCGCGAATCGATCATCGTTACTGAACTTCCCTACCAGGTCAACAAGGTAAGGCTTATCGAAAAAATCGTCGAACTGGTACACGACAAGAAGATCGACGGTATTGCGGACATCCGCGATGAATCGGACAGGGACGGCATGCGCCTTGTGATCGAACTGAAGCGTGACGCCGTTGCGAAAGTCGTGCTCAACAATCTTTACAAGCATACCCCGATGCAGGATACGTTCGGGGTGATTATGCTGGCGCTGGTCGACGGCGTGCCGAGGGTACTGAACCTCAAGGAGATGATGCAGTACTACATCCGGCACCGAAATGAGATAGTGCTGCGCCGCACACAGTACGACCTTACTGCCGCCGAAAAAAGGGCGCATATCCTCGAAGGCCTGAAGATCTGTCTCGACAACCTCGATGAGGTCATTACCACCATCAGGCAGTCGCCGGACTCACAGGTTGCCCAGGAACGCCTCATGGAGCGGTTCGCTCTTACGGAAATACAGGCAAAGGCCATCCTCGAGATGCGCCTGCAGCGCCTCACCGGACTCGAACGCAAGAAAATCGATACGGAATACACGGAAACCCTCACGCTTATCGACGAACTCCGTTCAATCCTTGCCAGTCCGGAGAAACAGATGCAGATCATCCGTGAGGAACTGCTGAAAGTTAAAGATGTATACGGGGATGCCCGCAGGACAGAGATCGTTCCGCAGGAAGGTGATTTTTCCATCGAGGACATGATCGCTCAGGAAGATGTGGTGATCACCATCACCCACGATGGCTTCATCAAGCGTTTTCCTGTGTCCGGATACCGCCGTCAGGCAAGGGGCGGCAAGGGTGTCACCGGTGCCCAGGCGAAACACGACGATTTCATCGAGCATATGTTTATCGCTTCGACGCACAACTATATCCTCTTCTTCACGAACCGTGGGCGCTGCTACTGGCTTAAGGTCTATGAGATACCCGAAGCCGGCAGGGCAGCAAGGGGCAGGGCTCTCGCAAATATCATGGAACTGCAGCCGGGCGAAAAGATCAAGGCATACATCAATGTCCGCAATTTCGACGAACCGGGCTTCATCGTCATGGCTACAGCCGACGGTACGGTGAAGAAAACCTCGCTCGAAGAGTTCTCTCATCCGCGCCGCAACGGCATTGCCGCCATCACCATCGAGGAGAACGACGAGCTTATCGATGCCCGCCTGACCGATGGAGAGCACCAGATCATCCTTGCGAAGAGCTCCGGTTTTGCCGTACGTTTCCCTGAAAACGAAATCCGTGCGATGGGCCGTACAGCCATGGGCGTCAGGGGCATTACGCTCGACAAGGACGAGAAGTGCATTTCGATGGTTACCACCAAGCGGTTCGACATGGCCCTTCTCGCGGTTACCGATAACGGTTTCGGCAAGCGGAGCCGCGTTGAGGATTATCGTCTCACCAGGCGCGGGGCCCGCGGGGTCATCACCCTCAAGGCGCATGAAAAGATCGGGGTGCTGGTAGGACTGCTCGATGTGAACGACGAGGACGATCTTATCATCATAACGTCCCATGGAATCGTCAACCGCCAGCATGTTTCCGATATCCGGGTTACAGGCCGAAATACTTCGGGTGTCCGCTTGATCCGGCTCATGCCCGGCGACAAGATTTCCGCCATTGCAAGGGTGCCGAAGAGCGACGAGGAAGCGGAAAACGGTGATTTTCCGGTCGAAGATCCGGACGGACAGATTGAGCTTTTTTAAAATATGAATTTTGATTCCACGAGATTACAAATTGTGAGGATTAACTATATGGAACAGAAAAAGCCCTATAAAATCAGCGAGAGTGCAGGCACGAAATATTACTGTGCCTGCGGAAAATCAAGGAACCTTCCTTATTGCGACGGCTCGCACAAGGGTAGCGCAATGCAGCCCTATGAGGTGATGATCGAGGCAGATAAAACCGTTTCCATCTGTGGCTGCGGAAGGTCGGCGAGAATGCCTTTCTGTGACGGCGCACACAAGGCAGCACAATGAATTTGATTTTATTGAACAATCAACTACGCACGATGTTATGGCTCGACCTAAAAATGTGAAGCATATTTTTGTGACCGGCGGAGTTATTTCATCGCTTGGCAAGGGCATCCTGTCTGCTTCGCTCGGCATGCTGCTCAAAGCACGGGGCCTGAAGGTGGCCATACAGAAATATGATCCTTATATCAATGTTGATCCGGGGACCATGTCCCCCTACCAGCATGGAGAGGTTTATGTGACCGACGACGGTGCCGAGACCGATCTCGATCTTGGCCATTACGAACGTTTTCTTGATGAATCGACCTCACAGTCATCGAACCTCACGATGGGGCGCGTATACAAGTCGGTAATCGACAAGGAGCGTCACGGCGAGTATCTTGGTGCGACCGTTCAGGTGGTTCCTCATGTGATTGACGAGATCAAGGACCGGATGGCCGAGCAGGCGAAAAACAGCAATCTCGACATTCTCATCACTGAAATAGGAGGAACGATCGGCGATATCGAGTCGCTTCCCTTCCTCGAAGCCATGAGGCAGATGAAACTCGAGATGGGAGAAAGAAACCTCCTGAACATCCATCTCACTTTCGTTCCTTACATCAAGGCTGCAAGCGAGCTGAAAACCAAACCGACGCAGCACAGCGTTAAAATGCTGCTTGAAACTGGTATCCAGCCTGATATTCTGGTTTGTCGAAGCGAAAAACCGTTATCGAGGGATATCAAGAACAAGGTCGGTCATTTCTGCAACGTCAATGATCTCGACGTAATCGGTCTGAACGACTGTGAAACCATTTACGAAGTTCCGCTGATGCTCCTTAAGGAAAAACTCGATCAGCGGGTGCTCAAGAAGCTCGGCCTCAAGAAGTTCAGGGAGCCGAACCTCGATTTCCTGAAGGATTTCTGCAACAAGGTCAAGAGCCCGAAGGATGGCGAAGTAACTATCGGCATCTGCGGCAAGTACACTGAATATCCCGACGCATACAAGTCCATTCTTGAATCCTTCATTCATGCCGGGGCAAGCAACGACGTCAAGATCAACATCAGGCTGCTGAGGGCGGAAGATGCCGAACAGAAGACGTTCGATCCTGAAAAGGAGCTCGATGGTATCAGCGGCATCCTTGTCGCACCGGGTTTCGGTGATCGTGGAATAGAAGGTAAGATCAAATACATTCAGTACGCAAGGGAGAAGAATATACCGTTTTTCGGCATCTGTCTCGGCATGCAGTGCGCCACGATCGAGTTTGCCCGGAATGTCTGCGGCCTGCAGGATGCCAATTCCACAGAGTTCAACAAACGTACCCGCTTTGCAGTTATCGATCTCATGGAACAGCAGAAGAAAATAAAGGACAAAGGCGGTACGATGCGCCTTGGAAGCTATCCCTGCATTATCAGGGAGGGGTCGAAGGCTTACAGCGCGTACAAAAAATTCCTGATCAACGAGAGGCATCGTCACCGCTACGAATTCAACAACACCTACCGGCAGGTTTTCGAGGACGGCGGCATGGTCTTCTCCGGTACTTCGCCAAACGGCGAGCTGGTAGAGATCATCGAGCTGAAAGATCATAGGTGGTTCGTTGGCGTGCAGTTTCATCCGGAACTGAAATCGAGGGTGCAGCGGGTCCATCCGCTTTTCCACGGTTTTGTCGCGGCCGCAAAGGAATATACCAGAGGTTCACGCCAGATGGAGCTCGCGGTCGATATGCCTTCGTTCATTCCAGCGGAATAAAGTCAGCTCTTTATTTTACGGGATTTCCTTCGTGAGCCCTACTTATGCAACGCCCCCCTCGCGGGGGCTTTGGCTTGTCCGTGAGGAGGAGTCACTTCTGCCGGTTTTTTCCGGCAGCAACGCAGGCACCATGCTGAACCTGACAATACCCTGTTGTGAGATTTATTCTGAACTCATTACCTTTACAGCAAAGTCTGAAGCGATAAACGGACTGTTCTGCAACATGGTAACAACACTCAGGCGAGATGATCGATGCGATTTTATGCGACAATGACGGACTGCTCGTAGACAGCGAGACTCTGTTTTTCAATCTGACCAGGAAAGTTTTCGCTGAAGCCGGTTTTCCGCTCGACAGCGTTTACTGGGGCAGGGAGTACCTTGGTAACGCAAAGCACAGCAGCGTTATCGCCCTTGAACTTGGCATGCCTCCCGAGCTTGCCAGAACCGTAATAGAGCGCCGGAACGATTTCTATATCAAATGCCTCGAGCAGCCCGTACCTCTGCTTCCCGACGTCAGGGAAACCATCGAGGCGCTGGCAGGAAAGGTCCGCCTTGCGCTTGTTACCGGCAGTCCGCGCGACAAGGTGGAAATGATGCACCGCGGTAACGGACTGCTCGACTATTTCGAAGTCATTATTACGGATAACGATATCGGTAATCCGAAACCGCATCCCGAGCCCTACCTCAAAGCGGTCGAACGCCTTGGGCTCAAGCCCGGGCAATGCCTTGCCGTCGAGGATTCCCGGCGAGGTCTCGACTCGGCACATGCCGCCGGTATACCCTGTGTTGTCGTGCCGAACAAGCTGACCAGTTCACAGCAGTTCGAGCTCGCTTTCGCTGTTGAAGACCGTATTTCCGGGGTCTTGAAACATGTTGCGGCTGTTACAGCAGGTTCTGTCAGGATACCTCCGGCAGTCTGAAAATATAGTATTATCGGTAAAGCGTTCTTTTGAAGTAAGATAGACGTTTTGTCCCGGACGGTTTGCTTGTTATGCGGATATCTGCAGTAGTTCCTCTGGTATAGTGAATTCGTATTTCTTTTTTTTGTAAAAAACGGAAATAAAATTTGGAAGAAT
>SZXW01000003.1 GCA_005862285.1 Chlorobium sp. | reverse complement strand
CAAAGGCGAACCAGTCACATCTCTTGTACTCAATGAGTCTGATGATGAAACAGGAATCACAATCCTTTCATCCATGGTAGCACGTCCTTCAAGGAATGGATTGTCACCGGATGAACGATTGCCCTGTGACGATTCATAGTTACCGGTAAAGGAAGAAAAACTGTAGGGAGAATGAGAATCCGTCCCGGATATACGTCTGACTCTAAGAAAACCGTGAATACCGGAACTTTCGGAGTCTGTCTTTTCGGCAGCTTTTTTAATAGTCTTTCCTTCAACGTGAGGAAAGCTTTCGTGAGCATTTCCAAAATTCTTTTCTTTTTCCGGGTCGCTTCCAGCCTGAAAATGGTCGGCGCTCAGAAGGATTTCTTTTCCTCCTGTAATATCAAGAATTGAGCCATTCAGGGACTGCACGCTGGCATAGCCACCTTCGGCTGTGATGATGATATCGCCTTGATAAACTGTTTCTCCTTTTCGAAGCAAATGCTGTTTGCCATCTGTTGACCGTACCCAGACCTGTCCCCCGATCTCCAGAACAGTTGCCAATGGAATTGAGTTATCGATGCTCATGAATTTCAAAGAATCAGGATCAGATTTCTGATCCAAAGGTTAAATAGTTACGCCTTTTATACGCGTTTTATATATACAGCAAAACAGAAACGCGAAAAATATTGCATTTATTCATATAACTTACTTTTATTATACTTAAATAAAAACAAAAAAACACATGACCGGGATAGGCATATGTTTTATTTTTGAAGTATTGACGGGTGGAATTTCAGAAACTGTAAGCGCAGAATGCGACTTGTATTTTTAAAAACCTCTTTTACGCTTGAGGGAAATTAAGCGTAAACTGGTAATAGAAGGTTTTTATATACTGCCTTTCTCGAAATCAGGATAAAAAATCCGTTCGATACCAACGGTTTTTCCTGTAGTAACATCGAATGCGAGAACAACAGCTGAAAAATGCACATCCTCTTCAGCACATTCATATTTATGAGGAGTCTGATACAGCATTCTGTCTGTTGCCGATTTGATCTGCATGCCGATAACCGACTGGTAGGGCCCTGTCATACCGACATCTGAACAGTAGCCGGTGCCTTTCGGAAGAATCCTTTCATCCGCAGTCTGGATATGAGTATGAGTCCCTATAACCGCAGATACCCTGCCGTCAAGGTACCAGCCGAGAGCAACTTTTTCAGCAGTGGTCTCTGCATGGATATCGACAAAAATCATTCGAACCCGGTCCTTTTCCTGTTCCCTGATCTGTTTTATTACCCAGTCAGAAGTCCTGAACGGGCAGTCGATGGAATACATGAACGTTCTTCCCTGAAGATTGATGACAGCGATATCACCCAGTCCGTTCGGCAGTTTGTAGATGCCGTAACCTTTTCCGTATGTCCCTTTGGGATAATTAAGGGGACGCAACACCTGTGTGTTGGTTTTCAGGGTATCGAAAAAATTGAAATTGCTCCAGGTATGGTTTCCGCCGGTCACGACATTGACCCCCGCACCGAGGAGCTGGTTCAGCGCTTCGAGGCTCATGCCCTTTCCGTGATGGGCGTTCTCGCCATTACATATCACAAAATCGATACTGTATTTCCTGATGAAATTCTTCAGCATCAGATCCACCATCTTCAGACCGGGGGTACCGACAACATCGCCGATGAACATAACCCTGACGGTTTTCTGGGACATACCTATTAAACTTAACAGATTTGTTTCAATTGCATTTGATTGTGATGAAGTTACACAATAGAGGGGAGTTTGAGGAATTTAATTTGTTCGCAGAGGGCGTTAATGAACTTGTTAGCCTTCGTGATGCGTTTTTAAAAAGAGAAAATGCAATCGAAGCTTGTTTATACCTGAACTGTCAGTAGTAACAAGTGAATCGTTTGCCGATGTTTATTTTTAAAGGTAAACAAGGACCATGCAATGAAAGCAGCAAGAAGAATCAGAAAAATTTTCAGAAGCAAATCCGTCCTGGAGGGAGCAGGTGTAAACCTTAAACGTGCTTTCGGGTTCAGCCAGGTTCCGCTTTTCGATCCTTTTCTTCTCCTTGACGATTTCCGGTCCGGGAACCCTGAAGATTATCTTAAAGGATTTCCCTGGCATCCCCACCGGGGAATCGAAACCATAACATATGTGCTGCAGGGTAACGTAGAACATGGCGACAGCCTCGGCAACAAAGGCGTCATCGCTGCAGGTGACGTACAATGGATGACCGCCGGAAGCGGAATTATCCATCAGGAAATGCCCTTCGGCGATCATCGTGGGGTCATGGCAGGGTTCCAGCTCTGGGCGAACCTCCCTGCTTCACAGAAAATGATGCCACCCCGTTATCGAGATATTTCATCAGCCCAAATTCCAAAAATACGTCTTGACAACGGAGTTGAAATACATATCATCGCAGGCTCGATAGGCGATATTGAAGGCCCTGTCAACGATATCTCCATACATCCGGAATATTTCGACATTACCGTTCCGCCTGATACCACCTTTACACATCACGTTGAAAGCAGTCGAAATGCCTTCGCATATATCATTGCAGGCAAGGGATTGTTCTGCCGCGACGACGAACCGTTTTCCTATGAAACTGAAGGTGTGAGCTATTTTGACATGGAAGCCGATGCTTATGCGGAAAACGAAACGCTGATACTTTTCACCGATGGAGAGTACATCACGATCACGACTGAAGAAGACCCGGTCCGTTTCCTGCTTTTCTCAGGGCATCCTCTGCATGAACCAATAGCATGGCATGGACCGATCGTCATGAATACCCGCGAAGAACTACGCCAGGCTTTCGATGATTACGAGAGGGGTACATTCATACGGAATCATTGAAGATTCATAACATGAAAATCGAAAATTGAAAATATGAGCTTGCAATCGAAACAAATGTGAAAGAATCAACGGATGATAAGCGTCAATAGAAACGAAGAACGTTCGTTGCCGCGGGTGTCAAATCAGGCTGCCCGCTGCCGTTTTCGATTTTCAAGACCTGTTTTTGAAGTTATCAGACCTAAAAACGTTATCGCGACATGATGCAAGAATGGATTCATACCTGGACCTATTATGATCAATCCCCTGTAACCTTTTTCCTTGTATTTCTGCTCCTCTGCGTATTCAACCTCATCCCGTCCATTGTGGCATTCATAAGGAAGCATCGAAGCAAATGGACCATACTCTTTATCAATATCCTGCTTGGATGGACGGTAATCGGGTGGATAATTATCCTGATCTGGTCATTGTCCTATCCCGGAGAACCCAATC
Source organism: Chlorobium sp. (assembly GCA_005862285.1). GTDB lineage: Bacteria > Bacteroidota > Chlorobiia > Chlorobiales > Chlorobiaceae > Chlorobium. Next base: position 262,286 of record SZXW01000003.1, on the reverse strand, counting down.
AGGCAGAGAGTTGATGTTGCATGTTAAGTAAGCAATCGTTACGGATTGAAAGCACTGTAGCCCTGAACATAGCCGAAGTTCATTCAAGAACCAGAAGCAGATACATAAGCGCTATACCACCTGAAATACATCCAAGCTGGCCGAGCGAATGCATGGGCCTGGTCGTTTTGTGAAGTTCAGGAATGATATCGGCGATCGCCACGTAAATGAAGCTGCCGGCAGCAAAAGGAATGAGAAAGGTCGTCGTGCCGATTGCGTCAATTTTCAGGACGAGAACGAAAACGGCCCCCAAAATCGCAGCCAAACCTGCTAAAACATTGTAAAGCAGGGCCTTTGTCCTGCTGAACCCGCCATAGAGCATGGATGCGAAATCTCCGACTTCATGCGGAATTTCATGGGAAACAACGGCAAGGGTGGTAGCGATTCCAAGCGGAATATTCACCAGGTAGCTCGCCGCGATGATCATGCCGTCGATAAAGTTATGGACCGCTTCCCCAAGAAGGATGACATAGGAAAAACTATCCTTCTTTTCTTCACATTCGACGTCATGGCAGTGATGCCAGTGGATGAATTTTTCCAGAACGAAAAATGCGAGGATCCCGGCAAGGAACGACATGGAAACACCGGTTGAACTGCCGTGCTTTTGGGACTCGGGAACAAGATGCAGAAAAGCGTCACCCAGAAGTGTGCCGGCGGCAAAAGCCACCGCCCAGATCAGGAACCTGCTGATTTTCTCCTTGCCGAACGGAAATGCGATCAGGCCGAGCAGGGAAAGCATGCTGACGATGAAAACCGACAGTAACGTATAAGCCCAGACTTGCATATCGAGATTTTATATGAACAGTTACCGGAAAACCCGTTCATCCTGATACTTGCGTTCAAACAGTTTTCCTGATTTAAAATATCCCGTTTCTTTCAAAATCCCGCTGCCGGAAACTGATGAATCCGAACTTTCCAGGACTTACCGGTGTGTTACCAGAATCTCTTCCCCGCTGCCAAAACACCTCTTGCGTACGATCAGCATCACGACAAGGGAGGTTATCGCGGTTGACCCTACAAGCATGAACATGACCACAATCTGATAACGGATCGCGATCAGCGGGTCCGTTCCGGCAAGGATCTGGCCCGACATCATGCCGGGAATGAACACCAGGCCTACACCCATCATGGCGTTGATCGAGGGAATCATTCCGGCTTTTACCGCATTTCTGAACAGGTCATCGCTCGCCTCCCGGTAGTTCGCACCGAGAGCGAGTTTCATTTCCACAACATCCCTCTGCTGCCGCAAGTCGCGGAACATGCGTTCGAGAGCAATGGAGATGGCCGACATCGAGTTGCCGATAACCATGCCGCCGGTCGGAATGAAATACCGGGGCTCCCACCAGGGCGTCGTACCGACGATCATACCTGAAACAAAAACGGTGGTCAGGAAATAGGTGAGAAGCATCGTGAGAAAAGTCGGCACGAGATAGGGCACCTGCTTTTCCTTCACCCTCCCTTTAACGATAAATACGGCGGATACGACCATGACGGCAAAAACAAGAAGGGTCAGGTAAGGATTTTCGACACCGAGAATGAAGGTCAGGACATAGCCCATGAGAAAAAGCTGGGCGAAGGTTCTCAACGACCCGACCGCGATATCCCGGTTCAGGCCGAGATGATAGAAAAAGGAACTGGCCTGTGCGATCAGAATGAAAACGAACGCAAGAAACAGCTGTCCGGCTGATATAGTGATGATCCCTTTCATTCCAAAAGCCTGAGTGTACGGTTATCGAGTCTGTATAGCAGCGCCCTGACCTTTTCCGGTTGGTAATCGGTGTGGGTAACCGTGACCATGGTCATATGTTTCGTGATGCTCAGTTTTTCCATGATTGCGAACACCATCGAGGCGCTTTCGCTGTCGAGCGCCGAAGTCGGTTCGTCGAGGAGCATCATGGCCGGTTCCTGGAGAATGGTGCGCATAATGGCAAGCCGCTGCTTCTGGCCGGTAGAGAGTTTCATGGCCGACTGGTCAAGCGATATGTCGCCGAGGTAGAAATCATCGAGCATGATCCGAAGTGTTTCTTCGCTGGGAGAACTCTTTTTGCGATTGACAGCAAAGGAAAAAGGCAGAAGAAGGTTCTCCTTCACCGAAGCATCGGTCATCTGGGGTATCTGTGCGACATAGCTGATGCTTGATCGAAGCTCCGAAGGAGGCAATTCCGTTATACTTCGGCCCTTGAAATAAATGACCCCATTCTGCGGCTGGCTCAACCGGCAGATGAGACGGAGAAGTGTCGATTTGCCCGATCCGGAAACACCTTTGACAAGGATGAACGCTCCTGCGGAAACCGACAGGGCGAGGTTCTCGAAAACCGGTGCAGCCGCACCTTCATAGCGAAAGGTCAGATTTCTGATTTCAAGCAGCGGGTTCATCGAACTGGGGTTTACACGTAACAACAGCAAGCCTTGGCATTATCCTTGAGCAAGATAGCGATTGGCCCGTCATCGTTTCTTATGTTCAGGGTAAATTTAATTAACTGAACTCCGGAACCACGGTTATCGATCACCGGCACAGAAATGTCATGGAGGTGTTCATACCTGCGGCTCCTGAACATTATCGGGGTTTACATTCTTTCGAAATCTATAAACCCGCGTTCAACATCTGCCAGAACAAGTTTCACTTCAATCTTCTGACCAGCTTTGACGTTCCCGGTCCTCGTCATCAGCCTGCCTTCGGCGGGGGGCGTCAATATTCTCACCCAAGTACCCTTGTCTGAATGCCCGGTGATGATGGCATCAAAATGATGACCGATCATTGTTCCCAGCAATAAAGCACCTTCATACTTGTGCACACGCCGTTCCACTTTTCGGGCCGCATCTTCCTGACGTGTACAATGTACCGCTAAATATTCAAGCTCATCGACGCCATACGGAGCAGGGCTGTTTGAGAGAATTGCCTTCATCATTCTCAAGGTTATCAGATCAGTGCATGCTGCCGATCAGATACTGAAAATATTGTTATCCGGAACAAGAAATCGAACTTTACCGGTCGGCGGATTAAATAGAGTGATCAACTGCCAGGTTCCATATCCCGGGAATACTTTCCATTGCGGGCCAGACCGTTCAACCGGCAGCGTTTCAGCAAGACCTGCTGCGCAACGTCCACATTGCTCTCCAGCCCTTTCCATGCAGCAAGCACCGGTGCCTGCAGGGCCCGTCCGTAAGAGAAACTGACCTGCCAAGGATGCGGCCCCATGGTGTTCATGGCATTCAAATGTACTGTGGCGTCCTCTGCGCTCTGACCGCCGGAAAGAAACACGATACCCGGAACTGCAGCCGGAACGTAACGGTTCATGCAGCGGATCGTGGATTCGGCGACCTCCTGTACGCTGTTCTGTCGGACACACTGCTTGCCAGCAATCACCATATTCGGCTTCAGCAGCATGCCTTCGAACAGGACGCGATGGGCATCAAGCTCGCTAAAAACCGTTTCGAGGACTCTTGAGGTGATATCTTCGCAGCGCTCTATACCGTGGGAACTGTCCATGAGAACTTCCGGTTCAACTATCGGAACGAGATCCTCTTCCTGGCAGAGCGCGGCATAACGAGCCAATGCATGTGCATTTGCACGAATACCGAAGGGTGAAGGAACATTATGCTCGTCAATCTCGATAACCGCCCGCCACTTCGCAAATTGTGCTCCGAGCTCCCTGTACTCGATGAGACGATCACGCAAGCTGTCCAGACCCTCCGTGATCTTTTCCCCTGGATATAATGCAAGTGCTTTCGCACCTTTATCCACCTTTATCCCGGGAACAATCCCCTTGTCCGACAGAAGCCTGGCGAAGGGAATGCCGTCCATTGTACTTTGGCGAAGCGTTTCGTCGAAAAGTATGACACCACCGATATGACGCTCGATTCCTTCAGTCGTAAAAAGGATTTCCCGATATCGGCGCCGGTTTTGTTCAGTGGACTCTACCTTGATCGAATCGAACCGTTTCTTGATCGTCGGGCTGCTTTCGTCTGCCGCGAGAATGCCCTTGTCATTCGCGACTATGGCTTTTGCTACAGATCTTAGTTTATCGTTGTCCATTTGCAGCTCTTTTTCCCTTTTTAGATTCCTGAATGATGAGTGGTCTTCATGGTATGAAATACTCCATTTCATCCAGAAGCTGCCGCTGAGTGACTATTCCGGTGAAATTGCACAGCCGTTTCGGGGTAACGTTTACAACGGCGCAGCGATTGAATGTCAAAGATAATATAGGTTTATTTTTTCTTTCCGAGCGACTCCCCATCGAGCTCAAACTGATGAGCTGATACTGACTATTCTGTCATGACCTGACTCTGCTTCGCTTCAGAAAAAAAAGCATTTTATTACGTTTGTTTACTTTGTCATAAGCAACCGTTTTTATTTGAAAAAGTTACCTCTTTGGGGAAAGACACTCCTGATAAAAAAAGTGTTGCATGTAACAATATTCATACGTACGTTTCTGGTAACAAATCAAGATTCATCCGGTTGAAATATGGCAGGAGTGGCTCAAAGAGTACAGAAGCACAGGGCAAATTTGCGAAAGGCAGGATTGCGCCCGGTGCAGATATGGGTACCCGATACCCGAAAAGAAGGTTTTGCCTTGGAATGCAAGCGGCAGTCCGAGCTCCTGAAAAATGATGCACAGGAAAAGGATATTCTGAAATATCTCGAAGAGGCTGCCGACCATGAAGGATGGAGTGCATGAAAAGCGGTGACCTTGTCACTATCGCATTATCCGGTGATTACGGAAAACCTCGACCTGCGCTTGTTGTGCAGTCGGATTTTTTTTCCGGGCATCCTTCCATTACGATCCTGCCGGTAACGAGCGAATTGCGGCAAACTCCGTTATTTCGTATTGCAATCGAGCCTACACCGGACAACAATCTGAAAAAATCATCGCAGGTCATGGTCGACAAAATTCAGACTGTCCCATGTGAAAAAGTCGGTACTGTTTTCGGACGATTATGCGATACGGAAATGCTTTCGGTGAATCGGGCCCTGGCTTTGTGGCTGGGTTTTGCATAACCTGATCTCAGAAACTTTCCGGCGTCTTCAAGGACGATTTCGCACGGCGAAACCTGAATACCGGAACCGTTCTCAAACTTCACATTGCATTTCAAGCAACCGCATAACCATGCTTTCGTAAACCAGACCCGGTTCATTTTCCGGAGAAATTTGCACGAATGATCGAGAGAGCCTGAACGGTCAGGTCACGTCGCGCATTCCAGCAACCCCGGGGTTTGTCTAAGGTATTATGGAATTCCCGCAGTCAAAGCCATAGCCTGGCTCTTCTTCGCTTCTGACAAATCAATATGTTATTACTTTAGTTTACTTAGCATCAGCGCCCCGCCTTTTTTGCTTCCCAATTGAGCGGTAAATTTTGCCGACGTCAATCCTCCCGGCACATTCCGAATAAGAGTTGTATCGAATGAAGACGTGGCATGTCAGTTAATTCCAAGTCCGTGTCGAGTAACCAAATCTAACACCTTTCCTCCGGGAACCAGGCTGATTGATGCATGACGGTGTGCAAGTGCAATAGGAATAACAGAGTTTTCGTAAAGGTCAAGCTGAAAATGGCGAATGAGATCAAAGGCACGAGTAAGTTTATTGCCGTAGTTCGCTACGTTAGCTTTTTCTTTAGCAAAACTCAAAGTAGCTGATCGTGTCTCGAAAGGATAAGGTATCGCAACCGAAAAAATCCGACCATTGTTTGTTTTAAAAATGAAATCCTGTCCGAAGTATGTCTCGTATCCAAAATTGTTGTTATTAACCGGAGATATATACCTATTACGATATTCATCATCAAGAACCCGATAAGAATTTGGCTCAAGATAAGGTTCGATAGACCGAGCATGTTCCATCACTTGACCGTCTTTCTGAAGTCCAATAATGATGGGTGGCTGGTATCCCCTACGCGCCAATTCACTTTCTACTTTATAGTATAAAGCCATTAGCGAAAAGCTTATTGATGCCGGTTGCCCGAATACAGCCAAAGGTCCGTCGACAATGAATGCCATTTCTGAAAGTGATTTCGGCTGATGCTTCACAAGCATCCTAACGAAAGTTGCCAATAACAAATGTTCAATAGCATTCATAAAGCGAGTGATTGCCGAAGTACAGTCACCGTAATCACTGATTTGCTCATGAATCCGAAGACTATCTGTCAGATAAACCCTTTCCCCACAATCAGGACATGTTTTTACTTCATTTCCAACAGTAAAAACAAACTTATCGCTATTTCCCCCCATTGACATTGACGAATCACATGATGGGCATTTCTTAATACCAACGGAACCACCTCCAAGATCCAGTAAAGTACCACGAATTGTAAACGTTGAATCCTTGGAGAACCTCGTTCTGTCATCAGATAGTTGCTCCCATACTGCAAGACGAAAACCATCTTTTACTGATTTTGCTTTTTTGTAGCGAATATTGCTTCCTGGTAATGCGAAAGAAAATGCATCAGCATTCCTATGCATTTCAGCAACTTTAAAAGGGTCTACGAATCGTGAGCTTGGTTGTATTAATGCATTAAATTTCTGAACATCAATAAGAACCATACTGACTTTCACATATCCAACCTGTGTACTCGGAAACTTACCACTGATTGGTTGTGAATAAGGACTGGCATCGGAGGCTAAAACCATCGATGGCTGAAATTCAGAAGATGGAGCTGGCGTATAAGACTTTGCTATTGTTTTTGCCTCGTTTTCATCAGGTTGACGCATGTAATCACAATCATCAAGAAACTTTATTACATCTGGATTCTTAACGATATCTGAATGCCCACCTTTTGAGGCTCGCTCACGACTGTAGGGCATGTTTAAGCTACTCCTTTTTCCTTTGTGTGAATAACATCAGAAGCTTCTGCGCATTGTCGTTCGGGCGCTTGATCTCAGCTAATAGATTCTTCAAATCGCTTGGTGTAAACCGGTTTATCTGCGTAGGAATAACAAAAGGAGATGAAAGAGTCTTAATTCTAGCAAATCCAACATCTTGAGCACACTTTAACGAATCATGAAAATCATTAAAGTCGTAAAACTTGCCAAGTGCCTTTAACTCATCATCATTATTTAGATGCGTAACAAACCAGTTCTCTGTGTTGGCTAAAATATTTGGATGAATAGAAGATGGCTCTTGTGTGGCGTATACAAAAGCAATCTTAGCTTTCGCGCCTTCCTTAGCAATACGAGGCCAAACATCAGCTAGGTCATCTTTCTTCCCAATAATATTATGTGCTTCCTCAGCATAGATCACCATATTGGGTGGCACCTTACCAGAATTCATTACATCAAAAGACTGCGCAAATATCTGCCCAGCAATTCTCTTTGACAAAACGGATCGAACGGATACTGGACCTGCCGACAAATCCAAGATGACGATCTTCCCATCAACTAGATGGCTAATAACTTCCCCAACCACGTCAGCTGTCCGACGAGGAGAGTGATAAGCAGAATAATTAACGATTGCACGGTAACCACCGAACCCCTGATGCTTGCTATTCTCCCTAGCTAATATGTTGAGATATGCCTCCAACATATTATCAACCCAGGAATTACCTTGAGTACTTGATTCTAACCCTATCACTGATCGGCTGCTGGCTCTTTGAGCGTCTTTGATTCTTAGATTGATGTTCCTAATCGTTTCAAACCAGGAGCAAGCTTCTGTAAGAGGCACATTTGTGCTCGTGGGTATGGTGACCTGAATTTGTGATGTTTGTGAATTAGCAAAAGTCCTGATCTGTCTTGTCAACGCTGCTGCAATTGGGATCTTTACCAAGAAATTAGCTGGAGCAGTATAACCTGCTTTATGCAAAATGCATTGGAATACAGCCTTTCGGCGCTCCCATCTTGTATGTTCTCCGTGGTCCGAAATATCAGGTTCATCGAGGGATGAGCCCATAAATGCATCTATGTCTTGTCCAGTAAACGGAGAGGGGTCCATATGATACAAGGATTGGATTAGATTCAAGCCTTGCGCTGTTTCGACATAGAAATTGGTTCTTAGATCTTCAAATCCTGGTGTATCAATGGCACGATAACGGATACAATCCTCCCCAAAAACCTCAGCTATTGAACTGCCATCATCTTGATGATTGGCATTGGCATACTCGCCATTCAAGTCGAAGATGATCTGACCAACCTTAATGCTATCCTTGAGTGCAGCAATTGCAACAGATGCAACTGTTGTTTTAACAGTATTTGATTTACCGGTACGCGTCATACCAAGCACTGCTGTACGTCTGGCCAGAAAGTCCGACGGTTGAATCATTACGGGTACCAATTCTTCTCCCTCGCCACGATGAAGACGAGCAGTAGAAGTATAGCGAACAGTGCCAATTTGAATTGGAGTTGGCAATCCTGAAAAGCCTGATTTTTTTGCCTCTTCAAGCGCTTTATTGCGAACCTCTGGGTTAATATGGTTCACTATTGCGGCAAGAGCTTTATCCCTGGGCTTGAATACCCTAAGACGTGAGCACGAAACATAGTTTTCAAGATCACTTCCAAGACGAAGTTCACCATTTTCGATATAGAATGTCCCTAAAATACGGCACTTCAGAGCGGCATACTGGAGCTCTGCATGTGTCATTGGATCATGGCCATCCAGTTGATCTATTGTGAATACCTCATCATGTGTACGACGCTGATTATGCTCAATCATTGTACGAAGAATGTCCGCGTCAGTTGGCAATCCAGAAGGTCCAAGTACGCGAAGAAGAATCACTTCACGATCGAATTCATGAATTTCTGCCATACGTGACGGATCGAAACTTGCCGCCACAAGAAAGCTGTTATGTGGAATTCCTGCAACTCGCTCCTTCCATGCATCATTTGTAAGTACGCAGGCATCCAAGAAATTCATGGAGTAGATGTAGCCAACATGGTTGGACTTGTAGTCCCCAAGAAGCGCCACAAGGGGATTTGTGGCTGACATGATTTGGTTTGCTACATTCATCAGAGTTCGCTTCAGATATTAAATAGCCATTTTTTCGCATGCATTTGTGGAACAGGGAATGCGAAGGGGGTCTTCAGTTGATTGAAATTCATAAGGACTTCTAACTGTAATACCAACATGCACTTTCGTTGGTTTATCTGGAGTAGGCAGTTGATTCATATTCGAATAAAGCAGTTCCCTCCCAATAAATGACGAACCGCCAAGCGGGTGAGTTGAATAGGTATTATCAATAACAAGAGCCTGTATTTTATTGTATTTGTAGAGCTTACGAACCTCTAACGCATCATCATATGATAGTAGCCATGGAGATTTTAGGTGAAGTATATAATCACGTAACACTACATGCTCAGCATGATCAAAAATGTATCCATACAATTGTTCTGCTTTGAAATAATAAGGAGGATCAAAGTAGATGAACGTATCTTTCCGAAGCTTAATCCAATCACAGAAACATCTCCATCCTTGATTGCTTACATCGACTTTATCAGCATAGTGACTTAATTCGAGAATCCGACTGATTAATTTTTCACGATTAAAACGAACACCTATCGATCGTTTTTTCTGTCCCCACCCACCAATTGGACCCGATTTATGAATAATACCATTAAAAGATGTCCTATTAAGATAAAGACACTTTAAAGCAGCTTCTCGCTGACATATTGGTTTTAATTGTTTCTGATTCTTCCATTCATCGATAGAAAGTGATATTGACGCCACCTTATCAGCAAGCCATTGAGCATCACATCTATTGAAAACACATGACCATAGCGACGCGATAAGAGGATCTGCATCATTAAGAAAAATTGAATCAACAAGACCCTCTTCAAGAAGTGATATTGAAACACTTGCCCCTCCACAGAATGGTTCAGCAAATGCTCCACCATTAATTTGATTTAATTTCATTGCGTTGACAATCAATGGCGCAAAACGCGCCTTACTGCCAGGATAACGCAATATGCTTTTGGTCTTATTCTGCATAAAACTTCCAATAAAAAATACACGCTGAAAGTCATGAGTCGCTTTAGTCACAAGCATCCTTAAAATACAAAATTATCTCATCGCATCTTAACAGCTATAAGTTATTTACTTAACTCTATATAAGGAGTTGCAGTTTCTTTAAAGCACACATGGAAGTACCCCCGATTAACCAACCACTTTTTTGTAATAAATTTCAACGAAAATAGGGTCTTTCCGAGCATCTGTCAGAGTGTCTCATCATACGATCGTTTTTTTAATAGTTTTTAAAAGCAGGAAAGCCCACATGAAAATGAACTTTCCTGCTTTTAAAAGAATTGCACAACAAACAATGATCCGCTTATCAGAACAGCTTTCCGACAATATCCCCGATCCCTCCGAGATTCCCGAAATTCCCGAGAAAGTTCTCAATAAGCTCACCGCCCGGACTGGCATTGTCGATCATTTCAGGCAGAGCATCGGCTATCGCTGTTTGCGCGCTCTCAGTTGAAATGCCGAGCATGGAAGCGAACTCCTGGATTTTGCCCGATCCGATAACGTTCGTGACAGCTTCGGGTGAAATCGGAGCGTTGGCACCAGATCCGAGCCATGAAGCCGCGATGTCGCCGAGGCCGCTCTGCTGCATGCCGGATACAAGGGCGCCAAGATCAAGCCCTCCGCCCTGTGCGCCAAGGATGTTCTGCAGCGCTGAAACCAGGCTGTCCGTTGCAAGCCCTGTCGTTGTCTCGTCGCTGTTCCGCTGGATGACAGAAGCTCCTATCTCCAATATTCTGGTCAAGTCCATAATGCTGCTCCTCGTTAAAGATTACCGGATTGATCAATGAGTGACTTTTCTTGTGAGCCCCTTTGCCTGGGCAATCCAGCTTTCGACTTCCGACATGGATGGAATCCTTCCCGCAAGATTTCTGGCTTCATTGACTTCAGCCATCTTGCCGTGAAGGTTCCCCGCGTTCCTTTGCGCAAGTTCAGGAACCGTATCGACACCGGAGACTTCGAGCAGCTCCGCAAAATCACCGCCAACTCCTTTCAGACGAAAGAGATCTGCATGGTTGACCCACTTCAGGATAAGCTTTTCGCTGATTCCTGTCGATTCGGCAAGTTCCTTTCTTCCGGCTGGAGCGGCTCCTTTTTCAAGCAGCGATTCAACGGTTGGAATTCCTGCGGCCTGCAGTTTTGCCGCATAGCTTTCGCCAATACCTTCGATCTCGGATATTTTCGACATAACGTCCCTCCTGTATTTAACGGTTTATTTTGTATGGAGTTATTTATGTACCCTGCATAAAAATGCATCCTGATTACACTAACCGCATTTTTATGCAAGTAGTTTAACTTGGCAACTCATATCAAACAATCGGTTCCGCTCTATCGAACACGTACATCGAAAGAATATTGACGTGTATATCGTTAACGATGGCGTAAACCGCATAAGACATGAATTCTGCTGGCTGCATGCATAATCCTCGAAATACTTCACTCATTTTACTTTTCAGAGTGGCCGTTATTTCTTTATTTTAAGAGAGATAAAGCTTTACAGCCTCATACGTTCGAAGTCACGTGAAATCCTCCGCTTCATGGAAAAGCGTATCCTGATCGTTCTCGGCCATCCGGACAGTGAAAGTTTCTGCGGAGCGATTGCCTCGGCTTACGAAACCGCCGCCAAAACTGCCGGACACAAGGTACAGCGAATCGACCTCGGCAAAATCCGCTTCGATCCCGTCCTGCACAAAGGCTACAGCGAGATCCAGCCGCTCGAACCCGATCTGCTTGATGCGCAGGAGGCTATCAATAAAGCGGAACATCTTGTTTTCGTCTACCCCGTCTGGTGGGGCGGGCCTCCTGCCCTGATGAAAGGCTTTTTCGACCGTCTCTTTCTGCCCGGTTTTGCATACAAATTCAACTCCCCGAAATCACTGACCTGGGAGAGGCTTCTTTCGGGACGATCAGCACGGCTGCTTGTAACCATGGACACTCCTCCCTGGTATTACCGTTTTGTATACCGCATGCCGGGACACAATCAGATGAAACGCACTATCCTTGATTTCTGCGGCGTAAAACCGGTTTCCATATCCGAATTCGGTACTCTAAAGACATCGAACCCGGCACAGCGCAGCAAATGGCTCGATGCGGTTTCACAACTCGGACGGAAAGCCGGATAAAAAGATCGTTCTTCAATAGAGTTGGAACGTGCCGGTAGCAACGGACGGATTTATGCCTTATCTTTTTCTGAGGCGGAATCAATGTTAATTCACGGGCAATGCCCATAAGCCATGGAAAATCAGGCGCCGGACAAATGGCTGACGATAAAAATCATCGCTGCAGCGATTCTGGCCCTGGCATTCCTGCTTGCAGGCAGCACCCTGCTTCAACCGAAAGAAAAAATTTCCCCGGAAGCATACCGGTCAGCATTTTCGGCGCTCGATCGCTACCGCGCTCAGCACCCTGAAGAAAATCCCGCTATCATTGCTGTCGTCGATTATTCCAAACCTTCCTATGTTAAACGGATGGCAGTCGTTGACCTGAAAAACGGCAACAGGTCATATTACCGGATAGCTCACGGCAGAAAAACCGGCATGCTTTATCCGGCAGCGTTTTCCAACGTTCGAGAGTCGAACATGAGCAGCCTCGGCCTCTACAAGGTGCTCGATGTGTATAACGGCGATCACGGCAAGGCCATGCGGCTCGAAGGGCTCGACCCGGCGGTCAACGACAGCGCATTCGTCCGGGACATCGTGCTGCACTCGGCGGACTACGTTTCGCAAGGCTATATCCTGCTCAACCTCCTGACGCTCAACGGACCGATGATCGGCAGAAGCAACGGCTGTTTCGTCGTTTCACCCTCAGATATCGACGAGGTAATCGCAACGTTCGCTCGTGGCGCCTTCATCTACGCATGGGCGGACACTACCGCTCTGAGGACAGGCAGATAAAAAAACGTGAAAAGGGTTTCTCAATAGAATAAAAAAGAGGCTGCCTCAGTTCCTGATTCTGAGACAGCCTCTTCTGTTATTTTATGACCGTTACCGGTTACAATGCGTCGATAATCGCATTGAACGTTGCGCTCGGGCGCATCGCTGCAGTGGTGAGCCTGTCGTCCGGGTGGTAGTAACCGCCCATATCGACCGGTTTGCCCTGCGCGCCGATAAGCTCCTCGTTGATCTTCGCTTCGTTTGCCGCAAGATCGGCTGCAACTCCTGCAAAGCGCTGACTAAGCTCTGCGTCGGTACCCTGACCAGCGAGCGCCTCTGCCCAGTAGAGGGCGAGATAGAAATGGCTGCCCCTGTTGTCGATCTGTCCCACCTTGCGTGCAGGTGACTTCCTTTCGTCGAGGAATTTGCCGATCGCCTGGTCGAGCGTGTCGGCAAGGACCTGGGCTTTGGGATTGCTGAATACTTTCGCGAGATGTTCGAACGAAGCGGCAAGGGCTGAAAACTCTCCGAGCGAATCCCAGCGGAGGTATCCTTCCTTCTGGAACTGCTGGACATGTTTCGGAGCGGAACCGCCTGCGCCTGTTTCGAAAAGGCCGCCGCCGTTCATGAGCGGTACGATCGAAAGCATCTTCGCGCTGGTGCCGAGCTCGATGATCGGGAAGAGGTCGGTCAGATAGTCACGAAGCACGTTGCCGGTGACGGAGATGGTGTCTTTTCCGGCCCTGAAGCGCTCGAGCGAGAATTTCATGGCCTCGACCGGAGGAAGGATGCAGATTTCAAGTCCAGTGGTATCATGTTCTTTCAGGTACTCGTTCACTTTCGCAATGATCTGGCTGTCGTGTGCGCGGTTGCTGTCGAGCCAGAAAACAGCCGGTGCACCGGCAGCTCTGGCGCGATTGACGGCAAGCTTCACCCAGTCGCGGATCGGGGCATCCTTGACCTGGCACATCCTGAAGATGTCACCGGTCTCGACGGCCTGTTCCATCAGGGTCTCGCCGGAAGCGTCGACGACACGGACCGTGCCATTGCCGGATACGATGAATGTCTTGTCGTGTGAACCGTATTCCTCGGCTTTCTGCGCCATGAGGCCGACGTTCGGAACACTGCCGATCGTGGAGGGATCGAATGCGCCATGCTTTTTACAATCTTCGACCATAGCCTGGTACATAGTCGCATAGCAGCGGTCCGGGATCATGGCGATAGTATCGTGCAGCTGGCCGTCCGGTCCCCACATCTTGCCGGAATCGCGGATGACGACCGGCATGGAGGCATCGACAATGATGTCGTTTGGAACGTGCAGGTTGGTGATTCCCTTGTCGGAATCGACCATGGCGAGAGCCGGGCGGGTTTCGTACACAGCTTTGATATCGGCTTCGATCTCCGCGCGTTTCTCTTCAGGAAGGTTCTGAATTTTCGCGTACAGGTCGCCAAGACCGTTGGCTACGTTGACACCGAGGTCACTGATCACAGCGGCATGCTTTTCAAAAACATCCTTGTAGTAAACCGAAACTGCATGACCGAACATGACCGGATCGGACACCTTCATCATGGTGGCTTTCAGGTGAAGGGAAAGCAGGACGCCCTGTTCCTTCGAAGCCGCGATCTGGTCCGCATAAAACTGGCGGAGCGCTGCCACGTTCATGACGGCAGTATCGATAACCTCATCCTTCTGAAGAGCGGTCTTTTCCTTGAGCACAGTCACATTGCCGCTGTTGTCGACATATTCGATACGAACGGTCGTCGGCTGGCCGATAGCGATAGATTTTTCACTGCCGTAGAAATCCTTGCCGCTCATGTGGGCCACATATGATTTCGAGTCGCTGCTCCATGCGCCCATCTTGTGGGGATGCTTTTTCGCATACTGTTTGACCGAAAGAGGCGCGCGGCGGTCAGAGTTGCCTTCACGGAGCACCGGGTTCACGGCGCTGCCGAGCACTTTAGCGTAACGGATCTGTATCTGCTTTTCAACGTCGTTTGAAGGAGCTTCGGGATAGTCCGGCAGATTGTAGCCATGCTGCTGCAATTCCTTGATTGCCGCTTTCAGCTGGGGAATCGAAGCGCTGATATTCGGCAGTTTGATGATATTCGCTTCCGGGGTAAGCGCAAGTTCACCCAGCTCGGCAAGCTGGTCGGTGATTTTCTGGTCTTCCCTGAGGCTGTCTGGAAAATTGGCGATGATCCTGCCTGCGAGTGAAATATCACGTGTTTCGACCTGGACGCCGGTACCCTTCGTAAATGCCTGGATGACAGGCAGGAGGGAATAAGTCGCCAGAGCCGGTGCCTCATCGATCTTGGTATAGATGATGGTTGCTGGTTTCGTCATATTTGTAACGTTTTTATGGATTGAATTGAATAATCTGAAAAAATCACAACACAATACCTGCCGGCAACTCATGGCCTGAAATCAGGCTGTTGCCGAAAAAAAACAGCTATAACCGGGATAATGCATGAAATTCTTATGGCTTTTGCTATTACAGAACAAACCCGTAACAAAAAGCTCTCTTAACCGCCGGTCATAAAACCGCGGTTTTTATCACTAACAGAATAAGGTACAAGGCCTGCTGGAAACCGGCAGACCGGGAAACTGGACACTGATCTGAAATCAGAACCCGGAAAAAACGAAATTCTTATTACCCGGAAATCATCCGGGCAACTGATAGTGCAACTGTCGATGAATAACAGGGAAACCTGCTACGAACCGGTTCCTCTGGCAATTACCTGGAGGAAAAATACTCATCAAGACCGACTTTTTCCGCAAGATCCTTATCGGTCAACACTTCATGAGCAAGTTTTATCATGGGAATTGTCGCTCCCATGGAACTGTAGCCACCGTCGTGGAAAAGGTTCTGCATGGTTACCTTGCGGGAAAGATCGCTGAGCAGGGTCATGGTATACTCCGCACACTCTTCTGCAGAAGCATTTCCCAGCGGAGACATGAGATCGCTGTATTCGTACATTTTTTCAAATCCGGGGATACCGCTTCCAGCCTTGGTATAGGTAGGGCTTTGAGAAATGGTGTTGATGCGGATTCCGAACTTTGCAAGCCTCGGCCCGTAACTGCGGACAATGGATTCGAGCAGCGACTTTGCATCCCCCATATCCGAATAGGTCCAGTAATTTCTCTGGGATGCGATATAGGAAAGCGCAAGGATGCTTCCCCCGGCATTGATCGCTTCGTTTTTCAATGCATAAGATACAATCCTGTGGAGCGAAAGGCCCGAAACATCGAGCGTCCTCATGAACCACTCGTAATTAAGGTCTTCATAAGGCAGCTGTTTGCGGATGTTCTGAGACATGCCGATCGAGTGAACGATGAAATCCACAGAACCGATTTTCTCCTTCAGTTCCTTGAAACAGTTGTCAACATCTTCGTTTTTTGAAGCATCGCAAAGTATTACAGGGGCGTTGCCGCAGAGTGCCGACAGTTCATCCATGTTACCGAAACGCAAAGCCGGGGCGACATTGGATATTGCGATCTGAGCACCTTCCTTGTAAGCGTGGAGAGCGATCTGCCAACCGATACTGCTTTCATCGAGCGGACCGAAAACAATCCCTTTTTTTCCTTTCAACAGGCCATAGTGCGCTTTCTCGGACATAATATATGCAGGTTCTTTATCGAAGATTGGGGGCAAAAGCCCATTGACTGATTATTATAAACATTGAAGATACAAGATTCGAGCGAAAACTTAAACAGTTTCCCCTGAATTTTTCACTGTGATACAGGCGTAGCCGGCGCTATATCTTCAATCGCCTCATTGAACGGAGCTTGTCGAGCATGTTCTTGTTGACACTCAGCTCCATCTCTTCCTTTTCAACCGGAATTTCCCTGAACACCACCCTCAGCAGGTTGTCCTCCCGGTAATATTTTTCCAACTCGAGGCTGTAGAGGGCCCTTGGAAGCGTGATGATACGCTGAGCCCTGTCGATGGTAACGACGATATCGGTGCCCATGCGCTCGACAACCACTTCCTCGACATCCTTGAGAAACGGTATCTTGATGCAGAGAATCTCCTGATGATCTTCCGTGACGGCATTTTTCTTGGTTTCGATCCAGAAATTCTTGCCGGAATAAAAGATTTTGTCAGGCAGCTGGTCACCGAAAACCTTTTTACTGATATCAAAAAGAGCATCCGTACCGATTGGCTCGGTCCTCTGGAGCTGGCAGCGGAAAACAGGAGTGGGATAAAACGAATTGTCGATCTCCATGAGGTACCTGCTGTGAAGATCAGCCCAGAACTCGAAATACTCTCCTACGGTTTTCGAGGTAGGAAGAATCTTGTTGATGACGATACCGTCGATATTGATGCCGTAGAGATGGACGAAGGTGTAAGCCCTTTTCGTTTCGAGAATGGAGAGTTTTTCCGGGTTGAGGACAAGGCGGAACGTAACTTCAGGACTGAGGATGAACTTGTTGATATCCTCCATCTGCTTGAGCAGCACATTGATTTCATTGAAAAACTCGTCATCGGGAATGGAGTTGCCGCTCAGCGGGCGGGCAATCGACGACATGCTCTTGTAGAGCTTGAAAAACTGTTTTCCCATGTTTCCGCCGATGATGATCTCCGGATATGCAAGCAGGCGGAGCGTATTGCCTGTGGGCGATGTATCGAGCACGACGGCATCCCATCTGCCTGACTGGGCCTCGTCGAGCAATCGGCTCAATGCGAAAATTTCGTCAAGGCCCGGCTGTGTCGTCAGCTCGGTGGCCATGCCGGAGTCGATACCCTTGTTTTTGTAGGAAGAAGAAACAAATTTCTGGAAACCCGACATATTTTTCTTCAGCTCATAGATCGTATCGACCTCCAGGCCATACAGGTTATGCTCGATCTTCTGGGGATCGTTACGGCTGATGCGCATGTTGAACACATCGGAAAGCGAATGGGCGGGATCGGAAGACATGATCAGAACCTTCTTGTTCTGCCTTGCCAGGGAAACCGCCGTGGAAGACGAAATCGTCGTTTTCCCTGTTCCTCCCTTGCCTGAATAAATTATTACTCTTGTACGCAGTTCGTTTTCCGCTAAATCCCTCGAAGACATAAAAACTCCGCTGTTAAAGGTCATTGATCCTGAAAAGCCTCCCCTTCCGGAAGGATAATAAAGGCATAATTTAACAAAGTATCATTTTTCCCCAGCTTGGTGAAAAACAATCTTTTTCCTGAGTGCCGACGCGAGCAGATTCATATACTCCTCGTGACTGATTTCGAATGCGCCCAGTTTACCCAGATGCGGGTTCATGATCTGGGCGTCAAGGAGCAGGTAACCCCGGCTTCTCAGGTGAAAAACCAGCCGGTCGAATGCCACCTGCGACGCATATGAACGGCGGAAAAACATCGATTCACCGAAAAAAGCCCCGCCCATCGCTATCCCGTAAAGCCCGCCGGAAAGTTCGCCCTTGTACCAGCTTTCAAAACTGTGCGCAAGGCCGAGATGATGAAGTGTGATATACGCATCGATGATATCATCTGAAATCCAGGTTTCACTGTCCGATGCCCTCGGTGCGGCACACTCCCTGATCACCTGCTCGAAAGCCTTGTCGATCGTGACGGTGAACTCTCTTTTCCTGATCACTCTGCCGACCTGCCGTGAAGGCTTGTAGGTTTCGAGAGAAAAAACAGCTCTCCTGTGAGGCTGGCACCAGTAAACCATTCCGTCTGACGGATCGGACATCGGGAAAAAACCCGTACGATATGCCCTGATCAGATCTTCAATGCGGATCATCGCTTCCGGCGGGCTTCACTGCGTTTTACGGAACTCGAGCAGAACGTCATCCAGCATCCTTTTGGGAACATGACGGATATGGTGAGCATCCTCGAACGAAGCAGTGGAATCATCTCCCGATATCTGATCGATGACGACGGTCTCAAGAGGTTTGCCGAGTGCGATGACCATGAGAATGGTGAAATATCCGGGGATACGCAGTTGTTCCCGAATACCCTCCCTGTCGAGAGATGTTGTCATACATCCGCCATATCCTGCGTCAGTTGCCCCGAGCAGGATAGTCTGGGCTGCGATTCCGCTGTCAAAGGAAAATTCACTGCTTATGCGGAGATCCCCGAGCATCACGATAAAAGCCATTGGCCGCTCTTCTTCAGCGGTGCCCGGCCAGTTGCAGGATGGAGCATCATGAAGCAGAAAGGAAAAAACAGCCGCAACATCGGGGGCATCCGATACGGCAAGGTATTTCAAAGGCTGAAGATTGCCCTTTGAAGGTACATAACAGGCAAGCTCCACAAGGTCACGGAGCAGTTCATCCGGGACAGCCGCTGAAGCGCTGAATTTCCGGTAGCTCCGGCATTTGGTGACAAGGTCCCTGAACAGCATCCTTTACAATTTATGGCTTTTCACGCCAGGCAGCATCGGTATATTTCTGAAGGTCTTCCCATTTGCCGCTACCTATCCACTCCGCAATATAATCCACCGTTCTTGAATAGTTCATCGGTTCCCTGTCGGGTTTTTCAAGCCAGTCGCCGAGAACCGCACGGTCAAGGGAGTGCATCACCATGCCGAACCCGAGCATATCGATGGCCAGAGCGTTCGATTCCTGCTCGATCTGTCCGTCGAGTGGCCTTAGAAGAAGCTTCTTGCCGAGATGCAGGGCCTCGCCGGGAAGTTCGAAGCCGGCATTGCAGACCACTCCGTTGGACTCCATGAGATCGGCGAGAAATCCTTCCCTGGAGTATGTTCTGTAATGCATATGGCCATTGTCAAGCGCTTCACGAACTTTTCCGTAGATGAAAAATTCATACCCTTCAAAAGGTGCGATGAAACCGGTAACATCCTCCACCTCTTCAAACGGAAGATAGACCAGAATTTTTCCCTTTACCGGCTTGAGAATATCCCTGTCGTAAAGTGTCGCCGGAATGACCGGGGGGAATATCAGCTGATCGAAATGGCTCCAGTGCAGCCCGGCATTGTATCTTGCGGGAGCAAAATTCAGCAGCGTGTATTTTTCAAACACATTGCCTTTCGCGAAAGGGATGTCGAACCTGAATGCGTACTGGTGCCCGAAGCCCATTGAAGGAATGTTCCTGATCCTTGCCGCCATAGAGGTGATAGGCTCGAAATCGGTAATGACGAGATCGGTCCCGTTGGTATCGAGCATGAGAACATCGGACATCAACCGCATCAGATCGAGCTGGAACATCGTTTCGATGTAGTTCATCCTGCCCTTGTAAGTCACGAGGGTCATGCCCTTCATGACCCGGTAGGGACTGAACACCTCTATTTCCTTCAGTTCACTCTCTTTCCTGCCGCTGATGACGACCTGAACATCATGCCCGTCCTCCTTGAGCTTGCGGACAAGTTCCCTGCTCCGGCTGATATGACCGTTTCCCGTTCCCTGAACACCGAAAAGGATCTTCATGCTGCTGATACAATTTAAGTGGAATGCCCCTGCCTATTGCTGGACCTTGAGATTTGCATACTGGACCATCAGCGTCTTTTCTCCCGCACTCCGGAAGTTTATTCTTGCTTTCTGTTTCGCTCCGGAGCCCTGGACATCGAGAACCATTCCGGAACCGAATACGGCGTGATGTACCATCGTCCCTTTCCGGATTCCCGGGCTCTGCTGTTTGGGCCGGTTTTCAGGAACTGCGGCCGATACCGGTTCTGTCATCTGCTGACGGGCAAGCGGTGAACGTGCGGATGCTCCTCCTGGTTTTTCTTTTTCAATATGCTCCGACAGAAACGTGCCGCCCTCCCTCTGAACGATAGAAGCATCGATCTCGCCGATAAACATCGATTTCAGGCAGTAATGCGGCTGGCCGTACTGATAGCGGCTCTTTGCCCATGAAAGGAAAATCTTCTCCTGGGCCCTGGTCATCGCAACATAGAAAAGCCTCCGCTCTTCCTCGAGCTCTTCAGGTTCGTACGAGTTGAGAGGAAAAAGCCGTTCTTCGAGGCCGGTTATGAAAACGACAGGAAACTCGAGACCTTTGGCAGCATGCACGGTCATCAGGGAAACATAGTTATCCGAATCCTGCGTCTCATCATAGGTGGAGGCAAGTGAAATGTTCTCGAGAAAATCGCCGAGCGTGCATCCGTCTGGATTATGGTCGGTAAAATCTCTCGCCATCGAGAGCAGTTCCTGCAGGTTTTCATAACGTGCCATCGATTCGGCAGTATTCTCGGCCTGAAGAAGCATCGGTATGGAAGTAAGATTGAACAGCTCGCTGAGAACTTCGTAGACCGATGCATTCTCGGCCATTGACTTGAGCTGTTCGATAACGCTGCTGAAAGCATTCAGGGCATTCATCAGCCGTTGCTGGAATCCGCCTTCTTCCGCGCGTCTGATGGCTTCATACAGCGGTATACCTTTCTCTTCGGCAAAATCCCTGAGCTTTGAGATGCTGACATCACCGATCTTCCGGGGAGGGAAATTGAGGATCCTGAGCAGTGACTCGGTGTCGCGGTCATTGAGGATAAAGCGAAGATAGGCAACGGCATCCTTGATCTCCTTGCGTTTGTAAAACGATACGCTGCCAAAAATCCGGTAGGGGATCCTCTGCCTGCGCATGAGGTCCTCGATCACCCTCGACTGGGCATTGGTGCGGTAGAAAACAGCGAAACTGCTGAATTCATACCCCTTTTTCACATGCATTGAAATGATCCGTTCCCCGACTTTTTCCGCTTCATGGCGTTCGTCGAGAGCCTCCATCAATGTCAGCGGCTCACCATCGCTCCGGTGTGATATCAGTTCTTTTTTGATCTGCCGGACATTGCGGCTGATCACGGTGTTCGCAGCCTTGAGGATATTGCCCGTACTCCGGTAATTTTCGATCAGTTTGAATGTCCGGGCATCCTGGTAGTCTTCCTGGAAATTGAGAATGTTCGTAATGTCCGCACCCCGCCAAGAATAAATGGACTGGGCATCGTCACCGACAACGAAAATATTGCGGTACCGGGCGCCGAGCATTTTGGCGACAAGGTACTGCGCACGATTGGTATCCTGGTATTCATCGATCAGGATATAGCGGAACATCTCCTGCAGCTCTGCGAGGATCTGGGGATGTTCGTTGAACAGTTCGATCGGCTTTATAAGCAGGTCGTCAAAATCAAGGGAATTGTTCTCCCGAAGCTTCCTGTTATATACCTCGTAGATCAGCGCGGCTTTCTGCTGGTTGTAATCCCCTGCATTACGTTGAATTGCCGAAGGCTGTATGAAGCTGTTTTTCGCCCTGCTGATAATGCCCTGCACCGTATTGACCGGAAGGGCATCATGTGAAATATTGAGCTCGGTCATCGACTGCCTGATCAGGCTTTTACTGTCATCGGCATCGAAAATGGTAAAATTCCTGCTGAACCCGAGAAGATGGATGTAATTGCGCAGAAGACGCGCGAAAACCGAATGGAACGTCCCGATCCACAAACCGCCCGAACTGCGCTGCTGCAGAAGGGTATCGATGCGGTGGCGCATCTCTCCGGCGGCTTTGTTGGTAAATGTCAGGGCAAGGATATTTCCAGGCGGGACGCCCTCATTCCGGATGAGGTATGCTATGCGATAGGTAATTACCCTCGTCTTTCCAGAACCTGCTCCGGCAAGCACCATGACCGGGCCTGAAGTAGCGGTGACAGCGTCGCGCTGCACGTCATTGAGATCGTTTAAAAAATCTGTCAAACTCTTGACAACCAGTTAACAGTTGCAGTGTTCCCGGCATTGTCAGGTTACCGGAACAGCACCGAAAAATATCCAGTTGAATTTCGTATAACTTTATCCTTTTTACAAATAACCGGCAAACAAATTGCCCGAAACCCCGGCATCGGCCTCAGCCATGAAGCCGATCCTCTCCCGTAATAAAATTCCTCACACGTTAACAGAAGCTCCGCATGAGGTTTGAAAGAATATCGCAGGACTTTGATAATATTTTATCCATCGATTACCCATGAATACTCAAAGAGTTGCTATATTTACGTTCAAAGTTTATCGCACAAAAAACACCGTTCATGTTTCCTCTCGTCTACGAAATAAACACCAGAATCTGGCTGAGAAAATTAAGCGCCCTGCATAACCGCAAAGTCACGCTCGGCGATATTCCGGAAAGTGAATTCGCTTTTTTTTCAACCTGCGGGTTCGATATCGTATGGCTCATGGGCGTGTGGAGACCAAGCCTTTACAGCAGGGCGATCGCTACGGCTCATCCCGGGCTCAGGACATCTTTCCTCGAACATATTGATGAAGTTGATCCGGGCGATATCGCCTCATCACCCTATTCAATACCCTCATATACGGTTAACGAAACGCTGGGCGGGGAACAAGGGCTGCTCGAATTCCACAGCAGGCTGCATTCACTCGGAATCAGACTGATGCTCGATTTCGTTCCGAACCACCTCTCGCTCGACAACGAATGGCTGCCCCAGCACCCGGAATATTTCATGCCTTTATCCCGGGCGGAGTGGAACAATGATCACGGCTCGGGGTTCGAATATACCCGCGGTAAATACCTTGCCTGCGGCAAGGACCCTTATTTCGCACCATGGACCGATACCCTGCAGCTCAATTACGCGAGAATGGAGACGCATGAGATGATGATCGGCAACCTGCATAAAATCAGTGCCCTGTGCGATGCGGTGAGGTGCGACGTTGCCATGCTCGTTCTGAAAAGCGTGTTCAACACGACATGGAGCCGCCTGAGCGGCCCGATGACACAGGAATTCTGGACCTCTGCTATCGCATCGGTGAGAAAGAAACACCCTGAGTTTCTCTTTCTCGCCGAGTCCTACTGGAACAAGGAGTGGGAACTGCAGCAGCTTGGTTTTGATTTCACATACGACAAACCGTTTTACGACTTCATAAGCAGTTCACCGGTCAACGTCGAAAAGCTTTCCGGACACCTCAGAGCCCAATGGGAGTATCAGAAGCATCTCTGCCGGTTCATTGAAAACCATGATGAACCGAGGGCGGCAGAAAAAATCCGGCTGAACAACAAGGCTGCGGCACTTGTTTTACTCACCGCACCCGGCATGCACCTTGTCCATCAGGACCAGATATCGGGATTTCACAAGAAAATACCGGTACAGCTTGTCAGACAGTCGCCGGAGATCAACGACACTGATCTCGAAGAACTGTACAAGAAACTGTTCATCCTGCAGAAAAAACCGCTTTTCCAGGAAGGCCAGATCGACTGGCTCGACTTGAATACCGCATGTTCGTCGCACTGTTTCGGTTTCCGGCGTTCGTATGGTGACGAACACGCCTTCGTGCTCGCCAACTTCAGCGCCACGGGCATAGCAATCGAATTCCGTCATCCTTCGCTTGAAAAAACCGATATCAGCACGCTGAATATCATGAGCTCTGAAAATGTGGACAAAAGTGACGATATCGTTTATGAGCCGCCGTTTCTGCATGTTCATCTCGCGCCTCATGAAGCGGTGGTGATCATTCCCTGACATGCGCCTCTGCCTGCAGAATTATCCGGCCGCTCTTCATTTTCATTCTTTTCCGGGCAATCCTTAACCTTTTCAAGTCATGCGATTCATCATCAAAAATATTTCACTGCGCACTTCGAAACCGATAGAAATCATTGATATAACAGCAGAAGCCATGGCGGCTGTCGCTGCATCAGGAGTTCAGAATGGTCAGCTCACTGTCATGAGCCGTCACACAACCGCATATATCGCCGTCAACGAAAAAGAAGAGAGCCTGCTTGAAGACATGGAAACTTTTCTCAAACGCTTTATTCCGAAAGACGGCAATTACGGTCATAACCTGACATCCGTTGACGGAAGGGACAATGCCCATTCCCATCTTCTCGGACTGTTCATGAACGCTTCAGCTGCCATTCCCGTGTCCGATGGCAAACTGCTGCTCGGCCAGTGGCAGTCACTCTTCTTCATGGAACTTGACGGACCGCGCGACAAAAGAAATGTGCTCCTGCAGATATCAGGCATATAAGAGAATTACTCTTTGAAAGTACTTTATGGAACCGGAAAGGACGAAATGTGGTTAGTGCATTGAAACAAAACGAATCTCAACCTGAAACAGACATCCGTAATGCCCGATTCCAAAACGCTTCCCCTCATCTCGAATCCCCCGCGAATAGCTGATATACACTCACCTGACGACCTGAAAAACCTCGGCATTACAGAGCTTGAGTCGATAGCGGAACAATGCCGGCAGGAAGTGATCAATCTGGTATCCATGAACGGCGGGCATTTCGCTTCGAGCCTCGGTGTAGTGGAATTGACCGTTGCGCTCCATCATGTCTACAATACTCCGCAGGACAAAATCATCTGGGACGTAGGGCATCAGGCATACATTCATAAAATTCTGACCGGAAGACTGGACCGCATGCATACGAACCGTCAGTACGGCGGACTTGCCGGGTTTCCGAAAATAACGGAAAGTCCTTACGACGCATTCGGAACCGGCCACGCTTCAACCTCGATTTCAGCAGCGGCGGGAATGGCTGCGGCAAGGGACCTTGTCGGCGGAAAAGAAAAGGTAATCGCCGTGATCGGAGATGGAAGCATGACCGGAGGCATGGCATTCGAGGCGATGAACCACCTCGGGGACCTGAAAAGCGATGTTCTCGTCATTCTCAATGACAATCAGATGGCCATTTCGCCAAGTACCGGCGGTCTGAGTAATCATTTTGTTAACATAAGCCTTAACAAAACCTACAACAAGCTCCGCAAACTGATCTGGCAGTCCGTATCCCTGTTCAACAACGATCTTGGCAATACAGCAAAGAACGCTCTCCACAAAATAGAAGACGGCATAAAGGCGGCTCTCACTCCCGGAGCATTTTTCGAAGCCCTCGGATTGCGCTATTTCGGACCGATCGACGGTCACGACATGGAACAGCTTGTCAAGGCCCTGAAGGAAATGCATGACCTTCCCCACCCGAAGCTGCTGCATATCATGACGACCAAAGGCAAAGGGTTCAAACCGGCCGAGGAAGACCAGAGCAAGTGGCATGCCCACAGCGGCGGGTTCGATACCGTAACGGGCAAATCCCTTAAAAAAGCCGATACAACACTGCCGCCGAAGTACCAGGAAGTTTTCGGCGAAGCACTCGTTGAACTCGCCCGCAAAGACATCCGGATCACCGCCATAACTGCAGCCATGCCCACCGGCACATCGCTCGACCTTTTCCAGGACGCCTTTCCGAAACGATTCTACGATGTCGGCATAGCCGAACCGCATGGCGTCACGTTCGCCGCCGGACTTGCGATACAGGGGCTGAAACCGGTATGCGCCATCTATTCTACCTTTCTGCAGCGGGCCTACGACCAGATCATCCACGATGTCGCACAGCAGAAACTCCATGTCGTGTTTGCGATCGACCGGGCAGGACTTGTAGGTGAAGACGGCCCGACCCATCACGGTTCATTCGATCTCTCCTACCTCCAGGTTGTTCCGGGAATGGTGATCATGGCCCCGTCAGATGAGCAGGAGCTTCGCGACATGCTCTATACGGCACTTTACAGCGTCAATGGCCCCGTTGCCATCAGGTATCCAAGAGGAAACGGGACCGGCATACCGCTGAACAGGGAGTTCACATCCCTTGAAATCGGCAAGGGCCGTTTCGTCAGGGAAGGAGAGGGCATTGCTCTGCTCTGTATGGGCACCATGACCGGAAAAGGTCTCGAAACGGCTGAAGCGCTCATGCAGCATGGCATCAATCCGTCAGTGGTTGACATGAGGTTTCTCAAGCCGCTCGACACAAAAATTCTTGAAGAGGCCGCTTCCCGTTCAACCCATATCGCAGTACTGGAAGAGAACAGTTGTATCGGAGGTCTTGGCAGCGCGGTTATCGATAATCTGAACGAACTCGGCGTGAAACTTCCTGTCATGAAACTCGGGCTTCCCGATGCCTTCGTTACGCACGGGCACATGGACGACCTCTACCGGGAGACCGGCCTCGACACACCGTCGCTTACCGAAAAAATTAAAAGGTTTTACAAGCCCGAAGGCAGGTGAAACAGCGGAAGGAGCAGCAGCACTCCCCTCACGGAAAGATTTGCGAACAGGCCGGCGAGAAGATCGTCGGCCATTATCCCCCATCCTCCCGGCAGATTCTGCGCGGAATTGACAGGGCCGGGCTTCGCGATATCGAAAAACCGGAAAAAAGCAAATGAAAGCAGCAGCGGCAAAGCTCCCGCAGGAATCGCGAGAAGAGCTATCCATTGTCCTGCAAGTTCATCGATTGTTACAATCGAAGGGTCGTTGCCATATTGCTCCTCCATGATCTGACCGGACCAGATTCCTGCAATGGAGGAGAGTAAAATCAGGATAAGCAGGACCGGAAGATCCCGGATACCGGGAACAAGGAGATACACTGCAACAGCTGCTGCGCTGGTCACCGTGCCCGGTGCAACGGGAAAGTACCCGATTCCGGAACAGGTCGAAATAATTTTGGCAGCAATGAGTTTCATGCCAGCATCACCCCTGGAGAGGCTTCTGAAGATAAACTTTCCAGTTGCTGACCAGGTATGACACACCGGTATAGACGGTAAAGACGGTCACAGCCAGCATGATATAGTCGAGAATACCCGACATGAGAAAGCTGGTGATCATTTTTGTGACACTTCTGCCGAAAAAGGCCGTCTCCTTCAGCAAAACGAGAAACATCACCGCATAAACGAACAGGTGCTGGACAAGTGTCTTATATTTCGCTTCCATACTCGTTACCACCGGTTTGTCTTTCATTTCGGCATAGACTCTCAGACCGGTTACAAGAACATCCCTGATGACGACGAGCACCACCATCCAGAGGACAAGATAGCCAAGCCAGACATACAGAAGAAAAGCCGCTGTAATAAGCAGTTTATCGGCCAGCGGATCGAGAAAAGCACCGAGACGTGTTGTCTCACCGTACTTCCTCGCATGATAACCGTCATAAATATCGGTCAGGGAAGCGATCGCAAAGAC
This sequence comes from Chlorobium sp., assembly GCA_005862285.1. GTDB lineage: Bacteria > Bacteroidota > Chlorobiia > Chlorobiales > Chlorobiaceae > Chlorobium. Next base: position 234,544 of record SZXW01000003.1, on the reverse strand, counting down.
GGCGACTCCGAGAATTTTCAGTAACGGGTCATCCTTGAGCAGCAGCACGACAAAGACCGGCACAAGCAGTATCCTCAGGGCAGTAAGCTGATTGGGAATGGTCAGGTATGTCTGCAATGGCGTTTTCAAGCCTTCTGGTTTATGTTGCATGCTTCCGCAGGTGGATCTTTACGGCTTAAGATACGGTATTGTAACCGGTTTTTCAATGCAACTTCAGATAAGTGAACAAGAAAGCATTCACTTCAGTTCCACAACGGTCACCCCGCTTCCCCCTTCGTTCCACTCGCCGAGACGGAAGCTTTTTACCGATGGATGCTGCTGAAGAAATTCCGCGGTCCGCTGACGGAGGGAACCGCTTCCCTTTCCATGGACAATCGTGCCCGAACGGATAGTGTTAAGCCGCATCGAATCGATGAAGCGGTCTATTTTCATGATCGCCTCATCTCCACTGAGACCCCGAAGATCGAGCCTTGTCGAATCGATTCCCCCGGAAGTGACCGACCATGAGGTTTTTACGGATTGCTCTGCGGAATCCCTGCTGATTTTTTTCTCCTGTTTTTTTGAAATCTTTTCGATGTTTTTCAGGGAGGTCGTGATCCTGAAATTACCGCATCTGACAACAGCCGTTTCCCTGCTGATGCTTTCAACTTCTCCCGTCGTGTTCGAATCGAGGATCCTGACAAGATCACCTTCCCTTATCGTGTAATCGGACTTTGCTTCCGTTTCCCCGAAAATAACGGATACATCTTTTTCAGCGCTCTTCTTTTTGTCCTCGAGCTTTTTTCTTGCTTCCCGAATTTTCAGTTCATCGTCCGGTGAGCTTTTAACCTCATGAAGTATACCCTTTATCTCTTTTCGGGCATGCTCAACCTCCCTCATGACCTCCTTCGCTGCACCGAGCCTGAGCTCTTTGCGTTTTGCGGCAATCACGGTTTCTTCCTCGCGAAGCGTACGTTCGCGTTCTTCGAGCTCCCGTTCCTCTCCGGCAAGACGTTTCCTCAGTACACGGTTTTCCTCGAGCAGGGCTTGCAGATCTTCGAGCATACGGTCGAGACCGATACGTTCACTGTGCATGTAGCTCAATGCCTTGTCAACCATTGAAGCAGGAAAGCCCATGCGCTTCATCATCGCGAAGGCAAAGCTGTTGCCCGGCAAACCCTTGATGAACCTGAAAGTCGGTTCGAGCCCCGACCGGTCGAACTCCATCGCGCCGTTCAGCACACCTTCGCGTTCATGAGCGTAGGCTTTCAGTTCGCCGATATGCGTTGTGACGATGGCTTTGCCTGAACGATCGAGCAGTTCTTCGATAATTGCCCTGGCAATCGCACCACCCTCTTCGACATCGGTTCCGGCGCACAATTCATCGATCATGACGAGATCCGATGAACCGGCTGCATCGATTATCTTTCTTATTTCTCCAAGATGGGAGCTGAACGTGGAAAGATCATTTTCGATCGACTGGTCGTCACCGATCTCGATGAAAATGTCCCTGAAACTGGGGAAAACCGAGCTTTCGCTGCATGGAGGAAGGTAACCGTGAACCAGCATGCAGCAGAGAAGGCCGACGGTTTTCATGGCAACGGTCTTGCCGCCGGCATTCGGACCTGAAATCACCAGCACCCGTTCGTTTTCCTCAAGGACCAGATCGAGGGGAAAAACCTTCTTGTCGCGGTGGGAGATCAGCAGCCACGGATGAAATCCTTTTATGATCCGCAGTATATTCGTATCCGCAATCCCCGGCAGCACGCCATGAATTTCAACAGCGAAACGTGACCGGCCGTAGAGCGAATCAAACTCGCACATCAGGTTCTCGTTGTGCCTTATGTTTTCAAGTTCAAGGCGCAGCTTGTCTGAAATCTCCTTCAGTATCCTTTCGATCTCTCTCCGTTCCGCGATCTGAAGGTGCTGAATCCTGTTGCTCATATCGAGCGTTTCAGCCGGTTCGATAAAAACCGTCTGTCCCGAGCCGGAATAATCCTGGATATAGCCATTCAGTTTGTGCCTGTACTCGATTTTCAGACCAAGCGTGAGACGAGCGTTCTTTACAGCCACTACCTCCTCCATAAGCCATCCGTTGGCGGAACAGTGCCGGAGCAGGCGCTCCATCTTCCTGCGGATCTGCTCCCTTCCGGAACTCAGCTCCTGCCTGATCATCAGCAGCGTATCGCTTGCCGTATCCTTCACATTGTCCTGTTCGTCTATTATGCTGCGGATCGCGGCCTGCAGGCTCCTTTCAAGCCAGAGATTTATCGTCAGGTCATTGGTTCGCGGGTACACCTCGCGGTTCTGGAACATGAATTTCCGCAACTGTACCGATGAATGGAGAAGATGAAAAATATCCTGAAGTTCCTCAGGCTCGAGGTAGCTTTCAAGAATTTCAAGCTTTTTCAGATGCGGTCGCGTATCCGGCAGGAAAGAAACCGGAATGGAACGGCCTTCTTCAAGCAGATTCTTCAGTTCGAGCACCTTTTCAAGCTCGGAAACAAGCTCGTGGTGTGACAGGAAAGGCTTCGAGGCAAGGAGTCTGTCCCGCCCCATGGAAGAAAGACAGAATCTGGCTGTATAACCGGCGACCTTGTCGAATTCGAGTTTTTTCAATGTCAGACTGTTCATAAACACCTACTGTGGTCCATATACGTTTCAATCAGTTACTTATCCGCCGTAAACATAAAAAACGGCACCTGGCTTTCAAACACTCTTTCAACGCAGCAGAATTTCATGATGTTGAACAGTTTTCACAACATGAAAAAGAAATCAATAACGGCGGTTGACTGTTCTGGAAAATAATCGAAAAGGAAATAAATCTTTCAATCATGGAGGGCTTTATGCCGCGGAACGTTACTCTGAAAAGATCGCTGATAAAAGCGGTCACCTACCGCATCTTCATTGTCTGCCTTGACTTCCTGACCATCTACCTGTTCACCGGAAAGGTTCAGCTCGCACTCGGCTTCATGATCGTCAGCAACATCTATACATCACTCGGCTACTTTCTGCATGAAAGAGCATGGAGCCGTATAAGCTGGGGAATCACTGACGACTGAACCAGGTTATCTCTTTTATATTTTTTTCGTTACCTTCGCATTACAAGTGATCATCCGGTCAACAGGCAGTTTCATTATAAGCTTTTTCAACTGTTTCCATCTGAACTTCCATGAGATTAGCCGTCAATATAGATCATATCGCCACGTTGCGGAACGCACGCGGAGAGGGTGTTCCCGATCCGGTCGAAGCGGCACTTGTTGCGGAAAAAAGCGGAGCTGCGGGCATTGTCTGCCATCTTCGTGAAGACCGCCGGCACATCAAGGACGATGACCTCAGGAACCTGCGCTCTGCCGTCACGACGAAACTCGATCTTGAAATGGCCATGACGCCCGAGATGCAGGCGATTGCGCTCAGAACGAAACCCGAGCTCATCACGCTCGTTCCTGAAAAGCGAGAGGAGCTCACGACAGAAGGCGGATTCAATATTGCAGCCCATTTCAATACTCTTGTCGAATTCGTGAAACCCTTCAAGGGGTCGGGAATCGAGATCAGCCTGTTCATCGAACCTGAAAAACATGCTATCGATCTCTCCCGCGATGCAGGGGCTGACCTTGTCGAACTGCATACCGGCAAATACGCACTGCAGCACGATGAGAACGCCATTGCACATGAATTCCGCAGGATCAGTGAGGCCGCCGCATATGCGAAAAGCCTCGGGCTGAAAGTCGTTGCCGGACATGGGCTCAACTATGGCAATATCGCGCCCTTCAGGAAAATAGCTGAAATAGAGGAAGTCAGCATCGGACATGCCATTATCGCTCGTGCAGTCATGACCGGTCTTGGCGAAGCGGTACAAGAAATGATCAGCATCATCGGATAACGACCATGGACCCAGTTTCGGAAAACAGGACCGCGATCGTTCTCGCCACGGGAAATCGAGACAAGGTGAAGGAAATGCGTCCTCTTCTCGAAAACATTTCACCCTCTATCGATGTATTCTGCCTCCGGGACCTCGGTGTCGAAATCGAGGTGGACGAGACCGAAGAAACCCTCGAGGGAAATGCACTGCTAAAGGCAAGGGCCATAATCAGCCACCTTGCAGGACGGTTCCGGCGCATGATCGCCCTTGCTGACGACACCGGGCTCGAGGTGGATTCGCTGCAGGGAGCTCCCGGGGTTTATTCGGCCCGTTTTGCACCCATGCCGGACGGGAGGCCGCCGGCTTATGAAGACAATGTCCGCTATCTGCTCGAACGCATGCAGGGTGTCGAAAACCGTAAGGCACATTTCCGTACCGTGATTGCCTTGAAAGGATGCATTCAGTCCGCAGGAGGGGATTTTTCATTCGAGCATACCTGCGAAGGCTCTGTCAGCGGCACGATCACCCTTGAACGGACAGGTAGCGAAGGTTTCGGCTATGATCCGGTTTTCATGGTGAACGGGACAGGCAGAACCTATGCTGAAATGAGCATCGCCGAAAAAAACTCCCTCAGCCACCGGGCCCTTGCCGTCAGAAAAGCGGTCGCCGACCTGAATAACATTTTGCAGCAATCATCTTCCCCCAATCGCCAACCTGAAAAACAATGACCACTCCAGAAGCAGCTCTTCTCGGCCTGATACAGGGATTGACGGAATTTCTGCCCATCAGCAGCACCGCTCACCTGAGAATCGTTCCCGCGCTCGCCGGATGGGAAGACCCCGGTGCCGCTTTCACGGCAATCATTCAGCTGGGAACCCTTGCGGCCGTGCTGATCTATTTCCGCAATGATATTTTTTCGATCTCGCGGGCAGTTATCCTGGGATTGCTTCACCGCAAACCCTTGGAGACCACAGAAGCGAAAATGGGATGGATGATCGCAGCAGGCACCGTTCCGATCGTTTTCTTCGGTCTTCTGTTCAAATCGCAGATTGAAACAAGTCTTCGTTCACTTTACTGGATCAGTGGGGCTCTCATCATCCTTGCCTTCGTGCTTATCCTGGCTGAACTGAAAATAAAGAAGAGGCTTGAAAGGAACCTTCCCATGAAATCCCTTGAAAACATCGGCTGGAAGGAAGCGATCCTGATCGGATTTGCCCAGAGCGTGGCGCTCATTCCCGGTTCATCACGTTCAGGGGTCACGATAACCGGAGGACTTCTGCTGAATCTCGATCGCTCTACCGCTGCCAGGTTCTCTTTCCTGCTCTCACTTCCTTCCGTATTTGCCGCTGCGATGCTGGAACTTTACCATTCATGGCACGGCATCGCCTCATCACCGGCAAGCGGACTGAACCTGATTGTCGCTACAGCAGTTGCGGGGATCACCGGATATGCATCCATAGCGTTCCTGCTCAACTATTTGAAAAAACATACGACAACGATTTTCATCGTATATCGTATCGCTGCCGGAGCGGGTATCCTGTACCTCATTTCCTCGGGGCTGCTGAAACCCTGAGAGGGAGAAGCTGGCAACTTTTTACCATAAAAAATAATTCTCATTTCTGTAAAACGGACTGTGAAATTTTCTTATATATAGAAATGTATAATTAACAACTTAACCAGTCAGACATGCCGTACAGCTCGTCAGGCGTAGGGCATAATGGCTTTGAAAAAGCAGACTTACACATACACACAAAATGTTCAGATGGCATTTTCACCCCTGAGGAGATTATAGAGAAAGCCGCCCAGTCAGGATTGAATGCCATTAGTATAACTGATCATGACTCTGTTTTAGGTATTGACAAAGCAAAGCCATTAGCCTTGGAGAAAGGCGTCGAACTTATTCCTGGTGTAGAAATGAGCTCGACTTACAAGGGCTATGATATTCATGTCCTTGGTTATTTTTTCAATTATCAGCATTCGGAGCTGAAAAGATATCTCGACCATTGCCGTCAGCTTCGTACCGAAAGAGCTGAAAGAATGGTGACCAAACTTGCCAAAATGGGCGTCAAGATCGGTATTGAGCAGATCATTACCAAAGCCCAGAACGGTAGTGTAGGCAGGCCCCATATAGCCGCTGTGCTCCAGGATGTCGGATATGTGAAAAGCTTCAGCGAGGCTTTCAGCAAATATCTCGGTTCGCACAGCCCCGCTTATGTGAAAAGCATTGAAACACATCCGGGTGAAGTTATCAGACTCATCAACGAGGCTTCGGGGCTCTCTTTTCTTGCCCATCCGGCACAGAACGTACCCGATGAAACCCTCAAACAGCTGATCACGTTCGGCCTTGACGGCATTGAAATTGTTCATCCATCCCATGATACCTACAAACAGAATTACTATCGGGAAATCGCCAACGAGTATTTTCTCCTCTTTTCCGGGGGGTCCGATTACCATGGACTGAAAGAACGTGATGAAGATACTTTCGGGAAGGTTACCATCCCCTACCAATGGGTGACGAAAATGAAATGCCGGCTTGTAAATGCCTGAAAAATGTGTGATTTGGCTTTTAACGAAGTTTTGCTATTATTTCAAACATGTTTTTCAGGCTCTGCTGTCTGCGGGCAGTGACCCTTATCATTAAACGTTTATGCTGTCAAACATCATAGGGAATCTGTGGAAACAGTTCACCTCGGATCTCAAGGAATTTCTCTATAACATTCAGGAGTTTTTCCTTTTTTCATTGAGGGCTTTTTTCACGTTTCCGAAAATGAAACGCTACTGGAGAGATGTTCTTGACCAGATGGCGATCTGCGGCACTGACTCGATTCCGATTGTTCTGGTCAGTTCCATATCTATCGGGGCCCTGCTTGCCATAGAGGTCGGAAACCTTCTTGAAGATTTCGGTGCAAAAACCATGCTCGGAAGATCTACGTCCATTTCCGTTCTCCGTGAACTTGGCCCGCTGCTGATGGGGCTCATGCTCTCTGCGCGGTTCGGATCGAGAAACGGAGCCGAGCTTGGCGCCATGAAAATTTCCGAACAGATCGACGCCCTTCGTGCCTTCGGTACCGATCCGATTGCCAAACTGGTCATGCCGAGACTGGTGGCTGCTCTCATCATGTTTTTTCCACTGACAGCCTTGTCTGATTATGCCGGACTGCACAGTGCGGCCTATCTTGCCGAGCATTACCACAAGCTCGACCCGGGCATATTCTGGAATTCGGTTTATCCGAGGCTTGTGCCGAAAGATTTCGTGGTGGGATTCCTCAAGGCCCCGGTATTCGCAATCATTATTACGCTTGTCAGCAGTTTCAACGGCTTTTCCGCCAGGGGTGGAACGGCCGGCGTCGGGCGCTCCACCATCAAGGGAATCGTCGTGTCTTCCGGACTTGTGCTGGTTGCAAATTTTTACGTCTCCAAAATAGTCCTGGAAAACATGTAGGCCAATGATCGAGTTGAAAAATGTATGCCTGAGCTTCGGAGACAAACAGATCCTGAAAAATATCTCACTGAAGGTCCAGGATAACACCATCAAGGCAATTCTCGGACCGAGCGGCGTGGGAAAAAGCACGATCCTGAAGCTTATGCTGGGCCTGATCAAACCGGATTGCGGCAAAGTGCTGGTTGACGGCACCGACATCACCAGCATGAAGGAGACCGAGCTCTATGAAATCCGGCGGAAAATGGGAATGGTGTTTCAGGGAAATGCGCTTTTCGATTCTCTGACAATCAGCCAGAACCTCGGTTTTTTTCTTCGGGAAAACCTTAACCTTCCGGAATCGGAGGTCGCTCAGAGAGTTGGAGAACAGATCCGGTTCGCAGGCCTCGAAGGTTACGAAGACAAACTTCCCGAAAGCCTGAGCGGCGGCATGCGTAAAAGGGTCGCGATCGGCAGGGCCATGATATTCAAGCCTCGCATGATCCTTTTTGACGAACCTACGGCAGGTCTCGACCCGGTCAGTTCAAAAAAAATCCTTTCCCTTATCAGTGATCTGCGTCACAACAACAATCTCGGAGCCGTTATCGTCACCCATATTATTGACGATGTGTTTCATACAGCCGATTGTGTCTCCGTTCTCTACCAGGGAGAGATCATATTCGACGATGTCACGGAAAAGCTCCATGACTCGCAGCATCCATTTATACGGTCAATACTTTCAGACAAGATCCTTGAATTATAACTTCCAAATGACTTTTTCTGTATGAAAAATCCGAACGCTTTGAAATGGAGCGATCTGAAAACCGGTATTTTTTTCATTCTCGGCATCGGTTTTGCAGCTTACCTCGGACTTGTAATCGGCAAGAACACGAACATGTTCACCGGTGTCACAACCGTAAAAGTCATGTCGCAGGATATGCAGAGCCTTGCTGAAAACAATTTCGTCTCGGTTTCCGGCAAAAAGATCGGCTCGGTTTCGAAAATGGAATTTATATCGAGACACGATTCACTCTTTGTCGTAGCCGAACTCCGTCTCAAAAACGAATTCGCTCCTCTTGTCACTAAAGATTCGAAAGCGACGATCAAATCCCTTGGCATTCTCGGGGACAAATATATCGACATCACGACCGGAAAAGGGTCGAAAATCCAGAATGGAGATTATATCTCTCTCAAAACCGAAGACGGCATGGCATCACTTACCGACAAGGCTGTTGCTACATTTGAAAAAGTCAATGAACTGCTCGACCACCTCAACAGCGGAAAAGGGATGGCCGGAAGACTTGTTTCGGACGAAAAACTCGGTAATGAACTTGCTGAAACTGTCGGCAACCTGAAAACCGCAACAAGCGAACTTTCCGCGCTTTCCAGAAAGGCTTCACATGGGGACGGGCTTCTGCCGAAGCTGATCAATGACAAAGCGATGGCGAAAAACACCGAAGAAACTATCGAGCGCCTCAACCAGGCGGCCCAGCAGACTGAAACGCTGCTCGCCAAGATCAACAGCGACAAAGGTACGCTCGGCCAGCTTGCTTCCAACCCGAAGCTCTATAACAACCTGAGCCATACGATCGCTTCGCTTGATTCCGTCCTGATCGACCTGAAAAGGAAACCGGGCCGGTATGTGAAATTCTCGCTCTTTTAGCGCCGGAAATTCCCATGAGCGTGCAGCGTACCATAACAACAGCATGGCTTTGTATCGTCTGTCTTGGTTTATCGCTACAGGCAAGGGCTTCTGTCCATGATTTCAGGCCTCTCGATTCTGCAATCGAAAAAGCGGTCAGGGACAGCGTTTTTCCGGGTGCAGGCATTGCTGTTATATGCAGGGATCAGGTGGTATACCGGAAAGCTTTCGGCCGGATGACCTATGACGGTGCAAGCCGTCCGGTGGATACGGAAACGGTGTATGACCTCGCGTCTCTGACCAAGGCTGTAGCCACGACAAGCATCATCATGCAGCTTGCGGAACGGGACTCGCTATCACTGGGGGCTCCTGTTTGCCGTTACCTTCCGGATTTCGCAAGAAACGGCAAGGAAAAAGTCACCATCGAAAACCTCCTGCGTCATAATTCGGGGCTCAGGGCACATACCTGGTTTGCGAAAAGCTGCAGAACCCCCGATGAGGTCTTTACTGCTATCTATAACGATACCCTGACCAATGCTCCCAACACAACGACGGTTTACAGCGATCTCGGGTTCATCCTTCTCGGCAGAATCATTGAAACTGTCACAGGAAAAAGCCTCGCATCCAACTTCCATGAACGCTTTGCGGTACCGCTCGGCATGAACACAACGATGTTCAATCCGGCTCAGTCGCTGATATGGCATATCGCACCGGTGGAAAAGGACAGCGACTGGCCACTTTCAACTCCACGTCCACTTGTGCACGACCAGAACGCCGCCCTTCTTGGAGGTGCCGCAGGTCATGCCGGTCTCTATTCCACAACAGGCGACCTCGTCCGGTTCGCAAGGATGATCATGAACGGAGGAAAGCTTGACAACAAAGTCTATGTGCAGGAAAGCACCATACGGAAATTCCTGTCACATCCAGAAGGTCTGCGTGCGCTTGGATGGGATGTTCGTTCGCCCGGCGGAAGTTCATCGGCGGGAACCCTCTTTTCAACCGCATCCTATGGCCATCTCGGTTATACCGGCACCAGTATCTGGATCGACCCGACCAGAAACCTGGCTGTGATATTCCTCTGCAACAGGGTCTATCCGACATCCGAAAACATCAAAATCCGCAAATTCCGGCCGCTGCTGCACGACACTGTCGTAAGATGCCTCGGCCTTCAGTAGTCAGGCAAAAATACCTTCCATCGGAACAATGGGAAGCGGCACGGTTTTCAGTGATTCGTTTCGGAAAACGGCGTTTGCCGCCATCCGCCCTGTAAAAGCTGCGGCTTCCATCAGAAAAACCGGAGCATCCACCCTCACCCAGTCTCCTGCAAGAAAAAGGTTGGCAACGGGAGTTTCGACCCCGGGACGCGAAGCATGATCCCCCGGTGCCCACCGTGTAAAATTGGACTGCTGCATGTATAATTCGTGCAGCACATTCGCACCGGCAATTTCAGGAAACATCGAGCGCATTTCTCGCTGCATCGTTGATTTTATTTCCTCTTCCGGCCTGATATCGCCGGGAGCTATGGCATAGGCATGGAGCTCGATAACCGAACCTCCTCTTTTTTTCGCCCATGAAATGAACGGTTCCTGGAAATGTGAGTAGATCGTGGCAGAATCGGTATAGGTATATCCCGATGTCGTATAGAAGGGAAAATGAGCAGTATCGAGCGGTTTGTCGAGCCAGAGCCTGTAGACAGAGTATGGGTCGGCTTCTCCAAGCGAAGCAACCTTCTTTTCGAAAGCCGGTTCTTCAATTGTGGATGCCTTTACAAGTTCCCTGGTACCGCTGACATTGGATGCCACTATGCAATAGTCGCATGCCAGGAGTTCTCCGCCGCTGTCAGCTGCAGATTTTACGACAAGCCGTCCGCCTTCAATCGAAACCGAAAGCAGGGTCAGTGAAGCTTTTGGCGGACCGCTTACGGGTTTGCCGGACAGATCATACCGGCCTGAATGGCAGGGGCAGTAAAAACCGCCGCTCTGAACCTCATAACTGACAGGGCAGCCCATATGCGTACACCTCGCGTCAAAAGCTGCAAATCCTCCGCCATGCTTTCCGATCAGAACAGGTATGCCTTCAGCGGTATGAAAAACCCTGAATCCTCTGTCAGGAACTTCATTCCGGTCGATTTCGAGATACAGCGCCCCACCGCTCGCGCCGGAATCGATGAGCACACCTGACACCTTGCGGCCTTCCGTAACAAGTTTCCTTGCCGTGCTGCCTTTCCTGAGCGTGACACCCAATTCGCGGAGCTTCGATTCGAGCGGATCGATAAGCGCGCTCATGCAGTCCCGGTTAGTTATTCGGAATGCAAGACCTTCAGGGCTGCCCATGAAATAAAAATGGAAGTAACGGAGAGCTTCAGCTGCTGAAAGTACCTCCATCCGGTTCATGGTGGCATCAGCGAAAGGGTGGAGAACAGTATCGACAAAAGCGGGCAGGATATCTTTCCTGCGGCAGAAGGTCAGGAAATCGATGGAATCATAACGGCTGAATGCCGTTGCGTAATCATACTGGAACAGCTGCAGCGTTGAAATAAGCCCCTTCGAGTTTTTCAGAAAGGACATCAGGTCCAGCCTTCTGGACTGGCCGAGGATCGAGAATACATTGAAAGGAAAATATTTCGGGGTCTGGCCGAATACTTCAGCGGGAAAATCCCTGAAAAGCACAGGATAACCGGGTGATTCACTGAAGACTTCCCGCTTCACCCCTCCAAGAGAAAATATTTCGTTCAGGTTGTAGTACTGGTCAAAAAAGCCGTGAAAACCATGCTCGACCGGAAACCGCTCACCAAGTGCATCGAGCTGCCAGCCGGTCAGTTTTCCGCCAAGTGAAGAGGACGATTCCACCAGTGTGACCTGAAACCCTTTCTTCGCAAGTTCGAGAGCAGCACTGATTCCGGCAAGACCTCCACCAATAACCACAACCTTCCTCGGCCTGTCGAGTTTTTCCCTGCCCTCATTCTCCCGGGTGTTCTTCCGGTAAAATTCCTTCCTCGGCTGATAATAACCAACGAGACCCGCACTGCCTGCAGCCGCTGCACCAGCTCCAATAGCTGTGCGTTTAAACAGTCTCCTTAAGAATTCACGTCTTTCCATGCCATACAGAAGTGATGAAGAAAACAGCGGAATCGCTGTCTTTCCTGCAAAGTGTACTGAAATGTGCCGGAACTACAGATAAAAACCCGTCAGCCGCCGGCTTTTCAGCAAACACTGCATGAGATACCGGATTCCCGGTACAATTTAACACTAACTACCTGTATATTTATTTAGCGATATTTACTTGCTTAACCAACCTTAAAATACTTTTTTCCATCCATGGCCGCAGAACAGCCCGATCTTGTACGTAACATCCGCAGAGAAGCCGCACGGCTTGGATTCGCAGCAATCGGTTTTTCAGCTCCGCAGAAACAGGCAACTGCAATAGAACGGTACGAACAGATGATCCGGGAAAAAAGGCATGGAGATATGACTTTCCTTGAAAAACATCTGCAGGAAAGGGCAAAACCCGAAATACTCCTTCCCGGCCTGAAAACCATCATTTCCACAGCAATCAGTTACAATCACCATCTCGATACTGTCTCCGGCAAGCCGAAAATATCACGATATGCGCTGGCTGGAGACTATCACGTCATTATCCGGAGCAAACTCGAGGAACTGGGAAACTTCCTGAAAACCCTGTTCGATGAACCTTTGAAAACAGCAGTTGCCGTCGACAGTTCTCCCGTTCTGGAAAAAGCCTGGGCTGAACAGTCCGGGATCGGAAGAACCGGTAAAAATACCCTGCTGATCGTACCTTCGGCAGGATCCTATATCTTCCTCGGAGAGCTCCTGATCGACCGGGAAATCACCGATATGAAACCGCCGCTTCCCTATCCCTGCGGAGGATGCAGCGCCTGTATGGAAAACTGTCCGACCGGAGCCCTTGCCGAAGCAGGGAAACTCGATGCAACGAAATGCATCTCCTACCTCACCATTGAATTGAAACGGGAGTTCACACCTGTAGAAGCTGAAATGATCGGTGAAAACCTTTTCGGCTGCGACCGCTGCCAGGAAGTCTGTCCCTACAATATGCAGGCGCTTGTCAAAGCTGAAAAGTCATTTTATCAGAACAGAAACCTGCTTGACATAACCACTGAATCCATCCTGAACCTTACGAAATCAGGTTTCAGCGATCTTTTCTCAGACACACCCGTTTATCGCATAGGCCTTCGACGACTGAAACGCAACGCCCGGGCCGTAGCTGAAAATATTTCCGGAAGAAAAAAAGCACAATAATCGACGCTACTTGAAAGGTTGGGGAAACATCGGATATAAATGATGAAATATTTGCGTACCGGCCTTTGGCGTTTTACATTAATGTTATAATTTACAATTGTTAACTATCGCAATAATCGATACGATACGCCCCCCATAAACTCAACAGGTACGTCTAAGATGAAAATGACCATCCAAAACAGGTTGCACCGTAATTGCGCAAACATACTGTTTGCCAGCTTATGCATCGCAATGACATCAACATCGGCTGATGCCGCTCCGCTCGCTGTCGGAGGCAGTTTCGGAGGCGGGAAAATCGCATATATCCTCAAGCCCGGAGACAAAGGGTACGACTCGAAGGTACAGCACGGGCTGGTGGCAGATACTGCCGACCTCAGCGGCGTATACGACTGGCCCGATGCTCTTGCTGCAGCCGAACGGCTGAAAAAAAACGGCTACAGCGACTGGTACCTCCCTGACAGGAATGAACTGGACAAGCTCTATGCAAAGAAATCGGCCATAGGAGGGTTCGCTAAAAACCCGAAGAAGGAAATTTTCTACTGGAGCTCATCCGAAAAAGACCCCGACTATTCGTGGGGACAGGGTTTTAAAACCGGAAAACAGTACACTACCGATAAAATGTCGAAAACCGGTCATGTCCGGGCTGTCAGGCCGTTTTGAACCAGCAGAGCCTCACTGTTCCCTTTTGCAATACAAATGGGATCGTGAGGCTCTGAATTAAGTATATCGAAATGAGTGCCAGCGATCAGTGCTTGAAATGACGCATGCCCGTAAACACCATGGAAAGGTTGTTCGCATCTGCCGCCTCGATCACTTCGTTGTCACGGATTGACCCGCCAGGCTGAATGACAGCGGTCACGCCTGCTTCCGCTGCTGCGATAAGACCGTCTGCAAACGGGAAATATGCATCAGAAGCCACAACTGAACCATTCAGGTCGAGACCGGCTTCTTTTGCTTTCCATCGTGCGATTTTCGATGAATCCACGCGCGACATCTGGCCTGCGCCTACGCCGTAAGTCTGATGGTTCTTGACATAGAGGATCGTGTTCGATTTGATATGTTTGCAGATTTTCCAGGCAAACAGGAGATTCGAAAGTTCCGCTTCGGTCGGCAACCTTTTCGTTACGACTTTGAGATCTTCCTTTGCAACGGATTTCGTGTCACGTTCCTGAACAAGCATCCCGAACGGAGTTGATTTGAACTCCCTGCCGCCATTCGGAAGAGACTGTTTCTGCAATACAAGCCTGCGGTCCTTCTTTTTCATGAGAAGATCGAGTACGCCTTCCTCGAAACCGGGGGCTATGAGAATTTCAGTAAATATCTCGTTCACGACTGTTGCGGTTTCCATATCGAGAGAACGGTTGAAGGCTATGATACCGCCGAACGGTGCCTGTGTGTCTGTGGAAAAAGCCCTCCGGTAAGCCTCGGCAAGCGTCGGCGCCTGTGCGACACCGCAGGGATTCGTATGCTTTACGATTACGACTGAAGGTTCCTCTCCGCGGAACTCCTCGATGATGCCAGCCGCAGCGGCAATATCGAGCATGTTGTTGTAGGAAAGTTCCTTGCCATGCAGCTTCTCGAAAAACGCACCGAATGAACGGCTTCCATAGGAATCGGCAAGCTTGTAGAATCCGGCGCTCTGATGAGGATTCTCTCCATAGCGCATGTCAAGTTCCTTGTCGAGTCTGACCGTTATCGATTCTGCCGCAACCTCGGATGCAACGCCTTCCGCCCTGACAAGGTAATCAGAGATAGCCCGGTCATAACGGGAGGTCAGATCGAACACCTTTCGTGCAAGCATGAGGCGGGTGGCTCGACTTGTCGATCCGCCGTTCGACCGCATCTCTTCGAGCACCCGGGCATAATCGCCGCTGTCGACAAGCACTGTAACCGATTCATTGTTCTTCGCTGCGCTCCTGAGCATAGACGGTCCGCCGATATCGATGTTCTCGATGGCGTCCTCGAAGGTAACGTCCGGTTTTGCGACAGTCGCTTCGAACGGATAGAGGTTGACGACCACCATGTCGATGAATCCGATACCGTTCTCAATCGCCTGTCTGACATGGTCTGCATTATGCCTGACGGCAAGCAGGCCGCCGTGGATTTTCGGATGGAGCGTCTTCACCCTTCCATCCATGATCTCCGGAAATCCCGTGATGGTTGAAATAGATGATGCTGCAATTCCTGCATCCTGCAGTGCTTTCAGGGTTCCGCCTGTCGAAAAGATTTCGACGCCGAGCGACGACAGTTCACGGCAGAAATCGACTATACCGGTTTTATCGGATACAGAGACCAGCGCCCGTTTGATGACAGGATCAGACATGTACTGAAGATTTATAAGTTGGTTTGTTATGGCAACCGGCGAATTTAAGAAATAAACACCAATTATTTCAGGTTCATTGCATAAGCTTCGATAGACCTCATGCAGCCTGCAGTAGCTTTAACAGCAGTAACGTAAGGGTTTACCTGCAAATTTTCCTCTGGTCCGAATTTCCGGAACAGGGAAAAAACACCAGCCGGAACTGGTCTGAAAACATTTTTTAATGTAATTTTTCAGCTTACAGATGATCCGCTGAAAAACACAACACCCTTCATCGACAACTATGGAACAACAAACCTTAAGTCACGAAATGCAGCCGATTTCCATATTCCAGCAGCGGAAAATCGAGCTCGGCGTCCTTGCTCCTCTCTACAAGGAGATGGTTAATGCTGTTGGAACGGAAACTGCAAAAGAAATAATGCTGCGAACCGTTTCAGGACTTGCAAGGAATGTCGGGGCAGAATGGGCCAAAAGCAACCCTGAACGTGACCTCGAAGGAATACGTGCCATCTGGCAGAAACTTGCGGATGGAAAGGTCCTTGACGCAGAGATCAGGGTACTCCCTGAAGAACTTGAAATAACGGTCCGCAGGTGTGATTATGCCACCATGTATGGAGAAGCAGGCCTCGAGGAACTCGGCCATATCCTGAGCTGTTCGAGGGATGAACCCTTTACAGAAGGTTTTTCGGACCGCATCACCTTTTCACGCAGCAGCTGCCTGCTCGAAGGCGACGAGTGCTGTATCATGAAATACGGGATAAAAGAGAATACGCCGAAGTAAAGCGGCACCCGGTATATATTCCCGGTGGTTCACCCGGACATATCGTTGATAGACAGATTCCGCCGGTCACATCCTCAGATGAACCATGAACATGATCCTGTGCCTGTCGGCTATGAATGCCATGTACCTGTCGAGCAGGCACAAGCCTTTTTTCATTCCGCTGTAAACCGGGTAATCCTCGATAACCTCTATATGGCTGTTCCATTTGCGTATATCGGAAGCATGTTCGATGCCCCATTTCAGGAAAGACTGTTCGTCAAGTCCGACGTTCTGTATGACTTTCCTGTTCGCCATCCTGACACCCATATGCGAAGCCGCATCGAAGACAAATTCGCTCCCGGGAAATGTCGAGCAGATTTTATCGAAAATCTCCCTGACCTGGGTTTCCTCGAAATAGTACAGCACTCCCGCAGCCATGAGGAAAACGTTCTGATGAACCTTTATCTGATTGAACCAGCACTCATCGAGAAAAGAACAGGGCAGGAACTTCCGCCTTTCGCTTTCCTGAATGAATTTCCTGCGTAACTCGATAGCATCGGGAAGATCGAGGTCATACCAGAAAAGCCGGCCATTATCGACCCTCTCGAAAGTCGTATCCAGACCGCATCCCACATTGATGATCGTAGCGGCAGGATGCGCAGCGAGAAATTCCCTGATAGTCCTGTCAATATGCACGCTTCTGGCGATCCATTCCAGCTGTGTAACATTGTGGATGCCCGAAGCGATTTTAGAAAAATCATAGTCGATCCTGTCTATGATTTCAACGGCTTTTCTGTCGATGAGCCGGGGTTTCGTTTTCCGGGTTTCCATTGCCCTTCCCCATAGCGGAAGCAACAGGGTAGTCTGAACGCTGCCAAGGTCAACTGCAATTTTTTCAGACATGTTCCGATATCCTCCTTGAAAAGGTTCACGGTAACAGGTATATAGTTTTTCAAGTTAATAATAATCCTGCTGATATGCATTCACTCTTTCATGAACTCATTTGAAGGAGGTTCATTCCGCCACTTGATGAAAATATTTCTTATTCCTGTGGAGAACCACTACCCAGAAAAAAGATCAAAACAATACAGTCAGACGAGGAAATACAGATCAGACAAACACGTTTCACACCGGGAACTGCAGAGAAAACTTTTCCCTGAGCAGCGAAGAAAGTTCCCCGGGGCTCACCGTCCACTCGTTGGATCGGCCTTCGGAAACTGATTTGAAGCGATTTCCGAGCAGAACATTCTTCCCTGAAGGGTTCTGCAGAACAATCATCAGGCCGCGCACAAATATCGAATCAGGGTGCCTGGAGTTCAGAAAATTGGCGGGTTCGAAATCCACCCATTCCTGTGGAGAAAGATCGAACTCATAGAGGTTTTTCCATACTCCGTCGGTAAAAGATTGCAGGACATAATCCCGATCTGTGGTCATCGTCAGTCTGAACATGTCGTAATCCTGCCGGACCTCCATGACGGTCCATGCAAGACTGTATGGTTCACGAATGCCGTAACTGCCGAAACCCAGATCGCAGAGCCACTCTCCGCCATCCATTTCGACAACAATTGCCATATGTGTTTTTGGGCGACGGACAGAATAGGTCATCGGCCGTGCTGCAACAAACCGGCAGGGAATCCCGATGGTTTCGAGCGCCATGGCAAAGATTCCATTCACTTCATAGCAATACCCGCCGCGATGCTGTTCCACGATTTTGCTGTATATCTCCTCGGGCACGAGCGAAATGATCTTTCCTGCCTGAACATCGAGGTTTTCGAAAGGCACCGTAAAGAGCTGACACCTCATCATGCGCTTCAGCGTCGCGAAATCGGCCGATGCCATCCCCTGGAAAGCGATCCTCGACAAATATGCGGCAAGGTTGAAATTTTCAGCTTTCATTCCTTCCTCCATGTATGGGCGAGCAATGCTGAGAGGCTTTCGGTTTCTTTCGCAGCTGGATGACAGATATTATCCGCACAGACAAGCGCTGAAACTTCATTGCCTGTTTCTCCAGAAAGTGATGCATGCATCACGACCGTATCAGGCAGGTATTTCCCTCCGATCAACTTCTGGAAACCTTCAAGTGCAGCGTTTCCCGGGTTTCCTGTCAGTACAACTCTGCAAATACCGTAGTGATGCATCATAGCCGCCGTCAGCATTGCCGGCAGGTGATACCCGGATGTATTGAGAATATCACTGTAAAACCCGATGGTTTTTTCTGCGACCTGAATAAAATCATCACGCTCACTGAGTTCACCAAGTCTCCACAGGTTCCTGACAGTGATTGAATCAGGCGACGGTTCCGCTCCGTCGTAATCCTCTTTCATGCGCAGAGGAACAGATGGGTCATCCGACGGAGTGCTGAAAAAGCCGCCTGTTACCTCGTCATAACAAAGCTCGATCTGTTTTTCCATCAGAGAAACGGCCGTTTTCTGATAGTCAGGATCAAAAGAGGCTTCATAAAGGTCCAGCAGCGCCTGGATGAAAAATGCATAATCATCGGCTTTTGCCCGGATACCGGCCACACCGTTCCTGTACCGCCGGAGAAGCTGACCATCTTCTTTTCCGAGCAGGTTTTCCAGAATGAAATCTGCGCCCTTTTTTGCCGCATCGAGGTATTTCCCGTTTCCAAAAGCGTTATATGCCTTGCAGAAAGCGCTGATCATGAGGCCATTCCAGGAAGTCAGAATCTTGTCGTCCCGGTCAGGTCTCGGCCTTAATTGCCTCGTCTCGAAAAGTTTCTTTTTCGCATTCTCAAGAACCGATTTCACTGTTTCCTGTGGTATTCCGAATTTTCCGGAGGCATCATCCTCTCCATGCTCGATCATCAGCACATTCTGCCCGTCAAACTCTCCATGAGGGTCATCCTGCACGTTCCCCTCCTCTCTCACCCCGAAAACGTAACAGAAAAGCTCGCTCTCCGAACGATCAAGAACTGCTTCAACTTCCTTCCGGCTCCAGAGATAAAAACTGCCCTCTTTTTTAACCATGCTCTTTCCAGCAGGAATGCTGTCCGCATCTTCAGCGGAATAAAAGCCCCCTTCACCTGCGCCCATATCGCAAAGTACATAGTTCAGAATGTCCTCTGCGCTTGAAGCAAATGAACGGTCGCCGGAAATCCTGAAAGCATCGATAAAGGTCGAGGCAAGCTGTGCGTTGTCGTAAAGCATTTTTTCGAAATGAGGTACATGCCAGCGGCGATCGGTCGAGTAGCGGGCGAAACCTCCCCCGCCCATTTCTCTGACACCGATATGATCATGAATTCCCCCGGCGTTCATTTTCCGCAGGGTGAAAAGGACCATATCCTGAAATTCACGTTTGCCGGTATAAAACGAGTATGCAAGGAGAAAATCGAGAATGGAGGGCTGGGGAAACTTCGGTGCTTCACCAAAACCCCCGTATGCCTTATCAAATTGACGTTTGAATACATCGGCAGCATCATGAAACGTCTTGCCGGAAAGCATCGACGGTTCGCCGGTGTGCATGGAGAGTGCCGTCAGTTCAGCGAAAATCCGGTCTGCGGCAAGGATGAGCCTTTTCTTGTCCTGTTTCCATGTACCTTCGATTGAGAGCAGAAGATTATAAAAACCGGGCTGGCCATACCGGTCGGCCGGAGGGAAATAACTGCCGCCGAAAAAAGGCTTCCTGTCCGGCGTGAGCCAGACCGACATCGGCCATCCTCCCCGGCCGGTAGTGGCCTGAACGTAGGTCATGTAAATCCGGTCGATATCCGGATGTTCCTCCCGGTCTACTTTAACGGAAACAAACGACCGGTTCAGAACATCAGCTATGGTTTCGTTCTCGAACGATTCACGTTCCATCACATGGCACCAGTGGCAGGTTGAATAGCCGATAGAGAGAAAAATCGGCATGTCTTCCTTCTGTGCCTTTTCAAAAGCCTCATCACCCCAGGGAAACCACTTGACAGGGTTGTAAGCATGCTGGAGAAGATAGGGGCTTGTTTCTCCGATAAGGAGATTCGGATTGCGGGCCTGTTGCGTCATGTGCTGCTTCATTGAGTTTTGTTCCAATTTAACAATCCTGCCCGGAGAGAAGTTCACCTGTAAGGCACAGGATTGCCGGATGAAACGGAGAGCTGATAACAATTGTTACTTATTCTGACAGTGTTAATGAAAAAAATTGATGCGGTATGAAAAAGTTACGGTTCATGGTTTTGCTTATGCTGTTTGCTGCAATAACATCTGTATCGGCATATGCTGTCGGTAACCCTTCGAAAAAGGAGCCGCATAACATTGCAACGGCACTTTTCGCGGGGGGCTGCTTCTGGGGTATGGAATACAGTTTTGAAAACAGACCGGGGGTAATCAAGGTGACATCGGGTTATACCGGCGGGAAAACGGATCATCCAACCTACCGGGAAGTCTCGACGGGAAATACCGGCCATGCGGAAGCGATCAAGGTCGAGTATGATCCTTCAAAAATCACTTACGAAAAGCTCGCTAAACTGTTCTTTGAAATCCACGACCCGACACAGTTGAACCGGCAGGGGCCGGATATCGGATCACAGTATCGTTCAGCAATTTTCTATGGAAACGATGAGGAGAAAAAAACAGCCATAAAACTCATTGCCAAACTGAAGTCTTACGGTTACAAAGTCGTAACGCAGGTTGAACCTGCCGGGAAGTTCTACCCAGCTGAGGAATACCATCAGGATTATTACGAAAGAACTGGAGGCCAACCCTACTGCCATATTTACCAGAAGAGATTCAAGGATTGAAATCCGGTGATTTGAAAGGCAGGAAACAGCAAAGCAATCTGGCAGATATTATAACCAGGAAATACGCTGTCATTCCGCTTCGTTCAAATGACCACCGGTTTTTCTTTCAATTGCACATCCTGTATGGGAAGAGTCGGCAGGTGATGAGTCGATTGAATGGCTGAAGTAGTGGGAGTTGAAAGGAAAGGTTCGACTCCCTCATGGACGCCATGAACGTTGAACCGAAGTCTTTCAAGCCAGAAAAAACAGCTGCATTTCGTCATAGACCGGAGTTTATAACATTCATCTGGAGCATTTTCTTTCCTGAATTTACTGATTGTGCCCATTTAATCCCGTCACTCAAGGTCCCTGCGTAAATTTTCTGAAAATTTATCCACATAAACGAAGCTTTTGTTTTGATTTTTCAAAAGTATTGTTTACTTATTTCCCTGTGAATACTTACGGAGGCCCCACGGTCCTTTGCAAGGACTAATTCTCCGATACTTATGATACCTGTAAATATGATTATCCGGATTGTTGAACATGAACAGCAACAAACTCATCGAACGCCTCGAGCACGCACTCGAAGCCACTGAAAGCAGGGCCCCTGCCCAGGCTCTCGGTACCGGCGGAAAAAATCCCGCTGACACGAGAAAGAAAAAAAGAAACCCTAAGCTCGATCTCCTGATCAGAAAAGTACTGTCCCGGGGCATCGACCCGCACTGGCTTCTCACAGGCGAAGGGTGCATGTACCGCAAGGAATGTTATGCAGACGCCCTTAAGGAAGCCCGGGAACTCCAGAAAATGGAGCATGTACTGACGAGAGTCTACCACAAGCTCAGGACAATTGGATAAAGCAGGGAAAGTCCGGTCATCGCCGGACTTTTTTTTTCCCTCTCTCTGTACCTGTCCGCTTTGGAGGTTTCAGTTCCTCAATCGCCTGAAGTTGCTTATTTTGAGAGATATGCACATGCATGCAGCGGTGAAAGCATGCCGCTGCTTGAAACGGTATTGATTTTCGTTACGCTGAAACAACCATTTGATGGCTGAACATATAACCAGGCTTGCCGTTTTCTGCTCGGGAACCGGCAGCAATTTCAAGGCCCTTCATCGTGCCACTAATGAAAAATATATTAACGCCGAATTCGTGCTCTGCCTCTCCAACCGTTCACAGTGCGGAGCGATGGAGTACGCAAGGGAAAACGGCATTCCGGCACTGCAGGTTTCCGAAAACCAGTTTCCCGATTATGAACGGTTTGCCGCAGCCATGCTTGACACGCTGCAGGAAAACCGGGTAGAATACATTGTCCTTGCCGGGTACATGCGCAAGATACCTGATGCGGTTGTGGAGGTTTACCGCGACAGGATCGTCAACGTCCATCCCGCCCTTCTCCCCAAATTCGGTGGAGAAGGAATGTACGGTATCCGCGTTCATGCTGCAGTGCTTGAAGCCGGAGAAACAGAAAGCGGCGCTACGGTCCATATGGTCGATGAAGTGTACGACCGGGGCAGGATCCTTATGCAGCAGAAGGTTCCGGTATTGCCGGGAGACACACCTGAAACGCTTGCACAGCGTGTGCTCGCATGCGAACATGAACTCTATCCGCGTGCGCTCGGAAAATTGCTCAGTGAACAGAAAGCCTGATCCCCCCTATGAGCCTCCAAATCAGCGAAATTTTCCATTCAATCCAGGGCGAATCGTCGTTCGCCGGATGGCCATGCACCTTTGTACGCCTGTCCGGATGCGGGCACGGCTGCAGGTACTGCGATACAGTTTACGCCGAAGAAGAAGGAATTCCGATGGAGATCGAGGAGATCGTACGGAAAGTTTCTGAAATTGACTCCCCTTTAGTGGAGATCACCGGAGGCGAACCGCTGCTGCAGAAAGAAGTATATCCGCTCATGAAGCAGCTCTGTGACCAGGGAAAAACCGTCCTGCTCGAAACAGGAGGCTTCATTTCTGTTACCGATGTCGATCCGCGGGTACATTGTATCATCGACCTCAAATCACCATCATCAGGAGTTTCTGGAGGAAACAACCCTGAGAACATCGCTCTTGCACAGTCAGATGATCCTGAAACGAAAAGACATATCGAGTTCAAGATCGTTATCGCCGACAGGAACGATTACCTCTGGGCCAGGGAACTGCTTGCCGAAACCTCTCTTCATGAAACATCTGAGATCCTGATGGGCGTGGTGTTCGGAAAACTGGAACCGTCCGCTCTTGCCGGGTGGATCCTTTACGACGGCCTCAGGGTAAGGATGCAGCTGCAGCTTCACAAATATATCTGGGATCCGGGTATGAGGGGTGTATAGTCCGTTTTTTTGAATATTGCCAGTTTCCTCGTTACTTTCACTCTGATCATTCAACTTTTTATCGTAACAGATATTGCCGTCCCTTTCAGTCATCGTCCCGTTGTTCAATGAGCGGGAATCCCTTCCCGAACTGCTCGACCGGCTCTATGCAGCCATGCGCGAAAAGGAGCTGCACGAGCTTTTCGAAAAGCCATTCAGCTTCGAGATCATCATGGTCGATGACGGTTCTACCGACGGCTCTCCGGAAGTGATCGGCAATCTGATCCAGGAGAAACCCGAACTCCGTCTGATCTCGTTTCAGAGAAATTTCGGAAAGACCGCCGCGCTCTCTGCCGGCTTCATGGCTGCCTCAGGAGAATATGTCTGCACGATCGATGCCGACCTGCAGGACGACCCCTTCGCCATCAGGACAATGTTGAAAAAGCTTCAGGAAGGATACGACCTTGTGAGCGGTTGGAAGCAGGAGCGAAAAGACCCTTTCTCGAAAATCTTCCCCTCCAGGGTTTTCAACCTGGTTACACGGCTTTTTACCGGTATCACGATACATGATTTCAACTGCGGACTGAAGGTTTACCGCCGGAATGTGACTAGCCGTCTCGAGCTGCATGGCGAGATGCACCGCTATATCCCGGTACTTGCCGACTGGATGGGGTTCAGGATCGCCGAAGTTCCCGTCCCGCACAGAGCCCGCAAGTTCGGCAATTCGAAGTTCGGCTCGTCGCGCTTTTTTGCTGGGCTTTTCGATTTTCTTTCGGTGCTCTTCATTACCCGTTACCTGCGCCGCCCCATGCATTTCTTCGGTATGGCAGGGCTGGTCAGCTTTGTATCGGGATTCCTGATAAGCCTCTACGTCACACTCGACAAGGTCCTGCTGCACAAGCCGGTCGGCAACCGTCCGATCCTTTTCCTCGGCATCCTGCTGCTTATCCTCGGCGTCCAGCTGTTTTCCACCGGCCTGCTCGGTGAGCTTTTCATCACCTCGATATCCAAAGGCACACCTTTCGCTATCCGTGAAACAAGGAACCTCGGTGAAACGCAAAAGAAGCTGCTGGATAGCAGGATCTGACGGATTGGACGGATCGGTCGGATCGGACGGATCACTAAGCAAGCGAATAAAGCAGCTGGATTTCCTCTTTCCAGTTCTCTGAATCAGGTGTTTCGAGGATCAGCGGGATTTCGTCGAATGACGGGTTTGACATGATGTACCGGAAAGCTTCCAGACCTATCGTCCCTTTACCTATGCAGGCATGACGATCAAGCTTGCTCCCGGCAGGATGAATGGCATCGTTCAGGTGCATCCCCCTGAGATATCTCATGCCTACGATACTGTCGAACTCGCTGAAAACCATTCGGACAGCGTCCATTGTCCCGATGTCGTAACCGCTCGCATGGAGGTGACAGGTGTCGAGGCAGACACCTGCCCTCGATCTGTCTTCTATCATATCAATCAATGCTGCGAGATGTTCAAAGCGGAATCCGAGATTGCTTCCCTGCCCCGCAGTGTTTTCAATAACTGCGATTACACCGGAAGTAACTTCAAGCGCTTTGTTGACCGATTCTGCTATCAGCCGGAGGCACTCATCAACGGAGATTCCGTTCAGATGGCTTCCAGGGTGGAAATTGAGCATTGAAAGACCGAGCCGTTCAACGCGTATCATTTCCTCTACGAAAGCTTCCCGGGAACGCTGCAGCTTGTCTTTTTCAGGACTGCCGAGGTTGATCAGATAGCTGTCATGAGGCAGGATATGACCGGGTTTGAAACCGTTTTCAAGGCAATTCTTCCGGAACGTGCCGATGGATTCCGGAGAGAGTTTCGGAGCCTTCCACTGACGCTGATTTTTCGTGAACATGGCAAACGCTTTCGCTCCAATCCCCGCAGCATTGAGTGGAGCGTTTTCGATGCCTCCTGCAATGCTGACATGTGCTCCTATCCGTTTCATCGATAAACTCCTTTAAGATCAGACTGATCGGTAATATCCGTCCGATCGGACCGATTTCCAGTACCCAATCCCCACTACCCAGTACCCATTACCCACTACCCATTACCCATCACCATTTCGAGATACCGCGCAGATACTGCCCCACTGAAAGCGCGCTGCCGAAAATCCCGAGCAGCATGCCAAGAAGCACCACGGCAGGAAAAATAAGCAGGGTGGATGGCTGGAGTATGGAGTAGATAGCCTTGTCATAGGTCAAGAGCACTTTATCGAGCAGCAGGTATACCGTCAGAGCAGCGAGGAGGCCGGAAACAACTCCCTGCAATGCCCCTTCGATCACATAGGGAGCTCCGATAAACCATCCCGTCGCTCCTACAAAACGCATGGTGCGGATACGTTCCTGCCTTGAATACATCGCAAGCCGTATGGTGTAGCCGACAAGCACGATCGTGGAAAGTGAAATGAGAATACCGATGCCTCCCGTAAGAATCGTGAACAGTTTTGCATTTTTCTCGATCCTCTGAAGCAGTGCCTGATTGTAACGGATGTCGGCATCAGGAGCGATCTTGCGAACAAGTGGTACGATTTTTTTCTCGATACTGTCGGGAGAGGTGTATTCCGGAAGGAATTTCAGCTTTACCGATCTCGGAAGGGGATTGGAACCGAGGATTTTCACCACATCCTCTCCGAAATCGCTGGTAAATATGCTTGCAGCTTCATCTTTCGAAACGAAATGCGAATCCTGCACTCCCCTGATCGCAGTCATCTGTTTTGCCGCTTCTGCAGCCCGGGATTCGCTCATCGAATCGCTGAAAAACACTTCCAGTTCCACCTTGCGGCGCAGTTCCTGCATGACATCATAAAAACTGAGCGAAACAGACCCGAAAATTCCCAGCAGGACAAGAGCGAAAAAACTGATTACGATGGTGATGGCAGCCGGAAGCTTCGCCCTGCCTATGCCCGAAAAACCTTCCTTGACGATAAATGACAGTGACATGACCCTTTCCTGAATTTTTAAGGAGGGTGATCGGACCGGTCAGAATCTGACCGATTGGACGGATCGGTCTGATCGGTCCGATCACCAAAATGAAAGAATGATCAAAACAAGTTGGAAAAACAAGTTTTTTTTCTTTTAATTAGAGCAGGAAAACGGGGCTATAGCTCAGTTGGTAGAGCATTTGCATGGCATGCAAAGGGTCAGGAGTTCGAGTCTCCTTAGCTCCACAAAAAAAGCACAGCTTTCAAACTGCGCTTTTTTCGTTTATATAAAGCGCAGCCCCTTCTGCCCCTGATTTCATCCTTTCCTGTTTCCGACCTTCCCCACAAGGAAAATAATTCCGACAATGAGAGACGCGGCAAGCCCCGCCGCGATATTGAACAGTGCCGCAAGGAAAATCGCAGGAACGGAAAATTCGACCGTCAGATCAAATATTCTCGCCGCAAGGGAAAAATTCGCAGCCGTTAGACCGGTAAAGAAAAAGCTCGTGGCTATGCTTCCTGCGAAGGAAATGAAAATCTTCTCCCCTTTTCCTTCGTTGATGTCCTGCCACCGCTGCACCTGCTTCGTGCTTCCGGGATCGATTACCCGCTTCATCAGCATGGCTGCAAGAGCGAACACTACCAGTATTGCTGCATGAATTCCGTAAACACTGAAAATTTCACGCCAGGACGGATTGAAAAAGCCCTGCCTCAGCAGATCCGAAGCTGCCTTGAGCATGAAAATCGAGGTAAAGAAAAAAACCGTCCCCCAAAGCAGGGTTACTGATATCCAGATAAAAGGGCCCGGAGGCCTCTGATCTTTTTTTGCCGTTAATGCCATGATATTCAGGAAATGGTGAATGGAAATGCCGTAAGATGTTGTCCCTCCGTTAAAAAGGGTTATCGTTCAATACGATACAAAGACATGCAACGATTATTTTAATTATTCCGTTTGAATATTGTCATGCATTTTCGATTTTAGGGTGCTCGAGAGTTTATACAACTTTAACATATGATTGCTTATGTGTGGAGTTTTCGGTGTTTTTAATTCAAAAACTCCCGCGGAAGATACGTTCTATGGACTGTACTCCCTGCAGCACAGGGGGCAGGAAGCAGCAGGTATCGTTGTCGCAGAATATAACAAAGCCAAAAAGAAGACCATTTTCAAGCAGCACAAGGGAATGGGTCTTGTCTCGGAAGTGTTCAAGGATGAAATGGTGTTTGAAAACCTCAGCGGCTATGCCGCTATCGGCCACAACAGATATTCCACCACCGGCTCGTCGAAATCCACCAACAACACCCAGCCTTTTTCGCTCACTTACCGCTCCGGAAGCCTTGCAATAGCCCACAACGGAAACCTTACCAACGCGAGAACACTCAGGCGTGAACTGACGGAGCTCGGTGTAATTTTCCAGGCATCGTCCGACACGGAGATCATCCCGCATCTTGCTGCACGGAGTCGTGAAAAGGAACCGATCCAGCAGATATACCATGCCCTCAATCAGGTGCAGGGTGCATACTCGATGGTGATACTCGCAAACAACCAGATGATCGCCGCGAGGGATCCCTATGGGTTCAGGCCGCTTGCACTCGGTAAGAAAGTCGACCCGCTCACCGGTGAACTTGCCTACATCGTGGCCAGCGAAACCTGTGCCTTCGATATCATACAGGCCGAATACATTCGCGATATCGAACCGGGCGAAATCCTTCTGATCGATCATCTTGCCGTTGCGAACGAAAAGCCGACCTCGCTTTTCCTTCCTCCAGCGCCATACAAAGCCCGCTGTATATTTGAATATGTCTATTTCGCCCGTCCGGACAGTTTCATATTCCAGAATTCCGTTGACAAGATAAGGCGGAACCTCGGAAAGAACCTTGCAAGGGAATCGAAGATCCGGCCTCAGGAAGGCGACAAGGAACTCACGGTTGTCAGCGTTCCCGACTCGTCGAACACCGCCGCGCTCGGGTTTGTGCGTGAAAGCTTAAAACTCGGCAGACCGGCAAGGTTCGAGCACGGACTTATCAGGAACCATTACGTCGGAAGAACGTTCATCCAGCCGGGCATTCACAGCCGTGATATCAAGGTACGTTCCAAATACAATATCGTTCGTGGCGTCCTTCTGGACAGGCCGATCATTCTCATCGACGATTCTATCGTACGCGGCACAACCGCTAAAATGCTGATCAAGCTGATACGGGAAGCCGACCCGAAGGCAATTCATCTGCATATCAGTTCTCCGCCGATCACGAGTCCCTGCTTCTATGGCATGGATTTCCCGACAAAACGGCAGCTGCTGACCCATATGTTCGACAGTTTTGACAATAACGATGAGGAGATCGAAAAAATCAGGGAATTTATCGGTGTCGATTCTCTGAAATACCTCTCCATGCAGGGACTGATAAACAGCGTACCCTCATTCGAGAACGAAACCAGGAGCTATTGCACGGCCTGCTTCAGCGGCGATTACCCGATACAGATTGTCGACGCCACCACCGATAAGGAGGAAAACGACTGATTGACAATCCGGGAATCGACGAAAACGGAAAAGCTGCCTCAAACACGATACATGAGGCAGCTTTTTTTACGCTCTGCAACCGTAATTCAATAACCTGCAGCGGTGATTTTACTTTTTACCCTGCTTGAACTCGATCCTGACAGCGGTATGGGGAACCGCTTCCAGCCTTTTCTTCGGAATAGGCTTGCCGGATTTAATACAGATGCCGTAGGTCTTGTTCCTTATCCTGTCGAGGGCCTGGTCGATATAGCCAATATACTTCTCGTCTCGGGCTATGAACATGAAACGCTGTTCACGGTCCATTGTTTCGGTGCCATGATCAGCCATGTGCATGGAATAATTGGAATTGATCGAATCTTCCACGTTTTCATCGGAAAGCGATGAACGCAGAATATCCAGATCGCGAAGCACCTCGTCCCGCCTTTTGAGCAGGATCTGCCGGAAGTGCTCGAGCTCATCGTCGGTTAAATAGGTCTTGGTCAGAACCGGTTCGTCGATAATTTCGTTTTCCTTCTTGGAGGCACTGCTGCTTTTTTTAGTAGCCATATTCCACCTGTTTGCTGATTCTAACAAATGCTTTAAAAAAACCGATTTTTAGTATACGATTACCCCGCATTTTTTTCAAGTGATATCCGGCAGATTTCACCGTTAACAGACTCTTCTTTTCCGCCTGCCGCTGATGATGGATCGAGTAAGGAAGCCGTGAGCTCCGTTGCAAGGGTTTCAGACTTAATATACGCATCATTTCGTTTCACCGCATCGAGAAGTTTTGCCGAACCATCGATTGCAAGCGTAATACGGTCGGTGATATCGAGGCCGCTCTCTTTTCTAAGCGACTGGATGCGGCTCACGATTTCGCGCGACAGACCAAGCATTTCAAGCTCATCGTTCATCTCGGTGTCGAGAGCGACCATGATGCCGTGTGCTTCATCGGAAGCGACAAGCCATCCTTCGATATCTTCGTGAACGATCTCGACATCTTCTCGCAGCACTTCAAAAACATTTCCCTGAACATCGAGCATTGTCTTGCCCTCCTTTTCCAGAATGGCAATCTGCTTGTGGCTCATACACCTGATGGACTCTGCAAGCATCTTCATGTCTTTACCGAAACGGGGGCCGAGGGCTTTGAAATTCGGCTTCACTTTCTTGCTGATAACCGAACCCTCTTCTTCAATGTACTCTATTTTCTGGACATTCACCTCTTCAAGAATGATATCAGCGACCAATGAGTACTCTTCCCTCGCTGCAGCATCCTCGATGGCAAGCAGGATCCTCTTGAGCGGCTGACGCACCTTGATGGAAGCCTTCTCCCGCATCGTGCGCACCAGTGAAGTGATGATCTGGGCTTTCTTCATGCGCCGCTCGAGCGGGCGGTCGATCGCTGCGTTGTCCATCACCGGAAAATCAGCGAGGTGAACGGACTTTTGCTGCTCGAGCCCGCTGACATCGTTCAGGTTCAGCCAGATACGGTCCGAAATGAACGGCGTGAATGGAGCAAGGAGCCTTGCAAGCGTTTCGAGCGAGGTATAGAGCGACTGGTATGCGGCGATCTTGTCCTGTCCCATGTCGCTTTTCCAGAACCGCTTGCGTGAACGCCTGATATACCAGTTCGACAGATCGTCGACAATGAATTCGTTTATCAGCCTTACCGCGCCGGTCAGGTCATAATGTTCCATGCGCGAATGGACCGCTCCGACAAGTGTGTTAAGGGAGGACAGTATCCAGCGGTCAAGCTCGGAGCGATCGCCGACGGGAATCGGAGGTTCCGAACCGCGGAAACCGTCGACGTTGGCATAGAGCACAAAGAAGTTGTAGCTGTTGATGAAGGCACGGAAGAATTTCCGCTGCTCTTCCTCTATTTCGTCGGCATTGAAGGATTTCGGCCTCCACGGAGGACTTGTCACAAGCAAGTACCAGCGCAGGGCGTCCGCGCCGTAACGTTCCATGGTTTCGAAAGGATCGACGACATTCCCTTTCGATTTCGACATTTTGTGGCCGTTTCGGTCGAGAATGTGGCCGTTCACGATGAGGTTGCGATATGCCGGTTTGTCGAATATCAGCGTGGCGATCGCATGAAGAGTATAAAACCATCCCCTGGTCTGGTCAACCCCCTCGGCAATGAAATCGGCCGGGAAGGTACTGTCGAAGAGTTCGCGGTTCTCGAACGGGTAATGGAGCTGGGCAAAGGGCATCGAACCGCTGTCGAACCAGACATCGACCAGCTCAGGCGTACGGTGGAAACGTTTGCCATCCCTGATGAAATAGATGCGGTCAACGAACGGTTTGTGCAGGTCGAGCTCGACCAGACCCTTGTCGAGTGCTTCACCGAGAAGGTAGCGTTCACCATCGATATCGATGAAACCCTCCCGCAGCTCGGCAACAGAACCGATTGCAAAAATCTTTCCGGACTCGCATCCGTCACCGATTGAAAAGTCCCCGGAAACCCAGAGCGGAAGCGGTGAACCCCAGAAGCGCTCGCGTGAAAGCGCCCAGTCCTTGTTCTCTTCAAGCCAGTTGCCGAAACGTCCCGTCCCGATTTCGGGCGGGCACCAGTTTATGGTTTTGTTCAGCTCCACCATCCGGTCGGCAATGGCGGTCGTTCTGATATACCAGGATTCCCTTGCATAGTAAATCACAGGCACATCATATCGCCATGAAAAAGGATAGGTATGGGTAATGGTCTCCTTGCGGTAGATCTTTCCTGCCTCCTTGAGCCGGCGGATGATATCGGGATCGGCATCCTTGAAGAACACTCCTTCGTAATCGCTCACCTCGGAAGTGAAGCACCCGTTGCGTGCCACCGGCTGCAGCATCGGAAGGTCGTATTTTTTGGCAAGTTCGTAGTCGTCCGCACCGAATGCCGGAGCTATATGCACGATACCGGTTCCGTCCCCCGTCGATACGAAAGGCCCGGAAGCGACATACCAGCATTTCCTCGATGGCTGCATATAGGTGAAAAGAGGCTCATATGACGTGCCTTCGAGATCGCGGCCTTTCATGCTTCCGGTTACCTGCCAGAGCGAATCTCCAGCTTCGTTCTTCTCAAGAAGCACCTGCAGGCGCGACTGGGCAAGGATCAGCACCTCCCCGGTCTCGCTGTTCCGGACCTTCACATAATCGATATCAGGGCCGACGCAGAGAGCTACATTTGAAATGAGTGTCCATGGTGTGGTTGTCCAGACCAGGAACGATTCACCGGAACCTTTCAGCCTGAACTTCACATAGATGCTCGGATCTTTCACTTCGCGGTACCCGAGGGCAAGCTCGTGCGAACTGAGAACCGTCTCGGATTTCGGGTCCTGAGGAACGATCTTGTAATCCTTGTAGATCAGCCCTTTTTCGAAAATGGTCTTGAGCGCCCACCAGACCGATTCGATATAGTTGTTCTCACAAGTTATGTAGGGGTGGTCCATATCGACCCAGTACCCCATCTCCTCGGTAAGTTTTCCCCATCCTTCCCGGTTGTCGTCGATATGATGGTAAACGAGGGAGCGTGCTTCGGCATTGAACTCACCCTCACCATACTCTTCGACCTGGGCCTTGTTTTTCAGGCCGAGTTTCTTCTCGACCGAAATTTCAACAGGAAGCCCGTGGGTATCCCAGCCCGCCATACGGGGTACACGGTAGCCCTGCATGGTTTTGTAGCGGCAGACCACATCCTTGATGGTACGGCTGAATACATGGTGTACACCGGGTTTGCCGTTTACCGTCGGAGGGCCTTCATAAAACGAGTATATGCGTCCTGCGGGTTTTTTATCGAGGCTTTTCCTGAAAATTCCGTTCTCATTCCAGTGAGCCAGTACATCGGCCTCCACAGCACTGTATGATACATTGGAGGGATACTCTGCAAATTTATCAGCCATTTTTCTTAATAATCATTCGGTCAAAACAGGTTTTTCCGCACCTGCATTTAAAAAAGAAGCAATATACAAGAATCCTTTTATAAATAGTTCAGGCAAGCCTTCCAATTATTGAAAAGCTTGCCTGAAAACATACCGCAGAGGACGCCGAAGCCAATGCCTGAAATACCAGGCTCTTACTTGTTGCCGAGCGTGGTGTTGACGCCTTCAAGGATCTGCTTCGCGACTCCGGCCAGGGAGTCGAGAGTCTCGGCAACCAGCTTGCCAAGAGGAGTGAGAGCACTGTCAAGAAGTGAACCTACGCCAACCAGGATCGTTGAAAAATCACCTTTGACAACATCACCAGCACTCCCGGAAGATTTCATTTCTTCAGCCATATGATACTGATATTTAGGGTTATTGACTTGTACACAGGAACATACGAGCTCAATATACTTAATAAATCGTACCTTCAAAAAAAATCACATGCCTACAGGCGCCCATAACGGTCTTCCACCCTGATAATATCATCCTCTCCAAGGTAATCCCCGGACTGAACCTCGATCAGTTCAAGTGGGATTTGCTCCTGGTTTTCGAGACGGTGAAAAGTCTCGACAGGGATGTAGGTCGACTGGTTTTCCGCCAGATGGATTTTTTTATCTGCAACGGTCACGACTGCTTTTCCTTTTACCACGACCCAGTGCTCGGCCCTGTGCAGATGTTTCTGGAGCGAAAGCGCCGCTCCGGGTTTCACGTTGATCCGCTTGACCTTGAAACGTTCGCCAAAATCAACTGTTTCATAAAAACCCCAGGGACGGTAAACCCGCCGGTGCGTCTCAATCTCTTCGCGCTTGTTTTTCTGCAGTTCCTCAACAAGCTTCTTGACATGCTGGACACGGTCTTTCGACGCAACGAGCACTGCGTCCGCAGTCTCTACGATGATATGTCCTTCAAGTCCTACCGCAGTGACCAGACGGCTTGTGGCCTGGATATAGGAGTCCCTTACGTCGTGAACGAGCACATCGCCTTTCTTCACATTGCCCTCTTCATCCCGCTCATGCACATCCCAGAGCGAAGACCAGGCTCCGACATCATTCCAGCCCGCATCAAGAGGCACAAGTGCGGCCTTCGCCGTTTTTTCCATGACAGCATAGTCTATGGAATCTGAAGGACAGCTCTGGAAAGAGGCTGGGTCAAGACGAAGAAAATCAAGATCTTCGGCCGCCTTGTCGAGGGACTCACGGCAAGCGTCAATCATAGCGGGATTTTGCCGCCCGAGCTCATCGAGATATGCTTCCGCCTTGAAAAGAAACATGCCGCTGTTCCAGTAATAGTCACCGGAAGCAAGATACTCTTCGGCTTTCTCCCTGTCAGGCTTTTCGACAAACCGGATCACCGGGTATACTCCATGCTCATCCTTTTCTTTCGCTGACACCCTGACATAACCATATCCGGTTTCAGGTGAAAGCGGCACGATCCCGAATGTCACAAGCCTTCCTTCTTCTGCTGCAGTTTTTCCTGCAGCGACAGCAGCGCCAAAAGCCCCGGAATCGAGGATCACGTGGTCTGCAGGCAGAATCAGCATGACTGCACCCGGATATGCCTTTTCAACAAGCATGGCGGCAACAGCAGCAGCAGGAGCGGTATTACGGCCGAACGGTTCGAGAACGATACCTCCGGTCTCCGCTTTGATCTCGCGAAGCTGTTCGGCAACGAGAAAACGATGGCTTTCATTGCAGATACAGTATACGGGTCCGGTCCCTTCAACAGCATCAAGCCGGAGCACGGTATCCTGAAGCATGGTTTTTTCACCTGACAGAGCCAGCAGCTGCTTGGGATAGAGCGATCGGGAAAGCGGCCAGAGCCTTGTGCCCGATCCGCCGCTGAGTATTACGGGAATAATCATCAATGATAGGGGTTTATTAATGGATAACTATTCGTTTTTCGTACATCTTCCAGGTTGATGTGATCAAAGTATCGACATCGCTGTATTTCGGCTCCCATCCGAGAAGCTCCCGGGCTTTTGCCGACGTGGCGACAAGTTCGGCCGGATCGCCCGCTCTCCTTCCGGTCAGTT
The DNA here is from genome assembly GCA_005862285.1 of Chlorobium sp. GTDB lineage: Bacteria > Bacteroidota > Chlorobiia > Chlorobiales > Chlorobiaceae > Chlorobium. Next base: position 199,909 of record SZXW01000003.1, on the reverse strand, counting down.
CAGCGGGAATGGTCCTTCCGGTCAGAGCACGGGCACGATCCACCATCTCGAGCACGCTCACCCCGGTTTCGCTGCCGAGGTTGACGGAAAAACTCCTGTTGTTTTCGAGAATATGTTCGAATGCCGTTACATGCGCCTCGGCGAGATCGCTTACATGGACATAATCGCGAATGCAGCTTCCATCCCTTGTCGGATAGTCATTGCCGAATATCGAAAGCTTCGTCCTGATTCCGGCAGCGGTTTCCATGACGATCGGCAGAAGGTTTTCAGGATTGATCTCGAGGCCCTTTATCCGGCCCTTCACATCGTAGCCTGCCGCGTTGAAGTAGCGTATGGCGGCATAACGCAATCCTTTCAGTTTATCATACCATTCGAGAATCCGTTCGATTTCGAGTTTGGTGAAACCGTAAAAGTTTTCAGGGTCCTTTGGATGCTTCTCATCAATGGGCAGATAACGGGGTGAACCATATACCGCAGCTGAAGAGGAAAAAATAACCGCTGATATGCCTGCGGCAACCGCCTGGTTAAGGATATTGATGGTTCCCGTGATATTTGCTTCGGCATATTCTTCCGGCTTTACCATCGACTGTCCTGCCGCTTTCAGCGCAGCGAGGTGCACACATCCGTCGAATCCACCGGCCATTGCGGTTCGGAGCTGGTCTGGACGCATGATATCACCGTGAATGAAACGGGCATCCTCGAAAAGGTTTTCACGAACGCCGCTCTGCAGGTTGTCAAATACCGTCACGTCATAACCCCGGTCGAGGAAAGCCCTTGCCACATGACTGCCGATATAGCCCGCTCCTCCGATAACCAGTATTCTCTTCATAAACAGATTGTTGGTTTTTTTTCGTTTCTCATGTCCTACCTGCTCCCGTACATCTCCTCGTAATAGTGCATATAGCTTCCCGAGGTGACGTTGTCAAGCCATACCTGGTTCGCGAGGTACCAGTCAACGGTTTCCTCGAGCCCCTGCTCGAACGTGATGGAAGGGACCCAGCCAAGCTCCCGCTGCAGTTTCGACGAATCGATCGCGTATCGCAGATCATGGCCTGCGCGGTCGGTCACGTAAGTTATGAGCTTGGCCGACTCACCCGCTTCCCTGCCGAGCTTCCTGTCCATGATGCTGCAGAGCAGCCTGATCAGATCGATGTTGGTCCATTCGTTATGGCCGCCGATGTTGTAGGTTTCCCCGGTTTTCCCGTGATGGAAGATCACGTCGATTGCCTGTGCATGGTCCACAACCCACAACCAGTCACGGATGTTTTCACCTTTTCCGTAAACCGGCAGCGGTTTGCCCAGCCGGATGTTGTTGATGAAAAGAGGTATGAGTTTCTCGGGAAACTGGCATGCCCCGTAATTGTTCGAGCAGTTGCTGATGACCGTCGGAAGTCCGTAGGTATCGTAATAAGCACGAACGAAATGATCGGATGCGGCTTTTGATGCTGAATAGGGACTGTGCGGATCATACGGGGTCTCTTCGGTGAACAGACCATCTTTTCCGAGCGAACCGTAAACCTCGTCGGTTGAAATATGATAGAACCGTTTTCCGTCGTATTTCCCCTTCCAGGAGCTCCTTGCCGCATTGAGCAGGTTGACAGTTCCAAGCACGTTCGTTTTCACGAACGCCGTCGGATCGGCTATCGAGCGGTCCACATGCGATTCTGCCGCAAGATGGATCACACCGTCAAAACAATGTTCGCTGAAAAGGTGCAGCAGGAATTCAGCATCGGTGATATCACCTTTCACGAACCGGTAATTCGGCATGCTTTCGACATCCCTGAGATTGTTCAGGTTGCCCGCATAGGTCAGGCTGTCGAGATTGGTCACACTGTAGCCGGGATAGGTACCGAGGAAGTGCCTCACGACATGTGATCCGATGAATCCGGCACCGCCGGTAATAAGTATATGCATGGGGAAACGATAATTAGTGTTCTCTGAACCGCATTTTCCTTCCATTACCGCTCAGCGTTCTTCATGATCTTTTCAATCTCCCGGACAAGTGAAGCCCTCCAATGCGGAATACGAATACCCCAATCCCTTTTGATGGCGGATTTATTCAGGACGCTGAAATGAGGCCGCCTCGCGGTCTGGGGATATTCCGAACTCTCGACAGGTCTTACGATGCAGCCGAGCCGGGCTATATCCATGATCGATACCGCGAAATCGTACCAGGAACAGACCCCTTCATTTGAATAATGATAAGTATGACGGTACCGGTGATCGGAATCGGTCCGGTCGAGAAGAAAAAGGATCGCGCCAGCCAGGTCCGATGCGCTTGTCGGGCTCCCGATCTGGTCAAAGACCACGTTCAGGCTCTCGCGTTCCGCGCCAAGGCGAAGCATGGTCTTCAGAAAATTGGCACCATACGATGAATAAAGCCAGGAGGTCCGGATAATGAAGTAAGAAGGAGCTATCTCCCTGATACGCTCTTCTCCTTCCCATTTGGATATACCGTAAACCCCGAGCGGTGACGCTGTATCACTTTCCCGGTAAGGCGTGAAAGCTTCCCCGCTGAATACATAATCTGTGGATATATGCACAAGCAGGGAATTGTATTTCAAAGCACACGACGCAAGTACGGCCGCACCTTCCCTGTTGACCAGGAATGCAGCTTCTGCATCCGACTCAGCCTTGTCGACAGCTGTATATGCCGCACAGTTGATGATGATGTCTATCTTTTTCTCCCGGCAGAAGGTGTCGACCTGCTCCTGGTTTGTGATATCGAGATCGGGAAGATCAAGAAAATGAAAATGACGGTTCGGGTATAAAGGCGACTGGGCCTTTATTTCAGAGCCGAGCTGCCCATTACTCCCAGTTACAAGAATATTCATGAACATTCGGTAAAAAATGATAACAAGAAACTTCCCGGATTTCGACAACCGAATGCTGACAGTGTTGTCCCGAAAACCGGTTTGCTGTCCGGGGGAAAAAGGAAACGGCTCATGGAAGCTTTATGGGATCATTTACAGTTAGCTGACTTCAGGATACAGACGATGATGCTCGTAATCTTCATACCGGAAATAAAGATCTTCGCCGAACTTCGGCAGTGAAGCGTCCTTCTGCGACACCCTGATCTCTTCCAGAGGCAAACTCCAGCCGATAGCAAGTGAGGGATCGCCCCAGAACACTCCGGCATCATGGGCAGGGGAATAATAATTGTCGCACTTGTAGGTAAAAATCGCTTCCGGTGAGAGGACAAGAAAACCGTGACCGAATCCTTTCGGGATCCAGAGCATGTTTTTCCGTTCCGCATCGAGCCGGCATGTCACATGCTTTCCGTACGTCGGGGATCCATAACGCAGATCAACCGCAACATCGAGCACACTGCCGGAAACAACTCTGACCAGCTTTGATTGCGTAAAGGGCGGCTTCTGAAAATGCAGGCCCCTGAGCACACCGTATGCCGACCTGGATTCATTGTCCTGTAAAAAGGCAACTTTCCCCACATGCCTTTCAAAAATATCCTGACGAAACGATTCGAAAAAATATCCCCGGTCGTCCCCGAAAACTTTCGGTTCAAAGACAAGAACATCGGGAATAGCTGTAGGTATCACCTGCATAACACTGAAATATTCTTTATAATTGAACTCGTTTTATTTCTGGACAAGCAGCCGCATCAGGTACTCGCCGTAATTGCTTTTCATAAGCGGCCTGGCAAGTTTTACAAGTTCCTCGTCGCCTATCCATCCCTGCCGCCATGCTATTTCCTCCGGACAGGCAACCTTCAGGCCCTGACGTTTTTCCACGGTCTGGATGAAGTTACCTGCTTCCTGGAAAGACTCGTGTGTACCGGTATCGAGCCATGCAAAACCCCGTCCCAGTATCGAGCATTTAAGCTGTCCCCTGTGAAGATATTCTTCGTTCACGGAAGTGATTTCAAGCTCTCCCCGTGCAGAAGGCTTGACCTCACCGGCAATTTCTACGACATCGTTTGTATAGAAATAAAGCCCTACAACCGCAAAATTCGATTTCGGGTTCCGTGGCTTTTCTTCTATAGACAAAACATTTCCTCTCTGGTCGAATTCAGCAACCCCGTACCGTTCAGGATCACTGACATAATAGCCGAAAATATTGGCTTTGCGATCCTGCCGGACTGTCCTTTCCGCATCCTCCAGTATCTGGCTGAAAGCATAGCCGAAAAAAATATTGTCACCGAGAATCAGGGCAACATCATCAGCACCGATAAATTCCTCTCCAAGAATGAATGCCTGCGCAAGACCGTCAGGAGAAGGCTGAACCGTATAGGCAAGCGAAATTCCCCATTCGCTGCCGTCTCCGAGCAGCTTCATGAACATCGGCTGGTCTTCAGGGGTTGTGATAATGAGAATATCCCTGATACCGGAAAGCATCAGCGTGGCAAGGGGGTAATAAATCATCGGTTTGTCATATATCGGAAGCAGTTGTTTCGATATACCCTTTGTAACGGGATAAAGCCTCGTCCCGGAACCACCGGCAAGTATTATTCCTTTCATAGACGATTACCTGTTATAAACAACCACGAAAGATTAACGGAACAGACCTGTTCAATCTAAAAAATATTCCGCCCAAACTGTCAAAACAGTATGAAGTTACCTGAACAAAACAACAGAACATAAAGAATTGCGGGGGACGGGAACTGTGTAATTTCAAAGTCATTCTACTAAACCATAACACAAAATACAAATCCAGGATACGTCGGCACTGCTTTTTCCTGTTCTATCGAAAATAATGTTTGAAAGAAATGCATTGCATGCCTCGTAATACTCTTAGGCTTCAGAAAGAATGCTGTCGCCGATATTAAAAGCTCTCAATTTCTAATACCTGTTACCATGCATATGAAAAAAATCGTCATGACTCTTGTTGCAGCCCTTACCTTCAGCGGCGCTTGCAGTTCCATATCCCTTGCAGAGCATGCTCCTCAGGGTCCAGGGCAAGGTCCCGCCCCGACTGAACTGCGCGCAAAAGGTCCGGAATCCCATAGGTTTGCCAAAAAGAAGCATCACAGAAAGCACCACCACAACAAGCATCACAGGAAAGTAAGAGCACGTCGCTGAATCAAGACGTTCTGAGTATCTACCTGAAGCAGTATCCTGTACCGGCCGGTCATGAAGACTGTGCCGGCTGGTACAACGATACATGATCCCTCTTGAAAAGTCATCAGTTGAATTTTTTTACAAAACAATTTGACTGCAGGAAACCTTTCATTTTCGCAAGTATGTAAAAAAACAACCAAAATATCACTGCAATGAAAACCTTCAGCACCATTCTCTTCGGCCTGCTTTTTTTGGCATGCACCTGTCAGCTCCAGGCAAAAGAGGCTGCTACGACTGCGCCTGCGACAAAAACAGAAGCCAAGGGAAAAACAACTGACAAAAAAGACCAGAGCAGTAACAAATCTACAGCAAAAAACACGGGAGCCAAAACAGGTGCAACTGCTCCTGCCGCTCCAAAAACGATGGGCACCACTGAAAAAACAACAGCTGGAACTACAGCAGGACCTTTGCACGGAAATACCGGTGAAAAGGTTTTTCATAAATCAACCTGCCGTTTCTACAACAGCAAAAACAGCACGGTAGTGTTCAAAACCCGCGAGGAAGCAATCAAGGCTGGATATAAACCCTGCAAGATCTGCAAACCATAAAAAATTCATGGAAAGGCGGTCAGGAAAAAGCTTTCATTATTCCCTTCCCGCCTTTCTTAATTTTCAACAGACCACCGCTTTCACATAGAGTTCATTACACACGCCAGCGTCAGTGATCCCAGACCCACTCTGCTATTGTACGTATATCATTACTTGAAATAGGCAGTCTTGACATCAGTCCATACTTTTTCACTGCACCGGGTGCAAGGGCGTTTTTAATATTCGGCAGTTTTACAAATGCCGCAATACGTTCGACGCCTTCCTTTTTTGAAGAATATTTTCCGCGGTACATCGCAGCGATCGATCGAAGTGGAGGCGCAAGCTTGGGGGGCGGGTTCATGGTGTGACATACACTGCAGTACTTGTTGTAAATAGCGTCACCGGTCATCGGTTTTGTTGCCGCATGCGACAATGAACTGAAAAACAGGCATGTCACGATCAGAAGAAAAAAATGTTTCATAGATATCGATATCATTTGACGCTGAACATGATGTAAAACCTCTGACCAGGAATACTATCCGCTTAAATACCTTGATCGCAAGTATCCATTATCCGGATCGGAACCAGGGGAAATGAACCGCTTTCTCCCTGAAAGCCTTTTTTTAAAAAGAACTGTTACTGAAGCAGATCAACTATCTGGGAACTTATCCTCATACAATTGCGAGCCGCTTCAAGAGCAATCAATGCTTCATTTTCACTGAATATATCCCAGGGTAAACGGTATTCGCTTTCGTCACCATATTTTGCAAGCATTTTTTCGTGCGAATCGTGTTTCTCCAGTTCGGGAAGAAGCTCTCTCACCAGAGCGGCAATCTCGTCAGAAACCGTTCCTTCTGAAACAAGCTGCTGCAAGTGCTTTCCCGGTTTATGGGTCTGTGCTGAGACACCGAACAGCATAAGCACGGCAAGTCCGGCATTCTCAACAACAAGTATGGAAGCTGAAACACAGGCCCGCCACCGTTTGACAGAAAATTCATATTCCGCTTCGTTCAGAAAGCCGCGGGCAAGCTCGAGACGATAGTCAATATCTTTTTGTGATCCCATAGTATTTCCTCCTTTTTTCACTGCCTGTTGCAGTTCCTGCTTGTCACCATCCGGAAACCACCCTGTCAAAAATATCGTCGATAATCTGGTTAAATGAAAAACGGATAGCTTCTCTCTGCGCTGTGAAATTCCCCACCGGATAATCGGCAAAACCAACGAACGTCTGTGAAAAAACTTTTGATTTTTTTACCCGGTCCTCCATTGCCACCTGGACAACAATGGTTATACGGTTCGTTACCGCCCTTTCCGTCTTGCTCGACAGCTGACTTGGAGAATCGGAAAAGGAAACGATCGCACCCTCGATCAATGCATCGGCACTGACAAATGACGGGGTGATACGAAGTGGACTCTGCGATTCAATCCTGTCAACCAGACCTTTGGTCAATTCCCCCCTGTATTGCGCTATTCCGGCTCCGGAACGGTCATCGAAAACGGGTATCGCAACATTTTTCAGATATGGGGGAAGCGAAGAACCGGAAAAACTGTAACAACCCTGAAACAGGCAGAGAAAGAGAATTAGCAAGCCAGTGAGGGTTATGGTTGTTTTCCGCATGGTAAACCGGGGTATTAATAAGTTCTTCGATCGATCCTCTTCATTATTTTACGGAAGGGATAGCTGAGGAGCAACCATTTTTTTCTTCTTCCGTTCAAAGCGGAAAGATAAATCCCGGTTTTCGTATCGCTCCATCCCGAAGCCATTTTCACGGCAAGACGGGCTGCAACAGATGGCGGCTGGGCAAAAATGTCGAGAATGGTATTGAACGTCTCCATCTGGCGCTGAAGCTCGGGAGTCGGATTTTCTGAACTCAGCATCTCGGTTCTTACAAGTCCCGGATGCAGAAGCATGACTGATATCCCGGTGCTGCGGTACTCTTCGGCAACTGCGAAAGTGAAACGCGCTATCGCTGCTTTCGTTGCACCATAGGCGCTCATCCATGGGGTATTCGATTTCCTGTCGGTTCCGGAACCAGCCATATTGATAATCTTTCCCCTGATATTTTCTTTCAGGAAATAAGAAATGGCAACCCTTGTTCCGTAATAGGTACCTTTCAGGTTCGTATCGATCACTTTTCCCCACTTGAGCGGATCGCTCTGGGTTATCGGCATGAATGGATCCGAGATTCCAGCATTGTTAATGAAACAGTCAATCCGGCCGAATCGTGCCGTAACCGAAGCCACGAGCCTCTCGATATCGGAAATTGAGGAAACATCGCAAACGCAGCCGTATACGCTGCCTTCCGGAAACTCCGCAACAGCCTTTTCCACGTTCGCAGCTGACGAAGAGGTGATCACGACTTTCGCACCCTCGCTGACGAAACTTTGGGCTATGGCTTTGCCGATTCCTTTTGTGGAACCGGTTATGACTGCAATTTTCTGGTCAAGACACCCCATGAACAGATTGCTCCTCGGATAGAAAAGCTATTTTTTTTCGCCTGCTCCTTCGATCATCGCCTTGAGCTCTTCATGCCTTTCAGCATAGGTTTCAAGGGATACACCTTTTTCAATGGCCTCCCAGGCCTGGCGGATGCTCGCAGCACCGGCTTTAGGGCCCATAGGATGCCCGAAGATTCCCCTGCCTGGAACAAAACCGAAATCGATGCTTCCCACTTTCCGGTAGACACTCTCCAGGGTAAGCGCGGAATCGCTTCCGCCCGGAACGGGTAACGACCTTTTGATATGACCGAAATCCTGAAGGCACTCCTCGATATTCTCCCTGACCTCTTCCTCAGGAGTCATCATCCGGCTCCCAAATCCCGGCATGATAATGGAGTCCAAGCCGGCAAGGCGCTGCAGTTTGGTCATAACCTTCGAATGCACACCGAATTTTTCCATGCGGCTGAAAGCAGCGATAAAGGGAAAATGACCGATCAGAGGTACCGTTGTATGTTTTGCAAGCATTCTGACGGCACTGAGGCCGACCGGAAGGGCATTGACAAGCAGGGCGTTTGCACCGTTCCTGACGGCAATGTCGTGCTGCTCGATCAACCGGTCGACCTCATCGGTTATATTGGCGAGATAGACTTTCGGTTCGCCTGTTTCCCTTTCAGCCCTGAGCCTCGCATGGCCCAGCACACGGGATCGTTCTTCGAGCGTAGACCATTGAACGTCCGCAAGCATTTCGTCGTCCTTGGCGATATCAAGCCCCCCCAGCCAGCTCTGGCCAGCGATTTCGGCGAAATGTTCCGGGCTCAGGCCGATATTGGGTTTCACCACACCGAAAAATATAGGGCGGTTGTATGCTTTCAGAAGATCGCGTATACCGTCAATACCGAATTTCGGCCCGTCGAACTCATTCAGATAAGGTTCCGGAAATCCGATATCGAGCAGTTTCACAACCGGTACTCCCGGCGTAAAAAAAGCTCCTTCGCCGCACACTGCGGATATCAGGTTGGGCAGCTTGGGACCGAAATTGCGGTGAGGATGGGCAATCGTCACCCGGCAGGCATGAATGGGCCCGGTCTCGAAATGCCTCACCGGATAGCTGAGTTCCGGCAATTCACCTTCTATAGTGAGGCTGATTACTTTTGCAGCGTATTTCGGCCGGAAATCCTCGTCATAATCGACACGCTTCCACTGAGCGGTTGACTGCTCGCTGCAGAAATGCGCCAATGCGGTTTCGATATCACCGACACATTCCAGGTAATAATCAAGCGTCAGGTAGTCAGCCATGTCAAGCTGCTCCCTTGTCGTAAAAAAACCTTGTATATCCTCAGTGTTCATAGAAAAACGTCATACCCCCCTTCAGAATGCCGAAGGTGTACTGATGGAGGCTTATTAGTTATTAAAAAAAATCATCTCTGCGGCAGGCCAGGTGCTCCCGCCGCAGAAAAAGCACCGGATATCTTTATCCCTCGGCTTTTATGCTGTTGAAATATTCGAAAGCTTCGTTCGGCTGCATTTTTTCATGGACAACCTTGTTGACGGCTTTCATCATTGCAAGCGGTGCCTCACTCTGGAAAATGTTGCGGCCCATATCGACACCTGAAGCACCCTCATCGATTGCACGGAAAGACATGGTGATAGCATCGAGCTCGGAAATCTTCTTGCCTCCAGCCATGACAATCGGGACCGGACATGAGGCAACAACCGTCTCGAAATCTTCAGGCACATAATAGGTTTTCACTATCTGGGCACCAAGCTCGGCCGAAATCCTGCAGGCAAGCCTGAAATATTTTGCATCACGGACCATATCCTTTCCGACTGCAGTCACAGCCATGGTGGGAATGCCATAACGGAGCCCCATATCGACAAGTCTTGTCATGTTGCGGATCGAACGGGTCTCGTACTCGCCTCCGATGAAAACCTGCAGTGTGATGGCCGCCACATTCATACGGATGGCATCCTCGATATCTACGGCAAGCTCTTCGTCCGACAGTTCCTTGAGAATGCTCGGACCTCCGCTGCACCGCATGACCACGGCTTTGGTGAGGCTCGGAGGAACGGTGGTACGAAGAATGCCTCGAGTGAGCATGATGGCATCGGCGTAAGGCATTAGGGGAACGATATTGACGTCGGGGCGCTCAAGTCCGGTTGTAGGGCCCTGGAAGTAACCATGATCGATTGCGAACATGACGGTCTTTCCCGTATCGGGACGGAAAATCCTTGAAAGACGGTTTTTCATCCCCCAGTCAAGCGAATGAGCACCTTTGAGGAAAAATCCATAGTTGTTTACCGGAATATCGGTATAGTACTCTTTTGCCTGCTTGTCCTTATCATATTCCGCCATGATGGTGGTCTCCTGTTTCAGTATTGTTGGTTGTCTGTTTGCATTTTTCTTCTCCCGTCAACGCAGAGCGGCAGCAATATTGCCCCCGTCCACGGTAACGATCGACCCTGTGGTTTTCGTTTCAAGCGCAAGATGCACAAAAGCCTGCGCGACGTCATCGGCGGTCACCTCGAGCTGCAGGAGGTTTCCTGCCATATATTCCCTTTCGCTCAATCCTCTCGCTGTCGAGCGGGACTTGATCATCTCTTCGGTCAGAAGACCGGTACGGATACGGTCGGCATTGATGCCGTTCGCACGGATGCCGTCTCGTCCATGATCGAGCGCATACTGGCGCACGAGGAACATGGTAGCGGCTTTCGGAAGTCCGTATGGCCCGAAATCCGGACCGGGATTCACTGCCTGCTTGGAAACGTTGTAGAGCAGCACTCCGCCGGTTCCCTGCAGCCTCATTACCCTGACAGCCTCCTGGGAAATATACTGATGCGAGAAAAAGTTCAGTTCGAAACTCTTGCGAAGCAGTTCATCGGCCACATCTCCGATACGTCCCTGGAATGCCGCACCAACATTGGAAACGACAATATCGACACCGCCGAACTTCCTGCAGGCACCATCGAAGGCTGCCCGGATATCTTTCCTCGATGTTACGTCGCAGGTCATTGCAAGAACATTACCTCCGATCTCTTCAGCAGCACGATCGAGCGCCTCACGGGAGAGATCGAGGATAACAAGCTCCGCTCCCTTGCGCTGGAACGCTTTCGCGGTCGCGAGGCCGATACCGCTGGCCGCACCGGAAACCATTACCACTTTCCCGGCCAGAACATCATTGTGAACCTTGTTCATTTTGGCCTGTTCCATATCCCAGTATTCAATCTCGAACGCCTCCCTGTCGCTTATTGACTCGAAACAGCCAAGTGATTCCGCATCGAGGATAGCCGACGCCGTGCTTGCTGCAATATCGGCATTGACCGATGCTGCATCGAAATTTTTTCCGAGACCGAACAATCCGAGTCCCGGCACGAGCACGACCCTTGGCAGCGGATCGAGCATGCTGACTTTGAGCCCCGTTTCCTGCTGCAGGGTAGTAAAATACCTGGTATACTCCTCACAATACCTCTGAACCGCCTCTTGAACAGCCTGTTTGAAACCGGCAAGATCAGAAGCATCAGGTGCTGACACAACGAGGGGTTTGTTTTTCGTACGGATAATGAAATCAGGCGTCATGGCACCTTTCTGGCTCATCTTCACGAGATCAGCGCTGTTGACATAGTCAAGGATTTCAGGCGATGTTCTGAAATCGAGGATGAACTGTTCAAAATCTCTCATGCCGGGAATCTTCTCCTCGACACAAGCCCCTCTGATTACCGGGGCTACATCTTCCTGCGAAGCGATCGAGGCAGGGAGGGATAACCTGGCAAACGGTTTTCTTCCGGCTGCGGAAATTCTGCGCTCTATGCAGGTAACCGCGTCAATCATACGGTCATAGGCTTCCTTTGCCGTATTTCCGAAAGTAACCAGCCCGTGCTTCTGTAATACCAGCCCTTCAATTTTGTTATCGGCTTCATAGACATCGTGGGCTGACAGTGCAAGATGAAGACCCGGCTTGATATAGGGAACCGAACCGAACCCATCTCCCAGCACCTCTTTGCAGAGCTTTTCGCCGTCAGGCTGGTTGCTCAGGGTCAACAGTGCAAGTGAATGAGTATGCAGGATGTAACGATGCGGCAGGAATGCGTGAAGCAGGGTTTCGATAGAGGGTGTCAGGCGCTTTTCGGCCATATGGTCCGTGAGGCTGAAGAGATTCAAAAGCAGGATATGCTTGAACTCTTTCGTCGAAAATCGCTGCAGCTCCTCTTCGCTGATCCGGTCGTTTTCTTTGAACAGATGCCCGAGATTGCGCAGGGGTGCAAGCTTGACAGGTGTATAATCATGACCGGTTACCTGGCTGAGGTCTACACCACTGGCCTTGATAAGAAGCACATCGACACGGTTCCCAACCATATCGACAAGTTCGCATTTGACCGATGTATTGCCCCCTCCGTGCATGACAAGCGAATTTTCGCTGCCAAGCAGCCTTGAAACATAGACAAGGTCGACCAGTTCTGAAGCCAGTTCGGGAGTACCGGAATACTCCTCTACGGAGCGTTGAAGATCAGCATCATTCCAGCTGTTCTGCATAGTGATAATATACTTCTTACACCTATTCGGTGTGTTTGGTTGATAAATTTGAAACAGGAAAAAGGAACCCTTCCATTACACAAGGCCATGTTTCTTTTTATGCCAGCCTTCAATCCAGAATCCCGCAAAATAAATCATGAGAAAACCGGGAATAACGATGCAAAGAAAGATGAGTTTGTCCTCGATAGTCAGAAGCTGTCCGGAAGACCAGATCATCCAGACCAGCACATACCAGCCAGGTCCGACAAAGAGAAACATGGTATTCCAGAGTTTTTTGAAACTGTATTTCATGGAGTGTCCTGCATTGTTCACTTTGTTCCTCTTACAGATGCCCTTCCATTCTCATTCTGCGTTCATTTCGTTTTTCAAGTATGATCCTGATCAGGTACTGCATGGCGTTGATCACATAGGTGAAATAAGCGATATAGGCATCCCATACCAACACTTCACGGGGATAATCAAAGAAAGCGAGATAAAAATAAAAGAGATGGAAAAACGCAGCGACGGTACTTCCGATATCTTCCCAGAGAAATTCTTTCGAGTAAACCCACTGATCGAAAATCTCTTTTTCGAAAAACATGCCGGTCGTAAAAAGCAGTGCAAAAAACAGGGTCTTGAAGAGAATGGCTATGCTGACCCAGTAAAAACTGTTCTGAAATAATCCATTTACATAAAGCGTGGTAACAGTAACTCCGGCAACGAAAAAAATGAACTGGACCGGGGCAAGAATGATCTGGATATCGGTCCAGACGGAAGCATTCCTTTTGACGAGCTGTTCCGGAGTGTAACGAGGCATCTTGAAATTCTACTTGACTTGACAGTTTATGGCGACAAGGGAGTATGGTACTTATATGGATATAAACCCCTGGTCAGGCCTCAAACCATAAAGCATAGAATATAGCAAAATAGCGGAGAGAGAAAAACTCCATGGAAGAGAATGAAGCCGGAAGAGGAAGCAAATCCGGCGGTTCAGTATGAACTGTACGGATCGTCGCACATATAAATAAAAGAATTGTGTATGAAAGGTGCAGTGTAAATTTGCAAAGGAGTACCGAATACGTATATATTTTGTACCGCATGGTAAAAAAATACTCAATAGCGGTTTAACAGGAAAAAGGATAAAAAAACCCTCATTCTTCAATTAAACCCGAAGTATCCATTAATCCCTAAGAACATCAGCCATGAATGCACATCGTTCCTTTCTTGCCCTTTTGCTTGCGTTTTCATGCTCCGCAACAGCCACGGCTGCAGATGTGGTGAAAATAGCCCTTACAGGACCATTTTCCGGAGGATCAGCCCCGATGGGCATTTCGATGCGGGATGGCGCAAAACTTGCCATTGCGCAGATCAATCAGAAAGGAGGAATTGACGTAGCGGGAAAAAAAATGAAAATAGAAATCATAGAAAGGGATGACGAAGGCAAAAACGACCGCGGTGCCCTTGTGGCACAGGAGATATCATCGATGAATGATGTCTCGGCGGTTATCGGCACCGTCAATACCGGCATTGCCATAATGGGAGACAAATACTATGTGCAGAAAGGCATCGTCAAAATCATCAGCCCTGCAGCAGGCAGTGCTTCCATGACCCAATGGAGCAAGGCCGGAATCCAGGATATTCCAATTTTCAGGTTTGCGGCTCACGATGGTATCCAGTCGCAGATGGTTGTGGAACAGGCTGTAAAACTCGGTGCCAGGAGGGTTGCAATCCTGCATGACGATACCAATTACGGTGTTTCGGGACGTGATGACCTGCTTTCGCAAATCCGGAATCAGGGCGAAAAATTGAAAGTTGTTGCCATCGAAAAGTTCGCAATCGGTGACAAGGACATGACCGGGCAGCTTATGAAGGCAAAAATCGCCGGAGCCCAGGCAATACTAATCTGGGGTATAGGGCCTGAACTGGCAGCGGTCGCTTCGGGGAAAAAGAAACTTGGTTACAATGTTCCGATGATCGGAGGATGGACACTGTCGATGAGCAATTTTATCGATACTGCAGGTCCTGCAGGCAATGGAGCACTCATGCCTCAGACATTCATCGAGGATGAATCGATCGCGAGGGCAAAACCCTTCATCCAGGCATACCGCAAGGTTTATGGAGTCAACAGGATCCCTTCACCAGTATCAGCCGCACAGGGTTACGATTCAGCCCTGCTTCTTGCCGAGGCTATCCATCAGGCCGGATCCACACAGCCGTCAAAAATCAAGGCAGCGCTTGAAAACCTCACCGGTGTTGTAAAAGGAGCCATCACCGACTGGAAAAAACCATGGTCGAAATGGGACCCGGCAAATGAGGAATCCCACGAAGCATTCCGAAGAAGTTATACTGTAATGGGAAAAGTTGAAAACGGACGGGTCGTGCTTGCAAATCCTGGTGACAAAGCATTGCTGGATAGAAACCGGAATTGACCTGTATTGGTTTTTTCATTCAGTGAATCAGGAAAAATGAACCCGGAAATTCTGGCATATACCCAGATGGCCGTCAGCGGAGCTCTCATGGGCCTTGCATATGCATTGGTGGCTTACGGATTCCAGCTGACCTTTGCCGCGGGCAAGGCGGTCAACTTCGGCCAGGGAGAGCTTGTCATGCTTGGTGCTTTCGTTGGCCTGACTCTTACTGGTATAGGAATCCCGTACTGGCTGTCGATCGCTGGTGCGATGGCTGTCGGAACCGGACTCGGATGGTTTGTCGAACGAAGTGCTGTTCGTCTTGCATTGAAACAACATAATGAAGGATGGATACTGCTCACCATTATCATCGGACTTTTTGCCGTTTCGGCAGCTGAAAACATATGGGGCCGTGAGGACAAACCATATCCCGTTCCCTGGCAGGATGGCTCGATAGATTTTTACGGCATTTCGGTAACCTGGCCTGAAATTACGATTGCCGCGGGTGCCCTCGGCGCAATGATCCTGATCGAGATCGCAAAACGCTGCACGATGTTCGGCATTGCCGTACAGGCGGTAAGTGCAGATCCGGACGCAGCGGAACTGTGCGGAATCCGTTCAACCTCTGCAACATCTCTCTCCTGGGCGGTCTCCGGTGCCGCTGCAGCTTTTGCCGGGACGATTATCGGGCCTGTCACCACTGTTGGTCCGACAATGGCGGCTGCTCTGACACTCAAGGCGTTTTCCGTTGCTGTGGTAGCAGGACTCGACAGCGCAATCGGACTTGTATTCACAGGTATATTCCTCGGTACAGTTGAAAATCTCTCCGGTTTTCTCCTTGGAAGCGGATGGCGTGAAACTCCCGGACTTATCCTGCTCATTCTCGCTCTCGCTCTCCGTCCCCAGGGAATTTTCGGGAAAAAAATCATCCGTAAAGTTTAAGTATTTCACCATGTTCAGCAGCATCAATCCGGGAGTTAAAGAAAAAACAGCTGAACATATCCTTCGTTTAGTTCTTTTTTTATTTCTCGCTTTCCTGCCGTCAGTCTGGCATGGGCAGTATGCTCTCGGCCTGCTCACGCTCATGGCGGTTTACGGGGTCCTGCTCATCGGACTCGATGCGACCGTCGGATACCTTGGGCAGGTCAATCTGGCACATGCCGCCCTGTTCGCCATCGGTGCCTACGGAACCGCTCTGAGTATAAAAGCCGGAGCACCATTTCCCTTCGCTCTGCTGGCTGGTATCATAACCGCATTCATTCCCGGGGCGGCCCTTGCGATACCGTCACTGAGACTGGAAGGACCGCAATTCGCGCTCTCCACCCTTTCTTTCGCATCACTGACCATCGTTGTTCTCAATCAATGTGAATCCATAACGAACGGAGCGCTTGGCCTCACCATCGAACGGCCGTCTTTTTTTTCAATCAAACTCGACCCGACTGGCTTCTACTGGTTCTGCCTTGTGGTTTTGTACTCCATCTGGCTGGCATCCGACCAGTTACTCAAGTCGCGGATAGGCATGGCTATCGAAGCTTTACATGACTCCCCTACCGCTACAGATGCTCTCGGTATAGGATCGCTGAGGCACAAAGTGCTTGCCTTTGCCTGGGGCAGTGCGCTTGCCGGACTTGCCGGAGGTCTGCATGTGATGAATTTCGGCTATCTCCAACCAGCCGCTTTCGGATACGAACTCATGGTAGTACTGCTGCTCGGTGTTGTATTTGGCGGCCGAAGAAGCCAATGGGGTGCATTTCTGGGAGCAGCTGTCGTTACGATGCTCCCCAATCTGCTTTCGAACAGGTTCCTGTTCTCTGCTTTGGTCTCGACCGGCTGCTTGCTTGCATTTATTTCTCCGGTCAAAACACTCATATCCAGGAGAATGCCCTCCTTCAATGAAGCCGCACCTGCTTGTGCAATGCTGTTCGCTCTTCTGCTTTCTTTTTTCGTCCCAAATATTGAAGAGTGGCGAAAAGGAATCTTTGCGCTCTTTCTTTTTGCCGCAGTGGTGGGACTTCCTGACGGCATTGCAGGAGCTTTGACTGCAGCCGTAAACAATGTACTTGTTTTCAACCCCGAGCCTCTGCCCGAAGCGAAAGGTTCAATCCCTTCACCAAAAGTGCTTACCGGGTACCCTTTACGTACATCACACCTCACTAAATTTTTCGGAGGGGTAACAGCAGTGGACACTTTTTCCATTGAAATAAAACCAGGAGAGGTTGTCGGTCTTGTTGGCCCGAATGGTTCTGGAAAAACAACATTGATAAACCTTGTAAGCGGACTTTACTCCCCCGACACCGGCTCGATCGAAATCGCAGGATCGCATCCCAGGCATGGCAGCCTGATGGCTGCAGCTGCTGCAGGAGCATCCCGGACTTTTCAGAATCTTCAACCATTTTACAGTCTTACCGCACTCGATTCAATCATAGTCTGCCAGAAAAAGGTTGACAGACCGGCAGCTATGGGGCTTCTTCGTACCGTTGGTCTGGAGGATAAAGCCAGAAAACGATGTTCTGAACTGTCGTTCGGCGATCTTCGCTTTCTCGAGATCGGAAGAGCCCTTGCAACCTGTCCACGCATCCTGATGCTTGACGAGCCAGCTGCCGGAATGTCAAAACCCGATATTACCCGTCTTATAGGACTGATCGATTCGATCAAACAAACCGCAAGCATAGGAATTCTGTTGATCGAACACCACCAGGATGTTATAACCGAACTCTGCAACCGTGTTGCCGTCATGAACGGAGGCAGTCTGATCGCACTTGGAACGCCGGAAGAGATCAGGAAAAATCCCAGGGTAATCGAAGCTTATCTCGGAGCTGAAGATCTGCATGCTTCATGCATGATCAAAACGGAGGAAGAACCATGCTGAAAGCAACGAACCTGCACGCAGGTTATGGCGGCTCCGATGTGCTGAAAGGAATTTCCCTCGAAGTACCTGAAGGAAGCTGTGTCGCTCTCGTCGGGGCAAATGGCGCCGGTAAAACTACCCTTGCCAGGACACTCAGCGGTCTTCTCGTACCTCGAAAAGGCCAGATCCTTTTCAAGGGGAAGGAGATCTCCGGGCTCCCGGCAAGTCGTATAGCAAGGAAAGGTCTGTGTCTCTGCCCGGAAGGAAGGCATGTCTTCGCACCACTTTCTGTCGAGGAAAACCTTCTCCTTGGAGCCTTCCCCCGGTTGCCTTCAATAGGCCCGTTCCGAAGGAAAGCTTCAGCAGATCTCGAAAAAATCTACGATATGTTTCCAATTCTGCAACAGCGGAGGTCTCAGCAGGCGGGAAGCCTTTCGGGTGGAGAACAGCAGATGCTCGCAATCGGCCGGGTGCTCATGGCAAGACCTGGCCTCGTTATTCTTGATGAACCTTCGATGGGACTTGCTCCCCTTGTACTGAAAGAGGTTTTCGAGGCAATCGTCACCTTGCGGAAATCGGGAATGACGATTCTGCTTTCGGAACAGTTCGCAAGAAACGCCCTTTCGGTCACTGACAGTGCTTACATCATGGAACAGGGCACGGTTGTCCTTGAAGGGCCCAGCGCAGATCTTGCAAAAAATCCTGCCGTTGCAGAAGCATATCTTGGTTAGATTGTTTAAAAAAAATGTTTTGCTGAAATGCCTTCACAGTTGGAAAACACTCTGGAAAGTGCAATGATCTCTGCACTCAAGTTGCTTGGTATTCGCAATCACAGTCTGGAAGAGCTCAGGAGGAAACTCCTTAAAAAGGGATTTGACCGGGATTGTATCGATCAGGTACTGGACAGACTCACAGCCAGAGGTATTCTTGACGACAGGGTATTCGGATCTGATCTCATCAGGAGCCAGTCGAGACGGAAACCATCCGGGACACTGAAAATACGTGCCGAACTCCTTAAAAAAGGCGTTTCCGGAAGGGTAGCCGATGAGCTGCTGAAAAATTATGACAGTCTTGAATTGTGCATGAAAGCAGCTGAAAAAAAAACCGCCGCACTTGGAGGGTTATCCGTTGCCGCGCGGAAAAAAAAGCTCGAAACATTCCTGCATAACCGGGGTTTTACCTGGCAGGAAATCAAAGAGGTACTTGAACGTTTTTTTCCGGACGGACCGGATCAGGATACGTCCTGCTGACTAATTCGTTTCTCCCTTCACGAGCGTGCCGACCTGCTCACCCCTGAGAAGCCTTGTAAAATTCCCCTTCTGATTCATATTCATCACTACAATAGGAAGAACGTTTTCCCGGCATAGGGTAATGGCTGTCATGTCCATAACCCTGAGGTTCTTACGGATCACATCGATATAGGAGATATTGGGGAAAAACTCCGCGTCCGGGTTTTTTTCAGGATCGGAATCATAAACACCGTCAACCCTCGTACCTTTAACGATCACGTCGGCCTCGATCTCGATAGCCCTGAGAGATGCAGCTGTATCAGTAGTGAAATAGGGGTTTCCGGTTCCTGCGCCGAAAATGACGACCCTTCCCTTTTCAAGATGGCGGATAGCCCTTCGCCTGATAAATGGTTCGGCAATCTGTTCCATCATGATGGCTGTCTGGAGTCTGGTATAGACACCCAGACGTTCAAGTGCATCCTGAAAAGCAATGGAGTTGATTACGGTAGCGAGCATACCCATGTAATCCGCCTGAACCCGGTCCATGTTCGCCGCAGCTTCTGACATGCCCCGGAAAATATTTCCTCCGCCGATAACAAGGGCAATTTCGGCACCCATATCCTTTGCCTCTCTGATTTCCTCTGCATAACGTCGAAGCATGTCTGCATTGATACCGTAACCATCACTGCCGGCAAGTGCTTCACCGCTCAATTTCAGCAAGATGCGCTTATACTGCAACATATACTTATCCTCCTGAACAAAGGTTTATGAAAACGCTATCGCTGCTTGAATCACAAAAAAAAAGCCTCGATCAACGAGGCTTCTTTTTTTATTCTCCCAACTGGTAGCGGACAAATCCCGAAACATCTATTTTAGCCTGATGCTTCTTTCGGAAATCACCGAGCACGTCAGTTACTTTCATGGTATTGTCCTTGATGAAAGACTGTTCGGTAAGCACGACTTCCTGATAGTACTTTTCAAGCCGGCCGGTCACGATCTTGTCGACAAACTCCTCTTTCTTTCCCTGTTCGAGCGCCTGCTGGCGGTAGATTTCCGATTCTTTGGCAACGTAGTCCGCAGGAACATCGGAACGGTTGCAGACGATCGGTGCCGCTGCAGCGATCTGCATGGCGAGATCTTTCGCAAGATCGCCAACCAGTTCCGGCTTGTCGGTTGCAACATGCACGATTGCACCAAGCTGGGAACCGGGATGGATATACCCTTCGACGATTCCGTCCGGAGCGTCACAGAAAACAAGGTGTTTGAGCTGGAGCTTTTCTCCAAGTTTGCCGGTCATGGTCTTCAATGCATCTTCAACGGCTTCGCCGCCAAAGGCATCTCCCATTTTGAGAGACATTGCGGCTTCAGGTGAAGCGGTACGGTTGGCAAGGGCAAGTTCGGCAAGAGCGCCGGTAAACCCGGTAAATACCTCACCCCTCGCAACGAAATCCGTCTCACAGTTGAGTTCGAGAATGACGCCGGATTTGCGGTCTGGTGCGATTCTGATACAGATCATTCCCTCTCCCGCTTCCTTGCCTTCACGTTTTGCAGCAAGTGCCGCGCCTTTTTTGCGAAGGTATTCGATGGCTTTCTGCATGTCGCCGGCACACTCTTCAAGGGCCTTTTTGCAGTCCATCATGCCTACGCCTGTTGTATCACGAAGATTCTTTACATCCTTTGCTGAAATCTGGCTCATTGAACTATCACTATTAATGTTGAATTCGTAAGTTACTCGCTGATGTCTTCCTTCTCGTCATCAACTTCCTCTTCATCCATTTCGGCAATGACTTCCTGTTCTACCTTGTGCTGCCTTGCATTCAGAATGGTGTCGGCAACGGCCTTTACCATGAGCTGAATGGAACGGAGCGCATCATCGTTAGCCGGAATGACGTAGTCGATAAGTTCCGGATCGCAATTGGTATCGACCATCGCGAAGATGGGAATACCGAGTGAACGGGCTTCCTTGACGGCAATATGTTCTTTCTTGATATCGACGACAAAGAGTGCGGCCGGAAGTCTGGTCATAGTGGCGATACCTCCGAGAATTCTCATGAGCTTCTCTTTTTCACGGGCAAGCATGAGACGTTCTTTCTTGGTGATCATATCGAATGTACCGTCGGTCGCCATGCGGTCGATTGCGTTCATGCGCCTGATGCTCTGGCGGATGGTCGAAAAGTTCGTGAGCATACCGCCGAGCCAGCGCTCGCAGACATAAGGCATACCCGCACGTTCGGCTTCAGCGGAAATTATGTGTTTGGCCTGTTTCTTGGTACCTACCAGCATGATCTCCCTGCCGGTCGATGCTATTGCTTCGAGGGCTTTCAGGGCTTCATCGGAAAGTGCAAGGGTTTTCTGAAGGTCGATGATGTGAACGCCGTTTTTTTCCATGAAAATGTACGGCTTCATCTTTGGGCTCCAGCGGCGTGCGAGGTGACCGAAATGAACACCTGCGCGGAGCAGGTCGTCAAGCTGAAAATACGACATAGCTGTTCTGTTGTTTAGTTGTTCCTCTACCAAACCTGCATGTCCCGGGATCCTGTGCAGGGCACAGGACACTTCCGGAAGCAGCATCTATAAAATCAGAGCGGTATGGTATGCGTGATTATTGTCAAAAAATAACGATGTAAAAAAAATCTCAACGTTTCGAGAACTGGAAGCGTTTACGCGCTTTCTTCCGTCCGAATTTCTTGCGCTCGACCATACGGGGGTCCCTGGTAAGCAGCTTCTCGGTCTTGAGCACAATTCTCGAGGACTCGTCGAGCTCGACAAGAGCCCTGGCAATTGCGAGGCTGACCGCGCCGCACTGACCGCTGATTCCGCCGCCCTGGACATTGACCTTGATATCGAACTCTTCCGTCTTTTCGGTAAGAGCAAGCGGCCTGAGTGCCTGCTGACGTTTGAGCTCGTCCCTGAAATACTCCTCGACCGGCAGCTTGTTGATAATCACCCGGCCTTTTCCCGGAGACATAACCACTCTTGCCACCGAGGTTTTACGGCGTCCGACTGTATCGATAACCTCTTTCATTCCCTGTTCTTTATGGTTTAGTTAACTTTCATTTCAATCGGAGCCTGAGCAGCATGAGGGTGCTCAGGGCCTGCATAAACTTTAAGCTTCCTGAAAAGCTGGCGGCCGAGGTTGTTGTGCGGAAGCATCCCCCAGACTGCATGTTCGATAACCCTTTCAGGTTTTTTCTTCAACAGCTCCTTGACATGGTCGATTTTGGCTCCACCCGGGTACTGGGAGTGTGTGAAATAGGTTTTCATCTCATTTTTTCTGCCGCTGAAACCAACTTTTTCCGCATTGGTGACGATAATGAAATCACCGGTATCGACATGCGGTGTAAATTGAGGTTTGTGCTTGCCCCTGAGTACCTTGGCGATTTCAGAAGCCATCCTGCCCAACATCTGCCCATCAGCATCAACGACATACCACTTGCGCTCGACTTCTGCAGGTTTTGCCGAATATGTTTTGAAACTTAACGTCTTGCTCATACTCTTACGATAGATTAACTGGTCTTTTCCGAAAAATAAAGTTTAGCAATGTAAATTATTCCACATAATTCTACAAATTATACCTGTGCATTTGTATACTTGTCCGGAAGGGATGTAATCCGGAAATTTTTATCAAGACCGCAAGTCTGTCATATGAAGCCCTTAATTGCTCTGGTCGGCCGGCCGAATGTCGGCAAATCCACCCTGTTCAACAGGATTCTGCGTCAGCGAAGTGCCATTGTCGACAGCACTCCCGGCGTCACAAGGGACCGGCATATCGTCGAAGGCGAGTGGCTGGGAAAACAGTTCCGGCTGATGGATACGGGCGGGTACAACACCTCTGACAGCGACACGATCAGCTCGGCGATGCTCGAGCAGACCCTCACCGCGATCAGTGATGCCGATATCGTGATATTCATCACCGATGTCCGTTCAGGCCTGACCTATGATGATCTCGAACTGGCGAAGCTGCTCCAGCGGAACTTCAAGGAAAAACCGGTCTTCTTCGCGGTAAACAAGGTCGAAAGCCCTTCGCTCTCGATCGATGCGGAATCGTTCATCAGCACCGGGTTCACGAAACCCTATTTCATCTCGGCAAAAGACGGAAGCGGAGTTGCCGAACTGCTCGACGACCTGCTCGAAGCGCTCCCCGAAAAAGAAACAGACGAAATCGAGGAAGACGGAGCCATCAAACTTGCCGTAGTCGGCCGGCCGAATGTCGGCAAGTCGAGCTTCGTGAACGCCCTCCTCGGCTCGAACCGCCTGATCGTGTCGAATATTCCCGGCACGACCCGTGATGCCATCGACAGCCGTTTCACCCGCAGTCGTCAGGAATTCGTGCTGATCGATACCGCCGGCCTGAGGAAGCGCACAAAAATCGATGCAGGAATCGAATTTTACAGCTCGCTCCGCTCCGAAAAAGCAATCGAGCGCTGCGATGTGGCCATTGTCATGCTTGATTCCGTACCGGGGCTCGAAAAACAGGACATGAAAATCATCAACATGGCGCTCGAGCGCAAAAAGGGAGTCCTGCTCCTCGTCAACAAATGGGACCTGATCGAAAAGGATTCGAAAACCAGCAAGCTTTACGAAGACAATCTCCGGTCGATCATGGGCAACCTCTCCTACGTCCCGGTTATTTTTATTTCCGCACTTTCGAAAAAAAACCTTTACCGCGCTATCGATACAGCAAAAGAGATAAGCCTGCGCCGCTCAAAGAAAATCGCTACAAGCCATCTGAACAGATTCCTCGAAGAGGCTCTTTCGCAGAAGCACCCCTCCACGAAATCCGGCCGTGAACTGAAAATCAAATACATGACGCAGGTAGAGGCGCCCTGGCCTGTATTTGTATTTTTCTGCAACGATCCGGAACTTGTGCAGGACAATTTCCGGAAATTCCTCGAAAAGAAACTGCGGGAACATTTCCCGCTCGAGGGTGTACCGGTTTCTCTGCGTTTCCAGCATAAATAACCCTTTGTTTCTCAACACTATCCAACCAATCAACAGTCGTATGGCTACAGTACATGAATCACATATTTACGAAGCCCTGAGTACCGTCATGGAACCGGATCTCAAAAAAGATCTGGTCACTCTCGCCATGGTCGAGGACATCGAGATCGACAGCGGGAACAATGTCTCTTTTTCCGTCGTGCTTACCACTCCGGCCTGCCCGATGAAGGAGCAGATCAAAAATGCCTGTATCGAGGCAATCAGACAGCATGTTCCAGAAGCTGCCGGGGTGACGGTGAATATGAAATCGAAGGTGACATCTTCATGCGGTCATCACCACTGCGACCATGAACGTCCCCTGAAAAATGTGAAAAACATCATCGCCGTCGCGTCGGGAAAAGGCGGTGTCGGCAAATCGACCTTCGCGGCAAACCTCGCCGTAAGCCTTGCAAAAACAGGTGCTAAAGTCGGACTGCTGGATGCCGACCTCTACGGACCGAGCATTCCAACCATGTTCGGCCTGCAGGATGCGAAACCGGAGGTGGTGGACAAGCAGATCATCCCCCTTGAAAAGTTCGGTGTGAAACTCATGTCCATCGGCTTCCTCGTCGATAACGAAACGGCCGTCATCTGGCGCGGGCCCATGGCATCGAGTGCGCTCAAGCAGTTCATCAACGAAGTGGAGTGGAATGAGCTCGATTACCTGATTTTCGACCTTCCTCCGGGCACTGGCGATATCCAGATCACGCTTGCCCAGATACTGCCCATCAGCGGCGCGGTTATCGTCACAACTCCGCAGGATGTCGCACTTGCAGACGTATCCAAAGCTGTCAGCATGTTCCGCCGGGTCAACATCCCCATTCTCGGACTTCTGGAAAACATGAGTTACTATGAACTTCCTGACGGTACAAGGGATTATATATTCGGTCACCACGGCGGTGAGATCTTCGCGAAAGCTCAGGGCATGGCATTCCTCGGATCGGTCCCGATCCAGAGAAGCATCCGCGAAGGCGGCGACGAAGGAGTGCCCTATGTGATCGCTCACTCCGATTCACCGGCATCGAAAGCCATAAACGCTGCTGCGATGGAGGTCGCAAGAAGGGTTTCTATGACGAATGCAGGGCTGGACGCTGAACATCAATCGTAAATTTCATATTGTTTTTTTGCACCGGAGGATTGATATTAGCTCTATGCAGGGAAAAAAAGAATAAGGCCCGAAAAACAGTATCTCCAATTACCCTAAACAGTCAATACCATGAGTACCACCAAAGATTATCTTCCAAAAAACGATGAAATTTATAACCGGGTCATAGCCGCGCTTGAAACCGTTCGCCCATACCTTCAGGTTGACGGCGGAGACTGCCAGCTTGTCGGCGTAACGAAAGATATGGTTGTCGATGTAAAACTGCTTGGCGCATGCGGTTCATGCCCGATGAGCACCCTGACACTGAGGGCAGGCGTCGAACAGGCAATCAAAAAGGCAATTCCTGCAATCGTCCGCGTGGAATCCGTCTGAAATCTCACCCGTCAAGGTTTCGTAAAAGAAGTTCAAGGGAGTCTTCACTGTTGATGAGGACTTCCCTTGGCCTGCTTCCGTCAGCCTGGCTGACAATCCCGTTGAATTCAAGCTGGTCCATGACCCTCGCAGCACGGCTGAAACCGAGCCGGAGCCTTCTCTGCAGAAGCGACACGCTTGCCTGCTGATGCATGACCACGAGCCTTGCGGCATCCTCGAACATGCTGTCGCGGCCGTCCTTTTCCTGGTATCCCGACTGGGATGAACCACCCTTCTGCATTTCCGCGGCGGGAAGCACATACATATTCTTCAGCGCATGCTGGGCACCGATGAAGGTCGTGATCGCCTCAACCTCATTTGAAGAGACATAAGGGCTCTGGATGCGCATGGATTTAGGCTGGTTTGACGGCTGGTAAAGCATGTCGCCGTTGCCGAGCAGCTGCTCCGCTCCCGATCCGTCGAGAATGGTGCGCGAGTCCACCTTGCTCGCAACCTGAAAGGCGATCCTCGATGGAAAATTGGCCTTGATGATACCGGTGATGATATCCACCGAAGGGCGCTGGGTAGCTACGATCAGGTGGATGCCGACAGCACGCGAAAGCTGGGCGAGCCTCGTGATCGGTTCCTCGACCTCCCTTCCGGCAGTGATCATGAGGTCGGCAAGCTCGTCGATGATCACGACAAGATAAGGCAGAGCCTCTCCGGGAAGACGGCGGTTGTAATCCCCGATGTTGCGCACACCAGCTTTTTCGAGAATTTCATAACGCTGCTCCATCTCTTTTTCAACACATTTGAGCGCATATACCGCTTTCTGGGGCTCGGTGATGATCTGTTCGTCTATACCGGGAAAACGGACAAGAAAATGATTTTTCAGGTGCTGGTAATGGAACAGTTCCACCCGTTTCGGATCGATCAGCACAAACTTCACCTTGTCCGGACTGCACGAGTATAGCAGGCTCGAGATGATGACGTTGATGCATACCGATTTCCCGGCGCCGGTCGCACCGGCGATCAGCAGATGAGGCATCGCTGTCAGGTCGTCGATATAGACTTCGTTCGCTATGGTTTTGCCGAGCACGACAGGCAGCATGAGCCTGGTGTTCTTGAATTTTTCCACCTGCAGCACCGAACGGAGCCAGACGGTTTTGGGTTTTCCGTTGGGTATTTCGACGCCGACCGCGTTTTTTCCGGGAATCGGTGCGATAATCCTGATGCCGCGTGCCGCCAGCGCCATGGCAAGGTCGTCCTCGAGGGATTTCACCCGGCTTATCTTCACATCCGGGGCAAGCTCCATCTCGAAAAGGGTGACGCGAGGACCGACTGTGGTTGAAATCCTCACTACGTCGATCTTGTAGATGCTGAGCTTCTCGAGCAGCCGCCTCTTGCTTTCGGTCAGATGCTGCTCGTCAATACGGTCATCGTCGTCAGAACCTCTGTCGAGCAGGTCGATCGAGGGAATGCGGTAGGGTTCACGGTCCTTGGTTTTCACCTTCAGCTGCCGTTCGTCGAGATCGGCTTCCTTTTCCCTGACAGCCTGACGTATGACCATTTCAGGCTCTCCGGGGCTCCCTGGTTGGGTAACCTCCTTCGACAGTTCCGGGCTTGAAGGTTCGTATGAATATGTTTCGCTCCGGAGGTTCGGATCCTGAGGAGTGGTAGATACAGATGAGGGTTTTACTGCTTCCCGCGGTTTCCGTGCACGCTGCCGTTCGAGCTGCTTTTCATATTTCAGTCTTTTACGCTCTTCTATTGCGTTCTGTTTTTCCCCTTTTTTTTTTCTCTGTTCTTCGAACCAGGCGCCTAAACCATTGACTGAGCCGGAAATGTTCTCGTTCATCGATCTCGCGCCCTGTGTAACAACCATAAGGATACTGCCTCCCGTATAGAATGTCAGCACTGCGGCAACGACACCGCAGAGTACCCAGGAACCTGTCATTCCGATAGCTCGTGAAAGCAGAGCTGCAAGCATCCTGCCGATCGCGCCGGACATACCGTCGCTGAAGGGTTCTGACGTGAGACCGAACATGATGGACACATCGACCGACATGAAAACAGTGTACAGAAAAAAGAAAATGGCCGGTTTGAGGCTTTTTGCCCTCACGAGTGACCATCCGGAGAAAAGGACTGCAACCATCGGCAGAATGGAGGGATAGCCGAGAAACGAGCGGACAAGGAAGTTCGATACACGTGCACCGATAAGGCCGAAAGGATTATGGATGTTTTCAACGACTTCTCCGGCAGCCTTGCTGAATATATCATGCCAGGCAAGTCCTCTGAAAACGGCTTCGTCATCCGGATGAAAACAGAGCACCGCGGCGATAAGAAAAAGAGAAACAAGCATGAGGGCAATTCCAGCCAGCTCTTTCTGCAGCAACTCCTTATCGAAAGGTTTTCTGCCTGATTTCCCGTTTTCTTTTCTGATTTTCGTATTGTTCGCCACGTTCAGTTCTCTTTAACTTTCAGCCAAGCGAAGGTTTCACGAACGGCAGACTCCTGATCACACCGCTGTGAAAAACCCCCCGAACCTCGACAAGGATGGGTGTTCCGGGTGTCAGGTACTCGCAATAGACGCTGCAGGTGCCGACAGGCTGCTGAAGGGTTGGTGAAAGAGTCCCGCTGCAGACATATCCTATTTCCTGCCGGTCCGTATTGTAAACTTTGAAATGCTGACGGGGAAGCACCCTGCCTTCAAGGCTGAAGCCGGCAACACCTTTCTTCAGGTTCAGTTCAACCTGCCGGCAGGCCTCCTTGCCGATGAAATGACCCTTGTTCATCTTCACCACCCATTTCAGCCGAGCTTCAAGGGGGTTGGTGTCCTGGTCTATTTCATGCCCGTAAAGCGAATAGCCCATTTCAAGCCTCAGGGTATCACGTGCTCCGAGACCGACAGGCTGGATTCCGCAAGCGCGACCTCCTTCGATCAGTGCTTCCCATAGCGGCATAGCGCTCTCGTTCGGCATGCAGATTTCAACACCGGGCTCACCGGTATAGCCGGTGCGTGCTATCATGATCTCTGCGCCATGAAACAGGGTTTTGCAGAACTGGAACGATCCAAGAGATGCTATATCGAGAGACGGAAAAACAGCGGAAAGGATTTTAAGTGCCGCAGGGCCCTGCAAAGCTATCAGGGACAGTCTGTCGGTATGATCTTCGAGCTCGACCCCCTCGAAGGACCTGACATGCTCCGTGATCCACTCGAAATCCTTAACGGTATTGCTTGCATTGACGATCAGGAAAAAAGTTTCGTCGTCAATGATATAAATGATGAGATCATCGACGATTCCGCCGCTCGGATAGAGCATGAGATTGTACTGCGCCGTGCCTGGAGCAGCTTTGCCGAGATCGTTGGTCGTGATGGACTGCAGGAACTCCTTTGCATTCGGACCTTTGACATAAAAGTTGCCCATATGGGAAACATCGAAAATACCGGCAGCGGTTCGCACTGCCGTGTGCTCGGCAATGATCCCCGTATACTGGACCGGCATTAGATATCCCCCGAAGTCAATGATTTTCGCCCCGGCTTTTTCATGCCAGGAGTACAACGCGGTTTTTTTCATGGCAACGCTTTTTTTCAGACCATTCCGGTCTTTGAATTACTACCCTTCCACCATTCCTGAAGATACCCTGCCGGCATTGGAGAACCTGCACTGACGCAGATATCTGCAAAAATGTAACTGTCTTTTAAAATAACAAAATTAGCGGGATTCTGTTTTGCATCCCGGAAAACCTGTATAAAAAATGGTTTACTTATCTTTCTGACAGTTGATGTCAATCTGAAACACCACCGATAATGATCGTATTGGAAAGCTCGTTAATGTCATCGTCCCGGCGGGGAAAATGGGGGGCAAGGATATCGCCGCAGCGGTCGATTGCAGCTGAAAGAGCTGCTGCATGCTGCCTGTTCTGAAAACCCTGGGTGATGGTATCGACGAGTTCCTGCCAGGTACCCTCCGCAACCTTCGCGTTGATGCCCTGATCGGCGATAACACGCACCTTGTGCTCGAAAAGAGAGATATAAACAAGGATGCCGGTATGCTTCGCTGTACGGTTGATACCGCTGCGGTAAAACGATCTGATGGCCGCTTCCTCGACCTCTTCCTTCATATCCGCCCTGTTCACGAACAGTCGCTTGAGCGGCAGAACCCGCCTGAAAAGCTCGTTCAGGATGACAAACGACACTGCGAAAACTGCAAGGAAAAACCAGAAGTGCTCTTTGCCGGAAAGCAGTGAGACCAGGAGACCGGTCAGAACGGCAAACAGTGAGCTGCCGAGCAGGGTTGCGTCGTGATAATGATGGCTTGTCGGGGCAATCATGACCACAATCTCACCGGAGGTTCGTTCTTCGGCTTTTGCTATCCGTCCCTCGACCTGCTTGCGTTCGGCCTCGGTCAGAAATTTTTCCGCAATTCTCATCATCACGATTCTCCATAGATGTTCTTTCAGGTCTCCGAAATTTGGGATTTGGGGAATTCAGGACATGATAAATAAATTACCGATATACCGCTCCTGCGGAGCTAAACCCATTTTTTTTGTTCCTCTACCCGGGGTTTCACCCCGGGCTACCATTATTTCGCTCCTACGGAGCTTAACACCGGCTACAATCCCCTGTCCTGTTTTCCAGCCTACCACTACCCATTCCCCATTACCCAGTCACCAATCCCCCGACGCGCCGCCGCCGCCGAAGCCGCCTCCACCGCCGCTGAAACCGCCGCCGTCGGAACCGCCTCCACCACCTGGCCCGCCGACATACCATCCGCCCATTCCGCCGGGCCCCATGAAACCGCCTCCACCTCGCCTCCGGAACAGGTGGCTCAGGAGGTAAACGACAAACATGATGAACAGAAGCAGAGGAATCGAGGGTGCATTGTCGTTGTTTTCTTTTTGGGGCTTGCCCTTGTACTCGCCTCGGACGGCATCCATTATTGCCGTAACCCCTTTGGCAAATCCCTCGTCGAAATTGCCGTTCTTGAAGGAGGGTGCGACTTCGTCACGAATGATCCTGCCGGCGAGCAGATCGGTCATCCGGCCTTCGAGTCCATAACCGACCTCGATACGGACTTTGTGTTCGTTCTTTGAAACAATGAAAAGCACGCCGTTGTCCGAACCCTTGCGGCCGATTTTCCATGCTTCGGCAACCCGTATCGAAAAATCCTCGATCGGATCGCCCTCAAGCGAAGGGATCGTCAGAATGACAATCTGGGTGGACTCCTGCTGCTCGAACTGTTTAAGCTTCCCTTCGATATCGGCCCTTGCCCCGGGCGAAATCATGGAGGCGTAGTCGTTCACCCTTCCCGTAAGCGCTGGAACGGCAACAGCAAAAAGATTTCCGCATGGCAGCAACTGCAGGAGAACTGCAATGAAAAACAGGGCTGCATTGAACCTGCAGCCCATCTGAAATTTACTTTTACCGGTTGTCATCAGAATTTCACCTGGGGAACCGCTTTCGCAGCTTCATCGGCCTTGAAATATTCTTTCGGCTTCAAATTGAGAAGCACGTTGTTGGTAAGAGAGTTCGGAAACTTCCTTATCGAGAAGTTGAAGGTCTCGACTGCGGAATTGTATCGCTGCCGGGCTACGCTGATACGGTTTTCCGTACCTTCGAGCTGGTTCTGCAGATCCCTGAAGTTCTGGTTCGCCTTCAGCTCGGGATAACGCTCGACCGCAACGAGCAGGCGCGAAAGGCTTGATGAAAGCTCTCCCTGGGCAGCGCGGAATTTGCCCATGGCCTCTGGATCGCTGAGCTTGTCGGGAGTGATCTGGATGGAAGTGGCTTTCGCCCTTGCTTCGATCACGGCTGTCAGGGTCTCTTTTTCAAAATTGGCTGCACCTTTCACTGTCGCGACAAGGTTTGGAACAAGGTCGGCCCGGCGCTGCAGCTGCGACTGGAAATCCCCCCATGTCCGGTTCACTGCTTCCTCGTTCTGCTGCATGGTGTTGTACCCGCATCCGGACAGTGAGACAATGAAAAGAAAAAAAGCAACAAGCCTTGCAACTGATGTCTTCATGAATCGCTCCTTTCTGTAAGGTTTTTACTGTTTATACCATAAATTCCGGACCGCTGAACTCTGTTTAGGTAAAGCAGTCCATTCTCAAATTGTTTTTCAACTGATAAGACGTTCAACGGTAAAGACTCCCTGCACTTTTTTCAGTTTGTCCATCAGTGTGCCGAGTTTTTCGGCATTACGGACATAGATCATCAGGGTGCCGACAAACATGCCGTCACGGGCATGAAGAGAAATGCTTCGGATATTGGTATCGAACTTCGATATGACCGCCGTAAGCTGGTTCGTGATGCCAATCCTGTCCTCTCCGACGATCCGGATGCCTGCGAGAAAATCGGTATCGACCTTCCGGTTCCAGGAAACCGATACGATCCGTTCGCTTTTCAGGAGGTTTTCGTTGCTGACATTGGCGCAGTTCTTGCGGTGGATCTTCACGACACCGTCGGCCGTGACAAAACCGATCACATCATCACCTGGAACAGGCTGGCAGCATTTCGCATAGGAATAGGCGATGTTGCTCATACCGGCGATAACGACGTCTTCCCGTTTCCTGTCATGAATGCCTTCTTCCTCCTGCTCCTTGCGTGCCTTGTGCAGGTAATCCTCAACCTGCCGGGCCTCCTCGGTGAAGGATTTCGGTGCAGGTTCACCATCCTTGCGGGTATTGGTGACCCGTTCGATAACCTCCTCGCCGTTGATCTGCTGGCTGGCGAGGGCGCTGAAGAAATCCGCAGGGGTTCTTATGCCGTACCTCTTGACCTGACGGATGATGTCGTTGTCGGAAAAGAGCCGTTTCGTTCCGGAAACCATCTTCTCCCACATACCGCGCCCTTTCTCGATCTGGATACGGCGTTCTTCATTGATGGCGGAACGTATCTTCAGCTTCGCGCGCTGGGTCACAACGATCTTGAGCCAGTCGGATTTCGGCTTCTGGGTTTTAGACGTGATGATCTCCACCCTGTCGCCCGATTTGAGCTGTGCGTTGAGCCGGACAATCTTGCCGTTCACCTTTGCCCCTATGCAGCCATGGCCGATCTCGGTGTGGATGGCATAGGCGAAGTCAATCGGTGTCGCACCTGCAGGAAGGGTCTTCATATCGCCTTTCGGCGTGAAAACATAGATTTCGTCATGGTAGAGATTGAGCTTGAATCCTTCCATGAACTCGGCCGCGGAATCGGCGTCCTTGATCAGTTCTCGCGCCCACCGCAGGAACGAGTTGATATTCGCGTCGTCCTTCGATATCTTTTCCTTGTAGCGCCAGTGAGCGGCGACACCGAGTTCCGCGAACTCGTGCATTCTCCTGGTACGGATCTGCAGCTCTATCAGGTTGCCTTTCGGGCCGATTATCGCCGAATGCAGCGACTGGTATCCGTTATGCTTGGGAATCGAGATATAATCCTTGAAATGCAGCGGGACCGGTGGATATTTCTGGGTTATGAAACCGTAAACCGCGAAACAGTCTGCTATTCGCTCCGTATCGACAATCACCCTGATACCGTAGAGGTCATGGATATCCTCGAAAGTCTTGTTCTTGCTGCGCATCTTGTTG
This sequence comes from Chlorobium sp., assembly GCA_005862285.1. GTDB lineage: Bacteria > Bacteroidota > Chlorobiia > Chlorobiales > Chlorobiaceae > Chlorobium. Next base: position 166,868 of record SZXW01000003.1, on the reverse strand, counting down.
TAGATCGAAAAAAGATGCTTTGCCCTGCCCTGCACCTCGACCTTGAACCCCTGCTTTTCGAGGTCCGCCTTGATCGGGTTGATCATCTTGTTGAGGTACGTGACCCTTTCAGCCCTGCTCAGACGGACTTTCTGCGACAGGAACTCGTACATTTCCGGATCGATATACTTCAACGCGAGGTTTTCGAATTCGACCTTCATTTTACCGAGACCGAACCGGTGCGCGAGTGGCGCATAGATATCCCTCGTCTCGAGGGCGATCTTCAGGCGGCGGTGCTCGGGCAGGGAATCAAGGGTCCTCATGTTGTGCAGACGGTCACAGAACTTGATGAGTATGACCCTGATATCCTTCACCATCGAGAGCAGCATTTTCCGGAACCCCTCCGCCTGGGTGGTTTCTCGGTTTATGACGATACCGGAAATCTTCGTGAGCCCTTCGACGATGTCGGCAACTTCCGCGCCGAGTTCCGCCGCAAGGTCCTCATAGGTGTAACCGCTGTCCTCGATCACATCGTGCAGCAAAGCTGCCGCTACCGAAACGCCGTCAAGAGGCAGTTCATTGAGCAGGATGGTGGCTACTTCTACCGGATGATAGAAAAAAGGTTCGCCTGAAGCCCGTTTCTCCCCTTCATGCGCACGATAGGACATGAAAAATGCCCGCTGAATCAGCGATTCGTCGAAATTCTTGAGATTCCGGCGGGAAAGCTGCAGTATTTCGTGAAGTTTACTGTAATGCTCTTTGTCTATCTGGGCTAACATGGCAACGTGAAATCAAATAATCTGCTTGTGAATGGGCACACCGTCCATATATCCTTATCATGAATTATAAAGCTATTTCCGTTCAAAAAAACAAACCGTATCAAAAATCATCTATTCTCCGGAAGGTGGCCCTTTGTGAAGGACCTGTTCAAGTTTCGCGATCTCGTCACGGAGATAGGCGGCTTTTTCGTACTCCATCTGGATCGCGGCTTCATACATTTCAACCTTCAGTTCTTCGGCCATCGCTGAACATTCCTCCGGTGTAAGTGATTCGAGAATGCCTGCAAGCAGCCGTTCCGGTTTAGGTTCGAGGCCGAAGCGTTTCCTGCGGAACCGTTCTTCCGCATCGGCCACACTTGTGGTATCGAGAATCTGGTCGACCGATTTGGTGATCGAGCGCGGAACAATGCCATGCTCCTCGTTATACTTCTGCTGGATCCCGCGCCGCCTTGCCGTTTCATCAAGAACCTCCTGAATCGATCGTGTTACCTTGTCGGCATAAAGCAGGACGAAGCCTTCGGCATTCCTTGCCGCCCTGCCGGCAATCTGCATGAGAGAACGGGTATTGCGCAGAAACCCTTCCTTGTCGGCATCGAGAATCGCCACAAGGGAAACTTCCGGCAGGTCGAGCCCCTCCCGGAGCAGGTTCACTCCCACCAGGACATCGATATCCCCGACCCTGAGCTCCCTGAGAATCTGCATGCGTTCAAGGCTCTTGATCTCGGAATGCAGATAACGGGAACGTATACCGGCTTTCCTGAGAAAGTCGTGCAGATCTTCGGACATGCGTTTGGTCAGGGTCATCACAAGCACCTTGTGCCCTTTCGAACAGTGCCTGCGGATCTCTCCGATGAGGTTGTCGATCTGCCCCTTGACCGGCCGGATTTCCACCACCGGATCGAGCAGTCCCGTGGGACGGACAAGCTGTTCGACCACCACGCCACCGGAACGGTAAAGTTCATGATCACCCGGAGTTGCACTGACACAGATAACCTGCGGGATCATTTCCTCGTACTCCTCGAACCGTAGCGGCCGGTTGTCGAGAGCCGATGGCAGTCTGAAACCGTAGTCGACAAGGATGGTTTTCCGTGAACGGTCGCCACCGAACATACCCCGTATCTGCGGAAGGGTCACATGTGATTCGTCAACTACCACGAGGTAGTCCTCCGGGAAATAATCGAGCAGGCAGTATGGCTTCTCACCCTCCTTGCGCCCGGACAGGTATCGGGAATAGTTTTCGATTCCCGAACAGTAGCCGAGCTCCTTCATCATCTCGAGATCGTAACGGGTACGTTCCTCGAGCCTCCGGGCTTCAAGCATCCGGTTGTCCGCCCTGAGCAAGTTGAGCCGCGCCGCGAGTTCATTTTCGATCGACAGCATCGCGAGCTGCAGCTTCTCTTCTTCGGCGACAAACTGCCTGGCGGGATAGATGAATGCATAGTCCTCAAAGCCGAAAAGCTCGCCGCTATGAATATCGAAGCTTTGCAGGCTTTCGATTTCGGAACCGAAAAACTCGATCCGGAGCGCAATCTCCTCGTGAGCCGGCACAAGATCGATAATATCGCCTCTCACCCTGAACTTGCCGGTTCCCGGCTGGATATCGTCGCGTACATAGTGCAGAGCGATCAGTTCCCTGAGGAACATATCCCGGTCTTTTTCCATTCCCGGACGCACTTCGATGATCTGGGCTTTCCAGTCTTCAGGGGAACCGAGGCCGTAGATACTGCTTACCGAACTCACGACGATCACATCCCGCCTTCCGCTAAGGAGTGAACTGGTCGTTTTGAGCCGCAGCCGCTCGATCTCGCTGTTGATGCGCATATCCTTCGCGATATATTTATCCATGGCAGGCAGGTAGGCCTCCGGCTGGTAAAAATCGTAGTAGCTGATAAAATATTCCACGGCGTTTTCCGGAAAAAACTGCTTGAATTCGCCGTATAGCTGAGCCGCAAGGGTCTTGTTGTGGCTCATCACAAGCACCGGCTTGTTCACCCTCTCAATGACATTCGATATGGTAAAGGTTTTTCCCGATCCGGTAACGCCGAGCAGAGTCTGGTAAGGATTCCCGGCAAGTACTCCTTCGGTAAGCGCCTCGATGGCTTTCGGCTGATCTCCCGCAGGACTGTATGGACTGACAAGCTTGAATCTCTCCGAGCCTGAATTTCTCCTGTATAATTCGCTCAAATTATATTTTTACCGTTAACTGATGTTATTGCATTTAAAAAAAACTGTTAATCCTCTCTGATAGTTCTGTGTTGAATGATGTTGAAAGCACTCCGGCAGAAAAACCGTAAGACATATTTATCCGGCGATTAAGAGTATCAACTATCTTTCAGAATAAACTCCTTTTCCTTGTCATTCTGAACGCAGTGAAGAATCCAGATGTTTTCGTTTTATAGGAAGATGGATCCTTCACTGCGCTATGCTTCGTTCAGGATGACAGGAAAAAACCCGGGGCAGGCACCCCTTTTGATCGATATCTCGCCCCTTCGGGGCTGTTTCTGGGATCCCGGTAATGGGATAATATGTTATTAATTCAGCGATTAAGAGTATCAACGATCTTTTGGAACAGACTCTTTTTCCTGTCATTCTGAACGCAGTGAAGAATCCAGATGTTTTTGTGATATGAAAATATTTATCTGCCTGACGGAACGCCATGCAAAAGTCTGAAGGTTATTTTGCAGGACCCGATAAATATGGTTGCAATTATCCGGTATAAATTCCATTATTAAAGTTTTTTAAACCGGGACCAGCTCAACCATCTTATCGAGGACGTTTTTCCCGGACAACAGCCGGAATATAGAATCGGTATTTAACAGCTTGATCATATAATGAGAACATCCACATCCTTTCCATACACGACCGTTGAGGGCGATTCCCTCAATACAAGAATCTACAGGCTCCCCAACGGCCTGACAGTCTATATGAGCCCATACAGCGACGAACCGCGCATCTATACATCCATTGCAGTCCGGGCCGGAAGCAAGAATGATCCTGCCGAAACGACAGGCCTTGCCCATTATCTCGAACACATGCTCTTCAAGGGCACGGACGCCATCGGTTCCATCGATTATGAAAAGGAACATCCCGAACTCGAAAAAATAACAGAACTCTACGAACAGTACCGTTCGACCTCCGACACGGACAAAAGAGCAGCGATCTACCGTGATATCGACACTATTTCCAATGTTGCCGCAAGCTTTACCGTCCCGAACGAATATGACAAATTACTCAACTCGATCGGCGCGCAGGGCACCAATGCCTATACATGGGTGGAACAGACGGTCTATATCAACGACATTCCATCGAACAAGCTCGATCATTGGCTGACCATCGAAGCCGAGCGGTTCCGCAATCCGGTCATGAGGCTTTTTCATACCGAGCTCGAAACGGTCTATGAAGAGAAGAACATGACCATCGACAGCGACAGCCGCAAAATATGGGAAAGCATATTTACCGGACTCTTCAGAAAGCACACCTACGGAACACAAACCACGATAGGAAAGGCGGAGCACCTGAAAAATCCGTCGATCAAAAATGTGATCGACTACTATCACAGATACTATGTACCGAACAACATGGCGATCTGTATTTCCGGTGATTTCGATCCAGATAGCACGATACGGCTGATCGACGAGAAATTTTCACTGCTGGAGCCGAAAGAAATTCCGGCTTTCGTTCCGGCTGTCGAAGATTCTATCGAAGAACCGGTTGTAATCAAGGTCCGGGGACCTGAAGCGGAAGAGCTGATGATAGGGTTCAGGTTCGACGGCATCAACAGCTCCGATGCTGATTACCTGACCCTTGTCGACAAGATACTTTACAATCAGACGGCCGGTCTTATCGACCTCAACCTGAACCAGGAACAGAAAGTGCTTGACGCCGGTTCCATGCCGGTCATGATGAAGGATTACTCCGCCCACCTGCTGAGCGCCAAGCCGAGGGAAGGTCAGAGCCTCGATGAAGTCCGGGAACTCCTGCTCCAGCAGATCGAACTGCTCAAGGAAGGCAAATTTCCTGACTGGCTGCCGTCAGCCATCATCAACGACCTGAAAATCGAACAGCTGAAGCTTTACGAAAGCAACAAGGGAAGGGTGGAAGCATTCGTCGATACCTTCATCTGGGGCATGTCGTGGGAAAATTATGTGCTTCAGATCGAAAGGCTCTCGAAAATCACGAAAGAGGACCTGGTCGCATTTGCACGAAAGCACTACCATGACAATTACGTCGCGGTATACAAGGATCACGGCACGGCGGAAAGCGAGATGAAGATACAGAAGCCGCCTATCACTCCGCTGACGGTCAACAGGAACACTTCTTCCAGTTTTGCCAAGAAAATCCTTGCCCGGAAATCGGAAACCACCGAACCTTCGTTTCTCGATTACCGGAAAGATATCGGCTTTTTCGACATCAATTCCTCAATCAGACTGCACTATCTGCAGAACCGGGAAAACGAACTGTTCTCGCTCTACTATGTTTTCGACTTCGGCAAGAACCATAACCGCAAAATCGATCTTGCGCTCGATTACCTCTCCTATCTCGGCACTACAGGCCTGAGCCCTGCTGAATTCAACCAGGAACTTTACAAAATCGGTGCGAGCTTTTCAGCCTATACATCCGATACCTATGTCTATCTGAAGCTGACCGGACTTGAAAAAAATTCCATCGAAGCGATCAAGCTGCTCGAAACCCTGCTTTTCTCGGCCAGGTCCGATGAAGAAGCACTTGAAAAACTGAAGGCAGGCCTGATGAAGGAGAGGGCCGATGCCAAACTTGCCAAGAGAAAGATCCTTTTCGAGGCCATGAGCAGTTATGGAAAATACGGCCCGTCTTCCCCGTTCACCAATGTCCTTTCTAACGACGAACTCGAAGCAGTAACCTCCCGGGAACTGCTCGATGAAATCCGCGATCTCCTGCAGTACAGGCACCGGGTGCTCTATTATGGGCCTGCATCGGCAGAAAATGTGCTTGCGACCCTCCGTTCCGTCCGCCATTATCAGGAATCGTTCAGGACAACACCCGAAACCGATGCGTTTATCGAACTTGAACAGCATGAAAACCTCGTGTTTGTGGTCGATTACGACATGACACAGGCCGAACTGATCCTGCTGACGAAGGACGAACCATACAATCCTGACGCTGTGCCGATGATCACCCTCTTCAACGAGTATTACGGCGGAGGCATGTCATCCGTTGTATTCCAGGAACTTCGCGAGGCAAAAGCGCTCGCCTATTCCGTTTTTTCAGTCTACCGTACACCAAAACGCAAAAACGATCACAATTACATCGTCAGCTATATCGGGACACAGGCAGACAAATTGCCGGAAGCGCTCGAAGGAATCAGCGCTCTACTCGACGAACTGCCGAAATCGCCGGAGCTTTTCGATTCAGCTAAAAACGGCATCCTGCAGAAGATTTCGTCCGAACGCCTGACCAAAACCGAAGTGCTCTTCAATTACGAAGAAGCCGTCCGGCTCGGGCACACCCATGATATCAGGGAAGACATTTACCGTGAAACCGCCCTGATGAGTATTGACGATGTGGAAAGTTTCCATAGAAAACATTTGAGAACAAGGAAACATGTCCTGCTGGTACTTGGCAAAGTTGAAAATCTGGATATGGACACGCTTCGACGATACGGGGCAGTGAAAAAACTGAGCCTGGAAGATGTTTTCGGTTATTGATCCGGCAGGAACCAGGCCGCATGGGTGCCGTATGAAGCTGGGAACAAGACTGTGATGCAATGAAGATCCTTGACCGTTACATATTCAGTCAATACATGCGAACATTCATTTTTTCGACCGTCGCATTTGCGTCCATCTTTATAGTGATTTCAATGGTCGAAAAGATTGGCAAGCTCATGGATATGAAGCTGGGTACCTTCGACATCATAAGGTATTACCTGTTTTCAATTCCTACGATATTCCTGATAACCTCGCCTGTCAGCTCCCTGCTCTCTTCAATGCTGGTATCGGGACGGCTTTCTTTTTCAAGCGAGCTTCCCGCGATACGTTCCGCCGGTGTGAGCATGAAGCAGTTCCTCATCCCTTTTGCGCTCGGGGGAACCATTATTACTTCATTGAATCTCTTCAATGCATGCTGGCTGGCCCCGACATCCTATCCCGTTGTCAACAGTTTTGAAAAACAGTATATCAATCACTCAAACCAGACGGTAGCCGGAATCAGAAATATCCATATCCTTGAACCGGGCAACAGGATAGTATCGATCGGCATGATCGGAGAGAATGCTGTAACACTTAAAAATGTTTCTATCGAAAATCTCGATAAATCGCACCTTGTATCCCGTACCGATGCCGAATCACTGCATTACGATCCGGCTGCCCGCGAGTGGATCATGCAAAACGTTTCCACGCGCATCTTCAATACTGGAAAGGAGGTTTTCAGTTTCATACAGCAGCAGCCGGTCAAACTTTCGTTTACCCCTCACTCCCTGAAGGAGCTCGATCTCAATCCTGACGAAATGAACCTGGTTCATCATTACCGGTATCTCGATGAAAAACAGAAAGCGGGATTCTCCGGCCTTGAACGGTCGATCGTGACGTTCCATACCAAATTTTCCATGCCGCTTGCATCACTGATCATTGTCTTCATTGGTGTGCCGCTATCGGCCAGAAAAAAACGGGGAGGCCTGGCCGGTGAGATCGGCATAACTCTTCTGATCGGGCTGCTCTATCTGGGGTTGCAGAAAGTATTCGCCATTGCCGGTGAACAGGGCGCCCTGAACCCGGTCCTTGCAGCCTGGCTGCCCGAAATTATGTTTGCCGGCATCGGATATGCAATTTTGAAAACATCACTGGACTGACCCCCCTTCATGAACTCAAACAAAAAGTGCGTTATCGTCCTCATGACCGATTTCGGACTGAACGATACCTATGTCGGACAAATGAAGGGTGTGATCCTTTCTATCTGCCCGGAAACCCGGATTGTTGACCTCACGCATGCTGTCGAACCGCAGAACATAGTGCATGGGGCATTCCTGCTCGGCAAATCCTTTCGGTATTTTCCTGAAAAAACAATCTTCGTATCGGTGGTCGATCCAGGAGTCGGAACATCGCGGAGGCCAATTGCCATCGAAACCTCAAGGAATATCTTCATCGGCCCGGATAACGGACTGTTTACCCCGATCCTCGAGCAGGAGGAAATCATCCGCTGCGTGCATATCATGGAAAAGCGGTTCATGCTGCCGCAGCAGAGTTCCACCTTTCATGGACGGGATCTTTTTTCACCGGTCGCCGCACACCTCGCTTCAGGCATTTCCCTGAAAGAGACCGGAGCAGAGATCGATCCGTCCGATTGCCAACGAATCGAGATGCCGGCCTGTAAAAGCCCGGATAATGGCAAATCGTGGGAAGGAAGCATCATCTATGCAGACCATTTCGGTAACCTGATAACCTCTCTCGATTCCGATATGATCGGGAATCCGGAGCAATGGATGGTCATTGCAGGCAATCTCGACCCGCTATCGATATCGGAAACCTATGGCTGTGCGGAAAACAAACAGCCGCTTGCCTGTACAGGCAGCAGCGGCATGATTGAAATTGCGGTAAGAAACGGAAACGCTGCGGAATCGCTGAACCTGGCAAACGGAGACAAGGTGAGGCTCGCAGGAAAATGACAGCGGTCAGCTGCCGATATACTCCTTGAGAATCTTGCTGTATGCCGACTGTCTGAGCCTTCTTATGGCTTTTTCCTTGATCTGGCGGACGCGCTCCCTTGTGAGTTTGAACTTCTCGCCGATCTCCTCGAGGGTCAGCGGATTATCCATACCGATACCGAAATAGGATTTTATCACATCAGCCTCCCTCGGGGCAAGCACTGAAAGCGAACGTTCCACCTCGAGCGTGAGAGAATCGCGATTGAGACCGTGGTCCGGCATATGGCCGTCATTCTGGAGAACATCGAGAAGACGGTTGTCGTCACCCTGTGCAAATGGAGCATCGACTGAAACATGCCTTCCGGCGATTTTCAGGGTGTCGGCGACATCCTGTGAATCCATGTCGAGAAGAGTGGCAAGCTCACGGGTATTCGGGTCCCGTTCATATTCCTGTTCGAGCTGGCTGTATGCCTTGCTGATTTTGTTCAGGGTGCCGACACGGTTCAGCGGAAGACGCACAATCCTCGACTGCTCGGCAAGCGCCTGAAGAATGGACTGCCGGATCCACCACACCGCATAGGAGATGAATTTGAAACCGCGTGTTTCATCAAACCTTTTCGCGGCTTTGATCAGTCCGAGATTTCCTTCGTTTATAAGGTCACCGAGTGTCAGGCCCTGGTTCTGGTATTGCTTAGCCACAGAGACCACAAAACGGAGATTTCCCTTGATCAGCTTGTCGAGAGCCCGCTTTGCCCGCTTGTATTCCACCGTATCGACCGGCATGTCAAAACCATCCTTGATCGCCTTGGTCAGCTTGACTTCATCTTCTGCCGTCAGCAGATCATATTTTCCAATTTCCTGCAGATATCGATCGAGAGAAAGGCTCTCACGATTGGTTATCTGTTTGCTTATTTTAAGCTGCCTCATATAGAACGTCTCCTTACGAACTTCAACAATTTAAACTTTTCCTGTCGGCTTGTACGATTACCCAGAAAAACCGGAAGATATCACTTATTACACTTTTTTTCCAAAAAAACATTTTCTCGGAGAAAAAACCGACATCGACATACATAATCAGTGCTTACTGCATAACAACTTCAATCCTCGAGAACAGCGAGATTGCCGGTGAGCTTTTCAAGATTGTTTTCCGCCTCCCTGAGCTTATCCTTTTCCTTCGCTATGACTTCAGGAGGAGCGTTATCGACAAACCCTCTGTTGCCAAGCTTTTTCTGAAGCGAACCGACATAAGAGGTGATGTTTGCAATTTCCTTCCCGAGTCTCGCCCTTTCTTTTTCAAACGATATTAAACCCTCAAGCTGCAGGAAAAGTTCATTTCCCTCGATCACAGAACCGGCAGCATGCTGGGGTCGGGGTTCGTCAGCGAGAAATTCCACGGTGCAGCTTGTCAGGGCGCTGATAATACAGGTATTGGCGATCAGCTCTTCGGAAGCTTCCCGCGATACCGGGCGGATCTGCAGAGTGGCCTGCTTTCCCGCCGGAACGGCGAAAACGGAACGGACACTGCGTATTTCCGATATGACCGATTGAGGAAGGGTTTTTAAGCTGACATCTGCCGTGATCCAGGCCTCATCAGCCTTAGGCATCGAAGAAAGGGCTATGCTTTCCGTTTCGGGACGACGCATGATATGATGCCATATCTCTTCGGTAATGAACGGCATGACAGGATGCAGTGTCTTCAGGAACCCTTCAAGCACCCGGACAGCGAGACCGATTGCATGACGCCCCTGCTCCGGATCCATGCCATCGGTATCCATGGCTTTCAATGATTCGAGATACCAGTCGCAATATTCACCCCAGAAGAAATCATAAAGACCTTTCACAATATCGTTGACCCTGAACTGGCCGAGAGCGGTATGGTATTTATCAAGCATGGCATTGTACCTTGCCATCAGAACCCACTCCTCGGCAAAGGAAAATGCTTCTTTCTTCGGTGTAAACTCCCGGTAGAAGGCTTCGAAATCCTCAGGTGAACTGAAATATTTCTCCCGCAGCATGAACACAAGCCTCGAAGCATTCCATATCTTTGTCGCGTAGTTCCGGCCGAGTTCGCATTTCTCTTCGCCGAACAGCACATCCTGGCCCAGCGGGGCGATATAGATGATGGTGAACCGCAATGCATCGGTACCGTAAGTATCAATGACCTTCAGTGGATCGGGCGAATTACCGAGCGACTTGGAAAGCTTGCGTCCCTTCATGTCCCGGATGATGCTGGTGAAATACACGTCACGGAAAGGCACATCGCCTTTGAAATAGAGTCCGGCCATGATCATTCTGGCGACCCAGAAGAAAATGATGTCAGGACCGGTAACCAGCGTATCGGTCGGATAGAAGGTCTTCAGGTCCTCGTTTTCCTTGTGCATACCCGTCCAGCCAAGCGTGGTAAGCGGCCAGAGCCATGATGAAAACCAGGTATCGAGCACATCCTCATCCTGGACAAGCTTGTCGGTCCCGGCAAGATGGCAGGCTTCCTCATAACTTGTGGCTACCCATACATTGCCGTCAGGATCATACCATGCAGGAATGCGATGTCCCCACCAGAGCTGTCGGGAGATGCACCAGTCCCTGATGTTTTCCATCCAGTGCCGGTAAGTATTGATCCAGTGCGGAGGGTGGAACCTGACTTCGCCGTCGTTGACAACCTGCAGTGCCTTTTCGGCAAGCGGTTTCATCTTCACGAACCACTGTTCGGAAAGGTAGGGTTCGATAACGACATCCGCCCGTTCTGAGTACCCGACATTATGCTCGTACTCTTCGACACTGACCAGGTTACCGAGCTCTTCGAGGTCCCTGAGGATTTTTTCACGAGCGTCAAAACGGTCCATGCCGCCATACCCGAAACTGTCGGTCATCCTGCCATCCTTGCCGATAACGGAAATGACGGGAAGATTATGCCGCATGGCGACCTCATAGTCGTTTGCGTCATGGGCGGGGGTTATTTTCAGGGCACCGGTACCAAATTCCACATCGACGTAATCATCAGCGATGACCGGGATATGCCGACCCGCGACAGGCACGACGACAAGTTCCCCGATGAGGTCGCTGTAACGGCTGTCATTCGGATTGACGGCTATCGCAACATCGGCAAGGATGGTTTCAGGCCGAACTGTGGCAATAGTTATGAAGCTGCCCGGATGGTTGACAAGGGCATAACGCACATAAACCAGTTTGTCCTTGCGGGACTTCATGATGACCTCTTCGTCCGAGAGTGCTGTCTGTGAAACGGGACACCAGTTGATGATCCGCGAACCCCGGTAGATCAGCCCGTCACGGTAGAGGGTGATGAAAGCATTGATGACCGCTTTCGAGGCGCTTTCATCCATCGTGAAAAGATTGCGCCGCCAGTCGCAGGAGATGCCGAGCCGCCTGAGCTGCTTGAGAATAAGGCCGCCATACTCTTCACGCCATTGCCAGACCTGGTCGAGAAAGTTCCTGCGTCCGAGATCATGGCGTGTCACTCCCTCCTTTTTCAGTTTCCGTTCGACCACGGTCTGCGTCGCAATGCCGGCATGGTCCGTTCCGGGGAGCCAGAGGGACTCCCTTCCCTGCATACGGCTGTAGCGGATGAAAATATCCTGCAGGGTATGGTTCAGAACATGACCGAGCGTAAGACTGCCTGTCACATTGGGCGGAGGCATGAGAACCGTGTAGGGAGTTTTTCCCTCTTCGGCGACACGGGAGCTTTCGGCATGAAAAATACCGAGAGCTTCCCAGTGCGTGCTCCGCCACCGTTCCTCAACATCCTGATGGTTATAGGTCTTATCCAGATTGAAAGCTATGGACTGATCGCTCATGATAAAAAATTCGGTTACAGCTGGCAAGGTTACACAAAACAGAGTTCAGTATCTCGTCATTCCGACTTTTCAGGTACCGGACGTTTCTGAAAAACCTGGTCGATAATGCCATATTCGAGCGCCTCCTTCGCGTTCATCCAGCGGTCCCTCTCAGAATCCTCCCTCACCTGCTGCACGGATCTGCCGGTATGGCTGGCAAGGAGCTCTTCGAGAAGCACACGGATTTTCTCGATCTCCCTTGCCTGGATTACGATATCGGTCTCCTGACCCTGCACGCCGCCGGAAGGCTGGTGAATCATGATCCTCGAATGAGGCAGCGAAGCCCGCTTGCCTTTAGCGCCGCTGGCAAGAAGAAAAGCGCCCATGCTGGCTGCCATTCCGACGCAGACGGTCGAGACATCCGGACGGATATACTGCATGGTATCATAGATACCGAGACCGGCGGAAACGCTTCCTCCGGGAGAATTGATATATATATAGATATCTCTTTCCGGGTCCTCGGATTCGAGAAAAATGAGCTGTGCCATGATCAGGCCGGCCACGTGCTCATCGACGCCGCTGCCAAGAAAGATGATGCGTTCACGCAGAAGACGTGAAAAAATATCGAAAGCACGCTCCCCTCTTCCGGAAGTTTCGATAACCATGGGAACAAGCTGGCTGTTGATGGATTGCTCTATAGCACCGGAATACATTTTCTTTGCATGGTGCTCGAAACCGAAATTGATATTAGCCATAGCTGCGATGTCGTTTAAATTGCTGAGCCATTCTTTTATTATTCACACAGGCAACAGAAGAAAAGCGTAACACTGTGCTCCCGATACCCTCAAACTTTCAGATTTTTAAAATACATAGTGATAACAACAAATCAAGAACCATGGTTTCAATTCATAAAAAAAAGAGGCTTTCCACGGACAATCGCGGAAAAGAAAAACCCTGATTTGAGTATATTTCATCCCTGTTGAACCAAAACAATCCTGAACATGCAGGTACGCCTCATCTCGGTCACATCGCCGATCATCTCAATAGACAATCAAACGCTGACTCCGGAAGGGCTCATGGCTTACTGTGCGAGGGTATCGAGCCCCCACCAGGAAACGCCGGATTATGAAAAACTTCTGACCTACTGCATTGCAAACAAGCACTGGAGTGTCTTCGAGATGGTCGATATGACCGTGGAAATCGTTACATCGAGAGCTATTTCACCCCAGATCCTGCGTCACCGGAGTTTCCAGTTCCAGGAATTCTCGCAACGTTACGCCAAGGCGCTGGAGATAGAGCATTACACGCCAAGAGGCCAGGACAGCAAAAACCGCCAGAATTCACTGGAAAACCTCGATGAAACGACCGTTTCATGGTTTGACGATGCCCAGGCTGAAATCTCTCGTCTTTCGCTTGACCTTTACAATGAGGCGCTTGAAAAAGGTATAGCGAAAGAATGCGCGAGGATGCTGCTTCCGCTTGGCACCCGGACAAAGCTCTATATGAAGGGAAGCGTAAGAAGCTGGATACATTACCTCGAGGTGAGAACGGACAGCAGCACACAGAAGGAACACCGGGATATCGCCCTCGAAATAAAAAAGATATTCATCGGACAATTCCCGGTTACGTCGTCAGCGCTCGGCTGGCTTTAGACCCGGAGCATCCCGAGAATCCGGACAAGCTGGTTCTTCAGTTCCCTCCGGTGCACGATGCAGTCAACAAATCCGTGTTCGAGAAGAAATTCCGCTCGCTGGAAACCTTCGGGCAGGTCGCGCTTGATGGTATCCCGGATCACCCTCGGTCCTGCAAAACCTATCAGAGCCTTCGGTTCGCTCAAATTGATGTCGCCAAGCATTGCAAATGATGCACTGATACCGCCCATCGTCGGGTCGGTCATGAGAGAGATGAACGGCAGTTTCCTCTGGCTGAGGAGGGTCAGCCTTGCAGAGGTTTTGGCCATCTGCATGAGGCTTAATGCCCCTTCCATCATTCGGGCTCCGCCTGTCTGTGAAATCACCAGCAACGGAGCGTTGAGCTCGAGAGATTTGTTGACTGCACGGGCAATTTTCTCACCGACGACAGATCCCATGGAACCGCCGATAAAGCCGAAATCCATTGCTGAAACAACCAGAGCCTGCCCTCCGCAATCTCCCCAGGCGTTTCGGCAGGCTTCCGTCTTACCGCTTTTTTCTATGATCTCATTGACCCTGTCAGGATATTTTTTCGTATCTACAAAACCGAGAGGGTCCGCAGTTCTCAGATTATCGTCAAATTCTGCGTATCTATCTTCGTCGAACAGGATCGAAAAATATTTGTAGGGAGAAATCCTGAAATGGTAACCGCACTGGGAACAGGTATAGAAATGATCTTCAAGCTGTTTCCTGTGTAACATTGCACTACATTCGTCACATTTCCACCATAACCCTTCAGGCGTATCACGCTTGTCGGTCGTACGAATGGAAGGCTTTACCCGTTTAAACCAGGCCATTTTCACAATTAGGACTAAAGGTTATACATTACGGGTCAAGATATAAAGTCCGAACGAGATATCAAAAGCAGTCTTCGACGGGTAGTTTCTGCTTCATGCAAACGTTATGAAAACCCGTCAATGCCAAAACCTGGAGACGTACCGGATTTGGAACGGCTGATGTTTAGAACGTCTCCTATGTATTTAATACTCCGTCAACAATAAGTCGCAAGGAAATCCATGTAACGAGTCTGTCATTCTGAATGAAGCGTAGCGGAATGAAGAATCCATTTTATTACTATACAAGAATTTCCGGATTCTTCGGCCGGCTGCTTCGGACTTGGAATGACAAAATCGGATCTATTGCTGGTGACCAGGATTAATTCCTTTAATCGCCGGAGTAATAACGCCGTTCCATAATGAAATCGGGACGTTAACAAAAGAAATAATGGTTCTTTTCAGCTCATGAACCGCTCGCTATTCTATAGATGAAAGCAAGATTCATTCTCTGTCTGGCACTGCTCATGACAGCTCTTCTGCCGGAAATAACGGCATCGGCTTATGCTGCCCAATCTTCCCGGAAAACAGTTATTTATCCGGATACACTCAAGCTCCCCTTTCACCGGTTGGCACTGCGGCCCTATATGAGACCTGCCAGAAAAAGTGTAGGTCTTGCACTGTCCGGAGGCGGTGCAAACGGACTTGCGCAGATCGGTATTCTGAAAGCACTTGAAGAGGAAGGCATAACTATCGATTATATCGCCGGAACAAGCATGGGAGCCGTGATAGGAGGCCTCTACAGCTGCGGTTATTCCGCCGAGGAACTTGAAAAAATCGCGTCAGGGCTTCCCTGGCAATCCATTGTTTCATTACGAAATGATTATTCGAGATCGAACATTTTCCTCGAGCAGCAGCGAATCAGGGACCGTGCAACTTTTGCCATCCGTTTCGATAAACTGAAGCTGCTGTTTCCGAAATCTCTCGGCTCCGCACAGGCCCTCACCAGCACGCTCGATCTGCTGACTCTTAACAGCATCTACCGGAATACCGGATCATTTTCAAACCTTCCCGTCAATTTCAGGGCAGTTACAACCGACCTAGTTTCGGGCAAAAGGATCACGCTCACAAACGGCTCACTTTCCGAAGCGATGCTCGCAAGCAGTACCATTCCCGTGCTTTTCGAACCCGTCAAACGAGACAGTTACGACCTGGTCGACGGCGGACTTGTCGCAAACCTGCCGGTAGACGAACTGAACAATGCCAATGTGCAATACAAAATCGCTGTAGACACGCACGGCAGCATGTACTCTTCAAGCGGAGAACTCGATATTCCCTGGAAAGCGGCCGATCAAACCATGACCATCCTCACGAAACTCCAGTACCCTTCACAACTCGAAAAAGCGGATATCGTCATCACCCCGGATCTCAATGAGCACAAAGCCACCGACTTTTCGGATGTCAAATCCCTGGTGAATTCCGGCTATTCCAAAGGAAAATTGCTTGCCGGTACAATCAAGCGCAGTATCGAGCCCGGAAATCAGCAGAACATTCCGATCAGAGGCTATACAAAAAAAATCGAGTTCCCTGACAAAAATCCTGAATACCAAGAACATTACCGTATCGTCTCGGGCATAATCCGCAACTCGGACAATGCCGGGAAAATCCTGGAGGAACTGCTCGCTACAGACCTTTTCACATCGGCACACGTCGAACTGGACAAACAGCAAAAAACAGCTGTTTTCCATCTTGAGCCACTGAAAAGGATTTCGAAAATTTCCGTTACCGGAGGGCCTTTCGGGGAAATATCGGCTGAAGAAATCGAATCCTGTTTCCTGCCGGTAAAAGAAAAGCTCTATACTAACACCTCGGGAACAAGGTCTCTTGAATCCCTTGTCAGAAAATACCGTGACAAAGGATTGAGTCTTGTCAATATCGAAAATGTTTCCATTAAAAACGGGGTTCTCGACATAAGGCTCTCTTCCGGAAAACCTGACGCTATCGAGATTGTCAGGGACAGGAACAAAACTGCGCTGGTCCCTGTCCGAAGGGAAGTAAAAATCGATACCACAAGGGTATTGCGTCTGAAAAAAGCCGAAGAATCGATAGACAACCTCTACGAAACAGGAGTATTCAACAGGGTATCACTTTCCCAGGAACCACAAGGAAAAAATGACCGTGGGGCAAACAACACACTTAAATTTACATTGAACGAAAAACCGGAATCGGTACTCCGGGCCGGCTTCAGATATGATGAAACCTATAATGCCCAGCTTCTCCTCGATTTCAGGAATGAAAATCTTGCAGGAACAACCAATTCGGTAGGCGGCTGGATAAAAGCCGGAAGAAAAAGCAGCCTTCTGAACCTCGAATACAACGCACCGCGCATCGGTTCCACCCATTTTACCATGTCATCGAGGCTCTTTTTTGACCAGCATGTATTCGAAACCCGTGACCTGCTGTTTTCGAAGCAATTCTTTCCGACCGAGCCCGAAAACTCAGGGAGTTACGGAATCCAGAGATACGGATTTACCACGGCTTTCGGGACAAGGATCAGAAAAAACGGACAGTTCGTTATCGACATGACGCTGCAGAATGCTCAGTCTTACATTGACCGCAAAGACCTGAATCCACTGAAAACAGCTGAATACAATCTGTTTTCCTTCGGGACACAGTTTACCCTTGATTCGAGAAACAATACCGAACTGCCGACCTCTGGCAGCTATACTAACCTTAGATATGCAATTACTCCAACCGTTTTCAATGACAACGACATTTTCTGGCAGGTCACCGGCAACCATGAAGAGAATATCCGCCTTGGAAACACGACCACACTGCAGATTTCGGGACTTTTAGGATTGAGCAGCAGTTACATGCCGCTTTCGGAAAAATATTTTCTCGGAGGACCGGGAACACCATACAGCAGGAGATTTGTCGGCCTCAAAGAAAGCGAATTGCAAGGCAACAATGTTGCAGCAGCGGGTTTAGGCCTGTATTACAAACCCGAATTCTCCCTTGTTTTTCCAACATCTTTCCTTCTTCAGTACAATGCAGGCAATGTATGGGAACAGCGCAAGGATATCGGCTTCAGACACCTCATTCATGGCGTCGGAACGAGCATGATCTGGGAAACACCTTTGGGTCCCGCAAGATTTACCGTTTCAAAGGCTTTCGCCTTTCTTGAACAGCCCGATGATAACGGATCGTCGTCGATACACTTTTCAGATACCATGTTTTATTTCAGTATCGGCCATGATTTTTGAGCAGAACTTTTTTGTATTTTTTCAACGCCATCAGGAAGTAAGCAGAAACATCTCCATTATTTGACCAGAAAGGGTGAACAATATTCAGAAACCGCATATACTTGTATGCAACGATGACGGCATCGAAGGTGAAGGACTTCATGTGCTCGCCGCAGCCATGAAAAAAATCGGCAAGGTCACCGTGGTGGCACCTGCAGAGCCTCACAGCGGCATGAGCCATGCCATGACACTCGGTGTTCCGTTGAGGATCAGGAAATATTCAAGAAACAACCGGTTTTTCGGCTATACCGTGTCAGGAACACCTGTCGACTGCATCAAGGTTGCACTGAGCCACATCCTGCCTGCGAAACCGGATCTGATCGTTTCCGGAATCAATTATGGCAGCAATACGGCGACGAACATTTTATACTCCGGAACAGTGGCTGCGGCACTCGAAGGTGCGCTTCAGGGGATCACCTCGCTCGCTTTTTCCCTGACAACCTATGAACATGCCGATTTCACCTTTGCTGGAAAATTTGCCCGTAAACTTGCGAAAAAGGTTCTGACAGATGGACTTCCGCCTGATACCGTTCTTTCCGTCAATATTCCGAATGTTCCCGAATCCGCTATTGCAGGTGTCGTCATAACGGAACAGGGACGATCGCGCTGGGAGGAAAACGCTATTGAACGGAACGATATGTACGGAAATCCTTACTACTGGTTGAACGGCACACTCATGCTGCTTGACAATGAGCTGCACAAGGATGAATTTGCCGTCAGGAAAAACTACGTTTCCGTTACCCCGCTTTCCTGTGATTTGACCAATCACGGCTTTATCGGCACCCTTAAAACCTGGAATCTCTGAGACAATAGCGTGAACACCTTCCTTCTCGATTATAAAACGATCCTGACCCCCAGGAAAGGCTTTTCAAGACTATTCCGTGACTACACTTCGGAAGGCTCTGAACGCACAGCGCTGATGAACGATTGCTTTCATCTCGATATCCAGAGGGAAGCGGATTACTACCGGCAGCTTGGCTCGCTTGGAACAAGGAAATTTGACCGGGAAGCACTGATAAGGATTCTCAGCAGACAAAACACACAGTTCGGGTGTACGGAGCTTCATCTTCGGGAAATTGAAAAACTCCGTTCGCCTGAATGTATGGTGATCGTTACTGGACAGCAGCTTGGACTTTTCACCGGACCGCTCTATACCATTTATAAGGCGCTCACGGCCGTTGTTTTTGCCGAGCACCAGAAAGCCATCTTCCCCGAGTATGATTTCGTGCCCGTTTTCTGGCTTGAAGGAGAAGACCACGACTATGAAGAGTCGGCACACACTGCCCTGTTTTCCGAAAACAGGGTCGTTCACTTCAAGCCGGATTCACCGAGGCGCCTTCCTGACCAGATGGTTGCAAATACCTGTTTTGATGAAGAGATCAGCTCTACCGTTTCAAATTTTCTGAATTTTCTGCCGGATTCTGTCCACAAGGAGACAATCTCGGACATCCTGAGAGAATGCTACTGTCCCGGCAGCACCTTCGAAATGAGCTTCGCCCGAACCATGATGAGGCTGTTCAGGGAACTGCCGATTGTACTCCTTTCAAGCCACGACCGGGAATTCAAACAGCTTGCCTGCCCTGTTTTCATGAAAGAGCTCTCGACATCACCGGCATCTTCCTACAATGTGATCGAGCAGAGTTCAAAAATGGAAACCCTCGGATATGCGGCCCAGACGAAACCGAGAGCGGTGAATCTCTTTTATATCAACCATCTCGGTCAACGACAGAAAATTGAACACTCTTCGGATAATGTTTATCAGATCTTGCCTGACAAGCAGGTTTATTCCAGGCACCAGATACTCGAACTCTGCCAGGACCATCCTGAACGATTCAGCCCCAATGTGGTACTTCGCCCGATTGTACAGGATTACGTCCTTCCGGTCTTTGCAACCATTGCTGGACCTGGGGAAATAAGCTACCTGGCCCAGTACCGGAAAAATTACGAGCATTTCGGTCTCAACATGCCGTTTGTGATCCCGAGAGGAAGCTTTACGCTTGTCGAACCGAAAATAAGCCGGATAATGGATAAACTTCTGAAAGTTACCGGCAGACCCGGATTCTCAAGAAAGCAGATTTACCATTCGGTATTCAGTAACCTTGAGCAATTGAAGAACAATGCAGCGGGCATAGCTGAAAACCCTGAACTTGAAACCCTGTTCGAAAAGTCAAAGGAAGAGATCAGAAAAACTTTTGATGCGCTCAAGCCGGTACTGATCAAAATCGATCCAACCCTTGAACCTTTGCTTGCCTCTGCAACGGTTCAGGGGGAAAAAATCGTGGAAACGGTCGAGCAGAAAACGCGGAAAGCAAGCAGGAGGAAAAACGAGGAACTGCTCGAACAGATCAGGAAAGCTGAAACAGCCCTTTTTCCCGAAGGAATACCACAGGAAAGGCTGATCAATATTTTTTATTTTCTGAACAAATACGGAATGGAGTTGATCGACATGCTGAAAAACCAGTTGAGCGGTTATTCAACCGAACAGCATATCGTTGTCGAATTATAGACTGGCCGGACATGAAAAAAGTGACCGGAGCAACATATTGCACATCATGTCTGTTCCCGCACCGGTTTACCGGAACAAGTCGGCAACAAGAACATTCAGTATGGATGGACAGGTTACTTACCGCATATATCTTCCTCGGCTTCTTTCTGCAACAGATGACAGCAGTCGCAGACCATCTGACGAAGTTCATCCGGAGGAGCGTCATCACACAGTTTTTTGACTGCTTTTTTGATATCCTGCCGGTAAGTCTTGCTTTTCGGCGACTGAATACCTCGTTTCTTATGGATATACTGGGAAATGGCCGCAGGAGTGACTCCGAGTTTTTTAGCTGTCTGGGACTGGGATAATCCGGATTTTACAAGCTCGATGGCCATATCGGCCCTTATCTGGGGCAGATAGTACCATACCGCTTTTTCACAGGGAAATATCACGATTTTGTAGTTTTAACGTTTTCAGAACTATAAAAGTTAACAAAGTGAACTTTAACAATACAGGAAATAATGAATCTTTCAATAAAAACAATTGCCAGCTGGACAATTTTTTTACTGATACTCATGCAATTCATACCACTGAACCGCATAAATCCGAACACCGTTTCAGATATAGCAGCACCCGAAACGGTAAAAAAACCCCTGAAAAAAGCCTGCTACGACTGCCATTCCTTTGAAACAAACTGGACCGGAATTGCATACATAGCACCGTTATCATGGCTGGCGTCCTGGAAAGTCGCTTCGGGTCGCCATGCCCTGAATTTTTCAATATTGGGCAAGGCAACAAAGACGGACAGCAATCAGGAGTTCAACAAAATCAGAAATGTGATTCAACACGGAAATGATCATCAGTGGTGCTATTACTTTTGGAATCCGGGAGCAAGATTTACGGCAGAGGAACAACGAGTTCTGTTGGAATGGTTCAGGCAGACCGGCAGCTTTCAGAAAATAAACATCAAAAATTCAGGGTATACCCTTCCGGATAAAATTCCCTGATGATCGTGATCACTTTTTCAGGGTTGTCTTCAAGATGGATGAATCCAAGATCATCTTCATTTATATAACCCTTCTCACGGAACATGGTATCGCAAATCCAGCGGTAAAAGCCTTCCCAGTAACTTTTTCCCAGCAAGATGACCGGAAACCGTTCGCTTTTTCCTGTCTGTATAAGCGTAATGGCTTCCGCCACCTCGTCGAGCGTGCCGAAACCGCCCGGCAGAGCGATGAAAGCCTGGGCATATTTGACAAACATGACCTTGCGGACAAAAAAGTACTGAAAACTTACCAGCTTTCCGTAATCGATAAATTTATTCGGATGCTGCTGATTGGGAAGTTTGATATTGAAACCGATAGATACCCCGCCTGCGCTTTGAGCTCCTTTGTTCGCCGCCTCCATCACTCCGGGACCACCTCCGGTAATCACTGAAAATCCCTCTGCAGCGAGCAGGCTTCCAAGCTTTTCGGCAAGCATATACTCAGGGCTTCCCTCGTGAACTCTTGTCGAACCAAAAACCGTAACAGCCGGACCTGCATCAGACATCATCTCGAAACCGCTGACAAATTCCGCCATGATCTTGAATACCCTCCATCCATCTACCATGAAATCGCTTTCCCTGGTTGAAACCGGCAGTCTGGGTGCGGATTTCTTCAAACTATCCCGGTCTTTCCCGGAAGGTTGACGGTAAATATCCATAGGCTCTTCTGCCGGTTGCTACAGCTCGAGAAAATTTCTGATAATCTTTTTACCCTCGGCAGTCATGATGGATTCAGGATGAAACTGCACACCATACAGCTTTAACGCCACGGAATCCATCCCCATTATCACGCCGTCTTCCGCCCATGCCCGGACTGTAAGCTCCTCTGGAAGCGTATCACGTTCTACAACAAGTGAGTGGTACCTCGTTGCCACAAACGGATTGTCCACATCCCTGAAAATTCCGCTGCCGTCATGAAAAACAAGAGATGTCTTGCCGTGCATGATATTCGCCGCCCTGACGACCTTTCCTCCAAGAGCCGCACCGATTGCCTGGTGTCCGAGACAGACACCGAGCAGGGGAATTTTCCCCTTCACGGCATGAATCAGCTGCATCGATACTCCGGCATCGTCAGGTGTTCCAGGGCCTGGTGAAATAACGATTTTTTCAGGTGCAAGCGCAATAATCTCATCCGGAGTCAACTCGTCATTGCGGCATACCTCGACTTTTTCTCCAAACTCGCCTATATACTGAACAAGGTTATAGGTAAAAGAGTCATAATTATCGACAACAAATATCATGAATATGAATACTGAAACATTAAGTAAGAATCCGCCCCATACCATCCGTTCCCGCAACGAACCGGAACATCTCTTCATAAGCGCTGCTCATGAAGACCTGACGGCGCTCCATAACTTTCCTTGCGGTTTCAACGGCTTTATCGATATCGTAAGGTTCGAACCCGCCGTTGCCGCCCCACGAAAAGGAAGGTACTTCTTTCGGAGGAAACCCGCCACCAAAAATATTGGCACCGGTGCCTACGACGGTTCCCGTATTGAACATCGAGTTGATCGAACATTTGCTGTGCTCACCCATAAGGAGACCCAGAAACTGCAGCCCGGTCATCCTTTCACGCCCGGTGAGCATAATCCTGACAGCGCTGTAATTATTTTTCAGGTCGCTGTTGTTTGTACCCGCACCGAGGTTGCACCATGAAGAAAGGTAGGAATGCCCGAGAAAACCGTCATGCTGCTTATTTACATAAGGTTCGATAATCGAGTCTTCTACTTCACCTCCTATTTTCGAACCATTGCCTATAGACACATTGCTGTAAATTTTTGCGCCGGATTTAGCCCTCGAACGCGGTCCGAGATAAACATTCTGCATAAGAAGAGAGTGCGGATCGGCAACAGCTCCCGCGTCAAGAGCAACGAACCCTTCTTCAGCATCCAGCACTGCTCCGGCACGAACAACAGCTCCCGGACCGATATAGACATTTGAAGGATTGACGATAACGGCAGAAGCGTGAACCTCCCCTTCATGACGTCCAAGTTCAAGATTCTCCGCATCCCGAAGAAGCTCATCGGGATGAAAAGCGATCAGATCCCAGATATTATCCACAATACGGAATCCCACGACTTTCTCAAGTGCAAGATTTTCCGCAAGCACTGCTGTATCGATCATATCCGGCATTGTCCCGTCCTCTGCTCCTGACAAGGCATCAGCCGTGACTCTCGCAAACAGCAGATTGTCTCCCTGCATGTACCCTTTTCCCGGCTCGAAGGAATCTTCGTTGACCATCCTCGATATTTCCCCGGTACTCACAAGACGGCCGTTGACAAGAAGCACATCATCTTCCTGCAGGCGGTTCACGATCAATGATGGATGCTGCTCGGCAAAGACTGGAGCCAGATAACGGCGAAGATGATAGCTGAGTATCACTTCCCTCCCGATCGATTGTTCGAACTTCTGCTGAAGGGTACGAAATCCGGTAACGAGCCCGAAAACAGGTTTGAGATTGACGAGTGGTTTCAGTTCGTTGACCCTGGTATCTTCAAAGACAATAACCTGCATAATTTATAGATCAGATATGATATGGTTCCTGACAACCATGACATGGTATACTGCTTATATGACCATGAGAGAAGATAATATATCAAATGCAACCCAGTTGCTCCGAATAACAAAAAAGCCCGCTTTATATCGGGCTTTTCGAACAACATCAAGAAAACGAACAAACAATAAAATTTCTGTCAATTACCCAATTTGATAGTTGTTTCCGTGGTCAGACCATCTTTTACCGTCACTGTTATTTTCCCGACCGGTTTTTGTGTTTCGCTCCAGACTCCTACCTCATATGTTCCTGCAGGAACATCCTGGATCTTGAATTCCCCGTCATGCTCGGACACGGTAGCGTACTGATTTTGCGTAACGATAACCCAACCAGACATTTCAGCATGTACATGACAGAGCAGGTTGACAGCTCCGGGTCTGTCGAATGTAACTTTTTTCGAATAACCGTGCGCATAGGTATCGAGGCTGAACTTTTTCGGGTCACTTATGGAAAAGACATTGTGATAGATTTTATCATGATTGGTAAACTCGACGGTTGAACCAACCGGAACGGTAATCACTCTGGGATTGAACAACATATGGTGCTGGTCAACAGAAACAGTGCGCGGTTTTACAGGCACTCCGACATTTTTCAGATAAACCACAACATCCTTTTTATTCTTTGCTAAGTCTGTCTCGATAACACCGGTTATCGTGCCGTTACAATAACCGTTCAATGCAATCAGACCGAAACCTGTAATAAATAAAGCTGTTTTCGTAACCCGTGACAAGCTTTTAACCATTTTCAACCTCCTCGTTCAATATTTTTAGTATTTAACAAATAACAATTTCTTCATTGGGGAATTTGAGCAGACAAACCTGAACTGTACCTGCAGTGCTTCTGCAAATCGAAAAACAACATGCAGAAAACAGGACAATGCAAGTCACGATTGTTAATCGTAAACATTATAAAAAAGGTGTGCACTCACATATAGATTTATGGAATGCACACCGTGCCAGATTCATCGAAAGATTTTTCTGAAAACCGACTGCCTCGCTAAAAACCAATCTGGGTATAAAGATTCCAGGAACTTTCAGGCATATATATATCAAACGGGTCTGTAAAGGTATTTTTCGTTACCGCCACATACTGGATACCCATCTTGACATTAGGTCTCAACAGAACACCGACTCCGGGAATAAGTTTGGTGTACTCTCCATTGAAATTGTCCTTCAGATGTTCGTAGCGGAAAACACCGAAAAGCCATGGATAAATCCAGTAATCGCCTTCAAGTGAAACCGCATCCCTGCTGCCGTAATCGCATCCGGTAGCGGGATCGATAACTTCAACAAAATGAGCATACTGACCAACAAGGCGCATGTTGCCGTAATTGATTCTCACATCGCCGGAATATGCTGTCTTGGTAAGGCCATAGGTATAATCGGCCGCATTGACATTACCGCCATGGGTAGAATTGTAGAAATTGGCACCGATCGTGATCGAATTGTCAAGACCGATATACTGGTTCCCAAGTTCACCTCCGGAACCGCTCAGCAATCCGCTGCCGCCTATCTTGACAGCGGCCCTCACATACTTCGTATCGATAAACGAACCTCCCGGTTCACCACCTGGAGGAACAAGCGGGGCAGCGCCGTCTGTCTGGGAATTCCGGCCTACACCGGCGACAAGAGCATATCCCCCCGTTTTTTCAAAATTCCCTGTAAATCTTAATTCGATACCCTTGTTTGGATTCGGCATTTGAGCAGCATAACCGTTCGGATCGCTGCCAGAATGGGTTGATATGAGGTCGAACTGTTCCGGGAAACCGACCGTGCCCATTGCCATGGTTATACCTGGTTTGAACGTCCAGAGAAGCAATATGCGTCCAAGGGTTGTATTGTCGGGAGTAACCGATAAATCGCCGATGTAGCTGATCTGGTTTGTAATCGTTCCACCAAAGAAAATATCGAGCTCTTCATCGATTTGGGAATTCTTGAACTTGCCGCTAAAACGGTCTTTCGGCAACGAGGCGTCGACTTTTGCGAGAAGACCGAAAGAGGGCATGTTCGGTATGTCGGATGGCCAGATTGCCTGGGGAAACAATTTTTTGTAGTTATCCGAACCGAGTTTTATCGGTTCTTCCTTGACCATCTCTTCATCGGTGCTGTCCGGAAAACGGTAGCCGTTGTTCCTGAAAGCCTCACCAAACGCGTTCCGGACAGGAAAAGCAAGATGGCAGGTGGAACAAGCCGTATGGTATTTCCGCGCAAATGCAGGAATGGCCGATGCATCGTTGTTCCATAAAAAAATGGACAACATCAGGGCCATAAAAAGAAAGAAAGGTGATCTTTTCATAACTATCCCCCTACTATTGACGATGTTGAAAAATAAAGAAAATTAAACCCGCTACGCATTCAGAACATGCGAAAACAAAAGAAGATGATCACATCGGGAACAGTTCGAAATATCAATGGTAAATGTCAGATCGTGGAAATCGTCAGTTCGTGCATGATAAAGCATGTATCAGAATACCCTGAATACTTCAATACCTGAATACAGCTACCAAGTATTATTGCAGTACTGTCATTGAATACAACTGTAAAACGACAGGCAACTGAATCAAGGTAACCAAAAATTTACAATTGATAATAATTAAAACTTGTTTAAATAACAAATAACGCGTATTTAAACCGATAAATCCATGAAATAAAATAGTTATGAAAACCTGTTTGTTCGCAAATAACATGATAATATAAATCAATAAGTTACGGAACTTAACGGACGCTGGAACAAGATCCTTACATGAATTGCATCACTCACTTCTTACGTGAATTACATCAAACCTGCAGTGTTCTTAATCAACAGCTTCCATCTGAATGCCTTCACAAGCTCAAATGTCACAGGTATAGATGGCAGCCGAAATCGATAGGAAAATACTTTACCCATCTTTGTTTCAGCTTTCAAAAAACCCTGAAACAGAAAAGACTGACAACCACCAGCCTTTTAGCGGATCCTGATGATCAAAATCCATATCCCGCAATGACTTAACCGTCTTTCTGAAAATGCCGGGAAATAGCGGATCATGGACCGGTTCAGCTTGAAGTGCTCTACTTTATCACGAACAGTGACCGGATTCCGTTTAAAACGACCTTGATGTTTCTTAAAATCCTCTTCCGTGAAGCTTTACCGAGAAGCTGTCAACCCTGTACATGTATCACTTGCTTCTGCCATTGTACGAAGTCGTTCAAGCATCCGTGCGGCCGCGGCGGCTACCTTTCCGTTTTCTATATCTGCCACGTCCTGAGTCGATGAAACTAGAACTTCCTGAAGTGAGCTCAGAGGTGAAAATTCTATACTGTCGGCCGGATTGTGCCGGTACAGGGCAATCACTGGTGTATCGGAGCAGGATGCTACATGCACGAGCGAGGTATCTGGAGTAACAAGCAGCTTGAGCTTTTCAACAACTTTCCATACTTCATAAAGATTATTCGTAGCAGGGGAAGGCAGGATGTTTTCATGAAGCTTCTCAAGGGTTCTTTTTTCGCCAGTATCAGCCTTTGAAGAAAAAATAATGAACCGTTCTTCAGGGAAATTACGGACGAACTCCGACCATTGTTCAATAGAGCGATGGCCGCCGGCCGCACCGGCACTTATGTTTATCCCTGTGAACCTGCCGCTGTGGACAGTATCGAGAAATGACGACATATCATCCGAGACCGGCATTTCAGGAATATAGGGCCTGCATGGCTCGATACTGGTTTTACCTAGCACTTCAAGAAGTGAAAGGTTTCTTGACGATTCATGGGTACCGGGTGCAAGGTCGATGAGGGAATCGTAAATCTCGTCATGGTTCGTGTTGCGATGCCCGACCTTGTACTTTGCACGGATAAACCGGGACTGAAGGTAAAAACTTGTTGAATGATGGTTTTTTGGATTGAAGAGGATATCGAATTTCTTCGGGAGAAGCTCCGCAAGATATTTTGCAATGTTTCTTTTTACATGAAAAACGGCCTTGATATTGACATCCGTGCTGAAAAAATCAAAAATGATCTGGTTAAATGCAATAATGTATATAGAAAGTTGGGGATATTCCTGCCGGAGGGTCTTTATCAGCGGAGTCATCAGTATTACATCACCATATCTTTCCCTTGCGAGTATCGCTATGCTTTCCGGCTGGCATGGCAAGCCGTTGGGAAATTGCTGTTCAGTCAGGTTTTTTTTTGATTTCCAGGCTTTCGAATTCGCCATTTCTTTTTTTCAAAATTCTGTGATCACAGGAAATTGAACTTCGACCGAGTGTTCTTTTTCCCTGAGATCATTCCAAAGGACCGTTGACAGCCAAAGTATGAAATTCCCGATGATTCTGTGTTCAATCCTCACAAAACAAAATCTCTGGCACTCTGTTTTGCCCCTTTTACCGGAAAACAGCCATTATTCTTTGCTGATACGATTGTCACTTCCGGAGATGAGGGCCTTCTGCCTGCTTCTCTGCAAAATGTTTCCTTTATTTCAGGGAAGCGATCCGATGTATCATTTTTTCTTCCCCCTGTACACCGGTTGTTTTCATCAACCCTTCCCGTGCAAGAAGTTGCAAAGCTGCTTGTTGATATGCCTTTTCTTCCCTTCGGGGGAACTGCATCTACAAAACTGAAACCCCTGTTCGGCAGAAACCCGGATTTCAGGTATCGGGAAAATTATCTAAGCCGTGACAATACCTGAACCACTCAATGTCCCGACTCGTTAAGTCTGCGATATGCATCACAACCCTGCTGAAGACCGTTATCACAAGCTTTTCCATACCACTCTTTCGCTTCTTTCATATCCTGCCTTGTTCCCCGGCCGCTCTCATATGCAGAACCAAGGTTATACTGTGCCTTGGCGTATTTTTTAGCTGCCGACATACGATAATATTTCAATGCTTCGTCATAATCCTGATGAACACCCTGCCCTTTTTCATACATCATACCAAGTTCATTCTGTGCTTCGGGAAAACCCTTCTCGGCAATACCCTTGAATATCCGGGCTGCTTCCGTGAAGTTCTGTCTCACCCCCTGACCTTCCCTGTACAGCATACCGAGGTTGAATTGTGCAGAAATATCTCCTTTATCCGCAGCAATACGGTACCACTTCAGTGCTTCGAAATAGTTCTGCCTGACCCCGTCACCTTTGGCATACATCAATCCAAGATTATAAGCCGCCACCGGATTCCCTTTTTCGCCCTCTCTTCGCCATTCAGAGATTTCGGTCTGGGAAGGAGCCTCACCAAGGGCATTTATGGAAAAAAACATCAGAGAGACAGATAAAATACCTGCATACAGTTTTTTCATGGTTTCTCTAATCAGATTATGTCCAGATATGTTTTTATACAAAAAACAACGCTACAGATTACAAAACCGGATCAATTCTGGAAATTGCGGTGTAACCCGAGCGTATACCTGCAAGTTATCAAGTGAATTTGAAAGGACGGGATAAATACCTAACCAATATACTGTAAAACATAATAAAAAAAGTGTTTCCCTGGCTTAATCTGCGAGTTCAGTAAAAAAAACAAACCTGAGGTTTCATTTTTTACATTTTAAAACTGTCAGGAAAAAAGAGAAAAGATATTTACCTTTTAAAAGTGTTTCCTTGCCGTTTTCTTTTACGGAACGCACTACCTTAAACACTAAATATATCAAGATTTATTCTTGAGCTTGCATTTCACCCCCTGGTGTGCTTTAAAAGTTTAAAAATTTCTTCAATGGAGCTGCATTCTAACCGGCATCTTACATCAATTCTGTTGAACAACATTGATGATGCAGTAATCCTTGCAGATGTAAATGGCTGCATTGTGGTCATCAATGATGCTGCTGAATCGATAACCGACTGGAAAAAAAAAGATGCAGAGGGCAGAAAAATCGATGCTGTCCTGAATTTCCCGAATAAAGAACAACCTATTGATTTAAAAAATGACTTTATACAGACTTTTTCAACAGGAAACAGAACCGAGCCCTTCACTTTTGAAAGTGTGCTGATAAAGCGTTCCGGAGCCGAAAACTCGGTTAAATGCAAAGTTATCCCCCTTTTTGATGATGAGAATAAAGCTGCCGGAACATTGATGATCTTACGGGAAATTTCACGTTTCAATAAGAATGTTGACCGTCATGATATAACAAAAAAGCCGGATGAAAATCATTCCTCTCGAACCTCGGAATGCCCCCTCTGTCTGCTGATCAATTCCATTCCTGAATCCATCTTCCTCTTTGACCGCACTGGTATAATCCTTGAAGCAAATGACGCGTTTGCCCTGAGGTTCGGGAAAAAACACGAAGAGTGCATCGGGAAATCTGTCTATACATTTTTCCCGAAAGAAGTCGCTGAAAAAAGGAAAGAAATGGTTCTTGAAGTAATGAGAACCGGAAAACGGATGACATTTGAAAGTGAAGACAATAATGCCTGGAGAGTTCACAATATTACCCCGATTAAAGACATGGAGGGGGTTATACAGCAATTCGTCGTGTATTCCCTCGATATAACCGAGCTAAAGCAATCAAGAAAAAACCTCATTTCATCGCAGCTATCCCTGGATGCCGACCTGAAGGCCATGTCAAAGCTGCAGGAAATATCAATGCTGTATGTCCGGGAAGGCAACCTGCAGGAAATATTCAAGAAAGTTATTGCTGTTGCACTTGAAATTTCCGGAGCTGATATGGGAAACATCCGTCTTATTGATCCCGAATCAGGTCATCTTAAAATCACTGAACAGCAGGGTTTCGACCATCCTTTGAAGGAATTATGCAATTACACCGGTGAAGGAGACTGCCTTTGCGATATGGCCATGAAACGCAATGAGAAGGTTGTTATTGAAGATATCACGCAAAGCCCCTTTGTCGGCAACAAAACAGAGCTCGAGGAACATCTCGCGGCAGGAGTTCATGCAGTTCAATCGATACCTCTTAAAAACCGGAACAGCGATCTTCTGGGCATTCTGTCGATTTACTACCGCGCTGCAAGTCATCCTGACAAAAGGCTCCTGACAATGCTCGAACTGCTTGCAAACCAGACTGCAGATATCATGGAACGGGCGGAAAAGGAAGAGGTGCTCCGTCAGAGCGAGGAACATCGCCGACTTGCGCAGGATGCCGCAAAATCCGGCTCATGGTGTACTGACCTATCGACATCCCGGAGTTTCTGGTCAGAAGAATTGTGGGAACTCTACGGACTGGAACCCGGTATTTGTGAACCGTCTTATGAATGCTGGATTTCATCCATCCATCCCGACTACCGTGAAGAAGTTGCTCGAGAAGCGCAGAAAGCCATGCTCGAAGGAACTGAACTCCGGGTAGAATGGCTCGTCAATGATACAAGCAAAGGCGTACGCTGGATGATGTCGCGTGGAAGACCCATTTTCAATGCGTCAGGAAAACCGGTGAAAATGATCGGTGTCGTAATGGACATCACCGAACGGAAACAATCGGAAAAATTGCTTCTCGAAAGCAATGAAAGGCATCGTTCGCTGTTCAACAATACACTGAACGCTGTTGCGTACTGCCGGATGATTTTTGAAAACGGCCTGCCGGTCGATTTCGTACATGAAGATGTCAATGCACGTTTTTCGCTGATGACCGGACTTCGGGATGTCATCGGACGTAAAGCTACCGAACTTGTTCCTGACATACGGGAAGAAAATCCCGAATTTTTCGAGAAGCTTGCCAGGGTCGTCAGCAGTGGCATACCCGATCGCTTCGAAATGTATTCCAAATCTCTGAATATTTGGCTCGATATCATGGTTTACAGGCACAAAGAAGCATGTTTTGTTGCTGTATTCGATGTCATAACGGCTCGCAAGCTGACAGAACAGGCATTGCAGGAAAGTGAAAGAAAGTTCCGTTCCATTACCGAAAAGATGACCGAAGTCGTATTCCTGATCGATGCTGAAGGACATGTGACCTATGTCTCCGATGCAGCAGAAAAAATGTTCTGTTTCAATGTACAGGAAGAAGTGCTCGGACATTCTTTTTTGGAATTTCTTGCAGAAGAAGAAGTTTCAAAAGGCATGAACATTTTCCATAATGTACTGAAGGAGCAGTTGAACGATCAGATAGTCGAACTGAAATTCCGGAAAAAAAACGGCATAAATTTCTTCGGAGAATGTCATATCAGATATTACCAGGATCAGGAGCATCCAGGTCTGATCGGATTGATACGA
The DNA here is from genome assembly GCA_005862285.1 of Chlorobium sp. Taxonomy (GTDB): domain Bacteria; phylum Bacteroidota; class Chlorobiia; order Chlorobiales; family Chlorobiaceae; genus Chlorobium. The sequence goes on along the minus strand of SZXW01000003.1, from coordinate 134,726 downwards.
GATATCACCGACAGGAAAAATATCGATGCCAAACGCCGGGAATATGAACAGAAACTGCTTGAGAGCCGTCAGTTTCTCCAGAGCATCTATGATGCCGTAAATCATTCCATTTTTGTCGTCGATGTTCATGCAGGGGGCAGGTTCCGGTTCAGGGGAATAAACAGAAACCATGAAAAACAGTCTGGCTTCAGCAACGACAATATTGCCGGTAAAACTCCGGAAGAGCTCTTCGATCCTTCAATAGCCAGAGAGATAAATGGTCATTTCGAAGAGTGCCTGAAAAAAGGAAGAACCATACAATTCGAAGAAAAAAGAATGTTCAACGGAAAGGAAACATTCTGGGAAACATCACTCAACCCTCTTCGCAACGATTCTGGTTACATAGACAGAATCATCGGTACTTCAACCAACATTACAGAAAGAAAGCTTGCGGAAGATGAACTGAAAAAGCTGAGCATCGCCGTTCAGCAGAGCCCCGCCGTAGTTGTCATTACCGATCCGGATGGAAATATCGATTACGCCAATCCGACGTTTACCGAACATACCGGTTATACTCTCGAGGAAGCCAGAGGACAAAATCCTCGTATCCTTCAGTCGGGCATGATGCCAAAGGAGATTTACGAAAATCTTTGGAAAACCATTCTTTCAGGAAAAGTCTGGTATGGAGAATTTCACAACAAAAAGAAAAATGGCGAACTCTACTGGGAAGAAGCCGTTGTGTCGGCAATTCGGGATGAAAAGGGAATTATCACCAATTTTGTAGCTGTAAAGGAAGATATTACCGAAAAGAAAAAGCTCTGGGCGGAACTGGTCTCCGCCAAAGAAAAAGCCGAGGAAAGCGATCGGCTGAAAAGTGCTTTCCTTGCCAACATCAGCCATGAAATCCGAACCCCGATGAACGGTATTCTCGGCTTCTCGGAACTGCTGAAGGAACCCCACCTGTCCGGGGAGGAACAGCAGGAATATATCGCTCTCATTCAGCAGAGCGGAGAAAGGATGCTCAACCTGATAAACGATCTTATCGATATTTCCCGTATCGAGGCTGGAGAAACCCTGCTGCAGGTTTCCGAAACCCACATCAACAAACAGCTTCAGGATTTACATGCCTTCTTCAGGCTACAGACGGAAAAGAAAGGATTGATGCTTATCTGCAGGCCGGGACTGCCTGATACGAAAGACACGATCGAAACAGATGAAACAAAACTGATCCAGGTCATGACAAACCTGATCCAGAATGCCCTGAAATTCACTCATGAAGGTCAGATTGAATTCGGATACTTAAAAAATCAGGATATGCTGGAGTTTTATGTCTCCGATACAGGTATAGGAATACCGGCGGAACAGAAAGAAAATGTTTTCGACCGTTTCAGGCAGCTCGACAACTCCCTTACACGCAATCATGAAGGTTCAGGTCTCGGTCTTTGCATTTCGAAAGCTTATATCGAAATGCTCGGTGGCTCTATCTGGGTTGAGTCGGGAAGCGACAAGGGTAGCAAGTTTGTTTTCACTCTGCCTTATAATCCGCCTGGCTCGAAAAAATCTGCAAGTAAAAAAAACATCAGGAATATGCAGAGCGCTCCTGATCCGTCACCCGGTCTTACGATCCTGCTGGCCGAAGATGACGAAGTCAGCAGATTGCTGCTGACAAGAACCCTTCAGGGAGATAACATCATTGTTATTTCAGCCGGCAACGGCAATGAAGCTGTCGAACTCGTCAGACAACATCCCGAAACAGATATTGTACTGATGGATATAAAAATGCCTTTCATGAACGGGTACGATGCAACAAGAATGATCAAGCAGATCAGGCCTGATCTGCCCGTCATTGCCCAAACGGCATTTTCATCAGAAGATGACAGAACAAAAGCTGAGGAAGCGGGTTGTGACGGTTTCATCACAAAGCCTGTCAAAAAAAATGAGCTTTTTGAACTGATGAGGGAACTGCTCAAAGCATAAACAGTTTTTCAACAAATCCATCCATCCGCACCGTCCACAACAAATCGAGCCAGTGCCCCCAGGGCTGAATCAATACCGGCAAAACGCAACAAACTGCAATCAAATCCCCTTTCTCAGATCAAACAGCATTGGCAGGCTTTCCTTCATGACTGATATAGCGATTCTGCCTGATACGTTCTCGAATACCTCTCCATCCATATGCATGGTCTCAGGTTCTTCAAGAGTTACCTCAATCGCCTTTGCTTTACAGTAAATAACCCTTGGATCACTTATTTGTGACCCTTTGAGATATTTGAATACGTAACGGAAAAAATCATATTTCGGTATCGCTTTTAATATACAGATATCAAGCAGTCCGTCAGTCAGGTCTGCTTCAGGAGCTATCCGGAATTTGCCTCCTTCTATCCTGCCGTTTGAAACAGAAAAAGCGAAAACAGGTTCATGCAGTTCCATCACGGAATCTTCGAGTGTTATCACGATATGCATCATGACAGGCTCAAAGCCGGCAAGAACGCGTAACAAAGCATGCACATAGCTGAGCTCACCTTTCAGCCACTCAGTTCTTTTGACAACCTGTGCAATTCTGCCGGTAAACCCTATCCCTAGAGAGTTGATGAAATAGCGATGATCCTTTATGCCGTAAGCTACCTGCCCGACATCGACATGTTTGGTATGAGCCTTGAAAAGATGACCGATTCCGGAAGCAGACATATCTCCGAACCTGAGCATTTTAACAAAATCATTGGCCGACCCGATAGGAAGGACTCCTACCCCGACCCCGACGCCAGCTACCGCATTGACTACTTCATGAAGTGTACCGTCTCCCCCGCAGGCAATCATGAAGGAACAGCTGTGTGCCTCTGCACGTGCAATATCGAGTGCATGTCCCGGATGAGTTGTGGTCAGCATGACAGCATCGGGCCGGGCGGTAATCATCGACTCGAGCCACACAGCTTTACGAATCGCCCGGCCTTTATCGGCTGCAGGGTTGAAAATGAATATATAGCGGGTCTTATCTGCCATAGTCAGTTGATGCGCGAAGCATGAAATGCAAGATCAGGATATTGCTTGAACATCACTTGAAGTATCCGTTCAGAAGCGATATGAAGATTGTTCATAACCAGTTCAAAATCACGAACCGTTCCGTAGTAAGGATCTCGAATTTCATCCGAAGCACGCTCTTCGACAAAATCCATCACCAGATGAAGTCTCGGTTTTGCATAAGATATAAAGATACTGCTGACCTCTTCATGGATTTCATGATCCATGGTAAAAATCCAGTCGAAACCATCCATATCCAGATCCGTGATACATTGCGCACGAATCGGTGAAATATCTATACCTCGGGAAAAGAGAACATCGATTGCCCTCTGATCCGGCAAAGATCCTGTCTGATAAGGAACCGTACCTGCCGAAGAGACTTTGAAGCACTCCAGTAATCCGTACCGGTCGAGAAGTGAAGAAAAAATCCCTTCCGCCATAGGTGAGCGGCATATGTTTTCATAACAGATGAAAATAACAGATATAGGCAATTCCATTTTATTGACTGTTAACTGATCATGATAGAAAAAATAACTGATCCATTTTCAATCTTCGAACGAGCGGGTGAAAACAGGAAAAACGTGTAAGTAAAGCGAAAAAAAGTATTTATTGCACATACTTCAAAATATCACTTACGGATACGCAGCATAATAACACTGCTCCGAAGTATTTATTGAATAACGGCCGTAATTTTTTCATAAAAAAACAAATATTTTTTTGACTATTTATAAAATTATTTTGATATTACATCTGAGAACACGTCAGACAAAATATATTTTCAGAAGTTGAAGCCGGTTAATACCAGATGGCGCGTAAACAGAAATAGGGAACAGATATAATTCTCAGAGTAATTGCAGCAGAAAACGGGAAAAGGAAATCCCATTCATTCTAAAAGCGTCAAGCAGAATTCAATTGGATAACCAGTCAAAGCTGAAATTGCAATGAAAACCGATAACCGGTTGTTAAACAAATACAGGATCAGATAAAAATGACTACACAAAGGGAAACACACAAAAAAGCATCTCCTGATCTTGAAAAAGAGATTGCCGTCCTGAAAACGAGAATTGCAAGTCAGGATATGGAACTGACAAGAGTTTCAACTGCAATTGCTGAAAAAACAACTGCCTTGCGTAATCTGCTTGATCAGATATACGCCCTTGAGATTGATCCGACAGTAAAAAGACAGATGACGGATTCCTGCCTGAGCCTTATTGAAACTGAAACCATCGAAAAACGTCTCAATATGGAGCTCACTGAATCAGATTCCTTTTTCCTCTCAAAACTTCAGAAAAAGCACCCAAACCTCAACCAGCGCGAATTGAGAATAAGCCTGCTTGTCAAACTGAATTACGATACGAGGGAAATCGGCCGTTCTATAGGTATATCGACCAGAGGCATGGAAAGTATCCGTTACAGAATGCACAAAAAACTCGGGCTTGGTAAACACCAGTCGATCAAGACTTATCTTTCGGATCTCGCTGTAACCTCCTGACAGTAATAGTTACCCTTGCAAGAAAGCCATTGTTTTTTCCAATGAACAATGGCTTTTTTTATTTTCGGCTTCATTTTCAAAGCAATATCATCCTTCCCCGGTAATCCTTTTTTTAAAAAAGAAAATTTGATGGTAACTTGCAGTAGCAGGTAAAGCATTATCAATGTGTTTTATTCACCCCGTTACCAGATAAAATACATTCTCCCGGATAATCAGTTGGTATTTCAATGCTTGATACCATAAGTTGAAAGACCGGCTAAATAAACATTCACAAACATGTCGGGATAAATCAGCGGAAGATTCTCCACCATTTGTTATGGCATCTTGACCGCCCCCAAAAAAAACATTGGCGTAATTATACTGAAATCATTTAGGGAGGGCTTTGCAGTTCAGGCTTTTTCATTGACAATTTCATCCTGAAAAGCATCAATGACCATGTTATCATTCATTATGAAAAGTTTTAACCGGTCTCTGCCTGCATGATTTTTTTTACAAACAAAATTTAAAGGAGAACCTCGTATGCCGGGTGATGTTGGAGTAGGGATCAGTTCACTGGACGATTCATTTTCCGCAGGCAAAGAGGCTGCTTTTGCGTCCATTGAAAAAACAGGACAGAGAGCCAAAGTTCTCGTCGTTTTCAGCGCCACACGTTTCGAACACCGCGAACTGCTTGCAGGTATTGCTTCTGTTGCCGGTGGCATTCCAATGCTCGGTGGCACAACTGCCGGAGAGATTTCACCTGAAGGCGTTACATCCGGATCGGTCGTCATCATGGCATTCGCTCATGACGATCTCGAGTTTGTTACCGGAATCGGGCATAATATGAGCATTGACGAAACGGCATGCAGCATGGAAATGGTAAACGATATGCTCGGTAGAACGGCTTTCGATCCGGATGCATCACTTATGGTATTTCCTAACGGTATGGGCGGTGACGGTCTCAAAGTGCTTGAAGGGCTTCAAAAGATTTTAGGTAAGGATTTCGAAATTACAGGAGGCTTCTTCGGCGATGATGAACGGTTTGAAAACACCTTTCAGTACTTCAACGGAAAAGTCTATCGGGATGCCATTGTCGGCCTGATGATCGTCGATCCGAAAAAAAATTACAGGAGAGGCATAGGAGTCCGCAGCGGTTTCTCATCGATCGGCAACAGCCTGCTCTGTACCTCTTCGGATGGCAATGTGCTGAAAGAATTCGAGCACACAAAAGCGCTCGATCTCTACAAAGACTTTTTAGGTGAAGAACGGGCAGCAAGGCTTCCTGCCGTTTGCCTCGAGTACCCGTTCGGCATAATCGACCATGACCCTTACGGTACGGGAGACCATCTGTTTCAACTGCGTTGCGGTCTCTCTGTTGACCACGAGAAGGGAACGATCACACTTGCAGCATCAATCCCTGAAGGAAGTGAAGTAACATTGACGACAGCTTCGAGGGGAGATATCATAAATGGTGCACGGGAAGCTGCCGAAGAGGTAAAAAAAACACTTGGAGCAGCCGCTCCGGAGGCAATCATCATGTTCAGCTGCGTCGGTAGAAAACTTGTTCTGGGAAGAAGGATTCAGGAAGAAGTCGGCGTTGTCAGAGAAAGCCTCGGACCCAATGTGCCAATTATCGGTTTTTACACCTATGGCGAAATAGGCCCGGCCGACAAGACAAAAAAAGGAAGATTAACTGCAAAATTCCATAATGAAACAGTTGTTCTCTGGGTACTGGGCAAAGTGTGATGTTGTCTGGAAAATCCAACAAACTTACTCTGTAATCGTGTTATGATGGATACTGATTCCTATACATTACAGCAGCGGATACTGGAACTTGAAAAAGATGCTGTGAGATACAAGCGTATCGAGCAGGAACTGTTGGAAAAACAGAGCACACTTCTTGACCAGAATATCAAACTCATAAAAAAATCAATTGAACTGTCCGATGTCAAACGGCAGATTGAAGACAAAAATTATGAACTTGAACTATCCCGGGTAAAACTTGAAAAAGTCCTGAATTCCCTCCGTGAAAGCGAGAACACCCTTAGCGACATTCTCGTCAACAGTCCGGATACAATTGCTGCAGTTGACAGGGAACACCGGACAATCTACATCAACCGCCCCCTTCCAGGATACGAGAATACGTTATCATCCGGTGAACATCTTTGTGAGCATATAATTCTTCCAAACAACGTCCTGTTCCATCAAGCCCTGGAGAAAGTCTTCGTTACCGGAAAACCTGCTGTTATGGAGTTTGAACTTCTTCCTGACAACATTCAGGCAATTGAAATTGAAACCCGTTTCAGCCCCTCTTTTACAAATGGCAAGATTACATCCGTCATCATCCTTCTTTCAGACATTACTGAACGGAAAAAGATGGACAAGGAACTGAAAAAAATGATCAGTAACCTCGAGCGTTTCAATCGCGTCATGGTTGGAAGGGAAATGCGCAATATAGAATTGAAAAGAATGGTCAGCCAGCTTAAAACAGATATCAGGAAATTCGCAGAAAAGAACGATAACATATATTTATCCGAAGAGGAAGACCTTCTCGCAGAATTAGCGGACATGGATGACGATGGTATTTTCGGAAAGACAAAAAAGAACACGATGCTTTCCATTTCCGGCATCGATCTGAATGATGATGATGACGATCGGTTCAATGAGCTTATCTATCCGAAACATCAGAGAGATGCGCTCCTGAACCTCATCGAAGATGCGAATAATGCTCATAACGAACTGATCGAAACTAACAGAAAACTTGAGGAATCGGTCAGACATACACAGGAAATGGCAAGAGATGCTGAACGGGCTAATGCTGCCAAAAGCCAGTTTCTGGCAAATATGAGCCATGAGATCCGGACGCCGATGGTAGGAGTCATAGGTATGTCAGAACTGCTGATCGACACAGGACTTGATCCCGAACAAAGGATGTATGTTGATACCATCATAAACAGTGGTCACAGTCTCCTCGAGATCATCAATGACATCCTTGATTTTTCAAAGATTGAAGCGAACTGTCTCGAGCTCGACATTGTCGATTTTGAAATGCTTAACCTGATTGAAGACGTCTGCGGCATGCTTGGTATTGAAGCTCAGACAAAAGGCATAGAACTGACAATATTTATCGGAAGAAACCTGCCTTCAGCCCTGAAAGGAGATCCAGGAAGAATCCGTCAGGTACTGGTCAATCTTATCGGTAACGCCGTAAAATTCACTCATCAGGGGGATATCGTCGTCAGTGCCATACCCGAAAAGGAAACCGAGACTCATGTCATGATCCATTTCACGATAACCGATACCGGAATTGGACTGAAATCTGAAAATCTGAAAACGATTTTCGAACCTTTTGTTCAGGCTGATGGATCTACTGCGAGAAAATACGGTGGAACCGGTCTTGGGCTTTCCATTTCAAATTATCTCGTCAAAAAAATGGGTGGCTCGATAATCGTCGAAAGTACGCACGGTAAAGGATCCGTATTCAGTTTCGACATTCTGCTTGAAAAACAGCATAAACCAGCAGAAAAGCCAAAGGAAACAGGCAAATCGGCAATGTCATCTAAAGTGCTGGTCATAAACAACAATGTCAATGCAAGAGAAATGCTCTCGGACCTCCTTGATTCATGGCATTGCTGCTGTACAACCTCTGACAGTTTTGAGCAATGCATGACATTTATCGACAGTCATAGAGATCTGTCTGAATCCTGTGACGCATGGGATGCCGTCATTATCGACGTGAATATGGAAGCATCCGCCGGTGATGATCTTTATCAGTTTATCCGTAAAATTCATGAAAAGGAACTTTGTCCAGTCATCATCCTTGCATCATCTTTTCGATTTTCAGAAATCAAAAAACGGATCGGTAACCAGGTTTTCAAAATCCTGCAGAAACCAGTCAGACGTGCTGAATTGTTCCAGTGCATTTCCGATATCATGCATTCTTCCAGAAAAAAGCTTAAATTATCAGCAGATAACAGCAATATAAGCGAACCGAAACCCGACTTGTCAATGAGAAAATTCAACATCCTTCTTGTAGAAGACAATCAGGTCAACCAGATATTCGCTGTTGCACTGCTCCAGAAAATCGGATATTCTCCTGACGTGGCTTCAAGTGGACAAGAAGCATTGAATATCCTCAGACAAAAAGCGTACGACCTTGTTTTCATGGATTGCCAGATGCCCGAACTCGATGGATATGAAACCACAAAAATCATCAGAGCAGATCACAGTGCCTGCATTACTCCGAACATCCCGATTGTAGCCATGACAGCGCATGCAATGAAAGGTGATCGTGAAAAATGCATCAGTGCCGGTATGGACGACTATATTTCCAAACCTTTCAAAAAAGCAGACCTTGAGCAGGTCTTGATAAAATATCTCGGTAATAATACTTCTGGCGCCGCTATTAACTAACATTATCGAACCCTGCCAGTCATCCAAAACCTGAAGCCTTCTTTTTCCAACCGTTCAGAGAAAGATTATAATCCAATATTTATTGTCTGCATTCAAACGAATGATTATTTTATACTTGTTGAAGGATCATCTGTATTCATTATCCATTTCTGTTACCATTACCATCAAATAAAGTACGCCATGTCAGTCGAACAGGCAAAAGCACTTATTGAAAAGCTTCAATACGATGAGAATTTTCGTCTCAGCATTCTGGCGATAGAAGATGTCAATGCACGACTTCGAGCTATCATCGATGCAGGGTATACCTGCAGCATAGAAGAAATACAACAGGCAAATTCCGAAATCGGCCCCAGGGATGATATTTCGGGCGGTTCCTGGCTGGAGGATATTTTCCCTTCTACTATCTGGGAAACATAGATACAACTGACGATTTATTCTGTCAAAATTTTGAAACGGAGGTTTCCATGTCAATAAAACAGGCTATAGCACTGATCGACAAAATGAAAACAGACGACAGTTTCCGCCTCCGCATTCTTGCCATTGAAGATCTCGCCCAACGAATGCATGCTATCCAGGAAGAAGGTTTTTCCTGCACCATCGAGGAAATACAGAAAGCATCGGCTGAAATCGGTTCCTGGGGAAATATTTCAGGCGGAACATGGATGTGGGATAATATGGAAGATATTTTTCTCTGCCCTCCAAAATACTGAATAAGAGACACGCACCATTATCTCTCAGGATTATAGTCCCTGATTTTTTTATCCCTGATCAGCAGATAAAGTGCCCAGATGACTATCGATGCTTCAATACAATATTCCCGATCATGATGATTTTTTTCAAGGTAGGCCCCGAAAGGTAAGTACAAGAAGGGTGCCGGTATAAAAATATATCCTGACACCATATCAAGCATCAGATGAAAAAAACCGCCGAAACTGAACAGCAGAAAAAAAACCGGATATTGGTTGCTTTTTTTCGAGATCAAAAGCAGAAATAATGAAAACAGAAGTAATGGCCCCCAGAATGAAAAATAGTGGGTGAAATAGTTATGATGATTTGTCTGCTTCGGATCGAGCAGAATGTTATAAAGCACATCAGTATCCGGGGCGACAGCACCAGACAAACCCCAGAACAGATATGACCGGTAGGATTTTATACGTTGTTCGAAATGATCGAACATCAATCTGCAGGTGATATAACCCACTGGTAAATGCGCAAAAGTAATAATTCCTCCTTCACGTGAGAAGAAATGATGACCCTAAAGACGTTGATTATATTATAAGATATTAATTTTTAATACCTTAAGCAACCTCCCTCGTTTTCCGGTCTTTTTTTGATAAAAGCTTTTCAAATCCCTTAATCACTGTCCGTTAAAGCAATAAGACTTGACATTGACGAACTCCTTGATCCCGTAGGCAGAAAGCTCGCGGCCATATCCTGACTGTTTCACGCCGCCGAACGGCATTCTCGGGTCGGATTTCACCATACTGTTGATAAAACAGCTGCCAACCTCGAGCTGCTCAGCAACTGCAAGGGCCCGCTGGAGATTGGTGGATAAAATCGCAGCGCCAAGACCGTAGGGTGTATCGTTGGCAATCTGAACCGCCTCATTGTCGTTTGCCGCCTCTATCAGCGTGGCTATCGGTCCGAAGGTCTCTTCGCTGTAAACGGTCATTCCCTTGCGGACTCCCGAAAGCAGCGTAGGCGGATAGTAAAATCCCTTTCCGGAGGGTATTTCACCTCCGCAGAGCAGCCTGGCTCCCTCCCTGATGCTCTGCGAAACCTGCCGATCAAGCTGGTCACGCAGATCTTGCCTGGCAATCGGCCCTATCTGGACACCGTTATCGAAAGGATCGCCAATGACTGCGGATTGAAGCTCGTGCAGGAGCATGTTCTCGAACTGCCCGATGATGCTTGAGTGCACAATGAAGCGCTTCGCCGATATGCAGCTCTGCCCTGCGTTGAGCAGACGGGCTGCGACACATACTTCGACCGCCTGGCTGATATCGGCATCATCGAGAACGATATAGGGGTCGCTGCCTCCAAGTTCGAGCACGCATGGCTTCAGAGCATTGCCTGCTTTCACGGCTACCGCCCGGCCGGCGGCTGTACTGCCCGTCACCGATACAGCTTTGACCGAAGGATGATCGATCAGGAAGCCTGACAGCCGGTCGACATCTTCGAGAGCGATATGGACCGTCCGGTAGAGATTTTCAGGAAAGCCTGCATCACGGAAAAGTTTTTCTATGGCAATGGCTGAACCGGTTACATTGGGTGCATGTTTGACAATCACGCCGTTTCCTGCCATGATGGCCGGTACGGCAAACCGGAAAACCTGCCAGAAGGGAAAATTCCAGGGCATGATACCGAGCACGATCCCAAGAGGTTCGAATTTCACGACTCCGCGTATCCCGTCAAGATCGGTCTCTTCCGGCTGTAAATAGCGTTCTGCGTTGTCGGCAAAATAATCGCAGACCCAGGACGATTTCACCACCTCACCAACCGCCTGGGCAACAGGTTTGCCCATTTCGGTACTGATCAATGCGGCATGAATCTCCTTTTCATGCCGCAGAAGTTCGGCAAGACGCTTCATTAGGACGCTTCTTTCGGAGAAAGAACATTTCCTCCAGGAAAGATGGTCCTGCTGAGTGAGGTCTATGACCTTTTCGACCTCCGCACAACCCATGGTTGCGTATTCATTTATGATATCGCCGGTTGACGGATTAATCGTTGTAATCATCCCTTTATATGTTATTGATGAAAAAAATGTAGCGGAGAGAACCTCCGTACCCGGCATTACGGAAAAAGAAACAAGCCGTGTCAAATCCGGCATAAACAGGAAAATCAGCTTTCCTGATCAAGGCTTTCCAGTATTGTAAGATAACTCTCGTACCGTGAAGAATCAACAAGCCCGGTTTCAACCGCTTTTACGACATTGCATCCTGGCTCGACCGTATGCGTGCAGGACGAATAAGCGCAATGCTGCATGAAAAATAGAAATTCCCTGAAGTAGAACCGCAGATTTTCCCTGGTGATTCCTGAAAGATTGAACTCCCTGATGCCGGGCGTATCGATCACATACCCGCCCCCGGGCAGTGCCTCCATGACCGCACTGCTGGTGGTATGAACCCCTTTGCCGCTTTTCACGCTGGTTTCAGCGGTTTTCAGCCGTTCCTCGCCGATGAGAAGATTGATAAGGGTGGATTTACCTACGCCCGAATGGCCGCTGAAAGCGGAAACCGTTCCCGCAAGCGCTTCCCCCAGTTCCGAAATGCTCGTCAAATCCGTGAAGCTTGTGTACAGAACACGGTAACCGAGCGCATGGTACGGCTCCATGATCTCCCGTGTCTCCCCCGAATCTTCGAGGTCCATCTTGTTCACCACGATTATGGCTTCGAGCCGTTCCGATTCGGCAAAAACAAGGTAACGGTCGATCAGGCGTTTATTGAGCGGCGGTTCGAAAGCGGAAACCACAACGACCAACCGGTCGATGTTCGCTGCAATAACCTGGGTCGTCTCCTTGCTCCTGTTCCGGCGGATATCCCGTTTTCTCGTGAGCGCGCTCGCTCTTGAAAGCACCTGTGTTATGATAGCTTCGCACATATCGCTTCCCGATTCGGTGACTTTCAGCATTACACGGTCGCCGACCGCGACAAGCGAAGAGTCCTCGTTTTCCGTTTTCGTGCCGGGAAATGTCCGGCAGCGGTAGATTATCCCGTTCCCGGCCGTGACGATATACGAAGCACCGGCAGACTCGGTAACCATACCTTCAAGCAATACTTCCTGCCCGACTCTGCTGTTCATCTTAAAACTGTGCAATTCCTTCCTGATTTCATGAAATCTCTTTTTTTAACGGATTCTGAAACATCACCCGACATCTGCGAGCGTGAACCTTTCATGATAATGGCGCAGATAATGCGACCTGATCATGCCGTTTTCCGCCCTTTCGAGACGGGGATCCTCTGCGACGAGATCGAATGCCGCTTTACGCGCTGACTGCATGATAGCAAAATCCGTATTGATATCGGCAATCTTCAGTCCGCTCAATGGGCCGGACTGCTCTTTCCCGAGGATATTTCCCGTCCCCCTGATCCTTGCGTCGATTTCGGAAATAACGAACCCGTCCGTCGTCGACACCATCGCTTCGAGCCTTTCGCGGGCGTCATCGGTCATTCTGGCATAGAGCATGAAGCAGGTCGAGCGGTGCTCCCCGCGCCCGACACGCCCCCGGAGCTGATGCAGCTGGGCAAGCCCGAACCGCTCCGCATGCTCGATGACCATGACGGTCGCGTTCGGAACATCCACACCCACCTCGATAACCGTCGTGCCGACGAGCAGGTGCAGCTCACCTTTACGGAACCGATCCATCACATCTTCCTTCTGGTCCGGGGTCATCTGGCCGTGGATCAAACCGAGCCGGAGGTCCGGGAATATCTCTGTCGAAAGCTCCTCGAAACTTTCAACCGCGGCTTTAAGGTCAATTTTTTCCGACTCTTCGACAAGCGGATAGACAATGTATCCCTGCCTGCCTTCGGCAATACTCGCACGAAGAAAATCATGAACCTTCTCACGCTCGTTTTCATTCCTGAGGACAGTTTTTACCGGGCTTCGGCCGGACGGCATCTGCCGGATCACCGATACGTCAAGGTCGCCGAACACTCCCATGGCTAGCGTTCGCGGGATGGGTGTCGCCGTCATCAGCAGCACATGAGGGTTCACGGCTTTTTCCAGGAGCGACTTGCGCTGCAGAACGCCGAAGCGGTGCTGTTCATCGATGATAACGAGGCCGAGCGATGCATAGTTCACGCCTTCTTCGATCAAGGCGTGCGTTCCCAGAGCGATGTTCAGTTCGCCTGAAGCAAGACCGGAAAGCACGGCCTGGCGCTCCGTTTTCCTCTGTTTGCCGGTCACCAGCCCCACCCGCAGGCCGAGCGGAAGAAAATAACGTTTCATGACAAGGTAATGCTGCACGGCAAGAATTTCCGTCGGCGCCATGAAGGCCGACTGGAAACCGTTATCGGCGGCAAGCGCCATGGAAAACATGGCCACGATGGTTTTTCCCGACCCTACATCGCCCTGCAGAAGCCGGTTCATCGGGCTGCCGCTCCTCAGGTCACGGTAAATCTCCCTGACGGCATTTTTCTGCGCATCGGTAAGATCATATGGAATGCTCGAATAAAGCTTCTCCGTAACTGTGCCTGAATGAGTGAATTTCACCGCTGTCCTGTGCCTGCGGATATCGTTGTGCCTCAGGGCGAACAGAAGCTGCGCGAAAAACAGCTCAGTCCACTTCATGCGGTTCCTGGCCCTCTGAAGCATCTCCGGGGACGAGGGAAAATGAATTTCCCGGTAGGCCTGATCGAGCGGCAGGAGGCCGTTCAAAGCGATGATTGCCGCACTGAGATTTTCCGCCCTGCCCGGCGGAAAGGCTTCAAAAGCACGCGCCATGATCGTGCGCATCTGGCGCGATGTCATGCTGGCTTCCCTCATCGCCTCGGTTGTCGGGTAGAGGGAGATGATCTTTCCCGTCTGGTACAGCTCGATATCGCTCTGCCCCCCCCCCGTGCGGTCATGAATGGTCAGGCTGAGCCGGTCGTAATCCGGATGCTGCATCCGGGCCTGATGGCCGTAAAAATTCACTTTCCCGTGCACGGCAAACTCCTCTCCGCTAAGGATAACCCGTGAAAAATAACGTACTCCCCTGAACCATGTCAGTTCGAGAACTCCCGTATCGTCGCTGATCCAGGCCTTGAAACGGGCATTGCCCCGGTTGTTTCCTTCGACTTGCGTTTTCAGCACCCTGCCGACAACCGTCACCGTTTCACCGTCCCTGAGTGTTCCGATCCTTTTCATGGCCCGCCGGTCGAGGTAGCGCCGGGGAAAGCAGTCGAACAGGTCTTCGATCGTTGCAATGCCCGCCTCATTCAGGATCGAGGCCTTTTTCGGACCGACTCCCTTCAGGCAGGAAAGCGAATTGGATGCAGACATAATAATTGGTTGTAACTGGATGTAATTTCTCGTATATTTGCACCTTTACAATTTAATGCCGGTCATATCATTTATTCTACGACAAAGTCAACGAAAGTCATGAAACCAGATATTCATCCGAAGTATAAACCCGTCACCGTGAACTGCGCCAACTGCGGCAACGCATTCGAAACCCGTTCAACCAGGCCGACCATCAAGGTCGATATCTGCAATAACTGCCATCCTTTCTACACAGGAAAGCAGACGATTCTCGATACCGCCGGCCGTGTCGACCGCTTCAACAAGCGTTTCGCAAAATCGGCACAGGCCAAAGCCGCGAAATAACGGAACGGTCACTTAACAGCCAACCTCATTTACAACAGCCATGAGTGTCAGGGATGTTCATCAGAAATTCGAGCCGAGAATGAAGAAAACCATCGAGGCTTTCCAGCATGAAATCGCTTCGATCAGGACAGGAAAAGCCACGACGGCACTGCTCGACCGCGTGAAAGTGGAAGCCTACGGCCAGCAGATGCCGCTGAAGCAGGTCGGTAACGTGGGCGTGCTCGATGTGCACACCCTTGTCATCCAGGTCTGGGACAAATCCATGGTCGGTCCCGTCGAGCGCGCTATCCGCGATGCCAACCTCGGCCTCAACCCGACCGCTGACGGACAGAATGTCAGGATCAGCATACCGCCGCTTACCGAAGAGCGCCGGAAAGAGTTCGTGAAGCTTACGAAAAAATTCGGCGAGGACTCGAAGGTTTCGCTCCGCAACCTCCGCCGCGACATGATCCACGAGATCGAAAAGCTCGAAAAGGACAAGGTCGTCAGCGAGGATGAGAAGAACCGCGGCAAAAAGGATGCCGACGAACTTGTGCATAAATTCGAGAAGCAGCTGAACGACCTGATCGTCCAGAAAGAAAAAGAGATCATGGAAGTGTAAACGACCGCTTCACAACCACACACACAACAGAAAAGCCGGAAATCCCCGGCTTTTTCTGCTGTATTACCCCAGGCTCCTTAATCCTCGAAATACTCCTTCATTTTCCGGAATACATCCTTCCTGGCGAGCAGGCCGCTGATCATGCCGAGCACGGTAGCGGCTCCGGCGGCAAAGAAAAGCGGGCGGGCAGAGATGTTGTTCGTGTAGTAGATGGCAGGTATCCCCCGCTCCTTGGCAAAACTGTCGAGTGATGTCGTACCTATCACGAGGTCAGGTTCGTAACGCACCACCGCTTCCATATCCTCTTCGAGGTATTTGCGGTAGCGGATCTCCGTTCCGAGCATGGAGAGCACCCTGTGGTCCTCCTCGCCAAGGGATGTCTCTGCAATGGAGGTCGATGCATAGGGCACGTCAAGCCCTGCTTCGAGCAGGAGCCGGACAACCGGCAGCTCGTTGCCTTCGTACCCGGCAACGATCACCTTGCCGTGCATGGAGCCGAACCGTCCCATGATCTCCTTTGCCTTTCCAGCCTCTTCGGCGGCGACAGCTTCTACCTCAGCCGGATCGAGCCCGAGCGCTTCACCAACGCGCCTGATCCATTGCGCTGTGCCGTTCGCGCCGATCGGGTTGCCTTTGATGATCTTCACACCCTTCTCTTCGAACAGAGATACCGTGCGTTCGTAGAAAGGATGGAGCACCGCGCAGGCTTCGGTCTGACCGGCATCGATGTAATCCTCAAGGGCCGTACCGGGAAGGGTGATGACTGACTCGACGCCGATCTTCTGCAGAACAGCACCGATCGTCATGGCATCGACCGGGAAGATCTCGCCAAGCACGACAAGCGATTTCGGCTTTTTATGGGCATCGAACGCTCCGAACCGCTTCATCAGTGTGGAAACGGCCACGTCTTTCGCCTCCGGGTGGGTCCTGATCTGGAATGCCGGAAGGCGCACCAGCAGGACCTCCGCATTGCCAACCTTCTTGGGCAGCAGTTCCTCAGCTATCCCGGCGGTTTCGGCGACACAGGTGCTCACCACAGGTATGAACCGTACTGCGGGGTCCTTCGCGATTTCCTCGATCGTCCGCCGAAGATCGTCGATCATGCTGCCCCCGGCAATCTGGACGTTCATTAGTTCCGGAGAGATGATGGATTTGCGCGCCGCATAGAAATGCGACACGAATGTAAGACCGTAAAGACAGCCCTGGTCGGCAGCCATGCACACCTGCACACCGTCGATCCTCATGAGCACCCTCAACCCGCCGAACGCGGGACACATCGACTGCGGATGCAACGTCTTGCAATTACAACTGCTGTTCTCCATGAATGACAACCCCTTTTATAGCCTGTTGAATACATGCGCCGCGGGCCATATTCCCCGGCATTTCCTTCATTTCTCCTGCTGCGGCACTGCCTGTCCTGAATTTCCCTGTCGCAAGCCTGTAGTATTTCGTTCCATTCACCATGGCCGGCCAGACAAAAGCGCTGATTCCCTCTGCATGCAACCGTCTGCTTTCTTTGACTGCCGTCGTTTCCTTCCTGAATGTACCAAGCACAATGGTATAATCACCTTTTGCAAGAACCAGCGAATCGGCTGCCGCAGTTTCCTTATGCTCTTCAGCTTTGAGCGCGGCCGGATCCGGGAGCTGGACAATTTCGGGTTGGACAGTCTCGGGGCGGGAAACTTTATCTGCGATTTTCAGACCGGTATTCTTTGCCGGTTCTTCCATCGCAGAGGCACGCAAAGGACTTTCAGGCTGCAGGTAATACCAGACAGCTGCCGATATCCCGGCAACCAGCACCAATATCGTCAATACAAGGGCGACAGTTTTTTTTCCGGCCGTTGTCCTGCCGGAAGCTTCATGCAGCGGAAGAACAACCTGATCGAGGTTCAGATACTCCCTGTTCAGCAGTTCGTCAAATGAGCGGTCGGAGCAAAACAGGTATTTTCCGTCCTCGAAACCGAATCTGCCGAATCCTTTCAGGCTGAACGCTCTCTGCTGCTTCACGGCATCACCGAGCAGGGAAAGAAACGCCGGGCTGAAACGTTCTGCATCCTCCTGGGACAAAGCCATCCGTGAAACGGCAAGACGTAGCGTATCGTCGCTGCCCGAAGGCTCTTCGTGAAAAATCAGGGTGTTGCGGGGTGGTGTGTAGACAATGCCCTCGGCATCCTTTTTCTTTTCGGAAGGAATGTAGGTAATGGAAAAAGCCCCGGCCCCGCCGAGAGAGACACGCTTCGCGGAAAGAAGCTCACCGGTCAGGGCCTTCGAAAATCCGTCGAGAAGACGCTGCGCTTCAGGCAACTCGATGCCAAGCGATGAGGCAAGGTCCCCGGCAAGGCCATCGGCTGTTTTCATGTCACCTGATATCATAGAGGGTCGGCATCTTCCTGTTAAAAAAACGAATATAACACTTCCGCCGCTAAAACCACGGACGCGAGGCCGCATGCTATCCCGAACAGAGAGCACGGAAGATCGGCCCTTTTTGCTTATTATACCGCACGTCCATAAATTTGCTGAACTACCTTTTCAGACACTTATTCCCTTTTACCGGCTATGGCAGCGGAAATTCTCTCGGTCAGCGAACTCACCCTGCAGATCAAATCAGAACTTGAAGCCCTTTTTCCAAGGGTGAAGGTCAAGGGTGAAATTTCGAACTTCAAACGCCACAGTTCGGGCCATATCTATCTGACCCTGAAAGACGATGGCGCCCAGATACCGGCTGTCATCTGGAAAAACACCGCAAGTTTCCTGCAGGCCGAACTGAGGGACGGCATTGAAGTCATAGCCGAAGGACGGCTTGAAGTTTACCCCCCGTCGGGCCGATACCAGCTTATCTGCACGTCGGTTGCCGAAGCAGGGCAGGGCGCTCTGCAGCAGGCCTTCGCCGAACTGCTTCTGAAACTCTCGAAAGCAGGCTATTTCAGTACCGAGAGGAAAAAACCGATTCCGGCAATACCGGAAGCCATCGGCCTTATCACCTCCTCGACCGGTGCCGTGATCGAGGATATGAGCAACGTCCTCTCACGCAGGTTTCCGGCAGCGCGCCTCATGCTCTACCCGGTGAAAGTCCAAGGCGCTAACGCTGCCGAATCCGTTGCCGCGGCTCTCGCATATTTCAACGCATCAAAACAGAGAAGCCACAGGCCGGATGTGATCATTATCGCCAGGGGAGGAGGATCTCTGGAAGACCTGCAGGCATTCAACAGCGAACTTGTCGCAGATGCGCTCTACCGTTCTTCGATACCGGTCATCAGCGCAATCGGTCACGAGACCGACCTCACGATCGCCGACATGGTGGCCGACCTGAGAGCCGGAACACCTTCCATAGCGGCAGAACTGGCCGTCCCGGACACCGCCCAGCTGCTCAAGGGAATCGATACCCTCGTTTCGAGACAGGAAAATTTCGTACAGGCAAGGCTTGAGGGTGCGGAACGTCAGATATATTCGATCTGCAGCAGTTACGCGTTCAACCGTCCTCCGCTCCAGATGCAGCAGTTCAACGACCGTATCGATTCGCTCGCCGAACTCATGTCACGTAGTCTTTCAACCTTGTTCAGCCGGACTGCAGAGCACTATGCTTCGGTAACACAGCAGCTTGCTCTGCTCGATTACCGGAAAACACTGGAAAGAGGTTATGTGCTTGTAAAAAAGGAGGGAAGGTTCATAACCGGATCAAAACAGGTGAAACCTTCCGACCCGGTCGACCTTCTCTTCCATGACGGCTCGCTTCCGGCGGTAATCAGTCAGGATTTTCGCCCTTGATGATGCTTCGAACCAGTTCCAGCTCTTCAAACGTGTTGACCCCGGGATAATCGATATTGGTTACGATACATTTCATCCGCAACCCGTTTTCCAGAATACGCAGCTGTTCGAGTGATTCTGACAGTTCAAGTGGCGAAGGCGGAAGCGCTGCAAACTGCTCCAGTACCCGGGGAGTGAACGCATAAAGACCTATATGACGGTAAAACGGCGTTTCCGGCAGAGCAATGCGCCTGAACGGGATCGGACTGCGCGAAAAGTAAAGGGCATAACCGTTTACATCCATAACCACCTTGACCACATGCGGATCATCGATCTGGAGTGTATCATCGGGCGGCATGGAATAAACCAGCGTCGTACAATCGGGAGGATTGTCTGAAAGGAGCGGTTCAATCGCAAGATCGATATCATTTGGCACGATCAGCGGTTCATCCCCCTGGAGGTTCACGATAATATCGCCCCCTGTCAGACGGGCAGCTTCGGCTATCCTTTCCGTACCGCATATGGGATCTGATGAGGTCATGACAACTTCAGCGCCATGCTCTCGAAGAACAGCGGCGATCTCCGGCATGTCGGTGGCTACAACAACCTTGCTGGCCAGCCGGGACTCGAGAGCACGGCGCCAGGTACGCACGACAAGCGGCAACCCCTCGATATCGGCAAGCATTTTACCGGGAAGGCGTGTCGAATCAAATCTCGCAGGAATAATAATTACAACGTTCATGTATGTTCAGGTGAATCAATTAGCAAAGTAACAGGACCATCGTTGACAAGAAAAACTTGCATTTCCGCTCCGTACCAGCCGGTTTGGACCGGTTTTTCAAGCTGCCGCTCAAAATTTCTGATAAAGTGCTCATAAACCGGCAGGGCGGCCTCGAAACCGGCCGATCCCGAAAATCCGGGACGGTTTCCCCGGGTCGTATCGGCATAGAGAGTGAACTGGGATACAACCATCGCATCTCCTCCTGTATCCCTGAGTGAAAGGTTCATCTTACCTTCCCGGTCGCTGAAAATCCGCAGAGCGGCAATCTTATGGCTCATCCAGGCAATCTCGGCATCTCCGTCTCCAGGTGCGACGCCGAGCAGGACAAGAACTCCCGGACCAATTTCGGCATGCCGTCCGCCTTCAGCCGATACACCCGCTTTCAGCACTCTCTGGACAACAGCTCTCATAATAATTTTTTTCGAGTATTCAGCAATAGGGTTTAAGAACAACGGCGGCATCTCCGGAACTGACCCCGTCAACCGCCACCGTTTTACTACGGGATGTCCTGCCTGATATGATATGCACCCTCGCGGCAGGCACTTTGAAAATCCCGGCTAACAGCCTGCAGCATTCCTCATTTGCTGCATCATCGACAGGTGCCGACTTGAGGGCAACCTTGAGCCCGCCATTGAATTCACCGCAGATCACGCTTTTTGATGAACGGGGCTGAACCCTGACCGTAAATATCGCATTGCCGTTTTTTTCACGAAGATCGATCACCGGTACCCTATCCGATAACCTTTGGAACCTTGAAAAACCTGTCCTGGCTATCGGGAGCATTGTGCAGAATCTCTTCTCTCGTAAGTGAACCGGCTACGACATCCTCACGCAGAAAATTTGCCGGGTCATGGATTCCGCTCAGAGGAGCGACCCCTTCGGTATTTACCTCGTTGAGTTTATCGATATAATGGAGAATGTTGTTGAGCTCACTTGTCATGGTAACCATCTCTTCATCGGTAAACCTGAGCCTTGCCAGCTCGGCGATATAAGTAACATCTTTCGTTGTAACAGACATGATTCAATCTCCTGATAAATTAAATACACACGGGATACCCTGCATAACCGCTTCTTACAACCTGCAGATACCGAATTTCTGCTCGTCCGGCCTGACCTTAGGACGCCGTTCGATCGGAACGTAATCGCGGCTATCATCGCCAAGGTAGATCTGGCGCGGCCTTGCAATTTTCTGCTCCGGATCCCTGACCTGCTCGATCCATTGTGCCAGCCATCCCGGCACACGTCCGATGGCAAAAAGCACCGGGAACATTTCAAGCGGAAATCCCATCGCCATATAGATCAGTCCCGAGTAAAAGTCGACGTTAGGATAGAGTTTGCGGGAAACGAAATATTCATCCTCGAGCGCGATCCTTTCAAGCTCGATCGCGATATCGAGCAACGGGCTGCGTCCGGTTTCCTCGAACACCTGGAAAGCGATATCCTTGATGATTTTCGCCCTCGGATCGTAATTTTTATATACCCTGTGACCGAATCCCATCAGACGGCCTTCTCCGGCTTTCACCGATTTGATGAACTCCGGAACCTTTTCGATCGATCCGATTTTCTTGAGCATGTGAATAACCGCCTCATTCGCTCCCCCGTGAAGAGGTCCGTAAAGTGCAGCACAACCTGCCGCTATAGCGGAATAGGGATCCACGCCGGAACTGCCGACAGCCCTGACGGCGCTGGTCGAACAGTTCTGTTCATGATCGGCATGAAGAATAAAGAGAACATCGAGAGCACGCTCGAAAACCGGGTTCGGTTTGTAATGAGGTTCCGTCATCTTGAACATCATCGACAGAAAATTGCCGGTATAGCTCAGTTCATCGTCAGGAAGAACATAGGGAAAACCCATGCTGTGCCTGAAACTCAGGGCTGCAAGGGTCGGAATCTTTCCGATAAGCCTGCGTACCTGCAGCTTGCGCGACTCCTCGTGGCCGACATCCTTAGCATCGGGATAAAAGGTCGAAAGCGCACCGATTGTGCCTAAAAGGATTCCCATCGGGTGGGCATCATAGCGGAAGCCGTCCATGAACTTCCTCATATTGGAATGGGTCAGGGTATTGTGCCTGATATTGTAGGTCCATACGGCGAGCCTCTCCTTGTCGGGCAGCATTCCCTTGATAAGCAGGTATGCTGTTTCGAGGAACGTGCTCTTTTCGGCAAGCTGCTCGATCGGATAGCCCCTGTAGCGAAGGATGCCCTTGTCTCCGTCAATATAGGTAATGGAACTCTTGCAGGAAGCGGTATTCATATAGCCCGGATCATAGCCAAGCAAACCGAAATCATCCTCGGAAACCTTGATTTTCCTCAACTCAGCAGTAAGAATCGAACCATTTTCGATTGGAATTTCATAAGTCATCCCTGTCCGGTTATCTGTAACAGTCAGAGAATTTCTGGACTCTGTTTCGGCCATATTGGTACTCTCTAATGATTTTTGAAAACCTTTACCGGCGGATACTGTTTTCCTCCAGATACGCCACCTGTTCTGCCAGTGCACGAAATTATAAAAATCCTGTGAAATACAGAGAGGAAAAAGATAGATTATTATTTATCAGATAACATCCGGAAACCGATCATCGAGCCGATGCAGACAAAACGGGGAAACAGTCACCAGCGTCACCGTTAAGGACAACCTTTAAAAGAGACTACGGGCAAAAAAGCTCGAACCGCAGGTCAAATATAAAAAGAAAAAAAAGGAAAATACTTTTTGGATATTATTCGGCGTGTCGATACATTTACAACTCATTAACGGAGCTGTAGCTCAGTTTGGTTAGAGCGCCTGCCTGTCACGCAGGAGGTCGCGGGTTCGAGCCCCGTCAGCTCCGCAACGAAGCCCTGCATTGCAGGGCTTTTCTGTTTTAACCATCCAGCGTTAAAACTTTCAATCCTTGTCAGCAACAATAGCTCTGATCTTGTCATTTCGAGTCCCCTGTATCCGGTAGCTACCGCATATGGACCAAGAGCAATTAATCCGTTAATTTTGGGCAGTGAATTTACTAAGAGCAGTACTTGTCTGTAATCATTCTCATTGCCCTTCCCGGGAGCAATATTCCCTTAAAACCGTGAAGCCTGAAAGATGACGCTTTTCAGTGAACATCGTTCAGGCTCTGTCCGGTTAACAAAAAATGCGGATAAAACAGCGATTATAAGTGAACTCTACCTCGGCACCAGCTCGACCCGGCGGTTTTTTGCCCTTCCCGGTTCCGCTGTATTAGGTGCGACCGGAGCAAGGTAACCCACACCATTTGCCGTCAGGCGTTGAGCTGCTATACCGTTATCTTTCACGAGCGCCGCCACCACTGCATCGGCCCGGCGTTTCGAAAGCCCCATATTGAACTCATAGCCCCCGACATTGTCGGTATGACCAACAACATGCAGCTTCAAAGCCGGCTGCTTTTTCAGCAAAGCCGCGATTTCCTGGAGTGCGGGGCGTGATTCGGGTTTGATCTCCGATTTGTTCGTATCGAAATAAATACCATACAATGAGACCTTCCCCGTCGCGGATATCGATTGCGACATCTGATCGGCGGTTACCGTAACCATTTTCTGCACCATCGGCTGTGTCTCGATGATATCAAGCGCAAGGTAAGCACCTCGTTTCGCTTTGTAAACCGGCTCATTTTTAGCCCATTCCACTGCTATAATCTGGACATAGACATCACCTTCCGGACGATTTTTCTTTGCGCTGGCAACGCAGATGTTTTTCTGGTCTGCGGCAAAGAAAATATAGTAGCTGCGGTTCGTCTGAATATCCATCGAACCGAAAGGTGCCAGGTAGTTGGTCCATCGGGTTGCAGCAGGGTCTTTCCTCGAATCGTAAAGGATCACGAACCCTTTCGATATGAGCTCGTTGAGGTAGTTCCGGTATATTTCAAGGGAACTTGTATCTCCGGCGGATTCATACCAGATGCGCGTGATCTTGCCCTCCGGCTTGAGCGGAGCCTTGACAAATTCGCGTTTCCTGGTTTCAAGATTGTAACGGCTGAAGGTGGAGGACTGAAGTTCATACTCGTCAAATCGCTTTGCCTGGTAGCCGACTATTTCCGAACCTATGAACCTTCGCAACAGAGGGCTGTCCCTGGAGCCAGGGAGATCTGCCGCATAGGACTGACTGGCAGGAAGCAGCAAGGTAATAAACAACATCACCAGAATGGCCCTGACATGTTTCATAGAGAAAGCCTCCTCTCATTGTTTGTATTATGTTTTTTTACGCTTGTCACGCAGGTAGATGGCTTTCGACTGTCCTTCGCCGATAATCCTCTCTTCGAGGTCGAAAAGCTTCGTGGCCGCCATCAGCTCCCCAAGTTTGACATATCCATAATTTCTCGGATCAAATTCGGGCGACTGCTTCGCAATATTGCTCCCTGTGGTAGCAAGGTGCGCCCAGCCGCTCTCGTCCGACGACGCTTCGACAGCATTGCGCAGCAGACGGACCAGGCGGGTATCCTGTTTGAGTTCCGCCATGGATTTCCTTGCAATCGAATCGTTTTCATTGATCTTGGCCCTGAGTACCTCGGTATAGATAAATTTATCGCAGGCCGAAACAAAGGCTGCAGGAGTTTTTTTCTCGCCGAAACCATACACAAGCAGGCCCGACTCCCTGATCCTCGATGCAAGCTTCGTGAAATCACTGTCACTCGACACCAGGCAGAACCCATGGAATTTGCCGGTATAAAGCAGGTCCATTGCATCAATGATCAAGGCGCTGTCGGTTGCGTTTTTTCCTTTCGTGTAACCGAACTGCTGGATAGGCTGTATTGAATGTTCCAGAAGTACTTCCTTCCACCCCCTGAGCGCTGTCGAGGTCCAGTCGCCATAAATTCTTTTCACGCTCGCTGTGCCATATTTCGCAATTTCAGCGAGAAGCCCTTCAACAATTGCCGGCTGTGCATTATCTGCATCGATAAGCACAGCAAGACGTTCTGTTTTTTCAGCTGCCATAGTATTTCTGACTCCTGTTACCGGCTCCCGTTTGCAGATGAAAGGATCACCCCTCAACGCTGAACCCCTGTTCACTCACCACAGCTTTTATGCCATCAATGCTGACCCGGGCAGGATCATATTCAATTGAAATTGTCCCTTTCTGATATGAAGCTGCCACATTTTCAACACCATCGAGTACTTCGAGGGCTTCCGTGACAAGCAGCTCACAACCGCTGCACTTCATGCCGGTTACTTTCAGTTCACTTTTCATAACTGCCATTCTATCGTTGCATATGTAAAACGTATTACTGCACAAGTTACGTACACAAAAGGCCAATCTGAAATATTCTCTGAAAAATCAAAAACCGGGCATCGAGGAAATTGCCGGATAATGCAGGAAGTGTTTATATTCGCATATTATGATTCCTTCATCGATACATTTAAAAACCGGTCTTTCGCGTCTTCCCTCCATCATTCTGCTTTCCATTCTGATCCTGTTTAGTTCATGCACTCCGAAAGATGATGAAATAAACAAGCTGCAGCAGAAAGTCTGGAAGAACCCGAAAGACGCCGAAGCATATATGAAGCTCGGTAATGCTTTTGCCCGGCATCAGCGCTATAGCGAAGCCACGGAAGCGTTTAAAAATACACTTGCCCTGAATCCGGAACGCGAAATAGCAATTCATGCTCTTGGGGCGGTTGCTTTCAACCAGAGAAATTATTCCCAGGCCCTGGACTATTTTCAGAAATACCTCGAGCGTTCCCCGAAAGACTCCCTGAGACTCTACGATATCGGCAACACCTATATGCAGTTGCAGCAGTTCGACAAAGCTGCGGATGCATACAACGCCGCCATAGAAAACAGCAAGGTATTTGTCGAAGCATATTATAATCTTGGAGTCTGCTATATACGTACCGGAAAGCAGAAAGAAGCACAGGCGATTTATGAATGGCTTCTCGACAAAAACAATTATCTTGCTTTTTCACTGCAGAACCATCTGAAGAAAGCAAATAAAGGTAACTGAATGAGGATGTTTTCCGGCAAGGTGGCAAGGTGATATTTTTATTTTCGGAAACTCTTACTGCTGTTTCGCAGTACCATCATTATACGGAAAACATATAACCGAAGTGTTTGTGAGTTTCAATGCCGACAAATGCATATGAGTGAGCGTTACTATATCTTTACACCTTCAGAAAAGCCATTGTCTTTAGCCGAGGCGGTATCAAGCCTTAAAGCTGCTGTGATCCGTTATGATTCTCAGAGTCTGTCTTTGAACGGCCGGAAACACAGCCGTTTTGTCAGGTTTTCTCAGCCTGTGGAATCATCAGACCTGAAAAACTGGCTCTTTAACCAGACTATCTATCCCCGTCTGTTCTGGATGAACCGAGAAAAGGACTTTGCTCTTGCAGGCATTGGCATTGCTGATTCTATTCGGTCTGAAGGAACGGGAAACAATGAATCAATCTTCAGCGAGTTTGGAAAAGTAATGTCGGAAAAAAACCCGGAGGCACTTTATTACGGTGGTTTCAGGTTTAACAGCATCGAAATTCAGGAACCTATCTGGAAAGAATTCTCT
Organism: Chlorobium sp.; assembly: GCA_005862285.1. Taxonomy (GTDB): domain Bacteria; phylum Bacteroidota; class Chlorobiia; order Chlorobiales; family Chlorobiaceae; genus Chlorobium. The sequence continues at coordinate 107,907 of SZXW01000003.1, read as the reverse complement.
TCCTTTTACTTTGTACTTCCCCTTGTGCAGCTGAGTTTTGAAAATAGTGCATACCATCTTTCCTGCAATCTCTGGATCGAACATGAAGAACATACCAGTGAAAAAATTGCAGCTCTGACAGCAGCACTCGACAGGGTGAACTGCAGTACCGAATGTCCATCGATGAAGCTGCCGGAGCTTCTGAACCTTTCGTACAACCCTGACGAAAAGAACTGGCATGAGACCTGCCTCAAAGCGTTAGAGACGTTTGAATCAGGTTACATGGAAAAAATCATGCTTGCCAGGCAAACCGTTCTCGAATTCAAAAGCGATTTCTCGCCTTTTCTTTTCCTGATTCGTTACCCTTACCCGGAAAACGCTATCTACAATTTCTATTTCGAGCCTTCGGAAAATAATGCCTTTTTCAGTTTTACCCCTGAACGCCTGTACCGCAGAGACGGCAACATGCTTCTTACCGAAGCCCTTGCCGGCACCTGTTCGAAGGAAACAATCAATGGCGACCATAATGACGCTTCCGAAGCATTGCTGAACTCGGAAAAAGATATCAGAGAACACAAGTTCGTTAAAGACATGATTTACGAGGAACTTCTCGAGGTATCAAGCGATATCGATATGGAAGAAGATGTAAGGGTGCTCCAGCTCAATCGTCTCGCCCATCTCTATACCTGCTGCTCGGCAAAACTGAAACCTGAATTCGAAAACGACAGTGCCGTTTTGAAGTCACTGCATCCTACCCCTGCAGTCGGCGGTGTCCCCAAAGCACCGGCACTCATACATATCATGGAGCTCGAACCGTTCAGCCGCGGATGGTATGCAGGACCTGTCGGATGGATAAGCAGGAACGCAGCAGAATTTTCCGTAGGAATCCGCTCCGCCCTTGTCAGTGGAAATGTTGCCTATCTTTATTCCGGAGCCGGACTTGTCAAGGGCTCCGATCCTGCTTCCGAATGGGAGGAAGTGGATCAGAAAATAGGTGACCTTTTGGCAATAACCCGGCAGGAAGTATGAACAGCCGCAAAATCACCTCGTTGTGGAGCACCATCATCATTGAAGAACTTGTCCGGCAAGGTGCTGATTTCTTCTGCATCTCTCCCGGATCACGTTCGACACCCCTCACTGTTGCCGTTGCAAGAAACCCGAAAGCGAGATGGAAAATATTTCCCGATGAACGTTCTGCCGGTTTTTTCGCACTCGGCTATGCAAGGGCTGCAGGCAAGCCTGCCGTTCTTATCTGCACTTCGGGTACAGCTGTTGCAAACTACTTTCCTGCCGTTGTCGAAGCTTCGATGGATTGCCAGCCCATGCTCATCCTGTCGGCTGACCGCCCGTTCGAACTTCTCGAATGTGGCGCAAACCAGACCATCAGACAGGAAAACATCTTCGGGAGCTATACCAGATGGAACATGCAGCTTCCGTCACCGTCGAAAGAGGTTCCGCTGAATTCGCTGCTTTCAACTGCGGGTTATGCTGTTGCGAAAGCATGCGGCTCCCCTGCCGGCCCTGTCCACCTGAACCAGCCCTTCCGCGAACCGCTTGAACCTGAGGATCCCGATTATACGGGCCCCTGGTTCGAACCGCTCCAATCGTGGCATATAAACGGAAAGCCTTCGACACTGGCGGTTCTTCCTGAGAAACAACCTGAATCAACTGCCATTGACCAGCTACGCAGGCTGCTTGCAGAAGCGGACCAGCCGCTTTTTGTTGCAGGGAGCCTTTCTCAGACTGAAGCCGGAACCATAGAAAAACTCGCTGAGGAACTGCATGTTCCTTTATATGCCGACCTGTCTTCAGGATTAAGGCTGAACCAGACAACGTGCCCCTGGCAGCTTGCAATGCCGTTTTCCGAATTCCGCAACCGTTTCAGGCCGGACCTCGTCCTGCACTTCGGAGGACACCTGGTTGCAAAACATCCGGCTGCCGCATTACGGGAATGGAAGCCGGAAAACTATATCGTCGTGAGGCCGCATCCAAGCCGTTTTTCTCCCGACCACAACGTGACGATGAGCATTGAAGCATCGATTGCTCGAACCGCAGAGATGCTCAAAGGATGCAGAACAGGAAAAAGTTTTACCTGCGAAGCTGCTGATGAATTTTTCAGGAATGCCTCGATTGAAATCGATGCCGAGACACTGCCTGAAAAAGCGGTAACCGAGATTTCAGCCGCACGGCTCGTTTCACGTTTCATAAAACCTCCGCAGGCACTGTTTCTTTCAAACAGCATGCCGGTCAGGGATATGGACAGCTTTGCCGGTACGATCTGTCAGGATGAAATTCCTGTCGGCCTCAACCGCGGCGCAAGCGGCATCGACGGCATCATCTCCAGTGCTGCAGGGTTCGCAGAAGGGCTCGGCAGACCCGTTACGCTTCTCATCGGCGACATCGCCTTCCTGCACGACCTGAACGCCCTGACTTTGCTCCGCAATCTCGGGTTTCCCCTGCAGATCATCGTGCTCAATAATAACGGCGGGGGAATATTTTCGTTCCTGCCCGTTTCAGGATGCACCGATGTTTTCGAAACCCACTTCGCCACCCCGCAGGACTACAGTGTCCGGCTCGCGGCAGAGACCTTCGGCATCAGGTACTCCTGCCCTTCCACAAACCGTGAATTTGCCGATATCTATACAGAAGCTTCCTCTGACGGCAAAAGTATTGTCATTGAAGTGAAAGGAACCCGCCAGGACAATCTGGAACAGCACCGCAACCTGCAGGCAAGGATCGCAGTTCATGCAGCTGCTATTTTTACAGATTTATAAATCCACCCTGGAACCGGAAAATCAAACTGCAAAATAGGTGATGATTATCAGTCCAGAAGCCAGGTCATTGCGGAACCGGTATCGGCGAAAATCTTGATCTGCTGACCCCTGTTGACAACAAGGCTCTCAAAGAAACGCAGATCGAATGATGTGTCCGGATCGAAAACGATTGCAATCTTGAGCCAGGTCGGGATGGTTTTTGAAAGGAACATACCGATTTCATACGTATCAAGAGTATTGAGGCTTGTCGTTACAGCTGTTTCGTCACACAATGCACGCCTGACGCCGTTCTCAAGGCATATTTTGAGAAGTGCTGAGGTATATTCTTCGACATCGGACGGGCTTTCGTCGGAACCCGAGGCGGTCACGAAAAGAATATCGCCATCTATTTTCAACGTGTATTGAATCCCCATACTTTGACACTTTTCTGCTTGTCAGTCACAATGTTTACCATAAGACATTAAATGCACGACAACTTCAAGATCGCGCCTTTCTGAACGAATCAAGAGCTGATAAGCCAACTTTTTGCAGTCTCGCTGTCACTGAACAACTTCAGACGTTGTCCGCGATTTACAACTGCATTTTCAAAAAAACTGGTATATGAAAGAGATTCCGGCCTGCAGACTATTGCAACTCTTACTGCAGCAGGAACATTATCGGAAAAAAATTGCCCGGTTCATACAGATCGAGAGAGCCAGGACGGTAATCGATCCCGGTTTCGTCACACAGAACACGTTTGATTCCGCTCTCCAGGCATGCATCGAGAACACCCGTTGCATATTGCTCTACATCTTCCAGGCTTTCATCGAAACCGGATGCAGATACGAAAAGAATATCCTCTTCGGCTTTTGTTTTGAACTGGATACCCATATTCTTACGTACATCCAGCTTTCATCCTGAGAATTGCCGGGGGTTTCTGCATTTTTTATCCAAAAACATCCAAAGAATGAATGCTTTATAATAAAACTACAATTTAAACATAAAAAAATGATAGTTCCTATTTACAAAAAACGTTTCCAGCCCCTGTTGATGCATAAAAACCATGCGTGAAATTCCTGCAGATGGATTCACTTCATATATTTATTCATTATGATATCTTACCCGAAAATATTATCGTAAATCCATAGCTTCAGATTCTTTTCCTATGCAGCCCGGTTCTACGAAATCACCTTTTCATATTACAACCGTCGGGAACCCGTCCCATCCAAAAATCCTGTTTCTGCATGGATTCCTCGGTTCGGGAAGCGACTGGATCCCTTTCGCGGAACGGCTCGCACTCGATTACTGCAGCCTGCTCATAGACCTGCCCGGACATGGTGAAACAGGAATATCAGCCGAAAGGGACCCTGAAACATTTTTTTCAGATACCGTCGATGCGATTGCAGATGAACTGAACCTTAAAGGATATGCCCCATGCTGTCTTGCAGGTTACTCGATGGGCGGCAGGATCGCACTCGCCCTGCTGCTGCGCTATCCCCGGCTTTTTGAAAAAGCGGTCATTGTTTCAGCCTCTCCGGGACTTTCGACGGAAAAAGAGCGGTCAGACCGTAAATCGGGTGATGAAGGCATCGCGAGAAAAATAGAACGGAATTTTGACGGTTTCATCGAAACATGGTATGATCAGCCGCTATTTGCAACCCTTAAAACCCATCCCGTTTTCCGGGAAATAGAAAACCGCAGAAAACAGAGTTCCCCTGAAGCCCTTGCTGCTTCTTTACGACTGCTCGGCACAGGATGCCAGCCTTCTTTCTGGGAAAAACTGAAGGATAATCAGGTGCCCGTTCGATTTTTTGTCGGTGAAAAAGACGTTAAATTCGTTGAGATTGGCCGTCAAATGGTTAATTTATGCCCTGATTCCGCCCTGGAGTTCTTCCCGGGCTGCGGTCATACGCTGCATTTGGAAAACAGTGAGCAGTTCATTGACCGGACGAAAGAATTTTTCAATACACATCAAAAAAGCTGACATGAGCACTGTAAACTGGGTTCCCGCCGGTGAATTTACCGACATTCTCTATCATAAAGCTGAAGGCATTGCAAAAATCACCATCAATCGTCCAGAGGTCCGTAACGCATTCCGTCCGCAGACCGTCGAACAGATGATAACAGCGCTTTCTGACGCTCGTAACGATGAAACGATCGGTGTCGTCATTCTGACCGGAGCGGGAGACAAAGCCTTCTGTTCGGGCGGCGACCAGAAAATCCGCGGCTATGCCGGCTATGCCGATGCGAAAGGCACAAACCGCCTGAACGTCCTCGATTTCCAGAGGGATATACGCACCTGCCCGAAACCGGTCATCGCCATGGTTGCCGGATATGCCATCGGAGGAGGACACGTCCTGCATATGCTCTGCGATCTTACCATCGCTGCGGAAAATGCAGTCTTCGGCCAGACCGGCCCGAAAGTGGGTTCATTCGACGGAGGATGGGGTGCAAGCTATATGGCCCGCCTTGTGGGGCAGAAAAAAGCCCGTGAAATCTGGTATCTCTGCCGCCAGTACAATGCCGCACAGGCGCTCGACATGGGACTTGTCAACACCGTGGTGCCTCTCGAACAGCTTGAAGAGGAAACGGTCCAGTGGTGCCGTGAAATCCTCGCCAATTCCCCGCTCGCGATCCGCTGCCTGAAATCAGCCCTCAACGCCGACTGCGACGGTCAGGCCGGACTGCAGGAGCTTGCAGGAAACGCCACCATGCTCTATTATATGTGTGAAGAGGCACAGGAAGGCAGAAACGCCTTCGTTGAAAAACGGAAGCCGGATTTCGGCAAATTTCCAAAGAGACCTTGAACGTTTCTCACGTACTTCTTTACCGGTATACCATCCCCCTTACCGAACCGGTGTCAGTGAAAGGCCACCGGCTTCGGCAAAGGGAAGGTATTGTCCTCGCTTTGAAAAGCCGGGAAGGAGATGTTACCGCATACGGTGAAATAGCACCGCTTCCTGGCCTTCACCGGGAGACGCTTTCCGCTGCCGAAGCGCAGCTTTTCGATCTGCTTTCCCGGCACGAATATACCTTTTCCGGTCCGCTCCCTGAGGGCCTGTTCCCCTCTGTCCGAACCGGAATTGAAATTGCACTGCTCAACTACCAAGCAGCGGTATCGGGAAATCCTCCGTCCATTTTTCCTGAAACAGAGGCACTGGAATACTTGCCGCTCAATGCACTGCTTTTCGGAGACCCGGATTCGATAGTGCAAAAAGCGGAAAAACTGTTCGAGCTCGGCTACCGTGTTTTCAAGCTGAAAGTTGCTTCCGGAAACACCATCAATGCCCTTGAAAGTATCGGCATACTGCATCGCAGGTTCGGAGGTCAGATCGAGCTGCGTCTTGATGCCAACCAGTCTTTTTCATTCGATGAAGCTCTGGCTTTCGCGCGAAGGATACCTGAAGACAGCGTCTCCTATATTGAAGAGCCTCTGCAGGATGCTTCCGGTATCGGGGAATTCCATGCACGAACGGCAATCAAATCAGCACTTGACGAAACCCTCTGGCAACGACCGGAACTGCTTTATTCCATCCCGTCTGAAGCCCTGCGTGCACTGGTCCTGAAACCAAACCGGCTCGGAGGTATCTCGGCATCTCTTGACCTTGTCCGACATGCCGAAAAGAACGGTCTGCAGGCAGTATTCAGTTCGGCATTTGAAAGCGGGATAAGCCTCTGCGTTTATGCATGGCTTGCGGCTTCAAGTTCCCGAACACCCGTTGCTTGCGGCCTCGATACTTTCCGTTACCTCGAACATGACCTTCTTGAATCACCATTCGGAAGCGACAGCAGCATGATCGATACCCGGAAAACCTACCTGAATGGACAGAGGATCAATCGCCGCGCCCTCAAACTTGCCTCGATATGGACCTTGTAGGGCAGGCTGCACAATGTTTCGGAGACCTGCCTGCATTGCGGACAACGGAACAGATCCTGTCATTCGAAGCGTGTGATCTTCTGTCGTCACGCATCGCAATCACTCTTGCCCGTCAAGGCCTGCTCCCTGGCGATATCGTCGCTCTCGTTTCACCCAATACCGCAGAAATGGCGATGATGTTGCTCGGCCTCCTGAAAGCAGGAATGATCGCTGCACCGCTCAATTGCAGGTTTCCCGACCGGCTCATAACCAGCACCCTTGAAAAGCTCAATCCCCGGCTGATCCTCACCGGCATTGATAAACCGGTTTCGGTAAAGAATGCCTGCGTAGCGAAAATAGCCTCGGTTCTTGATGAGGCCGGAACCCTTGATCTCCCGGAAACCTTTACAGTTCCGGCGGATATGGACCGGCCTGTATCGATCATCCATACTTCGGCGAGCACCGGATCGGCAAAAGCTGCGGTTCACAGCTTCGCGAACCACTGGTTCAACGCACTCGGTTCAAACGAAAACATTCCCTTCGGTCAGGGAGACTGCTGGCTTCTTTCACTGCCGTTTTACCATGTCGGCGGATATGCCATCCTGTTCCGGTCACTGGTATCCGGCGCATCCATGGCTCTGGGCAATCCAGATGACCAGCTCGCAACGCTGCTGGAACAGTTCCCGATCACCCATGTTTCGCTGGTGCCGACGCAACTGTTCCGCCTGCTCGCAGACATGAAAACCGCGGCCATTCTCCGTTCGATGAAAGCGGTTCTGCTCGGGGGCAGTCCGGCACCGAAATCGCTTATAGAGGATGCGGTGAAAAACCGGATTCCGGTGTACCTCAGCTACGGTTCAACCGAGATGGGATCTCAGATCGCAACCACACCGGCACCGATAAACGGCCTGATGCAGGACAGCGGCAAAGTGCTGCCCTACAGGGAAATGACCGTTTCGGAAGAGGGGGAGCTTCTGGTCAGGGGAAAATGCCTTTTTTCCGGTTATCTGAACAATGGCACCATCAGCCGGGAAACCGACAGTGAAGGATGGTTCCATACCAATGATATCGGACATATCGACGACGATGGCAAGGTAACGGTACTGGGAAGAAAAGACAATATGTTCATATCCGGAGGCGAAAACATCCATCCGGAAGAGATCGAAAAAGCCCTCATGACGGTCGGCGGCATCCTTGAAGCGCTTGTGGTGCCGATCCCTGACAGGGAATACGGAAAACGGCCGGCGGCATTTATCAGGACATGTTCTGAAAACCGGCCTGATGAACGTGAAATCGATCAGGCCTTGCGTTCACTGCTCGGCAGCCTGAAAACTCCGGCAAAATATTTCCATGTAACGGAGTGGAAAGTGCTACCCGGTTCCCAGAAAACCGACAGGCAGCACTACAGCAGACTCGCTATGGAGCTGTAAAAAAAGCAATCATTAACCCCTTGCAGCCTTCCGTTTCAGACGGAATACCGCAAAAACTCCTCCGATACCCGCGATAAGACCGTACATGACACCTGATACGCCCATATTGATCAGAAGATCCGTGAAGCTCAGCTTGAGCGGCGCAATGGCAAGCTTTTCAGCTTCGACAAGCTGCTGAACCTGCTCCTGCAGCTCCGGTTTTCCTTTCGCCATCCCGATCATCCAGTCGATAACAAGGGAAAAGCTCTCCGTACCCGGTCTATAATTGAAATATTGCATACAGATATAACCGGCGATCTCGGAAAGCGCTCCGCCGGCGAGACCAGCCAGGCAACCCACAAAGTAGGCCTCACTGTAAGAGAGCCTTACCTGGAAACGCAGGATGGTGCGATTGAGCGCAAACGCTCCGGCAAGGAAAATGCCTGAAAAAAGGAAGATATTCAGGATAGTGAGATAAGGTACCGTCGTAGTAAGCAATATGATAAAAGCTCCTGTCAGCACAGCATTCAACCTTCCCTCGGATGGCAGAACAGATTGTTCCGGTTTATCGACAGCCATAACTCCTCAGGAAAACCTTTCGTTCAGAAAATCGTCCATTGTATAAAATCCCGGAGCGGTTTTATGTCGCCCGGCAAGCCATGCCGCCGCCTCGACAGCTCCCAAGGCAAAGCCGGAACGGTTCTTTGCCGTATGCGATATCATGATTTCGTCCGATTCCGAATCGATGAAGGCCGAATGCTTTCCGAAAACGCTGCCGAGCCTTATCGCTGCTACCTGCAGTTCTTCGGGAGCAAGTTTACGGTCTGGTGAAAGCTGTGCCGTGATTGTTTTCTTCCGGCTGTTTGCCGAAAGTATCATATCTGCCGCCCTGAGCGCCGTGCCGCTGGGAAAATCGGCCTTGCCTGTATGGTGCTGTTCGGCAAAAGCGATATCGAACTGTTCAAACGGCGAGATCAGCCGTGCCGCTTCGCGCACAGTACGCAGAAAAATATTAACGCCGAGTGAAAAATTTGCCGAATACAACAGGGATGCGCCCGCTGCCTTGACCCGACTCACGACCTCTTCCCGGACATCATCCCAGCCGGTCGTTCCGACCACGACAGGAACACCGGAAGCAAGTATGGCAGGAAGGTTGGCGAGAAAAGCGTCACGAACTGTGAAATCTATGATTGCATCGCTGCCCTGAAAAGATTCGGGAGTGATCAGGGTATCGACATCGAGCACGGCAGCAACTTCATGGATGCCTGATTGCCCGACAACCGAGTCAACCTGCCGGCCCATTCTGCCGTTTCCTACAAGAGTGAACTTCATAACAAATGCTTCAATAAACTGTTTCTTTTAAAAAAACCGGTTGAACCGGACCAATTATTCGTGATTGATGATATCGAGGAGCCTGTCAAGATCATCGTTAGAAAAATACAGGATGTGAATTTCGCCTTTTCCGCCTTTCTTTTCGAGAATGCGTACCTTCGTTGCAAGCCTGTCCCGAAGCCTTGATTCCAGTTGCACAACATGGGTCGAACGGTTCTCCGAAACTCCCTGCAGAAGTTTCGGCTGCTCCTTGAACATATGATTGACAAGGGCCTCTGTCTGGCGGACGGAAAGCTGACGGGCAAGGATCTGTTTCCATACTTTCAGCTGCTGCTGTTCACCGGGAAGATTGACAAGCGCACGCGCATGGCCGGATGAAATTTCGCGGTTGCGGATACTCTGCTGCACCTGGGAAGGCAGTTTGAGGAGCCTGAGAAAATTGCTGACGGTCGAACGGTTTTTCCCGACTTTCTGAGCGACCTCGTCCTGCGTGAGACGACATTTGGTCGTAAGGCTCTTCAGGGCAAGGGCAATTTCGATGGCATTGAGGTCCTCCCTCTGAATATTTTCGATGAGAGCAAGTTCGAGCTTGCTCGAATCGTCAGGGGCTTCAATCACATAAGCGGGAATGAACTTGAACCCGGCCTGCTTGACCGCCCTCAGACGGCGCTCGCCGCTGATGAGCTGGTAGCCCTCCCCGTCCCTGCATACCGTTACCGGCTGGATCACACCGTTTTCAATGATGGAGTTCTTTAGCTCCTGAAGTGCGGTTTCATCGAATTCCTTGCGGGGCTGAAAAGGGTTGACACGTATCTTTTCAATCGAAAGACTGCCTATCGTACCGTCATGAGCAGGTTCCTGTTCCTCTTCTTTGGAGACGGAAACAAACCCTTCATCCGGAATAAGTGCCTTTAGACCTCTTCCTAACGCTTTTTTTGCCATATCGCCCACCGTCTTGCCATTCAGTTAATGCTGACGTACTTTAAATTTGTTTATGTTGCCGTCCCTTTCGAAAATCTCCTGGGCAAGATCGAGATAGTCCTTGGAACCAAGGCTCTGCGCATCGTAAAGCAGGGCGGGTTTTCCATGGCTCGGCGCTTCGGAAAGCCGGACATTCCTGCGAATATACGTTCTGTAAACCTTGTCCTTGAAAAACTTCCTGACTTCTTCGGCAACCTGCGTTGCAAGACGGAGCCTTGCATCGTACATGGTAACAAGAACACCTTCTATTTCGAGTTTCGGATTGAGATGTTTCCGAACGATACTGATGGTATTGAGCAATTTCCCGAGTCCCTCGAGCGCATAATATTCAGCCTGAACCGGGATCAGAACGGAATCGGCGGCAGTAAGCGAATTCAGTGTGATCAGTCCCAGCGACGGCGGACAATCGATAATAACATAGTCATAACGGGACCTGACATCCTTGAGGGCTTTCTGCATGACGTACTCGCGTTCCCGCATGTTCACCAGTTCAACCTCCATGCCGACAAGATTAACATTCGAGGGGAGGACATCGAGATATTCGAGGCTGGTCGATTTTATGGCATCTTCTATGTTTCCGCCTTTTACCATAACCTGATAAAAGGTATTGTCGATCTCGTCACCGGTTTCGATACCGAAGCCGGAAGTGGCATTTGCCTGGGGATCGATATCTATGAGCAATGTTTTGAACTCAGAAATAGCAATAGAGGCCGCTATATTCACAGAAGTGGTCGTCTTTCCGACTCCCCCCTTCTGATTTGCAATCGCAATGACTCTGCCCATGTATTAAACAGGGAAATTAACAGCAGTTGAAGTTCCGTCATGACTTGTTACATTATAATACATAAGAAAACTATTACAAATATTTCCAAATATTAATCGCAGTCAATGGAACGGCTCCCAAGGCAATTCTATGAAATTCCTACACTTGCACCGGCCGAAAAACTTCTCGGAAAAATCTTCGTCCGAAGGCTGCCGGGAAATGTCGTTCTGAAAGGAAGAATTGTCGAAACGGAAGCATACCTTGCGGAAAATGACGAGGCGTGCCATGCATGGAAAGGAAAAACGAGAAGGAACCAGGCGATGTTCCAGTCACCCGGAACAATCTATGTGTACTTTACCTATGGGAACCACTACATGCTCAACATAGTCAGTGAACCTGAAAACACGGCAGGCGCCGTATTGATCCGTGCCATGGAACCGCTTGAAGGCTTGTCTGTCATGCAGCGGCAGAGAGGAATGGAAAAGCTGACCAGCCTGATGAGCGGTCCCGGAAAACTTACCCGGGCACTTGCAATAGAAAGCGCATGCAACGGAGAGAACCTTTTCGGTGATGAATTTTTTCTTGAAAACGCCCCGCCCGTACCCGGCAGACTTATCGGCACGAGCCGCAGAATCGGTATTTCGAAAAGCCGTGAACTTCCCTGGCGCAAATTCATCATCGAAAATCCGCACGTATCGAAAACACGGACGGCATAATTCATAAAAAATTCATAATGCATTGGAAAGTCCCGAAAAAATTCTTTTTTAGTCTGCACCTGTTGAACGTCAAGTATACTATTCACTAACTGTTTTCCGCAATGATCGGAACGTCACTGTTACCGGAAATCAGGGAACTGATCGAGAAGCGCAACTTCAGCGCATTGCAGCGGATTTTTCACGATTGGCTGCCTGTCGATCTCGCTGAACTCATCTCCGACCTTCCGGAAGACGAACAGGCTATCCTTTTCAGGCTGCAACCGAAAGACCTCGCAACCGAGACCTTTGAATACCTCGATTTCGATTCCCAGCAGAACCTGCTGAAAGCACTCACCAAGAAGCATGTCAGCCAGATCCTCAACAGCATGTCCGCAGACGACCGGACGGCGCTGCTCGAGGAACTGCCAGGACCGGTTTCCCAGGAACTGCTGAAGCTCCTGTCGTTCAAGGAATTCAAGATTGCCAAAACCCTTCTTGCCTATCCTGAAGAGAGCGTCGGAAGGCTCATGTCTCCCGATTTTCTGAGCGTCAAGAAAGACTGGGATTTCAACCAGGTCCTCGATTATATCCGCACTTACGGCCATGAGAGTGAAACACTCAATGTGATCTATGTCGTCGATGACGCCGGAAAGCTTACCGGAGAGTTGTCAGCAAGGGATCTGCTGCTTTCCTCACCCGACAAGAAGGTCGAAGAAATCGTATCAGATGAAAAAATTATCACACTGACCGCGTCACAGGACCAGCAGGATGCGCTCGACGCATTCAAACGGTATGACAGGGTCGCTCTTCCCGTCGTGGATTCAAACGGCTACCTGATCGGTGTCGTGACGATCGACGATATGCTCGACGTCGCTGAAGAGGAGGAAACGGAAGTCATCCAGAAATTCGGCGGTATCGAAGCCCTCGAAGAACCCTATATGGACCTGCCGATACATCAGCTTGTAAAAAAACGTGCAGTCTGGCTCGTCATTCTTTTCCTTGGAGAAATGCTCACCGCTACCGCGATGGCTTTTTTCCAGGATGAACTTGCAAAAGCGATCGTGCTTGCAACCTTCATCCCGCTTATCATGTCAAGCGGAGGAAACTCGGGATCACAGGCGGCATCGCTCATCATTCGGTCGCTTTCCATCGGCGAAATAACCATCATGGACTGGTGGGCAGTCATGCGCCGCGAGATCCTTTCAGGACTTGCCCTCGGATTCATTCTCGGTCTGATCGGCATGGTCCGGGTAGTAGCCTGGGCGATGATATTCGGCCATTTCAATATGCAATGGGCTTATATCGCTGTGACAATCGGCCTGTCACTTGTCGGTATCGTGCTTTTCGGGACCTTGTCCGGTTCGATGCTGCCACTTCTTCTGAAACGTCTGGGGCTCGATCCGGCAGTTTCATCCGCACCTTTTGTTGCAACCCTTGTCGACGTAACGGGAATCGTTATCTATTTCAGTGTCGCATCAATGATTTTAGGCGGCATACTGCTCTGAAGAAGGGCAGTTTTTCCTGACATACCTTTAAATCCCTGCGTCGATTCCACAAAAAAAATATTTTCCTTTTCAGTTATCATTTCTCATTTTATCCTCTTCCTTTCAGTATCTTTCCGCATATGATACCGGAAAACAGGAGAACCGGACAGTCACCATCAACAAGCAAAAGAAAGAATGTCTACACGATACCTTTCAGGTTCAGCCGTCGCGCTTGTAACCCCGTTCAACGAGGACCGCACTGTTGATACTGAATCTTTGAGAAAGCTGGTACAGTTTCATATCGAGGCTGGTACCGACATCATCATTCCATGCGGCACGACGGGAGAGTCCCCGACGCTGACTGGACAGGAACAGTTTGAAATCATCCGTACCGTCAAGGAGGAAGCCGGAGGAAAAATCATGGTTGCGGCCGGTGCCGGTACAAACGCAACGAACGAGGCCGTCGAGCTTGCCATAAACGCTGAAAAAGCCGGCGCTGCGGCCATTCTTTCAGTTGCACCGTATTACAACAAACCTTCGCAGGAAGGAATATACCAGCATTACAGGCATATAGCCGAAGCGGTTTCCGTTCCTATCATCATTTACAACGTGCCGGGCAGGACCGGATGCAACGTTGCCGCTTCGACAATACTGAAGCTCGCGAGAAATTTCAAAAACATCGCGGCAGTCAAGGAAGCGACCGAAAACATGAGCCAGATTGCGGAACTGCTCGAAGACCGGCCGGAACATTTTTCCGTACTGACCGGAGAGGATTCACTGATTCTTCCCTTCATGGCCATGGGCGGTGACGGCGTGATCTCAGTAGCGGCGAACCAGATACCTGCCCGTGTAAAGCAGCTCGTCGATGCGCTCGCTGCGGGAGATATCGAAACAGCGCGATCGATAAACCGCACATGCAGAAAGCTTTTCAGGCTGAATTTCATTGAAAGCAACCCTGTGCCGGTAAAATACGCTCTTGCACGCATGGGCATGATCAAGGAAATCTACAGGCTGCCGCTTGTGCCCCTTTCCTCTGAAAACAAGGTCATCCTCGACAACGAGCTCCAGGCGCTCGGCCTGATCTGAAAATGAAAGAACCCACCCCGGCATGCCGGGGTGGGTTCTTTTCCAGTATCTTCCTCTGAGCAGCAGCCCTCGATTCAAGGCTTCATCCTGTCACTGCAAAGCGGCGAGAGCGTCAGCAAAACTGTCGAGCTCTTCTTTTGTTCTCTTTTCAGTCACGGCGACAAGCAATCCGGTTTCTCCATGCACTGAAAGGTCATAACCGGCAAATACCTGTTTTTCAAGCATCCGCTCGATAATCGATGATGCGGCAACCGGAGTTTCCACAACGAACTCCCGGAAAAACTGCGTGCTGAACTTCAGCGAAAATCCCGGGATTCCGGCAATTTTCTGTGCAAGGTAATATGCTTTCCTTGCCGATTGAGAGGCGACTTCCTGCAGACCCTGCTTTCCGAGAAGCGAAAGGTAAACCGCGGCCTGAAGAGCATTCAGGGCCTGGTTGCTGCAGATGTTCGAGGTAGCCTTTTCACGCCTGATATGCTGCTCACGGGTCTGGAGGGTAAGGATGAACCCGTCCTTTCCGTCACGGTCTTTTGTCATGCCGACAAGTCTTCCGGGTATTTTGCGGACATAGTCCTGCTTCACCGAAAATATGCCGAGGTACGGGCCGCCGAAACTCTGAGCACTGCCGAGCGGCTGGCCCTCTCCGACCGCAATGTCTGCGCCGTAGCTGCCGGGAGACGCAAGCGCGCCAAGTGAGAGAGGATCAGCCGATACGATGAACAGCGCGCCTTTTTCACGGGCAATCGCTCCGATCGCCTCGACCTCTTCAATACATCCGTAGAAGTTCGGCTGCTGTACCACAACTGCTGCGGTAGAACCGCTGACAATCTCCCGGAGAGTATCGACGCTGCCTATACCTTTTTCGAGCGTGTTTTCCACGACAGCCTCCTGACCGGCAGCCTCGAGGTAGGTTTTAAGAACAGCGGTATTGTTCGGATGCAGTTTTCCGGCAATCACGACCTGATGGCGGCCGGTGATGTTCATGGCCATCAGGACCGCTTCGGCAAGGGCTGTCGCCCCGTCATACATCGAAGCGTTGGCGACATCCATTCCGTAGAGGCGGCAGATGAGGCTCTGGTATTCGTAAATCGCCTGCAGGGTGCCCTGTGATATTTCTGCCTGGTAAGGTGTATAGGCGGTATAGAATTCGCTTCTGGAAACAATGGTACCGATTGCTGCCGGAATGAAATGATCGTAGGCTCCTGCACCGAGGAAGCTCACGTAATCTGAAGTGCTCCTGTTTGCCGATGCAAGGGATTCAAGCAGCTTGCGCACTCTCGGCTCATCGAGTGGAGGAAACAGATCGAGCGGTTTTTTCAGGCGGATCTCTTCGGGAATATCCCTGATGAGCTCATCGAAAGAACCGGCTCCGATGGCTTTTAGCATCTCCTCTCTTTCAGCGGCGGTGTTGACAATGAATGACATTACTGCTAAGTGGTAATTGAATGAAATGTTACTCGCCGGTAAGCTTATGATAGGCCGCAGCATCGAGAAGCGACTCGAGAGATGCTGGATTTTCGAGTTTCATTTTGACAAGCCATCCGTTGCTGTAAGGGTCCTGGTTGACGATCTCGGCATTGTCGAGAAGCGAATTCAGTTCAATGATCTCCCCTGCAACCGGAGCAAAAAGGTCTGCTACGGTTTTAACAGCTTCAACCGTACCGAAAACTTCGTGATCCTTCACCTTTGTCCCGGCGGATTTCAGTTCGACGAAAACTATGTCCCCAAGTTCATGCTGGGCAAAATCCGTAATGCCGACCAGGGCTGTGCTGCCGTCTTCAAGCAGTTTGATCCATTCATGGTCTCTGGTATAACGAAGGTCTTCAGGAATAAGCATGGCTGAATAAATGTGAGTTATTGGAGTTGCATAGGTACGGGCTCTTTGCGAAAGTCAAGGTAATACTTTTTTCAATGCGTTGAAACGTGAAGCAGGAAGAATCACCTGAAAAAACTGGCAGAAAAACTCTTCAGGCAAGCCTCTGCCTCATCGCCTCGTAGAGCAGGACACCTGCCGTGACGCTGACATTCAGGGATTCGACACAGCCTGCCATGGGAATCCTCACGACATGGTCACAGCATTTCAGGACTTCGGGTCCGAGCCCGCTTCCCTCTTTTCCAAGAAGCAGTGCCGTGGCTTTTTTCATATCGATATCGGTATAATTGACCTCGGCCTCCATATCGGCGGCAACGATACGAACATGGTGCTCACGCAGATATTCAAGGGCGCGGACCAGGCTTTTCACCTTGCATATCCGCATATGGGTTAGTGCTCCTGCAGAAGCTTTGTGCACGACCGCACCCAGAGGAGCACCTTTTCCTTCGACAAGCACCACTGCATCTGCGGCCACAGCTTCTGCCGTTCGGATAATGGCTCCGATATTGTGCGGATCGTCGAGACCCGGAAGTATGACAAGCAGAGGGAAGGTGTTTCTCGGGGCCGAAATCACCTCTTCAAGAGCATAATAGGTGACAGGACTGATGATCGCACATACGCCCTGGTGCTTGTTCGTTCCAGCGATCAGTGAGAGCTTTTCGAGCCGGGCTTTGCCGCTCGCGATCCGGTGGCGTCTCGCCGTTATGACGATTTCCTTGAGCTTCGGATGGGATGTGTTGAACTGGAAATAAATTTTCTCGATGCTCTCGGGTTTTTTCTGGAGAAGCTCGATCACGGCATTTCTGCCGTAGACGATATTTTCTGTGTGTTCTCCTGACATAACCCCCCTTTACCGTAATAATGAAGATGAACCGTTGCCGGACAGCCTGGTGCAATTCCCGGTATCGCACATTCATCAAGGCCTCCGCATCCGGAAACGCGAATTTAAATAAATTTATCAATAATCGATTTTTTTAATATTTTTAGAATCGCTCCAGCTGAAAAATTTATTTAGCTGCGGATGTAACTTTCAAGGAACCTCCGTGGTTAACTTTGCAGTGCTCTGCACAGATTTTCATCAATACAAATCCAGCGACTGCCAATATGAGCCGTACGACGTACAAGACAATGGAAGGAAATGAGGCCCTTGCTCATGTCTCTTATAGAACCAGCGAAGTTATCTGTATCTACCCCATTACACCGGCCTCGCCCATGGGCGAATATTCCGATGCATGGGCGGCAGAAGGAAAGAAGAATATCTGGGGCACTGTACCAAAGGTAGATGAACTGCAGAGCGAGGCCGGTGCCGCTGCTGCCGTACACGGCTCACTGCAGACCGGAGCGCTGACTACCACATTCACAGCGGCACAGGGCCTTCTGCTCATGATCCCGAACATGTACAAGATCGCAGGAGAACTGAGCCCCTGTGTGATCCATGTGTCGGCCCGTTCCCTTGCCTGCCAGGCGCTCTCCATATTCGGCGATCACGGCGATGTCATGTCCGTCCGCGGCACAGGTTTTGCCCTTCTCGCATCGGCATCGGTACAGGAAGTCATGGATATGGCGCTTATTACCGCTGTTGCCACACTCGAGTCGAGAATACCTTTCCTCCATTTCTTCGACGGTTTCAGGACATCGCATGAAGTATCCAAGATAGAGGTCCTTCCCGATGAGGTCATCAGGGAAATGATGAAAGACGATCTTGTCATCGCGCACCGCAATCGCCGCATGACTCCCGACGCTCCGGTTCTTCGCGGAACATCCCAGAACCCGGACGTCTATTTCCAGGGCAGGGAGACGGTCAACAGTTATTACAATGCCTGTCCGGACATTACCGAGCAGGTCATGGAAAGGTTCGGACAGCTCACCGGACGCCACTACAAGCTCTACCAGTACTACGGAGCTCCCGATGCTGAAAGAGTGGTCGTCCTGATGGGTTCCGGTGTCGAGACCGTCCGTGAAACCGTCGAATACCTCAACAGACAGGGTGAAAAAGTCGGTGTGATCAATGCACGTCTCTTCCGCCCGTTCGATATCACCCGGTTCGTGGAAGCTTTTCCGAAAACCGTTAAATCGGTTTCCGTTCTCGACAGGATCAAGGAACCGGGAAGCGCCGGCGAACCGCTCTACCTCGATACAGTCAACGCTCTTCTCGAAGGGTTCCAGAACGGCTTGATCAAGGCAATGCCTTCCATCACGGGAGGACGCTACGGCCTTTCTTCAAAGGAGTTCACTCCGGCGATGGTCAAGGCGATTTTCGAGAACATGGCCGCCGAGAAACCGAAAAACCATTTCACAATAGGCATAATCGACGACGTGACAGGTACAAGCCTTGAATTCGACCATACGTTCTCCATCGAACCCGATGAAATATTCCGGGCCCTGTTCTACGGCCTCGGTTCAGATGGAACGGTCGGCGCCAACAAGAACACGATCAAGATCATCGGCGAAAACACCGATAACTACGCCCAGGGTTATTTCGTGTACGACTCGAAAAAGGCGGGATCGATCACGACATCCCACCTGCGTTTCGGACCCCATCAGATCCATTCGACCTATCTGATCACCGAAGCACAGTTCATAGGATGCCACCACTGGACCTTCCTCGAAATGGTCGACCTGGTGAAAAACCTCAAGAAAGAAGGCACGCTGCTGTTGAATTCCCATTACGCTCCTGAAGAGCTTTGGAAGAAGCTGCCGAGAAACGTTCAGGAGCACCTGATCACCAAGGAGGCAAAGCTCTATACCATCGACGCCCTTAAAGTAGCGCAGGCAAGCGGGATGGGTCAGCGCATCAATACCATCATGCAGGCCTGCTTCTTTGCCATTTCCGGCGTTCTGCCGCGTGAAGAGGCTATTGAAAAAATCAAGCAGTCCATCAGGCAAACCTACGGCAAAAAAGGCGACGAGGTTGTCAATCAGAACATCCAGGCAGTCGACGACACCCTATCCAACCTGCATCAGGTCACCATCGGCGCAGTCGCGACGAGCAAGAAGGAAATGCGTGCCTGCATTGTTGGAGAAGCGTCCGATTTCGTCTGCAACGTCCTTGCAAAAGTCATTGCGGGTGAAGGCGACAGTCTTCCGGTAAGCGATTTTCCTGCTGACGGCACGTATCCGACCGGAACCGCAAAATTTGAAAAGCGCAACCTTGCGGAAAACATACCCGTCTGGGAACCGGATCTCTGTATCCAGTGCGCAAAATGCACCCTTGTCTGCCCGCATGCCTCGATTCGCGCCAAGGTTTACGAATCGAATTACCTGGCAAATGCCCAGCATACCTTCAAATCCATACCTGCCAAGGGCAGCAACTGGGAAGGTATGAAATATACCATCCAGGTGGCTCCGGAAGACTGCACCGGATGTGAATTATGTGCTCATGTCTGCCCGTCGAGGGACAAGAACAACCATGAAAGAAAGGCGCTGAACATGAGCCTGCAGCAGCCCCTCCGTGAAACCGAAGTGGACAACTGGAACTATTTCCTCAACATTCCCGACTTCGACCGAACAAGGATAAATACCAGGCTGATCAAGGAACAGCAGCTCCAGGTACCGCTCTTCGAATTTTCGGGCGCATGCTCGGGATGCGGCGAAACCCCGTATATCAAGATGCTGACCCAGCTTTTCGGTGACCGGCTTGTTATCGGCAATGCAACGGGATGTTCGTCGATTTACGGAGGCAACCTGCCGACTACGCCTTACACCACCAATACAGACGGCCGCGGCCCGACATGGTCGAACTCGCTCTTCGAGGATACCGCCGAGTTTGCACTTGGCTTCAGGGTGTCGATCGACAAGCAGCGCGAATATGCACGCGAGCTTCTGAAAAAGATGTCCATAGAGATCAGCGATACCCTCACTGCCGAAATCCTCGAAGCCAGTGAAAACTCCGAACCTGAGATCTTCGAGCAGAGGAAACGGGTAGCGATGCTGAAAGACAGGATCCGCCAGCTTGATACTCCCGATGCGAAAAACCTGCTCTCGATTGCTGATATGCTTGTCAAGAAGAGCGTATGGGGTGTTGGCGGTGACGGATGGGCATACGATATCGGTTACGGCGGCGTCGATCATATAACGGCGAGCGACAAGAACGTTAATCTCCTGGTTCTCGATACCGAAGTCTACTCCAATACCGGAGGGCAGGCTTCGAAAGCCACACCGAAAGCCGCGGTGGCGAAATTCGCTATGGCCGGCCGGACCGCTACAAAAAAGGACCTCGGCATGATCTCCATGAGCTACGGCAATGCCTATGTAGCTTCTGTAGCTTTCGGAGCACGTGACGAGCAGACCCTGAAGGCATTCCTCGAAGCCGAAGCCTATAACGGACCGTCTATCATCATCGCTTATTCGCACTGCATCGCTCATGGCATCAACATGTCGAATGCACTCGAAAACCAGAAGGCTGCCGTTGACTCAGGTCACTGGATACTGTACCGCTATAATCCGGAAAGGCTCAAGGAAGGAAAGAATCCGCTCATACTCGATTCAAAGAAACCGAAAATTCCTATTGCACAGTTCCTGAACATGGAAAACCGTTTCAGGATGCTGAAAAAGAGCCATCCTGCTCTTGCCGAGGAATATTTCAAGGCCATCCAGAAAGAGGTGGACGCAAGGTGGGCACATTACGAATATCTTGCAGCCCGGACATTCGATGAGCTGAAGTAAAAGAAATCTCATGACAGAAAACGGCGGATTTCCCGCCGTTTTCTGTTTCTGCCGGCAAAAGGCCGTCATCATTTCCTTGTTATTGTCATCCCGCTCGCAGTTTTGCCGCTATTTCTTTCAATTCCCTCGCTTTCTGCGGATTACCAAGCTTTTCGTATACATCAGCGAGATGATCAAGAATTTCAGGCTCATTTCCATTGAGGGCAGCTGCCTTCTCGAGCTCTTCCCTGGCTCTTTCATATTCACCCTGCATGTAATAGATCCAGCCGAGCGTATCGATGAAACTGGCATTCTCCGGTTCGGCTCGTACAGCTTTTAAGGCCAGTTCTTTGGCTTTCTGTAATTCCTTGCCCTGAAGTGCCAGTACATAGGCGAGGTTGTTCATCATGAGATTGTTACCGGGATCGACCTCAAGAATCTTTTCATAAATGGCGATGCTTTTATCAGGCATATCGAGCCTGTCATAGCAGAATGCAAGAATGGTCGCCGCTTGAACAAAAAGCCACTTTTCCTTTCTGATATCTTTCTGAACAAGGGCTTTTTCGAGCAGGCTCGCACAATTTTTATATCTGCCTGTCTGGAACAGTACCTCACTCTCGATAACCATGTTTCTGGTCTTAAGAGCTGGAAAATGTTTTTTTATCCTGTAAACAAGCTCCCTTGCCTCAGTGAACTTCTTCTGAACAAAAAGTGAAGAGATGAGCTCTTCCCATATATCAATATCTTCGGAATTCAGTATAAGGGCCCTCCTCAGTTCCTGTTCCGCAGCAACCGCTTCCTTCTGCTGAATCCTGAACCTGGCGCTGAGCATTAAAACCTCACTGTTCGAGGGATAAAGCCTGCTGATTACCGAAATCATGGTTCGGGCAGGAGCCGTAAAGGTTGTATCACGGGATGAGCGGACAAGAAAAAGATTTGCGAGATCTATTTTCTGTTTCAGAGGTATCTTGCCTCTTGAAAAGAACTGATCAAGATCATTGGCAAATACCGTGTTTTCTTTCTTTTTGACGGAAACTTCCAGCAAGGAAAGCCATGCAGGAATAAAATCCGGATTGTCCATGATAAGTTCTCTGAACGTTTTGTATGCGAGTTCGTACTGAGCGGTCTGTATATACAGTTCACCGAGGGTAAGTCGGAGTTTTTCCTGGCCGTCACTCTTGTCGATCAAGCTTGAAAGGGTACCGATTGCATCCTTATAATGACTGAGCTGTATTTCCATCAGCAATACCTGGGCTCTTGCCGCTTTATTTTTCGGATCGAGCCTGAGTATCTCCTGGAATACCTCAAGGGATTTTTCCGGCTGGTCAGCTGAAAGATATTCCAGTGCAAGCAATGAAAGGTTATCAATGTTGCCGGGTTCGAGATCGGCCAGCTTCCGGAAAAGAACCGACGCTCGGGAAAAGTCGTTCATCCTGTGTGACAGTACCGCAAGATATTTCAGGTAGTATGTGTTGGAAGGTTCAAGCTGCAGGGTTTTTTCACTGTAATACCTTGCTGAATCAAGCATTCCCAGGCCGACAAAGTTTTTAGAAATCGCATAATTGATCGCTGCATTTTCCGGCTGCTTTTTCAGCAGCTTCAAGTATCCCTGGATGGCACCGCGATGATCACCTTTGATGTTTTTTAAAGATGCATCAACGAACGCTTGTTGCGACGATTCGGCACTGCTATCGCGAACTGCTGTATTTTCGGACAGTATGGAACGTGAAGAACATGCCGCAAGAGCAAGTGAAGAGAACAGAAGCACCGTTGTCAGCATGATTTGCACGGCCCGGCAGTTCCCTGACGGTAAAAAGAAATTACTGGTCCTGCGTTTCATTGAAAAGGGGATAGTCTTGCAGGGTTGTTCCTCCGGTTGAAAACCGTTTGAAAGCATGGCGTGTTGCAACACGCCCCCTCGGTGTTCTTGTCAGGTAGCCGGCCTGAATAAGATATGGTTCATAAACCTCTTCGATGGTATCCTGTTCCTCTCCCACCGATACAGCAAGAGAGGCAATGCCGACAGGACCACCGTTGAATTTGTTGACAATGGTTTCCATAATCTTCTTGTCCATGTCGTCGAACCCTTCTTCATCGATTTCCAGGCAGTCGAGGGTTTTCATTGCAATATTGCGTGTGATCAGCGAAGCTCCCTCTACCTGTGCAAAATCCCTTGCTCTTCTGAGCAGCCTGTTGGCTATCCGGGGAGTACCTCGTGAACGGCCTGCAATTTCAGCTGCAGCATCTGTATCGATGCCGATACCAAGAATTCCGGATGCTCTCACAATGATTTTTTCAATAAGCTCGGGAGGATAGTAGTCGAACCGGCTGTTGATACCGAACCTTGCACGCAAAGGCGAAGTGAGCAGTCCTGAACGGGTCGTTGCCCCGACAAGGGTGAACGGCTCGATTCGAAGCTGTACAGCCCTGGCCGAAGGTCCGCTGTCAAGCATGATGTCTATGCGGAAATCTTCCATCGCTGAATACAGGTACTCTTCCACAGCGGGAGGCATACGATGGATTTCATCGATGAACAGTACATCCCCTTTTTGGAGTCCGGTCAGAAGACCGGCGAGATTTCCCGCCTTGTCGAGCAATGGACCTGAAGTAGCCTTGATATTGCTTCCCATTTCGGAAGCGATAATATAGGCAAGCGTTGTCTTGCCGAGCCCGGGCGGTCCGGAAAGCAGAACATGGTCAAGAGCATCGCCACGCATTTTCGCAGCCGAAATGAAAACTTTAAGATTGTCGGTCAATCGCTGCTGGCCTGTAAAATCACCCATGCGCAATGGCCGAAGCTGTTCCTCGATTCTCGTTTCCTGGGCATCGGGAGGAGTATTGAGCAGTTCTATTCTCAAACAGCAATCCTTACAGGTTAAGTGGAATATGCGATCAGAGCTTTATCCGCGGATCCACGACGGCATAAAGAACATCGGCTACAAGGTTGCCGATAACGATCAGTGAGCCGGAAATAAAGGTATCGGCAATTATCAGCGGATAATCCCTGGCAAAAATGGCTTCGACAGTCACTCTGCCCATCCCCGGAAAGGCAAAGATCACTTCGATGAACAAAGCTCCGCTGAAAATGAACGGAAGAGAACTGCCCATCAGGGTAACGACCGGGAGCAGTGCGTTACGAAGTGCATGCCTGAATATGACGATCTTTTCAGGAAGCCCCTTGGCCCTTGCCGTCCTTATATAATCCTGCCTGATCACCTCGAGCATACTCCCTCTGACGTATCGCGCTATGCCTGCCGATCCGTTTATACTCAGCACGGTTACCGGAAGAACAAGATGCCATATCCGGTCGAGTGTAAAAGCAAGGGGGCCGAGATTTTCAGCGCCGATCTCGTTAAGTCCGGAAGCCGGGAAAAACGGGAATTTCAGGGCAAAGAGGATGATCATCATGAGCGCGAACCAGAACTCGGGCATCGAATAGAAAAACAGGGCGGAAATCGTCAGAAATCTGTCGAGAAAACTGTTCTGTCTGACCGCTGAAATAATCCCGATCAGAATACCGAAAACGAAATTGGCGACAAGAGTGAGAAGAGCTATCGTCACGGTTACCGGAAGCGCTTCGGCGATCACTTCGATAACCGGCTGCTGTGCACGGCTGAAGCTCCGGCCGAAATCCCCCTGCAGCACGCTGGCAAGCCATTTTACATACTGGACCGGAAGAGGGTCGTTGAGGCCATACTGGGTTCTGATCTGTTCGGCAACGTTCGGACTGATACCGGGCTGGATGAAAAATGCCGCCGGATCGCCGGGAGCAAGCCTTATAATGAAAAAAGTAAGGGTCAGCACCCCGAAAATGAGAGGTACCGCGATAAGCAGGCGTTTGAATATATAAATCACCATGACGTTCTAATGCGTAATATTTCTTGCAGGACGCAGGTTCCAGTCGTCGACATTGTAGAATGATCCGGAAATATTCAGCTCTTCACCCTCGATCCGTTTGCTGAATCCGTGAGTTTCCCGAATCCAGTAAAGGAACGTCACCGGCTGGTCACGGAAAAGAATCTGCTGATACTCGAGCCAGTATGGCCTGGCATCCGTATGGTTCATCTTCTGTTTCGCCAGCTCGCATAATTCGTCTACCCTCGGGTTCTGGTAACCGGTCATGTTGAAAGGGCTCTTCTTCAGGTCCGATCCCCAGACATCGAGCGGATCGATTTCGAGGCCGATAGCCCATCCGGCCATCCATGCATCGAGCTTCTTGTTCTGGAGGTTGTTGAAAAAGACGTTCGATTCCTGGGTCTCAAGCCTGCAGTCGATACCGATCGCACGGAGATTCTGCTGGATGATCACACTGGCGTAGTTCCTTCTTGCATTGCCCGAATTTGTAAAGAGCTTGAAACTGAATTTCCGGCCGTTTTTCTGGAGAATACCGTCAGGCCCGGGCTGCCATCCCTCCTGTTTGAGCAGTGCCACAGCTCCGTCGGGATCGTAGGATACGGAAGTTATCCGGTTGTCATATGCCCATTTCAGGGAAGGTGAAATGTCGGTGTTGCATATGACACCGTACTGCTTGAGGTAACCGTCAATAATCGACTGACGGTCGATCGCCTTCGTCAGTGCAAGCCTGACCTTCGGGGAACCGAACAGCGGGTGCGGCTTGATGGTGCCATTTTTGCCATAGGCATCCTGATCGATGTTTGACCACCCTACATAATCATATACCCTCAGGCCGATAGTTTTTATCTCTATGTTCGGGTTGGCCTTCATGAGCGCAGTGAAATCCTCGGGTTTCACATTTTCAACAACATCTGACTGTCCTGTCTGAAGCTGTGCAAGCCTTACCGTATAATCGGGAACGATCCTGAACGAGATTGCAGGAATATTTCCCGGTTTCGGCAGGTTCGATTTGCGGTTCGATGCGATGACGAGTTCCTCCTGCTGCTTCCATGAACGAAGTGTGTATGGCCCGGCACCTACAGGGTTCTGATTGAGCGGAGAATGCCTGAAATCCGCGGGTTTCACATCTTTCCACAAATGTTCAGGCAGTGGCGTGAGAGAGGTATGGTACAGAGCCAGATGTTCGGGAACAGGTTTGTAAAACCTGAAAACAAGCGTGGTGTCATTTGGAGTTTCTATAGCCTTGTCGAAATCGACATGTCCTTTATCCGCACCGACCAGTTCGGCAAGGAACTGCTGCCTGGTGCTTGCAATGACCGGGCTGCCGTAAAGCATGTAGGAAAACTTGAAATCACGCGAAACAATCGGTTTACCGTCATTCCAGAAAGCGTCGCTTCTGAGAATGTAGGTAATCGATTTGTTGTCAGGCGACATGGTCCATCGTTTTGCTATCGCTCCTTTCGGAGATTTCCTGAGCTGACCGGGAGATACATCCTTGAGCTTTTTTTCGAGGGTAAGGTAATTCAGGAGACCTGATGTAGTATCGAACTCAGCCTGGACCAGTGAGGGATAGAGCAAACCGATGATCTCGCTGGAAGTAACGGTAGAAGCAAGAACCGGGTTGAGATAATCAGCATCGCCAAGCATCGCGATTACCAGGGTTGAATCCATGGCAGCATGGTTTTTGGCAGCACTTCCGCCCGGGCCTTGAGGCTTGCTGCAGGATGAAAGGAACAGAACAGCAAGTGCAAGCATGAAACATAAGGCATTTCTTCGCAAGAGTTTGTCAATCATTCGTTTCACCCTGGGCTTTCTCATTGTTTATAACGTTTTTTATCCTTTCGGTCAGCGCTTCTGCGGCAACATAGTTCGAATACCGTTTAAGCAGGAAATTTAGTGCAACCACTTCAATGATTACGGTAATGTTTTTACCGGGGAATATAGGTAATTCGACCAGCGGAACATCAACTCCAAGGATTTTCAGAAATTTCGTATCGAGCCCGAGGCGTTCATAAGCCATCTCGTTGTTCCATTCAAGAAGTTCGACAACAACCTGCACTTCCTTTATATCCCTGATAGCCCTGATCCCGAAATTCGCTTTCACATCCACGACACCAAGACCCCTTATCTCCATGAAATGATCGACGATTTCGTTTCTTTTGGCTACGAGGGTGGGAGATTCACCTTTCCGTCTTATGACAACCGCATCGTCAGCTACAAGGCCATGTCCCCGTTCGACAAGATCGAGAGCGATTTCCGATTTACCAAGGCCGCTTTTACCGGTAAGAAGCACTCCCACGCCATAGACATCGACCATGGAGCCGTGATATTGCTGATAGAGAGAAAACTGATCATCAAGAAAATCGGTAACAAGATAGATGGTCTTCGTGGAAGAATGGCGAGTGATATAAACCGGGATTCCGGCTTTGGTCGCCATATCGATAAGATCTTCAGGCAACCGGTTGTTGCTGGTCAGAATAATGCAGGGTATTTTGAACCGTACAAGATTTTCAAAGACGCGCCACCTCTCATGTTCCTCAAGATGGTTCAAAAATCTCGTCTCGGTATTTCCAAGAATCTGAACACGCTTGTAGGTGAACAGGTTGGTAAAACCGGCAAGTGCAAGCCCCGGACGATGCAGGTCGCGTTCGAAAATCCGACGCTTCTGCTCATCGACATTGTTGAGGCGTCTCAGCTTGATATCGTGCTTCTTGCCGATATTATTAAAAAAATATGCGACCGTTATTGATCGCTTCTTTAGTCCCTTTTGATCGAAATTCATGGATTCAGCAATCGATGTGTAAAAAAAACAGCCGCAATGCTGATGGTCATCCAAAGCATTGCGGCTGTAACATACTCTCTTTTATTGCATCTTATCCTTG
This sequence comes from Chlorobium sp., assembly GCA_005862285.1. Lineage (GTDB taxonomy): Bacteria > Bacteroidota > Chlorobiia > Chlorobiales > Chlorobiaceae > Chlorobium. The sequence goes on along the minus strand of SZXW01000003.1, from coordinate 80,315 downwards.
TGTTTCTGAAGTTGCTTGGTCAGTGCCGCTATACAATTGTCGATTGCAGGTTCATAGGCAATTCCGGCTTCCTTGGAGACAAAATCGTTCTGGGGCACATGTACCGTTATTTCGGCAAGCTTGTTCTTTTCAAAATCATTTTTCTGATGATCCAGAATCACATGGCAGCTCATGATATTCGGGAAAAATTTCACAAGGCCCTGTACCGCATCGCGGGCATATTCCTCAATATTGTTGTGATTGTTCGAATGGCGCAATGTGATCTTAATATTGACCTGATCATTGACTGCAGTTTTTGTCATAATGACCTCCCTTGAAAGATGTGAATATGATAAAGGAACAAGACCCCGCAATCCTGACCGTACGAAGTCATCATAAACTTTATGCGCAAGGATGCGCTTTCCGGTATACCTCCGTCAGGCGCTCGAAAGTAACATGCGTGTAAATCTCCGTTGTCGAAAGATTACTGTGCCCGAGCATCTCGCTTACACTGTTGATATCCGCACCGCTGTTCAGCAGATGAGTTGCAAAACTGTGACGCAGAATATGTGGATTTTTCTTTTTCTGTTCCGTGACGAAAACGAGATACTTTCCGGTAAGCCTCTGGACAAACATGGGATAAATTTTTTTTCCCTTTTTTGTCATGAACACAAATGAAAAAGGCTCGGTATTTCCATTTGATATTATTCTAAAGAAGTTTAGTCGGACTTCAAAATAAATTTTCAATGCTGAAACCGCGGGTAACCCCAGCGGAACTATTCTCTGTTTACTCCCCTTGCCCGTTACCTTTACGAATCCCGCCTGAAGATCAACATCCTCCTTTTTCAGCCCGATAAGCTCCGAAACACGAAGTCCGCAGCCATAGAGGAGCTCGAGAATACAGCGATCGCGATTCCGCTCAAAGGAATCAGCAAGTTCATGTTTTCCCTTTTTCAACGGGCCGCTGATAACCCCTTGCAAAACTTCATCGAAAAGCTTCTCCGTCTGCTTTTCCGTTAGAAATCCCGGAACGTTCTTTGAATATTTCGGCATATCTATCAGGGAAAACACCGAATGGCTGATGAGTCCTCTATCCTGCAGATACCGGTAAAAACTTCTGACCGAAGAGACTTTGCGGGCAATCGATACGGGCTTCACCCCTCGTTTCAGCAATGATCCCATATAAAGTCTGACATCAGCAATGGAAACACATTCCGTATCGAAACCGTTCAGACCGGACAGCCCGTAACGCCCGGCAAGAAAAGAAAAAAAATGAACAAGGTCAGTCCTGTATGCGGTAATGGTGTGAAGTGAAAGATTTTTTCTGCTCCGGAGCGTTTCAAGAAAATCGCTTACCGGAACAGTACTTTCATTAAAGAAAGAATCTGACTGATTCGGAGATTGTTCCTTCATGACAGTGAAACACAGACAAGTTCTTCTTTCTCTTTAATGTAATACAAATTATCGCCTCTGATGAGAAAATTGTTCATCGCCGGACGACCGGATGCAGAGGCCATTGTTTCATGATAAACCCTGCACCCCTCCTTGAAAATATGGAGAGCTGAACTCCATGTATCGGGGACCGTTCCTGGCTCATGCAGGGCGATAACCTTCACGTCTCCAGTTTCCAGATACTCGCATGGAGCCTGTGCAGCTATACCTGAGCCGGCAGGAAGGGAGAGTTCCGTCCTTTTTTCTTCACCGGCAAACTCCGGAAGAATAACCTGCTGCCGCTCTTCCTCCGTCAGAGAGTTCTGCCTCAGATCATTGATTTCCGGATTATCGATTCCAAGTTCACGTTTTACCGATCCGTTGGAAGGATCGACAAGAAAAAAATGACGTTCGGGAAATCCTGAAAAAACGGATGGCCTGTAAACCAGAAGTTCATTGCCGAGATACGCTGCAAAAACGATATCCGGACGCCCCCATACCACACTTCCGGCTGCAGGATCGAAAGCCCATATCCCACGGTGTTCCGGACTGTCCGCCTGATAGGCATGACAGAAAACAAGATTTTCGTTTGCAGCTTCGAAACCGGTTAGCCAACCATCCCCTACGGGCATCGAGCTCAGGGGATCAATCAGTCTGCAATCATCGGCGAGTACTTTGCCTGACGGGGTATCTACAGAAAATAAAAGCAGCCGGCGGCTTTCGGGAAACCTCTTCTGTCCGGCAAGGCATCCTGAACCGGTAAACATCATCTGCCAGATTACAGCTCCAGGCCCTGCGTGATAACGCCACAATACCTGAAACTTCTTTTTCATTCCACTTGCCATCGCTCAGCGTTTCCTTTCCAGCATATGAATATTGACATGTACCCCTTGTTCGCTTCCGGGATAACTCCTCGCACAGGAGGTTATGGAAAAATTGTTTTCGGAAGCTATCCCGAGAAACTGTTCCGCAAGACTCCTGCGCGGATCGGCAATGTAAGCCCGACCGTCGGGTTTCAGCAATTTATCGAGAGCATTCGCTATGGGAAGCAGGTTTACCCTTTCATAGAGAACATCGGCTGCAAAGAGCAGATCGAACTGTTCACTGCATTGAACATTTCTCCAGTCAAGTCTTTCAAGGTCAAGCTCGAGCCCGTTCTTCCATGCATTGTAACGCAAAAACCGGAGCGCTTCTGAAGAATAGTCCGTTGCGAGAACACTGGCCCCTTTCCAGGAAGCGACAAGCGATACAAGACCAACCCCTGCCCCTATTTCTATTACCCGTTTGCTCTCCATATCAAGCTCATCCGCAATGAAAGCGGAAAGCGTCACTGCCGAAGGCCATATTTCAGCCCAGTAGGGCATCTGTTCATCTTTGACAAATTCTTCGGGATCGATCCTGTCAAGCAGGGCATAACTGTCAAGAACGCTGAGCACACTGAACAGACGGCCGCCGAAATTATAACTTCTTTCATCGAGATCATATTCCTCACCAAGTTCCTGATAAAGGTCCCGTGACTCCCTGCTGATGTTCCCGGTACTGAACGGCATGATATACTTTTTTATTACTTATTACAAAAACGATGAGGCATAATAAAAAAACTTTTTGGCTCGAACGATTGAAGGTATTATTACTCCGGCGATTGAAGGGTATTCCGGGAAAAACTCATAGTTGCTTGTCATCCTGAGTCCCCTGTATCCAGCCGCTACCGCTCACGGACCATGAACAATAAAGTCGTAAATTTCGGGGGAAATTAATATTCTGAAAGCAATTCCTGTTCATGGAAAGCGGAGCCAAGAATCCCTGTGCTTTTTTTTAAAAAAAAATGGATCCTTCATTCCACTGCGTTTCATTCAGGATGACACCGATCTTTCGGAACAAACTCCTTGCTTTTGTAATGCTGTCTTTTCTTGTCATTCTGAACGAAGTGAAGAATCCATAATGGGCAAAGCCAGAAATAGATGCTTCACTGCATTTCATTACGGAATGACAGGAAAAAGCTCATACCCGTCTTCGACCTGTAGTTGCCACTGTAATAATTGATGTTTGCCCGGCTTAAAAAATATACCGTTAAAGAAAAATCTCCGCAGATTTCTATTTTCCATGCAACCAGAAAAAACTCTTGCACCGGCAAAACCGTTTCTGGTAAATCAGTAGTAATTGTCAAACGCAATATTATTCCACACGCAATGAAAAAAGAGCTCATCGAAGTTTTCGAAAACAGCTATCCAGACAGGGATTATACAATCGAAATTGTGAATCCGGAATTTACATCCGTCTGTCCAAAAACAGGGCTTCCCGATTTCGGAACCATCACTATCAGGTATGTGCCCGATAAAACCTGTATCGAACTGAAATCCCTGAAATACTATTTCCTCGAGTTCCGCAACGCCGGCATCTTTTACGAGAATATAACCAACAGGATCCTTGACGACCTTGCAGGACTTGTAAAGCCGAGATCGATGACGATCATAACGGAATGGAAAGCAAGAGGAGGCATAACCGAGACCGTTTCGGTCAACTACAGCGCATCCTGAAACATGCAATCAAAAAAGCCTCAGAAACCTGAGGCTTTTTTGATATGAAATATTCCCGGGATACCTTTTAGAGCTTTTCGTTCAGGTACATCTGGATACTCTTCGATTCTTCCGGAGTAATGCCCGAGGTCGGATAATCCGCCATGCGTTTTACGATAAGATCGATCTTGCCTGTCTTCTTGTATTTCGATTTGAAAACATCGGCAACGGAATCGAAAGTGTGGCACTTGTTGCAACGCTCTTTCCAAAGGGTCTTGGCTGCATTGAAATCAAAGCCAGCAGGTGCGAGAGGAACGTTGGGTGAAAGAATGGCTTTGGACTGGAAGGCTTTCAGCTCTTCAACCGAGCGGATATACTTTCCGTCGAGAGTTGTGGTGCGTCCGGTAGTCGAAAGGAGAATTCCGGAAGGTCTGAGCCAGAGAACAACGAACATGAGAAGAACGATACCGAGAGCACCGAGAGGAAAACTCAGGAACCACCTATCACTGATCCTGGAAGACATCCTTCCAAGCGTCCTGATGATCATTGAAGCACAGAATATCAGGAGAAACCAGCCCGCAAAGGAACGCAACGGGGTCAGGTCTTCTGAAATATTTGGCGCCGGCACCTGGTACCCGGTTAAGAATGACAAACCGTAAAACGCCGCCCCCATGCAAGCTGCCCCGCAAATTGCCAACGCAATAAGCTTAACATTTGATTTGTTGTCCATGACAGGTAATGAATTAGGTGTTATTGGCTTACCCGAAAATTTATTAGTCAAGATAAGCATAATTAGTAAAGGCGGCAAACATAAACCTTAAAAAGCATGCGTCAAAAAAACGTATTCGCTTTTCTTTTTGTCAATTCATCGATAAAATCGACCACACTTCAGGATTTGTAACTCAACCGATTTTTTAGAATACTGCATCATCAAGGTCAGATCAAGCATAATATATACTTCCAAATGATTACGACAGCAAGCAGCAGCATCGATTTCGAAAAGGCTGACCGGGATTTTTCATTCCTGCTCGGCTGTTTCCGTGATGTGCTCAGGGATCTCGGAGAAGATGAAATCGCAGATCACCTTCCCTGGCAGGAAGCAGGACTGCCCATCGGGCATTACCCGTGCGCTGAACGAGCACTTCAGGCTTATTCGATTTTTTTCCAGCTCCTGAACATGGCGGAGGAAAACTCGGCGGCACAGAACCGCCGTCACCTCGAAACCGAAAAAGGGTTATCCCATCTTACAGGGCTCTGGGGAAGAACATTCAAGCGCCTCAGGGAAATCGGCATACCGGACGCCGAAATCGCTTCACTCCTCTCTGGTGTTTCCGTAGAAGCCGTTCTTACCGCCCACCCTACCGAAGCGAAGCGGAAAACCGTGCTTGAACTGCACCGCGAACTTTATCTGCTTCTCGTGAAACGGGAAAACCAGATGTGGACCCCGCTTGAACAGCGTGACATCAGGTTCAGCATCAATGTCGTCCTCGAAAGGCTCTGGAGAACCGGTGAAATCCTTTTCGACAAACCTGAGGTTTCAGCTGAACGGAGAAATGTTATCCACTATCTCTACAATATTTTTCCTGAAGTTCTGCCCATGCTCGACAAGCGCTTCCTCCAGGCATGGAAGGAGAGCGGGTTCGACTGCAGGAAACTCTCAAACCCAAGGTCCTTTCCCCGGCTCGGTTTCGGAAGCTGGGTCGGTGGTGACCGCGACGGCCATCCGCTCGTAACGGCGGAAGTTACGCAGGAAACCCTTGAAGAAATGCGCAAGCATGCAATGACGCTCATCCGTTCCCGTCTCAGGGAACTTGCTTCAAAACTGAGCCTTTCCGAAAGATTGCAGGCACCTTTCAATCCTGTCATCGAACGAATCGGAACCCTTGCCGACGGACTTGAAGAAAAGGGCCGCCATGCAATCGAAAGAAACCGGCATGAACCATGGCGCCAGTTCCTCAACCTCGTTCTCTCGGCACTTCCCGATGAAATGCAATCAGGTGAAGGCATCCACAGTCCCGAGAAACATTTCCGCTACAGGAACTCCCGTGAATTGCTGGATGACCTCGAACTGCTGCGGGAATCACTACTCGCCATAGGTGCGGAACATATCGCTGAAAACGAGATCGTGCCCGTTTACAGGATTGTGCAGACATTCGGATTCCACCTCGGAAAACTCGATATCCGGCAAAACAGCCAATTTCATGAACTTGCGCTATCCCAGCTCATGACCGCCGCCGGTATGAACGGAAAAGATTTTCTGATATGGGACGAAGCGAAACGAAGGGAGTTTCTCGACAGGGAACTGCATTCTCCAAGGCCCTTCACCCATCCCGATATGATCGCTGGTCCTGAAGCCGAGGCGGTACTTGCTTGTTACAGGGTTCTGCTCAACCATGGAAAAAAATACGGTTACGAAGGAATCGGCTCCCTCATCGTCAGCATGACGAGGGATGTTTCAGACCTTCTTACGGTCTATCTCTTCGCCAGGGAAGTCGGCATGATGACCGAAACCGATGAAGGTGCCGTATGCATGCTGCCGGTTGTTCCGCTTTTTGAAACGATCGGCGACCTGGAAAAAAGTCCGGCGATTCTCAGGGAATTTCTTACTCATCCGGTGACCGTGAGAAGTCTCGAATATATGAAAACAACCAACAGCCAGCGCAGGAAAGTGCAGAAGGTGATGATCGGTTACAGCGACAGCAACAAGGACGGTGGAATTTTCACCAGTATCTGGTCGCTCTACCGTGCACAGGAAAAGATGCTTGAAGCCGGAAAATACTGCGAAACGGATATCCTGTTCTTCCATGGCCGCGGCGGAAGCATCAGCCGGGGAGCGGGACCGACGCACAGTTTCGTCAAGGCGCAACCTTTCGGTTCCTTCGATGCAGGCATCTCCTTTACCGAACAGGGCGAAACCATTGCCCAGAAATATGCCAACAGGATCAGCGCCGTTTATAATCTCGAACTCTTCATGGCAGGGGTTGCCGGTATCATGATCAGGCAGAAAAACGGACAGAAAGCGGCTCTTCCGCTCGAAACGGCAATGGACACGCTGTCAGCAAAAAGCAACATGGCATACAGGTCACTAATTGAAGCTGAAGGATTCTTCGACTTTTTCCGTGAAGCCACTCCGATCGATATCATTGAATCGACAAGAATCGGCTCCCGTCCTTCCCGCCGTAGCGGCAAAGCCAGCCTTGAAGATCTCCGGGCCATACCCTGGGTTTTCAGCTGGAACCAGGCCCGGTACTCCATTTCCGGCTGGTATGGAGTCGGATCGGCCCTCGAGTATCTGCACGACAGCCAGCCCGAAGTTTTCAAAGAGATCAGGACACGATACTTCGACTGGCCTCCACTCCGTTACATCATCAGCAATGCCGATACAGGTATCTCCTCAGCAGACCTGAACATCATGCACCAGTATGCCGCGCTTGTCGGCGACGTCACGGTGCGGGACAGAATTCTCGGTATGATCGAAGCCGAGTACCGGAGAACCAGGAAATTCATCGACATGCTGTTCGCCGGACCGCTTGAAACCCAGCGCCAAAGCGTCAACAGGTTTGTCTCTCTGCGGCGTGAAGGCCTCGAAATGCTCCACCGTCACCAGATCAGCCTGCTGAAAGAGTGGCGGGAACTGCTGCGAAACGGACAACAGACAGAAGCAGACAGAATACTGCCGGAGCTTTTCCTGTCGGTCAATGCCATTTCCGGAGGACTGCGTACGACGGGATAGGAATTATCGCATAATTCTTGCAAAAGAAACGGATTTTTAGCGTATTATATTATTAGGATACTCTTCAATCCGTTACCTTTTCCAGGATGCTCACGAGACTAAACGCCGCCGCACTTATCGGCATCGACGCCATGAAGGTAGACGTCGAAACCAACGTAACCGGCGGCATTCCGTCGTTCACGGTTGTCGGGCTGCCCGACAATGCCATCAAGGAAAGCCGTGAACGGATTCTCACGGCAATAAAAAATTCCGGTTTCGAAGTCCCTCCGAAAAAAATCACGGTCAACCTTGCTCCTGCCGATATCCGGAAGGAAGGAACAGCATTCGATCTCCCGATCGCAATAGGATTGCTCGGTTCTCTCCAGCTTGTCACAAGCCGTTTCGAAGATACCCTGATCCTGGGGGAACTCGCGCTCGACGGCACGGTCAGACGAATCAACGGAGCCCTGCCGGTCGGCATCATGGCGGGAAAGGAAGGAATTGCCCGCCTGATCGTTCCTCTTTCGAATGCAGCGGAGGCTGCCGTGGCGGTTTCCGCTTCAGGCACTGGCGTCAAGGTTTACGGGGTCGAAACCCTGAATGAAACGGTTGCGCTGGTAAACGGAAAATCAGAGCTTTCACCGGTGACCGTCAATGTCGAAGAGCTTTTTGACCGTGAACCCGAATACCCGGTCGATTTTGCCGACATCAAGGGACAGACCGCAGCAAAAAAAGCACTTGAAATTGCCGCGGCAGGCGGGCACAATCTCATCATGGTAGGACCGCCAGGCAGCGGCAAAACCATGCTTGCAAAAGCCCTTCCCGGCATACTCCCGCCGCTGAGCTTCGAAGAATCGCTGGAGACCACGAAAATCTATTCCGTGGCTAACCTGCTTGAAAAAGACCGGCCTCTCATGGTCATCCGGCCGTTCAGAAGCCCCCACCACACCACCAGCAACATCGCCCTGATAGGCGGCGGCTCGACGGCGCGGCCGGGAGAAGTGAGCCTTGCCCACAACGGCATTCTCTTCCTCGACGAACTGCCGGAATTCACCCGCAGCGCACTCGAGGTGCTTCGACAGCCGCTCGAAGACCGCGAGGTCACCGTTTCGAGGATCACCATTACGACGAGGTACCCTGCAGGGTTCATGCTTGTTGCAGCTATGAACCCGAGCCCGGCTGGAGCGCTCAAGGACCGTGACGGCAACCTGACCGCATCGCCACTGCAGATCCAGCGATACCTTTCGAAAATCTCAGGCCCCCTGCTCGACCGGATCGACATCCATATCGACGTGCCGAAGGTTGAAAACACCGAACTGTTCTCATCATCATCCTCGGAGAACTCGAAAACCATACGCGAGAGGGTCATGAAGGCAAGAAAAATCCAGATGGAGAGGTTCTGCGCGCTAACCTCTCCGAAAATCTATACGAATGCACAGATGAACACCCGCCTCATCAGGACGTTCTGCAGGCTCGACCATGAAAGCGCCCAGAAGCTCATGGATGCCATGAACCGCCTGAACCTTTCCGCCCGCGCGCATGACCGCATCCTGAAAGTAAGCCGCACGATAGCCGACCTTGACGGCTCGGAACAGATCCAGATGAAACACCTTATCCAGGGCATCCAGTACCGCAACCTCGACCGCGATTTCTGGAGTTTCTCTCCCTGAACGAAAGAGAACGGCTGCAAATAATAATCAAAAAAATGCCCTCTCTGTCACTATATTTCCGTTCACGATAAAAACGTTTCACACACACATCAACTAACCAAAACATCCCGCCCTGCCGGGACAATCTCCATGAAAAAAGGAAAACAACTCCATTACAGCCTTCTGCTTGCGGGCTCGATGCTGGCAGTTTCCTCTCCGTCTTTCGCCGCTGATGCAAAGGAAACCGTCGAGATGCGCATCACCCGGCTCGAAAAGGAACTCGCTGAACTCAAAGCCCTAGTCAGGGAAAAACCAGCCGCTGCCCCGGTCGTCTTGCCTGCACCTGTAACAGCCGCAGCTCCGGCTCCCAAATCCGAACCTCAGAGTCCGACCACAGTTTCGCTCGGATCAGGGGTCAAAGCTCAGCTTTACGGCTTTGCCCGTCTCGATGCCCTTTGGGAAAGCGGACAGGTTTACCCAGGCAACATAGCCCTCTGGGCCCAGCCGCAAGGCCTGGGAAGAAATGACGGTGAATGGAACCTGACCGCAGGCGCAACCCGTCTCGGCTTCAACTTCAGCGGGCCAGACACTGAAAAACTGAAACTTACGGGAAACATCGAGATCGACTTCACTGGTGGAGGCACGGAAAACAACCAGAACCCGAGAATGCGCCATGCCTATCTGAAAGCATACTGGCCGGCTTCGGATTTCAGTATCATCGCAGGACAGACCTGGGATGTCATCGGTTCGCTGATACCTTTCACGGACGATCCGGCGATCATGTGGGATGCAGGTAACATCGGAGGACGCCATCCTCAGCTTCGCCTGACCAAAGGTTTCTCAACCGGTGAAAAAAGCCGTCTCGAGTTGGCTGTCGCAGCATCGAGAACGATCGGAGAAAAAGATGGCATAACCGGTTTCGATACCGGAAGGGATGCAGATATGCCGACCATTCAGGGGCGGATAGCCCTCAGCGGTCCGGCCATCGTGGAGAACAAACCTGCAACCATCGCTGTTTCAGGTCATTACGGACAGGAACAGTGGGATACCAATACCAGTGACGCTCACAAAACGCTCGACACCTGGTCCTGCAATCTGGAGCTTTCGCTTCCGCTCAGCCAGCAGCTTCTCTTTGCCGGCGAATACTTTACAGGATCAAATCTCGACGATTTCTACGGAGGGATCGGTCAGGGCGTAAATACCGGTTTGGACACCAAATCCAATTTCTGGAATATCCGTTCACATGGAGGATGGGCTGCGCTTAAGTATTCCGTGAACCCGACAACGACCATAAGCCTTGGTGCCGGTATCGATGATCCGGACGATAATGATCTTGCCGGCTATTCAGCGGCTGTTACAACAAAGCCGAGAACGCTCAACCGGACCATCTTTGCAAACGTCATCAACCAGGTTACCCCGAACTTCATTATCGGGTTCCAGCTTGGAGAATGGATAACTGATTACATGGGGGCTCCAAGGAGCGAAGCAGTAAGGGCGCAGAGTTCAATGACCTACAAATTCTGAACGCTTTTTTAACATCACAGCTCCGGCAATGCCGGAGCTGTTTGTTTCCATTCATGCTGGTCCTTTCCGCCCCTGCAGTCCCATTCTTCCATCTTGCTCAATGGCACCACAGATAAACTCCAAAACCGGAGTCTTGAAAGCTTTCGGGATGAGGATTTCAAGCACCACCCGATGCAGCAATCGAGCTTCGGAACAAATAAAGCAGGTACCCCCTCAGTAAACCACGATCTCCTGGGGCATCACAGCAAGCACCTGCACTCCGCCTTTTTTCACAAGCATCCTGTAGAAAGCCTTGAGGGAGGTGACATGACTTTCGGGAACGAGATCCCGGAGTATCTGTTTTCTCAGCGAAGCGGATAACCGGGCTGAAAGACCGCCTTTACCAGGTTTCAGAAGGTTTTCAAGCCAGTTTTTCTCTTCGGGATAGAACAACAGACGCGGTGTTTTTGACTTTTCGATCCCTGCAAGTGCCTGTGCGGCTTTTATCGCATCGAAAAGCCCGCCGGATCGGTCAACCAGCCGGGCTTTTATCGCCTGACTGCCGGTCCAGACCCTTCCGCCCGCAACCGAATCGACTTCAGCAACCGTGATTTTCCTTGAAGCGGCTACTTTTCTGAGGAAGTCCTGATAAATATCGCCTGATGCGGCAATGAACTTGTCGAGAGCTTCTCCCTCAAGTGGCTTGAACGGTGTGTTCGCATCTGCGAATCTGCCCCGTGTCACGACATCCCGCTCAAGGCCAATGTTTTTCGCCAGTGCGCTGATATCGGGTTTCAGTGCAAACACTCCGATCGAACCGGTAATGGTAAGGGGTGCAGCATAAATCGTTTTTCCGGCAAGTGCAGCCATGTAACCACCCGATGCGGCCACTCCCGACATGGAAACGACAAGAGGTTTTCTCGCGGCCGCCGAATCGAGCATTTCAAGCATTTCAGCGGAAGCGAGAGCGTCTCCTCCGGGACTGTCGATACGGAGAACGATTGCCTTGACGGATTTTTCATCGAGCGCGGCTTCGACGGAATTTTTCACGGTTTGAACATCCACGGATTGTCCAAAATCCTCCATCATCTCTCCTGCAGAACGGACGATCGTTCCGGCAATGGTTATGACGGCAATACTTTCATGAATATCGGGCTTCATCGCTTCACTGAAAGCGAGGCGGTAGCGGTCGGCACCAACGAAAGCATCTTCGATTTGGGCACCCTCCTTTCCGGTAATTTTTCTGGTCATGGTGCGCTGAAGCTGCCACAATGAAGAAATGCCGTCAACAAGCCCGTAACTTTTCGCCTTTTCGGATGTCATGAGCGCAACGCGGTCGATGATCGAGGCAAGGGAATCGCGGCTTATCCCCCGGCGTCGGGAAGCATATGCAAGATAATCATCGTAGACCTCCGAAAGCAGCGAGTTCACCTCTTCGAGATATTCCCTGCTCGGTCCTGTCCTGACAAACGGTTCGATCCCGCTTTTGTATTTTTTCCACTGCGCTGCCTGGAACCCTACACCGATTTTCCCGAGAGTTCCTGCATAAAACAGCGTCTCCGCCTTCAGGCCGTCAAGCAGCAGAAAGCCTCCTCGCTCGATAACGACCGAGTCGCAAGCCGATGCAAGGAGATAATCGCTGTCGCCCGCGGAATGCAGGAATGCCGTGACCTTTTTGCCTCGAGACCTGACTTTTTCGATAGCCTGCCGAAGTTCGGTGATTTTAGCCGGTGTTGTTTTCAGCTCTCCGATAGTAAGCAGCACTTCGCTTACCCGCTTGTCGCCGGAAGCATGATCGAGAATAAAAAGGATGTCCTGAAGCGAAAGAGGTTCACGGGAAGCAATAAATGGCGGCAAGCCGCTTTCACGCCGTATTTCATCAATAGTGCCGCCGAGGGGCACAAGAAGTGCAAAACGGTCAGGAAGCGAACGTGAAGAGCGAAAACATATGAAAAGCACGGCAATCAACAGTAACGGGATAATCACCAGAGCAATGCAACCGGGACGAAAACATCCCTTCCCTTTTTTCTGACCAGACTGATTATTCATAAAGGATACAGCTTACACAATGACCTGGATTGTTCCTGAGCTCCCTGAAAACCGGCTCCCTGCTGCTGCACTTCGGAAGAGCCTCAGGACAGCGGGGGTGGAAACTGCAACCCGTCGGGATATTCATCGGCCCCGGCATATCACCGTGAAGCAGTATCCGTTCTCTTTTCATACCTGGTTCCGGGTTCGGAATTGCCGATAAAAGGGCTTTGGTATAGGGGTGTCTGGGATTTTCATAAAGTTCTTTTGAACTGGCGACCTCTACAATCTTCCCGAGATACATCACGGCCACCCGGTCAGATATGTGTTCCACAACAGATAAATCATGGGCTATGAACAGGTACGTCAGCCCGAGATCCCGTTGCAGGTCACCGAGAAGATTGATGATCTGTGACTGGATCGATACATCGAGGGCGGAGACCGGCTCGTCGCAGATAATGAATTTCGGGTTCACCGCGATCGCCCTTGCAATACCGAGACGCTGGCGCTGCCCTCCGGAGAATTCGTGAGGATATCGGTTGTAGTATTCCCTGTTCAGACCAACGAGATCGAGCAATTCGTCGATTCGTCCGCGGGCTTTCTCACCCTTTGCGATGCCATGGACGGAAAGCACCTCGCCAAGCATCTGGCCAACGGTAAGCCGGGGGTTCAGCGATCCGAAAGGGTCCTGGAAAATCATTTGCATCTCTTTCCGGATGGAACGGAACGCCCGATTGCCCATTTTACTGATTTCCCTGCCGTCGAACTCGATAGTTCCAGTCACCGACGGGTTGCCGAGCCGCATAATCGCCCTGCCGAGGGTCGTTTTACCGCATCCGGATTCGCCGACAAGCCCGAGCGTTTCACCCTGAAAAACCTCGAATGAAACCCCGTTGACGACCTTTATCAGAAGAGGCTTTCCCAGGCCGCCGCTTTTCTTCTGGGAAAAATGCACCCGCAAATCCTTGACCGAGAGTAACCGGACCTGATCCTTCATCTTTACGTGAACGCTGTTTATCGTATTTTTATTATTATACTAAATAGCATTGTGATTCGCCATACAAAACAGATCGCCGAAGATTGTCATTTTGCCTTTGCCGAACGAACCAGAACATACCGGAACACTTTATGTCGTCGCTACGCCTCTCGGCAATCTTGAAGACATTACCCTGAGAGCCATCAGAACCTTACGCGAATCGGGTGCAATAGCATGTGAAGATACGCGAAGGGCATCCATTCTCCTTCGCCATCTCGATATCCAGGGAAAAAAACTTATAAGTTACCATAACTACAACGAACCGAAAGCCGTCAGGCAGATAGTTTCCCTGCTCGAGGAAGGCGTTGATGTTTCGCTGATAACCGATGCCGGAACTCCGGCGATCAGCGATCCAGGGTATACCATGCTGCTGGCTGTCTATGAAAAAGAACTGCAGGTCATCCCCGTACCGGGTCCAAGTGCGCTCACAGCTGCACTTTCAGCCTGTCCCCTGCCGCTGAGCAGTTTCTTTTTCGCGGGTTTTCTGCCTCATAAGAAAGGCCGTAAAAGCCGTATTGCATATCTCTGCGCTCTGCAGACATCGTTTGTTATTTATGAATCCCCGTTCAGGATCATGCAGCTTCTTGACGAAATAGAAGTTAACCTGCCGGCTGCTCAGCTTTTTATCGGCAGGGAAATGACAAAAATCCACGAAGAATATCTTACAGGAACCATCGATGAAATCCGCGAGCACCTCGGTAGCGGAAAAAACAGGGGTGAGTTCGTGGTTATTGTTCACCCTTCCGGCATAAAATCAACCCAATCGGAAAAAAGCCATGAAGATCATCACTGATCCTGCAGAAATGCAGACGATTGCCGAAAAACTCCGGCTGAACCGCCAGCTCATCGGGGTCGTCATGACCATGGGTGCATTGCACGAAGGGCATCTGAGCCTTGTAAAACTTGCGCAGCAAACGGCCGGGACTGTCATTCTCACGATTTTCGTCAACCCGAAACAGTTCGGTCCTGAAGAAGACCTCCACCGCTATCCCCGCCCTTTCGACCGGGATGTCGCACTGGCAAAGGCTGCCGGTGTCGATTACCTCTTCGCTCCCGAAAATACTTCTGTCTACCCTGATCGTTACCAGACTGGAGTGACATGCGGAATCCTTGCTGAACGTTTCGAAGGAGCCCTCAGACCAGACCACTTCAACGGGGTCGCAACTGTCGTTACAAAATTGCTGAACATCACGAAACCGCATATCGCAGTGTTCGGAGAAAAGGACGCCCAGCAGCTGGCAATCATCAAAAGGCTTGTGAAAGACCTTGATATTGACGTCTCCATCGTCGAAGCACCTATAGTCCGGGAGGAAAACGGACTGGCCGTCAGTTCGAGAAATATTTACCTGTCCAGCGAACAACGCAGTACCGCAGGTATCCTGTACCAGGGAATCCTTCACGCCGGAAAATGTATTGAAACTGCACGCAGGGATCTCTCGGCCATCGCCGCCGAAATCGATGCCATGATACGGTCTGCACCGGGCTTATTACCGGATTATATCAGTTTCGTGGATGAGGAAACGTTCGAACCGGCGGAACATGCAGAGAAAGAAAAAGAATACCGGCTTCTCCTTGCAGTCCGGACTGGATCGGTGCGGCTTCTCGACAATGCAAAATTCCGTTGCCGGTAAGATGCCCTGATCGAATTGAAAGGAAAATACTTTTTTGTTTTATATTACGTTTCGCTTTCGCTGACGGGTTTTCAAATCCAGGCTTGACAGTTCAGCCCTGATTTCGCGTCGGAACGAAGAAAAGATTTTTTTGAGGACGCTGATTCATTGATAGCAAAGGCTTTATAAAATCCCCCTGGCAACTGACCAGGGTGGCCGGAAAAGGTCAGACAGTCAGTATTTTTATCACTAATAGCACACGATTTTTATGATTATCAACAAAGAAATTGATCTTGGCCAGGGAAAAGTAATCTCGATCGAAACCGGCAGGATGGCAAAACAGGCCGACGGCGCCGCAGTTGTCCGCCTCGGCGACACGATGGTCCTCGCAACGGTCGTATCGAGCAAAAAAACGCCGCCCCCGAACCAGGACTTCTTTCCGCTGCAGGTTGAATACCGCGAAAAATATTCCGCCGCGGGTAAATTTCCCGGCGGCTTTTTCAAGCGTGAAACCCGTCCATCCGAAAAGGAAATCCTCTCATCGAGGCTTATCGACCGCGCCCTGAGACCTCTCTTTCCGGACGGCTACTACTACGAAACCCAGGTAATCGTCACGGTCATCTCCTCCGACCAGATCAATGACGCCGACGTGCTTGGCGGCCTTGCCGCATCGGCAGCCATCATGGTTTCGGATATTCCTTTCCCGAATCCCATGTCGGAAGTCAGGGTAGGCAGGATCAACGGCAGGTTCATCATCAATCCCGACACGAACGAGCTTGCCAACAGTGACCTCGATATCTGCATCGGCGGCACCTCGGATACCATCTGCATGCTCGAAGGTGAAATGAAGGAAATTTCCGAAGCCGAAATGGTTGATGCCATCAGGTTCGGCCATGATGCCATCCGCAGGCTCTGCGCACTGCAGGGCGAACTTGCGGCCGAGGCCGGCAAACCCGCACGTCCGTTCAATCCTCTGCAGATTCCGTCGGAACTTGTTGAAACCATCCGGCAGGCTTGCGAAGCGCGACTGAAAGAGCTCGCCTATACACCGCTTAAAAAAGAGGAACGTGCGGAAGGGACTGCCGCAATCTACAATGAAACCGTCCAGTCGGTCATCGGGCACTTCAAGGCGAAGATTTCCAGCGACGACATCGCCGCCGATCAGTCAAAAGCGCTTTTCCTGAACGAACATATCATCGAAGAGCAGACCCACGCCATCGAAAAGAAAGTCATGCGCCACATGATCCTTGATGATGCGAAAAGGCTCGACGGCAGAAAACTTGAAGAGGTCAGGCCCATTACCATCGAGCTCGGCGTTATCCCGAGGGCTCATGGCTCGGCACTCTTTACCAGAGGTGAAACCCAGGCACTGGTCACCATAACCCTCGGCACAAAAAAAGACGCGCAGTCAGTAGATACCCTGACGAACAATGCCGACAAGCGGTTCATGCTTCATTACAACTTCCCGCCTTTTTCCGTAGGCGAAACCGGCAGGATCGGCAGCACCGGACGCCGGGAAATCGGGCACGGCAACCTTGCTGAACGCGCCATCAGGATGGTCGCGCCTTCCGATCAGGAATTCCCGTACACGATCCGTATCGTCTCCGACATCCTCGAGTCGAACGGCTCGTCGTCGATGGCGTCGGTTTGCGGCGGCACCCTCGCGCTCATGGACGGCGGCGTACCTATCCGCAAGCCTGTTTCCGGCATAGCCATGGGCCTCATCAAGGAAGGCTCCTCCTATGCAGTCCTCTCCGACATCCTCGGCAATGAGGATCATCTCGGTGATATGGATTTCAAGGTCACCGGCACACGGGACGGCATCACGGCCTGCCAGATGGACATCAAGATCGACGGCCTCGACTACCATATTCTTGAAACCGCTCTCGAGCAGGCCCGCAGAGGACGCCTCCACATCCTCGACAAGATGCAGGAAGCCATACCTGAAACCCGCGAAGAGCTTGCCCGTTTCGCTCCGCGTATGACGACCATCCAGATCCCGGTCGATGCCATCGGGCTCATCATCGGAAAGGGTGGAGAAACCATACGAAGCATCACCGAGGAAACCGGTGCTGAAATCAATATCGAAGATGACGGTACCGTCACCATCGCCTGTTCGAACTGCGAAGGCACACATGCCGCACTGAACACCATCAAGACACTCCTTGCAAAGCCTGAAGTCGGTACTACCTACCTCGGCAAGGTGCGCGATATCCGCGACGAGCTCGGCGCATTTGTCGAGTTCCTGCCAAAAACCGACGGACTTGTGCATATTTCGGAAATATCGAAAGAGCGCGTTGCAAAAGTCAGCGACAAACTCAAGATCGGCGACAGGGTCATGGTCAAGCTGGTCGATGTCCGCAAGGACCCGAGAACCGGAAAAACCCGTTTCGCACTGTCCATGAAAGCGGTGGAAAACGAACAGGAAGCATCGGCCCCAGCTGTGCCGGGAACCGAAACACTATAAACGGAAAAGGCCAACAAAAAGCAGTGCTGTAAATCATGCGCTGCTTTTTTATTGGTATCAGAAAGCGTACCGTAAGTATCGCTGAATTGCCTGTAATTTTTTATGACGGGCAATGTAACATGCAAGTGAAACTATCATCATGAAGTACGATTTTTCAGCCATAGAAAAGAAATGGCAGGCTTACTGGGAAAAAAACGAAACGTTCAAATCCTCCGAAAACAGGGAAAAACCTAAATACTATGTGCTCGACATGTTTCCCTATCCCAGCGGATCAGGGCTTCATGTCGGACACCTCGAAGGATATACGGCATCGGACATCATCGCCCGGTACAAAAGAAGCCGGGGATTCAACGTGCTGCACCCAATGGGCTGGGACGCTTTCGGCCTTCCGGCGGAACAGTTTGCCATAAGAACTGGAACCCATCCCAGGATCACCACGGCAAACAATGTACTGAGCTTCAAGGAAACCCTCCATGCCATGGGCTTTTCCTACGACTGGTCGCGTGAGATCAATACAACCGATCCGGACTATTTCAAATGGACACAGTGGATTTTCCTGAAACTGTACGAAATGGGCCTGGCCTATATGTCCGAGGTTGATGTGAACTGGTGCGAAGAGCTCAAGACTGTGCTGGCCAACGAAGAGGTAGAGGAGAAAATCGCTGAAGGTCATACGGTGGTCCGCAGACCTCTCAGGCAGTGGGTGCTGAAAATCACGGCATATGCCGAACGGCTGCTCGCCGATCTCGACGAAGTCGACTGGCCGGAAAACGTCAAGCTCATGCAGCGCAACTGGATCGGACGATCCGAAGGCGTTGAGATCGATTTCGAACTCCGCTGCCACGGTACGGCATTGAAAGTATACACGACCCGGCCCGATACTCTTTTCGGCGCGACCTATGTGGTTATCTCACCGGAGCATCCCCTTGCAGAAAAACTTGCCACGGCAAGCCAGCTTGCGGAGGTAAAAAATTATATCAGGCTGGCAAAACTGAAAACCGAGCTCGAGCGGACAGGGCTGCAGAAAGAGAAAACAGGCGTACTCACCGGCTCCTGCGCCATAAACCCGGCCAACCGCGAACCTCTGCCGGTATGGATATCGGATTTCGTCCTTACCAGTTACGGCACCGGAGCCATCATGTCGGTGCCTGCACATGACAGCAGGGACTGGGAATTTGCAAAGAAGTTCAACCTGCCGATCATCGAAGTCATCAAAAGTCCGCATGACGTGCAGGAAGAGGTTTTTGAAGAGAAGAACAGCGTCTCGGTAAACTCGTCGAACGAAGAAATATCGCTTGACGGCCTTGGTTTCGAAGAGGCGTTCGATCGAATGGCAACCTGGCTCGAAACAAAAAAGATCGGCACACGCAAAGTCAATTACAAGCTCAGGGACTGGATCTTCAGCCGCCAGCGTTACTGGGGCGAACCTATCCCCATCAAACATTATGCCGACGGATCGCTCCGGCCTGAAACCGGCCTTCCGCTGATGCTCCCCGAAGTCGAAGCCTACCATCCATCCGAAACGGGCGAATCGCCGCTTGCCAACATACCCGAGTGGCTCAACGGATGTGATGAACATGGCGCATTCAGAAGGGAAACCAATACCATGCCCCAGTGGGCCGGCAGCTGCTGGTACTATCTCCGGTTCATCGATCCCCGGAACGGCGAGCAGCTGATCGAACCCGAAAAAGAGCGCTACTGGATGAACGTGGATCTCTATATCGGCGGCGCCGAACACGCCGTACTGCATCTGCTTTACTCACGCTTCTGGCACAAGGTGCTTTATGACCTCGGCGTCGTCAGTACGAAGGAGCCGTTCAGGAAACTGTTCAACCAGGGTATGATCCTTGGCGAGGATAACGAGAAGATGTCCAAGTCCCGAGGCAATGTCATTCCGGCCGACCATGTGCTCGGTCGCTACGGTGCCGATGCTGTCCGTCTTTACGAAATGTTCCTCGGCCCCCTCGAACAGGTCAAGCCGTGGAATACCAACGGTATCGAGGGTGTCAGCCGCTTCCTCTCGAAAGTATGGAAACTGGTCTGGCCCGAAGGAATGGCAACCGATGACAAGCCCCTTGCACTTAATGATGATGAACTGCCGGAAGAGCTGTTGCGCCGTATGCACAAGACAATCAGAAAAGTCGGCGAGGATACGGAAAACCTGAAGTTCAACACTGCAATTTCCGAGATGATGATTTTTGTCAACGAACTGCAGAAAACCGGATGCAGGAACCGTTCAGCTATCGAAACACTGCTCTTGCTTCTCGCGCCTTACGCGCCGCATATTACCGAAGAACTCTGGGAAGCAACTGGTCATACGTCATCGATAAGCGCTCATCCGTTCCCGGAGTTCAGGCCTGAACTTGTCGAAAACAGTGTTGTGACGATTGCCGTACAGGTGAATGGAAAACTCCGCGGCACATTCACCACTCCGGCAGGTACCTCGAAAGAGGAAATGATTGCCGAGGCAAAGAAGGTCGAGTCGGTCGTGAAGTTCCTCGAAGGGGTGTCCATCGTGCGAGAAATCGCCATAGAAGGCAAGCTTGTCAACTTCGCCGTCAGGGAAAACGGGGGTTGAAAAAGCAATTCGGCACAGATAGATCAACAATTATTGATAAGAAGATTTTTTTATGTAAAATCCAGTTTAGAAAATTATAAACCCGCCGTTCAGGAATGATCAACTCCTGTTTTACCGGTTTTTGCAACATTCTCCTTAACCCGTCACGGGGTGAATATTTTTCTGTTTTTTTATAACACATAAAACATGGTATCAATGGCTACCGACGAAACAACCAGCAAAGAGCAAACCGGATCGATCAGTTCAGTTCTGTCTGAAAAACGGAAATTCCCGCCCTCGGCCGAGTTTTCGAAAAACGCCCATATCACCTCGATGGAGGAATATGAAAAACTCTATGCGGCCGCTGCTGCTGACCCCGACAAATACTGGGGAGACCTGGCCGAAAAGTTCCATTGGTTCAAAAAGTGGGATTCCGTTCTCGACTGGGCCCCTCCTTATGCAAAATGGTTCTCGGGCGGCAAGACCAATATCTGCTACAACGCCGTTGATGTCCATGCAAAAAGCTGGAGAAAAAACAAGGCTGCCATCATCTGGGAAGGCGAGGAAGGCCCCCAGCGAGTCCTCACCTACGGCGAACTTCACCGCCAGGTCAGCAAATTCGCGAACGTTCTGAAAATCGCAGGCATCAGACCGGGTGACAGGGTTGCGATCTATATGGGCATGGTGCCGGAACTTATCATCGCGGTTCTTGCATGCGCACGCGTCGGGGCTGTCCACAATGTCATATTTGCCGGCTTCTCCGCCCATGCAATCAGTGAGCGCGTCAACGACTCCCGCGCCAAGATGGTTATCTGCGCTGACGGCACAAGGCGCCGCGGCGGCAGCATCAATCTGAAGAATATTGTTGATGAGGCTATCGTCAATACACCTTCCGTCCGCAGTGTGATCGTGCTCAAAGTCACAGGCGAGAAAGTCCATATGCATGACGGCATGGACCACTGGTGGCACGACCTCATGGGTCTTGCCATGGATGAGTGCGAACCGGCGGAAGTCGATGCGGAACATCCGCTCTTCGTACTCTATACCAGCGGCTCTACCGGAAAACCCAAAGGAATCCTGCACACCACCGCAGGCTACATGGTACATGCGGCAAACTCCTTCAAATACGTCTTCGACATCAAGGACGAAGACATTTACTTCTGTACGGCAGACGTAGGCTGGATCACAGGACACAGCTACATGGCATACGGACCGCTGCTCAACGGCGCGACAATCCTCATGTACGAGGGTGCTCCCAACTACCCGCAGTGGGACAGGTTCTGGGATATCATCAACCGCCACAAGGTCACCATCCTCTATACCGCACCAACCGCGATCCGCGCCTTCATACGTGCCGGAAACGAGTGGGTCACCAAGCACAATCTCGATTCGCTCCGCCTCCTCGGCACTGTCGGTGAACCGATCAACCCCGAGGCATGGATGTGGTACCACCGCATCGTCGGACAGGAACGTTGTCCGATCGTCGATACATGGTGGCAGACCGAAACCGGCGGCATCATGGTTTCCCCGCTTCCGGGCGCGACACCGACAAAACCCGGCACGGCAACCCGTCCGCTCCCCGGCATCATGGTGGACGTGGTCCGCAAGAACGGCGATCCCTGCGAAGCGAATGAAGGCGGTTACCTCGTCATCAAGAAGCCCTGGCCTTCCATGCTCCGCACCATCTACGGCGATAACGCGCGGTACGAAAAAACCTACTGGTCGGAATTCAAGGACATGTATTTCACCGGTGACGGCGCCCGCAAGGATGAAGACGGTTATATCTGGATCATGGGCCGTGTCGACGACGTCGTGAACGTTTCAGGCCACCGTCTCGGCACCAGCGAGGTCGAAAGCGCACTCGTTTCCTATGAAGCTGTCGCTGAAGCCGCTGTCGTCAGCCGTCCTGACGATATCAAGGGTAATGCTCTTGTCGCGTTCGTCACGCTCAAGGATGAGTATGTCGGTGACATGAACCTCCGTGAAGCTCTGCGCAATCACGTTGCCAAGGAAATCGGCCCGATTGCCAAACCGGATGAAATCAGATGGGCGAAAGGCCTTCCGAAAACCCGCAGCGGCAAGATCATGCGCCGCCTGCTCCGCGAGCTGGCCACCAGCAACGAGGTCAAGGGCGACGTCACGACCCTCGAGGATTTCGGCGTGCTTGAAAACCTCCGCGACCAGGAAGACGACTGATCCCTGTTTCCAGGGAACGACATATCATCATCGCAAAGCGCAGTTCACCCTGCGCTTTGCTTTTTTCAAGCCTCTCTCCCCTTTTTTCCGTCCCCCGCTTTTTCCTGCGAAAGATCCAAATGCAGATGACGTCAAAACAGTTGTACAGATAACTAACGCTGTGAGAACAAGTTGAAAACAGCAGTAACGACTAAAGCATTGTAATTGACATGAACAAGGCGTCTTTGAAATCCTGGGCAACACCGCTTGCAATTTCATCATTCATCATCCTTGCCATTACCGGCATCCTGATGTTTTTCAAAATCGAAACAGGCCTGATCAAACCTTTCCATGAATGGCTGAGCTGGGCAATGGTGGCAGGAGTGGTGCTTCACACCATTGCGAACTGGAAATCGTTCACCCTTTATTTCTCGAAAAAGCCAGCCCTCGCGATTATAGGCATTGGAATGGTGGCGACACTTTTCTCCGTGTTTGCACCTGCAAAACCGGATCAGAACCCCCGTATGAAAATGACGAAAGCGATCATGTCCTCGAAGCTTGAAACCGTAGCGGAAGTAGCCGGCAGCAACAGCACGGATATTGTATCGAAACTAAGTCAAAGAGGTATTACTGTCAGGGACGAAAACATGACAATCCACGAGATAGCAGATGCGAACAGGAAAAACGAGATGGCAGTTCTTGCCGCCATATTCCAGTGAGACCATGATGAAAAACAGAACGATTGCGATGGCGCTGCTCGGCAGCGCCATTGTCCTCGGCACCGGCCTGATGACGACACGGAGCGGAAATGCCCGGACTTCAAACCCGATAACTTCCGATACGTTTCTTTCAGGTAACCTTCTATCCGGAAGCAGGGAAAATCAAAAAGGGTTATCTCCTGCCGGAACATCGCTCGATTTCATTCTTTCTACCGTTTCAGCGGATTTCGCCCTTCCCGGCCGCACAATGGCAACCTGAACTCAGGTCAGTTCAGGCGCCAGATCGTGAAGTTCAGATATGACGCGAAGCTTACCCAGAGGATGTACGGTACCAGCAGATAAGCTGCGGCAGGTGTCACTTCCCTGAACTTCAGGATACAGAGCAGAATCGCAAGCCAGAGCAGGACGATGACGAGAAGAGCCGCTGCCGGGGAGTGAAGCCCGAAAAACGTTGCCGACCAGCTTAAGTTGAGCACGAGCTGAACGCCGAAAACGGCATAGGCCGTCATCTTGTTTCCCGGCTTTTCCGAAACCAGATACAGCGCTGTACCCATCAGCAGAAACAAGAGTGTCCAGGCGGGAGGAAAAAGCCAGTCGGGCGGGTTCCATGAAGGTTTTTTAAGAATATGATAGTACCAGTCCGATCCAGGTACAGGAGTGAATGTGCTTCCTGCAAACGCGAATAGAAAACAGATTCCGATACAGAGAAAAAGCTTCAGATAATTGATTTTCATAAGTAAAATATTTTCAGCCTTTATTTATTAATCAGTCTTTAGTTTGTCTTGTCCAGAAATAGTTGACAGTTTTCAGGCTGCATGGACTTCAGCCGGTGTTCGAAAATTCAATGCCGTATGAAGCCTCTTGTTATTATACAAATCAATTGCATTACGAACCACTGCCTTAGCTACCGATAGCGACGGTAATGTTCCTCCCAGCATCAGTTCCTGCTTCAAAATCCCGTTGAGCCTTTCTGCATTGGCATTTTTGTACACATGATCCTTTTCGGTCATACTGATCTGCATCTTTCTGCGTTTCAGCAGCTTCGTGTAGTCCTTACAGCAGTACTGTACCCCACGATCAGAATGGTGGATCACCCCTTTCGTGTGTTTCAGCGACCTTATGGCTATGTGCAGCGCTCGAAGACTTCCTTCAACCGACAGACTCCGGCTCAAATGATACCCCATCACTTTACGTGAAAACAAGTCCATCAGCAAGGTCAGATAACAATACCTTTCGAGTGTATGAATATAGGTAATATCGCTTACCAGAACCTGATTCGGCGCTGTCAGTTCTTTGTCTTTTACCAGATTCCGGTACATTTGAAACCCATGATTACTGTTGGTTGTTTTCCGGTAGTTTTTCTTCCGCGTAATCAACAAATCGTTCTGCCTGAGCAGGCTCAATAACCGATCCCGCCCAACCACTATACCCTTACCCTGCAAGTTATGCTGTAACTTCCTCCCTCCTGTTCGAGGTAGCTGCTCCCGTTCCTTTCTTACCGCTTCAAGGACTCCCGCTTCTTCTTTCTGGCGCCTGACCTCATAACGCAACCGTTTATAGTAACCCTGTCGGCTGTAACCATACGCATTGGCGATTTCTTCCATATACGACACCTTTTGCATCTGCCTCAGCTTTTCCCTGGTTTGGCTTGCTGCTGCACACCACAGTTTTTTTTTATCTATCTTGTAGTGGGCTTCTGCTACCTCAACCAGCGTTTCCATTGCCAGCAGTTTGAACTGCGTTTTGGCCAACGCCGACTCCAGTTCTCGCTTTTCCTTTTCCAGTTGCTTAATCTTGTCCGATTCGTTCTTTGTTTTCACTATTACCGTTTTTTGTATCAAGGATGCCTTTCCATATCTGCATAACCATCGGTAGATCGTATTCGATCCTGTGATTTCATAAACTCTTCGAATCTCGCCTTTACTGAATTTTCCGCTTTCGATTTCTGAAACTACTTTCAGTTTGAAGGCCTCGCTGTAAAGTTTCTTTTCCTTCATAGGTTAACTCCTCTTTTTTTGTGTCAACCTATTTCAGGACGGGTCACCCATTCCCCATTACCCATTACCCACTCCCCAGTACCCATTTATAGGTGAATCCTTTTCATCAAAGTTTTTTTCCAAAAAAGAAACCATTATCCTTAAGATTGCTGTTGGTTCTGACATCCTGCACGGAAAGCGCCGGATGAAAGGCGAGGATTTTTTTATCAGAGAGAAAGGGCATTAACGATCCATGGAATTCAGCCACATATCAATCAGGGGAGCAAGAGTCCACAACCTCAAAAATATCTCGCTTGACATACCGCGCAACAGATTTATCGTCATTACAGGACTCTCCGGATCAGGTAAATCGAGCCTTGCGTTCGATACCATCTATGCTGAAGGACAGCGCCGTTTCATGGAAACCCTTTCGCCTTATGCACGCCAGTATATCGGCAACATCGAACGGCCCGATGTCGATTTCATCGAGGGGCTCTCGCCGGTCATTTCCATCGACCAGAAAGGCACCAGCCGTTCACCCCGCTCAACGGTAGGAACGATAACCGAAATACATGATTTCGTCCGTCTGCTCTATGCTAAAGCTGGCAGAAGGTACGACCCCGTTACCGGCAGGATGCTGCAGAAACAGAACGAAGAAAGCATCATAGAAGCCATTCTTGCATTACCTGAAAACACGAAAGTCCAGATACTCTCCCCGCTGGTGACCGGAAGGAAAGGCCATTACCGGGAGCTGTTCGAACGCCTGCTCGCAAAGGGTTTCCTCCGCGTACGAATAGACGGAACATACCGTGAGATGGAAAAAAACATGCAGATCGAGCGTTACAAAAGCCACTCCATAGAACTTGTCGTCGACCGGCTTGTCATCAGCCCTGACTGCAGGGAGAGGCTGAAAGAAGCTGTCAAGCTTGCCGTCGGCATGTCGGAGCACAAATCTTCGGTGATCTGCGACCCGGCAGGCAACGATCTGAAGGAACTGGTGTTCAGTACACGTTATGCTTATTCGGACGGCTCCGTACCGGTCGATACGCTCGCCCCGAACCATTTCAGTTTCAACTCGCCTTATGGTGCATGCCCGGAATGTAACGGACTTGGTGAGCTCATGCAGTTTTCTCCGGAACTTATGGTTCCCGACCGCTCGTTATCGCTCGGCGAAGGCGGGATCGATCCATTCGGCAAGCCCGGCAAACGCAATCTCTGGCAGATCATCAGAGCGATCGCGAAGACGTTCGACTTCACTCTCGACACTCCGATCGAGAGCATTCCGGCAGAAGCCATGAATATTCTGATCAATGGATCTGGCAGCCGGACTTTCGACGTCAGTTATACCTATTCCGGACGGGAAACACACTATCCGCAGATTTTCCCGGGTGCGCTTCCCTATGTCGCCGATATCCTGAAAAACGCTTCCACATCCAAAGTGCGGGAATGGGCGGAAAGCTACATGGTCCGCCTGCCATGCCCTTCATGCGGCGGCGCCAGACTGCGCAGGGAAAGCCTGCTGGTGAAAATCGACAATCTCAATATCGCCGAAGCCGAATCGCTTCCTCTTCCCGAGGCACATGCTTTTTTCAGCTCAATGCCTGAAAAGCTCACTGTGAAAGAAAGACTCGTTGCAACACCGGTGCTGTATGAAATCCGGAAGCGGCTTGAATTTCTCCTCAATGTCGGCCTCGGTTATCTCTCCCTTGACAGAAGCGCCCAGACACTGTCAGGCGGCGAAGCCCAGCGGATACGGCTCGCCTCGCAGCTCGGATCGCAGCTGAGCGGCGTGCTTTACGTCCTTGATGAACCGAGCATAGGGCTTCATCAGCGCG
Source organism: Chlorobium sp. (assembly GCA_005862285.1). GTDB lineage: Bacteria > Bacteroidota > Chlorobiia > Chlorobiales > Chlorobiaceae > Chlorobium. The sequence continues at coordinate 53,122 of SZXW01000003.1, read as the reverse complement.
ATAACCACAAGCTCATCGATTCCCTGAAACACCTCAGGGACCTTGGCAACACCGTGCTGGTCGTCGAACATGACCGTGACACCATGCTCGAAGCCGATGAAATCATCGATCTCGGGCCGGGAGCTGGAGAATACGGAGGAACCGTTGTCGCCCAGGGGCCTGCGGCATCTCTCGACAGAAAATCCCCTACCGCCGAGTTTCTCAACGGAACACGCCATGTTTTTTTCGAAGGGGAAAAAAACTTGGAAAAAACCGAACCGCAATATCTGCGCCTGAAAGGATGCAGGGGAAACAACCTGAAAAACATCGATCTCACGATTCCGCTCGGTTCGCTTGTCGGCATCACCGGCGTCAGCGGTTCGGGTAAATCGACACTGATCAACGAAACGCTGTTTCCGATCCTGTCACGACATTTCTACCGTTCGAAACTGCTTACCTATCCCTATCACAGTATCGAGGGGATCAGGAACATCGACAAGGTTGTCAACGTCGATCAGTCACCGATCGGCCGGACACCCCGCTCAAACCCCGCTACCTATACGGGAGCGTTTACCTTTATCCGTGACTTTTTCACCCACCTGCCGGAAGCCCAGATCAGGGGATACAAGGCTGGAAGGTTCAGCTTCAACGTCAAAGGTGGCAGATGCGAAGTGTGCCAGGGAGCCGGGACCAGGAAAATCGAGATGAACTTTCTTCCCGATGTCTATGTCGAGTGCGAAAACTGTAAAGGCAAGCGGTACAATCGTGAAACCCTGCTGGTGAAATACCGGGGAAAATCGATTGCCGACGTGCTCGAAATGACGATAGAGGAAGCTGCCGAGTTTTTCGCCGATTTTCCAAGGATAATGCGCATCCTCAACACCATGAAAAGCGTCGGGCTCGGCTACCTCAAGCTCGGCCAGCCATCACCCATGCTTTCAGGCGGAGAGGCGCAGCGCATCAAGCTGTCCGCGGAACTCGCCAAAATTCAGACCGGTAAGACACTCTATATCCTCGATGAACCGACCACCGGACTGCATTTCCAGGATATCCAGCATCTGCTGGAGGTCCTGCGCAAGCTCGTCGATAAGGGAAATACCGTCATCATCATCGAGCATAACCTCGATATCGTCAAAAACAGCGACTGGATCATCGACCTCGGCCCGGAAGGCGGAAACGAAGGAGGCATGATCATAGCCGAAGGAACCCCATCTGAGATCGCACGCATGGAACACTCCCATACCGGCAGGTTTCTGCGGAAGGAACTGGAGATGATGCGGGGGAGGTAGAAAGTGCTCAGGACTGAGGACTAAGGACTGAGTGGGGAATGGGTATTGGGTATTGGGGAAGAGCTCCGGAGGAGCGACATATCGGTAGCGCGGGGTGCAAACCCCGGGGATGGCATCCCCAAATATCCGGGTTGAGTCCCGACATGTCGGGACTTAACTCAGTCCTTAGTCCTCAGTCCTCAGCACTAAAAACCCCAACTTCCCATTACCCATTCCCCACTCCCCACTCCCCACTCCCCACTCCCCAGCCCCCATCAATGCTCCCTGCATATCGGAATATCATAGCCGCTGGCTTTCAGGAGGGCGTTCCGCCTGGCAAGTTCCAGATCGCAAGCCATCATCTCCCCGATCATCTGATCGAGCGTAATCTGCGGTACCCAGCCAAGTTCTTCTTTAGCTTTCGACGGATCGCCAAGCAATGTCTCGACTTCCGCCGGTCTGAAATATCTCGGATCGATACGGACGATGATATCGCCAGTGTTCAGTGATGCAGCGTGAGCAACGAGTGATGAGTCAAGGGTCTCGATGATGCCGACTTCCTCTTTGCCGGCACCTTCCCAGCGGAGCGTAATGCCGAGTTTCGCTGCTGCTTTCTCGATGAATTCCCTGACGCTGTACTGGACGCCCGTCGCGATCACAAAGTCCTTCGGCTCATCCTGCTGCAGCATCATCCACTGCATTCGAACGTAATCCTTTGCATGGCCCCAGTCGCGCAGAGCGTTCATGTTGCCAATATAGAGGCACTCCTCGAGGCCCTGCGAGATGTTCGCGAGAGCACGCGTGATCTTGCGGGTCACGAACGTCTCGCCCCTGCGCGGCGACTCGTGGTTGAACAGGATCCCGTTGCAGGCATACATGCCGTATGCTTCCCGGTAGTTCACCGTGATCCAGTATGCATAGAGCTTCGCAACGGCATACGGACTGCGGGGGTAGAATGGCGTGGTTTCCCGCTGCGGGATCTCCTGCACAAGGCCGTAAAGCTCCGACGTTGAAGCCTGGTAGAAACGGGTTTTCTTCTCGAGACCGAGAAAACGGATCGCCTCGAGCAGTCGCAAGGTCCCAATGGCATCGACATCCGCCGTGTATTCGGGCGATTCGAAGCTGACCGCCACATGGCTCTGCGCGGCAAGATTGTATACCTCGTCCGGCTTTACCTGCTCGATGATACGGGTCAGATTGCTGCTGTCCGTCAGGTCACCGTAATGGAGGAAAAGCCTGCCGGGCTTTTCCTTAGGACTGAGTGCTGAGAACTGAGGACTGAGTGAAGATTTATCAATGAGATCGTGTGGATCGCGGTACAGGTGGTCGATGCGCTGGGTATTGAACGAACTGGCACGGCGTTTGATGCCATGCACTTCGTAGCCCTTTTCAAGAAGCAGTTCCGCAAGGTACGATCCGTCCTGGCCCGTAATGCCTGTGATCAGAGCAACTTTTGGTTGCGACGAAGTGCTGAGTGCTGAGTGCTGAGTGCTGAGTGAAGACATATCTGATTTAACTTCTGATTTCTGGGGGATATCCAATTGTGTTTTGTTAACGGTCTTAAGTTCTGAGTATTACAGACAATTATGAATCGCAGTCCGGAAAAATAATCCTCACTCCTTACTGGTCATTTCCATAAATACGGATTTTTACATCTTACAGCCAATATATCACCCTTTCAGGGTTTTACAGATCCAACCTCCCACTTCTTTCAACTCAGCACCCCCCGCTCCTCCGGAGCTGAACCCAGATATTGGGGGATTCCATACCCGGGGTTTACACCCCGCGCTACCTATATACCGCACTTTCAGGGCTCAAAACATCCCATTACCCACTACCCATTACATCTTCCTCAGCACTCAGCACTAAGCACTTTTTTTAAAATCTTCATACGCCATCCTGAGCCCTTCCTCCAACCCGACTTCCGGTTTCCAGCCGAGGGATTTCAGGAGGCTGCTGCTCATGAGTTTCCGGGGGGTGCCGTCAGGTTTCGAAGAATCGAACCCGATGCTTCCCTGATACCCTACAACCTTCGCTATCGTCTCCGCCAGCTCCCTGATGGTGACATCCTCGCCGCACCCAGCATTGATATGACTCAGCATGGGTGTGGTATGAGCATCGTAGGTTTCTCTGTCGAGGTTCATGAGAAAAACGGATGCTGAGGCCATATCGTCGACATAGAGAAACTCGCGTCGGGGAGTACCTGTGCCCCAGATAAGGACTGAGGACTGAGGACTCAGGACTGAGTGTGATTCCATGGCGAGTTTGGCTTCATGGAAACGGCGGATCAGCGCGGGAATGACATGGCTGTTCTCGGGATGATAATTATCTCCTGGACCGTAGAGGTTCGTAGGCATGATGCTGCGGTAGTCGGTTCCGTACTGCCGGTTGTAGCTTTCACACAGCTTGATGCCGGCGATCTTCGCTATGGCATAAGGTTCGTTGGTCGGCTCCAGCGGACCGGTAAGCAGAGAACCCTCGACAATAGGCTGCGGGGCCATTTTCGGGTAGATACAGCTCGATCCGAGAAAGAGCAGTTTCTTGACGTCGGCCCTCCACGCTTCATGGATCACGTTCCCTTCCATCATCAGGTTCCGGTAGATGAACTCTGCAGGGTAGGTGTTGTTGGCATGGATTCCTCCTACTTTCGCCGCCGCAAGGTAAACCTGATCAGGCTTTTCAGCTTCAAAAAAAGCCCGTACCGCCGACTGCTCGGTAAGATCGAGTTCCGCATGCGTGCGTAAAATAAGGTGGTGAGAACTGAGGACTGAGGACTCAGGACTCATGGAAGAGGAACCGGTTCCGAGGAGATGACGAACAATGGCAGACCCGACCATTCCGCGATGGCCTGCAACATAAATCTTCATTGGTTTGTCCACGATGGGGAGTGTAGAGTATCCGGTGACAGTTAAACGTTTTTTAATTTAAGCAATAAATGATCAAGGACATAACTATTGGGGACTGGGTACTGGGAAGTGGGGAGAGAGAAATAGGTGTTATGTTTTGAGAGCCCTAAAGGGCACACCCGCCTCCCACTACCTATTACCGATTATCCCGGCGCTCACGCAACCGGCTACCATCATTCCGCTCCCGACATGTCGGGACTCAAAACACCCATTCCCCATTCCCCACTTCCCAGTACCCACTCAGTCCTCAGTCCTTAGTCCTCAGTACTTCTTCCCTCCCACGCACCCATTACCCAGTACCCCTTACTTACTACCCCTCCTCAAAACTCCTCGTAGTAATCGAGGTCCTTGTGGAACGTTTCCTCGAGGGCCCAGAGTGACACCAGGGCCAGAACCATGCAAAGAGCCCCGACAGTCAGGGCGCCATATTCAAGCCCGAGATGGGCACGGCTGAACTGGAACAGTATCGTGATGGGCACCACCATTCCGCGAACAAAATTCGGTACCGTGGTGGCAACCGTTGCCCGCAGGTTTGTACCGAACTGTTCGGCGGCAACCGTAACGAAAATCGCCCAGTATCCGCTCGAGAAACCAAGAAGCGCACATACCGCATAAAAAAATTCGGGCGTCCGGCTTTCCTGCTGGAAATAAAATAGCACTGAACCGACAGTCAGAAGCAGAAAAAGAATGATCACTTTTTTCCTGCTCTGCAGGAACTGGCTGAGAAGACCGCTGGAAATATCTCCGAATACAAGACCGAGATAGCAGAACATAACAGCATTTCCGGCTGATACCGGTCCCGTGATGTGCATGGAGGAAGCGAATTCGGGCGAAAACGTTATGAGAATACCTACAACAAACCAGATCGGTACCCCGATGAGTATGGAATTGAGATAGCGGAAAAAACGGTTCCGATTGGTAAAAAGCCCAAGCATGTTCCCTCTGCTGACACCTGATTTTGCCTCCATCGCCTTGAACATTCCGGATTCGGCGACTTTCAGCCGTGCTGCAAGCAGCAGAAGGCCAAGACCACCACCTATGAAGAAAGCGGTACGCCACTCGTAGGTAGTAGCAACGGTATTGGCAAGAATGGCCCCGCATATGCCGATCGAAGCAACCAGCATGGTGCCGTAGCCGCGAATTCGGGTATTGAGCAGCTCTGCAACAAGGGTGATCCCCGCCCCGAGCTCTCCTGCAAGTCCAACTCCTGCGATAAAACGAAGAGCCGCATAGGCCGGAAGTGTAGTAACGAAACCGTTGGCGAAATTGGCAATTGAATAGAGCAGGATGGAGCCGAACATGATCTGCAGCCGCCCTTTTTTATCACCGAGCCAGCCCCAGAGGATGCCTCCGAGCAGCATGCCGATCATCTGCATGTTGAGCAGGAAGACCCCGTCATCGATAAGTTGACGGCCTGACAATCCCAGTGACTTCAGACTCGGTACCCTGACAATGCTGAACAGGATCAGGTCATAGATATCGACAAAATAGCCGAGAGCGGCAACAATGACCGGGAAACTGAAAATCTCGAGAATCGAAGAATGCTGCTTGTTTTCCACAAAACCTCCCATACGCCTCCAGGACATAGAGCCTGCAGATTGCTTTGAACCTTTGATGATATTACCGGGAGACAGCTCTCCAGGCTATTGATTACCGGGAATCGGCATCAGCAGATGAGGATAAATGCTTATTTCGACTCCCTGCATGATACTGTCGAAAAATACAACCAGTCTGGTGTCCCGTCCCTGTTTTACCACAACACCTTCGAAATCCTTGAACGGCCCGGCAATTACCTTTACCTTCTGACCTGCAGGAAGGGAGGAAACCGTTCGTCCTATAGCTTCAGGTTCCCTGACCAGACGCCGAAGCCAGTCGATATCTTTCTGGCCTATTTCTGATGGATTTCTGCCTATTCCGATGAATTTGACAACACCCTCTGTATCGAGTACGGCAATACGGTCTTTGTGAAGATCGATATTGATGAATACATACCCTCTGAACAATGGTTCGCTCACCTTCTTTTTCCTGTCGCTCCACTGGCGCCAGGTCTCGAGAAGCGGCAGAAAACTGTTCAAGTGCATTTCATGAAAGGTCTGATGCACCTTTTTTTCGTGTCGCGAGCGTACATAAACCGCATACCACCTTGGATCACCGACAACTGCCATACCGAAAAATTTGATTACTCAAAAGCTAATGACGCATATACCAATGCACTTCCGATCATCATCGTATCGGGAAACAAGGTAACAACCATGCCATATTTTACCAAACCTCCTCATATCGATTATCTATACCGGACAATCATGGGCCGCAAGGCAGGAACTGCATGTATCGTTTTGAAAAAAAGAAACTTACTTGCAGAGAACGAACGTCAGGAATGCTGAAAAATAGCAGAAATATTTGTCATTATTTTGTAAAATATACAGCCGTAAACTTCCCGAATCGCTTTTTCCGACTGTTCAAGTGAATTTGCATCGGGTAAAAAGTCCAGCAGTGTCAGGGGATTGACATAGCCAACCTGATAATCCACTCGGAACGGAATAACATGAAAACCGCTGTTTTCGAAAAGAAGCATCGATCGGCGCATATGGTAGGCACTGGTTACGAGAATGATAGTCTTTGTGCGGCCATTCACACCTGATCCCAGCAATTTCCGGACAGCTTTCGCTTCTTCGGCAGTATTACCGGCGTTTCCGGTCAAAAAAATGGCGGAAGGAGGAATACCCGATCTCACGGCCCTTGCCGCAAGCAGTTCCCCTTCCGGAGTAGCATTCGTGCGCCAGGGCCACAGACCCTTGGTAAATACAATGACCGGAGCTTTTCCTGCCTTGAAAAGCTCGATCCCCCCTTCATACCGGTCGGCGCCATCTCCCCATTCTCCCAACGGTGCCCCTTTAACCTGATTGAGCATACCGCTCAGCACCACGATTGCATCGGCATTCTGCACAGACACGGCGGAAGCTCGTCCGGCATCCCCTTCGACCGAACGCATCAGCATATCGCTGGTGACCGGCATGCTGAAGAGCAGGAGCACGAAAAAACCCGCCCAGACCAGCAGCCTCCTTTTAAATGCAAGTCCTCCAAGAATGCACAACAGAGCCAACCCGAAAGGCAGGAGAAGAGCAGCCGCCAATTTATTGAAGAATACCATGGGAAGCACGTTATTGATCTATCTGTTATTGCTCCGGCAACAATAAGTCGCAAGGAAATCCATGCAATTGGTCTGTTATTCCGCAATGAAGTCCCCACTCCGGTTTACTGGGTAATGGGTAATGGGTAAATATATTATTACTCCGGCGATTAAGAGTATCAACTTTCTTTCAGAATAAACTCTTTTTTTTGTCATTCTGAACGCAGTGAAGAATCCAGATGTTTTCGTTTTACAGGAAGATGGATCCTTCACTACGCGATGCTTCGTTCAGGATGACAGGAGAAAACCCGGCGCTTCCCATCCTTCCCATTCCCTATTCCCCATTACCCAATCCCAAAATTGGATAAATACCCTGTTTTTGCTAATTTTAAAAAGGAAACAATAAACGCTTCAGAACATTGAAACATCATCATGTCATCCGTTTATTCGTTCACCCCATATTTTGAAAATGAAGTTATAAGAAAACGCCCTTATATCAGGAAAGAATGGTGCATTCGTGTGTTGGAAAACCCTCTCAAGATTGAACAGCAGGAACTTAACCGTTATCGGTTTTGGGGCAGAATCGAGGAACTTGAAGGAAAAATTTTAAGGGTCATCACACTCGAAGACAAAATAACGATACATAACGCATTTCCTGACCGGAGATTCAAAGATGAAAATTAATTATTACCCTGATACAGATTCTTTATATATCGAATTCTCTGACAATAAGAGCGCGGAAAGCATTGAAATCTCGGAAGGTGTTGTACTTGATTACGACCAAAACGGTATACTGGTCGGAATGGATATAGACAACGCAGGAAAAAAAATCAATCTCAAGGAACTGGTACTGAACAAGCTGCCTCTTGACTCCCAGAAATTATCTGCCTGATCTGGCACATCCAGACGCATGCGCAACCGGCTACCCATATCCCGCTCCCGACATGTCGGGACTCAACCCAGATATTTTGGGATTCCATACCCGGGGTTTACACCCCGCGCTACCGATATGTCGCTCCTCCGGAGCTTCCCATCCTTCCCAACTCCCAATCCCCACTACCCACTCCTCCCTCAGTCCTTAGTCCTCAGCACTCAGCACTAAAAACCCTATTCCCTATTCCACCGTAACCGATTTCGCGAGGTTCCTCGGACGATCCACGTTGCATCCGCGGAGCGTTGCGATGTGGTAGGCAAGCAGCTGCAGCGGCAGGACCGTAAGAAGCGGACTGAGCGCCCCGAGGGTTTCCGGAATGGTGATGACATGATGGGCAAGTTTGTTGATTTCATCATCGCCTTCATTGGCAATGGCGATCACCTTCCCTCCCCTTGCACGGACTTCCTCGATATTGCTCAGCATCTTCTTGTAAGTGCTGTCATGGGTGGCGATCACGATCACCGGCATGTTCTCGTCGATGAGAGCGATCGGGCCATGTTTCATTTCAGCTGCTGGGTATCCTTCGGCATGGATGTAGGAGATCTCCTTGAGCTTCAGCGCCCCTTCGAGCGCGACAGGAAAGTTGTATCCCCTGCCGAGATAGAGGAAATGCCGCGCATCCTTGAACCGTTCGGCTATCGAGACGATCTCGTCATTGAGCCGGAAAATCTCCTCCGCTTTCTGTGGAACGGCGAGCAGCTCCCTGAGGTAGAGTGTCATTTCGGCATTGCTCAAGGTACGCTCCCTGCTCAGTTCCAGGGCAAGCATGACAAGAGCGATCACCTGCGCCGTGAACGCTTTGGTCGAAGCCACGCCGATTTCCGGTCCGGCATGGGTATACATACCGAAATGAGCTTCCCGGGCAATAGTGGAACCAACGACATTGCAGATCCCCATGACACAGGCGCCTCTTTCCCTGGCGATCCGCATCGCGGCAAGCGTATCGGCCGTCTCACCCGACTGTGAGATGACGATCACGACATCGTTCTGACCGACAATAGGGTTCCGGTACCTGAACTCCGAAGCGTAATCGACCTCGACCGGTATGCGGGCAAACTCCTCGATGAGGTACTCGCCGATCAGCCCGGCATGCCAGCTCGTGCCGCAGGCAAGGATGAGTATTCTGTCCGCATTGCGGAGCTTATCGGAATAGTCCTGAATACCGCCGAGATGGACCCTGTTTTCATCGAGCTTGATACGGCCGCGCATCACGTCCCGCATAACCTCCTGCTGTTCGAAGATCTCTTTCAGCATGAAATGCTCGTATCCGCCCTTCTCGATCTCCTCGAGCTCGAAATCGAGTTCGGTCACAACAGCTTCATGCTCGACGTTATCTACCGTCATGACCCTGAAGCCATCCCTTCTGACAACCGCCATCTCGCCGTCCGCAAGGTAAACCACCTTTCGGGTATACTCGATCAGCGGAGCTGCATCGGATGCGATAAAGTACTCTTGCTCTCCAACACCTATGACGAGCGGACTGCCCTTTCGCGCAGCGATCAGGTTATCTGGCTCGCGTTGTGAAATCACGCAGAGACCGTATGTCCCTTCGACAAGGGAGAGAGAGTGCCGTACGGCACATTCGAAATTGATGAAGGGAATGTTTTTCCAGAGATGATCGATCAGGTGAACAAGCACCTCTGAATCGGTGTCGCTTTTGAACACGTACCCATGCTTCGTCAGTTCAGTGCGCAGCGCTGCATGGTTTTCGATGATGCCGTTGTGGATGAGGGCGATATCGCCGGATGCGTTCAAGTGAGGATGCGCATTGCGGTCGCTCGGGTCGCCGTGTGTCGCCCACCGGGTATGCCCGATGCCGACCGTGGAATCGGCAGTTGTGTTTTTACCTTCCTCAACAAGTTTCTCGAGCAGGGCCACGCTGCCTTTCTGCTTCAAAACTGATAGCTTGCCATTCAGAACGGCAATACCGGCAGAATCATATCCGCGATACTCGAGACGTTTAAGACCATGCAAAAGCAATGGCGCAGCCTCCCGGCCGCCGATATAACCAACGATTCCACACATGATGTAATAAATTGAATTTGGGGGTGTTTCAACGGAGGTAATATACGAAAAGAGTTGGTTGTTAGGTAATGGGAAATGGGGAGTGGGAGGGAGTTGAAGTGCTGAGGACTGAGTGGGGTACTGGGGAATGGGTAATGGGAAATGAGGAATGGGATAGCCCCGTCAGGGGCGGTATATCGGTAGCGCGGGATGCAAACCCCGGCTACAAATATTTCGCCCCTGATATGTCGGGGCTCAAAACAGCCATTTCCGAATCCCCATTCCCCCACTCTTCCCTCAGTCCTCAGTCCTCAGCACTCAGTCCTTCTTCCCTCTAACCTCCCATTACCCATTACCCAATACCCATTACCCATTACCCATTACCCAATCCCCATCACTCTTAAAAGGCACTCTTCGCATAATCTGCGGGCGCGCCCGGGTGAGTCCGATTCGGTATAGCACCGCAGTTCCGGTGCGTTCCCCGAAGGACGAAGGTGTACGATATCGCCCGATTCGAAGGTTGCCCTGAACCCGTCTGTGGTATCGACATCCACTATAGCTCCGCAATCCGGAGCGAGCAGGCGCCCGGCAGCTTGCCGTGATTCGGTCAGCGCTGCGATGACAGATCGGCTTTTTTCAACAGGAAAATCCTTGATTCTGTCACTGGCCGTATAGCGTTGCGGCAATAGCGATGGAAGTTCCGAAACCCTGCACTTCCGTTCCCTTGCCATCGAAAGCAGGGCGAGGATCGGCAGGAGCGCATCGCGTGTCGGCAGGGCCGACAACTTCCTGCCATCGCGTAAAAGATCGCTGCCAAGCAGGAACCCTCCGTTGGCTTCGAACCCTACGACGGTTTTATGCTGATCAGCCTGCTGCATCCCGTCGATAACGTAAGGGGAACCTATCCTTGTCCGGACAGTGGTGTCAAAAAACCCGCTCTTTTCGAGCGCCGTATTGGAACTGACAGGAGTCACGACAACGCCGACACAAGCGTACATCGCCGTGAGTATCCCGACGATATCCCCGCGAAGCCATTGTCCGTTCTCGTCAGCGATCATCGGCCGGTCGGCGTCACCATCCGTTGTGACAAGAGCATCGAAGGTATACTCTCGCGCCCACTGTTCCGCCTGCAGCACATCCTCCTCCCTGACCGCTTCCGTATCGACAGGCACGAACAAATCGGTCCGCCCGAGCGGGATCACATCGGCACCAAGGCTTTCGAGAACAATTTTTATGATATCCCTCGCAACACTCGAATGCTGGTACACGGCAACCCGCATACCCGAAAGGGACCCGGCGCCGAAAAATTCTACATATCGTCGGATATAGGCATCGTGAACGTTCTGTTCGATGGCGGGCAGAGGATTAATATCGATGGCCTCCGGTACGGTTACATCCGCGGATGTAATGGCATCCTCGTCTGCTTTCGTAATCTCTCCATCCGGGCGGTAGAACTTGATGCCGTTCCGGTCATAGGGGATATGGCTGCCGGTTACGACAACGGCCGGCCGTTGGTTGTCTATTGCATAACAGGCGATTGCAGGTGTAGGAAGAGCTCCCGCATAGATGACCCTGCAGACCGAATCTTCGATCGCAGCGATACATGCACTGGTTATAGCAGGGCTGCTCGGCCGCAGGTCATGACCGATGACAACTGTTTCGGCATCTGAGGCAAGGCTTTCGATAAATGCCCTGGTAAAAATATAACAGACCTTGTCCGTCAGATCTGCGACCAATCCCCTCACTCCGCTCGTCCCGAACTTCACCGATGACAAATCTGCAGGTTTCATAGATTAACCATTTGATTTTTTAAAACTTTGGGATGCCCATTCAAACAGACTTGCGTTCGCCATAGCGACAAGCATTTCAAATTGAAATAATGCTCTTCATTCTGCAATAAAAAAAGCTCCAGAGGAGCTGAAAAATAAATGGGGTGGTGCCGCTGATCTTTCCCGGCGCCTGCGCAACCGGCTACCAATCTTCCGCCCCTCCGGAGCTTCCCATCCTTCCCAATTCCCAATCCCCATTCCCCAGTACCCACTCAGTCCTCAGTCCTCAGCACTTCACATCCTTCCCATTACCCATTCCCCAGTACCCACTTAGTCCTCAGCACTCAGCACTCAGTCCTCAGTACTTCAACTCCCCAACTTGCGCGGGAAGTACGATATGGTTATACTCTACAGGAGTACATAATCTGCATCAGGAAACCATATGAGCGTTCATCAGGAAGAACAGAACACCATCGATATATTGATCAGAAAGGTCATGGAAAAACACCCAGATATCCGCCTTTCGATTCTGTTCGGTTCATTGGCTCACAACGAGGCAAGGGCGGAGAGCGATCTCGACCTTGCCGTCTCTGCAGATGCTCCTCTCGATTCAGCCTCCAAAATGCAGCTTATCGAAGATCTCGCTGCAGCAACCGGGCGCCCGGTCGATCTCGTCGATCTCCGGTCGGCAGGTGAACCCCTGACAGGAGAGATCCTCCGGAAGGGCCGAAGAATAACCGGGGACCCATCCAGACATGCTTTCTACATAACCCGCCACCTGCTGGACCAGGCGGATTTCATGCCTTATCGAAAGCGAATTCTCGATGAAAGGAGGACGGCATGGATTGGCCGCTGATCGAACAGAAACTTGAATCGCTTCGCCGTGCCCTTGCACGTGTCAGGGATAAATGTCCCCTCGATGCCGAAAGTCTCTCAAGAGATTACGATGCCCAGGATATTCTTACCCTGAACCTGACAAGAGCTGTTCAGCTTTGTGTCGATATCGGGGCGCACATCATTGCCGAAAAGGATACTCCCGCTCCGGACACGATGGGTAAAACGTTCGACCTGCTGCATGAGGCCGGGATCATCGATGCCGATCTCGCGCTGCGCATGAAAAAAGCGGTAGGCTTCCGAAACCTTGCAGTACACAATTACGATACGGTGAACTGGGATATCGTTCATTCGATCGCCATGCACCGGTTACAGGATTTCGAAACATTCGCCCGAGCCGTTGTCAGATTGCATTGATCCAGGCCAGCCCCCTTTCCGCACATTCTCAGTCCTCAGCATTCAGCATTCAGCACTCAGCACTCAGTCCTCAGCACTCAGCACTCAGTCCTCAGCACTCAGTCCTCAGCACTTCTTCCCTCCCACCTCTTACCTTTATAACGATATGTCGCTCCTCCGGAGCTAAACCCAGATATTTGGGGATTCCCTACCCGGGGTTTACACCCCCCGCTACCAATCTCCCGCCCCTCCGGAGCTCTTCCCCAGTCCCCATTACCCATTACCCATTCCCCACTCAGTCCTCAGTCCTCAGCACTCAGTCCTAAATTCCCTCCCACTCCTCATCTTCAAATCCCGTAGGGATGATATACCGGTAGCCCAGTGGTGAACCCCCGGGTTATATCCCTTCTATTTTTTGTATTTAGCTCCGCAGCGGCATATCGGTTATCCGGCAACGCTGGTAAATAGTCCTGAGGCATCACTGAAACCCCTTAAAGAAATGGAATCAGTCACCTTCAGGGTGATAAGTATACTTAGTAACGATGTCCCTTCATACGATGAGACCCATTCATGGGTCAAGTTCTTCATAACGCATTGAACGATGACCTTCAAACACCGTTAGAATGACTATATGATCAGGAGTCTCCTTGTACACTATCCGGTAGGTTCCGACCAGAATCTCCCGGATCCCTGGTTGAGCAATCTCTGGAACAACTCTTCCCATTTCAGGAAATGAGGCAATGGAATCACCTTTTTCAAGCAGTCGATCAATAAAATCGGAAGCCCGTTGAGGATTATCCTGAGCGATAAACTGCTCGATTTCATCGAGCATTCTGAGCGCTTCGGTTGTCCAGACAACGTTCATGGTTTTCTTGACGCTCTTTTTTCTGCAAACCTCGTTCTCACCTCCTCTGTACTATGCACGCTTCCTGCTGCGGCTTCCGTCAGGCCTTGCTCCACCGATTCAGTAAATTGCTTGCGGTATACGAGGTTATCATACTCGACAGGCGAAAGCAGAACGCCGGCAGGTCTACCGTTCTGTGTAATAATCAGCGGGTGACCTGTTGCCTGTACCTTTTTAAAACAGGTAGAAATACCCGTCTTGAACTCACCGAGTGGTATGATGTCGCTTGATATACAAATGCTTTTCATGATATTTCCATGTTATATTCTGACCTGAATTCAAATCTCTATTCAAATCCAAATATAAATATATTCACAGAAGCTCAAAAAAACCCATAAATGGGTACGTTGATTATATCATGAAGCAGCCATCGTAGTTTGTCTGCGATACAATTTCTTAGAATACTGATCAAAATCCCGGAGAATTCCCTATTTCCCAGTCCCGCTATCACTTCCCAATCCCCATTCCCAAGTACCCACTCAGTCCTCAGTCCTCCTCCCCTTCGTGTAAATTCCTGCAATTCGTGGACAACATCTCCCATGGTTTTACCCTGAAGAAATTGTTTTATATATTGAGTAAATTTACTCAATAAGGTGAGTAACTTACAAAATGATAGAACGATCTCAAAAATCGCTGCTGACAAAGCGGATTGAAACGGAACTGCGGCGATTCATTCAAGTCCTCTACGGACCACGACAAGTCGGTAAAACGACCATTGCACTGCAGTTTATGCAAACGACTGCCCTGCCTGTACATTTCGCCTCCGCCGACCAGGTTTCCTCAGGACAGTCAAGCTGGATCAGTCAGCAATGGGAAACGGCAAGGATCAAGCTCCGCGGGTCTGAACGACAAGACGCGGTACTGATCATTGATGAAATACAGAAAATCGCCAACTGGAGTGAAACGGTAAAAAAGGAATGGGATGCTGACTCAGCTGCCCGTCGGTCACTCAAAGTGATTCTTCTGGGATCATCGAGGCTTCTGCTTCAGCAGGGACTTACCGAATCACTTGCCGGCAGGTTTGAAACCATCTTCCTCGGTCACTGGAGCTACCTTGAAATGAAAAAAGCGTTCGACTTCACGCCTGAACAATACGTCTGGTTCGGCGGATATCCGGGTGCTGCGACGCTGATAAACGATGAATCGCGATGGGCACGGTACATTGCAGATTCTCTTATCGAAACAAGCATTTCAAAAGATATTCTCATGCTGACCCGTGTAGACAAACCTGCCCTGATGAAAAGGCTGTTCGAACTCGGATGCAGCTATTCAGGGCAGATTCTTTCCTATACCAAAATCCTGGGCCAGCTCCAGGATGCAGGCAATACCACAACCCTTGCACATTACCTTCGCCTCCTCGATACGGCAGGTTTATTGGGAGGACTGGAAAAATACAGCCCTGAAACAATCAGACTGAGAGCGTCCAGTCCGAAATTTCAGGTCCATAACACCGCATTGATCAGCGCGCAGCAGCAGGAGACATTTCAGGAGATCTCATCAATCCCGTCAAAATGGGGTCGATGGGTTGAATCGGCAATCGGCGCCCACCTCCTCAATCATACCCGAACCGGCGCTCTGAACCTCTATTACTGGCGGCAGGGAAATCATGAAGTGGATTTTGTTCTCGTACATTCCGGAAAAGTTATCGGTCTTGAAATCAAAAGCGGCCATACACAACGTGCCTCAGGAATGGAGGCCTTCACCCTTCATTTCAACCCTGACAAGGTTATCCTTGTCGGCAATTCAGGAATTCCCTGGCAGGAATTTCTGGAAATAAACCCTATCGATCTATTCGACTGATCACCCCCCTGTTCCCGTTCCCCTTCGTGAAAATTCTTGCAATTCGTGAACAACTTCCCCGATCCCGTTCCCATTCCCCACTACCCATTACCCTCTCAGTCCTCAGTCCTCAGCACTCAGTCCTCAGCACTTCTTCCCTCTAACCTCCCACTTTCCAGTATCCATTCCCCAGTACCCATTACCCATTACCCACTTAGTCCTCAGTCCTCAGCACTCAGTCCTGAATTCCCTCCAACCTCAAACATCCACACTGCAAAATCAAGTATATTATACGTATTATAATGTTTCACGGCAAATTATCGTTTTTTAATTGAACTATTATACCATATATGCTATTTTAGAGATGAGATATCGCATATTCTTTTTCAATGAATCGGTTCAGGAAGAGATTCAAAGTTGGCCAAAAGGAGTCTTCGCCAATTTTCTTCGAATTACTGAACGTATCGAGGTATCTGGCCCGAACCTGGGTTTACCATATACCCGCTCTTTCGGAAATGGATTGTTTGAAATCCGTGCCAGAGGCCCTGAAGGTATCGGCCGCGCTTTTTTTTGTTGCGTTATTGAGCATCGGGTCCTCATCCTGCATGGATTCATCAAGAAAACACAGAAAACGCCGGATAAAGAGTTACGGATTGCCAAAATTCTTGGCACCTCTATATTTATTGTCGTGAGAGGTCTGAGTACAAGGCGGCCGGAGCGGAGAAACCGGAGTGTACACATAGTACATGAGGATTTTGAGCACCGCCCAACAAAGTAATCAGGCTTCGTAACAAATAAATTGAGGTGTCATTAAGGAAATCAAGCCATGAATGAAGAGATGCAATACAATCCGGTTCCTTTCAATCCGCGAGCTATAGCCGCTGAAAAATGTGCGGCAGACCGGGAGTTCAAGATTGTGTATGATGCTCTCGAAGACGAATTCGTGGCACTGGCAGCGTTGCTGGAAGCACGAACCGCTGCAGGACTAACTCAAAAAGAGGTCGCGAAACGAATGGGAGTTTCGCAGCCGGTTCTGGCACGTATCGAATCGAGCCTCGGAAAAAAGAATCACTCACCATCGCTTGATACACTACGAAGGTATGCGAAAGCTTGCGGAATGAAACTTGTCATTCAAATGGTTAAATCAAATAAAGATGATCTCCCCATTTTATAAGTGTTGTAGTACTTGATTTTAACCCCGTCAGGGGCGGTATATAGGTAGCCAAGAGTAAAACCCCGACTATAAAAATAATGGGTTAGCTTCGTATGAGCGGCATCCCGCTTCCCATTACCAACGACCCGGGACCTATTCTCTTATTTTACTTATTTACGGACATCCCCCAGAATTCCTCCCAGACCTTCTTCCCTCCCACCTCTTACCTTTATAACGATATGTCGCTCCTCCGGAGCTAAACCCAGATATTTGGGGATTCCCTACCCGGGGTTTCACCCCGCGCTACCAATCTTCCGCCCCTCCGGGGCTCTTCCCAATCCCCAATCCCCATTCCCCAGTACCCACTTAGTCCTCAGCACTCAGTCCTGAGTTCCCCACTCCCCAGTACCCACTCAGTCCTCAGCACTCAGTCCTGAATTCCCCATTCCCCAGTACCTATTCTCCTATTTTACTTATTTCCGGACGTCTACCAGTAGACCTACAGAATTCTAGAAAATAGACATCGAATAATAACAACGCATCGCAGATATTACAATATTTTACTATTATTGTATAACACACTTTACAATGCTGAGATAAATTACGTTAAAAAAACATGGAGCGATTTCAGCAAGAGCAGTTGAAACTGATCGCATCAGTAAGCACGAAAAAACGGTACCTCTACGACCTGATCGACTGGAATGAACGCTGCATCGGAATCCTTGGGGCGAGGGGTACCGGCAAAACCACCATGATGCTGCAGCATGTCCGGGAACGATACGGCAATTCGGATAATGCCCTTTATATTTCGGTCGACAGCCCGTACTTTCTTGCGCACAACCTTTTTGATCTTGCAAAAGAATTTCACGAGCTTGGTGGCGAACTCCTGCTGCTCGATGAAATCCATAAATATCCGGACTGGTCACTCCACATCAAATCTATGTATGACTCGCTGCCGAAGCTGCGTATTGTTTTTTCAGGCTCCAGTCTTCTGCAGATTTCCAGACAGAAAGCCGACCTTAGCAGAAGGGCGATTATCTTCAATCTTCACGGACTCTCGCTTCGCGAGTACATTAACTTCGTCCATGAAACCGCCTTTCCCGCCTGTACGCTCGAAACGATTCTCGAAAACCACCGGCAGATTGCCGAAACCATCAGCATGGAGATAACGGTACGCAAGTCGTTGCGTGATTACCTGATTAACGGCTACTACCCCTTCTTTCTCGAAAGCAGCGGGACATATCCATTCCGATTACGCGAGGTCATCAATCACATTCTTGAAGTCGATCTCCCTTATGTAAACCGCATAGAAACGCGACAGCTTTCAAAGCTTAAAAAACTGTTATTCCTGCTTGCAACTTCTGTTCCGTTCACTCCCAATATCACCAAACTGGCAGAAGTTACGGAAATTTCCAGGTCTCGCCTCTACGAGTACCTTGAAAACCTTCAGAATGCGAGGCTGCTGAATCTTGTCCGCTCACACGGAAGAGGCTATGAAGTGATGAGCAAACCTGAAAAGATATTTCTTGAAAACAGCAACCTGATGTATGCCATTACAGAGAACATCAATACCGGAACGCTGCGGGAACTGTTTTTTGTAAACCAGATCCGTAACACCTGCACCCTGCACCCAAGCCTTGTCGATACATCGATCGAAGTTTCAGCCAAAGGCGATTTTTTCGTCAACAACATGTACACGTTTGAGATCGGTGGTAAAAGCAAGGGATACCGGCAGATCAGCGGCATCGAAAAGAGTTTCCTCGTTGTGGACGACCTGGAAATCGGTTACCGAAACACCATCCCTCTCTGGCTTTTCGGCTTTCTTTACTGACACGCCGGAACCTGTGACCCGACACCAACGACATATCCCATACATCGGACAACCTGCTAAAAACCGCTCATGACAGGGATCACACTCACCGGGGCTGACACTCCGCGCTACCGACATGCCGCTCCTACGGAGCTGAACACTTCCCACTTCCCAGTACCCCAGAACCTATTTTTTGATTTATTTATGTGCGTCCCTCAGATTCTTTCCCGAACCGCTGCAGGACTAACTCAAACAGAGGTCGCGAAACGAATGGGAGTTTCGCAGCCGGTTCTGGCACGTATCGAATCGAGCCTCGGAAAAAAGAATCACTCACCATCGCTTGATACACTACGAAGGTATGCGAAAGCTTGCGGAATGAAACTTGTCATTCAAATGGTTAAATCAAATAAAGATGATCTCCCCATTTTATAAGTGTTGTAGTACTTGATTTTAACCCCGTCAGGGGCGGTATATAGGTAGCCAAGAGTAAAACCCCGACTATAAAAATAATGGGTTAGCTTCGTATGAGCGGCATCCCGCTTCCCATTACCAACGACCCGGGACCTATTCTCTTATTTTACTTATTTACGGACATCCCCCAGAATTCCTCCCAGACCTTCTTCCCTCCCACCTCTTACCTTTATAACGATATGTCGCTCCTCCGGAGCTAAACCCAGATATTTGGGGATTCCCTACCCGGGGTTTCACCCCGCGCTACCAATCTTCCGCCCCTCCGGGGCTCTTCCCAATCCCCAATCCCCATTCCCCAGTATCCACTTAGTCCTTAGTCCTCAGCACTCAGTCCTGAATTCCCCACTACCCAGTCCCCAGTCCTCAGCACTCAGTCCTGAATTCCCCATTTCCCACTCAGTCCTCAGTCCTCAGTCCTGAATTCCCCACTTTCCAGACCCCAGTACCCAATAGAATAGCAAAAAATCAATTTAAATAATTTTATCATTATGATTAAATTCAACAAAATGATAAAATTAATTCATGGAAAAAAGAACCCCGCATTACAAACTTGAAAAAATTAAAAAAACAGTTGCGGACAATAATTCACGACCGTTCACTATGACGGCATTAAGAGGCGGTTTGGAATTAGGGTTAACCGAACCCCTGATGCGGGAAGTGGTTCTGAAACTGACAAGAGATGATTTTTACAAATCAATGACCACTCATTCTGACCATAGACTCTGGCAAGACGTTTATCAAGGCAAAACACCGGATAACATTCCCGTTTATATTAAGATAACAGATTTCAACGATGCAAGACCACTCGTAATACAGTTCAAAGCAAAATGAGACGATCTTCAGGTACAGAGCAATACCTGAAGATCGTCTGTTCTCTCATAATAGAATCTAAGGCTGATCAGATAACCGGTTTTCTTTGATTCAATTTTTCATAGAACTATGATCACAAATACAGATAAATGTCCTTCCTGCGGTCATAACGGCTTGATCGACAAGGTTCAGGAGGAAACACTCACGTATGGCGGCAAATCCATGACCTTGCATGACATGCACGGCAAATTCTGCCCGGAGTGCGGTGAAGGAATATGGGATGAAGTAAGCTACCGTCGCTATACGGAAGCTCAGGAAGGACTGGTAAGAGCTATCAAGGGAGACGCTTCAGCAGACATCCGGCGCATCCGAAGAAAACTGAACCTCACTCAGGCACAGCTCGCATTATCGTTCGGTATCGGAAAAATCGCGTTTTCCAGATATGAGCGCGGAGAATCCAAACCACCTGCACCTGTGCTTAAATTACTGAAACTCATTGACCGGCACCCTGATCTTTTAAAAGAAATACAACAAATGTAATCAGTTACGGTGCTGTTCCAGGGTTGGAACGTGGAATTTGGGAAAAAGGAAAATGCAGAGTTTACCACCTAACACATAGCACCTAACGCTTCCAACATCCCAATTCCCACTCTTCCCTCAGTCCTCAGTCCTGAATTCCCCACTCCCCATTCCTCAGTCCTCAGTCCTCAGTCCTCAGCACTCAGTCCTGAATTCCCCACTCCCCATTACCCATTACCCACTCCCCAGTCCTCAGCACTCAGTCCAGCTTCCCCATTCCCAACCAACAAATGTTTGTTACTTTCATATATCGAAAGTATCTTACATTAATGGGAACATTGACGAAACATATTACCAACGCCGGGTTGGGTGAGCGCGTTATCACAGAAGCGCAATTGTCCCGCCTGCTCAACGGCACTCCGCAACGCCGTTATAACCTGGTAAACCGTGCTTTGCATCGAGGAGACCTGATACGCCTGCGACGCGGCCGTTACCTGCTCACATCGACGGTGAAGCAAGGCAATGTACATCCCTTTGTGCTTGCACAGGCACTGTTGCCCGGATCATACATCTCTTTCGAAACAGCGCTCAGCTATCATGGATGGATTCCGGAATCGACACCAGTCACGATGTCTGTCACACCGGATCGGCGACAACGGATTCTCGACATTCCGAAATTCGGTCAATTCCTTTATTACCCGTTAGCGTTGAACACCGGCTGGTTTCTTGAGGGCGTCGATCGAAATACTCATTCCGGACAGAGTTGTCTGATAGCGCAACCATTAAGGGCGTTACTTGACATTTTCTGCCTTCGAAAGCTTGATTATCAGGGCCTCGGAAGCCTGATCGAAGGGATGCGCATCGACAAGGACGAATTCGCCTCCATTGACAAAAACGATCTTGAACGATTACGCCCGGTCTATCAGCATAAACGCATGGAAACAAACATATCGGCCATACAGGAGGAACTGACCCGATGATCGATATTCTGCGTAAACGACTGGAGAGTTATTCCGCCCCTGATGCAGGACAGGAAGAGCAAGCCCTCAAGGAAATCCTGCAGGAAGTTGCGCTTTACGGATTATGGCGTGCCGATTTTTTTGAAGTCGCGGTCTTTCAGGGAGGCACTTGCCTGCGTATCCTTCACGGATTGCCTCGATTTTCAGAAGACCTTGATTTCATTCTGCGTATACCTGACAAAGAGTTACGGTGGAATCCGTATTTCGAAACACTTGAAGCAGTTATGGCTGAATTCGGCATCCGCTGCGAACTTGCTGACCGGGGCAATATGGATCGTGCTGTCCGTCAGGCTTTATTGAAAGATGATTCCTTTGCCAGTCAGCTCAACCTTTCTTTTTTCGGCAGCCGGAACAGACGGAAATTGAAGGTCAAACTCGAAATCGACACAGATCCGCCGGAAGGCTCTGAATTTGAGTACCATTATCTTGATTTTCCTCTCGA
Organism: Chlorobium sp.; assembly: GCA_005862285.1. Lineage (GTDB taxonomy): Bacteria > Bacteroidota > Chlorobiia > Chlorobiales > Chlorobiaceae > Chlorobium. The sequence goes on along the minus strand of SZXW01000003.1, from coordinate 30,995 downwards.
CTTCGAGCTCTGCACCCAGACGCTGTCGAGCAACTTCTCACTCAAGATTCATGCGCTGCTATGTCGACCATACATCAAGGGCCGGGACTGGTTCGATTTCGGCTGGTACATATCCCAGGGCGTTATTCCAAACATTCCGCTGCTTGAAAATGCACTACACCAATACGGCCCCTGGTCAGATGAATTCCTGAACATCGACCATGATTGGCTGAATGCTGCATTGAGCGACAAAATCGGTTCCATCGACTGGAAGAAAGCCGCAGAGGATGTGGCCCCCTTCCTCCCACCTGCCTTCCGGCAAAGCCTCAGGTTGTGGAGCCGTCAATTCTTCGCAGAAAAGCTCGCAACCTTGATAACAAGGATTAAGATATCATGAAGCTGTTATCCTTTGAACCGAATTACCCTCAGTCCTGAATTCCCCACTACCCAGTACCCACTCAGTCCTTCTTCCCTCCAACCTCCAACATCCCATCACTCAATCATGGCTTCTTTCATAACATCAGAAAGGACACTGCAAGTTTTTTCAATGTGTTCTTCCTGGAGCGTAGGATGGACAAGAAACATCAGACTTGTCTCACCAAGTTCTTTTGCAACTGGCAACCGCTTTTCAGGTCGCCATCCGGTTCCTTCAAATGCCTTTTCAAGGTATATCTCTGAACATGAACCAGAGTAACAGGGCACACCTTTTTTATTAATTTCAGCCATGATCTGATCACGATTCCAGCCTTCTTTCAGCAGATCAGGCTCAACAAACACATAGCATTTATAAGCTGCGTGTTCAGCCCAATCAGGAATTTCAGGTGCTCGTAAACCGGAAATTTGACGAACGGTTTCCCAAATGCGATGGGCATGTGATTGTCGTATTTTCGTCCATTCCGCCATCTTTTTGAGCTGAATCCTGCCGATTGCTGCCTGTATTTCAAGCATCCGGTAATTCGATCCAAACGATTCATGCAACCAGCGAAACCCCGGAGGATGCTCTTTTGTATAGACAGCATCCCATGATTTCCCGTGATCCTTGTATGACCACATTCTCGACCATAACTCACGATCATTAGTCGTCACCATACCACCTTCACCGCCAGTAGTCATGATCTTATCCTGGCAGAATGACCATGCACCGATATGACCAATCGAACCGACCGATTTTCCTTTATATTTCGCACCATGAGCCTGAGCACAATCCTCAATGACGAACAAACTCTTATCTGCAGCAATTTGCATTATAGGATCCATATCGCATGGCATTCCGGCGAGATGAACGCAGATAACTGCTTTCGTTCGTGGAGTAATAACCTCTGAAATGGTTGCAGCAGTAATATTCTGCGTATCGCGATCGACGTCAGCAAAAACCGGCACAGCGCCCATTGCCACAATACAGGATGCTGATGCAATGAATGTACGAGGAGTCATGACAACTTCGTCACCATCGCCAATCCCCAGAACCCTCAGTGCAACTTCCAGCGCCAGAGTTCCATTTGCAAGTGCTATTGCATACTCACACTCCGACCAAGCGGCAAACTCTGTTTCAAATTCCCTGCATTCCTGACCAGTCCAGTAATTGACTTTATTTGAAAGGATTGTATGAGAAACGGTATCTGCTTCTTCTTTGGTATAAGATGGCCAAGGGGGAAATGAGGTATTAAGCATGTATTTTAATAGTTATTTCTCGTGCAGGTACACCGACCACTGTCAAACCCGATGCAATATCATTGACTACGGCTGCTCCTGCTCCCACAATGACATTTTCACCTATATGAATCCCATGTTTAACTGAGGTGCCTATACCTAACCATGTAGCCCTGCCCACATGAACATTACCTCCTAAATGAGCCCCTGGACTTATATGAACTCCGTCAGCAATCCAACAATCATGATCGATTGAAGAACCTGTATTTATAATGCATCCGGAACCAATTTGCGCAAATGGGTTTATTACCGCACCGGCAAATACAACACTCCCTGAACCGATTTCAGAAAAAGGGCTTATTATTGCCGAAGGATGAATGATCGTTGCAAGTGGAATATTTGCTATTTGTAATGATTGCTGCTTTTCCAGTCGTATTGCATTATTACCAATAGCAACAACCACTTTTCCAATATTTTCACCCTGTTCCAAAAGCTTCCGGGTATTGCCAATAACCTTCCATATTCCTACTTTTGATAACTCCGGCCATGCATCATCAAAAAAAATCACTTCATCCCAACCTGAGCACAATGCTGCATCGGCAACAACCTTCCCATGTCCGCTTGCACCAATAATAGCAAGTTTTTCTATCGCCATAATTCTCTAACCATGAACATCAAGCGGGCCTGTACCTGTAAAAAAAGGCATCGTTTCAGTTGCGTTATGATTTATTCCTTTACGTAACAAAACATTACGCATAGTAATGGCAAGTATTCTGATATCCAGCCACAATGATTGATTATCAACATACCAGACATCCAGTTTGAATTTTTCTTCCCAACTGATGGCATTCCGTCCGTTCACCTGTGCCCAACCTGTCATTCCAGGCTTAACCTCGTGGCGGCGGTTCTGTTCAGATGAATAAAGCGGCAGGTATTCCATTAACAACGGTCGCGGACCAACAAGGCTCATTTCACCTTTAAGAACATTGATGAGTTCCGGAAACTCATCGAGACTGGTTGCTCTGAGAAATCTCCCAAAAGTTGTCAGACGGTCTTTGTCAGGTAAAAGATTACCGGCAGCATCCCGTGCATTCGTCATCGTTCTGAATTTGAACATCCGGAAAGGCTGCCCTTTCTGACCCGGCCTTATTTGCGAAAAAAATATCGGGCTGCCATGGAATAACCTAACCATGATTCCAAGAATCAGTAATAATGGCAGAACAAAAAGAATTCCCGGGATAGTAAGAACAAGATCAAATAATCGTTTCATGATATAAGGCTATCGAAGAAGCCGCTCTTATTTAACAAGCTTTTTAAATATTTCACCAAATCGACTAACCCCGACTTTCAACGATAAATGTGATTGATAGTATTCCCTGCTTTTTACAGCCATCGTATTTCTTTCTGAAACGCTCAAAGCATATAGTTTAAATGCCGCATCAGCAATTGCCGATGAATTCTCCGATTCAGCAATAACACCGCATCCCGCAGCATTTACAAGATCAGCTGCATCTCCATCTACCGCCATTAACAGCGGTTTTCCTGCAGCCATATATGCTTGTGTTTTTGAGGGAATCGTTATGGTAAACAAAGGGTCTTTTCTGAGGTGTACAAGGAGAGCATCCGCTTTACCGAGTATACCGCCTATTGATGCCATCGACACGGCTTGAAGAAAAAGCACATTTGTTAATTTCTTTTCTGTTGCCGTAACTTTCAGTCGATCAACCTCGACTCCGCCGCCGATAAATACAAAGCGTATTCCTGCTGTTTTTTTCCTAACTATTTCTGCTGCTTCGAGCACGGCATCCAGCGCCTGCGCTTTCCCCATATTACCGGCAAACATAATGGTAAACGTCTCCGGACCAGCAAAATCATTTGGGGCATCACCTGTCGGGTTCAGCATTGATGCTTCATCGCACCAGTTATAAATGATATCCAGCTTCCTGGCTGGCACCCCTCGTTCTATAAGCAGCTTTTTAAACCCCGGGGAAAGGACCACTATGTGATCAACATACCGGTAAACGATATCACATACCTTTGCAACAGCAGAAAGTATTCCGGCATTTTCAATCATTCCTGTTGCCCGAAGCGTATCGGGCCACATATCCTGAATGTCGTAGACAACCGGAACACGCCTGAACATCCGGATAATAACTGCTGCAAGTCCTACAGTAAGAGGGGGATGATAGGCATATATAACATCAGGCCTCTTTGCCATCAACACTCCATAGACAAACGAACTTGCCGCAAAGCTGATATAGTTCATCACCCGACCGAAGGCGCTCTGGCCATGACTTGGATACAGCGGAACACGAGTTACATTGACACCTTCAATCAGTTCACGCTGAATCAGCTTGATCTTGAAGCCGGGATAAAGCTTACCCCCCGGATAATTCGGAAAGCCTGACAAAACCTCGACATCAAAGCCCTGTTTTACCAGCTCACGGGCAAAAACTAAACCTTTGAATGTAGGCTCAGGATCGAACCACTGCGTCAGTAATAAAACGCGCAAAGGAGACTTTTTAATATTTTTTCCACACAACCCGATTCACATAATCGGTATAACTGTGAATTATCCTGACCACCTTTTCCGAAACATTGGGCATGGAATAATCAGCAACCTGCCTCAAGGTCCTCTGTTCCCCCCGAGTCTGAGTGTCGAGAATCGCAAGCGCCTGCATAACACGGTTCACATCAAGACCAACCATCATCACCGATGCCTCCTCCATTCCTTCCGGACGCTCATGCGCCTCGCGAATATTGAGTGCTGGAAAATTGAGAATGGAAGACTCTTCAGTAATGGTGCCGCTGTCGGAAAGCACCGCCCGTGCATGAAGCTGTAAGTGGTTGTAATCAGTAAAACCAAGAGGTTTCAACAACTCGACCTTTTCATTGAAGACAATGCCGCTCGCTTCAATTCGTTTGCGTGTTCTTGGATGAGTGGAAACAATGACCCTTTTACCGTATTCGGTTACAAGGGTATTGAGAATTTCAACGAGATTGTAAAAATTCCTTTCCGATTCGATATTCTCTTCGCGATGCGCACTCACTACAAAATAATCACCCGCTACAAGCTTCAGACGTTCAAGTACATCCGACCGATCAATTTTTTCCTTGTAATAGGTCAACACTTCGAACATGGGGCTGCCGGTCTTTATGATTCGGTCAGCTGCAAGGCCTTCACGCAGAAGGTATTCTCGTGCTATATCACTGTAAGTGAGGTTTATGTCCGCTATATGATCGACAATCTTGCGATTTGTCTCTTCAGGTACGCGCTGATCGAAACACCGGTTTCCCGCCTCCATATGGAAAACAGGTATTTTTCGTCTTTTCGCGGGATATGCTGCAAGACAGGAATTGGTGTCCCCAAGAATAAGAATAGCTTCGGGCTTTTCTTGTTCCATGACACAGTCGGCTTTTGAAAATATCTGACCGACGGTTTCAGCTGCTGTCGCTCCTGCCGCTTCAAGAAAATGGTCGGGTTTTCTGATTCCGAGATCTTCAAAAAATATCTCGTTCAGCTCGTAATCGTAGTTCTGTCCTGTATGGACGAGAATGTGGTCAGTATAAGCATCGAGCTTTGCCAGCACCCTTGAAAGCCGGATAATCTCCGGACGGGTACCCACGATGGTCATTACTTTTAACTTCGTCAATTTTAAACTCTGGATTATGAATTTTGGATTAAAGACAGAGCGATAAAGAAATTATGGATTCCGGATTAAAGACAGAGGTAATGCGTTGAAAAAGAATTCAAAATCTAAAGTCAAGAATCTCTTCAACCAATCCAAAATCAAGAATTCAAAATTCATAATCTCTTCAACTTAAACTTTCATGAAATATGTATCGGGTTTATCCGGATTGAAGATTTCGGATGCCCAAAAAAGAGTGACAAGTTCTTTTTCTCCGATATTTGTGATATGGTGGGTATAACCGGGAGGAATATCGACAACCTTGAACTCATCACCTGAAACATGATGTTCGATAACCTCAGTCCCATCGATCTTGCGAAAACGGATAACCGCCCTACCTTCAACAACCATAAACTTCTCGGTTTTGGTGTGATGATAGTGGTTACCCCTTGTAATCCCTGGCTTTGTCCTTGAAACGAAAATCTGGCCGAACGAACTGCTTTTCATCATTTCCGCAAGTGTACCTCTATCGTCGGTTTTTATCTGAAGCTGGTAAGCGAAATCGTCGCCTTCAAGATATGAGAGGTATGTCGCGTAGAGCGATCGTACAAAACGATCGTCAAATCCGGGCAGGACCAGAGTGTCTCTTGATTCACGAAATGAGGTTATGAGCTCTGCAAGTTGACCGAGAGTAATGAGGTATGCTGCAAGTTCAGGAGCAAATGCAAACCCGGACTCCCGATTGCCGTCATCAAAAGGAAGTTCGCCAATCAGGGCTGAGACGACATCGTCGATATAGGTCAGTTCTATAGATCGAGCGGGATCGGAAATCGTGAGTGGAAGATTATGGGCAGTGTTATGGCAGAACGTCGCTGTCACCGAATTATAGTTCGGGCGGCACCATTTTCCGAAAAGGTTCTTGAAGCGGTATACCACCGTGTGTGCACCGGTTTTTTCCGAAAATTCATGCAACGCAGTCTCAGCCTGACGCTTGCTGCTTCCATATGGGTTGTCAAATTCTGCCTGAATAGATGATGCAAGAATGATCTTTGGAGTGCGTTTCAATCGCAGAAGCGTACTGCAGATTTCCTCTGTAAAACCGGTATTTCCGGTCCTGAACTCTTCTTCATTTTTTGGCCGGTTTACTCCGGCAAGATGAAAAACAACCTCCGCCTCACCGAGCATGCATTCCAGCTCTTCATACGAATTATCACAATCAAACTCAAGAACCTTAACATTTTCCTTTGTCCGCAAAACAGTACAAAGATTACTACCGACAAACCCATTCGAACCAGTAACTAAAACAAGCATATTTTTGATTTCTGAATTACCAGATGAGATTTATTTACTAATCGCAAGAATATGAGCAAATTAAATGTGGAATTGAAGAATTTGTGCAAACAGGAACAGCTTAATGTCAAACATCAATCCTTGAGGTTACAGCCCAATCACCGGTATAACAGTAAAATGTAAATGCAAGTTTTTCTTATGGAGAACTTTGAGGGCTTTAATCATGTGACGTCAAACGGGAAAACAAAACCGGATTCCTTCGAGTCAATTCGTGGAATTCGTGGACATAACAATATCCTTAAACAACAATATCCTTAAACTTCAATCCGCTCTCCTCTCATCGCGGCATTAACACATTCAAGATTCATGAGTAAGTCACACATACCATCCACATCGACTTGATGCGTATTGTGTGAGTTATAATCTTCCTTCAACGAAACCTCTTCGCGTCCTTCGCTGAAAAATGCCGCATAATTCAAATCACGGTTATCGGCGGGGACTCTGTAGTATCCACCAAGGTCATCAGCAACTGCAAGTTCTTCGCGGGTCAGAAGCGATTCGTAGAGTTTTTCACCATGTCTGGTACCAATGATGGTGACCGGAACATCGGTTTTGAGCAATTTTTTCAGTGCCAGAGCCAGTGTTTCAATTGTTGCGGAAGGTGCCTTTTGCACAAAAGTATCCCCAGGCTGCCCATGAGTAAACGCATAAAGTACAAGATCCACAGCATCATCGATACTCATCATGAACCGGGTCATATTCGGGTCGGTAACCGTGAGTGGTTTTTCCTCCTGTATATTCTTGATAAAAAGTGGAATCACCGAACCACGGCTTGCCATAACGTTTCCGTAGCGGGTTACATTGATTACCGTCCGGCTGCCAGAAACGCGTGACTGAGCTACAGCGATCTTCTCCATCATGGCCTTTGAAATACCCATGGCATTGATCGGATAAACAGCCTTGTCTGTACTCAGCACAACTACTTTCTTGACGCCTGCTGCAGTCGCCTGTGTTAAGACATTATGCGTTCCCATTGCATTGGTTCGGAGAGCTTCTACCGGAAAAAATTCGCATGAAGGAACCTGTTTCAACGCGGCAGCATGAAAAATGAAATCAACTCCCTCCATAGCATCTCGGACGCTATCGGCATTGCGAACATCTCCGATATAAAATTTCAGCTTTGAATTTGCATATTCCTTACGCATATCGTCCTGCTTCTTCTCATCGCGACTGAATACGCGGATTTCAGCGATATCTGTCTTTAGAAAACGCCGTAATACGGCATTACCGAATGTCCCGGTTCCTCCGGTAATTAATAATATTTTATTTTTAAACATATTTTATTTTATTCTTGCATTCCCACTTATTTATAAAATAGTTACTTATAAGGTTCTGCTTTTCCTCATGAACTGGATAGTTGATCAAAACAGCTCTGAATTTTCCTTTAAATACAAAAAGGCTCCCGGCGGCTACACCTATGATACCATGTTGCTGAATTATTTGTCCAATATCTTCAAGTGAGCTTGCTCCTCCTAATACTGTTAACGGAATTGAAATAACTTCCCTGATTTTATTGATAAGCGATTGATCATAGCCTTTCATCACTCCATCCTGATCGATAGAGTTAATCACTATCTCTCCAGTGCCAAGCTCTTCTGCCTGTTTCGCAAAAACAACAGGATCTATTCCTGTGGCCTGAGTGCCATTATGGATGTAAATTTCGTATTTACTTCCTATCATGCGTTTCTTAACATCAAGAACGACAACAACGCTCTGATTGCCAACTCTTTCTGCTATTTCTGTAATCAAAGCCGGTTTGCTGATTGCCGCCGAACTTATAGCTATTTTTTCTACTCCGAGGCTAAATATTCGCTGTGCCTGCTCAATCGTTTTGATACCGCCACCATAACAAAGTGGCATGCGACACTCAACAGCAAGCTTTTCAATTAATTGATAGTCTGGCTCATGTCCATGACGCGAAGCATCTATATCTACTACAATTATTTCATCAACTTCTTTTTCATTAAATATTTTAACTGCATTTATAGGATCTCCTACATATTTTGGATCATTAAATTTTGTTGTCTTAACCAGCCCTTTTTTATGGAGAAGCAGGCATGGTATAATACGTGGGTATAACATATTCAGAGTTTTGCAAAATTGTGTAACAATTGAATACCGTTTTTATGGCTTTTTTCTGGATGAAACTGAATACCGTAAATATTGCCTTTATTTATTGCGCTTGCATATTCTGCGCCATACTCTGTTTTAGCTATAATATCTTCTTGTTTATTGCAACTAAAGTAATATGAATGAAGAAAATAAAACCTTGATACGTCGTTTAGTTGGTCAAGTAGTATGTTTTGCCTCGTAATGTTAATCGTATTCCAGCCCATATGTGGCAAACGTGTTTTGTATGGTATTTGCGAAGTATCAAAAAGTTTTACTTCTGCATCTAACCATCCCAATCCTGACATTTTACCTTCATCGCTCGATTTTGCCATCATCTGCATACCAACACAAATCCCAATTACAGGAACATTATGACTTATAACTTGCTCTTCAAGAACCTCTCTCATGCCCGAGTTATTTAATTGAGACATTGCATAATCAAAAGATCCAACTCCGGGCAAAATTAGTTTTGTTGCATTTATAATATCTGATCTATTATGAGCAATATTGATTTTTATGTTAAGTCGTTCATAGACATTTACAAAGGCTCTGATATTGCCCAAACCGTAATCTATTATTGTAATCATTTATTACGTTTTTTTACTTTCTCTACGCCAATCAAATTCAAGATATTAGCTCCTACCCTGAAAATATTTTGCTGGTTTTTATAGTACCAATAATATTTTTTTGGCATTGTAAAATATCCTTTCAATTCCTCACGCGATATTCTCATTTTAGTTGCAATATAGTTGAAGTCTTCTTCAATCGTTTGAGGGATATATGCGGGGCTTTTCATCTTTTCAAGAGCATCTTCGCGAGTCATTTGCCCAGTTAGAATTAAACTGGAATACTGAACTCTGCGAGGATCAAAACCAAATCTCTCAGGCAGCCAATAACTTTCAAAAAAACGGGTGAAACGCGATTCAAAATGTTTTTGGGGATAAGGCTTCCAATCATATTCCTTTTCTAGAAACTCAAGAGCTTCCTGTTTTATAAAAGGCATGTAGTTGAGTGGCTTTACAACACGAACACCCTTCAGGTATTTTAAATATATTTTATGACGATAAATAGAACTAAATGGATACGATTCCATTTCCATTGTACCAAAACGTTTTCTGATATCATTGATCTGAGTCATATCCGTGCCATAATAATAATATTTCATAGGATACTGCACACATTCAGTAGAAAAGTTACCGCCATTCAAGATATATTTAATCTTGTATTTTTCTGCAAATTGATAGAGAGTAGCAATAAATGCATGATCCTGAGGAATGTCAATATGCGGAACTCCTGACTTAAAGAAAGCAAGTTGAAAATCTCTCATTTCCTCCCAATTGATCACTTCAGTGTAAAGGTCAAGTCCAAGCTTGTCAATCATTACATTAATATTATGTACTGCAAGTTCTGAATTCCATCCTCCGTCAACATGGAATACCAGTGGTCTCAGTCCTAACTGTTTTACTGCCTGGTGGAGCATATATGAGCTATCTACCCCGCCGCTTAATCCAAGAAGACAATCAAATTCGTTTTTATTTCCTGCTTTTTTAATATTTTCTATTATTTCCTCCAATAGATTCCTGCCTTTTTCGTCAGTATACCAATTTGGTTTTACATAATTTTCGAAGTCATGACAATGGTCACATATACCATCCTTGTCGAAGGATATAATTGGGTCAGACGTATCCATCACACAATTTGAACATATTTGATATTTGTTACACATCAGCGGTTATTTTAATAAATGTTTGCAATAACAATGTGAACTTTTCTTCGATAGTCGGATAAGAATTCAATATTTTCACACCTTTTCTAACTTTCTCTTCATAAAGATATCTATCATCCAATAGAGTTCTGATTTTTAACGCGGCATCTTTTGAATTTCTAGGCTCATAATATATAGCTGCATCTTTACAATTATCATGTGCAAATTCTAAATCAGTAGTAACAATAGGTACTTTCATTGCCATTGCCTCCAGATAAGTAGCAGAGAAAACTTCTAACAAGGTTGGCAAAAATACTATCTTTGACTTTTTATAATATTCTATACATTCATTTACTTTTAACACACCAACATTTGTAACCAAATTATTAACATTTAGCCTCTCAGCTTCTTTTTCTATATTTCTCCATAGCTCAGAATCCTTAGGTAAAGTAAGAATAAAGCTAACCCGCTTATTAAATTTATTGCACAACCAATATGCAACCTCTGGAATTAATTCTAAATTTTTATGCGCATATGGTGCAGATAGACAAAAAGCAATATTTCCTTTTTTTTCGTACAACAACTCAAATCTTTCCTTTAAGCCATTTTCAATAAAAACTTTATTGGGATTATTTGGAATAACAAAAACTCTTTCCGGCTCAATTCCAGTATTTCTAATAATGCCTTTTTTAGCTGTTTCAGTTTGTGTTTCTATAAAATTGGCTTTACGAGCCCATAATAAACGATATTTTATTCCTGCCTTAGTTATTATTTTACTTAATGGGTTTTTTATTGTATCCCATGGCAGGGGCGGCGAATTAATCTCCCATGGATTCGTATAACGTCCAATTTCAATCTCATTAAACAAGATATATGAAGGAAACCCAATTGAATAAACAATAGACGGCTTTATTTTCTTACAAATAGAATATAATTTTTTACGAGACGCATAACCTTTCAATAGTTTTGCTGGTGAATCTTTAATTAATATTACCCGACAATCGGATTGTAGCCTGTGATCTAAATTCGAATAAATACCTGGTGAAACTAAGTATATCCAATCAACCGAGGTAATTCTCAATGATTCCTGAATAAATGATAGTCCAATTTGAATTCCACCTCCAATAACTAATGTGCTAGCGTTTACTAGTATTTTCATCACTGGTGTCCGAATGTTGACAAGTATTAGCCCCCCTATGTGTTAATATAGATGGTGCGACGTGAAGTCGTGTAATTGAATTGTTCTTTGCAAAACCAACTGTACCGTTGTTGGCCCCACTGGCACATGCAGGTTGAGCAATCAGCCTGTGTGAAACTGCCAGGAAACGTACCCGCAGGAAACTGTAGGCGATCCCTTGAGGGAAAGCTGAATCTGCCAATAGCAGGTAGAGAGGGTCAAGGAGCAGAGTGACATGGCTAACGTAAGTGAATCATCAATAAACGCCATAAATAACAGCAAGCGAAAACTACTGACTCGCTTGAACCAAAAGGTACGCGGGTAAGGTAAATTTATCATCTATTAGTTTACACGGTTAACAATTCCCGCCGGGTGAAAAGATTGGTGAAGTGGACCACATTGAGCAGACAAAAAGAGGTCACGTGTAAGGTGGTAACCCACCGGTTGCTTATGCAGCTTCTTTTTGCTGCCTTGTAGTCTCCGATGACCATTCGGGCAGAGGCACTCTTTTGAGAGAACTTGTCAACGATGCGAGCACCACCTGTTGCGCTTTCGTATACCTCGTCCGGGGTTTTGTACCCCAGCGACTGATGAGGCCGCTTGATATTGTAAAAACAGAAATATTCCGTTAATCCCCGCATCAATTCGACTGGCGTCTCATAGTCTTTCAGATATAACTCTTCTTGCTTGAGGTTCCGCCATAGCCTTTCGACGAAGATATTGTCCAGCGCCCCGACCCGGCCATCAATACTGATGCGGATGCCATGGCTCTTTAGCACACCGGTATACGCTTCGCTGGTGCACTGGGTGCCCTGATCGGGGTTGAAAGTTTCCTGCATTGCGTATTTGCGGATAGCTTCTTCCAGACAATCAACACAGAAGCTGCTATCCAAGGAATTCGAAAGCCTCCATGCCAGCATCTTGCGAGAATACCAGTCGATGACGGCCGTCAGATACATGAAGCCGCCGGGTAACCTGCAATAGGTCACATCGGTCGACCAAACATGATTCGGTTTGGTAATGGCAAGACCTCGCAACAGGTATGGATAGATCTTTTGCTGCGGATGGGGCTTGCTGGTATTGGGCCTTGGAGCCATACCAGCAAGCCCCATTTACGCATCAGGCGCTACACTCGTTTCCACTTGACCTTGCGCCCTTGGGCGAGCAGTAACTGCTTCATCCACCGGCTTCCATAAAATGGATGTCGGGTGTACTCCTCGTCGATAAGGTTCATCATTTCCAGATCTTCAGTATTTGGCATGAGGCTTTTTCTTTGCCAGTAGTACCCTGACCGGGTTACCCCGGCAAGTTCACATTGTGTCGATACCGACAACTGTTCCTTGTCGCTTATCCAGCTTTTAAGCGCTTTAATAGGTACGGATCGACTTTTTTTTCAGCCAACCCAGCTGAACTTTGAGCCGACCTAATTCGGCGTACAGCTTTTCTGGATCTGTAAGCGTAGTGCGAAGCTTCTTCCCCCGTTTGACTTCGAACAGACCGGTAGCGGTAGCGCTCTCTTGTACCTCCCGCTTCCATTGCCCAACCAGATTGGGTGATCATCGGATTCCCTGCCGATCTCGTTAGGGTTTTCTCTCCCCTGATCGCCTCAAGCGACACCATGGCCTTGAATTGTGCCGTAAAACTTTTGCGTTGCTTTTCGCTCATAACTTGTCCCTTTTTTGGGCAAATTACCACCTAAAAACTTTGTCTGAAAATCCGTGTACAATATACAAACTTAGCGTAGATTTTTGCTTTTTATGTTAGGTTTTAGAACAATTGTAGCTTCATTGATTGAATAACTTTCATCCATCCTATCAGCTACCCATTTATCGTCACTATTGTATTCAAAATATTTAATATCAAATCCCTTAGTATCTAATTTTGCGTCTTTGAAATACCGTAAATATGGCGCTTATCTAATTCGATTTGGTTCACCTCTTTCTGATCCCATTAAATTCCATATAAAATCATGAAATTTCAAAAAAAGAAATTTGTAACCATACTGATCCCATTGATGACCACCAAAATCTATACAGTGAATACCTAAACCATTTTCATCTATACAATCATTGTTTATTTTTGCAAAGCTACTGATATCAGAAATGTGTTCTCCAACCGCATAGGAACAAACAATATCATATTTTTTTATTGTTTTAAATATTTCAACACTAACATTATATAAATATACCCGATTTGACGAAAGCCAGCTTTCAATTTTGAGTTCATTTGGACATGTTGAATATTTCCAATTATTTTTAAGTAATTGATACCAGTCAAATGATCTTTTTCCTGTGTAATCCCCTGGAAATCAATCTAGTACGCTATACGATTCTGCGCCTAGCGCCAAAAATGCAAGTCCAGTTGTTAAATGATCTCCTGGTCAAATTTCAAGAATTGATTTGCTTTTTATATGGCCATAATGACATAGTATTTTATCTACTAAATCATAAACATATCTATTAAGGTTTTCTTTTCTAGGCACGTCTGAAGTTCTACCTGTTTTTGTTCGTAATTTGCGCGCGACCGGTATTTTCATCGTAATATTTTTAGCGATTTCTAAGCACACTTTAGGTGCAACGTCAATTGGTTTTACTTTTTTCACAAATTTTATATCTTGCGTTTATTGTAAAATCTTAGCGAATAGCTTATTCATCTCATTTTCATATAGTAAAACAAATGATTTATATCTTAGTTTGATACTTTTTAGAGATACACTTGACACATAAGGAGCACAATAAATAACTTTTTTATATATCCACTCATAGCATATAAGACTTTTTCTATATACTTATTAACAGATAACTCTTTCTGACTATTAATAAAGGTATTTTATTCCATATCTTTCAATTCAGGCAATAGAATGAATATATTTTTTAATTTTTTCCGAGTGCACTCTGATATCGAAATTTATTTGTGCGCTTTTATAAGCATTTATTTTCATTTCATATATTATTTTTTTATCTAATGCTAATACATCCTCAAAACATCTTATTAAATCCAAAACAGAGTTTGATTTTAATAAAAAGCCTGTTTTACCATTGATTATATATTTTGAGATATCTGAGGTAGAGTTAGAAATAACAGGTATTCCCGAACTTAAACTCTCCACAATTTTTGTAGGAAAACCAGCGTTGGCATATCGTTTTGATTCTCTTATGATAATTGATAAATCTGATTGCATGTAATACTGAGGAACAAGTGCGTGATCGATTTGACCAATACACTTTATGTAGGATGGAAGTTCATTACTATTAGAATAATATTTATTTTTAATAACTGAATAGTTGACTCCCAAAATCGTAAATATAATTTTAAGATCATTTTTATTAATTTCATTTAAGGCAGCAATTATTGGAGTCATCTGATCTTTTTTGCCTGGATCTCCAGCATAAATGATATTAATTGGTCTGTCTACTTGTTTTTGCAAGCTATTGTCAATTGAACATTTCCATTTTTGATCCTGACTATCTACTAATGGTGGAACAATTATTGAATAACAACCTTTATTTTTAAAATAATTATCTAAATAAGTGCTTATTGAAATTATATTTTTTATATAGGGATAGAGAATTCTTATTCTTATATTATTATCAATATTAGCTATGCCATATTTACCTCCCGGAAGATGACTTCCCTCATACCATTCAGTACAATCGCAAATTAAATTTATATTATACTTTTTACATAGTCTGTAAAGCATATATATAAAGTAACTATTTGCATTGTAAACAATAATAGCATCTACATTTGATGAATTAATGTAATTCTTTATCCACTTTATTGTACTAGTACCTTTGAATATAGAATGGTATAATTTATGGAATTTTGTTTTAAAATGCCTATCTAGTTCAGCTTGAGAATAATAAGGAAAATTATCGTAATAGTAAATCCCATTCGACGACATATCTTGCTGTCTAGGACGCTCTTCCCATCCGCAAAATAAAGTGTTCACATTAACAATTCTAAGTGCTTTCGCAATTCCCAAGACACGATGTGCAGCAGCATCCTTGTCTGGAAACCTAAAAGCACCTGTATAAATTATATTTTTCATATTATCAGCTTTCCAACAACATATATAATTGCTTTAATATAAGATCATTTCTATATGTAAATTTTGAAACTCCTTTTTTTAATTTATTGTATTCAGATTTATCTTTAATAAGCTGTTCAACTTTTTTTACTATTTCTTCAATAGGAACAATTAGTCCGTTTACGCCATTATCTATAAACTCTTTTGCAGAACCAAAATCAGTACAAACTACAGGAACATGCAATATTAATGCTTCGTTAATTACATGTGGGGCTGCTTCTGAAATTGAAGTATTTACAAGAAGGTCTGCTTGTGAGATATATGGATATGGATTATCTTTTGCACCTAAACAAATAAAATAATCTTCAACATCATACTTTTTCATATTATTTTCTAACACATTTTGCTCCTGAATTTGCATTGTAGATCCAATTAAATACCATCGAAACACACATCCTTTATCAAGCAAAGCTCTTACTATTTCAGGAATCTTCGAAAATCGCTTAACAACATTTATCCCTCCTATTGAGATAATATTAAACTGATTATTTGAATAGCAACTATCAATAATTAAATCATTTGCTTTATTTAATACATATGCCGTATCAATAATATTTTTTAATGCATAAGTTTTTTTAGATAATTCAGGATAATATTTACAAAATTCATCATTAGTATATTGAGATACGCAGACTATTGATTTATAAATCTTATATATTTTTAATTCGTCAGGATATTTATTAAGCTTCATATAACTACTATAATCGCAATGTATCCATGCGATTTTATTTGAAAATGGCAAAAAGGATGCGAAAACTGTTGGGACACCTTCACTGAATGCGATTACACGATCATAATCCTTTTTTATTAAATTCTTAGCGGCTAACTTAAATACAATATTTTGTAAATCAATTTTAATTAAAGCGACAATTTTGCAAGTTACTTTCATTATTCCTGTACGCAACTTTGCTATTCCTTTTGTATCTCTCCAATTAGCAATCAATGATTCAACAAATATATTCGATTTTAAAATATTACAATTTGACAACATCGTTTGATATGGACCATAGTGCTCTAAAGCAAATATATCTATATTGTATTTATCATTATCAATAAGCGATGTTATATTTTGCAATGATTTAGATATTCCTCCATGCCTAAAACTTGTAATTATTACAAGAATATGTTTCATATACTCTTAATCTAATATTGTGTGATATTGGTCATATGAATAGTATTCACTTCCCATAAATATCACAATAAATGAATATGTAAAAAATATTAGAACACATCCAATGAATGAATATTTAAGAAGAGGATTTTTAACTCTAGACAAGATAATTATACTACTAACTAATAAATATGGCGCATAATATTGACTCATCCTAAAATTTATAACGCCTAATAATAATGAAACAAAAAACAGATTTGAAAGCTTCAAGATTACATTTTCTATATCAGATAAATTTACTTTTTTCATTATAATTAATGACATTATAAACATTAAAATTGTAAATATATACAAGTATATAGTATTTTCATGATTTAATACTGATGCCTTTTCTATATATAGCATATATTTATTAAAATATGTATTAATATAAGGCGCTATAATATCAATAAGATTGGATGTAGCTGATAAAAGTAATAACACCATACCAATCGACCAAAGTATTATATCTTTATTTTTTAGATTTGATGGTGTTGCTATAAAATAAGCCAAAGGCATAAAAAAGATTGCGCTATTATGAAAAAAATAAGCAATAACAGTATACAATAAATATATAATTATTTTTCGATCTCTTATTAAAGGAGTTGATAACGTCATTATGTTGATAGCAATTGCATTCCGGAGTCCACTTAACTGAAAGAAAAATATATAACCTCCACTTATTGCAAGTAGTAAATATCCAAACCAATAGTAATCAGAAGGAACAAACTTTCTAAATAGCCAGTAGTATGTATAACATGTAAAAGCAGATAGTATTATTAAAAGAACACGGTGCGTTGGAAGTATTTTATTTAACCAATAATAACCTAATTCAATACCCCCCTGATACATAGAATTAGAATAATTATTTGAATCATGACAATTATTAAAATAATCCATATACTCCCAATAGTCTAGGCCATAATCACTTCTTATTGATGCGTAAATAAATACAATAAACAATGATATTAACATTTTATATCTTGCCCGCTTCTCATTTGAAGCTGGGATAATATTATAAATAATGATTATTGCAAATATAATATAATATATAATCATCTTTCTTTACAATATTTTGTGCACCAACTATAGTCATAATACCGCTTAGATGATTTCCTTTTTGATCTAAGCATAATTATAAAGGTTTCTGATTCTGTCAGTTTCGCGGCTCCAAAGCCAACGAAAAGACTGAGATATTGATAATCTGTATATTGCTGTTTAATACTTCTAAGCACTTAGCAACAAGTCATACCGTAATTCGTTCTGAAAATAAATGCAGGATTTTGCACATTTATCATTTTTACATATTGATCTTGACTTTCTATATTATGATAAACACAATAAAATATTCATACAGTACCAATCAATAGGATGCATGAATCATGACGAATCAAAAGCCACGCAACCAGCATGATAAAAATAATATAATTGATGCAGATGAGATCACTTTTAAAGGCAACAAAACCACCAAAGAAATTGCATATACTCTCGCAATTAACCCCGATGTAACTTTACCGTTAAAGGCTAAAGGTTGAACGCTAAAGTACATGGGATCGAAGGAAAGGGCCTTTCCTCGAAATGGTAACCCAAAAGAGATGCCGAGCCTGAAAAGTTGCGTCAACGTGATCGGTAACTGCGATTAGTAACTGAATAGTAAGATATCTTTAACAAGACCTTTTTTATGTTCACACGCGCAATTCACTGATTTATAGCTTTTTAAATGTTTACAATAATATGTTTTCTATCAGTACCATTTGCAAAGTGTTTGGCGTCTCTATCAGCTGGTATTATGCATGGATAAATCGACCAGAAAACAAAAGAATACAAGAGAACGTCAAGTGCATGACTGCTATCAAGGAAAACCACAAAGAAATCCACGAAACCCGGAAGTCCCGGAATTTCCGATACTTTACAGAAAATGAGCATTCTTTTCAGCCGTTCTCGAGTAGCCCGATTGATTTGAGTGTTATGTATCCAGGGGTAAATGTGTCAAAATGTTTAAAATCACGACCGACTCGAACCATAAAGAGTCCGTAAAACAAAACCTCTTGGAACAAGAATTCTTAGCAGAAACACCTTTCGATGTTTGGAAGAGTGATATAACCTATCCTCGTACTGATAAAGGATAGAGTACATAAAAGTGATTTTGGACCTCTTCAATCGAGAGATCATTGGATATTTGCTGAAGTAACAGCCTTAAAACCGAAAAGAAAGTCAATCCAGCTCTGTAGACGGTTGTGATGCATTGGTAGCCAAAAGTAGGAGTAATCTGATATTCAGATCTTGGTATACAGTATGCTAGTAAATATTTCAGTAATAAACTAGCATACTGAGATATGATCCAAAGTACAAGTGGAAAAGAATAATGCTATGATAATGCCGTAATAGATACATTTATCAAGATCTTCAAAATAAATGTATCTACGGAAGAATATCTCATATTCAAGATGAACTTAAGAAGAGTTTTTTTATTATCCATTTATTTTATAACCGGATAAGAGCAGATTTATCCTTAGGATATCTTTCACAAGCAGAGTATTTTCGTATTTTTCAACCAAAAGCTTTTGCAACTTAAGACATCTTTTTTTTATTCTTGCAATTCTAATCAATTGAAGATTCATAACTTATTATGCAATAATCATATCCATAAAGCTGTATCAGTCAGTTTTTTGCTGAAATTAAACTAGTAGCGTTTATTTTTATGCAATAAATATTTATAAAGACAATATGCGAATTCTAATATTTTTGAATTTGAATATTGCCATTGCCCATTGTATAATATTGGAATTCCACCTGAGTAACTTTTTGAAACATAAATATCATCTAAACTATCTGTACCAGGAGGAATATGCCCATAATCAAATATTTCCATACCAATATCTCTAAGGTAAAAGAATATTTTCTCTTGTAAATAATAAACTGCTCCGCATTTTATCCCATCATAAGAATTGGCTGCGAATACATCATATACTTTATTTCTACAAATATATCCTATCCTTCCAGCAAGATAATTTCCTTTTTTATCATGCACAAAAAATAACTTAAACCGATCATATAGAAATAATTTCATCAAACTATTTACCGTTATGTTGAAACCAATTTTTTTTCGTTCTTTTAATTCATTAAACAATTTAACAAATATCTCTGCATCATTTACTGTAGGAACTTCTATATACTTAAATTGTATATCATACTCCATACTTTTTTTTACATTTCTACGCCAATTCCGATGAAAAACAAATGGCTCTTGTAGTTTTATAATCATTGTCAATGGTGATTCAGACATACCAAGCGGTCTAATAAATCCAGCCCTACGAAAACCAACCTCAAAGTTTGCATCATAGAACCCAATATCTGATATTTCTATAAGTTCATAGCCAGATGATATAATCTCTCTGTAATGATGCATTATATCTTGTGAAGATATTATGTCTTTAACACAAACGCCATTAATTAAGACATGCCTTTTAATGAAGGGCCGCTTGAAGATAATTCCCCAATAACATATTTTTGGTTTTTCAATTGAATCAACAAAATATATAATATTCTTTTCATCTAATAAAAGACTTTCCAACCACTCCTCAGTCTGATTATATGGTATATCTTGAAATATTTTTTGTACTTCAAAAAATTTCTTCCTTTCAACAATCATACTTCTTTTTGTTTAGCGTTACAAATGGAATTCCTAATATCTTACCTGCATAAAAACATCCCAAATCATTGAATCCTGATTTTATTTGAACGTTGTAGGCTGGTATATTTCCATCTAATACTATTGCCAAACACTCCTTTTTACCTAGTTCATATAGTTTCGCCAAACGATAATAATTCATTATCCCATGAAGGCCTCGTCCTCTTGCTTTTGGATGGCAATATGAATCTTCAAGCAAACCTTCGCTAGAAGCCAATATATATTTAGATTTAATAGGTAGCCCAAGTTTTACCAAAGAAATCCATGTAGAATAAATCAATACATCGTTTTCAATAATCCCATACGCTATATACGTATTGTCTTTAAAACGTTTTTTTATGATTTCTAATTTATTCCTATTAAAAACGGTTTTATCGCCCAACATAAAATCTGCATATGTAAGCTCTTTTACGTTCGCATTAAATCCGCAAATCTTGTCTACAACTATTCTATAGTTTATTGAATATTTAAGATAATGAAATTTTAATAAATAAGTTTTGAGTATATTATACTGTAGATAATTCCAATACTTCACAAAATACCGTGTTCTTATTTCCTTTATTAAAGACATTATTGATAGAAGCACTCTATTAGATAAATCAAGAATTAAACTATTTCTATAAACTTATTATTTCATTATTTTTTAAAAGCAGAATTCTTCTTTTAAGAACACTAATCATATTAAATATTCTACCAATAATTGGGTATAAATAACCACATCCATCAACTACGCAAATATTTGCATGAAAATTTATTGTATGCATTCCTAAATTATACTTAAAAGATTTTGGATATATACTAAAGGCGGTTTTCTCAACATACAAATCCTCTGCAATAAAATCGATTTGTTGTATCATGATTGCCGAACCATAGCGTTTTTTACAGTTTTGAGCAGGTCTATAGATTATATCTTTATAAATAATAAAATTTCCAGCAGGTCTTGAAATGCTTTTGTTTTGAGTTATAGGACCAGAACAAAAAGGCCTGTAATTATCATAAAATGAATTTGATATGTATAGAAAGGCTTTCTCCTGAGTGCCAGGAACCTTAGTGGCGACAAGCCAAAACTTCCCATTGTAATTAAGAATTGTTGAATCCACCAACGGCTCATTAATGAGAATTTTAATATATTCTATTTCATTAGAATTTTCATTATATCTATAAAGAGATAATTTACCAGACGCACTATTTTCAGGATATATATAAATTGATTCATCGATTATTAGAATCGCAGGGTAAGATAAATGTGTACTTAATTCAAGTATTAATACTCTATCTAACAGTTGTTTAGAATATTTATCAATAGTCAACTTGACAATTCTTCCTTTAACCTCTGCAAACATTAACTCTTCGCATAAAACAGTGATCTCGTTTTTATTAATATTTAAAATAAATGGATCAGCAAAGAATCTATCTCGATATCTGTGTTTCATCCATTGAATCTTTCCTAATCCCTTTCTTTCGATAAAGGATTCAACTGTATCATTTGAAAATCCAATATTCCAGTTCTGATTATATTGAAATTTTGTATAAAACATCTTAACCTTTATAAGAAAAATATTTTTTTAATTCAAGATCTTTCTCGACCCCCTTCAAATGCCCTAAACGCAAAGATTCTTGTTTAATTTTTTCAAAATAATCAAAAGATGATTTTATTAATTTTGCAGGCACTCCACCAACAACGGAATTATCAGGAATATTTTTTGTTACCACAGATCCAGCCGCTATTATACAATTATTACCAATAGTAACTCCTGGCATTATAATACTTCTATATCCAATATAAACATAGTCGCCAATTTTTATGGGTTTAGTAATTTCAAGGTCTGGCACTAAATGACGGTATATAAGTGTGCCCCCATCATGTGTAATAAAGACTACATCTCCTGTTATATGAACATGATTTCCTAAAGTTACACACCATGGTTCTGTTCCAAACATACATCGAGAGGAGCCATATATATGAACATCTTGACCCATATTTACTCCTATTATACGAGCATAGCCTACTGGATCTTGCCTTGAATAAAACCATGAGTATAACGACTTAACATAATGATTTATTCTCACAACGAATATTGTTTAAATGTATTATTGCACACCTATATTAGCTGAGTTTTACAGCATTGCATAAGCTAATCTTGTCATTAATGTTCATCATCTCTTCTGAAATATTACAAGCAATAATGCCACAAAATGGTTTTTACTGAGCGTAGTTATCCCAAGTTAACAGCATTATCTTTATTTATCAGCTACACACACGTAATCAAATTGTTGGTTAGGTTGATTAACCCTTTCTTGGCGGGTGCTCTCACATAACCAATGTTTTTGATTCTCATAGCTTTCATGGTGTTGGTCATAAAGCCAGATACATGTTCAACTCTGGAATAAACACTTTGGTTTATCGCTATTCTTTGCCATCATGAACGATATAGGTAACATCGCCATAAAGTTTCTATCCAGTATCATCTTTTTCAATCAGTATTTCCATTTCCTGAGAGTCATGGACTGCCGCATCAGTCACTATATACTACTGATTAACTTGGTGCTTTGGTCAACCTTGATATGAATTTTGTAGCCTCAGAAGTTCATCTTGTTCTTTTTTAGTCCAGCAGGCATCACGGTCTTTTTAGCACAGTTTATTCGGCTCGACTTTCCACGATTACTAAGTCTGGCCTGTTTTGATCTGGTCATTTTCATCACTGCTGTTACGATGCAGAGGCAATTCAACAAAGCTCACATCAACAATCTGCCCAGTTTTTGCAAATATGCTCTGGTCGTCCAAGGCTTGATTGAAGCGGTTAAACAGCGCTTCAATCAAGCCTTCCTAGATAAGGGTTTCACGGAACTTCCAGATGGTCTTGCTGTCCGGAACCCGGTCACTTGATTTGAGCGCGAGAAACCGCTTGAAAATGAGTCGGTAGTTAATCTGAAATTCCATGGCATCATCCGAGAGGCTATAAAGGCTCTGGAGGATAAGAACCTTAAACATCATGACCCGATCAAATGGAGGTCTGCCAGCAGTGCTGTAATTCTCAAGTTTGCTGAAAACGATATCGAGAATTGGTGCAAATATTTTCCAGTCAATGTATTGCTCCAGTTTTACCAGCGGATCTTTGAGCTTTGTATGACGTTCGAGTGGAATTGTTCATCAAAAAGGCTAGGTGGATTGAGGTTTTTCATTTCAGCAGAGTCAGAGTAATGTAATCTGCTGTAAAACACGGTTTTTTATGGATTTTATGATCGCTAATTTATTGATTTGATGAAAGATATATCACTCAATAATAAATTTAAAATGCCCTAAAGCACAAAAAGCCACAATTAACCCATGAACAGTCACTTGGAGGACTTTTTGACAGGTTCAGCATTTATCATCAGAGAGCCATGACGATCGGGTAGTATTACTGCGAAAACAGAGGCATGTTTACCCTGCTTTTTGTGAAAGTCAATTTCTGCTAAGATATTGATGTCGTCAACCCCATTTACATAGGTAAAGCAGAGCGTTTCACCGGGTTTGAGATATTTAGCTAACCGTTTCAGACGTCCTCTGGTTGCCGTATCCTCACCGGTATCAACAAATGTCACCTACCAAGACTCTGTTTTACACTTGTACACTTCCATTCTGTTCTCTGCCATGTAGAAAGTGACGTCTGACTAGTGCAACAAGTAGTTTACAAAGTAATCTCATTGATAACATATCCTTTGTAACCTCAACATATCCAATAATTTGTTCACACCTTGGGCGGAGTAGAGCTTCATAATGTGCCAGAGGATAGGTTTGCCTCCGATCTTGATTATGGGATTTGGCTAGAGATGAGACTCTTTGGATATTCGGTTGCTCAAACCTCCGACCAAGATTAATGCTTTCAAAGAGTGATAAGATATGGGATGATGCCACCCTTACATTGTGAGAGATAGAGGGTTGGATGACTCCGACCTTACTGGTGATATGATTTCATTGTAAGTGCCGATTCGCTTGATACCTCCGTCTGCCAGTTCTACTATCTGTGTGCAGTTTTTGAGGGTTGAGAGACGATGCGCTATTATCAGCACTGTGAGATCGCTACCGAGACCTTCGATGGATTGCATGACGGCTTGTTCGGTTTCGTTGTCAAGAGCGCTAGTGGCTTCGTCGAAGATGATAACATCGGCTTGTTTGTAGAGGGCTCGGGCGATGCCGATACGCTGACGCTGACCTCCAGAGAGGCGGATACCTCGTTCGCCGACGTACGTCTGGTATTTTTTCGGCCAACTTTCGATGATGTCGGCAATCTGTGCTTGACAAGCTGCTTGCTTTACCCTGCTCTGATCAATTTTTCCTTTTGGCACTCCAAAAGCAATGTTCTCTTCGATAGTACTATCGGCAAGATAGATGGCTTGAGGAACGTGCGCTATATGAGCCTGCCAGTCATGGTAATTATTCTTTGTTATAGGTTGATGGTCAATCTCAATCGCTCCACCTGTAGGAGTCAAAAGACCCATCACAATATCGAGCAACGTACTCTTCCCGCTTCCGGTAACTCCAATGAAACCTATTCGACTGCCTTTGAGAATGGTCAGATCAAGTTGATTCAGAACCCAAGGCGTTTCTGAATTGTAACGAAATGAGAGGTTTTTCAAACAGATCTTTTGCCTAAATGGTAAATGTATTGATTCAGGTTTATCAATGTAGTCGGGCAGAGGCTGGTCGAGCAATTCAAGGGCATCTTTTAATGATGCTTGATAACCCTGAATACTGGACCATGATCCATAAATTTGCTGCACAACAGGCAACATCCGCTGTGCACCAAGCGCCAATGCACCAAGAACTGGAATAGCATTTGTTATACCGTCAGGTTGTCGAGCAAGTACGTATGCTAAAACAGCTATAAGCATCATTCCTAAAGATTCTAAAGCAAAACGTGGACTACTACTGACAAAAAGATTATTTCCCTGCGCTCGTCGCATTGGAACTTCAGAGTTGCGATAGATCTGACAATATATAGCTTGACTGCCGTCAATAAGAACATCACGTATACCGCCCAACCCTTCTTGCAAAGATTTAATAACCCGAGTTTGCTCAATTGATATCTGTTTACTATTAGACGAAAGCTTTTTTCGAGTCATCTGGATAATCAAACCATATAGCAACCCAAAACCACAAAAGGAAGCTAATGCAATAACCGGATCTACCGTGATGAGTGTAATCAGTATAGCCAGCAAAATAATGGTTGAGCTGATGAAATTAAGAACACTCGTAAGAGAAACAATCACCACTGCGGTTATATATGTGATGCCGCTGATGATTTCGCTACTATTGCGTGCAACATGAACGGAATATGGCTGATAGAGCGTACGTCGATAGATACTTATGCTGAGATCGGCTCCTGTTGCATAAGAAAGACGCGTGCTTGCCCAGAGCAGAAATAACCTGATAGCGCCAGAGAAAATTGCCGCTATACCGAAGGTAATGGTTAGTGGGAGCAATAGCTCACCCGCAGTTGTAATTCCGAAGAGCCTTATGGCAGGCTGCGCCACGGGAAGCTGGAAGATACGCTCGGGTGCGGTCAACACAGCAAGAAAGGGAAGTATAGCCCCGATGCTGATAATTTCTGCAAACGAAGCTAAGACCATAAGTACAAGCAGCAGGTCTAACTGCATGCGCCGCCTTGGGTTTATGTGGAGCCAAAGTCTTTGAAGAAGTCGAATAATCGATTGTTTTTGCGAAAAGCTTTTGTCGACTATTTTCTCGTATTTATTTTTACTCATTGAAACTCAATCATTCTTCTTTACATAATTCATTGGTATATAAGTTAGCCTTAAGTAGTACATAATGTTTAGCAAGAATTAGATCATAATCTATGATTTCACTGATCAATTCGTCAAGCATGATCTCAAGCTACCAGACAAGTTATTGTTTCTCCTTCAATGGAACTCCTAGAAGCATATCGTCTTCCGTCGGACGGAAATACCTCGGATCGATGCAAACAATTATGTCTATAGTACTGAGCAATGAATGAAGATGAATTTTATTTCGGTTCATAGTGATCGAGGTAAAGGTGCTCGATTGGATTTACATTCAACGAACTTTCCCACCTTTTGATGCTATTATTCACTTCGTAGCCCTTTTCAAGAAGCAGTTCCGCAAGGTATGAACCGTTCTGACCGGTTATACCGGTGATCAGCGCCTTTTTCTTGTTTACTATACCATTTTCGTGATACTGATTATTTATAGACATATATAGAATAAAGCACTATGTGTTTAGTCGTGATATACGTTTCACAGATACAAACAAAAATAACTCACATATCTAACAGCAATATTAAAGCTCACGCATTGCAAGATCCGTTTCAAGAACTCACATTGTTGTGTTTAATAAAATTCGTTTTTTTCGGTATTGGGTAATGGGGAATAGGAAGTGGAGATTTAGCTATGAGTTGAAAAATGTCGAATGAGTTAATTACTATGATCTTTAATAAGTGAAGTGTGGGGAGCGAAAAGGGTTACCTTTGCCGGGGCTTGTACCCCGCCCTCGCCCTATCAATATTTCGCCCCTACGTAGCTTTCTTTCCCAGTACCCTGTACCTATTACCCATTCACTTATTCAACTGTACCTGTATAACCTCAAGAAGTTCATCCTTTTTGATTGGCTTGGCTATAAAACTATCACAACCGACATCTTTTGCTTTTTCTTTAAATTGTTTCGAATCATATGCAGACTGAGCAATAACAGGCAGATCTGATCTCATTTCTCTTATAAGCTTTGTAGCCTCGAATCCATCCATAACTGGCATCTTGATATCCATAAGCACGATATTGATCTCCGGATGTCGGCGAACCAGTTCTACCGCTTCCAGACCATTGTCGGCATGAAAAATAGTGATATTGACACCTTTGAGAATTGACTTGAGCATCAGACTGCTTGTCTTGTCATCTTCTGCGATAAGAATATTCAATGTCGGTATAAACCCAGAGTTGTTTCCTTTTTCCGGTAATGAAGGTTCAATAGTTATGTCAGAAGTATGTTCTGCATGGTTATTAAGCTGTTTGAAGTAGTACTCCGTTACCATTGCCCTCTGCTGTTTATGCTTATGTGTACCATTCTGCAGATCAGATGGAGGCAAATAGCTGTCTGCCAAAACTGGAATTCTTGCACGATAGCCGTTTTTATGATCAGGATAAACCGCATGAATATCTGCAAATGATTCCTGTATATTTTCCTCTGCTTCCTCGACAGCTATTTTCTCTTTCTCGATGGCAAGAAGATCCGTCGTCGCTACCATCGGTTGATATCCGGGGACCAATCTCTTCAGACTTTGTTTTAGAAACTCTACATCGTTACGATTGATGGCAAACAGAAGAAATGCAAGTTCCTCCTGCAGTTTGCGCCATGAGAGAAAATGCTCATGCGCTTTGTAAATACGGGGATTGGCTGTTGGTGTAGCAGCATCGGCAGCTATCAACAGTTCTTCATACAGCTTTTCTCCTGGACGCAGTCCGGTTTCAAGCAGCTCGATATCTCCATCCGGATTATGTTCATCACGAACGGAAAGACCTGATAACTCCACCATTTTCCTTGCAAGATTGACAATTTTTACCGGCTCACCCATCTCGAGCAGAAAGAGATCTCCTCCGGTTGCCATTGCTCCTGCCTGTATCACAAGCTGCGCAGCTTCAGGGATCGTCATGAAATAGCGGGTGATCTCCTTATGGGTAATCGTTATCGGGCCGCCCTTTTTAATCTGTCTTTTGAAATGAGGGATGACCGATCCGCTCGAACCAAGAACATTGCCGAACCTCACCATGGAAAAAACAGTCTTTTGTCCCGCTTCAGCTGCTTTTGCCTGAACGATCAACTCACAAAGCCGTTTGCTTGCACCCATGATATTGGTTGGGCGCACCGCTTTGTCCGTACTCACCAACACAACCCTCGACACCTGATGTTGTATCGCAGCTTCAACCACACTCTGCGTACCGAATACGTTGTTTCTTACTCCTTCGGCTGGATTGAACTCGACCATCGGCACATGCTTGTATGCCGCTGCATGGTAAATCACTTCCGGCCTGAATACTTTGCAGATCTCTGAAACACGGTTTTCATCCGTCACATCGCAAAGAAAAGGCAGGATACGGACTGCATCATGCTTTTTCACACGGTTTTCGAGATCACCATGTATTGCAAAAAGATTGTACTCGGTATTGTCGACAAGCAGAATGGTGGAAGGGAGAGAATGAAGCAACTGACGGCACAGTTCACTGCCGATACTGCCTCCCGCACCAGTAACCATGACTACTTTCCCGGTAATCGAATCGGCAACCTTTTTATGATCTACCGGAACAGGATCACGTCCAAGCAGGTCCTCGATATCGATCTCCTTGATATCCGTTATGCTGACTTTTCCGTTGGCAAGTTCTTCGACACTTGGAAGCATTCTCAGCTTGACAGGATACTTCTGAAATTTCTCGACAATTTCGTTTCTCCGGCTGCGGCTTACCGAAGGCATCGCAAGCAAAATATTGTCTATGTTCTCTTTTGCTATCAAACCTTCCGCCTGTATTGGACTGTAAACTTTCATACCGTTTATCGTTCGCCCTTGCAGCTTTTCATCGTCATCGATAAAACCTGCAATATCGAATTTAGAATTTTTGCTTATTGCATGCGCTATTTCTACTCCGGCACTCCCAGCTCCATAGATGAGAAGCTTTTCCCTTGATCCACATTTTTTCAGCAACACAGGATTGGAAGCATGCAGGAACCTTACCAATGCCCTGCTGCCGCCGGTCGCAAGCAGAAACATGATCGGCTGAAGAATGCCGATCGATCGGGGAACGGATGGCAGGGCAAGAAGTTGAACGATCGGAAAAAAAAGAAGCCCGTATATCAATGAGGTCTGGAAAACGTTCAGAAAGGTACTGAAACCGCTATGCCGGTTGACAGTGTGATAGAGACCTGAAGTAAAAAATACCGGCAGCACCAATGCCGGCGCTATAAAAAACAGAATCCCCTGCATTCCCTGCGGCCACTGCCAGTATTCGAGACGAAGTGCAAATGCAAACCAGAGGCATACAATCGCTGAACAGATATCGAAGGTGATCGCAATTATACGCTTGAGAGCTAAAGGTAGCGAAATCAGTTTCTGATGTATGATTGAAAATACCTGAGCGTACTGACGCCCGTTTTCCTCAAGCTGTGTTGCATATCCTTTTTTTTGTGAAGGCACGATCGTGGGGGATTTGGGGGTTCGACTGTTGTCTTCGAATGAGCGAAAACCAGGCCCTCAAAAACAGAAGACCTGGCTTGACGGAGAAAAAACTACTTATTCTTGTTATCGTCCTTGTTGTTATCGTTGTTATGGTGATCATTACCATTACCCTGATCACCACCCTGATTGTTACCTTCTTCCGGACCGGGCATACCTCCTCCAGTCCCCCCCGTGCTCACTGTTGTGGATACAGTTGAAACCGTTGCGGTTACCGTAGCCTGTGATGCAGCATCAGACGCATTTGCAACTGCTGCAAGCACAGGAGTTGCAAAAAAACTGGCAATTACTCCTGCAAAAACGCAAATTTGCATATTATAGCTATTCATTGTAAAGCTCCTTATTAAGTTATTTGGACATCTACAGTTTAAACGCTAAACCACAGGCACCGATAAAACGCACCTTGTCACCCGAGTTACGCGTCAGGTCGGCAGCACCGATGGTTATTGCAAAAGGTACATTTCCTGCCTTGAATGTTTTTGATGCACCGACATTGAGATTGAGACCGTTCCAGTCAGCAATAAGGTTGAACGATTCCGCAACGTCATAGGCGATATTGCCGAAGACATAGGTACCATGTTCCCCTCTTCCATGTGCGATATCATCGGGGCTCTTGTCACCAAAGCGGCCGGTGCCGGCACCGATACTGAAATGGAGCTTCGAATTGCCGGTCACGTCGTTCACGAACGGATCGGCCTGCACACCCTGGCTGTATACGATATAAAAACTCTTGTCGGCATCACCGCCGCTGGACAGCATCACATTTTCAACACCGACAGCGATGGCATTCGCATTGTCAAGCTGCCGATGCAACTGAACAGCCATAGAGTAGCGGTCCCACGCACTGATATCCAGATTGACAAGTGCTACCTGTAAACCGAGATTCTCCTTCGGATCACCGACGCCAAAGCCAAGCACGGCGGCGCCATCGGCATCATGCGTATAAGGTGCAGGTGAAGTGCCGCCGACACCCATGAAGATAACGTTGTTGGCTGCGCCCCAGGCAACAGGTGTCGTAAGTGACTTGCCGTGGTTATTGGGCAGATAGGTCGCGGTCGAAACATCGATGCCCTTTGCATCAGGAGGCGTGAGCGTGAGCAACCCGGCAAGGGCCGCTGGAGCAAGGTACTTTGCAGAAATCTTCATTGTCAAGGGGGTTGATTAGTTGTTGAAATGGGTACTGGGTACTGGGTATTGGGTATTGGGAAAAAAAGAAATAATT
>SZXW01000013.1 GCA_005862285.1 Chlorobium sp. | reverse complement strand
AAAGTCGAAGAGTGGCAGAAGTAAGCCGAGAAACCGGGATCAATTATCAGACCATCAAGAATTGGATTCAGCACTATGAAACTGGTACTTTTGATGATGTGAGCACAGAAAGCTGTCCTCGCCTGATGACGGCAAAAGAGAAGTATCAACTGCTTCTTGATGCCGCCACTCTCAAAGAGGATGAACGCGGCGGTTTTCTGCGTGAACGAGGTATACATTCGGAACATCTCGTCATCTGGGACCAGGAGCTACGCGAAATGATCGATAAAAAACCCGATCCAAAGGATCAGGAACTCAAAGCCTTACGAAAGAAGAATAAAGAGCTTGAAAAGGAACTCCAGCGCAAGGAGAAGGCCCTTGCCGAAGCAGCAGCGTTGCTGGTGTTGAAAAAAAAACTCGATGCTCTTACGAAGGATCACGAGGACGACTGATCCTTGAGGAATACAAGGCCGAAATCATTGTGCTGATCGAAGAAGCCCATGATAACGGTGCTCGGTACAGCAAAGCCTGTCAGGTTGTCGGTATCTCACTTCGAACGCTCCAGCGCTGGAAATGCTGTGGCGTCAAGGACAACCGGAAAGGTGCTGTAAAACGGGTTATCCGGAAACTGGCAGCAGAAACCCGACAGGTCATTATCGAGCAGTGCAACTCGGCTCGTTTTCTGGATCTGAACCCGCATGAAATCGTGCCGTTGTTGCTCAATGAAGGTGTCTATCTGGCTTCGGTGAGCACGTTCTACCGGGTACTGAAAGCTGAAAATCTGGTGCATCATCGAAGCAACACGAGACCAAAGAATGGCTGCGGTAAACCGCCGGAACGACTGGCAACGGGATCGGATCAAGTTTACTGCTGGGATATTACCTGGCTGCCGAGAACGGTCAAAGGCCTTTTTTTCTATGCCTATGTCGTCATCGATATCTTCGATAAAACCATTGTCGGATGGTCGGTACACGAAGAAGAACACGAACAGTACAGCCGAGATCTGTTCGAAAGGACCTTGCAAGGCAAAAAGATAGCGCTACGAGCCCTGCATGCCGACAACGGCCATCCGATGAAAGGCATCAGCCTGATAGCGCTGCTGACATCGCTGAACGTTGAAATATCGCATAACCGGCCTCGGGTAAGCAACGACAACCCGTTTATCGAATCGCTCTTTAAAACACTGAAATACCGTATTGATTATCCGCTTCGTTTCCGATGCTTGACACATGCCCGGGAATGGATGGCAAGCTTTGTGATCTGGTACAATACGGAGCATTTGCATTCTTCCATTGGTCATGTGACACCGCAACAGTTGCGCTCTGGAGAAGCGAAATCAATTTTCGAACAAAGAAACATGGTCATGGAGCAAGCTCGAAGGGTATATCCGGAACGATGGGGTTCACGAC
>SZXW01000014.1 GCA_005862285.1 Chlorobium sp. | reverse complement strand
TAATTATTATCGGTGCTACAAGCGGGATCGGGCGGGCGCTCGCTTTGCTCTATATCAGGAACGGCTGGGTTGCAGGCATTACCGGAAGGAGAAAAGAGCTGCTCGCTCAGTTTCGACAGAAGTATGGTGCGAATGTCCATACCCAGGTCATGGATGTCGCCGTTACGGCAATGGCAAGAAAGCAATTCAATGAACTTGTAGCGGCTATGGGTGGTGTCGACCTCGTTATCATCTCAGCAGGTACCGGTTACCTCGATCCATCGCTTCCCTGGGACAAGGAACTGGAAACCCTCCAGACCAACATCACCGGTTTTGCATCGATTGCCCATGCGGCTTTCGAAGTGTTCATGCGGCAGGGCTACGGCCATCTTGCCGGCATTTCGTCGATAGCGTCTGTAAGGGGTGGTACTGCTCCAGCCTACAATGCCTCGAAAGCATTTGTATCCAATTACCTGCAGGGGTTCAGATGCCTCGCTGCCAAGGAAAAACTTAATGTTTACGTAACTGATATTCTTCCGGGTTTCGTCGATACAGCCATGGCGAAAGGCGATGGGCTGTTCTGGGTAGCCTCAGCCGAAACGGCCGCCGGGGCGATCTTCAGGGGTATAAGGAAAAAGAAGCGCCGTGTATGGATAAAGGGCCGGTGGCGATTTATCGCGCTGCTCCTCCAGTATATGCCCGAACGGCTTTATTACTCCCTTTTCTGCAGGAAATAATAAAACGCAGCAGTTGAATAAATAGCGGAATCTCTTTGCCAGACAGAGCGGCAGAAGAGGTGTATTTAATTGGAATAATGTTTATTTTACAACAGCTATTGCTTCCAAATCCAAATAAGTCTTGACCTAAAATCAGACAGGATCTCCCCATGAAGCGACATGCAATTATTTTCATCATATTTTTTATGGGGGTTCAGGTATCACCCTCGAGTATCGGCGTTTCTGCTGCCCCAGCCGACCGTGCCGATCAGCAGAATCATAATATAAACCTTGAAAAATCGGCTTTCAGCAGAAAGAAGAAGCTTGGCGCCATACTTCAGCCTTCTGCCAGAAAAAAGCTTGACATTGCAGCGAAAAAGCTTGTTTTATCCCTGT
Organism: Chlorobium sp.; assembly: GCA_005862285.1. GTDB lineage: Bacteria > Bacteroidota > Chlorobiia > Chlorobiales > Chlorobiaceae > Chlorobium. Next base: position 270,422 of record SZXW01000014.1, on the reverse strand, counting down.
CAAGGAAACCGGAGCGTGTCGATCCATACGCTTATGTCAGGCGTGAAATTGCAGGAAAGTTCGTCCGCCTCTCCGTCGATCAGGAGAATCTGCTTGTTTTTTATGTGCTCGCCGAATCAGCATCACTCATTTCCGGACGTGAAAATCTGAAAAGCAGAACTGAAGTCATGGGCGAGTTGTCTGAAATGGGATCCCTCCGTCTGCAGATGGCAATGGACAGGCGATCAAAATTCATAAGTACGCTCGGTAATATGTTGCAGAAAATTTCGACAACACAGGATATAATGGTTCAGAATATAAAGTAACTGCATATTACGGGTTATGTTTTTTTACTGCCAGGGGCATACTCCAGGGACCGAAAACGAAAATCTATGAAAACCATTCCAGGTAATATTGCGGCCTTCCTTGAAGGCAAACGCATAATTGTTGCCGGTGTATCCCGCTCCGGCAAGTCTGCAGCGAACGCGATTTTCAGGAAGCTCCGTGATACCGGTCATGAAGTTATTCCTTTAAACCCTAACGCAAGCGAACTTGAAGGATCGACATGCTATCCCGATGTTTCTTCGGTGCCGGGCGATGTTCATGGTATCATGATTGCAACTCATCCTTCCATTGCTCCTGAAATCGCAAGAGCTGCGTTAAAAAAGGGTATCAGGCATATATGGTATCACCGCTCGTTCGGCGAGGGCAGCGTTGCTCCTGAAGCTGTTCAGGCCTGCAGGGACGGCGGGGTAGAACCGATTGTCGGAGGATGTCCGCTCATGTATTGCCCGCCGGTTGATCCGGGTCACCGTCTGTTCAGGTGGATCCTCAGGCTGCAGCACCGGGTCCCGGGATGATCACTCAAGCGGGAGGTGAAAAATGAATTCAACCATGCGTTCGATTCAGGTAATCGGTATCTATGCAGTTTTGCTTGGTCTCGGGCTGATATGCATACCGAATACGCTTCTCGGGATTTTCAATCTCGAACCGACCAGGGAACCATGGATCCGTGTGCTTGGCATCATTGTTTCGGAAATCGGTTATTACTATGTCACGGTGGCGATGAAGGGAAGCGATGCATTTTTCAGAGCTTCAATTTTCGGAAGGTTCTGGCTGTTTGCGGTGCTGATCGTGATGATCGTGCTTGGCATTGCGAAACCGATCCTGCTCCTTTTGGCTTCGATCGATGCCGCCAGCGCTGTCTGGACATGGAAAACGCTTGGGACTGAAGGCACACGGCAATAAACTGCGCTCGTTACAGAAAAAACATTATTCCTTCAAAAGCGCACTTCGATTACTTACTGTTAACAAGAGTTCTGTTTTTTCAACCCGATTTCAAGGAGAAACAATTAATGAACAATCCGGTCATCTGGTTTGAGATTTATGTTCAGGACATGCCTCGGGCGAAGGCATTTTACGAATCGGTTTTCAAGCTTAAGCTCGAACGGCTCGAAAACACAGACATGGAAATGTGGGCATTCCCCATGGAAATGGAGCGTGTGGGGGCTGGTGGTGCTCTGGCGAAAATGGATGGCGTTGCTTCCGGCAGAAACAGCACACTGGTTTATTTCAGCTGCGAGGACTGCTCCATCGAAGCGGCCCAGGTCACCAGCCATGGCGGATCTGTAAGTCGTGAAAAGACCTCCATCGGCCAGTATGGGTTCATGGCCCTTGTTGTCGATACGGAAGGAAACATGATCGGACTGCATTCGCTCAAATGAACTTTTCTGGGCGAAACAGTATCTCCTCACCGGCGTCCATTTTGACCTTCCTGCGTTCCAGGGAATGGACCCATCCATTTATGGAGGCGCCGGCGTAAAGTGTCATCTACGGAGAACATCATGCAACTTGAAATCATAACCCGAAAACCTGAAGGGAATGCAAGGCCTACCCCTATTCTATTTGTTCACGGCATGTGTCATTCAGCGTCTTGCTGGGAGAATTTCCTTCCGTATTTCGCCCGTCAGGGATACGAATCCCATGCCGTAAGTTTACGCGGGCACGGCAAGAGCGAAGGGTCAGGTAAAGTAAAGTGGTGCAGTGCTTCGAGGGATTATGTCGCCGATCTTGAGCAAGTCATCAGTTCCCTGAATATTTCACCAGTGCTCATCGGGCATTCGATGGGTGGATATGTGGTCCAGAAGTACCTTGAAAAACACGATGCGCCGGCAGCAGTTCTGCTTGCATCGATTCCAGTGAACGGAACCGGACGTTTTGCTGTGCGGTTTTTAAGCAGGCATCCCGTTCAGTTTGTCAGATATCTGTTGTTTTTTGATCCCGGACAGTTCCTGGCTACCCCTCAATTGCTGAAAGAACTTGTATTTTCACCATCTGTGACCGACACGGATATAGCAAGATATTTTGAAAGGTTACAACATGAATCCTATGTGATGACGATCGAAACTTTTTTTGCGTCATTGCCGAAGCCACGTAAAGTTAATGCTCCGTTCTATGTGCTTGCGGCTGCAAATGATGCCATGTTTTCCGTAGACGAAGAGCAGGAGACGGCTCGGGCTTATAACACGGCGGCGGAGATTGTTCCCGGAATGGCCCATGGCATGATGCTCGAACCGGAATGGCAGAAAGCAGCCGACCTGATCATTGCATGGCTGACCGAAAAGGGACTTTAATCATCCCGGCAATTTGTTTTTGTGTTTTAACAATTGTTATATTTATTTAAAGAATGAACTGCCCCCAGGCATAATCATCCGCATTCAGAAGTTTTCATAAGAGCCGTTGTCAGAAATCAACCTGACCTTGTACAGTTCGAAGACTGTTTCCTCTATCCGGAAGAGGAGATCTTCTTGCAGTTTGCCTTTTCCAATTTCAGACCGGCGTTCGAGCCGAAAGGAGGTCCTCGGCAAATAAGCACTATCGATTACAATAATTTCAGGATTGTCCCTGATTGTTTCGGGGAGTGGAAGGATGTTGAACGATTCTTTAAACTGAAACAGGAGAGATATCATGGCCAAGACCAAGAGCACGAACGTTCATGCAACACCTGACAAGAAAATACTTTCATCACGACAGGTCGCTATTCTCAGCGATTATAGCGGCGTAGAAAAGAAAAATATCAAGGACCTTACGCTTGAAGAAGCGAGCGAGCGGTTGAGATTTAAAATCGATCCCTCGCTTTTATTTTTCCGTGAAATATGCGGCAAGGTTGTCAAAAAGGATACCGTAACCGGAGTTGAATATCCTGTACCCTTTGCAACAGTGTACGTCGAGGATACGGATTGCAATCTTGTCGGTTATTTTCCCAAGGCAAAGCCATGGGGGTGGTTTTTTCCAATTCGCTGCCATCGCGAGGTAATAGCGACAACAACGACAGACAAATGCGGTAATTTCTGCGTTAAGATTCCCAGATTTGATATTGACTGGATTCTCAGGTGGCGAAGAGAGCGTGTTTGTTTCCCTGTCATTTTCAAACGACCGTCACTGGGTGATCTGATCGACAGAATAAATCCTGGAGCGGTTGGCCCCTGGCCGCCTATTCCTGATCCTGATCCCGGACCGGTCGATATTTTTTCAAACATTTCCCTTTCCGCTCTCGAAGCTATCGGAGGCAAAGCAGCTCGAAAAGCGGCTGAAAAGGTCGAGCTTTTGAAAGCCAACCGGTCTTTCGGGGCTCAGAACCTGTCGTCAAAGAATATTTTATATACCCGGGCATTTGAAACCGAACTTCCTCCTCCATTACCGGCGGAATTCCGTCAGGCACTTGCAGGGCAGGGAAGTGTTGTTGCCGCTAAAGGCGCATCGGCTTTAGATGGGATCCGGTCTGCAGTTGCGATGAAGCTTGGTCTGGATTATTCCGCTAAAGAAATAGCCGGATTTGACCCGAAAAAGTATATAGGGCCGTTCCTTCGTTGTTACGATATTCTGATGCCGGAATGGCATATCTTTCGCGATGTGCCTGACATAACCTTCCGTGTGACGCAGGATGTGAACGGAGATGGAATACAAGAAAACATATATTCGGAAAGCTTCTTCGATGTAAGGTGGGACGCAGATCCTCTGCCTGATGTCACGCTGACAGCAAGTCAGATCGCAAGGGAGAGCCGTGCTTGCGGAGTGCCGAATAAGGACGATATTCCTTGCGATAAAGAGCCAGCCATTCTGTTTGCCGGGTTCATGCCTCTTTATGATTATAGTTATTTTGATGCAGTCAGCGGATATGCCTTGCGACCCAACAGACCTGTTCCTGTAGATGCAGCTCAAACACCTTTCTGCGGGTATCTGCAATTATCCGGTTGTGTAAAAATACAAAAGGCGGTGAATTATCGTATTCTGCAAAGCGTGGATGGCGGTACCAATTTTTCAGCGATTACCGGCCTTGCCTGGAACAATTATCATAAAACGGGAGGATCTCCGATTCTCATCAGTTCGGATACCAATGGGTGGTATAAGGTGGACCCTCTCGATTCCGCTTCAAATCCTGTCAACAGAGAGGATCTCATGTTTCCGAACCTCCTTCTTGACTGGGCGCCGCCGACCCTTGGGAAAACAATTCTTATGCTTGAGATCGGAGATGCTTCAAAAAACAATATCGCTTATTCGTCCAAAGTTGCCATCCAGTCGGACAATACTGCGCCGACAGTAACGGTTACACGATGGGCATGGAAGTTTGCAGGGGAGGATGACAGCAAATTGCGTAATCTCCTCGGAATACCCTGTCCTACGATCAGCAGAAACAAATCAGGGGTGCCACAGGATATCGAGCTGGTTTATGAAGTCAGTGTTTCGGCCAATCACTTCCGCGATGCTTATCTGGTAAGCAGTGGTTGTGGTGGTGGAGCATTTGTAACAACAAGTGATCCTTATAATAATCCTGCGCATTGGTACGATTCATCAACCGATAACGTGGATACTCTGTATCAGCGGTATAAACTCAATCATACTGCATTAGAGGGGGCTTATTCATTTGGATGCAGAGCAAACAGTCGGGCAATAAATCCATCTGGAGCATGGGGCGAAAATCTTGTCCCTCCGGATTGGTATAAAGATGTTGTTTACATTTATTATGATCAGTCGATCGGTGTTGCCGTCATCAATCGTGATTGATAACACTCTGTCACGTTGAATATCAACAAACAGGTGCGGCAACATGATTTCTGCCGCACCTGTATTTATCCAGACGGTTCTATGTTTCCTCCCTTGTCTGTTGAAATGCTGTTCGTACTTGGTTCGCTTGCGGTATGGCGCATGACGCACCTGATCGTGGCTGAGGACGGACCGTGGGACCTCGTTGTCCGTCTCAGGGCTTTGCTGGGTGACAGCATGGCCGGCCGGGCAATGGACTGTTTCTACTGTTCAAGCATGTGGATTTCCGTGCCTTTCGCTGTTTTCATGGCAAGGGATGTTCCGGAAGGAGTCCTCTTCTGGCTGGCCTTGTCTGGTTCGGCATCGCTTCTCGAGCAGGCGACCAGCCGTGAAAAACGGAATGAACCTAACGATAACACTGGTTGAAATGAGCTGCTGCGGAAAAAAAAGGGAGTCATGGCGTGAATGGCAGGCAGGAACTTCAAGGCAGATAAACAAAGTGCAACAGATGCCTGAGCTTCAGAACCCCACGAAACTCTGCCATCTCGGCGAAACGTCACTGGTTGTCAAAGGTGCCGTGACAAACTTCACCTATCTGTTCGGTGGCCGGGATACAAGTCTCGAAGTCGATGAACGTGATATTCCCGGCTTCATCGATATGCAGTTGTTCGCCTTGTCGATCCCGGATTAGGCAATGAAGTCAATTCTGCCGATAACGGGAAATCTGGAGCCATGATATCGATTACTGTATGAGACCTTGTTTCAGGTCAAGATCGTAGAAGATTTCATTGTGCTGGTTGCGGATCACCATTTTCGAACGCTCCAGTTCCACCGAGCCTGAGCGGAAGGAGGGGTGTTCGGCATGATTGACGAATGCCGGAAGTATGATGAAATGGATGCCATGTGCCATTGCATAGCCTCCATTGTGGTAATGGCCGCCGAGGCAGGCTTTGACGGCTGATGATGAAGAGAGGATATCGTAAATTTCACGGTGGTTCCATAGCAGGCCGTGTTTCGCATCCGTCGTTTCCGGCAGCAGCGGAAAATGGCAGATGATGATGACTTTCTCTCCCGAACGGTCCGCTATTTCAAGCGCTTCCTGCAGCCATGCCTCCTGCTGTTTGCCGATTGCACCGCAGTAATCATGCAGTTCGGGGCGGTCGAGATAATACCCGAGCATGCCGGCGTCTTCAGGGGTTTCAGGTTTGCGGTGTATCGATACATCCATGCCGTAAAGCAGAATAAAACGGAAATCCTCGACAACAAACGAATAGTAGGGCATATCGAGCCCGAGTTCCTGCATCAGTTCCTGTTCAGGGACAGCAAGGCAATGATTGCCGAGAACATGGTAAATGTTTCCCTGAAAATACTGTAAAACTGATTTCGCCTGGTGTAGCTCAATGCGCGCTTCCTCCTTGTTGTCACCTCTAACAAGATCGCCGAGCTGCATGACGAAGTTTACGCCGTTGCGCTGCCAGCCGGATGTGCACTCCTGAAGAGGCCTGTCATCCTGGCCGGCAGCGTAATGGATATCGGTGATGATGCCGAAGCGCATAAGGGGATTCTGAATGGTTCGGTTATCAATCGCTGAATTCAGAGAGATACCGCTCCATGAATTGGTCAAGGTCGCCGTCAAGCACGTTTTCGATATCGAAACGTTCGTAATTCGTGCGGTGGTCCTTGATGCGGCGGTCGTCCATCACATAGCTGCGGATCTGGCTGCCCCATTCGATTTTTTTCTTCTTGCCCTCGATCTCGCGTTTTTTTGACTCCTCTTCTTCCCGCTTGCGCTGGTAGAGTTGTGCCATGAGCATTTTCATGGCCCGTTCCCTGTTCTGGAACTGGGAACGCTCTTCCTGACAGCTGACAACGATTCCGGACGGGATATGCTTGATGCGGACTGCGGTCTCGACCTTGTTCACGTTCTGCCCGCCCTTGCCTCCGCTTCGGAAAGTGGAAAGTTCGAGGTCATCCTTGCGGACCTCGATCTCCGCGTCTGGAGGTGCCTCGGGATAGGTGAAGACGCTGGCGAAAGAGGTATGCCGCCTTGCGTTCGAGTCGAACGGAGAAACACGCACAAGCCGGTGTACGCCGTTTTCAGCTTTCAGGTAGCCGTATGCATATGGCCCCTGGATTTCGAGAGTAGCTGTTTTGATGCCTGCTCCGTCGCCTTCCTGGTAATCGTCGGTGAAGATCTTGTACCCTTTGCGTTCAGCCCAGCGCATGTACATACGGTAGAGCATTTCAGCCCAGTCCTGGGCTTCGGTGCCTCCTGCTCCTGCATGGATCGTAATGAGTGCGTTGCCGGCATCGTCCCTGCCCGACAGCATGTTCTTGAACTCGATGGCAGCTATCTCCTGTTCGACCGATGCAATCGATGCCGAAAGTTCGTCACCGAAACTCTCGTCACCGAGCTCTTCGGCTATTTCAAGCTCATTCCTGCAAGCGATGGCTTTTGCGAGAAGCTTTTCATACCCTTCGGTCCATGATTTATGCTCGCTCAGCTCCTTGAGCACCTTGTTGGCTTCTTTCTGGTCGTTCCAGAATGCCGGATCGGCGGTTATTTTTTCGAGGTCGTAAATTTTATCTTTGCGTTCATCGACGTCAAAGATACCTCCGTAACTGTTCCAGGCGATTGTCAATCTCCTGCAGTCGTTCCTTTTGTGGTTCAAACATGGTTTGCTCTGCTGTTTATATACTGATATTTCAATTTGACTTACATAGAATAATGTTTTTCACAAGAAATCAAAGCACTGAAAGGTTTTCCATGATTTTCCGGACATTTCAAAATCGCGGTATATCCACGCAAAAAAGTAAAGGAGTTTTCCTATTTTCCCTACTTATAATTGTAGAATGAGAAAAGTCCCGGAGGATTCCCGATCAGTTCAAAATCAGGTATATCGGCCGGAATAACTGTTTCATGTCCGGGAAATCCCGAAAGTCAACAAGAATCAATGAAGATGGACACAGTATTTCTCCGGAAGGTCTCCAGCTGCATCAGTCGGGAGTTCGACGGCCGTCAGCGGGTGGTCATTGAAAATGTTTCTCCGGAACTCGACGGAGGAAAGTACCATGCGAAAGCGGTCGAGGGCGGCAGCCTTGCCGTGGAAGCCGATATTTTCGTCGACGGCGCTGACACGGTCCGGGCGGAACTCTGTTACCGGCCCGAAGGAACCGATGAATGGCAGCGGGTTCCCATGGAGCCGATCGGCAATGACCTTTGGAAAGCTTCATTTTCTGTCGGAACCCCCGGAAAGTACTTCTATACCGTCGAGGCATGGGCAGATCATTTCCTGACATGGAAAAAAGGCTTGGCAAAAAAGGTCGATGCCGGGCAGGATGTTTCGCTCGACCTGCAGACAGGAGCTTTGCTGGTAGATGGAGCAATTGCAATTGCTTCGAATGCGGATGCCGTGAAACTCAAAAAAATTGCGGCACTCATGCATTCTGAAGACATTCAAAATGCTGTTGCTGCAGGACTTGGCGATGAGCTTGTCCGGCTAATGGAGCTTTATCCGGACAAATCGCATGCATCTGTCTATGAAAAGGAGCTCGGCGTCACGGTCGAGCAGAGAAAAGCAGGGTTCGGCGCATGGTATGAATTATTTCCCCGTTCGTGGGGCGAAGTGCCACGCAGACACGGGACCTTCAACGACTGCCGACGCCTTCTGCCGATGATCGCGGGCATGGGGTTCGATATCATCTACCTTCCTCCGATCCATCCGATCGGCTACGCCAAGCGCAAAGGCAGAAACAACTCCCTTTCGGCAGTCCCGGACGATCCCGGAAGCTGCTGGGCGATCGGCAACAAAGACGGCGGGCATAAGGCTGTTCATCCTGAGCTCGGTACGATCGAAGAGTTCGAAGCATTTGTCGGGGATGCTGAAAGCCATGGTATTTCCGTCGCGCTCGATATCGCGTTCCAGTGTTCTCCCGACCACCCCTGGGTGCAGGAGCATCCGCAATGGTTCAAGTGGCGTCCCGACGGTACCGTACAGTTTGCTGAAAACCCGCCGAAGAGATACGAAGACATCCTGCCGATCGATTTCGAGACAGCTGACTGGAAGAACCTCTGGATCGAGCTGAAAAGCATTTTTCTCTTCTGGATAGACAAAGGGGTGAAGATTTTCCGTGTCGACAATCCCCATACCAAGGCGTTTCCATTCTGGGAATGGGCGATCGCTTCGATCAAAGAGGATTATCCAGACACAGTCTATCTCGCCGAGGCCTTTACCAGGCCGAAGCTCATGGCAAGGCTTGCGAAGGCCGGCTACAGCCAGTCATACAGCTACTTCACCTGGCGCAACAACAAGCATGAGCTCCAGGAATACCTTACAGAACTGACCTCTTCACCGCTGAAACATTTCATGCGCCCGAATTTCTGGCCCAACACCCCGGATATCCTTCATGAAGAGTTCCACAGCGGGAACCGGACGACATTCATCATCCGTATGGTGCTTGCCGCTACGCTCTCTTCCAACTACGGCATGTACGGCCCGGCTTACGAGCTCTGCGAGCACGTGCCGGTAGCCGAAGGCAAGGAGGAGTATCTCGATTCGGAAAAATACGAGATAAAGCGGTGGGACCTCGACCGTCCGGGAAATATCAGGGCCGAAATAACCCGCATCAACCGGATCCGCAAGGAGAACCCCGCACTTCAGCAGACGAACGATCTCGCTTTTGTGCGCATCGATTCAGCACCCGGCCAGGAGCACGGGATGCTGATGGGCTATGTGAAGCGTTCGGAGGATGACGGCAACATCATTCTGACGGTCGTCAATCTTGATCCGAATGCCATGCAGAACGGATGGCTCAGGTTTCCGCTCGAGATGTTCCGGAAACCGCACGATCACCGTTTTGCGGTCGAAGACCTGCTGACAGGCAGCCGCTATGAATGGAACGGAGAATGGAACTATATCGAAGTGAACCCGCATGTGGTGCCGGCCCATATTTTCCGAGTCATGCTAACCTGACGATTATTTTTCGATAATTTATTTAACAACAATATTTACAAGACGTTACAATGTATCAACCCGAACCGCTCTGGTATAAGGACGCGATTATTTACGAGGCGCATGTAAAGACATTCTACGACAGCAACAACGACGGCATCGGCGATTTCCAGGGGCTCCGGCAGAAGCTCGGTTATCTCGAAAGCATCGGGGTTACGGCTATCTGGCTTCTTCCTTTCTATCCTTCGCCGCTGAGGGATGACGGTTACGATATTGCTGATTACATGTCAGTCAACCCTGATTATGGAACACTCGAAGATTTCAGGGAATTTCTCGATGAGGCACACAGCCGCGGCCTGAAGGTCATCACCGAGCTGGTGGTGAACCATACCTCCGACCAGCATGCCTGGTTCCAGCGTGCGCGCAAGGCGCCTGCAGGTTCGCCGGAACGTAATTTCTATGTCTGGAGCGACGACCCGAACAAGTATTCCGAAACCCGTATCATTTTCCAGGATTTCGAGGCTTCCAACTGGACTTACGATCCTGTGGCGGGACAGTATTTCTGGCACCGCTTCTTCCATCACCAGCCCGACCTGAATTTCGAGAACCCGGAGGTGCAGCGTGCACTGTTCGATGTGCTCGATTTCTGGCTCGGCATGGGTGTCGACGGTCTCAGGCTCGATGCCGTCCCATACCTTTACGAGGCCGAAGGTACCAACTGCGAAAATCTCCCGCAGACCTTCGAATTCCTGCGGAAGTTCCGCGCCTACGTCGATGAGCACTATCCCAACAGGATGCTGCTTGCCGAAGCCAACCAGTGGCCGGAAGATTCCGCGGCATATTTCGGTACGGGCGACATGTGCCACATGAACTTCCATTTTCCGCTCATGCCGAGGATGTACATGGCGCTTGCCATGGAAGACCGGTTCCCCATCATCGACATTCTCGAACAGACGCCCGAAATACCTGAAACCTGTCAGTGGGCTTCCTTCCTTCGCAACCATGACGAGCTGACCCTCGAAATGGTGACCGACGAGGAGCGCGACTACATGCGGAGGGTCTATGCCCGGGACCCTAAAGCGAGGATCAACCTCGGTATCAGGCGCCGCCTCGCACCGCTCATGAACAACGACCGGCGCCGGATCGAGCTGATGAACATCATGCTGCTCTCCCTTCCGGGAACGCCGGTACTCTACTACGGCGACGAGATCGGAATGGGTGACAACTTCTACCTTGGAGACCGCGACGGTGTCCGCACGCCGATGCAGTGGAACGGCGACCGCAATGCAGGGTTTTCGCGCGCGAACCCCCAGCAGCTGCTCCTTCCGGTCATCATCGATCCGGAATACCATTACGAGGCGGTGAACGTCGAGGTGCAGGAGAGCAACGTGAATTCGCTGCTCTGGTGGATGCGCCATACCCTGGCGACGGCCCGCCGGTATAAATCGCTCAGCCGGGGCACCATCGAGTTCATTCAGGTGAACAATCCGAAGGTGCTGAGCTTCATCAGGCGATACGAGGACGAGACCATCCTGACGGTTGTGAACCTTTCGCGGAACGCTCAGGCCGTCATGTTCGATCTTTCGCACTTCGAAGGGTATATACCCGAAGAGGTTTTCAGTATGAACCGCTTCCCGAAAATCCGGAAAACTCCCTACATGGTCGCCCTTGGCTCCTACGGGTATTTCTGGCTGAAACTCGTGAAAGATACCGAAGGCGCTGAAGGGCAGCCGAGCATGGACAAACCGTTCGCCTGTGTCTCGCGCTGGCAGCTGCTGTTTGCCGGCAAAACAAGGGAAATGCTCGAAACGGAAATCCTTCCCAGGTATTACCGTGCAAGCCGCTGGTTCGGCGGCAAGGCAAGGACGATCATGCGCATCGCCATCGTAGATACCATTCCGGTTACCGGCATCGACAAGGCGAAGCTTCTTGTCACAGAAGTCTACTATGCCAGCGGAGAAAATGAGCTTTACCAGCTTCCGGTCTCTTTCACTCCGGTTTCCTCGATCAGTTCCGGGGATGACAGTTTCCGCAAGCGGGTCATTGCACGGGCCGTAGTGGGTGATGAAGAAGGGTACCTCTGCGATGCGACCTATGATAACCAATTCCTCAGCAAGTTGTTCCAGCTGCTTGCAGGCCGTGATGCCTGGAAGGGAAAATCGGGTCTCGTATCCGGTGTCAAATCCACTGCTGTTGAAGCTTTGCAGGAGAAACTCGCCAACGGTGAGGTCGAACCTGAACTCATGGGTGCCGAACAGACCAATACTTCGATCAGGTACCATAACGAGCTTTGCTTCAAGCTTTACCGCAGGATAGAAAATGGCGTCTCTCCGGAAGTGGAGATGTGCAGTGCGCTGAGCGACCGGACATCCTTCAGGAACCTGCCGCGTTATCTTGGATCGCTGACCTATGACCAGAACCGTGCCAGCCGTTTTTCGCTCGGTATCCTGCAGAATTATGTTCCGAACGAGGGTGATGCGTGGCAGCTCTCGCTCGGCTATGTGAAACGTTATTACGATGATGTCCTTGCCAGGATACATACCGGCATTTCGCTTCCGGAGCTTCCTCGGCTGAGCGGCGACCCGGTCAAACTTCCTGCCGTCATGCATGAACTGCTTGGTGAAGCCTGGCTCGGTATGATCGAGAAACTTGCCGAACGCACGGCCGAAATGCATCTTTCGCTCGCGTCGCTTGAAAACGATCCTGCATTTGCGCCGGAGCCGTTTACAACGCTCTACCAGCGGTCGATTTACCAGGCGATGTGCGAGCAGGTGAAGCGTACGGTTATCCTGATCCGGGAGATCAAATCCAAGCTTTCCGAAGAACAGCAGCACCTCTGCAACCAGCTCCTGCAGAAGCACAAGCAGCTTCTGCAGCAGTTCGATCCGGTCAGGATAGAGAAAATCGATTCCCTCAAGATCAGGATACATGGCGATTACCACCTCGGCCAGGTGCTCTATACCGGCAAGGACTTCGCCATCATCGATTTCGAGGGTGAACCGGCCAAATCGCTTTCCGAGAGAAAGATCAAGCGTTCGGTGTTCCGAGATATTTCCGGCATGCTTCGCTCGTTCGATTATGCGGCTTTCAATGTGCTGCACAAAGGAAGCACGGTTTTCCGCACCGAAGACCGGGCACTGCTCGAACCCTGGGCTGACCGCTGGGGCTTTTATGTGGGCCAGCATTTCATCGACACCTATTTCGAGAAGACTGCCGACAGCAATATTGTGCCTGCGGAACAGGATCAGCGCGAGCATCTCATGAGGGCCTACCTGATGAACAAGGCGGTTTACGAGCTGAACTACGAGCTCAACAACAGGCCGGAGTGGGTGGATATTCCGCTCAGGGGAATCCTGAAGATCCTCGAATCCTGAGATCGAATCATGCAAACGGGCCTGTCTCCGCAAATGAGCCGGGCCCGTTTCTTTTTTTCACCGTTTCATAGTCATCGATCTTCATGGAAGAGTTTTCCATCCAGACCATTGTGAACGGCAGGTATCTCATTCGCAAGCCCCTGCAGACAGGTTCAGAATTGCTTATTGCCGGGTTCCATGGTTACGGGCAGACGGCTGAGGACGAGCTTGCTCTGCTCGCTTCGATTCCCGGATCGGAAACATGCACACTCTGTTCCATCGAGGCGCTTCATCCGTTTTATACGCCGAAAGGGGACCCCGGTGCCTGCTGGATGACCAGCCGCCAGCGGGAAACGCGCATCGAAGAAAATGTACGCTATGTCGAGGCGGTTATCGAAAGGGTCCTGTATTCGGGGATCAAACTCGTCTTTCACGGTTTTTCACAGGGTACGGGCATGGCATGCCGTGCAGCTCTTTCTGGAAAGCATCGTGCTTCAGGAGTGATGCTGCTTGGCGGGGATATTCCACCCGAGCTTGAGCTAAGAGACCGGATGGGGAAGGTGCATATCGCCAGGGGAAGCAGAGACCCGATCTATAGAGAGGAAAACTTCAAAAAAGATTGTTCCCGTCTCCATGATGCCGGTGTCGATCATGTATCCTGCACGTTCAGCGGAGGGCACGAAGCTGCCTCTGAATACCTTGAATCTGCAGGTGTGTTTATCGAAACAATATTCCAGTCCTGCTCCTGACTGAATGTGTCAGGTGTTTTTCATGGCTATCGCCCGGGCAAGCCGGGCAAACGGAACGAGATGTTCCCGGTGGGCGCGTTCTATAATTTCGTCATCGAATTGCATTGCAATTTCGAACAGATCGATGAACTGCAGGAATCGTTCCTGTTCGGTGAGTTGAATCGTTTGCGAACGTTCCCATTCATTGAAACGGTTCATTTTTTCACGTAATGCGAGTATTTCCGATGACGAACTTTTCATCGCATTCCATCAATTTTCCTTATTGTTTCGGAGTCACCGAGAAACACTCCCAATTCCCTGCAGTATTTCAACAGGTAGTTCCAGTCGATAGTTTCTCTTCAGCATTCTCTTTTTTTCGCTTCGTTCCAGAGCCTGTCGAGCTCTTCGGCGGTGTAATCCTGCCATTCGCGGCCGGAAGCTTCAACTGTCTCTTCGACTTTGCGGAACCGTCCCATGAACTTGTTGGTGGATTTGCGCAGGGCATCTTCCGGGTTTGCCCCGAGGAAGCGGCTGTAGTTGACGATGGTGAAGAGCAGGTCTCCGAACTCCTCTTCCTGTTCCTCCCTGTTTCCGGCATGTTTCAGTTCCTCAAGTTCTTCGGCAAGCTTTTCGAGCACGCTTTCGCTGTCGGGCCAGTCGAAACCGACACCGGATACTTTTTTCTGAACGCGGTAGGCGCGAAGGAGTTCCGACATGGCCTTCGGCACACCGTCGAGCAGGCTCTTGCGCCCCTCCTTCATTTTCAGGGATTCCCAGTTTTTCAGCACCTCCTGTTCGGTTTCAGCCGAAGTCTCCCCGAAAACATGCGGATGCCGGCTGATGAGTTTCGTGCAGAGGGCTTCGAAGACGTCGTGAAAGGAAAAGCTGCCGTTCTCTTCACCAAGCACGACCTGAAAACAGAGGTGCAGAAAAAGGTCGCCAAGCTCTTTTTTCAGTTCATCGACATCTTTTCGGTCTATCGCGTCAACAAGCTCATAGCTTTCCTCGAGCAGCAGGTGTGCCAGGGATTCCGCGTTCTGCTTCCTGTCCCAGGGGCATTCCTGCCGCAGAACTTTCACCAGTTTCAATACCCTTTCAAACTCTTCGGGAAGCGTTCTTTCTTTCCGGAGCAGAATTTCCGCTTTCATCGTCCCTACAGGTGTCATATCATGCATGCATCGCAGCTTTTGTGTTGTTCCCGCAACTGATGCGGAATTTACTCTTTCTTTCAGCTATTCATTATACTTTAGTGAAGCATCGTTAAACTTTCAACACCTGAAACTGTGGAAATCAGAGACAAGGTTGCCGTCGTGACCGGGTCGAGTTCCGGCATAGGGTATAATACGGCGAAAGTTCTTCTCGAAAAAGGCGCGGTGGTTTACGGGCTGAGCCGCAGGGAGACGGAAATCTCACATCCGGCATTCACATGGTTAGAGACCGATCTTTCATTTTCCGGTGACATCGATGCGGCTTTTGCCTCGATCAGGCAACGCCACCCGGATATTTCCCTGCTCGTCAACAATGCCGGAATCGGAGTGTTCGGCGATATCGAGACCATCACTCCTGAAATGTGGCAGCGGGCAGTGGATGTGAACCTGACAGCGGCTTTTCTTTGTTCGAAAAAGGTTGTTCCTCTTATGAAGAAGCGGCAGTTCGGCATGATCGTGAATATCGCTTCCATTGCCGGCAGGCATGGATTCAAGGGAGGCTCGGCTTACTGTGCGACGAAATTCGGCCTGGCGGGTTTATCCGAATCGCTTATGGAGGAGCTTCGGCTATTCGGCGTAAGGGTCTGCTGTATTTTTCCGGGATCGGTCGATACCGCATTTTACAAGGATTCTCCCTTGCATCCGGCAAAACTCATGAAGCCCGAGGAGGTTGCCCGGATCATAGTTTCCGCGATTGAAACACCTGACGGGATACTGCCCGATCAGATCGTCATACGTCCAACATAACGTTCTATTACACCTTCATGACTGCACAGACCGTCCGTATCGACCAGGGAGAAGCAATTGCCGCCATCGCCACGCCGGTAGGGGCCGGAGCGCTTGCGGTTGTACGTATCAGCGGCAGGGGGGTTTTCGATATAGCCCAGCGGGTCTTCAGGAAAGCTGGTGATCGGGACTTCCTCTTTTCACGGTCCAAAGGATACAGGGCCCATTTCGGTACCATGCATGACCGCGACGGGCTGATCGACGAGGTTATCGCGCTTGTTTTCAGGTCGCCGAACTCCTTCACCATGGAAGACTCGATCGAATTCAGCTGCCATGGCGGGCCGGTCGTGGTGAAGCATATCCTGCAGGTGCTGCTCGACAAGGGGTGCAGGTTGGCGGAACCGGGGGAGTTCACGCGACGTGCATTCCTGAACGGCCGGATCGATCTGCTTCAGGCCGAGGCTATCGGGGAGATGATCCATGCACGGACGGAATCGGCGTTCAGGACAGCGGTCACGCAGATGCAGGGCACGTTGTCCGCCCGCCTCGACAACATGAGGGAGCGCCTGCTCCATTCATGCGCCCTGCTCGAACTCGAACTCGATTTCAGCGAAGAAGATGTCGAGTTCCAGAGCCGCCGCGAGCTCGACGAGGAACTTGCAACCCTTCAGGAGGAGCTGCAGAAGCTGATCGATTCCTACCGGCACGGCCGTCTGCTGAAAGAGGGCGTCTCGACGGTTATCGCCGGGAAACCGAACGCCGGCAAATCGACACTGCTGAACGCACTGCTTGGCGAAGAGCGGGCGATCGTTAGCCATATGCCCGGTACCACGCGAGACTATATCGAAGAGTGCTTCATTCACGAAAAGACCATGTTCCGTCTCACCGATACGGCCGGGCTTCGCGATACCGGGGAAGAGATCGAGCACGAAGGTGTAATCAGGAGCTACCGGAAAATTTCACAAGCCGACCTGATACTCTATCTCGTCGATATCTCCGGGGAGAAGCTTTCAGGCGATATTTCC
The DNA here is from genome assembly GCA_005862285.1 of Chlorobium sp. Taxonomy (GTDB): domain Bacteria; phylum Bacteroidota; class Chlorobiia; order Chlorobiales; family Chlorobiaceae; genus Chlorobium. The sequence continues at coordinate 253,408 of SZXW01000014.1, read as the reverse complement.
CGGATACGGCAATTTCAGGAGGAATACCCTGAAGCCCGAATGATCGTAGCTGCCAACAAGATCGACCTGGTTGCGGATGCTTCGGAGCGGATTGCCATGCTTCACAATGCTGCCGGATGCGAGGTCTGCGGCATTTCCGCTGCGAAAGGTATCGGGCTCGACGGTCTGCTGCACCTGATGGCATCCATGGTCGAAGGGCTCGACAAGATCCATGAAGCGAGCGTGCTCGTGACCAGCCTGCGCCATTATGAAGCGCTCCGCAACGCGTCGGACGCGCTCGAAAACGCGAAAATGCTTATCGACAGCGGGGAAGGCACCGAACTGATCGCCTTCGAGCTCCGTTCCTCGCTCGACTATGTCGGGGAAATCACAGGAAAGGTTGTCAATGAGGAGATACTCAATCTGATTTTTGAGCGCTTCTGCATCGGGAAATAAAATATTCTTTAAATCCTCTTGAACAGCTATACCCAATATCTTTTAAAACTTTATCGTTATTATTGTTGTGATGTGTTATGCGCGTAAATGTCTTTTATGGACGACAAAAGACATAGGCTTTTAGAAGAAAAGAGAATGAATATGTATAGAAAAGATGGAAAATGTAGGCATGTTATCCTTGATATGTATACAAAAAGAGGGTTTTTATACATGTAATTCAACAATGGAATAAGCCGGGATCAATCCCGTTGACTTTGATGTTGACGCATTTACTAATGACCTTTTCAATTATGGGTACTGGGTCAATTCAAATGTCCATGTTTTCAATAGGTGAGAACAGTATCGTGAAAAGCTTGGCATTCACAAGGCTTTTCGCGCTTAATCAAGGCTTAAGCCATTTTGCATCATGATTGCTAAAACGACATAGCTCTGAAACTGCGCTGTGGTTTTACTATATTATGTCAGAGTCAAGAGCATCTATAACAAATGCAATAAAGTGTCTGACGTTTAATCTTCTGTTCTTTCTGCTTTCAAATAATGAACAGGTGTTGAATCCAGCTAGTTTTGAAAAATTGTGGTCTTAGGAAATCATTATAACAGTTTATACGACTATTTTTTGCTTTGAATGATGGAAATAAATACCGATCTCTACCTTGGCGACTGTCTGGATGTCTTGAAAAAACTGCAGGAGAATTCTGTGGATCTGATTTTCACGTCTCCACCGTATGCTGACCAGCGAAAAAACTCTTATGGTGGGATTCATCCGGACGAGTATGTCGAGTGGTTTTTACCGATATCCGAGCAATTGCTGAGGGTTCTCAAGCCAACAGGAACTTTTGTCCTGAACATCAAAGAAAAAGTTGTCAATGGAGAACGAAGCACCTATGTAATGGAGCTCATCCTAGCAATGAAAAGGCTACAGGGGTGGTTATGGACCGAAGAATTTATCTGGCACAAAAAGAACTGCTATCCGGGAAAATGGCCTAACCGGTTCAGGGATTCGTGGGAAAGGTTGATACAATTTAACAAGAGCAAGCAATTTGCAATGTATCAGGAAAAGGTCATGGTTCCAATGGGTGAGTGGAAAAAAAGTCGCCTGAAAAAGCTCAGTGAAACAGACATGACCAGAGATGAATCTAAAGTTGGGAGTGGCTTCGGTAAAAATATTTCTAATTGGCTTGATCGAGACAATGCTTATCCGACGAACGTCCTCCATATAGCTACAGAGTGCAGCAATAAAAGTCACAGTGCCGCTTTTCCTGAAGGACTTCCTGAATGGTTCATCAAATTGTTCACTAAAGAATGGGATACTGTTCTTGATCCATTCATGGGGTCCGGCACCACCAATGTGGTAGCGAAGAGGATGAAAAGAAACTCCATCGGAATAGAGATCGTGCCCGAGTACTACTATATGGTAAAAAACGAGCTTAAACCAGTAGAACTTTATCTGCTGGAAAAACAGAATGGCTATGACTCCACTATCCCTGAAAGACGTATCGAGGTACGTTGAAGAGAACATTAGTACATTTCATCGGAAACGGATTGCAAGTCTTGATGGCTTGAGCCTTTCTAAAGTCCTGAAACGTAAAAATCCCTATCTTTATAAGGCTAAATATGTTCTAACTGCTGAGCAGATTGTGCGAGGTCTAGTGGATGCTCACATTTCATCGAATGAGGAAACTATTTTCGGTGATTGGCTTGAGGGCCTCGCGATCTTTATAAATGGAAAGGTTTTTGGCGGATGGAAATCTGGTATAGAAGGTATTGATCTTGAATTTGATAACGATAATCAACGGTTTATCGTAAACATCAAGTCAGGGCCAAATTGGGGGAATTCGAGTCAGATCAAGAAGATGAAGGCTGACTTCAGAACCGCAGCAAGAACTCTCCGTACCAGCAGTTCAGGGTTACGCATTATGGCTGTTAATGGCTGTTGTTATGGCAAAGACAGAAATCCAGACAAAGGTGATTATTTCAAGTACTGCGGTCAAGCTTTCTGGTCTTTCATATCAGGTAATCCAGAATTGTACACGGAAATCATAGAGCCACTTGGGCATAAAGCAAGAGAAAAAAACGATGATTTTCAGCAATCCTATGCACAGAGTATCAACATGTTTACCGGGGAATTCATGCGAGAATATTGCAGTGATGTAGGTGCAATCGACTGGAAAAAGTTAGTTGAATTCAATTCTGCCCAATAGTCATGTAAAGGGTATGATTGCCGTTGTTGAGTTTCGGCGTATTTGTGATAACCAGTGTGACTGGTACTATAAAACGGGTGATTTTCAGAGGATGAAATTTGAACCCATTTTCGTGCCGAAAGTCAGTAACTCTACCGGATTACAGATTGCCGATCTTGTTGCAAGGCCCCTTGCTCTACAGTATTTAAGGCCAACGCAATCAAACAGGACATACGAAATTCTCAAAAGTAAAGAGCTTAACAGAAAAATTTTTCCATAAAAACAAAAAGGCCTCGGAGATAGTCCAAAGCCTTTTTGTCGACCGGGAAAAGCCCAATCCTTTGCAAGAAAAGTACTAAAGATTTTGTGCAACGCAAAAATTTTTTAAGTACCTCATTATTGTGAGAAGATGACTTTGAGTTGTAAGAGGTTTTAAATTAAAGCGATATAACACACGGTACAGTTGTCACTGGCGCAGATGCGATTCAAAACTTGTTATATCAATCGGTTGTGTCTTCGATAAATACACCTTCCGGTTAATCACGGGCCGACAAATTCATCATCGGCCCAATGGCCTTTGTCGATCTTGCCGTTGTTATAGTAGAACGTTCCGCGGCCCTGGCGTCTTCCATCGACATACTCACCATCGTACTTCTCGCCGTCAGGCCATGTATAAACACCTTTGCCGTTTCGAATGTTATCTTTGAAAAGTCCCACGTACCGTTCGCCATTCGGCCATGTGTACACTCCCTTGCCGGTCCGTTTGTCATCGACAAAATTTCCTTCGTACCGTTCACCGTTCGCCAGGGCCAATATTCCTTTTCCATGGAATTTGCCATCGATGTAGTCACCTTCGTAGCGGTCTCCATTGGAGTTGATATAAATTGCCTTGCCGGTCCGCTTGCCGTTGACAAAGTCTCCTTCATATCGTGCACCGCTCGCCCAGGTTTTTACCCCTTTGCCATGAAATTTGCTTTTGACAAAGTCGCCTTCGTACCGTTCACCATTCGACCACGTATACACTCCTTTTCCCTTGAATCTGCCATCGTCAAAGTTCCCTTCGAATTTGTCGCCGTTAGGCCAGGTGTAAACTCCTTTACCGTTCTGTCTGCCCTTGCGCATCGTTCCTTCATACTTTTCTTCGGGTTTATCCTTGACAAACCATTGCAACAGCCCGTCACCTTCAGCATAGCCGTTCTTGTCGGTGCTGCCCGACCAGCTTGCCGATGCGTCTGATGCGTGGGTCTGGTTCCATATTTTCACCCCTTCTTTCGTCACGGTCCATTGTTCTTCACCGAGAACGGGAATGGTATAAACGGCACAGGTAACGAGCACCATCATTACCGTCAGAACATGTTTGAAGAATCGTTTCATTTGCAATGCCTCCAGCGGCTTGGTTTTGATGATCTGACTCTGTTCGTATGAAACATCGTGAACTGATATGTCTCTTGAACTGAGAGCTTGCAAAGGCAAGAGCCTGGACAGATTTAACTCGAAAAAAACCGGCAACAGCCCTGTCCGGTAAGGAAATGAGGGCGTTGTTCAGTAAAGAGTAATAGTGTTCTTAATAAAGAGTAAGTGTTATCAGTTTTTTTTCAAAATCAAGGAGATAATATTTTTGGGTAATCCTGATAGTATGAATCTGCACGGCTTTCCCCGTTGGTAGCCGTGCAGGTTAAAAAGGTGTTATCCCTTTGTGTAGGTATGGACGCTGTTCTGCGACGATGGCAGGTAGTTCACACCGAACCAGCAGACGAGCAGCACGATGAATGAAAGCGCAAGGTACCACTGCAGCTTACTGCGGTCGATCTTGTAGCTGTTTGCATGCAGGTACGCAAGGTAGGCGAGCCATGAAAGGAACGCCCATGTTTCCTTCGGGTCCCATGTCCAGTAATGTCCCCAGGCTTCTTTCGCCCAGAGCGCTCCGAAAATCAGCCCGAAGGTGAGGAAAACGAAACCGAGCATGGAGAGGTAATGCGCAACCGTTACTCCGGCATCGTTGTTTTTCGAGCGCAATTCGAGATAGACATTGTGCGAGGCGGCGGTTGAAGCGGCTGCAAGAAAGACATACCCGACAAGGTAAACGACGACATGCGGAACGAACCATGGGCTCTGCAGGGCTGGCATGAGCGTTTTGTCGAACACCTCCGGGTGTATCAAGTTGATGATGAGGAAAAACGATGCGAGCGACATGCAGTAGTACTTGAGCCATCCGATTTTCCACCGGAATTCCACGATGAAACCGACAATCGGGATGAGCGCCGCATACCAGAGCCTCGTTTCACCGAGCGTTCTCAGTGGCGGCCGCCCGAGGAAATTCCAGTACAAGGCGATATATCCTGCGATAATTGCCGAGCCGACCAGAGAGAGTATAATTCCGGGGAGCTTCAATCCGGCGTTTTTAACCGAGAAGATGCCAAGTATTGCGCCTGCGGCCCAGAGGGCCATGGCGGCTATTGCCGCTGTGTTGAAATCTATTGCCATTATGAGACCTTTGAACGTTTGATGCCATTCCAGAAAAACAGAACATTTGCAGCCATGATCATGAAAAAGCCGGTATAGACCGCCGGAAGCCAGGGATCATGGATTACCTCGATAAGGCTGAGCTTCGATTGCCTTCCGGCTTTTTCATCGTATCCCATCTGGTAAAGTTTCCATCCATTGAAATCTACCGGTTTGTTGACCTCGAGGTTCGCCATGACGGTATGTCCTTTGTCATCCTGCACCGTTACGGCCGAGCGGAAAGATTTCGGATTTCCCGGCCAGAGCAGCACGAAAAGTCTGCCGATCTTGACAGGTTCAGGCTTTCTTGCAGGGTTGGTGATGCCGACCCACGACTCTTCGGAGTGCCCGTCAGAAGTGATCCTGACTTTCGCGAATGGCACTCCGGCGGAAGGGTCTGCCGGCTTCAGGCTTCCGTCCTCGGTCGGCAGGGCGGATGGAAGGAAGTCGACCAGTTCGGCATTGTTTCCTTTCCATGTTGCCGTTGCACCTTTACGTGCTTCGAAATTGGTCTGTTCCTCGGTGGCCGGATCGAAGAGCAGGACGTTTGGAGTATACTCCTCGAGAGAGAAATCATGCAGAAAAATTGAAAACGGCAGCTGATGCGGCTCTTCGCTCTCCATCGTCAAACCGACATTGCTTGCCTTGCCTTCGTCGATCGGAACGACGAGGCGCTGAAGGTCGGTGCTGCCGAATATGCCGCAGCCAAGAGCGATCCAGAACCCTGCATGGAAGAGGATGAACTGCAGGTTCTGCATTTTGAAAGGAACGAGTTTCCATGAGAGCCCGAGCCCGAGGTTCAGGAGGAAGAAAAGCACGGTCAGGGCAAAAGGCCAGCTTGAAAAAATACGGTTGAAGCCGAAGCCTGCTGCGAGTGATCCGGCCGGTGCTGTATCCTGAGGGACAACGCCGCCGATGAGTGAAAGTATGGCAACCGCGAGGATCAGGCAGAGACCGAGCGGGATGCTCCCGAGCCATTTTACGAGCGGATTGCTTTTCAATGCGATTCCCGTACCGATAACGGCTGCGGCAAACACCGCGAGTGCAATGGCGTTGACCGGCAGGTGCGGCTGCGGTATGCCGTGTCCGCCAGCTGCAAACTGAATGATAAAACCGGCAAGAACGGTTGCTGCCGATACAACGATGGACTCTTTGAATTTCCATGGTTCCTTGAACCACGGACGACTGACATCTGCCATAATAGAATTGTTCCTGTACCTTGAGTGCAATTAGAAAGTTCACCAGAGAACCCGGAATTTTGGGTTATGAACCGCTCTCCGGCTCGAAAAGTTTTTTCTTAAAGACAAAATGCTGACATACCGGGGATATCCGGTTTGTCAAATGGACTTTTATTCATCACGATGAGTGAGAAGAATTTTCGTATCCAGGTCCCATAGCCAGGATGGGAGGGAAAAAGGCTTTGTCTGCAAAGAGCGGGAATGCGCACAAGTTATTTTTTAAAAAGAAGATAGTGATAACATTCGCTTTTTGCAGCAAAGAAATATAACAGTGTCGGCAGCGTTTAGCAAATAACAATTGTAACCTTTTTTTATTATACTGATCTTTTGGTTAGGTATGTGAAGTGTGATGATACCGGCAGCTTTTCGATATTTCAGCAGAAGATTGAAGCTGCCCAATTTCCTGACCCCAGGATAACGGGATTAAATTATTTTTTGGAAAAATTTGGAAGTTTTTAACAATTGTTTAATATTCTTCCGAAGTGATTGAGATTTGTTTGAATTCTCTTCGGGTGCATTACCCGAAGTTATGCTTTCTGAAAGCATCAATCAAATATTAATCAACACCCCAAAACTTGCTGCGGGGCAGTTGATTTAAGAAAATTTGAGTTTTTTTTATTGAGTTCAATTTTTTTTTTGCAAAGAATATTAACGATCGTTATAATTCTGTTGTGGCATAAGTTGAACTCCTCGTTTAATTGACCCCAAGGTTTAAGTTAAGACAGATTGCTTGAGCAAAACGTACCTCTCGGCAATCTTACGTTCGCCTGAAAAACGGCGATTTTATTGTGTCGTCTTTTATTGTGATTAGTGATGGTTTCCGGTCTGACTCCAACTTTTTTTTGTCCTGATTGTTATCGATTGATCTGGTTTTTGGTTGTTTCTGCTGTTTGATTGTTATCGTTCCGATTGCAAGTTCCACGTTGCGGTTTCTGTTGATAAGGAAGTATGGTGGCGGTTGTTAACGCTCGTGTCGTCTTTCATCCCGCATATCCTGATAGTTCAAGGGTCTCTATATCAAATATCCGCCGGCCTGGTTGAGTGTCCGGTTTCGCTCGATCCAGAACGGGTTTCATCCGGGTTGCGCTTTTTCGGTGCCATGTGTTACCCGAGGGAATTGTATGCGTCTTTTCAGTAGTAAAGCGGTTAAGTAAAAACAACAACAAACAATAAAAAGTCTAAATGTGGAGAGGTTTATGAAGAGACAGTCCGTCGTTAAAATTGCATCACTCGCTACGCTCGGTATGGTGCCTATGCTGTTCTGGAGCCAGGACAGCCAGGCAATACCTGCCTTTGCAAGAAAATACCAGACCTCATGTTACACCTGTCACGCAGGTTTCCCAGCAAGGAACGCTTTCGGTGAAGCTTTCAAGGCAAACGGCTATCGCTGGCCGGGTGGAGAGGATGAGGATCATGCAAAACAGGAGCAGACAAAAATGGGGTCTGACGGCTGGAAAAAATCCTTTCCAAGCTCACCCTGGCCTACCGACATCCCTGGTTTTGCGCCGGTCGCAATCTTCGTAACCGGTCCGCTCTTCAACTATGCCGATGAGATAAAGTACAAGAGTGGAGCTAAAAATGGTCAGGTAAAAACGGGCCAGGTTGCAGACTGGGCAGGTCCTTTCGATGCCCGTATCCTTTACGGTGGAACGATCGGCAGCAATATCGGCTTTTTCGGCTCGTTCGAAGGATTTGCGGCCGGTAATAATAACAAGGTGAGCGCCAACAATATCGTGGCCCGTTTCCGCGGTACATGGACATTCACTCCGGGACTCATGCTCAGCGTAGGTAATCAGTTCAGCTTCATGTCGAGCGGTGAAGACGAGGCTACCTGGTCAGCTATTCTTCCTCCGTCAAATGGTGCCGGTGTCGAGCTTGCCTATGCTACAGGCGAAAAATCGGGAGGCTTCCGATTCTATGCCGGAGCAGTCAGCAATGGCACGGACCAGGCGTTGAATTCCAGTACGACAAATGGTCTCGATGACATCAAATATGCCCGCGCAGAATTCAAAATCGGCGGTGCAGGCGTGCTGAGCGGTGCAGGCGGAACCTACGGCAACGAGTATATCGGCCTCGACAATTCTCTTGAGATCGGTGCGAGCGTAGTCAATGCGCTGCCCGGAATCTTCAGCTCCTCCTCTTACGGGTACAAGAACAACCGGACCGTTTACGGTGTCGATATTGCCGGAAACTACGGCAGCTTCACCGGCGGTGCAGCCTGGAGCCGGGGTGTTGACAACGATCTGAACAACTATCAGGTCGATGCGGGTTATTTCGTCTATCCCTGGCTGAAGGCGGCCGTCACCTACAAGAGTGTCGAGACTTGGGGTTCTGACGGGGTGCATGCAGGTAACTCTAATATAACCAACCCGACCTATACGTTTACCGTGACCGCATGGCCGAGGGCTAACGTGTCGTTCGCAGCGGCCTATGTCCTGTTCGAAAAGGGCAACAACCCTGTGGCTGATGCTAATGGCATTTTTAACAATGCGAATACCTTCAAGTTCACCACAGCTCTTGCTTTCTAAGAGCAGGGACGGTGTTGTAATCGTCTGACAGGCATGAGAAAAGGCGCGTTTTTTACGCGCCTTTCTCTCGCACGGGATTTTTGACGTGTGTTAGTGTGATTTAAGTTTCGTTGGTTGTGTGTTGGGAGGTGTGTTAATAAAAAATAGTTCCTGTAAAGGACGTTTGTAACACACCTTTTTTATATCTTGACGGAACGTGTTTTTTATCGTTCCTCCCCTTCCGGTTTTATCAGGAAAAAGAAAAGGTTTCATTGAAAGAAAAATCAATCCGCTATGCAGGGTGACAGTGATTTCGTGACGCAGTATCACGAAGAAAGAGGTTCAGGCCAGGCCGAATCCGACAGCAGAAGGAAATTTCTCACCCGTGTCGGGTGGGGCAGCCTCGTGGGGTTCCTTGCCATCAACTCGGCGGCATTTTTACGGTTCTTTTACCCGCGCGTGCTGTTCGAGCCGGCATCTTTATTCAAGGTGGGGTTTCCGGCCGACTATCCTCCGGGTACAGTCAATTCCCAATACCAGCGTGAATTCGGTACCTGGATCATCAGGCTTCAGGATGGCAGCTTTTTTGCCATGGAGTCGAGGTGTACTCATCTGGGATGTACACCGAGCTGGATGGAGGCTCAGAAAAAATTCAAGTGTCCCTGCCATGGCAGCGGATACTACATTACCGGTCTGAACTTCGAGGGGCCCGCTCCCAGACCGATGGACCGCTTCAAGCTCAGTATCGCTGAAGACGGCCAGCTTCAGGTCGACAAGACCATAAAATACCCGGGCATTCCCGGCAAGGAATCAGGTGAGGTCTATCCCCAGAGCCTGCTCAGGGTATGATCGATAAAGTTAATTACCTAATAGCTGTAAGTATATGAGCATCGATGAAACAAGAGTCGAGTCTTCGGAACATTCGACCCCGAAAGGAGCGCGCAAGCGCGGTCTTGCGCAAATCCGTTCCGAATGGTGCACCGGCTGCAGGATCTGTGTTCAGTCCTGTCCGACGCACTGCATATCGATTATCGAATCCGAGCTGAACTTCAACGGTATTGCGGTTGTCGATTTGCAGCACTGCACCGGCTGCAATATCTGCGCCATCGACTGTCCATGGACCAGCGTCGAAATGTTCAATCCGGATGGATCGAAAAGGGACCAGGTCCAGTACGAAAAACAGCTTAAAAGGCTTCGCGGTTACCAGTAATCTGTTCAGTAAATAAAATGATACGGCACAATGAATAACCCAACGGACATCAAAGAGAGGGTAAAGAAGAATATTATCTGGAAATCCATTTTCAGAAGGGATTACCGGAACACGGTCAGGGACAGGGCCCAGGCTATTTTCGGCAACGTCTTCCTTCACCTGCACCCCGTACAGGTAAGGGAAGGCGCGGTCAAACTGCGCTTTACCTGGGGCATGGGCGGCATTACCTTTTTTGCCTTCATAATCCTCGTTATTACCGGGGTCGTACTGATGTTTTACTATCATCCTTCAGTCAGCCAGGCTTATTCGGATATCAAGGATCTCGAGTTCCAGGTTCCATTCGGTGTTATCCTCAGGAACCTGCACCGGTGGGGTGCGCATTTCATGGTCATTGTCGTGATGATTCACATGTTCCGGGTTTTCATGACCGGTTCCTACAAGGCTCCCCGCCAGTTCAACTGGGGTGTCGGCGTGATCCTGCTGGTGCTGACCTTCATGCTCAGTTTTACTGGTTATCTGACGCCATGGGACCAGCTTGGTTTCTGGGCTATTACCGTTGGTACCAACATGGGCGCTGCAACGCCGTTGCTCGGCTACCAGGGGCCCTTCAGTGAGTTTCTTCATATCACACCCTTCAACGATGTGCGTTTCGCGCTTCTCGGCGGTTCCCGTGTTGCCGACAACGCCCTCCTCAGGGCATACATCTGGCATTGCGTGGCAATTCCGCTTGTTTCGGTGATATTGATGTTCGTTCATTTCTGGCGTGTCAGAAAGGACGGCGGTATTTCAAAACCTCATAAATAATCAGACCGGGCGCAGTAAATTATGAATCCTTTTATTGAAATCATTACCCAGCCTGATAATATCGCCATCGTGATCATGGTCATCCTGGTGAGCTTTTTCACGGTGTGGGCGTTCCAGCAGGCTTTTCAGAACGACAAGCTCATAGCTGTGGGCCAGCCGGTCGACGGTGAGAATGAAGGACTTGTCGATACGTTCAAGCCGCTTGTGCGAATCGAGCTGATCATCGCACTTGCAGTTATGGTGTTTCTCACCTTCTGGTCGATCGTGGTCGATGCGCCTCTCGAGGAGATAGCGAACCCGACCTTGACGCCGAACCCTGCCAAGGCACCCTGGTATTTCCTCGGGCTTCAGGAACTTCTCGTTTATTTCGATCCCTGGCTTGCAGGCGTTGTTCTGCCGTCATTGATCATTGTCGGGCTTATGGCTATTCCCTATATCGATATCAATCCCAAAGGGAACGGCTACTACAGTTTTGAGGAAAGAAAATTTGCCATCATCACGTTTTCTTTCGGTTTCTTCATTCTCTGGCTGCTGCTTATCGTGATTGGGGTGTTTTTCCGCGGTCCGGGCTGGCTGTGGTACTGGCCATGGCAGGAGTGGGATCATGCAAGGGTTGTTTTTGAGCCGACACGTGACTTCTCGACAGTTTTTGGCATCGATTCCCGTTCGCTGCCGGGGTTCATCCTGGGAGCGATCGTAGTAAACGGTTATCTGATCGGCGGAATGATAGCTCCATACAAATACCTGAAAAAGAAAATGCCGGAGTTCCTGAAAGAGTTCGGAATGATCCGTTATATCGTTACGACATCTCTTTTCATCACCATGATGTCCATACCGATCAAGATGGTGCTGAGACTTGTCTTTCTTATCAAGTACATATGGATTACCCCCTGGTTCAACGTGTGAAGAGAGGGGGTCTGGTTCCGGAATACAGTAACAGGTCATTCAATAAGTCCAAAAAAAACAGTTGAAAATGGCGAATGAGAATAAAAATAATTCAAACTACAGAGCTTATCTCTTTGTGTTTTTCAGTGTGGTCTTGCTGGCCCTTACGCTCTGGATCGTATGGGACGACGAGTTTGGACTGAGGCCTTGGAAGAATTACCAGCAGGAATTCAAGACTCTGAAGCATGCCCAGCTTGAGAAAGAGTACAGCAAGGCAGCGAGCGATTTCCAGAAGTCCGGAGACGCGCAGAAACTTGCAGCACTGAAGGCACAGCTCAAGAAAGCCGAGGATCTTTTTAACAGCAATGATGTGCAGGAGAAGTACAAAAAGCTGAATGCACAGTGGGTTGAAAATCATGAGCATAGTGTAAAAAATACGAAGGAACTGCAGACAGCCCGCGGACAGTATCTCGAAACGGAGTATTACTTTACGAAGACGCAGAAGCCCGAGTACAAGAAAAAAATGGACGAGTTGCAGAAGCAGATCGATACCATTGCCTCCAGGGCGACGGTGCTGCAGAAGCAGGGGGATGGACTTAAAAGCTCATTAGCACCATATACGGCAGGTATTGCTGACCTGCAAGCTGAAATTTCAAAGCTTGAAAGCGTGCTCGATGAAAAAAAGGAGAGGATCGGCACAAGCGACAAGGTTCCGGTAGAGATCAAGCAGGTCTATATCAAGGATATCGACAAGGCAGACCGCTGTCAGTCATGCCATATCGGTATAGACGGTTCGAAACAGATTTCAATGAAACAGCCGTTTACCAGGCATCCTGCAAGTTTCGTTTTCCTGAAGAACCACGATCCCGAGAAATTCGGTTGTACGTTCTGTCACCGCGGTCAAGGCAGGGCCACTACTTCTGTTGTAAAAGCTCATGGAAACGAGAAGCATTGGGATGAGCCCATGCTCGAGGGTGATATGACTCAGACATCATGCCTGAACTGCCATGGTGACGTCAAGCAGCTTCGCGGAGCTGAATATATCGCTCAGAATACAGAGCTGGTCAGGAAATACGGATGCTACAGCTGCCACAAGATTCCCGGATACGATGGTTTCGGCGATGTCGGACCGGTACTTACAGAGGTGGGCACCAAGGTCAATTACAGCTGGGCTATAAACTGGCTTCTCGATCCGAAGAAATATTTTTCAAAGGCAAGGATGCCGAAGTTCTACTTCAAGCAGGACGAGGCTGAAGCTATTGCAGACTATCTTTTCAGCATGTCTGGCAACACACGGCATGATGTTGATTATGCAAGTGCAAAGCCCGACGAAAAGCTGGTCGATCAGGGAAAACAGCTCTGGAGCCAGGCCAGGTGTAATCTCTGTCATGTCACCAACGGCAAAGGCGGCAACAACGTGAAGGTATATGCTCCCGATCTGAGCAAAATCGGCAGCAAAGTCAGCAAGGAGTGGATGTTCAAGTGGATCAAGAACCCGAATGCCTACTTCCCTGGTACAAAGATGCCGAGGTTCCGCTTTACCGACCAGGAAATCAACGCGCTTGTCGAATATATCGTCAACGAGTACAAGGATGATGACGCGGAGATGAAGTATACCACACCGGTCGAGATAAAGGCTGAATCCATCCGGAAAGGTAAGGACCTTATCCTCAAGTATGGCTGCTATGGCTGCCACAAGCTTCAGGGTATGGAGGAGATGGTCCAGGTTGCTCCATCGCTCCTGAGCCAGGGCGTCACCTTCCTGAAAGGCGAGGAAATGAAGGAGAAAATCGGGGCGGAACTTTCCTCGATCGGCAGCAAACCGGTAGATATGCTCGATTTCGGAAAACTCAAGAAATCGATACCGAATGACAGGCTCAGCTATATCAAGCAGAAGCTGAGAGATCCGAGGGGATATCGTCTTGGTCTCAGGATGCCTAACTTCCGCCTGACGGAAAGCGAGATCAACGGCCTGGCATCGGTGCTGTACGGATTTACCGACAACAACATTCCGTCCAGATATATGGTGCCATCCCGCCAGCAGCTTGACAAAATTGCCGGTGTGCCGTCGTACAAGTTCACAGGTGATTTTGCAAAGGTTATAGGTGATGTTAAGTGTACGAACTGCCATTCGATCAAGGGTATCGGCGCGGATTATGCTCCGGATCTTACAGTCGCAGGCAGCAAACTGCAGGAATCCTGGATACGCAAGTTCCTTGCAAACCCGGATGTTATCCGTCCGCTCCTGCAGCAGATGCCGAAGTTTGGCCTGAGTGCCGGTCAAACGCCTCAGAAAGTGACCATGCCGAAGTTCAATCTCGGTACACAGAAAGTTGAGGATACAAACAGGTCGGATGTCGATGTCATCATCAATTACTTCCAGCAGGAACTGGTGACGACCGATATACCGAAACAGATTCCGGTTATCACGACCCTGTCTCCGGAAGAGCAGGTTGCCAAGGGCAAGGAGCTGTATGATCTGAAAGGGTGTAAAGCGTGTCACCAGGTAGGTACTGAAGGTGGTGCTCTCGGGCCGAACTTGTCGAATGTCGGTAACAGGCTGAATCCAGGGTTTATTTTCAAACATCTTGAAAATGCCCGCAAGTTCAAGCCGGATATTGTCGAACCGAATTACGGGTTCTCGGAACGGGAACGAATTTATCTGACAAACTATTTGATGACCCTGAAACTGAACGCAAAGTGATGCAAAAAACTATGAGAATCAGAAATATCGCTTTATTCGCAGCACTTTCCGTAATTGTCGTTACGGGGTGCGGCAAAAAACAGGAAAAAGGGGCGAAAGCCCCGAACAATGCAGTATCTGCCGCCGATTCGGCGGCAGCTGCATCGAAAAAGCCATATGCACTGAAGGAGGGCAAACGGCTTTACGACCATTACTGCGGCGTATGTCATGGAGAGACAGGTGATGGCGCGGGCCAGTATTACGGCCTCACTCCGAGCCCGGCCAATTTCACTGACAAGGCTTTCATGAAAACCCTCCCAGACGAGGTGCTGTTCAAGTCTATCAATGAAGGTTCGGCATCGGTCGGCAAATCGAATATGTGCCCTCCCTGGGCTAACTCGTTCAATCCGGAGGAAATCGAGTTCATTGTAATCTACATTAAAACTTTTTCAGGAAGCTGAAATTTCTCCTGGTTATTTTGCGTAGTATATATGTTAAATATCTGTTTCGCTTTTTTTCGTCTAACAAATAATTGGAGTCTGCAATGTTAAAAAACAAAAGCTCGTTATTGAAAACCACCCTGTTGGCAGCTGCTTTCGGCTTCATCAGTTCCAATGCATTTTCTGCCGGCACTGTTTCCGGCACCGTCGATGCCACGCCAGCAAAATACAAGAAGGATACGGTGGTCTATATCAAGGGCGTAGCCGGTCCTGTCAAAGCCGGCAAGGGCGAAGTCGATCAGAAAAATCTTGTGTTCGTTCCTCATGTGCTTGCGGTGCCGACCGGTACCAGTGTCGAGTTCAAGAACAGCGACAAGGTCAATCACAATATCTTCTCTGGTGATGCCTGCAATAAATTCAATCTTGGCACCTACAATCCCGGCCAGTCAAAAGCCATTGTTTTTGGCAAACCATGCGTGGTAAACCTGCTCTGTAACGTCCATTCCGAAATGTCCGGTTATGTCGTTGCTGTTGACAGTAACTACTTTGCTGTCACCGGTGCGGATGGCAAATTCTCCATTGCGAACGTTCCTGCCGGTACTTATGAAGTCGGCGTCTGGAACGAAAAGCTGAAAGCAGCGAAAACGACGGTTACCGTAAAGGACGGACAGGCTTCGACAGTTGCGATCGCACTTACCAAGTAATGTGCCTCCTTACTATCCGATCAGTAAAAAAGCCCTGTCGTTTGACGGGGCTTTTTTATTGTCGGCTTTTGATGCTCAGGTATCCATCCTGGATTCAGCCGTTTTCGTATTCCTGACGAGTTTCTTTTTTATTAGCGACAGGAAGGCTTTGCTTCATTTGTTACTGCAGGATTTGCATCTGCTGCTTTATCAGTGGCGAATGAAACACCAACAAATACATCACACATCAAAAGAACCACGAGAACGCCGAGAGCCAATTTTCTGTTCATGTTCACAGCCTGTTACGTTCTGAAATCAAGAGTATTTTTTACTCACGTCTGACAAGACTGAACAGCAGATTTTATATCGATAATCATTCTCCTCTTGAACAGATCCTTGTAACCGATTTAAATCGTTTTTGAGCATGAAGGTTTTACAGCATATCAGGGACAGGTTGAAAGTACATCCGTTATCGCGGGTTGGACCTGGCCTTATAACCGGTGTTGCTGATGACGATCCAAGCGGTATAGCTACGTATTCACAGGCGGGAGCTCAATTTGGCCTTAACATGCTTTGGACCATGCCATTATCTTTTCCCATGATGGCTGCGATCCAGTCTATGTGTGCAAGAATTGGCCGTGTTACAGGCAAGGGATTGGCCGCGAATATTAAAACCACTTATCCTCCGATAGTACTTTTCGGTGTCGTTTTGCTTTTACTGATTGCCAACATTCTCAATATAGCTGCAGACGTAGCAGCAATGGGTGAGGTTGCTGAATTGATTACCGGTGTTAATCGTCATGTTATGACAGCCGCTTTTGTTTTTGGAACCGTAATCCTCCAGATATTTATTCCTTATCATCGATATGTTAAATTTTTAAAGTGGCTGACAATCAGCCTGCTTTCTTATGCAGCGGTCCTTTTTACTGTTCATGTGCCCTGGGATCAGGTGTTGCAGAGAACGTTGTGGCCCAGATTAAAAGTTACGGCTGATGCTGCAGCAGTGATTGTCGGTGTATTTGGAACGACGATAAGCCCGTATCTCTTTTTCTGGCAGGCTTCGGAAGAAGTTGAAGAAATGTACAAGAAAAAGGGTGCGCTTCCTCTCCTCGATAATCGGAGTGCGGCTAAGGATGAACTGCGACGGATAAGCTGGGATACCTGGAGCGGAATGTTTTATTCCAATATTTCAGCATACTTTATTATCCTGGCTACTGCCGTGACTCTCAATGTGGCAGGCATTACCGATATCAATACTGCAGCAGCGGCAGCAAGTGCACTCAGACCGTTAGCTGGAGATTTTGCCTATTTACTCTTTGCCGTTGGTATTCTGGGTGTCGGTTTGATCGGAGTGCCCGTCCTGGCTGGATCAGGGGCATACGCTCTTTCCGAGGCAATGAACTGGACTGAGGGATTGGAGCGCAATCTCGTTGATGCCCGGAGGTTTTATGCTATCATCGCATTCAGCGTACTACTTGGACTGGTTATTCAGTATTCTCCGATCAGTCCAATGAAAGCCTTGTTCTGGAGTGCGGTGATCAATGGTGTTGTTGCCGTTCCGCTCATGGTTGTTATTATCATGCTTGCATCAAATAAATCAGTAATGGGAGAGTATACAGCAAACCGGACTATTATTGTAATAGGATGGATTGCGACAATTGTTATGGGAATAGCAGCTATGCGATTATTATTTCCGATGTAATTCTTGATTATTGCATATATCCTGAGAGTATTGTTTTCGCACAAACTGAATTACTTATAACAAATATTTATAACTTGAAATATGTACTCGGGTAATATGATAAATCTGTTTTTATCTATTGTCTGTTTAGGTATTAATATTATGGCTTACGCTGTGATTTGGAAAAAAGATAGGTTGGAAAAAAAAGAAAATGTAAAATTTAGAGTTTATAAATTCGTTCAGCAGTATTTATTGTTCTTCGCGATGTTCAGGACTTCGCATCTTCTTTTATAGCAATACAATCATAAACCACCCGGTCTCCAGCGTACAAGGTTTCATTTCGTCTGATTATATACCACTTTCGAAGTTGATAGTTATTACCTGTTGCTATGACGCTTATCCAGTTGCTATCTGATTCGATGAGAGAGGCTAGTTCAGCATTTTGGGTCAAGGTTACAGGCAGAATCCCTGGACCAGTAATAACTGACAGAGCTTCGATCTGCATGCCTTCGAGCTGTATGCGCTTCTTTTCAGCTGTTTTAGCCTGACTATCCAGCCTGATCATTCTTGCCCGGTAGATCTTTTCATCTCCCTGTAATGCATGATGCATCATATCAAGGAATCTGTTGCGAATGCCATTGAGGTCTTCAGCGTCCTCGAGTTTTTGATACTGAGGATGGTTTTTCAGGACACGCGCAAGTGAGGAGACTTCCTTGAGGTAGGTGTTTCGCTGGTTATCTGGCACAAAAAACATGACAATCATGTTTACAAGGGGTTCACCAGGTATGCCATAGTCAATACCATCAGGGCTCCAACCAATTGCACAGCACAGATCACCGTCGAAATTAACCCTTGCATGAGGACATGCCCACCCTACTCCGAGTGATGTGTTGGATGTTTTTTCATGTTCGAGGACAATTTCGACAATGTTTATTCCCGAGGGTACTTCAGGTATCGCCTCAAGCATCGTTCCAAGGAATTCAAGCGCATCATCTTTATCTGTTCCTGGAAGTTCTATCAGGCGGCCATGCTCGAGGGCATCGAAAATACTGTTCATCATATCAGTTTCCTCCAAATCGTTTGAAGAACCATGTTTTAACAAAATGTCCGATTATACCATAGGAAATCAGGAATGCTGCTATCCAGACAAAGTAGCTTGCCGGAAGTGGCACCATGCCAAACATTGCTGCAAAAGGGGAGTAGGGCAGCCATATGGCCACGGCAATGACTGCACATGTAGTCAATAGCATTGGCAGGGAAGCTCTGCTCTGCAGAAATGGTACCTTTGCTGTCCTGATGATATGGACGATAAGCGTTTGCGTCAATAATGATTCGACGAACCACCCCGTCTGGAACAATTGAACGGCATAGTTCTTTCCCGTCTCGCTTGTCGTTGGATTGAGGAACGTCTGGCAGTTGAAAACAAACCACATCAGTGCGAATGTAGCATAGTCGAATATTGAACTGATGGGGCCAACGACGGTCATGAACCATTTAATATTGCTGATATCCCATTTGCGAGGTTTGGCTATCTGTTCATCGTCAACCCTGTCTGCCGGAATACCTGTCTGGGAAAAATCGTACAGCAGGTTGTTCAAAAGGATCTGTATGGGCTGCATAGGAAGGAATGGGAGGAGGTAACTCGCACCGACAACACTGAACATGTTGCCGAAATTCGAGCTGGCGCCCATGCGGATATACTTGATAATGTTGGCGAATACTCTTCGTCCTTCCATTATACCATCATCTAATACCATGAGGCTTTTTTCAAGCAGAACGATGTCTGCGGATTCTTTGGCCACATCGACGGCCGAGTCAACGGAAATGCCGACATCTGCAGCCCTTAGTGCTGGGGCGTCATTGATACCATCTCCCATATAGCCAATCACATGTCCCTGTTTCCTCAAGGACTGAACAACCTGTTCTTTCTGCATCGGAGACAGTTTTGCAAGAATTTCCGCTTCATTGACTGTCTGGTCGAATTCCCGGGAGTTCATCCTGGCAAGTTCGTCACCCGTAGCAACTTTATTGACGGTCAACCCGACATCTTTGCAAATCTTGCGAGTGACCAGTGCATTATCACCAGTCAGGATCTTGACGCTTACCCCGGCTTCCTTAAGACAGACAAGGGCCTGATGTGTCGAGTCTTTCGGCGGATCAAGGAACGCGATATAGCCAAGCAGAATGAGGTCTTGCTCGTCCTCTGCAGAAAAACGATTCTTGTTTTTCGGAAACTCATTGTAAGCTATTGCAAGGACACGGTAACCATTGCTGTTCAAGTCTGCTACCTCTTCAAAGAGATCATCCTTGATCATGCCTACAAGAGGGTAAATCTCGTCATCGATCTGATAACGATCGCAACAGGTATAAATCTCCTCGACAGCACCCTTGCAAATAAGCACATGGTCTTCTTCATAGGCAACCACAACGGACATGCGGCGTCTCTGGAAATCGAAGGGAAGTTCGTCGATCAGCTTGCAGTTTCCGTTAACGGCGAATTCCTGGTGCTCGAGGACAGCCCTGTCGAGCAGATTGCGAAGACCTGTCTGGAAAAAACTGTTCAGATATGCATATCTCAGGACATTGTCACTTTCCTCTCCCATGACATCAACGGCAAGTTCGAGCAGCACTCGGTCCTGGGTGAGAGTACCTGTCTTGTCGGTACAAAGAATGTCGATGGCCCCAAAGTTCTGGATCGATGAGAGGTGTTTCACGATCACCTTTTTGCCTGCCATGGTCAATGCGCCTTTGGCAAGGTTCACTGTCACGATCATAGGAAGCATTTCCGGAGTGAGGCCAACAGCAACAGAAAGGCTGAAAAACAAGGACTCAAGCCAATTACCTTTACTGATGCCAACAATCAGGAAAACAGCAGACACCATAACCAGCATGAACCTGATCATCAGCCAGGTGAATGAGCGGATACCCTTGTCGAAACTTGTTTCTTCCCTCTGACTGTTGAGCCGTTCTGCAATGGAACCAAAAAAGGTACTGCTTCCGGTATTGACGACGATCGCGCGAGCTGAACCGCTACTGACGCTGCTACCCTGAAAACAGGCGTTTTTCAGGTCAAGGATGGCAACATTATCGTTTTGACAGGGCTGTGCATTTTTCTCCACAGGCATGGTTTCACCTGTCAGGGAGGCCTGACTGACGAAAAAATCTTTCGCTGCTATCAAACGAAGGTCTGCAGGGATGATCGAGCCAGCCTGAAGCTTTACAATATCACCCGGTACAAGGTTCGCAAGAGGTATTTCAAGCTCCTCCCCGTTACGGATAACAATTGCCCGTGATTGAACCCGTTTTCCAAGTGCTTCTACTGCTCTGCCTGAACGTCTGTCAAGCACATAGGAAATACCAACGCTCAGAACGACCATCATACCAACAATAGCAGTCGAGCGGAACTCTCCAATGATACCTGACACCAATGCAATCAAAAGAAGCTGGATAACCAGAGGGCTTGAAAGCCGGTGAAGAATATCCTGCAGGAATGGCAGTTTTTTTGCATGCGCTATTTCGTTCTTGCCAAACTTTGCCGCCAATCTCGAAACTTCCTGTTCCTGAAGTCCTTCGGTTCTTGAATCCAATGCTTGCAAAACCTGGTTTACCGGAATGCTGCAGAGTTGGAGCAGCAGCTGTTCGCTTTCAGTCCTTGTGTGGGTTGTGGCAGCTTCCTGCCGTATTTTAGCTGACGAAAGCTTGCTGTATAATGTTCTGAACATGGTTATATCTCCTCCTGAGTTCTATTTACTGCATGCAGATACACCTGTCAACCATCGGCAGGATGAACATTGCGTTCTGGTACTGCCGGAAAAAAGCAAATTCAGAAATACTTTTTTTTCTTCAGGAAGTTGAATACATGACGTGATGTCGAAGGTACTGGAAGCCTTCTGACAATATAGTAAACAGTTTTCCTTCGAAGCTTTCGGAGGAAATATTGTCGTTATTCAGAAAATAAGGAGTCCGAAATTCGGATTGGGAGGCATAATATTTCATGGTTCACTTCCTTTCCGGTTGCATGGCTGATTCGTGCCGGGAGAGAACCTTCAATTAAAAAAGGGAGAAGGGTTACAGACGACAGAAACCCGGAAATATGCAAGTACCGGAATTTTTTACATTATTTTGTTTGCTATAGATGCATTTGTCGCCGCAACTGTCTGGATCGTTCATAGATTGCTCCTGAATGTTGAGAAATGCCGTGTTCCTTTTGCAATAAAATGCATACCGGAAACCGACCGTTGAAGATATAATATTTTCATCCGTTTGTCCATATAAAAAGTTTTTTTGCTTCTCATGCTATTTTTAACAGGATTTAATCATCATTACTTCCTTTGTGCCAATAGCCTTCTTTACCGCGATTTTCTCCACCTCCATTCCGGTGGCATTTCATACAGTTCTGATAGTTATAAATCCCTTCTTCGCGATGTTCGGAAGCAATTTTTGCTTCTGAATGTTCATGACATCCATAACAGGTATAGATTTTGTAGTTGCCCGGATTGGTATGGCACGTTCTGCAACTTGCCCGGTGATCTCCATCAAGTCTGAAATATCGATCATGATTGAATGTGGCTGGTTTCCATTTATTTGTGTTGTGACAATCTGCGCATGAAGCCTGGGATAAACGGTGCATACTGTCCTTAGGCTGATCGGCTTTGTGGCACTTTATGCATGATTTGTCTGAAATACCGGGCAACTGTTTGTGATCGAAGGTTGCAGGTTTCCAACGCGATGTGTTATGGCATTGGCCGCAGTTGCCCCTGGTAAAACGGTGAACCTCATCAGCTGGCTTTTTCTGTGCATGGCAGTTGGAACAATTGTTCAGCAGTTCCTTTGAAATCAGTTCATGACGAAAAGACCTGATAGCTTTTGCCGCGGCTATCCCTTTATGGTCGGTGTGGCATTCTATACATGTTTTTTCAGGCAGACCTTTGTGAAACTGCACTTTGCCGTCATTTTTCGTAATCAGCTTTCCCGAAACGCTTTTAAAGCCGATATCCGATGGCTTATGGCATGAGAGACATTGAACCGAAGCAGCTCCTTTCAAGGGCTGGTGGCAGCTCAGGCAATTGTTTTTCAGCGACTGGTGCCCTTTCATTAACGGTCCCGGACTGAGTAGAAAATCAGGAGCCGTCAGGACAAGCGCTGCAAGGATCAGTACCGATACGATGAAGACAATCAGAGGTTTCAAGGTTCAACTCCAGTTTAAGAAGTATGCAATACTGAGAATATGTAACATGGTCAGAGCAAGCAGAACGGCTACAAGAGGCATGTGCACGGCTCTCCATTTTTCAAGCGTTTTGACCGTCAGGGTATCCCAGTAGCGTTGCTGTTCCAGATCGTCATCATTCACGACGGCTCCAGCGGATTGCAGTTTCATTTTCACCTCGGCTTTCACCTTTTTAAGCAGATACTGACCAATGTGCCCGCTGCCTGTTACGACCAGCATGAATGCTGTAGCTGCCCATGGAAGGAGGGCATTGAAATGGATTCCGGAATGAATAAGGATCATAAGGGTTCCTATCCATCCGGCATTGCAGTGGAGCCTCAGAAAGATACCAAGAGCTCCGTTTTTTATCATCTTTTTTTTACGGGCCGAATACCCGAATGAGAGGATAAAGAACAGTGTGCCTGGAACACCGAGGTATCTTCCAATCCATGCCATGTGAGCGACATGAAGGATCGCGTCAAGAGCAATAGCCGCGAGAATCAGCAGGAGGTATGAAATGGTAAGAGGTAAAGCTCTTTGAACCAGGACTGAATTCCACATCGTGAATAATGTTTTGAAAGAGTTGTACTATTTGAAAACTGCCAGAATCCTGTCTGATCCGGCAGTTTTCAATACATAACGGATCAGCCGAAACTCAATCCCGGTCTTTCCCGGTTTTTTCGGCTCCTTTTACCTCAGCAAGCAACTCTCCGAGAAGAGCCTTGTCACTTTTACCATTTTGCCTTGCTATTTCCTGTATCGTCAAAGATTGATTTTTAACAGTAATTCCCTTTCCTGCAAGGTTGTCAATAAGATTTTCCGGACTTTTATTGACAACAAGAGCCACGGTTTCAAGTGAAGATGAAGTAAGTGCATGTGAGGTTATTTTTCCGAGGTTTTCTCTTCCTTCCTCTTCTTTCTCACCAAACCCCGGATAAAGAGCCAGAACCGTCATGAGCATGCCTCCACCAATAACAGCCAAAGCTGGCTTGCTTGATAAATATCCGGTAAATTGTTTCCAGTGAAGAAGGATATGCACCAGAATTCCGGACAACAATAACCAGCTGAGCCATTTGTGGGCAGGTTCAACAAGACCGATTTCGATTTCAAAAAAAAGAAGAACTCCTGTAACAGCTGAAATGAAAAATGCTGCTGAAGCGAGAGGCGTTGCCAGAGTTTTAATTACTGCTTTCATGGTTGTACAGATTATGTGAATGGAAAAATCAGAAAAATCAGTGAATCCATATCGCTATTCAGGTATAAATGTATGGTATCGATTCTTAAAAGCTTCTGAGGTCTGAGTTAAATATTGCTTAAAAATTAACAGTAATTTTTAAGTGTCTTGTTGTTATTGAAAATGATGAAACCAAACCGCGAGATAACTTTTACCGATTGCCTCAGTTATTGATTTACTGACTTTAGTAAAGTGAATTAAAGATTTATTCAGCCTTTTATATGTCTTTTTATACTCTAAAAACAGCGTTGTCTTTTAACTGTCTTTTAAGCTGGCTTTCATGTTGCTTTAAGGATGTCTCATGTATTATTCTTTTTGAACAGAATGGGTAAGGTTGATTGTACAAATCAGCCTTTTCTGATAAATGAAATCAACGGAGAGTTCCATGAAATGTCCTGTATGCAATGTCGACCTTCTTATCACAGAACGTCAGAGTATTGAAATTGATTACTGTCCTCAATGCAGGGGAGTCTGGCTTGACAGGGGAGAGCTGGACAAGATCATCGAACGGTCGATGAATGTGCCAAATACCGTCGAGTACCCTGCCGATCACCGTTATGAATCTTCTCACCAGGATCGTCACTATGATCACCATAACGATGACCACGACTATTACTATGATCCTAAAACCGGAAAGAGAAAAAGAAGGGGCGGCCCTTTGGGATTTTTAGGAGAATTGTTCGATTAAAACTTCTTTGTTGAAGAATAGAATATTCATTTTTTCAGATCAATGTTCGCAATGATATAGAAGAGAAAAAATTGATCAAGATATTTATCTGGAATAACCATGCTATTAAATCGCAATTAATCCTGTTAAGTCAATAGTTATTACCTTGTTTGCAATAGTAACAAATGAACAAATGCCTCAGAATGAAATAAAAATAAATATCATCAGGGCAAACAAGGTAATAATATTGCTTGTTGTTTTGTTTATATCAGCAATTTTTCTGGCCATGATCCGCTATTTTTTCCTGGCTATATTTCTTGCTGCCATTTTTTCAGCGCTCGCTGCTCCAATATTCCACAGATTTTCCTGCTGGTTCAAAGAGAAGAAAAGTCTATCGGCTGCTTTGACCATGCTCACACTTCTGGTGATAGTTTTCCTTCCTCTTGCATTTCTCCTTGGTATTGTTGCTCAGGAGGCAATCAGGATGAGCAGTATCGCGGCGCCATGGGTTCAGCAACAGATGCTTGAGCCGACGACCTTTGATAAACTGTTTCGCTCTCTTCCTTATTCCAGCAATCTTGAACTTTATAGGGAAAATATTTTGCAGAAGTCAGGGGAATTTGCAAGTCAGACGGGTTCAGTGCTATTAAAATATATTTCGTCTTTTACCGTTTCTGCTGTCAATGATCTTTTTCTTCTTTTTGTGTTTCTCTACGCTATGTTCTTTTTTATTCGGGATGGTAAACAGATTTTGGAAAATATCCTCAGTTATTTACCTATGCCGGACTCTGATTTGCAGCGCCTTCTTGATAAATTTCTGTCAGTAACACGGGCTACCTTGAAAGGTTGTGTCGTGTTGGGAATTCTGCAGGGAACCTTGGCTGGAATTGCTTTCCGTTTTGCAGGCATTGATAATGCCATATTCCTGGGAGCTATCATGTCAGTACTCTTGATGTTTCCCATTCTCGGACCACCGTTGACATGGGTATTCGTTTGGATACCCAGCATCATTTTCCTTGCTGCTGGTGGCCAATACTTTCAGGCTATCGGTGTTTTTCTCTTTCTCAGCGTTGTTGTACATCCTATCGACAATATTTTCCGTCCTATTCTTGTAGGTCGTGACACACAACTTCATGAACTGCTTATTTTTTTTGGCACTCTTGGAGGAATAGGCTTATTCGGAATATTCGGTATTTTTATCGGGCCAATCATTGCAGCACTTTTCATGACTGCATGGGAAATGTTCGGAGAGACCTTCAAAGGTAATCTGGCTGAGATAAAAGAGGCAAAACAGGAAACCCATCAAGCATCTCAATAACCCTGTGCAAGTAAAAGCAAAAACAAACCACAGGGGTACATCAGTCGAGAGTACATGAAAAGCAAATTGAAATATGAAAGCTTTACAGGTCTTTCAGACACCGTAGCTGCTTTTCTACTGAAAGCTTCTTACCAATCAATCCTGGACACATCCCTTTTTTGGGTAACCTCTTCAGACTTAACCCATTATTACCCGAAGAACTATTTGTGTGCCTTGCAGCCGGAGTTGGAAGTGTTCTCTGGTTTGAAGGATTAAAGTTGGCCGGAAAGATAAAACCGGAATAAAAATACCTGACTCATTATAAAAAAATTTTATCGGTATCATGAAAACCGCAAAACAGAACTTCAATTATCAAAAAACGATTGCAATAACAGGCGTACTTCTTTTCATCGTTAAGCTCGTTGCTTGGTATATCACCCATTCAGTGGCAATTCTTACCGATGCTCTTGAAAGTACTGTAAATGTCACCAGCGCTTTTATCGGTCTTTACAGTCTTTATGTTTCGGCTAAGCCGAAAGATACCAGCCATCCCTATGGGCACGGGAAGGTCGAGTTCATATCGGCGGCAATCGAGGGAACGATGATATCCGGAGCAGGGGTGCTGATTATTGTCGAGGCTGTAAAAAATATTGGTAATCCCCATCCGATAGCAAAACTTGATTATGGTATCATTCTGATCAGCCTGACGGCAATTGTCAATTACGTTATCGGAGAAATCGCCGTGAGAAAAGGGAGGAATAACAGCTCTCTCGCACTTGTCGCCAGCGGAAAGCACCTCCAATCGGATACCTATTCGACCATCGGTATCATTGTTGGCCTCATACTATTGTTAGTGACAAAATTGGCATGGCTTGACAGCGCAGTCGCCCTCCTGTTTGCATTGCTGATTGTTTATACGGGTTTCAAAATTATCAGGGATTCACTCAAAGGGATCATGGACGAGGCTGATGAAGAACTGCTGAAAAAGATGGTTGAGACATTACAGGAAAAGAGAGGTGAAAACTGGATTGATCTTCACAACACCAGAATCATAAAGTATGGAAGTACCTTACATATCGACTGTCATTTGACTGTTCCATGGTATCTCAATGTTCATGAAGCTCATAATGAAATTGACACACTCACCAGGATGGTCAGGGAGAACTTCGGCAACGCTATTGAATTGTCAGTGCATACTGATGGCTGTCTTGATTATTCCTGTGAGATTTGCAGCAAGAAGGGTTGTCCTGAAAGGCAAACGGATTTCAGAAGATCAATACAATGGACTGTAAAAAATATTTCAGATGATCAGAAACACAGGTTGTCATAGCGCTATGTCCTTTTTATATATTTATTTAGCACCATAATTAAACTGAATTTACAATGAAACATTTGTGCCGATTATTTATCTTTTTCTGCTTCGTAATCATGACCGCAGGAATTTCATCTTGTGGTAATAACCAGAATGATGCACAAAAAGCAGTACTCGAGAATGGCTCTAAGTTAGGGGCAGCCATAGTGGATAGTTCTATCGCACAATGGAACAAGGAGATAGCATTGAATCCGAAATCAGCGCAAGCCTATTCCGGCCGAGGTGCATTTAAATACGCAAAAGGGGATAAACAAGGTGCAATCGAAGATTTCACGAAAGCGATTCAAATCGATCCGAACTCTATCACTGCTCATTCCGGACGTGGTGCTGCCAGATTTACGGTTGGCGATATAACCGGAGCAATTGGAGATTTTATCAATGCGGCAAGGCTTTCGTTCTTTTCACGTTCAGGCAACGGATAAGCTTTTAATCAGGGATCTTTTACATCATCAGCTCACGATATTGAATAAGTCAACAGCTGGCTCGGTAAAGTTTGATCAACCCTGTTGATTTTGTATTTGGAATCAAAAATAACAATTGTTAAAATATAAAATGCTTTTTACCGCATAGCATCCCTCATTCATGTTGAACGATCGTTCTTTACAACTATAAGTACTATTTTCCCGGTGGCAATTTGATTGCCGTCTGGATTGGCGCTTTCCCTCAAATCGCTCTCAACGACTATTTATAGATTTTCAGCAGGCAGGATGATGCCTGTGTGAAAGGATGACGGCTTTTGGTAAACAGGTTCGTATGTATTGCGGTTTCAACTTTATAACAGGACGCGACTGACTATGGAAACTGTTCATCGCAAAACAGTCAAAGGATTTTTCCTTGCAGCTCTCATTTGTCTTGGATTTTCCGGAAGTGCATCGGCCATCGATACCGGCAATCATGCCCCGGATTTTGAACTGCCGGGGACTCAGGGATCGGTCAGACTTTCGGATTCGGCTGGTTCGGTGGTTTACCTCGATTTCTGGGCATCCTGGTGCGGGCCTTGCAAGCAGTCCTTTCCCTGGCTGAACTCCATGCAGGAAAAATATAAAGCCAGGGCCTTCAAGGTCATAGGGGTCAATCTTGATGCAAAAAGTGACGATGCAAGAAAATTCCTGTCGCAGGTTCCTGCAAAATTCGCTATCGCATTTGATGACAAAGGCGTTACGCCCCGGAGTTACGGTGTCAAGGGGATGCCGACCAGTTTTCTTGTCGGCAGGGATGGAAAGATTATCCTGCAGCATACGGGATTCAAGGATGCTGATCAGGGAATGCTTGAAAAGCAGATTCAGGCGGCATTGGAGTCGAAGGGATGAAAAGACGCCTGTTACAGAACACGTTTCACCTTTTATTGCTGGCAATCACGCTCGCTTTATCGGGTTGTTCCATCGGACAATCTGTCCAGCCCTGGGAAAAAGGCACACTTGCCCGGCCTGAAATGACATTCGAGGGTGACAGGCTCGAAAAGAAATATACAGAGCATATCTACAGCAGCAAGGAAGCGGCATCCGGCGGCGCAGGCGTTGGAGGGGGCGGATGCGGTTGCAACTGATTGTATGTTAACACCCGACACATGATGAATATACCAGCATTGAAAACGAAATCCACTCTTTTTTGTACGGCGATTATCGGCGTGACACTGGCATTCCCTGCGATACGCCCCGTTTATGGTGATACACCCCCTGAAAATGGGATCGTCAGCCTGAAATATCTAAATTACAGGGACTGGCAGACAGGCGATACCGCCCTGACTGCCGGAATGTCGAGAGAGAGAATCGGGGTTCAGGCTTTGTCACTCATGAGTATGGTACCTGTAGCAGGAGAGTGGTCGCTGAATGTCAGCCTGCTTGATGATACTGTAACCGGAGCCTCTCCGGCTTATCATTCGGCTGGTTTCCCATCGGCTGTATCCGGTGCTTCGGCCCTCGATCACCGGCATGCGGGAGATGTGGAGCTTACCCGATATTTTTCGAGAGGTTCCGTGACCGGCGGTCTCAGTTATTCAAAGGAGAATGATTACATTTCCCGTGGTATCTCGCTTCAGGGAAGCTGGTCGACCGAAGACAGGAATACGACCTGTACGATCGGTGCAAGCGTCAATGACGACAGCATCGACCTGAGCGGGGACAATGTCATCGCATCGAAAAAACAGAAAGATCCTGAAAAAAAGATGGTTTATGCCGGTCTTTTCGGTCTGACAAAAGTGCTTGCGAAAACCGATATCATGCAGTTCAATTTCGGGTACTCCATTGGAAACGGTTATTATACCGATCCTTTCAAGGACCCGGACATCCGGCCGCGAGGACGTAACAGCGCAACATTCATGACCAGGTGGAATCACCATTTCGAAAGTACTGACGGCACCATGCACCTTTCATACAGGTACTACCAGGATACCTGGGGTGTCAGGGCGCACACGCTTGGCGCGGAATATGTTCAGCCGCTCCCGAAAGGTTGGGCGCTTACGCCGCAAGTCAGGTTCTATTCACAGAGCGAGGCCGATTTTTATATCGCAACCGGCTCCGATCCTTCAAAGCCTGTTCCGCCACCGGCCGGTGCCGTTTACTATTCGGAGGACCAGCGTCTGTCCGCTTTCGGTGCGGTAGCTCTTGGCCTCAAGCTCAGCAAGCAGCTGTCCGCCCACTGGCTGGTCGATGTGAAGTATGAGAGGTATGAACAACGCGGGGAATGGAGCCTTTCCGGAAAAGGTGATCCGGGAGTGGCTTCATTCAATGCCAGAGACGTTCAAATCGGTGTGTCGAGGACGTTTTAAGCGACCGCCATGTCTGTAATCAGCAAGAGATAATGAATATTTTTCGTTTCGGATTTGAAGCCATGTCGAGCAGCTGCGAGGTGGTCATGGCTTATGAAAGTAAAAAGGGTGCCGAGGCAGTTGCGGAATTTGCAGTTCATGAAATAGCAAGAATCGAGAAGAAATATTCCAGATACCTTTCTGACAGCGTGGTATCTAAAATCAATGCCGCTGCCGGCATTGAAAGAGTCGAGTGCGATGAAGAGACGTTAACACTTTTACGTTATGCCGATGCATTTTACAAGAGCAGCGGCGGCTTGTTCGATATCACTTCGGGAGTTTTGCGTCAGGCATGGGATTTCAAAAAGGCATCGGTTCCCGGTCCGGAGGTGCTTGCTCCTTTCCTTGGACTTGTAGGATGGGAATCTGTGGAACGTCAAGATAAAACCGTTTATCTTCCTGTAACCGGCATGCAGCTCGATTTCGGAGGCTTCGGAAAAGAGTATGCTGCGGATTGCAGTGCGGCTGTTCTGTTGAATCATGGTGTCCGCTCGGGTTATGTCAACCTTGGAGGAGATATTCGTGTTGTCGGGCCAAGACCGGACGGGAGCCCGTGGGTGATCGGTATCCAGGACCCGCGGCATGAAAAACGCACAATTGCCTCAATTCCTCTCTACTCCGGTGCACTTGCCACCAGCGGAGATTATGAACGGTATTTTGAATCGGAAGGTCGGCGCTATTGCCACATACTCAATCCGGGGACGGGTATGCCGGTTAGCTCCTGGCAGTCGGTCACCATACTTGCCGCCACGACACTGCTGGCGGGCAGCCGGTCGACGATTGCGATGCTGAAGGAGGAGGAAGGGCTTCATTATCTGTCTCATACGGGAATGAAATATCTTGCAGTGGACATTACGGGAGCCATTCATCACAGAAACTGAGCAACCATGACAACCATGATGAAGAAGGAGAGGTATTGCAGGGGAACGGTGATGACTATAGCCGTTATGATCATGATCCTGCTGCTGCGGTTCGGCAGCGCGTTCGGAGCGGACTTTCTCGATCCGGAACAGGCGTTCAAGGTTAAGGCGGAACTGGGCGCGAACCGCTCTGTTTCGCTGCACTGGGACATCGCCAAGGGGTACAAGCTTTACCGTGACCGGGTGAAGGTGAGTGTCGAGAAGGGCAGCGCGAACGTGCAGCAGCCGGTATTGCCGAAAGGCATCACGATAACGGACCCGTCAACGAATGAAAAACTCGAGATCTATCACGACCGTCTCGATGTCGCTGTTCCGGTGTCAAAAGCTGATGGCAGGTTCACCATGCAGGTGGAATATCAGGGGTGTGCTGAGGACGGGCTCTGCTATCCTCCGATAACGAAGTCGTACGAAATCGATCCCGGCGTTCCGGGAGTGCTTGCCGCGGCTGGCGAACAGAACCCAGCCCCGGCGGCGGGTGTCGCGGGTGCGGCAAAACCGTCCACTCCATCGGCAGCGGTATCGAGCGGTAATACAAATGTAAAAGCCGGAGGAGAAAACGATCTCTCCCTGGCGAAAGCGACGCTCGCTGGTGGGAGCCTATGGAAAATCTCGATAGCGTTCCTGTTCTTCGGTCTGCTGCTGTCGTTCACCCCGTGTGTTCTTCCGATGATCCCGATCCTCTCGTCGATCATCGTTGGCGAGGGTGAGGTCACCCGCAGGCGCAGTTTTCTGATGGCCGTTGCATACTGCCTCGGCATGTCGCTGGTCTATACGTCGCTTGGCGTTGCGGCGGGCCTTGCCGGGGAGGGGCTGTCCGGCGCGCTGCAGAAACCCTGGGTGCTTGTGCTGTTTGCCCTGCTGCTCGTGCTGCTTTCGCTCTCGATGTTCGATGTCTACCAGCTGCAGATGCCTGCAGCGATCCAGAACAGGCTGAACCAGGCATCGGGCAAACAGAAGGGTGGCAAATTCCTGGGAGTGTTCGTGATGGGTTCGCTTTCGGCCCTGATCGTTGGACCTTGTGTCGCGGCGCCGCTTGCCGGGACGCTTGTCTATATCAGCCAGACGAAAGATGTGCTGATCGGCGGGCTGGCCCTGTTTTCGATGGCGTTGGGTATGAGCGTGCCGCTTCTTCTGGTGGGACTTTCTGCCGGGAGCCTCCTGCCGAAAGCCGGAGGCTGGATGATCGGGGTGAAATATGTGTTTGGCCTGCTGCTGATAGCGGTTGCGGTCTGGATGGTATCACCGGTGCTGCCTGTGCAGGGCGTGATGCTGGCGTGGGGAGCATTTGCGATACTGTGCGCGGTATTTCTCAATGTGTTCGAAACCCATACGGGCAAGACCACGATCGGGCAGCGTTTCGGCAAGGCATTCGGGCTGGTGCTGTTTGTGATCGGCATAGCGGAACTGGTTGGGGCTGCATCAGGCGGAAGCAATGCCCTGGAACCGCTCGGCCATCTGCAGGCGGGCAGAGGATCGGCCGGTGATAAGGCGCAAGGCGAAAAGATCGCGTTCAAAAGGATCAGCACCCCGGCAGAGCTCGACAAGGCGCTCCAGTCGTCTGACAGGCCGGTGATGCTGGACTTCTATGCGGACTGGTGTGTGGCTTGCAAGGAGATGGAGAAATTCACGCTGCATGATCCGAAGGTGAAAGAGGAGCTCGGCAAGCTGACGCTGCTGCAGGTCGATGTGACGTCGAACAGCGAAGACGCGCGGGCGCTGATGAAACGGTTCGGGCTGTTCGGGCCTCCGGGCATCATATTCTTTGACAGGACGGGCAGGGAAATCCCCGACAGCAGGGTAATAGGCGTTATGGAGGCGCCGGCATTTTACGATCATATAAAAAAACTGTTGATACATTGACTCCGGGGGGCATCAGCTGTTCCTTATATAAATAATAATCCGGCGATCTGTGCCATGTCATTTTATTCAGATTTCGCACCATATTACGAGCAGGTATTTCCCTTCAGGGAGGAAGTCTATGGTTTTCTCCGTGGGTATGCCGGAGTGAATGGCGGAACTATTCTCGATGCCGGCTGTGGCCCCGGCCATTACTGCGGAAGGTTTTTTCAGGATGGATACCAGGTGACCGGGATCGATCTCGACGGCAGGATGATCGAAGCAGCCGCAGCGGCATATTCAGGAGCCATGTTCAGGTGCATGGATATAGCCTTGATTGGATCACTGCAAGGATCGTTCGATCTTGTCTACTCAATCGGCAATGTGCTTTCGCATCTTCCTCAGAACAGACTTCCGGCATTTTTTCATGACATCCATGCTTCTCTTGAAAGAGGGGGATACTGGATAGTTCAGGTTGTGAACTGGGATTTTCTCGTTACCCTTGCCGAATATTCATTTCCGGTAAAACATATCGGGAGCGGAGAAACATCGTTTTACCGTTCCTATTCCTTCATTTCATCGAGTAATGTGATCTTTGAGGTGAAACTTGTTTCAGGAGGCACTACGGTTTTTCGGGAGAGCTCCGTGCTGTACCCGGTTTCATCGGAACAATATGTTCAGCTTCATGAAAATGCAGGGTTTTCACTCGCGGGTATCTATGCCGGTTACGACAAGGCTACTTTCAGGAAAGACCGTAATTCAGGTCTCGTCATGATCTTTTCAAAAAGCTGAGGCTCAGTTGTAAGCTTCAATCCGGACGTTGGCTGTTCCAGTTCCGTAGAGCCCGATTTCCCTCGCTGCAGCAGGGGATACATCGATAATTCTTCCTTTCATGAAAGGACCCCGGTCATTGATCCTTACCATGACATTTTTTCCATTGTCAAGATTGGTCACTTTGACGTTGGTGCCGAATGCGAGTGAACGGTGTGCGGCGGTAAAGTTAAAGCGATTGAAGTGTTCTCCACTGGCAGTTTTTCTGCCATGGAATTCTTTTCCGTAGTAGGAAGCTTTTCCTTCTGCGACATGGAAACGATTTTTCGTATCCATCAGAACGTCAGGGCTGGTTGAGGCGGCATGGTTGACGCTGCTGTTTTCAGGAAACCATGACATATTCGGGGTTGCCGGGTCGGGAAAGTCACTTGATTCAGCGGCTGACAGGGAGGAGTATGAGAATGAAACGAAAAGTACCGCCATAAAGGCAAAAAGCGAAGAAAGAGAAGAAAATCGTTTGCTTTGCGTCATAATTTCCAAAGGTTTGCATGCGTTTTATCAGAACGTGTCTTCCTTGAGATCTATCGCAAGGTATTAATTGTCGTATTGATGAAAAGTCATCAATGCTGCCAGGTGCGATCCGTACCGGATTACACTTGCCCGCCATGAAGGGTGATGCAGCGTCAGAAAAGTGCGGCGTTTTATTGCCCGGGAGGCAAAGTACAGTGTTTCGTACCCTGAGCCGACACTTGATTTATTAGAAAAAACAATTAAAGAAGCTACAAAACTAAATCACATTTACAAAATCTCCCGAACGTTTCTGAACGGGAGACACTGATCTTCATGTTCAGGATTTGGGCGTATATGCTTCGAGCTTGACCTTGACGATTCCGTTTTGCATGATGCCGAGCCGTTTTGCGGCTCCTGCCGAAAGGTCGATAATCCGCCCCTTGATGTAAGGCCCGCGATCGTTTATGCGAACGATGACACCCTTTCCGTTCATAAGATTTGTAACCTTTACACTGGTGCCGAACGGAAGGAAGCGGTGGGCTGCCGTCAATTCATGCATATCGAAGGTTTCACCGTTTGCCGTTTTGTGTCCATGGAAATCGTCAGCATAGTAGGACGCGGTGCCGCGGGTTACAAAAAATGGATTTTCCGCTTTTTTGGTATCGATATTAACAGGAGAAATTCTGGAAAGGGCGGTTTCATTCCCTGATGTATATAGAGAAAGGAATGAAATGCTTGCGATAAAACTGAAAATTATCAGAATAGCAAGAAGAGATCGGTTGAGAATGTTTTTTTCATGCGTCATAAACTCAGGATTTTGATTAGCCGTTCCGGCAGCTTTCCCGGTGGATAAAGTCTGGAGAAACGGTCAAAATGAATAAAAATCAAAAATCAATTCAATTTTTATTCCTTGTTCAATATAAAAAAATATCCAGAAAAAAGGATTTTTTTGCGATTGGTCAAAATTTCCGCTTTTATTGTCAGAAATGAAGTATAAAAAAAGATATATAAGATTATAATAAAAGTATAATCATTCTGCGGGTTCTGTGTATGTGTATAGCTCAAAAGGCTGTTTATTCATTTATTTTTGAATTAATTCCATTGCTCGTTTATCCTGGCAATACATTTAATTCACTGCGTGCGATTTTATTGTATTGTAATCGATTTCTGTCACGCATAGGGCCGGTTTAAGAGTGTGGCAATACGTCAGAATTATATGTCCTTGAAACGGCAAATCGTGATATGCGCGGCAGCATTGTTTGTCCTGAAGGTCAGATTTAAACACTCCACGGGCCATGTCCCACGGGCAGAATTATTGATTTAAGAACTATTATTATATTTTGCCAGTAAAGAATGTTGTTTGATGGGCAAAATATTTCTACGTAAATGTATTGTTTTTCTTAAATATCTTTTGCTTTATCGGTCAATTTCTTGCATTATTAATGAATTGCTACTGTTTTGGCTGTGATTTGAGTTTTCGATTGATTATTATCGAAAGTTTTTCTTTCATCTTTTCATCTGAATATGTCAACTGTAACCGAAGAAGACCATTTGTCCATATCAGGCGGTCAGTCGAATATTAAAAAGCATGTCAGCCTCTCTCTTGCGGCTCTCGGTGTCGTTTTTGGAGATATCGGCACCAGCCCCCTCTATGCTGTCCGGGAGTGTTTTCATGGAGATTTCAGCATTCCGCTAACCCAGGGAAATATTCTTGGAGTACTCTCCCTTCTCATATGGGCTCTGATCATGATCGTGAGCATCAAATATCTAACTTTCGTCATGAAAGCCGATAACCAGGGAGAAGGTGGTATTCTGGCTTTGACGTCACTGATCATATCGAACAGTCGAAAGAAAGGGAATGAACGGTGGTTTCTCATCGCCATAGGACTGTTCGGCGCAGCCCTGTTGTATGGCGACGGCATGATTACCCCTGCTATCTCGGTTCTCAGCGCTGTTGAAGGGGTACAGATCATCGCGCCCTCCTTCAGGGACCTCGTCATCCCGGTGACCATTGTCATTCTCGCCACGCTTTTTCTTTTTCAGCACCATGGAACAGCGAAGGTCGGTGCTTTTTTCGGGCCGGTTATTTTCATCTGGTTTGCCGTTATCGGTATTCTTGGCCTTGTGGAAGTTATCCAGTATCCCCAGATTCTTCAGGCAATTTTCCCCTGGTACGGCATCTCTTTTCTTATCAGCAATCATACCCAGGGTTTCATGGTGCTCGGAGCGGTATTTCTTTCCGTGACCGGTGCAGAAGCCCTTTATGCCGATATGGGGCATTTCGGTAAAAGCCCCATCAGGCTAACCTGGATAGTTCTGGTGTTTCCTGCATTGCTTCTGAACTATTTCGGACAGGGAGCGCTTCTGCTCTCCCATCCATCCGAATCGCACAATCCGTTTTACGGGCTTGTGCCTTCCTGGGCAATGATACCTATGGTTTTGCTTTCCACATCGGCAACGATCATCGCATCGCAGGCGCTTATCACCGGTGTCTATTCGCTTACCCAGCAGGCCATACAGCTTGGCTACCTTCCGAGGCTCACCGTAACACACACCTCAGCGAAACATATCGGGCAGATCTATGTTCCGGCAGCGAACTGGGTTCTCATGGTTGCCACCATCGGACTTGTTATCGGCTTTGAGTCATCCAGCCGTCTGGCTGCGGCTTATGGTGTGGCCGTTACCGCCACCATGCTGATATCGACGGTTCTCTTTTATTATGTTGCACGTGATCTCTGGAAATGGAACATGCTCGCTCTCAACGGCTTGATCAGTGTTTTCATGATTATCGATATTTCATTTTTCGGGGCAAGTATAACAAAACTCCTGCACGGGGCCTGGTTTCCTCTGGTTATCGGGTTTGGCGTTTTTACCGTTATGGTTACCTGGAACCAGGGTCGCTCTCTTCTGCTGCAGCAGTTGAAAAACCGCACGCTCACCGTCGATGAGTTCCTGCAGAGCCTCGCTCTTCAGGAGCCGCAGCGTGTTGCCGGACAGGCGGTTTACCTGACGGCAAATCCTGAGGTAGTGCCTCTCGCGATGCTGCATAATCTGAGACATAACAAGATCATGCATTCAAATGTGGCGTTTTTTCATTTCTCTACGGAACGCGTACCGAGGGTGCCAAACAGCCGAAAAGTTGAAGTGACCAGGCTTGGAGACGGTTTTTTCAAAGTTGTGGCCCGGTATGGTTTTCTTGAATATCCCAATATCAGGCAGGTTATAGCGTTGGCCAATCATCAGGGATTGCATTTCAAGCCGGAGGCGATCAGCTTTTTCCTCAGCCGTGAAAAAATCGTGACCGGCATGAAATCCAAGATGGCCCTCTGGCGTAAAAAGCTCTATGCACTTATGGCTCGCAATGCTTTAAGCGCTACAGCATATTACGATCTTCCTTCAGGCCAGGTTATCGAAATAGGCCTCCTTGTCCAGATATGAAATGTTCATAAGGATGCGGCGGGTTGTTTTATTGCATCTTCTGTAAAGGTATACCATAATTTCATCAATACCGCTATATTACGGTTTTATTGCTTATAGTCGAACTTTTACAGCATATTGTCAATCATCCGCTTGCTTCACTGCTTGTTATCGGCAACCTGGTCCTTATTGAAAGCCTGCTTTCTGTCGATAACGCCGCCGTGCTTGCCGCAATGGTTATGGACCTGCCGGTCAGGCAGCGTTATGCGGCACTGCAGTACGGAATCATCGGTGCATACATTTTCAGGGGTATCTGCCTTTTTTTTGCAGCATACCTGGCAAAGATCTGGTGGCTCAAATGCTTAGGCGGGCTATACCTTCTGTATTTATTCCTGAACTGGTACAAAGGCAGGAAAACCCCTGAAAAAAGTGATGATTACTTCGACAAGAAAGACAGCCGCTTTTACCGCTGGATATCCGGCAGGTTTAGTCCTTTTGTTTCGACCATCATTCTTGTCGAGCTGATGGACCTTGCTTTTTCGATAGACAATATTTTCGCTGCTGTTGCTTTTACCGATAACATCCTGCTTATTTACACAGGGGTTTTCATCGGGATCCTCGCCATGCGTTTTGTCGCCAGGGGGTTCATCAGGCTCATGGAGAGCTATCCTTTTCTGCAAAGCAGTGCATTTATCGTTATCGGTCTGCTCGGAATCAAACTTTCCCTTTCGGCAGCGGAACATCTGCTTCCGGATGCTCCCTTCTTCAGGTTCATCGAGGGTAATGAAGCGGACATCATTACCTCGGGTGTTACCGTTGCAGTTTTCCTGCTTCCCATTGTAACCAGACTTCTGTTCAACTTCCCCTCAAAAAAGAATCTCTGAGAGATCGTCATCCTGCTGATGTAAACGAATACAGATAAAAGCCCTATGTCGGTATGCAATCCGGCGGATTCTGCGATTATCGTTTGAACAAAACTTATTTTACCGGTAACGGGTTATAACAGGAAACGCCAGGTATATTTCCCTTAAAATAAAAGATCGACAGGATATGCGGCTGATTCTCATGACTGGAAAAGGCGGTGTCGGTAAAACATCGATGGCTGCAGCCACAGGGCTTCGCTGCGCTGAACTTGGTTATAAAACGCTTGTTTTAAGCACCGATCCGGCCCATTCTCTGGCGGACAGCTTCGATATCGCGCTGGGCCACGAACCGAAAGAGGTATGCGATAACCTCTGGGGAGCTGAACTTGATGCTCTTCAGGAGCTTGAACAGAACTGGGGAATGGTCAAGCGGTACATTACGGAAGTGCTTCAGGCTCGGGGACTTGACGGTGTCCAGGCCGAAGAACTTGCGATCCTGCCGGGTATGGATGAAATTTTCGGCCTTGTGCGAGTTTTCAGGCATCACAAGGAAGGGGATTTCGATGTACTGATCATCGATTCGGCACCAACGGGTACGGCTCTGCGACTGTTGAGCATACCGGAAGTAGCAGGCTGGTATATGAGACGGTTGTACAAACCCCTTGAAAAGGTGGCGATGTACCTTCGGCCGTTTGTGGAGCCCATATTCAGGCCAATTGCAGGATTTTCCCTGCCGGATAAAAAAATGATGGATGTGCCGTATGAATTCTATGAAAAAATCGATGCGCTCGGCAAAATCCTGACAGATCATATGGTGACATCGGTGAGGCTGGTCACCAATCCGGAAAAAATGGTGATCAAGGAATCATTGCGTGCACATGCATATCTCAGTCTGTATGATATCTCGGTTGACCTTGTCATATCGAACAGGATCATCCCTGACGAGGTGACCGATCCCTATTTCCAGTACTGGAAAGAAAACCAGATCACTTACAGGAAGGAGATCATCGACAACTTCGCTCCGTTGCCGGTCAAGGAAGTTCCCCTGTACTCCCGTGAAATATGCGGTATGGCAGCACTCGAGAAACTGAAAGAACTTCTGTACGGTACAGAGGACCCCGCTCAGGTTTACTTCAGCAAGAACACGTTCAATATCCAGCAGACAAAGGAAGGATTCACGCTTGAGCTGAGTGTTCCCGGAATACCGAAAGAACAGATCCAGCTCAGTAAAAACGGCGACGAGTTAAATATAAGGATCGGAAACCACCGCCGTAATATGGTACTGCCACAGGTACTTGCAACACTGAAAACAACCGGTGCGGAAATGCTTGATGACAGCCTTGTCATCCGTTTCGTCGAATAAGTCGGGATAACGTAAAAAAAAGATGTTTAGTAATATTATTTTTTTAAATTCAAAAGTTTGTATTGAATTAAAAATAACATGTCCGTTATTCTACGGTAAAGGAGGTCGAGATGATACGGTTAAGAGTCGGTGATCCCATCGTCTACCATAAGCCAAAAAGTTCCTTCAGCCCTGGACCGAGGGCAAGGCAGGTTTATCCTCTCGAGCATGGGGAGGCGTATCACTATGTGGTTGACAAATTCTGGAAAGTTACCAAAGTCAAAGAGGATGGCACAATAGAAGTGGTTACCCGCAAAGGTAAAAAACACACGATACGTGCAAATGACCCGAATATAACCAAAGCAGGACTGTTACACCATTTCCTCTATGGAAAACGGTTTCCTAAACTCGATGCAGTCCAGTCATAGCTGTTGTTCCGTTCTTCCAGAATATTTCTCTTACTTATTCTCCCGCAGGTTCATTGCCGGTACGCAGGTAATGAGCTTCCGTCTCGTACCAGACATGTTTTTCATGACGCAGCATGCTGACGACAACCTGAAACTCTGCAGGGTCGATAAATGCATGGTTTTCGATGAGCTGGTTATTTGAGTCATAAAGGGCTATTCTGCCGGTGTGGCGGTGAATGTCCCATCGGCTGTAATAACCGGCTACAAGTATATTTGCCATGGTTCCGGCTTTTTTATTTGTTAATAAAGATAGCTCTTCTGAGAATTGCCCAATCCGATGTCGCCGGCTTTCCGGACGGCAGAATGGTCAGCGGCGACAGTGTTGCGTTATTGAAATTGGCATCGATGATATTGGCACCTTTCATGTTTGCCCCTTCGAGATGCGCGTTTTCAAGATCCGCTTCGAAAAGGGACGCTTCTTCAAGATTGGCACCCCTTAAATCGGCGCCCTCGAGCATTGCGCCGAACAACATGGCTTTCGTCAGATTGGCATCGCTGAAGTCCGCACCTTTTAAAAATGCCCGGTCGAAGTTCGCGTTTTCAAGATTGGCACCATGCAGTTTTGCTGCTTTCATATCAGCTTTATGGAAGTTTGCGTTGCGCAGATCGGCACCGGCAAGGTTGGCTTTGTCCAGTGTTGCATTATCGAAACGGGACCCTGAAAGGACAGCCTTCTGCAAATTGACTTCCTTCAGATGTGAATCGGAAAATGTTTCTTCCTTCATAGACACGGGGATGTCCGGGTTCTTTTTGCGCATGGCATTCCATGTTTCAACGTCATCAAGGATCATTTCCTGCTGTTTTTTGCTCTCGGTTACCGCTTTCTCCCTGGGTAGCGCTGAGTTTTTGCCGTTATTGTCATGTGATTTTACGGTTTTGTCGGCAGGTGGAGTTTCAGTGAACTGTACCGTTTCTTCCGTAACGGAAGGCGGTGTATCGAAGGTTACGGATACCGCATCCGGTTCTCGTTCGAAAAAGGCGTTGTGCTGGCCGCACCATGATGATGTGGCTTTCTTGCCCGAGGGAAGAATGGTGTTGTTCGAGAGCGTTGCTCCGTTCAGGTTTGCCTGATCGACAAATGTTGCGTTTTTAAGGTTTGCCCCTTTCAGGTTTGCTTTTTCGAGATTGGCTTCAAATAAAACGGTGTTTTCAAGATTCGCCATGCTCAGATCGCCGTTTTCCATCCTGACCCACCTCAAGTTGGCACCCTTGAAGTTGGCGCCCCTTGCCTTCGCGTTTTTCATGAACGCGCCTTTGAGGTTTGCCTTGACAACATAGGCCCCGGAAAGATCGGCATCCTTCATATCTGCTTTTTTCATAAATGCCATCGAGAGGTTCGATGATGTCAGGTCGGCCTTGTCAAGCGAAGCGCCGCTGAGCTCGGACCTCAAAAGCAGTGCCTTGCTCAGGTTTGCCCCGTTCAGTTTCGCATCTTCGAGATTTGCCTTCAGCAGGTCTATGCTTTTATCCGGTTGTGCCTTGCGCATCGCATTCCATTCGCGAACGTTTTTTTTCAGCAGACTGAGGACTTCTGGATCGTATGCCGAAGCAGAGCCATGCATGACAAACATCATACCAAGAAAAAGGATCGCTGGATAGTGGCGGTTTTTCATAAGTGATTGCTTTTATAGCTGCATTCAGAAAATGTAACTCCTTGCACGGCAAGTGAAAATTCCGGCATCGTTTACTGAAAAGTAATGAAATTAAGGCGTCGGAGAGAAACTTTATTAGAACGACCGGCGGTTTATTCTATAGGATTATATCAGATAATCATCGGTTTTTATAACTGTAGAATCAACTAATCATGAACAGCGGATCAAAATATACAGGGAAAGTACTTGTTGCCGGTGCAACGGGAAGGACCGGCCAATGGGTGGTTAAACGCCTTCTTCATTACGGAATACAGACAAGGGTATTTTCAAGGGACCGCGAAAAGGCTCTGGCCATTTTCGGTGATACGGTCGAGATCGCAACGGGCAAGATCCAGAGCAGCGAGGATGTCGCGAATGCTGTAAAGGGTTGTGATGCGGTCATTTCTGCGCTCGGCTCAAATTCCCCTTCGGGGGAGTCGTCTCCCGAGGAGGTCGATTTGAACGGAGTGAAGCGGCTGGTCGATGAAGCGGCAAAAGCAGGAGTGAAACATTTCGGCCTCGTCAGTTCCATGGCGGTTACGAAGTGGTACCATCCCCTCAACCTTTTTGCGGGCGTGCTCACGAAAAAGTGGGAAGCCGAGCAGCACCTGAGGTCTGTTTTTTCAGGTGGAGGAAAATCGTATACCATTGTCAGGCCGGGGGGACTGAA
Organism: Chlorobium sp.; assembly: GCA_005862285.1. Classification (GTDB taxonomy): domain Bacteria; phylum Bacteroidota; class Chlorobiia; order Chlorobiales; family Chlorobiaceae; genus Chlorobium. The sequence goes on along the minus strand of SZXW01000014.1, from coordinate 211,151 downwards.
GGATGGCGAGCCGTTGCAGAACAGGCTCCATGTAGATACCGGGGACAGGATGTGGAGCGGATGGATCAACCGTTCAGATGTTGCCGAACTGCTTGTCGTTTCACTGTGGGCAACGAAGGCAAGGAACATGACGTTCGAGGTCGTCAACGAGACGGAAGAAAAGCAGGAGAGCCTGGAGCTTTATTACGACAAACTTTCCTGATTTCCGGTTTTGAACTCCGTCCGGCGGCAGATGGTATCTGCGGCTGGACGGGTCATTTCAACATTCAGGATTTATCCTTGCTTAAGTTTCCTTTGCCAAGGGCTTTGAAAAGCATTTCCGAAACGAATACCACGATGATGTTCAGGGTTACGGAAATAAGGATGTACCATGTCCAGGCAAGCCCGAAAAATTTCAGGACGAATACGATGCCGAGACTGGCTACCAAGCCTGCACCGAGGCTTGCAGAGTGCAGATCGCGTTTGCTTTTTGACAGCAGGAAGAGGCCCAGCAGGCCTCCGTAAGTAAAGGATGCGATTTCGAGACCGACCATCACGATCGCCTTGTTGCTTTCATCGAACATCAGGGCGATGATGATAAGCAGAACCGCCCAGCCGAAACTGATCAGCCTCGACATGCCGAGCGTCGGCTTTCCGCCGAGCAGGTCGTTCACCGTTGACGATGCGAGGGAGTTGATGGCTGAACTGTGCGTGGACATCGCCGCGGAAAGTACACCGGCTATCAGCAGTCCTTTCAGTCCGGCAGGAAGGTGATGGACGATGAAAAATGCGAACTCGCGATCTTTTTCAAGCGGGGCCCCGTGCATGTAGAGGTAGATGAGGGAGCCTGCGAGCAGGAAGACCGAAAACTGGAATAGCACGAAAAATCCGCTTCCGATCATGGCCTTTCTGGCCGAACCGAGGTCTTTGCACCCGAGCACGCGCTGCACCATCATGTAATCGACACCATGTGATGAAAGCGAAAGAAAAATGCCTCCAAGCACAGCACCGGGAAAGGTGAGCGGGTTGGTGAGCAGATGCAGGTCGGGACTGATAACCTGCAGTTTGCCGCTTCCGGAAAGGGTAGCAAGAATATCGGGAACGGGTGTCCCGAGGCTTCCGAGAATGAAAACTATCGAAGCGATGCCTCCAAGCAGATAGAGTCCGAACTGGAAACTTTCCAGCCATACCACGGCCTTTATGCCGCCTGACAGGGTGTAAACCAGCGTGACTAAACCGATGATGAGGACCGACATGGGAAGCGACCAGCTGGTTACAACCTGCACAACCACTCCGGCGGCAAGGAACCTGATGGCGTCGCCGAGGGTTCTTGTGACGAGAAAGATAACCGATGCGAGTTTCTGCATCCCTTTTCCGAAACGGATGCCGATCACTTCATAGATGGAACTTACCCCGTGTTCAAAGTAGAGCGGAAGCAGTATCATGCTGACGATGATCCTGCCGATGATATAGCCCAGCGGGAGCTGGAGGAAAGTCCAGTCACCACGGTACGCAAGTCCCGGAACGCTCACGAAGGTAAGTACCGAGGTTTCGGATGCGACAATCGAGAGCATGGCGACAACCCATGGCAGTTTGTGAGCTCCAAGGAAATAATCTCCGGTGGTTTTATTGCTTTTTCCATGCCAGAGGCCGAAAAGGGTATTTCCAAGAAGAAAAAGAAAGACAATGGTTATGTCGATCGGCTGCATGTTTGTCAGTTTTAAACCGGATTACAGGTTGATTCGCCTTTTTTCAGTTGCCTCATGCTTCATAAAGGTGATACCGGGATTTAAAGGAGGAAAATTCAATTTCGTCCTCGAGCCATGATGACAGGATAGAGCCGGTATCCTTTCCTTCCATAATCGATGTCCGAACGTCGGCGTTTCCGGCAAGCAGGTCGAACGCCGGTATGGTGTCGTTGAATTCATACACGCCGCTGAGGAACTGCAGGTTCCCGGGATAGAGCTTCCGGAGCGCGGCGGTCATTGCCACCCCTGTAGCGAAAGGCCTGAACCGTTCATGGTCGGTGACATGCAGCCAGATTCCTCCGATCACTTCGCCGGAGAATTTGTGAAAAGTCGGTTTGAACCAGAGCGACCTGAAGGTGACCCCTTCAAGGCCGTACGAAGTGCATTGCCGGGAAAGCTCGCCGGGATGGATGAAGGGGGCTCCCGAAAGCTGGAAAGGTGTGGTCGATCCCCTTCCTTCCGATACATTCAGTCCCTCGAAGAGGCACATGCCCGGGTAGACTTCGGCGGTATCGAACGTCGGCATGTTCGGTGAGGGAGGAATCCAGGGGAGTCCTGTTTCCGGGTAGAGCATCGACCTTCGCCAACCCTCCATTTTCACGACACTGAGCTTCAGGTCGAGCTTTTTGAAATCACGGTAAAGGAATGCAAGTTCACCGGCAGTCAATGCATGGCGCACCGGTATCGGGAAAATGCCTACGAAAGATTTGAACGCCATATCGAGCATCGGTCCTTCAACGATACGTCCTCCAAGAGGGTTCGGCCTGTCGAGCACCATGATTTCGATATCCATGCCGGAAACCGCTTCCATGAAAAGCGCAAGGGTATTAACGTAAGTGTAGTAGCGGGACCCTACGTCCTGGATGTCAAACAGCACAAGATCGAGGCCTTCGAGCAGTTCGCGCTGAGGCAGGAGTGTTTCGGCGGAATTGCCATACAGGCTGACGATGTCACAGCCGAGTTCCGGCTGGCGGGTGACGGCGATCTGGTCCTGTTCGGTTGCGAACAGCCCGTGTTCGGGAGAAAAGATTTTCCCGAGGCTGAGCCCCTGCTTTTTCAGGACTTCCCATGAGTACCTCAGATCATGGGTGACCGATGTCTGATTGACGATCAGTCCGATCTTCTTTTTATTAATGGAAGAGGTGTCTCTGAGCAGAATGTCGAGGCCGGATACTGTCATGGTTGTGTTTTTTTAATCAGTTTGCCGGTTGAAACGGTATGATGCCGTATGGATCCGCAACAGAATCACTGATAATACCGTTCGTCCGGACCGTGGTGCCGGGAAGCAGTATCGAACCGCTTACCGAAGCTCCCCGGCCGATATGACAATTCCTGCCGATCACAGAGTTCCGAACAATGGCGTCCGGGCTGATGTCGGCCTCCGGAGAAACCATGTGCGGCCTCATGCCGATCAGGTGCTCCATACGATCACCGAGGCCGGTGAGTCCTGCCGTTATTTCGAAGTTCGCTTTTCTGTAATTCTGAAAAGTGCCGATATCGCACCATATCCCTTCATGCGTGAAACAGCCGAGCCCCCCATTGTCGATAAGTCCGGTAAAACCGGTGTCGACGATACTTGAGAACCCTGTTTCCAGATAGCGGAAAATTTCGGGCCCAAGCACGGCCGTGCCCGTATAAATCAGCGATGAAACAAGGCCGGTGCCCCGCAGGTCCCTGAAATCCTTCACAAGGCGGTCTTCGACGCCGACATATCCGATTGAAGCCGCTTCCGGCGTTTCATGGAGCACGAGCGTTCCCGGCCTGCCGGAATTGCGGTGAAAGCAGATGAGGGCCTCGAAATCAATATCGGTAATAATATCGCTGTTGACCAGCAGAAAATCGCTCTGGCCAATCAGCCGTTCGCATTTTTTCAGGCCTCCGCCGGTGCCGAGGATCTCCTTTTCTTCGGAAAACGCTATATCGAGACCTTGCAGGCTGCTCGATTCGACAAAGTGCCTCAACGCATCGGCATGGTAATGGGTATTGCAGATAATGTCGGTAATGCCGGCCTCTTTCAGCTGGAAAAAGGTGTAAAAGATGGTTGGGACGTTCAGAACCGGGATCAGCGGTTTCGGAGTATGGTCGGTCAAGGGGCGCAGGCGGGTGCCGAATCCGGCAGCGAGTACAAACGCTTTCATTCCGTATACCTTTCAATGATTGGTTTCAGCAGTGCCCCCGCTTTTGCCAGCTCGCTCCGGGCATAGATATAATCAGGAAGATAAGCGAGCGTGGGGGCAATGGAACGTTCGAACGTGTTGTTGTTTCTGATCCTGGTCTGGAAACAGAAGGTTCCTATCGCCTTGATGTTCCGCTGGAATGCCATGATATCGAAATAATGGAGGTATTCGTCAAATCCTGTCGTGATAATGCCGTTGCCGCGGAGCGCATCGTAATGGAATTTTTTCAGCTCTTCGGTGAGCACCGGGCCAAGATGCACATAGGAATCCCGTATCAGCGAAACGGCGTCATACTGGGGAAGGCCCATACGGGCATCCTGAAAATCGATGATTACCGGTTTGTCTTGATGGATCAGGATATTCCGGCTATGGAAATCCCGGTGGTTCAGGACAAATCTGTCAGGTTTCAGCAAGATACCGGTAATGGACTCGAATTCATTTCTCAGTTGCGAGATGGAATTTTTACTTAAAATCGGTGCAAAATAGTCAAGCAGTCCGTGCCGGATGAAGAAATCGAATTCGAACATGAGCTTTTCCCGGTCGAAGCTCAGACTGAAGGGGATTCTGTCATTGTTTCCCCGGATATTCTGAATTTCTGCAAGTATATCGATGATTTCCCGGTACAGCCGGGGAATATCGCCATGCCGGGAGGAACCGAATATATTCTGGAGCAGTATATCCCCGCAGTCTTCAATAAGCAGCATTCCTGTTGCGCCATCAGCCGCTATTATTCCGGGCACCGGAATGCCGTGGTCGCTCAGAAGTGCCTGAAGCACAAGATAGGGATATTCCCCTTCCTGCAGAGCTTCAAAAGCTGGATCGTAACAGACAATAAAAGATCCTTCAGGGTTGATTACCCTGAAGTACTGGCGGGTCGAGGCATCTCCCTGGATTTTGACGATATCGAGGCTTTTTCGGCTTTCCGGACTGAAAAGGCCCGCAATGCTTTCCGGATAGGTCATATGATACTATGCTGCAAGAGTGATGTCAAAGGAGGTATTACGGAAAGATTTATTGTAAACCATGGAAAACCCTCTCTAAAAAGCAAAAAAAAAGCACCCTATACAACAGTACAAGGTGCTTCCTCAAAAAGATGCTACAGCTTATTTTTTAGGAGCAATAGCTGCAGAAACGCTCTGGAGAACCTGATTGCAGGTATTCAGAAGAGTACCGGCAAGATCGGTTGCGGTTTTGGTCAGAGGTTCGACCAGTGAAGAAACGGTTTTGATACCATTGTTGAGAATTTCAACCTGCTGCTGTGCAAGTTTGCCAAAGGTGTCAATCAGGTTGCTGACTGCACTGCCTACATCGCTTGTTCCGTTTGACATAGTTTTTGTTGTTTAGGTTAAATGAAGAGAGAGATAAAATTGTTACGGTATTTCCCATACCACTTTTACAACAAGTTAAAACATTTTAAATAATAGAACAAATGGAAAAAGACCCGTCGCTTCCTGATAGTTATATTTATTCATAAGGAGATACAGTTCCGGCGCGAATCTGTGGGGATATCGCGATCATTATTTCCAGGGTATCGACAAACTATTTTTTCACGGCTTTTTTCCCGTAATCATGACACTGATATTTGCTTCCTGATGATATACGTTTTTATTCCCTTTTGCTTTGACCGGTTCCATTAAGCAAATAAATTCTGTACCTTTACCTTCAATTATCGGGAAAATTGTTATTCTTTGTTACATGGTGGTTTTTCTGTTCCGGCCGTTGCCGCAGGAACGCATTTCACAGTAATGCATTAACTTTTCTGGAGATATGTCAGAAACACTGAAGGCTGTTATTTTATATGATAGCATGTCCAAAGGCGGTTCCACCGAATCCGCCATCAATTCCATCGGCATGAAACTGGCGGAAGAGGGCTTGTACGTTGAGAAAGCAAAATGCAAAGCCAATGCTGATTACAGTTTTGTAAGGGATTTCGATATCATCCTGCTCGGTGCGCCAGTTTATTATTTCGTTGTCGCTTCGCAGCTACTAGGTGCCCTGGTTCAGGGAAACCTGAAAAAAAACCTGAAAAGAAAGAAAATCGCGCTTTTTCTTATTTGCGGAACTCCGGGAACAATGGCGGCAGTTCTTTACCTGCCTCAGTTGAAGATCAATCTTGTCGGCAACAGGATACTTGCCGAGAAAATATTTTCTCCAGCCATGCTCACCACAGAGGACGCAATCGACGATTTCGTATACGATGTTCTTGAAGAGTACGATAGAGCCATGAGGTCGAGAACCAAATTGCAATGGACCGAGGACGCTCAGGAATTGCTCGAAACCCTGCCACCATTCATGCAGGGCGGCATAAGAGGGTTGGTGGAGGATTTTGCCGAGGAGTATGGTTACAAGACCATTACCCGTGAAATTGTTGAACAGGCCCGGAGCGAACAGGGGAAATAGCGGCTTCCGAGCTGAAGCATCAGTTATCCAGGGATATTTCCGGGTTCCGGTTCTGCCTGATGTCATTCACAGGCAATAACAGGCAGGATCTTAACCCGAAAGCAGTTGAATAGAAAAAATATTCAAATATTAAACCGTTATCATTATGGCCCAGGAAGAAAAAAAACGCGGTTTTTTTGACAGATTCAGAAAAAGCACTCCGGCCGCAAGCACTCCGGCAAGCCCGGCTCCGAAACCTCAGCCACCCGCACCAAAAGCCGAGTCTCCGGCACGTGTTCCGGAAAGGGTAGAAAGCAAGGTTCCGGTACCCGCCCAGAAAAATCCGTTTTCACCATCTGAACCGGCACCATCCGCTCCGCAGGCGGCATCGGGCAAGGGCATCGATACTGTAGAGGCATTCAATCAGATGTGCCAGGCGCTGATTGAAATCAACAAATCCCAGATCAAGATTGCCAACATGGTGCTGACCATGATTGCACACTCGATCCAGAAAATTGCTGATGGTATCAATACCGGCATCAAGAAATGAGTTATCATTGAAAAACCCTGAAGATACAGCATTCTGCAACAGCAGTCAGTCTTCAGGGTTTATTGTGATTCTTTGACAAACGAACAGGGTTGTTTTCTGCGTATTGTTTTTTCTGCATACTGCCGCTTTCTTTGACGGAGAGCGGCCGGCCATCCTTTCATGCAGACAAGGATCGGCATTGTCTTGAAGAGTTGTTGTTTTTCTTCCAAAAGGATTGATTGCAGGAACTCTCAATCCCTGAGACGCGTTTACAGAATCCGAAACTCTTGCCAAGTGCACTCAATAATTCTGCTACTATCATGGAAGTTGTCGGTAAAAGTAATGCACATATAGTTCTTGACTCATGTCTTCATGAATCAACCGTTTATTTTTCCAATCACGAAAGAATTCTCAAGTGCAATCCTTATTGTACCAACGTAAGGTATCATGTGGATCATGACGTGTTCCAGTGGGTATTCGAAGTGAAAGATCCCCGCGATCATCCTATCACCGCCGTATTTTTCGTAAAACAGTTCGAAGAGATATTTTCTCTCGATGATCACCAGAGCAGCATCCTGCTTCCGAAGTTGAAGAACAAGGAGCATTTCAACAGTTCCGTCAAAAGGATCAGGTGGGATCATGTTTCCGATACGCCGGAATTCGAGATTATCAATCCTCATACGTTTGTCGGAAAAGCCAATTCCGAAATTTTCCTGCTCCATCAGAAAGACAACCGGACATCCGTTTTCTTCGATACCAGCATAACGCTCGACTTCCAGTTGACTTTTCCATTGAACCTCATGCCGGAAGGCATTCTCAAGTACATGAGTGAAGCTATCATGTCGCAGATCATGCAGCAGGCAACCGAAAGCATGCTCTGCCGCGTTCAGTCCGATATCTGCTGTTCCGATCTTGAAATAGCGGCTTCCGGCAAGTAAGCCGATTCCATAAATTCCCCCCTTCCCGTTGCACCTTTACGATGCACTTGCATTAATTCAATTTTTTTTATAAATTATACCTATACTGGGTATAGGTATTTGATGATTGTTAATACTTTGACAACAGCCTTTTAAAAAAAAACAGGAAAAAATCATGGAAGATGTGATCCTCAGATTGAAGAAGGTCGGCGGACAGGTGGAGGGGCTGATCAGGATGATTGAAAAAGGTGAAGAGTGCAGCAAGATCATCACCCAGTTTCAGGCGGCCAAAGCTGCGCTCGACAATACTTTTTCCCTGGTGCTTGACCGGAACCTCAGGGAGTGCATGAGCAGGAATGATTCGAAAAGCATTGAAACGATTATCAAACTTATTGCGAGAAAGTAAAAATCATGAAAGTAAGCAAGCTTATGGCAGTTGTCTCTCTGTCTGTCACTTTGTTATTCAGTGGAGAGCAGGCGACAGCCGCCGGGAGAATGATCAGGCTTTCACTTCAGGAAGCGCTCTCGTTGGCCAGGGAAAACAATTTCACCATCAAGGCAGCGCGAAGCAGGGTTGATCAGGCCGAAGCGAGAATCGTGCAGACCCGCCAGAGCACATTGCCGAAAGTCACGCTTTCGGAAAACGCTGTAGCTACCAACGATCCAGGTGCGGCACTGGTTTTCAAGCTGCAGCAGTCCATCGTCAAACAAGCTGATTTCGATCCTGTGAAATTGAACAGTCCGGCTGTCATCAATGATTTCAACACCTCGCTGCAGGTTATGCAGCCGATATACAATGCCGATGCGGCAATCGGACGGTCGATGGCGAAAACGGCAAAAAAGGCCCAGGAATACATCTCAGGAAGGACGGTAGAAGCGATAGAACTTCAGGTTGCAAAGCTTTACTACAGTCTGATCCTTGCCAGGAAAAATATAGAAGCGATCGATCAGTCCATTATCACCATGCAGGCGCACAGCCGAGAGGCCGGGAAGGCTTTCAGTGCCGGACTCATGTCGAAATCGGACAAACTTTCAACGGAGGTGAGGCTTGCCGAACTGAACGAGCAGAAACTCATGCTGCATGATGCGGTCAGGAACGCTTCCGACGCACTGAAAGCTCTGCTCAACCTTGATCCGGCTGTCACTATCGTACCGACAGGTGATTTCGTCATCGGCAGGGGAGTCTCGTCGATCGATGATGAGCGTGTTCCCGAAAAACGGAATGATCTCATGGCAATGATGACCTATCGCGATGTTGCTGTCAAACAGGGAGAGATGGCGAAAGCGGCCAGGCTTCCGAGAGTGAACGGATTCCTCCGTACCGATCTGCACAGCAATGCGATTTTCAATGGCGGATCGGGCTGGATGATGGGTGTCAACGTTCAGTGGGAGCTGTTCGACGCGTATACGTCCGACGGCAGGATACAGGAAGCAAAGGCTCAGGAACTCGAGGCCTTGTACAATTATGAGGCGGCAAAAAACGGCAGTCTTGCCGAAATCAGAAAAACCATTCGCGATATGAATACAGCGAAGGCCAGGATTGCCGTAGCCCAGGAGGCCCTCGACGAAGCGAAGGTCAGCCTCGATTATATAGGCAGTCAGTTCAGGAGCGGAATGGCGATGACGTTCGAACTGCTTATGCGTGAAGGGGCATACACCTTCGCGAAACTCCGGCTCAACCAGGCCAGGCATGATTACTGTGTTGCGAGAAGCGAGCTTGAATACTACTCGGGCAAATGACCGTGGTCGTGAAAGGGATTAGAGCAACGGACACGAACAATCATTAACCATTACAGGTGTGAAAAAAATCATATTGATCCTCATAACCGCGTTTTCTGCGGTATTGACATCGTGTGGAGGTAAAGAGGTAAAATCTGTCGGTGGCACGAAACCTGAAACTGCGGTTGCTGTTGAACAGATTGCAACGGTCGAAAAGCGGACCGGTTCATCAGGTACAGTGGAACTTCTCGTTCCCCTGGAATCGATATTAAGCAGAGGGCCGCTCAGCGGGGTATATGTCGTCGGAAGTGACGGCAGGATTGCTGTTCGCTGGATAAGCCGCGGTCATGAGGATAACGGCCGTCTGATTGTTCTCGGGGGTCTCGATGCCGGAGAACGGATAGTCGGAAAATATACAACCCGGCTTGAAGAGGGTATGGTGGTAAAGGAGCAGGTTTCGGAAACAAAAGAGGTACAGTCCCATGAATGAAGGTATAGCAGGCAGGCTCGCAAAACAGTTCATCAATTCCAAGATCACGCCGCTCCTGATGCTGGCAGCGATCCTGGTCGGCATCATCGCGACCTTCATGACGCCGAGAGAGGAGGAACCGCAGATCGTGGTTCCCATGGTGGATATCTACATTCCGTATCCCGGGGCCGTTCCAGCAGAAGTCGAGGAAAGAGTGGCAAAACCATTCGAACGGACGCTCACTGAAATTCCCGGCGTCGATTATGTCTATTCGACGTCGATGCCTGATTTCGCTCTCGTGACGGTCCGTTACAAAGTCGGCGAGGATACCGAAGCGAGCATGGTCAAGCTCTGGGCGACACTCATGAAGAATATGGACAAGATGCCCCAGGGCATTCAGATGCCGCTTATGAAAAAGGTTGCTATCGATGATGTGCCGGTGCTGAACCTTACCTTCTGGAGCAAGAGCAAGGATCCCTATCAGCTCAGAAAGGCAGCGCTCGATGCAGCAGATGAACTCAAGAAAATACCGAATATCGGTGATGTTGAAATCAAGGGGGGGCTGAAACGTCAGGTGCGTATTCTGCTGGACAAGGAGAAGCTTCTCGGAAACAACGTCAGCGCACTGCAGATTGCCCGGCAGGTGCAGATGGCGAACAGCCAGATGACATCAGGCAATTTCAGGCAGCAGAACGGTGAAATTATCGTCAAGTCCGGCAGCTTTTTAGAGAGTGCGGGTGATGTCGGCAGTGTTGTTGTCGGAGTCAACGGGGCGGCTCCGGTCTATCTCCGGGATGTTGCCACGATTGTCGACGGTCCTGAAGAGGTCAATAACTATAACTTTTTCGGATGGGGGGCAGCTTCTAACTCGAAAGATCAAGGGGAGTACCCGGCGGTGACCCTGACGGTTGCTAAGCGCAAAGGTGCCGATGCTTCAGTGCTCGCAGGAAAAGTGATCGAAAAAGTCGATCAGCTGAAGGGCTCGGTTATACCTGCAGGCATTACGGTCACGGAAACAAGGAACTACGGCGAGACCGCTACCGAAAAGGTCTCTACCCTTCTGGAGCATTTATTCATCGCCATTGTCGCCGTTACGATCGTTGTCGGTCTTTTCCTCGGATGGAGAGGTGCGCTGGTGAACTTTATTTCCGTTCCCATTACCTTCGCGCTTACCCTTCTGGTCTATTACCTGCTTCACTACTCACTCAACAGGGTCACGCTGTTTGCTTTGATTTTTGTGACGGGTATTGTCGTCGATGACTCGATCATCATTGCCGAAAATATCCACCGCCATTTCGCCATGAAAAGGCAGCCCAGGCTACAGGCGGCCATTACAGCGGTCAGCGAAGTGGGCAACCCGACTATCCTTGCAACCTTCACGGTCATTGCGGCCGTCTTGCCGATGGTATTCGTTTCCGGTCTCATGGGCCCGTATATGAGCCCGATGCCGATCGGCGCCTCGCTTGCCATGATATTTTCGCTCCTGATCGCCCTGATCGTAACGCCATGGTTGTCATACAGGCTGCTCAAAGTTGAGGGCGGTGGTCACGACGAGTACGATATTACAAAAACCGTCTACTACCGGATGTTCAGAAACGTGCTTTCCCCGCTTTTTGACAACGGGTTCATGCGACTCCTTGCATTTGGAGTTGTAGGTCTTCTGCTTGCCGGAGCGATTATCCTGATACCGCTGAAAGCCGTCCAGATGAAAATGCTGCCTTTCGACAACAAGAATGAATTCCAGGTTATTCTGGATATGCCGGAAGGTACAGCTCTCGAGCAGACCGCAAGGGTGACCAAGGAGATAGCCTCCTATCTGAAGACGGTGCCTGAAGTGAAGAGCTATCAGTACTATGCCGGCACCAATGCGCCGATCAACTTCAACGGCCTTGTCCGTCATTACTATCTTCGTCAGGCTCCCAACATGGGAGATATCCAGGTCAATCTCGTGCTGAAAGGCGAGAGGAAGGATCAGAGCCACGATATTGCAAAGCGGGTACGTGCAGAAGTTCAGAAGATTGCCATGAAGTATAACGGTAATGCCAAGATCGTCGAGATACCTCCCGGCCCTCCGGTCCTTTCGACTATTGTTGCCGAAATCTACGGTCCGTCACAGGAAGAGCAGATTGCGCTTGCAAAACAGGTGAAAAAGGTTTTTCAGGAGACTCCCGGTGTTGTCGATGTAGACTGGATGCTTGAGGATGACCAGAAAGTCGTCAATCTTGTCATCAACAAGGAACGCGCGGCTTTTCGCGGTGTGAGCGCCGAACAGATTGCCCAGACCCTCAGGATTTCACTCAGCGGCATGGATGTGGGGGTGCTGCATACAGGAAACGAGAAGGAGCCGGTTATGATACAGGTGCGCCTGCCGCAGTCCGACAGGACTTCCCTGAAGGATCTCTCTGGTATTTTTGTCCAATCCCAGGGTATGGGCTCCCTTACGACGCGGTTGCGTGCCGGTGAGATGATTCCGCTTTCGGAGCTGGTCAAAATCGAGGATAAAATCCAGGACAAGAGCATCTACCGCAAGGATCTGCGCAGAGTGGTCTACGTAACGGCAGATGTTGCCGGGGCAACGGAAAGTCCGGTCTATGCGATGCTGGAGATGGATAAAAAAATCAGTCAGCTCAAGCTGCCCGGCGGCTATACCGTCAATCCGCTCTATACAGCACCGCCCTCTTCTGAGAAAAAGCCCTCCATGAAATGGGATGGTGAGTGGCAGATCACCTTCGAGGTCTTCAGGGACCTCGGTACGGCATTCGCCGTCGTGCTTGTCATCATCTATCTTCTGATCGTGGGATGGTTCCAGTCTTTCAAGACTCCGCTTATCATGATGATCTCCATTCCGCTCAGCCTTGTAGGCATTATTCCGGGCCACTGGATTCACGGAGCGTTTTTCACGGCGACCAGCATGATCGGCATGATAGCTCTTGCCGGCATCATGGTGCGAAACTCGGTGCTGCTCATCGATTTCATCCAGATCAGGCGCGAGGAGGGGGTTGAGCTGAAACAGGCGATCATCGAATCGGCTGCTGTGAGAACCCGGCCCATCATCCTTACATCGGGTGCGGTTGTTATCGGGTCGGTCATCATGCTGTTCGACCCGATTTTCCAGGGCCTCGCCATCTCCATGATATGGGGCGGGGTGCTTTCAACGGTGCTGACACTTGTGGTTGTGCCGCTTGTTTATTATATCGCAGAAAAGAAATCAACATAACGGATGAGGGCAAACCATATGAAATTTCTTGCTATAATGGGACACGGAGAGACCCGCCCGAAAGTGCGGGACCTTTTCAGGAAATATCAGGTCAGCATGTTCAGCAGCATGGACATCAGGGGATGCAACTGCGACAAGAAGGGCATTGACGCACTTTCCTGGTGGCCGGCGGACCAGATGCTCGGTGTCTACTCGTCACTCTGTTTCGCCATTGTGGATGACCACAAGGCTGACGCGATCATGCTCGAACTTGAACAAAGCCCGATAACCGTTGACGGTGATTTTCCTGCAAGGGCCTTTCTAATGAACGTTGAAAAAACAGTCTGAAGGAGGATATGCTCATGATTGTCGAACAGTTCAGAATGGGAGGCGACAGGAACTTCGGTTACCTTGTCGCTGATGAAACAGCAGGGGAGGCGGTCGTTATCGACGCTTCCTTCGACCCGGCGAAGATCGTGCGGTATGCAAAAGAAAACAGTCTGTCCATCCGTTATGTCTTTTCGACTCACGGGCATGCGGACCATACCAACGGAAACAGCAAAATGGAGTATCAGACCGGTATCAGGCCGTTGCTTTTCGGCGACACCTGCTCCATAACAGGTATAAAGATTGATGATGGAGCGGTTTTTCATATCGGCGCCCTTGAAATCCAGATCATCCATACTCCCGGCCATACCGATGATTCCATCTGCCTGCTTGCGGGTGACGCTGTTTTTACCGGAGACACGCTGTTTACCGGGAAAATAGGAGGAACCTATACTGATGAACAGGCAAAGGCCGAGTATGATTCACTCCATTTGAAACTCATGACCCTTCCTCCCTGGACAAAAGTCTATCCAGGGCATGATTATGGAGTTTCACCTGTTTCCACCATCGGGCATGAAATCAATACCAATCCGTTTCTTCTGACAAAAGATTTCAGCGATTTCCTGTATCTCAAACAGAACTGGGCGGCTTATAAAAAAGCTCATGGTATAGTTTGATGCTTTTTTAATCGGTGCATTATTGCTTTTGTGGTCAATTATTTTATAAATTAAAGGCTTCCGTAAACTATATAGTTATAGAGACGGTAACCTGCCTTTTCTGTTTTCAAAAACCCGGCGCTCAGTTATTTATCGCCCGATAATAATTAGCGGCATTCATCTTTTCAATATTCAAGTAACCTGACACTTATGGATCAGCTTATAACATTACGCACGCTACCGGTATCTGCTCTCATGCAGAAAAATTTTCAGGTCATCAAGGGAAGCTGTACTGTCGCCGAGGCGCTCCAGATCATGAAAAAAAGCCATGAAAGCGGTCTTGTCATCGAACCGAGGAATGAAGATGACTGCTACGGTATCGTCACCGAGAAAGATATTCTTGAAAAAGTGATCGATCCGGGTGAAGACATTCATCGTGATCCCTGGAACACTCCCGTTTTCCAGATCATGAGCAAGCCTGTTATAAGTGTCAATCCTGCTCTCAGGGTCAAATACGCACTCAGGCTCATGAAACGCACCAATGTCAGGCGTCTTACCGTCATGGAAGGGAACAAGGTTATCGGTGTGCTGAATATGACCGATGTACTCCAGGCAGTCGAGGAACTACCCATTCATGACGATCATATCGCCTTGTAAAAAAGGCAGCACTGAGCACAGTTGAAAAGAGTCCAGGCTGAAAACCGCCTGGACCCATGAGGAATGCGTAACGTCACCCTCTTCCTTAAGGACCGTTCGAAGAGTTTTCAGAGAGATCGCCGGTAAGCAGGTTTTCTCACACTGCATTCCTCAGCAATACCAGAAAGATCATATTCAACGGGCAGGGTTCTGCCGTTGCAGTTCCCAGCCATTTAAACGTGAGGCTTGTCCGAGGCCTCATAAGGAGATTTGAGCGTATGAAACCATTCGATATTGTAATTGTAGGCGGCGGCGGGGCCGGTTTGTACGCGGCAATGGAGGCGATGAAAACAAATCCGTCTCTCAATATCGCCGTGCTGTCCAAGGTATATCCGAACCGTTCACATACATCGGCTGCACAGGGAGGCGCGAATGCCGCACTTGGCAACAAGGCCAAGGACGACACGGTCGAAATGCATATTTTCGATACCATCAAAGGCAGCGATTATCTTGCCGATCAGGATGCCGTCGATGTGCTCTGTTCAGAAGCACCGAAGATCATCCGCGAACTCGACAACATGGGCACCCCGTGGTCGCGCATGGATGACAACACCATCGCACAGCGGCCATTCGGCGGTGCCGGCCGTCCACGCTGCTGTTACTGTGCCGACAAAACCGGACATACCATCCTGCAGACACTTTATGAACAGTGCCTGAAGAAGGGCGTTTACTTTTTCAATGAATATTTCGCCCTGAATCTTTCGGTCAACGGAAGCCGAATGAGGGGACTGCTTGCGCTGAATATCAAGACCGGCAAAATAGAGGCATTTCCGGCAAAGACGGTGATTTTCGCTACCGGCGGCTATGCCAAGATGTACTGGAACCGTTCGAGCAATGCAGCGGGCAATACCGGCGACGGCCAGGCAATAGCGTTCCGGGCGGGAATTCCGCTCAAGGACATGGAGTTCGTCCAGTTTCACCCTACCGGGTTGCGCAAAAGCGGCCTGCTTGTCACCGAGGGTGCAAGAGGTGAAGGTGGTTACCTTACAAACATGGACGGGGAGCGTTTCATGGCAAGATATGCGAAGGAGAAAATGGAGCTCGGTCCGAGGGACCTCGTGGCACGTTCGATCGAGACGGAAATTCTCGAGGGAAGAGGATTCGACAGCCCGGCAGGAAAGTATATTCACCTTGACCTCACGCATCTCGGTGCTGACCTCATCAAATCCCGACTGCCTCAGATCCGCGAAATGTCGATGCAGTTCGAAGGTGTCGATCCCATTGAAGAGCCGATCCCGGTCAGGCCGACCGCTCATTATTCCATGGGCGGCATCGATACCGACAATTTCGGTCGCACCGTCATGCAGGGTGTATATGCTGCCGGTGAATGCGGCTGTGTTTCAGTACATGGCGCAAACCGCCTCGGAGGCAATTCACTGCTCGATATTCTCGTTTTTGGCCGCATTGCCGGCCATACGGCTGCGGAAGAGGCCGGCAAATTCGCTCCGGGAGCCATACCGGAGTCCGAGATCAGGGAGAAGACCGAAGAATTGAGAAGCTACATGAAACCATCAGGTCATTACGAACGCTACGGAGCGCTGCGCGAGGAACTCGGACAGACACTTGCCGTGAACGTAGGTATCTTCAGGGAAGCATCGCTTCTGCAGAAAGGCATCGAGGACATCGAAGGGCTCCAGGACCGTTACCAGCATGTCCGTGTGTTCGATACCAGCGACGTATACAATACCAACCTCATCCAGGTCCTCGAGCTGAAAAACATGCTCGACCTCGCCGGGGCAGTCGCTGCCGGTGCCTATGCGCGCGAAGAGAGCCGGGGGTCCCATACCAGGGTGGATTTTCCCGTAAGGGATGATGAAAAATGGCACAGGCATACCATGGCCACTCTGGAAGACGGCAAGGTCGTTCTCGGTGAGAAGCCTGTTGTCATGGGACGCTACGAACTTCAGGAAAGAACTTATTAACCATATTGCTCATGACGGTATCAACAGATACGCACATAGAAGAAGTGAAAAAAGATATCACCTTCAGGGTGTTTCGCTTCAATCCACAGGTTGACAGCAAGTCGTACTTCGACGATTACACCATCAAGGTCGAGCGGGGTATCACGGTGCTCAGGTCCCTGAACTACATAAAGGAGCATCTCGATGCCACGGTCAGCTTCAGGGCTTTCTGCCAGGCAGGTATCTGCGGTTCCTGCGCCATGAGGGTGAACGGGCTTTCCATGCTTGCATGCACGACCCAGGTATGGGAGGTGCTCGAGAAATGCAAGGAGCCCAACGTCATCAAGGTCGAGCCGCTGCGCAATCTGCCCCTTGTCAAGGACCTCATCGTCGATATGGACCCGCTGGTCGACAAGATGAAGAATTATTCGAACTGGGTGGAGTCGACCATGCCCGAAGAACAGATGGGCAGGAAAGAGTTCCTGATTTCAGAAGAGGAATTCCTTCGCTATGACAAGGCTACCGACTGTATTCTCTGCGCTTCGTGCGTTTCCGAGTGCAGTATCCTCAGGGCGAACAAGGATTATGTTTCTCCCGCGGTGCTTCTGAAGTCCTACCGGATGAATGTCGACAGCCGCGATTCCATTCATGACCTACGCCTTGCCGAGCTGGTGAAAGACCATGGTGTATGGGACTGCACGCACTGTTACCGCTGCCAGGAGACCTGCGTGAAAAGCATTCCTATCATGGACGCCATCCATGGTATCCGTGAAGATGCTATCGAGTGCAGGGGAATGAAAGACTCGAGCGGTTCGAAACATGCCGAAGCGTTCATGTCCGATATCGAAAAGAAAGGCAAGCTTGTCGAGTCTACTCTGCCGATCCGCACCAACGGTATGGCCTGGACCATGAAAAACCTTCTGCCCATGGCGATGAAAATGATCGTGAAGCGGCGTACCCCGCCTCCACCGCCTCTGGTGAAGCCATCAAAGGGTATCAAGGTGTTCAGGGAGATGTTCAGGGAAATGACCGAACATGTCAGGCAGGATCAGAAATCTCATAAAAAATAACAAGGGGACTGCAGGATGAAGCGTTATGCATATTATCTGAGCTGTATCAACGAGTCGATGACCAAAGAGGTTGACCGCTCGATCGATCTGTGGCAGAAGGATCTTGGAATCGAGCTGGTTAAAATGCACGAAAGCACTTGCTGCGGCGGGAGCAACCTCGACTACGTCAGCCCCAAGCATTTTGCACTTGTGAATGCGCGCAATATCGCCATTGCGGAAAAAATGGGTCTCGACCTTGTGGTTTCCTGCAATACCTGCCTCATGACGATACGTACAGCGAAGAAAAAGCTCGATGAAACTCCGGCGCTTAAACAGGAAGTCAACGACATCCTGAAAAAAGAAGGGCTGCAGTACCGAGGAACTTCAGATGTTCGTCACCTGCTCTGGGTCCTGATCGACGATGTCGGTATCGACGCCATAAAGGCGAAGGTGAAAGTGCCTTTGACCAATTACAGGATTGCACCTTTCTACGGCTGTCATATTCTCCGGCCTTCGAAGGTGCTCGGGCATGACAATCCGGTCGAACCGAGCTCCCTCGACCAGCTTATCGAAGCTCTGGGCGGACAGTCGATTCCATACGAGCACAAGAACCGGTGCTGCGGGTTCCATACCCTTCTGGTAGCCGAAGAGGAATCGCTGAATGTTGCCGCGGAAGCGCTCGAGGAAGCGATACAGGAAAAAGCCGACTTTATAGTGACACCCTGCCCGCTCTGTCATACCGTTCTCGACGGTTACCAGTCGAAAGCGCTCAAACAGGCCGGCGATGATAAAAAATCCATTCCGGTTTTCCATATTTCCGAGATGGTCGGGCTGGCCCTCGGGTACAGTGCAAAACAGCTTGGCATCAAACGGCATATCGTTACCTGACGAAACGCCGTGTTTCAAGGCAGCGAACTCTTTTCTATCTGCTGTTTTCCCGGCAAATTTTAAAAAAGGCTGAAAAAGCGTATCTTTGCACTTTTATTATTGCAGGTTTTGCCGGTATTGCCGGAGTTTCTGACTTGCATTTTTTTATTAACCCTTCTAATTATTGCATTGCATGCTCAAAAATGATCTTTTTCTCCGGGCATTGAGGCGTCAGCCATGTTCCCGGACACCGATCTGGGTGATGCGGCAGGCAGGCCGTTACCTGCCGGAGTACCGTGCCGTCAGAGAAAAAACCGATTTTTTAACTCTCTGCAAGACCCCGGAGCTGGCTACCGAGGTGACCATTCAGCCAGTTGAACTGATGGGCGTGGATGCTGCCATTATTTTCTCCGATATCCTTGTCGTCAATGAAGCGATGGGGATGGATGTCGAAATCATCGAAACAAAGGGTATCAGGCTCACCCCCCATATCCGCAGCCAGGCCGATATCGACAGGCTGATCATTCCGGATATCGACGAAAAGCTCGGCTATGTGCTCGATGCTATCCGTATGACCAAGAAAGAGCTCGACAACCGTGTTCCGCTTATCGGCTTTTCCGGTGCGGCATGGACGCTCTTCACCTACGCGGTTGAAGGCGGCGGCTCGAAAAACTATGCGCATGCCAAGAAGATGATGTACCGTGAGCCGAAAATGGCCCACATGCTGCTCAGCAAGATCTCGACCGTCATCACCGAGTACACGCTTCGCCAGATCGAGGCAGGTGCGGATGCAATCCAGATCTTCGACTCCTGGGCAAGCGCGCTTTCCGAGGATGACTACCGCGAATTCGCCCTTCCCTACATCAAGGAGACGGTTCAGGCCATCAAGATCAAACACCCCGAAACACCGGTCATTGTCTTCTCGAAGGACTGCAACACCATCCTCAACGACATTGCCGATACCGGCTGCGATGCCATGGGCCTCGGATGGGGCATCGATATCGCGAAAGCCCGTGCCGAGCTTAAGGACCGCGTCTGTCTCCAGGGCAACATGGATCCTACAGTACTTTACGGGACTCCTGAAAAGATCAAAGCCGAAGCGGCCAAGATTCTCAAGCAGTTCGGTCAGCATACCGAGCATTCAGGCCACGTGTTCAACCTCGGTCACGGCATTCTGCCCGATGTCGATCCGGCGAACCTGAAGCTTTTGATCGAGTTCGTCAAGGAAGAAAGTGTGAAGTACCACTGAGCTCTTTTTCACTTTCTGAAATATTTCCGCTCCGCCTGGTTTCTGTGATCAGGCGGAGTTTTTTATTCCGGTCTCCGGGTGTGTATCATGTTTCGTGCGCTTCTCCGGCATTGAGCTTTAGAGGCACACTGTTTTTCATTATATTTTACATTGAATCAATTTATTGCCATTTCCATGACCGATTCCTGCAGGTGTTCCGGGGGGCTTACGGACCGCACTCCATATGAAGAAATTGTCCTTGACATCATGCTTTACAGTGCAAGGCTCAAGGAAACGGTAGCCCGTCAGAACAGTGCCGTCATTGTAGCGATGGCGCGCATGATAGCCGGGACTTTTGAAGCCGGCGGTAAACTGCTGATCTGCGGCAATGGCGGCAGTGCTGCCGACGCCCAGCATCTCGCGACGGAACTGACCATCCGCTACCGCGGCAGCGTCGAACGCCCTGCATTACCGGCTATCGCACTCACTACAGATACCTCAGCCCTTACGGCGGGTGCGAACGATCTTGGCTATGATGCGGTCTTTGCAAGGCTTGTTGAAGCATACGGCAGGGACGGTGACCTTTTGCTCGTGCTTTCCACAAGCGGCAACAGCCCGAGTATTGTGAATGCAGTCGAAGCAGCCCGGCAGAGAGGGATGAAAACACTCGCACTTCTCGGTGGTGACGGTGGTTTGCTGAAAAGGAAGTCGGACCTTGAGATCGTTGTACCCCATTCAGGTTCCGCAGACCGTGTACAGGAGTGCCATATCACCGTTGGTCATGTGATCATAGACCTTGTGGAGCGGTTGCTCGGGTATTACCGGTCATCGAAAAAAACTCTAAACGAACAATGCAATGCAGATCAAACAGATTGAAGGGACGCTGAGCGCGAAGGATTCGAGGTTCGCACTGGTTGTTTCAAGGTTCAATGATTTTATCGGACAGAAACTTGTTGAAGGAGCCATTGACTGTATCCGCAGACATGGAGGTTCGGACGAAAACATCGCGATCTATCGCTGTCCGGGAGCTTTCGAGCTGCCGATGGTCTGCAGGAAGGTTGCCGTGAGCGGCAGCTTCGATGCCGTCATCGCTCTCGGTGTCATCATCAGGGGATCGACGCCGCACTTCGATGTCATTGCCGCTGAAGCCACGAAAGGGATCGCCCAGGTTTCCCTCGATACCATGGTCCCTGTCGCTTTCGGCGTTCTTACAACGGAGAACCTCGAACAGGCTATCGAACGCGCCGGGACGAAAGCCGGCAACAAGGGGTTCGATGCAGCCATGACAGCGATCGAAATGGTGAACCTCTACCGTCAGATCTGAGAAAGTTTTTCTTTGATCTTTTTCTTTCCTCTCTTCTAAACTTTAGCTGGCCGGTTATTTCATTTTCCGGCCGGCTCTTTCTCATCCTTTGTGTTTCATAAATTTTATCACTCTTCCTGCAGAAAGTTCAATAAAGAAGAGTAAATCAGTCCGCGATTATTTGCCTGCCTCATGGTATGGAAAATACCGTAATTGCGGGATTTCGGCAGAGCTGCTGAGAATGGATATTGTATGGCAACGGTAACAGCTATTGACCATTACAATCATTCATGTTTAAACGGGAGCAGCCCCATGAGTCACAAAGGACATATAAAGACCGCTGAATCTGTCAACAATGCATACGGATTGAAGCATGCGGCACTTTCGCCGCTCGAGACACTCGGACAGTCCATCGCAAACATTGCGCCTACGGCGACTCCGACCGTCGTTATTCCGCTCGTTTACGCCGTATCCGGCGGAGGTACCTGGCTTGCCTACCTGATCGCAACGTTCAGCATCCTGCTTGTATCCTCAAGCATCAACCAGTTTGCAAAGCGGTCAGCATCCCCTGGTTCGTTCTATTCCTATACCATCGAAGGACTTGGCTCCTTCTGGGGCGCCATAGCCGGCTGGGCCCTGCTGATTGCCTATATCGGCTGCGCATCGGCAGTCACATCAGGCTTTTCGAATTACTTCAACGTGCTTCTCGAGCATCTCGGAGGCTTCAAAATCCCGGCGGTTTTTCTTATCGGGCTCAGCATTCTTGTTTCCTGGTATGTGGCCTGGAAGGACATCCAGCTTTCGACACGCCTCATGCTTGGTCTCGAGTTCGCATCGGTCTCCCTGATTCTCTTACTTGTCGGTGTAACGATTTTCAATTTCGGGTTCAGACTCGACCTGGACCAGCTTCTCCTGAAGAACACCTCGCTCGATGCCCTAAAGGGTGGTCTTGTGCTTGCCATTTTCAGTTTCGTGGGGTTTGAAAGTGCGAGTACGCTCGGTTCGGAAGCAAAAAATCCTCTCCAGAGCATTCCAAGGGCGATCATCAGGAGTGCCATCATTGTCGGCGCAATCTTCGTCTTTTCTTCCTATGCGCAGGTGATCGGCTTCCAGGGTTACACCGAAACGCTCGATAAGAGCACCGCCCCACTCAACGTCCTTGCAGACCGCGCAGGGCTTTCTTCCATTGGTATCCTTATCGACATCGGCGCAATCGTCAGCTTTTTCGCCTGCACGCTGGCAAGCGTCAATGCCGCGGCACGCATTCTTTTTCTCATGAGCCGTCACGGCATCTTCCACTCGCTTGCCGGAAGCGCCCATGAGACTAACTCGACTCCGCATGCGGCAGTCACGATCGCCTCTGTCATCGCGTTCTTCCCGGCGGCGATCCTTTCCCTTGCAGGTACAGGCGATTTCGACATCTATGGCTGGGTCGGTACAGTCGCGACACTCGGGTTCATCGTTACCTACGGTATCATTTCGGTTGCTGCTCCGCTCTACCTCAAAAAGCGCAACGAACTGAAGTGGCCGCATATCGTAACCGCGGTGATATCGGTTTTCGTGCTTGTTCTGGCAATCATCGGCAACCTCTACCCCGTACCGCCGTTCCCTTACAACTATCTGCCGTATATCTTTTTCGCGCTGCTTCTTGCCGGTGTGGCATGGATTACCATTATCCATAACTACCATCCTCATGTCGTGGACGAGATCCACAGGGAAACAAGCGAGAACAGCTCGCGGTTCACTACGCCAACACAGGCATGAAAATGTATGTCTGAGGGATAACGAAAATAAGTATTGTCATGAGTTTACAGTCGAAAGTTGAAACGTTGGAAACAAACGGGCTCGAAAAGGCTGAAATCGTCCGGATTGACCAGAGGCATCTGATCCATCCGCAGCATCATCCGAGCGAACATCTGAACCCGCATGTCTGGGTTGGCGGAGATGGAGTGACACTTACCAGTCTCGATGGAAAGAGCTATATCGACGGTCTCAGCGGGATGTGGAACGTCTATGTCGGCCATGGGAGACGGGAACTGGCAGCAGCGGCCTGGAGACAGCTTACGGAATTGTCGTTCGCCACGGCTTATGCCGGTTCGACCCACAAACCTGCCGTTGAACTGGCGGAGAAGCTGAAACTTCTTGTTTACCCTGACATCGAGGCGTTTTATTTCACGCTCGGCGGTTCCGATGCAACCGATACGTCGATTCGTACCGCCCGTTTCTTCTGGAGCGCGCAGGGGCGTCCGGAAAAATTCAAGATCATCTCGAGGCGGCTGAGTTACCACGGCTCGACGGTCGGCGCTGCTGCGGCAACCGGCGTCGAGGAATTTTCGTCGGTTTTCGGGCCCCGGGCAAACGGTTTTCTGCAGATCGACACTCCGTATCCTTACCGTTTCAGGACGGAACGGAAGGACGTGTCGCCCGGGGTGGCGGCTGCAGACTTGCTCGAGGAGGTTATTCTCCGTGAAGGTCCGGAGACGGTGGCGGCGTTCATCGCGGAGCCGGTACAGGGAGGCGGCGGTGGTGTCATCGTGCCTCCGGCCGATTATTTTCCCAGGATCAGGGAGATCTGTGACCGTTACGAGGTCCTTTTTATCAGCGACGAGGTCATTACCGGGTTCGGCAGAACAGGACACTGGTTCGCACTGGAACACTGGGGTGTCACACCCGATATCCTGCAGTTCGCAAAGGGTATTACAAGCGGCTACTTTCCGCTGGGCGGCGTGGGTGTTTCAGGCGCCATCAAACAGGTCATGGACTCGGTACCAGCTGAACGCCGTTGGATGCACGGTTACACCTGCTCGGCGCATCCCGCGGGATGCGCCGTTGCGCTTGCCAACATCAGGATACTCGAGGAAGAAAAACTTGTCGAATGGGCCGCCCGTCAGGGAAAAAGGCTTCTCGGGAAACTCAAGCTTCTGGGGGACCGGCCGCATGTCGGAGATGTGAGGGGGCTCGGGCTCCTGGCAGGGATCGAGCTCGTAGCCGACAAGGCAACAGGGGAGCGCTATCCGCCGGATTCGGGGATCGGAAAAAAAGTCCGCAACGCACTCTTCTCCCGCGGACTTCTTACCCGTCTGATCGACGAGACTATCTGCCTCGCGCCTCCGCTGGTAATCGGCGACGACGATATCGACCGCATTGTCGACATTGTCGGTGAAGCGATCGTCGAGGTGACCGAAACCGGCCGGTGAAACAAACAACAAAGAAATTTCAATAAAAAAGAGATAACCAGTATGTCAAGAATATCCCATGTCGTTTATGATGAAGCCTCGCCGGAAATACGCGCAGCCTGGGACAGGGTGGTTGAAAATCACGGTTCTGTATCGAACATGAAAGCCGTGCTTCTTCATTCCCCGACAGCCCTCAATGCCGTGCTCGAGTGGTACAGCCTCTATGAAAAGGTGAAACCCGTGCTTGGCGGAAGATTGACAGTCCTCTTCTGCGATGCGATATCGAGGGAAAACGCATGCAGGCTCTGCTCGTCCTACATGCGCAAAGGCATTGTCCAGGGTGGCGATGACCCCGATGACCTGGTCCTTTCCGATCGCGACAGGATCATTGTCGAATTCGGCCGGAAACTCGCTGCGGACCCGAACAGGATATCGGACGAAGAGTTCGCGAAACTCGGCGATTACCTTTCTGAAACGGAAATCGTGGAGCTTACTGCTTTCGGTGCGATGATGATTGTCAACAATGTTTTCAACAACGCACTGCGTATCGATCTCGATGATGTGCTGAAAGATTTCAGGGTCGACCCGGATATCGCTTTTGCATCTTCCGCCCGTTACCGGGCTTTTAAAGCGGAGGATCTGGCATGAGCGAAAGAGAGTTCCATTTCGATACACTCCAGGTCCATGCCGGGCAGTTTCCTGACCCCACAACCGGGGCCTGCGCAGTGCCGATATATCAGACGACGTCATTCGTCTTCAAAAATTTCGAACAGGCAAAGGCCATCAGTTCCGTGGAAGAGTTCGGTTTCGATTATACCCGCATCACGAACCCGACCAACGAGGTGCTCGAAAACAGAATAGCGATTCTCGAAGGCGGAAGCGGAGCCTTGTCCGTTGCGTCAGGATCGGCAGCAACGGCATACTCGATCCTGAATATCACCCATGCAGGCCATGAGGTCGTGGCCTCGAAAACCCTTTACGGCGGTTCCTTCAATCTCTTTCAGAACACCTTGCCGAAACACGGAGTACGGACGACATTCGTAGATCCCGCCGACCCGGAGAATTTCCGGAAGGCGATCAATGGCAACACCAGGGCGATTTTCATAGAAACCATCGGCAATCCGGACATCAATCTCATCGATTTCGAAAAAGTTGCCCGTATAGCCGAAGAGAACGGGATTCCGCTCATCGTCGACAACACCTTCGGCACCCCGTATCTCTTCAGACCTTTCGATTACGGAGCGAACATCATCGTACATTCCGCCACCAAGTACATCGGCGGGCACGGAACCAGCATCGGGGGTCTGATTGTCGACGGAGGGAATTTCGACTGGTCCAACGGCAAGTTCCCCGATTTCACGACGCCCGATCCGGCATACAACGGCTTTATCCATTGGGAGCGATGGGGCAACTATCCCGGTATGGGCAATATCGCCTACATTATCAAGGTCAGGCTTCAGTACCTGCGTGATCTCGGGGCCTGCATGAGCCCGTTCAACGCATTTCTTTTCCTCCAGGGACTCGAGACGCTTTCATTCAGGATTTCGCGCCAGGTTGAAAACGCACAGCGGATTGCAGAATTCCTCGAATCGCATCCCGATGTGCTATGGATAAACTATCCAGGACTGAAGAGCAGCCCGTACTACGATCTTGGCCTGAAATATATGCCAAAAGGGCCCGGAGCGATCCTTGCGTTCGGCATCAGGGGCGGGTTCGAGAGAGCTAAAAAGTTCATCGAGAGCATGGAGGTATTCTCCTTTCTGGCGAATGTCGGTGATTCGAAATCGCTGGTGGTGCACCCTGCGACGGTAACCCATGGACAGCTGACCGAAGCCGAGCAGCTCCTTGCAGGTGTCAGGCCGGAACAGATCCGTTTTTCGGTCGGCACTGAACATATCGAGGACCTGCTCTGGGATATCCGGCAGGCTTTCGAGCGCTCCGCGCCATGTAAAACCGGCATTCATGAATAGCGAGCAGAAAAAGCAACACTCAATTTTTTTAAACAACAAAAGTAAATACACAATGAAGAAAACGGTAAAATTATTGTGCCTTTCAACAGCAATGATCATAGGGGCAGGCGGGAGCGCAAAAGCGGAAGGTTTTAAAATCGGAGCCGACCTGGTCAGCAACTACATCTGGAGAGGCGCTCAGCTCGACAATGCACCGAATGTTCAGCCAGCCCTTTCCTATACATTTCCCGGTATCGGTGTCGTTATCGGATTGACGGGCTCATATGGTATTGTCGAGCATGACGGTGGGTTCCGTTATCAGGAAATCGATACGAATCTGACCGTACCTATCGGTAATGCCAGTCTGACGCTTACCAATTATTATGTACACAACTCCGGCAGCAAAACATTCGATTTCACTTCTGATGGCCCCAACACTGTCGAGCTCAGCCTTGGTTACTCGTATGAGAACCTCTCTCTTCTTGGGGCGGTAAATATCGCTGGAAATGTTTTTGATAACGCCAAATATGTTGAGGCCGGCTACAAATTCTACGACAAGGACGGATACTCAGCCAAAGCTTTTGCCGGGGCCGGTAACGAAATAGAATATGCTGCTGAAAAAGGCACCAATCATTTTGCGGTGGTCAATACCGGCATATCCGTTTCCAAAGACAGGTATACCGTATCGTTTGTCTACAATCCTGATACCGAGCACTCATATCTGGTTTTCGACGCATCGTTTTAACTCTTGAAGGGTACTTTCCTCGCTTGTATTTTTCAGGGGTAAGGGAGCCGGTTGGGGGCTCCCTTTTTAGTTCTGGTTGATGTCAGGAGGAATCAACGGACTGAAAGCCTGCTAAGTGCTGCGGTAGGTTTCGAGGTTGTTCCCGATTATTCCGGCTGTCGTGTTCATGAGTTCTTCAACACTATTGAAGGCAGAAGGCTGAAGGGGCGGCGAGATGACCAGGGTTATTTTTCCGCCGTTGATTTTCAGGCTTTTTTTCGGTGTGATCAGGTTGCTTCCGATGATCGTGACCGGCAGGACCGGAACGCCTCCTTTCTGGGCTACAAGAAACGCTCCCCGTTTGAACGGCAGCAGTTCTCCGGTAGCAGAGCGGGTGCCTTCAGGGAATATGAGCACCGACCTGCCGCTTCTGAGTACCTCCGATGCGGCAAGCAGGCTTTTCAGCGCTTCCCGGTTCTGTCCCCGTTTGATAAGAATATACCCCGCCTGCTTCATCGCCCAGCCGAAAATCGGGATTCTTCCCAGTTCTTCTTTCGCGACGAAACGAAGGTTGAGAGCCATGCAGCCGAACAAAAGGGGAATATCCGCCATGCCTGCGTGGTTGCTGAGCACGAGATAGTTTTTCGAGGAGTCGTAATTTTCTTTCCCGATAACTTCGACGGAAATCCCGAAAAGCCTTATGCTGAACCTTCCCCACCAGGCAGCCAGTCTGTGGAAGCTGTCTCCGGACCGGTCAACAAGGTTCATGACGAGGGCGAAGGAGAGCCCGAAAAACATGATCGGCACCAGGATCAGGAAAAACAGCAGCGTTCTGAAATTCATCGTCAGATCGGACAGGATTATTGATCGAGGCTGTTCAGGTAAGATGCAAGGTCCTGGTAATCCGAGCTGATGAGCGTCGCATCCTTTTTCTTTTCGAGCAGGGAAAGCAGTCGCTCGGGAATCTCGACATCTTTTTTCAGCGTGTCCTGTATGATATCGATGAATTTTGCCGGATGTGCGGTTGACAGTACGATACCCGGCATGCCGGTATATGAACCTGCCGCCCGGGATCGTTCGAGCGCCCTGAAGCCGACCGCAGTATGGGGGTCCATGACATAACCGAACCGGTCGTAAACGGTACGGATGGCGGAGATGGTTTCTTCGTCGGATACAGAGATACCGGTTATGTCACGTCCCATCGCGATGTGGTCGTTGCCGTAGAAATACCTGAGCCGGGCGAAATTGCTCGGGTTGCCGACATCCATTGCCGTTGAATGAGTGGTGATGGTCGGGTGCGGATCGTAACGGCCGTCATCGAGGTACCGGGTCACACTGTCATTGGCGTTCGAAGCTGCAATGAAATGGCCTATCGGAAAACCGGTCATTTTTGCCATCACGCCTGCGGTGAGGTTTCCGTAATTGCCGCTTGGCACGGAAAAAACCGGGTTCGACAGTCCGAACTGATCCTTCAGATGCAGAGATGCCCAGGCATAATAGAACGACTGGGGGATCAGCCTCGATATGTTGATCGAGTTCGCCGAGGTGAGCGTGAGCTCTGCATTGAGTTCCGGGTCTATGAACGCCTGTTTGACCATGCGCTGGCAATCGTCGAAATCACCCTTGACTTCAAGCGCATGGACATTGCCTCCGGCAGTTGTGAGCTGCTGTTCCTGGAGGCGGCTCACTTTTCCGGAAGGATAGAGCAGTACAACCCTGGTGTTGGGAATTCCCTGGAACCCGAATGCGACGGCGCTGCCGGTATCTCCTGAAGTTGCAACAAGGACGGTGATCATCTTGTTGTCCTCCTCGGCAAAGTAACCGGTAAGGCGTGCGAGAAAACGGGCGCCGTAATCCTTGAAAGCGAGGGTCGGTCCGCAGAAAAGCTCTTCAACGAAGGTTTCGTCATCGAGGCGGACAAGCGGAGTGTCAAAATCAAAGCAGCTTTCGATGATATCGCTGAGACGATCGGGAGGGATTTCCCCGCCGATGAATTTTTTCGCTATGGCAAAGGCGACATTGCTGAACGTTGCTCCTTCGAGCAGCTTTATCTCCGCTTCGGAAAAATGCGGCATTACGGAGGGAATATAAAGGCCTCCGTCCGGAGCGAGACCTTGAAGGGTGGCATGTTTTATGGAAACGGGAACAGATGATTTATTGGTGCTGAAATAGATCATGGTTGCTTGGCGGATTTGCTCTTGTGATTCGTTACAATACTCTTGCCCCTATTTTGCATATCGGGGATACCCACATGTCGGACTGGAGGCGGGCCCTGGAATTGAGGAACGCATCTTGCATTGCCTCTCCTGCCTTGCGGGCTGTTGTTTCGGAAGATGAAAAGGCGAAAAGGGAGGGCCCGGAACCGGCGATGCTGCATCCGAGCACGCCTGCATCCATTGCGGCTTTTTTGACCTCGAAAAATCCCGGAATGAGCGGAGCCCGCTTGGGCTCGGCGATAACATCGACAAGTGCACGCCCGATCAGGTCGTAGTCGGAGGTCAGCAGGCCGGTTACGAGAGCGCCGACGTTCCCCCATTGCTGGGTTGCCGTTTTGAGCGGTATGCTGGCGGGCAGCACGGAACGTGCGTACGATGTCCGCAGTTCGGTATGCGGATGAACAAGGGTGCAGTAGAGATTTTCAGGAGACGGGATCGCGATGATGTCGAGTGGTGTATAGCTCCGGATCAGCACGAAATTGCCGAGCATTGCCGGAGCGGCATTGTCCGCATGGGCCGATCCGCAGGCGACGCGCTCGCCTTCGATCGCGAAATGGACCAGTTCCATTTTCGAGCAGGGGTTCCCCATGAGCTCGTTCGCCGCTACAAGGGCCGCAGCAGCGCTGGCCGCACTGCTTCCCATGCCGCTGCTGAGCGGAAGGTTTTTTTTCAGTTCGAGGGAGATATGTCCCCTGAAATCGATCTGTTTATGAGTTCTTATATATTCAAGGAACTTCAGGACGACGAAGCTCGACGTATTTTTTTTCGGGTCGAGAGGCAGGGCACCTCCGTCACCGGTAATTGCCGAGATCGAAACCGGGGAATCGGCTCGGGGTTCGTCGGTAAGCGTAAGGATCACTTCATCACCCGGTTCGGTAATTGCAAATCCAAGCACATCAAAACCGCAGGCTACATTGCCGACGGTTGCCGATGCAAATCCTTTGACAGTTTTCATACTGTTTTCTGCAGGCAAAATTCCCGTTAATGCATGTTCAAGGCTGAAATCAAATAAAAAGGATCGTTTTCAAATAAAGAGAGTATTTGAATTACTAAAAGCTTTTCATTAAATTCAGCTTCATTCTATTTGAATAGCTACAGCCTATGTAAGATTTCAAAGGAAGGTAAGCAGAATCTTTCTCTTTTCTTAACATAATAACCAAGCGGAATAAGATATGTCTACAACAGTCAGGCCTGATGAGGTTTCATCCATACTTCGCAAGCAGCTTGCGGGTTTTGAGTCTGAAGCGGAAGTTTATGATGTAGGAACAGTGCTGCAGGTTGGCGACGGTATTGCTCGTGTGTACGGTCTGTCACAGGTTGCTGCCGGCGAACTTCTCGAGTTCCCCAACAAAGTGATGGGTATGGCTCTGAACCTTGAGGAAGACAACGTCGGTGCCGTGTTGTTCGGTGAATCGAACCTCGTAAAGGAAGGTGATACGGTTAAAAGGACCAGTATTCTCGCTTCAATTCCCGTCGGCGAAGCGATGCTCGGCAGGGTCGTCAATCCACTTGGCGAACCTATCGACGGAAAAGGTTCCATTGAAACATCAATCCGTCTTCCGCTCGAACGCAGGGCTCCCGGTGTCATTTTCCGTAAATCGGTCCATGAACCGCTCCAGACAGGTCTGAAAGCTATCGACGCCATGATCCCGATCGGCCGCGGTCAGCGCGAACTGATCATCGGCGACCGTCAGACAGGCAAGACGGCTGTCGCTCTCGATACCATCATCAACCAGAAAGGCAAAGGTGTCTACTGTATATATGTCGCCATCGGACTGAAAGGCTCTACTGTTGCCCAGGTTGTCAATACCCTTGAAAAATATGATGCGATGTCGTACACCACTGTTATTTGCGCCACGGCATCCGATCCCGCTCCACTGCAGTTCATCGCTCCGTTCGCAGGCGCCGCTCTCGGTGAATATTTCCGCGATACCGGCCGCCATGCACTTGTCATTTACGATGATCTTTCCAAACAGGCCGTGGCTTACCGCCAGGTTTCACTTCTCCTCCGCCGTCCGCCGGGACGCGAGGCATATCCGGGCGACGTATTCTATCTGCACTCACGCCTGCTCGAGAGGG
The DNA here is from genome assembly GCA_005862285.1 of Chlorobium sp. GTDB lineage: Bacteria > Bacteroidota > Chlorobiia > Chlorobiales > Chlorobiaceae > Chlorobium. The sequence continues at coordinate 179,867 of SZXW01000014.1, read as the reverse complement.
CTGCAAAAATTACCGATGACATCGAGGTGGCAAAGAAGATGAACGATCTTCCCGATGCGCTCAAGCCGATGGTAAAAGGCGGCGGAAGCCTTACCGCTCTGCCGGTCATCGAAACACAGGCTGGTGACGTTTCGGCATACATTCCGACCAACGTCATTTCCATTACCGACGGTCAGATCTTCCTTGAATCGAACCTCTTCAACTCCGGTCTGAGGCCGGCTATCAACGTCGGTATCTCGGTGTCCCGCGTCGGCGGCAGCGCCCAGATCAAGGCGATGAAGAAAGTTGCCGGTACGCTCAGGCTCGATCTTGCACAGTTCCGCGAACTTGAAGCGTTCTCGAAATTCGGTTCCGATCTCGACAAATCTACGAAAGCCCAGCTTGACAGGGGTGCAAGGCTTGTCGAAATCCTCAAGCAGGGCCAGTATGTGCCGATGCCGGTCGAAAAACAGGTTGCCATTATTTTTCTCGGAACACAGGGATTGCTTGACTCGGTCGATCTCCGTTATATCCGCAAGTTCGAGGAGGAGTTCCTCAGCATGCTCGAAATCAAGCATGGCGAGATCCTGAAGAAAATTTCGGAATCCGGCCAGCTCGAAACCGATACGGCAAGCAAACTCAAGGAAATCGGTGTTAAATTTGTCGATGCCTTCAAGCAGAAGAACAAAGCGTAACGATTGAAGGTACTTTCAGCAAACTATTAACAGACCGCTAATACATGCCTACTTTAAAGGATATACGTATTCGAATCAAGGGTGTGAAGTCCACGCAGCAGGTTACGAAAGCCATGAAGATGGTTTCTGCCGCAAAGCTCAGGAGGGCGCAGGACAGGGCTATCATGGCTCGTCCCTACGCCGCCAAGCTGAAGGACATGCTTGCATCCCTGTCTGCAAAGGTCGATACTTCCGTAAACCCCCTGCTTTCAGGACGTCCGGAAGTCAACAAGGTTCTCGTGATTCTCATCACTGCCGACCGGGGACTTTGCGGAGCGTTCAACACCAATATCATCAAGCTTGCACAGCGCACCATTCTGGAGGACTTCGGCGCCATCCACAGCAAAGGCGGCGTCAGCATGATCTGCGCCGGAACCCGCGGTTACGATTTCTTTCGTAAAAGGGATTACAAGATCGTCAAGGGATACCCTGCGGTTTTCCAGAACCTCGATTTCAGCACAGCGAAAGAGATCGCTGAGACCGCTTCAGGCATGTACCTGAAAGGTGAAGTTGACCGGGTGGTTATCGTGTACAATGAATTCAAATCGGTGCTTGCCCCGAACCTGAAAGCCGAAACGCTTCTTCCGATCGAACCGGAAAAATCGTCAAAGAAAGGTAGCAGCAGCGATTACATTTACGAACCGTCACCTTCTTCGATTATCGATGTGCTTGTGCCGAAACATCTCAATACACAGGTGTGGAGGATGCTGCTCGAATCGAATGCGGCAGAACAGGCTGCACGTATGTCGGCCATGGATTCTGCGACCGAGAACGCAAAGGAGCTGCTCAGGACGCTCAATATCGGTTACAACCGTGCAAGGCAGGCTGCGATCACCAAGGAGCTCAGCGAGATCGTCGGCGGCGCCGATGCACTGCAGAACTGACTAGTGTGGAAGAACATTCGAAAAAGCGCCCTTTGCCGGGCGCTTTTTTTTTGCTTCCCCATGACCAACAGGCAGCCCGATGATGCAGCTCACAGGGAAATGATTTATATTTCAGCACGTTACTGAATGGAGAACAACAATATTCATATCAATTTCAAGGTATTGGCGGAAACATGAAGATTTACAAGTTTGGCGGAACCTCTCTCGGGTCTGCCGGAAGGATCAGGAAAGTCACCGATATCATTTCCTCAGCCCTTCAAGAGGATGAACTTATCATTGTTGTTTCGGCCATCCACCGGGTAACCGATCTCCTGCTCGAAGCAGCGACAAAAGCCTGCAGCGGAGACGAAGGGTACAGGAATATCCTTGGCGAACTCGAACAGCTGCATACAGCCATTGCCGGGGAATTGTTTTCAATCGAAAGGAGCGAAGAGGTAAAGCAGTCGATACATGCCGACCTTTCGGAGCTCGGGGACATCATCCATGGAGTTTATCTGCTCAGGGAGCTGTCAGACCGCAGCCTCGCGCTTGTGCTCGGCTTCGGTGAACGGCTCTCTGCCCGTCTTGTCAGCAGTTTTCTGCAGCTAAACCGCATACCTTCAGTGTATCTCGATGCCCGTGAGCTGATCGTGACCGATGCGAATTATGCCGATGCAAGGGTTGAAACCGCTGAAACCGAGAAGCGGATAAAAAAGCGACTTTCAGTTATCGACGGTGTTCCTGTCGTTACAGGGTTCATTGCCTCGGCTCCGGACGGAACCGCGACAACACTCGGCAGGGGCGGCTCGGATTATACGGCATCGCTGCTTGGCGCTGCGCTCGGCGCTTCTGAAATCTGGATATGGACCGATGTTGACGGATTTTTCAGCGCCGATCCGAAACGGGTGAAAGATGCCCGGGTGCTGCCGTTCATCAGCTACGCAGAAGCGATGGAGCTTTCACATGCAGGCGCGAAAGTGCTGCATCCGCTTGCCGTTCAGCCCGCATTGAAAGCAGGCATTCCCCTGCTGATAAAAAATTCCTTCAACCCGGAAGTTCCGGGTACAAGGATCGAGCCGTGTCCCCGGCAGCCGGAAATACCTGCTCTTCCGGTTACAGGGCTCACCTCGATCAACAAGATTATCCTGCTGAACATGTCGGGCAGCGGCATGGTGGGCGTTCCGGGTATCGCTTCACGTCTTTTCAGCCGCCTTGCCCGCCACCGGATCAACATCATTTTCATATCGCAGGCTTCATCCGAACAGTCGATCACTCTGGCAATCAATCCGTTGCAGGCAGCAAAAGCGAAAAAAATTCTCGAAGAGGAGTTCAGCAGCGAGATAGCTTCCCGGCAGATCGATCCCATAAGCATCCGCCGCAACCTTGCCATGATCGCGGTTGTGGGCAACAACATGTCCGGCCATCCGGGTGTGTCGGCACAGCTCTTCGAGACGCTCGGCAAGAACGGCATCAATGTCATTGCCGTTGCCCAGGGGGCCAACGAAATGAACATTTCCCTCGTCGTTGACAGCCATGACGAAGACAAGGCGCTGAACTCCATCCATGAATCGTTCTTCCTCTCACAGGGAAAGGTGCACCTGTTTATCGCCGGGACCGGAAATATCGCGAAAAGCCTTCTCCGTCAGATAAGTGCCCATCGGGTCAACCTGCAGCAGGACCACGATCTCGATGTGATTGTCTGCGGCCTTGCCAATACCCGGAGGATGGCGATGGACGACAAGGGCATCGATCCGCAGAACTGGGAGGAAACTCTCGCGGTGAGGTCGGAACATACCGGAATTCAGGGATATCTCCAGCTGCTGAGGGAACGGAACCTGCACAATACCATTTTCGTCGACTGCACGGCAAGCGCAGAAGTCGCTGCGAGTTACCCTGAGCTGCTGCTCGACAATATTTCAGTGGTGACGGCAAACAAGCTCGGCATGGCCGGACCCTGGCCGTTGTACCGGCAGATAAGGGAGGCACAGCGAAAGAGCAACGCGCGCTTCCTTTATGAAACCAATGTCGGCGCAGGATTGCCGATCATCAACACCCTGAACGACCTGAAAAACAGCGGGGACAAGATCATCAGCATCGAGGGTGTACTTTCAGGCACGCTGAGCTTCATCTTCAATGAACTCCGCAAAGGCGGCCGGTTCAGCGATATTGTCAGGCAGGCGAAGGACGCCGGCTATACCGAGCCCGACCCGAGGGATGACCTGTCAGGCGCCGATTTCGCCAGAAAGTTCCTCATTCTTGGCCGGGAGCTCGGTTTTACGCTCGAATACGCCGATATCGTCTGCGAAAGCCTTGTTCCCGAGGAATTACAGGGAGAGATGCCGGTAGCGGAGTTCCTCAACCGTTTATCGGCGGTTGACGGATGGTACGCCGCTGAAATCGAAAAAGCGGCAAAGGAAGGCATGACCATCGCCTATGCCGGCGAAATCTGCAACGGCAAAGCGAGCATCGGCGTGAAACGGGTTCCGGTTTCCAGTCCGATCGCCGGACTGAACGGCTCGGAAAATATCGTTGTCTTCACGACCGAGCGATACCGTAAAACACCGCTTGTTGTCCGTGGGCCTGGAGCGGGCGGAGAGGTGACGGCCGGCGGTGTTTTTGCCGATATCCTGCGTATTGCCAGCTATCTGGTGTAAACGGGCCGATAATGAACGCCGAGATTGTATCTGTTGGAAACGAGCTTCTGAACGGCCGCAAGGTGAACTCGAACGCCTCCTTCATGGCGGCCTCCCTTGCCGGTATCGGCATTAAAGTGGTTCGCGTCACGGCCTGTTCTGATGAGGAGAGCGAAATCTGCCAGGTTCTCGATGAATCGCTCCGTCGTTCGGAATTCGTGCTCGTCACAGGCGGGCTCGGCCCGACTGCGGACGACCGTACCAAAAAAGCGGTTCTGAAACTGCTGCAGCGAGGTCTCGTTTTCGATGCACCGGCTTACGAGAACCTTGCCACAAGGATGAAACGGTTCGGCAGGGAGATATCTCCCTCGCTGCATGACCAGGCGATGGTTATCGAAGGTTCGACCGTCATTCCCAATACACGGGGAACAGCCGCGGGCATGATCCTTTCCTGCGGTGAACCCTATGCGAACCACAGCCTCGTGCTGATGCCCGGTGTGCCTGCCGAAATGAAAGCCATGATGGAACTGACGGTTCTTCCCTTTCTCGAAGGGCATTCAGCCACGGTTATCATTCAGACACCTGTAAAATCGGTCGGCATCGGCGAGACAACGCTTTCAGAACTGATTGCCGATGTCGAAGATTCACTTCCGGACGGCACGACCCTTGCCTACCTGCCCCATGCCGCCGGGGTCGATCTGATCGTCAATACCATCGGGACAGATCGCGAATGGGCGGAACGCGATAACCGGAATGTCGTTGAAGCGGTCTTGCTGCGCGCCGGACGTTTTGTGTATGCCACAACCGAGAGAACGTTTGAAGAGACTATCGGAGAGATGCTGACAGCTTCCGGTATGACGGTTGCAACGGCTGAATCATGCACCGGCGGCCTTGTCGCCAGCAGGCTCACCGATGTTTCCGGCTCCTCAGCCTATTTCCTTCAGGGGTTTGTCGTCTACAGCAACCGGGCGAAGGAGAGCGCTCTCGGTGTTCCCGGGGAACTGATCGAAAAGCACGGTGCGGTAAGCGAGGAGGTTGCACGTGCAATGGCACTTGGCTGCCTCGAGAAAAGTGGCGCCGAACTTGCCCTCTCCACGACCGGCATTGCCGGACCCGCAGGCGGCATGACCGAAAAACCGGTGGGCATGCTCTGCCTTGCGCTTGCCGAAAAAGCTACGGGGAAAGTCCGCTCGAAGACGCTCTACATGCATGGCGACCGCGCACTGAACAAGCTTCGTTTCAGCCAGGCCGTGCTGCGCGAACTGTGGGAATATCTGCGTGACATGCAGCAGGGGTGAACGCTGAAAGTGATCATCTCAAAGCGGATCGCCGATGGTTCTTTTTAACCCCATATTCAAGTTTCACAGACAAAAAGGCTTCGATGGTTCCCTGAATTTATGCAGAAGGATCTATTGCTTTTCGATCGAAAGATTTTTATTCATTGTTATAAAAAGATCGTGTTTTATCGATAACTTGCCATGGCAGGCAGAGTGTCGAGGAAACAGTGAAATTAACCGGATGGATGTGGACGAATGGCGCGAATAACAAGATTACCCGATATAGTTGCCAGCAAAATTTCAGCAGGAGAGGTTGTTCAGCGTCCTGCTTCGGTTGTCAAGGAGCTTCTTGAAAACTCGATAGATGCAGGTGCGAGGAAGATAACGCTTTTTATCAAGGATGCGGGGAAGGAGCTTATTCGTGTTGTAGATGACGGTTCCGGCATGGGAAGGGAGGACGCGCTTCTGTGTGTCGAACGTTTCGCGACAAGCAAAATCGCCGGCGTCGATGACCTTGAATCCCTGAAAAGCCTTGGTTTCCGGGGCGAAGCCCTTGCAAGCATCTCCTCGGTTTCCCATTTCGAGCTGAAAACCCGGCCTGCAGAGGATGAACTTGCCCTCAGGTTCCGCTATGAGGGCGGGATCCTTGCGGAGGAATCCGCAGTGCAGGGCGAGCAGGGCACCACGATCAGCGTCAGGAACCTTTTTTTCAACGTTCCGGCCCGCCGGAAATTCCTGAAGTCGAACGCGACCGAGTTTCAGCATATTTACGAGGTTGTAAAGTCTTACGGACTGGCATATCCGGAAATCGAATGGCGGATGTTCAGCGATGATGAAGAGCTGTTCCATCTGAAAACTCCTGATATTACCGAACGGCTCGATGTGTTTTACGGTGAGGATTTTTCATCCGGACTTATCGAAGTCTCAGACGAAAACGATTTTCTCACCATCAGGGGGTTCCTCGGAAAACCTGCCATTCAGAAACGCCGCAAGGAAGACCAGTATTATTTTATCAACCGCCGTGTGATCCAGAACCGGATGCTTTCGCAGGCCGTTCTGCAGGCATACGGCGATCTGTTGTTCGAGCGCCAGGTTCCCTTTGTACTGCTGTTTGTCGGGATCGATCCTTCCCATGTCGATGTGAACGTGCATCCGGCGAAGCTCGAGATCAGGTTCGACGATGAGCGGAGTGTGCGCAACATGTTCTATCCGGTCATAAAAAGGACAATCCGACTTTACGATTTTTCTCCCGATCTTGCCCCCGCAGGCGTTGATACCCTCTATTCCGGAGCCGGAGGGAGCGCTTTCAGGAAACTCTCTTTCCAGGATATTCCGGCTCCGTCGATAACTACAGCCGGTCTCTATGCCGATTACAGGGACAGCGAGCATGAACAGCCTGCGGCGTCTTATGCGCCTTCACCGTTTCAGGGAGATCTGTTTTCGGAAAGACCCGCTTCAGGACATGCCGGACGGGATCCTGAACTGAGGGAAGGACCGGAAGGTTTGTCCTTCCTGCAACGCTCTTCTTTCCATGAAGACGAAGGGATTCCGATTTCCAGGGAAGCTGAGCCGAAAATATGGCAGCTGCATAACCGGTATATTTTCTGCCAGATCAAGACAGGGCTGATGATCATCGATCAGCATGTGGCTCATGAACGGGTGCTGTATGAACGTGCTCAGGATGTCATGGATCAGAATGTGCCCAATTCCCAGCAACTGCTTTTCCCCCAGAAAGTTGAACTGCGTCCTTGGGAATATGAGGTTTTTGAGGATATAAGAGACGATCTCTACCGTCTCGGGTTCAATCTGCGCATGTTCGGCAGCAAAACCGTCATGATCGAGGGTGTTCCCCAGGATGTCAGGTCCGGGGCCGAAGTGACGATCCTGCAGGACATGATCGCCGAATACCAGAGCAATGCATCGAAGCTGAAGCTCGAAAAACGTGACAACCTCGCGAAATCCTATGCCTGCCGAAATGCCATCATGGCCGGCCAGAAACTTTCAATCGAAGAGATGCGGTCATTGATCGATAATCTCTTTGCCACTCGTGAACCTTATTCCTGCCCGCACGGCAGGCCGGTCATCGTCAAGCTTTCGCTCGATCAGCTCGACCGGATGTTCGGAAGAAAATAACAAGATGGTTGCAAGTTTCATCAAAAGTACTAAATTTAGCACCATACCCTTGTAGCTCAGTGGATAGAGCAACAGTTTCCTAAACTGTGGGTCGGCAGTTCGAGTCTGCCCAAGGGTACTTTTTCCATCCATTCTTTGACTTTTAAACTCCCATAAATTCCTGATATCGGAGATCGTCCGTCGCGTCGAATCCGAAGTTTTTCATAAAGTTCCGGTACAACAGCTCGTTTCGATTACCGGTCTTTTTCATACACTCCTCACTGTCCGATGAAAAGTTTTTTCGTCTTACAAACCGGCAGATATCGCGCTAATTTGGTATTTTATTGCCTGTAAACTTTTTAAAGGCTGTTAATTCCCGAAAGGCATGAAGCTAATAAAAAATCTTGCGGTTATCCTGCTGGTACTGCTGCTTGCAGATATTCTCCGCTATTTTGTTTATCCGGACGTCGGCAGACTTGCCGTTGAAAATCCGGGAAAAACCGCTTTCATGCTCGACCGCGAGGCAGAATGGAAAAAAGAGGGGCTGAAGGATAAAAAAATACACCAGCAGTGGGTCCCCCTGAAAAATGTTTCCCAGAACCTTATCAAGGCGGTTCTGATAGCCGAAGATGACAAATTCTGGCATCACGAGGGTTTCGATTACGAGGCGATAGAGCGGGCGTTGCAGAAAAACATTCTCGAAAAGAAAATCTCGATGGGCGGCAGCACCATCAGCCAGCAGCTTTCCAAAAACCTCTACCTTTCAGCCTCGAAAAATCCTGTACGCAAGATCAAGGAAGCGATAATCACCTGGAGGATTGAAAAATCTCTCTCGAAACGCCGCATTCTCGAACTGTATGTCAATATAGCTGAATGGGGTGACGGCATATTCGGAATAGGTGAAGCCGCCCGACATTACTATGGCGTGAGCCCATCCCAGCTTTCTGGGGAGCAGGCGGCTCATCTTGCATCGGTGCTGCCGAACCCTATAAAATATTCACCGACCGGCACTTCAGGCTATGTTCGAAACCGTTCGAGAATCATTTATTCCATCATGAGGAGGCGGGGTATTGTCGTTCCGGATTATCAGGAGGTCATTGCGTCGGTTCCCGATACCACCGCTGTGGATTCGGTGGTAATCGGCATCCCGCAGAGCCTGATCGACCAGGCTGTTTCGGCGGACAGCAGCAGGAGGGACAGGAAAAATGAAGAAAACAGCGGTTCCTCGATGAAAAAAGAACCGGTTCCATCCGAGCAGCCTTCAGCCGCTCCACCGCATTGACAAAGTTTATTCACAGGACAGGAACAGACAAGTTCCGTACGCTCAAGGCAAATACGGGTGAAATGATGAACCCTGTTTCCGAAGATTAGATAAGGAAGCGTCGAAAGTAATAAAAGTTAGGGCCTGAAAAACGAAAAACGCACGGTTGACGTGCGTTTTTCATATCGGGCGAGACGGCTTACCGTCTTTTGTTTTCGTCGTAAGGTTCAAAGAGCGTCTTGTCAACTCCGCAAACCGGACATACCCAGTCTTCCGGAAGATCTTCGAAAGGTGTACCCGGGTCTATTCCGCTGTCAGGATCACCAACTTCAGGGTCATAGACATAGCCGCATGGAACACAAACCCATTTTTGCATATATGATTCTCCGTTTTAGGTTAAGGAACTGATTTATCGATCGTACGTTTTGAAAACATTCCGGTTTTCCGGGTCGTTTTCAAATATGCAAAAATAAAGCGAATAGCTGTTTAAAAAGTTCTCTCCCGTGAACGAAAAATATCGGCTGCAAGGAATATGTTGTTCTTTTCCCGTATCGTTCATTCGTTAGTTTACTGTTCTTCCGTCCGGAAAACGTCCATTTTCTTTTTAGCAGAGACTGGAGCACCTTTTTGCCTGAGCTGCAGAGAAAAATAGCGTGATCTACAGCTTTTATCGGTGCGGGAAATAATGTAAACTCCAGAACTGCAGGCAATTATCACAGTAAGTATCACCAGCTTCTTTTTTTAAACGGGTCATCAGTCCCGAAAAAGCCTGAACCCTTGCACTATGCCGACATTGCCCTATAGAAAATTTGAAAACACCGAATTGATCCTCAGGGACGAACTTGCGATCGACCGGACGATTCTTGCAAATGAACGGACCCTTCTTGCATATTTGCGATCGGCTGTTTCCCTCGTCATTGCCGGGGTTTCCATGATGCATTTTTCCCAGCAGAGCTGGTTTACGGTAGTTGGAGCTGCCTGCATACCTCTTGGAATAGTAACCGGGATTTTCGGTGTCATGCGGTATTTTAAAATAAACCGTTCGATAACCACTGTTCGGAAGCAACTGCCCAGAATCGAAGAGATCGATTTCTCAACGCCGGAGTAATAACTGAACAATCATGAAAGAAGGTTCTGTAAACTGGAAAAAAGTTTTGACAGCATGGCTCCTGATCGTGGCTGCCGAATCGGTTCACGGGACTCTCAGGAGGTTATTCCTTGTTCCGTTGATGGGCGATATGCCTTCCCGTCAGGCAGGTGTTCTTGTCGGTTCGCTGATTATTTTTGTCATAGCGCTATTGACTGTCCGGGGATTTGGTATGATCACTTCACGTCAGAAGTTCCTCGCCGGGGCTCTCTGGGTGCTGCTTACCGTGATATTCGAAGTGAGCCTCGGTTTGCTGGCTGGTTATACAACAGAGCGCATTCTTTCTGATTATGACCTCAGGCAGGGAGGCTTAATGATTTTCGGACTGCTGTTCATGTTCTTTACTCCTTTTCTGGCGGCGAAGATCAGGAGAGCTGCTGAATAAAGAAACAAAACGGATGAGAAACAAAGGGGCTGCCTGTTTGCCGGGCCAGCCTGAAACCTTGTAGTGATTTTAATGATGACACAGAAAACCCAGTCGCAGCAGCGGATTGCCCGTCTGCAGGAAGAGCTGATAAAGAAGGAAGTTCACGCGGCCCTTCTCCTTATGCCGGTAGATATCTACTACTTTACCGGTACCCGCCAGAACGCTGCGCTGTGGGTGCCAGCCGCAGGAAAGCCGGTGCTTCTCGTGCGCAAGAGTCTCTGGAGGGCAAAGGATGAAAGCCTGATCGACGACGTTCGCCCTTTTCCTTCGAGCAAAGAGTTCGATTCCTGTTTTTCACGGGAGCAGCAATGTATCGGCATGACGTTCGATGCCGTACCTATGCAGCAGCATGCATTTTATTCACGGGTGCTGCCCGGAAGGCAGTTCGTGGATATTTCGATGATTGTCCGTGACATCAGGTCCGTGAAATCCGAATATGAGCTGGATCAGCTCAGGGAAAGCGCAAGGATGCTTGCTGCTGTTTTTGCCGAAGTCCCCCGGTTTTTGAAAGCCGGTATGCGCGAGCTCGATCTTGCCGCAGAGATGGAGTACAGGCTCAGGAAAAGCGGGCACGAAGGGTATGTGCGCATGCGGGCTTTCAATCAGGAACTGTTCGGAGGAATGGCTGTTTCCGGAAGTTCGGCCACCTACGGTTTCTTCGATGGAGCGGTGACGGGAAGAGGACTTTCCAGCGCTTCTCCCCAGGGTGCATCGCTGGATCCGATCTGCCGGAATGAGCCGGTACTGGTTGATTTTGCGGGAGTTTTCAACGGCTATATCACCGATATGACCCGCATGTTCGTGATCGGCTCGCTTGATCCCGATCTGCAGAGTGCTTTCGATGCGGCGATCGAGATTCAGGAAGCGGTGAGAAAAGCACTGATGCCGGGAGCAATCTGCGAAGAGCTCTATTTCCTGGCAGCGACAATGGCTGAAAAAGCCGGTCTTGGCGGTTGCTTCATGGGGATGCCCGGAGAGCAGTCCCGTTTTGTGGGGCACGGGGTGGGACTCGAGCTCGATGAAATGCCGATACTGGCCCAGGGTGTTTCAGTTCCACTCCGGGCCGGCCAAGTAGTGGCGGTCGAGCCCAAGTTCGTTTTTCCCGGCAAGGGGGCTGTCGGTATCGAGAATACCTTTATCGTCACTGATGAAGGGGGTGTCAGGCTGAGCGAGCTTCCTGATGATATCATCTTTGTCGCACCATGCTCGTGAACTACCGGAAAAATGACAGCCCCGGAATTCCCGAGGCTGTACCTGCTGAAATTAAGAGGATAATGGCCCCTCGGCCCCTCAAATGTCGATCCTTACGTCGGCAAGGATACTGTGTGACAGGTAAAGGAAAAGATGTTAATAACGGTTTCCAAAATCAATTGAGACCTTGTCAGATGTCATAAACCCCATCCCGACTTCTGATTGCCAGTCCCGGAGGCCGGTTATCAGCAGTTGACTGGACCTCGAGTCTCGGCCTACAATTCGTACCTTATACCCGCGATAATGTTGTGGCTTGAGATGGAGAATGTGTCCGCATCAAGTTTCGCGTCACCGGCTGCGAAATAGCGGTACCCAAGATCGATGCTGACCTTTTCTGAAGCTTTGAAGCTAATGCCTGCCCCGAGCTGCCATGCTAGGACGCTGTCGTTTTTGGTCGTAGAGGTGTCATTGCCTTGAACAGCGGCAAGACCAAGACCTGCCATAAGATAAGGAGCTATTTCCAAATCCTTGATGGTATAATCGATGTAGCCGTTGGCCATGAATGTCCACATCGAGATGCTGGAACCACTTATAGCAGGAGCCGGCCCCCATGTATCCAGGTTATTGTTATGATAACCCACCTCCGCCTCGATACGTGCATAATCGGTTTTCAGGCCGACAGCGGCGTTAATGAGATAACCTGTTTTATATGTAGCCCAGCCTGAAGCATTGTTGACGGTTGAATTGGTCATCAGTCCCGGACCGCCGGAAACGCTGACATAAGGGTTCGAGGAAGCGTGAGCCAGCACCGGCATTGAAAAGCAGGCGGCTGCCAGAAGAGGGAAGATGATTTTTTTCATGATTGTAAAGGTTTAAATGCCGTTTGTGGGGAAGAAAAAATATAGTCTGTTTTTGATTGGCTCTTCAGGTGTACAAATATAAAAAACAGGCGATAAATTTAGAGTTATATTGGCTGAACCGCCTTTTCATCATTGTTCAATGTCGGAACATCTTTTCATGGATATTCCCCGGGGTATAAATAACTGACAGGGATGAGCCGGTTCATGGCGGGGGAAAAGAGTATCACCCTGGTGAAACTGCATATTCTGACGATACCCCATAAAAAGCAACGGCCCCGGAAATCCGGAGCCGTTGTGGTACAATCATTGAGATCGATCTGCCTGAGGATTTTTTAGAAATCCATTCTTACGCCAGCAATAATATTATGGCTACCGAAGGATACTTTGTGACCATCCAATGTTGCATCAGCTGGAGAGAAATAGCGGTAGCTGACATCGAAGGTTACCTTGTCGGAAGCCTTGATGCCGATACCCGCACCGGCCTGCCATGCGAATACGCTGCTGTTGTCATTTCCGCCCGGGAAGTTATGGCTGACATCAGCCAAGCCAAGACCGGCCATGATGAAAGGAGAGATTCCCTCATCTTTCATGTCGTAATCGAGGTAGCCGTTAGCCATGAAGGACCAGATAGAAACATTTTGATCGTTTGATACCTTGTCAACAGTGTTTCTGTGATAACCGATTTCAGCTTCAAGACGGAACGGCTCGCTTTTCAGACCGACAGCGCCGTTGACGAGATAGCCTGTTTTATATTCAATTGCATCAGCATGACCGTCAAAGGTTGAATTACCCAAGAAACCAAGTCCGCCGGAAACACTGACATATGGGTTTGTTGCTGCATGTGACAGTGAAGGCAGTGCACACATGCCTGCTACTACTAAAGGAAGGATAAGCTTTTTCATTGTTGTGTCAGTTTAAGTGTTACTGAAAACTGTATTGCAAGTAATATTGCATTGCAATACATAGAACCACTTACAAATGTAAAAAATTTCCAAGCATATGGAAAATTTCATGTTACTGATAGATAAAACGTTAAATGCATCAGATCGATTAAGTGTTATTGGTGTGTTATTTGCTTGTTAGGTGATCACGTCGTGAAAAAAGGCATATTTATATGCTGTGGAATGATATTAACAGATATTTATTACGTTATTTTTATTGTGCCGCTATTCTGGATCCTTGAGATGATACTGGCTGTATCAGGATTGCTGCTGTCGCGCACAAAAAATATTCATAGTTTTGTCCTGGTTTTCCCGGGAATCCTGTCCGCGTTACGTAACATATTGTTAAAGTCATGAACTTTTTATTTGTTCACCAGAACTTTCCAGGGCAGTTCCGGCATGTTGCCCGTGCCCTGGCTGAGATGCCGCAGCACAGGGTTGTCGGTATCGGTGAAACGGTCAATCTGGAAAGCCGCCCATCCGTTCACCCGGCAATAACTGTTATCGGGTACCGGTTGAAGCAGGGGTCAGGTGAAGGAACGCATCACTATATCCGGGATTTTGAAGCCGCAATCCGCAGGGGTCAGGAGGTTGCCAGAATTGCCATCGAGCTGAAGAAAAAAGGATTCTTTCCGGATGTTGTAACAAGCCATCCTGCATGGGGCGAATCGTTGTTTCTCAGGGATATTTTTCCTGATGCCCGCCACATAAACTATTTCGAATATTACTACCGGAGCACCGGAGGCGATGTCGGTTTTGATGCCGAATTTCCTTCAACTTTTGATGACCGGTTCAGGATCAGGATCAAGAATTCGACTCAACTCCACGCACTTGAATCGGCCGATGCGGGAATATCTCCGACCTGCTGGCAGCAGAGCCTGTATCCAAAGGAATACCTCCAGAAAATAAGGATTATCCATGAAGGCATCGATACACGATTGATAGTCCCCGATCCTGAGGCTTCTATCGAACTCGAAGGCCATGTTTTCAGACATGGTGACAAGGTTGTAACTTATGTCTCAAGGAATCTCGAACCTTATCGGGGTTTTCATATTTTCATGCGGACTCTTCCCCTGATTCAGGAACGATGTCCCGATGCGAGGATAATTGTTGTCGGAGGCGATGGTGTCAGTTATGGACGGAAGCTTCCTGAAGGCAAAACTTATCGCTCGATTTATCGTGAAGAATTGGAGGGCCGGGTGGACTGGTCGAAGGTTCATTTTACCGGGAAGCTGCCATATAATAAATATATCAGCATTCTTCAGCTTTCTTCTGCCCATGTCTATCTGACCTATCCGTTTGTTCTCTCCTGGTCAATGCTCGAAGCGATGGCTGCCGGATGTGTTGTCATCGGGTCAGATACGGCTCCCGTTCAGGAGGTTATCAAACATGGGGAAAACGGATTGCTGACGGACTTTTTCGATAGCGAACGGCTTGCAGTCACAATCGGAGAGGTTGTCGCAAAGCCTTCACAATATGAAGGGATAAGAAAAGCCGCAAGAAAAACAATAATAGAGAAGTATGATCTGAAAACCCGGTGCCTGCCTGAAATGCTGAACTACCTGACATGATGAAGCAGCCGCGGTGTCTGGTTGCCGTTATACCCACCCCCTGAGTCTCATTGCTTCTGCAACCCGTTCTACCGCTACGATATATGCCGCCATACGATTATGAACACCATATTGTCCGGCAGTCCGGTGTACTTGACTGAAAGCGTCGGTCATCTTTTTTTCGAGGCGATGGTGGATTTCCTCCTCTTCCCAGTAATAACCGTAGGAATTCTGAACCATTTCAAAATAGGAAACCGTGACACCTCCGGCATTGCAGAGCAGATCGGGAATGACGTAACAGCCGTTATTCCTGAGTATGATATCGGCTTCCGGTGTGGTCGGTCCGTTGGCAAGTTCAGCTATGATTTTCGCTTTGATGCGGGGGGCGTTATTCCGGTTGATCGCTCCTTCAAGCGCGGCAGGGAAAATAACCGTTACATCCAGTTCAAAGAGAGCTTCGTTTGAAAGCGGTTCAGTTCCAGGGAAACCGGTTACCGATCCGGTACGTTTTTTGTGCGCCATAAGATCTTCGTGGGTGAAACCGTCCGGATTGAAGACGGTTCCTTTTGAATCGGAAACCGCGACGATTTTCATGCCGAGCATTTTTTCCGCAAGCTTATGGGCATACGAACCGGAATTTCCATAACCCTGGATTGCTGCCGTAGCTCCCTGGAGTCCTATTCCCTTTACTCTTGCAGCTTCTCTGACACAATATATGCCTCCTCTTGCCGTTGCATCGTTTCTTCCTGCAGAACCGCCGAGAGGAAGGGGCTTGCCTGTTATAATCCCGAACTCGTTGTATCCGCGCAGCATGGAATATTCGTCAGCCATCCAGGCCATGATCTGCGGGTTAGTGTATACATCGGGCGCAGGTACATCCTTTTCAGGAGCAACAAAACTTCCTGCCTGACGGATGTAGGCGCGCGAAAGGCGCTCAAGTTCTCCAGGGGACATTTTTTTCGGATTGCAGATCACACCGCCTTTTCCTCCGCCGAGGGGCAGGTTCATGACGGCGGTTTTCCATGTCATCCACGCTGCAAGGGCTCGAACGGTATCGATTGTTTCATCAGGGTGAAACCGGATACCTCCCTTGCATGGGCCGCGGGCATCGTTGTGCTGCACCCTGAAACCGTGGAAAATCCTGGTCGTGCCATTGTCCAATTTTACCGGCATGGTGATATGGAGCTCTCGTAAAGGCCATCGGAGAAGCTGGTGAGTCGCCGGATCAAGTTTCAGGTACGAAGCAGTTTCGTCAAGCTGACTCTGTGCGATTATGAAAGGATTCTGTTCCGACCTGATTTCTGTTTTTGCAAGTGTATCGGGCAGGGTGTACTCGCCGGGTATATTTCTTTCACTCATACAATCGCTTTTTACATGCAGGGACTTTCAATCAGGGAGTGAATGGCTAAAAGGATCGATGATCATTCCTTCGATTGTGCGGTCTCTTCGTAGAAGATAATGGAGCCGTACCCTACAACTTCCGTCTTGTCGTCATCAGGCATGAAGCCGGTATTTGTATACGAAAGCCTTTCAGCTTTCCATCCGAGTTTTCTTGCGATGAGAAGAAGGGTGATAATGGCATCCGGGCTGCAGGAAAGATTGATCGATGAATTTTTTCTGGTTTGCTCGAGCTTTTTCTGGTGGGCTTCGAGCCTGTCCATATCGAGATTGACTATTGACTCCATTGTCTCATTATCTATCACAATCGCCTGACGATAGGTTGGATAATGAGACAGGTCTGTGCTGACGACGATGAGATCGTCAGGCTGAAAGAGGGTGCGAAGCAGATCTGCAAGCTCAACATTGTCCGTGTTTGTTCCAAGCAGGATCGGGACGATTGAGAAGCCCTTTTCCAGGGAACGCTGCAGAAAGGGTAGCTGCAGTTCAAGTACATGATCCATATCGTGTGCCAGGTCAAGAATACGGATGTTTTTCGTTTCGACGGAACACAGCTCCTTTGTAAGTGACCGGTTGACCGGCACACTGCCCAATGGGGTCAGCCATTCATGCCTGCTGTCCGCAGCAACTCCGTCGAAAAAAAATGCATGGGTATTGCCGAGAAGGAATATGGAGTGGAGCTTCTTGCCTTTCAGAACCTTGTAGGCTTCGGCAGCGATTTTGCCGCTGATATCGAGAGGTGCATGAGGCGAAAGTATGGCGCGTATTTTCCTGTTGTCTTGACCGGCATAGCCAGAAGAATCGAGAAGATTCTGCATCAGTAACTCAAGTGCCTCGGAGTCGGCGGGATAATGAGAATCTGCTACAGCCGGATATCTTATGGTTAGGTTCATTGCAGCGGTTTAGGTGATTCCGGGCGCAAAAAAATTCAACAATGGAATTTCTCTTCTTCTAAATCAATGTCGAGTTACAGGATACGAAGTCATAAAAACTTGTGAGGAACAGGAACTATACGTTCACTTTTTTTTAAAAAAAACAGTAGACAGGTTCATGGAACCGGGTCGGCATTTAATTTACAAGTCTTTGAGATAGGAGGTAAAAGAGGACATGCCGTCTTTTTCTTCCCTATATTTAATATATGTTATATTTTAATTATTAATAATAATTTACTGCATCGATACGATTAATTCGTTTTTAGCAATTTAATTCTTCTGTCACAAAACTGCCTTTAAAGACAATCTTTGCCGGTCCGGTCAGGAATACCTCTTTCATGTCTTCGCTGAAACTGACTTCAAGAATTTCACCGCTTTTTACTCTGACCAGTACAATAGTTCCCCTGATTTTTCCAAGGTGACGGCTCATCAGTGCAGCGGCAACAGCTCCGGTACCACAGGCAAGGGTTTCATCTTCGACGCCACGTTCGAACGTGCGGAGCGATAAAGAGTCGGATGAGGTAATTTCGATGAAGTTTACATTGGTTCCCTCCGGGAAAAAATCTGTACGATGCCTGATAGTGCTGCCAATTCCGGTAACATGGATGTTTTCAAGATTGTCAGTATAGATAATGGCATGAGGGGAACCGGTCTCAACATAATGGCAGGTATAACCTTCGATTGTCATGTCATTCCGGAACCCTTCCGGTGCCAGCATCCGAAGTTTGACAGTTTCAGGTCCGGTTATCCAGGCATCATACCGGTTGCCGTTGGCTTCAAATATAAAGCCGTTTTCAAAGGAAGAAGGACTGCCTGCTGTGCTGGCAAAATATACAGCGCACCTTCCTCCGTTTCCGCACATCGAGCCAGGATAACCATCTGCGTTATAATACTTCATACTGAAATCGTAGTGTTCGGAGGGATCGATGAGGATCAGTCCATCGGCTCCGATCCCTGTTCTCCTGGTGCAGAGTTCCCTGATCTGTCTATGGGAAAGATGGATGGCAAGGTTTCTGTTGTCGATGACTATAAAATCATTGCCGGCGCCTGATAATTTGCTGAACGGTATTTCCATGGGTTTAAATTGTCATTGTTCGATGTATATAACCAGTGTTTGTCTGTTTAGGGCTTCTGCCGCAAGGGAGATTCCCTCATGATGTGAATTCCGCTTTCATGCTGTATAATAAAACAATAGCGCAGTTCTGAGCCGTCAAATTAATTTATTATTAAAATTTTTTTCTTATTTTACTGAGTAAAATATTGGGCGGTTGATTTGGTGATGTGCTTTATTGAATCTTATTTTTCAGGGTTTTCTCCATATATATTTTTATTTCCTGTGTTACTTTGCACAGGGGTTCCTTGAAGGAGCAGGCGGAAAGATACAACGTGAATGCAGGATTGAAAGATTCCTTATCGTTGTGACTGAGGCAATGACAGAAAAGTTTTTTCGGTTTTTTTACCTGAAATATGTCCAAACAAAGGAGAGAATACAATGGCTGAACAAGTGAATCCGGCAGGAGTCAAGCCAAAGGGCTCTGTTCCACCGCCCAAGGGGAGCGCTCCTTCGCCCAAAGGAAACGCTGCCTCCGGCGCTCCGTCTGTAATCAAGGAGCAGGATGCCGCCAAAATGAGAAGATTTCTGTTCCAGCGGACAGAAACCCGTTCCACGAAGTGGTATCAGATTTTCGATACCGAAAAGCTTGACGATGAGCAGGTGGTTGGCGGACATCTCGCACTGCTTGGCGTGATGGGCTATCTTATGGCAATCTACTACATCTCCGGTATTCAGGTTTTCCCCTGGGGTGCGCCGGGATTCCATGACAACTGGTTCTACCTGACCATCAAGCCAAGGATGGTCTCTCTCGGCATCGACACTTACAGCACGAAAACCGATGATCTTGCGGATGCAGCATCCAGGCTTATCGGCTGGGCCATTCTTCACATTGTCTCCGGTTCCATTCTGCTGTTCGGCGGCTGGCGTCACTGGACACACAATCTGACCAATCCGTTCACCGGGCGTGCCGGCAATTTCCGTGACTTCAGGTTCCTCGGCAAATTCGGTGATGTCGTGTTCAGCGGCACAAGCGCAAAAACCTACAAGGATGCTCTTGGACCCCATGCTGTATACATGTCTCTGCTTTTCCTCGGCTGGGGTATAGTCATGTGGGCTGTACTCGGCTTCGCTCCGATTCCTGATTTCCAGACCATCAATTCCGAGACATTCATGTCTTTCGTTTTCTGCGTGGTCTTTTTTGCTCTCGGCGTCTACTGGTGGAACAATCCCCCCAATGCAGCAATCCATCTCAATGATGACATGAAAGCTGCTTTCTCTGTTCACCTGACGGCAATAGGCTATATTAATATTGCACTCGGTGTCATCGCCTTCGTTGCATTCCAGCAGCCGTCCTTCGCTCCCTATTACAAAAAGCTTGATGATCTGGTTTTCTACCTTTACGGTGAACCGTTCAACCGTGTCAGCTACAACTTCGTCGAAGAAGGCGGCAGGATCATTTCCGGTGCGAAAGAATTCGCCGACTTCCCTGCATTCGCAATTCTTCCGAAGAGCGGCCAGTCTTTCGGTATGTCGAGGGTGGTTACCAACCTGATTACCTTCAACCATATCATCTGCGGCGTGCTCTATGTTTTCGCAGGTGTCTATCATGGCGGCCAGTACCTTCTCAAGATCCAGCTTAACGGTCTCTACAGCCAGATTAAATCCATCTGGATCGCAAAAGGACGTGACCAGGAAGTACAGGTGAAGATTCTCGGTACTGTTATGGCGCTCTGTTTTGCAACAATGCTTTCAGTTTATGCAGTCATTGTCTGGAACACGATCTGTGAACTGAACATTTTCGGTACCAACATAATGATGTCATTCTACTGGCTGAAACCTCTTCCGATCTTCCAGTGGATGTTTGCAGATCCGAGCATCAACGACTGGGTAATGGCTCATGTTATCACTGCAGGCTCTCTGTTCTCGCTGATCGCTCTTGTCCGTATCGCATTTTTCGCTCATACCTCTCCGCTGTGGGATGACCTCGGTCTCAAGAAGAACTCCTATTCTTTCCCATGCCTCGGCCCGGTTTACGGCGGTACCTGCGGTGTATCGATTCAGGACCAGCTCTGGTTTGCGATGCTCTGGGGTATCAAAGGTCTTTCAGCGGTCTGCTGGTATATCGATGGTGCATGGATTGCTTCCATGATGTATGGCGTACCTGCAGCAGATGCAAAAGCATGGGATTCGGTAGCTCATCTGCACCACCACTATACGTCGGGTATCTTCTATTACTTCTGGACGGAAACAGTGACGATTTTTTCGAGCTCACATCTTTCGACCATTCTGATGATTGGTCACCTCGTATGGTTCATCAGCTTCGCTGTATGGTTTGAGGATCGCGGTTCCCGTCTTGAAGGTGCTGATATTCAGACCAGAACTATTCGCTGGCTTGGCAAGAAGTTCCTCAATCGTGACGTGACTTTCAGGTTCCCGGTTCTCACGATTTCTGACTCGAAACTTGCCGGTACCTTCCTCTATTTCGGTGGTACCTTCATGCTGGTCTTTCTCTTTCTTGCCAACGGTTTCTATCAGACCGATCAACCGCTGCCTCCAACGGTAAGTGATGCGTCTGTGACCGGACAGGCATTGCTGACACAGGTTGTTGATTACCTGATGAAGCTGATTGCTTGATTGTTGCACGGCAGAAGGTGAAAAACACCTTCTGCCTGTTTATTGCCATTATCACAGTTTATCATGTAATTAAATAGGAGGGTTTCATGGCCGATCCTGTACAACAGCCAGATAAATCGACACCGCCGGCAAAAAATGCACCGGCAGCCCCACCGAAGGGCGCAGCTCCGGCAGCAAAGCAGGTACAGGCAAAGGAGGCTCCAAAACCAAAGGAAACTCCTAAACCGAAAGAATCTCCAAAACAGAGCGGGGGCAAGCTTAGGCTCGATCCGTTAAACGTCAATCTTGGAAGAACCGGATTGCCGCAGGAATCAGCTTTACCTGTCAAGAAAGCAGCACCGAAAGCAGCTCCAAAACCGGCTCCGAAGGCGGCGGCCCCAGCACCGAAAGGCGCTCCGGCAGCGGCAGGTGAGCCAGGTGCGAAACCTGCTGCACCTGCAGCAAAAGGTGCTCCTGCTCCATCTCAGCCTGCAGCACAGGCCCCGGTGAAAAAAGCAGCACCAAGGGCAAAATCGCATTACTTCATTCTTGAGAATCTTTGTGTAGGATGCGGTCTATGTCTCGATAAATGTCCGCCGAAGGTCAATGCTATCGGTTACAAGTTCTACGGTGATGTTCAGGAAGGCGGTTTCCGGTGTTACATCGATCAGGATGCCTGTATTTCCTGCTCAGCCTGTTTTTCAGGCGATGAATGTCCATCAGGCGCACTTCTTGAAGTACAACCGGATGGTCAGGTGCTTGATTTCAGCTTTACACCTCCGGAAAGACTTGATTTTGATCTGAGATTCCTTCACAGGTTCCACCGTGAGGTTCGGTAGGGTTAAGCTGGTTATTTCTGATTTACTATCGCTATTGAAAAGCATTGCTTCACTGAGGCAATGCTTTTTTTTATGAATTCAGCCGCTATATGCAGGAACAGAATAAAAATTCGTTTGAACAGGATTTTTTAAAAGGATCCAAAGCGCAACGTAACGAAGTGCAGGCGCTTGTCATCATTCCAACATTCAACGAATCAGAAAATATCGGACGCCTGCTGAAGGAAATTTCAAATCTCTATCCTCAAACAGTTGATCTTCTTGTTATCGATGATAATTCACCGGATGGAACAGCAGATATTGTGCGATCTTTACAGCAGGATATTCGTGGTCTGTATCTTGTTGAGCGTGAAAAGAAGCTTGGTCTTGGAACCGCATATATAGCAGGCTTCCAATATGCTTTGAAAAATAATTACCGCTTTGTGCTCGAGATGGATGCGGATTTTTCACATGATCCGAAGGAAATCAGGGTGTTTCTTGAAACTATGAAGAGTGCTGATCTCGTAATCGGGTCACGTTACATGAACAATACGGTAAATGTCGTGAACTGGCCTCTCGGCAGGCTGATACTTTCAAAAATGGCGAGCTATTACACCAGATTTATTACCGGCCTTCCGGTAGATGATCCGACAAGCGGATACAAATGCTTCAGTACCGATGTTCTCCGCGCCATGGATCTTGGAAAAGTTCAATCACAGGGCTATTCATTCCAGATCGAGATGAATTTCAGAGTTTGGAAAAAAGGACATACCATCCGTGAAATTCCAATCGTTTTCATTGACAGATCGGTAGGGAAATCAAAAATGACGAAGAGGAATGTCAAGGAGGCGATTTGGATAGTATGGATTCTGAAGATAAAATCACTGATTGGTTTGCTGTAGGAAAAAGAGAAGCCCCGTATATCCGGAGCTTCTCTCTCTTCATCAATTCAGCTTTCCTTTTCGTTGATGATTTGCTGTGCAATATCTGGCGGAGCTTCCTCGTAATGGCTGAAAGTATAGGAATACCTTGCTCTGCTCTGGGTCAGGCGGGTAAGTGCATGGTGGAACGAAGTCAACGCGGATTGCGGTATGAGCGCCCTGACGACCTGCATTCTGACATCAGCATCCATACCGAGTATTTTTCCACGCTTGCTTGAAATTTCACCGACAATTTCTCCGGTATACTGATCGGGTGCATACACATTAAGTGCATAAATCGGTTCAAGCAGGAAAGGTTTCGCTTTTTCGAAAGCGTTCTTGAATGCCATGCTCCCGGCAATTTTGAATGCGAATTCGGAACTGTCAACCGGGTGGTGTGAGCCGTCATAGGCGACTGCCTTAAGGTCCACAATGGGATAACCGGCAAGAATACCTGAAGTGATAGTTTCCCGAAGTCCTTTTTCAACGGCAGGAAGGTAGCGTGTCGGTACGACTCCGCCGACAACCTCGCTTGCAAACTCAAACCCGGTATCGCGCGGAAGAGGTTCGATACGTACCCAGACATCTCCGTACTGTCCCCGGCCGCCGGATTGTTTCTTGTATTTTCCCTGTGCCGATGACGAGAGACGGATTGTTTCCCTGTAAGGTATTTTTATTGAAGAGATCTCTACCTTCACATTGAATTTAGCCTGAAGGCGGGTGATGATCGTATCGAGATGTGTTTCGCCAAGTGTTTTGAGGATAGTCTGATTGAATTCGATATCGTGATCGACCGTAAAACTCGGATCCTCTTCATGCAGGTGCTGCAGGCCGGCGGAAATTTTTTCTTCGTCGCCCTGGGCTACAGGTACGATTGCGGATGCAAGCATTGGAGCAGGGAAAATGATAGGACTGATCCTGCAGCTTGACCCCTTGTCAGCAAGCGTATCGTTGGTGTGAGCATCTTTGAGTTTTACGACCATCCCTATATCACCGGCGAGCAGGCTGTCGACAGGAATTTTTTTCTGTCCAAGCATGATGTAAACCTGTCCGAGTTTTTCAAGCTGACCGGTCTGGACGTCAATAAGCTCATGTCCTGATTCGAGATGCCCGGAATACACCCTGATATAGGAAATTTCACCGACACGAGGTTCAGACATCGTCTTGAAAATGAAAGCGATTGTTGTGCCTGCCGGATCGGGCTGGAGCAGTTTTTCAGTTTCGTCGACGGTGCAGATTGCATGTTCCGGGCCGCGTTCGATCGGAGAGGGGCAGATGTTGACAATGACGTTGAGCAAGCGTTCCGTTCCGATGAGATGGAGCGGGGACGTACAGAAAACCGGGAAAAAGGTTCTTGTTACCAGTGCGGATTTGATGCCGTTTCTCAGTTCATCCTCGCTGAGGTTTCCTCCCTCGAAAAATTTGTTCATCAGCACCTCGTCTGTCTCGGCAACCGCTTCGACAAGCTGCTGGTGCATTTCCTCCGCACGTTTCAGATAGAGGTCGGGAATTTCGGAAACAGTCATGCTTCCGGGTTTGTCAGGTGTGAACCCAAGCTGCTTCATCATCAGGATATCGATGAGCACATGGTGGCCGAGTCCTTCTTCAATTGGGAACTGAATGGGAGTGACAAGATGGCCGAAATGGTCCTTGAGCTGCATTATGGATTCGTTGAAACTCGCCCTGTCCGCGTCGAGTTTCGAGAGGACGAACATGGTCGGTTTGTAGTACTCTTTGGTATACTCCCATATGGTATCGGTTCCGACCTCAACACCAGTTGCGGCATTAACGCTTATCAGTACCGTATCGGCGACTCTCATGGCTGATTTGACGTCGCCATGAAAGTCGAGCAGTCCCGGGGTGTCTATGATATTGATCTTGCATTCGTTCCAGAAACCATGAACAAGGCTGGTATTCAGACTGTGCTTTTTCTGAATTTCATCAGTTGAGTAGTCGGAGAGGGTATTTCCATCATCAATACTTCCAAGTCGATTTATTACTCCCATCGTAAGGGCAAGAGACTCCGTAAGCATGGTCTTGCCGCATCCGGCATGACCAGTAATGACAATGTTGCGCAGTTTGTCCGGTTGTACGGCTTGCATGGCTGGACTCCTTATTTGAAATTATTGGTGATCTTGCGGGCCATTGTAAAGAAGATCGGTGTGGTCAGTTTAGCTGGCGGAAAAAGTTCACTAAATTGTAATAAACAAAAAAAAGTCTTTTTTGCCCTTGTGCCGACGATGAATTGGTAATGAAAAAAGAATATATTTTCAGTTTATTTCGGTAATGAACAATATTCATTGCCTGTTCAGATTCAATTTATTCTTGTAACAAGCATAACCATTTTTCCTATGCCGGTAATCAAAAAGATTCTTGCCCGTCAGATTCTTGACTCGAGGGGAAATCCAACTGTGGAAGTCGATGTTTATACGGAAAGCTCGTTCGGCCGGGCTGCAGTGCCGAGCGGAGCTTCAACAGGTGTTCATGAAGCGGTTGAGCTAAGGGATGGCGATACCGGGGTTTACCTTGGCAAAGGGGTGCTCAGGGCGGTTGAAAATGTCAACACCGAGATCAACAGCGCCTTGAATGGCATGCTGGTCACGGAACAGGAAGAGCTTGACAAAAAAATGCTCGCTCTGGACGGCACACCGAACAAGTCGAGGCTTGGCGCAAACGCGCTGCTCGGGGTATCGCTTGCCTGTGCAAAGGCAGGTGCGGAATACAGCGGGCTTCCTCTATACCGCTATATCGGCGGCACCATGGCAAATACCCTTCCGGTCCCGATGATGAACGTTCTCAACGGAGGTGCCCATGCGGACAATACGGTCGATTTCCAGGAGTTCATGATCATGCCTGCTGGCTTCGGTTCCTATTCCGATGCCTTGCGCTGTGGCGCGGAGATTTTCCATGCGCTCAAGTCGCTGCTGAAAAGCAAGGGATTGAGCACGGCTGTAGGCGATGAGGGCGGTTTCGCTCCAAACCTTCGTTCAAATGAAGAAGCTATCGAGCTCGTTATCGAATCGATCGGCAAAGCTGGTTACAGGGCCGGTTCCCCGATGGACAAGGGTGGTCTTGGCGATGCTCAGGTGATGATCGCGCTCGATCCCGCAAGTTCGGAGTTCTATGATACCGCGAAGAATCGCTATGTTTTCAAGAAATCGTCGAAGCAGGAACTCACATCCCTGCAGATGGCCGAATACTGGGAAAAATGGGCAAGCACCTACCCGATCATCTCGATCGAGGATGGAATGGCCGAAGATGACTGGGAAGGCTGGAAGCTCCTTACCGAAAAAATCGGTTCCCGCGTCCAGCTTGTCGGCGACGATCTCTTCGTCACAAACAGCAAGAGGCTTGGTGAAGGCATCGGCAAGGGTGTGGCCAACTCTATCCTGATCAAGGTCAACCAGATCGGGACGCTGACGGAAACACTCCAGGCTATCGACCTTGCAAAAATAAACGGATATACATCTGTAATCAGCCACCGGAGCGGCGAGACCGAAGACAGCACGATTGCGCAGATAGCTGTTGCAACCAATGCCGGCCAGATCAAAACCGGCAGTATGTCGAGGTCTGACCGTATGGCGAAATATAACGAACTGCTTCGCATCGAGGAGGAGCTTGGTGATCAGGCCCGTTATCCCGGAAGGAAGGCATTCAGGGTATAAATATAGCTCGATAATATGCAGGGAACCTCATTCAACCGGGGTTCCCTTTGTTTTTTTCCCGTTTTGACGCGAAGGCTGCAGTCCCCGCAGATTCAGTGTAAAAAGCTTACGAGGAATGAAAAATATTGTCAATTCTGTCTGGGAGTATATTCGGGAAAATCCGAAAAAAGTTTTTTTTCAGGTTGGTTTCGTTCTGTTTGTCATCTGGATGCTTTTCGATGATCTGGGTATCGTTAAAAGAATCAGGATGCAAGCGGAAAATCGCGTGCTTCATGAGCGGCTGAAACAGCAGCAGCAGAAAATCCTTGAAAACGAAGAACGCATTCAGAACGCCAAAAAACCGGACAGTATCGAAAAGGCTGCAAGGGAGAAATATAATTTCCGCAAACAGGGGGAAACCCTTTTTATCATAAGAGATCAGTAATTTTCATACAACGCGTTATAATTCAATGTACCAGTATCGCCGCCGTTTAACCCGTGAAGTTGCTTTTGGAAAAATTGCACTTGGCGGGTACCAGCCCATAAGAGTGGAATCCATGACCAATACTCATACCATGGATACACATGCGACAGTTCAGCAGTGCAGGAGGCTGTATGAAGCAGGTTGCGAGATCATCCGCCTGACAGTTCCTACCGAGAAAGATGCCGAAAACCTCGGTGCTATCCGGGACCAGCTTCGCCGGGACAGGATCGATACCCCTCTTGTCGCAGATATTCACTTTTCTGCACGCGCTGCCATGAAAGCCGTGGAATTTGTCGAGAATATCCGCGTCAATCCCGGAAACTACGCCGCAAAACAGAAGTTTTCCGTTGAAGACTATACTGATGCAGAATATCGCGAAGAACTCGAGCATGTTCATGAAGAGTTTGCCCCGCTGGTGGAAAAAGCCAGGAAATACGGAGCTTCCATGAGGATCGGCACAAATCATGGTTCTTTATCCGACAGGGTCGTGAGCCGTTACGGCAATTCACCTGAAGGTATGGTTGAAGCGGCGCTTGAATTTGCCAGGATTTGTGAGGAACTTGGATATTACGATCTCCTGTTTTCCATGAAATCTTCCAATGTCAGGGTGATGATCCAGGCATACCGCCTGCTTGTCAGGAAAGCGGATGAGGAGTTGCGTTACGCTTATCCGCTTCATCTCGGCGTGACGGAGGCAGGCGACGGTGATGAAGGGCGTGTCAAATCTGCCATGGGAATCGGTGCGCTGCTTGAGGACGGGCTTGGTGACACGATCAGGGTTTCCCTGACGGAAGACCCGGTCAACGAGGTTCCGGTCGGTTTTGCTATCGTTAAAAAATACAATGACTTCCATCTTGTGAAAGGTGACCGTGGCCGTTTGCCCCTGAAACAGGTTGTCGAAAGCCGCAACCTTGCGGCAGAACAGGCTGCCTCAATGCAGGAAGATTTGCCGTTCGATCCGTTTACCTATCAGCGCAGGCCGTCTGCCCTGATAGATATTGCCGGAGTTACTGTTGGCTCGGATAAACTGCCACGGGTTGAAACAGCGGTTCGCACACCTTTGGCCAGTCATGAGGAAGTTTTCGAAGAACTTGTACAAAGGCTTGCCCCTGAAAAGCCGCTGGACGCCATCCGTTCCGAATTTGCCGAAATACGCGTTGCTGCGGAAAACGATCTTGCGCTGCTCGATGATCTTCTTAAGAGACTTGGAGATGCCGGCCGTTTCGTTTCAGCGGTTACCGCCGATACAGCAATTTTCATCAGCCTTCTTGACAAGGTAAGCAAAGCGAGGCTCGAGATTGTCGAAGGGGAGATGCTTGGAACCGATTTTCTTAAGCATCTTGCAGGCAGTCACCGTGCTGTCATGGAGTTGAGCTTTGTCCATGAACAGTCAGGAGAATCGGTGCCTGCCGAGGTTCTCGCCAGTCTTGCCGAAAAACTGCGTAAACAGGGAGTTGAGAACCTCATGTTTTCCATTGTTTCGGAACGGGAGGTTTTCACCTGCAGGAAGCTTGTGCAGGTATTTAAAAACCGCTCACTCGATTATCCGCTTGTTGTGCGTTTCAGGGGGAGGGCATCCGGCAGGCTTGAAAATCTCATCGAAGGTTCGATCCAGGCCGGAACCCTTTTCTGTGACGGTATCGGCGACATGCTTTCGCTCGAAACATCTCTCCCTGCCGATGATGAAATCAATCTTGCATTCAACATACTGCAGGGCGCACGAGTGAGAATGTCCAAAACTGAATTTATTTCTTGCCCTGGTTGCGGCAGAACCTATTTTGACCTTGAGCATGCAACCGCTGCCATCAAGGTAAGGACCGGGCATCTGAAAGGCCTGAAGATCGGGATCATGGGGTGTATTGTCAACGGGCCCGGTGAAATGGCGGATGCCGATTTCGGGTATGTCGGAGCCGGAAAGAACCGGATAAGTCTCTATGTAGGCAGGGAGTGTGTTGAGGAGAATATCCCGGAATCGGAAGCTGTTGACCGGCTGATCGGGCTTATCAGGGATCGGGGCAAATGGGTTGAAGCGCGTTAGGGTGAGTTTGAGGTCTTCATGGCAGTTATCCTGATAACCGGAGCCTCGATGGGGATAGGCGAGGCTTTTGCCCGAGAGTATGCCCGTCGAGGAAATCACCTTGTACTTGTAGCCCGTTCCAGAGACAGGTTACTCGCTCTCGGGCGGGAGCTTGGCTCAAGGTACAGTATTGCCGCGAATGTATTCGCCGAGGACCTGAGTGATGCCGGTGCAACTGAGCGTATTTATGAGTATTGCCGTTCGAACGGGATTGTGATCGACATTCTGGTCAATTGCGCCGGATTGTCAAGAGCAGGGGAGTTCACGCAGATGCCCCTGGAAAAATTCGATGAAATTGTGTCTGTCAACATGCTGGCATCGGCAAGGCTTGCCCGGCTGTTTCTCCCGGATATGATCGCCGCCGGTTCGGGCGGTATCATCAATGTTGCTTCGCTGGGCGGTCTGCAGGGCGTTCCAGGGCTTGGGCTCTATTCGGCAACCAAGTCTTTCATGATAACGCTCAGCGAAGCGATGCATATGGAAGTGAAGAACAGGGGAGTGAGCGTTGTCGCGGTCTGTCCCGGTTTTATCGATACCGGCTTTCTCGAACGAACCGGTCACGATGCATCGGTTATCCGCCTGCCTCTTTACAGCGCTGAAAAAGTTGTGAGGGCGGCAATAAAAGGTTTCGAAAAAAACAGGCTGCGGATATTCCCGACACCGCTCGATGCGGTTCTTTCCTTTTCGCAAAGGTTTGTATCGAGGGAAGTCACAATCTGGCTGTCGGGTTTTTTTGCCGGAATAGTGAAGAGATGACAAATAAATCCTTTTTTCTTTGATTTTTTGAAACCTCTCATTATATTACCTGCCCTGTTTTTTAAATAAGCTGCTGGTGTAGCTCAATTGGTAGAGCAGCTGACTTGTAATCAGCAGGTTGCGGGTTCGAGTCCCATCACCAGCTCAGGAATGAATCGGGTAGGTAGCGAAGTGGTTAAACGCAACAGACTGTAAATCTGTCGACATATGTCTTCGGAGGTTCGAATCCTCCCCTACCCACGTTTCAAAGGCTGATGTAGCTCAGTCGGTAGAGCACTTCCTTGGTAAGGAAGAGGTCATCGGTTCAAGTCCGATCATCAGCTCAGGTTTTGGAGTAGTTGATACGTCAGTAGCTTAATTGGTAGAGCAGCGGTCTCCAAAACCGCAGGTTGGGGGTTCGAGTCCCTCCTGACGTGCATCATATGTAAGTGTTCACTGAAGTTTATTCCGGACGGTAATTCATGAATAAATATATCGGTAAAGTAAGTCAGTATTATCGGGATGTGATCAGTGAGATGCGGAAGGTTGTCTGGCCGACCAAGGATGAAGCCAAGGATTTGACGGTGGTTGTTCTGACGGTTTCAGGTATTCTTGCCTTGTTTACGTTTCTTGTTGACCAGATCATCGGTTTTGTTATGGGTAAGTTATTGTAAGAAACAGGTTAAGGCGTGTCGATGAGTCCAAGAAAAAAGGAAACGGAAATTCCGGAGACACCGGTTGCGCGCTGGTATGCACTCCGGATATATTCAGGCCATGAGCGCAAGGTAAAGGAAGGAATCGAGGCGGAAGTCGCCCGTTGCGGACTTGCCGAAAAAATCCTGCAGGTTTATGTTCCCTATGAGCGTTTTGTGGAAGTGAAAAACGGAAAGAAAAGAAGTCTTACCAAGAACGCTTTTCCGGGATATGTGCTGATCGAGGCAGTGCTCGACAAGCAGACAAGGAACCTTATCCTCGATATTCCTTCCGTGATGGGTTTTCTTGGTGTTGATGATGTTCCTACTCCGCTTCGGCCGGAAGAGGTGGAAAAAATACTCGAACCGGAAAATGTTCTTGAGCATCGTTCCGTTGTGGAGGCGCCGTTCAAGCTCGGAGATTCAGTAAAAGTAATAGATGGTCCGTTCAGTTCGCTGACCGGTGTCGTTCATGAGGTTTGCACCGAAAGGATGAAGGTTAAGGTAATGATCAGCTTTTTTGGTCGCAGTACGCCGACAGAGCTTGATTTTTCACAGGTTAAGTCAGTTTCTCAATAATAGCGCTTAAGTTATTTAAGCTTCTGAATTGTAATAGTTTATGGCAAAAAAGGTAATCGGTTTCATCAAGCTGCAGATTCCTGCAGGCGCAGCAAATCCTGCTCCTCCTGTCGGTCCGGCCCTCGGTCAGAAGGGTGTCAATATCATGGAGTTCTGCAAGCAGTTCAATGCAAAAACCCAGTCCGAAGCAGGAATGATCATTCCTGTGGTGATCACCGTCTATTCTGACAAATCGTTCACCTTTATCACCAAGACTCCTCCGGCTGCAGTTCTTCTCCTCAAGGAAGCCCAGCTGAAGAAAGGTTCTGGTGAGCCGAACCGCAACAAGGTCGGTACTGTAACCCGTGAGCAGGTACGCAAGATTGCCGAGCTGAAAAAGCCGGATCTCAATGCTGTTGATCTCAAGGGTGCCGAAGAGATGATCATGGGTACCGCAAGAAGCATGGGAATCGTTGTTCAGGGCTGACCGGTTACGTCGCCCGAAAGAGTGTGGGAGGCTGAAAAGCCGCTTTTTTAACCACTTTACAAAAGATTAAAAATGGCAGGAAAAAAATACAGAAATGCACTGACGAAGATCGACCGTTTCCAGGAGTACGATCTTGCCGATGCAGTCGAGAAAGTCCGGGAAATTACGGACGTGAAATTTGACGCAACTGTCGATGTTGCCGTCAAACTCGGGGTTGATCCCCGTCATGCCGACCAGGTGGTCCGCGGTACGGTTATGCTTCCTCATGGAACAGGCAAGACTGTTTCGGTCCTTGTTGTCTGCAAGGAGGCGAAAGCTGAAGAGGCGAGAGAAGCTGGTGCCGATATGGTGGGTTTTGAGGAATATATCGAGAAGATCCAGGAAGGATGGACAGGAGTCGATGTTATCATCGCAACGCCTGATGTCATGGGACAGCTTGGAAAGGTTGCTAAGATTCTTGGCCCCCGCGGTCTGATGCCGAACCCGAAATCCGGTACGGTGACAATGGATGTCGCAAAGGCGGTCAGGGAAGTCAAGGCAGGTAAAATAGAGTTCAGGGTTGATAAAGCCGGCAACGTTCATGCTCCGGTCGGCAAGATGTCGTTCGAGACAGAGAAGCTCGTTGCCAATATCTCCAGCTTCCTCAGGGAGGTTGTCCGCCTGAAGCCGTCAGCGGCGAAAGGTCAGTATGTTCAGGGTATCGCGCTTTCAAGCACCATGTCGCCGAGCGTGAGGGTTAAAAAGGAAAAATTTGTCGCCTAAAAGGGGGGTGTTCATATGATGAAGCGGGATACAAAAGAACAGATAGTTCAGGAAGTTGCTGAAAAGATCAGCAGGTCACAAGGTATTTACCTGACCGAATATCAGGGTTTGAATGTCCAGAAGATGGCCGAACTGCGCAATGAGTTCAGGAAGGCGGGAATCGACTATCGTGTTGTCAAGAATACTCTTGTCAGGAAAGCACTGAAGGATATGGCCGGAGCGGACAAGCTTTCAGCCGGTCTGAAAAGCACCACCGGAGTTGCATTCGGATATGATGATCCTATCGCGCCTGCGAAAGTCATCAGGAAATTCAGCAAGACCAACGAAGCGCTGAAGTTCAAGATGGCGGCGATCGATGGTGTGGTGTATGGCGCAGATACACTTCAGGCTCTTTCCGAGATGCTTTCGAAAACTGAAAACATCGGCCGTGTCGCGGGTCTTGTCAACAACATGGTTGCTTCTGTGCCTATGGTTGTCAATGCTGTTACGAGGAACCTTGTGAGTGTTCTCGATCAGATTGCCAAACAGAAGCAGTGACACATTCAAAAAATATTACGCACTCAACGAATTAATTTAATTGACAATAAAACAAGAGAGGGAAATAATGTCTATCGAAACACTTGTAGAGGAAATTGGTAAGTTGACCCTTACGGAAGCATCCGAGTTGGTGAAAGCTCTCGAAGATAAATTCGGTGTCACTGCAGCTCCTGCAGTCGTAGCCGGTGTCGCTGCTGCTCCTGCAGCCGGTGAAGTTCCGGTACAGGAAGAGCAGACCGAGTTCAATGTTGTTCTCGCTGCCGCAGGCGAAAGCAAGATCAACGTCATCAAAGCTGTTCGTGCTATTACCGGTCTTGGCCTGAAAGAAGCGAAAGATCTCGTCGACGGTGCTCCGAAAAACGTGAAAGAAGGCGTTTCCAAAGAAGAAGCCGAAAAGATTGCCAAAGAGTTGAAAGACGCAGGTGCAACAGTAGAGTTGAAGTGATCTTTGACAAGAGCCATACCAGATCAAGCTCCGTTTCATTTTGAGGCGGAGCTTTGTCCGTTTGTATAAGTTTTGTTTTAAACGATAGTTTCTGTGATGAAAAGATCAGGATAGAACCCTCGGGTTCATGAGTTCTGCAGCATTTTCCGATGTTGCACGAGTGCCTGACCTTCAAGTAAGTAATTCATGCAATTGATAAAAGCGAGGTGCATGTGAAAGTGGCTGCTGCAACAACAACACCGTGTATTGACTTTTCGAAAATCCAAAGTGTAATAGAACCTCCCGACTTATTAAAAGTTCAGTTAGATTCATTCCATAGTTTTTTACAGGACAGCGTTCCTCTCGCCAAGAGAAAAGACCAGGGTCTTGAGAGGGTTCTGCGCAGTGCGTTTCCCATTACCGATTCCAGAGGTTTGTACCTGCTCGAGTACATTTCCTACAGTTTCGACAAACCAAAATACACCGTAGAGGATTGTATCGAACGCGGTCTGACCTATGATGTATCCCTTAAAGTGAAGCTCAAGCTTTCCTACAAGGATGAAGCCGATGAGCCCGACTGGAAGGAAACCATCCAGCAGGAGGTCTATCTCGGCAGGATTCCCTTTATGACCGAACGCGGAACCTTCATTGTCAACGGAGCCGAAAGGGTTGTGGTTGCCCAGCTGCACCGTTCTCCCGGTGTTGTCTTCAGCGAAGCCGTCCATCCGAACGGCAAGAAAATGTATTCGGCAAAAATCGTTCCGACCCGCGGTTCGTGGATCGAGTTCCAGACTGATATCAACAACCAGATATTCGTCTATATAGACCAGAAGAAAAATTTTCTCGTTACCGCCCTTCTCCGTGCCATCGGGTTTGCAAGGGACGAAGATATTCTCGGCCTGTTTGATCTCGTCGAGGATGTGCCTTTGAAGTCCGGCAAGAGGGAGCAGCTTGTCGGCCAGTACCTCGCTTCAGACATCGTCGATATGCAGACCGGTGAGGTGGTCAGTGCGAGAACCGCGATAACCGAGGATATCCTCGAGCAGATCATGGCCGCCGGTTATAAGAGTGTCAAGGTCATGAAAACCTACTCCGGCAATGACAAAGGTCCGGACAAGTCCATTGTGATCAATACCATTCTCAATGACAGTTCCGCAACGGAGGAAGAGGCCCTTGAAATTGTCTACGAGGAACTCAGGGCAAATGAAGCGCCTGATATCGATGCTGCAAGGAGCTTCCTCGAAAGGACCTTCTTCAATCAGAAAAAATATGATCTCGGTGACGTAGGCCGATACAGGATCGAGAAGAAACTCGGCAGAGAGTTTGAAGAACTGAATTCGTACCTGTCAGTAAAACAGGAACTGAAAGAACTTTCCGATTCCATTCACAACAAGATTCTTCAGACGATTCAATCGTTTTCTGAAGAACCGATCGGAGAAGAGATTCTCGTTCTGACCCATTACGATATCATCGCGGTCATCAATTACCTCATCAAGCTTGTCAACGGTTCAGCCGATGTCGATGATGTCGATCACCTTGCAAACCGCCGTGTACGGTCGGTAGGTGAACAGCTTGCCGCCCAGTTTGTTATCGGACTTGCAAGGCTGGGAAAGAATGTCCGGGAAAAGCTCAACTCGAGGGATTCGGACAAGATCGCACCGGCAGATCTCATCAACGCCCGCACGGTTTCAAG
Organism: Chlorobium sp.; assembly: GCA_005862285.1. GTDB lineage: Bacteria > Bacteroidota > Chlorobiia > Chlorobiales > Chlorobiaceae > Chlorobium. The sequence goes on along the minus strand of SZXW01000014.1, from coordinate 145,067 downwards.
CGTAGTTTCGAGTTTCTTTGCAACAAGCCAGCTTTCGCAGTTCATGGACCAGACCAATCCTCTTGCGGAGATGACCAACAAAAGAAGGGTTTCCGCTCTCGGTCCGGGTGGTCTTACAAGGGAACGCGCAGGCTTTGAAGTCCGTGACGTTCATTATACACATTACGGCAGGCTCTGCCCGATCGAAACTCCTGAAGGTCCGAACATCGGTCTCATTTCGTCGCTTTCGGTCTATGCCGAAATCAACGACAAGGGTTTTATCCAGACCCCTTACCGTGTAGTTGAAAAGGGCAAGGTTACCGATAAGGTGCTGATGCTTTCTGCCGAGGATGAAGAGAACAAGATTACGGTTCCGGTCAGCATCCCGCTCAACGATAAAAACGTAATCTCGGAAGAATCCGTACAGGCGAGGACAAAAGGCGACTATCCCGTGGTACCTTCGGAACAGGTCAATTACATGGACGTTTCACCTGTCCAGATCGTCAGTGCCGCTGCAGCGCTCATCCCGTTCCTCGAGCACGACGACGGAAACCGCGCTCTCATGGGTGCGAACATGCAGCGCCAGGCAGTTCCGCTTCTGACTTCCGAAGCTCCTGTCGTAGGTACCGGCATGGAAGCTAAAGTCGCAAGGGATTCCCGTTCCGTTATTGTTGCGGAAGGTCCGGGTGTGGTAGAAGATGTGACAGCAGACTATATACAGGTCCGTTATGACATCGATGCCGACAGCGACGTCCGTTTATCGCTTCTCGATCCGGATGAAGGGCTCAGAACCTACAAACTGATCAAGTTCAAGCGTTCAAACCAGGATACCTGTATATCACAGAAACCGCTGGTTCGTATCGGCGACCGTGTCGAGCGCGGAAGCGTTCTTGCCGACAGTTCGTCGACGGAAAACGGTGAACTTGCACTTGGTAAAAATGTGCTGGTGGCATTCATGCCCTGGCGCGGGTACAACTTTGAAGACGCTATTATCCTCAGTGAAAGGCTCGTGTACGACGATGTGTTCACATCCATTCACATTCACGAATTCGAAGCCAACGTCCGCGATACAAAGCGGGGAGAAGAGCAGTTCACCCGCGATATTTACAATGTCAGTGAAGAAGCGCTCAGGAACCTCGACGAGAACGGTATAGTGCGTATCGGTGCCGAAGTCAAGGAGCGCGATATTCTTGTCGGCAAGATCACCCCGAAAGGCGAGAGCGATCCGACACCGGAAGAAAAACTGCTGAGGGCTATTTTCGGCGACAAGTCCAGTGATGTGAAAGATGCCTCGATGCACGTGCCCGCGGGCATGAAAGGAATTGTCATCAAGACAAAGCTTTTCAGCCGCAAGAAAAAAGTTGGGCTGGACGTCAAGGAAAAACTCGAGGCGGTCGACAGGAAGTTTGACAATAAAGAGGTTGACCTGCGCAAGAGATATGCCAAATGGCTGAAGCAGCTCCTTGAAGGCAAAACATCTTCGGGTGTTTACAATCTCAAGGGAAAACAGGTTGTCGGTCCGGACACGGTCTTTGACGAGACATTGATTGCCAAATTCAGCAATATGCCATTCCTCGAGTCGGTTGATTTTTCGAAAGGCATTACCGGTTCCGAGAAGGTCAACGTCAATGTCGTAAACCTGGTTGCAGATTTCCGCTTCAAGCTGAAAGATCTGGCCGATGAGCGTGAGAATGAAAAATACAAGATCAATGTAGGTGATGAACTGCCTCCCGGTATCGAGGAACTGGCAAAAGTGTACATTGCCCAGAAAAGGAAAATCCAGGTCGGTGATAAAATGGCCGGACGTCATGGGAACAAGGGCGTTGTAGGCAAGATTCTGCCAATCGAGGACATGCCGTTCATGGAAGACGGTACCCCGGTCGATATCGTGCTTAACCCGCTCGGAGTGCCAAGCCGTATGAACATCGGCCAGCTTTATGAAACATCGCTCGGGTGGGCTGCGAAAAAACTCGGAGTGAAGTTCAAGACACCGATTTTCAACGGCGCTACCTACCAGGAAGTACAGCAGGAGCTTGAAAGGGCAGGTCTTCCTTCTCACGGCAAGATCCGCCTCTGTGACGGGCGCACCGGTGAGAAGTTCGACGACGAAGTGACCGTAGGCTACATCTATATGCTCAAGCTGAGCCACCTGGTCGATGACAAGATCCATGCGCGTTCAACCGGTCCGTACTCCCTTATCACCCAGCAGCCCCTTGGCGGCAAGGCTCAGTTCGGCGGCCAGAGGTTCGGTGAAATGGAAGTCTGGGCACTCGAGGCTTACGGTGCAGCAAATATTCTTCGTGAAATGCTGACGGTGAAATCCGATGACGTGATCGGCAGGAACAAGACCTACGAGGCTATTGTCAAAGGTCAGAACCTGCCTGAACCGGGCATACCTGAGTCCTTCAATGTGCTTGTCAGGGAGCTGCAGGGTCTTGGTCTTGAAATTCGTATTGACGACAAGGTTCCTTAGTAATGTGGTAAGATATGTGCATCATTAACGAGCGTTAACAAGAGTCGTTTAAAAGGATATTGACTATGATATTTTCACAGGGAGTATCGCCGTTGAAAGGTGATTTTTCAAAGATAAAATTCAGTATTGCATCTCCGGAAAGCATCCTTGCCCATTCGAAGGGCGAGGTGCTGAAACCGGAGACAATCAACTACCGCACATTCAAGCCGGAACGCGACGGACTGATGTGCGAAAAGATATTCGGTCCCACGAAGGACTGGGAGTGTTACTGCGGCAAGTACAAGAGGGTCCGCTACAAGGGCATCATCTGCGACCGCTGCGGTGTGGAGGTAACGACCAAGAGCGTTCGCCGGGAACGTATGGGCCATATTTCCCTCGCGGTTCCAGTCGTGCACACCTGGTTTTTCCGTTCTGTGCCGAGCAAGATCGGTTCGCTGCTCGACCTTTCGACCAAGGAGCTCGAAAGGATTATCTATTACGAGGTTTACGTGGTCATCAACCCTGGTGAACCTGGTGAGAAGCAGGGCATAAAGAAGCTCGACCGCCTGACGGAGGAACAGTATTTCCAGATCATTACCGAATATGAGGATAATCAGGACCTCGATGACAATGATCCGGACAAGTTTGTCGCGAAAATGGGCGGCGAAGCAATCCACATGCTGCTCAGGAGCATCGATCTCGATACGCTTGCCGTGCAGCTGCGTAAAGTGCTCAAGGAAAGCAGCTCCGAGCAGAAAAGGACCGATGCGCTCAAGAGGCTGAAAGTTGTCGAAGCTTTCAGGAAAAGCTACGAGCCGCAGAAGAAGACCCGCAAAAAATCCGTCGCACTGTTTCCTGAGGACGAACTGCCTGAACCCTATGTCTATGAAGGCAACAAGCCGGAATACATGGTCATGGAAGTGATCCCGGTCATTCCTCCGGAGCTTCGTCCGCTTGTTCCGCTCGAAGGCGGCCGTTTTGCCACTTCTGACCTCAACGATCTTTACCGCAGGGTGATCATCAGGAACAACCGCCTGAAAAAGCTGATCGATATCCGTGCCCCGGAGGTCATTCTGCGCAACGAAAAAAGAATGCTCCAGGAAGCTGTCGATGCGCTGTTCGATAACTCGCGCAAGGCGAATGCCGTCAAGACCGGTGAGTCCAACAGGCCGCTGAAATCGCTCTCCGATGCCTTGAAAGGCAAGCAGGGCCGTTTCCGCCAGAACCTGCTCGGCAAGAGGGTGGACTATTCCGGCCGTTCGGTTATCGTTGTCGGTCCCGAGCTCAAGCTGCACGAGTGCGGTCTGCCGAAAAGCATGGCGATCGAGCTTTTCCAGCCTTTCGTTATCCGCCGTCTTGTAGACCGCGGCATCGCGAAGTCGGTCAAATCCGCAAAGAAACTTATCGACAAGAAAGACCCGGTTGTCTGGGACGTTCTGGAAAAGGTCATCGACGGCCGTCCGGTTCTCCTGAACCGTGCCCCGACCCTTCACAGGCTCGGTATACAGGCATTCCAGCCGGTGCTGATCGAAGGCAAGGCTATCCAGATCCATCCGCTCGTCTGTACAGCGTTCAACGCCGACTTCGACGGTGACCAGATGGCCGTTCATATTCCGCTTTCGCAGGAGGCCCAGATAGAAGCGTCACTGCTGATGCTTTCGTCCCATAACCTGATCCTTCCGCAGTCGGGAAAACCGGTTACCGTGCCTTCACAGGACATGGTGCTCGGAATGTATTATCTGACAAAGTCACGTTCGGGAGAACCCGGCGAAGGCCAGATTTTCTACAGTCCCGAAGAGGTGCTGATTGCCTATAATGAACAGCGGCTCGGTCTGCACGCCCAGATTTTCATAAGATATACCGGTGATGTCGATCAGAAATTCGATCCGCTGCGAGTGCTCGATACCATGATCGACCCAAAATCGGAAAAGGCAACCTGGCTGCGCTCACAGATCGAGCAAAAGAAAATGCTCCTTACAACTGTCGGCAGGGTTATTTTCAACCAGCATGTCCCGTCGAGCATCGGTTTCATCAACAGGGTGATCGACAAGAAGGTGGCAAAGGAGCTTATCGGACGTTTGAGCAGCGAAGTCGGCAACGTGGAGACCGCAAGATTCCTCGACAACATCAAGGAAGTAGGGTTCAACTATGCCATGAAAGGCGGCCTTTCGGTTGCGCTTTCCGACGCCATCGTACCTGAAACAAAGGTCAAGCATATCAAGAGCGCGCAGCGTGACAGCACCAAGGTTCTCAAGGAGTACAGCCGAGGTACCCTCACCGACAACGAGCGCTACAACCAGATCGTCGACGTCTGGCAGAAGACTTCCAACATTGTTGCGGAAGAGTCCTACCAGAAGCTGAAAAAAGACCGTGACGGTTTCAATCCGCTCTACATGATGCTTGATTCCGGCGCCCGCGGTTCGAGGGAACAGGTTCGCCAGCTGACCGGAATGAGGGGTCTTATCGCACGTCCTCAGAAATCGATGTCGGGACAGCCGGGCGAGATCATCGAAAACCCGATTATCTCGAACCTCAAGGAAGGTTTGACCGTTCTCGAATATTTCATTTCAACGCACGGTGCCCGTAAGGGTCTTTCCGATACCTCGCTGAAAACTGCAGACGCAGGTTACCTTACCAGGAGGCTCCATGACGTGGCGCAGGATGTCATCGTTACCATGGATGACTGCGGCACAACCCGCGGCCTCTATGTTCACCGGAATATCGAGGAGGAGACCAGCGGCCAGATCAAGTTCCGTGAAAAAATCAAGGGCCGTGTTGCTGCCCGTGATATCTACGACAGTATCAACAACAGGGTTGTGGTAAAGAGCGGTGAAATCATCACCGAGGAACTCGCTGAACTTATTCAGGAGACTGCAGGTGTAGAAGAAGCGGAAATCCGTTCCGTTCTTACCTGTGAAGCAAAGATCGGCATCTGTTCAAAATGCTACGGGACCAACCTTGCTGTTCATCAGCTTGTAGAAATCGGTGAAGCGGTAGGTGTCATTGCAGCCCAGTCCATCGGTGAACCGGGAACACAGCTTACTCTCCGTACCTTTCACCAGGGCGGTACCGCGCAGGGCGGCATCTCCGAAACCGAGACGAAAGCGTTCTATGAGGGTCAGGTACGGTTCGAGGAGATTAAAACCGTCGAGCACAATGCGGTCAATGAAGACGGTATTGAAGAGAACAGGATCATTGTTATCCAGAAAAACGGAAAGATCAACATAACCGATCCGGAGTCAGGCAAGCTCCTGAAACGCTATCTCGTGCCGCACGGTGCGCATATCTATTGCAGCGACGGCGATCTTGTAAGGAAGGATCAGGTCCTTTTCAGCAGCGAGCCCAACAGCACGCAGATTATCGCTGAAATTCCGGGTTTCATCAAGTTTGCCGATATCGAAAAAGGGGTTACCTACAAGGAGGAAATTGATCCTCAGACCGGGTTCTCGCAGCATACCATTATCAACTGGCGTTCAAAGCTGCGGGCAAACGAGACGAGAGAGCCGAGGCTTGTAATTGTCGACGAGAGTGGTGAGGTAAGGAAGACCTACCCGGTACCGATCAAGTCGAACCTTTATGTCGAAGACGGGCAGAAGGTTGTGCCCGGCGATATCATGGCAAAGGTGCCGAGAAACCTCGACCGTGTCGGCGGCGATATTACCGCCGGTCTTCCGAAGGTTACCGAGCTTTTTGAAGCACGTATCCCTTCCGATCCGGCAATCGTCAGCGAAATCGACGGTTATGTGAGCTTCGGGTCACAGCGCAGAAGCAGCAAGGAAATCAAGGTCAAGAATGATTTCGGCGAAGAAAAGGTCTATTATGTGCAGGTCGGCAAGCATGTGCTCGCAAACGAGGGTGACGAGGTGAAAGCTGGCGATCCTATGACCGACGGTGCCATTTCGCCTCAGGACATCCTGCGTATCCAGGGCCCCAACGCTGTTCAGCAGTACCTGGTGAACGAAATCCAGAAGGTATACCAGATTAACGCCGGTGTCGAAATCAACGACAAGCACCTCGAGGTCATTGTACGGCAGATGCTTCAGAAAGTCCGGGTTGAAGAGCCCGGAGATACCGAGCTGCTGCCGGGAGATCTTATTGACAGGAGCTCTTTTGTCGAAGCGAACGAAGGAATTGCAGAAAAAGTCCGGATTACCGAGAGGGGTGATGCTCCAGCAAGGATACAGGACAACCAGCTCCAGAAAATGCGTGATATTGCAAAGCTGAATCGTGAGCTGCGCAAGAACGGCAAGAACATGATCGCTTTCGAGCCAGCTCTTCAGGCAACCTCTCATCCGGTGCTGCTGGGTATCACCAGTGCTGCACTGCAGACAGAGAGCGTCATATCCGCAGCATCTTTCCAGGAAACCACGAAAGTGCTGACAGATGCGGCTGTTGCCGGTAAAGTAGATTTTCTGGCGGGATTGAAGGAAAACGTTATCGTTGGAAAACTGATTCCGGCTGGAACCGGTATCAAGAAATACAGGTCGATCAAACTCACCGGTGAAGCACAGGAAATATCCGAAAACGGTGAAGCCAATGATACAGAAAATCCTGCTGACCAGGTAAGCGGTTTGCCTGAAATCGAGTAAACTGTTTCTGTTTCGAAAAGCATGAAAGAAAAGCTGCCCGCAAAGGCAGCTTTTCTTTTTTCGGCGTGTCGGAACAGTCATGATCAATCACAGGAAAAGACGATATCATACTGAGCGAAGTGAAGTATCCAGTTCTGCGGCGGGATTGTTTTGGATTCTCCGCACGACTTTGGCGGGCTCAGAATGACAACAGGTGCAACACGGATCACTGCCGGTCGATTGCCGGAATTCAGCATTATTAAACGGGATTGCGGTAAAACAAAAAGAGGCGGCCTCAGTTTTCTTTCCGAGGCCGCCTCTTCTTTCTGTAAGCTCCGTTACAGGAAGGACTTGCGCCTTATTATTTTTTCTCGAACCGGAATGACTCGAGGAAGCTGGTGTCGAATTGCCCGCTCTGGAATACAGGGGAATGCATCACCTGCTTGTGGAACGGTATCGTGGTTTTCACGCCGTCCACGATGAATTCGTCGAGAGCGCGGGACATCCTTGCAATCGCTTCTTCCCTTGTGTGAGCTGTAACGATAAGCTTTGCGATCATGGAGTCGTAATTGGACGGTACGACATAGCCTGCATAGGCATGTGAATCGACCCTTACACCATGTCCGCCCGGAGTATGGAACACTTTCAGCTTGCCCGGGCAGGGACGGAACATGTGTTCGGGATCTTCCGCATTGATACGGCATTCTATCGAATAGCCCTGCGGAGTGTAATTCCTGCCGGCGATGGACTCACCTGCCGCGATAAGAATCTGTTCCTTGACGATGTCGACATTGTAACGCTCTTCTGTGACCGGGTGTTCGACCTGGATACGGGTGTTCATTTCCATGAAAAAGAACTCCCCATGCTTGTCGAGGAGAAATTCGATCGTGCCGGCACCTTCGTAATTGATTGCACGTGCGGCAGCAACAGCAGCGTCTCCCATTTTTTTTCTGAGGGCTTCGTCGACTACCGGTGACGGTGTTTCCTCGATCAGCTTCTGGTGACGCCTCTGGACGGTGCAGTCCCTCTCACCGAGATGGATCGTATTGCCATGCTGGTCGGAGAGGATCTGTATTTCGACGTGACGGGGGTTTTCAACAAATTTTTCAATATAGACGCCGTTGTTCCCGAATGCCTGCTCAGCTTCATTACGGGCAGCGACAATGGCTTTTTCAAGCTCTTTTTCCTCGGTCACCAGACGCATGCCTTTTCCTCCACCGCCGGCTGTCGGTTTGATGATGATCGGATAACCGGTTTTTTTAGTGGCTTCCAATGCTTCTTCGAGATCGGTTACCAGGCCTGCGCTGCCCGGAACGACTGGAACCCCGGCGGCAATCACGGTTGATTTTGCCGTGTTCTTGTCTCCCATCTGGTTGATCATTTTCGCGGAAGGACCGATAAACTTGAGGTTTACCGAATCGCAAACCTCGGCAAAATCGGCATTTTCCGCAAGGAAACCATATCCCGGGTGAATGGCATCCGCATTTGTAACTTCTGCTGCCGCTATGATTCGGGGGATATTCAGGTAGCTTTCCTTAGAAAGAGCCGGACCGATGCATACAGCTTCGTCGGCATATTTGACATGGATTGATTCTGAATCGACGGTGGAATAGACAGCAACTGTACTGATTCCCATTTCGCGGCAGGTCTGCATAATGCGTAATGCGATCTCACCGCGATTTGCAACAAGTATTTTTTTAAACAAGGTTTTCTCTGATGAATGTTTATGGTTTAATTCGGAAAAGCGGCTGATCGTATTCGACAGCCTGTCCGTTTTCAACAAGTATTTCCACTATAGTGCCGGAAACCTCGGCTTCAATTTCATTCATCAGTTTCATAGCTTCAATAATACAGAGGACATCTCCTTTCTTGATGGTGTCGTTGATAGCCACAAAGGGCGGGCTGTCGGGAGATGGTGACTGGTAGTAAGTTCCCACGATCGGAGAACATACTTCAATAAGGCCGGAATGCTGTTCGCCCATGACAGGAGCCGGGACCGGAGCCTGGCTCGGTGCCGGCGGCGGGGCCTGAGTAACTGGCTGGTATTGAACGGGAAGTATCTGGGAGGGTACTGCAGCGGAATAACGTTTTAGGGTTATTTTAAAGTCACCCTTTTCAATGGTGGTTTCCTGGAGATCCGAGCTATTGACCATGTCAATGAGCTGCTTGATTTCGTTAAGATTCATGATTATGCAACTTAAAGTTTAGACGCACTTCCAGATATGCCTTGTGAAAAACTACTTTTTTACTCTTTCCATATACTCACCGGTACGAGTATCAACTCGGACAATGCTGCCGGTTTGTATAAACATCGGAACGCTGATTTCCGCTCCTGTTTCAACAACAGCAGGTTTTGTTCCGCTGGTGGCCCTGTCATCCTTCGATGCCGGGCTTGTTTCTGTTATTTCGACCTCGACGAATGTCGGGAGTTCGACTGCAAGAATGGATCCGTCATCCGAGAATACGATCGTAACGGTAATTCCGTCTTTAAGAAAACGTGCTCCTGAACCTATTGCAACTTCCGGTACGTTGATCTGGTCGAAGGTATCGTTGTCCATCATGACGTAGTCGTTTCCGTCCTGATAAAGGTACTGGTACTGTTTTCGTTCAGTGACGATAAGATCGACCGATTCGCTGGCACTGAAACGGTATTCGACATTTCTGCCGGTTTTCAGGTTTTTCATGTTTGCCTGGTAGAACGCACGCAGGTTTCCAGGTGTCCGGTGGACGAGACTTTCAATGCTGTGTGGTTCTCCCTTGAATCGAATGATGGAACCTTTTGAAACATTACTGATTGAGATCATAGGCCGGGTGAAAATTGTCTTGCACAGAGAAGTTTTTATTGCTTTATATGAACCCAAATATAATACAGAGCACGATGAATACAAATTGTCTGCAAATCAAAGCCTGATAATGCTAAATAGCCATTGCATGTTTATCAAGTACTGGTTAAATTCAGCTAATCAGTAGCGTTGATAAAAAAGCAGGATTTCCTTCAACCATAATAACCACATCATATGTCAAAAACTGATTTAGTAGAGAAAATTGCTGCGCAGGCAAACCTCACCAAAGCAGATGCCGAACGTGCTGTCAATGCCTTTATCAGTGCTGTTACCGCTTCGCTGAAAGATGGACAGGATGTTACACTTGTCGGTTTTGGCACTTTCACGACAGGTGACCGGGCCGAAAGACAAGGCAGGAACCCTCAGACCGGCAAAACTATAACCATTGCCGCTAAAAAAGTTGTAAAATTCAGACCTGGCAAAGCATTGAAAGATTCAGTCGGAGCCTGATCCGTTTTTATTGAGTATTGTATTTTTTTTTCTTAAAGTCCATCTTGGGCAGTTTGCCTGATGGACTTTTTTTATCACCAGGAGTTTAGAAATGGCCACGAAAGTTGTCCTTGATTTTGAAAAGCCGCTTTTTGAGCTTGAAGCCAAGCTGGAAGAAATGCGACAGGTACTCAGGACCAGCAAGAGAGAGCAGGTTCCTGCAGAAACAGAGATCGTTGATCAGGAAATAGAAGCTCTTGAGTTGAAAGTCGACCTTCTGCGCCGTTCAATTTATAAAAATCTTACCCGCTGGCAGAAGGTTCAGCTTGCCCGCCATCCCGAAAGGCCCTATACCCTCGATTATATTTACATGATGACAAGGGACTTTGTCGAACTTGCGGGAGACCGGCATTTCAGCGACGACAAAGCGATCGTCGGCGGTTTCGCATATATTGAAGACAGTTCATCCGGCTTTTCACAACCGGTCATGATCATCGGTCACCAGAAAGGCCGCGATACCAAGTCAAACCTTTACAGGAATTTCGGTATGGCCCAGCCGGACGGCTACCGGAAAGCTCTCCGTCTCATGAAGCTTGCCGAGAAATTCCGTAAACCGGTCATTACGCTCATCGATACTCCCGGAGCATTTCCGGGTATAGAGGCAGAGGAGAGGGGCCAGGCGGAGGCGATCGCACGCAATCTGTTTGAAATGTCGAGGCTTACGGTTCCAATTATCTGTGTGATTATCGGAGAAGGCGCCAGCGGAGGGGCAATAGGCATAGGTGTCGGTAACAGGATACTGATGGCGGAAAACAGCTGGTATTCGGTGATTTCTCCCGAAAGCTGCTCATCCATTCTCTGGAGGAGCTGGAACTTCAAGGAGCAGGCTGCCGAAGCGCTTCAGCTTACGGCCGACGATCTGCTTGCCCAGGGCATTATCGACCGTATCATTCCGGAACCGCTGGGTGGTGCGCATAAAGACCCGGAAACCATGGCTGCTTCGCTGAAGAGCGTGCTTATTGAAGAGCTGAGGGCGTTGCTTCTGAAGAATCCTGAAGACCTTGTGACCGAGAGGATCGAAAAGTTTTCCGGAATGGGTGTCTGGAAAGAAGAAGATTGACACTATGCACGACAACAAAAAAGCCGGCGTTCCTGCCGGCTTTTTCAGTTGCATCGGAAAATGCTTTTACTTGATGATGTAGGAGTTGTCCCCCTTGAGAAGTTCTTCGAAAGTGCCTGCCCCTTTTTCCTGGGCGGCCTGGATCTGGCCGGTAAGTGCATCTTCGTAGGTGATTTTCTCCTGGGCAAAGAGAACACCGATCGGGCAGGGAAGTTTCTCGTCATCCCCTTCACGATCGTCGACGAACCGGGCGAGAATGGACGCCTTGTTGATATCGGCTTCGTCATGGATCCATAGATCGCTGGTCGAAAGGCCCTGCTTTTCGATATCCACCACGATGGGCCTGAAACCGTCAAGCCTGATTCCTTTATTGCCATTCTTGCCGAAAACAAGCGGTTTGCCATGTTCGAGGTAGATGGTAATTTCAGCCTTGTTCTCGGGAGTGAAAGCTTCGAACGCAGCATTGTTGAAAATCGGGCAGTTCTGGTAGATCTCGACCAGCGAAGTGCCTTTGTGCTTTGCAGCCCTGGTCAATACTCCGCGCAGAAACTTGCCGTCACGGTCAAAGGCTCTCGCAAAGAAGGATCCTCCGGAACCGATGGTCAGCGAAGCGGTGTTGAATGGATGATCGATAACGCCTGAAGGAGAAGTGACCGTTCTCAGACCGAGTTTCGTCGTCGGGGAGTACTGTCCTTTGGTCAGACCGTAAATTTCATTGTTGAAAAGCACGACGTTCAGGTCGAGGTTCCTTCTCAGGGTATGAATGAAGTGATTGCCTCCGATTGACAAAGCGTCTCCGTCACCTGTCGCTACCCAGACACAGAGGTCGGGGCGGGCTGTCTTGAGGCCTGAAGCCATCGGCAGCGCCCTGCCATGAATGCCGTGAACACCATAGGTTGATACGTAGTACGGCAGGCGTGACGAGCACCCGATACCGGAAAGAAAAACAAAATTTTCTTTCGAGACTCCAAGATCGGGCAGGGTATTCTTTATCTGCTGAAGCACGGCATGGTCTCCGCAGCCCGGGCACCATTTCGGTTCCTGGTCCGAAGCGAAATCCTTTGCGGTAAGGGTTGCGCCTTGAGTTTTCAGTATTTCTGTGTCGCTCATTATTCAAGCTCCTTTATCACGTCGATGATTTTATCGAGAATTTCCATTTCATTGAACGGCAGACCCTTGATCTTGCTGAATCCGATCGGTTCGATCAGGAATTTGTCACGGATGACATGGACCAGCTGTCCGTTGTTGTTTTCGGGAATAAGCACTTTCTTGTAGCTGCCGAGGATCTGCCCGAGGTTTTTGGGGAACGGGTTCAGGTAACGCAGATGAGCATGTGCCACGCTGGTATACCCTTCATGGTGTGCGTTCTCGATCGCAGTTTTTATCGCACCGTAGGAGGAACCCCATCCAAGGATCAGCAGGTCGCCGGATGCAGGGCCGTTATCGATCGTCTGGAGCGGGATGCTGTCCTCGATCTTCGCGATTTTTTCCGCACGGAGCCTGGTCATCAGTTCATGGTTGTCCGGATCGTGAGAGACATTGCCTGTTTCGTGCTGCTTCTCGAGACCTCCGAGACGGTGTTCGAGTCCCGGGGTTCCGGGTACCGCCCATGCCCTGACATGCTGCTCGTCGCGTTTGTAGGGCAGGTAGGGAGGGTCTTCAGGCTTTCGTGCCGGCTGGATGTTCGGGTTGATATCTGCGAGGCTTTCTTCCGTAATGACTTTCCATGGTTCCGAGCTCAGCGCAAGGTATCCGTCCGAAAGGCAGATGACCGGGGTCATATGTTCTAGTGCGAGCCTTGCGGCTTCGTAGGTAGTATAGAAACAGTCGACCGGAGAAGAGGCGGCGACGACCGGAAGGGGCGCATCGCCATGACGTCCGTAAAGCGACATGAAAAGGTCAGACTGTTCGGGTTTGGTCGGAAGGCCGGTCGATGGGCCTCCTCGCTGGACATTGATGACCACGAGAGGGATTTCCATGATGACCGCGAGACCCAGCGCTTCCGTTTTGAGGGCAAGGCCCGGTCCGGAAGTGTTGGTTGCCGCCAGTGCGCCGCCGAATGCTGCGCCGATGCTGCTGACGATACCTGCGATCTCGTCTTCGGCCTGGAAGGTCTTGACGCCCCATTTTTTCATCTTGGCGAGGGTCTGCAGGATTTCAGTCGCAGGTGTGATCGGATAAGAACCAAGGAACAGTTCGAGGCCTGCTTTTTTTGCGGCTGCGGTCAGCGCGATGGCGCAGGCTTCGTTTCCGGTCACGCGGCGGTAAAGGCCATGCTGCTTCTGCGGTGCGATATCGAAGCGGCCGATGTTTGCAAAAATTTCGGTTTCATCGCCGAAATAATAACCGGCTTTGACGGCGCTGATGTTTGCTTCCGCAATTTCAGGTTTTTTGCTGAACTTTTCCTTCAGTGTCTCAACCGTGTCTTCGAACGGAAGGCTGTAAAGCCAGTAGAGCAGGCCGAGCACGAACATGTTCTTGCACCGGTCGATTTCCTTGACGCTCAATCCACTGTTTTTGAGCGCTTCACGGGTCAGCTGAAGCACTGGAACCGGAAAGACGATATAGTTGCTCAGTGTGCCGTCTTCAAGCGGGTTTGCACCTTCCGGGTATCCGGCGAGCCTGAGGTTTTTTTCATCGAAACCGTCGGTGCTCGCAATGATGATGCCGCCACGGTGCAGGTCCTTGAGGTTGGCTTTAAGGGCTGCGGAGTTCATCGCGATCATGACGTCGAACCGGGCTCCCGGGGTATAGACCGGCTTGCTTCCGAACTGCAGCTGGAAGCCGGATACTCCTGAAACAGTCCCGGCCGGGGCCCTGATTTCAGAAGGGAAATTGGGAAACGTATTCAGTTCGGAGCCTCTTACAGCTACTGTATTGGCGAACTGGGTGCCGGTCAACTGCATGCCATCACCGGAATCGCCCGCAAAAAGGACGGAAACACTTGTTTTTGGTATGACATGGACCTGTTTGCCTGTTGTTCTGGTATCAGTCATTAGACGATTATAATTTCATTTCAAAATTGATAAACAACAACAATAAAACCCCGCATCAATGATACACCTTTTAACGGAGGTCATTGAGTTTCTGTCTGGTGAAAATGAATGCTGGTGGGTAATGAGAAGACAAAAAAACGAAAAGACACAGTCTCCTGCAATATTAACAGTATAATGGATTTGAGATATTAAAACAAGCTTTTGGCTTATTTTCAGGAATTTTTCTCAATAACGATGTTATTGGCTTTCAGGTATTCCTGCCACAAAAGTTCTTCCCTGATCGGGCAATCGATAGACAGATCACAAAAATCGCAGCGTGTCATGCCGTACATCTGTTCCATCCAGCATCCAGACGAACTTTTCCTGACTTCATTGACATGATTGGGATTTTCCCTCATTATTTTTTCGGAAATCTCCATGAGTTCCAGAACACCCTTCCGTCTCTGCTCATCTTCAACTCCCCAGCTCATAAAGGTCCTCCTGTTTTATTTGACGGGAAAAAGCAATGAAAAACGATTTTCCGTACCATCTAACCAATATAGTTTTTTAAAAACAAAATACCGATTCATTGACTTTTTACCCGCCTGCGGAGGAACTGAATACTATCCCGGACATGAGGTAAAATTATATTGGCAACAAGGCTGGAAAATGAGTAAATTCAAGGACGCAAGCGGCAACCGTCAGGCTTCGGAGCATCAGGACGGCAGGTATTCCAACTTGATCAACAGCATATGAAATCCCGAGAAATCAGGCAGTCTTTTTTTGATTTTTTTACAGGAAAAGGTCATACCATCCTTCGTTCAGCCCCTGTCATTCCTGCAGACGATCCTACACTTCTTTTCACCAACGCAGGAATGAACCAGTTCAAGGATGTCTTCCTCGGGAAGGGAACGAGGCCATACAACCGAGCTGCCGATACCCAGAAATGCATCAGGGCTTCGGGCAAGCACAACGATCTCGAAGATGTCGGGCGCGATACCTACCATCACACCTTTTTCGAGATGCTCGGCAACTGGTCATTCGGAGACTACTACAAGGAAGAGGCCATAGCTTGGGCATGGGAGCTTCTTACCGGCGTATGGGGTCTGCCCAAGGAACGGCTCTATGCCACGGTTTTTCATGATGATGACGAAAGCCTTCAGATCTGGAAGAAGCAGGCGGGTATCGATCCCTCCCATATTCTCAGGTTCGGAGAAAAAGACAATTTCTGGGAAATGGGCGAAACCGGCCCCTGCGGTCCCTGTTCGGAAATACATATCGATCTCACACCCGACTGTTCCGGAGGCAAGCTTGTCAATGCGGGCGATTACCGTGTTATCGAACTGTGGAACCTTGTCTTTATACAGTACAACCGCCAGAACGACGGCCGTCTGGATCCGCTGCCTCAGAAACATGTCGATACCGGCATGGGTTTCGAGCGTATCACCGCCGTACTGCAGGGAAAAGGCTCGAATTACGATACCGATGTATTCAGGCCGCTTTTCGACCGCATAACGGAAATTACCGGAGTGCCTTACGGGGCATCCCTCGACGGGCAGACCGACATTGCCATGCGGGTGATTGCCGACCATGCCCGTACGCTCACCTTTGCCCTTTCCGACGGGGCCATGCCTTCGAACGAAGGGCGCGGCTATGTGCTGCGCAGGATACTCAGGAGGGCGTTGCGTTATTCGAAAAACCTCGGGTACCATGAGCCGATCGTCAACCAGCTTGTAGCGACGCTTGCAGATTCGATGGGAGATGTTTTCCCCGAACTCCGCAATCAGCAGGAAACCGTTTGCAAAATCATCAAAGCCGAGGAGGAGAGCTTTATCGTCACCCTCGACAGAGGTATCGAGCTGTTCAACGAAGTGATAGAGAAAGTCAAAGCATCCGGCAAGACTGTCATCAAGGGAAAGGATGCTTTCAAACTCTACGACACCTACGGCTTTCCATTCGATCTTACCCGCCTGATGGCATCCGATGTCGGATTTCAGGTGGACGGGGAAGGTTTCGAGCACTGCATGCAGGAGCAGAAGCTTCGCGCCCGTACCGACCGCCGCGAAAAGCAGCAGGTGCATGACGAAGCTGCAAAATGGCACTGGTTCGCGGAGAAGAGCCGGACGATCTTCGAAGGCTATGACCGGCTCGAAATGCCTGTTTCCATTATTGGAGCGAGGTATTCGCGCGGCAAACTGCTTCTCGTTCTCGAGAGCACACCTTTTTATGCCGAGAGCGGCGGACAGGTCGGTGACAAGGGGTGGATCGAGACTACAACCTACCGCCTCCATGTAACCGATACCCTGAAGGACGGCGACGCTTTCGTGCACGTCGTTACCGAAGCGTTCGACAAGATCCTCGATACAGCCGTCAATCCCGGCGATATCTGCCTCGACGACAACCAGCTTTCGGCGGAGGCTTCCGTCGACCGGCACCTGCGCCAGGAGACCGAAAGGAACCATACCGCCACCCACCTTCTGCACGGTGCGCTGCGCAGGGTTCTCGGCCAGCATGTCCAGCAGAAAGGTTCCTATGTCAATGCAGAACGGCTTCGCTTCGATTTCAGCCATTTTTCGAAGCTTTCCGAATCCGAAATCGAGGAGGTCGAATCGCTTGTGAACGAGCAGATCCGTAAAGCCCAGGAAGTGAACAGGCATGCGGATGTTCCTTATGACGAGGCTATAGCGAAAGGCGCCCTTGCCTTTTTCGGCGACAAGTATGCCGACAGGGTCAGGGTTGTCGAAATCCCGGATATATCTGTCGAGCTGTGCGGCGGCACCCACGTTGACAATATCGGTCGTATCGGTCTTTTCAAGATCGTCAGCGAATCGTCAGTTGCATCAGGCGTCAGGCGTATCGAGGCGCTGACCGGAAAGGCAGCGGAAAGCCTTCTCTGGAGGGAACACCGTGAATTGCAGGAAGTGCGCCATCTCCTGAAAGCCAAGGGCGATGAACCGGTGACCGAAAAACTGGCCGTCCTGATGGAATCGAAAAAAGGACTCGAAAAACAGCTTCAGGATTTCAGGATGCAGAAGCTGCTCCATAATGCTGAGAGCTTTCTCGACGAGGCTGCGAAAGAAAAGGGCGTCAGCGTGCTCACCCGCCATGTAGACGGTGTTACGGCAGATGAACTGCGTATGATCGGGCAGGCGCTGCTTGAAAAACTCAAGAGCAGGGGAGTACCCGGCACAGGGTTGCTGAGCACCGTTGAGGCTGGAAAAGTTTCACTTGTTAGCTATGCCAGCAACGAACCATCGTTTTCTCGCAGTTTCGATTCGTCATCGCTGATTCGCGAGGCTGCAAAATTTGTCCAGGGCGGCGGCGGCGGCAAACCTGAGCTCTCAACGGCGGGAGGCAAGGACCCTTCGGGAGAGCACAAAGCTTTCGAAGCATTCAGGGTGGCAGTAAAAAAACTGATCGGAAACTGAGCGCACGGGGAGTTGTTTGATTATGCTTGTTTTTGACTGTTTTTTCGGACGTTGCGAAAGGCCGGGCTGCGACCGTTGTATCTTCAGGATGGTTCGATCCCTGCGCCTCACGCTCAAATCCCGTTCAATGCACCTCGAAGAAGAAGCATCCTTCGCTGCCCCAGCTTCGTGCGATAAAACTGACACGTTGACTCCGCCGCTTGCAGTTAGCCCGACCCCTCAAAAACAGGAAACGAAGAAGAGACGCAAGCGCCTGCTCGCTCCCAGGGAGGAAATCGCGTGGTATCCGACGATCAGGCCGGAACTCTGTAACGGCTGCGGCGACTGCAAGGTGCTCTGCAAGCCCGGCGTGTTCGAACTCGGGGCTCCCGATCCGACGGGAATCCACAGGCCGAAGCTGGTTGTCGGGCATCCCTTGAACTGCCTCGTGCTTTGCGACCGGTGCGTGCCCATCTGCACATCCGGAGCCATCGTGATGCCGAAGAAGGAGGATTTCGAGAAGTACGTTGAGTACGTTGACTGAGGGGACGGAAAATTAAAAGCGGAGTAAACCTTGAGTGGTTCAGCATCACAAACAGGAAAAAAGAAGCGACTGCTTGCACCGCGTGAAGAGATAGCCTGGTTTCCCGTTATCGATCCGGAACTGTGTAACGGATGCGAGGCATGTGCCGAATTCTGCAGGCCCGGAGTCTTCGAACCTGGTCAGGCCGATGCCGGTTCCGAGGTCGTCCGCAAACCGAAAATGACCGTAGCCAACCCGTATAACTGCCTCGTGCTCTGCACCCGGTGCGAACCGGTCTGTCCCTCCGGCGCTATCACGCTTCCTCGCAGGAAGGCGTTCGAACATTTCGTCGGGTACGTCGATTGAGAAGTCCCTCAATGACAGCCTAACTCCATTTTCTATTCTCCTGAAGAAAAGCCGGCTCATAACCTTCAACAATTCTGCTACAGGCTTTCTTGCGGGAATTGCCATAAGGAAGTATCGTTCCTTACAAGAAGCATTAAAATGCCTCGTATCCGGAGTGTGGTAAAGCATTGGTTTTTTCAGACCGACCATATGCGGATCTTCCCAATCAAAAAATTACGTTTCTGCCACTTTACAGCACATTTGCCGCCACAAAATGCGAGCAGCACGAGAACCGCTCGCCGTTCCCTGACGATTGAGCTTGCGCGAAACGCTGTGCTGCAGCAGGGTTTTCATGCAGGGCCGCTCCTGGATTGCTGCGTTGTCCCGGCTTGTACTTTGATATGGAGAGAGGTCGGCAGGCACCTCTATACGCTCAGGTCGTCCCTGTCCCTGAACCCCATGAGATAGAGGATCGCATCGAGGCCAAGGGTTGAAATCGCCTGTTTTGCGCTTTCCCTCACGATAGGTTTCGCCCTGAATGCGATACCAAGCCCTGCCTTGCCGAGCATCGGAAGGTCGTTGGCGCCGTCGCCGACAGCAATGGTCTGTTCGAGGCGGATATTCTCCTTTTTCGCGATCAGTTCGAGCAGCTCAGCTTTCCGTTTTCCATCGACGATCTGGCCGACCACCCGTCCAGTCAGCCTTCCTTCCACGATTTCAAGCGTGTTGGCATAGACATAGTCGATATTGAGTTTTTTCTGCAGATAGTGCCCGAAATAGGTGAAGCCGCCGGAAAGGATGGCTGTTTTAAAGCCGAGGTTGTGCAGGTTGTGGAAAAGCCTTTCGGCACCCTCGGTGAGCTGCAGCCTCCGGGCTATCGTTTCAAGCACATGCTCATCCAGACCCTTCAGCTTTGAAACCCTCTCCTGCAGGCTTGCCGTGAAATCGAGCTCTCCGCGCATCGCCCGTTCCGTAATGGCGGAAACTTCATCACCGACTCCCGCTTCGAGGGCAAGTTCGTCGATCACTTCGGAGGTGATGAGGGTCGAATCCATATCGAACACCACCAGCCTGCGGTTGCGCCGGAAGATGCTGTCTTCCTGGAAGGCGATGTCGATGCCGAGGCTGTCGGTGATGGCGAGCATCTGTTCACGGAATCGGTTTTCTTCCTCGAGCCTTCCCCTGATCGAAAATTCCACACATGCCCTCGTATGTTCGTTTTCGTTGATTTCCAGGGGAATACGGCCCGAGAGACGGCTGATGGTGTCGATATTGAGGTTGTGTGAGGCAATGATCGAAGAGACCCGTTCGATCTGTTCCGCAGTGATCCTTCTTGCAAGCAGCGACAGCAGGTGCCTGGGTTTTCCCTGCTCATTGACCCAGAGGCCGTATTCCTCATCGGAAACCGGAGTGAAGGTAATCTGAATGCCGAGGGTGTGCGCGCAGAACAGCAGGTCTTTGAGCACCGGAGACGATGCGGACTCTGCCGGTACCTCGACCAGCATGCCGAGCGACAGGTGGTTGTGGATCACCGCCTGCCCGATATCGAGCACAGGCACATTGTACCCTGACAGGATAGATGTGATTTTTGACGTAAGTCCCGGTTTGTCCGGGCCGGTGATATTGATGAGGAGAAGCTCGCGCATGTGCTGGAGATATCGGTTATTACCCTGTAAAGTTGTCAGTCAAGATAATGTTGTTTCGGGAACCTTCAAAAACGGGGGGGGCCTAGACAACTGACGAGCAGTAACAAGCATTATTACTACAGCAACGAAAGATCGAAGATGGGTATGATATTGATCCTGTCATCCTGAACGAAGCATGGCGTAGTGAAGGATCTATCTTCAATTTCAGAAAAGGGTTATGGATTCTTCGCCCGACTGCATCGGCCTCAGAATGACTTTTTGCGCAAAACCGGATCAATACCTTTCATCGTCGGAGTAATAAGTGAATGACAATGCGTTGCGGCGTAGTTGCAGGTTGTTTGGTGCCGTATTATTTTGATGACTGAATGCTATTTCGCTATATTTTCACTAACATAGGATCAATGAGACATTAAAGCCGACACTCATATGATATAAATCTAAAATCCGCGGTTTAGGCGGATCAATTTAATTATTGATAGGCGTAAGGGAATGAACTCATGCGCTTTTTGCTTTTACTCGTAGTTGTTGTCGCTATAACTGCGGCGCTAATCGTCATCACACAAAAAAAGAAGGGCGCAGGTACCGACACCGATGCGCCGTGGCCTTTCTATGCAAAGAAACCACTTTCAAGTCCAGAGCAGGTACTTTATTTCCGTCTCTGCAAGGCTTTGCCAGAGCATATTGTTCTGGCACAGGTGGGCATATCCCGCTTTCTCGGAGTCAAAAAGGGCAATAACTTTGGTGAATGGTTCAACCGCATCAATCGCATGAGTGCAGACTTTGTTCTATGCTCGAAAGATTTAACCATCGTTGCGGTCATCGAACTTGACGATTCGTCACATGAAAAAGCAGACCGTCAGGCTGCAGACGCAAAGAAAGACAAAGCTTTGGGTTCAGCGGGTATCCGCATCGTGCGCTGGCAAACCAGTTCCATGCCAGACGAGGCCAGCATAAAGGCTACTTTCGGTCATATCCAACAAGGCGCTCCTGCAGACGCTTCTGCCTCTGCTGCGCTGTGGTAGAAAAGCGGCTGAAATTCGGCGTTTGGCAACAAGGACGATACCCATATGAATATCAGAAGTGAAGCCCAAGATTACACCCAAAAAAAATGGCTGATTGGCATATTCTCACCGTCGCGGAGGATGGTTTCTATATGCTATACAGTCAAGATTGTGTATTGTTTTGTGAACCTTCAAAAAGGGGCATAGTACATTTTTCCATGTGCCCTGAGTTCACGATGCAGCGGCCTGCCCCGGCATTTGATGACATGAAAATGTTGTTTAGATTTTATAAAGGAACACATTTCCAATAAAGTGGCTTGACCGATGAGAATTGCAGAACTTCACCCCCAATCTGATTGGGTATTGTCAATTGTTGCGGAAGATGGCCGGATTGGTCGTTTTGATGTTACGCCTTATCTGGAATATGAAGCATTTGAAGAGCTTCAAGATCATGATGAATTTATGAAAGTCAGCAATGGGGGATACTTTATCGAATGGGAGTGCGGTGCTGATTTGTCAGCGGATACCATTGAAGCGAGATGGCAGGTTATTGATAAAGCAGCCACGAAGGCAACGGCTTGATATGCGTTCATTCAGGACGAAGCCCTGTAGATGGGTTGTAAGCAACGTTTTTATGCCGATCTATATAAGATGCTCTAATAAAATGTGATATAAGGTATAAGTGATTGAAGCTCATATGGTTATCAGATGTTTGAACTGGGATTCAATTGCGTGTTATATGGGTTATTCATTAAAAATCCGAGTTTTAAGCGGATCATCTAATAATTGTTAGGCTAGACTTCAAGTGTTGGGGGGATTCTCGATGGATAGAATTAGCACGGAATTTGTCACGCTCGTCGGAGTGGTTTTGGCCGGGATCATCTCCTCGCTCATGGTTTTTTTCCAATACCGGGAGGCACTCCTGAAGTCATCCAAAAATAGCGAGGCGAGAGCCATCTCCGTCGAACTCCAGCCGGGCAGCGTTGACAATCTCTCAAACCTACTTGTTCAAAACTTTCGGGTACTGAACACCTATTACACAGAGAACCTCTCCCAAGCACGGACCAGTTCACTTGCGAGCATTGCAATCGCCATTATTGGCTTTGTTGTTATCATTGCTGGAATTCTCATTGCATTCATCGGGAATCAAGCACTGCTCGGTACCGTGAGTTCGGCAGCCGGGATCGTTTCACAGGCTTCTGCGGCATTATTCTTTCGACAGAACCGGGTCTTCCAAGATCAAATGCAAGATTCCCTGAAGAAGCTTGTTTCTACTCAATATCTGATGACGTCTGTCGCGCTCTCGAAGGAATTGGAGGGAGAGCAGCGCGCTCTCGAGATTTTCCGAATCAACGAGCACCTGCGTGAGTTGATGAATTCCCTTCATGGCCTCCCGTACAAGCGCGAGAAGGCTTCTCTATGACGACGACACGACCTAACCCGTATCTGGAGAACGACGCTCAAGACGATGCACGCAGCTCAGGCGCAACACATTAGCCAATTGAAGGAGAAAATATGCAATCACTCCAAGACCTGGCCTTGGTTATGTTGTTTTTAATAATAACGGGACATTCAGAAAGCGCCGATAAAAACCGGTAGAAAGCAGAGAATGAAAGTTACTCACATGAAAGGAATCGCCAACCTTCATGACCCCGAGTCATGCCTCGATAGCCAGCAATGGAATGGGGAAGCGTTGACAGGGGAATACACAGGCGCCCTATCGAGTTCCGAAATCACTGCATTTGGCAGGCAGACCTTGTGAATCCATTATCACAAAGACCAAAGCCGAGAGGACCGATACTGGACGTACCGGGAGCATGGCATCATATTGTAGTTTCAGCTGCAGCGGCAGCGGGAACCCTGTATCATGTGATCGTGCGGGGAATCAGTATATGTAGTTATGAGTGTCCCATCCTTGTTCCTTTCAACAGCCCTTTCGGCAGGATCATGTTCCGATAATCTCATTGAGGCCGTCGATAACCCGAATCAACTCTTCGGCAGAAAGCGTTCCGATTTTGCTTCCGATCCGTTCTACTGAGAGAGTTCTGATCCGGCTGATTTTAATCCATGATCTTTTCGGAAGAGCAGCTGATTCAATTGGCATGGTAAGCGGAAAACCCGCTTTTTGAGGCTGGCTTGTCAACGCGATTGCAATAACAGTTCCTGATCGGTCATTAAACACATCATGGCTCACCACAAGAACAGGTCGAAGACCGGATTGTTCATTACCCCGCGTCGGGTTGAGGTCAGCCCATCGGATTTCACCCCTCAGTATTCCGGCCATGTCTCAATCTCTTCGTTTATACCCTCTTCCGAGAGTTGGCGCTTTTCGACAGCATCGAGTTTTGCGCATTCTTCGGCCAGTCTGCTGTGCTCGATGCGCTCAATTTTTTCATAGAGCGCTTCCTGAATTACCTGACTGCGATTGGCAAAAACCTTCGCTTTGACAAGCCGGTCAATTTTTATGATGGCCACAGCATCAATGGTAACCGCAACTTTTGTTTTTCCCATCAGCTCACGTTATTGAATAGTTGTCATACTTTTTATCATACCAATTCCTCTTGTTAAAACAACGACCGGTCATCATTGACTTCAGAAAACTGGAGTCACTCTGCTTTGGAAGAGTAATGCGTATCCTGAAAAAGTGATGATACTGTAGATAGTGTGAATGAGAATCGCTATGCCTGGGGCAGGGGATGTGAATGGGAATGGCAGCGGCAGCTAACGGAACGAGCATTTATGCCTGGGCGCTCATGACCAACCATTTGTGTATCCTGCTGAAAAGTGGAAACAGCTTGGACTGCGACGTAGTTGTCGGTTATTTGATGCCGTGTTATATTGATGACACGGCATCATTTCGTTATATTTTCAGTTACCCAGAATCCTTGAGACATTATTGCTGAAACTTATCTGATATAAATCTAAAATCCGCGGTTTAGGCTGATCCATCTATTTATTGTTACAAGGCAGCAGGCCAAGCTGACCTGGTCTCCCAAGATGAGGGAGGTTGTCATCGGACTTGGAAAAAAGATATAACCCGAATGGAAGGGCTATTATACTAAATCGTTGGGAGTGAGCGCGTGAACGATACCACACATTCGTTATCT
This sequence comes from Chlorobium sp., assembly GCA_005862285.1. Lineage (GTDB taxonomy): Bacteria > Bacteroidota > Chlorobiia > Chlorobiales > Chlorobiaceae > Chlorobium. The sequence goes on along the minus strand of SZXW01000014.1, from coordinate 120,672 downwards.
GATGCTGCCGATGTCTTTATCTCGTATAGCTCCGAGGACCGGGACAGGATCGATCCGATTGTCCAATTGGTCCGTGCGATGAAGAAAGGGAGCGTATTTCAGGACTTTGTCAGCATCCGGCCCGGTGAGAAGTGGGCAGAGAAGATCATGAAAGCTTTGGAACACTGCCACACTGTGCTTGTTTTCTGGTGCGTGCACTCTGCAGCTTCCGATTGGGTGCGTCAGGAGTACGAGGCAAGCATCAAGGCTGACAAGGAGATCATACCGATCCTGCTTGATGATACGGAAGTTCCCGATCCGCTCCGCGCATACCAATGGCTCGACTTTCGGAGGAACACACCCCACGGTGGTTTGTTTGGCTTTTCTCCGGGCGTGTTTGTTAGACGTTCCAACATCCACTACTATCCAAAGGATGAGTCCGGTGAATACCGGGATTGGGAATCCGAGCAGCACGTCGAGCAGGAGCACGAGAGAAAACAAGACTGGAAGAGGTCACAGGCGACCCGGACCGAGGAGATAGCTCGCAGTATTGTTGCACGCCTGACGAGTTCCGAAAGACACGATTGACATCGGTTCAATTCCTTCTAACCCGCAGCAGTATCGGACAGCACTGCGTGCCGCCGGTGAGCAGCAAGTCGTTGGGCGATTTCATGAGAAAAAAGGGGACAATAATACTTATACATAACTTCGATTGTGATGAATCCCTGGTCAGAAATGATCATGAATAAGGAGCGGAAAAGTAAGTCTGCACCCTTATCGGGCCGGCAGATTGTCAAAATCATTCTCGGCATTCTCATTTTCGGGATTCTCATGGGGATCCGTACCGAAATGCACTATGCCTGGCTGAGGATAGCTTGCGCGGGTTGTGCCGGAGCGGCTCTCGGATTCGCCATAGTTTCCTTCAGGAGGAGGTAGTCAAAGAGAGGACGATCGTAACTATAGAAAGTATTTGGGGCGTTGTTCAGCAAACCAAAATGAAAACGAGTATTGATTGTTGTTTCTATTGAATGAAAGTATCGAGGATCCGGATCAGAGTTTCTTTTCACCATATTCTTTGCCTCAAGCAAACAACAGGGGAGTTTTATGACCGAGCATGCTGCAGATGAACTGATCGACTTCGTGTTGCTCGATGAGGCTGCGAAGAAGCTGTTTGGATACTATGTATACCGCAAGTTCCGCCTCTATCTCTCTTCGATCACGACCACACTCAACCTGCAGTATCAGGAGGGTCTCAGCGAAGGACTGACCCGGCCGACAGCGAAAGGTCGCTCAATGCTCTTCGATTTCCGGTCGCTCGATTTCAATGTATTGATCGAGATTATCGGTGTATACATGTACGTGCTTTCGTGTCACAAGAGCGCGAACTGGCAATTGCTTCACCGTTACAATGGTAAGCAGGTGCTTTACCTGCGGGGCTATGACTTCGAGGCAGCCTTCGCGACCGGCGGGGGAATGGCGGCGGGCCTTTCGACGATGGATACGGAAGGTTTCACGCTGAAGCTGCCCTCACTACTGCAGCGCCACCTGTTCAAAGTGCTCAGTCCCAGGGAGGTAGACTGGGAGACGGTGACTGCGGAGCGGTACTACAACGACTTCGATGCACTGATTCAATGGATCAATCAACGTCCGGCCGCAGTCTACCTCAATGCACTGCACTGGAAGGAAGGGTTGCTCGAACTGGTTCCGCGGATGGACCATTACATTGTTTACGTATCCTCGCTCACCGAAAGCGCGCTATGGGAGCTCGACCAGCTGAACACGGATCAACGGCGCGATCGGGTGACTGTCGTGTTCGACGAAAAAGCGATCGCAAAAAAAGAGTCGCAGCTGGCTATGCAGTCTGCGATGGCCGGGCGGCTGGGAAAGGCCGTCTGGACGAAGCAGGGATGTCCGCCGTCACTGACGGCAGTGCAAGTCCGGGAAGGCCTGGCTGATGTGTTCAAGGTGATGACTCCCGATGAATTCGAGGCGAACATCGAGGATGTCAGGCGCCACATCGATGCAAGCAATGCCGAGCTCAAACCTGGTGAACGGGAGACCTGGCTCGACTTCGAATTCTATCCCTCAGTCCAGGACACGGATCTCACTCGGCTCCATGAGATGTCGGGAACGCTGGAAAAGCTCGTAGAAGCAGGCTGGTCAGGATCGATCGACTTCCTGCCGCTTTATGTTGCACAGCTCCAGCTCCGGATCTGCATGACATTGCTGCTCGGTGATCATGCAGCGACCGGCCGGACACTGGCGGCCTATTCGGCGGTGACGCAGAGCGCATACGATTATTACTCGCAGACAGGAGAGCGAACAGTCGATCTGTCGGAGGAGGACCGCGACATATTGCTTGCTATGCTGGACAGCCACGTAGCGTTATCCGACTACGCGGGCCGTCGACTGCTCGCATGCGGTCGCAGCCATGAGTTCATGGACCAGTCCGAAAAGGCGAATGCAGCCTGGGACGAAATTTTCGACGCAACCCGGTTGAACGCGGACAAGGTTTTCACAGGAAACCAAAGACCGCCCGATTGAGGCTGTTCGGCTTGAAAGTGTTCCATGACATTGAGACGGTCGATTGGTGGATGCCCTGAAGGATGCTGTGCCGGCGAAATGCGGTCTGCCGGTACTGCGACTGTCGGCGGTCGGGAGCGACGAACGGAGCTGGATCAGGAAGAAGCTGGAGGATTTGATTTATGATCGAAACCGCTAATCAAGTGATCGATCAAGCTTCGGGACTACTCGTTGATTTTTTTATCCTTCAATACTCTATAGACCGAACGGAAGGGAACGAGGCTTCGCTTCAGGTAGCGTTTCATGTGTTGCCTCATTAATTTGGCATTATGCTCGGTGCGGCTCATAACGGCATGTCCGGCAGGGATCGTAATGCCTTCACTTGCATAAAACGGTAGATGCTCCCGCAGCCATTTGCCTCTCTCCAATCCATTTTTACGTTGAAAAATATCTTGACGAGTGGCATAGAAACCGTTAAACTGATCTGATCTACGGCTGCCGAAAGATTCCATTTCCCAGGGCGATTCTCCTGCTTTCAGGAGGCCAAGCAGGGTTGAACGGCGCCAGATAGCATTTCCCAGCGAAGTTCGATAGTCATCACCGGGAAGTATTTCAACCAGCTTGGCATCGATACTGCGCTTCAACTGATCGCTTCCACCATGTGCCTGCAACCTGAGATGATTGGCCTGAAGTTTTACAAACCGCTCATAATACTCTGCAATTTCAGAATTCGATACTTTGCCATATAGAAAGAAGTCGTCAAGGAACCAAAGAATATTGGTCGCCGGGACCTTGGCTACCATCGCTCGTGTCGTATCTGCCCAGCTTTTGTCTGGTCCGGCGCAAAGCGTTGTCACTCTTGGATCATCATAGACCTTTTCGTTGCTTCCCAGAAAAACCGGATATGGGCAATCAGGCCAGTATTTGAAGAATAACTGAAAGAAAACGGGCCAGATATCTGCATACTTGTCACAGCTGTTCACCAAAACAACGAGATTTTCTTCAGGCATGTTCGACATGTCAGCCCTTACCATATTTTAATAGCAGGATGATATTATTCCCACTCGATCGTTGCGGGTGGTTTCGATGAAATATCATAGGCAACGCGGTTGATGCCCCTTACCTCGTTGATGATCCTGTTGGAAACCCTGGCGAGAAAATCATGCGGCAGCTGGGCCCAGTCGGCGGTCATCCCGTCCGAAGATTCGACAGCCCTCAGCGCAAGCACGTTTTCATAGGTCCGCTTGTCACCCATGACGCCGACCGACTGAACCGGAAGAAGCACGGAAAACGCCTGCCAGACCTGCTGGTAGAGGCCGCTCGATTTCAGTTCCTCGATATAGATGTCATCGGCTTCGCGCAGGATGTCGAGCCGATGTCTGCTGACCGAACCAAGCACCCTGACGGCAAGGCCGGGTCCGGGGAAGGGGTGGCGCATGAGCAGATCCTCACTGATGCCGAGCTCGCGGCCTACGGAACGCACCTCGTCCTTGAAGAGCTCGCGAAGCGGTTCGATGAGCTTGAGCTTCATTCGTTTCGGCAGACCTCCGACATTGTGGTGCGACTTGATGGTTTCGGATGGGCCCTTGACGCTTACGCTCTCGATGACGTCGGGATAAAGGGTTCCCTGGACAAGGAACTTCTCCTGGTGGACGTGCTCGTTGAAAACCTGGATGAAGGTCCTGCCGATGATCTTGCGTTTCTTTTCCGGTGATGCCACGTTCTGGAGCCTTTTCAGAAACAGGTCGGATGCATCGGCAAGGGTGACTTTCAGGCCCAGCGGCTTGAGGTAGCTCATTACCTTCTGCCCTTCGTTCTTTCTCAGGAGGCCGTTGTCGACGAAGACACAGTGGAGTTGCTTGCCGATCGCCCTGCTGACAAGCACGGCGGCTACAGTAGAGTCGACCCCTCCGCTGATGCCGCAGATCACGGTTTCCTTGCCGGCTTTACGGCGTATATCGTCGATCTGGTGGTCGATGAAGCTTTTTGATGACCAGTCCGGGGTTATGCCTGCGATATCGATGAGAAAGTTCGAGAGGAGCTGTTTGCCGTAAAGGGTATGCTGAACCTCCGGATGAAACTGCAGGCCGTAGACTTTCAGTGCGGCCCTGTTTCCATAACTTTCGATGGCGCACATTTCGGAATTTCCGCTGCTTGCGGTTACCCTGAACCCTTCGGGCATCCGGACCACTTTGTCGCCGTGGCTCATCCAGACGTCTGAATCAGGAATATTCCGGAAAAGCATGCTTTCCGGTTCATTATCACGGTTAACGAAGATTTTCGCACGGCCGAACTCATGTTTCGCTGAACTTGCAACCTCTCCGCCGAAATGCTTTGCGATAGCCTGAAGGCCGTAGCAGATGCCGAGCACAGGAATGCCGAGTGAAAATATTCCTTCATTTGGCATGATCGATGATTCACTGTAAACACTCGTAGGCCCGCCCGAAAGAATGATGGCTTTCGGATCATGTTCCCGTATGGTTTCCGGCGTGGTATTGTAGGGAAGGATTTCAGAATAGATACCAAGTTCGCGAATACGTCTGGCAATCAACTGTGTATATTGCGAACCGAAATCCAGTACTAATACCGATTGCATAAAAAAAGAGTTATTGTTGGAAAATTATTATCCTGCCGCTCATTCCCTGCCCCGGTTTTCAGCCGGCATCGGGGTCGGCGGCGGGAAATTTCCTCCTCCGTGACCTGTCGAGTCACTTGCTGCGCCCGAAGAACTGGCAGCATGGGATTTATAATATTCAAAACCTTTCGGTGTGAAATATTCGACATACACATTGCTGCCGAGAAGCTCAGACGGCGCGTTGGTCTGTCCTGAAATCGGTACGGCAACAACCGTTTCTGGTATATGGAAATACCTGTTTTGAAGTTTAAGCGAAGCATCGCTGTAACAGCGTTTCATGAACAGGGCCCAGATCGGAAGCGCCGCCCTTGCGCCCTGGCCGTATTCCATCGAGGTGAATTTGACGCGTTCGTCATCGAATCCGGTCCATACAACGGCGACAAGCTGAGGAGTGAATCCCGCAAACCAGGCATCACGCATGCTTTGCGTCGTACCGGTTTTTCCGGCAGCTTCGTTATTGAACGCATAGGTCGCTCGCACTGCGGCTCCTGTGCCTCTGTTGATGACATCCTTGAGCATCGAAATCATCACGAAATTCGTCGTGGAATCTATGGCAACATGCCGGTTGGGAATGTATTCGGAGAGCTTGCGGTGATTTTTGTCGTCTACCCTCAGAATGGAAACAGGTTCGTTCCAGATACCGTTGTTGGCGAATGTCGAAAATGCGCCGGCAAGTTCAAGCGGATTGACCTCAGAAGTTCCGAGGGCGAGCGACAGGTTCGGGGCCAGGGGAGATGAGATGCCCATTCTTCTCGCATAGCTGATGATTTCCGATACCTTCAGCTGTTCGTAGGCGAGCCTGACGGTAACCTGGTTCAATGAACGGCACAAGGCGTCGCGAAGCGTCGTCATGCCGCCGGAAGAGCCGTCGGAGTTCCTTGGTGACCAGATGGACCCGTCACCGCTTTTCAGTTCAAGCGGCTGGTCGAGCACACGGAAGTTGGCCGGCAATCCCTTGTCGATAGCAGTCGTGTAGACAAAGGGCTTGAAGGTCGAGCCTGGCTGCCGTTTGGCCTGCCAGACGTGGTCGAACTGGTATTTATACTCGTCAGGGGAGCTGTTTCCGCCCACCCAGGCCTTGACATGTCCGTTTGCAGGATCGATAGCTACAAGTGCGGCCTGTATGCGTGTTTTTTCTCTCAGCAGTCCGTTCAGCCAGGCTGTGTCGGCTTTGAGCTTCACCATAGCCTGCTGGTCTGTCACGCCGTCATCGATCATCTCCTTGTACCGGTCGCTTTCGCGGATCATCTGGTTTTTCAGAGATTCCGTCCATCTCCAGGAGCGGTCGAATGTCGCCTGTAAAGCTGCGAGATGTTCTGCGACAGCCTGCTGTGCATATTTCTGCATTCTGCTGTCGAGCGTGGTCTGGATGGTCAGGCCATCCCGGTAAAGATTGATATCTCCCAGCATCGAAGTCGGCTTGACCGTCTGACGGATGTACTCGGTAAAGTAGGGAGCAAGCCCCTGACGGCTTACCGGTGAGTATTTCATTACAAGAGGCGCCCTTTTCGCCTGTGCAGCCTGTGCGGAAGTAATGTAATTTTCCTTTTCCATCAGAGAAAGCACGATGTTCCTTCTGCTGACGGCATCGTTCGGGTTTTTTGCCGGGTTATAGGCTGTAGGGTTCTTGAGTGTCGCTATCAGGGTCGCGCTTTCAGGAAGAGTAAGCTGGTACGCCGATTTTCCGAAATAGGTCTGGGCAGCCGCTTCCACTCCGTAGGCTCCTGAGCCGAAGTACACCGTATTGAGGTAAAGCGCGAGGATCTCGTCTTTCGTATAGGTTTTTTCAAGTTCGACAGCCGTTACGAACTCCTTGAGTTTTCTGCTCACCGTTCTTTCCTGGGTGAGGAACAGGTTTTTTGCAAGCTGCTGTGTGATCGTGCTTGCACCATACCAGCGGGACCTTCCCTTGACGATATTTTCACCCATCACGAGGGCAAGCCTTCGCAGGTCCACACCCCAGTGCTGGTAAAATGTCGCATCCTCGGTTGCAATGAGCGCATGGCGCGTGGACATGGGGATGGATTTGAGCGGTATGAAGGTCCGGTTTTTCAGGAAATATTTGTGCAGGAGCACACCGTCTTCCGAATACACCAGCGAAGCAAGTTCAGGATTGGGGTTTTCCAGTTCCTCGACACTCGGGAGGCCCAGGAAGGATTTCTTCGCCAGAACCTGACCGGCTGTCAGCATAATGGCAAGAAACAGGATGGAAAGAACAACTTTCTTCATGGAAAAAAATTTACTCACGGTATCGTTCATCTTGATGTTTTACGCATAGTATTCATATTTCAAGGCAGACGCATGCTCATCGATTGCAGACCTGTCAACCGGATCAGGTTTCTCAGGGTGTCTTTTTATAAAATTGTTCGGCAAATTCAAAATGTTTTTCAAGGGCACCGGCAAACCTTGCAGTGTCTTCAAGCATGGGCAGGTGTCCGAGGTCCATGAATTTTGCCAGTTTTGTCGGCGTTGCGGTTTCCGCCAGCCGTCTTTCGTAAAGGGTTATGGTCCCTTCAGGAGGAATGGTATGGTCAGCCATACCTACACAGCAGAGAACAGGAGAAGGGATTTGGATGACATGACGGGTATATGCCCTGAGAGCTTCCGGATCGATGGAAAACTTTCCGACAGCGTTGGTTGCCTCCTTGTCGGACTGGGTGAAATCCTCGATGATGATATCGTGGTAATCCCTGCTTATCTCTTTTGTCGCCGCCCGTTTGATGAACATGCTTCTGAGCGGTTCGACCAGAAAGACGTTGCGGAAATTCATGGAAACATCGATAAGCCCCCCGAGAAAAAAGAGCCCGAGCGAGGTAAAGGCGGTTTCTTCGAAAATACCGCATGCAACGATGGATGCCGAAAGCAGGGCATCGCGGTACCGGAGGCAGAGTTCCGTTGCAACCATTCCTCCCATCGAGTGCCCGACAATATGCAGGTTCCTTGTTTTATCGAGCCCGAGGTACTCGATGAGCCTGCCAGCCTCGCTGGCGAATCCTTCAATAGTGAACGCAGGCTTGTACCCCCTGATCACGGTTCTGCCGGTACCGCTCTGGTCGTAGACGATGCAGCGGTATTTCTGAGACAGTTTCTCGATCAGCGGTCTCCAGTACCTGCATGAAATTGCCCAGCCGTTTACAAACAGCACGGCCGGTTTGTGGAAACCGGATGGATCATGTTCGGCACTGTCTTCATAGTAAAGTCTGCAGCGGTCTGTGTCAAGATAACTCATTATCGATCCCTGATTTTTTCTCTCGAGCAAAAAAAACTAATATATACAACAATAATAACTTTTCAGCCTTCACTCTCGAAGGTGAACCCAGGAATGCAGCTTAACCGGTTATCCCTGGTTTTTCATTCTTTATCGACAGACAATGGACTATTCACTGAACGGACTGGTATCTTTTGTAATTGATTTTATCATGCATATCGATACCCATTTGCTGTTTCTTGTAACTCAATATGGAATATGGATATACGGTATATTGTTCCTTATCGTTTTCTGTGAAACAGGTCTGGTTGTGACACCTTTTCTTCCCGGTGATTCTCTGCTTTTTGCAGCAGGAACACTTGCCTCCCTGAAAGGTTCATCTCTTGATCCCCACATTCTTGTCCTTATCTTTTTTTCCGCCGCATTCATCGGTGATAACCTCAATTATTTCATTGGACGCCGGATCGGCCCTAAGGTATTCGGTTTCAGGAAATCAAAATTTTTCAATCCGGACCATCTTGCACAAACTCATGCCTTTTATGAAAAACATGGAGGCAAGACGGTGATCATAGCGCGTTTCATTCCCATTATCAGAACGTTTTCCCCGTTTGTTGCCGGTATCGGTTCGATGTCATACGGCCGTTTCATTCTCTTCAGCATCGGTGGCGCACTGTTCTGGGTATGCCTTTTCTGTTACAGCGGCTATTTTTTCGGGCAGTTTCCCGTAGTGCAGCAGAACCGGAAACTGATATTCCTTGCCATTATTGCCGTTTCCCTTGTGCCGCCGGTCATCGGTTACCTGAAATACCGTTTCGGCAGGCATGATGCCGGTGCAAATGTTTGAGAAATGTGGATAACTTGTTGAATACCTGTCGTTTTTTACGTTTTCAGATGTTTCCGGATGGTCCGCAAGATATTGAAATACAGATTAAGTTATTTTTATATAATAATATAAATGATTTTTGCCGTTATTTTCACTATTACCTGTCTCGATGTTAAAAAGTTTGATGTGTTATATGGGTATTGTTGATAAGTTTTTATATCTCAATAGAATGGGAGCTTCTGACGGGACTATGCAAGCCGAAACGAGCTGAAACCCTGTAAAAAATGTTATTTTAATCCCTGAATTTTATTATAATCAGTACCCTTTTCGATGATTTCGGCGTATAGCGCAGCCTGGTAGCGCACTTCCTTGGGGTGGAAGGGGTCGTGGGTTCGAATCCCGCTACGCCGACACTTTTTTCAGTTACCTCTTCGGGATCCCTCACTTTTTTATCCTTCCGAAAAGACTCATCCATCCCTTTCCGGGCCAAAAGCTCTGGTGGTATTGCTTCGATACGTATACTATGGTTTTTGCGGTGAGAACTTCCTGATCTTTACCGGGGTTATATTTTCATCGATTCAATTATCGCAATCTTGTCACCATGGGGAACGTTTCTTCCATCCGTATGGCTGGCATTGCTTATTGATACAGAAAATATAGTTCTACAGGCCATGGATGTTCAAGATATGCATGTCATGATTATCGGCGCCGGTATCGGCGGGCTTGCTGCCGGAGCCATGCTTGCAAAGCGTGGCGCGATGGTGACAGTGCTCGAGGCGCAGGACTATCCGGGAGGGTGTGCTGCAACCTTTTCAAGGGAGGGGTTCCGATTCGATACCGGTGCGACGATCGGTTGCGGTTTCCATCCGGGGGGCCCGATGGATGAACTTGGAAAGGAGCTGGATATTGCCTGGCCGGTCAAACCTGAACCTGTTGCATGGGAATACCGTGATGGCGATATCTGTCTCGACCTGTCCGCCGGCAGGGTTGAAATACTGCAGCGCTTCCCGAAAACAAAGGCTTTCTGGGAGGAACAATCCGCTCTTGCCAGACTGCTCTGGAAACTTGCAAAAGGTGGTCTGTCCTGGCCCGTGAAAGGTCCTCGCGATCTCGGTAATCTTATCCGTAAAGGATTTGCCGGACTGCCGGCTTCCGCGATCCTGCTGAAATTCGCATCGAAAAGCGCATATGAATGGCTCGCTTCGCATGACCTGCACCATGATCCGGAATTTGTACGGTTTATCGATGCGCAGCTGCTTGTTTCCGTGCAAACCACATCGCAGTTTGCCAACGCCGTCAATGCGGCAATAGCGCTCGATCTTCCCGCTTCGGGCACCTTTCGTGTCGAAGGCGGCATGGGCGCGGTGGCTTCACGGCTTGCAGGGGCTATCGAAAAATACGATGGCGTGGTGCTTTACCGGCAGAAAGTCATTCGCATCGATTCCGTGCGAAGGCAGGTTATCGGTCTGGAAACATCGGACGGAGGCGCTTTTGCCACCGATTTTGTTTTAGCGAATATGACCCCTGCATCCCTTGCCGGGATCGAGGGATCGGAAACCGCACTTGAGCCTGAAAAGGAAGGGCTGCACCTCTGGAGCGCATTTACCCTCTATCTCGGAATGGAGCCTGAGCTTTTCAGGAACCTTCCGGCCAGGCATGTTCAAATTGTCAGCAGAAACGGAAAACTCACGGAAGGCGATTCGATATTCGCTTCCATTTCCCCTGACGATGAACCCGGCAGAGCGCCTGAAGGATTGCGCGCGGTGACCATCTCGACGCATGCAGAGTCGAAACCCTGGTTCGAAGCCCTCAATAAGGGTCAGTCCGCCTACAGGGAGTTGAAGGATATGTACACGCAAAAGCTGTTCGATGTGCTTTCGGAGCAATTTCCCGGCGCACGTGATGCCGTGAGGAGCATCAGCGCAGGAACACCGGTTACCTGGGAACGCTATACCGGACGGCAGAACGGCTGCGTGGGAGGTTATCCACAGACATCGCTTTTCAGGGTACGCGGCCCAGCAACACGCTACGCGAACCTTTATCTGGTCGGTGATTCCATTTTTCCGGGCCAATCTTTGCCTGGAGTAGTGACAGGGGCGCGCCGGACGGTGGAACTGCTCCTGCAGCAGGCCCCGAGAGGCATTGTCTGAATGGTGCTGTTCCGTCCTGCACTCTTAACGCTTTCTTGACTATATTGCCTTCATGGAAACGCTTGCGAAACTTCAGATCCTTTCCGGAGCGGCGCGATACGACGCATCGTGCGCTTCGAGCGGGTGCAGCAGGGAAGGCAATCCTTTCAGCACCGGGAACACGTCTCAGAGCGGTATCTGCCACTCGTGGTCCGACGACGGCCGCTGCATTTCGCTTCTGAAAATCCTGCTTTCCAACGATTGTATTTACGATTGTGCCTATTGTGTGAACCGCTCTTCCAATCCGGTCGAAAGAGCATCCTTCGAAGCACGCGAAGTGGCCGATCTCACCATGGATTTCTACCGGCGTAATTACATCGAAGGGCTTTTCCTCAGTTCGGCGGTCATGAAAAGCCCGGACCAGACTATGGAATGCATGATCAGCGTGGTTGAAATCCTGCGCAACGAAGAGCGGTTCCGAGGCTATATCCATCTGAAGATCATTCCCGGCAGCAGTCCGGAACTGGTCAGACGCGCGGGCCTTTATGCCGACCGCATCAGCGTCAATATCGAACTGCCGTCGCATGAATCGCTGAAACGCCTTGCACCGCAGAAAGAAAAATTCTCCATTCTCGAACCGATGTCGCTTATCGGCAGGGAGATAGGCCAGAACCTCCTCGAGCGCCGTACGAGCCGGAAAGCCCCTAAGTTCGCCCCGGCTGGCCAGAGCACCCAGATGATCGTCGGCGCCAGCCCGGAAAGCGATTTCCAGATACTCAAGCTTTCGCAGGGGCTCTACCGGAAAATGAACCTGAAGCGTGTCTACTATTCGGCATTCGTACCGGTCAACGAAGACAACCGGCTACCTGTCCTTGCGGCACCTCCTCTCCTCCGGGAGCACCGTCTTTACCAGGCGGACTGGCTGCTGCGCTTTTACGGTTTCTCGGCTGAAGAGATCCTGTCGGACGATATGCCGAACCTTGACGAATCGTTCGATCCCAAGACCGCGTGGGCTCTGAGGCATCCCGAGTTCTATCCCGTCGAGATCAACCGTGCTGACTATGCTACTCTGCTGCGTGTTCCCGGCATCGGCGTGACATCGGCCCGCAGGATCATCACCGCCCGGCGTTTTTCCGTCATCACTCCCGAAGGTCTGAAGAAAATCGGAGTGGTCATGAAGCGTGCCAGATATTTCATCACCTGTTCGGGCAGGCCTTTTGAAAAACCGGCAGGCTCCGTGCCCCAGCTTCGCAACCGCCTGCTGCTCGGGAGCGGCAGCGACATTATGGTTGTCGAACCGCCGAAACAACTTGTCCTTCCGGGACTCTTCGCCTGATGCAATGAACCGCTACCTCTACGATGGTACCTCCGAAGGCCTGCTGAGTGCGGTAGCGCATATTATTTCGGAAGAAGATGATGTTGAACGTGTCACCCTTGCCGAGCGGGAAAACACGCTTTTCGAGGAAGGCTGCTACATTTCAACCGATACTGCCGCGGCCGAGGAATTTTTCAGCCGCCTGCAGAAGCAGGCTTCCGAAGCGGCCTATACCTTTTACTATTTCACGATGGCAGAGAGGGAAGGGTTGGAAACAAGTATGTTGCGCTATCTCTCACTTGCCATGCGGCATGGCAGCAAGGTGAACGGCTACCTCACCCATCCGGCAGTGAAGGAGATCGTCACGGTTGCAAGGAAAGCCGGCCGGGAACTGCACCGTATGAAAGGGCTTCTGCGTTTCGAAAAGCTGCAGGACGGCGCATACCTGGCGAAAATGGAGCCGGACAACAACATCATCCATCCCCTCGCCCTGCATTTCAGCAAGCGGCTCAGGGCCGAGAACTGGTTTATCTACGACGTCCGGCGCCGAACAGCCGCCCGCTGGAACAGGGGAACCCTCATGCTCGGTGCTATCGAACAGTTCACCGCGCCAGCCCTGTCAGAGGAGGAGAAAGCGGTGCAGGCGCTCTGGAAAACCTTCTTCGGCACCATCGCCATATCCGAACGCAGGAATCCCCGGTTGCAGAAATCCAACATGCCCATGAAATACTGGAAATATCTGACCGAGAAACAGGGGGAACAGTAAACTCTTGTGCAGGATTCATTCAGGATGCCATCAAGCTGCACGTGTTTTTCTTTATTTTTCAGCTACAACTTTCTGGTGAACATCATTTGTCAGTGTTTCTATATGTGAAGTCAACTCTTTGACAAGCACGGTAAGTTCTGTGTTCTGTTCAAGCAGTTTTAAAAGTTGCTCATTCTGCTTCGCGGCCAGTAATTCTCTCTGTTCGCTTGCCATTGCAAGGGATTCGCGATGTTGGGCATCCGCTTCAGCGTGTGCCTTGTCTCTATCGGCCTGACGTGTCTGCGCCAGAAGAATTAATGGGGCGGCGCTGCCTGCAGACTAAACGCCAGATTCAGAAGAATGAATGGATAAACATCAAACCTGGCCCACCCGATCACATTGAGACCTATCCAAAGCAAGACAATTACAGTCTGAGAAACCAAAAAAAGAGGTGTTCCAAAAAAACGGGCAAACGCTTCTGCTTTCAACGCAAACCAGTCACTTCCGAATACAGGTTCGAGGTGCCGGTGTTGATCATGAAACCGGTAATAATTACCTGGGATGTCTGAAGGAGATTTTGTCTGAAAATTATGGGCACCTCTATTTATTTGTTCCGAAGCCCTATTGCTGCGTTGGGCGGTGCTCGAAATCCTCATGTACTGCATGTACACTCCGGTTTCTCCGCTCCGTCCGCCTTGCACTCGTGCTTCTCACGACAATAAATAGCGGTGCCCTTATCTGATTGAATGGTCATTATAATTCCTTATGAAATAATGATTGCAAAAACATCTGAAAGGCATTGCTGGAAGTTATCAGCGACGGGAAATTCGGGGGGATTGTGTTCTTGTCTTGATACAAAAAATCCTTCCGGATTGAAAGTATCATTCGCTATTTCCATGCTTGCCGATACTTATACGTACCTGACGTTGTATTCACAAAACTTGTGTGCCATTCTGAAAACGGCCATTTATCTGAATAACGGGGATTTATAGATACCATCCTTAGGAGGTGTACCTGTCAATCATGCCGGTTATTATTCAAATTTTCAAGGTCTCCCTGCTATAAGGCCAATTGGTTTGTCTGTATCAATGATGGTATCTTTCAAGGATTCGATCTGAAGATTCCATTCTTATTAAAATGAGTAACGAGCATCGACAGGATGATTATCGGTTTCGAGCAGCAGTCAAAAATTTACAATATTGAAACGGATTCCTGAGGATTAGCGCTTATATTAATTTTAAGGTTTGTTTTCTTCCGGTTTATTCGTGGTTTCATAAGAAGTAACCGATTTTGTCACTTGCTCTTCAAAATCAGTCTGAGCTTTTTTAAACTCTTTCATCCCTTGTCCGAGCCCTTTCATAAGGTCGGGAAACTTTTTAGGTCCGAAAAGTAACAGTATCGCACCACCGATCAGGATGACATCCATTTGTCCCAGCATGAGCTGCTCATGTAAGTTTTTATTAAAAAAGGTTATACCGTCTTCAGCCTCGATATCGTCGAGGTTGTTAGGCTACATATGACTAAAAAGGGAAGGTGAAACGCTTGTTGTATATTAAGTTTTTTCTGCCCGACAAGCAAAGCTGAAGAAGGAAAAATTAGGGAGGAGATTCCGTGAGTGAAGAATTTGAAGTTAAAGGACCTCATGATGAGATTCTCGAAGGAGAAGAAAAATCGAATGCGTTTAACAGCCGTATTGCGATTTTCACGTCAATTATGGCCACATTGGGTGCGTTACTTTCCTATGAAGCAAGCGCTTCCCTCGGAGAAGCTATCATTTTGAAAAATGATGCAACGATCAAGAAAACCGAAGCGGCCGATCAATGGAATTATTACCAGTCGAAAAACAACAGGCAAAATATTGCTGAGCTCGCAACGATGCTTACAACGGGTAAAAATCAGGAAATCAGCAAAAATAATGCTACTCGATATGGAAATGAAAAAGAGGAAATCCGGAAGAAAGCTGAAGCAGAAGAAAAACTGTCGGAAAATTCTGAAAAACGATCAGAAAGGCTTATGCATGAGCATCATCTCTGGGCTACGGGGGCGACAACTCTGCAGATCGCCATTTCGCTTGCAGCCATGTCACTGCTAACCCGCAGGAAATGGCTGCTCAACATAAGTTTGGCTTGTGCCGGTTGTGGTGTCGGGTTTGGAATTTTTGCTTTTTTCGGATTGTAAGGAAAGATCAGCATGGGAAGATCTTGCGGTTAGCAACGCAAGTTACATATGAAAATAACAAGGATGCCCGATGTAATTTACCTTTGATTAGAAATTTATCATGTTCAAGAAATGGAATTCTTTAAATATTAGAAGTTATAGTGATGCGTGAAACAATTATTTCTTTTTTGCTTTCGGCAGATCCCTTTTCTCTCTATATCTCTCTGTTTCTAATATCATTTTTCAAAAACTTTATACCTTTTTTACCACTTGATATATTTATAGCGCTTATAGGATTTCTGCTTTTTTATACGAAACTCAATATTTTTATGGCTATTTTTTGGCCATCTTTTGGATCAACCCTCGGCTTTATTTCTATTTATATTTTATTCAGAAAGTTCGGGACTAGAATATTTGAGCATGATAACGGAATATCAGAATATCAATGGTTGAACAGGATTTATAAGCGCTTTCCTAAAAATGAGTTAACTGCGCTTAGAATGAGATTTTCAAAGTATGGATATTTTGCGGTGCTGATCAACCGGTTTCTTTTGGGATCCCGTTCGCTCATATCTCCGGTAATCGGTCTTATGAATCTTAATGCCGTTATGGTCTTTATCGCTGCAGGTTTAAGCGCAACGGCCTGGAACTCCCTTTTAATATATGGCGGCTATTATCTTGGCAATAAATGGGAGAAGATCGGATTATTTGTTGAGATTTACACTGTTCCGATCACTGTAGTTTTTTTTCTTATGATTATTATTGCTGTAATAAAATATATCAGAGAACGAAAGGCTGAGCTTGAAGGAGAGAAAGCATTTACTCTAAAGCCTTGATGATATATATTCTTCGATCATGCATTAATCCGAATGGCAGACAAGGGAAGCCCGGATCGATACCCAGCTTAAAGCCCTCAATCCTCCATCCTCCATGGGAAATCATTCCCTATAGAGAAGGTCTTGAGATTTCGAAGCTTACCTTTCACGCGGTTGAAGAATATACAACAGTAAACGACGCTGCCGATTCCGTCGAAGCCCAATTCAGAAAAACCCTTGAACAGGTAGATAAGATCGAGTAGTCTGTTTTCGCCAAAGCTTTCAGCGGCGAACTTGCCGATCCCGACGACGAACCCGCCGCAGAGCTTCTGAAACGTATACTTGAGGAAAGGGTGAAAAACGAAGGAGTCAAAAGAATGAGGCTGAAAAACTTGCAGACAAGAGATAACTGCTGATCCTGAATATTTCCTTTTTTGTACGATATTTATTTACGCCGTAAACACTATATTAATATCATCAACCGCTGTTTATCCGGTTTCGAAATGCCGAAATTCACTGTTAGTCAAAATTTTTCAGGATTACAATAAACCTGCCATCATGGAAAATTTATTGTTTGCGACATTTATCACCTTATCGGTCATGTTCCTGTCTGCTTTGTGCATGCTTGTAGTGAGAAGGCTTTTCGGCCATACGGTACTCGCTCTGCATAATGATGTGGCCGGCTTTATCTTCAATGTTATCGGCGTTGTCTATGCCGTTCTGCTTGCTTTTGTCGTTATTGTAGAATGGGAGCTTTTTCGCGATGCGAAAGTGAAGGTTCATGAAGAAGTCCGCTGCATGTCCGATGTTTTCCGTGATGCGAGGATTTTCGGTGAACCTTATACTTCGACAATCCGGAAAGACATTCTGGATTATGCAGATAGCGTGATCCATGAAGAATGGCGGTTGATGGGAAAAGGTGAAATCAGCTCGACAGCCCGTGTCAGGATGAGAAAGATTTTCAGCGATGTGACATCGATCACCCCCCGAAACGATTACGAAAAGATCTGGTACCAAGAAATCATATCGCGGATGAATAATTTCAGCGATGCGAGAAATGCAAGACTGTTTTCCAGGAATAACGGAATTCCCGAAATGATGTGGAATGTGCTGATTATCGGTGGTTTCATTACTATTGCATTCAGCTTCCTTTTCGGAACAAGCAATGTCTGGGCCCAGATATTGATGGTATCTTCACTTTCCGGGATGATTGTTCTGGTCATGATTCTGATAAAGTCGCTCGATCACCCGTTCGAAGGATTGATCTCAGTCGGGCCTGATGATTTTATCGAACAGGCTAAATTCTTCATGAGCTATTACTCGTCCGCTTCGCAATAGTAACCTTTGACGGATAATTTGTGTTTGTTTCCTGCCGGAACCTGAGATAAGGATGGAAATGATCTCGACGAAAATCTATCCCTCTTGCAGGAACTGATATTTTTTATCTGTCGTTTAATTTTAGGCTCTTCATATTCACTATAGAAGTGAGAAATATCACGTTTCTTTGATATTGTGATCATGTCCGGGACCGGATTACCAAAACAACCATACCAGTGATCTTGCATGTCTATTTCGAAAACAGCTGAAAAAGCCATTGCAGCATATGGCGGCAGGGAGCTCTGGCAGAGCGCGGAAACGCTTGAAGTGGAGGTGAATGCCTACGGGTGGGCATTTACACTGAAACGGAGGCCGTTTTTCCGGCGTGTAAAGATTATCGAAAAGGTGCACAGTCCCTTTTCCTCGCTTACTCCGATCGGGCGGGTTCCAGGTATTTCAGGCATTCTTGAAGGACATGACGTTCGCCTCGAGGATAAAACCGGAAAGGTGATAGCCGAAAGGAAGAATGCGCGGGAGTATTTCAAAATCGGCCGGCGTCTGTTTATCTGGGACGATCTCGATATGTCCTATTTCGCGAACTATGCTTCATGGAATTACTTCACACTGCCCGCTCTGCTGATGCGTGAGGATATAGACTGGAAAGAGCTTGAACCCGGCCTGCTCGAAGCGCACTTCCCCCAGGAGATTCCTACTCACAGCCAGGTGCAGCGCTTCAGGTTTGACCGCGACAACGGGCGACTGATCCAGCACGATTATACGGCAGATATTATCAGCCCGCTCGCCAAAGCTTCAAATGTTGTCCTGCAACACTCAAGAAATAAAGAAGGTCTGCTTTACCCGTCGGAACGAAGAGTGACTCCGAGAGGGCCGAAGGGAAAGCCCCTGAAAGGACCTGTGCTCATTCATCTTGACATTCACGGATTCAGGCTAAGAGGTAAACTGATCTGAAACCTCGAATTAACAGCACAGTTTGTCCAGCTGAACAGCCGCTGATTTATTTTTTCAGCGGCGGGAATTCCTCAAGCGTTTTCGATACCGCCTCGTCGATATCTTTCTGGAGATCGTCGCCATCCCTGTAGTTTTTCAGGATTCCCCTCGCAATTCCTCGCCATGCCAACTCGTTTTTTCTCTGGTCAATAACGTCGATGACAAGCGTGCCTTCCTCATACCTTGTTGCATAAGGCCCCCACCAATAAGGATAGTAAAAACCGTACCTGCCATGGTAATAGCCTCGCGAATAATAGAAGCCCATGGGTGGAGGGTTATAATAAACTTTGTCCCGGACTCCCGCGGAGACGGAAACCGTGAAGTCCACAGGTCCGTTACTGTTCATCACATAACCTTTTGCCGCGAACTCTCTGTCTATTGTATTTTTGATCCGTTTCAATATCAGCGGATTGTTTGCAAGAACACTGCTGCTTTTTTTTGCTGTCATGTCGTCGGCCCAGCGGTATGTTTTGTAACTTGCGAAAGGAACGCTGCTGTCGTAATCGGTTACGACGCTGATGTTCGAACACCCTGCCAGCATGAGCAGTGTGAGTATCAGTGAAATCCACGATGATCGTCTCATGACCCCTCTCCTTCACCAATTTTGTTTGTATTTATCACGTGTACATGAACCTCGCTACCCTACTTATGTTTGACGTTTTCCGAGGTAAAATCTTTTGCAGGTAATCTGATGGATAAAAGGTGGACGGATGGCATGCTTGTTCATTAAAAAAAAGAAAAGCGAAGGAGAATAAACCCCTTCGCTTTTCAAATCAACAACCTGTCCCGTAAACATCAAATTATGAGGTACTCATCTGTCCGAATCTTCATCACCGATTGTCAAAAAAAACTGACAGTTGTTGAAACTTTTTCAAACACACACACAACACCAAAGGCGAACACACACTTTCAACCTTTTTCATCTATTTCGACGACGTTTACAGAATATCCTTGTGCAGATTTTTAGAAAAATCAAAAAAAACTGCATTACGCCTCTTGGGTTATGCAAAAAACAAGTTGAAATTCGGGTGTTTTGAGGGATTCTTCCTGGATAAAAGAACGTGTTTTAAAAAAAGTATTTTCCGGCAGTCTGAAAGCTTGCCTATATTTGCATATAGCATAACTGCTTCTGATGGATGAAGTACTATTTATTCCCTCAGCCCGGGTCCTGTACGGTCATCAAATGTCTAATACATCGGCTAAACAATCTTTTTCTGGTTTCAGATCCTGTCTCTACAAGATAAAACAGCATGAAACAATTGCTTTGTAATACATTCGGTCACAAATTCAGTGACTGGCAGTTTGTTCCCGGGACTTCCTGCGATCAGATGAGAGTCTGTGCAAGGTGCGGTGTCAAGCTGACAAGATCTGTTCCCCACAAGTTTACTGAATGGCAATATGTATCCGATCAGTCCTGCATGCAGACACGTGCTTGCCAGCAGTGCGAGAAAAAGGAAGAAAGGGAACAGCATGCATGGATAAAGGAGGGCGAACATCAGGATTATTGTTACAGGCGGAGATGTGCAAGGGATGGCAGGGTTGAAGAGAGGATGCACGAGTGGGAATACAAAGGAGAATCGGAAGAGATCCTGAAGAAAGAGTTTCATAACGATGTCGAATGGCATTATATAGTGCAATGTTCGAACTATGTCTGCAAACACTGCGGTTTAATCGATATGCGGATGACCGGGTATTCCAACTGGGTCGAAGCGAAAAGGGTTTGATCGCAGAGGTTGCCTGATATTGTCAATCTCACCTTATCCGTTCTTCCGGGAGCCCTCAATACACCGGACTGACCTTTATTCATGAGCGTTTCCCGGCAAGTGGATATTATATATCATTGTAATGAAACGGTGAAATATTCGAGGCTGATCTCATGGGTTTTGCTTGTGAGATTATTGGTAAGGAAATATCGGGAGCCTTGGGTATTTTTAAGTTGAAGGTAATTGCTGGTGTATCATTTTGAAGATGTATAGTCTGGAACTATGGCGATTCTTGCAATCGATCAGGGGACGACAGGTACAACCAGTATCCTGTATGACGAAAAAGGCGCTGCTTTGGCCAGTGCCTATCGTGAATTCACCCAGATCTATCCCAGGGAAGGCTGGGTTGAACATGATCCTGAAGAAATCTGGCAGACCGTTGTCCTTGGGTTACAGGAACTCGGAACGAAATATTCCGGACAGGTTGAGGCGGTCGGGATAACCAATCAGCGGGAAACGACCGTTGTCTGGGACAAAAGGTCCGGCATACCGGTTTACAATGCCATAGTCTGGCAATGCAGAAGAACCAGTGAATTTTTGAGGCGGTACGAACCGGAAAGGGAATTTATCAGGTCCAGAACCGGTTTGCCGCTCGATGCCTATTTCAGTGCAGCCAAAATCAGGTGGATACTTGGCCATTGCGGCCGGCTTGATTACGAAAACCTTCTTTTCGGAACCATCGATACCTGGCTGGTATGGAAACTTACCGCTGGGAAAGTGCATGCAACCGATTTCACCAATGCATCGAGGACGATGCTCTTCAATATTGTAGACAAGCGTTGGGACAAAGATCTTCTCGATCTGTTCGATGTACCTGAAATGCTGCTGCCGGAAGTCAGGAATTCAATGGATGGTTTCGGTACGGTTACCGCTGTTCCTGAACTTCGGGGAGTTCCGATCAATGCGGTGGCAGGCGATCAGCAGGCGGCTCTTTTCGGCCAGTGCTGTTACAGCCCGGGCAGCATGAAAAATACTTATGGGACCGGTTGCTTCATGGTTATGAATACAGGGGAAAAGCTTGTGCATTCCCAGAACGGTCTCCTTTCGACACTTGCCGTCGACGCTTCCGGTAAACCCTGTTATGCCCTCGAGGGATCTGTTTTTATCGGCGGGGCGGTTGTCCAGTGGCTTCGCGATGAACTGAAGATCCTGCAAAGTGCCGAGGATTCGGAATCTATGGCCCGAAAAGTTTCGGGAAATGCAGGGGTATATATTGTCCCGGCATTTGTCGGTCTTGGAACTCCCCACTGGAGAGCGGATGCAAGAGGAACTATTACGGGACTGACACGCGGAACAAACAGCAACCATATCATACGTGCTGCCCTTGAGTCGATCGCCTATCAGTCCTACGATGTGTTCAAGGCAATGGTTGCGGACACCGGTATAAATCCCGAGTCTCTCATGGTTGACGGAGGGGCTGCAGGCAACTCTTTTCTCATGCAGTTTCAGGCCGATCTTCTCGGCGTTCCAGTTGTAAAACCTGAAAATATTGAATCAACTTCCCTTGGAGTTGCCTATCTTGCCGGTCTGAAAAGCGGTATCTGGAATTCTGTCAATGAGCTGAAATCACTGCGGCATTTCGAACATTCCTATATTCCCGGGATGGATCCGGAATCAAGAGAGACTCTTCTTTCCGGCTGGCAGCGGGCGCTCAGGCAGACGCTTGCCTTATAGGTGGAGAAAATAAAATCAAGAACCCTTAAACAGAACTGGAAATGAACACTGACGAACATGTTCCCGGTATGGCTAAAACAGTGACTTGCCCTGTATGTGGAAGCCCCTTTGAATGTACCTTGAACGCTTCATGCTGGTGTGCAAGGAAAGTCGTTCCCGACGATGTACGCTATCATCTTGCCTCCCGATATGATACCTGTGTCTGCAGCAGCTGTCTTGACAGGCTGATCAGAAAGAGCAGTACCGGGCAGAACCTGGAGAATTGAAAACCTTAACGGAGCTTCAGATGAAAAATATCACGTTTTTGTTCCTGATTTGTGTTTCCTTTATTTCACAGGGAGCGCTCGCAGATGAAATGCCCTCGATCGAAAGAGGACAGCAGCTTTTCAATTCCACCTTGTTTGCCGGCGCGACTTCAGGTAAAAGCTGTGCAAGCTGTCATCGCGGGGGGGCGGACCTGCAGTTAGCCTGGGTAAATCCGAACCTTGCCGGACAGGTCAACAACTGTATTATCGGTCCGCTGAGGGGAGTACCCCTCGACGAAGATTCGATGGAGATGCAGTCGATTTTGCTCTATATACAGTCATTGAAACAATAACACATTATGCAGAAGGAAACCATATCCATACTTGGGTGCGGCTGGCTGGGTCTGCCGCTCGCGAGTACCCTTGCCGCTGCAGGTTACAGGGTAAAAGGCTCGACAACAAGGGAGGAAAAACTGGAGACACTTCGTAATTCCGGAATTGAACCGTTCATGATCAATCTCGATCCGGAAGTGAGCGGAGATGATATTACCGATTTTCTTCAAAGCGATATTCTTGTGGTCAATATTCCACCTGAACGTCGGGATGATATCATCGAATACCATATCGGGCAGTTTTCCTCTCTGATCGACGCTCTTGGTCAGTCAACAGTCAGGTCGGTGCTTTTCGTCAGTTCGACATCGGTTTATCCTTCCTGCAACAGGGAAGTTACCGAGGATGACAGCATCGATCCGGAATCTCTGTCCGGTCAGGCGCTGCTGCTTGCAGAAGAGATGCTTATGAGTGAAAGCGGTTTTCAGACAACAGTCCTGCGCTTCGGAGGATTGATAGGTTATGACCGGAATCCGGCGGGTTATCTCGGCCATATGAAGGAAATAACAGCTCCTGACCAGCCGATGAACCTGATTCACCGAGATGACTGCATCAGGATTATCATGGAGATCATACGTCTCGAACAGTGGGGGGAAGTGTTCAATGCATGTGCTCCCCTGCATCCCCTCAAACAGGAATATTATGCAAAAGCTGCCGAGGCGACCGGAATTCCGCTGCCTCCACCGGCAACATCATCAGTACCTTCCCCGTATAAACTGGTCAACAGTTCAAAGCTTGTCAGTGCACTGGAATACAGCTTTCTTTATCCTGATCCGCTTCTGGCTGTCGGCCTTTAGTTTTCAGGAAAAAACAGAAGGAGATGAATATATTACAAGATGAATTCGAGATCGTATCCTTCTGAAGCCGACTCCGTGATAAATGCTCTGAAGGCTTCAAGAAAAGCGATGAATTTCGAAGAATCGATTTTACGGAGGTAAGCTACGCCGACAGGCTGATCCTGCCAGCCAAGCAGGATTCTTTCCATGGAATCCGGATCCATATCTGCGGCGGCTTCGGTAACGATTTTTTCCAGTTCTGCAAGGCAGCTGCTGTGCAGATAGGCTTCGTCCCAGCTGTCCAGGCCGTTGCCGGTTTCCGATATGAAAGGAAGGTTGTTGAGTGATTCGGAAATGCCGTAATGGAACAATGCGGCATAGTCATGGGCATCGATCTCGAAAGAGCCATACGTTTTGTATGTGCTGTCATCGAGATGTATCCTGTTTATCCTGCCTGTACGGTAGATGGAAAGCGCAAGGTGATCAGGATTGTTGTCGTCTATAAAAATATGGTGAACATTCATAACGCAAGAAATATACAGAACCTTTTATTCTTTTCCGGGGGTTTTTCTCTTTGGACGGAATTGATTTTAACCTGCTATCTTTATATAATAGATTTTATGTTTGTTTACAGCGGCTTGTTTCTCAGGATATGATGTAACTTGATATTCATAACAATTTTACACCTGCATATAGAATGGATGGAAATTTTTCAAATAGAGTTCAGGAAGTGATACGTCTCAGCAGGGAGGAGGCTCTGCGGCTGGGGCACGATTATATCGGCACCGAACATCTTCTTCTCGGCCTTATCCGGGAAGGAGAAGGTATAGGCGCCAGAATACTGAAAAACCTTAAAATAGATCTGTTCAGCCTCAAGCAGAAAATCGAGGAGAGCACACATCCGAAGGTTCCAGCAACCCAGATGGGTAATGTTCCACTCACCAAGCAGGCTGAGAAAGTGCTGAAAATCACCTATCTCGAGGCGAAAATCTGCAAATCCAGCATTATCGGCACCGAGCATCTTCTTCTCTCGATTCTGAAAGGCGATGACAATATTGCAGCCCAGATTCTCGAACAGTTCGGTGTGACCTATGATCTTGTCAGGGACGAACTGTTGACGATATCGAGCAGCAAAAGCGATTCCGATGAACCTCCGATGGAAGGTTCGTATTCGCTCGGCGGAACGGAACGGCAGGCCAGGAGGCCGGATCCCCGTAAAGGAGAACGGACAAAAACCCCTGTTCTTGACAATTTCGGGCGTGATCTTACCCGTCTTGCGGTCGAGGACAAGCTCGATCCGATAATAGGTCGCGAGAAGGAAATAGAACGTGTCGCCCAGGTGCTGAGTCGCAGGAAAAAGAACAATCCCGTCCTGATTGGCGAACCGGGTGTCGGAAAAACCGCAATTGCCGAAGGACTTGCGCTTAACATCATTCACAGGAAAGTGTCGCGGGTGCTCTACGACAAGAGGGTTGTAGCGCTCGATCTCGCTGCACTTGTCGCGGGCACGAAATACCGCGGTCAGTTCGAGGAACGCATGAAAGCTCTCATGAATGAGCTCGAACGCTCACGGGACGTGATTCTTTTCATCGATGAGCTTCATACCATTGTCGGTGCGGGTGGAGCTTCGGGTTCTCTCGATGCGAGCAATATATTCAAGCCTGCACTTGCACGCGGTGAGCTTCAGTGTATCGGTGCCACGACACTTGACGAATACCGTCAGTTCATTGAAAAGGATGGCGCGCTTGACCGCAGGTTCCAGAAAATCATGGTTGAACCGACATCGGTCGACGAAACGATCCAGATATTGAACAATATCAAATCGAAGTACGAGTCGCATCATCATGTTCACTATTCGGAAGATGCCATAGAAAAAGCGGTAAAACTTTCTGAGCGCTATATCACTGACCGTTTTCTTCCCGACAAGGCTATCGATGTCATGGACGAAGCAGGTGCACGGGTTCATTTAAGCAATATCCACGTGCCGAAAGAGATTCTCGAACTTGAGAAATCCATTGAAGAGATCAAGAACGAGAAGAATCAGGTCGTCAAAATGCAGAATTTCGAGGAAGCGGCCAAGCTCCGTGACAAGGAGAAGAATCTTCTCGAAGCTCTCGAGCATGCCAAGCAGGAGTGGGAGGACAAGGCCTCCGAAAGCGTTTACGAAGTAAGCGAGTCCGATATCACCTCTGTGATTGCCATGATGACCGGTATTCCAGTTGTCAGGGTGGCACAGTCCGAATCCATCAGGTTGCTTTCGATGGAGGCCGACCTCATGAAGGAGGTCATCGGTCAGGACGAGGCGATCAAAAAAATTACAAAGGCTATCCAGAGGACAAGGGCCGGACTGAAGGACCCTTCACGTCCGATCGGTTCGTTCATTTTCCTCGGCCCGACCGGCGTCGGAAAAACCGAACTTGCCAAGGCTTTGACCAGGTATATTTTCGACAGCGAGGATGCCCTGATCAGGGCCGATATGAGCGAATACATGGAAAAATTTTCGGTCAGCCGACTTGTGGGTGCGCCTCCGGGATATGTCGGTTATGAAGAGGGCGGCCAGCTGACTGAAAAAGTTCGCAGGAAGCCTTATTCTGTCGTGCTTATCGATGAAATCGAGAAAGCCCATCCAGATGTGTTCAATATCCTGCTTCAGGTGCTTGATGAAGGTGTGCTTACCGATGGTCTCGGGCGGAAGGTCGACTTTCGCAACACCATCATTATCATGACCTCCAATATCGGAGCGAAGGATATCAAGAGTTTCGGTGCCGGATCGGGCATGGGTTTCACTGCTCCCGATGATTCGGCAGGAAGCTACAAGGCGATGAAATCGACCATCGAGGATGCACTGAAACGGGTATTCAACCCTGAATTTCTGAACAGGATCGATGATATCGTGGTCTTTCATCCGCTCGAGAAACAGCATATTTTCAAGATCATCGATATTACGGCAGGGAAGCTTTTCAAGAGGCTTCATGAAATGGGCATAGAAGTTCAGATCGATGAGAAAGCCAAGGAATTCCTTGTCGACAAGGGGTACGACCAGAAGTATGGAGCACGTCCCCTGAAGCGGGCGCTTCAGAAATATGTCGAGGATCCTCTCGCTGAAGAGATGCTGAAAGGCCGATTTACGGAAGGCAGTACCATCAGGATCACGCTGGATGAGAAAGACAATGAGCTCAGGTTCATCGACGGCGAACCAACCCGTACTGAAACGAAACCGGAAGAGAAGATAGACAGGGAATAACGATTTCTGGAAGCTGTATAATGAAAAAACCCCGCTTGCCGGGGTTTTTTCATTGCATCATTTACCTGATCGGCGGATGGTCTTTGACCGCGGCAAGGGAACGCTGCAGAAGCTCTTCCGGAAGCGGATAATCACTGAGTTTTCCCGAAAGGTAAGCGTCGTAACCCTGCAGGTCCATGAGCCCGTGGCCCGACCAGTTCATGAGAATGACCTTTTCCTGTCCCTCTTCCTTCGCCTTTTTCGCTTCCCGGATGGTCTGCGCTATGGCATGCGAGGTTTCAGGAGCGGAAATGAATCCTTCCGTATGGGCGAAGAGCATTGCGGCTTCATAACATTCAAGCTGTCCGATTGCCGTTGCCTCGATCAGTCCGAGTTGCTTGACGTGGCTGACCAGCGGAGCCATGCCATGGTAACGCAGTCCGCCGGCATGGATTGCCGGAGGAATGAATCCGTGGCCGAGGCTGTGCATGGGCAGGAACGGAGTCATTTTCGCCACATCGCCCGCATCGTAGATGTAAGGTCCTCTGGTCAGGGTCGGGCAGGCTTCGGGCTCCGTTGCGATTACCTGGACGTTTTTGCCATGGATCTTGTCATACAGGAAAGGGAAGCTGATACCGGCGAAATTCGATCCGCCTCCGGCGCAGCCGATGACGATATCGGGATAGCTGTTTATCTTTTCGAACTGCTTGCGCGCTTCGAGGCCGATGATGGTCTGATGCATCATGACATGGTTCAGGACGCTTCCGAGCGCGTAGCGGGTATCGTCGTAGCTGACGGCCTGTTCGATCGCCTCGCTGATGGCGATGGCAAGGCTTCCCGGGGTGTCGGGGGTCTCTGCGAGAATTTTTCTTCCAATCTCAGTCTGATCGCTCGGGCTTGCGATGCAGTCGGCTCCCCATGTTTTCATCATGATTTTCCGGAACGGCTTCTGGTCGAAGCTGATACGGACCATGAAGACCTTGCAGTCAATGCCGACGAGCTTGCAGCTCATTGAAAGGGCGCTGCCCCACTGGCCTGCGCCTGTTTCGGTGATGAGATGCTTGATGCCGAACTGTTTGTTGTACCATGCCTGTGGAACCGCCGTATTGGGTTTGTGACTTCCGGCAGGAGAAACGCCTTCGTTTTTATAGAATATTTTCGCCGGGGTCTGCAATGCGGCTTCAAGGCGTCTTGCCCGGTAGAGTGGTGACGGTCTCCAGATTTTCAGGATTGAAAGCACCTCTTCGGGAATATCGATCCACCGCTCGGTACTGACTTCCTGTTCGATGAGGTTCATCGGGAAAACCCTTGCAAGAGCGTCCGGCCCTATCGGAATTCCGTCAGGTCCGACCGGCGGAGGGAGCGGTGAAGGCAGGTCGGCCTGAATATTGTACCATTGGCGGGGGATTTCGTCTTCATTCAGCAGGATCTTCGTAAAGTCCGAACTCATGATCGTTTTCAATTTTGAGTGAATGGTGGCTGAAAAGGAGAGTAAAAGATGTTTCTGTTTTCCGGAGAATGATGCTTATGTCTTGCATTGCCCCGATTTAGGCTCGTATCAATGGTTTTTACCGCCTGCGATGTATCTCTGATGTCAATACAGTATAACGAAAAATACCGGAAGGCCTTGAAGTGTCGTATGGTGCCGAAGGCGGGAATCGAACCCGCACGTCCATTGCTGAACACAGGATTTTAAGTCCTGGGCGTCTACCAGTTCCGCCACTTCGGCAGCATGTTTCCCTTGGGAGGTCGAACAATTTACTATCTTCACATGGTTTACCAAAAAAATAAATGATTTCGGAAACGGTGATAATGACGCATTCAACGCGGCATCGGTTCAGGTTTGAAAATGATCGAATCCCTTTATCGCTGTCAGGTCGATCGTCATTCCGTATATGTCCGTAATGCTGATTCCGGCTTCAGCTTCCGTGATTTCGCCTATGATCGAAATATCCCTGCTGTGCTCGATGAGCCCGGAACAATTTTTCGGAATGGTAAACAGCAGTTCATAATCTTCACCTCCCGTCAAAGCCCACGTCAGTGCATCCTGCTGCAGTTCATCGGCAATCAGCCGTGTTTCGGCATGGATCGGGATGCGGTTTTCATGGATGAGGGCACCGGTTCCGGACTGACTGCAGATATGCTGAAGGTCTGAGCTGAGGCCGTCTGAAATGTCGATCATGGCTGAAGGGCGGACACCCTGAGCTTCGAGGAACCTTACGGTTTCGAGGCGCGCAAGCGGCAGAAGCTGACGTTTTATGGCTTCACGGTATTCCTGAAGGTCGGCCATGACGTTCCTGTTGTAAGGCTCGTTGTTTTCGATGTGTTCCAGCATGATCTCCTTTTCCCGCATGAGGAGACGGAGGCCCGCGGCAGCTCCTCCGAGTGCGCCGGTAACGCAGACAAGGTCGCCGGGTTCCGCACCTTTCCGGAGCGTTACCCGGTCAGGATGCACTTCTCCAACCATGGATACAGAAATAACCAGGCCGGAGCGTGACGAAGAGGTATCGCCGCCGGCGATGGCGATTCCGTAGTGTAATGCAGCATGCTGCATGCCGCGGTAAAGCTCCTCGATCATTTCCACGGTGAACGATGGAGGTATGGCAAGGGAAATAAGGGCGTAGCGGGGCAGGGCGTTCATGGCGCAGATATCGGAGACGTTGACGCTGATCGCCTTGCTTCCGAGATGTTTTATCGGGGTTGTCAGGAGATCGAAGTGAATCTGGTCGACAAGGATATCGGTGGTTGCCACCTGAAGGAGTGTATCCGATACCTTGTAGACCGCACAGTCGTCGCCGATGCCGTTGATCAGATCCGGAACGGCTTCCAGCGTGGGTTCGGCTATTTCACTTATCTTCCCGATAAGCCTGAATTCCCCGATTTCCTTGATAGCTTTATATGGCATATTTTTATGTACATTGATACGGATAAGAAATCACGTCTGCCGGTATTGTTTTTTCCCGGCAAAGTTCCGGAGGCAGACTTTCACTAACAGGGACAATACCTCTTTTTATGGGTTTTTTTGATAAGTTCAAAATTTCAAGGCTGAAGGAAGGCCTGGGAAAAACCCGCGAAACCCTTCGTGAAAAACTTTCCTTCATAACGCAGGGGAAAACGGAGATAGATGATGAATTCCTCGAGGAGCTTGAAACCATTCTCGTTGCGGCAGATGTTGGCGTCGAAACCACACTCGGCATTGTCGATGCGATAACGGAGCGGGCAAAAAAAGAGACCTACCGTTCCGAAGAGGAGCTCAACCGGATGCTCATGGACGAAATCCAGCTTATGCTGACCGAGACCGGCGAAGAGCATCCGCTCGATTTCGATGCCAGGCTGCCGGCAAAACCCTATGTGATACTGATTGTCGGAGTCAACGGGGCAGGAAAAACCACCAGTATCGCAAAGCTTGCCCATCATTATGAAAAGGCCGGAAAGAAAGTCATGA
The DNA here is from genome assembly GCA_005862285.1 of Chlorobium sp. Taxonomy (GTDB): domain Bacteria; phylum Bacteroidota; class Chlorobiia; order Chlorobiales; family Chlorobiaceae; genus Chlorobium. Next base: position 90,502 of record SZXW01000014.1, on the reverse strand, counting down.
TTGCCGCAGCCGACACTTTCAGGGCTGCCGCTTATGAACAGCTGAAAATCTGGGCTGACCGGGCGGGGGTTCCGCTGATCGGCCAGGGCCAGGGTGCCGATCCCGCATCCGTGGTTTTCGACGCAGTAAGTGCTGCTGTAGCCCGCAATTCCGATGTAGTGCTTGTCGATACGGCCGGCAGGCTTCATAACAAGAGCCATCTTATGGAAGAGCTCGCGAAAATCATGCGGGTTGCTAAAAAGAAAATTCCCGAAGCGCCTCATGAAGTGCTGCTGGTTCTTGACGGTACGACCGGGCAGAATGCTGTTATGCAGGCGAGGGAGTTTACAAAATTTGTCCATGTGACCGGCCTCATCGTCACCAAGCTTGACGGCACTTCGAAAGGTGGGATAGTGCTTTCCATTTCACGTGAACTGAATCTGCCGGTCAAATATATCGGTGTTGGCGAGAAAATTGACGATTTCCAGTTGTTCGACCGCGAGAAATTTGTCGAAGCTTTGCTTGGACGTTAACGGTTCCGGACTTTATGGTTCAAGAAGCGGTGGAATGGCATTTCTGAGATTCAAAAACATGTTTTCCCGGCTCGAAAGCTTCAGCAGATGAGTGCTTCTTCTGCTGTCCTGAGCGCCGAGACGATAGGCAAGCAGCGATGTTTCTTCGAGTGAACCGAGCAGTCCGGATATATTCTCTTCAAGCCTTCGCGGACTTTGTATGATGATGATATGATCGATTTCAGCTTCAGTGCAATCCAGCAGGTAATCGATGTGCCAGTGCAGTTTTTTTCCGCCGGTACTGATATGGTTACGGTGACTGGTTGCCGGATCATAGAAAAGGTTTTCGACAGATTTTCGGATTGCATGATGGTTTTTTCCATCGGACCTCGACGCGTGTCGCAGGAGTCTTTGTGCAAGCGGGTTTCCTGCCCTTTTTCCGCCAAGCGCTGAACCAATGTAGATGTAATCACCTTCGGGAACCGCGATCACCCTGCCTCCCTGAAATCTGCCGAATGCCAGTTCAAGAGGCTTTGAGACATGGACCAGGAGGGCATAGGTGCCTTCATGTGCCGGGTTCCCGAAAATGGTAAACTGCAAACCGGTCATTGTTTTTTATGGTTTTTATGCAATATTATCGAACGAATATGTAAAGACGGAAGCATGTTATACTTGTTGAAAGATACGGTGTCGAACAGATACAGGGGAGATTAATCGCTCAAAGTTTTTTTGTAATGGAACGATCGGAAAAACTTCTCGAGCTCAGCAGGGTGGAGATGGTTGAAACGCTCAGGCAATACGGTATCGATAACCGTAAGGTGCTCGATGCATTTCTTCAGGTGAAACGTCACCTTTTTTTTGAAGGGGATACCATTGATTTTGCCTATAACGATTGCGCCTATCCCATCGGCTTCGGCCAGACTATTTCCCAGCCGTATACGGTCGCATATATGACTACATTGCTTCTGGAGCGTGTTCCTTCAGGGAAAGTACTCGAGATTGGGACCGGGTCAGGTTACCAGGCCGCTATCCTCGATGCGCTGGGGTATTCGGTTTATACGATTGAAAGAATTCCGGAACTGAAAGAAAGGGCCGAAGATATTTTTTTACGGCTTGGTCTCGATATAGCATGCAGTTTGCGAGACGGTACCCTCGGGTGGCCGGAAGAGGCTCCGTTCGATGGTATCATTGTTACCGCAGGCGCTCCGAAGGAACCTGGACCGCTTCTCGGGCAGCTTGCGGAAAACGGATGTATGGTTATCCCACTGGGCAGCCATGATTCGCAGCAGATGACCGTTATCCGGAGGCATGGTGGAGCTTACAGCAGGGAAGCCTTTCACCATTTTGTTTTTGTCCCTCTTGTCGGCAAGGAAGGTTGGGACTCAACTGTTTTTTAACAACACATTAATGAAGGGATGATTTATGGGTTTCATGACCAGCTTGCGGGATAAAACGCATGTTATTTTATTTACCCTTTTGATCGCGTTTCTTGCGTTGATCGTTTTTGAGTGGGGTATGCAGTACACTGGTGGATTTTCCGGCAAGGGCAAGATGAATCTCGCCGGCAAGGTAAATGGGAAGGAAATTCCTTACAGCCAGTATGATGAAATATACAAGGAGATATCAGAGAATTTCCGGAGAACCAATTCGTCGACCGAGATTACCCCTGAAATCGAACTTGGCATGCAGGAACAGGCATGGAAGGTTGTTGTCGATCAGACCCTGCTCGAGCAGCAGTTGGAAAAATTCGGCATTACGCTGCAGGACCAGGAAGTTGTCGAAGCTCTCGATGGTCCGAATCCGCCAATGGTGATCCGTCAGAATTTCACCGATCCTGCTACAGGAACCATTGACCGCAAGAAACTTGAAGCTGCGCGTCGTGACCCGCGGGCCAAGGATCTCTGGCTCCAGGTTGAAAAGATCGTACGAAGGGAACTGAAAATCAGTAAACTTATCAGGGCGCTTCAGTCGCTCGACCATGTTAACGGCAGCGATATCGATGATATTGTCAAAAGGCAGCTTTCCCGTTTTTCAGCCTCTTTTATTCCTTTCCCGTTCAGCTTTGCCGGGCCGGACAGCAATTATCCTGTAAAAGAAGATGAAATAAAAAAATATTACGACGAACATAAAGAGCTTTTCAAACAGGTTCCATCGAGGAAAGCCGATTATGTCTTTTTTCCGCTGATCCCTTCATCGAAAGACAGTCTGAGTTCCCGCACCGAGCTTGACGCTCTTCGTGCGGAATTTTCAGGGGCCAAGAGCGACAGCGAATTTGTCAAACTGCAGAGCGACCGGCCGACCGGCATCAATGTAAAGTACAACCGTTCGAATTTTTCCGAGGCAGCCGCCAGTGTTGTGTTCAATCCATCGAACCTCAAACCCGGAGCAATGATCGGTCCAGTAGCCGACAGGGGTGAGTACCGGCTGATCAAGGTGAGGGAGGTAACCACATCTGCTCAGCCTGTTGCAAGAGCCTCACATATCCTGCTGCGGGTCAATCCTTCAAACAGCAGTGATATACAGAAGGTTCGCGAGCTGATTCCGCTGATTTTCAAACAGCTACAGGCAGGAGTGCCTTTTGAGGAACTTGCCAGGAAATATTCCGCTGATCCCGGCAGCGCTGCTAACGGTGGTGACATCGGATGGTTCAGCAAGGACAAAATGGTGCCGGCTTTTTCCGAAGCTGTTTTCAAAGCCAGTCCTGGAGCTGTCATAGGGCCGGTCCAGACACAGTTCGGTCTGCACATCATCAAGGTTACCGGTTTCGACCAGAAAGCCATAGTCTGTTCGGAAATCGTCCGGAATATCAAGCCTTCTACGGAAACCGCGGACAGCAGGAGGCGGATTGCCATGGCTTTCCAGATGACCGCCAAGTCGGCAGGCCTCGACAAGGCCGCGGCTTCACAGAAACTTCAAATCGAGAAGACAGGAGAATTCGGAAAACGTATGCCTGTTCCGTCAATAGGTTACAGTGATAAAATCTCTTCGTTTGCATTCAAGTCCAAGGAGGGTGAGATTTCGGATGTGATCGAAACTGAAAAAGGTTTTTATATCATGCGCCTGACTGCGATGAACGATACCGGCTACCGGTTGCTCGACCAGGAACTGAAGCAAAGGATTACGGCTGAGCTGGTAAGAGAGAAAAAAGGAGCTGCACTGGAGAAAAAGCTTGCCTCGATGGCAAAGGCTCCGGGTGCGACGCTTGAGAAAATTGCTGCAGCAAATCCGGGAGTCAATGTTGTGACAGCCGAGGAAATCCGCTGGAGCGATGCATTTATACCTGGTTACGGTAATGACAGGCCTCTTGTCGAGGCAATATCAGGTCTCGATAACGGAAAATTGTCTGCTCCGGTAAAGACAGCCAGCGGTTATGCTCTTGTCATGGTTACGAGGAAAGCTCTGCCGGAAGGTGTCGACCTCAAAGCTGAGACGGTCAAGATCGCCCCTCAGCTTCTTCAGGTCAAACAGCAGCAGACAATGGAGGAATATTTCGATTCGGTCCGTAAAAACTCGAAAATCGAGGACCTCAGGCCCTGAATCCTGACCTGTGATCCTGAATCGGAATGGTAGATCAATGAGCTGCCTGGAACGCTTCCAGGCAGCTTTTTATTTCTGAAGCCGTTTGAAACGCAAGGCACTTGTGGGCAAGTTCCTCGGTCTCGGCAAGCGTATAACGCGATACCTGTGTTTTCAGGTTGGGAATATCGGAAACGACCACGCTGAACCGTTTCAGTCCGCATCCGATCAGGAATGGCAGTGCCAGAGGATTCGATCCCATATCACCGCAGAGCATTGTCCTGCAGCGGTTTCTCTGTGCCGCACTGATAATCCTGAAGAGCTGGCGGATTATTGCAGGGTGGAATGTTTCGAACAGGTCCTGTACAATGATGTTGTTTCTGTCGACGGCAAGGGTGTACTGAGTCAGATCATTGGTGCCGATACTGATAAAATCTACGTATCTGGTGATTTCATCGATCAGTTCAACGGCAGCGGGCACCTCGATCATTGCGCCGATTTCCGGCTTTTCGATCATGGAGTCTTCCTTTTCAAGTTCAGCAAAAGCTTTGTCGACAACTGACCGGACCTGCCGTATTTCATCGATCGAAACGATCATGGGAATGAGGATGTCGATGTTGCCATGGGTGTTTGCCCGTACGATCGCCCTGATCTGTGCTTCGAGGATATCAGGGATATCGATGAGTATCCTGATGCCTCTCCAGCCAAGGTTCGGATTCGGTTCCTTTATAGGTGAATAGAGCAGTTTGTCTCCACCTATATCGAAAAGGCGGATATCGATAGGCATCGGATTGATGGTGTCGGCCATTTCACGGTAATAGGCATACTGCAGGGACTCCCTCGGCGTTTTCGTGCCGTCGGTAAAAAGGTTTTCGCTTCTGTAGAGTCCGACGCCTTCTGCACCTGATGCTTTTATGGTATCCAGTTCCTCCTTGAAATCGATATTTGCATAGAAGGTGATCCTGACACCGCATTTTGTTGTTGCAGGAAGTTCGGCTGTAAGGGAAGCATTGTCTTCAATCTGTTTTTCATCCTTCTGCTTTTCAGTATAATATGCAAGCGTTTTTTCTTCAGGGTTGATGATAACCTTTCCGGTACTTGCGTCAAGGATCATCTTCATACCGGTCGATACCTTCTGTGAGAGGTTTCCGAATCCAACGACGATCGGTATGTTCAGGGACTTGCAGATAAGCGAAATATGGGAGGTTTTCCCTCCGGTATCGGTGATGAAGCCCTTGATGTTGCTGCGGCTCAGCAGAATGACGTCAGCCGGTGAAAGGTGGTAGGATACAACAATAACACCTTCCGGAAGCCATGAATGAAGCTTTTTTATATGAAGGTTTCTGATGATCCGGTCCTTGATATCCTGTAGATCGTCAGCACGTTCACGGAACAGCAGTTCATCGGAATTCTTGAGTTTCTCGACATACTGGTCAAACTCTTCTTCAATAACGACATGTGCTGGTTTGTGTTCCGAGAGGATTCGGTTTGAAATGGCTTTTACGAGTACAGGATCGTGGAGGACCATGATCTGGGCCTGAAAGAGGTCGGAATATCCTTTGCCGAGTTTCCGGGTCGTAACTTTCTCTATTTTTTTCAGCTCTTTTTCCGAACGCCGCAGAGCGGCAAGAAAACGTTCAACTTCTTCCGTGACGTCTTTTTCCTCGAGTTTGCGGAAGTCGTGTTCGCCCTGTTCCTTCACGAATGCATAGCACTCTCCGATGGCAATGCCTCTTGATGCGCCGATGCCGGTATAGATTTCTTCCTTTTTATTTATGGTCTTCTCGGTGCCCTTCACAACTGTTTCTGTTTTTTTTGCTTTGATTCCGACGTCAGCGGGGGATTTTTTTTCTGACATAGCTAATACTTAAAAGGGTGCATCATCATGAGTTATAAATGAACCGGCATTCATTTTACCCGGATCGGGCAGTGCAGGTTGAAAGCCCTCCTGTTCAGGTGAATAAGTGACTTCTCCGCCTCCGGTAATATAGGTATTTGCCATGGATTGAAAACGGCCGTAATTTTTAAGGAACAACAACCTTATGTCTCCGATCGGGCCGTTTCTCTGTTTGCCTATGATAACTTCCACGACGTCTTTGGTGGAAGCACCGTCTTCGAAGGTTGTTTTGCCGTACATTTCGGGACGAGACAGGAACATGACCACGTCAGCATCCTGTTCGATGGAGCCTGATTCCCTCAAATCGCTGAGTTGGGGTCTCCGGTCGCCTGAGCGTTGTTCGACGGAGCGATTGAGCTGTGCAAGGGCAATGACCGGAATGTTGAGTTCCTTTGCAAGTGCTTTCAGTGACCTCGATATCTGGGCGATCTCCTGTTCCCTGTTTGACTTGCCGTCACGGACCGGCGTTACAAGCTGAAGGTAATCAACCACGACCATGCCGATGTTTTGTTCCTGTTTCATCCTGCGTGTCTTTGCCGCAAGCTCCATGATCGAAATACCGGGAGTATCGTCTATGAACAATTTCGCTTCATTGAGCTTGTCCATGCTGTTGATTATGTCTCCCATCATTTTCGGAGTGATGCGCCCTGTCCTTACGAGCTGGGATTCGACACGCGCTTCGGCGCACATGAGCCTGATCGCGAGCTGTACTTCCGCCATTTCAAGACTGAAAAACAGCACGGGAGTATCGAAATTTACAGCGGCATTTCTTGCAAGCGCAAGGGAAAAGGCGGTTTTACCTGCCGAAGGCCTTGCTGCAATTATGATCATGTCGGAAGGCTGAAACCCGGCCGTCATCTGGTCGAGATCGGAAAAACCTGAAGCGACGCCGGTAACGGAAGATTGTGATTCCCTCAGGTTTTCGAGCATCCTGATACCGTTTTTCACAAGTTCCTTTATCGGGGTCGCTTTCTTTTTGATTCCGGCCTGGGATATGTTGAAAAACTGCTGTGAGGCATGTTCAACAAGATCAAAAATATCCATCGACGAGCCGTAGGCGGTGGAAGATATTTTTGCCGATATGGAAATCATACGGCGATAAAGGTATTTTTCCTTCGAAAGGCGGGCATAATACTCGATGTTCGCCGCGCTGATAACTTTGCCGGAAAGTTCTGCAAGGTAGTGCCTGCCTCCGACATTTTCGAGCTCGCTCATTTTCAGCAGCTCTTCGCTTACCGTGATGATGTCTATAGCCTGCCGTTTGTTGTACAGCTGCATCATCGCCTTGAAAATGATCTGGTGGCGTTTCTCGTAAAAAACCTCTTCCCTGTTGTCGCCGAATATCTGGATAACCTGTTCTATGGGATCATCTTCAAGAAGAATACAGGCCAGGACTTCCTGCTCGATTTCAGTGGAATAGGGAGGTATCCTGCTTTCCTTGCTGAAATCGATATCCTTGGTGAAATCCAGGATATCGTTTGCTTGCTTTATCATCGTTCGCTTATCCTGTCTTGAATCGTGCCTGATGCACAGAGTTTGTCATAATGTCGTCTCATCATTTGTACATCTTCCCAGCATCCCCGTTTCCATCCTGGATTGCGCAGCAGGGCGGCAGGATGATAGGTCACAAAACAGTCGAACTCCTTCCATCTGATTATTTTTCCTCTCATCGCTCCCATGGAAAGCCGGTTGTCAAGGATGGTATTGGCTGCGACTTTTCCAAGAAGAAGAATCAGTTTCGGTCTGATTATACTGAGCTGTTCAAGAAGCCAGGGCATACAGCAGGCAATTTCGTCCTCCATCGGATTGCGGTTCTGCGGCGGACGGCATTTGATAATATTACCTATATACACATCTTTCCGTTCAAAATTGACAGCCTGCAGGATTTTGTCGAGCAACTGGCCGGACCTGCCGACAAAAGGTCTGCCTGAGGCATCTTCTTCTGCACCAGGTGCTTCGCCTATTACAAAAATGTCTGCCGCAGGGCTGCCTTCGCCAAAGACAAAATTCAGTCTTGATGCGGAAAGCCTGCATTTACGGCACTCTTTTGATGTATTGAACAACCGGGCCAGTTCATCGGCGGATGAAGCTTTTTTTTCTGGTGCAGCCGGTGTTCTTTCAACGGCATCAAATAAATTTCCCTGCATGAAACGATTGCTCTTTCAGGTATCAATACTTGTTTTCCGGCAGATTACTTCTATCGTGTCAAGAAGTTTCCGGGCGGCTTCGTCCTTGTTCAACTGCGGGAGTTCGGTGATTTCACCCTCTCGATTTATCAGGGTAAGAATATTTGTATCGACTTCAAAGCCGGATGTTTTCCGGTCGAAAAAGTTGAGCGCAATCAGATCCAGATTTTTCGATTCGAGTTTTTTCCTGGCGTTTTCCAAACCGTTTTCCTGTTCGAGAGCGAACCCGATGGCAAGCTGGCCTCCGGTTTTCTGGCTGCCGAAATCGGCAAGTATATCAGGATTTTTAACAAGGGTGCATTGCAGTTCGTCGCTCTCTTTTTTCATTTTACCGCGGTAATATACTGAAGGACGGTAATCGGCAAGAGCAGCTGCACCTATGAAAATGTCACATGAACTGAAAAAGTTCACGGCTGCGGCATGCATTTCAACTGCTGATTCGATATCGAGGCGTTCAACACCGGGAGGAGTCTCAAGATTGACCGGTCCTGCAATGAGTGTGACCTTTGCTCCTCGCAAGGCGGCTGCACGGGCAATGGCAAAGCCCATTTTTCCGGAAGAGTAATTGGAAATGAACCGGACTTCATCAATTTTTTCCCTGGTAGGTCCCGCTGTGACAACAATGGTTTTTCCATGAAGCAGGGACCGCTTCATGGAAGAATGCATTGCTTTTTCAATATCCCGGACAATCGATTCCGGTTCCGGCATTCGTCCGGTTCCGCATTGACCCGATGCGAGATCGCCGCTTTCCGGATTTACAATTATTGCACCCTGGCCGGCGAGGGTGCTGATATTTCTCTGAACAGAAGGCGAGAGAAACATCTGTCCGTCCATTGCCGGGAAAATCAGGACCGGTTTTCCGGGCCGGAGGGTAATAAAACATGCCGTAAGCATATCATCGCAAAGACCTGAAGCAAGTTTTGCGATTGTGTTTGCTGTGGCCGGTGCGATAACAAGAGCATCGGCCCACTCTCCGAGCGAGATATGACGGGTGAAATCCATTCCGGCCTTGTCGGTTGGAGGAAACATTGAACGGTACACCTGTTCCTGTGAAACAGTTGCGAGAGAAAGTTCGCTCACAAATCGAGCACCGGCATCAGTCAGTGCAACTTTCACATTCGCACCGCTTTTTTTCAGCAGCCTCACGAGATGCGGTGTTTTATAGGCTGCAATACCTCCGCATATGCCGACAATTATGTTTTTCCCTCTCAAGATGTATTCCCCGAACGGTTTATTAATAAATAGTTTACGCACAATTTAAAAAATCATCGTGCATTTATTTGTTTTTGTCAGAAGAAGGGATCAGACGTTTCCAGAACTGGTCCCATGTCTGGAAACGTTCTTTATACGAGACGCTGAGCCCCCAGGTTTCCGCCGGTTTCTGCAGTGAACTGTTCGAAATCGAATTGTTGATCTGACCGTATGATCTCGAAGCTTCTATATAAATTTTCGGTGTAACCCGGTATTCGATTTTTTGGGACATGCCGTAACTGTCGTTCGTGACCGTTTGTCTTGAGCCGATTGATGTTCCGGTTCCGATAAAACGCATTTTTCCGCTTGTGCCGGGGACCTTGAGCGCAAAATACAGGTCAAGGCCGCTGACTTCACCGCGTTTGTCAACACCCATATTGACATTGAAGCTTTCCAGTCCGGCTATATCTTCGATAGCTTTTGAAATCCTCGAGGAGAGGAGCCCTGTTCCGGCAGAGATTCCGACATTGGAAACTGCAGCGTTTGCGTACTGTGATGTTCCGCCAGGCCTGATGTACCATTGTTTCGAAAACATCATGGTGATGAAGTTCAGCTCCGCATTGGGATCTATCTGGCTGGGTTGTCCGCCGATCATGTTGACGGACGCATAAGGCTGCGATTGTTCGTTCAGGTAATATCCCATTACCACTTTAGGTTCGTTGAGCGTCCCGTTGATGGCGATGAGAAGTCTGACATTGTCTCGTTCGCCTGTCTGGATGCTTGCGGCATTGACGAGTTTGCTTCCGAACAGATTATCCATCACACCGTTGCGGATGTCGGCATTGTTCCAGGTTATCTTACCTCCGTCCTGCAGATCGAAACTTGAATTTGAAAACTTGTATTTGCCTCCAGTAATGTTTACCGATCCGAAAAGGCGGTATTGCTGACTGTTTTTATTGACAAGCAGCGAAAGGTTGTTGAGCGAGGTTTCAATCTGTTCCCCCCTGATCCTGTCAAAAATAATGGAGCATTTGAGCGGCTCTGCGTTGCTGAGCCTGAGGTTTTTAATCTGAAGGATATCGATGATCGAAAAGTAGAAATCGGCCGGGCTTTCTTTCTTTTCGATAACAGGAGCGCTGGGTGACGGATAACGGGGAATGAATTCAATAAATTTATCGACACCTGCATACTTTGCACTTTCGTTTGCGCCGAAGCGGTAAAGGGAGAAGTTTGCGGAATCAACCATCAGTTCGCCTTCAATTATCGGTGCCGAGAGTGTTCCGTGAAACAGGATGTTGTCCGTTGATCCAGTCACGGTTCCGAATGAGGTTTCGTCTTTTTTGTCTTTCTTGTCGAACAGCAGAAGCTTGTTGAATTTTCCCCCTAATGACAGTTCCTGAGGCTCCATTTTTACCAGCTTGACCATGCCGCTAATTTTTCCGCTGCCGTTCTGGTTGTCGCTGACGTTTATGTTTCTGAGTTCCATTGCCTGCGGTGTTATTAGGACTTCACCGTTAAGCCTGTATGAGACCTGCGTAGGAGCAATCGTGATTCCGGTGTTCCGCAGCGTACTGGTCAGGTAAATGTCAGGTCTGGGAGTCCTGCCTTCGATGCGAAGCGTGGTTGGAATGATGCCTTCAGCCGATTCAAAAAGGGGTAATATATACTCGAGAAACTGGGCAGAGAGGTTATCTGACCTGAAAGATGCATTTATCGTCTGCTGTTCCGGTATCTTTACCGTCAACGGGTAGTAATTCAGGACGAGTGGAATGGTCCCGCTTCCATCGATGACATTCATCGGGATCGATGTTTCGTTAGCGGCCGGTCTGCTGTGCATATCAAACCGCAGCAGGCTGCCATTATGGGTGGCATTGGCCTGCAGGCTGCCAATAACGACTTTGTCATAACGGAGCTTCTGTCCGCTAATCTTGAGAGAGCTCGTTTTCGACCCCGGAGAACCGCTTACCGTCAAAGAGGCATTGATGATGCCGGACAGTTTATCCAGGGCGGGGTCAAGGTAAAAACGTTTCAGTTCGTTGACATCAATATTTGAAATCATGCATTGAAAGGTTCCTGCCTGCGTATTGCTGAGTTCTCCATCGAATACTGCCTGCTGCCCCCCTTTTGCAACGGTGAAACGATAAAATTTCGCTGACGCCCTGGCCAGTGTCATATGAGATCCGGGCGCAGCCTGCCAGCTTCCTGCAGCATCTTTTATTGCAAGCTGATTGAAAACAAGGTCATACTGGTTGCCGTTTCTTGTAGTTGCAAATTTGGCCGAAAAATTTTGTGCAGGTTTCGGAACGGCCAGTTCAAGAGAAGCGTCCAGATGTGAGGGTGTATAGTTGCCTGAAAAAACCGGCGCGCCGATTTTTTTTTCAGAAATGGCTGCCGATGCGGCTTTACCATAAGCGGCAGCTTTCGAGACGCCGTTTCTGCCGCATTCGAGAGAGATGTCACCTGAAACGTTTTCCAGCAGAAAGTTTTTTTCTGCCTGGAACCTGGCAATATTGAGCGATGAGCCGATGGTGCACTGGCCGTTCCGGTAGACGGCATGTCCTTCTGCGTTGCCCTGGATACTGAATCCTTGTACAGGCAGGATCAGTGCAAGAGGCGAGATGTCTTTAACCGAGACCCGATATTTCACGGTAAACGGTTTTGCCGGAGTGTCTGCTGGCGACCAGGGAATAAGAGAAGTGGAGTGCCAGATATTCTGTGTGTAGATTTCTTTTGAAACTCCTGAGGCGACGAATTTTCCAAGATCAAGAAGTTCCCTGAAGCTGTAGTCGCCTTCCGCCTGAATGTCAAGAAAATCGCTGGTGATACCGGCTTTCGAGGATTGAGGGGTCTGTTCTATTTGAGCTGTGATTTTCGATCTGTCTTTAAGCTGATAGCCATTGATCGTCGACGGCGAAAACTGCATGGAAGCCGCGATGTTGATCATGCCCGGATCAAACCCGTTTCCCTGCAGGGTGTAGTTTCCGTTCAGGTCGGTCCTGAATTTTCCCTGCCCCGTGGCTTTTGATATGTCTACGTTTACAGCTTTGCCTGCAGCATGGTATCGGGGCGATTTGTCTTTCCAGTCTATTCCGCCAGTGAGCGTGAAGCTTGAGAGTTTGTCTGTCAGTGAAACGGATGTATCGAGCATCCGGTTTTCATAGCTTACGGAAAGTGAACCGTCCTGAACCGGTTGATCCAGCCAGAACGAATTGGAGATTTTCGTTTCCAGCTTCAGCAGGTACTCGCTGTTTGCGGATTTTTTCCCTTCAAAACTTCCTTCGGCATTCAAAAGGCTTTTTCCTTTCCCGTCGGCGATAACCTTGTGGAGCTGAAATTTTTTCAGGACAAAGGTTCCTTTGGCGGAAAGCCGACGGGTTTCTTCTGCAGCGATCGATGCATCCAGCGAGGCTTCACCGAGCCCGGATAGGAAGTTCATTTTCGATTGTACGGCGTGAAGCGACCCTTTTGCCTGGCCAATAAAGGTTATATTTCCGGTCCTTCTTGCAAGTTCCTTGTGGGAGTTATCTTTCAGGAATGATTCAAGAAAAGGTTCGGCAATCCTGGAACTGTCACATTCAAGCTGATAGGCAAGTGCTTTATTGTTCTGCAGGTTGATTACTTTTCCCTTCAGAACGAGCTTACTGTCAAGATGCGTCAAGCGGGCATCAAGTATATCAATGTTATCGGCTTTGCCTTTTGCATTTCCCTTGAGCGAATAGATGCCGGGCGGCAGATCGAATGCAGGGTAAAACATCCTGATATCGTCACTGTGGAGGTCAAGCTGCCGGATATTCAGGAATGAGGTGCTCAGGTTGATTTCCTTTGTGAGAGGACTCGATGAGAAAATATTGAAATGGTCTATTGTTGCTGACAGCTCCGCACGGCTTTTATTGCTTTCAGCTTTGAAGACCAGTACTTCTGAACGGTTTTCCGAAAACTGGAATTTTCCTGATGCCTGCAGCAAGGAGAAGCGGTGACGAGGTATGTTGAACAGCAACTGATCAAGGGAGCCTTTCAGTTCATTTTTCATTGCGCTGAAGGACGAGAGCGACATCGATACATCTTTCAATGCAAGATCGATGTTTGCCGCATGTTTTTTATTGCCGGTGAACGAAAGGCTGCTACGGTCCAGCTTAAGTTTTTTACAGAAAAAATGTTCTATGGGAAATCTGGTCGAGTCAGGGCCCCGTGGCTTGAAAATTCGTTGAAGATTGAGTTTTCCGTTATCGCCTTCGACAATATCGATACTGAGAGAATCGGCATCGAGACTGCGCAGGTAGAGATTTTTTATTTTCGGCTGAAGCACCGTCAGAAAATTGAATTTCATAGAAACACGGCGAGCTTCAAGTGCGGGCTTGTTTTCTTTCAGGTCATAAATACGGGGATTTATCAGGACAACATTGTTTGGAAATTTCAGGTGCAGTTCCTCAATATCGAGCCTGCTGAAAAACTGTTCGTTGAAAAGGGATACTACCCTGTTTTTTGCCCAGAGGTCGAGAATTCCGCTGTTCAGTACCAGTAATGAAACCAGCGAAAGAAACAGCACGAACCCTGAAAACGCTATCAATATGATAACCGAATAATGTTTAATGCGTTTCACCGCTGATCAGGGATTGAGAATAGATACGAATGATTTTTTCTATGATGCCGCTTGTCGAGCGCCCTTCGAGCAGCGGAAGCGTAAGTACCTGCCCTCCGTGTTCGAGAACAGCTCCGGCTCCCGCAATCTGGTCGACATCCCAGTCGGCTCCCTTGACAAGGATATCCGGCAGCAGGATATTGATAAGGTTTTCAGGAGTGTCTTCGTCAAAGAGTGTTACGGCATCAACCGCTTCAAGTGCTGAAAGGACCGTAGCTCGATCGGCTTCGCAGCAGACAGGCCTCTGCGGGCCTTTCAGCCTCCGGACGGATTCGTCGCTGTTGAGACCGATGACAAGTTTGTCGCCGAGCAGCCTTGCTGCAGAGAGGTATGAAACATGTCCGGCGTGCATGATATCGAAGCATCCGTTTGAAAAAACAACCTTTTGTCCTGATAACTGCCAGGAACGGACTTTTTCAATTGCATCAGAACGTGTGACAAGCTTGTCGGAAAAATTCATGCCCTTGCTTTTTTTATAAAGATTGGATCACTTTCAGGTAAAGGAGTAAATTGCCGATTATTTTTTCAATTTACCTTATCCATCTGTATCGTCCGAATTATAAAATACAGCTGATTATTTATGAAACTCATCCGGATAAAAAACGACAGGGCAACGGAAAAAATTCTTGTCAGCATCATGTCGTTTTTTGCCATTCTGATCAGGAGTGTAAGTTTGAAAGCATCTGCAGCCATTGCTCGTTTCCTTGGTGATTTTGTCTTTTACATCCTGCAAACAAGACGAAAACTCGTTATAGAAAACCTGTCACGGGCTTTTCCTGACAAGGACAGCTCCGAAATAAATGCGAAAGCCCGCCAAGTCTATCGTAATCAGGCTGAAAATATCATTGAAACGGTCCGTCTGCCCATGATAAAAACAGCAGAAGATGCCGCGCGTTTTCTGGAACTTGACACTAAAGCGATCCTTTCAAAAACGATCGATCAGAAAAAAGGGGGAGTGCTGGTTTCGGCACATTTTGGAAACTGGGAGCTTCTCGCTTTCTGCAGCGGATTACTGATGCATTCTCATACCATAGTTGTGAAAGAACTGACCAATAAAGCAATTGACCGCAGGATGAACGAGATCAGAACATTGCGCGGCAATCAGATTGTTTACGATAACCGGGCTCTTCGCGAAGGATTGAGAACCTTGCAGCAAGGAGGGATTCTGACTCTTCTGGGCGATCAGTCCGATCCGAGTGCCGGTTTTTTCACTGAATTTATGGGCCGCCGTACTTCAGTTTTTCTTGGGCCGGCTTTTTTTGCCTTGAAGGCAGGTGTGCCATTGTTTGTTGCTTTGTGTCGCAGGGTCGGCAACGGCCGATATGTTGCTGATATTGAAGAAATTGATACTACTGGATTCGGAACCTCAAAAACTGATATCGAAGAAATTGCCAGGCGTTATACCAGGATAATTGAAAAAGCTGTTTACCAGTATCCCGAAGAGTGGTTCTGGCTTCATAACCGATGGAAAGTGATCGAACCAGTACCGGAAGGTTTACATGGTTGAACCCGGGTATAATTTATTCATGAGCTGCCTGGAAAAAAGAACGAAAGGACTGATCAGCCGGGATCCTCTGGTGAAACGTTTAAGCGGAAGGGAATTTTTCAATGCTGGATTATGTTGATATTATGCAGACATTAACTGAATACTACTAACGGTATAATTATCAGAAATGGAGATCAGCCATGGCACTGAAACTTTATGGAAGGGACCCAATCAAAATGTTCGAAGATGTTTTCAACGACAAGGTATCACCTTTCTTTTCCTCGATGATTACTCCTTCCTTCAAGGTGGATATCAGCGAGGACGAAAAGGCCCTCTATGTATCTGCCGATATGCCCGGCATGAGTAAGGAAGATGTCAAAGTTTCGCTTGAAGATGATGTTCTATGTATCAGTGCCGAAAGGAAGCAGGAGGAGGAAGAAACGAAAAAGGGTTATCATCGGATCGAGAGATCCTGGGGAAGTATGAGCAGAAGTTTTTCAGTCGGTGAAAATGTCGATGCCGAGAATATTTCGGCTTCTTATGACAACGGGGTACTGAAAGTCACCATTCCTAAAAAAGAAGCAGAACCGAAGAAAGGCAAGGAAATCGAGGTCAAGTGACCCGATTAGGAAAGAGAAGCTGAAAACAGAAAAACCTCCTGAAGTCTGGAGGTTTTTCTGTATCTGTACGTTTTGTAATGCAGGTCAGCAGTTGCGGACGGTTGACGAGGTGCGGTCCTTTATGGTGGTTTCATCGAATGCATCCCAGTCATGTTCGTCGTGTTCGCGCTGGTATCCAGCCTCCTTCAGACCGAAGCTCATGTCGGCAACCATTTCCGGACGCAGTTCCTTGAGGTTCTTTACCTCGTCCTGTGTGAGGATCCTCGACTTGTCGAACCCGAGGTCGATTTCGATCTTGCGGTTTTTGGTCTTTACGCGATCGATATCGTAGAAGCGCTTGGTGATCGTTGTCTGGGCAAATGCCTTAAGACAGCCGAGCATGTATTTGCGGACATAGGGGTCCTTGATCCACGGGTAGCTGAAGAATGTCTTGCGTGCATAGAAACGCGCATAGGATTTCAGCACGCCTTTCAGCACGTCCTCTCTTTCCATGTTATCCGGCTTGATGATCGGCGAGACGAAGTTGTAGCGTGAATAGTCGCGGACTTCGACCCTGTCGCCAAGCTCCTTGAAAAGGTCGGAGAAGGGCCATGGCGTATAGATGGTCCAGTTTGCCATGTCGGGATCCCAGTCCTTGCAGAGCTGATAGGTCTCCTCGATGGTTTCCATAGTTTCGTGCTCGAGTCCCATGACGAACTGAGCTTCTGCCACGATGCCGTTTTTCTGGAGCATCTTGATGGCGAATTTGTTCTCTTCGATCGTGGTTTCCTTGCGGAAGCGGTTCAGGTTCATCTGGCTTGCCGCTTCTGTTCCGAGCGAAACATGCACCAGTCCTGCCTTGCGGAAGAAGGGCAGCAGGTCTTCGTCACGCATGATGTCTGTCACGCGGGTATTGATGCCCCAGGTGACGTTGAGCTTGCGGTCGATCAGCTCCTGGCAGAGCGCCACGAACTTCTGCTTGTTGATGGTCGGTTCCTCGTCGGCGAGAATGAAGAAGCCGACGTTGTATTTTTTTACCAGAATTTCTATTTCGTCCACGAAATGTTTCGGGCTGCGGGCACGGTAACGGCGCCAGAACTGCCACTGCGAGCAGAACGTGCAGGTGAACGGGCATCCTCTCGCGAAGTTAGGCACCGCAAGTCGGCAATTGAGTGGGGTATAAATATATTTATCCCAGTCGTACAGGCTCCAGTCCGGCGTGAGGGTGTCGAGGTCCTCGATGACCGGATGCGCGGCGGTGGCAAATACCTTGCCGTCATCGTCGATATATGCGATGCCGGTGATTTCGGCACGATCCTGTTTGTCAGTGCCGGCAGCGATGGACTTGATGAGGTTGACGGCAACTTCTTCACCTTCTCCGCGGATGATGTAATCGGTTTCAGCCGCTTCGCTCAGTACCTGCGGGTACATGAAGGTAGAGTGTATGCCCCCCATGATGGTCCTGATGTTCCTGTTGACCTTCTTGGCGATTTTCATGATATCCTGCGCCTTGAAGATGGAAGGGGTGATATTGGTCGTCATAACTACATCCGGCTTGTTTTTCCGGATAATTTCCTCGATCTGTTCATCGGGCAGGTCATCAGCCATCGCATCGACAAAACGGACCTGATCGAATCCTGCGTGCTTCAGGGCGCCACCGATATAGGCAACCCAGCTTGGCGTCCAGTTGCCAGCAATTTCAGCTCCGCCGGAATGATAATTAGGCTGAATCATCAGAATTTTCATCGGTAACCACCCTCCAGGTATATAGTTTTACAAAACAGGGACTGCAATGGGGATAATGCTTTCCGTCAATTAAAAAATCCCTGAACTTTAATTTACAATTAATTTATAAAAAATTCATAAGGTTTTCATGCAGGAGCTCAGTTGTGAGAAGCACTCATCAGCATGGTATGGTAAAAACCCCAACTGATCTTCTCATGTTTGTTGACCTGCATCCCGGTTGTTTTCATGGCCTTGTTCATCTGTTCATCAGTGATCATCTGGATGGTTGTCCGGCGTTCCTTTTTAGGGAAATATCCGCCGATCCAGTGCTGCAATGCAAGGATCCTGTTGTATGGGGCGTAAGTGAAAATGACAGGCCCTTTTGTAAGGCGGGCCAGGTTGCCGAACGCCTGAAGAAAGCCTTCCGACGGGTAATGGATCAGTACGTCGAAGCAGACCACAGCGTCATAGGTGCCGGACACTGATTCTATGGTGTTCACTTCGAATTCAATGTTTTTTTTGACCCCCTGTTTGATAGCATCGGCTTTTGCCTTGTCAACCATTTGAGAGGCTATATCAACTGACTTGACTTTGTATCCTGCCTTCGCAAGTCTTATGCTGAAAAGTCCTGTTCCGCAACCGGCATCGAGAATTGTCGCCCCTTGAGGGAGCCCAAGCTGCTGCAGCCAATCAAAAGCCTTGTCCATCATAACCGCATGGCCCTGCCGGACTGTGTTTCTGACGGTTGAAAGCTTGTCGTTACCGTAAATCGACGCCCAGCGATGAAATCCCTGTCCGTTGAAATAGGTACGAAGCATTTTCTTGTGTTCTTCGGCATTGAAAGAGGTGCTGCTCATGGTATGTGTATTACGTTGCAAGGTTGACTTAATTTAAATCGTTTACCGGTGCTCGATATGTGCACCTTCCATTCTTGTTTCAAGATCAGCATAGATATCTTGAAGCTTTTCGATCACTCCGTCATCAGCTTCCCAGAACCCCCTGGAGTTTGCTTCGAGAAGCCGCTGTGTCATCGACATGGTTGCCTGCGGGTTGAGCGAAGCGAGACGTTCGAGCATCGCGCTGTCCTGCAGGAAAGTGGCATTGAACTGGTCGTATGTCCACTTGTTCACTGCAGATGCAGTTGCGCTCCAACCATAGGTGTTGCCGAGATGGGCCTCGATTTCCCTGACTCCCTCGTATCCGTGCTCGAGCATGGATTCATACCACTTCGGGTTGAGCATTTTCGTGCGGGCCTCGAGCGAAACCATTTTTTCGAGCGAACAGATTCTCTGTTTTTTTCCGGTACCGTCGATGTCGCCTACCATCACTTTCGGTTTTGCCTTGCTCAGGTGCTCCACAGTTTTTGAAACGCCTCCAAGATACTCATAATAATGATCAATATCCGAAATACCGATCTCATAACTGTCAATATTCTGGAACGCGAGGGTGACATTTTTAAGGGCGGAGCGAAGTGCCTCGGGACATTCCTCCCACTGGCCCTCTGCTGTTACGGCGAAACTCTTTCGGCTGACGAAAGCATTTGCGAGCTGACTGTCCTCTTCCCAGGAACTGCTTTCGACAAGGTGGTTGACGTTCGCTCCATAACTGCCGGGTGCATTGGAATATACCCTGTTTGACGCTTCCTCGAAAGTGCAGTTCCGTTCGAGCATCTCCTGCCTGACATGTTTTCGGAGGAAATTCATCTCTTCGGGCTCGTCCGCGGCGGCTGCCTGACGTGCGGCCTTGTCGAGCAGTCGCACCTGAAGCGGGAGAAGGTCCCTGAAAATGCCGCTGACAGTCATGACGACATCGATGCGCGGCCGGCCAAGTTCCGTGAGTTCCAAGAGTTCGACGTCAGCGATTTTACCGAGTTCGTCGGTTTTTGCTCTTACTCCCATCAGCGCGAAAGCCTGGGCAATGCCTTCCCCGTCGCTTTTCAGATTGTCCGTTCCCCAGAGTACAAGCGCAATCGAATCGGGCAGTTCACCGCTTTCCTCCCGGTACTGCTCGATAAGCTGTTCGGCTGAAGTTTTCCCGGCCTTCTGCGCGAACGACGATGGTATGGTGTATGGATCGAGGCTGTGGATATTTCGTCCGGTGGGTACGATTTCAGGATTGCGGACCAGATCATTTCCGGGTGACGGAGGGATATACCTGCCGTCGAGTGCACGGAGGAGCGCTTTCAGTTCATGGTTTTCCGAGAGGTTCATGAGCACCGTGTTCAGGAAATGCCAGAACCGTTCCAGTTCCTGATGCCTGATGCCTGCCTCGTGATGCAGGTAACTGGAGGCTTCGGAAATTCTCACGGCAAGGCTTCCTTGAAGGATTCTGGAGGCCGGTATTGCCGAGCTTTTTCCGGAAGGTGCTGTTCCCAGAAACTTTCTTACAGCTTCGCGGCAGATGGAAGTTATCCGTTTCCATTGCTGCTGAAGCTCCAAGTCAGTATCCATTGCATCGATTATCCTGCTGTAATCGTAATGAAGTCCGCGAGCGATCATTTCGGGCAATGTGCGGCCTTCAAGTTCGGGCCGGCTGTGTGCTGAAAGCAGTGCGAGGTGGTCGCAGAGACTTTCGGGAGCCGGTGCCTCACCCATGATATGAAGTCCAAGCGGGATCATGCGTTCCTCTACCAGATAGAGCTCATTCAACAGTCTTGCAAGGTAAAGTTCCTCCTGTTCTTCCTGCAGGCCTTTGTTCAGTTCAAGGCTGGCAGCAAGCTCTTTCAGCTCCGATAAAAGTTCGTCCGAAGGGGATCTTCTGTAGGCCGATATCATCTCTTTCAGTTTTCCGAGGCTCTTGTAGAGACCGGCATGTTCAAGAGGAGGCGAGAGATAGCTGATGAGTGTCGCGAATCCACGCCGTTTCGCGATCGAACCTTCACTGGGATTGTTCACGCAGTAGCAGTAGAAGTTCGGGAGGCTGCCGATCAGCTTTTTCGGCCAGCATGCGTTCGAAAGGCCGACCTGCTTGCCAGGCATGAATTCGAGTGCGCCGTGAGTGCCGAAATGCACGACGGCATCGGCGTCGAAGCATTTTTCGATCCAGGTATAGAAAGCAGCGAATGCATGGTTCGGCGCGGCATCCTTCGCCATGAGCAGCCGCATAGGGTCACGCTCGTACCCGAAGCTAGGCTGCTGGCCGATAAAGATGTTTCCGAGCGAGCAGCCGAGGATATGAAACCGTTTGCGGTCGTTGAGGATCTCACCGGGAGCGTCACCCCAGAAAGGTTCGATGGAGGTGTAATCAGGAAAGAATTTCCGGTAATCTTCAACCGGCAGGTGTGCTTCGACGTTACCGTCTGTGCCGTAAATCAGCCTGTTGCCTTCAAGCAGCACGGTTCTCAGTTTTTCAGCATTTTCCGGGACTTCGACCTTGTAACCCCCGGCTTTCATTTCCAGGAGAAGACGGTGCAGGCTTTCAAAAACATCGAGGTAGGCCGCCGTTCCGGCATTGCCGAGGTTGGGCGGGAAATTGAAAAGCACAATTGCGATTTTCTTTTCCTGTCCGGGTTTTTCCTGCAGCCTGATAAATCGTCGGACTCGTTCCGTTACGGTCCCGAGTTCCTGTTCCAGCGGTATAGTCCGTTCATTCCCTCCTTCCGTTCCCGCATAGACCAGCGGCTCTATGGAACCGTCGAGTTCGGGAATTGCGACGCTGAATGCAGTCTGCATTGGGGTCAGTCCGAGGCTGCTTTCACGCCATTGCTCGATCGGCTGGAAAGAAAGTGGAATGAGGTTGAAACACGGGATATCGAGTTTCTTCAGAGCGGCGACCGCTTCTGGGGCCTTGTTTTCAGCCGGGCCGCCTACAATTGAAAAGCCTGTCGCGTTCAGGAGCAGACGGGGTTTCAGAGAACCAGGTATTTCCCTGCCGAGGAACAGGTCGAACGCAGGGCGTACATCGAGGCCTCCGCTGTAGATGATACAGCTTTGTAAACCCGCCGATTCGAGGGACCGTACAAGGGAATCGAGGTGAGCCGTATTCCTGCTCAGCACTGTCGAGCGCATTGCAAGAATCACGACAGGGTTTCCTTTAGTGCCCGGCCTGCTTTTCCTGTGCCAGTCAAGGTAACTGCCGGCGGACAGAAATGGTTCAGGTGCATCAGGATGGCATATGGCACTTTCCGGGTAAAACACCGGGTTTTCCTGGGGAAGCCTCCCTTTCCAGCCGGGAATATATCGTTCAACGAGCAGGCAGAGGAACCGTTCCAGGTTGTCCTGGGTCCCGTTGAGCCAAAACTGGTGGGCGGCAATGAAGACATAGATATCGCGGGCCCTTCCGGGCAGGTGCTTCATAATTTTGCTGACATTGCGGACCAGAGAAAGCTGACGCTGGTTTTCCTGGGCATTATGCTTCGGCTTGAGTTTCGCTGTCCATTGCTTGAAAATTCCTGATTCTTTCGCTTCTTCCCTGGCAGGTTTGCGGAGCGAGAATTTGCCGAGCTGTGTCTGGTTTACCAGGACAGGATTGCTTGTGATCATGCAAATCGGGCATGTGAGCGGTTCAAGCAGTTTCTGGAGGGGACGGACGATTTCTTCGCTGAACAGCATCGAGCCGAAAACAAAATCGGCTTCAGGGAGGGTTACTTCGAGGGTTTCCCAGAGCTTTTTGCTGTTGTTGAGGCCCAGACTGAAAACAGAAACTTTCAGATCTGCACCGAACTTTCTTTTAAGCTCACCGGCAGCAGCTTTCAGCACGCTGTTGTTGGTGGCTTCCATGGTAAGAAAGACAAAATGCATAAGTCCAACCTGTCAATAAAAAATGTGAATACTGTCAGTATTTAGCTGCTTTTTCCTGTCGTCGGCACCGCTATGCATTGATAGACAAAATTCTTGTGCCGGATCTGGTTTATCAATGCTGAAACTGTTTAAATCAGAAGTACGGGATTCTGTTGTAACAGATTGGCTGGTTTGAAAGGAAGAGAGAACGACGAAGTATATTCTTTTTCAGGTATCGGACTGTATCCGGGAAGGAAAAACTGGCGGTGATGGAGAGTTGTAGAAAATGTATGGAAACCGGACGCTACTGAGTGTGGAGCGTTTTTTTTCGACTGGTGGCTGAAGAACTCTTTCAGGCGGGTCAATCCGTTGTTGAAAGTCAGTTCGTCCCTTGAATGTTCGTACTGTGTGGCAACTTTTTCAGAGAGCGTCTTTTCCTTTGACTTGGTGTTCAGGGACGTTGTCTTGATGATATTGAAACCGACAACTGAAATCACAAAAAAAAGAAGAATCTCAAAAGATCGCCAGATACTGCACGCTATGTTGCATTTACTTTTGGCCATCGAATCAATTTTAAACCAGTATAACTAAATATATCAAAAGGCTTCTTAAAAAAGAAACGGCCGTCAGGTATTGTAAGACAGCTGCACTGGTTCAAATGCCGAGCGTTATCAGGTCGTGAATATGGACAATTCCTATTGGCCGCCGTTCCTTGTCACAAACCAGGAGCTGGGTGATACGGTAGGTTTCAAGAATGTCAAGACATTCCTTTGCCATAGTTGATGTGTTGACTGTTTTAGGGTTCGGAGTCATGACTTCGCACGCGCTGAGCTTAAGGGGATCCCCTCCCTGTTGTACCACCCGGCGCAGATCGCCGTCGGTGAATATCCCGGTAAGGCAGCCTTCCCGGTTTATCACGGCACTGACCCCCAGACGTTTCGATGTCATTTCAAGGATGAGCTCGGCAATAGATGCCGTTTCTTCTACCAGAGGCAGAGCATCCCCTTTTGACATGATATCGGAAGCTTTGACCGTAAGTCTTCGACCGAGAGAGCCTTTGGGGTGTGTCAGTGCGAAATCCTGCCAGGTGAAATCTTTCTCTTGCATCAGGGATATCGCCAGTGCGTCCCCCATTGCGAGCATCGCGGTAGTCGAAGTGGTGGGGGCGAGGTCGTATGGACATGCTTCCTGCCCGATGCCGGTATCGAGGACGATATCCGCATTTTCTGCAAGAAAGGAGCGACTGTTGCCTGTCATTGCGATAATCTGTACACCGATCTGTCTGAGTGCTGGAAAAATGAAATTCAGCTCTTCCGTTGTGCCGCTTTTCGAAAGACAGATTACAACATCATCGCGGGAAACGATGCCAAGGTCACCATGTGCGGCATCTGCAGGATGGAGGAAAACCGCTGTCGAACCTGTCGATGCCATGGTAGCCGCGATTTTCTGGGCGATAATACCTGATTTTCCCATACCTGAAATAATGATTTTCCCGCTGCAGGATACGAGCATCTTTACCGCTTTCGAAAATTCTTCATCCAGACGCTCTGCCATAAGGCGGATAGCATCCGCTTCTTTCAGGAGAATTTCTTTGCCGGTTTCTGTAATATCCCGCCTGATCGATGGTGCATTCATTGTTGGCTGCAAATAGATGCCTGCATGGAGAAAAGATAGCAGGTTACTCATTTTTTTAAATGGTAATATCGGCTAAATTGGGTAATTATAAATTGCTTTCATAATTAATAATACTACGGTTATGAGCTGGATTGTCCTTTTTGTCATATCCATTCTGCTGTTTGTCTTTCTGGTTGTCATACTCAGAAAATTTGTAGGGTATATGAAAAAAGAGCAGAACCTGGAAATTGAATCCCTGAAAAGCACGCTTATCGACGAGAACAATCCTGTAGGGCTTCAAGGGGCAGAGCTTGAAAACCTCAAAAGGCAGCAGGAGGAAGCCCAGAGACACCTCAGGGAAGTGATTTCAAAAATACCTGTCGTTCAGAAAGACGGAAGGTTCCAGATCGATCAGGAGGAGCTGAGGAAACGAAAGGCTGCAACCAATGGCAACGGAACGGTAAATAACGATTTGGCATAAGTAAGGTTGGATTACCCTGCATGTTTTCAAAGTTAAAGCTTCTATTCAAAGATACCGTCATCTACGGTACAAGCACCATTCTCGCCCGCAGTCTCAATTACCTGCTGGTCCCGCTTTATGCCAACAAACTTACCACTTTCGATAACGGTATTCAGACCATCATCTACGCAAACATCGCGCTGGCGAACGTTGTGTTTGCTTACGGGCTCGAAACATCCTATTTGAAGGTCGCTTCCGATTCCGCAGAGAGGGAGAGCGATGAAACGCGTCTCTTTTCTACGGCTTTCCTCACCCTTCTTCTGACTTCCACGATTTTCTCTCTGGCTATTGTTTTTTTTGCGCCTTTTCTTGCAGGCCTGATAGAAATATCGGTTGACGATGCCCAGTTCCTCAGATATGCAGCACTGATTCTCTGGCTCGATACCCTTCTGGTGATACCTTTTGCCGAGCTCCGGCTGAAAAGGAAGGCGATCCATTTCGCGGTTGCAAGGGTTGCCGGCGTTGTGGCGGTCGTTATCAGTTCCATCATTCTTATCGTCCCCCTGCATGCGGGTCTTCATGGCGTATTCATCGGTCAGGCGATCGGCTCCCTTGCAAGCCTTCTCCTGGTAATCCCTGTTTTCAGCAAGTTCAGGCTCTTTTTTTCTTCCCGTCAGCTTCGCGAGATGCTTCGTATCGGGTTGCCCTATGTGCCGACAGGTATCGCCGGCCTGCTTATTCATCTGATCGACAGAAACATTCTTATCAGGATCCAGCCTTCGGAGATTACGAGAATTTACGGGCAGGGTTACCAGGCCTCCGATATCGTGGGTATTTATGGCAGGATAGCGGCTTTCGGTGTTATCCTGCAGCTTTTCATCCAGGTATTCCGTTTCGCATGGCAGCCGTTTTTCCTGCAGCATTCGAAAGATCCCGATGCTCCGAATCTGTTTCGGCATGTGATGAACATTTCCTCGGTGTTTGTCATGTTTCTTGCGCTGGCAGCGTCCTATTTCGTCCCGGACATTGTCCGGTACCATTATGCCGGAAAATTCTATCTTCTCCCTCCCCGATACTGGATCGGCCTGAGCTTTCTACCCTGGATTTTCCTGAGCTATGTTTTTGACATGGTTTCAACCAATCTCTCGGCCGGCATTCTCATCACCGGCAATACCCGGTGTCTTCCTGTCGTTACTTTCGCCGGTGCGGCAGTGACGGCGGTCAGCTGCTGGCTTCTTATCCCCCTCGGAGGCATGGACGGGGCGGCATTTGCGATTGTTGCCGGCACGCTGGTGATGTGCCTTGTCATGGCCTGGTATTCCCTGAAATTTTATCCCATGAAGTATGACTGGATAAAATTGAATCTGCTGCTTGCGGCAGGTGTATTGCTCGGCTGGCTTCAGAATTTCTCTGTTTCCATGCTTATCTCATCATGGTCAGAGCTGGCCGTAAAAATTGTTTTTCTCGTCGCTTACATGATTGTCGCCCTCATGCTTTTCCGTGAAGAAGCGGTTCTGGCCTTCCGTAAAGTAAAAAACAGGGTTTCACGCATTCAGGGCTGATCGGCCGTTATTGATCCGACAACATCAGATCAAAAAAAATCCGGGACAAAGGGCTTGTCATTCCGCAATGAAGTATAACGGAATGAAGAATCCATCTTCTTAATATACAATAAGATATGGATTCTTTGCTTCGCTCAGAATGACAGAAAGGGTGAGTTGTTTACCTGCTCTGTGTTTCCTTAACCGTGATGCTTTCTCTGAACGGCGGAAGAAAACCCCAGCGTTCACCTCTTCTGTTTGGCAGGTTGTGGGTCGAGATATGCTCGAGAACGGTTTTTAACGAATCCCGCTGTTCCGGCGTGCATATTTTGGACAATTCATGAAAATGCGCTGCCAGTTCGCGTTCCATCGTTGCCTGATGGATGCCGATGCTCGATGCAAGAGCTTCTATTTTTTTTATATCGGGCTGATCCTTCAGTGATTCTTCAATGATAATTTTTTTCTGCCCGTTGATCGCCTCTATTTCAGGAAGAACTTTTTCAAAGTGCTCCTTGCGCAATTTCTGGAAACTGGCTGATTGCGATTCACTTAAAGCAAGCGGACCTGACAAAGAAAGCTGGCGGTTTATCTGCCGTGTTATGGTAACGTGCTGGTATTCGCTTTTAACCATGTTCTGCCACCAGAGAACGCCAAGAAGTGTGACATTGAGCAGGACAAGAAGAATGAGAGCTGTTGTTACGAATTTTTTTGAGGTCAGCAAATTCATGTTTTTACCGGTCAGGTTACCCAGGTTTTAATACATGGTGTATTGAAAGCTCCGGGGATTCGAAACTTGTGTATCGTTAAAAAGTGTTTATTCGATCATTTTTTTGTGAAAATCATTCGCTGGGCTCAGGGATTCTTGTTGCTGTTTGTTTCCGCATCTGACGGAAACGTTCCGGTCGGGTCATAATAGGCATATGCAGGTCTTGCATAATCATAACCCTGAGAGTCGAGCATTTCACTGATACCTGCCCTTACTGGGCTGTCGGTATGTATGAGTGAGACAATGGCAGAAGCTACATTGATGATTATGAGCAAGGCCATGAAAGCAAATCTTAAATCGATCTTGCCCACCCCCCGGCCGATGGCAAGTTTGTTTGAACGCTGTTCAGATTCCTGTTCTATCCTTTGCATCAGCCTGACCCTGAAAAAGTGATTTACCTCAAGTGGTTTCATTTCATCAAGCAGGTTCAACGTCCTGTCGATCTCGGTCTCAATGTTTACGTTACTCTTTTTCATCGTTGACTCCCGTTTATACATTTGACGACAGGTTTTGGAAAAACTTTTGTGCCTGGATAAAAATCAGTTATTTGCATAGTAAGCATAAAGTTTATCGTGAAGATTCTTTTTAGCTCTGTGGACCAGTGATTCGACTGCTGATACGGATGTTTTAAGTATATCGGCAATTTCCTGGTTGCTGAATCCTTCCTGTTTACTGAGCAGAAAGGCCGTTTTCTGGCTGTCAGGCAGGGTATCGAGAGCATCCTGCAGAATTTTCATCCTTTCCTGTCCAACGTACGTTTCAGCGGGCGTATCAGACAAAGAAGCCGCGATATCTTCACCGGGATCCTCAGAACCGATCAATCTTTTCAATGAACCGAACCTTTTTTTTCTTTTCATTCGCCGCAGGTGATCAAGTGACTTGCTGACGGCTATTCTGTAAATCCATGTTGACATTTTCGCCTCTTCCCTGAATCGGTCAAGAGAACGGAAAACTTCAACAAATACTTCCTGGGCGAGATCTTCGGCATCTTCACGGTTGAAAACAAAACGGTAACAGGTATTGATCACCATTTCCTGGTGTTCGATAACAAGATTCCTGAACAATTCTTCCTGTGAGGTCATACCCGATTTTGCAATGCCCTTATTGTTGCCCATCAGGGCACTTACTTGATGTGCTGATAAAGTCACCGTTCCTGAATTTTTTTACACGATCGTCGATATCATTTACTGGCACTTGCAATCCTTCTGTATTCTTTCATTCCGTCTGGTTTTCATGGATTCTATCGTAGTGTGTGTCAAGAACAGGAATACGCTTCCCCGTGCACTTCACCCAGACCTTTATATGACGACAAACATGATAAAATCTTGCTCTTTGATTCAGTTAATTTTCTTGATGTATGTTAAGTCCAATGATTAATTCATGTTACCAGCTTCCTGAAAAAAGGCTTTGCCTCGGGAAATCATAAGGCAAATCTCCGGATAACGCTATGATCAGGCGAGTTTTGATGCAAACGCAAGTACCTTGTCAACTTTTTCCTGGGAATCCGCTTCGCAATACAACCGCAGTATCGGTTCCGTTCCGGATGGCCGGATCAGCATCCAGCCGCCCTCGAAATGATATTTGTAACCGTCAAGATTATTGAAGCCCTGTACATTGTATCCGGCGATTGTTTCAAGGTTTCCTCCGGCAGCTCGGTCGATGATTGCCTTTTTCCTTTCGTCGCTGACGTGCAGATCGAGCCTGTTGTAGCAGAAGAAGCCATACTCATCGTAAAGCTCTTCGATAAGCTGTGACAGGGTTTTCTGCCGCCGGGTCATCATTTCGAGAATCAGTAGGCCGGTATAGACGCCGTCGCGTTCTGGAAGGAAAGAAGTAATGCCGATGCCGCCCGATTCTTCACCACCCATGAGGATATCGTTGGTGGTCATGAGTCGGCTCACATACTTGAAGCCGACCGGAAGTTCATGCATGGTGAGGTTGTTTTTCCGGCAGATTTTGTCGATGATATCGGTAAGTGCGAATGTTTTTGCCACTTCGCCTCTCTTCTGCTGGTGCTCGACGAGATCCTTGAGAATGATGGCGAACAATTTATGTGAATCCACGAATCTGCCTTGTTCGTCAAGCATGCCTATCCTGTCGGCATCACCGTCGTTTATGATTGCGACATCGGTTTCAACTTCCTTGAAGAATTCAACGAACTCTTCGATATACTGGGGCATCGGTTCAGGATTGATGCCGCCAAATCCGGGATTTATCGAGCAGTGGTAGCAGTTCACCATCGATTCGTCGAAGAGCTTCGTGATGAGGTCCTGCCCCGCACCGAACATGGCATTGTGGGCGATTTTTATCTGAGATTCACTGATCAGCTGGAGATTTATCCTGCTTTTCAGATAATTCAAATAAAAAGCTTTCATATCCACCAGCTCGATGAGCTTCCTGTCTGTGGTAATTACCGTTCCAGGGTCCACAAGCGGAAGGTTTTTTTCAATTTCAGCGATAACCTCCGGATGGGCCGGTCCGCCATAGGATGCCTTTATTTTGAAGCCGTTGTAAATGGCCGGGTTATGGGATGCTGTAATGACGATGCCGCCTGCAAGCTGTTTCGCTTTTGTAAACAGGGAAACAGCGGGTGTTGAAACAAAACTGTCGGAAAGAAAAACTTTCAATCCCTGTGATGAGAGTACTTCAGCGGTAAATTCAGCAAATTCTTTCGACATGAAACGGGTGTCGTAACCGATACAGACGCCATTTTCGCTGTCGGGATGACACAGAAAGTACCGGGCCGATGCCAGGGCTGCAAGTTTCAGGTTATCGAATGTATAATCCTTTGCAATAATTGCACGCCATCCATCAGTACCGAATTTAACTTGCATTCTATGGTGATTTTGATATAATGAAAACTTACCTTCGGTAAGCTTGAATATACTGACAAACCCAAAAATACAGTTTCCCTGTCGTTCGTCAAATTATTTCACTCGATAGATGTCAAAGAAGCTTTTCGTTCTGGCTGGAGAGGTTTCCGGGGATATGCACGCCGCCGGCGCCGTTTCTGAATTGCTGAAAGCGAGGCCCGACATAAAGGTTTTCGGCATAGGAGGTGAAAGACTGCGTTCTCTTGGTACGGAGCTGATGTACGATACCCGCCAGATGAGTATCATGGGTTTTGTCGATGTCCTCAAACATGCGGGCTTTCTGAGGAGAGTGATACGCGATCTTAAAAGAGCGGTCAGACGTGAAAAGCCATCAGCGGCTTTTCTGGTGGATTATCCGGGCTTGAACCTGATGATGGCAAAATTTTTCCATGAGCAGGGAATTCCGGTTATCTATTATGTTTCTCCGCAGGTATGGGCCTGGAAAGAGGGGCGTGTCAAGGCTATTCGCCGTTATATCGACCGGATGCTCGTTATCTTCGACTTCGAGGTGGATTTTTACCGGAAGCATCAGATCCAGGCTGAATTTGTCGGCCATCCGGTTGTCGAAGAACTTGCCGCACACACTTTTCCATCAGCCGAAGTTTTTGCAAAAAAACATGACATTGAACCCGGCATAAAATTGATCGGTCTTCTCCCGGGAAGCCGAAGGCAGGAACTTGTCTCTATTCTGCCGGAAATGCTGAAGGCGGCACGTCTTCTCGGCGGACGTTACCGCACAGTGTTTCTTCTCGGCAAGGCGCCTGCCCTGCCGGGCGAGTGTTTTTCGATACTCTCGGAATTTCCGGAACTTTCCGTCATCGAATGTCCGGCATACGAAGTTATGCAATACAGCGATCTTGTGCTGGTGACTTCCGGCACCGCGACACTCGAATGTCTCTGTTTCGGCGCTCCGATGATTGTCGTATACCGGACCGGATGGTTGAATTACCAGATAGCCCGGCGGCTTGTAAAACTGAACAACATATCACTTGCCAATATCGTGACCAAAGGTCTGGTAAGCAGTGAGCAGCTCGTTCCGGAGCTTCTGCAGGACAACGCAACCGGAGAGGAGATATTCAGGCAGGCCGCAGCGATTCTTGATGATCCGGTTCTTGCGGCAAAGATGCGAAGGGAGTTGCTCGAAGCGAGGGCAAGGCTTGGCGGCAGTTCCCCGTCACAGAAAATCGCCGGCATATTACAGGAATATTTATGAAAATGGAGCAGTTAACATGGAACAAGCGATAAACTACCTGATCAGTCACCCTGTGCTGTTTGTCATAGCCATCATCATTGCCGTGATGGTACTGTTTTCTTCCCTGAAAAAATTGATAAGGCTCGTCGTTCTTATAGCGGCCATTCTGGTGCTGTATGCGGCTTACCTGCATTTTACCGGGGGTGATATCCATGCAGCTTTCGTGCGGATAGAACAGTCGTTCAATGCCGTGATTCATTTCTTTGCCGGTCTCTTTTCTTCACTTCTGGAACTGCTGAAATCTTCAAAAAAGCAGTGAAGTCAGCCTTTCGGTCCATTCCCGAATTTTCTGATGGGTTCGAAAAGCTTTTAAGAACAGGTTTATACGGTTATTTAACTCCTTGATAGCGCTCCGGTAGGACAGCATTCGATCAGCGACGGAAAATCGATATCTGTTTCCGCATCGAGCTGTTCGATACTGCGCACACAGATGCCGCAGTCCACACATTTTTCCCGTTCCATGCAGATATCGCTGTTCACTGCCTTGTAAAATCCATCATGTTCCTGATGTTCGGGTGCGAAAGTGGGAAGATAGCGTGATGCAAGATCACGCAGCCTGCATTCGCCGACAGCTGTGCAGCGGCATTTGAGGCACCTGAGCGCTTCCTCGCGGGCGAGTTGCTGCGTATAACCGGATGAAACTTCAATGAAGCTTTTTACCCGTTCGGAAGCGGGATGTTCGGGAACCGGGACTCTTGCCGAGGGTGCAGTTCCTGTATAAAATGTTTCCGGGATATCGCCAGTCGCTCCATAGGATGAATTGAAATCGGCAGCCGGAGCGGTAACGCTTTTGCCGCTTACAAAGAGATCGATGGAATGTGCGGCCCTTTTTCCCTGCTCAATTGCCCGGATCGCGATATCGGCGCCTGTAACGCAGTCCCCTCCGGCGAATACCCATGGAATTTCAGATTGCAGGGTTTGCGGGTTTACCTGTAGCCTGCCTGCGTCCGCTGTTCCTGTTCCGATGCTGCGAGCGGCTTCCGGATCGACCTCCTGACCGATTGCCGAGATGAGCGTTCCGGCTTGCAACGTGAATTCGGAGCCCTCGACCGGCACCGGCCTGCGGCGACCGCTGCCGTCAGGTTCGCCGGGCTTCATACGGATGGCAGTTATTGCAAGGTTATTCGTTTCATTATTTATCGCAAGAGGCGCTGCATGTTCGACAAGAAGAATTCCTTCAGCAAGGGCCTCTTCGATTTCATGCCTGTTTGCCGGCATATCCTCTTTTGATCGACGGTAGAGAATGGTCACGTTCGATGCCCCGAGCCTCAGAGCGGTTCTTGCTGCATCGATGGCCGTATTGCCGCCGCCAGTCACTACGACCTTTTCACCGGGTTGCAGAGTCATGCCGGAAGCTGTATTCCGGAGAAAATCAATGCCGCTGATGACGTCTGTCAGGTCTTCACCATCGACGCCCATCACAGCGGACTTTTGTGCTCCCACGGCGAGAAAGAGCGCATCGAAGGCGCTTTTAAGGTTTTCAGCCGTTATGTCCCTGCCGAAGGCGGTGCCGAAACGGAAATTGACGCCCATATCAGCAAGGGCTGCTAAGTCATTGTCAATAACCTGTTCAGGAAGCCGAAAGCTGGGTATGCCGTAACGCATCATTCCCCCGGCTTTGCTGTCTTTTTCGAAAATCGTCACGTCATGGCCTTTGCAGCGGAGGAAATAGGCAGCCGTCAGGCCTGCAGGCCCTGAACCGATCACGGCGATTTTTTTCCCGGTTTCAGCAGCGATTTCCGGTAGCAGGCGCTCCTGGCGCTGCATTTCGCTGTCTGCAGCATAACGTTTCAGGGCACAGATGGAAACTGCATCTTCAATTCCACGCCTTCTGCACTCGTCCTCGCAGGGAGCCGGGCAGATCCTTCCGAGTATGCCCGGCAGAGGAATGGTTTCCTTGATGATTCTCAGGGCTTCGCGGTCATCGTTGCGCGCTATGGCGGCAATGAAATCAGGAATGTCGCACCCTGCCGGGCATGACCGTTCACATGGACCCAGACAGTCGCCGCAGTGCCTGCTTATGATACGTTCGAGGTTCTGGCGCCTCATCACGTTCAGTTCGTCATTGTCCGTTTCAATGACCATGCCGTCGGAAATTTTTGTGCTGCAGGCCGGAACAAACCGGTTCTTCCCCTTGATTTCAACGATGCATATCCAGCATGCTCCGGTTATTTCAAGGGATTTTTCAAAACAGAGCGTCGGAATGAAAATATCTGCCGACCTTGCGGCATCAAGAATGGACATTCCGGGTTCGGCCTCGACGGCTTTTCCGTTGATGATCATTGAAAGTGGTTTCATAAGGCTAAACAGCGTTATTGTTCCTTGTTTCCGGCTTCCGGCGATTTTCCGAAGGTTGCCTCGATATAGGCAGCGACTTTTTCGAGCAGCCACATCGGTGTCGAAGTAGCACCGCAGACGCCGACACTCGTGACGGCTGTTCCGTCACTTTCTGTGAACCACCGCTCATCGAGATCGCTGGTATCTTCGATGAAATAGCTTCGTGGATTTGCTTCCCTGCAGATATTGTAAAGCACCTGTCCGTTCGAGCTTTTCTTGCCGGCGACAAAAACGATGCAAGCATTGGCAAGAGCAAAGTCATGCAGCTTCCGGTTGCGGCTCGATACCTGGACGCAGATGGTATCCTTGTATACGTGAGAGGGCATGGGGCGGACACCGGTGATTTCCGCCGTTATGTCGATGTCCCGGATTGCCATCCAGGGCTTATTTCCATCTGTTTCCGATGGGGCGAAGAGTTTTTCGAGATTGGCCTTGAGCTCGTAAAAACCCGGAACATCCATGGTAGTCTGGGAAATCAGCGCTGATTTTTTCGTGAGGTCCAGCGCTTTCGTTTCTTCCGGGTCCGACAGGTCGGCATGTTTGATGATAACGGCGCTGTTGCCGCATTGTCCGTTGATACCGATAACCTCCGGGTGGGCCCGCTTGCCGTAAATGATGATCTGGTAACCGAGCTGATGCAGGAGCCGGACAGTGCGCTGAAGCCTTGAAACGACCGGACAGGTTGTGTCTGTCACCGCCAGATTGTTTTGTTCGGCTGTTCTGTATGTCGAAGGCGGCTCGCCGTGTGCCCTTATCAGCACGGGAGCGTTTTCCAGCTCATCGAGCCTTTCATCGTCGATGGTGATCAGGCCGAGCGACTCGAGCCTTTTCACCTCGACTTCGTTGTGGACGACATCACCGAGAGAGTACAGCACGCCATTTTCCCGCAGTTTTTCTTCT
Source organism: Chlorobium sp. (assembly GCA_005862285.1). Classification (GTDB taxonomy): domain Bacteria; phylum Bacteroidota; class Chlorobiia; order Chlorobiales; family Chlorobiaceae; genus Chlorobium. The sequence goes on along the minus strand of SZXW01000014.1, from coordinate 56,311 downwards.
GCGACATGAATGGTGCCCTGCACACCGATGCAGAAACCCGAGGAAGTTCTGTCAAGGTTAACTTTCACAATGAACCGGTTAAAACAATAATATGTAACATACCTGGCAGAAAAAGCCAGGGATTCTCAATTTATGGTATTACACTTCCACCAGCTCGACGTCAGGCAGTTCCGATCCGAGGAAGAGCTTGTATATCATGCTGAACTTCTGGGGAAGGTCGCTTACCATCAAGTGTGGTAAAGCATTCTCTCCCGAATTGTTCAACAGTCCGGATTCCTCGAGAAGTTCCCTTGTCCGCAGGGCAACCGCTTCGGCCGAATCTATGATGCGGATTGCCGTCCCGATCGTTTCCTCGATTATTCTTCGCAGGATTGGATAATGTGTGCAGCCGAGGACCAGCGTGTCAATATCCTGATTGATGATTCCTGCAAGGTAGTCCCTCGCAATGAGCCTTGTCGCATCATGGTCGATGAGTCCCTCCTCGGCAAGGGGAACGAAAAGCGGGCATGCCTTCGAAACCACATGTATATCGGGATCAAGCTCATTGATGGTGCATGCGTAGGCATTCGAGCATATCGTCGCCTGTGTTCCGATGACGCCGATCCGGTTATTGGAGGTTGCCTCCACAGCAAGACCCGCACCGGCTTTCAGTACGCCGATCACCGGTATGCTGCCGCATACTTTTTCAACCACATCGAGAGCGAGAGCTGAAACGGTGTTGCACGCTACAATGATCAATTTGGGCTGGTACCGCATGAGAATGGCTGTATCATCAGCCGCATATTTACGAATGGTAACCTGGGATTTAGTGCCATAGGGAACTCTCGCCGTATCTCCGAAATAGATGATTTTTTCGAAAGGCAGAGCGGCCCGGATCGCTTTGACGACAGTCAGTCCCCCGATACCCGAATCGAAAATACCGATGGGGCTGTCAGTTGTAACTTTATGGTGCATGTCAGGCCGGTGTTAAAAAATTAAACGTTGAAACGGAAAACGATCACGTCGCCGTCCCTGACGATGTAATCCCGTCCCTCGGAGCGGAGTTTTCCCGCTTCCCTGACTTTCTGTTCGGAACCGAGATCGATCAGATCCTTGTAGAACATTACTTCGGCACGGATGAACCCTTTTTCGAAATCTGAATGTATCGCGCCTGCAGCTTCAGGAGCGGCGGCACCTTTGCGAATGGTCCATGCATGGACTTCCTTTTCACCGGCCGTGAAGTAGGTCTGGAGCCCGAGCAGGTCATATGCTGTCTGGATCAGCCGGTCAAGTCCGGACATTTTCAGTCCGAGGCTTTCCAGAAATTCCGGACGTTCTTCTTCGGGAAGTTCTGCGATATCGGCCTCGGCTCTGGCGCTGATGATCAGCATTTTGGCACCTGATGCGGCCGCAATCTCAGCTACTTTTTCCGTATAACTGTTTCCATTTGGCAGATCCGACTCAGCAACATTGGCTGCAAAAAGAACCGGCTTGAAAGAGAGCAGGAAAAACTGCCTTGCAGTTGCCTGTTCTTCCGGGGTCTCGACTATCCTGCGGACCGGGATGCCTTCACCAAGGCCTTTTATTATTTTTTCAGCAAGCTCGACCTGCTGGATCAGCTCTTTTTCCTTTCTTGCATTTTTTTTCAGCCTGTCGAGCCGGCGCTCCATGCTATCGAGGTCGGCCAGCATCAATTCGGTTTCGATGGTTTCAATGTCGGCGGCAGGGTTGATTTTCCCTTCAACATGGATGATATTTTCGTCATCAAAACACCGGACGACGTGAACGATTGCATCGACTTCCCTGATATGGGAGAGAAACTGGTTGCCGAGGCCTTCTCCCTTGCTTGCACCTTTAACCAGTCCGGCTATATCGACTATTTCAAGTGCTGCCGGGACCAGTGTCGGTGTTTTCACAACATCGGCGATCAGTTGCATTCTTTCATCCGGAACAAGCACGGTTCCGACATTCGGCTCGATGGTACAGAAAGGATAGTTGGCGGCTTCTGCCTGTTTTGCCGTGATGGCGTTGAAAAGCGTCGATTTCCCTACGTTCGGGAGCCCGACAATGCCGCAGCGAAGAGACATAGAATAATGGTTTTAAGTGAAGTTGCCGCTCTCAAGTACATTCAAGGCTAACATCTAAACAATATGTTTGGAAAAAGCAAATTATTTTTATAAAATAGCGGGCTAATGTAAAATGCACGTGGAGCAGGGTATCAGAACGAATCGTATCATTATTGCCATAGATGGCCCGGCGGCTTCCGGAAAAAGTACAACAGCCCGGAAAGTGGCCAGAATGCTGGGTTATACCTATATCGATACCGGAGCGATGTACCGCTCAGTAACCCTGAAAGCCATACGCAGGAACGTTATCGATGACTTACGGCGCTCTCCAGAGAGCGTTGTTGCTTTATTGGAGGATATCACTATCCGTTTTGACGGTGACCATGTTTTCCTCGACGGTACCGATGTCACGGAAGCGATCAGGGATAACCGTGTCAGCCGTGAAGTGAGTTTTATCAGTTCGCTCAAACCGGTTCGTGACAGGCTGAGACAGATGCAGCAGGAACTTGGAAAACTGCGCGGAGTGGTCATGGACGGAAGAGATATCGGGACCATTGTTTTTCCTGATGCCGAACTGAAGATATTTCTGGTGGCCGATGCCCGCGAAAGAGCTGAACGGCGGTATGCGGAATTGAAGGCAAAGTCGAATAGCGCATCCGGACTTCCAGGCATCGAGGAGCTTGAAGAAGAGATAAGGGAAAGGGACAGGGCCGATGCTGAACGGGAGCATGCTCCCCTGAGGAAACATCCTGATGCGATGGAAATCGATACATCGGATCTTACCGTTGAGCAGCAGGTTCAGAAAGTATATGAGCTTGCATTTTCATTACTGAAGGACGACCGATAAACAGCGGTACGATGACAGGTTTCAATATTTTTTTTCATTAACCACAAACCCTCCTGCTGAAATCTCTCGCGGCAGACAGGTAAATTCAAGAGAGGAAGGAAACAATTAATGGCAGAAGCATTCACACAGGACAAAAAGGTCAAGGAAAGACCTGCGAGGAAAAAAATCAAGGTTTTTGCTCTTTACGAGCCGGCCGAACTTGCGCAGATGGAGCAGCTTTACACCAGCACGCTCAATGAAATCACCGAAAACGAGATTATCAAAGGCAGGATTGTCTCGATATCCAACAAGGATGTCACGATCGATGTCGGTTTCAAGTCGGAAGGTATCGTGCCGCTCCTCGAGTTCAGGGCTGATGATGAGGTAAAGGTTGGAGATGATGTTGAAGTATACCTCGAGAACATCGAGGACAAGATGGGACAGCTCATTCTTTCAAAGAAGAAGGCGGATGTCCTGAGAATCTGGGACAAGATTTACGATTCGATCGAAAACGATACCATTATTACCGGCAAGATCATCAACCGCGTCAAAGGCGGTATGACCGTTTCGCTTTCCGGTGTGGAAGCCTTCCTTCCGGGATCCCAGATCGATGTCAAACCGGTCCGTGACTTTGATGCCCTTGTCGGCCAGACCATGGACTTCAGGGTTGTCAAGATCAATCCGGTCACACAGAATATTGTCGTCAGCCATAAAGTCATTCTTGAAGAGGCTTATGCCGCACGCCGCGAAGAGATGCTCGCCAACATCAAGGTGGGTATGGTGCTCGAAGGTACCGTCAAGAATATCACCGATTTCGGTATTTTTGTCGATCTCGGCGGTCTCGACGGCCTTGTCCACATTACCGACATCACCTGGGGCAGGATCAATCATCCTTCGGAAGTTGTGGAGCTTGATCAGCCTATCAAGGTTGTTGTTGTCGGATTCGACGAGAACACCAAGCGTGTCTCTCTCGGCATGAAGCAGCTCGAATCACATCCATGGGAAAATATCGAGCTCAAATATCCGGTCGGCTCGAAAGCCCAGGGCCGTGTCGTATCGATCACCGATTACGGCGCCTTCGTCGAAATCGAGAAAGGTATCGAAGGCCTTGTTCATATTTCCGAAATGAGCTGGACACAGCATATCAAGCATCCGGGTCAGTTCGTCACGCTCGGGCAGGAAGTCGAGTGTGTCATCCTCAACATCGACAAGGACCACACCAAGCTTTCACTTTCCATGAAGCGGGTGAACGAGGATCCATGGATCGCTCTTTCCGAGAAATATGTCGAAGGTTCACTGCATAAAGGCACCGTCAGCAATATCACCGATTTCGGCGTTTTCGTCGAGCTCGAGCCCGGTGTCGACGGCCTTGTTCATATTTCCGACCTTTCATGGACCAAGAAAATCCGCCATCCGAGCGAACTGGTCAAAAAGAACCAGGAACTTGAAGTCAAGGTTCTCAAGTTTGATGTCCATGCCCGCAGGATAGCGCTCGGTCACAAACAGATCAACCAGGACCCGTGGGATGAATTCGAACAGAAGTATGCCGTTGGTGCTGAAACTCCTGGTCAGATCTCACAGATCATCGAAAAGGGAGTCATCGTGATTCTTCCAGGCGATGTTGATGGCTTTGTTCCTGTGTCGCACCTCCTTCAGGGCGGTGTGAAGGATATCCATTCATCGTTCAAGATCGGTGATGAACTGCCTCTTCGTGTCATCGAGTTCGACAAGGAGAACAAGCGTATCATTCTTTCCGCACTTGAATATTTCAAGGACAAGAGCAGGGAAGAGATCGAGGCGTATCTGCAGGCCCATCCCAACGAGAAAAAGGAGATCGAGGCTGCATCAGCTGAACTGGAGCCTCCTTTCAAATCCTCAGACAAGAGAGGCGGGGAAAAAGCTGCCGAGAAATAAGCGCTTTTTTGAAGTCCGATAATGAAAAAAGCTGCCCCGGATGCAAAACCGGGGCAGCTTTTTTTTTGATTGGACGGATCGGACGGATCGGTCATATCAGTAACCATAACTTTTCAGCAGATTGTGTTTCTTTCGCCAGTCAGGGCGGATTTTCACAAACAGTTCAAGGAATACCGGTCTTCCAAGCATTTCCTCAATATCTTTTCTCGCCGACTGCCCCAGTTTTTTCAGGGCAGCGCCTTTCTGTCCGATCAGGATCTGTTTCTGGCTTTCACGTTCAACGATAATCGAGCAGCGGATGAGGTCTTTTCTGGAAGGATCGGCTTCATGCTGTTCCCTGAACTCGTCGACCACAACCTCGGTTGAATAGGGGATCTCCTGTCCGTAAAACAGAAATATTTTTTCACGGATGATTTCGCTCGCGAAAAACCGTTCGGGTGCAGTACTGATTATATCTTCAGGATATAACGGCGGGGATGCAGGCAGAAATGGCTCTATTGTTTTGACAAGAGTGTCGAGGTTGGTTCTTTTCAGGGCGGAAACCGAAAGGACGGCATCCGGATGCCAGGTATTTCTTATGATTTCTTCAGCCTCGTCCTGCTGTTCACAGCTGACAAGATCGCATTTATTGAGTACGGCAATTACCGGTTTTCGGGCATGTTTCAGCCATTTATTAAAAAGTTCCTCAGCAAATTCACGGTCAAAAAGATTATTTTTTTTCGAATAAGGCAGAAGTGCAATCACGACGTCGGCCTCTTTTAGAGTTTCACGCACGATCGCGAGCATCGATTCATGCAGCTTCTGTTCCGGGTCCATTATTCCCGGAGTATCAAGAAAAATGATCTGGCAATTGTCCTTGTGGTATATTCCTGTGATTTTTTTTCTTGTTGTTTGCGGTTTTGGTGTTACTATGGAAAGCTTATAGTCGAGCAGTTCGTTAAGCAGCGTGGATTTGCCTGCATTAGGAGGACCGGCAATAACCGCAAAGCCGCAGGAATAGGTTGTATTCTCCATATACAGTTTAAAATTTGTTCAGTCAGTTTTCAGGGAACTATAGCAAATATTTACCTCTGGTAATAACTAAAAGGGTAATGTATTGATTTTATGATAATGGAAAACAGAATCAATTCGAACTCAAATATCGATTTCTGGCTTCTAATCCCGATGTTAGGGATTATTGTTTTTGGATTGATGGCCATTTACAGCGCAACAAATGGAACTGGTGAAACGGGTCTTTTCTTCCGACAACTGACCTGGGCTTTGATTGGCGTAGCGTTAGTGGGGTTTATAATTTTCAACGATATACGTTTTATACGAGATAACTCCTATATCTTTTATGCAATAGGAGTAATTTTGCTTATAGGAGTTTTGATTGTTGGCAAGAAAGTTGGTGGTCATGCGAGCTGGTTCAGAATCGGGTTTTTCAGTTTTCAGCCTTCAGAAATTGTTAAGCATGCGACGATACTCGCGCTTGGCAAATTTCTTTCAGATGATGAAACTAAAATTGATTCAATTAAGAATTTAATGATCGCGCTGGCAATTCCTATGGTTCCTGCACTACTCATTGCCTTACAGGGAGATATGGGAACAACAATCACCTGTATGTCTTTTGTCATCCCGATGATCATTGTTGCCGGATTTGATATCTATATACTTATGCTTATTTCCTTTCCGCTGCTTACGCTGATATCGGGTTTTTTCGGTATCAACTTTATTATTTTTATTTCATTATTGGGATTCATAGCACTTGTTATCTGGAAAAAAGGATTCAAAATACATCAGGTTTTTATCATGACCTCAGGCTTGATTGCCGGCTTTTTTACTAATAAATATGCAGGTAAGATCCTTTTACCACACCAGATGAAAAGGATCCAGATATTTCTTGACCCCATGTCTGATCCTCAAGGTGCCGGATACAATGTGTTGCAGGCTAAAATTGCAATAACTTCAGGAGGGTTATTCGGGAAAGGGTTTCTTCATGGGACACAGACCCAGTTGCGTTTTATTCCCGCTCAATGGACTGATTTCATATTCTGTGTAATAGCCGAAGAATTCGGTTTTATTTTAACAGCTTTATTAATAATATTTTACCTTGCACTGATACTCAGATTGGCAGGGGCAGTTGCTGTAATAAAAAATAAATTTGTTGAATTGACATTGACAGGCTTCATATCACTTTTATTTACACATGTTGTCGTCAATATTGGTATGACTATAGGCTTGTTTCCGGTAATAGGTGTTCCTCTTCCATTTGTTTCTTATGGCGGCTCCTCTCTGCTGGGCAATATGATCATGGTTGGACTTGCAATGAACTTTTATAGGAACAAACGGCTTCTTGGGTATTAAAAACAAGCGAAATCAAAAAAAGCGCATCGAAATGCGCTTTTTTTGATTGACAGAGCAGTCATGAATTGAATGCGTTCGGAATGCTTACCTTTTTATCTGGTAAACAAAACGCTTGCCATCCTTTCCTGCGGGAACACGTTCAATTTCAGGATCCGTAGCTCCGTATTTGTTGAACCAGAGGCTGACAGTTGTTCCTTTTGTGTTGAGAGCTTCTCCGATATCCCTTGGTTTGAAGGTTTTATCAGGGTTTGAACGGAGCAGATTCTTGATTGCAGCACCAAGCTGACCACGTCCGAACTTTGAAGTGACAGTTGTTTCTGCAGGTGCTGTGCCTTCAAGTTTCGAAAGATTTGACTCGAGCTTTTTTATAATACTGTTCAGTTCATCTTCAAGTGGCTTTATTTTCTCCTGGAATTCACTTTGAGTTTCAGCTATTTTGGCCTGAAGTTTCTTTTTTTCTTCTACGAGTGTTTGAAAATGATCAATTTTTTGAATGAAAAGATCATACTTGTCAGGGGATCCAATATCCTTTTTTAATGCGCTCATGTTTTCCAATATTAATGTTTTTTATACTGACGTGATTAACTAATAAAATATATAATAAATGAAGTATCTATCCAAAATAATATTGTTTGTTTGTTTTCGCAATATTAAAAGGTCTGAAATAATATTGACGAGTGTTTTCAGAGTATGGGAATAAGGTAAAAGTTTAATATGAATATAAATACAAAAACTGTAGCGGCAGTAACACTTGGCTGTAAACTCAATTATGCGGAAACGTCTTCTATTCTTGACAAGTTGAGTAAAGAGGGCTGGCAGATATCTTCCATAGAGGATGGGGCAGAACTTATAATTATTCATACCTGTGCGGTAACAAAACAGGCCGAACAGAAATGTCGTCAGAAAATCAGAAGAATAATCAGAAAAAATCCTTCGAGCCGTATAGCGGTTATAGGCTGTTATTCACAACTGAATTCGGAAATACTTGCAAGTATAGAGGGAGTCGATGCTATTCTGGGCAACAACGAAAAGTATAATCTTGAATGGTATCATGATACAGGTGAACATGTATCAGTAGAACCGCTTGTCAAAGTTTCTCCTGCTTGTACATTTAAAGATATTCATGAAGGATATTCATTGTATTCTGAAGAAAGCAAAGAAAGAACTCGTGCTTTTTTAAAAATACAGGATGGTTGTGATTTCGGTTGTTCATATTGCGCCATTCCGGAGGCAAGAGGAAAGTCAAGGTCTTTGTCTGATGCGCAAATTGTTGAACAGGCATGCAATCTTTCAAGGAACGGGTATATGGAAATAGTTATAACCGGTGTTAATATAGGTGATTACCGATATAACGGAATGATGTTATCCGATCTGTTGCGATTGCTTGAGACGGTTGATGTCAGCCGTCTGCGTATCAGTTCGATCGAACCGGAATTTCTTGATGATACGATGATCTCGTTAGTCGGAAATTCTGAAAAAATAGTACCCCATTTTCATGTTCCGCTTCAAAGCGGTTCCAACGCCATACTTCGGGCGATGCAGAGACGTTATGACACTGATCTCTACCGTGAAAGGATATATAAAGCAGTTGAAAGTATTACTGATTGTGCGATAGGAGCCGATGTGATGGTTGGATATCCGGGTGAAACGGAAACTGATTTTCTTGAGATATGCCGGTTTATTGAAGAGCTTCCGGTAGCTTATCTTCATGTTTTCAGCTGTTCCATCCGCCCCGGGACTTTGCTTTCGAGACAAGTTGCAAACAAGGAGCGCAAAGCCGTTCATCCGGATGAAATTGCACGGAGATATCACGAAATTGCGAGGCTTGGAAAGAAAAAGGAAGCCAGGTTCAATAACCGGTATGCCGGCAGGATTATGGATGTGCTTTTCGAGGATTGCAAAGAGGTTCGATGCGGTGTCTACGAGTGCAGCGGTTATACCCGGAACTATCTCAGAGTGTCGGTTGAAAGTGAAACAAATCTAACTGGAACGGAAATGCCGGTAAAAATAGAGCGAGCCTGTGATGATTTGATTTTAAAAGGGAGACTGTTATCTTGATTTTCGTTTTCCCGTAATGCCTTCTCAGTAACTTAACCTTTTTATTCCATGCCAATTAAATCCCGTATCCGTTCGATTCCCGATTATCCGAAAAAAGGGATTCTTTTTCGTGACATTACCACACTGATAAAGGATCCGGTTGGTTTCAGACTGGTGATTGACAATTTAACCCAGCACTATCTTCTCAATGGTGTTGATTTTGATGTGATTGTCGGTATCGAGGCCAGAGGTTTTATCATTGGCGGCGCATTGTCCTATACACTCGGTAAAGGGTTCGTTCCTGTTAGAAAGCCGGGAAAGCTTCCGGCTGATGTCGTTTCCCAGGAATACGAGCTTGAATATGGAACCGACAAGATTGAAATTCACCTCGACGCGCTTGAACCAGGCAAGAAGGTGCTGCTTGTCGATGATCTGCTTGCAACCGGTGGGACTGCGCTTGCTGCTGCAGCATTGGTCGAAAAAGTTGGCGGTATTGTTTCGGAAATGGCATTCATTGTGAATCTGCCTGATATCGGCGGTGAAAGAAAAATCCGGGAAAAAGGGTACAATGTTTTCGCTCTGACCGAGTTTGAAGGAGAGTAGTCTCGGAAAACTTATATCATGATATCTAAAAAGGCCGGCTCATAAGTCGATTATTAGCCAGCCTTTTTTAATTACAATATAAATGGTATCTGGATAGAAAAGAGTTGTCACAAGGACTTGACTGTCGTTTCCGGTATTTTCGTTTATAACGGCTTAAGGGAAGAAAAAAATAATAACACTGCGATATTCGGGAGAAATATGCCGGTACAGGAAAATAGGGTATAAATGCGGGCGCAACACACCATCCATTCCACTGAAAACTATTGGGTCCTTTTCAGTGAATGCTGTATGACAGGAATAACATTATATACATGTTTCTTTCAGGAATTACCGGAAAGAGTATAACCAGACAATCAGCAAATCCTTTTGATCTCCAGTCCTGACGTTTACAGTCTATACGGGGAGTATAGGTTAATCTGAGCCGCCTTTCAGGCTTTCGCTGACGGCGTGCTTGAATTCCTTCGATATTTTAAACGTCGGGACGTTTTTAGGATCTACGGTCACTTTTTCGCCTGTTCTCGGGTTTCTTGCCTGACGCAGGTTCTTATACCTGATGTTGAATGACCCGAAACCTCTGATTTCGATCCTTTTTCCGGCCTTCAGTGAGTCAATGATGCTTTCGAACAGGCAATCAACCACAGATTCCGTTTCATTTTTTGTCAGGCCTGTTCTGTGGGCAATAACATTGACCAGATCAGCTTTTGTGGTTGTGTTTCCCATGGTGGTGTAGGCTTAGGTTGTTGTAATCTATGTATTTATTTAAACCATAAACGGAGTGCAACAATTCCTAAAAAAACCGCAAAAGTTTTTTGGAGAATATTGGAGGTGCAGTGCTATTCTTGCACCAAAAAAAAGATCCCGAAAGAATTCCTGTTGCGATCAGAAGTCCGTGCCAGATAATTTTTCACCCTGATTTTTCCAGTGTTATAATATTCGATGATTCCTGTAAGGCCGACTGGCAAAAGAAGCGTAATCAATTAAATCCCCACGGCACTCAGCTGGTTCATGTAGAATACCGGCATGAGTAAGGGAACGATGATGACACCACCTCCAATTCCTAATATCCCTGACGGCATACCGGTTCTTATACCGACAGAAATCAATGAAAGTACCTGCAAGAGATTCATGATCATCCTGACGGTTGACTTTATGTCGCTGCCGGTACAGCAGCGACTTGCCCATTACCTATGATATCCTTGATCTCATCAGCATTCAGAGACTCTTTTTCTATCAGCATTTCAGCGAGTTTACGAAGGGTTTCGGCATGTTTTTCGAGAATGTTCTTTGCATTTTCCATGCATGACATTATGATATTCCGCACTTCGACATCTATCTGCAATGCTGTTTCCTCGCTGTACTCCCGGATATGCGAGTAATCCTTTCCGAGAAAAACTTCCTTGTTCGAGTCTCCGTAGTTGATGGGGCCCAGTTTTTCACTCATGCCCCACTGACGAACCATTCTCCGGGCTATTTCGGTAGCCTTTTCTATATCGTTTGCAGCGCCGGTGCTGGTTTCATGAAAAACGAGTTCTTCGGCAACTCTGCCGCCGAGCGCATACGTTATCATCGCAAGCAGATATTCCCTGTTATGGGTGTAGCGATCTTCAAGGGGTAGATAAGCTGTTACCCCGAGACTTCTTCCTCTGGGGATGATCGAAACTTTATGTATTGGATCCGATCCCTTGGTAAAGGAGGCAACGAGCACATGGCCAGCTTCGTGATAAGCAGTGAGTTTTTTCTGCTCATCTGAAATGAACATGCTTTTTCGTTCAGGTCCCATTAGAATTTTATCACGGGCCTGTTCAAAATTATCGCTGGTAATAATCTGTTGATCGTTACGGGATGCAAGAAGGGCTGCTTCATTGACAAGATTTGCAAGATCAGCGCCTGAAAATCCCGGTGTGCTTTTTGCAAGTATACCGATATCGACACTTGTATCGAGCGGTGTCTTGCGGGTATGAATTTTCAAAATGGCTTCGCGTCCTCTGATGTCAGGTTTATCTATAGTGATCTGCCGGTCGAAACGTCCCGGGCGAAGAAGCGCACTGTCGAGCACATCCGGTCTGTTTGTAGCTGCAATCAGTATGACATTCTCACTGGTAGTGAACCCGTCCATTTCAACCAGGAGCTGATTGAGTGTCTGTTCTCTTTCATCATGCCCTCCTCCAAGGCCCGCTCCGCGACTGCGGCCGACCGCATCGATTTCATCTATAAAGACAATGCATGGGGAGTTTTTCTTTGCCTGTTCGAAAAGATCACGAACCCTGGCAGCCCCGACTCCGACAAACATTTCAACGAAATCGGCGCCTGAAATGGAAAAAAACGGTACTTTGGCTTCACCGGCAATTGCCTTGGCAAGAAGTGTCTTTCCGGTTCCAGGAGGCCCAAGCAGCAATACTCCTTTTGGAATCTTCCCTCCTATTTTGTGAAAACGTTCGGGACTGGTCAGGAATTCAACGGTTTCCTGAAGCTCTTCGACAGCTTCATCAACACCAGCGACATCCTTGAAAGTGACTTTGACGTCAAATTCGCTGACCATTTTAGCCCGGCTTTTGCTGAAGCTGAATATGTTTTTTGCCTGGGTACCGTTTTGCATGTTTATTCGCCTGAACAGGAAGAAATATACAAAACCGAAGATAATCCAGGGGGCGAAGAGGAATAGAAAATTGTTCAGATTGCCCGATCCATTTTCAACCTTGACCTGAATTCCTTTATCGGAAAGGAGGTCAGCCTGATCAGTGCCGAAAGATGGAATTCTGACCGTAAAATGGTCGGCTTCGATATTCGTTTTATTGACAAGATGAAGAGTGGTGACGGTTTTCAGTTTTCCGTTCATTACTGCCGACTTGTCATCCAGTGTCTTGACGATTGCCTCGCTTATCAGTCCCCTGGTGAGAACCGTTTTGTATTCATTGTACGATATCTCCAGGTTGTCAGAGCCCGAAAAGAACCGTTGCAGGAGGAACAACATGAGTACTGCCGCCATGATGAAAAAGATAAAACCGGGCAGTTTGCTCTGCGAGTTTTCACTGTTTCCGTTAAACCAGCCGGGAGAGCGATCATCATCTTTTACCGGCTTGAATTTATTTCGTGGATTTTCTTTTCCTGAATTTTTTACAGGATCATCAGCCATATAAAGTACTTCGTGTAAGGGTTCAATTGTAAGTTACGACATTAAAAGTAATTAATTGTAAGAACCGTAAGAAAAAATAAAAAGTTTACCGGATTGTATGGCTTGGCCGACAGGGAGCTCCATTTTTTAAACCTTTTTAATGATTTTCACTATAAAGTTTTTCATTCTTCTGGCTGAAAAGCAGTGAGTTTTTTTTAAATTCCATCCTCTTGTTACTCCTTATAATTTTATTTAACAGTACGATTCGCATTATGGCCGGTCAAAGGGTTAGAACCAGGTTTGCACCTTCTCCAACTGGATACCTTCACGTTGGCGGTTTGAGAACTGCCTTGTACAATTACCTGTTCGCTAAAAAAATGAAAGGGGACTTCATCATCAGGATCGAAGATACCGATCAGAGCAGGAAAGTTGAAGGAGCTCAGCAGAACCTGATAAAAACACTTGAATGGGCGGGGATCGTGGCTGACGAGAGCCCGGAACATGGTGGCGATTATGGTCCTTATGTGCAGTCCGAACGTTTGCACATCTATAATCAATACTGCCAGCAGCTTCTTGAAGACAAGAACGCCTATTATTGTTTCTCCACCCCCGAAGAACTCGAGGAAAACCGTCAGCTTCAAATAAAGCAGGGCCTGCAGCCGAAATACAACCGGAAATGGCTGCCCGAGGAAATCGGCGGATCGATGCCTTCCAGCGAAATCAGAAAAAAAATGGAATCGGGCGCACCTTACGTCATACGCATGAAAGTGCCCGACTATGTGTCAGTCTGGTTCGAAGATATTATCAGAGGTCCTATAGAATTTGATTCATCGACGATAGATGACCAGGTGCTGATGAAATCAGATGGATTTCCAACCTATCATTTTGCAAGTGTCATCGATGACCATCTGATGGAGTTTACACATATCATCAGAGGCGAGGAATGGCTTTCTTCAATGCCGAAACACCTGCTTCTTTATGAGTTTTTCGGTTGGGAGCCTCCTAAAGTCGCTCATCTGCCTCTGCTTCTGAATCCCGATCGGTCGAAACTCAGCAAGCGCCAGGGAGATGTGGCTGTTGAGGATTATATCCGAAAAGGTTACAGCAGCGAAGCCATTGTGAACTTTGTGGCACTGCTCGGCTGGAACGAAGGGGAGGGAAGCGAAAAGGAAGTATACAGCATGGAAGAACTCATCGAAAAGTTCTCTCTCGAGCGTGTAGGCAAAGCCGGGGCGGTTTTCAATATCGACAAACTCAACTGGCTCGAAAAACAGTATATCAAGAACCGTCCCGCTGAAAAGATCATTCAGGTTATCAAACCGCTTCTCCTTGCAGAACTTGAAAAGAGGACAAGCCTTCAGCAACGGGAAGTAATTACCAGTGACGATTACCTTTTGCAGGTGATCGAACTGATGCGTGAACGGGTCGGGTTCGAGCATGAATTTGTCACATTCTCTTCATATTTCTTTTTCGAACCGGAAACCTTTGAAGAAGAGGGAGTGAAAAAACGCTGGAATGCCGATACCAATGACCTTCTGCGCGATTTTGTAATTGAACTTGAATCACTCGAAGAGTTCAGTACGGAACTTATCGAAACGAAACTGAAGGAATTTGTCGCGCCCAAAGGACTCAAGGCGGCAGCACTTATCCATCCGTTGAGGATTCTTACTTCCGGATTGAGTTTCGGGCCAAGCCTCTATCATATGCTGGAAGTTCTTGGAAAGGAAACGGTTATAAGGCGAATTCTGAGCGGTATTGAAAAAATCGCGGTTCCGGTTTGATGTCTCATTTTTTTTGATTTGCAGGTATGATGAGTTGTTGCGTTTTCCTTTTGATGTAAAAAATATTATTCATATATTTCGCCTCAACTTCAATGGACAGATAGCTCAGTTGGTAGAGCAAAGGACTGAAAATCCTTGTGTCGGGGGTTCGATTCCCTCTCTGTCCACACTGTTCAACCCGGTTCTGCCCTGCGGCAGTAACATGTATTTCCGCTTCCGGTTATCCTGCTTTTCCCAATACCGTTATAAGCATAGCCTGCATTGCATGCGGACTTATCCCGCGGTTTGAACCACACCGAATATCTGAATGAATATCACTACCGAAAGAAATCAAGAAATCTGGCATGACATGCAGGAGCCAGGTTCATACGAATGGTGGTATTTTGATGCCGAAGATAAGGAAAGTGACTTGTCTTTCGTGATTATCTGGTTCGCCGGTTTTCCCTTTTCTCCCTATTACATGAATCATTATGAGGACTGGAAAAACCGGGTTGTAACCTGTGCCCCTGTTCCTTCGGATTATTCCGGATTCAGTTTCCAGTTGTATGAAAATGATCGTGAAACCCTGAATTTTATCAGGGAGGGTCGCAACGGCCTGTTCGAAAGCAACTCGTCGAATATCGGGGCACGTTTCGAAAAAAACCGTTTCAGCTATGATGAGCAGAGGAATGAATATATCCTTGACATTGACTTTTCTTTTCCCGCACGTTTCAAAGAGGTCAAGGTATCCCTTCTGTTCAAGGGTTTACAGCGCCTGGTTTACGAAAAAAAGGATCAGAATGATGCCGGTTCCGGTTACAGGCACCAGTGGGTGTTAAGTGTTCCAAGGGCTGATGTTGAAGGGGAGATTGAAATTTATGATCAGCAGAAAAAAAAGGTACGTACTATTCCGGTTAAAGCTTCAGGATATCATGATCATAATTCAGGATTTGTGCCCATGCAGGACCATATTACCCGCTGGCACTGGGGGAGGGCTTTTTCCGGCCGTTTCAATCTTGTCTATTATCTGATTTTTTTCAAAAATGCGGTCAGCAAACCCCTTACCCTGATCATACTTCAGGATAACACCACCGGGGAAAACACTTTTCTTGACCGGGCAGTCCTTACTGAAAGCAATTTCAGAAGAGGACTTTTTTCCCCTCTTCACAGCAGGAAGCTTGAATTGCGGCATGAAAACATCTGCTTGAAAATCGATCATCGGCGAGTGCTTGATGCCGGCCCTTTCTATCTTCGTTTCACATCAAGCATGGTTCTTGAAAT
The DNA here is from genome assembly GCA_005862285.1 of Chlorobium sp. GTDB lineage: Bacteria > Bacteroidota > Chlorobiia > Chlorobiales > Chlorobiaceae > Chlorobium. The sequence goes on along the minus strand of SZXW01000014.1, from coordinate 40,387 downwards.
GCACGGGAACAGACATGAACCAATGGAGGGGATTTCGGAATATCTCGATCCGACGAGGCTCAACTCCCGTTTCATGCGTTTTTTTACCCAAAGCCGGATATGGCGGGATGGGGAGGAATCACTGATGTACGATACCTATAATAATATTAAACGTACTTTGGATTGGAAGAATAGATGAAAAAGTATAAATTATGAGTTTGTATGAGTCGGCATTAATTGCGGGTACCTGACGGCTTTTCAAGGTTCTCTTGAACGGTTTTCAACGCTTCATGGCCGGAGAGGTCAGAAATTGATTTTATAACAATAGCTTTAAAAAAGGAGATAGATTGTAATGGCACTACAAACTAATTTCAAGAGCCCTTCGAGGATGGGCACACTTGGAGAAGGTTCTTCTGCCTCATCGTCCGGCGGTGCAGGTCAGGAGTCCAAGAGCGTTGATTTCGAGCGCCGCAGTTTTCTGGGAAAAGTTGTCGGCGGTGTCGGTGCCGCTGTAGCAATTTCAACGCTTTTTCCCATAGTAAAGTATATCATTCCGCCATCCAGTTCACTTAAAGAAGCAAACGAACTGGTTGTAGGGAAAGCTTCCGATGTCCCTCAAAAAGGTTTCAAGATTTTTCAGTTCAACAAGGACAAGGTACTGGTTATCAACGATAACGGAAAACTCACCGCATGCAGTGCCGTTTGTACCCACCTTGGCTGCCTTGTTCACTGGGAGAGCGCAGCGGGCCAGATTGCCTGTCCCTGCCATGGCGCCAAATACAAACAGACCGGTGAAATCATTTCCGGGCCCCAGCCTCAGGCTTTAAAATCATTTAAAGTAAAAGTTGACGGGGAAAACCTCGTTATATCAAAAGCTTAACATCAAATTCTTGAAAACCAACGGAGTCAGGAAATATGGCTGAAAACAATAAAAATGCTGCGGCGGGAACAGCTCCTGCCAAGCCAAAACCCGCTGCACCGGCTGCTGCCAAGCCGGCCCCAGCTAAACCGGCACCTGCCAAGCCGGCGGCATCCACCCCGGCATCATCTTCAGGCGGTGTCTTCAAACCGCCGGTAGAACGTCCGGATCCGAATCCATACAAGGATACAAAGGTCAGTGATCTGGCCGCATGGTTCCAGGAGCGCTTTTACGTTCTTGTTCCTGTTATTGATTACCTGAAGAAAAAAGAGGTTCCGAAACATCGTCTCTCTTTCTGGTATTATTTCGGTGGACTTGCCCTTTTCTTCTTCATTATCCAGATCGTGACCGGTCTTCTGCTTCTTCAGTATTACAAACCGACAGAGGCTGAAGCCTTCGCTTCATTCGTTTTCATCCAGAAGCATGTTCCCTTTGGCTGGCTTATCCGCCAGATCCATGCCTGGTCGGCCAACCTCATGGTTCTCATGGCCTTTATCCATATGTTCAGTACGTTCTTCATGAAATCCTACCGGAAACCACGTGAACTCATGTGGGTCAGCGGTTTCCTCCTTCTTGTCATCAGCCTTGGATTCGGCTTTACCGGTTACCTTCTGCCATGGAACGAACTGGCATTCTTCGCTACACAGGTGGGTACAGAAGTTCCGAAAGTCGCTCCGGGAGGTGCTTTCCTTGTGGACATCCTGCGTGGAGGTGAAGAAGTTTCCGGTGAAACACTTACCCGCATGTTCTCGCTGCACGTCGTATTGCTTCCGGGCCTTCTCATGCTGGTACTTTCCGCACACCTCATGCTGGTTCAGGTTCTTGGCACTTCGGCACCGATCGGTTACAAGAATACCGGAATGATCAAAGGATATGAAAAATTTTTCCCGACCTTCCTTGCTAAGGACGGTATCGGCTGGATGATCGGTTTCGCCCTCCTTGTATACCTTGCATGGGCTTTCCCGTGGCATATTGGAGTAAAAGCTGATCCGCTTACCCCGGCACCTCTTGGCATCAAACCGGAATGGTATTTCTGGGCTCAGTTCCAGCTGCTCAAGGATCTCAAGTTCGAGGGCGGCGAACTGCTCGCTATCATTTCACTGACTGTCGGCGGTCTTGTCTGGATGCTTGTGCCGTTCTTCGATCGCCAGGCTTCGAGAGAAGAAAAAAGCCCGGTATTCACGATCTTCGGTCTTCTGGTTCTAACCTTTCTCCTGATCAACACATTCCGTGTCTATCTCGAGTATGGCTGGTAAGCGTACCGCATAAACTAACTAGCATCAAGCAAAAAAGCTGCCTCAGTTTGTTTCTGGGGCAGCTTTTGTTTTTATCGGTCCAATCGGACTGATAGGACCGATCGGTCATATTTTTGCAATCAGAGCGGTTTTCCGAAAAATTCACCGGTTTCATAGCCGGCAAGGAAGGCTCTCATTTCAATGTTGACGATAGCTTCTATCCATTTACGGGCAGTCATTTCGGAAACGTTCTTCTGCGTGTCATCAGACATCTGTTGTGTCTGGATGAACTGATGAAGGGCAATCCATGAGACAAGAACCATAAACGGATGTTCGCGGAACCAGGTTCTGCCGTGGCGTTCGTCGAACAGAAGAAGGCTATGGAGATGAGCACGGTTTTCCCTGTGGAGATTTTCGAGGACAGCAAGAATTTCTTCATCCGGGCCGACGCTCTCAGGTACAGGTTTTAGAGACAAAAGGCAGGCGAGAAGATCCGGGATGTTTCCGGCACGAATTCCTGCAAGACCTTTTTCCGGATAGCATATGGCGAGGGCGTCATGCAGCAGACAGTCGTCGATGATGTTAGAACTGAGCGCTTCCGCACCTGCAAGCAGTTCCTGGAGTGAACCGAGCAGGATCCAGTGCATGAGCAGTTGAGGCAATTCCTTGTCGCCGGTTGCGGATAATCCGAGCGCAGCGAGTAATTTACGGTTTTCAGGCTGCTGCGAGAGAGCGACAGCGGCCGATGCCGCTTTCTTAAGCATCGAGGGTGCGCGTGATACAAGTTCAGGAGTAACTTCAAGAGGGTTTTCGATGAATTCACCGAGTTGAAGAGCTGCCTTTTCGAGCAGTGAAGCGACCGATTCCCCGAAAGCGTTCATGGTTTCCTCTTCCTGCAGTGCTGCGATTTTCATTACCTGCGGAAGGGTTCCAAGTGCTTCGACAACGCTTCGGTGAAAAGGCGCGAAACTCATTTCAAGGGCTGCCCGTTCGATCGATGCAGTCCCGCTGCCGTTCAGTTCATGGCAAAGCCGGCCGTAAGGTCTGAACCTGGAAGGTTGAACGACGCGGAAGTTGAGAAAAACGTTGTACTTGTAACCTTCGAGGGCTACAAGAAGGCCTTTTTCATGGATATCCCTTACCGGGCGGATAAACTCGAGACTGCTTGCGTGGTCCCTGAAAATGACGAAGGAGTTATCTCTGTTTTCCAGGTTCAGACCATCGCCGAGCGAGCATTGCATAATCCTGCCGTCACGCAGGTAACCGACCGATGTTCTGATCCAGCCCAGAGCCCGTTCGAACGAATTGTTGAACACAACGAGGGCGGTTTCATGTTCACGACGGTTGGAATAGGCGAAAATGTTTTCATTGACCGCCCCTTCAGGTGAAAAGACGTCGTAGAGGAAGAAATTGTGGACTTCGGCAAAAAGCGGGCGTTTTTTCAGGATCGGGAAGATCTCTCTGTAGTGCCTTTCGACAAGGTGTTCATCGGGTTGCTCGTCGTAATAGGCCTTGGCGTATTCCATGCCGTATTTTTCGGTGAACCCCTCCACCTGGCCGTGGCCGAACATTGGCAGGCCGGGCATGGTGATCATCATCATACAGACCCCGAAATATTTGTCACCACGTCCGAATTGTGCGATCGCGGTGTCCTCGTCAGGGTTGTTCATGAAATTCACATACCGCTTGAGGATTTCCGGATCGAATTCGAGAGTGTTTTTGATCAGGTAGCGGTAGCCGGTGTTGTCCTCTTTCTTCAGCATGTGCATGAACGCACTGTTGTAAACACGATGCATGCCGAGTGTTCTTACGAAATAGCCTTCGAGCATCCAGAATGCCTCCGCGAGCAGAAGGGTATCCGGAACCTCTTTCTGGATACGATCAACAACTTCGCGCCAGAACTCTTCCGGTATCGCGGCATCGAAATCAGACATGCTCATGGCATAACCTGAGCGTGAAGGTACAGAGGCACTGTGCCCGGGGAGCGGGAACCACAGGCGCTGGATATGCCGTTTTGCAAGGACCATTGCTGCATCGAAGCGAATGACGGGAAACATCCTTGCGACATGCAGTATCTGCTGGATCACCCCTTCCCTGACTTCGGCGCTGAGAAAATTGAGTTGCGCAGTATCGTTCCAGGGCATGTTCGTTCCATCGTTGCCGTGGTAGATATAACGGGTGTCGCCGTTCATGTAATCGACACGTTTGAAAGTGACGGCAGCATCTGAACGGTTCCAGTAGCCATCTTCGAGGAAAATCCCGTAACGCTGATCGCTGCTCAGGTTGGGGCCGGTATAGGTGTAATTGAAATAGGGAGGTTCTGCTGCTGAAAGAAACCAGTCAGGCTGGTTTCTCACCAGCTCCGAGTCCATTCCTGTATGATTCGGCACCATATCGCTTGCAAGCCTGATCCCGCGGAGCCTGGCACGGTTCCTCAGGTTTTCGTATCCTTCGTAACCGCCGATGTCATCCGAGATATCATATTTTTCAAGCGCATAGGCGGAAGCCTTCGCTTCAGGGTTTCCCTGCATCTGCTTGATTTTCTGAGATGCCGTGCTTCTTTGCCAGAGGCCGATCAGCCAGAGTGCAGTAAAACCGCGTTCGGCCATCCGGTCGAGTTCCTCGTCGGGAATATCCTGCAGCCGGTTTACCGCTCTCCTGTATCGTTTGCTGAGCTGGTCGAGCCAGACATAGGTGCTTTTTGCAAGCATGACAACTTCAGGCATCCAAGACGAGTCAAGTGAATAATGAGCCGGCGCGTTATCGTAATCGAGTGAGGTGTAATCCGGTATCTGGGCTTTTTTCTCAAACCAGTGGCCATCCTGACGCCCTTCTTCACGGGTGATCTTTTCAAAAAACAGGTATTTATCTTCGTCTTCGATAAATTCTATGGCTCCTGCGAGCTGTCCCCAGAACGGCGAATCCTTGAGAAGATCTCCCCAGTTCAACCTGATATAGCGAAGCTGTTCAAGAACCGATGATGGGGAATGTCTGATCGGCCTGAAGAGGAGCTCCACGAGATCGGCATCACCGGATCCGACAGGTCCCATAGCATGCATGGCGTTCTGCAAATTCCTGATCAGTTTACCGAACGCCTCGGCATGCATTATTTCCTGATCGGACAGAAAATCGGAAAACTGTTCAAGGGCAGGGTTCTGTTTGTTGAGCCAGACCAGAAAAGATTCTTCTATGACATCGGTCCGGCTTTTGTCACGCTGCAGCCAGTTTTCAGGAGATACTTTTTCCTGAAAGACATTCAGGGGAGGAAAAGAAGTGAGAAATTTTTTGAGGTATTCCGCAGACTTTTCTTCTGAAAGTTCCTGGATCATCATGGTGTTGACACGGTCAAGAAGATCAGGCTGCTTTGCAGAGAGCGATATGGATAAAATATAGTGGAACAGCTCATGCAGCAGTTTCATGCCGTGCAGCTGGGCAGGAAGAACAGGCTTTGTATCCGTTCCTTTCCGTTTTTTCAGAAAATCGTTGATAATGGAAGCTTGTTTTTCCGTCTTTAAAAAGCTTTCCTTTGCGGACAGGTTCAAGGCAAGGAAATCGGGATCAGTCAGATGAAAAAGCTCTCTGGCGCAGCGGTTGACATAAAAATGTTCTTTATTCTGAAACACGGGATGGTTTTGCTTGGTTTTCATAGCGGGAACGCAAAACAGGGCTTCGAATCATTTTGTATAGCCTGATTCTGTTCCCAGGTTTTGCCGAAACTTTTTAAAAACGTCGGTAAAGTACAGAAATTATCGACTTTACGCCCTTCCGAAAATCGACTGGATTCCGGAAAGGAAACAGCGGCGTAGGCTTTGTTTTCCTGTAAGGTCAATGTTTTTCAGACTGTTCCGGTTTCCTGAACTTGTTTTCCAGATAATGCTGAAGGTACCCGAATCCAATATCCTTCAGGGAGTGAAATACATCGAGCCCCACCGTGTAGAGTACGCTTCTGCGCTGTGATGAGACCGGTTGCGGCAGTGCCTTTGTTTCCGGTTTGTCGACCGGGCTTCGTTTTTTACGTCCGCCGATCGTTTTTGTAAGGATCAGGCCGGCTGTGAAGGTTGTTCCAGCAGCAAGGAATGGATGTTTTCGGACTATTTCCTCGGGAGAGAGTTCTTCTGCGATATCTTCTTTAAGATGGCGTGTTCTCGCTTTTATCTGTTTTTCTTTTTCAGCAATGGTGTTCTGCAGCTCTTCAATTCGTGTGCGAATGCTGTGCAAAGAATCATTTTTTGTAGTCATGGACCGATAAGAGAATGTTCTGAATCAGATTTTTAAGAAAAAATGGTTTTAATTTCGTGAAAAACGTAAAACATGCAAGAAAAACGAGACTGACAAGCAGATACCCAAGGAACGGATGTCCGAGTAGTTCTCCAGCAAGGAGAGCGAAAGTGGTTATAAGGTATGCGAGACCGATAATAAGAATTACCCCGAGAATAACAATGACGGATATCTGCGCTATCTTTTCGGTGAGCTCAATCTTGAGCAGCTCGATTTTTGCTTCAATAATGGCCGTTATATCGGCATAAGTCGATGTAACCGTATCTTCGAGAAGATGCGTAATTCCCTGCTTCTTCTGTTTTTTCACCGATGGCTGGTTAACCTCTTTTTGCATGTCAATTCTGTTATTCCGGCTCGAAGCCTGTTAACGTCTTTTTCTCATGAGAAGACCTAACAGGGCACCGGCTCCGAGTGAGTAAAGCATTGCCTGGGTCGGTTTTTTCCTGATATAATCCTTGGCCTGCTCAATGGCTTTTTCAATCTGTTCATAAGATTCGCTTTCCCTGAACGAAGATACTACTTCGGAAAGTGTTTCGCCGATCTCCTTTATCTGTTCGGGAATTCGGGTTTCCTGCTGCGGTTCCTGTACGGGTTCTTTTTTTTCGCCGCTGTGAATGATAACCGGGACTTCCTGTTCCATAGTACAATGAACGGTATGTATTGGTTTGAAAAGCCTGCACGACAAATAATATATGAAAACAATATCGATCTTTATATTGAACTCTCTCGTGACATACGGGCCTTCACGTATGGTTTATTGAAGAAGCCTTCCTCCGTCGACATTGATAACCTGTCCGGTGATATAATCGTTTTCAAGAAGAAAAATGATGGTTCTGATGATGTCGAGAGGGTCTCCATACCTTTTAAGCGGTATTTTACCGATCATATCTTCTTCGGCATCAGCCTCCTTGTCGGGATTGATCGTAAAGGTTCCCGGTGCTATCGAGTTGACCAGGATACCTGGTGCATACTTTTTCGCGAAAATTCTTGTCAGGTGCTGAACACCCGCTTTTGAAACTGTATAGGGAGCAAAATTCTGCCAGACAAGGCCTGCCGAAATGTCGCTCATGGTGATAATCCGGGAAATAAATGACTGATGCCGCATGATTTTTACAGCTTCCTGCATCGTAAAGAATGTTCCTTTGAGATTTGTATCGACCAGGCTGTTCCATTCCTCTTCCGATACATCAGGGAGAGTTGTTCTGTAAAAATTTGATGCACTTGCTAAAAGGAGGTCAAGCCGGTCATACTGCTTCCTGAAAGCAGCAAAGGCGTTCCGGATTTCACCGATTTGCGAAACGTCGCATTGTATCATTGACGATTCCGGACTGATCCACCGGATTTTTTCAAGGAGCCGGGATGCTTTTTCTTCCGAAGAGTGCCAGGTGAAACAGAGGGTATAACCCTGTCCGGCTATGGAAAGAGCTATTTCGCTGCCGAGTTTTCCCGATGCTCCCGTCATGAAGCAAACTTTTCTGCCTGAAGGTTTCATCGATGAAACGTTTAATTTCTTTTCCCGTAACTTTTTATTGAACAACAGGACCCGATAAAAAGTTGACAGGAATCTTCAGTTCAGCCACAAGCGGTAATGTTTGAAGATCGATCTGATGTTCATGGCAGTTTTCCTTTAATTCCTGGCGGTAAAGGTCACTTTCATGGACAGGCCGACAGCCGGCAGATCTTCCGGTGTCAGCGGCAGCATGCCAACAGAAACAGGTTCATATTTCCGCAGCTTTTGTTTAACACGATTGATATGGTTGCAACAAAACACCTATATCGGACGGTTTGCCGAAATAAACCGACGAGATCACAATGATGTCAATCCCTGTTGCTGCGTATGCAGCAGCATTATCCCTGTTGATTCCCCCCGCAGCTGAAACCGTAATGCCGGGAAATTTCTTTTTTATTTTCGTTGTAAGGTCATGCAGTTCTTCAGGCTGTAACTTGTCTACCTGAACGATATCGACCCCGGCAGCGGCTAAATACAAAGCATCATCTGTAGAATCCGCTTCTGCTATGATCTTATGTTCCGGAGAACTTTTTTTCAGCAATCCGACGGTTTCTGAAAAACTGTTGCGGTTATCGAGAAAACGAGTGTGTTCCCTGAACACAAGGATGGTTTCCGACAGGCCGAGCCGGTGAGGCATTGCACCTCCGGCCATGATGGCTTTCAGGGCAATTCTTTTTGTGCCTGGAAATGATTTGCGGGTTGTGACAACGGCAATCTCGGGATTGACCTCTTTTGCCCTCGCGATAGTTTCCTTTGTCCGTGTAGCGATGCCGGAGGCATATTCAAGCAGGTTCAATGCCACTTTCCAGCCCGAATGCAGGCTTTGGGCTGTTCCTTTCGCGGAAAGGATGGTTTCTCCCGGGTTGACGGGCGTACCGCTTTTCAGGAGGAACGTTACTGATGCGCCGCATCGCTCGAGAACGAGCGCGGCTTCTTCCGTACAGCACACAACCGTGTTTTCCCGGGTTCTGAAAAGAATTTCAGCATCCCGGTCACCTATACCGAGCAATGTTGTCGTCAGATCTCCATACGGAACGTCTTCTTCGATCAAACGGTCAATTTCGTTAGCTGATAACCGGTAAAGCATCGGACTGGGTGTTTAGCTGTTTGTTTTTATCTCTTTACGAGACGGAATGAGTTGCTATTATAAGAAATCCATCTCTATAACCTAATTAATTTAGGGATTAGTTTGAATATTTTAACGATATTAATACTGATTATTGTGTGATGATATTTTTATTTGCTGTGAAAGGTAAAATATGAAGTTTTCAGCTGTTGAGAAGAGAGCGGATAGCCTGGTTTGCAGATGTGAATAAAACAGGATGGAACGGAAGCAAGTCAATCCTCCGGAACCGTTTCCCTGCCTGAAGGCCGGTTCCGGAGTTTGCTGTTCAGGCTTATTTCCCCTGCTGTTCCCACTTTATCTGGTTTGATGTCTTCTGCTGGTTCGATGTTTTCAGAAAGCTGGATGTTTTGTGCTGGCTTGAAATTTTGTGCTGGGTCGAGAGCTTGCCCTGGGTGGGAAGTTTGTGATTGTTTGACAGTTTTTCCTGTTCTCCCTGCTGATTTGCCTGATCAACAGCCGCCTGGGATTCCAGTGTGCCTACTCCGAGCGAAGTGGCGAGCGAAGTTACAGCCGCAGCGAGAGCCATAGCCTTTTTTGTCGTTTTGTTCATGTGCCGATCCTCCTTTTATGATGGTTTAGTCCATAAGAGCAGCGCATCGAGGTGCATGCGCATTTTTTCCTCAATACTCGACGGAACAGCTGAGCGGGTTTCCATGCAATATTTTTTTACAGCCGCATCCATATCCGTCCATACGGTGTTTTCATCCGGTTGGTTTTCCATGGCACCGTTTTCATCGGGTTCATCAGGGTTGTTTTCGGAAGCCCTAGATTCATCGAGAACATGCATCATTTCCCAGAGCACTTTCAGGTAACGGTTCGCCGTCTGTATATAATTGCAGGTGTCCTGTTCGTCGAGATATTCTTCTATGGTTGCAGCCGTTCCGCACACGCCCCTGCATTCACGTTCCCGTTCCATTTCCGAGAACCATTCGATATCCCTGTCGTTCACATGTCTTGCCAGAGGGTACAGCCTGCATACCAGCGGCCGGTCACGATGGATGGCACAGCCTTCCGGGCCGAGGAAAAGACAGGTGTCGTTTTCATCGAATTTCAGGTATGAACCGTTTTCAACCGTGTATTTCCGGATGCAATCGGTTGTTGAAATGCCGAGGTTTCCTGCAATACGGGCAATTTCGTAAGGATTGACCTGGATTTTTTTTGCACGGCAGCATAGCTTGCAGCGATTGCAGGAGAAAGAAAATCTGTCATTCCGTTCAAGATCGGACCTTACAAAAGGAATCAACATGGCTTATCCTTATCAGAAAAAGACAGGAACCTTGCGGCATATTACACAAAAGTACAAGTTTTTTCTGATGTAACAGTTTTTTTTCATCTGTATTTCATTCTTGCTTTCTGATTTTTATCCACAGGTTATCCCTGAGAGTTTTTGCGGTTCCTTATCCGGAGATATCTCTCCCGGTTTAACGGCTTTTTTCTTATAATAATCCTTTGTCGTTTCATGATCTTTCAATGATGTTTGTTGGATGGTTTTTTTGCAACAGGTTTCAGGCTTCTGATGGCAGACACGATTCTCAAACTCGAAAATATCCGCAGAGAACTTGAACTGTCCAGGGATGTCCTCCAGACTATCATTCCCAACCTTTCTTTTGAAGTAAAAACGGGCGAGTTTGTTGCGATCACCGGGCCGTCCGGATCAGGAAAGTCGACATTGCTTTATATCATGGGCGGTCTTGACAAGCCCACGTTCGGCAAAGTCTGGATCGACGGAGAGGAGATTACGGATAAAAGCGAGGCGGAAATGACGCGGATCCGCAACGAGAAAATAGGGTTTATTTATCAGTTTCATTTTCTTCTGCCCGAATTCAGTGCAGTTGAAAACGTCAGTATGCCGATGATGATCAATGGTTCCCGCAGTCGAAAGGAGATCAGGGAAAGAGCCATGATGCTGCTCGACACGGTCGGAATGTCGAACAAGTATTCAAACAAACCAAGTCAGCTTTCAGGAGGGCAGCAGCAACGGGTTGCTATTGCCAGAGCCCTTGCCAATGAACCCAAGGTGCTGCTTGGCGACGAACCAACGGGAAATCTTGATTCTAAATCGGCCGGCAATGTTTATGAGCTGTTCGACAAGCTTAATCGTGAAAACAATCAGACAATTATCATCGTAACGCATGATGAGGATTTCGCCAACAGGGCAGGCCGGAGAATTCATCTTGTCGACGGTACGATCGAGAGCGACATCACTCTCCGGAACGAGGCCGTTCAAGGGTTCTGACTGATACATAATACAGGCCGGGGATCACTATTTTTCATATTCCACTGTTATGTCCTTACTTCTCGAACAAATCAAAGAGTCACATCCTTACCTTTACAGAGCCTTTTCATCTGTTGACCAGGGGCAGCTCCATCTCGATCATATCTGTGACCTCGACCGGTACTGGACGGTATTGAAAAAACCTGTTCAGAAAGTAATATATCCGGCCGCCGATCTTCCTCCAGACGCAAAAATCAGCGGCGAATATGATCTGATTTATGCGGGCGGAACACTGAGCTTTCTCCACGCCGGCGTTATGTCTGGGAAATACAGCCGCAAAGTCCTTGTCGTCGACCGGCGGGAGCCGGCAAAATCAACCCGGGACTGGAATATCTCGAAAGATGAGCTTCTGAACCTTTCCGCTACAGGACTGTTTACAGAAAAGGAGATAGATTCTGTCATCGTCCGGCGCTATAAAGGGGGCTGGGTCGGGTTTTACAAGCCCGACGGCAGCCAGAAAAAACTGTTCATGGAGAACGTGCTCGACTGCGCCGTGGATGCGGACCGATTGCTCGGCATGGCAAAAGAAAAAGTACTTGCGACTTCCGGAAGCGAAGTGCTTGCCGGAACCTCTTTTGTCTGTTGTTATCAGTTTCCCGATCATATCATTGTCAAGGTATCCGGTCGAAGCGGTACGGTTCTCTATTACAAAGCCAAAGTCCTGGTCGATGTAATGGGAATTCTTTCGCCCATAGCCATGCAGCTCAACGATGGAGAGCCCCAGACGCATGTCTGTCCGACGGTCGGCACCATGGCGAGCGGTTTTGAAAATATCGATTTCGATACAGGTGAAATTCTCGTATCGACAGGTCCTGCGGATACCTCTTCAGGAAAGGGGCGCCAGCTGATATGGGAAGGGTTCCCGGCGAGCGGATCACAGTATATCACTTATCTGTTCTTTTATGACGAGGCGGATTCTTCGAACGACAAGTCTCTGCTCAACCTCTTCGAGACCTATTTCAGGATTCTCCCTGACTATAAAAAACCGGGAAAAGATTTTGTTATCCACCGGCCGGTCTATGGTATTATTCCCGCCTATTTTCATGACGGTTTCAACCGGACAAGGGAAATTGCCGACGATCATATCATCCAGTTCGGTGATGCCGCTTCACTGGGGTCACCTCTTACATTCTGCGGTTTCGGTTCCATGGTACGGAACTTGCCGCACCTGACTGCCGACCTTGACCGTGCCATCAGGGAAAACAGCCTTTTGAAAGCAAATCTCGAGAAGATCAGCGCATATGAGCCCAATGTCGCTTCCATGGCAAATCTCATGAAATATATGTGCTTCAATCCGGTGACCGACGAGCCCAACTTCGTCAACGATCTGATGAACGAAGTGATGATCGTTCTCGATGATCTTCCGACCCGTTACCGTCAGGCAATGTTCCGGGATGAGATGAAGATCGAGGATCTGGTCCATGTGATGCTGCGTGTTGCCTGGCGTTATCCAAGAGTGCTGAGGGCGACATTTGAAAAACTTGGGTTTCCGGGTTCCGTCGGCTTTGTAAAAAACCTTGCAGGGTGGGCTTTTTCACTCCTGAGATAACCTTCCTGCACCGATGTCCGATACAAGCACCGTAAAAGAGGCGATCAGCAAACTTCGCCATGAGATAGAGCGACACAACCGTATGTACTATATCGAGGCGAAACCGGAGATATCCGATTACGAATTCGACCGGCTGCTTGAAAAGCTTATCGCACTTGAAAAGCAATATCCCGAGCTTGTTACCCCCGACAGTCCTTCCCAACGGGTAGGTGGGACCATCACACGGAATTTTCCCGCAGTGCAGCATAGCGAACCGATGCTGAGCCTTGCCAATACCTATTCTCTGGGAGAGGTGGAAGATTTCTACAACCGGGTCACGAAACTTCTTGCCCTCGAAAGCGTTTACGAGCAGGAAATGGTAGCGGAGCTCAAGTTTGACGGTGTGGCCGTAAGCCTGCTCTACCGGGATGGCTTGCTCGTGCGGGGCGCTACCCGGGGCGACGGATTCCAGGGCGACGATATAACGGCAAATATCAAAACGATCGCCACGGTCCCGCTGCGTCTTTCAGAGACCGGCGAATCAGTATCGGAGCAGAGAAAGGCAACGGTTGAAGTGCGGGGTGAAGTTTTCATGCGGAAGGATGATTTTGAACGGCTCAACGAATCGAGGCCCGAAGAGGACAGATTTGCTAATCCCCGGAATGCGACAGCCGGCACCCTCAAACTGCAGGATTCCGCCGAAGTGGCGAAGCGGAGGATGTATTTTGTCGCGTACTGGCTGAAAGGAGTCGGCGGTGAATCAACTGCACATTTCGAACGGCTTGAACTTCTCCAGCAGCTCGGTTTTTATACAGGCGGAAACTACCGGTTGTGCCGGAGCCTTGATGATATTGGCAAATTCATCGGAAAATGGTCGGAAAAACGCTGGAAACTTCCTTTTGAAACAGACGGGGTTGTCCTGAAACTCAATGACGTCCGTCAGTGGGAGAAGCTCGGGGCCACGGCAAAAAGTCCCAGGTGGGCCATTGCATACAAGTATCCCGCCCAGCAGGCTGAAACGGTACTGCGCGATGTTGTTTTTCAGGTAGGGCGTCTCGGCACCATAACTCCCGTTGCCGAACTTGAACCGGTCAGGCTTGCCGGTTCCACCGTCTCCCGTTCAACTCTGCATAATTTCGATGAGATGGAGCGTCTCGGTGTCATGCTTCATGACCGGGTTGTCATTGAAAAGTCCGGAGAGGTGATTCCCAAGGTTATAAGCGTTGTTCTCGACAAGCGACCGCGGGAGGCCATGCCGGTTGCAATTCCGCATGTATGTCCGGAGTGCGCAACGCCGCTTCTGAAGCCGGAAAACGAGGTTAGCTGGTACTGTCCCAATGAACAGGAGTGCCCGGCTCAGATCCGGGGAAGGATCCTGCATTTTGCATCCCGTGATGCGATGGATATCAAAACGCTTGGCAGGGCGCTGGTAGATCAGCTTGTCGATGTCGGCCTCGTCAGGGATGTAAGCGATCTCTATTTTCTTCAGGAGCCGCAGCTCGAACGTCTCGAGCGGATGGGCCGCAAATCGGCGCAGAACCTGCTGCGGGCTCTTGATGAGAGCCGGGAAAAAAGTTATGACCGGCTGCTCTACGCTCTCGGCATCCGTCATGTCGGCCGGGCTACAGCCCGTGAACTTGCAAAAGCTTACCCTTCGCTTGAAGAACTGATGCAGGCAGGCGAAGAAGAGCTTTCGACGGTCCCGGATATTGGTCCGTCCATTGCCTGGAGTATCCGTGACTTTTTTTCCCGTCCTTCAATTCCGGCATTGATCGAGAAACTCAGGGATGCCGGATTGCAGCTCAAGGCATCCGGGCAGTCCGCGCTGGTCAATCGTAATTTCGAGGGTATCAGCGTTATCTTTACCGGGACACTCGAACGTTACGGGCGCGAGAAAGCATCGGAAATGGTAGTGGAACGGGGCGGCAGGATTACCGGTTCCGTCAGTAAAAAAACTGGACTGCTCGTTGCTGGAAAAGAACCGGGCAGCAAACTTGAAAAAGCCCGCAAGCTTGGGGTCAGGGTAATTACGGAAGAAGAGTTCGAAGCGATGCTCTGAAAAAGAGAATAATCAGAAAACAACAAGTTAAAACAGGATGGATCTTCATTACAGAGTGGCGATATTCGGATCTGCACGCATACAGGAAGGCGATGCCGACTACCATAATGTGTTCACTATCGCCAAAGGACTGGCTGAATACGGATTCGATATCGTGACCGGCGGCGGGCCCGGACTGATGCAGGCGGCCAACTCCGGGACACAAAAGGCAAAGTCGCAAAGCCGTTCAATCGGCCTGAACATCAAGCTGCCCAAGGAGCAGCAGCCCAACCCTTTTCTCGATATCAAAGAGGAGTTTTCAATCTTCAGCAGCCGTCTCGACACCTTCATGACGCTTTCCGATGCGGTCGTTGTCGCCCCTGGCGGGATCGGCACCCTGCTCGAACTATTTTATGCGTGGCAGCTTGTGCAGGTCGAACATATCTGTGAAACTCCCATCATTCTTTTCGGTGAAATCTGGACTAGCCTTCTTCTCTGGCTCGAAACGGAAGTGATGCCCCGACAGCTTTTCAGTAAGGGAGACATGCACATGATTTTTCATGTCATGGAGCCGGAACAGGTTGTCGGGCTCATCAAGAAAATCCATGACGACCGGCTGCAGCAGGAACATGCCTGCAGGAATTTTTCGAAATACCGCATAGCGCTGCAGAATGAGCAGGACAGAAAGCACACGACTGATTCTTCCTTGAAGTGAAACACGCAAAACGGCTTCTTGCAATCGAAGCACGATTGTTGCTGTTTCTTGCAGTGCTGTATATCAATAACACGTCAATGACCCCGGGTGTCTGCGAATACGGATTTACCTGGCATGACAAATTCGAGCATGTATTTGCGTTCCTGGTCCTCTCGCTTCTGCTCGATTTCGCTTTTCCAGAAAAGCCGTTCAATCTGCACAAAATAATCCTGCTGCTCCTTTACGGTGCAGGAATCGAAGTCGCTCAGCTCTTCGTTGTTTTCAGGGATTGCGATCTTGTCGATTTTATTGCCGACGTGCTTGGCATTATACTCTATCAGTTTTCCATACCCCTCCTGATCCGAATACCGGTTTTGAAATTCCGGTGGAACAGGGAGAATTGAAAGAGGGCATCAAAACAATGCCTCATTTTCCGGCGACGTAGAGAATCGAGGTATCAAGCGTCATCGGATAGTAGACCGCTGTTTTGAATCCGTTTTTTTTCAGGATCGCGGTGAATGCTTCCGCCTGCGGAAACTGCTCTACCGAATGCGGCAGGTAATCGTAGGCAAAGGTGGATTTGCTGAACAATCCGGCGATTTTCGGAAGCACTTTCTTGAAGTACACCAGGTAGAGGTTTTTCATCAATGGATTGCGCGGTATCATCGGTTCGATGATGATCGCATGGCCTCCCGGCTTTAGCACACGATTAAATTCGCGCATTCCTTTGTCGAGCTCTTCGAAGTTCCGGACACCGAAACCTGCGCTGACAATATCGAAACTCGCATTGTCGAAGGGCAGTTTTTCGGCATATCCCTCGAGAAATGTGATATCAGGGTATTTTTTTCTTGCGATGACAAGCATTTCCGGAGACAAGTCGAGGGCTGTAACCTTTGCGCCGGGTATTTTCGCCATCGAAGCAGCAAGGTCGCCTGTACCGGTTGCGACATCGAGGATCCGCGGGGCAGGATTGCCGCCTGTCAGTTGTTTTGCCGTATGCGTAGCCCTTGCCCGCCAGTAGTTGTCGATCCCGAGGCTGAGCAGATGGTTCAGGAAATCGTAAGTAGGTGCGACATCGTCAAACATCGAACGTATAGATGACCGCGATTTCGTCTGGTTCAGTGACTCGGCACTTTGCCTGGAAGGGCTTGCCGCAAAATTATCATTTTTTGCCATAGACTTCTTCCGGGTTGAACATCAGTGTGTCGCAGATTTCCATCGAAAGATCGTCATTGACTTTCCGGTAAAAGCAGGAGTGATAGCCAACATGGCATGCTCCCCCTGTCTGGGAAACTTTCAGGAGAAGGGTGTCACCGTCACAATCGATCATGATATCGTGAACATCCTGCATATTGCCTGAAGATTCACCTTTCAGCCAAAGTTCTTTTCTGCTTCTGCTCCAGTAACAGGCTTTCCTTCTCTGCAGCGTCATCTGGAGGCTTTCGAGGTTCATCCATGCCATCATGAGCACCTTTCCTGTTTCATGGTCCTGAACTATTGCCGGAACGAGTCCGTTTGAATCGAATTTTACTGTTTCAAGAAAGCTTTTGGATGTATCTTGCTTATCGCCCATCGTTGGTATAGATTAACAGTCTTTTGATGTGATCATGCATGTCCCGGGACCGCATGAATGAAAAATGAATCTAAAGATTGATAAAAATCTGGAAATACCAAGCTTTGAATGGAGAAAAAGTTCAAAACTTTTAACTTCCATGTGACGAATTCATAAAGAATGCACTAATGAAATCCCTTCAGAAATTTCTGCCGAAATATTCCATCGCACTTGCCCTTGTTTTTCTCGGTACCGTCCTTTTTCTGATTTTCAAAGGCAATACAGTCGATATCGCTGCGGGGGAGGTTACCAGCTCCGAACTTGTCCAGGCTATTTACGCTACGGGATTTGTCGAAGCTGACGGGATAGCCAACCTCAGTGCCGAATTTTCGGGGACCGTGAAATATGTCGCTGCTCTTGAGGGCCAGAAAGTAACCACCGGTCAGAAAATTCTTGAATTCGACAGCCCTCGTCCCGAGTTTTCCGTTCGGGAAGCACGGGCGGCATATTCGGAACAGCAGGCCTTTGCCGATAACAACAGGCGCATGTATATCAGAAAGGGAAACCTGTTCAGGGAAGGAGCCATCTCCCGGCAGGAACTCGATGATGCTCAAAAAAACAGGATACAGTCAGAAGAATTGCTCCAGCAGAAGTCGATGCAGGTGAAGCTGCGGGAAGAGGACATGAAAAAACTTACGGTAAGGGCTCCTTTTTCCGGGATACTTGCCATGCAGAATGTCAAGAAAGGCGATTATGTTCAGGCAAATACGGTTGTTGCAACCGTTGTCGATCCGGCAAATTACAATATCTGTGTAGAGGTCGATGAACTTGACATTCCTCGTATCCGGCTCGGCCAGCCTGCAACAGTTGCGCTGGATGCCTACCCTGAACAGCGGCTGTCTGCAACGGTAACCCGTATCGTTCCCAGAACAGATAAGATTACTAAAACATCGAAAATCTATCTCACCCTTGTCAATCCGACAAATAATATCCAGGCAGGTATGACGGCTACTGCAAATATTATCTACAATACAAGGCCGAATGCAATTCTTGTCAGGAAAAGCTCGGTGTTCGAAGAAAACCACCAGAGCTATGTCTGGAAAATCGACAATGGCCGGCTGAAAAAACAGCTTATCCGCCCGGGCGCGAACGATATGACTTTTATCGAGGTGCTTTCCGGGCTGAGGAAAGGTGACAAGTTTGTACTTGTCCCCAGGGAGAATCTCCATGAGGGTATGGATGTGAGGATTGTCAAAACAGGAAAGTCCTGATGCAGTCGGAGGCAGCTTTGCCGGTAAAAAGAAAGATCGCAGTCATTCTCGCAGCTCACGGCGAAGCCGAAACAACAGGTATTCTTGAAAACTACAGGGTAACCATGCTGACACTGGGACATGCATCCATGGTCATGCCAATTCCCTTGCCTCTGCAGCAGTTTATTGCCGTTACCTCTTCGATCAGAAAACGGGTCCGTTCGTTTTCAAATGCACAGGCATCACCCCATAACAGGATCACCCGCGAACAGGGGGATGAATTAAACCGCCAACTGAACTCATCATTACTTGCCGGTCAGTTCGATTTTGAGGTTCACGCGGCTTTTTCAGCCTCGGAACCAAATGTTGAAAAGGTAATCGAAAAAACCCGTTGTTCGGATGCCCAGGTGATCGTTTCAATGTCTCCTGTGGACAGCACTCTTTCATGCGGTATGCTATGCAGCTATCTTGCATCGTCGTTCAGCGTACAGGAACTTTCAAAAGTAAAGGTACTAAGTCGTTTCTGGAGCGATGAACAGCTTTATTTCGTAATTCTCGATCATCTCCTGCAAAACAGCCGGTTCAGCAGAACGTCAGGAGATAAAAAACGGATGCTTCTTCTTCTTCATCATGGAACGCTGGTTACCGATAAAACAGGAGATACGCCGAAATTCCGTACCGGTCTTGACGCGACCATGATTTTTGCCGACCGGCTTCGGAGCATGATCGTCGCACACCCGGACAATCCATACAGATCAGTGAGAACGGCTTACCTGAATCATAATGTTGGCGGTGAATGGACAAAACCTTCGTTTGAAGAAATATGCTTCGATCTGAAGAAAGAACAGGCCGAATCTGTCGATATTTTCGCATGCGGCTATTTTGCCGATGGAAATGAAACGATCCATCGCGCAGCGGAGCTTATATCGGAAGTTCCGGACAGTTCAGTTTACAACATTCCCTGTCTGAACAATTCGCAGCTCTTTACCTCTTACCTCGCGTTAAAAGTTGTCAGCGCTGTCGAACAGATCACTTGTATGAGCAATGAACTGGGTAATGGGTAATGGGAATTGGGGAGTGGAAAGAGGGTGGACTGAGTACTGAGTGCTGAGGACTAAGGACTGAACCCAATGAATATATAATGTATTGACCCTGGGGCTTACGCCCTCGGCTACCGATATGCCACTCCTCCGGAGCTAAAGACACCCAATCCCCAGTAACCATTACCCACTCAGTCCTCCCACCTCCCATTACCTCAGTAGCAATAACGGCGCTTGTCAACCATATTTTTTCAGGCTGAGGGGCTCTGCATGCGTAAAAATTATGATATGAACGTTTGGTTATTTATTGTTTGTTATTCTTTCAAAGACAGTTTTTGAAGCTTGTCTTACTGAACGGAAAAAGATGAACAGTTACAAGACCGAAGAAGAGAAAAAGAAACAAGCGGCGATTTTCATTGATGGGGCGAACCTTTTTTTTACGCAGCGCCATCTGGGATGGCAGATAGATTTTTCACGCCTCATGGCATATTTTCTTTCTGCATATGCATCAGTGCAGGCTAATTACTATGTTCCGGCATCGGAGCCTGTTTCCGAGGAAAATGCGGCCTTTACCAGGGTACTGAAAGCCCATGGCTTTCGCATCACATCGAAACCTGTCAAAAAAATTGTCAACAAGGAGACTGGCGATGTGGTCATGAAAGGAAACCTTGACGTCGAGCTCGTCGTCGATGCGTTGTGCGCGGTTGACAACTATGATACTTTTATTCTGTTCAGCGGTGACAGCGATTTTATTCCTCTTCTGAGGGCGTTGAAGGAGAAAGGAAAAGAGGTGATTGTTTATTCGACCCAGGGCTTGAGCGCGAGGGAACTCCTGTCTGAAACGGGTATCGCTTTTATTGACCTTGCCGGGTTCCGTGAATGGATAGGGCAGGTCAGGCCAGGTGAATCCGTACGAACATCAGCTGTCATAGGCAGCAGTGGGGAGGATCATCCTGTACGTCTGCCCGATATCGGCGAGTTGTTCACAGGGACAGTGCTTAAAGTTGCTCCATACGGTGTTTTTCTGAGCAATCCCTATCATGCGAAATGCCTTTTACCCCTGAGTTTTCTTGGTATTACAAAATATGTCAGCGATTTGACGGCGATAGTCAGGATGACCGATGTTTTTGATGTGGTGGTTTTTCAGGTCAACACTTCAAGGGACATTGCAGAAATTACGGTTAAGCTTGCAGACAGAAGGATGTCGGAAGAGCTTGCCTCAAGAATTGCAGGTTAACTAATTAAAATACAGGAGGCCTTTATATGGATCTGCTGAAAAGTGCTGTCGATGCGGTTACAGGCCAGTTATCGGGACTTTGGCCTCAAACACCTTCAGAAAAACCAGTCCTGATTGATGGGAAGCTCAGGCCTTGCCAATGGACCCCGAACTGTGTTAGCAGTGAAAGCTGCGATATTGTGCATCATGTCGATCCGCTTGCATTCAGCGGTGAACCTAACCTGGCCTGGGCGGCACTGAAAGAGTTGATAGTCCGGGAGGGCGGGACCATTCAGGATGAACAGCCGAAGTATCTCTGGTCGACGTTTCTTATACCGGTTTTCGGGTACATCGACGATGTCGAGTTTCGTCTTGCCGAAGATGAAGGTGTCATTCATGTCCGTTCTGCCGCAAGGTTCGGGTTTTATGATCTCAATGTGAACCGCGCAAGGGTCGATCAGCTGCGTGCAGCTTTGATCATGGCCCTGAAAGAGTGAGTATTTCAACCCGGGCGGACAAGGTACCGGTCTAACGTTCCTTGCAGTCGAAGTGGCAGTTCCAGGTTGTTCGATTCCAGAAGATCGCTCTGAGACAGAATCTCCCTTGCCGTTCCTTCTGCCGCAATTCGACCATTGTTTATAATACACACTCGCTCGCAGGTGTCCCAGATAAAATCAAGATCGTGTGAGACCGTAATTCTTGTTTTGTGCAGGGACCTGACAAGATTTATCAGTTTTCTCCGGTTTTTCGGATCGAGGTCAGAAGTCGGCTCGTCCATGACGATCACCTGCGGATCCATAACGAGTATCGTTGCAAAAGCGGCAAACCGTTTCTGTCCCTGAGAAAGGTGGGACGGGGGTTTATCTTTAAGCTCCCAGAGGTTCAGCTCAAGGAGGGTTTCTTCTGCCAGCGTTTTAATCTCACCGGCATTCATTCCAAGGTTTTCCGGGCCGAAAGTGATATCGTCATATAGCCTCGCCATGAAAAGCTGATCATCAGGGTTCTGAAAGAGAAGGCCGACTTGTTGATGAATACAGTCGATATTGTTTTTACAGTAGATCATCCCGTCGATCGAAACAGATCCTTCCATGGGGAGGAAGTACCCGTTGAGGTGGTTTACAAGAGTGGATTTCCCCGCGCCGTTTGCCCCGATTATACCGGTTGACGAACCATCCTCGAAACTGAGCGAAATATTGTCGAGAGCCCTGGTACCATCAGGGTAGGTGAATCCGAGCCTTTCGATTCTTATCATGGAGTCTCTTTAAAACAGTATGCGCAGAGTGATGAAACCTGATGTCCACAGGGAAGTGACAATAATATCCGAAACGGTCAGTTTTTCTTTCAATCTGCCGCTCATGTTGCCCTGGAAGCCGCGTGCGATCATTGCACGATAGATCCGTTCCGCCCGCCCGGTACTTCTCAGCAGCAGGGACCCTATCAGGGGGGCTGTGGCGCGGATGCTTATGCCTTTCCCCCTGAAAGAGCGCAAATCCCTCGCTTTCTGCATTGACCGGGCTTCCTCCTGCAGGACCGTGCCGTAGCGGTAAACAAGCATAAGCTGGGTAACCAGCACTTCCGGGACATGGAACGAAATCAGTGCCCGGCATATCCTGTGGAAAGGAACTGCGGAAGTCAGCGTGAGAAGAGCGGCTGCAGAGATGAACGTTTTTGCAACAATCACTCCTGCTGACAGCATTCCGCCGGTAACTCCGAACCCCAGGATAGAAAAAGCTGCAATACGGTCGAAAAAAAGATTGGCAGACGCCATAAACAAAATGAAAGGAGAAAGCTTCAGGAGTTGCCTGATGATCAGCCTGGCGGGAAGTTTTGCCGCACCGGTGAGAAACAGTGGGTAGGAAGCGAATGGCAAAACTTCGAAAAACCGGTATTTGGGTACTGTCAGAACACAGAGAATAAAGGAAAATGTAACCAGAAGTGCTGAACGGTCACTGCCAAGAAGAGTAGATATCATTGCATGCCGCCCCTGTAAGTCCGGGAGGGATCCATAGGCATTGTCGAAGGTACTTGTCATGCAGTATCACCGGATCTTCGCTTTCTTCCCAGAACCGCTCCTGTGATACCGGCCGCCGCAAGGACGGACAGTGAGCCAACGATGCCCGAGAGGCTTGTGCCGGCATTGACATGCGATCCAGTTGTAGCTGTTGCTTCCGTTGCGGATTTGAAGCTGTAATCGGGAAGGAATGCGGTTTTTTCCTGAAGGCCCTCGAGGAATTCCTTGACGGTGTCCTTTTTCCCGGAAAACGCTTCGTGGCCGGTTGTTTTTGCCATCGACCATTCGAGGCCGTCAGGGTCCGCCGATGCAAACCAGCTGATAATTCCGCCGGTAAGCATTGCTGTGACAGTAAATACCGCAATGGTCAGGCGCGGAAATTCTGCCGGTTTTGCAGAAAGTAGCAGGGTTGGTTCTGTTCTTTGAACAAACGCAAGCACTCCCCAGGTTACAAGCCCTTCGACAATACCGATTGCAAGGTGAACAGGGAGCATGAACAGAACGAATGTGGTGAACGGCAGTTCCGTTATACCGGAAAGGAGCGTCTGGACGACAACGGAAAAAGCGCCCATAAGCAGGCCGGCGGCAGCAGCGCTGATGCTTGCCGTACCGAGCTTCGACGGGCTCTTCCTGCCTCCTGCAATTTTTGAAAAAATGAACGGGTATGCGATGAAAGCCGGAAAAAATGCAAGATTGAACATATTGCAACCAAGGGCGAGAAGACCGCCGTCGGCAAAAAACAGGCATTGGATGATCAGCACCGATGCCATTGTAATGAATGCACGGTAAGGGCCGAGCAGAACGGTAAGCAGCAGACCTCCGCCGATATGCCCGCTCGAACCGGTTCCCGGAATGGAAAAGTTGATCATCTGCGCAGCAAAAACAAATGCTCCGAGCACTCCCATGAGTGGTGTTTTGAAGTGGTCGTTTTCGCTGGCGATTTTTTTTGCCGAAATGGCAACGAGCGAACCGCTTACAACCCAGAAAGCGCCGCCGGTAACCGGCGACAGCAGTGCATCCGACATGTGCATGACCGCTTTCAGCTTATTATTGATGAAACTGCTGTTTTTTCAGCTCTTCAGTGTTATAAAAATAATAATTGTGCCACTGCGATGCAATGTATATGTATTATCACCGGATCATAGCATAGTTTGTTAAAATCTGGCGGTAACTCCGCCAAGGAATGCGTTATCGGTTGAGGCATTGTTAAGACCACGCTTCAACCCGATGTCAAGGTCCATACTCTTTGAAACACCGTAAATAACACCGCCGATTAAAAAAGCGGGGTGTGAATCCGAGGATTTATCCGGATTTGTTTCAATACCTATGTCGGCAACAGCACGGAGGGATTGTGTCATGTTGAGCTCTCCGGCAGCCGAAGCATGCCATATATTGTTTCTCGATATAGTTCGGGTTGCTTCTGTACCGTATTCATTATGGCTGTAACCGAGGTTGCAGTGGACTTTACCCAGCCTTCCCTCATGGGTTGCAATCAGCATTAACCATCCTGATACAGCCCCGTTTCCAAACCCGTTATCTTCACTTCCTGTTGGCATTGAAACACCGGGTTTCAATGCGAAACTGAGACCGGTGTCTTCGGAATGAAGGAATTGCAATTTCATTTCCACGCTCATATCCCCTATACCGTTATTATCGGCAACGGTAATTCCCGAATTCTTGAGCGTATACCATTGATAAGGCAAACCGATGATCAGGTCAATGGTGTCGTTGATACCGAATGAAAGCATTGCTGTGGTCCGGCCGCTTGTCTGACTGAAAGATGAATTCCTGTCATTCGATAATTCGCCGTTGAGCTCGATCTGAAATTTTCCGGTGCCCTGGGTTCCCGTATCATCGGTGATGAGCGGATGTGTTGCATAGGCGTTTCCGGAAATGAGCAATGCAACGGCAAGACAGGTGATTTTTTTCATCATAGCGACAATAGCGGATCAGATGGATAGACTTCCCTGTGTAATAGCACAAAAATAAAAATAGTGCCACTGAATTGCAAGAAATCCCGGCAGGGCAATATTTCGTTTGCCTCCGGTTGATTGAGATCTGAAGGTATTTGGCTTCAATATTTTTCTGGAATAAAGAAAAATATTGTTTATTGTTTAATAAAAACCTTTATTTACCTGATAAATTAAGGGATTTTGTCGGATCCCCCCAATTTATACAATATACTTTCGAATTTATTGAAAAAGGAGATAAGATGGCTGGTAATACACTGCAAACCTGGGAAAAAGTTCTCGAATATGCTTCGGTGCCGTTACACGGGACGATGTCGAGAAAAATCAGGAAAGGGGTTAAACTACAGATTAACGAGGGGAAAATTTACGAAGAAGCTGTCCTGTTCATCAGCGATCTTTTTCTCAGGGTTACCGAAGACGAGGGCGGGGTTTCAATAAACACTTATTACGATATCGATTCGATAGCGAGTATTCGTACCTACAGCAACAAAGAATAAGTTTTTTTCATGATGCACCGCCGTGCGTTCGAGTTTTCTGCCGTTTCTCAATGCTGGAGCGCACGACATTTTTTCCTGTATTAACGGTATTTCATGATACAGGGGGATTCAAAATAAGCCTGCGGTAAAATCAGTTATTCTCTTCTCAGGGTGATTCCGCGTTTCTTCCGATCTTTGCGATTCTCACTCAGTTGATGATGTGATGCTCAGACTGAGATGCTTGACGCCAACCTGAACTTTGAGTGTCGTCGCAAGTTTATCGACGTCTGCAGCTTTTCCTTTTACTGCAAGGATTTCAAGGCAGTGGTGATGATCGAGGTGAACGTGCTGCGTTGAAATGATGGTTTCCTGGAAATCATGCTGAATATCAAGGAGCAGATTGACCAGCTCGCGTTTGTGATGATCATAGGTCATCACGATCGCTCCTGCTACAGTTCCTCCTTCAATCCATTGTTTTCTTACCAGTTCCTCGCGTATCAGGTCCCTGATTGCCTCGGACCGGGTTTTGTAATGCTGGGCATTGATGTGCCGATCAAAAGCCTCGATCAGCTGTTTTTCAAGAGAAACACCGAAACGGTAGAGGTCGCTCATGATGCTGTATGCCAGATAATAAATAAAGTAAAGGGCGAAAACCGGTTCGCCCTTCAATATCGAAAAAATCCGTCAATCTCCTGAATCTCACAGGGGTGACTGCTACCACTCCTCGAAACCTTGAGATGTTCCCATCAGTTTCTCATGGATCGCTTTTGCTGCGGTCCGGCCGGCACCCATTGCAAGAATGACCGTCGCTCCGCCGGTAACGATATCGCCACCTGCATAGACGTTCTCCTTGGACGTCGCCATGGTATTGATATCGACAACGATAGTATCTTTCCTGCTGACCTCGATGTCCGGGGTTGTCTGCTTGATGAGCGGGTTGGAACCGTTACCGATAGAGATGACTGCCATGTCGATCGGCAGTATTAACTCCGAGCCTGGGACCGGAACCGGCTTGCGCCGTCCTGAATCGTCGGGTTCGCCAAGTTCCATCCTCAGGAGCTTCACGCCGGTGAGCCACTGCTGATCGTTTCCGATGAACTCGACCGGGTTCATGAGGAGCATGAACTCGATTCCTTCCTTCTGTGCATGGTGGATTTCTTCCTCCCTGGCAGGCATTTCAGCTAACGACCTGCGGTAAACGATATAGGCGTGTTCTGCGCCAAGCCTTTTTGCCGTGCGTACCGCATCCATTGCCGTGTTTCCGCCGCCGAAAACCGCAACGTTCTTTCCCTTGCAGTTGAATACCGGCGTGTCATGCACGGGGAAGTCATATGATTTCATCAGGTTAACCCTTGTCAGGAACTCATTCGCCGAGTAAACCCCGAGGAGGTTTTCACCCGCAATGCCCATGAACCATGGCAGGCCTGCGCCTACGCCGATGAAAACGGCATCGAAACCCTCTTCTTCAAAAAGTTCGTCTACGGTTACCGATCGGCCTACAACGGAATTGGTGACAAACTGTACACCCAGTTTTTTCAGCCCTTCAAGCTCAGCCCTGACAATTTCCTTTGGGAGCCGGAACTCGGGAATACCATACATGAGAACGCCGCCGAGTTCGTGCAATGCCTCGAAAACCGTGACCGCATGTCCCAGCTGGATCAAATCGTTTGCGCAGCTCAGTCCCGCAGGGCCGCTGCCGATCACGGCAACTTTCTTTCCTGTTGAGGGTTTAACCAGCGGCAGTTCGACATTGCCGCTTTCGCGCTCGTAGTCCGCGGCAAACCGCTCGAGGTTGCCGATAGCGACCGGTGTGTATTTTTTGGTGAGAACACAGGTCTTTTCACACTGGTCTTCCTGTGGGCAGACCCTGCCGCATATTGCGGGAAGCACATTGTCTTCCTTGATTTTTCGGGCAGCGCCGAGAAAGTCGCCTTCAGCGATCAGCTTGATGAACTGGTCGATCTTGATGTTGACCGGACATCCCTTGATACAGACGGGGTCTTTGCACTGAATACAGCGCATCGCTTCCATCTGTGCCGTTTCAGGCGAATATCCGAGATGAACTTCGTTGAAGTTGTGAATACGCTCCGCCGGATTCTGGGCAGGCATTTCCTGACGGGGTATGGCAAGACGTTCTTTGGCCGTGATTTTTTTTTCGCTCATATGCTGTTGTACTTGAAAAGTGTTTATTCCTGCAAAAAAGCCATAAGGAAAGAGATGGTCCGGCAGTTAACCTGATGGCCCGGTGCCCGGAAAATCCGGTATCAATTCCTGTCGCCAAGCCGGCAACGGTGTGAAAATGTTTCGTTCGACTGCTTTTCTTCAGCGAGGTAAAGCTTGTTTCTGTCCGAAAGGTTCCTGAAGTCGACCTGATGGGCATCGAACTCAGGTCCGTCGACACAGGCGAATCTGGTTTCTCCACCAACAGTGACCCTGCATCCGCCGCACATTCCGGTGCCGTCTATCATGACAGGGTTAAGGCTGACCACCGTCCTGATGCCATAAGGCCGGGTGACCTCGGCGACAGCTTTCATCATCGGGATAGGACCGATAGCGAGCACGAAATCGATCTTTTTTCCGGAATCTATCAGCTCCTGCAGCTTCTGAGTCACGAATCCGTGAAAACCGTATGACCCGTCATCAGTTGTGATATAAGCTTCATCGCTGACAGCTTTCATCTCGTTTTCAAGTATCACGAGGTCTTTTGTCCTGGCACCGTTGATGGTAATGACATAATTACCTGCTTCCTTCAGTGCCACGGCAGTCGGGTATGCGATAGCCGTACCGACACCACCGCCGATGCTGACAGCTGTACCGAAATTTTCGATGTGTGAAGGAGTTCCGAGCGGGCCTACAATATCGCTGATCGTATCACCGGCTTCTTTGCTGTTCAGCTCTCTTGTCGTTTTTCCCATTCCCTGTACAATGATGGAAATGGTTCCTTTTTCAGGATCGGAACCGGCTATGGTGAGCGGTACCCGTTCCCCGTTTTCGTTGACCCTTAACATGACAAACTGACCGGCCTTTCTTTTTTTTGCGATCCTCGGGGCCTCTATTTCAATTTTTTTGATATTTTCAGCTAAAAAAATTGCAGAAACAATTTTATACATTGGTTCTTCGGTTTCGTATGATAATGGAAATATGCCGGTTTCAGGTAAGGCTAAAAAGTATTCATGATAGCTAATTTATTTCAATAAAAAAAATCATTCGAAAACCGGAATTCGAACTTTCCGTAATGTTTTGCGGAACATTACATGCAATTTTAAAATATTTTTTCATGGTTTTTATTGCTGATTACGGTGCCGGAAATCTTCGATCGGTTGTCAAGGCATTTGAATATCTCGGGATCAGGACTGTTGTCAGCAGCGATCCATTGAAACTTAAAGGACATGGAAAAGTACTGCTTCCCGGCGTGGGAGCGTTCGGACAGGCGATTGCTTCCCTCAATGCATCCGGCTTTTCCGAAGCGTTGCTCGAGTTTATCGATAAAGGCGGACAAATGTTCGGGATCTGCCTCGGTATGCAGCTGCTTTTAACCGAAAGCGAAGAAATGGGTGACAACAAAGGGTTGAACCTGATTCCGGGTAAAGTTCTCCGTTTCAGGAGCGAAACCGATAAAATTCCCCAGATAGGATGGAACTCTGTAGACCAGCAGAAAGAGAGTTTGCTTTTCAGGGGGATTCCCGATCATTCCTTTTTCTATTTCGTGCATTCATATTACTGTTTACCGGATTCCCCGGATTTCGTCGCTGCAACCACCCATTTTGCGGGAAAAAACTTTTGTTCAGCCATTGAAAAAAATGGTATTTTTGCTGTGCAGTTTCACCCTGAGAAGAGCTCGGACGCAGGATTGCAGGTCCTGAAAAACTTTGCAGGGTGCTGAAAACGTTTTTCTATTATTACATATGTTGATTATTCCAGCTATAGATATCAAGGACGGGAAATGTGTAAGGCTGACCCGTGGAGATTTCGCCCAGGAGAAAATATATCTCGACAACCCATTGGACATGGCGATTATCTGGCGCAAACAGAATGCCAAGATGCTCCATATTGTCGATCTCGATGCCGCCCTGACAGGGGAGATGGCGAATTTCGATAAAATCAGGGGTATTGTCGATGAACTCGATATTCCGGTACAGGTCGGGGGAGGTATACGTACAGCAGATGCCGTGAAACGGTACCTCGATATCGGGGTAGGACGTGTTGTTATCGGTTCGGCTGCTGTTACGAACCCGAAACTTATTGAAGAAGTCCTCAAGACATACCGGTCATCCCAGATCGTGGTAGGAATCGATGCCGAAAACGGTGTTCCGAAAATCAATGGATGGACTGAAAGCAGCGGTATGAAAGATTACGATCTTGCCCTGCAGATGAAGGAAATGGGGGTTGAACGTATTGTATATACCGATATCAGCCGGGATGGTATGCTTCAGGGTGTCGGTTACGAAAGCACAAAAAAATTTGCGGAAAAAGCCCGTATGAAAATTACCGCGTCCGGAGGCGTTACCAGTTTCAAAGATCTGATGAAGCTGGAATCCCTGCGACCGCTTGGTGTCGATTCCGTGATTATCGGCAAGGCTTTTTACGAGTGCAACTTTCCCTGCCAGAAGCTGTGGTACCATTATGAGCCGGGTATCTGCATCGACCATAATTATTCGACAGCCCGCAAAAAGTAGTGCAATCACCCGAAAACCTGGCGGAAAACGTGACGAAGGAAGATTTGCCTTTGCAGCAGCAGATCGAGGCGATCATTTTTGCTTCTGAGGAAGCAGTGACTCTCCAGACCATCCGGCTGGTTACCGGCAGGAATCTCGATTCCGGAATGCTGCATGAGATTGTTGAAAAGCTCAACACCGAATATGAGGAGACAGGAAGAAGCTTTCGTATCCATCGTATTGCAGGAGGGTACAGGTTTCTTTCCAGCCCGGAGTTTGCCGATCTCCTGAAAAAACTCCTGGCCCCGAAAATACGGAGAAGGCTCTCCCGCTCGGTGCTTGAAGTACTGTCTGTCGTCGCATACAATCAGCCGGTAACAAGAGGCGAAATCCAGCAGATCCGGGGAGTAAGCCCTGAATACGCCCTTGAGAAACTTCTAAACCGCGGCTTCATCGAAGTGTGCGGCCGGGCGGATTCTCCTGGCAAGCCCCTTCAGTATGTAACGACAAAGGATTTCCTCGACCTTTTCCATCTGACCTCCCTGAAGGATCTTCCGAAATTGCGCGAGATAAAGGAGATCATGCAGGAGCAGGAAGATAAACCGGCCATGTCCGATCAGGACGAAGCACAGCGATTACTATTCTGAGAATTATCAGTATTGATACCCTATGAAAAGTACCGGTAAAGATGACCAGGTAAGGATCAACCGTTTCCTTGCATTGTGCGGCATTGCCTCACGGCGGGCGGCCGACGAACTTGTCATTCAGGGAAGGGTGATGGTGAACGGCAAGGTGATATCCACTCCCGGTTTTAAAATAGATACTGGCCGTGACGAAGTTATCGTCGACGGCAAGGAGTTTGCGTGTCCTGAAAAACGGAAAGTCTACATCCTTCTCAATAAACCGAGAAATGTGATCACAACCAGCAGTGATGAAAGAAACCGTGAAACGGTGCTCGATTGCATTGATTCCGAAGAGAGGGTTTTTCCGGTCGGAAGGCTGGACAGAAAAACAACCGGAGTTCTATTGCTGACCAATGACGGAATTCTTGCGAATAAACTTACCCATCCTTCGTCAAATGTAAAAAAAGAGTATATTGCTCTGCTTGACGAAAAATTTACGCAAAAACATCTGCTGCAATTGACAGGTGGTATGCGATTGAAGGACACCGGGGAAAAAGTCAGTCCCTGCAGGGCAAAAATCCTTGATGACGGTCTGCAGGTGCTCCTGAGCATTCATGAAGGCAAGAATCACCAGGTAAGGAGAATGTTCGAAACCCTCGGTTTTACGGTAAAAAGGCTTGAAAGGGTTGCATATGCAGGCCTTCAGGCCGGAGAACTCCGGCGGGGCGAATGGCGGTATCTGAGCCGTAACGAAGTTAGGGAACTCTATAAACTCGTAGAAAACCCCTGAGCCCTGATCCGGTTTTGTTGAAAACACAAAACCATCATGGCTATGGAACATCTTCCTTATTTCATGAAACGTCATGTCCTGAGAACGGCCATGACGTTTGTTTTTTTATTTCTCGCTGCATGTTTCCGCCCTGTATCGTGTATTGCCGGGAATACTATCGAAGACCTTGTTGACAAAGGCGAGATTACAGGGAATATCGACAAACTCTTCGAAGATCTGGAAGATTTGAAACAGAAGCCGGTAAGGATCAACAGTGCCGTACCTGATGAATTGCGCCTGTTGCCGTGGCTTGGCAGCAGTGATATTCACGGTATAGTCAAAAGACGAAAAAAGCGAACGATTGATTCAATTGACCAGCTTGCCGAAATCATAGGCCGGCGAAAAGCCGAGAGTATAGTGCCATACATCAGTTTCGCTGCCGAACCGGATGTTCGTGAAGCGAAATCCCTCGATGAATTCAGCGGTAGCCTGTACAGCAGGGTTCTTTGGGAAACACCGCCGAGGAAGGGGATTATCAACGGTAATTATGCCGGGGACAATTACAAGACCTATAATCGGCTGCAGTTCGCCTATTCAAACTGGAAAGTCAGTATCGTCGATGAGAAAGATATAGGAGAACCCGAATTTTCAGATTTCATCTCGATGAGCGTTAGCGCAACCGATCTCGGAATCGTTAAAAATCTTGTTGTCGGCAATTACGAATTGAACTTCGGTGAAGGTCTCATTATCGGCCAAGGACGATATTATACGAGTGGGTCGGACCTTTCCGGCAGTATCAGGCTTTCGTCCAAACGTCTATCTCCTTATGCATCCGGTTCGGAGTATGGCTTTTTCCAGGGTGCGGCAGCTACGATAGAATTGAAGCCGTTTGCATTGACGGCGTTCTATTCGGCGAACCTCATCGATGCGATAATAAATAAAACCAGTGGTATCATCACCAGTTTCGATGAATCGGGATATCATCGGACCATGACGGAACGGAACAGGAAGGATGATGTGACTGAGAAAGTTTACGGATGCAATCTGCTCTGCAATCTTGAATCATCATCGATAAACGGGAAAATAGGGGGGACCTGGATGCACTATGATTACGGAATCCCGCTGAAATTTCTTGGAGGTATCGATTCATCCGCCAACCTTGGCGGAGTTGAAGCCGATCTGTCTTTTGGAAAACTGGGCATTTTCGGGGAAGCGGCATGGACTGACAAACCAGGATTTGACCGGTCATGGGAAATCGGCGTCGACTATGAAGTGATGCATGGTGTTACAGCCCTGGTCACAATGCGTGATTACGGTACGGGCTACTATTCGCCCTTCGCATCTGCTTTCGCAGAAAGAGGCGATCATGCGGACAATGAAAAAGGAGTGTATGCCGGACTGAATGTCAGGCTGGCTGAAAACCTTTCGATAGGCGGTTATTACGACTGGTTCAGTTTTCCGGTGCTCGATGATCACTGCCAGTTCTCATCGGATGGGCATGATTCAAGAATATTCCTGACATGGAAACCCTCCGGTGGAATGGCCTGGGATCTGCAGGTGCAGCATAAATACAAGGAGGAACAGAAAAATCAGGGAACAACGAAATATCCGTTATGGACAGCCCTTCCGAAAATTACCGATCGATGCCGTCTGGATTGTGATATCGATATCTCCCGGTATCTTCATTTTAGAGCGCTCGGGGAAATAAAAAGAGCTGTTAGGAAATATCTTGCCGGAGATCAGGATTTCTACGGAAAGCTGATCTGCGGGCAGGCTGGCTATAAAAGGGGGATCATGGACATGAAAGCCCGTTTTACCGTGTTCAACGTCGAGGATTATGATGCCGCAGTCTATGTTTACGAGGATGACCTGCCGCTGACGTTCAATATGGGCATGTACAACGGCAGAGGAAGATCTCTTATTCTGCTGGCCACGTTGAAGCCATGGAAACAGCTTTCGCTCGCTGCAAGATTTGAAAAGGTATGGTACAGCGACAGGGATACCTATGGAGACGGTAACGATCTGCGTTTTACCAGTGCACCGGCTTCATTTCATCTCGGAGCGATGCTCAAGTTCTGAGGGGCTGATTGGGTAGTGGGGAGTGGGTAGTGGGAGGACTGAGTGCTGAGGACTGAGGACTGAGTGCTGAGGACTGAGGACTGAGTGGGTACTGGGTAATGGGTACTGGGTACTGGGGAGAGGGAGGTAAGAGGTGGGATGTGGGATGTAAAGAGCTCCGGAGGAGCGGGATAGTGGTAGCCAGGGGTGTAGCCCCTGGAAAAGGTGTAAAATAATGGGTCCAGCCCCGGAGGGGTGACATGTTGGTCATGAGGGGTTTCAGCCCCGGATTTTTTCCTGTCATCCTGAACGAAGCATAGCGCAGTGAAGGATCCATCTTCCTGTAAAACGAAAAGATATGGATTCTTCACTGCGTTCAGAATGACAAAAAAAGGAGTTTATTCTGAAAGATAGTTGATACTCTTAATCGCCGGAGTAATAACATCTTTTCCCAGTACCCAGTACCCAGTACCCAGTACCCAGTACCCAGAGCCCACTCCCTATTACCCATTTTCCCCTTTCTTCTTAGTGCTCTCCCGCGGCGCGCTGCAGTCTGTCCCTGATAGCCCGGCCGAGCCCGCGGTTTTCGGGAAGTTCGCAATAGATCACCCTGATGCCTTCGGCATCGCACTGTCTGAAGAAACTGAACAGTTCTCTGCCGTATTCTTCGAGGCTTCGGCATTTCTTTGTGACTGCAACTCCCTCCGGGGTTTCTCCGCGTCCGATATAGGCAGATTGAGGGGCTGCGGTTACTGGTTCACCATGTCGGATGAGAACGATCGATGCTTCCGGAGCATAGTGAGGATACTTGAGCCCAGGGCTTTTCGGGGGGGTACTTTTTTCCGTATGAGGGGCCGGTATGGTTTCCGGCACGACATCCTGCAGCTGTTCGAGCGTGACGGCCCCTGTTCTCAGCAGGAGCGGTACCGGCCCAGAACAATCGACAATAGTTGATTCAAGGCCGATCTCACTTGGATTACCACGAAGAATGCAGCTTATTTTTCCGGCAAGATCCTTGTATACCGTTTCCCAGTTGGTGGAGCTTGGTACCCCCGAAATGTTCGCTGATGGTGCTGCAACCGGGCAGCAGGCCCTTCTCAGGAACTCGTGTGCAATGGGGTTGGATGGGCATCTGACGCCAACCGTGTCAAGACCGGCGGTTACCGAAACGGGAATATGAGGATTTTTGCGTAATACCAGTGTGAGTGGACCCGGAAAAAACCGTTCGACAAGTTTTTTTGCATGTTCATTGAGCTCGGCAGCAACGTCACCTATCTGATCGACATCTGCAACATGAACGATGAGAGGGTTGTCGGAAGGGCGCTCTTTTGCAATGAAAATCTTGCTGACCGCGTCAGGATGACAGATGCCGGCTCCGAGCCCGTAGACGGTTTCCGTTGGAAAAGCGACGATGTTCCCTGCATTGAGGATAGCAGCGGCTTCTTCCGGTGAATCGGTGATTATGGTTTTCATAATTGCCGGAATCGGGAATAATTAGCGGCAGAAGTCAAGCAGATCAATTTTTCCTGGCAGAAAGAGGTGATAAAAGAGCATGCCCAGAGAAGCGCTCACAGCAGGGATGGTCAGATTGTCATCGATCCTGTA
Organism: Chlorobium sp.; assembly: GCA_005862285.1. Classification (GTDB taxonomy): domain Bacteria; phylum Bacteroidota; class Chlorobiia; order Chlorobiales; family Chlorobiaceae; genus Chlorobium. The sequence goes on along the minus strand of SZXW01000014.1, from coordinate 5,580 downwards.
GCTGCCGATCGAAACCACGAAAGCTTCGGTAACGGTGCCTGCGACTGCCATGAGGATCCCGATTCGCGGATCGAGGCCGGGAACGAACAGGACAATGATGATTGCGGAGAGCAGGAAAGCGATACTGCCCTCCAGGCTTTTTTTCCCGAAACGGTGTTTTCCTATTGTTTTTCCGGCAATGGAAGCAAACGTGTCTGAAACAGCGACCATGGAAAAGCATGCAACCGCGATGACCTTGGGAAAGAAAAACACGAGGAAGACCGCGGACATCATGATGCAGGTTGCTCCGTTGAACTGAATGTGCCTGCTCTCCAGTTCATGTTCCCTTAAAATGGAACTGAAAGTGTCGTGATACCATTTGGAAACCGGGGAGATAAAATTTTTCATCAGGTCGATGGTTAAAAAACCTGCAAAGAGCGGCAAGAGAATCGTCAGGGCAAGGTCCCTGCTGATATGACAATAGATTAACGGTATGGAAAGAGAGGAGAGATGAATGGCTTTTCTTGCAATTTCATAAGGCAGGTCAAGCCGGTCGTTGATTTCCATGTCAATCTTGCCGAAAGGATAATGAAGATGTATGCTCACCGGAGGACTGGTGGCTGCCGGCTCTGGCTGGAATATACAAGTAAATCTTCGTAAGAGAAAAATGTGCCGGAAGATGAGGCTGCAAAATCTGGCCGATATGCATGAGAGAATGTTTAACCTGCCGGAGACTTCCATTTCCCTTTCAAAACATATATTTTAAAGCGCTTTGTAAATCGTGTACAAACTTTTTTCATGACGACTCCTAATTTAAGGGTAGCAGCTATTGACCTCGGGACGAACTCCTTCCATATGATTGTTGTCGAGGACAGCATGGACAAAGGGATTGTCGAGATTGACCGGGTCAAGGATATGATATGCATCGGCCGGGGCAGCATTTCATCCAAAATGCTCGATGAAGAAGCTATGCTGGCCGGTATCGCAGCCCTGAAAAACTTTCTTGTTCTTGCCGCCCAGCATGGCGTATTACCTGAAAATGTTATAGCATTTGCAACCAGTGCCATCCGTGAAGCGAAAAACAAGGAGGATTTTCTCCGGAGGGTCAAGGAGGAAACCGGTCTCGAGGTGAAGGTCATATCCGGCAGGGAGGAAGCGGAATTTATCTATTACGGGGTCCGCAACGCCGTGACTGTCGGGCAGAGCCCTGACCTTCTGTTTGATATCGGCGGCGGATCGGTTGAGTTCGTCATTGTCGACAGCGAGGGCATACAGCTTCTCGAGAGCCGGAAAATCGGTGTCGCCAGGATGATTGAACGTTTTGTAACGGCCGATCCGATTTCAACCCATGAAATCAACCTGCTTGAACAGTTTTTTGCAGCGGAAATGGTTACTGCGGTTGAAAAAGCGGCAACCCTTGGAGTGAAACGTGCCATAGCATCATCAGGGACGGCACAGAATATCGCACGGATGATCCGGTCCATGAAGGGGGTGGAAAGCGACGTTTCGCTGAACAACAGCGCATTCACCCGTAAGGATTTCAAAGCACTGTATAAAGCGGTGATCCTCCTCGATGCAGCTGAACGCAGAAAAATGACTGGCCTCGATGAAAAAAGGGTGGACCTCATCATTCCCGGTCTGATCCTTGTCGATATGATTTTCAAGCTATTCGGCCTGAAGGAGATCTATGTCTCGGATTCCGCGCTCCGGGAGGGCATGGTCCTGCACTACCTGAAGAACCTGCCCGATCCTAACGTCAAAGGAGTCGAACCGGCTCAGGATATCCGGCGGGAAAGCGTTTACGAGCTCGCATTCCGGTGCGGCTGGAACCGGGCGCATTCGGAACAGGTTGCAAGGCTCGGCATGCAGCTCTTCGACAGCCTCGCCGATCTGCATCAGCTTGACAAGTCGTGCAGGGAACTGCTCGAATACGCTTCACTGCTCCATAATATCGGCTGCTTTATATCGATCCCTTCCCATCACAAGCATAGCCAGTACCTCATCCTTCATGGCGACCTGCGCGGTTTTTCCCCGGAAGAGATCGCCATTATCGGCAATGTGGCGCGTTATCACCGCAAGTCGCCACCTACGGAAAAACATGGTGCCTACAGCGCGCTCAGTCCCATGAACAGGCGTATCGTCGATGTGCTTTCCGGCATTCTCCGTCTTGCCAACGGTCTCGAGCGCGGTCACAGGCAGAATATCGAGTCCATTCAGTCGGAAGTGAATGGAGACCGGATTGTCCTTCGGCTGAAAGCCCGGTTCGAACCTGATATCGAAATATGGGCGGCCGACCATTTGAAACCGCTGCTGGAAAATGTACTGAAAAAAACAATTGTCATCGAGCCTTGCTGAAATGAAGCTAACGGCTGACCTGGACCGCACCGCCGGTCTTTTTATGCGCCGCGGAACGCTCTGGTTCGAATCGGCTTTCTGCCGGAATCACGGGTGCGAAGCACTGCTTTTTTCAAATCCGCTCGAAGAGCTTGTCCTCGAGTCGATATCCGGGATCGAGGCATTTTTCAGGTCCATCGAGGAGAAGCTCGATGAAGGTTATTACCTTGCAGGGTGGTTTGGCTATGAGGCGGGACGTGGATTTGAGCGGTCGCTCGTCAGCTCCTCTGACGGTTCCCGTGTTCCTTCACCGCTTGCCTGGTTTGGCATCTTCCGGGAGCCTGAACAATTTTCGCCTGCTGAGGTTGATGAGCTGTTCAGTCGGCGGTACACTTTTTTTCCAATTGAACAGGAGGAATTGTCCGGCCTATCATTCAATCTTTCCCGGGAGGAATATTCGGAAAAGATCCGGGCACTGAAGGAGGAAATTGCCGCAGGCAATGTATACCAGGTGAATTTTACCGGGCGTTACCGGTTTACCTTCAACGGAAATCCCGCCGCTCTCTTCAGATCGCTTCGCCTGGAACAGCCTGATTCCTATACGGCGTATTTCAACAACGGCAAACATGCGATCCTCTCTTTTTCCCCTGAACTCTTTTTCAGGTGCAATGGGCGGTATATTGAAACCATGCCGATGAAAGGCACTGCCCCGAGAGGGATCGACAGGGCTGCCGATGATCGTTTAAAGGAAAATCTCGGCCGGTGCGAGAAAAACCGTGCCGAAAACCTCATGATTGTCGATCTCCTGCGCAACGATCTCGGCCGGATCTGCAAGCCTGGTTCAGTCGAAACGAAAAAGCTTTTTACGACGGAAACCTACCCGACCCTGCATCAGATGGTTTCCACGGTCAATGGAGAACTTCGGGACAATATCGGGCTCTATGACCTTTTCAGGGCGCTTTTCCCTTCGGGATCGGTTACCGGAGCACCGAAGATCAGGGCAATGCAGCTGATCAGCAAACTCGAGGATGATCCGAGAGGCATCTATACAGGGACTGCAGGATTTATCACTCCTGCCCGGGAGATGGTTTTCAATGTGGCTATCCGTACGGTCGAGCTGAAAGGTACTGAAGGGGTTTACGGTTCGGGCAGCGGAATTGTTTGGGATTCCGACCCCCTTGACGAGTACCGGGAGTGTCAGATCAAGGCGAAGATTATCGCTGATCCGGGCAGGACAGGGTTCGAGCTGTTTGAAACCATGCTCTGGACCGGAAGGTACCTCTGGCCTGCGGATCATCTCGAACGGCTCGGCAGATCCGCGGCATCGCTTGGGTTTCGCTGGAGCAAAGCAGATACCCTTCTTCATCTCGAGAGGCTCGAGGAAACACTGCGCCGTTCCGGGCACCGTTTCAAGGTGAGGCTGACCTTGTCCCGTGAAGGATCGACCGGTTTGACATTCGAACCTTTCGTTCATGATGCATCCATGCTCCCCGTGAGGGTTTGTCTGGCTCGTGACCATGTCGATTCAACGGATGCGTTTCTCTACCATAAGACCACATCGAGGGATCGTTACAACCGTTATTACAGAAAGGCGACAGAAAACGGGTATTCCGAAGTGCTGTTCCTCAACGAGCGTGGAGAGTTGACTGAAGGCGCCATCAGCAATATATTTATCCGCAAAGACCGGTATTTTTATACTCCGCCGGTTTCATGCGGTCTTCTCGACGGGGTTTTCCGGTGTTATTTCCTTGCAACGCGGCCTTTTGCCCGTGAAAAGGTTTTGGCCTTCGAGGATTTGAGGGATGCCGATACGGTTTATATCGCCAATTCGGTACGCGGTCTGAGACAGGCAGTTTTCACAGGAGATCAAATATCGGCTTAACGGGTTATGTAACAACAACAAAAGTGCCGTATATTTCAGTTTGCAGTATGCAATTCACTCAATCATTCACCGCCCACTACCATGCGTGATCATACTCCGGATTTTAAGTTGCACGAGCTTTCAGCCGATAACAAAGCTCTCATCCGACAGACCGTCCAGCAACTTGTCGAAAAGCTTGCAGGAGATGGAAAGTTGACATGCGATTCCCTTCTTGAATTCTGGGTGGAAGTGCCCGGTGTAAAGCGGCCGCGCGGTTCCTTCAGGGGCGGGTTCCTCATGCCTGACAGTTTCATCTACATCACAGACTATTTCAAATGCGATACAGCCGAACCGCATCGTCTCCATCCCGTTTGCAATGGTGAATCCGGAACGGCATGCCTGGAAAAAGTCTGGATTGATCTGCTCGATGAACTGTATTACCAGGTTGAAATATTTACATCTCCTCTCGCATCTGCAAAAGGGGTAACGCTCGAGCTCTGGGCCGGAAACCGTCAGAGGCCCGAAGGGGAGTGGCTCTATGCCGTTGACCGGAAGGTAGAGCTCGGTTAGGTTTTTTCAGGGAAATCACAGACCTCCCTGATCTCGCAGACACCGCAATCGGGTTTTTTTGCCTTGCAGGTATAGCGCCCGTGAAGCAGCAGGTAGTGATGGAAATCGATGACCATCTCTTCAGGGATGATTTTCATAAGCTCCGTTTCCGTTTCTTCAGGTTTCTGTGTCCTGACAAGGCCGATGCGGTTTGCTACCCGGTGTACATGGGTATCGACCGGCATGACCGGCTGACGAAATGCATTGCTCAGGACAACGTTCGCTGTTTTTCTTCCGACTCCGGGCAGGCTTTCGAGCCCTTCGCGCGTATCGGGAACCTGACCGTTGTGCCGCTCGACGAGAATCCTGCTGACCTCCAGAATGTTTTTAGCCTTGTTGTTGAAATAGTTGATCGATCGAACATGGTCTTTCAGGGTTTCGAGGTCCAGCCGGGACATGCCTGCAGCGTCAGGGGCTGCCTTGAAAAGTTTTTCGGTGATGATGTTGACCTGTTTGTCTGTCGACTGGGCGGCGAGTATCGTCGCTACGAGCAGCTGAAAAGGAGACTCGAATTTCAGTTCGCTTTTCGGATCGGGAAACTTCGCCCCGAGCACCTCTTTCAGGACGGCTATTTTTTCTTTCGGTTTCATATTGGGTAGTGGGTAATGGGGAATGGGATAGCCCCGGAGGGGCGGAATATTGGTAGCCGGTTGTGTCAGCACCGGGAAAAATGGCGGCACCACCCCTCATTTTCTTCAGCCCCGGGATTGATGTGCAGAATTCCTGAATTATGGTTGGCATTTCTGAAATACCAATAATTTATTTCAATTATGATTTAACCGATATTCCGCTCCTCC
>SZXW01000006.1 GCA_005862285.1 Chlorobium sp. | reverse complement strand
GAGTCTTGTTATAAATATTTATGAAATCACAAAAGGCTTTCCGAAAGATGAACTTTACGGCCTCACCCAACAAATGAGAAGAGCAGCTGTATCGATACCATCAAATATTGCTGAAGGTGCGGCAAGAAATAGCGTAAAAGAATACGCTCATTTCATCAGCATAGCTCGCGGCTCACTGGCTGAACTTGAAACTCAGTATAAAATCGCCCAGATGCTTGAATATTGCCAGGAATCAATCTTGGTCAGTGAAAATATTAATCATCTGGCCCGCCTTTTAACCGGTCTTTACAAAAAATGGTCGTAACGTAGTGGTTACGGGTACTGGGTACTGGGACTGGGTAGCGGGTAGCGGGTAGCGGGTAGCGGGAAAATAAAATCATTATAAAATTCCACAACCCATTATCCATTCCCCAGTACCCATTACCTATTACCTATTACCCATTACCCATTACCTAATACCCATTCCCCAATCATCACGCCTTCTCCTCATACTGGCCATAGCCATATCTGCTGTAACCGTACTTGCCGTAGCCATACTTTCCATAACCGTATTTACCATAGCCATATTTGCCGTAACCATATCCAAACAGGCCCTGGTCACTTGATTCAATGACTGCAACGCCAAGCATGAGAGGCCTCAGGTAATGGTCTGTCGTAAAATCATGCAACGGTCTCCTGCTGGTAAACTGCAGGCGGGCGGCAAGCAGAATACCGTCAACCGAACTTGCAAGCTGGGCTGCATCGCTGAGGAAAAGCGGAGGGCTGTCGAAAAGTATTTTATCGAATTTTCCCTCGAGTTCCTGGATCAGCGTCTTCATCTTTGCCGATCCGAGCAGCTCGTTGCAGTTCTGCAGCTTCTTCCCCGCGCTAAGTAGATAGAGATTATCCATCTCTGTTGACTGGAAATACCGGTCATCGATAGAATGCTCCGAGCTGAAGAGATAATCGGTCAGGCCAGGCTCCCGGTTTTTTCCGAATTTCTTGTGCAGCGAAGCGCGACGAAGGTCGCAATCGACGATCAATGTTTTCTTGCCGGTGAGCGCCAGCGACATGCCGAGGTTCGCGCACACCGTCGATTTACCTTCGGACATGGCCGTACCGGAAATAAGGATCGATTTGAGCGGAGTATCGATACGGCTGTAATCGAGCGCCGTTCGCAGGGTACGGAAGCTTTCGGCAAAAGGAGATGTGAGGCTGTCCATGATCGTGGGCATGGGAATCTCCTCCACCTTCGGTACGTATGGTTTATTGCCATTGCTTGTCGAACCGGTAAGCAGCAGTTTTTCCCGGAACGCTTTGCTCTGGTTGTATAGCAAACGGCTAAGCCGTGATTCTCCGCTCATTGAAAGAGAGCTTTTACCCTCTCTTGTAACAAGAGGAACATACGAGAGGATCGGCAGGCCGAGGTCCTTGAAGTACGATTCATCCTTAACGGAATCATCGACAGTTTCAGCACCATAAGCATACATGGCCGACAGCAGACCGCCAAGTACCAGCCCGAGCAGCAGGTTTTTCTTGAGATCCGGGCTTTCCGGCTTGAAAGGTTTGAATGCATCACCGACAAGCGATACGCTGCCGACTTCGGAACCGAGCAGGATACGACTTTCATCGAGTTTCGACTTCAGGAAGGTATAGGTTTTGTTCACAACTTCGTGGTCCCTGAGAATCTTGGCATACTCCTGCTGTTTTGTCGGCAGGGTTGAAAGCTGACTGTCGTAATACTGCTTGAGCTTGCCCATTTCAAGCGCACGGAAGTTCAGTTCATTCAGTTTCCTTTCTATCTCCATTTTTTCGGAAACCATGTCGAAATTGACTTTCTGTGCTTTTCCTGCATAGCCGATCAGTCCCGCTATCTTGCTTTTGCTCAGTTGATCATAGCGCGCCTTCACCACATCGAGCTCCTGGCGTTTCGACTTCGCTTCCTCGTCTTTAGCACCTTTTTGGCTGATCAGCTGAATATACTCCCGCTCCCTGGTCTTTATCTCATCCATGATATTGCCGAGCTGGGCCGTGACATTCTGCGAAATCTGGGAACTGAGCGCCCTGTCGCCGTCGGTCAGCTTTTTATCGAGAAAAGCGAGGCTGTTCTTCGTGATATTGTATTCCGCTTTTACATCATAGTACTTGGAATCTGAATCGATCAGTTTATCAAGCAGCGACTGGGTATTACCGGTCAACTCGTAGATCTGGTGTGACTGCATATATTTCGCCTGGGCATTGTCTGCATCTGACACTTTTTTCTGCTGATCCTGCAGCATATCCGTTATAAACTGGTTTGCCTGGGTATATTTTTCGGAATTTCGGTCTACGTCGGACTCCTTGTAGACCTTGCACAGCGTATTGGAAAGAAATGCCGCCTCATCCGGAAAAGGGCTCGAAACGGAAACTTTTAAGAGATTAGTTTGACGGATCGCATCGACTTTAATCCTCTTGTTGAGTTTTATTGCGAAATCGCGCAGGATCTCGTCAGGAGTTTTTTTCTTTTGCGATTGTTTAAAAAAAAGAATGACTGGCTCCATCGGACCTGTCAACCAGGAGAAATAATGCTTGTTTCCTAAAAATTCAAGGGAATCGCGTCTATTGCTTTTGTAAAGATCTTTAACCGTTAATTCAGCGATCGGCATCGATTTCAGCAGTTCCATATCTTTTTTTGTAACCTTTTCATCCACAACAGCGTTCGGCCCCATGATCGCTTCCATAAGGTCACCCTTGTTGTCTGTATTGTTGATCATGAGAATTGAATCCGCACGATATTCCGGGGTCTGGATCGAATGGAAAAAGAGCGTCAGGAAAAAGGCAGCGGAAAGAATGGCGAGAATTCCCCATTTCCTTCGCAGAATGATCTTGATGATCTCCTGGATACTGATTTCACGCTCGGAAGGTGGTCTTTCATATTCTTCGCGCTGCAGTGCCGGAGGTAGTAGTTCAGCCATTATGCAGAATGTTCTCGGTTAATGAATTCGCAATCACTTGTGGTAGATTTCATATGTCGAATAGATGCTTGCCCATGGGTAGATAATGCTCGATATCTTGGCAAGTTTGTCGAGGCTTATACCTTTTTCAGGAATGATGATGGTGTCGTTCGGCTTCAGCGCAATGAACATCGAGCGGTCACCCTGCTTGAAGAATTTCTTGATATCGACGAGATAGGCCTGCTGTCCTTTTTCATCGGGTTTCTGACGTGCTACGATCACCTTGCGAAGATCGGCGTTCTGTTTTACACCCTGTGCATTTGCAATGATCTCTGCGAAATCAGCGCTCTCCCTTACTATCATTGGCCCCTGCCTGTTAACTTCGCCAAGCACCTTTACATACATGAGGATATTGCCGCTGTCGTCGGTGAAATAGGAGTCCTGCGCAATCGGATAATCCGGTCCGGAAAGAGGATTGTACTGTTGCCTGGTAGTTGTCGTCGACTGCGGCTGTGAAAGAAGGGGTGTGCCACCATAATAGGTTGGAGCAGCATTTGCATTTGTATTTGCATCGGCAAAGGCGCTGCTGTACATGAAGCACTGCAGCAGAAATGCGATAACAGTAATGATTTTATATGTACGCATGGTCGGGATCGGGTTTGTTATCATATAAAGCACAAAACAGCCTGATGGAGAGGCTAAGCCTTATTCCTTTCATGTATGTCTGCCGCTGGAAGACAGTTCTCGATCAATCCGGCGTTCCAGTGAGGGGCAGGAAAATTATTTTATTCACCTTGAGAACTATAGGACACCTCTATTTATTGTCGTGAGAAGCACGAGTGCAAGGCGGACGGAGCGGAAAAACCGGAGTGTACACGTAGTACATGAGGATTTCGAGCACCGCCCAACGCAGCAATAGGGCTTCGGAACAAATAAATAGCAGTGACTATAAAAAGCTTCGCTCCCTTCAGTCACAGGTGAAGTACTTCAAAAAAAATACGTTACCGGGATATCAATCAGGATTGACAGACCTGATATGGCCTGCGTTTCCTGTGCACTGGACTGCACATAAAACCTCTCGGATTCAAGCTTTCATCCGCATAACGGAACGTAGCTATCCAGGAATATTTTTCGCAAAACCAGAACTCTGCCGGTACAGAGCATCAATACAGAACAGCGGAATACTGAAGACTTTCCGCGAAAAACCGTTTCACAGCCACTCTTTCCCGAAAGAAAGACGACATATCAACATTTCAAACTCAACTACTGTAATCTGGGGGTCAGGCATGATTCTAACATTTACTGACAAAGGATAAAAACATCCTTTTATCTCAATGGAAATATATCACGCTCCATTGAAAAAACAAACAGGCTGGCTCCTTTTTTCCCGAAGCAGACAAGATTCTGGGGATTGGGGAGTGGGCAGTAGGTAATGGGGATTGGGTAATGGGTAAATATGTGCCGGCGATTAAGAGTATCAACTATCTTTCAGAATAAACTCCTTTTTTTTGTCATTCTGAACGCAGTGAAGAATCCATATCTTTTCGTTTTACAGGAAGATGGATCCTTCACTGCGCTATGCTTCGTTCAGGATGACAGGAAAAAATCCGGGGCTGGCACCCCGCAGACCCATATCTCGCTCCTACGGAGCTGAACCCAATTTTTTTTTCATTCTTTTCCAGGGGCTTCACCCCCGGCTACCATTATCCCGCCCCTGACGGAGCTGAAGACCCATTACCCAATCCCCAGTTCCCATAATTCAATCTCGCAGGGATGACATATAGGTAGCGCTGGGTGTTAACCCCGGGTATGCCATTCCCGGATATTTGGGTTTAGCCCTGTCAGGGGCGGCATATTGGCTGATTCATGATCGAAATAAATTATTGGT
>SZXW01000012.1 GCA_005862285.1 Chlorobium sp. | reverse complement strand
ATACGACGTTCGGGCAGGATCACGGCCGTGAGCCTCCCGAAGCGCGGATTGCCATGGTAAACGCATCCCGTATCGATCGCGATCAGCTGCTCGAGCATGACCGGTTCGGAAACCGGGGTATGGGCGCAGACAACGGTTTTTTCCCACTTGTAGTTTCTGCTTTCAATGAAAGAGGTGCGCATATGTACGCGCTGCCAGCAGAGTTCCTCGGGTTTGTAGAAACGGAGATTGTCTTTTACGGAGAGTTCCGGATCGAGGCCGCCATGGGTAAAAAAATAGTTTTCCGTTTCCAGGTAGTAATCGAAGCTGCGGAAGAAATCCAGATGATCGGCCGGAAGATCGAACCCGTCCAGGCTGCCGTAAGAATCGAGAGTGGCCTGTCCGCCATTGTACAACCATTTGTCCGGATCATTGTTTTCGAGGTACTCCAGCAATATCTGCTCGTGATTCCCCATCAGGAAATGACAGGGAAACGATGAACTGAATTCCAGGAGATAGTCAACCACCTCTTTGGAATAAGCCCCGCGGTCAATAAGGTCTCCGAGAAACACAAACTGGTCGTTTTCTGCCGGTTTGATTTCGGCAATGATATGTTTCAGCGAACAGATACAGCCATGGATGTCTCCTATGGCAATAATGCGGTTTTCTTCCGATAAAGAACGTTTCATGATGATTGCGGCTCTTCGGCCTTACTTCTCGCTTTCCGTTTTCTGAAGCTTCGCAACTGAATGGTCAATCAGGCCTCTGCCGTTTTTATTGATTTTACCTTCAGCTTTGAGTTCGTTGTATATCGCATCGAGAATTCCGTTGACGAACTTGCTGCTTTTCTCGGTACTTGTGAATTTTTTTGCAATTTCAATCGCTTCGTTGATCGATACTTTTGGCGGGATATCCTCGCAATAGAGAATTTCCGCGAGCGCCATCCTCAGGATATTCTTGTCGATGACGGCTATACGGCTCATATCCCAGTTGAAGGTATGCTTGGCAATATAATGATCGATCTCGTCCATATGCTCCTTGATGTTTTTCAGAAGCATATTGAAGAACTTCATTGCATTGGGATCGTTGATGATCTCATCCGTCAGAAGCCAGCCGACAGCTGACTCTATGTCGGTTTCCCTCAGTTCGATGGTATAGAGCGCCTGCAGAATTTTTTCGCGGATTTGTCGACGGTACGTCTTCATAAAAGAGCGGTTAATAGATTGAGGTTCCGAGTATTTCATTGATAACGCTATCGGTGCAGCTTAAGTTTTCATACAGAACATGCGGATTGTGTTTTGCAAGTTCCGGAAGAGAATAGGTGCCGGATGCGACGGCTATGGATTTGGCGTTTACCGTCCTTGCACAGATGATATCATGTTCCGTATCACCGATGATGATAATATCCTGGTCAGAAAATTTTTTCCCGCAGAGCCGGTGGGCTTTTTCGACAGCGACAGGCGGCAGGTCGTTGCGATGGTTTCCGTCATCGGCAAAAGCGCCGAAGGGAAAATAGTGGTCGATTCCGGGAAGAAGCAGTTTATGTCGTCCTGAACCCTCGAAGTTTCCGGTCAGAAGACCAAGCAGCAATTCCGTAGATGCAGAAAGCCTGTCGAGCAGTTCACGGACACCCTCGAGCAGTGTGACATCCGATACGGAGGTATTGGAACGGAACATCCCGATATAGGTCTCTCTGGCCCTGTCGAACTGTGCCGCTATTTCATGGCTGCTCAAGCCGGCGTTCTGCAGGACCTCAAAGATGATACTGTTGTCCATCTTGCCTGCAAAGTTGTGCGTACCGGTACTGCCGGCTGTGCCGTAAACCTCCATGAGGGCATCGGCCAGGATACTGCGGTTGATATTGCCGACCTTGAGCAGGGTTCCGTCTATGTCAAATAACACAAGTTTTTTCAGCATAACTTCTTTCAGTGCGTTCAAACCACGGTTTTTTCAAGCTTTACAGGGATCAGTTTCGATACTCCTTCTTCCTCCATGGTTACTCCGTAGAGGGCCTGGCAGGAAGCCATGGTTTTCTTGTTGTGCGTAACAATAATAAATTGAGTGTTATTCTCAAATTTTTTCAGGAGCCTGATGAACCGGTCGACATTTGAATCGTCCAGCGGGGCATCGACTTCATCGAGAATACAGAACGGGCTCGGTTTGACCAGATAGATCGCAAAAAGAAGGGACAGTGCGGTGAGCGCTTTCTCTCCGCCGCTCAGCTGCTCGATGGAAAGGGGTTTTTTGCCTCTCGGTTTTGCGACTATTTCAATCTGGGCTTCGAGCGGGTCTTCACTGGCATGCACAAGCAGGTCCACTTCGTCTTCAGGGTCGAAAAGTTCATGGAAGATGCCGATGAAGTTTTTTCTCACGGCACGGTGGGTCTCCTGGAATTTCTGCAGCGCGGTCTTGTTGATCTCCTCGATTGTGGTTCGCAGCTGTATTTCGGCGCTGAGCAGGTCATCTTTCTGGCTTGTGAGAAAATCGAGCCTCTCCTTTTCCGCTTCGTATTCTTCCAGTGCCAGTTCATTTACCGCCCCGAACTGTTCACGCTGCCTCAGCAATGTTTCGAGTTTCTTTTTTGCGGAATCGGGATCGAAAGAATCGTCGATATCGGGTGCAGGCATCACCGAAAGGTCGCAGTCATATTTCAGGCGCGCTTCGGTGAGGAGATGATCGAGAGATTGTTCAACATCGTTCCGCTCACGGGCGAGGGCTGAGATCAGCTGCATGCCGACATCATGCTTTCGCCTGAGGTCTCTCAGCATGTTTCTTTTTTCCTGGTTTTTAACCTGCTGTTCGCGGTATGCCGATTCCCGCTCGTTTATGGTTTTCTGCAATCCGGCTGTTTCAAGAAGCAGCTTCTCAAGTTCTTTTTTTATTGTTGATGAATGTTCTTTCTCCATGCCTGTTTTCTCGACGGCAGCTTTGCTTTCCATTTCGAGTTTTTCGATCTCTTCCTCTAACCCTGAGCGGTTTTTCTCGCAGTTTCCCAGGCTGATCCTGAGCTTTTCAAGTTCGAGCAGTGAGTCCCTCCATCGGCTCTGGGCTGCCTGGACATCGATGCCAGACTGATGATGACGGGTTTCGAGAGCGGAGAGATCAGCCTGAAGGTGCCGGATATTGTCCGTTATTGCAGCGATTTTTGCCGAGCTTTCCTGTATTGCCGGGAGAAGTTTCTGCAATTCAGCTTCACAGGTATTTTTCTCGGCGACGAGCATTCCGATTTCTTTTCCTGTATTGCTGATTTCCGTTTCGGCGGCATTTTTTTCAGCCTCGAACCGGGCCGCTTCCTTTTCGGTCGAAGAGAGTTCCGACACAAGCTTCTCGACCTTGCGCCGCTGTTCGGGGATATTTATGGCACTCTGCTCACTGCGGAGCTGCTGGAGCATCCAGTCCTGTTCCGCTACTTTGCTTTCAACCTTCGCAAGTTCCTTTTCGAGCGACTCTCGTTCGGCTTTTTTCCCGAGACGGATGCCTTCGTTGTTTTTGGAACTGCCGCCATATAGCATGCCGTTTCCGGAGAATGCCTCACCGTCAAGTGTCACGAATGTGCAGTCGGGATAGCGCATGGCCAGTGATTCCGCTAATGCGAGGTCAGGCACGATGTAACTGTTATGAAGCAGGGCAGGCAGAATTCTTTCGAGCTCCTGCGGAAACCTGACGATATCGATGGTTTTCGTTGTGCCTTCAATTTCAGGATATGATGCGTTGCCGTTGTTTTTAACGAGATCGAGCACAAAGAAATGCACCTTGCCTTTTCCGGAACGTTTCAGATCCTCGATTCCCTTGCTGGCATCCCAGACAGAACGGCATACATAATAGTTGATGAGATCCCCGAGCGCAGCATTGACGGCTTTTCTGTATGTACTGTCGAGGGTAAGCAGGTCGGAAAGGCAACCAAGCCCCGGTTTTTCATTTTTCTGTTTTTCGAGGAAAGCTATGCCCTCAGGCATGCCCTCGAAGTTGTCAAGGACCGAACTGGCAAGCATGATCGCATTGCCGAGCTTGTCGCGCCTGGATCGGAGCTGCAGGAGGATATCCCTGTTTTCCTCTATCCGGCCGGCAAGGCCCTCGTACTGCTGGCGAAGAATGGCCTCCTCTGCCTGCGCTTCCAAAACGGCTTTATTCTGCGATTCAATCCGTACTGACAGGTTCTGCCAGGTGTTCTGATTGCCGAGCAACTTTTCCTGCAGAGCTTTTTTCCTAGCTTGGATTCTTTCTGCCGCAGCCTGCAAGTGTTCCGCTTTCAAGGCCAGGCTCTGTTTCTTCATTGCAAGCTGGTTCGCGGCGAACTGTTCTTCGGAGGAGGATTTTCTTTTCCGGATAAGTTCGTCCCGCAGCAGTTTGAGGTTGTTGTTGAGAGCGGTGTGTTCTGCGGAAAGGGTTTCAAATGTCTGGTGCAGCTTGCTGCATGCTGACTCGAAAGGTATTTTTCGTTCCTGAAGCTCTTTTTCCAGCTGTTCCTGTTCAATGATCCTCTCCCTGTTCCGGCTGATGATGGTATTGATGCGTGCGATCTCCGCGGTAAGGTTCTTGCGTTGTTCCTCCAGTTGTAGAAGCTGTTTTTCACGTTCATAGATATGCAGGTTGCTTTCGTTGACCTGTTTCTGCATATCGGACAGTGTCGTTTCATTCTGCAGAATCCGGACTTCTGCTTCCTGTAAAATGCTGTCTTCTGTGGCGATTTTCGCTGCAAGCTCATGGTTGAGCAATTCCTCGGACCGTATTTTTTCAACAAGGGGATCGAGTTTCCTGTGGTACTCCTCGAAGGACAGCCATGAAAGAGAAAGGTCGGTTTCCCGTACCTCCTTTTTCAGTTCCCTCAGCTTTTCGGCTTTCCTTACCTGAAGTTTCAGGCTTCGTACCTTTTTTTCAACCTCTGCGAGAACGTCATCGACACGTGCGAGGTCCTGCGCCGCGCTTTCCAGAAGCTTGAATGTCTGTTTCCTCCGCTGCTTGTAACGGGTGATCCCGGCAGCTTCCTCGAACAGTTTCAGACGCTCTTCGCTTTTGTTGCTGATGATCTCTTCGATCATTTTCAGTTCGATCACCGAATACGCATCGCTTCCCATTCCGGTGTCGGTGAACAGGTCGAGGATATCCTTTAGGCGGCAGGGAACGTTGTTCAACAGGAAACCGCTTTCACCGCTGCGGTAGAGGCGCCGGGTAACGGTTACTTCGGTGTATTCTATAGGGAGGATATTCCGGGTGTTCTCGATCGTGATGGATACCTCGGTGAAACTGAGCGGTTTGAGGTTTTTCGAGCCATTGAAAATGATGTTTTCCATTTTCGCCGACCGGAGCAGGGAAGATTTCTGCTCGCCGAGCACCCACCGCATTGCATCGACAACATTTGTTTTTCCGCAGCCGTTCGGACCGACAATAGCGGTGAGTCCTTTGTCGAAGGTAATTCTGACTTTATGAGCGAAGCTCTTGAAGCCGAAAAGTTCAATTTTCGAAAGGTACATCTGAACGCTGCGATTAGTCTCTGTCGATTCAGGAAAATAAACAAGTTAAGAAAATATTCGGGGAGTGGGTAATGGGGAATGGAAAGTGGGATGTTGGAGGACTGAGTGCTGAGGACTGAGTGCTGAGTGCTGAGGACTGAGTGGGTAATGGGTAATGGGGATTGGGTGTCTTTAGCTCCGAAGGAGCGGAATATCGGTAGCCAGGGGTGAAGCCCCTGGAAAAGGAATGAAAAAAATTGGGTTCAGCTCCGTAGGCGCGAGATATGGGTCTGCGGGGTGCCAGCGCCGGGGAGAGTGGGAGGTGGGAGGACTGAGGACTGAGTGCTGAGGACTCAGTGGGGAATGGGTAGTGGGTAAGAGGCGATAAGCCCCGACATGTCGGGACTAAACCCAAATATTTAGGAATGCCATACCCGGGGCTCACGCCCTCGGCTACCCATATTTCGCTCCTTCGGAGCTTAACACCTCCCGCATTTCACATGGCATTTTTACTCAGTCCTCAGCACTCAGTCCTCATCGCTTTCACAACTGCAAGGGCCTGGACGGCAGCCTCGACGTCGTGCGCCCTGATAATGGATGCCCCGTTCAGCATCGCAATGGTTTGGGCTGCGATGGTAGGGAAAAGTCTTTCAGCAGGGGGAGGTATTTCCCCGCCGGGAGGGGTGATGGCATGGCCAAGGAACGATTTTCTCGACACTCCGGCCAGAACCGGCCTTCCAAGCTTGCCCAGTTCTCCGAGGAGGGCGAGCAGACGGAAGTTTTCATCGACGCTTTTTCCAAAACCGAATCCTGGATCGATGATGATATCGTCAAGCGAATGCTTGTTGGCCAATTGTATGGATGCATCGAGGAAACGCATCACCCTCGAAACGACATCATCATCTCCGGAACCGGTCATGGTGCTCCACAGCATATTCTGCGGGGTGACAGGAGTATGCATAAGTATCACGGCAGCTCTGTATCTGCAGCAGACGGCAGGCAGGTCCGGGTCGAAGGTGAACCCTGATATGTCATTGACGATATTGGCTCCGGCTTCGAGCGCTTTTTCTGCAACATCGGCTTTGTATGTATCGATGGATATAAGGATGTCTGTTCTTTGACGCAGCAGCTTGATCAGGGGAACAGTCCGGCGGATCTCTTCTTCAGACGAGATTTTTTCTGCGCCCGGTCGGGACGACTCTCCTCCGATATCAATCATTGATGCTCCTGAAACGATCATCGACAACGCATGTTCGAAGGCCTGGTCGAAGTCGGGTTTGTCACGTCCTTTCAGGAACGATCCTCCGTCATGAAAAGAGTCGGGTGTCGTGTTTAGAATGCCCATGATTTTTGGACCTTCACGCAGATCGAGCGGAGTTCCGGCACAATTGAGCAGAAACAAAGATTCGTCAGGTATTTCTTTAACCATTTATGCTGACTTTTCAGGTCAAACCGAACGGGACTGGTGTGAAGGTAAGGATAAATATGGCGATTGCAACCCACCCGAAACCCATTCTGCGGGTGCCGAGAGGATGATCGTATGATGTCGGAGGATGGCTCGTTCCTATGAACCGCGAAAGAATAATTGCCCACAGGATCCAGCCTGACCATGAATGATGCACAAGTCCTTGAGGTAAAAGTTCTGCAAGCCTGGAGTTAAGTAACAGGAGAATGAGTTCGATTAATGAGGGCAATCCGAGAATGGTGATGAACAGGATGAATACTCTCGCAGTCAGGGCATGACCTTTCCTTCCGAACATGGCATAGATGATATGTCCTCCATCGAGTTGTCCCACAGGAAGAAGATTCAGTGCGGTAACTACCGAACCGAGCCATCCTGCGAAAAGAAAGGGATAATGATACATCTCGGTCATAGGCGGCAGGTTTTTCGGTGCTATGATGTATTCGAGAGCTACCCACAGGAGGTTTTTTCCAAGACGCAGCGCACCTTCCCGCGAAGCCGCATCCATGACACCCGATTTGAGGTATTCGGGATGAATGGTATAGATATAGTCAGCCGGTGGAAGATTGAGAAAACCGTATACCAGGATACCGCAGCAGACAATGAATCCGCTTAAAGGGCCGGATATGCCGATATCGAAGAGTGCGTTGGTGCCGGTCATCCTTTCCCGCATTTTGATGATCGCGCCCATCGTGCCAAGGCTTAAAAACATCGGGAAAGGAGGCACCGGTATGTAGTAGGGCAGGGTTGCGCGGATGCGGTGGTGTACGGTTGCAAAAAAATGGCCGAATTCATGAACGCTCAGAAATAGAAGCAGGGAAAAGGCATATGGGGTTCCTGCTGCAAGGGAGAGGATAAAACGATGGATATCCTGATTGAAAACAACGGGATGTCCGCTCCAGAACGCACCTGCCCAGAGGGTTGTAAGGACGGTTGCGAGAAACAGCGCTATGTGAAGAGCGTAGTTTTGTTCATTTTTTGCAGGCAGACTGGAAGATGCGGGATCGTTCATTCAGTAAATGTTTAGGAATGGGTAGTGGGAAAATGGGTAATAGGTAATGGGTGTTAAGTGTTAAGCCCCGTAGGGGTTTCTTCACCCATTACCTATTACCCAATCCCCATTGCCCAATTATTTCTTCTTTTTCGCTTCCTTGTCTCCGAATGTAGCGGCAAGTCCTTTTGCAAGTTCGTCCTTTTCATTGGGGCTCAGCTTTGCCTCGGGATGTGCGGGCAGGTAAAAAAATGGTGGCATCTTGCCTTCCCTGACCTCACCTGCAGCTTCATCCCCTTCATTTTTTCCCTCGCGGCCCCATTCGGAAACATTGAATTTTTTACGTCCGATAGCGACATCGACCTGTACAAGCCATGATGCGGGAGCGACATTGCTGTACCAGGGCCAGACGGTTTCGTTTGAATGGCAGTCCTTGCAGGCGCGTCCGAAAAGTTCCCTGGTCCTCGGTGAATCCCATTTCGGTTCACCGGTGATCGGGGGGTTGGAATGATTTTTGCCATAAGGGACGAACTGAATGGCTACAAGAACAATGGCAACTACCGCAAGAAATTTTAACAGTTTCATTGGTATTGGTTCCTTTTTTCTCTTGTTGCAGAATTGATGACTTCTTAAAGATACGGAATTTTAATCCGGATATTTTCAATCGAAACGAACGGTCAGGACACTCAGCGGCCAGAGACAATCAACTTCATAATGGTGTTGTCCGGCAGCTGTTTCTGCTATTATGGCCAGTTCGAGCTCTGAATAGAACTTGCGTGCCGATATCAGCCCATCGAGAGCGAAAGAGGGAATAGCCTGCAGGCCTGCCACGAAGGGAACTCCCAGACCGAGGAGCGCGCTGCGGTAACCGTCAATCCCTATGAATGCTGTCGTTGCATGTTGCCCGGCCTGGGCGATCATTACAGCGAGCTGTCCAGGCGAGAAGTGATGCAGGCTCTGCGATGTTACGATGATGTCAAATTCATCACGGCCGAGTCGCTTCATGTCAAAAGCGTTGAGCTCCATGAACTCGACCGGCAGGTTTTGTCCGGCTGCCCGCCTGTTGCTTTTCTCGATATATGAAGGAACGATATCTGAACCCGTAATCCGGGCGGGAAACTTTTTTCTTTTCAGTTCCGATGCGAGTGCAAGCGCCAACCCGCCAGATCCGCTTGCGAGTTCAAGTATTTTTACTTCGCGCCGGAACCGTTCCGATGCCTGACGAATAAGGGGAAGGAGTATATCGATATGTCTCGGATAAAGCTGCAGAAATGCGTTCTGGCGTTCCAGCGCTTTGACCGATTCAAGCCTTTCCTGTTCGGGAATCCGGCTGTCATCCATGAATTCCCTGTCATCAGTACGGACAAACCTGTCGATCACTTCTTCAATCAGATAACCGCCGCCAAGCTCCTTTGAAACGTTGAAGCGCTCCTCGCGGAACAGCGAAATGAGTTCATCTGTCGACTTTTCAAGTTCCGTCATATCCTGCCATACGGGAGGAAAGCTTTTCCGGGAGCGAAGGTTGTCAAGGGCTATATACCCTGCGGTTTTCAGTTGCAGCATATGGTAATGTACCGGATCAGGGTTTATAGCAGAAGATGTAATAGTGTAATATATAAAAAGG
>SZXW01000015.1 GCA_005862285.1 Chlorobium sp. | reverse complement strand
GAAAATATTCCGAGAGTTGGAAAGAAGCATCCACATACTTTCAGGTGGCAAAATCAGAAAAGGACTGGATATCTTTTCTGGAGGCTTATCGTCAGCCTTTCGGCAAGCTGGTTAAGCGGGAGTTGGTATATGAACGAGAAACCGTTACTCTTCCGGGTGCACCTGATGGTCAATATTCAGTTATGACCCTGCATTCGAAATTCGAGCACAAGAATAATGCTGTAGAAACCATCACATTCATGCTTGAACGTGATGGAAAGTGGAAGGCTGCCGGATATTTCATCAGGTGATCCTTATTAGGTGTTTAATCTCTTAGGCTCTAATTCCCTGGAATTCTGCTTCGAAGTAAGAAAAAATGTCTCCCAAATACCTCGCAACTCTAATGCGAAGATCCTTCAGTAAGATATGATCAAACAAAAATGTGCGGCAGCGGGTTCTAAAGAGTTAGCATGAAAAGGTATCCAGCGAAGAACAATCTGATCATCTTAACCTTGCCCAAAAAAAGGAGCCGAATATTCTTCAGCTCCCTATTTACGTCGGTTAGGTCATAAATGACCTGCCAACAACAACAACAAGTCTAACTCGTGGATTAGTTAGACATTTTAAACATACGAATATTATTTGTAATTAGTCTAAATAATATTCGTATGAACCCTATACTATTAATACATATAATTTACGCAGTATTTTTTTGTCTATCGCTATATCAGTATGATAGCAATTGATCGCTTGAATTCTTTTCCGCTTCAGTATCACTGATAATTCTCCCCAATATCAGTATATTTCTCTCAATGTCATCATTTCCATAACGGAAATTAGCTCTCTCAGACGGTTGTTTGTATAATTTCCCAAAATTGAAAAGCCTGGCAAATGCCAGGCTTTTCACAGTGAATTTGGTCTTCTTCATGGCAATGGTACTGTTTCGTTCAAAATACTCATTGCCGAAAAATTCTCGTTAAGAATGTTCCATTTTTATGGGTGGCGGTCAGTTATACGATTTTACATGGAATAACCGCGTTTTCATCACAAGAGTAGATTGCACACAAGCGATGATATCCATCAGCAATAACAACCTTTCCTTGAATCACGTCCCTTACCAGAAGCAAGGGCGAAAGCTCCACGCCTGATTCAATTTTCCTTCGATCCTTTTCAACATGTGAATTACTTACGCCGAGCAGTGAAAGACCAGAAGCACGGAAAATGTCTTTCGCCTTAAATTCCGATATCGACGAACGCTTTAGTTTCTTGACCGTCACTTTTGCATACGATTCATCATAGATCAGACTCAAATAGGATTTTGCTGCAGGATAGTCATGAGATTCCGAGTCTTTCAGCCACTTGATCGACATGTTATTCTTGGCCATAATATCTCCTTTTGTTTAGGGAAGAGAAAGCATCAATTGCTGAGACGCTAAGCACCATTATTTCAAACGCCCTCAGGTAACAGGTATCGGAATCCTCTGATCATCAGGCATCAGGTCTTCGATGATGAACAATGTGCGCTTTTATTAAGAAAACGTTCACAGATATTTGAGATGCACATCCACTTCAACTTCAGAACAGTCGAGCGGGAAACTGGCGTCCTCGAAAGACGGGGGCCCGAACCTAAATTTTGGATTGTTCGAGGCACCAACTCCATTCTTGGGTATACCGAGGAAATTCGTCTCAAGTTTGCCTTTCCGGTTCTCGTCGTGCATGACGGAAACCGCATAGATTCCATAGGGTATGTTTTCAAAAACATACACATGTGTTTCTCCTTCGGCCGACATCCCCCCTTTAGCAAATGCATACTCCACTTTACCAGGAAATCCTTTCCTAGCGTTGAACAGCGCAATGCCGAGATCGCCCTTATGATTGCAGACATCAACCACTCTGACCAGAACGCGACCCGTCTTAAGTGTCTTACCGGATTCTGGCGACGAGCTATCTGCGAGAAGTTTACCTGAAAATACAACGCAGAAAAGTAGCAGCAAGAAGATGATTTGTTTCATGTTATCACAAATGTTTGGGTGATGACTGCCGGTGTGGCAAGCCGTAGATGAAGTTAAGTAAACATTTTTTCCACATCCAAGTATTACAGCTCAGTTGGGCACGTTCCGGGGGACGTGAACTCGAAGAACTGGACCACTTGCTTGTAGAAAAATTTGTTTTGTTATGAGGCCACTGTCCTCTATTTTACATAGAAAATCGAATATTTGTCGATTTATTGTGTAAAATATTAGACTATGAATTTAGAGCAGAAGCTTAAGACATTCAGTAGCGTGCCGTTTACCCATTGCACCTTGCTTTCGATTCTTGAAAAGTATCGGTCTCCAAACGACAAGATTGTCCGGATGATCGATGATGGGTTGGTTACACCAATCAAGAAGGGGATGTATATTGTTTCCCCTGAAATCACCGGCATTCCTCTTTCTCTGCCACTTGTAGCTAATCTGCTGTATGGTCCCTCCTATGTCTCGATGGACTATGCCTTGTCCCAGTACGGTATCATTCCGGAACGGGTGATTGAGGTGACTTCGATGACCACAAAAAGAGGGAAGATTTACGATCTTCCGGTTGGTCGTTTTTCTTACACTCACTCTCCTCTGGAATTGTATGCAGTTGGTATCGATCGGATCGAGAATGCTGATCGAACGGGTTACCTGATTGCCTGTCCAGAAAAAGCCCTCTGTGACAAGCTCATTTTTACCCGAAATCTGAATATCCAATCGCAGAAGGCATTGCAGATGTTGCTCTTCGATGACTTGCGCATCGATGAAGATGCATTGGTTAGTTGTAACCCAGGAGTAATCAGGGAATGCATGTCTGCCGGTCTGAAATTTGACATGCTTCAAAGACTGTTGCAGTTGGTCAATGACATGCAAAGGGAGGTCTCATGACAGTTTTGATGCAGATGCTCGAGAAATATGATACGACTACAGTCGATGCTGCTGTCAATGGATTGAGGGAGGTAATGCAGGAAGTGGCACTTGCCGGCCTGTACCGTGGGGGTTTTTTTGACAAAGCAGCTTTTTATGGAGGAACCTGTCTGCGGATTTTTTATGGGTTACCCAGGTTTTCAGAGGATCTGGATTTTTCTCTGCTGGTGCAGGATGCAGAATTTTCTCTTGAACCATATTTCAAAGCGGTCAGGGATGAATTTGCAGCATTAGGGCTTAATGTCGAGATATCTGCCAAAAAGAAAACAGTAAGCACGGGTATCGAATCGGCGTTTCTGAAAAGCGACACTCGACAATTCAGTTTTGCGGTGCATGCGGAAAAGACGGTCAAGATCAAGTTCGAAGTTGACACTCAGCCCCCTTTGGGTTTTGCAACCGAGGAGAAGCTTTTGCTCCAGCCATTTTCATTCTATGTCAAGTGTTTCAGTTTGCCGGACCTCTATGCTGGCAAGATGCATGCGCTGCTTTACAGAAACTGGAAGAGCAGGGTTAAAGGGCGGGATTGGTTCGATTTCGAGTGGTATGTCAGGAAGGGCAGTTCCATGAATCTGTCCCACTTCATTGTTCGAGCAAAACAGAGTGGCCACCTGAAAGCGGAGATACTTACTGTGGAAGAATTTCGTAATCTGCTCGAAGGCCGAATAGCGGTGCTCGATGTAGCTGAAGCCGTGAAAGATGTTTCCCGGTTTGTGAAGGATGTCGAGGCCTTGAAAATCTGGTCCCGGGATTATTTCCATGAACTGGCAAAGCGCATGCATATCACTTCCGAATAAAGGGTCGGTTGCAAAAGGATGGAAAGGGGAAAATTGTAATAGTTGTTCTTATTTTTTCATGGATTTTGATAGAAAATCTGCGATGCATATGCGACGGAAAATTTTGTATAAAGTCGTTAAGTGTATATATAATAAAGGTATAATGTATGTGATTTTTCCTTTACACTGTAGAGGCCGTTGGTTCGAATCCAATATCGTCATCAATCGTAAAATCCTGTAAATTAATAACATACAGGCTTTTTTATTTCCTCTCAAAATATTTGGAATTACATGATACCAATTACGATCTGATGAATAGTGAGCATTCGGTCAGTCTTAACCTCGCGCAGTGCCGCCAAATGACATCGAGTCCACCAAGCCGCTCATGAGGTTGATTCTCGACCGGTTCGGCCGACGGCTTACTATAGGATGGGGGTCAAGTTCCAAGTGACAATAAATCAAGTCTGAAATACACAGGTAACTTGGCAATTTCTCATCAAAGCTTTAGAATGATGAAATCAGATCGGCAGAATTAAATTTATTAATACAATAGAGCTACCAAAATGATTCCGGAGAAATTAACAGAAATATTAAAGCACGACGGAGTGGTTGCTATTGCAACATTGGGTCCGGATGGACCTCATATGGTCAATACGTGGAACAGTTATATCCGCATTACTGATGCTGAGCGCATATTGATTCCAGTCGGCTACATGCATCGTACAGAAGCAAATATAGCTTTCAACAATCGGGTACTGATTACCCTGGGAAGCCGCAAGGTCGCAGGAAATATGGGTCCTGGTGCCGGTTTCCTGATTAAAGGAACAGCGAGCATTGAAACCACCGGTACTGATTTTGAGGCAACCAAAGCAAAATTTTCATGGGCACGTGCAGTAATGGCGGTAACCCCTAATTCCATTGAGCAGACATTATAAATATTGGCAGACCTGAGTCAGAACATCAGAGTCATATGTAGAACATTACTGAATTCATGGCTGTAATTTCCGTTTTCGTGTCTATTCACAGGAGATGCGAGTCCGGAAAGGTACCTGGCATTGCCATTCTTTTCAATCAAAATTACTTTCGCTGTAAATCACATTAACGTTCAACGTTTTAATTAGTACAGGAATGCAAGTCGATCAGGATTTTTTAAAAAATGTTAAAAACGACAGGTTCGCTCAGTTGCTGGGAATCGAGATCGTTGATGCACATCCGGGATATGCATTGGTTGAGATGAAAATCGAGGACAGGCACAAAAATGGAATCGATACTGTTCAGGGTGGTGCAATATTCACGCTCGCCGATTACGCTTTTGCCGTTGCGAGCAATGCCGACGGGAGTACCACGGTGGCAATAAATGCGTCGATTTCCTATTTCAAAGCGCCTCGGGGCACCTGCATCAGGGCGGAAGCAAGGGAGGAAAGCAAAAACAGGAAGATTTGCGGTTACAAGGTTGAAATAAAAGATAAAGACGGTACGCTGATAGCATCTTTTTCCGGTTTGGGGTACAGGAAAGCAGAGTGATTAAGAGCCGGAGCAGGGGATTATTTTTTTCGTTTTGATTGATGAGCATAATCAGATTTCAAATCCGGTCGGGCGGTATATCGATGCGTTCTCCGATTGCTTTTTAGCTTTTACATAACTGCGATGCCGGTTTCAGCAATGATGGTGGATTGCGGCGGGTATTGCTGTTGAAAACACTCTGAGCTGTTTGCCGGGAAAATCTTTCGAGAGTAAAAAAACAACCAATCGCTTGCATGTTAAGCAGGTCAAGTGAGTTTATTTACCGGTGCAGTTGGCGTGTGAGCGGTTCAGCTTTCGGATTCTTCCACTGCAAACGGCAGTTGTATTTTGCAAGTGGAGTACTCCTGATGTTGAAACCGCAGGTTGCAAATAACCTTTTCTCTGTTTATCCAGAATAACAATACATACTATGCCACAGGAATATCCTATTTCAAGGTTCCATTTTCAGGTCGTTTGGGGCGGCGCAAAAATAAGCTTCACGGAAGTGACCGGCCTTGTTATGGAACGCGAGAAAATCGAATATCGGCACAGCGACAGCAAGGATTTCAACAAAATCAGTATGCCGGGAATGGTCAAGAACAACAACATCACGCTCAAGCGAGGCAAATTCGAAAGCGATATTGATTTCAACACCTGGCTTGAAGAAGTGGCTAACGAGCGTGTGGAGAAAAGACGAGATGTGACCATCCTAATGCTCAACGAACAACATAATCCCGTTGCGGCATGGACAGCGGAGCGATGCTTTCCTGTAAAAATCACCGCGCCCGATCTCAAATCGGATGCGAACGAAATTGCTGTCGAGAGCATAGAACTTAACCATGAGGGTCTGAAACTGATGAAGATCTAAACAATCCGACCTATGGTAGACTACTACCCGCCATGGGGGTATAACTGCTGATCTCGTGCTGAAGCGCGGTATGCTTTTTCACAAATTCCTTTCGGAGCGTCTTGTCAATGACATCCTGTCGTTGATAAGGGATTATTTCCCTGTTGCGTATTATGCTTCTATTTGCGTACTTTAAAGATGTATTCTTCCCCCCCCCTATGTAGAGCCTGAGTAATAGCTCTGAAATGCAGTGCATTGTAGTGTGAAATGGCGTAAAACGTAAGTGGAGGAGAAGCTATGGATACCGGTGATTTTCATTCTATCAAGGCAATAATCTCTATCGCCACCGGATCTGTTTTTCTCTTTGCACTTTTATGGTTTTATCGTTATCAGGGTGTGCTGCTTCATTTATACAGTGAAAATAAGGCCTCTGATTCAGACGTAATTTTTGTTACGCTGGTTGTAATGCGAGAAGCTTAAAATTTGCATATGTCATGAATACCGTCTTTCCCGACTTACTGTCTGACAGCCTGATACTTCTCGGATGGGTCAGCCTTGTTTCATGTATCTATTACTATTTCTGGAGAAAGAAAAAAAAACAGGAAAAGTGAGAAATTACAACTTTTTGGAATCAGAAAAAGAACAGTCTCCAAAGAGTCAAGTGCTTTGCCAAGATAATGAATTATAGTGTATCAGGGTTGGTTCTCACATTTTCTCCGCAAAATTCAAACCAGCAAAAATATTCCTTATTTCTAAAAACATTGCGTTAAGAAAGGGTTAATATTTCACGATCAACTCTGATTGCAGGCAATGGTGTTGTCACAACACTTAAAATGATGGAACGGTAAAGATTCCAAAAATCCATTGGAATACGGAAATTCTGGTAAATTCACTTGTGACATCAAAGCCGAGTGAAGATGTCAGCATAGAATAGTCTGTAAAGAGGCTGTCTCACAAAAGCAAAAGAGAGGCAGCCTCTTTTTTATGCATTTTATCTTGGTGGTGGAGGTGGATATCCTCCTCCATGTCCTCCATGCGGTGGAGGCTGTTCTCCATGATCACCATGCTGTTGCTGATGATGACGCCGGTCATCGTCCCACCTGTCGTAAGGAGCGCAACTAACCATTGAAAGAAGCAGCAAAAAAGCAAAAATCTTTTTCATGACGATCTCCATTATCTTTAATCATCGGTTCAGAAAAACATTGTTCATAGAAAAATTGTCCGTTTCATTACACGAGTGAAGCAAATCAGCATATTCCGGTATTGCATCTGAGGTTATATATGATAAGACGAATTATTTCAAAATTTCCTGCGCCGCAAAGAAGACAATATTGATTGTGTAAAAGATCAATCGAGGCTTTACGAACTTATCAGCTTGCAAAACACATTTATAAACAGAGTATTAACTCAAAGCATCAGCAGTCCGCCTGAAACCGGTACATAACAACCCGTAAGGAACCTGCTGTGATCAGAAGCAAAAGCAAGGACAGCTCCAGCAACATCTTCGGGAAGAGCGACACGCTGCAGAGGGGTCATATTAGCTATCATGGTTTTCTGCTCTTCAGGTAACCATGCGGTTGCGTCAGTGAGTGTCAAACCGGGAGCAATGACATTGACGCGGATCCCGAAAGGGCCAACCTCTTCTGCAAGGCTGCGCACAAAAGCATCGAGGCCGGATTTCGCAGTGCAATGGGCAATAAAACCTGGAGAGGAATGACGGGATAGTGTGCTTGAGATTGCGATGATGCATCCGGATTTCCTTTCGATCATGTTTGGAAGAACAGCTTTGCAGCAGAAAAACGTGGATTTCAGCTCTCCGGAGAGTTTTGCTTCGAACTCCGGCCATGCGAACTCGGTGAAGGGTTTGACCGGAAAACCGATCGATGCATTGCTGACAAGCGTATCAATTGCCCCGAGGTTTTTCTCTACTTCAGCAACCATTCTGTTCACTTCATTCTCATCGCGAACGTCAGCTTTCACAGCTATGGCTTTTCCGGAATTCTTTACGATTTCCTCGACAACGCTTCTGGCGGCATCTTCACTCTGATAATAATTCACAGCTACAGATGCACCGTTTGCCGCAAGCAGCTTCGCTGTTGCAGCTCCAATTCCACGGCTTGCTCCGGTCACTAAAACAGTACGGCCTTTCATCATTTATCAGCCCTCCTTGTGATTGTTGAAGAAATACAGTTAATGTGAATGATGATTTCTTGAAAATAGTGGTCAATGGATTTCAGCTTTCACGGTCAGATTGGAAGAAACCGGTTTTATTTCTGCAGGGCAGGGTTGTACTGAGACCGTGAATTGCTTCATATCTAACAAGTTAAGGAATTCGTAAACAAGCAGGTATAAAAAAAGAGCAGGTGTGAAACCCTGCTCTTTTTTCAAGTTTTTTGTTGATGAATGTCAATTTTCTACCTTTTGTCGGATTGGACCGTCCTCCACTACAGTCAAATTAAATAAGGTTGATAATTTTCATCACCATATTCCGATCGTCGAGTGCTTATCGTACTTCCAGCACTCAAAATATTTGACGTTCATTTATTTTTTATTCTTGCGCTCCATTTTTAAAAAATTCAGACAAAGCAATTTTTTTTATTCAGTTCATGAAAATTCTGTCACATCTGACAGAAATGCATGTATTGAACGGAATGAGGATGTAGAATTAATGTATAAAAATGCGCAAGGGTCTTAAATCCTGAAAGCAAGACGGAATGATGATATTTACTTATCTGATCCTGGGAGCTGCATATGGTTTTGCCGCTGCACTTCAACCCGGGCCCTTTCAGACTTACATGATATCAGAGACGGTACGAAACGGGTGGAAACGAACGCTGCCGGTAATCTTTGCACCATTGCTGAGTGACGGGCCGATTATAATAATGGTTCTGCTGGTGTTGAGCAGGGTTCCGGCGTGGTGGTTGATATTATTACGATTTTCCGGCGGTATTTTTATTCTTTTTTTAGCTGCAGGCCTCCTCAAAGCATGGATGAAATCTGATTTGAAGCATGATGCGACTGCTTCGGGAATTCAATACAATATTCTGCGAGCTGCACTGGTGAATTTCCTGAACCCGTCACCATATCTTTACTGGAGTCTCGTGACAGGTCCTTGGCTGATAAAGGGATGGCATGAATCTCCGGTGTACGGGGTTAGTTTTCTTGCAGGGTTTTATTGTATCCTGCTGCTGACTTTGGCAGGACTGTTGTTTGTTTTCGCCTCGGTTGACAGAATGGGCTCCAGGGTGCAGCGGGCTCTGTTGGGCATATCCGGTTTGATGCTTGCGAGTCTTGGCCTTTACCAGATATGGGAAGGAGCCTTGATGATGATGCATAGGCAGTGAACGGTAATCAAGCACTTTTTTTTATTTCATCGCTGATTTCAGCTTTTATCAGCCTTGATATGTCTCTGTTATAATCAATACTCTTGGTGCTGATGTCGTTTTCTTCAGATATGTAAAAAATACGTTATAAAAAAAAGTATAATATATGTTATCGTGATGTAATATAGTTATTTTGCTTGGCGATATTTTGTTAGATACGGTAATGTTATTACTTCACAGTTACAGATATGTAAAAAATACGTTATAAAAAAAAGTATAATATATGTTATCGTGATGTAATATAGTTATTTTGCTTGGCAATGTTTTGTTAGATGCATTAATAAAATTAGCTTGCAGTTAAAGAATTCAATCCCCCGGAGTTCTGTTTATTGGTAGGGTGGTAGGGCCTGAAGTAGGAGTTAATAAACCAGAACTTATGAGAGGCGAAAAATAGTGCGCAACATTATCAGTTTCCCCCCTAATGTGTTGACGCTATAAAGAAAAATCCGATCAATTGAAATAACGTCTCGGTTTTTTGAGCCTCATATTACCGTTATTGATCTCTTGTTCCTCTTGTTCCGGTTTGACACCTCAGGTCCAATGATTGCAGTAAAATTCATTAACGAATAAACTGTCTGGACAATGGCGAACTCCAATCCTTTCTTTTCTTCATTCAGTGGCGCGGTGACAACCACAGGCGAAGATACCCTTAAGACAATTACCTTCGAAGACCTCATTGCGAAAGGCGACGAGTCCGACGCTGACGGCACGGTGACGGCATTCGTGGTTACAGGCGTGACAAGCGGGACCTTGAGGATCGGCGCCGATGCCGCAAGCGCAACGGCGTATGATCCATTGACGAACAACATCATCGATGCGACTCATATGGCCTTCTGGAAGCCTGCAGCGGATGCGAACGGCACGCTCGATGCTTTCACCGTTGTAGCGCAGGACAACGTAGGCGCGCAGTCATCAACGCCTGTGCAGGCAACGGTGGAGGTGACACCGGTGAACGACGCGCCGGTCATTTCAAGAGAGGATTCATTACTGTTTGATAAAAGCGATTACACTTCAGGTGCACTTCCGCAGTCTGTGACCGTTGCCGATCTGAACGCTGATGGAAGGATAGATATCATAACAGCTGATGGTAATTCTGACAGCGTATCGGTGCTGCTTGGCAATGGTGACGGAACGTTTGCTCCGAAGCAGGATATTGCGGTTGGCAGCAATCCTGTTTCCGTGACGACGGCTGATGTGAATCGCGACGGGAAAACCGATATTATTGTGCTGAATACCGACAGCGGGAATGTATCGGTTCTTCTTGGAAACGGCGATGGCTCTTTTTCCGCCAGAACGGATTATGATGTGGATCACGCTACTGGCAGCGGACCGTTATCGGTAACAAGTGCAGATGTCAACGGAGACTCGTATCCTGATATCATCGTTTCCAAACAGTCTTCTGGATTATCGGTGCTGCTGAATGACGGCAGCGGGACGTTCATTGAAAGTGGTGATTATTTCATGGGAAATACTCCCTTTTCTGTCATCGCCACAGATGTCAACGGTGATACAGTAAAGGATCTGGTTACGGCGAATTATGGAGACAGCAGTGTCTCGGTGTTTCTCGGCAACGGAGATGGAACCTTTGCTGAAAAAATCGATTACACAACTGGACATGCACCAGCATCCATAGCGAGTGCGGATGTGAACGGTGACGGTTTGGCAGATATCATAACGGCAAACGAAGGCAGCAACAATGTCTCAGTACTGCTGAACGAGGGAGGCGGAACATTTTTTTCGCATGTCGAATACGGGACGGGTGATTCTCCGGAATCTGTCATCATTGCGGACATCAACGGTGACGGATATGCCGATATCGTTACGGCGAACTATAGGGACAACAGTGTCTCGGTGTTGCTGGGCAAAGGAGATGGAACCTTTGCCGAAAAGCTTGACTACGCTGCCGGAAACGGGCCTGTTTCGGTAACGGCTGCTGATGCTGACAGCGACGGCAAACTGGATA
This sequence comes from Chlorobium sp., assembly GCA_005862285.1. GTDB lineage: Bacteria > Bacteroidota > Chlorobiia > Chlorobiales > Chlorobiaceae > Chlorobium. The sequence goes on along the minus strand of SZXW01000015.1, from coordinate 7,520 downwards.
TCATTGTGGCGAACAGAAATAATGATACCGTTTCGGTGCTTGTCAACGATCCACGGCCTGTATTCACTACGTCTTATACAGAGCAGACCCCGGTTGCGGTAAGCAGCAGGATAACGATCTCCGATCCGGAGGGAAATGATGACTGGAACAGCGGGAAACTGACGGTGCAGATCACAGCGAACGCCGGTGCTCTCGATACGCTCTATCTTCCAACTGCCGATCCGGGCGGCAGCGGTATCTGGATCAACACAACAGGCAACAAGCTGATGTCGGGTATAACTGAAATCGGCGCAGCAAATGCATCGTCGGTTACAGGCGGCACGGCATGGACCTTCACCTTCAATGCCAGTGCAACCAATGCACTGGTGCAGGAAGTTGCCCGTGCAGTGATGTTCAACAACCCCGGTGATGATCCCGGCGCGAACAATCGCGATGTGACGTTTACTGCAACCGATACCTATAATGCGTCGTCATCGAGTGTACAGACAATCACGGTGACAACAGTCAATGACGCACCGACGCTGACGGCATTCGACGGAACGGTGGCGACGACGAATGAAGATACACAGGTCGCCATCACTTTTGCAGACCTCGCGTCGAACAGCAATGCAGCGGATGCTGACGGTTCTGTGACCGCATTTGTGGTGCAGGGAGTGACAAGCGGAACACTGTTGATCGGCAGTGATAAAAACAGTGCGACGCCATATGATCCTTCTGCCAATAATATTATCGATGCGGCACATAATGCCTACTGGACGCCTGCAGCAGATGCGAACGGCACGCTCGATGCCTTTACAGTTATAGCAAAGGATGACCTTGGAGCGCAGTCATCAGCGCCAGTCCAGGCTGCGGTGAGCGTTACACCGGTAAACGACGCTCCGGACATTGGTCGCGAATCGGATCTATTGTTTGCCCCGCCTGTCAGCTACGGAACAGGTGCTCGCCCTGCCTTCGTGGCGACTGCGGATCTGAACGTCGATGGAAAAGCCGACATTATCGTGGCGAATTATAGCGACGACAGTGTTTCGGTGCTCCTGAACCAGGGTGACGGGACATTTGCCGCTGCAAGCACATACAGTACCGGAGTTAATCCGAAATCGGCAGCGACAGCCGATGTGAACGGCGACGGAAAGACCGATATCATCGTTGGAAATGCAGGAAGTAACAGTGTATCGGTGCTGCTGAATGATGGTAACGGGTCTTTCGGCCCTCAGCAGCAGTTCACAGTTTCTGCTGAAGCCGCTCCGTCATCGGTGACCTCAGCGGATGTTAATGGTGATGGCAAGATCGATATCATCACAGCGAATTTAAGCGGTAACAGCGTTTCGGTGCTGCTTGGCAACGGGAACGGAACGTTTGCCGATTACCAGGAGTTTGCTGCCGGCATGTTTACATTCTCGGTGACAAGTGCAGATGTGAACGGCGACAATAAAGCAGACATTGTTGCCGCCAACTCTGATTCCGGTACGGTATCGGTGCTGCTCGGCAATGGTGATGGGACGTTTGATGCACAAAAGGAGTACAGCATAGCAGGAAATCCAGTTTCGGTTATATCAGCGGATGTAAACGGTGATGGATGGGCAGATATTGTCACGGCAAGCACACAAACCGGTACGGTATCGGTGCTTCTCGGCAAAGGGGATGGGACTTTCAGTGTGAAGACTGATTATGCAGCCGGTGTCGGTCCATCGGGTTTGGCTGTATTGGATGTGAACAGTGATGGCCGGGTTGACCTGGTTGTAACGGATTACGCTACCGACAGTGTCGGGATATTGCTGAACCAGGGCGACGGAACGTTTGCTGGATATCAGGAATTTGCAGCCGGTATAGATCCTGAATCGGTTGCGATCGCGGATATGAACGCTGACGGGAAGGTTGATATCATCACGGCGGACCAGGGCGGTGACACGGTTTCTGTGCTGAAGAACAGGACATCGCGAGCTCTCGTCACTCCGTTTGTCGAACAGACACCGGTAGAGTTGAGCGACAAGATCACGATCTCGGATCCTGAAGGCAATGCCGAATGGAACGGTGGAAAACTCAATCTGCAGATCACCTCGAATGCTGAATCCGCCGACATGTTGTATTTGCCGACAACGGATCCCGGAGACGGCGGCATCTGGCTTGATATAAACAGCAACAAGCTGATGGCAGGGACGACAGCGATCGGTATGGCAGACGCAACATCGGTTTCAGGCGGAACGCTCTGGATATTCACCTTCAACGAAAACGCCACGAACGCGCTGGTGCAGGATGTGGCACGTGCAGTGATGTTCAACAACACGAGCGATGATCCCGGCACGGACAATCGCGAAATAACCTTCACGGCGACGGACAAACATGGTGCTTCGTCTTCCAGTGTGCAGACGATCGAGGTGACACCGGTAAACGACGCACCGTCCGGTACGGACAAGACGGTGACGATGTTCGAGGACGGCAGCTACACTTTTGCAGCTTCTGATTTCGGGTTCACGGACAGTGACGGCAACTCCCTGAAAGCAGTGAAGATTACGACACTGCCGGTGACGGGTATGCTGACACTTGGCGGCGCAGCGGTGAGCGAGGGCCAGTTCGTAAGTGCAGCCGATCTGAACGTCGGTAAGTTGGTCTATACACCGGCATCTGATGCGAGCGGTGCGCCGTATGGCAGTTTCACGTTCCAAGTGCAGGACAACGGCGGTACGGCAGGCGGTGGTGTTGATCTCGATCCTGCGGCAAACACGCTGACGATTGATGTGACGCCGATAAACGATGCCCCCTCGGGTACGGACAAGACGGTGACGATGTTCGAGAACGGCAGCTATACCTATGCAGCTTCCGACTTCGGCTTTACGGACAGTGACGGCAACAGCCTGCAGGCGGTGAAGATCACGACGTTACCACTGGCTGGGGCATTGACGCTCAATGGAGCCGGTGTGAACGAGGGTGATCTTGTCAACGTGACCGATATAAACACCGGGAAACTGGTCTATACCCCTGAAGCGAATGCGACAGGTGCGTCCTACAGCAGTTTCACGTTCCAGGTGCAGGACAACGGTGGCACAGCGAATGGAGGCAAGAACCTCGATCCTTTACCAAACACGATCACGATAAACGTGATACAGGACCAGGATCCAGTCATTAACCGAAGCATCGATACGTCTTCCTTCGATCCAAAAGCCGATTACGCTACGGCTAACGGCCCTGACTCGGTCATAAGCGCGGACGTGAACGGCGACGGCAAAACCGACCTTGTTGTTGCCGACAGAAGCGCAAGCAGCATATCTGTACTGCTGGGGAACGGGGACGGGACATTCGCACCGAAACAGGATTATACCGTAGGCAGTGTCCCTATGTCCGTAACGAGTGCGGATGTTAATAGCGACGGGAAGGCCGACCTGATTACAGCGAATTACAGCGGAGGGAGCGTTTCTGTGCTGTTGAACCAGGGGGACGGAACGTATGCCCCGCAGGTTTCGTACGCTACAGGGAGCAATCCCTACTCGGTCGCAAGCGCGGACGTAAACGGCGACGGCAAAGCCGATGTTGTGGCGGCCAATTTCGGCAGCAACACGGTGTCGGTCCTGTTGGGCAACGGCGACGGTACGTTTGGCACCAAGACCGATATTGCCGTAGGGTCATCTCCGGCGTCGGTAGTGGCAGGCGACGTGAACGGGGACGGGAAGACCGATATCATCGTGGGCAACTATAATGGTTCCAGCGTATCGGTGCTCGTGAATCAGGGAGACGGTAGCTATGTGCGCACCGATTATGGCACAGGTGCCGGGCCATTGTCGGTAACGACAGGCGATGTGAACGGCGACGGGAAGCTGGATATCGTTACCGCGGACAAGAACGCCAACAAGGTCTCGGTGCTGCTTGGCAACGGCGACGGGACATTCGGAGCGAAGACGGATTATGCGGTGGGCAGGGAGCCGTATTCGGTAACGATAACCGATGTGAACGGCGACGGGAAAGCGGAAATCGTGACGGCAAACCAGGTAGACAGAACGGTTTCTGTGCTGATGAACCAGGGAGCCGGGACATTTGCAGCGAAAGTGGATTTTGCTACTGGTTCTGTTCCTGTTTCGGTGACCAGTGGCGATTTCAACAGCGACGGCATGACCGATCTTGCGACAGCCAACAATGGGAGCAACACGGTATCGGTATATCTGAATACGGTATATGTCACCGATTTCATCGAGCAGACACCGGTCAAAGTAAGCGACGATATTCTGGTTTCCGATCCCGACGGCGATGCGGAATGGAACGGCGGATCACTGCAGGTGCAGATCACCTCGAACGCCGCATCGGCCGATACTCTATACCTTCCAGATTCCAATCCTGGAAGCAGCGGCATTTGGCTGGACACGAACGGGAACAAGCTGATGGCGGGTGCGACAGAGATAGGTGTTGCAAATGTTTCGTCGGTTTCGGGCGGCATGGCGTGGACCTTCACCTTCAATGCCAATTCCACGAATGCGCTGGTGCAGGAAGTAGCCCGAGCGGTGACGTTCAACAACAGCAGCGATGATCCCGGTACGTCAGATCGAGAAGTGACCTTCACGGCAACCGATAGTCACAATGGATCGGTATCGAGCGTGCAGACGATCGATGTGACAGCAGTGAACGATGCCCCGTCCGGTACGGACAAGACGGTGACGATGATCGAGGACGGCAGCTACATTTTTGCAGCCGCTGATTTCGGGTTCACGGACAGCGACGGGAACAGCCTGCAGGCGGTGAAGATAACGACTTTGCCGTTGGCAGGCACGCTGACGCTCCGTGGTACAGCGGTAAGTGAAGGACAAATGGTGGGTCTGGGCGATCTGACCACGGGCAAGCTGATCTACACACCTGCAGCTGACAGTATCGGAAATCCCTATGCCAGCTTCACTTTCCAGGTACAGGACAGCGGCGGTACGGCCAGTGGCGGCCAGGACCTCGACCCTTCAGCGAATCTTTTCACCATAAACGTGGCCGTGAAGAACGATGCACCGGTCATTGACCGGAGCAACGCCGCTTCGTTCGGACCGGATACCGAGTACGCGGCAGGAAACGGTCCGGAATCGGTAATTGCCGTTGATGTGAACGGTGATGGCAAGAGTGATGTCGTCACTGCGGATTTTTACGGCAATACCGTATCCGTACTTATGGGCAATGGCGACGGAACGTTTGGAGCACCGGTAACATACGCCACTGGAGAAAACCCGCAAATGGTAACAAGCGGGGATGTGAACGGTGACGGCAAAGCGGATATCATCACGGCGAATTACAACGGCGATACTGTATCGGTATTCCTGAACAAGGGAGATGGAACGTTTGCCGATCAGGTTTTATATGACACGGGAGACGGCCCTTCTTCAGTTGCGTTAGCGGATGTGAACGGCGATGGGAAAACAGATATCATCACCGGGAATTATTATGGCAATAATATTTCCGTGCTGCTTGGCAAGGGAGACGGAACGTTTGAGGCAAAGACTGATTACGGAGAGGAATTGCATTCGAATTTTGCAGCGCCGGCGGATGTGAACGGCGACGGGAAGGTTGATATCGTCACGGCCAATTTGGATTCCAACACGGTATCGGTGTTCCTGAACCAGGGGGACGGGACCTATACAACGCATATCGACTACGGTACTGACCTGACCCCCTATAGTGTGACGCTCGGGGATGTGAACGGTGACGGCTGGGCGGATATCGTTACCGCGAATTATGGCAGCACAACCGTATCGGTGCTGCTGAATAACGGTGACGGGACATTTGCCACGGAAGTACGGTATGAGACGGGAACCAGCCCGGAATCAGTAGCGATCGCCGATGTGAACCTTGATGGAAAAGTTGATCTTGTCACGGCGAATTGCGATGCCAATACGGTGTCAGTGCTGCTGGGCAACGGCGATGGGACGTTTGGTCCGAAAACAGATTATGCGACAGGGAGCTATCCGGAATCCGTCACGGTAGCGAATGTTAACGGCGACAGCAAGCCGGATATCGTTGTGGCGAACAGTGACAGCAATACCATATCGGTGTTCGAGAACAGTATGTTGTATAACACGTTCGAAACCTCGTTTGTCGAACAGACTCCGGTAGCGGTGAGCGACAGGATAACGATTACGGACCCCGACGGCGATGCCAACTGGAACGGTGGAGCACTCAAGGTGCAGATCACGTCGAACGCCGAAACGGCCGATGTTTTATACCTGCCTGCAGCCAATCCGGGCGGCAGCGGTATCTGGCTTGACACAAGCAGCAAGAAACTGATGTCGGGTACGACCGAAATCGGTACGGCAGACGCAACGTCGGTTTCAGGCGGAACGCTCTGGATATTCACCTTCAACGCCAATGCCACGAATGCACTGGTGCAGGATGTGGCGCGTGCGGTGCTGTTCAACAACACGAGCGATGATCCCGGTACGGAGAGTCGCGAAATAACCTTCACGGCGATGGATAAATACGATGCATCGTCGTCGAGCGTGCAAACGATTGATGTGACAGCAGTGAACGATGCACCTACGCTGACTGCTTTCAGCGATTCGGTGGCAAGCACCAATACAAATGAGCAGGTGGCGATAACCTATGCCGACCTGGCTACGAAGGGCAACGAGTCTGATATTGATGGCGCCGTTACGGCATTCGTGGTGAAGAGCGTGACAAGCGGTACGCTGAAGATTGGCAGTGATGCGGCAAGCGCGACAGCATACGATGCATTGACGAATAACACGATCGATGCAGCACACAAAGCATTCTGGACGCCTGCAGCGGATGCTGAAGGCACGCTCGCTGCATTCACGGTTGTAGCGCAGGACAACGATGGCGCGCAGTCATCGACTCCGGTGCAGGCGACAGTCAGCATATTTCCAATAGTCGGTAATCCTGTTAAGAACAATGCTCCGTCAGGCACGGACAAGACGGTGACGATGTCCGAAGACGGCAACTACACATTTGGGGCGTCTGATTTCGGGTTTACGGACAGCGACGGCAACAGCCTGCTGGCTGTGAAGATTACGACGCTTCCCGGTGCAGGTGCACTGAAGCTCGACGGCATAGCTGTAAGTGCTAGTCAGTATGTAAGCGTGTCTGACCTGAACGCGGGCAAGTTGGTCTACACGCCGGCAGCTGATGCGAGTGGGGCGCCGTATGGCAGTTTCACGTTCCAGGTGCAGGACAACGGCGGTACAGCGAACGGCGGCGTCGATCTTGACCAGACGCCGAACGCCATCACACTCAACGTGACGCCGGTGAACGATGCACCGACCGGATCGGACAAATCGGTGACCATCCTCGAAGACGGCAGCTACACCTTTGCAGCCGCAGACTTCGGGTTCAGTGACAGCGACGGCAACACCCTGCAGGCCGTGAAGATCACGACCCTGCCGGTGACGGGTTCGCTGACACTCGACGGCATAGCAGTAAGCGCGGGCCAGTTCGTGAGCGCAGCCGATCTGAGCTCAGGCAAGCTGCTCTACACGCCAGCCGCCGATGCAAGCGGATCTCCCTACGGCAGCTTCACCTTCCAGGTACAGGACAACGGCGGCACA
>SZXW01000011.1 GCA_005862285.1 Chlorobium sp. | reverse complement strand
TGACTGCAATAAAGAGTCTGCAAAAATATGTATCTTTCATAACTGATTTTCAGCTTTATCCACCAGCGCTGATTGTATCGGATACTATTAATCAAGGCATCTGTTGCGGGCCGTCTCAGACGGGTTCCGGTCTTCACAGGATTCATATTCACGTTCAGGACTCTATATGGCATATTTCAAACACCTCTGTCTCGTCGAAGCCCCGCAAACAGTCATTGTTCCCTTTCCCCGGTTTATCACCGACTGCATCGGGGTCTGCTACCTTGCCGCAGCTGTCGAGAAAGATGTCGAAAGCCTCGTTATGCCTGAGAATTTCTACAATGACGGCATTTTTGACAGCATGCACTCCCTGCTGAAGAAACGTCCTGTCGATCTTGTCGCCATCTCCTCGATGACCGGAGCTTATTATCAGGCGGAAAGGCTTGCGAAAATTGCAAAGGAAGCCGGTGCGTTTGTTGTCATGGGCGGATTTCATCCCACGGCTTTGCCGGAAGAGGTCCTGAAAAATCCCCATGTCGATGCCGTTGTGATCGGTGAGGGGGAGGAGACCTTCAGGGAGCTTGTCCTGCGAGGTCCTTCGCGTGATGTCCGGGGCCTTGCCTACAATGAGGGGGGAGGGATTGTCTTTACCGGCCCGAGGCCAGTCATTGCCGATGTCGATTCAATAAGGTTCCCACTCCGCAGCCTTCGTCCTGAGCGTTATGGAGAGAAAGGGGACAACTACTCGATCGATACGATCTACACATCGAGAGGGTGTCCATGGACCTGCACTTTCTGCGCAAACGACCAGATGCATAAAGCCTGGAGGGGCAGAAGCGCGGAAAATGTCGTTGAAGAAATCGCCTTGCTGCATGATCCGAAAAACAAGAAGCTTCTCAAAATCTGGGATGCGAATTTTCTCACCAATATCAAGAGAGCGGAGAGAATCTGCGATTTGATGATCGAGCGTGGGCTGACCAATTTCAGGATCATGACCGAGACAAGGGCCAAGGACCTGGTCAGGGCGGAACGGATTCTCGACAAGCTCAAACGGGTCGGGCTCAACAAGGTCGGGCTCGGTATTGAAAGCCCGAACGAGGAGATCCTCGCGCTCATGAACAAAAAAAACACCCTCGGTGATGTCTCGAAAGCAATTGATCTCTGCAGCAAATACAGGATCGGCGCGGAAGGGTATTTTATTATCGGACATTACACGGAGAACGAACAGGATACCCTCGCCTATCCTGACTTTGCCCGGTCGCTCGGCCTGAGGCAAACGATCTTCATGATCATGACCCCCTATCCCGGTACCGCTATTTTCAACGAATACAAAAGCGAATGTCGGATCCGGTCATATGACTGGGACCTCTACAACAATTACTGCCCGGTTATCGAAACCCGCTTCATGGACCGGCAGAAGCTTGTCGCGATGCTTGCCTACTGCAATGCGTCGTTCAACCGGTACAGTTCGGTCATGAAAAGGAACAGTACGAACGAGGTCCTGCTAGTTTTCCTGATGGATCTTTTCCAGTTCTGCCTGCTTCTGCGTGTCAACAAGGAACTCTCAAAAACCCAGATCAGGAATCATCTTTTCAACGCACTTCTTCTCATTATGCAGCGGGAACGCGGCCGCATCGAGCAGACGGCTTCTCCAAAATCGAGGGAGCTGAGGAAACCTGTTACCCTGCGCCTGAGGAATTCAGCGGAAAAATGCATCGATTACCGCCTGGATCACCACAACGGTACCCGTGTGCTCACCATGACGGCCGGTAATGACAGCGTGCTTTTTACCGGACCGCTGATCAGTCTGGAAAAGGTAGTCGATACCGCCTGTTCCGTCTCGATGGACAAACTGATGAGCGTGCTTTACAGGAATGAATGGATCAGGAACAATCCCGGAAAGTTGACCGGCATGGTTTTTTCTCTTCTTGCCGACCATGAAGTGCTTGGTTCCGTTGCGAAAGTCACATCGCGCTATTTGGGCACGTATTTTAAGAAGGGGAGTGGGTAGGGGGGGGTAAGGGCGGACTGAGGACTGAGGACTGAGTGGGTAATGGGGATGGGTGTGTTCAGCTCCGGAGGAGCGGCATAACGGTAACGAGGGGTGTAAGCCCCTGGATTCCTCGATATGAAATTATTCCTGTCATCCTGAGCGAAGCATAGCGTAGTGAAGGATCCATCTTCTTGTTCAGAAAAGGGATATGGATTATTCGTCCGGCTGCGTCGGCCTCAGAATGACAATTTGCGCAAAACCGGATAAATACCGTTGATTGCCGGAGTAATAAACCAATATATCGCCCCCGATATATCGGGACTCAACCCAAATTTTATAATGCATTTACCCCGGTACGGGCGCATCCGGCTACCAATATGTCATCCCTGCGGGATTTCCATCTTCCCTCAGTCCTCAGCACTTCCCATCCTTCCCATTACCCAATTCCCATTACCCAATTCCCAGTACCCAATCCCTGGTTCCCATAAAAAAAGGCGACCGGTTGGCCGCCTTTTCTGTTTTGCTGGAAACGTTCAGTTTTTCAGCGAAGCTCTTGCAGCTGCAAGGCGTGCGATGGGGACCCTGTATGGGCTGCATGACACGTAGTTCAGTCCGACCTTGTGGCAGAACTCGACCGTTGCCGGGTCGCCGCCATGTTCTCCGCAGATGCCGAGCTTGAGATCGGGTTTCACGTTGCGGCCCTCTTTTGCAGAAATGCTCATCAGCCTGCCTACACCGTCGACGTCGATCGATTCGAAAGGGTTGCGTGCAAAGATCTCATGCTGCTGGTAAATCGGCAGGAACTGTCCGGAGTCGTCTCGGCTCATGCCGAGGCCCATCTGGGTGAGGTCATTGGTGCCGTAGCTGAAGAAATCGGCAGCGGTGGCGATCTGATCGGAAGTGATCGCTGCGCGCGGTACCTCGATCATGGTGCCGACAAGGTATTTTACGCCGGTGCCCTGTTCAGCAATGACGCTGCGGGCTGTTTTGTGAATTATTTCACTGGTGATTTCAAGTTCTTTAACCGTGCAGACCAGAGGAACCATGATTTCAGGAACGACTTCCGATCCTTCTTTTTTAATCCGGCAGGCAGCTTCGATAATCGCCCTTACCTGCATGACCGTGATTTCCGGATGAAGGATGCCGAGCCTGCAGCCGCGAAGGCCGAGCATCGGGTTGAACTCGTGCAGATCACTGATGCGTTCCTTGATAACTTCAAACGATTTCCCGATTTTGCCGGCAAGGATTTCGACTTCGCTGTCGGTGTGCGGCAGGAACTCATGAAGCGGCGGATCGAGGAGCCTGATGGTAACCGGGCGTGCACCCATGGCCTTGAACAGGCCGTAAAAGTCTTCACGCTGGTAGGGGAGCAGCTTTTCGAGCGCTTTTTTCCGTCCCTCGACATCTTCCGCGAGGATCATTTCCCGCATGGCGTCGATCCGTTCTCCGCCGAAGAACATGTGCTCGGTACGGCAGAGGCCGATACCTTCAGCGCCGAAGGTAATGGCGATTTCGGCCTGATCGGGCTGGTCGGCATTGGTGCGGATGTTGAGCTTGCGGTATTTGTCGGCCCACTCCATAAGCTGCTTGTAGATCGGCCAGGTCGGCGCATCTTCCGGCTTGAGGGTCTTGTCGATAAGGACCTCGATGATCTCGGAGTTTTTCGTTGCGACCTTTCCGGCAATCACTTCGCCGGTGCTGCCGTCGATGGAGATGTAATCACCTTCGTTCAGGACGATATCGCTGCCCTGTACACGAAGTTCGCCTTTCTGGTAATCGATCATGAGCGCTCCGCAGCCGGCGACGCAGACTTTGCCCATCTGGCGTGCAACAAGGGCCGCGTGCGAGGTCATGCCTCCGCGTTCGGTCAGGATGCCTTCGGAAGCGTCCATTCCCTTGATGTCTTCAGGTGAGGTTTCAATCCTGACGAGGATAACCGGTTCGCCGCGTTTTCCGGCTTCAAAGGCATCGACCGCATTGAAATAGATTTTTCCGGTAGCAGCGCCGGGGCCTGCGTTGAGGCCTGTAGCGAGAAATCTTCCTTCATCGATTGCGGCCTGTTTCTCTTTCATGTCAAAGACCGGCCTGAGGAGCTGGTTGAGCTGCTCGGGTTCGATCCGCATGAGAGCTTCCTTCTCGTCGATCAGCTTTTCATTGAACATGTCAACCGCAATTTTTACAGCGGCAAGGCCTGTTCTTTTTCCGACACGGCACTGCAGCATGAAAAGCTTGTTGTTCTCGATGGTGAACTCGATGTCCATCATGTCATGGTAGTGATGTTCAAGGATCGAGCGGATGTCGTCGAGCTGCTGGTAAATTTCCGGGTTATCGGTTTTGAGCTGTTCGATTTTCAGCGGAGTCCTTGTACCGGCAACCACGTCCTCACCCTGCGCGTTCATGAGGAACTCGCCGTAGAAGATGTTATCGCCTGTTGCGGCGTCACGGGTGAATGCCACGCCGGTGCCGCAGTCGCTGCCCATGTTGCCGAACACCATTGCCTGGACGTTGCAGGCCGTTCCCCAGTAGCCGGGGATGTGGTTGAGCTTGCGGTAAACTATGGCACGTTCGTTGTTCCAGCTGTTGAACACCGCGCCGATTGCGCCTCTCAACTGCTCATGAGGATCTTCGGGAAATGTCCTTCCGGTTTTTTCAAGAATCGCCGCTTTGTATTCGGTTACGATTTCCTGGAGGTCATCGACGTTGAAATCGGTATCGAGCTTGATGCCGAGCTTGTGTTTTTTTGCTTCAAGGATTTTTTCGAAGGGATCGATTTCCTTTTTGTTCGCAGGTTTCAGGTCGAGTACGACGTCGCCGTACATTTGTACGAAACGGCGGTAGCAGTCCCATGCGAAACGGGGATTACCTGATTTTTTTGCCAGTCCTGCAACGGTTTTTTCATTCAGGCCGAGGTTGAGGATAGTATCCATCATGCCGGGCATCGAGGCCCTCGCACCTGAACGAACCGATACGAGCAGGGGATTTTCAGGGTCTCCGAACTGTTTGCCGAGGGCTTCTTCAATTTTTTTCAGGGCTTCGGGGATGTCTTTTTCGAAAAGGTCCTGGGGGTAGGTTTTCTCGTGGTCATAATAGTAGGTACAGACTTCCGTCGATATCGTGAATCCTGGAGGGACCGGCAAACCGATGTTCGCCATTTCAGCAAGGTTTGCCCCTTTTCCTCCAAGAAGGTTTTTCATTGAAGCGTCACCTTCGGCGGATCCGCCCGAGAAATTGTAAACGTACTGTTTACCTGCAGGCTTTTCTTTGGTAATTTCTGATGTTGACATGATTTTCAGGAGTGATTTTGGTTTTTGACCGTATGAAAGACATCGCCGTGTAGTAAAAAAAAACTGATGAAATCGACCACTTTGATTACTTTAAAACGAATCAAAATTTAAGAAAAAAATCGGTAGGAAAAACTACTTGGACATATTTCATCGGAATCATTATGGGAATGGAGCTTTCGATCATCTTTCTGCAGATACTGCGCATATCCGTACCGTATGTTCTGACGTCAGTAGGCGCGACGTTCTCCGAAAGGGGAGGTGTGATCAATCTGGCGCTTGAAGGGCTGATCCTGACCGGTGCGTTCGGTGCGGCTATCGGACAGCACTTCACCGGTTCCGCTGCTGCAGGTATACTGCTCGCTCTGCTTTGCGGGCTTGGCGTGGCTCTGCTTTTTGCCTTTCTTACGGTTTCGCTTAAGGCCGACCAGATTGTCGCGGGGATAGCCACAAATATTTTTATCATGGGGGCCACTCGTTTCGGTCTCAGCCTCATATTCGGCAGTACCATGAACTCTGCCCGCATTGCCGGTATTGAGGTTCCCTTCGTTTTTCTCGACCCTCTGTTTCTCACCGCCCTGTTTTCGGTGTTTGCCGGTCATCTGATCCTCTTCAGGACACCATACGGGTTACGGCTGCGGGCGACCGGTGAAAGTGCTGAAACTGCGGACAGTGCCGGTATCAATGTGGATGCAATGCGATATTCAGGGGTGCTTGTTTCAGGCGCGCTCGCTTCGCTTGCAGGGGCTTTTCTTGTTTTCCAGCAGCATACCTTCACGGACAATATGTCGGCCGGAAGAGGATATATCGCACTGGCCGCAATGATCATCGGCAAGTGGACACCCGTTGGCGCGGCGCTTGCAAGCGTGATGTTCGCTTCGGCTGAATCCATGGAAATCTGGATGCAGACAGGATGGATCCCGTCGCAGCTTGTCCAGTCGTTTCCTTATGTCGTTACCCTCATCGTGCTTGCTGGTTTTATCGGAAAGTCGTCAGCACCGCGGGATGTGGGAGTTCCCTTTGACAAGAAACGGCGGTCAGAGTAAGTCGATCAGGTCTGCTACAAGTTTTTCGATGCCTTTCGAAACCTCTCCGATCGTTGGCCCGAGCATGTAGGCCGGTGTCGTGACCACTTTTTTCTCCCGGCTGACAACGGTGTTCCAGACAGGGCACTCGATATGCTTAGCTCCCATGGCTTCGATATCCTTTGCGGTTTCAGAGTCGTTACCGATCGTGAGCTCGACCTGTTTTGCGCCAAGCAATTTTGCGGCTATGACCGGAGCGATACACATGAACCCGACAGGTTTTCCTGCCTTTTGAAAAGATTGAACCGCTGCAGCAACATCCGGATTGACTTCACAGTCGACACCCTTGAAGGCGTAATCGCAGAGGTTCTTAGCCGCGCCGTATCCTCCGGCCAGAACAAGGGCATCGAGATCGAGTTTACCGATATTTTTAACATCGGTTATGTTGCCCCTTGCTATCCGTGCCGATTCTACCAGCACATTTCGGGATTCTCCGGGAACTGGTTGACCGGTGAGATGATTGACGACATGATGCTGTTGAATGTCGGGCGCCAGGCAGACGGCTTCAGCTCCGGCTCTGTCTATTGCAAGAAGGGTGAGGACTGCTTCCTGGATCTCCGCACCATCGATAAATCCGCATCCAGCGAGAATAACGCCTATTTTTTTCATGATGCCGCCGTTTTATCAGTTGTTGAACAAACTCGACTGTCTCCTGAAAAAGTAACCGTTCGCGGGAAAAAAGGCAAATGGGGAATGGGTAGTGGGTAATGGGTAATGGGACCGATCTGACCGATCTGACTGATCCGTCCAATCAGTCAGATCAATAATAACCCCACTCTCCATTACCCCTCATTCAACAGGAGAAATTATTTCACTCTTTCAGTAATTATGCCTGAAATAATTATCTTGAAATTGATTCCGGACCTTATGTACTGTTACGTATATGGTTATGGAAGTCATTGAAAATCCCGTTTCCCGGCAAAATTACTATCTGGCAGTCCGGTATGTTTTATTTCCATCAGGAAAGACCCTGTGTGTTCATGTTTTTTTCTGAAAGTTTTCCCTTGCCGGCAGATCCTACGTAAATGTAATTTTTGCTATTTTATAAATATCCTGAACGCAGTTGTTTTAACGTAAAATATCTGACGAGTCATTATGATCACTCCCAAACAAACGCTTTTTCTCATTATCGACGTACAGGGTAAACTGGCTAAAACAGTTTTTCAGTCAGATGTAATTGAAACAAATATCAGTAAACTGGTAAGGGCCTGTCAGGTACTTGAAATACCGGTAGTTGTCACCGAACAGTACCCGAAAGGCCTTGGCCATACCATTGAGCCGATCATGGAACTTCTTCCGGGTAACGAACCTGTCGAGAAACTTTCGTTCAGCTGCTGCGGAACAGATGATTTCATGAAGAAGCTCCGTTCTTTCAAACGGAACGATATTCTCGTTGCCGGAGTGGAAACACATGTCTGTGTCTATCAGACTGCAGTGGAACTTATCGAGTTCGGGTACAATGTTCATCTTGTAACCGATGCGGTTTCCTCGAGGACCGAGGAGAACAAGAAACTCGGCATAAGCTGTATAGAAAAGGCCGGGGCATCTATGACCAGTACGGAGATGGCTGTTTTTGAACTGCTCCGCGTAGCGGAGGGCGACCGTTTCAAGGCGATTTCAAAAATTGTTAAGGAATAATCATGCGGAATGACAGTTGCCGGGGCTGCTGAACGTAACACCTGCATCTTCTGCTATTTTCCCACTGCAATCCTCAGCATTTCCTGCAGCTTTTCCCTGCCTTCGAAAATTTCGGTTTCAATTTTCAGATAGAAACAGGGGCGTGTCGTAATGATGCTGATCAGTTCCGGCTGGCCGAGCATACGGAAATAGTCCTTTTCAGTTGTGACGAGGCTGAGGTCTTTTTGTTCGGCTTTTCTACTCAGGGCCTGCAGTTTTTTTGCGGAATAGGGCTCATGGTCATGGAAGAAATGGTATGCTTCAACATGTACCCCTTCCTTGATCAGACATTCAACGAAACTCTCAGGAAATGCGATGCCGGCAAAGGCCAGTACTCTGAGGTTATGAGGCGCTGGCACGTCCTCGGGTGATCTGAAGTTGCCGGAAATGCAAATCAGGTCACCGATTTTTATTCGGGCTTTTACCAGAGGCCGTCCGATATCTTCGAGTTTTTTAATGATAAGGTCCGCCTGCTGCGTGTCGGAAATTTTGTTGAGCAGGATCATGTCGGCCCTGGCGATGTTTTTAAGCGGTTCTCTCAGTCGTCCTGCAGGCAGCATTTTCGCCTTCAGAAGAGGTTCCGAGGCATTGATGACGGCGATGTCGAGGTTCCGGTCGATCTGACGGTGCTGAAACGCGTCGTCAAGGACGATGACGGCGGGCAGTCTCCGGGCAAAATGCTTGAGGATATACCTTACGGCATCTTTTCTCTTTTCACCCACAACGACGATGGCGTCGGGATTGTTCCATGCAAGCATTGCGGTTTCATCTCCGGATTCCCGGCTGCTGAGCAGAACCCTGTTGCCGTCCGAGACAAGCTGCACCCCCTTGGATTCTCGACGGTATCCTCTCGATACGATTGCAGGCTTGCATCCGATGGAGAGGTAATATTTCACCACCCAGTCGACAAGGGGTGTTTTCCCTGTGCCGCCAGCCGTGAGGTTTCCGATTGAAACAACGGGGACCGGGGATTTCCACTTTTTAAAAATACGGTGCTCAAACAGGGAATTGCGGACCTGAACCGTGGAACCGAAAAGCATTGAAAGCGGCCGGAGCAGAAATGAGAGGGGATCAGGCATGAGCAAACCGGGCTGAAAGGTTACTGGTGTAATGGCGCAGATCTTCTTCACTGCTGAACTCCGGTAATTCAAAAGTATGGAGCCTGACATCCGTTCTGGTGAACGGTTTGGGGATTTCGAACCTGTCCCAGCTTTTCAGCTTCCAAGCTTTTGCAAAATTGATATCGGCAAAAATCAGCGGGTAACGGTTTGCGGAAGCCAGCCGGATCGTGCCGTACTTGAACTGGTGCGGCGGGCCCTGCGGCCCGTCAGGTGTCAGAACGACGACCAGTCCTTCCCTGAGTGCATCGAGCATGGAGCGTTTGACTTCATCGCCTCCTCTCGAGCTCGAACCGCGGATAAGGGAGAAGCCGAGCCGTGAAAGGGTGTTTGACAAGAGTTCCCCGTCCTTTGAAAGGCTGACGACCGCCGTTGTTTTCCTGCCCGGAAAAAGTTTTTTTGCAAGCAGCCATCCCCCGGCCATTTTGCCATGCCAGAAAGCGAAGATCGTTCCTTTGTCCGGCAATGACATATCCCGCGGGGTTACCGATATCCTGAGGCTTGCATAGAGCAATTTCAGCGAAAAAGGGAGAATATGGCGTGAAATTACCGGGGAGAGCGTCATATGGGGTAAAGAATAATTGCCGATTTCAGGATGATTAGGTTGACGAAAATAATTTTTTTAATTAACTATTTATTTAATCCTGCCTGTAGTATAATAGCATGCATTTTTTTATTACATACGAAAACTAATTTAAAAAACTAAGCCGATTAATCACAGTGTGAAATACGGTTATTGAAGTGGTCCCCAAGTATGAATGTTCTGGTTGTCGGAAGCGGAGCACGTGAGCATGCCATGGTGCAGGCTGTAGTGCGGAGCGAAAAGGTGGAAAAAGTTTTTGTTGCGCCGGGCAATGGCGGCACGGCTTTGATGGGCGGCAAGGTTTGCAATGTTTCCCTGAAAGCAACCGATCCTGAAGGACTCCTTCGATTTGCAGAAGAACATCGGGTTGAACTTACCATCGTAGGGCCCGAACAACCACTCGAACTGGGAATTGTCGATCTTTTCCGCAGTGCAGGAAAAAAAATAACAGGTCCTGCGAAGGCCGCGGCACGCCTTGAATCAAGCAAGGCTTTTGCCAAGGAATTCATGATGCGCTATGGTATTCCTACCGCTGGTTATCATGTTTTCCATGATGTTTTATCTGCAAACAACCATATCGAAAACTCGCCTGCCGAAACGTTTCCAAAAGTCATCAAGGCAAGCGGGCTCTGTGCCGGAAAGGGTGTTTTCATTGTTCTTGACCGTAAAGAGGCTCTTCAGGCGAATAAAGACTTGTTCGAGGAACGCATATTCGGTGATGCAGCCGATGAGGTCATTGTTGAAGATTTTCTCAAAGGGCAGGAAGCGAGCGTTTTTGTGCTGACCGATGGCACCCGTTACCGGCTTTTTCTTCCTGCCCAGGACCACAAGCGGATCGGGGACGGCGATACAGGCAAGAATACCGGGGGCATGGGCGCCTATGCACCGGCACCACTTGTAACTCCCGATGTCATGCGTAAAGTCGAAGAGCGGATTATCCGCCCGACTCTCGTTGGAATGGCCGAAGACGGATCACCTTATACCGGTTTTCTTTATGTAGGCCTGATGATCGATAACGGTGAGCCTTCAGTTGTGGAGTATAACGCCCGTCTCGGCGACCCGGAGACGCAGGTGGTGCTGCCGCTGCTGAAAAGTGATTTCATTACGGCGCTCGAAGCGTGTTTCGACGGAACACTTTCAGAAGTTCCGTTCGAAATGCACGAAGGTAAATCAGCGTCTACCATCGTGATCGCTTCAGGCGGTTACCCTGATCATTATGAAAACGGCAAAGTCGTCTCCATTGCTTCTGACATAGATTCCCTGGAACAGTGCATGGTCTTTCATGCAGGCACTTCGTATGAAAACGGCAGTCTGCTGACGGCGGGAGGCAGGGTTTTTTCCGTGACGGCACTTGGCAATACCCTCAGGGAGAGCATCGACCGAGCATATCAGGCCGTAGGGAAAATCAATTTTGAAGGATCCTATTACCGGAAGGATATCGGAGCCAAGGCTCTTTAATTTTCAGCTTTTATCGGGTTTATGAAGTTATTCCGGCGTCCATTCGAGATTATACAGGAACATGCCGTTCGGGACCTGCCTTATGAATGCTGCGGACTGCTTGCAGGAAAAAGGAATGTTGACCACAGGGGAAACATAGAAAATATCGTTTGCGAGATAGCGCCTTGCGCCAATTGCCTCTATTACGGTAAGGAGCATGGTTTTGAAATATCCCATCAGGAGTACCTCGCTGTAGAACGGGAAGCTGAAAGCATGGGCTACGTGATTGTCGGCTCCTACCATTCCCACATCGGTTCTCCTGCTGTTCCTTCACGCCATGATATCGATTTTGCGAAACCGGGCCACTCAATGCTGATCATTTCACTGTTGAATTCCGAGCCGAAAGCTGTAACGGCATGGTTCAGGCGGGAGTCCGGAGGATTTCATCAGGAGCAGATACGGGTGGTCGAATAAATTGCGGATGAACAGGTGGGCGAAACTCCATGAATATTTTGTACATTACGCATCGATAAAGTTTATAACGTATTAAACGCGGAAAACAACGTGCCAAAGCGGGAAGATATCAAGTCGATTTTAGTGATAGGTGCGGGTCCGATCGTCATCGGTCAGGCCTGTGAATTCGATTATTCAGGTACGCAGGCGTGCCGCGCCCTCAAGGAGGACGGGTACCGTGTCGTGCTGGTGAACAGCAATCCGGCAACCATCATGACTGATATAGAACTGGCAGATGCCACTTATATCGAGCCGATCACGCCGGAATATGTCCAGAAAATCATAGAAAAGGAGAAACCTGACGCGCTTCTGCCAACCATGGGCGGACAGACAGCGCTGAACACGGCCGTGAGCCTCGCCGAATCGGGGGTACTCGAGCGCAACGGTGTCGAACTTATCGGTGCGAAACTCCGGGCTATCAGGAAAGCCGAGAACCGCGAGTTCTTCAGCGATGCCATGAAAAAGATAGGCCTCGAAATGGCCAAGGGCTTTTTCGTGCGCAACGAGAAAGAGGCAAGGGATGCCCTCGAGGAAATCGGGCTTCCGATCGTTATCCGTCCTTCGTTCACGCTCGGAGGAACCGGCGGAGGTTTCGCGGAAACCAAGGCCGATTATTACGAGGCGGTGCGCAGGGGCCTTGCCGAAAGTCCTATCAGCGAAGTGCTTGTCGAGGAGTGCCTGATCGGATGGAAGGAGTTCGAGCTCGAAGTTATCCGCGACCTTGCGGACAACGTGATCATCGTCTGTTCCATCGAGAATGTCGATCCGATGGGAGTACATACCGGCGACAGCATAACCGTCGCCCCTGCTCAGACCCTGACCGACCGCCAGTACCAGGAGCTGAGGGACGCTTCTGTCAGGATTATCCGTGAGATTGGCGTCGAGACAGGCGGCAGCAATATCCAGTTCGCCATCAATCCGGAAAACGGACGCATCGTTGTCATAGAAATGAACCCGCGCGTATCCCGCAGCTCGGCGCTCGCGTCGAAAGCCACCGGCTTTCCGATCGCCAAGGTCGCGGCAAAGCTTGCGGTGGGGTACAGGCTGGACGAAATTCTCAACGACATTACCAAGAGCACACCGGCAAGCTTCGAACCGGCCATCGACTACTGTGTCGTCAAGGTGCCCCGCTGGGATTTCGAGAAGTTCAAGAACGTCGATGCGAGGCTCGGCGTACAGATGAAGTCGGTCGGAGAAGTGATGGCTTTCGGCAGGAACTTCCGCGAGGCGCTCCAGAAATCGCTGCGCGCGCTTGAAATAGGCCGTGCTGGTCTTGGTTGTGACGGCAAGGATATCATCAACGTGCTCGATATGACCCCGCAGCAGAAGAAGTTCGCCAAGGAGGATCTCCTTGAAAAGATAAAAGTCCCGAAAGCGGACAGGATGTTCTACCTCCGCTACGCTTTCCAGGCCGGCGCTACGGTTGATGAAGTATTTAATTCGACAGGCATTGATCCCTGGTTCCTCGACAACATAAGGCAGATCGTCGAAATAGAAAACGAGCTGAGGGAGCTCGCCGGCACTGAAAAAACGGTATGACCTACCTCACCCGGATACTCGAGGAGAAACAGAGGGAAGTTCTTGAGCTGAAAAAAGGGAAACCCCTGCAGCGTTATGAAGAACTTCTGGGATCACTTGGTCCCGTGAGGGATTTCAAAGGAGCCATTACCGGCGGCAACGGGACACTTCGCCTCATCGCCGAAGTGAAAAAAGCTTCCCCGTCACGCGGGGTCATCGTCGAGGATTTCGATCCGGTAGCCATCGCCGGCCGCTATTTCGAACTTGGCGCTTCAGCTTTCTCGGTACTTACCGACCGCATGTTTTTCCAGGGCTCTGACGACTACCTCATGAAAGTGAGGCAGGCATTTCCACTGCCGGTGCTTCGCAAGGATTTCGTCGTTGACGAGTCCCAGATTTTCCATTCGCGCATTATCGGTGCGGATGCCATCCTGCTTATCGTGGCTGCGCTCGATGCGATTCAGCTTGCCGATTACCTGCAGATAGCACACAGCCTCGGCCTGCATGCGCTTGTCGAAGTCCACGACCGCCGTGAGCTCGATACGGCAGTTGCATGCGGTGCCGGTATCATAGGCGTGAACAATCGTGATTTGCGGGATTTTACCGTCAGGCTGGAAACATCTGTTGCACTCCGCCCATTCATTCCATCCGGGGTTATCGCCGTTTCAGAAAGCGGAATGAAGACACTGGATGACATAGCCCGCATCAGAAATGCATCTTTCGATGCCGTTCTGATTGGTGAGGGGCTACATACACATCCCGAACTTTCAAAAATTACCTGGTCAGGGCTTTGATTTTTGCTGCAGTGCCAGCAGGGTCCTGTGATTTGAAAAATGCAGTGCCGGCAATAAGTGCGTCCGCACCTGCCGAAACCACGGAACCGGCATTATCTTCGGTTATTCCTCCGTCCACAGCAATCACCATATCAGGATTCATTACCAGCCGCATGTCGTGAAGCTGACGGATTTTTCCGATTGCCGAAGGAATGAATTTCTGCCCCCCGAATCCCGGGTTTACCGACATGATCAGCACAAGATCGAGGTCCGGCAGGATCGCTTCGAGCGTTGAAACCGGTGTTGCCGGATTGATTGAAACTCCTGCTTTTGCTCCGAGGCTTTTTATGAACTGTACGGTCCGGTGCAGGTGCGTGCAGGCTTCCTGATGGACCGTGATCTGATGGGAGCCGGCCTTGACGAAATCCTCTATGTAACGGTCCGGATCGGCGATCATGAGATGTGTGTCGATGACCATCTTTGTACATGATGCTATTGCCTGGACGATGAAAGGCCCGAAGGTGATGTTGGGTACGAAAGCGCCGTCCATGATATCACAGTGCATCCAGTCGGCACCGGCTTTTTCAGCGATCTCGACTGATGCTGCAAGGCGGGTGAAGTCTGCGGAAAGAATGGATGGAGCAAGAAGCGTGGAAAATGCCGGCATAATGACACGTAATTGAAGGTGAAAAAAATGCTCTGCCTTTGTTCGAGGTGACTAAATAATCAAAAAGCTTCGCCAATTCCAAAATTGAAGGTGAAGTCACCAGGTTTCCAGTTTGAAATCTGCCAGGGCTGGGAACTGGTCGGATCATGCAGTTTCCATGCGAAATCCAGTCGGAACGGTCCTACCGGTGAACCCAGCCGCAGCCCGATGCCCATATCCCATGCGAAATCATTTTTCAGCGAAGACAGTGAAAGGGCATATGGACCTTCTCTGTCCCAGACGTTGCCGGTATCGCTGAAAATGGTAATACCTGAAGGCTGATCGAACAGTTTGAAAAATTTCACCCTGTATTCGAGGTTCATCTCGAGTTTGATGTCTGCTCCGAAATTCGCAGCCGCCCTGCTTGTGCTGCTTCCGGGCCCCAGTGTATTGAAAAGCCAGCCCCTCATGCTGTTTGAACCTCCTGCGTAAAAACGGCGTTCTTCGGGTGTCGATTCCGCTTTACCGTAAGGTGCCATCCATCCGGTGATAAGCCTTCCGGCAACCTGGCTTTTCGGAGTGATATTTTTTGTGAGGCTGACTCCCGATTCAAGCTTTACATACTGGGAATAGGCTGTACCGAATATTTGAGGGTTGCTCTGGCTGAACCCGGCATAAGATTTTTTGTCTATATATTTATCGATGATCCATGGCAGGATACCGGCGTTTTCAAAAAGCAGGTCAAGATTCAGTACCGTTTTTTCAGGTGCGACTTTCATCCGGTTGTTATAATTGTAACGGAGCCGGAATGTCTGGTTGATATGTGCTTCGAGAAGACTGTCGACAGCGGCGTTGACCCTGGTTGTATTGGTTGGATCTATTCCGATGTTTGATGCAAGGTCAGTTTTGAACAACTGCTTGAACCCTCTGAGGGAATCCTGTTTTATCCATTCAATTTCAAAAAAGTCGAAATTGAGCCTGGACGAACTGGTCAGCCGGGTGCTGTATGTGCCGCGAAGCAGTGCACTCTTGCTTGCGAGAAGAATTGGCTGTTTTGTGTTTGCATATTCAGCAGTTGCCATGTAGAAATTGCCGGGGTGTTTCAGTATCGGCAAGACAAGGCTGTTTTTAATCCGGAATTCATAGGGAATGATTTTTTCGTACTGACTTTCATTCAGGTTGCCAAGCAGACTGTTGCTGTAACCGGACTGGGTTCCGTATTCGACTGAAGTGTGCAACTGTTCTGCACTTCCGAACAGATTTTTGTTTTCATAGGCGAGAGAACCGCCGAAAAACAATGCTCCGTAACGGTTGTCGACCAGAATTTTCGGTTCTATCTGGTGTTTCGGTGCCGGTTCGAGGTGTACGGTTGTATATATTTCTCCTGCTTTTACAGAATCGGGATTGATATAAATGGATGCAAAAACATTGGTGCCTCCCAGATTTTCAACGGTACGTTGTTCATGACTCTGATTGGTCAGCTCTCCCGGGCGGAACTTTATGGCTGAAGTGATCAGTACCGGTGAAATTTTCTGTTTCCCCTCTATTCTGCCCTCGATATTGTCCCTTGAAAAGGTTTTTATGAAGTTCGATTTATCTTTTTTCAGAGGGTTATGGACAACCACATTGACAGGTCCATATTTGTTCTGTTTCGGTAAACGGAGCCTAAAAAGAATGCCTGCATGTGTTCCGGCCGTATCGACCTTGATGCGGATACTGTCTTCATTGAAAAAGGTGTATCCGTAATCCTTGAAAAATGTGAGTGTCCTGTCCCTTTCCTCGATCAGGCGTTCGACCGTGAAAATATCGTTGACCTTCAGCCGTTTTTTACCGAGATATCTGGTTTTGATTTCTTGTGAAATCTCTTCAATACCTTCGTAACGCAGGGAATCGACTCGGGAGGGTTGTTTTTCACGTATCAGAATATTCAGTTTCAATTTTTTTCCATTGTTCTGCCTGACAATCGATGTGTCGATTTCAGTGAAAAAGTACCCTTTGTAGGCATAAAGCTTTTTTATGACGGCGAGGTCTTTCTGGAACGTTTCCGAATTGAACGGCTTGCGTGCAGAACCGAACAGTCCCAGTCCCATAAAGGAGGTCGGCTCGGTTGTATTGATGATCTGACGGAGTTCTTCAGTCGTTACCGCTTTATTTCCGCTGAAGTGGATTTTACTTACATAAGGCAGGCCGGATGAAGGATTCTGTTCGGCTATAGAATAATGAAAAGGACAGAACAGGAGAGAAATGAAAAGAGCGCAAAGAACGGATATTGTTATCCGGTAAAACCTGTATTTTTTGAAAAAAAAAACATCGGGGTTGTTTTATGATTGTCCTATGTCAACAGTTCTTCATCTCCATAACAGAAATCCTCATCGGTAGGGTAGTCAGGCCAGATCTCATCTATGCTTTCGTACATTTCGTCACTGTCAGGAAGATCTGCGAGGTTGTCGATAACCTGTTGAGGTGCTCCGGTTCTGTTTGCATAATTAATCAGTTCATCTTTTGTCAACGGCCAGGGAGCATCCGCTATATAGCGTGCGAGATCTAAATTCCAGTACATACTGCGTTGTTTGTATCGTTTAAGAGTTGCTGTCGCTGTTATCAGGTATATTTTTATGAGTCATGAACTTCTTGTCCGCAGCCTCTTCGAAATAGGCTGTCGGATTGACTGTCACTCCGTTTTTCTGAACTTCATAATGCAGGTGCGGACCGGTAGACACTCCAGTGTTTCCGGAGAGTGCTATGATTTCACCCCGCTTGATTCTCTGACCTTCCCGGACAAGAGCTTTGGAAAGGTGGGCATAAATCGTTTTATAACCGTAACCGTGGTTGATGGTCACTTTCTGGCCGTATCCTCCCTCATATCCTGCAAATGCAACGATACCGTCACCGGTTGCATGGACTTCAGTACCGGTAGACACGGAAATGTCGACCCCGGCATGGAACAGGACGGAATTGTGCACCGGGTGCATTCTCATGCCGAATTCACTTGTGATGGAACCCTGGACCGGTTTGATGTTTGGTATGCTTGCGTTGAGGGGGGACGGATTGGAATATTCAGCAAATTCTTTCTTTTCCTGGCTGTTTTCGTTCTGACGATCGATCTGAAGAATAAGCTGCTCGATCATTTCTTCAGTAGTTGTCAGAAGCCCTTCAGTTGTTCTTGATGATGATGCTTCATGGCCTTTTACCGGTTCTTTTTCCCCTGCAAGAGCTGAGGATGTCATACCTGAAAGTGGAAGAAGAAGAATCAGTAAACCGGAAACCCCGCATGCAAAATTCCAGATCAATCCTTGCAAGGTGCGTCCTGGCAGATGTGACAATCTTTTTTTAGAAGACATAAGGCTTTATGTGGAATTATTATCGTGAGATCGTGACAGTTCGCAACCAGCCAACAATAGGAAAAATATAAAAAACTTTTTGTTATAAGATAATGTTCAGTGGGCTTCCAGCCAGTTTTTTCCGATTCCCGTATCGACTTCAACAGGTACTGTTTTTAACCCGCAAGTTATTGCAGCATCAAGCATTGCCTGTTTTACCAGCCTTTCGAGCGATTTTTTTTCATGATCGTCGGTTTCAAACAGGAGCTCGTCATGAACCTGCAAGAGCATGACGGATTTCATTCTGTTTTTTTTCATTCTTTCACTGCAGAGATTCATGGCGCACTTGATGATATCTGCAGCGGTACCCTGTATCGGTGTATTCATCGCTACTCTTTCAGCCGCTTTCTGTACATTCGAGTTGCGGCTGTTCAGGTCAGGGATATACCGGCGCCTCCCGAGAAGCGTCGTTACATAGCCGTTTTTTCTGCCGCTTTCAATAATATCCTGAAGCGCCTCGAACAGGCCCGGATATTTCGATTTGTAAGTTTCGATGATTGTCGACGCTTCTGAACGGGGAATATTGAGCCTTTTCGAGAGCCCGAACGGCATGATGCCGTAAAGGACGCCGAAATTCACTTCTTTTGCCTTGCGACGCATATCTGCCGTGACATCATCGGTGGCGAAAATCACTTTTGCCGTTGCTGAATGGATATCCTCATGGTTGCGGAACGCTTCGATCAGTTTGGGGTCTCCGGAAATCTCGGCGGCTATTCTCAGTTCGATCTGTGAATAATCTGCCGACAGGAGAGACTTTTCAGGGGCCGAAGGAATGAATGCTCTCCTGATTTCCTTGCCGAGCGCGGTCCTGATGGGAATGTTCTGCAGGTTCGGATTCGATGAAGAGAGCCGGCCGGTTGCAGTGATCTGCTGGTTGAAAGAGGTGTGCACCTTTCCTGTAACCGGATTGATCATAAGAGGCAACGCGTCGATGTAGGTGGTTTTCAGCTTCTGGAGGCTTCTGTATTCGAGAAGGTCGCTTGCCACCGGATGCAGCGGCGCAAGTTCCTCGAGAACCTCGACATTCGTGGAAAAACCTGTTTTCGTGGCTTTTTTCGCGGGCAGTCCCAAGACGTTGAACAGGATATTGGCAAGCTGCTTCGGCGAATCGATATTGAAAACCGTTCCGGCCGAGGCGTAGATTTTTTCTTTCAGGAGGTCGAGCTGTTTTCCGACCGTCACCGAAGTCTTTGCAAGGTGCCCGGTATCGATTGAAACACCTTCGAATTCCATTTCGGCAAGGACGGAAACGAGCGGGAATTCGAGGTTTTCGCAGAGCCAGAGCAATTCTTTTTCACTCTCGAATTTTTCACGAAAGACCTCTTCGAGCCTGAGGGCGATATCGGCATCCTGGCATGCGTAGTCGCGCAGTTTCAGAGGATCGACCTCAAAAATGTGCAGTTTCTGTTTACCGGTCCCGACCAGCTCGTCAAAGGTTATGGTCTTGTAACCGAGGTACCGTGCTGCAAGATCGTCGAGATTGTGCCTTTCCTCGGGATCGAACACGTAGCTTGCCAACATGGTGTCGAACCCGACGGGAGAGAGATCGATGCCGTACTTTTTCAGGACAAGAATATCGTATTTCAGGTTCTGCCCGCTTTTTGACACCGCCGGGTTTTCCAGTAACAGCCTCAGCTTTTCGAGGGCTTTGAGGGGATCGAGGGCGCCATGGCCGAAGTATATGAAACTTGACTTGCCTGCTTCGGTGGAAATCGAAATACCGGCAAGTTCGGCCTGGAAGGTATCGAGGCTGGTGGTTTCGGTATCCACCGCGATCCGATCCAGACCATCGAGCGAAGCAATGAGTTTTTCGAGTTCCTCCGCAGTGCGGACCAGGGTGTAATCGACAGGGATATGATCCTTCAGGGGAGGATCGGACTGTGCTTGAGGTTCTTCAGCATTGTCAGGAGTGGTTGGCCCTTTGTATGAACCCTCCTCAACGGGACCGGGATAGAGGACCTTTACTCTGGATGCGATGCTTCTGAGCTCGAGCCTCTCGAGGAGCGGAATGAGCTTGCTGCGGTCAGGGTCACCGCAGGCGAGCTTCTGAAGCGGCAGGTCTATTTCGATATCGGTGCGGATGGTAACAAGCTTTCTGACAAGTTCCAGGTTCGGCTGGAAATCGACGAGGCTCTGTCTGCTCTTCGGAGAGATTTCATCGAGATGGAGGTATATGTTCTCGATTGAACCGTATTTGACAAGCAGTGAGGAAGCCGTTTTCGGGCCGATCCCCCTTGCGCCGGGTATGTTGTCCGAAGTATCGCCGCAGAGTGTGAGGAGATCGGTGAAGAGCTCCGGTTTGACTCCGAACACCTCTTCGATCTCCTTTTTGCCGAGCAGCTCGAGTTCATTCTGGCTTTTGCCCGGTCTGAGTATTTTTATCCCGTCATGCACCAGCTGGGAGAGGTCTTTGTCCGGGGTGACGATATAGATGGTGCAGTCGTGTTCGAATTTATGCGAAGCGGTGCCTATGAGGTCGTCAGCCTCGAATCCGGGGTACTTGATCAGCGGTATGTCGAACGCATCGAGCAGTTCGAAGACCGCGTCGAGCTGGCAGATGAGATCCTCCGGCGGTGCGGGCCGGTTTGCCTTGTAGGCCGCATAGAGGTCGTGCCGGAAGGTTTTTTCACGGCTGTCGAACGCACAGGCCAGATAGTGCGGCCTGTAGGTTTCGAGGATTTTAAGCAGGGCGCTGGCAAAGCCGTAAACCGCTCCTGTAGGCATCCCGTCGCGGCTTCTCATTCCCGCGCGCTGCAGTGCGAAAAATGCACGGTAAACAAGCGCCATGCCGTCAAGCAGGAAAAGTTCCGGTTTTACCTGCGGCGGAATGGTCGCGTTTTCAATCTTTACTTCGCTGTCGGCGGAAGAGAAGAATCCAAGCTGGTTTTCATTCATTCCGCAATGACTCCGTAGCTGCCGAGAACCTTGACCATGGTTGCGAATTCCCGCAGGTGACCGAGCGCGTTCTGTATATTGCGGTCGTTCTGGTGACCGATGAAATCGACGTAGAAAAGGTATTCGAAAGCTTTTTTCCTGAACGGTCTCGATTCGATCTTCGTCAGGTCGATATCGCGCATGGCAAGTGTTGCGAGCGCCTTGAAAAGCGACCCTGGTACGTTTGGCAGCGTGAATGCCATCGATGTCTTGTGCCGGGGGGTATCCGGGGATGTTTTCAGGGGTGGTGCAACAGGCTGGAGATCATGAGTGATACAGAAAAAACGGGTGATGTTCCATTCCTCATCCGCCAGGTTTTCCTGCAGGATTTCGAGACCGTAAAGCTCTGCGGCGCGTTTCGATGCGATAGCGAGCTGACGGGAATTCCCTTCGGCAGCGATCATTTTTGCGCTTCCGGCCGTATCATAGGCAGCTTCCGCCTTGAGCCACCTGTGGGTTGCAAAGAAATTCCTGCATTGTGAAAGAGCTTGCGGGTGCGAGAGCACCTTTTCGGCTTTTTCAGCCGTGGCGCCGTGGACGCCGAGAAGGCAGTGCTCGACTTTCACGAAGGTTTCGGCAACGATAACGACCGGGTGCTGAAGCAGCAGGTCGTAATTCTGGTGGATGCTTCCGCCAAGCGAGTTTTCGATCGGAATAACCGCATAATCGACCTGCCTGCTTTCCACTGCGGCAAAAACCTCTTCGAACGAGCCGAACGGTTTCGGTTCGCCGACTCTGAGCGCGGCGATTTCGCTGTAAGCTCCAGGTTCTCCCTGATATGCAGTCAATACGTTTGTCATTATTTTTTCTTGTTATTAACTTTCCCTGTCAGGTTTGATTTTATTTAAAGAAAATAAATCTATTATCATAAACGGGCTTTTCCGGCAATACACAAATAAGCGGTTTTTTCATCATGTCAGGACACAGCAAATGGGCCACCATTAAACGCAAAAAGGCGGCAACCGACCAGAAAAGGGGCAATCTGTTCACGAAACTGGTCAAGGAAATAACGATAGCGGCAAAAATGGGTGGTGGTGATCCTTCGGGAAATCCCCGTTTGCGTCTTGCCATCGATACGGCAAGGTCGAATTCCATGCCTATGGACAATATCCAGCGAGCGATCAAGAAGGGCACCGGTGAACTCGAAGGTGTCAGTTACGATGAGATAACCTACGAAGGCTATGGGCCTGCAGGCATAGCGCTGATCGTCGAGACTGCCACGGACAACCGCAACAGGACGGTGGCCGACATGCGCCATATCATGAGCCGCAACAACGGTTCTCTCGGTGAAAGCGGAAGTGTGAGCTGGATGTTCCAGCGCAAAGGGAGCGTTGATGTGCCGAAAAGTGCAGCAGACGAAGAGATGCTGATGGAGATCCTGCTTGATGCGGGACTGGAAGATCTCGACATCGACGACGAGAACTATTACACCGTGATTTGTGACATCAAGGACCTCGAAGGCGTGAAAAAAGCGCTTGAAGCGAAGGGTCTCGCCTATGAGAATGCCAGGATCGATTTTATACCTGACAACTATATTGAACTCGACGTTGAAGATGCACAGAAGGTGATCAAGCTTATTGACTCGCTTGAGAGCAATGATGATGTTCAGGCCGTCTTCAGCAATATGGAGATAAGCGAGAGTGCCATGAACAGCTTAAACAGTTAACGACATGGTTGTTCTCGGGGTGGATCCCGGAAGCCTGAATACCGGTTACGGTGTGATCAGTTTTGATTCCGGGGCTTTCTCGATGCTTTCATGCGGTGTGATCCGCCTGCATTCCTTACGCAGCCATGCAGAGAGAATCGGACGAATATACAGGGAGCTTGAAAAAGTTATCGATATATTCCAGCCTGAGCGGGTTGCGATCGAAACCGTTTTTCTCTGCAGGAACCCGCAGTCTGCTCTCAAACTCGGCCAGGTCAGAGGAGCTGTTATAGCCCTTGTGATGAACAAGGGGCTTGGTTTGCATGAGTATGCTCCGCGGGAAGTGAAGCTTGCCGTCACCGGGAAAGGCGCTGCACGCAAGGAGCAGGTATCGTTCATGGTATCGAGAATGCTCGGTCTTAAGGAAGAACCCGGCCCTTATGATATAACGGATGCTCTTGGTCTTGCCCTGTGCGATCTTTTACGTGCCGGAACAACAGAAGCAGTTATTCCTCAAGGGGTTTCAAGGCCAAGAAGAGGCAACTGGTCTACGTTTGTCAGGGAATATCCTCACATGGTTATCCGTTAGGGCAGCATTCCCGGGTTACAGAAAGACAGGTGACTTTTTAACAGTCTGACTGAAAAAAATTAATTATGGTGGAAGGCCGTATCTTCAATCTGCCGAATTTTCTCAGTTTTCTGAGAATAATACTTATCCCCTTTTTTCTCTATTATTTTCATAACGGCCATCTGACGGTTGCCATCATCATCATGCTCATAGCTGTTTTGAGCGACTGGTTTGACGGACGTGCCGCCAGATGGACGAATGATGTTTCGGAAATGGGCAAAATTCTCGATCCTCTTGCCGACAAACTTTGTCTTGCCAGCGTTGCGGTTTATTTTTTCTGGATCGGTCAGCTTCCTCTCTGGTTTGTGATATTTGCCGTTCTCAGGGATGCGCTGATTTTTGCAGGTGCAGCCTATGTGAAGGTCCGCCATTCAGTTGTAACAACCTCGCTCTGGCCCGGCAAATGGGCGGTCGGTTTTGTTTCGATGATGTTCATTTCAATGGTATGGCCTCTTCCTTTCTTTGTACGATTTCACTTCAAGGAGTTTTTCCTCTACCTTTCAGCGGTAACTCTCTTTTATTCCTTCGTTCTCTACTGTATCAGATTCTACAAAATCCACAAGGACCAGGGCAACATCTCGTAGCGTTTTTCCATCTTCTTTCATTGCAATATGATACCGGAACGGTCATTCCGGATATGGATAACTTTTCAATGAAAACCGACGGTCGATGACTTTTGCTTTATAAGTTACTATTAATAAATGATATAGCGAGATTAACACATTTAATCCGTGTATGGCGGGAATGTGGACAACTTGTTGATATGCTGTTGGCTACCGTCTCATTCTGCTTCAAACAGAATGAGGCGGTTACCGGAAAGGGATGGCTTATGCAGATGTTTTGGGTACCACTGTAGCCATGAGCGATGCTTCGCATACCAGTTCGCCTCTTACATAAGCTTTTGCATCGAACTGGCAGACGTTTCTGCGCTTGTTGGTCATCGTGGCTTCGATCACCAGCGTATCTCCGGGAATGACAGGTTTGCGGAAACGAGCCTTGTCGATTCCCATGAAGAGCACGACACTTTCCTTGATGTTGCTGTTGCCGTTGAGCATCATGATTCCACCTGTCTGTGCCATTGCTTCGAGGATCAATACCCCGGGCATGATGGGGTTTCCGGGGAAATGTCCCTGGAAGAAGGGCTCGTTCATGGTGACGTTCTTGATCGAAACGATTTTTTCGTCCAGTTTGAACTCGACGATTTTATCGATCAGGAGAAACGGGTAGCGGTGGGGAAGAATGTTCTGAATGGCGTTGATGTCAAAAATAACTCCGGCTTTTTTCTCATGCTGGAATTGCCTTGCAAGCTTGTTGCGGTCAGCGTATTTTTTGAGCAGCTTGACGAATTCCACATTCGATGCATGGCCCGGTCTTGCTGCAAGGAGCTGTGCTTTGATCGGCATGCCGAGAAGCGCGATGTCTCCGAGAAGGTCGAGTAATTTATGGCGGGCCGGTTCGTTTTTGAAGCGAAGCTCGCGGTTGTTGAGGATTCCGTTATCACCGAGTACGAGATTACCGCTCTTTATGCCGAGTTTATCGCTCAATACCGTAATCTCTTCCTGAGTCATAACCTTGTCGATTATGACAATCGCATTGTCTACATCGCCGCCCTTGATAATTCCCTGATTTGCCAGGTGTTCCACTTCGCTCAGGAAGCAGAATGTTCTGGATGGGGAAAACTCCTTGACGAATTCATTCTGGAGGTCGAACAGTCCCGAGTGCTGGGAGCCGAGAGCCGGATTTTTGTAATCCACCATGACGGTAACCCTGAAGTCGTCGAGCGGTAACGCGACAATGTCGATGGATTTCTCGGTATCGTGGTATTCAATGGTTTCATCGATGACCAGCCAGTTTTTCGGTTCATCCTGTTCCTGGAATCCTGATTCGAGAAGGACTTCCGCAAAAGGGTGCGCACTGCCATCCATGACGGGAGGCTCGGGTCCGCTCAGTTCAATACGGCAGTTGTCGATCTGAAGGCCGTACAGAGCCGCAAGGACATGCTCGGTGGTATGAACTTTCACATCACCGATCCCTATGGTGGTGCCTCTTAGGATATCGACCACGTTTTCAATCAGCGCCGGTATTTCAGGGCTGTTTTCAACATCGGTCCGGACAAACCGGTAACCATAGTTGGCTTCTGCAGGCTTGAACGTTATGGTGCATTCCTTGCCGGTATGCAGTCCGGTGCCCCGGAGGGAAACTTCTTTTTTAAGCGTGCGCTGAAGAATGAGCATAGTGTAGTCGTTGCTCCTGCCGGTGTTGCCCTGCAGGAAATGAATTCGGATTGAAAAGGCTGAAAGGTGCAAAGATAATAAAGATTGATTTCCGGTTCAAATCTGTGGACCGACCGCTCTGTTTACCTGAAATGCCTGAGTGCTTTGTCAAGCAGCATCGGGTGTGTTATGGAACTGCCGGCGATGATGCTTTGCCGTTTGAAAACATCGACATCCCCGGTAAAATCGGTCACTATACCGCCGGCCTCCCTGACAAGCAATACACCTGCAGCAAAATCCCAGGGAAAGAGACGGTATTCCCAGAAACCGTCAAAACGCCCGCAGGAGGTATAGGCGAGGTCGATAGCTGCAGAACCTGCCCTTCTTATTCCGGCGGAATCGTGAATAACTTCTTTCAGCATACCGACATATGCATCGATATAGTAATATTCCTTGAAGGGCAGTCCTGTTGCTATCAGAAGACCGTCCTTGTTTTCACGGTCCGATATGCTGATCCTTTCACCGTTCAGATAAGCTCCCTTGCCGCGTTCGGCAGTAAACAGCTCCTTCAGGAGAGGCTGATAGACAACTCCGGTCTGCAATTCCCTGTCACTATCCTGAAGCGCGATGCTGATGGAAAAGACCGGAAATGAGTGAATGAAGTTCAGGGTGCCGTCGAGAGGATCGACAATCCATGTCCTGCCGGAACTTCCGTCTGTCAGGGTCCCTTCTTCACAGAGCATGCTGTCTTCCGGAAAGCTTTCTGCAATGATCGATGCGATTACCGCTTCAGATGCCTGATCGACATGGGTGACAAAATCCTTGAAATCTTTGGGCTTTATCTCCTGAAGACCGAGCTCACCGAATTTTTCCATGGCGACCGCTCCTGCAGCCTCGGCGGCTCTGACGGCGGTCTGCAGCTCTTTGCTGGTTGTTTGCATTTATCTGGTAGAATATGTTCAACGATTGCCCGTCAATATAACATTTTACCTGTAACGGGG
Source organism: Chlorobium sp. (assembly GCA_005862285.1). Lineage (GTDB taxonomy): Bacteria > Bacteroidota > Chlorobiia > Chlorobiales > Chlorobiaceae > Chlorobium. Next base: position 11,499 of record SZXW01000011.1, on the reverse strand, counting down.
AATTATCGGAGGATACGGGTGGTTCTGCTTCAGTGTTGGGAATTGGGTACTGAGGACTGAGGGCTGAGGAGTGGGTACTGGGGAATGGGGAGTGCTGAGGACTAAGGACTAAGTTAAATCCTATTAGAGGTAGGAAGTGGGTGGCGATGAGCCCCGTCAGGGGCGAGATATAGGTAGCCAAGGGTGAAGCCCCTGGAAAAGGAATGAAAAAAATTGGGTTCAGCTCCGTAGGAGCGAGATATGGGTCTGCGGGGTGCCAGCCCCGGATTTTTTCCTGTCATCCTGAACGAAGCATAGCGCAGTGAAGGATCCATCTTCCTGTAAAACGAAAAGATATGGATTCTTCACTGCGTTCAGAATGACAAAAAAAGGAGTTTATTCTGAAAGATAGTTGATACTCTTAATCGCCGGAGTAATAACATATTTTCCCAATACCCAATACCCAATACCCAATACCCAATACCCAATACCCAATACCCAATACCCAATACCCAGTACCCAGTACTTTCCTGAACTCATCATACGATTTCATCCATGAAGCGCTTTAGAGCCCTGTTTTTCGGCCTTTCAATTCTTGCCCTGATCATCTTACCATCTCTCTTCCTGAATCGAAAAATCTTCATCTACAACTATACGGAAAGTCTGCCTCGAGGAATTTACGTTGTGCATCCCGGCTTTTTCAAAAAAGGTGATATCGTTGCCTTCAGGCCGAGCGGCATTGCAGCCAGAATCATCGAGGAAAGGAAGTACCTTGGAAATGGCGAATTTCTTATGAAACACATTGTCGGATTTCCAGGTGATTCGGTATGCACTAATAACGGTATGCTTTTTATTAACGGAGAAAATTTTGGCGGCATCAAAGATGTTGACAGAGAAGGCAAGCCACTTCCCCGATACGGCTTCTGCGGCCGATTGAAAGAAGGGTATATCGTCGCGATCAAGGGCATGAACAGCAGTTTTGATTCTCGCTACTATGGTCCAATCAGAAGTGAAAACATCATAGGTGTTGCGACACCTTTCTGGCTCTTCGATATCCGGTCCAAGCGATGAGGACTGAGGACTGGGTAATGGGGAATGGGTAATGGGTAATGGGGAGTAGGAGGTAAAGAGTCCCGACCTGTCGGGAGCGAGATATAGGTAGCCAGGGGTGAAGCCCCTGGAAAAGGAATGAAAAAAAATGGGTTCAGCTCCGTAGGAGCGAGATATGGGTGTGCGGGGTGCCAGCCCCGGGATCTAAGGGCAGAAATCCTGTGTTATGATTGGCCGTTCTGAAATACCAATAATTTATTTTGATCAAAAATCAACCAATATGTCGCTCCCGACATGTCGGGAGCTGAACCCAAATATTTGGGAATGGCATACCCCGGGGCTTACACCCTCGCGCTACCGGTATGTCATCCCTGCGGGATTGAATATGGGAACTGGGGAATGGGATGTTGGAGTGCTGAGGACTGAGTGGGTAATAGGTAATAGGTGTTTGAGCCCCGTCAGGGGCGAGATATAGGTAGCCGGATGTGCAAGCGCCGGGGAAGATGGCAACCACCCCATTATTTTATTCAGCCCCGACATGTCGGGAGTGACATATTGGCCATGAGGGGTGCCTGCCCAGGGATTTTTCCTGTCATCCTGAACAAAGCGCAGCGGAGTGAAGGATCCATTTTCCTGTAAAACGAAAAGATATGGTTTCTTCACTCCGTTCAGAATGAAAAGAACAAGGATTATCTTCCAAAAGATAGTTGATGCTCTTGATCGCCGGAACATATTTTCCCAGTACCCAGTACCCAGTACCCAGTGCCCATCACTACCAACGAAGAATGGTTGCGTTTTGCGTCTTAAGACAGGTCTGAAATAATAATTTTTACGATATAATTACATTTTTCGCTTGCAAAAGATGTAATAAATATGTAAAATTATCTTGTTGTACCAATTAGTGCTCCCATCGGTTTTCTCATTTTTTAGCATACATGTGCCCTGAAGCTGACGCGGAGGGGCGATGATTGAACCTCTTTCAGTACTTTTGCTCTATGACGCCTCAAAAAGAACTATCCCGGACAAGAAAATATGATGCTCTGAGAACGGCACTTAATCCGGTCATGAGCTATCTGGATGAGCCCATGGTTCTTGAAATCATGGTCAATGCTGACGGGAAGGTATGGATTGACAGGTTCGGAGAAGGTATGAGCTTTTCCGGAGTTGTCATGATATCCGATGAAGTTGAAAGAATTGTCCGTCTCCTTGCGGCAGCCATGAATACTGAGGTCAATGAGCGAAGCCCGTCCCTTTCCGCAAAGCTTCCCGGATGGGGGGCGAGAGTTCAGGCATCGGTGCCTCCAATTGTTGCCGCACCGGTTTTTTCTTTTCGAAAACCGGCGAAGCTTGTCTATCCCATACAGGATTATATCGATTGCAGCATCCTGACGGACCGGGAGGCCGAGTTCCTGAAAAAGGCCGTAAGGGAAAAGAAAAACATCCTTGTCGGCGGTGGTACTGGATCTGGAAAAACCACCTTTGTCAATGCCCTGCTGCAGGAGGTTGCCGGAACGAACGACCGGGTGTATATCGTTGAAGACAATCCTGAACTGCAGTGCGATGCCGAAAACAAGGTGGAAATCTTTGTCCAGCCGCCGGTCTATACGCACCAGAAAGCCATCATGGATGCGCTCCGGTTCCGCCCGGACAGGATTATTGTCGGCGAAGTCAGGGACGGTGCTGCCATCGATATGCTGAAGGCCTGGAATACCGGGCATCCCGGCGGGATCGCAACAATACATGCCAACAGTACCGGTTCGATGCTCGACCGGCTTTGCCAGCTGTGTGAAGAGGTCATGCCGCATGCGCCTCGCTACCTCATTGCTGATGCAATAGATATTTGCGTTCACCTGAGACGTGATACCGGGCATCCTGCCGGTCGTTCCATTACCGGAATCATGGAAGTCACGGGAGAATCGCAAGGGCAGTGGCTTCTGAGAAAACCGGTTTTTTAACGTTTCCACTTATCGCATTGTTTTCATTCAACCCTTAATCCATGAATCCAATGAAACATTCTCGACTTTTGATGCCCTCAATTGGGAAATTGCGGAAAAATGAAATAAATAAAGATGTATTAATTGCGGCAGGTATCGCGTTTGGCATCCTTGTACTGCAGCTGTTTCCGGCTGATGCCTTCGCCGATGGTGCAGGTTTGCCGTGGGAAGATCCTCTCAAAAAGCTCCTCGATTCCCTGACTGGACCGGTTTCAAAAGTTCTTGGAGCAGTGTCCATTATCGGGCTCGGCATAGGTATTGCGTTTTCAGATGGAAGCAGCATGATGCGAAAGGCCCTGTGGGTTGTCATGGGCCTTGCCATCGCCTTCAGTGCACTTTCGTGGGGCCTTACCTTCATGGGCTTTGGTGGAGGCCTGCTGGTATGAGCGACGGGTATGAAGTGCCGGTCCACCGCTCCCTGACGGAGGTGATCCTGCTTGGCGGAGTCCCGAGAACTCCAGCCCTTCTTCTCTGGACCATTGCTGCAGCCATCGGACTTGGACTGCAGCAGATCTGGGTCCTTCCGGCAGCCTTTGCGCTTCATTTCGGCCTTGTCGCCATGACCCGCAAAGACCCGTATTTTTTCGAGGTTTTCATCCGGGCGCTGAAAACACCGAAACGTCTTTATCCCTGAATACCATGCTCAACCTTAAACAATACCGGGAGCCGACCAAGCGGCTTCCGGACTATCTGCCCTGGGCGGCAATCATTGCACCAGGTGTGGTCCTGCAGAAAGATGCAATTCTGCAGAAAACCTATGCATTCCGGGGACCTGATCTTGGCAGTTCTTCCCGTTCCGAACTGCTTTCAGCCGTTGCCCGTCTGAACAACTCCCTGAAACGGCTGGGTTCAGGCTGGAGCCTATTCATCGAGGCGCAGCGGTTCCATACAGCCGATTATCAGGGAACGGCATGGAAACATCCTGCAGCATGGCTGCTCGACCTGGAGCGCAAGCATCAGTTCATGACATATGGGGCCCATTTCGAGAGTGCCTACTACATAACCTTCGTGTGGGGCATGCCAACCGAGAAAGGCAAGAAGCTGTCCGGGTTTTTTTATGACGACCCGGAAGGTAAACTCGATGCGGCCATGGAAAACATGCGTGATCTTGAATATTTCCGGAAAACCTGCCAGGAAATATCCGACCTCATGGCAGGAGTGTTTGACGAAGTAGCTGAACTTGATGACCACGAGACGCTGACTTACCTGCACAGTACGATTTCCACGAACCGTCATCCCGTGATCGCTCCGGATATTCCCATGTATCTCGATGCCCTCATACCGGATCAGGCGCTAACATTTGCCGATATTCCGATGCTTGGCAACAGATTCATTCCTACAGTTACTTTTACGGGTTTCCCTGCAGTGTCGATCCCGGGCATTCTTGACGACCTGAACCATCTGGAGATCGAGTACCGATGGATGACAAGGTACATGTGCATGGACAAGCAGGATGCTCAGAAAGAACTTGAAAAATACCGGCGGCAGTGGTGGGGAAAACGCAAGAACCTGCTCACCATGCTGAAAGAGGAAGCAACCAAGGAACCATCCGCCCTGCTCGATACCGATGCGGCAAACAAGGCAGCCGATGCCGATGCAGCCTTGCAGGAGCTTGGTGAGGACCTGCTCTCGTTTGGTTACATGACCTGTACGGTTACGGTCATGCACGAGGATATCCAGGAGGCGCTCCGGCGAATCCGGAGGGTCAGGCAGGTCATCCAGAGCAGGGGGTTCACCGTCAAGGAAGAATCCCTCAATTCGCTTGAGGCATGGCTCGGCAGCTTGCCCGGCCATGTCTATGCCAATGTCCGCCGTCCAATCATCAGCACGCTCTCCCTTGCACACATGATGCCCCTTTCGGCGATCTGGGCGGGAGCGCAGGAGAACCGCCACCTGAAAGAGGTTTGCGGAACAGGCATGTACCATATCATGTGCAGCACGACCGGCAGCACGCCGTTCCGGTTCAACCTCAATGTCAGCGATGTCGGGCATACGCTTGTTATCGGCCCGACCGGTGCCGGCAAATCCACCCTTCTTTCCATGATGGCGCTGCAATGGCTTCGCTATCCCGAGGCGCAGGTGGTCATTTTCGACAAGGACCGGTCATCAAGAGCGGCCACGATTGCCGTTCAGGGAGATTACTACGAACCTGGAGGGGAAGAATCGGCCCTCGCCTTCCAGCCACTTGCCGGAATCGATGACCAGACAGAAAGAATCTGGGCTGCAGAATTCATCCTGTTGCTGCTCAAGGAACAGCATATCGAGGAGAACCCTGCACTGAAAAAAGAGATCGATTCAGCTCTGTTGAACCTTGTCACCTATGAGAGAAACGCCCGGACGTTGACGCTTTTCTGCGAGCTGGTCCAGTCGAGGGAAGTCAGGGATGCTCTGCGGCCCTATACGCTTGCCGGGAACTACGGCCAGATATTCGATGCTTCCGAGGAACTCGAACCGAAGGGATGCTGGATAACGCTTGAGATGAATGCGCTCATGAGCATGAACCAGGAAGCGGTCATTCCGGCGCTGTTCTACCTTTTTCATCTGGTCGAAAAAAGGTTCGACGGCAGGCCGACCCTGCTTGTCCTCGACGAAGCCTGGCTTTTTCTCAAGCATCCGGTATTCATGCACCAGTTGCAGAACTGGCTGAAAACCCTGAGAAAGAAAAACGTCTATGTCGTTTTCGCCACGCAGGAGGTCGCCGATGCCGCAAACTCCCCGATCATGGCAACGATCCTCTCGGCCTGCCATACCAAGATTTACCTCCCCGATGAAGAGGCCCTTACTCCGGTAATGAGCGAAACCTACAGCAGGTTCGGATTGTCCGAGGCCGAAATCCAGTTGCTTGCCTATCTGCAGGCGAAGCGGGACTACTACTACCGCTCGGTGATCGGACATCGGGTATTTGCGCTCAACCTGGGACCGGTTGCCCTGGCGTTTGCAGGAATGTCTTCACCGGACGATCAGAAGATCATGGACTGGATTGTTGCAAACCGTTCCCCGGAACAATGGGCGCCGGCTTTGCTCCGGCACAGAGGTCTCGAAGCGGAGGCCCAGATGCTTGAAAGGTGTGTTCCTGAAAATCTGCACTCCTGACGATAATCATAAAACCGTAACTCAATGAAAATATCTTTCAAGAAGTATCTCCTGGCCAGCATGTTGCTTGTACCTGTCGTCACTACGTTTTCTTTTAAACCGGCTGCCGCTGCGTTGACTGTTATCGATCTTTCCAACCTGCAGCAGAACACCCTGACAGCAGCGAGGACAGCGCAGCAGATTCAGAACCAGCTTGCCCAGATCGCCAATCAGGTTAAAACCCTGACGACCCTGCCAGGTTCGACATTCGGAGCAGTCAAAGGCATATATGACAGCAATATGAGAGAACTGAACACTCTCCTGACCAGTGTTCAGGGAATTTCCTTCGACCTCAACCAGATCAGTTCCCAATACGACCAGCTTTACCCACAGGGACAATGGAACAACATGAGCAGCGGACAGTATTCGGACATTGTCCGGAAATGGAACACGGAACTTGCCAATGCCGCGAAAATTGCCATGCAGGGGCAGTCTGTCATTCAACGATCGCAGGGTTACAATGACGAGGCGATAGCGATCCTTAAGCGGTCGGCAGGAGCTGACGGCGAAGTAAGGCAACTCCAGTCAACGAACCAGATGCTCGGGATTGTTTCAGCCCAGCTCGGAGGTCTCACGGAAAACCTGTCGACAAGCACCCGGATTACAGCAATGATGGCCGCTGAAGAAGCGCAGAGGAAGGAGGCTGCGACAGCATATGGACAGAAGCTGCTGAGAGGTATGGATAATCAGGACACATCAAATCACGGAGTAGCTTTGCCGGATATTCAACAATAAAGAAAAGCATTAAAGGAGATCAGAAACCATGAATTGTACAATCTTCCGCATAAACCACGATTTCAGACATTACCGATACCTTTCCATCGGCATCCTTGGGTTGCTCATAACTTCCGGGTGCGAAGATCGAGTGAAAATCAGACAGGGCGATGTTGAGATTTCTATCCCGAGAAAAGAGTACGAAAAATCTAAGGCTCTTAACGAAAAATTCTGGCGTGTACCTCCAGAGTATATGGACAAAACACCTCATCCAGTAAAATTGCCAGAGATAAAGCAGTGAACTTTAAAAAAACACCAGCATGGATCCCGGAATTCTCACCACTACGCTAAACAATTTTCTGACGGTTTTTAGTCATGGGTGGGTCAACTTGCAGCCAGCCATCAATTTTCTGATCAAGGTATTTCTCGGTATTGAAATCTTAATGTTCGGACTCTGGATGGCTCTTGGCGGGATCGATAACCTGGTTGGCATCATGAAGAAGTTGCTTTATTTACTCGTTTGGGCTTGGATAATCAAGAAATTTCCGGAGATTTCCAGCGCTTTTGCCAAGTCGCTTGTTAATGCAGGACAAATGGCAGCAGGAGGTGGGAGTGGTAATCTTTTTGACCCCTCACAGGTAATGAAAATAGGTTTTGCCAATCTTGTTCCTGCTTTAAATGAAGTAATCGCAATGAGTGCAACCCTGCGGCTTATTGAAGCTCTTGTATTGGGTATTTGCCTGATTCTTGTGGTAATAGCATACATTCTGATTGCCTGGCAAATCTTCTATTCCGTTCTGGAGTTCTACCTTATTTCCGCTCTTGTTGGCCTTTTTCTGCCTTTCGGGTTTTTCGAGCCGACCAAGTTCCTTGCCGAAAAATCTATTGGGGCCATTGTTTCCTCCGGCATCAAGCTCATGGTGCTTGCTTTTCTTGTTAGTATCATTTTACCGGTTCTGCAAACGCTGAAATTCTCTGGTGATCTCACGATTCCTGAAGTATTAAGTGCCTTTCTCACCGTTGGTGCACTTGCTTTTCTTTGCTGGAATGCTCCGGGCGTGGCCGCAGGCCTTTTGTCTGGCAGTCCGAACCTTTCAGCCGCCGTTGCGATGCAAAACGCCATGGCTGCTGGTGGAATGGCGTCACATGCTATCGGTGGGGCAATAAAAGCAGGGGGAGCTGCTATTGGTGCAGTGAAAGCCGCTACTTCAGCATTAACAAACTGGTTTGGGAAGTCTGGCGGGTCGGGCGGGGGTGCCGGCGGAGTGGCTGGAGGTGCAGCTGGAAAAATGGCAGGTGGGGCTATTCAGCAATCGTCCAGAGTTGCCGGGCAGTCTATGCAGAAAGCCGGGCAAAGTGTTTCCGCAGCCGGGCAGGGTATGCAATCCGCAGGCGAGGGTGTCGAAAAAGCAGGTGAGGCGGCCGGAAAAGCTGCCGAGAAAGCAGGCGATGCACCTGGAAAAGTTGCCGATACAACTGCAGAAGCGGCAGGAAAGACGGTCGAGAGTGCCGGAAATACAGCGTCGTCCGGGTCTGAAAACTTGTCAGGGAAAGATAATTCGTCCGCTTGGGCAGTGAATGCCCTTGATGCCATGCAGCGTAATCAGCAGAAGGATGAAAGCTCACAAGCAGAAGTTTAATTCCTCAATCATACAAGTATTCATGATGCCATGAAAACAGGTAAAAAATGGTCGCCGCAAGGCGGAATTGACACCGTTTACAAACGGGCTGGCCAGGAATGGGATATGCGTATCGGCGCAGCAACAATCCAGGCGAGGAACTGGAGGCTTGCTACTTTCGCAACCCTGCTTCTCGTTGCTTTTCCGGCTGTTGGCGGGATGATCTACCTTGGATCGTTACCCAGGATGGTTCCCCACATCGTCGAGGTTGCCCAGGATGGAAGTGCTTCCTATCATGGTGTTGTCGGACAGCAGTGGGAGAGATACAAGCCTTCCGATCCTTCAATCAGATACCACCTGAGCCGGTTCATTCGTGATACCAGAATGATCAGCAGTGATGCCGGTGTCATAAAGGCAAACTGGCTCGATGCCTACAAGCTTGTTTCTCAAAAAGCGGCCAATACCCTCACGGCCTATGTTCAGAAGAATGATCCGTTCATTCGTGCTGCCAGGGAAAGGGTAAGCGTCGACGTTCTTTCGATGGTCCGTATTACCGAAGATTCTTGGCAGGTTGACTGGAAAGAATCGCAGTGGGGAATTATGGGCGATCCTCTTGGCGAGACATTCTGGAAGGGCGTTTTCAAAGTTGTACTGAAACAGCCTTCAACAGAAAAGGATCTTGCGGTAAATCCCATTGGCCTTTTTGTCGATGAGTACAATATCACGCAGCTCGTCAGGTAACGTACTTAACCATTCAAATCTTGAAAACACATGTCCAACGGTAAAGGAATTGTTTTTGGCGTCCTGGCTGCCTGTCTTATCTCGGCGCCTGTACTTGCCACTCCGCAATCTGTCATTGAAAAGGCGAACCATGAATCACAGCGGAACCCTGACAGCTTCGGATACCATAACGCCATCATGAAATATGATTTCGAGGAAGGCCAGCTCTATCAGGTATACTGCGCTCCGTTACGCATTACGGATATCCAGCTTGAACCCGGAGAGACCCTCACCTCCGAGCCTGTCGGCGGTGATTCGGTCCGCTGGATACTTGCCCGGACGAAAAGCCGGGTGAACGGGCTCGATCAGGAGCATGTCTATGTCAAGCCGACAAGGCCGGACCTGAAAACCACATTGAGCCTCAATACCAACGTGAGGACCTACCACATAGAGCTGACCAGCTACGAAACCACCTACATGGCGGCGGTTTCCTGGAATTACGAGCAGTACAACATGCGCCAGATTTCACGCATTGAAAACAATGCCATCGAACAGAAAGTGAATGTTTCCGCCCTGAATTTCAACTACAGGATAGATGTGAAAAAAGGGAGCACACCCTACTGGCTGCCGGCGAAAGTGTTTGACGACGGCATGAAAACCTTCATCCAGTTCCCTGTTGAAATGCAGAACCGTGAATGTCCGGTTCTCTTCGCCCTGGGAAGCAGTAAGGATACACAGCTTGTCAACTTCCGTGTGAAAAAGGATTACTACGTCGTTGACCGCCTGTTTGAGCGTGCGGAATTGCGGGGTGGTCAGGATGGTGACATTATCGTGAGAATCTCCAAATCGAGATAATCCCTATGGATACCGAAAAGAAAGACAGACAGGAACCAGCGGATGGTCCTATGGAAGATGTTCATGCATCGAAGATCCCCGCAGATGATCCAAGGTTGCGGCTGCCGGTCGCGAAAAGCCGAACCCTGAAAAAAGGGCCGGTCATTGCCATCGGTGCAACTGTTCTGAGCATTATTTTGATTGCCGTTTCGTTTGCCCTGTGGCCGAAAGACAAACGCAAGGGCGCGAGAAAGGAAGATCCATCAATCAACCAGATCCTCACGATTCCGGAAAAGATCAGAAAAGGTCCCGGCAATGATGCCCCTGTCATCGTTGCTGCTCCGCAGCAACCAATGCGGTCCGATTCGATTCCAGGTCATGGCCATTCTCTGCCGGGCGACTTCAGCAAGACTATGGTTAACCGTGGTCAGGGTATATACGGGCATGGAACTGGGGGAAATGCCGGAGGCACGGTAGCAGTCAATCAGAATCATCAGACGGACCCGGAAGAGGTTGAAAAACAGGCGGCCATCAAGGCAAGCCCGTTTTTTACGGGGGGAGGCAATACTCAACAACCAGGAATGGTCGGCAACCTGGCGGCATCCATTTCTTCAGCGGTCGGTCAGAACAACGCGTCCAATTATGGCAAGGGCGGCCAGAACATGCAGGATCGGAAAAACGATTTCTTCTCCAACGGTGCAGGGGAGGAGAAGGAGTATGTGTCGAAAACTGTTCATAGCCCTTTGAGCAATTATGAAATCAAGGCAGGCAGCATTATTCCAGTCATCCTCATTACGGCGATCAACAGCGATCTGCCGGGTAACGTCGTTGCCATGGTGAGTGAAAACGTTTACGACACCCGGACAGGGGATTTTCTTCTCATTCCGAAAGGAACCCGCGTGCTTGGCCGTTATGATTCGATGGTGAGCTACGGGCAGAGCAGGGTCCAGGTCAACTGGAACCGGCTTGTCAGGCCGGACGGCAGCTCGATCCTGCTCGATAATATGCCGGGGGTCGATCTTGCAGGAAACAGCGGATACAAGGACAAAGTGGACAATCATTTCGACCGTCTGGCTGGTGGGGTTATCCTCTCATCCCTGCTGTCGGTTGGCGCCGATGTTTCACAGGGGGCGTATACCGATGCATCAAGCATGACGATCCAGCAGCGCATGGCCGCCAACGTCGGCGAGGAAATAAGCAGTGCCGGAGCCCAGATTACCCGGAAGAACCTCGATATCCAGCCGACCCTGAAAATCCTCGCCGGCAAGAAGGTCAATGTACTGGTCAACAAGGATATGATCCTGTCTCCGTATAATGAAAATGGGTAATGGGAGGTGGGTGGCGATAAGCCACCTTAGGACTGAGTGCTGAGTGGGTAATGGGGAATGGGTAATGGGTCTTCAGCCCCGTTAGGGGCGGAATATCGGTAGCCGGTTGCGTGAGCGCCGGGAACAGGG
>SZXW01000002.1 GCA_005862285.1 Chlorobium sp. | reverse complement strand
TCCTACGAGCATGATTACGAACAAAGCTCTAACCATCGTTCTCATAGTCCGTTATTTTTATTTTCTATTGAGGGAATTCAAAATCTTTCAAGCTTTTCTTTTTCTTCAAATACCCTCGTGATATCACTGATAAAACAACAAAAAGGATTTATGATATGATATATCAAAGGTAATCAGCCCACAAATGACAACCATGAACACCATCGCTAACAGGAATACCCCATCTGCGATTCTTTCAATCTGGTGCATACGTTTATAACTGCGGCGTCTCATTGCCCAATAGGACAAAATGCAGGAAATCAGAAATAAAAACGCATCGATCGCCAGAAAATCGTTAACAAGAGTGCTTGCTTTCTGTCCTTTGATGACAATCTGGATAATCCCGATTACTGTTAAACATACACCGACCATTGCTGCAGACACAGAGAAAATGTGAATGCATATATTTTCCTCAAGATGTATCCGGGAATTTTGTTCGTTTTGATCGTCGCTCATTCTAAGTTGTTTTAAATAGTTGCGGAAATATAGTCAGCAAAGTATCCATAAAAGCACTTATGTATTACATTGCTTAATACCAATAATAGCTTGCTCTCGAAATCTTCAGTGTATTGCATATTTCACCGATACTGATACTCATATTACTGCTCATTTTTTTGCCATCTGTACTTTCGGATCATCCTTCAAAATCTTTGGTCTTCCACCCTTTCTTACTCTCGCCCGTGCTGCCGTCAGACCTGCCTGAGTACGTTCCTGAATTAACTTGCGTTCAAATTGAGCCAGTGTACCGAAGATATTGAAAATCATTTCCCCTGATGCTGTTGTGGTATCCATACCCCCATCATTGATTGAACGGAAGCCGACTCCCCTTTTCTGCAACTGTTCGACAATATTGATCAGGTTCCGAAGTGATCGGCCGAGACGGTCAAGACGCCAGATGATAAGTGTATCTCCTTTTTTCAGTTCTTTCATACACTCTGAAAGTCCCGGTCGATCAGCTTTCGATCCACTTATCTGGTCAGTAAAGATATGCTGTTTTTTGCAGCCTGCTTTTTTAAGCGCATCAATCTGCATATTCAGTTCCTGACCTGAAGTCGATACCCTGGCATATCCGATGATTCGTCCTTCCATCTGGTTACTTGCTGATCTTATAAAGTGTCCATTGATGCATGGACATGGTGACCGCATCTCCTCCGGTTTCACCAAGGATAGTCGCCAGGATTTTGATGACCCAAAACATCAGGGGAATCTAGGGAACCCTGGTGAAAGCATTGGCAACATCATTATTTCCTTTCACTATTGTCATTTGCATCGAATTTTCTTTTTTAAGTAAAGCGGTTTCGTCATTGATTGCCTCAAGATGCCGATTTATTGATTCTGAGTCATTTCCAGCCTCTTTGACGGATAACGATACAAAGTCCCTTGGTCAAGAAGAGCTGTAATCAGGCTAATATCCCCAGCAAGAGCGACAACTGCTCCCTGGTTATCGTAAATCCAAGACCGCTCCCGCCAGACAATGTTCCGGGGGAACGATAAAACGCATCGAACACCCGATCTTTTTCGGACTCAGGTATTGAACATGGCTCAGATACGTATTATATACATCACTTTGATGCATTTTTTATACATTGCTTCTTTTCTCAAGAATTTTAAGTATCTCCGTTTGCTGTTGGTTTATATCATGCACTTCTGATGTTAGTGTATGAATAGCAAGAAGCGTTTTATGATCATTTTCAGCGCGAGCATCACTTGCGGCAGCTTGTACATTTTGCCCAACTATGATGATAGGAAGTAATACCAGCTGCAGGAAAGTTTGCGCTATCCAAGCCACAATAATTATCGGGTCATGAGAGTTAATCGCAGCCGGGAGTGATATGAACGCCAAAAATGCGAATATATACGCACACCACATAGAACCAACAATCTTGGTAATGCCCAATGCAAGACGAGTATTGATTCTGCCTACGATACTGTCCCCATGTATTTTTTTATGAAAATGCTTGTTTAAAACCAACTGGGGAACGTGAGCTTTTGCTTCTGCGGCTGATTGTTTATCTGACATCTCAACTCCTTATTTTGATATATTTTATAACTAAACAGAATTGAAAACTAACTTATATAATAACTACCAAATTACTAAAAGACATCAACAGGCGTTATCATTCAGGTACTCTCGGGGACTTCCCGTTTGCAGGACAGTGATAAAATCACTCCTTGGCATTTTTGCAGCTATCCCCTATCACCATTTTTTCCACGAACAAATGACTCGGATTTTCGGGCGCGCGTCCATCTTTAGGCGTCATCGCCGTTTTGAACCGCTTCCCAATAAATAGGGAAAAGGAATATGTTGGCGACGGCGGATCGGGATTGCATATTATGGCGAAACGGTATCACAAAGCACATGCCAGGTGGCCGAAATATTATAGACTGTGAAGATGGGCCTTAAAACAATTATCGCGACAAATTTCGAGTTTTAGATCAGTAATTTGCGACAAGCACACAATGTATCATCAGCCAGGATAAATTTTCACGACACATTTTCCCCGAAACACTTATGTCTGACGAACACCAGTTCACACCATAGTTTTCGAAAGATCGGAAAAACGCTCATTTATACTCGGTGTCTCAACATCAGACTCGATATTTTCTATCTCTTTTCTTAAAAGGTATTCGTTTTCGTCTTTTCGAACAGAGCGATAGCGCTTTATGTCTATAGAGACGATTCACGCATAGCATATGCGTCGCATTAATTGCAGAAAAGGTGTTAATTTTGAGAGGAATTGTCGTATTTCAGAGGGAAGATAAATGCATGTATCTTATATTATTATATGCATTTACAAGGGTGGACGATATTGGATTCGAACCAACGGCCTCTACAGTGTAAAACTCGAACCGGAACTGTATTCCATTAATTTAATTAAACTTACGGCGATAAGAATAAATCCGCGCAACAATCGTGTAACAATATTTTTATCAAAATCCATGAACAAATAGTAACAACGATTACAATTCTCCCCTTTCCATCGTTTTTCCTATGCTTGATCAAGCGGTTAATTGCATGCGTTTGGCAAGTTCATGGAACTAACTTTCCTGAAATACTCTTAATCGACCCCCGTCTATTCAATTGATCTTGGTCCAGCATTCTGGATGTTTTATGATCGATAAAAACCTTCACTGACTCCACTTTCCATCGGGAGTCCATATTCCCGAAAATTGGCGATCAGCAGCTGCAGCCGTAATCGGTGGCATAAGAAAATCTCTCAAGAATAGGATAACCGACATAAGTTCTTCGGGTGCCTGAACTCCAGTACGTCGGATAAATGCTCTCCATTGACTGATTTTCATTGAATCATCGGCAAAGTCATCTGACAAACTGAACGGCAATTCCTTGGGAATATCAGTATCCTGCCTTACGAAAGTCCTTTTCAGAGCCTGAACCAACATGGCTCCGTCAAACTGAAATGTTGAACCGATAAACCACAAATCATAAAGATCCTTCATCCGGCTGTTCGCTATTCCCAGTGCAACCATAGCCTGAATCTTTTCCGCTACCACCGTTTCACGTGGATATGCCCTGAGAACCGGAGCAGGAAGTTTCAACAAAGTTGGATACTCATGTTCTGTTGGCTGAGGAGTAACCACATCCCCGAAACCTATGTCAATCTGCACTTGTATCCGTGCTTTTGCGAGTTCAGCATTGATCACGATACGGCTTCCTCCGTACTCCATTTGATCTCGGATAGCTGACACCGTCACACTTTCAGGATCGAACGATATTCCATCATCCGCAACTTCGATCTGGCAGATTTCCCGGAAAACTTTTACGAGATGTTCTTGCTCCGTCTCACCAAAGCCAAGTAGATCCAGATCGCGAGTTGGCCGGAACGAATCGATACCCCACAGCTGAAAAAGCATCGCACCCTTTAAAACAAACCGGTCATGATACGGTGAAACGCTCAACCTGTAGAGAAACCTTTCCAATGCATACTTCGTCAACATTAAGTTGAAATCGATTTCCAGTTTTCTTGATTCCTGTAATAAACGTTGACGAATCGAAGCAGGGATATTTTCAGGTGTTCTGGTCATTGAGTATATGCTTCCATATAGGGTCTCATAACGTTTCTTACTCTACAAATCCCGGCATAATGCCAAAGATCATCAATTGAACAGCGCTTAACTTTCAAACACTCCTGTAGTGCCTCAAGAGCTACATCAAGCCCTATGGTATTTCTGAACTTGAAACAATCTGCAACGGTTTTTGCCGGACAGTATACATGGACCGCCACCCCTTCAATCTTATGGGTTTCAACTCCTTCGGTATATGCTCTACCCGAAAACCTGAAAAACTGTACTGGTAGATCCGTTCTGTAGACTCTTTTTCCCGCTTTGACAGCCATCCAGACCTCATGAGGAATTTGTGTAGACAGTTGATAAAAATGCAGCGCTGAAACCAGACACAGAACCCCTTGAGGAAACGCCTTGCTTACCTCAACCACGGTTGCATGCTCAGTCACTTCATCATCATCCTGCCGGTAAAGTCCCCGACCAATTTGGGTAACATGTCCTTTAGCGACAAGACGTTTCAGTGCTTGCCGAGAACAACCATACTTTTCGAGATCAGATGATCTGATAACCTTATGTGAATGAAAAAGAGTCAGAATCTTGTCTTCTTCCGTTTGCTCCATATACATTCGCTCCAGAAGTTACAAAAGCTCTATACATATAGAGAAGTATAGTGCTTTTGTAACAACAATAATAATGATTTTAAGTCTTGCGCAGGCCAGAGAGATCATTGAGACATTGCAGATGGATTACAATGCAAACTGGCAGCATAGTACATGAGAAGAATTAACACCGGCAGAATTTGCCGCTCATTTTGGGAAGAATTTCCAAATCCAGGTTTTTCAGTAAACGTGTCATGTTCCAACAAATTGATAATTCATTGCCATGAAAAAGATCAATTTCACCGAAGAACAGGTCGCTTTTACTCTCAGACAGGCGAAGATAGTATCTCTTATTGAGGAAGTCTGTTGAAAGATTTGCTTTTCATGAGCAAGTGGAACTGTTTCTTTGTCTCAGATAATATCTCGCATAGCATATACGTCGCAATAATAGCACAGAATAAGCTGATTTTGGCAGAAATTTCGTATTTCCTTAAGAAGAGGGATGCTTATATATCATTTATTTATAAGCATTTATGAGGGTGGACGATAGAAGATTCGAACTTCTGACCTCTACAGTGTCAATGTAGCGCTCTAACCAACTGAGCTAATCGTCCTCTGCGAAAGGGTGTAAATATAGACTTTCGTTTCTAAAATACAAACAGGTTTGATGCCCGTTTAATACTTTAAGCGGTTTTTTTCTGTTTTTTGCCGTCGCTGAAATACTGGGGCGCCGATTTATTTTCAATGGTGTCCGCAGTGATAACGCATTTATGAACCTCTTTCATCGATGGCAACTCGAACATGATATCGATCATGACATTCTCGAGCACCGAACGCAGGGCCCTCGCGCCTGTGCCTCGCTCTATGGCGATTGCAACGACCTTGTCGAGTGCATCATCGGTAAATTCGAGCTCGACACCGTCCATTTCGAATAGTTTTTTGTACTGCTTCGTTATGGCGTTTTTCGGTTCGACAAGGATGTTGCGCAATGCCGTTTCGTCGAGCTGGTCGAGGGTGGAGATTACGGGCAATCTGCCGATGAATTCCGGAATGAGCCCGTATTCGTGCAAATCGTCGGGAACGACATACCTGAGTATTTCGGGATCGTAGCCGGTATGGCGATCCTTGACCTTCGATCCGAAGCCCATGGATGATTTCGATACCCTGCGGGCTATGAGTTTATCGAGCCCTTCGAATGCCCCGCCGCAGATGAAAAGAATGTTCTTTGTGTTGATGTTGATCAGCTGCTGTTCCGGGTGCTTGCGCCCTCCCTTGGGAGGCACGCCTACAACCGCGCCTTCGAGGATCTTCAGGAGCGCCTGCTGGACCCCTTCGCCGGATACATCGCGTGTTATGGAAACATTGGCAGATTTACGGGCAATTTTGTCGATCTCATCGACATAGATGATACCCCGTTCCGTCCGTTCGAGATTGAAATCGGCGGCGTGAAGCAAACGAGCAAGGATGGTTTCGACATCGTCACCGACATAGCCTGCTTCGGTGAGCGAAGTCGCATCTACGATCGAAAAAGGCACCTCGAGCAGGTTGGCAAGCGTCTGGGCAAGAAGGGTTTTTCCGGTTCCAGTCGGCCCTATAAGCAGAATGTTGCTCTTTTCGATGACTACACCGTCATCTTCGCGCATCCACTCCTGCGATTCGATCCTTTTGTAATGGTTGTATACCGCTACGGAAAGCGATTTCTTGGCCAGTTCCTGCCCGACAACATACTGGTCGAGCGAATCCATGATCGCTTTCGGGCTTACCAGCCGAGGCTGGAACGGTCTGTCCGAAGTTCTCTCGGCGTGTTGAATTGCGCTGAGTTCTTTGCGGAGAATATCATAGGAGGCTTTTATACAGCGGTCACAGATAAATGCCCTGGGACCGGCAACCATGCTTGCCGCTTCCTGTGCGCTTCGGCCGCAGAACGAACAGACAACCTGGTCACCTGATTCATTGCCATTCCTCGATTTTCCTCTTCCCGAATCTCTGTCTTTAGTCATGAAACGATGCTACCTTGAGCAAATAATCTTTAATGGATCCTTAAAAGCCCATATTGGCGAGACTGTCCAGCAGGTGCTGGATCGCCAGGCTCAACTTGGGATGACCGGCTTCGAAATGATTGACTGCCTCGTTGAGCCTCTCGAGAAGGGGCTCGTCGGAAGTGATGGCAGAGGGATTTTCGTCTTTGTCCACCAGTTTGCGGATATCCTCCCGTAAAGTCGAAAGCACATCCCCAGTCGATTCATCTACGGTATCGACAAGAGCAAGCTCCTGGTGGAGCGTTTCAAGCAGTTCCCTGAGTTTCTGCTGTTCCATAGGCAACCCGTTTAATCAGAAATTTTCAAGCAAGTATTGGTAACAACAAACAAATCCGCTCAATCGTTTAGGGCAGACTTGTTGTTCCCATCAGAAAACGGTCGCACTCACGAGCTGCGCATCGGCCTTCGTAAATGGCCCAGACCACGAGACTCTGTCCCCTGCGCGCATCGCCGGCTGCAAATATTTTTTCGCGGTTCGTCAGGAAACACTTGTCCGTCGCCCTGATATTCGAACGCTCATCCCGGGAAACCTGGAGCTGATTGAGCAGGTCCTCTTCCGGCCCTATAAAACCCATGGCCAGCAGCACCAGCTCGGCAGGAATGATCTGTTCGGTTCCCGGAACCGGAACAGGCGTGTACCTTCCTTCCTGCAGGACCCACTCGACCTTCGAAGCCTCGACGGCTGTCAGTGCACCGTTTTCATCCGCAAGGAATTTTTTCGTCATCATGGAATACTGCCGCGGGTCTTCGCCTGTAATTTTCGCAGCTTCCTCCTGACCGTAATCGACCTTGAAAACTTTCGGCCATTCGGGCCAGGGGTTGTCAGGCTGGCGTTCGCGGGGAGGCTCCGGCATGATTTCGAGCTGGATGACGCTTTTGCACCCCTGGCGAAGCGATGTCGCCACGCAGTCGGTACCTGTATCGCCGCCACCGATAACTATGACATTTTTTCCTGCCGCTGTAATGGCAGGCTCTTTATTGTCAAGCAAAGCCTTGGTGCCTGACCGGAGAAAATCCATGGCGAAATGGATACCCGAGTTTTCCCTGCCTTCAGCGAAAAGGTCACGTGGTTTAGTCGAGCCGGTGCAGAGCACAACCGCATCGAACTCCTCGAGAAGCTTTTCCGACGGGTAATCGACACCGACCTCTGTATTTTCCATGAACGTGATACCCTCGGTTTTCATGATATCGATACGGCGCTGGACAACTTCAACCTTGTCGAGCTTCATGTTGGGAATGCCGTACATCATGAGCCCGCCGCAGCGGTCATCACGCTCGAAAACCGTAACGCTGTGTCCTGCCTTGTTGAGCTGGTCGGCACAGGCAAGACCGGCAGGTCCGGACCCGACTACGGCCACTCTTTTGCCGGTCCTGAACGCGATGTTCTTCGGTTCAACCCATCCCTTTTCAAAGGCGCGCTCGATAATCGAATATTCGATGTTCTTGATCGTGACAGGCGGCTTTATAATACCGAGAACACAGGAACCTTCACACGGCGCAGGGCAGACCCTGCCTGTAAATTCAGGAAAGTTGTTGGTCTTGACAAGCCTGTTGTAGGCATCCTGCCAGAACCCCTTGTAAACGTAATCGTTCCATTCGGGAATGAGGTTATGAATCGGGCAGCCGGCTGTCATTCCGCTGAGCATAAACCCGGTATGGCAGTAGGGAGTGCCGCAATCCATACAGCGGGCACCCTGATTCTGCAGTCCTTCTTCAGGCATTTCCTCGTGAAACTCCTGCCAGTCCTTTATCCTTTCGAGAGGCTCCCTGTCGGCAGGCAACGCTCTCCGGTACTCCATAAAACCCTTAAGTTTTCCCATAACGATAATTATTCTTTTCCAACCATAATTCCCTGACGCTTTCCGGGGTCAATTACCCGATACTCGTGCAGGATCATTAATATTTTTATAGAATGCGGCCATCACCGCTTCGTCTCCCGTGATCCCTGCCGCTTCGACTTCCTTCATTGCATCGAGCGCACGGCTGTAGTCGTGCGGCATAACCTTCACGAAATGTCCCTTTCGCTCATCCCAGGCGTCGAGAATTCCTTTGCCCAGTGCGCTTCCGGTATAATTGACATGTTTTTCAATCATGGTACTGAGCACCGCGAGATCGATCTGGTCTTCAACCGGAGCAAGGCTGACCATTTCATGGTTGCAGTTGTCCGCAAGCGTTTTTTCAGGATCGTAGACATATGCAACACCTCCAGACATGCCTGCAGCGAAGTTCCTGCCTGTTCTGCCGAGAATGATCACATTGCCTCCGGTCATGTATTCGCACCCGTGGTCGCCGATCGCCTCGACAACGGCATTCGCGCCGCTGTTACGAACGCAGAAACGCTCACCGGCCATACCTCTGATGTAGGCTTCACCGGAAGTCGCACCGTATAAAGCCACGTTGCCGACAATGATATTCTCTTCCGGCACGAAGGTCGAGCTTTTCGGCGGATAAACTGTAATTTTGCCGCCTGACAGACCTTTGCCGATATAGTCGTTCGCATCACCCTCGAGTTCAAGGCTCATGCCGTTCGGAATGAAGGCGCCGAAACTCTGGCCTGCCGATCCGGTGAACTTCAGGTGGATGGTATCCTCCGGAAGTCCTATGGACCCGTGGGCTTTTGTGATTTCATATCCGACGATGGTACCGACCACCCGGTTCGTGTTCCTTATGGGAAGGGTGCTGAACACCTTCTCCTTTCTTTTGATCGCAGGTTCGCAGATCGCGAGCAGCGTGGTCTTGTCGAGGCTCTCCTCGAGGCCGTGCTCCTGTTCGATAGTGCAGTAGCAGCTTTCATGGTCGCCATGGTCTGCCGAGTGCAGTATCTTCGACAGATCGATACCCTGGGCTTTCCAGTTGTCGACCGATTTGCGCATGCTGAGCAGTTCGGTACGGCCGACAAGCTCATTGAGCGTACGGACACCGATCCTCGACATATATTCCCTGACACCTTCGGCAAGGAAGCGCATGAAATTTTCGACATGCTCGGGTTTGCCGGTGAAATTCTTTCTCAGCTCGGGGTTCTGGGTAGCAACGCCGACCGGGCAGGAGTCATCCTGGCAGCAGCGCATCATGATGCATCCCATGACGACGAGAGTTGTCGTGGCAAAACCGAACTCCTCCGCTCCGAGAAGCGCTGCAATAACGATATCCCTTGCGGTCTTCAGCTGGCCGTCCGCCTCGACGGTGATGCGGCTGCGCAGGTTGTTGAGCACGAGGGTCTGGTGCGCTTCGGCAAGGCCGAGCTCCCACGGCATACCGGCGTGCATGATGCTGGAAACCGGCGATGCGCCTGTTCCGCCGTCATGGCCGCTGATCAGCACCACATCGGCATGGGCTTTGGCGACGCCGGCGGCAATCGTGCCGACACCTACGGTCGAGACCAGCTTAACATTGATGCGGGCATCGGGATTGGCGTTTTTCAGATCAAAGATAAGCTGCGCAAGATCCTCGATGGAATAGATATCGTGGTGAGGCGGAGGCGATATAAGGCCTACGCCCGGCGTGGAATGACGGGTTCTCGCCACCCACGGGTAAACTTTTGTGCCTGGAAGCTGGCCGCCTTCGCCAGGCTTGGCTCCCTGGGCCATCTTGATCTGGATTTCCCGGGCGTTCGCGAGATATTCGCTGGTCACGCCGAAACGACCTGAAGCGACCTGTTTGATGGCCGACATGCGCGAATCGCCGTTCGGGTCCTTCTGAAAACGCGCAGGGTCCTCACCGCCTTCACCGGTATTGCTCTTGCCTCCAAGCCTGTTCATGGCTATGGCAAGCGTCTCGTGAGCTTCCTGGCTGATTGAACCGTAAGACATGGCGCCGGTTTTGAAGCGCTTGAGGATAGCATCGACCGGTTCGACCTCTTCGATCGGAACCCCTTTCTTGCTGAACTTGATGTCCATCAGGCCGCGGATCGTGCAGAGGTTCTGGCTCTGGTCATCGATGAGATTCTCGTATTTTCGGAACAGATCGTAATTTCCTGTCCGGCAGGAGTGCTGCAGAAAGTGAATGGCTTCCGGACTGAACAGGTGGAATTCGCCGTTGTAGCGCCATTTTCTTTCGCCGCCCGGCGGAAGACCGCGGTCGACCTTGTTGCCCGAAGGCGGGAACACCATTTCATGGCGTTTGCGCACCTCTTCGGCCACGATATCGAGCCCGATACCTTCGATCCGGGTAGGTGTACGCGGGAAATAAGCGTCGATGATCTGCGAATTGAGACCGACGGCTTCGAAAATCTGTGCGCCGCGATAGCTCTGGATGGTTGAAATACCCATCTTGGCCATGGTCTTCACAACACCTTTCACCGCGGCTTTAACGTAATTCCTGATAGCTGTCGTGACTTCGAGCTTGATGTGACCCGATGAAACCATCGAACGGATGGTCTCGAAAGCCATATATGGGTTCACTGCGCCTGCACCGTAGCTGATGAGCATGGCGAAATGATGAACTGTCCTCGGATCTGCAGACTCGAGCACGAGTCCGATCTTTGTCCTGAGACCGGCGTTTATGAGGAAGTTGTGCAGGCCGGAAACGGCGAGCAGTGCGGGAATCGGGGCACGATCCCTGTCGATCTCGCCCTTGTCGGAAAGAATGATGAGATTGACGCCCTTTGCGGCAGCCTGCTCCGACTGGCGGTAAATGTCCTGCATCGCGGTCTCGATACCCTTGCCGCCCTCTGCGATATCGTAGAAAATCGGAAGGGTGACAGCGCGGAAACCAGGTTTGTCGATGCCCCGGATTTTCTCCAGCCCCTGGTTCGAGAGGACCGGATAGGGTAATCTGACCCTGCGGCAGTTCACTTCGACCGGCTCGAGTAGGTTGCCTTCGGTGCCGAGCATGACGGTCGTGGAGGTGATCAGCTCTTCGCGGATCGAATCGATCGGCGGGTTGGTCACCTGTGCGAAAAGCTGCTTGAAATAATCGTAAAGAAGCTTCGGCTTGTTCGAAAGCACGGCAAGCGGCGTATCGTTGCCCATCGAGCCGACCAGTTCCACCCCTTTTTCGCTCATCGTCTTGATGTGCATGTTGATATCTTCCTGGGTGTAACCGAAGACTTTCTGCCGTGCCGTGAGGCTGTGCCGGTCCTCCGCCGGGTTTTTCAGCTCCGGATGGTCCTCGAGAGCTTCGAGGTCGATGATATTCCGGTCGATCCATTCCCTGTAAGGGTTTTCGGATGCGATAGAGCTCTTGATCTCCTCGTCGGAAATGATGCGCCCCTGTGCCGTATCGACAAGGAACATCCTGCCGGGCTGGAGCCTGTCCTTTTTCAGGATACGTTCCGGCTCGATATCGAGCACGCCGACTTCGGAAGCCATGATGACGAGGTCATCCTTGGTAATATAATAGCGTGACGGACGGAGGCCGTTGCGGTCGAGCACCGCACCGATCTGCTCGCCGTCGGTGAAAGCCACCGAAGCCGGGCCGTCCCAAGGCTCCATGAGGCAGCTGTGATATTCGTAAAAAGCTTTTTTCTCGGCTGACATGGCAGCATTTCCGGCCCATGGCTCGGGAATGATCATCATGGCGGCATGAGCGAGAGAACGTCCTGAAAGCACGAGAAACTCGAAAACATTGTCGAGAATGCCCGAATCGCTGCCATCCTCGAGGATGACCGGTTTGATATCCTCGAGCGCGTCGCCGAACACCTCGGACTGGATATTCTTCTCCCTTGCGTTCATCCAGTTCACGTTGCCGCGAAGCGTATTGATTTCGCCGTTGTGGCTGAGGTAGCGATAAGGATGCGCCCTGTCCCAGCTCGGGAAGGTATTGGTGCTGAAGCGTGAATGCACCATGGCGATGGCGCTTTCCATGTCGGTATCATGCAGTTCGGGATAGAACGAGCCGACCTGCTGGGGAAGCAGCATGCCTTTGTAGACAATCGTCCTTGCGGAAAGACTTGAAATATAGAAATAGTTGCTGCCGAGAAGACCCGCTGTGTATTTCACGCGTTTTGTGATGCGGCGGCGGATAATATACAGTTTTCTTTCGAACTCCAGTTCGGAAGTTATATCCTTGCCCCAGCCAACAAAAAGCTGCTTGACGACCGGTTCCTGTGATCGTGCTGTCAGACCAAGTGATTCATTGTTGGTCGGCACCTTTCTGAAACCGAGGAATTTCTGACCCTCGGCCTGGATCATCTGGCGGCATATATCTTCGATAGCCCTGCGCTGGGAGATGTCGGGAGGCAGAAAAAGCATGCCGACACCATACCTTTTATATTCCGGCAGTTCGATATTCCTGTCCGCACAAACCTTGCGGAGAAATTTGTCGGGAACCTGCAGAAGGATACCGGCGCCATCACCCGTATTCTTTTCACTCCCGCTGGCTCCGCGGTGCTTCAGGTTTTCGTTGATCTGCAGACCCTGCTCGACAATCTCGTGGGACTTGACACCCTTGATATGGGCGACAAATCCTACACCGCAGGCATCGTGTTCAAAACGAGGATCATAGAGCCCCGTATGTGACGTATCGTTCATATAATTTCAGGCACAACTTTTCAAAAATTTCAAAAAAAGCCACCGATAATTTTACGTGCGGAATATATAAGTTTTTTAAACAAAACGTGTATCAAAGAACCGCACACAGGTATCGGCTTACGCTTTACCCTGCTTGGCAACAGCTTCCTGGGCCTTCCTGATGGCATCCTGGTCACCGAGGTAATAGCTCTTCAGTGGTTTCAGATCATCGTCAAGCTCGTAAACCAGCGGAACACCGGTCGGGATGTTCAGCCCCACGATATCTTCCTCGGAAACATTGTCGAGGTATTTGACAAGAGCGCGAAGCGAGTTGCCGTGGGCAACGATAATGACGTTTTTGCCCCTGAGGATTTCTGGTGCGATCTTTTCGTGCCAGAAAGGCAGGAAACGGGCGACAGTGTCCTTGAGGCATTCCGTCAGGGGCACTTCCGATGGATCCATGTCGGCATATCGCGGATCGGCACCAGGATAGCGCTCGTCATCGGGCTCGAGGGCCGGCGGCGGAGTATCGTAGCTCCTGCGCCAGACAAGCACCTGCTCGTCTCCGTATTTCTGCGCAGTTTCGCTCTTGTTGAGGCCCTGCAGGGCACCATAATGCCGTTCGTTGAGCCTCCAGCTTTTCGTGACCGGGAGCCACATGAGGTCCATTTCATCGAGTACGTTCCACAGTGTCCTTATGGCACGTTTCAGTACCGACGTGAAAGCGATATCAAAAGCAAACCCTGAATCGCGTAGCAATTTTCCGGCTTCCGCAGCCTCTTTTCTGCCCTGTTCCGAAAGATCGATGTCATACCATCCTGTAAAGCGGTTTTCAAGGTTCCACTGGCTCTCTCCATGCCTCAACAAAACAAGTTTTATCATAATATGTCCCCTTTTCAGGATAATGTCTGTTTTTGAAAATCTGACTGACCCGCTTATCTGGCTCGTAATTTAATATTATCCAAACCTTTTCTCAAACTCCATTCAGTTCCGGAGCACTAAAGTTTTTTCCGGGAAATATGAAAATCCCGGGATGGAATCGGAAGATTTTTATGAGAATTGTCTTTAGAATTATAAAACGAAATATCATATCTTGATAGACTTTTTTGTATTTGAAGACCGGAACGCATAAAACTGCACCCTTGCCCCTGGGTAATGGGGGATCTGTAAATGTTTTTTAGACCGATAAAAAGAAAATGAAGGTAGACAATTTCAGGCTGAAGCTTGGAGGAAAGGAATATGTCCCTGTTATCGTTGGGGGAATGGGAGTCAATATTTCAACAACCGAACTCGCTCTCGCTGCCGAAAAACTTGGTGGAATAGGCCATATTTCAGATGCAGAAGCCGGATATGTCTGTGACTCGATCTTCAATACCTCTTTTGTCAGCACCAAGAGGAAACGCTACTTGGACAACATCGGCAATCCGGACAAATCGGCAGTCCAGTTCGATCTCGGAGAAGTCGCCGAAGCACAGAAAAAATATATCGAGCACACCGTTTCGAAGAAAAGCGGCAATGGGATGATTTTCCTGAACTGCATGGAAAAGCTCACCATGAACAACTCGATCGAGACATTCCAGACAAGGCTCAATGCTGCTATGGACGCCGGTATAGACGGGCTGACGCTTGCCGCCGGACTCAACCTCCGGTCGCTCGATCTGATCAAGGACAACCCGCGTTTCCGCGATGTGAAAATCGGCATCATCATCTCTTCAACACGGGCCCTTTCAATTTTCCTCAAACGCGCCTTGCGTGTCGAGCGCCTGCCTGACTATATCATCGTCGAAGGTCCTCTGGCCGGCGGTCATCTGGGTTTCGGACCAGACGACTGGCATACCTTTGACCTCAGGACGATTTTTCTCGAAGTGCTGGATCTCCTCAGGAAAGAAAACCTCGATATACCGGTGATCCCTGCCGGCGGTATTTTTACCGGCACCGACGCTGCGGAATATCTTTCGATGGGAGCTGCGGCTGTTCAGGTTGCGACCAGATTCGCCATCACGAAAGAGGCTGGACTTCCTTTCGCTGTCAAGCAGGAGTATATCAATGCAAAAGAGGAAGACATTGTCGTGAATATGGCGTCCACGACCGGTTATCCGATGCGGATGCTGCTCAGCTCCCCTACCCTGCGCTATGCCATAAGACCGAACTGTGAAGGACTCGGGTACCTGCTGGAAAACGGCGGAAAATGCACCTATATCGATGCTTATTATGCGGCCATGGCAGAAAAAAAGCCTGGCGGGCAACTCACAGTGAAGGAAAAAACCTGTCTCTGCACCGGTATGGCAAACTACGACTGCTGGACATGCGGTCATACCACATACCGCCTCAAGGAAACCACGAATCAGCTTCCAAACGGCAAATGGCAGCTTCCGAAAGCCGAAGACATATTTCTTGACTACCAGTTCAGTACAGATCATACCATAAAGTTACCGGCACCTGAATCCGTCTGAGAAGTTTTGATTTTGCGGCAGAAAACACGAATTTTCTGAAAAGGAATTCTTTTCTGGCGGCTTAACCCGTCAAAACAATCTGCCGGTATGAAAAGAAAAACAACGTCATTTCTGAAAGCCCTGCTTCTCGCAGCTGCTCTGATCACGATTCTTTTTATTGTAAACCAGATACATTCTGCAGCGGTCCTCATTGGCAAGCTGCATCCTTTCGCTGAAATCGGCTTTCTTGTATTGTGCGCCGCAATACTGATCCTTACGCTTTTCACCGCTTTCCGCCTTTTTTCTGTGCCGAAACAGCCGGAACTGCCGGAACATGAAAACGCCAAACCCATGCGGGCCTATACGGCATACATGGCGGGCAGGCTCCGGGTTCACACCAGCCATCCGGAACCCATGAAACAGGAAAAAGACCTGCGGTGGGTCCGGACCGATCTCAAATTTCTTGAAGTCGATGCGCTCAACATCACCAAGCAGATCGCGACGAAAAATTTCTATGTCGGTGCATTCGCCCAGAATACATCGTATGGAACGACGACAACGCTCCTCAATATCATCAAGACGCTCTGGAGGATCTATTCGCTTCATTACCGCGATCAGCACCTGCTCGAATTCATCAGGTTTGTCCGGACCATTTATATGTATCTCCCTCTGTCGGATTTCAACAAGGAAGATATTCCAGCCCATATGAAACCTATCGTACAGTCGGCGTTCAGCAACACTCTTTCATCGCTTATTCCGGCCGGTAACCTGCTGACCCCGTTTTTCATCAACCTTTTCCTGGCAGGTGCAACAAGCACCTACCTGACCTGCCTTGCCGGCATTATGGCCGCGCGCCAGTGCCAGGTTCTGACAGGAGAAGACAAAAAGGAGATCGTGCAGCACAGCATGTTCGAAGCATCTTTCATGCTGAAGGAGATCATCAAGGAGTGCAACCCGATTCTTTCGGTCACCATCAGCAATGCCGTTAAAAAAGCCGGCATAGAAAGCCTTGATACGCTTCAGCCTGCGCCGACCGGCGGAAGCGGTATCGCCGCGGAAATCGTTTCACATCTCGCAAGCTCACTGAAGCACATTATCCGGGAAAACATTTCGGTGGAAAAAAACGAAGACTGATATACCGTTTTTTTCCACCGAAATATAATCAAGTGCATCTCTATTTATTGTCGTGAGAAGATCGAGTGCAAGGTGGACGGAGCGGAGAAACCGGAGTGTACACAGAGTACATGAGGATTTCGACCACCACCCAACGCAGCAATAGGGCTTCGGAACAAATAAATAGCGGTGCCCTCAATTGTTTTCCGGTTTCTTTCGCAACTCCCTGAAGAAATCCTGGAGCAGATTCCGGCATTTGTTTTCCATGATGCCGCCGAAAACCTCCGGCTGGTGGTTCAGCTGCCTGCAGCCTGTCACATTAAGGACCGTACCGGATGCCCCCATTTTCGGATCGTACGCGCCGAAAACAACCCGCCCCACTTTTGCATTCACGATCGCACCGGCACACATCGGACACGGTTCCATCGTAACAGCCAGGGTGCATTCATCGAGATATTTGCTTCCGAGTGTCGCCATAGCGGAGGTCAGTGCGATCATTTCGGCATGAGCTGTCGCATCGCACAACGCTTCCACCTGGTTGTAACCCTTGCCGACAATACTTCCGTTACTGTCAAAAACAACCGCGCCTACAGGCACCTCTTTTTTCTCAAACGCTTTCAACGCCTCCCTGAAGGCTTGTTCCATATAAAAAGAAAAATCCATGGCATTTTTTTATTGAATAATATCTTCCACTCCGGCATAAGGTTTCAACCTGTTGGTAATTTTTACTATTATAAAACTTTTATGTTCTTTACGCCATCCTCGATTATCCTGCATTTGGCTTGCAGTCTTTCGTCAGTAACCCAACAGTTAAAAGAATATGAACATTCATGAATATCAAGGCAAGGATATCCTGAGAAAATTCGGAGTTGCCGTACCGAAAGGAATCGTTGCTTTTTCTCCTGAAGAAGCCAGAAGCGCTGCCGAACAGCTTTTCGAGGAACAGTGCTGCCAGGTAGTGGTTGTAAAGGCGCAGATCCATGCCGGAGGCAGAGGAAAAGCCGGGGGTGTCAAGCTTGCGAAAAGCCCGGAAGAAGCTTTTTCGATCGCCTCGCAGATGATCGGCACGACACTTGTCACGCACCAGACAGGACCCGATGGAAAAGAGGTGAGAAGACTGCTTGTCGAAGAGGGCATGAATATCGAAAAAGAGTTTTATGTCGGTATAACCCTTGACCGTTCGACATCGAGGAACGTGCTGATGGTATCGACCGAAGGCGGCATGGAAATCGAAAAAGTTGCCGAAGAAACCCCGGAGCGGCTGCTGAAAATCCAGATCGATCCTCTTTTCGGAATACAGGGATTCCAGGCGCGCCAGGCGGCATTTTTCCTCCAGCTTGAAGGCGAGCAGTTCCGTAATACCGTCAGTTTCATCACGGCGCTCTACAATGCCTATACTTCGATCGACGCATCACTTGCCGAAATCAATCCGCTCGTTGTAACCAAAGAGGGCAGAGTACTGGCTCTCGATGCCAAAATCAACTTCGATGACAACGCCCTCTTCCGCCACAAGGATTTTCTCGAACTGCGGGATATTCATGAAGAGGACCCGCTTGAAGTCGAGGCATCGAAATCAAACCTCAACTATGTCAAACTCGACGGCAACGTCGGATGCATGGTGAACGGTGCCGGCCTTGCCATGGCCACCATGGACATTATCCAGCTCGCGGGCGGAAAACCTGCCAACTTTCTCGATGTCGGCGGTGGAGCCAGTCCCAAAACCGTCGAGGAAGGCTTCAAGATCATCCTCGGAGATAAAAATGTCAAGGCAATCCTCGTCAATATTTTCGGCGGTATCGTCCGATGCGACCGTGTTGCCGGAGGTATCATCGAAGCGGCAAAGAAAGTCGATCTGCACCTGCCGGTCATTGTCCGCCTCGAAGGCACCAATGCCTCGATCGCCCAGAAAATGCTCGACGAATCTGGCCTGAACCTCATTTCCGCAAACGGCCTGAAAGACGCTTCAGAGAAAGTTCACCAGACCCTCTCGGCTGTGTAACTATCCCTAAGTGCCCGAAACACGCAAAAAAGGGGCTGTCTCAACAATAATCCTGAGACAGCCTCTCTGTTTCAACCCTGGAACGTATAGAATAACGTCACACCTGCATCATTGCTTTGCATGCGGCATACAGCCGCCTGAGCGCAACATCGGCTCCTGACTCCTGCAGGTGTTGACCGGTAACGAAGAGTTGCAGAAAAAACTCCCCTCCATTGACTTTGAAGAAGAATTCAGCGAGGCGCACTCAGGGTAATGCAACGAAATTCACGATACCATATTCGGTGACCGATGCTGTAATGCGACATTCGGGCGGATGGCTGCGGCAGTGATATATGTAAAAACGATTGATGATGGAATTGATGCTCCATCTATTGCTGACAGCTCGAGCAGAACGCTCCGCTTGACAGAAGATCACCTTCTTAAATATTTCATCATAAACTCCAGTGAAGGGGTATCGAGGCTGCAGGCAACCCGTATCGCCTGTTCGTACTTTGACTTCCGCAGTCGACAGGTATTCTGATTTGCCCTGAACATCGAGCCGGTCCCGCTGACATGCTCGACGATACAGCCGCCTCCGCATAAATGCCTTGCCCAGCACTCACGACACTCTTCTCCTTCGAGAACCAGGCTTTTCTTGAGATCCCCGTGCTCAAAGGTTCCATCCAGCACGGAACCCATGCAATAAGCGGGTAATGCCATGAATCTGGGGCACGGAAAAATATTGCCCCGGACATCGACAGTCAGAAATGACCGTCCGGCACCACACGAAAACCACCTGCGACGCGGAGGCCTCAATTCATCATTTGCGATGACCACATCCTTGACGGCTTCCCTGAATACGGCATCGAAGGCTATCATGGAGACCGCCGGTTTATCCCGATTTTCCGAAGCGGCGATGAGACGGTCTGCCTGCCGGGTGAAATGAGATATCAATGCATCCGTTGCCGTCGACTCATCATTTTGTATTCCATCCGGCAACAGTGAACTGGAAACTGTCGCCAGTCGGCACTCTCTGAAACCAAGCCGGCGGCACTCGGCGAATACTTCGTCAAGATTTTCATCGGCAAATACTGTCGGCCGGACTGAAACGAATGGACATCGGGACGTTAAACGAAGCAGGTTCGGTACAATTTTTTCGTAGGATGGAGTACCGTCTTTCAACACCCGGTTTGCGTTCTGTACAGAAAGCGGGCCGTCAAAGCTGACGGTCAACTGCATCGTGTTCGATGCGATAAAGTCGATGATTTCATCGGTTAAAAGCAGCCCGTTGGTCATGGCCCCGATTTTAAGGGACTTGCCTGCCTTCCGGGTTTTTTCTCTGGCATATGAGGTCAATGATTTCATGAGCTGGAACTTCATAAACGGCTCTCCTCCCATGAACCCCAAACCGACCTCAGGATTGTTGCCCGAAACGCTGATGAGCCAGTCAATGGATTTTCTTGCAATTTCTTCTGGTAATTCAAATTGCTCTGTGTCTGGTATTTCCCCCTGGCAGCAGTAACGACACGCCATATTGCATGCGTAGGTCAGCATCAGTACCAGTGTACCGGCAGACGGAACTGCCGGCGTTTTTCCCTTCAGGTCCAACGTCGTGCATGAGGGCCAGAGCGGAAAGTCCCCTTTGGCCGAAAGCCGCGCAGACTGCAACGTGACAGGATGGAATACGAAAGTATCGCCGTTTTGGGTGAAAAGATGCAAGCTCATGAAAAACTGTGGGTTTACCTTGGAATGTCAAAGGTGTCATACAACATGTGCAGCGTTCGTCATCTTTAAACTTGAATCCATCGTTCTTTGACCAAAAGCCGTCATATCTGCAAGGTCAAGCAGAACAAAAAAATCATATGTGTGAAATATCGGATCGTAAAAGGGGGTGACAGCCGCTTTTGCTCCTAACAGAAGGTAATAGGAGAGGGGGGAGTGGGTATTTCGCTGAATGTTTTTCCATGCCTGATTTTCAACCTCGATGTTTTGCGGCAGTTCCGGCAGATTGATCTGGTTACGCGATGCAATACCCAGGTCTACCGGCAGCAAATGATTGCGCTTTAACCGGTGTATGCAGTAAACAAGGGTTTCTGTCCCCAATGAATCAGGGATACTGCAGCAGCCGAATATCTGTTGCGTTTTTGTCATACAGGCGAAGTTCAGGATTCCCTGGATGAGGAGGTTGAACACAGCTCCATTCCGGAAATCAGCCAGAATGCATGCACGACCGATTTCAAGTTTTTTGCCCGGGGTGGCGAGCACATTGTCAATCTGAAATTCCGTATCCGAATAATACCCGTACGGTTCTCCGGTATTAAGTCGGCAGGTGCCGGCAAGTTTCCCTGTATGATTATGCCTTATAAGCAGATGCAGGCATTGCTGATCATACTTGTCCCGGTCAATGCCTCCCGGCAGGGGCTTCCTGAGGTATTCACGAAAATAGACCTCGTGACGCAACCGCAATGCCGATTCAACATCGCGACCGTTACGGGCAAAACTCACCGTAAAATCGGGGCCGCTGAACTCGAAGTGATCTGCATGATGACAGGAAATCATAGTGACCGGTGGGTTGATTTACATTACCCGAAATCGAGCGCGCATGCTATTGCTGAAATAACTCGGCTCTCCTCCAGCCATTGGTAATCGTCTCTGGAAATGCTGCACCAAAGTGCAATCTTCATTTCGTTTCTTCGTTTTTCATAATCGCAATGGCGTACGGAAGGAATTCGAATGTCACCGGTTTCCCCGGCATGTTCATGAAGACACCCGCCTCCGCACATGTAGCGGGTCCAGCATTTACGGCACTCTTCAGCAGCATCGACGGGAGAAATGTGATAATCGGTATTCAGGAGCTCATTTTCAAAAATGCTTCCGAACCGGTACTTTTCCTGCCCTGTAAACCTGTGACACGGGTAAATATCGCCCGAAATTGAAACTGCAACATAGCTTCGCCCAATACCGCATTTATATTTTCTCCTGCCAAGAAATATCCTGTTTCGGGAAAGAAAACAATCCCGGGCCGGAAGAGGAATATCGAGTGATCGTGCAAGAGTCGTTATTTGAGCATCATTCCTCTTGTTCAACGCATCGAGAAACTGCCGAATGTTTAAACTCATAAGGGCAAGAGATTTTTCAAGATATGCAGTGTCTTCATATCTCTTTTCGATGCCGGAATACAGAGAACGGGCAGCCGGTATCATATGATATCGAAGAAAGCCTGTCGAATGTAACGCGGTCTGCACTTCAGCAGGATCAGAACACGGAACGAGCGTCGCTCGTGCGTTAACTTTATCGCCCCGTTCAGCAAGCAGCTCAGGAAGCATTTTTATCACCTTGTCATATGATGACGAGCCGTCTGCTGAGGGACGCAAGGTATCGAACAGCTCTTTCGGGCCATCAAAACTTGCTATTGTCATCACGTCAAAGTTGCGAATGAAATCCAGTTTTTCGCGGTCAAGCAGCGAAAGATTGGTCGTTACCGAGAAGTTCATCCTGACCCCTCGTTTTTCGGCCTGTTGGCGGGCGTATCCGGCAACTTTTTTCATAAGGGAAAAATTGAGAAATGGTTCCCCTCCGAAAAATGAGATTCGTCCTTCGACCGGCCCGCATCTTTCGAGCAGCCAGTCGACAGCCCTCAATGCGGTTGTTTCATCCATCACCCCTGGATTGCCGTACTCGCCGGCACCGCCATAACAGTAGACGCATCGGAGATTGCACTTCTGTGTGACAAATAGTGCGATACATTCAATGCGATCATCCCGCCCGGTATGAACTGAAGATTTCCCTTCCGAATCGTCACAGGGCAATGGCCGGAGATTATTTCCATTATCTGCGGTTTTTCTCCCCTTGAAACAGAGACTTTCAAGCTCCGCTACGGCCGTAACTGAAAGGGTATCAAAAGCCTTCCGGGACTGCTCGCCATGCAGGTAAGACGCACTCTCCCTGCTGATCCGCGACGCGATCATTGTGGCTGTATTGATTGCGAAATCCTGTTGATCAAAGGAAAAACAATGCAATACCGGACGATTTCTCATGACGGGGTGATGTTGGATGAAGAAATGACAGATGGATGCAAAGGAGAAATAATGATAACCGGAATAATCGCAACAGTTAAAAAACAATGTAGCGAATTATACTGAAATTTTGCATTGGTGTTAATAAATGCGTGGAACGCAAATCTGCACCCTGTGACTGATGTTACAGCCTGGTTTCAGTCAAAGGACGATACAGCAGAGATACCGGAAAGGGGTAAAATGAAAAGCAAACTCGCATCAGTGGAGTAATAAAAAAAACAGCCGAATGGATTTGCTCCACACGGCTGTTCAAATCAACAACAATTCCGGCTTTAACCAATCATTCATCAATCATCGTTGCAGTCATTCATCATCAGCTATCAACATAAAAAACCGGCCTGCTGTTGAAACCGCTAACCTTTCAAGGACACACACAACCAATCAGATTTCAGCGTTTTCATAAAGTATGACGACCTTTCCACCGGAACCTTGCACAAAAAATTTTATTTTTTTTAAAATCGTTAACCATTTAAAAAAATTGTTTTCGAACAGATTCAGGTACTCTCTTTTCCCTCTTATTCATACCTCAATGCTTCGACCGGCTTGAGTTCGGCCGCTTTGCGCGCCGGCCATAACCCGAAGAACAAACCGGTCATGACCGAAAAAACACTGGCGAGCAGAATGGAGAAAATCGAGGTTTTCACTGCCCAGCCGGCAAAGAAAGAGAGCAGAAACGAGGTGCCGATTCCTATCAGAATTCCTATGACCCCGCCGCTCAAGGTCATACCGACCGATTCCACAAGAAACTGCAGCATGATATCCCTCTTTCTCGCCCCTATGGACTTGCGAAGCCCGATCTCCCTTGTTCTCTCAGTTACCGATACGAGCATGATATTCATGATGCCTATACCCCCGACGACAAGAGAAATTGCCGCAATGGAACCAAGCAGAAGACTCATGGTCTGGGTTGTGCTGGTGAGCATCTGCTGAATTTCGGTCATATCCCTGATATTGAACGAATCATCATCCTCCTTCAGATGATGGTTTTTACGGATGAGGGCATCGATGGTCGATTTAGTCTGTTGTATAAGCGAAGGGCTCGAAACTTCGACAAAAATGCCGCTGAGATATTCCTTGCCAAGCACACGGTACATCGCTGTAGTGACCGGAACGATAACGACGTCATCCTCGTCACGGGGACCGGAAAAGCCTTTTGGCGGAGCGACACCGATCACTTTGAAATTGATCCTGTTGACCTTGATGATTTTACCCACGGGATTGGTGTTGCCGAACAGTTCTCTTACAACGGTGACACCAACAATGGCAACTTTTTCCCTCATATGAATCTCCTCGCGCGTGAACCACCTGCCGATCGCAGGAATAGTGGCTCTCATGGTGCCGTAATCAAATCCCACACCGTTGATGCTGGTACTCCAGTTCTTGTTTTCATACACTACCCGGACATTGCCGCCGATATTCCCGTCAGCATTTTTTACCAGTGGAGAGAGCTTCGCGATATCATCGACATCCTTGAAGGTAAAACGCGCAACTGCGCCCGATCCCTGTGCCGCACCATGGAACATGGATGATCCGCCTCGTAGGGAAAGCATGTTGGAACCCATGGATTTGAACTGTTCCTGCATCGAAGCCTTTGCACCCTCCCCAAGCGCAAGCATGGCAATCACCGAAGCGACACCGACAAGGATACCGAGCATGGAGAGAAAAGAACGCAACTTGTTTGCCAGAATGGACTGGAAAGCCTGCGCCATGAACCCTGTTATACGGCTTTCTTTCCAGATAGCAGCTTTTCTCCCTGTCATCGACATGAAATCGCTTTCCGTCATTCCGGAGACGGAAACCGATCTCTCTCCCCTGCGCTCATCCGAAACGATCAGGCCGTCACGCATGGAAATGACCCGGTCGGCATAAGCTGCGATCTCTTTCTCATGGGTCACCATGATGATTGTCTTCCCCTGTTCATTGAGGCCCTTGAGGATCTTCATGATCTCGGCAGAATTCTTCGTATCGAGATTTCCCGTGGGCTCATCGGCAAAAATGATCAGGGGATCGCGGATCAGGGCCCTCGCAATTGCAACCCGCTGCTGCTCTCCGCCGGAAAGCTGGTTCGGTGTGTGGTCAAACCGTTTTTCGAGACCGACAAGGGTAAGGCGCTTAATGGCCTCCTCGCGGTAATTCCCTTTCAAACCGCTGTATATGTGGGGCAAGCGGACGTTTTCGACAATGCTCATCCGCTTGAGAAGGTGAAACTGCTGAAACACGAAACCGGCGAGGTTGTTGCGCAATCCGGCCTGCTCGTCGTCCGAGAGCTTGCTGACATCGTGGCCGAAGAAGTAATAATCGCCTCTGTCCGGGTTATCGAGAAGTCCGAGGATCTGCAGCAGAGATGATTTTCCTGACCCTGAAGCCCCCATGATCGCAATAAACTCACCCTGCTCAATGACAAGCGATACGCCACGCAGCGCCTGGACCGTACTTTCTCCTATCTGGTAGGTCCGGTAGACATCCCTGAGTTCAAGAAAAGGCTTCATCTTTTCTGCGGTGGTGGTCTTTTGGGCATGAACGGGTTCGAACCTCCATTTTTAGTCGGAAGCACAAACATGGTATCGGGCATCAGTACAACCGTATTTTCAGATATACCTTCGAGAATCTCGATGTTCCGGCCATCCTGCATACCGGTCCGGACTTTCCTGTAACTGTCCGGCTGCTGGGGATCTTCTTTTTTCAGCATTACAACAGACGCGCCTTTCCTGCTCTGTACAGCGCCTGTTGGCAGCAGCAGGGCGTTCTCTTTCTGCTCGACGATGATGTCGATATTTGCGCTCATCCCGGAACGGTAGACTTCAGGAACTGTTTCAGGAATAATATCGACGTTGTAAATATTGACATTGTTCTGCAGGTGTGACTCGTAATAGATATGATCGACAACGCCCTTCACTTTGATGTCTGGATAGGCATCGAGACCGATCATGGCTTTCTGGCCAACCTTGACCTTTCCGATATCGGTTTCATCGACATATGCCTTGACAATGAGCCGGTCGGAAAGCACAAAAAGCGAATCGCTTGTCGTAACCGTCTGGCCGGGATCGATGCTGCGGACGATAACCTGTCCCGCCATGGGAGCGATAACCGCTGTTTCCTTGTACACATTCTGCCAGTAGCTCAACTCCGATTTCCCCTGCAATTTTGCGGCATCGAGCAGTGCGGCGCGTTCGGTCGAACTGAGCCTGGCGAGGACATCTCCTTTTCTGACAATCCTGCCTTCGTCCACAAGAATTTCCTCGATCCTGCCATTGACCGAAGACTTGATCTTGAGGCGGTTCTGCGGCTCAACAGCCCCTGTTGTTGAGACTACCGAGCTGATGGTTCCTCTTGTCGCCCGGATTTCGTCATATTTCTTCTCCTGTTTCCTGCTGCCTTTGAGAAAAAAGAAAGCGGCAGCTCCCAGCAAAGCTGCCAGAACCAGCACACCCATTATTATTTTTTTCCCTTTACCCATCGAGCCCTCCTCCTTTAGCCTGTATCCACTGTGCCTCGGCAATCAACAGATTTGCTTCGGCATTGAGATAATCTTTTTTAGCACTGACAAGATTGTTTTCAATGATCACCCACTCATTGAACGATACGAGACCGTTCGAATACTGCGCGTTCGCTATGGTCGACCGCTCCATAGCAGCGGCCAGGTACTTTTTCTTCACACTGACCGCCTGGACGGCATCCTGATAATTCTTCCAGCTCTCTTCGAGTGTATCGAGAATCTGCAGATACCCGCTCTTTACCTCGGCATTCTGCTGGCTGACAACAGCCCTTGCCCTCGATACCCTCGCTTTTCCGGCGCCGCCCTCATAGATCGGCACGGAAAGGGTCAGCCCGGCATTCCAGTCCAAGGCATCGAACGGGGTTATGTCGATAGTGCTTCTGCCTGCCGATGAAGAGAGGTACAGTTCAGGATAAAAAGCGCTTTTCGCCGCATCGAGCTCGAAATGTGCCGTTCTGGCTTTTGCTTCAAGCTGCTGAAAGGACGGATTGTTCCTCGCAAGGTTTGCAAAATCGGGTTTTCCCTCCGAGCTGAACGAGGTAGTATAGGCCGCACTGATCCTCAAGGGTGAACGGACGTTCCTTCCCAGGGCGGAAGCAAGCTTCGACTGGGCAAGAAGGAGACCTCTTTCAGCCTGCGCAACTTCGAACTGCGCCTGTTCGAGGTCCGCCTGTGCCTGTGCAAGGGAGCCTGAATGCTCACGGCCGCCTTTGTAGCGAAGATTGATCAGACGGAAATTCCTGCTTCGTCTGTCGGCAATCTCCCTTGTCAGACCGACAAGGTCCTGTGCCTTGAGCAGCTGGACGAAAGCCGAGCGCAATGCATACCGGACGGCTGCAGAGACGGTACTGAAGTTGAACCGGGCCGCCTTGATGGACTCTTCATTGCCGGAAACCTGGCTTGAGATTTTGTGTCCGTCAAAGAGAAGCTGACGGGCATTGAGCGAATAGGAATAGGAAGAGTAGCTGCTCCCGCCGTTATCCGTCGTTCCTTCCCGCTGGGCGCTGATACTGGAGGTGAGTTTAGGCAGCAGCGCACTCCCGGTAATGCTTTTATCGGCTTCAGCCTGCTGAATGGAAGCGAGAGCGGAATAGAGGTCGGGATGCGCCTGCTTCGTTTCCGCTATGCACTGCTGCCAGGTCAGGGTCTCTTCCGCATGGAGAGCGGAAAATGCAAGCATCAGTGGCATCACAAGAAGCAGGGAGATTCTTCTTTTCATCGTCAGAACAGACCGCAGCGGAATACTGTCATCAGGATTCACGGTTAAACAGACTTTAATTTTATGTATAAGACGACTGTCTTACTCATTTCATGCGCTATGTACTTTCAATTTATGGAAAAAAAGGAGTCGGGCAACAAAAAGGAGGGTCCGAATTCGCCCGCATTCACTTTCTTATCGTTGACGAATCTGTATCGTTATTCAGGGTTCAGTTCCGGAATTCTGTATCTGTATAGCAGGCACTCATGTCCGCCCCGGAAAAGCACAGTTCCGTCAGGATTCACAGGCATACTATGCTCCGGAACAAATGGCTCAAGCTGACAGCAACACTCACTTTACACTTGCAATCGTTTGAGATAATGTTCCGATCGCCCCTGAGATTGCCCCGACATTTCCGGAGGTTATCGCTCCACCCAAAGCGATAATATTTGCCGTAAGGGTCAAAACGTTTTTTACGGAGGTAATGGCCTTGACTGCTTCCTTTGCATCACTGGTGGCTTTTGAAATCGCTTCGAGATCGACATTCATGCTGTTGAGGGTATTTTCAACATCATTTCTGATGAAATCACTCGAGTAGTTTAGCAATGTCCACTCGGCATCTTCAAGGGTCTGCCGATCCTCTTCGGTCAGATCTCCCCAGTTACTGATCCTGAAATCACCGATCAAAGTTGAAAGGTCCCTGAATATTTTTCCCAGATCACTTGGATTTTCATCAGACATTAGCAGCTCTCCCAAGGTTTAATTGGTTAATTTGGCGATGTTTTTCTGTATGGTCAGAAGATCCTTGCTGTATCCCTGAAGTCTTGCTGTCAGGGTCTTTTCGTCAAGTTTGTCAATATTTTTATTCAGGTCTGCATGCCCCTTCGCGATGGTATCAAGAATCTTTATATAGGCATCGAGTTTTTCATTCCTCGCAGCCAGTTCATTCAGCCGCTCCTCCTTGAGCACCCTCGCTACCCTTTGAGCGCCGTCCACTGATTCCTTATGGCTTATGGCATCGGCTTTCCAGCTGTCAAACGTGTCGGTTATCGCTTTTCTCTCAACATCCAAAGCAGCTCTCATATCAATATCGATAATGTGTTTCAAGCCGGCAATAACTGACTGCACATGAGGATCACATTCCCTGATGATTGTTTTGATTTTGCTCTGCCGCCATTGATCGCCAACTTCACGAATCAGTACTTTCGCTATCTCTCCGGCTGGATCGGTTATGGTTTTTAAATTCGGATTTATCGAGGTAAGCGCGCCGGTGATCCCGGTTATTCTGTCATCTACGTTCGGTAGATTGTCGACAGCAAGATCTCCCAGTGCACTCATGTAGGCAGCGAGGATTGTCTGGACATTTTCCAGCTGCTTTTTTTGTTGGGCATATTCTTCAATACGGATGTCCTGATCACCAGCCATACGATCCGGCGAATAGCGCTTCAGAATTTTTGGCGTGTCGGCATAGTCCTTGACGATCTGCTGATAATCGGAGGTCGAGGATGATATTTTAGCGAAATTGCCCACCGATTGCAGATTGGCTGCACATCCGGAAATAAAAACCGTAACAATGCCTGTCAAGCCAAGCGCATACAGCTTCTCCGGCCTGAACCTTTTCTTTGTTTCCATATGGAGGGTATTTTATGTTAAACGATGATCAAAGGGAAATTAAAGAACTTCTTCACGATTTGTCATCCGAAATTCTCTTTCGTGAAAAGGTCGTAAAAAAATTGAAACAAGCATCCGCATCGGCAAGCATTCCTTGTAGCCCCTCCGCTCGATGGCGTTACGGTGGCTTCCGGCGCTGCGTCCCTGGCGCCGCCTGCCCCCTGCCCGCCATCTCACATCTTTGCCGGATGAGCCGTGCTTTGAACTTGGGGGACGAACACCAGGCGGAAGCCCACGCCATCGCTTCGAATGTTGGGTGCGCCATAGTTGCGGCACGCTGACCGGCAGTACCGCGCTCGACTAACCCAACTCCCGCCACGAACAACACGATGCGAACCCCTCTCAGGTCCCAGCGGATTATCAACAATACCTTTCTTCAGACACTCATCAAAGTACTTCCCATCATACCAGTCATGGCACCATTCCCATACATTGCCGT
The DNA here is from genome assembly GCA_005862285.1 of Chlorobium sp. Classification (GTDB taxonomy): domain Bacteria; phylum Bacteroidota; class Chlorobiia; order Chlorobiales; family Chlorobiaceae; genus Chlorobium. The sequence goes on along the minus strand of SZXW01000002.1, from coordinate 342,465 downwards.
GCATGTTGAACAATCCATAGTCATTGGGTTTGAAACTCTCAACCATCACCGTTTTCCGGCGATATTCTCCCTTCGGGTTGTTCCAATAAGGAAAGTTCCCGTCATAATTCGCCTGAACGGTTGTCAGGTTCTCGCCGGTATTGAATGGTGAAGCAGTCCCTCCCCGGCAGGCGTACTCCCACTCTGCCTCCGTCGGCAGACGATAGCGGCCGTTTTTCCACTTCTTCGTAAGCCACTCGCAATAAGCCTGCGCATCATTCCATGACACTCCTACAATCGGGTACCGCTCACCAGTCAGCGCTTCTTCGAGATTTTTATAAAAATCTTTATTGCCTGTACTGATGCTGTCCGCATTCAGCCATGCTGGATAATGGCTTTTTGTCTCTTTGGCAAACCGGAGATATTCTCCGACGGTTACCTCATACCGGCACATCGCGAAATCACCGAGCTTAACTGTATGCTGAGTTTCATCACTTTGATGGCCATATTCTCCTTCCAGGCTGCCCATGGTAAATGATCCTCCCTTGATCAGCACGAAATTGTCTGGAAGCTTAAGTTTCGATGCAACAGAATCTATATTCGCGGGATTTGCAGGCGGCTCGGTAGATGGAGAAAGTTTTTTGCACTGGTAAATAACAAGCGAAGAGATCAACAGCAACATAATAACAGGCAAAACAATCCATAAGGAGGTTTTTAGTTTTGGTCCCGGTGGAGGATCAGGTTTAATGATTACAGTTTCACCATCGGATCTGGGAAGATTCGAATGTGTTGGCTCTTGAGGTTGATGTATTGGTTCAGTACTCTCTGGCGGAGGCGGTTCTTGTTCAATGATTACAGTTCCATCTCCAGATTTTGGAAGAATTGAATCTATTGCATTGACAAATATTCCGAACTGCGGATGCCCGGCATCATGGTTCCATGCAGTCAGGTCGGCAGCCTGGATATTCCTGAATCCAAAAGGGGGTTTGACCTTGTCGATCAGGATCGGAACGAGAATTTCCCTGTTTTTTCCTTCCTCGGCCTCTTCCAGCACCCATTTGGAATCAAACGAATAATTTGACCACACCACAACCATGCAATCAGCCGCATCGAGCTGCTTCTCAATATGCTGATGAAATGTTTTGCCGGGCGGAATTTTTCTGTCCCAGAAAACGCTCCACCCCTGGCGTTCCAGCGCTTCCACGATGGGCTTAACCCGCTCCTCGTCTTCGCGGGCGTAACTGAAGAAAATATCGCTCATGACTTTCGGTATCTGATACGAAAACACTACACTGCTCCCCGGTTACCGGGCAAGGCGTAAACACTGGCGAGTTGAAAGTTACGCTGGCGAACTGAGCGCAATTTCTCTAACAGGCAATGCGGTCGGGGTACTGATTTACTGACGGGTATCGGGAGATGTTTACAATTGTTAATATAGGAAAAATCAAGAAAATCCTGCACTCGAATCATCTACTGAACCGATTGGGTCAATAAGGTTACCTATACCTTGAATTGGATTGTCAGAGTCCTTACCTCTTTTCCATAGCGTATTGAAATACGAAATATCAGTAGTACTGCCGGATGTACCCGAAAGCCTTGTCGAACAGCTCCTGATCCTTGAGTTGGTATTTCACGTAAATCACTTTTCGCAAAGCCTTCTGTACCTCGCGCTCCCCCTTTAACGTGTTCTGCCAACCGGGAAAGCGAACCATGCGCACAATTTCATCAATATCTGCAACAATTCGCTCGACAACCACAGGTAACTTGCCGCTTTTCACTTCAGCAAACAGTTCGGTCAGAGCCGCTTTCGCTTTTGATTGCTCGTCTATCGGATCGACCTTCTTTTCTGCCTCAACAACTTCTTTTGCGAGGGTCAGGAGGGCCTTTAAAAATTCTATGCTGTGCAGCAATCCGGCTTCGTTCTGCTCTTTCAGTTTCTCGAGCCGCTCACCCAGAGCGATAAATACAGGATTGTCCTTATGCCTACGAATCCGGGCGATAAGTTTGATTTCGATTTCTTTCGTTTTTTTCTCAGGGTCTTTGGTATTGAGAATACGTTCGAGGATTTCGGCATCCATGACCAGCGTTTCGAGGTCGTCCCGCATGGCTTCAAGATGCACGTTTTCGTGAACCAGTTCAATGGTTTTCGCGCCAAGCGCATGCCATAGGAGCTTGCCGTTACCGCTTGGAGGTTTTACCGATTCATAGACCTGCGCCAGCCATTTATACTCCGTTTCATAGGTGCTGAGGCATGAATCCGGGGAAAGGGCTTCCCATAACCGGGAAAGCACGGAAAATTCTGCAGCGAATCTGTCTCTGGTCTCATTGTCAGGCAGACAGTCCTGCGCAGCAATCAATCCTTCATAACCTCCAAGCGTGCAATCCGCATCAGGGAAAAACGCAAGGCATTTCGTCATGCTCACAGGTAACTCTTTTTTGAGCTCGTCAAGATTGGTGATGACCTTGAGCACGGCTTTTTCATCGAAATCGAGCGCACTGGCAACATCGTCGAAAATTCCGAGATAGTCTACGATCAATCCATGCGTCTTGCCAGGATAAACCCGATTGGTGCGGCAGATGGCCTGCAGCAGACTGTGATCTTTCACAGGTTTATCCAGATACATGGTCTGGAGAATTGGCGCATCGAATCCGGTCAGCAGTTTGGATGTAACAATCAGAAAATTGAGCGGGTCACTTTGATCCCTGAACCGGTCGAGCAGCTTTTCCTCTTCATCCTTGCTCAGTTTCCATTTCACATATTCGTCGGACTTTCCTCCCTGGGTATGCATGACAATAGCGCTTGCCTCGGAACCGATCAGCTCATCCAGTGCTTTTTTGTACAGAACGCAGCACTCCCTATCGAAAGTAACCACCAGGGCCTTGAAGCCGTTCGGCTCGACCTTCTCCTGAAAGTGCCTTACAATGTGCCTGCATATCGCCTGTACCCGTTCTGGCGCTTTGATCAGGATGGCAGTTTTCGCTGCCCGCCTTGTCAGTTCGTCACGATCCTCGTCGTTCAACTGATCGGTTATCTGGGAATAAGCTTCGTCGATCGCCGCCCTGTCGATATGCAGCTTCACGTCAACCGCCTCGAAATGAAGCGGCAGCGTGGCCTTGTCCCGGATCGATTCCTGAAACGAATACCGGCTCATGTACCCATGCTCGTCCTCATCCGCGCCAAAAGCCCAGAAAGTGTTGCGCTCCCTTTTATTGATCGGCGTTCCGGTCAGGCCGAAAAGAAATGCATTCGGCAGGGCTTCGCGCATCTTTCGACCCAAGTCGCCCTCCTGCGTGCGGTGCGCTTCGTCCACCATCACGATGATGTTCGGGCGTTCGTTCAGGCAGCCGCCGGCCTCGGCGAATTTGTGAATGGTGGTGATGATGATCTTGCGGCTATCCGCCGCGAGGAGAGACTGCAGTTCCTGCCGGTTCGAAGCCTTGGCCATGTTAGGAATATCGGCGGCACTGAACGTGGCGGTAATCTGGGTATCGAGGTCAATGCGGTCAACAACGATCAGCACCGTCGGATTGCCGAGCTTGCTGTGCATCCGCAGTTTCTGTGCGGCAAAGACCATCAGCAGCGACTTGCCGGAGCCCTGGAAGTGCCAGATAAGCCCTTTCTTAGGATATCCATTGACCACACGGGCAACCATCAGGTTTGCCGCTTCATACTGCTGGTAGCGGCAGATGATCTTGATTCGTCGATGTTTCTTGTCGGTGGCGAAGAGGGCGAAGTTCTGAAGGATGTCGAGCACAATGTGCGGATGAATCATGGAACGGATCGAACGCTGCACATCAGTTAACGATCCCTCCAACCTTTTCTCCCCTATGTGCCACGGTCCCCAGATATCTATAGACATGCGCACCGAACCGTAACGATAGCATTTCCCTTCCGTAGCAAAAGAAAAAACATTCGGGACAAACATTTGCGGCACGCTCAGTTCGTAACCGTTATGGATGTCACTGGCAGCGTCCACCCAGGTCACCGCCGGACGCACCGGCGTTTTCGCTTCCCCGATCACCAGAGGAATACCGTTGACCAAGAGAACGATATCGAACCGGCGACCGCCCTCCTTCACCGGGTAGACCCACTGGCTCGTCACCACATAATCATTGTTACCCAGGTCATCAAAATCGATCAGGCGAACCGGAGTGTGCTCTCCATCATCGCCGAAAGGCATGGACTTCTCTCCTCGTAACCACTCGGAAAACATCTCGTTAGCCCGAACCAAGCCTTCGCCCTGCACGGAAAGCAGTATGGCCCGGAGATGATAAAATACCTGGTCAACGAGGTCAGGCCGGGCTTTAATTTCCGGGTTCAGGCGCATGAGCGCATCGCGCACCATCGGCTCGACCAGCACATCGGAATACTGACGGGAAAGTTTTTCGGCAGGAACATACCTCCAGTCGTTGTAACCACTCATGTAAACTTCCGGCTCCTCAACGACCATACCCTCCGGCACCTTGCCGCTGAGCGTGTCGAGAACCATCTGTTCGACCGTGTTTTCCTCGTTAAACATGGGGGGCTCCTCTTCCAATCAACTCATCAATTAGAACCTTATTCATTTCTTTACCAGCACAAATACATGATTCAATTTGACGAATCGATTGATCGATTGAATCAAGAATTTTAGCAATTCTATGAATCTCATTTTTCTCACTTGGAATGAAAATTGTAAACATTCCAATATCTTTTGCTGTTACTGCAGGATAACTTGTACCGGTTACTTTTGCATCACAATATTGCGAAAACCGCTTTGAGAAAAAGGAATGGAATACAATGCTTCCAAGAGCATAATTCATAGGACTAATTACAGCAAATCCAGTGGAAGCAATTAGCTCTCTTCCAACCTTCCCAATCCGAATAAAAGATTGAAGGTTTGGTCTTACAGTTGATAACAATATATCGAAATCCCTGACTACTCGTCGTGCTCGGCTTGGAGCATCAGAAAAATTATAAATAGCGAGTTTTCCAATCTCTTTGGGAGCCAGAACAGAGCCAATATCAAGATATTTGAATTGGTAGTTTTTTGCTGTTTTTAAAACTGATAAAGTCTCCTTATTGATATCTGCAATTTTCTCAATTTTGACGGCATTATGTCTCTTATCAAAACAGTAAGTTTCTATCGAACTCATGTAGAATGCATGAAAGGCATTTTTTAGAAGAACATTGCGTTCCACCGCCTCATCTGCCGCCCACAGGATCTCGGATATACGTTTCTGTTCATCAAGTGGAGGTAGCGGAAGTTCCTCTACTCGTAACGTATTCCAATTGATTGTTGGAGAAAGAGAACCGACCGATATTTCAATTGCCCTCTCCATGAACAAATCTGACTGTAGAAAAAATGGCAAAAATTCCTGTAAAACATCATTTCCTTTAGGACGTAAAATCATTCCGTGAGCCGAAAAGAATCCATCATATGGGGCTATTGCCACTCGGCGAAGGTAGGCATTTCGCTTCGCAAAAAGTAGATCGCCTTTTTTCATTACTAACTTCTTTCCTTTCAAATCGGCGTCGGATCCCCAGCGTTTCACATGTAGAGAACCTGAGTCGAGATGCTCCAATCCAATATATTTTCTACTGTCTTCAGTGGTTGGCTGTCCTTGCTCAACAATGTTTTCAACAAACTCGCCGAACTTGACCAACTTCCATCCGGGTTTCAGGGGTCGCTGGTTCATTCCTCAATCCCCTCCAGCAAAGCTGCAATATCTTCCGGCCGGGGCAGTTGTCCACTCAGTTCCCTGGGCAGCGTCCGGGTGATTTCGTACGTAGCCACGCCAATAGGTTTGCGGGCGTCATGCAGAGCATATTCAACGATGGTACGGTTCTTTTCCTTGCAGAGAATGATCCCGATGGAAGTGTTCTCGTTCTCCTGCCGAACCTGCCTGTCGAGTGCAGTGAGATAAAATTGCATCTTGCCGACATACTCCGGCTGAAACTCACCAATCTTCAGCTCGATAGCTACAAGACAGCGTAAAGTCCGATGGAACAGCAGCAGGTCGATAAAAAACTCCTGTCCGTCCACTTCCAGCCGGTACTGGCTTCCCATGAAGGCAAACATGCCTCCCATTGCACGCAGGAAATCCTCGACCCGGGCAATGAGCGCACGTTCAAGTTGCCGTTCGCTGTGTTCATCTCCCAGTTCCAGAAAGTCGAAGGTATATTCATCCTTCACCGCCAATTTGGCCTGAACACGCAACTCCGGTGTTAGCGCCTGATCGAAATTGGTCTGGCCAAGCAGTGATTTCTCGTAACTCTGGTTGTCGATCTGGTGAATGAGAACATTCTTTGACCAGCCGAACTTTCGGGTCATGCGGATATAAAATTCCCGCTCCAATGAGTCTTTGCATCGCTGGAGAATAACCAGATTGTGTGACCAGCCGATTTGTGCAACCAGCGGTTGCACTCTTTCATCATTTCGATAGAGCAGGTAGAACTCGCGCATGTAAAAGATATTTCTCCTTGAAAAACCGCTGACTCCAGGAAACACTTTCCGCAGATCATTCGACAGTTGTTCCGCGATGGCCGAACCGTGTTCGGCATCAGCCTGCCGCTCTATGATCATTCGGCCGATATCCCAGTAAAGTCCGACCAGTTCTGTATTGACCGTTTTGAGGGCAGCGTATTGCGCCGAACGGATGCGTTCTTTCACTTCTGCAAGGAGGTGCGCGTACTCCTGTGCTGAATTGCTTTTATTCAGTCTGTTCACTTCCGCCCTCCCGTTGCAGTCACTTCTCCGGCCGATTTCCCAGAATCAACAGGATTCATCGACTGATTTTCCGGTTCGCTTCCTTTGGAAAACCCGTTCTCCAGTACTTCGAAGAGAGTGTTCATCGATTCACGCAAGGCGATCGAACTTTCCTGCCAGTTCGCAATGGCCAGCCTGAGGGAATCCTGCCCGTATGTTCCAGAATCTTCCGACACCGCCATCGCCTGTTTCTTCGTTGTACGCACAAAAAGCGGAATGCTCAGACTGCAGCCTTTTTCCCGGATTTCATCGTTACTGACCACCCGGGCAAAACCCTCCTCTTCACCAAATGACTGGTAAGAAGCAACAATCCTACGGATATGGCCTTCGGTGAGAAAACTCTGTGCCCGTTCGCGCGTCACGTCGTTCACCGCGTTGATGAAAAGCACCTTGTTCCTGCGCACCATCGGCTTTTCCATACGGCAGATGACAACGCATGCTTCCATGGGAGAATTGTAAAAAAGATTGGGCCCCAGTCCCAGCACACACTCCAGAACGTCATGGGCGATCAGCTTTTCACGCATCGCCTGTTCTTCCTTGCGAAAAAGTACTCCGTGAGGAAAGAGAATCGCGCAGCGGCCCGATCGGGGCTTCATACTTTTTATGATATGCTGCCAGAAAGCATAATCCGCCCTGCCCTGCGGCGGAGTGCCGTAAAGGTTACGCCCCCAGGGATCAGAGGCCCATGCATCACGGTCCCACTGCTTGATCGAGTAGGGAGGATTGGCAAGAACCACATCGAACTGCATGAGACGATCGCCTTCCAGAAACGCCGGATAGGCAAGCGTATCGCCCCGGACGATGCTGAAATCTTCTATGCCATGCAGAAAGAGATTCATCCTGCCGATAGCCGAGGTCAGAAGGTTCCGCTCCTGCCCGTACAGACGCAGGTTCCGCCATTCCCTGCCCTGTCGCTGCAGATGGGCAACAGCCGACAGCAGCATGCCTGCCGATCCGCATGTCGGATCGTAGATCGATTCACCTGATATGGGTTCGAGCATCTCGGTCATCAGGTGCACCACCGTACGGTTGGTGTAGAACTCCGCCGCGGTATGACCTGAATCGTCTGCGAATTTCTTTATCAGGAACTCGTAACCCACACCGAGTTCATCTTCGGGGCAGTTGGCAAGCGACAGCGTTTTCGAACTGAAGTGCTCGATCAGATCCCGCAGCATATGATCGGGCAGCCTTTCCCTGTTGGTCCACTGGGCATCACCGAAAACTCCGTAGAGACTATCCGGATTGGCCTTTTCTATATTTCGCAACGCATCCTGTATCACCTTCCCAACGTTCTTCACCTCGGTGCGGATGGCCTGCCAGTGAGCTTCCTGCGGTATCTGGAAACGATGCTGCTCCGGCATTGAAGCATACTCCCGATCTCCGCCGGATTCCTTCAATGCTTCGGCAAGCTCTTCATCATACACATCGCACAGGCGCTTGTAGAAGAGCAGCGGAAAAATGAACTGCTTGTAATCACCGGCATCGATATAACCCCTCAGAAGGGTGGCCGCACCCCAGAGATAGGATTCGAGTTCCGATTGGGATATCATTATGATGTCTTCCGGAATAATTTTAATCCGCAATGAGTGCATTCCCATGCCGGGTCGTCATAGTCGATGCAACAACCTCCAAGTATCACCCTCCCTTCGGTGATTTTCTGCTCTAATTCATCACTGAATGCAGGAAGTCCATATAAAATAGTTGCAAGCGGAGATTTACCGCATTCAGGGCATTTACCTGGTTTTCTTGCTCGTTCAACTCTTGATGATTGGTTCTTCATGCTGGCAACCCCTCCCTTTTCAACAATTCTTTGAGACGATCCTCTGCCGCATACGCCGCCTGCAATGATTCCCTGAGATTTGCAATAGCCTCATCAATTGTCATCGACTCTTCCTCAATCACCGGTTCGACGTAACGCGGGATATTGAGATTGCAATCGTTCTCGAGGATTTCATCGATCGTAACCACCCTGCAGTTACCTTCCACATCCTGATAACCCTCGTACCAGCGATGAATATTTTCCACGTGCTCGGGCAACAATTCGTTCTGGGCCCGGCCTGTCTTGAACTCTTTGGATGCATCGATAAAGAGCACCTTCCGGCTGCGGTTTTTCGGTTTGCTGTCGCGGAATACCAGCACGCAGGGGGCAAGGCCAGTGCCATAGAAAATATTCTGTCCAAGACCGATGACTGCGTCGAGGATGTCCATCTCTATCAACTTGCGCCGGATTTCGCCTTCTTTTGACATTCGAAACAAGACTCCATGCGGCAATACAACAGCCATTCGTCCGGTTTTGAAAGCCATGGACCTGATCATGTGCTGAACCCACGCAAAGTCGCCGGATTTGGACGGTGGAAGACCTGCGAAATTCCGGCCATAAGGATCACTGATCCAGATATCGTCTCCCCACTTTTCAAGAGAGAACGGAGGATTCGCTATGACACAATCAAAAACGGCAAGGTTGTCTCCGAAATAAAAAGCCGGCATTCGCAACGTATCGCCCCGTTCGATATGGAAATCTTCCGCACCATGCAGGAAAAGGTTCATCCGGGCGATGGATGATGTTGTCAGGTTCTTCTCCTGTCCGAAAAGCTTGCCCAGCATGAGGTTTTCGTTTCCTCCATGCTCTTTGACATAGTGAAGTGCCTCGAGAAGCATCCCTCCAGTACCGCACGCTGGATCATAGATCGTTTCACCGGCTTTCGGAGCAAGCATACGAACCATGAGCGCTACCACGGATCGAGGCGTATAGAATTCGCCCGCCTTCCTGTTGGTTAGATCGGCGAATTTCTTGATCAGGTATTCGTAGGCTTGACCGAGAATGTCCGTCTTACATTGTTCATTGCCAAGACTGAGCGATGAAAAATGTTCAATGAGATCTTTGAGAAGTGCATCTGAAAGGCGCTCCTTATTTGTCCACTGCGCATCACCGAAAATGCCATGCAGCGTATCAGGGTTGGCCTGCTCGATAGCGCGCATGGAGCTCTGGAGCGCATGGCCAATATTGATACTTTTAGCCCGGATATCCGTCCAGTGGCAATTCTCGGGAACCTGGAAACGATGATTTTCAGGAAAACCGGCATATTCCAGGTCACCATCGGATTCTCTCAGAGCAAACGAAAACTCTTCGTCATAAACATCGGATAGTCTCTTGAAAAATAAAAGCGGAAAAATATAGGTCTTGAAATCAGCGGCATCGACAGGTCCGCGGAGGATATTTGCTGCCTCCCAGAGATGGCTGGAAAGCGTTCCGATGTCGAGATCAAGCAGATCATTTTTGATGCCGTTCTTCTTTCTCATGGCATAGAGAGTTTATTAGCGCATCTGTCACTCCGCATACCTTGATGCATTAATCCATATCATCGTTTTCAATTTCCAGGAATATGTTATCCGATGAAAAACCTGACTTGACAAAAAAGTAATTGATGGAATCTTGTAAATCGGGCAAACATTCAAAACACATTAATTTAAAAGATACGATATTATTCCGCCTTTCAGATTACGGTTAGCTTATTCAATACAACAACAGAATCCGTATCCTGAAAACTGTTTCTGAAATAGTATATTTTCACCCGTGTTGAAGCAATGTTTACCGTTATCGCTCATTTTTCCAGGTCCAGCATATCATGTTCGAAGCCCGTAATCTCTCGCTCACAGCAGGAACCAAAGAACTTCTCATCGATACATCGTTCCGTATAGGCGACAGGGACCATGTCGCACTGGTCGGCCTGAACGGAACGGGTAAAACCACCCTGCTTCGCCTGATCAGCAGCGGGACGGGCAACAGTTCGCTGATAACATCGGGACAGTTCATGAAATCGGGGGAAACAACCATAGGTTACCTGCCCCAGGAAATCTCCTTCGACCAGGATCTTGAAAAAACCGCCCTGCAATATGCCCTGCAGGCAAACACTCGCCTTTTCGAACTTCAGGCAAAGATATCCCGACTTGAGCATGAAATGGCCCTGCCCGATCAGGATTACGAAAGTGAGGCCTACCATCATCTGATCGAGCGGTTTTCCGAGGCGATGCACGAATTCGAGCGACTGGGGGGATACAAGATACAGTCGAGTGCGGAAAAAGTGCTTGCGGGCCTCGGGTTCAGCGAGATCGATTTCCATAAAAAGGTCAAAGCTTTTTCCGGAGGCTGGCAGATGCGCCTGCACCTCACAAGACTGCTCCTGCAGAACCCTACCCTTCTGCTGCTGGACGAACCGACCAACCACCTCGATATAGACTCACTCAGGTGGCTTGAAAATTATCTCGCCGGTTACGAACACAGCTACATCATCGTTTCCCACGACCGGTTCTTCCTCGACAAGCTCACCGACAAAACCCTCGAAATCGCATTCAGGCGCATCACCGAATACAAAGGCAACTATTCCTACTACGAAAAGGAAAAAGCCGAACGGTACGAGCTGATGATGGGCAAATACGAGAACGACCTGAAGAAAATGGAGGATCTGAAAGCCTTTGTCGACCGGTTCCGCTACAAGGCCACAAAAGCCCGGCAGGCGCAGAGCCGTCTGAGGATGCTGGAAAAAATCGAGCAGGAACTCCAGTGCCCCGAAGAAGACCTGTCGCATATCTCGTTCCGTTTTCCCAAAGCCACCCCATCCGGACGCGAAGTGATGCGGCTCGAAGGAGTGAAAAAATCCTATACCCTGCCTGACGGCAAGAAAAAACAGGTACTGAAAGGAATCGACCTCGAAGTGATGCGAGGAGACAGGATCGCGATCGTTGGCTCGAACGGCGCCGGCAAAACCACGTTCTGCAAAATCCTTGCCGGACAGATCGACTTCGAAGGAAAACTTGCCGTCGGGCATAACGTTACCCTGAACTATTTCGCGCAGCACCAGACGGAAAACCTATCACCGGAAAAAAGCATCTATGCGGAAATGATGGATTCAGCTCCGACTTCGGAAGCGCAGAAAAACGTACGGGACATCCTCGGATGCTTTCTCTTCAGCGGTGATGCCATCAACAAAAAAATCAAGGTGCTGTCGGGCGGTGAAAAATCGAGGGTCGCCCTCGCCAGGATCCTGCTGCAGGCTTCGAACCTGCTTATCATGGACGAGCCTACCAACCATCTCGACATGCGTTCCAAAGAGATGCTTATCGACTCGCTGGAAAACTACGACGGGACACTCCTGATCGTCAGCCATGACCGCTATTTCCTCGACAGTCTCGTCAACAAGGTCATCGAGATAAAGGACGGGGTGTTGAAGCTTTATCTGGGCACCTATGCCGAATATCTCGATAAGGCTGAAAAAAATCTCGAGGAAGAACGGCGCCTGCAGCATGAAGAGCAACAGAAAAAACAATCTCCGCCTGCAGATGCAGCCAAAGAAAAAACCGAGGAGAAAAAAAGCGGGCAACCTGTCAGAAATAAAAAGAAAATCGAGGAAATCGAAAGGAAGATCAATCTGCTCGAAAAAAAGAAGGAGTCGATAGAAACGCTTATGGCAGCGGAGGATTTCTATAAAAAAAGCAGGGAAGAGACCACAACGGCACTCGACAGCTACCATGCCGCTTGCAGAGAGCTCGAAAAATTGTTTGCCGAATGGGAACAATACTGTTCATGACAAGTTTCTCCTGCCATTCAAACCGGCAGATAATACCCCTCGAATACTAAAGCCACTTTTTCAGGGTTTCAGCAAGTATACGGGAATCGATAGGCTTCGAAACATAGTCGTTCATTCCAGCCTGCAGACAGACTTCGCGGTCTCCCTGCATGGCATGAGCGGTAAGTGCGATCACGGGGATCCGGTGGTTCAGCACCCCTGATTGCGGGTTCCGTATGGTCCTTGTCGCTTCGAGGCCATCCATTTCCGGCATCTGCACATCCATGATCACAAGGTCATAAGGCATCGTCTCCAGAGCTCTGATCGCTTCAAGCCCGTTGGCAACAACATCGATATGGTAACCGAGCTTGCAGAGCAGGCCGGTCACAACTTTCTGGTTGATCGTGCTGTCTTCGGCAAGCAGCAGCCTGTAAACTTTCAACTGCCCGTTCGAAGTCCTGTCAGGGACAGAAAGGTATTGGCATACCGGATATGTTTTTTCTGCAGGCATTTCAGCGACATCATGATCAAGATCGGTATAAACCGCAGAAGCAAGGGTATCGAAGAGGTCCGACTGGCGGATTGGTTTGGAAAGGTATGCTGTAAATCCCATGGATTTGAGATATTCCGGACTTGACTGACTTCCCAGAACACTCATGATCACAAAAACAGTATCCCTGAATTTTTCATTTTCCCGGATAAATTGCCCGAGTTTATCAGGATCCATGTCGGGCATCTGCAGGTCGATCATGACCATCCGGTATGGTTCACCCTTTTCATATGCCGACTCAATCTCTTCATAGGCTGCAAAAGCACCCGACATCTCTTTGACCTTTGCTCCCCAGGAAGCCAGCTGCTCCATGAGAACACTGCGGTTGGTAGCATTGTCATCCACGACCAATACCTTTGTTCCCTTGATGGAGTCTTTCGGATACTGCCCGCCATTTATCCGGTTCATCTGTTTTTTCAGGGGAATGGTAAACCAGAACTCTGAGCCCTCCTGCTCCCGGCTGTTCAAACCGATTTGGCCGCCCATGAGCGAAACCAGCTTTCGGCATATGGCAAGACCGAGCCCTGTTCCTCCGAACTTCCGGGTTGTGGAGGAATCCACCTGGGTGAAGCTTGAAAAGAGATAGTCGATTTTGTTCGGAGGAATGCCGATACCTGTATCCTTAACAGAGAATTTCACCCAGAGCTCTTCCTCCGTTTCAGATGCAGGAGTTGCATACACGGACACCTCCCCTTTATGGGTGAACTTGATCGCATTGCTTGCAAGGTTGTTCAGCACCTGGCAGAGCCTTCCCGGGTCCCCCCTCAGAAACGGCATTATCCCGGGGGAGAGAGAGCAGATGAACTCAATGTTTTTGTCCACCGCTTTGACCGCCATAATGGAAGAAACATCATCGATAACCTTTCGCAGATCAAAATCGAGTATTTCAAGCTCGAGCTTGCCGGCCTCGATTTTAGAGAAATCAAGGATGTCGTTGATGAGCCCAAGGAGCGATTCGGCACTCGCCTTTACAGCAACGGCGTACCCTTTCTGCTCTTCGGTCAGCTGAGTATCGAGAAGCAGACCGGTCATTCCGATAACACCGTTCATGGGAGTGCGGATCTCATGGCTCATATTGGCAAGAAATTCGCTCTTCGCACGGTTAGCCGCTTCTGCGATTGAGCGGGCATCGACGAGCGCATTCTCATGACGGCGGCGAATTTCAGCATTGGTGAACAATTCTGCAAGCACACGGAGCAATGATACATCATCATCATCCCATGACTTGAGCTGCCTAACGGAGTCGAACCCTACAAAACCGAAGCATTGTTCACCATAATTCATAGGAAGGGTAATCAGTGACTGAATACCCTGCTGTTCGAGAATCTTCCGAAGAAAACTCTCTTCCGGCAAGTCAAGTACTCTCGGAATATGAACAATCCTGCCCTGACGATGAGTAGCAACCCAATCAGGCATTGCTTCATTGGGAACATCCTGAAGGCTCTGGATTTCGGCATGGATACCGGGAGCACACCATTCATGGGTATTGCTCATGGTATTCTTTTCAACATCATAGAGGAAAAGGTATACACGGTCAACACCGGTAAACTCTCCGACAATGGCAAGGGCCCGGTTGATGGAATTATCGAGATCATCGCTCGGCTTGTTGACGAAACCGATGGCGAGGTCCATGAGCACAAGCTGAAGTGCCGATCGCTGTCTGAGTTCTTCCTGTTCTTTCTTGCGTCCGGATATGTCGCTGTGCGATCCGGCCATTCGATAGGCCACACCGGCGTTGTCCCTCAGGGCTTCCCCCTTTGCAAGAATCCAGAGATAGGAGCCGTTCCTGTGCCTCAATCGAAACTCGGTACTGAACGTGGAAATTTCATTTTTCAGATAGCGGTCCAGATAGCTCTCGTAAAATATCCTGTCTTCAGGGTGCAGCCTTTCGATGAAAGTTGCATAGACATTGGGAAGTTCATAGTCCTCATATCCGAGCATCTTTTTCCAGATGGGTGAAAGATATAAGGTGTCATCAGGTATATTCCAGTCCCATATACCGTCATTGCTTCCGTTTACAGCCAACATATACTGTTCCCGGCTCAGAATAAGATCATTTTCACGGCGCCTGATGCTTCTGTCCGTACGGCTCAGTACAACGACAAGAAAACCTAAAAACAAGGAGACGGCGACAATGATCGAGATACCGGCCACGGAAATGAAACGTGTCACCGCATTCCTGAAGGAAGATATATCCTGAAGGAAGATCATGGTTCCAACGACACGGCCGGAAGCATCCACCAATGGTTTTGATGCCGCATGCCAGGGCCTGTCCTCCCACTTCACATCGACATCCCTCGAAACGGTATCCGATGATAGTGCCGGACTGAATTCCCTTGGAAATATGCCGAATGTGGAATACACCATGACATCGGTTGCAAATGCCTCCCATCTTGCATCACGGTGAAACAACTTCATGCCTTCTTCCCACTGGTTCTGCTGCAGATACTTTTTCTTGATGAAAATAGCTACCCCCGAACCGGAATCAAGATGCAGCCCCTTCAGGATATTTTCAATATCCCGTCCAAGCTCTATATACCCGATTCGTTTCCCGTGATCAACGACCGGAAAGACAACTCTCTGGGTATACGTCCCCAGTTGCCCGAGTTCCATACCATTCGTTATCGATCCTGTCTTTTCAGCTTCGAGCATGGTAACCCTGTCGATACGGTCTCCCCTTTTATCAGGTTTATGAACACGCAAAAGACAGACTCTTGCAGGATCGACAAAATAAAAATGATTGATACCGTAGTCATGCTCGAATTTTTTATAGAGATCGGCTGTAAGTGAATAAAGACGTTCCCTGTCCTTTTCCCGAAGTGCCTTGATAAGAAGCGAATCGCGACTGAGGGTTTCTATCGCAACTGCAAGTTCGTCTTTTGATACATCGATGCTTCTTTTGTAAGCATCTGAGATTTGATCCTCTGCATCACGAACCGTCTCCTCCAGCTGTTTCTGCTGCTGCCACCAGAGCAGCGAACTGAACAACACAAAAATCAGGGCAATCAGGGTAACAAGCGTAGGCATGAGATGCTGAAGCACCGAACCGGAAAGTTCCTTTGTCCGCCTCGACACAAAATAAGTGCTTGTAATGACGATGATGGTTACAAGCATGAGGCCGATAGGGACCGCCGAGCGGGCGGTGATTTCCCAAATCCAGTCGGATGCATCAACATCCATACCGAAAACGGCAACTAATTTTCCGTTTTGAGTATCGACAAGCGGGACAAATCCACTTACCCAGGTTCCCCAACGGTCCGCGACCGGACCTTCGGTATCTGACCGATGAGTTTTAAAAACCTTTTTCAGGACATCTGTAGCCTCATCGTAAATCTGGCCCGCAGGGGAAGAATCTTTTGAAGCAGCCGGTTCCGAATCGGCATAAAAAAATACCTGCCCGTTCTGTTTTCTGCCGAAAAGATATGCAAAACGGCAGTTAAGCCCGGCATTACGGGTGCGTAAAAGCTGCTCCTTGAGCTGTATATATTCCGGTTTCTGCAGATCGGATTCAGAGCCTTCAAGATCTCTGAGCTTTTTGATATCTATACCCTGCGCACCTATGAGAACCTGCCTGAGAAGTTGCTCTCTCATCTGCTGGTCGGCATGTTTTACCGTCCACCAGGAAAATAAAGCGCCGGCAATGAAAAGACCGCACAACAGCAGGACAGGAATACTGTGTTTTTTCATTTGAACAGGCGGCAGTGGTTTCTATTTCCTCACTTCTTTCTGAGAACAGTACACTCGTTTCTCACTAAACAGCAGGTACATTCAAATGACCGTACACTCCAGCCATTCTGAAAAACAATCATTGAAACCTTACAGATCATGAGTTAACGACCTTACCAGTTATCCTCGAATCGGTTACTGAAAACTACGGGGGATAGCTGAAGAAAGGTTCGTTAGTAAAAGTACGATTTTTCGCTGAACTAATAAAAAATCTTCACTTTCTGTAAAAAACAGTCTCACTGTATTTTTATCATGCCATTATCCAAATCACTGAATCGATATATTGATTTATTCTAAGGGCAAATAGCATATTCAGGCGATTTTTACCCATCGGCGCAGCCTGCTGGACTCTTTTCCAGCGTCGATCACTTTCTGCACCATAAGCCCGTCATTGAAATCAGCCGCATCATAAACGGTCTTTTCATTGTTCCGCAATGCCTTTACAATCCTGTGGGCAAGAAAAGCGAACCCGACGGCAAAAATACCATGGACAGCGAGGGAGGAAAGCCTGATTTTTTCCTGCAGTACCAGTTCATCCCACGGCAGTATCGGCTCCACCTGCTTCCATCGGGGTGCATCGATAAGGCTCCTCCCTCCCTTCGCTTCGTTGTTCACAACTTCCCAGAGCCTTCCGGCACCGTCAAGTCTGACTGTCCTGAGACTGCCGACAACTTCGAACGAAAACCAGGTATAAGCCCCAATGGTGGTGACATGCATGAGCGATGAGCTGCCGAGGGCAACTGATGACGGACCGAATTTCATCATCATCGCAAAATGGTCGTCCGACGAAACCGCACAAGGTTTCCCTGTGCTGTCAGGCCGGAAAGGAATACTGGTTGAAAGGTTACAGGAAACTTCCGCCAGTTCACCGATAAGAAATCGGTTCAGATCGATGAGGTGGGAACCTATCGCACCGAGCGCTCCTCCGCCCCGTGCTGCATCGCACCACCAGGACCACGGCTGATCAGGCCGGTTCCTGCTGGCAAGATTGACAATTGCACGTGTTTCGTATACTCGGCCTATCTCTCCACCATCGATCATCTGCTTCATGGTCCGAACGGCGGGATGAAACCTCAGCTGATGATCGACCAGGGCAAGTCCCTGAGCATCTGAAGCTGCCCCCGCCATCCTTTCTGCTTCTCCGGTGTTCAGTGCGAAAGGTTTTTCACAGAGTACACTCATTCCTTTTGCAAGTATACCCTGGACCATTTCCGAATGAAGGAAAGGAGGAGTGGTGACACATACCAGATCGAGATCGCAGTCGAGCATGGCACGCCAGTCGGCAAACCCTTCTCTTATCTCGAACATATGCATGAATTTTTTCCGGTGAGCCTCCGTGGGACTTGCTATTGCTGCAAGTTCGGCATCATCCATGAGTGAAAAAGCAGGAGCCTGTGCAATCCTTGCCCAGCCGCTTCCCATAAAACCGATTTTTACCTTTTCTTTCATAAAAACGGACACAAAAAAAGGGTGACCGAGATCACCCTTCGCTATTTAAAAATTTGTTATCATATTCAAACGACCTTCTGCGCCTTGGCGAGACGGGCCTTCTCGATATAGGTCTTCTGGATATCCCTCGAAACGTTGTAAGCTTTCGACAGGCTGTCGGAACGCCATAGCCTCGCATCGAAGGCCATGCAGATATTCCTGAGAAAGGGAATGCCTGTTTCGGTTACGCGAACACTTTTTTCACCGAGTATCACCATACCGTCACTTTCCATATCCTCGAGGCGTATAAGTGCTATGTCGAGCTCGTCAGTGTAGAGTTTCGGGTCTTCCCATGAGGTATGCTGCCTGCACATCAGGTTGAGAATATGGCGGCGGAGCACAAGGTCTTCGTCGGTGAGCAGATGTCCCCGGTGCAGCGGGAACCGTTTTTCCTCGTTCACCGCCTTCATGTAGGGAACGTCCTCACGTTCGTTCTGTGCGAACGCATACCAGGTATCGCTGATCGAGGATGAACCGAGTGCAAGCATCATCTGTGTGGTATTTTCCGTATAGCCCATGAAGTTGCGGTGCAGGGAGCCGTCTTTCGCTGCAAGATAAAGAGCATCACCCTCGATAGCGAAATGGTCCATGCCGACCTCATGGTAGCCGATGGACTCGAGCATCTCACGCCCCTTGTCGTAAAGTTCCTGTTTGACATCCCCGACCGGCAGGTCTTCTTCATTGAACTTACGCTGTCCTTCGTACATATGCGGGTTGTGCCCGTAAGCGTAGAAAGCGAGACGGTCGGGCCTGAGTTCCATGACCTTCTGGATAGTATCGGTAATGGTCGCGAGGTTCTGTTTCGGCAGTCCGTAAACAAGATCGAAGTTGATGGAAGTGAAGCCTATCTGGCGGGCGAGATCTACTTTTTCCTTCACCAGTTCGAACGACTGGATGCGGTTGATCTCCTGCTGTACCATCGGATCGAAATCCTGGATGCCGAAGCTCATGCGGCGGAACCCGACGCTGAAAAGCGCTTCGAGATGCTCTCTCGTGGTTGAACGGGGGTTCGTCTCGAAACTGAAGATATGGTTTTCCATCCGGTTGGCATTCCTGAAAATACCATCGATAAGCGCAATCAGGTTTTCAGGGCTGAAAAAGGTAGGCGTGCCGCCGCCGATATGCATTTCCTTGATGTTGAGATTCCCCGGCAGTACATCGACGTACATCTGCCACTCGCGGAGAAGCGTATCGAGGTAGGGCTTTTCAACCGAATGGTCCTTGGTGCGGTTTGCATTGCAGCCACAGAAATAGCAGTAGTTCTCGCAATAGGGAATGTGAATGTACATGCTGATGCCGGTGGTCTCGTTACTGTCGTTGTAACCCTTCAGGAGCGCCTCTTTCCATTGCTCCTGAGTAACACCGTCTGTGCTCCAGGAAGGAATTGTAGGGTAACTGGTATAACGAGGTCCGGGATTGCTGTACTTCAATGCGAGATTTGTTGCCATTGCTCTGTTCCTCAACAAGTATTATTTTTTTAAATTCATCACGGAAAATAAACAAAACTGGGCAATTTCATAAATCATCACCCTTTTAACAACAGGGCAGAAAAGGTCCTGACCACCACCCTATACATTTATGACAAGAAAAAAAGCAGAGAACAGCAAACCTCTTGTCGGTATCCTGATGGGTTCCGATTCCGACTTCGACATCATGAAAGAAGCGGCACTGGTGCTCAAAGAGTTCGACATACCCTCTGAAATCTCGGTCATTTCAGCACACAGGACACCGCAGGACCTGGAACAGTATGCTTCATCGGCAATAGAACGCGGACTGAAAGTCATCATTGCCGGAGCAGGAGGCGCTGCGCACCTGCCCGGTGTAACCGCAGCCATGACCGTCCTGCCGGTCATCGGTGTACCCATATTCAGCAGCAAGCTCAACGGACAGGATTCACTCTACTCGATCGTCCAGATGCCGGCCGGCATACCGGTCGCTACCGTTGGCATCGACAATGCAAGAAATGCCGCATTGCTCGCCGTTCAGATACTTTCGCTCGCCGACGATGCGCTGATGGCCTCTCTCGTAGAATTCAGGAAAAAACTTGCCGACGCTTCAAGGCAGAAAACCGGTAAAATCCGCGAAAAGCTTTATGCAAAAGGCTGATTTCTGGATCGAACACCTTGGGCTTGCCAGGCATCCCGAGGGGGGATATTACCGTGAAAACTACCGTAGCGGCGGCTTTTACACCTTTACAGATAATGGTAAACTGAATGGCAAGCGCGCCTGGGCAACATCGATCTTTTACCTTCTGAAGAACACGGAACGCTCCAGGCTCCACAGGATCCATTCAGATGAACTGTGGTTCTACCATGACGGAAGCCCGCTGACTGTTCATGTTTTTCCCGAGGATAATGAGCCGTCAAGCTTCACCCTCGGCCTCTCGGCGGACAAGGGACAGGTAATCCAGGAAACCGTTCCGGCCGGAAGCTGGTTTGGAGCGTTGCCCGAAAATCCTGATGAGGAAAGTTATTCCCTCGTCAGTTGTGTAGTGGCACCCGGTTTCGAGTTCGGCGACCTCGTTTTTGCCCGGAGAGATACCATGCTGGAAAAATTCCCTTTGCACAGAAAAATCATAGAACAGCTCACCTGATGGAAAACAGAAGCGCAGGCCGTTCAACTGATTATAACAGCAGATTTTTCTCAGTTGTAACACATTATTCCCTGTCAAAAAAAGAGCCTTTCTCGGGAATCGGCTTCTTTTCTTTACTTTACATCGTTTTCGAAATTAATACAGACGGAACTCAGAACGGGTGGACAACAAAAATTTATAGATGGAGAACAAGAAACGGGTAGTGATCGTCGGAGGCGGATTTGCCGGATTGAATGCCGCAAGGGTGCTGGGAAACAAACTGGACATGGATGTCACCCTCATAGACCGGAAAAATTACCACCTGTTCCAGCCGCTCCTCTACCAGGTCGCCATGGCGGCACTCGGCGAAGGAGATATTGCAGCACCTTTGAGAAACATGCTCGCCGGATATCACAACATCACCGTCTTCAAGGGAATTGTCAAGAATATCGACATGGAAGGCAAAACCGTGATTACCGATTTCAAGAATATACCTTACGATTACCTGATCCTTGCATGCGGAGTTCAGCACCACTATTTCGGCCATAACGAATGGGAAGAAAATGCACCGGGCCTGAAAACACTCGCTCAGGCTAAGGAGATCCGCAGAAGGGTCATGGAGGCATACGAGCGAGCCGAAAGGACCAGCGATCCCGTCGAACGCAAGAAACTGCTCACCTTCGTCATCGTCGGAGGCGGTCCCACCGGTGTAGAACTTGCCGGATCGATAGGTGAAATGAGCCGTTACACGCTGTCGCGCTTTTACAGGAATATCGACCCTAAACTCACCCGCATTTTCATCGTTGAAGCAGCGCCGCGCATTCTCGGATCATTTGATCATGAACTTGCCAGCAAGGCAACGCGTTCTCTCGAAAAGCTCGGCGTACAGGTCTGGACCAACAGCATGGTCAGCGATGTCAATGCCGACGGCGTCCAGATCGGCAATGAACGAATCGAGGCGGCAACCGTTCTCTGGGCTGCAGGTGTCACGGCAATTGCCATCGGCAGGACAATGGGCGTCGAAACCGACGCGATCGGCAGGATTATCGTCGAAAGCGACCTCAGTATACCCGGCCATCCCGAAATCTTTGTCGGCGGCGACCTTGCCCATTTCGATATCGAAAACGGAAAAACGCTACCCGGCCTTGCACCTGTAGCGTTGCAGCAGGGAAAGGCCATCGGCAAAAACATCCTGCTCGACCACAAAGGGAAGCAACGGAAAACATTCCGGTACAAAGACAAGGGACAGATGGCCACGATCGGTAAAAACAAGGCTATAGTCGAAGTCGGAAAACTGAAATTCGACGGTATTATCGCCTGGTTCACCTGGCTGCTGGTGCATATCTATTTTCTGACGAGCTTCCGCCACCGGGTATTCGTCATGCTGCAATGGGCCTGGTCCTATGTAACATTCAGCTATGGCGCCCGTCTGATCGTGAACAGGGAGTGGCGGTTCTACCCAGATCCTGACACATGCAGGAACGGAAGAGAAGAAGAAGAGTGATGAAACCAGGCTATGCAGCTATCATAACCGGCCTGCTGCTGTCGTTTGCCTTCATCGGCATAGCATTGTTCGTGCTGTTTTTTCCAGACCGGTTTCCTGCAGCTTCAAGACAGGATTTCATCCTTTATTCCGCGTTAACCGGCTCTTACGGTATATGGAAATTTGTCCGTGTCATCATGACATGGAAAGAAGCGCAAAAAAATATTTGAACAGAATAAGAATCATCATTATTATCATCGATTTGTATACCGTTCTGCACTATCATTTTTTTCAGGAACAGACAAGAGCATGAATCCTTCAGACATAACACCGGAAATCGAACAGAAACTTTTTTTCCATAACTATGCGAGGCTTCCCATTGCCGTTTCACACGGCGAAGGCATATGGCTTCACAGCAACGATGGCGCCCGTTATCTCGACATGATTTCAGGCATCGGTGTCAATGCCCTCGGGTATGGCGACAAACGGCTTGTTGAGGCTATCAGCGCTCAGGCAGGAAAGCTTATCCATGCATCGAACCTTTTCATGATGCAGCCTCAGTTCGAACTCGCTGAAAAGCTGCTCTCTCTCAGCGGCATGTCGAAGGTTTTTTTCGCAAACAGCGGCACCGAAGCAATCGAGGCATCGATCAAGATCGCCCGGAAATGGGCTGCTCATACGGACAACCTCGATAAAAAAGAGGTGCTTTCGCTCAGCAACTGTTTTCACGGCAGGACATATGGTGCCATGTCGCTGACCGCCAAGGCAAAATATGTTGACGGATTTGAACCGCTTCTGCCTGGCACGGGCATGATTGACTTCAACGACATCACGGACCTCGAACGGAAAGTATCCGACAAGACCGCTGCAGTCTTTATCGAGGTGGTTCAGGGAGAAGGCGGTATCAACCTTTTATCCGGGCAATTTATCAAGAGACTGAAGGAACTGCGCGAACGGTACAATTTCCTTATCGTTGCCGATGAAATACAGGCTGGCTGCGGCAGAACCGGAAAGTTCTTCAGCTATCAGCATGTCGATGCGGATCCCGACCTTGTATGCCTTGCAAAACCTCTAGGCGGAGGACTCCCTTTATCGGCTGTTATCGGAAGCGAAAAGGTGGCCGATGTGCTGTCCTACGGCAACCATGGAACCACGTTCGGAGGAAACCCTGTTGCATGTGCTGCGGGTTTGGCCATGATCGATGCAATTGAGCAGGATGGTCTCATGGAACATGCCGGCAGGATGGGAGAGTTTCTTGCCGATGAACTTCAGAAACTCGCCGACAGACATCCGCAGATCCTCGAAATACGGCAGTGCGGCCTGATGGTGGGGGTCTCGGTTGACAGAGAAGCGAAATATTATGTCGAAAAAGCTCTCGGAAAACATGTCGTGGTCAATGCGACAAGTCAAAACGTTATCAGGCTTCTTCCTCCCCTGAACATCAGCCGTGAGGAAGCACAACTTTGTATCGTAGCACTTGATGAAATCTTCACCGAAGAAACAGCAGAAAAAGCCGGTTGAGAAAGAGACAGCAATGCCCCTGGGTGCAGTCAATTACCTGATGATTCTCCTGGGGGTAGTGGTTATAGCCGCAAGCTACAGCATCATGTTGATAGAAAAAAACATCGATGGTGTATTCGCGCTCTTCGTGAGTCCGTTCACCCTCATCGGATCGTATGTCTGGATCATCTTTGCCGTCCTTTACCGGCCTAAAACGCTGAAAAAAACGACCGGTCAATCGAGCTGAAAACGGATGGGAACGGTAAACCATACTTTTATGGGAGAACCGTTCTGTATGCCCGGATAGTATCTCGATTCCATCACCGACTTGATAGCACAGGCATCAAAAACGTCGCAATCGGCAGGAACCCTTTTCATTACTTTCGCCTTGATAGGCTTGCCGTCTTCTCCAATCAGCACGCTGACAAACACCTTTCCAGTAATTCCAGCAATTCTTGCCATCTCCGGATAAACCGGTTTTTTCTGCTCGAGAAAACCGGGCATTTTCTCACAGGGCACGAACATCGGCACATCATCCGATCCATGACCTGAACCCGAACCAGCTGTCGGGGTCTGCATCGCCTGCTTCAGCTCCTTCTGGGTTGCCACAGTCTGTTCAACCGGTGCTTCATCCTGGCCCACTTTCTTGATTTTACCGACATTGGGAGGCGGAGGGGTTGCCGCTTTCGGTGTTACCGGAGGAGGTTCCGGTACATCGATGGGTGGAGGTGGAGGAAGCTGTGTCACATTGGTCACCACTTCGTAACATTGTACCATCGGATGGTCATCTTTGTCAAGCAATCCGAGAAGCGCCCCTACCTTGTTCCAGTTTGCCGAAACTACCCAGAAAAGGCAAAGCAGGACGGTTGCAAGAATAACACCATGGCTCAGGAAAAGATGTGCCTGTCGGCGAAGCACAAGGTTGCCGTAATTCAGCTTGCGAAGCTGGTCGGTATCGAGAAACTCCTCGCCGAACGACCATATGGCGGCTTTCCTGCGGAAGGTATCCTCGTGCAGTTGCTCAAGATTCTTAGACACTTTTCAATCGCTCCTTTACTGATTGGAACCTCAAACGGCCCGTTTTATTTCCGCTGCATCCTGATCGGTGAAGTCATCGAGGCTGAAACGGTCTATTTTCATAAGGTTGAGCTCGTCTATGATATCGACAAGATGCTTGTATCGTGCTTTTTCACTGATTTTCACAACAATAACCATTTTGGTATTAGCTGTCGTCTGATGTTTCAGAAGACTGCGCAGAGGACCGCTCAATGAAAGCTGGCGAGTGTCCCCGGAATCATACAGCGGAATCTTCTTTGGCGCCTCGTTGCCAAGCGAACAGTAGGCAAATTCATCATCGGCGATTCTGAGCGTCAATACATTGGTTTCGGCAACTTTCACTTCCGTCATCTCCGGTGGAAGGTTGATTTCCATGGTATTTGCTTTGGAAAACGTCGTGGTCAGCATGAAAAATGTCAGCAATAGAAATGCCACATCGACCATCGGCGTCATATCAAGTCGAAAACCGATCCTTTTGGAATGTTTCCTTCCCTTCTTGTGACTGCGGTTGCCATTTGGAGAATCAACTATACCCATATTCAGCGAACCTCCCTTTTCAATACGGTAATGAGATTGAAGGTCAGCAGATTTGCTTTTTTATAGACCTTGATCACATGATTGACCGCTTCATACTGTGCATTGCCATCTGCCTTGATGACCGGTCTGAGTTTCTGGTTTGCGAAACGTGCCATGACAACGAACTTGTCGAGTTCATCGCGATTGACAGGAAAGTTGTCGGCAAGCTTGAAATGTTTCAGGGAATCCGCAACCGCAGCCTTTGCCATACCGGCGTTCTGTAGCTTCGGCTTGATAACAGCATTGAAAATTTTTTCCCTCGACTGCTGTGAGGAAACCCCCATGAAAAACGCATTGTTGCTGCTGACTGAAACCGTGAGGACATCGGTCTCCGGAAGTTTACGCTCCGAATGCGATGAAGGCAGGTCAATCCTGACAATTTCAGGCGGACGGAACTTCGTCGTCAGCATGAAAAACGTCAGAAGCAGAAAAGCCACATCAACCATCGGCGTCATGTCAATTCTGAAGCCGACCCTTTTAGCCTTGATTCTCGACATCAGTTATCGGTTTTACCGGTTCCGAGAGTCTGGATGATATAGAACGCTGCTTCGTCGATCATATAGCTGAAATGGTCAACCCTGCTGGTGAAAATATTGTACGTGACAATACCCATGATACCGCCAACGATACCGAGCGCGGTATTGAACAGCGCTTCGGAAATACCGAGTGAAAGCTGTACCGCGTCCGGAGCGCCGCTTGTCGCCATGGCGGCAAATGCGCGGATCATGCCGAGTGTCGTACCGAGAAGACCAACCATGGTAGAGATAGATGCGATGGTGGAAATGGCAACAAGGTTTTTCTCGAGAAGCGGCATTTCCATGATGGTTGCCTCCTCAACGGCTTTTTCCATTTCGATGACCCTTTTCTCACGGTCGGTCACATTGAGATGGGAAAGTTTCTTGTAACGTTCGAGAACTGAACGGAGAACAGCGGCAAGAGAGCTCTGATGATCGTCGCATTTCGAGATCGCCTGATCGATATAGCCGTTATCGATATCCTGTTTGAGGTTCTGGACGAATTCCGGGATGTTTCCTTTTCCTGAAGCCTTGTTGAGGGCTATGATGCGTTCGACGATATACGCGATCACCATCAGGATAAGTGCAATCAGTACAGAGACAACCGGGCCCCCTTTCCAGACAGCATGAAACATTGATTCGGGAGGGGTAGTCCCCATCCAGATGTAAAAACCTAAGGAAATCGCATAGGTTACAATGATAAGAAGACCGGTAAAAAAGCCCTGTTTCATAGATGGTAATTTGTTTTAAGTGCCTGGAAGATCACCTTTATCCTCATCTTTCTTATTGCAAATTGCTATACTCAAACCCATTTTTTACAATAAAGAAAAACTTCACCAGTTCCAGTAAAAAAATTGAAGACAAACGGTGTATTCCTCACAGAACTCTTGATTGCAAAACAACAAAAAAAACAACGAAACTATTAGGTGCCAATTTAGTAAATAAGCTTTTGATTTCTCAACAGCAATCGATCCAGGACATAAAATAGACGTATTTAAACGCAATTATCGCATCAGAAAATCCTTGCCATGATCCCGGCCTCAGCAATTGAAGAAATACGCCAGGCAGCAGATATTGTCGATATCATTTCCGACTATATATCACTTCAGCCTGCCGGTCGCAATTACAAGGCGCTATCGCCGTTCACGAAGGAAAAAACTCCGTCATTCGTGGTTTCGCCTGAAAAACAGATATACAAATGCTTCTCTACCGGCAAAGGCGGTAATGTCTTTTCTTTTGTCATGGAAATGGAAAAGGTCTCTTTTCCCGAAGCGGTTGAACTGGTTGCAAAACGATCAGGTATCGACATCAGCCGGTTTACCGAAAAAAAAGAAAAGTTGTCTGCACATGAAAAAAGCTGGACTGATACCCTCCGC
Source organism: Chlorobium sp. (assembly GCA_005862285.1). Lineage (GTDB taxonomy): Bacteria > Bacteroidota > Chlorobiia > Chlorobiales > Chlorobiaceae > Chlorobium. The sequence continues at coordinate 315,331 of SZXW01000002.1, read as the reverse complement.
TGGACAGCGAAATTCTATCATGAAATGCTTCAGGGAGCGGAAGGAAAGAAAGGATCTGCCTATCTCGCTGAAAAACGAGGGCTTTCTGAAAAAACTATCCGAAGTTTCGGACTAGGCTATGCTCCGGAAGGGTGGGAAAAGCTGCTTCGTGCAGCAGAAAAATCCGGAATTCCAAAGCAGCACATTCAGGAACTCGGGCTCGTCACCCATAACAAACAGCGAAATTCCTGGTACGACACATTCCGCAACAGGATAATCTTTCCGATTTTTTCAGTCGGCGGCCAGGTTGTGGGATTCGGCGGGAGGACAATTCTTCAGGACCCGCAGGTACCAAAATACCTGAACTCGCCGGAAAGCAGGATGTTTGAAAAATCGAAACTGCTGTACGGCCTTCATGCTGCAAAAAATGAGATACGCAAAGCGGAAGCGGCCATTCTCGTCGAAGGGTATATGGATGTTCTCGCCCTGCACCAGGCAGGCATCACCAATGCGGTCGCATCATGCGGCACTTCGCTTACCCGTTACCAGGCAAAGATCCTGAGACGGTATACAGGCACGGTACTGTTCATCTATGACGGAGACCCTGCCGGGAAAAAATCCATGATGACGGGCATCGACATCCTGCTGTCGGAAGGCATTATCCCTTACGTTGTAACGCTTCCACCTGAAGACGACCCGGACAGTTTTCTCCACCGTGAAGGCAGGGAACGGTTCCTCCGGTATTCGACGGAAAACCGTGTCCCGTTTCTCGATTATCAAATCCGCGTTTTCCGCGAAGCAGGATTCCTGGACCGGACGGAAGAAAAGTCAAAGGCCATAAGATCGATCGCACACTCTCTCTCCCTGATTCCCGATCATATCGAGCGGGAGCTCTATCTGCAGGAACTGTCGGAAAAACTCGGCATCAGTATCCATGCGCTTCATGAAATTATCAGCCGTGAAAGCGTACCGGAAAACAAAAGAAACAAAGTGCCTGAAACCCGGAAAGAAGAGCATGTTAAGCCGAAACAGGAACTTTCGGTTCTGGAAAAAACATTCCTGAAAGCGTTGCTTGAAAGCACCCGTTACGGGAACACCGTGCTCGAATTCGCTGCATCGCACGAAGAAATGCTCGAATTGAAAAACAGGGATGCTCAGGAAATTTTCAGCCACATGATAAGCAGGTACAACAGCATAGCCGACAAGCCCGATGAAAGGATCGACATCGTCACTGAACTGGCTCTTTTCAGTTCTTCTGAAGCAAGAAACCTGGCATCAGGACTGCTGATCGATCAGCCGGTAAGCAACCGGTGGCTGGAAAAATCAAATATCGATATCGAACAGGCAAAGCGATGCCTCACGATGTTCCTCGATGCCTTCAAAAATCTGATTCTTGAACCACTCGTCAGGGAAAAAAACATTCTTATGGAAAATATCCGTCTGGAAAGCGATTCTAACCGGGAAATCGAACTGATGAAGGAAAAGAAACTCCTGGACGAGAGGATTATAAAGACAACATATGATCTGCAGCAGATGATCAGGCATATCCTTGCTGGCTGCTGATAAGTCTGCCATTGTCCTGACCGCCATCTCAATCAGAAAAGAAAACAAAAGCCTCCCGGCAGCAGATCCGCCGGGAGGCTTTTTATTTTATAAATACTGGAAATCGGAAATCTTTTCTGTAAAACCTCAGACCGAATAACCTTCGATAGGATAACGGAGACAGAGCGATTTGATTTCCTCTCTGACATTCCTGCAGACCGTTTCGATTTCCGGTTTTTCTGCAGAAGCGATCACCCTGTCGATCAGTTCCGCGATAAGGGTGCTGTCGTCCTCGTTCATTCCCCTCGTCGTCATTGCAGGAGTGCCGATACGGATACCGCTCGTCACGAACGGAGACTTGTCATCGAAAGGCACCATGTTCTTGTTCACGGTGATGCCTGCGGCGTGCAGCAGGTTTTCGGCAGTCTTGCCGGTCACGTTCTTGTTCCGGAGATCAAGCAGCATGAGATGGTTTTTCGTTCCGCCGCTCACAATGTTGTAACCGAGCTCGAGGAATTTTTCGCACATCCTGGCAGCATTCTTCCTGATCTGCTGAGCATACTCCCTGAACTCCGGACGGAGCGCCTCGCCGAACGCAACCGCCTTGGCCGCGATGATGTGCATGAGCGGTCCCCCCTGGATACCGGGCATCACTTCCGCGTCCATAACTTCGGACATCATTTTCACGCGCGAGCCGGTCTTGGTTTTTATGGTAAGTCCAAGCGGGTTCTCGAAATCCTGTCCCATCATGATCATGCCGCCTCTCGGACCGCGAAGGGTTTTATGCGTCGTCGTGGTTACGAAATGGCAGTGCGGCATAGGATCTCCCAAGAGACCTGCAGCAATGAGACCGGCAGGATGTGCGATATCTGCCATGAGCAGGGCGCCGACCTTGTCAGCGATGGCCCTGAACGCCTTCAGGTCGAAACCCTGGGAATAAGCGCTGGCCCCGGTAATGATAAGCCTGGGTTTCACTGCATTTGCCAACTCTTCGACCTTGTTCATGTCGATGCATCCGGTCTCCCGGTCCACACCGTAGGAGTGTGCCTTGAAAAGCTGGCCGGAAAAGTTCACCGGACTGCCGTGGGTAAGATGACCGCCGTGGGAAAGATCGAGGCCCATGATGGGGTCACCCGGTTTCAGCACCGAGAAAAGTACCGCCATGTTGGCGCTCGAACCGGAATGGGGCTGCACATTTACGTACTCGCAGTTGAAAAGCTTTTTGGCGCGATCCCTGGCGAGGTTCTCGGCAATATCGACATATTCGCAGCCACCATAATAGCGCTTGCCGGGATACCCTTCGGCATATTTGTTGGTCATGACGGAACCTGCGGCCTGCATGACCGCGAGGCTCGTGAAATTCTCGGAAGCGATAAGCTCCAGCGTTTCATTCTGCCTCTTCGCTTCACTGGCAATCGAATCAAATACCTCTTTATCCTTCAATTTGAGGATGTCGGTGTCCATTGTACTCTGTCCTTTTCCTTTCGGAAGTTTACGGTTTGTTGTGTTTGTTCCTTAACTGTTCATGGGCAAGCTGCTCGAAATAACTGCTTTCATTGCCGCATGCATGGCTTATGATATGGCCGAGCTTGTCACGCTTCGTCTCGAGATATACCTGATTGATCGGGTTCGGAGCAATCTCGAGTCCGATCCTTTCGACGATCTCGAGACCATAACCTTCAAGACCGACCACTTTTTTCGGATTGTTGGTCAAGAGCTTCATTTTCCTGACGCCAAGGTCCTCGAGTATCTGCGCACCGATACCGTAATCCCTCAGATCAGCTTTAAATCCGAGTTTTTCGTTGGCTTCAACGGTATCCAACCCTTCATCCTGAAGATTGTAGGCTTTCAGTTTGTTGATAAGGCCAATGCCTCTTCCCTCCTGCATGAGGTAAACGAGTACGCCTCTCCCTTCCTTTTCAATCATGGAAAGCGCGGAAGCGAGCTGGTTGCCGCAATCACAGCGCAGGGAGGCGAAGGTATCACCCGTTGCGCACTGGGAATGCACTCTCACAAGGACGGGTTCATCGGTATCGACTTCACCTTTGACAATCGCCATATGGTTTTGATGATCGACAAACGATTCATATGCGATCAGCCTGAATTCACCATATACAGTCGGCAGCTTGGATTCGACGGCGCGTTGAACGAGCTTGTTCCGCTGCATCTGGTAAGCGACAAGGGATTTGATGGTAATCAGTTTCAGTCCGAATTTTTCCTTGAGCTTGATCAGTTCGGGAAGCCTTGCCATACTCCCGTCGTCATGCAGGATCTCGCACAGAAGACCGACCGGAGTGCAACCGGCAAGCCGGGCAAGATCGACGGCCGCTTCCGTATGGCCGACGCGCCTGAGCACTCCGCCATCCATTGCGCGTAGTGGAAAAATGTGACCTGGTCTCGAAAAATCATCGGCGTTTGAATTCCCGTCACCCAGCATTCTGATCGTCAAGGTCCGGTCATAGACGGAGATACCTGTCGTCACGCCTTCAGCGATGGCATCGACCGAAACCGTGAAATTCGTTTCATGCTGGGAAGTATTTCTCTGTACCATCGGATCGAGCTGGAGCTCTTTCGCACGGTTCATGGTAACCGCCACACAAAGCAGCCCGCGGGCTTCCTTCGTGATGAAATTCACCATATCGGGAGTCACCTTTTCCGCTGCAGCGATGAAATCCCCTTCATCCTCACGGTCCTCGTCGTCAATGACGATCACCAGCTTTCCAGCCTTGATATCTTCAAGAGCAGACTCGATACTGTCGAAAATCATTTTGTCCATACCTTGTAACCTTGTTTTTCGTAAGCGATATTACACGAAAGAATGTAATGTAATAAAAATCCCCATCCTTTTCCGATGCCCGAACAGGGAGCCCGCCTGTTAAATTTCCCCGGACTTCCTGAATGCGTTGCAGCATCGGAAATACGGAAGCTTTGAGAAGCACCGGCATTTTTGTATTATGCAGCGGTTTTTATATGAAAAAGTGAATCGTAATTTTTCATTACGCTGTATCCTGACGCTACAAAACAATCGAGACTGCATGACCATACAAGCTTCCGAACCGTCACAGGAGGTTATCAACCTTTCCCGGATATTCCCGAAAGACAAGCTGCTGAAGGCAAAACAAAACGGTTTTTCCGACTTTCAGCTGGCAAATATTTTCAAAACCTCTGAACCGGCAATACGGGCGCTGAGAAAACATTACGATATCGAATCCGTTTTCAAGACCGTTGACACCTGCGCTGCTGAATTCGATGCCAGAACGCCATACCACTACTCCACTTACGGAGATGAAAACGAATCGGTTTCATCCGACCGGAAGAAAGTCATTATCCTCGGAGGTGGCCCCAACCGTATCGGTCAGGGCATAGAGTTCGATTACTGCTGCGTCCAGGCGGTCTTCGCGCTGAAAGAATCCGGTTATGAAACCATCATGGTCAACTGCAACCCCGAAACCGTCTCGACGGATTACGATATAGCAGACAAACTGTATTTCGAACCGCTCACCATAGAAGACACCCTCCGCATCATCGAGCATGAAAAGCCCTTGGGGGTCATCGTGAGTTTCGGCGGCCAGACACCGCTGAAACTTTCCACGAAACTCCATGAAGCGGGCGTCACCATCCTCGGCACTTCGTCAAAAGGCATCGACCTTGCCGAAGACCGCAAAAAATTCGGAGCGCTCCTCGAAAAACTCGCCATACCGCACCCTGACTACGGAACTGCAATCAGCTTCGAAGAGGCACAGGCAATCACCCGCCATATCGGTTATCCCGCCCTCGTCCGCCCAAGTTACGTTCTCGGGGGAAGGGCCATGAAAATCATTTACAACGACGAGTCACTGAGGGAGTATGTCGACCAGGCGCTTTTCATCTCGGAAAAGTACCCGCTTCTTATAGACCGGTTCCTTGAAACAGCGGTCGAATTCGATATCGACGCCATCGCGGACAGCACCGATTGCGTCATCAGCGGCATCATGCAGCATGTCGAGGCAGCCGGCATCCACAGCGGCGACTCGACATCGATCCTGCCATACCACAACATCAGCCCGAAGGCGATCGCCGCCATGAAGGAATATACCCGGCAGCTCGCCGCAAGCATCGAGGTTGTAGGCCTGATGAACGTCCAGTATGCCGTCCAGAACGAAACTGTCTACGTCATCGAGGTAAACCCGAGAGCAAGCCGGACGGTACCTTTCGTCGGTAAGGCAACCGCAATCCCTGTCGTGAAAATTGCAACCCGTGTCATGCTCGGTGAAAAGCTGAGCGATCTGCGCAGGGAATACGACCTTAAGGACTGCGACGAACTCGGCCTGAAACATATGGCCATCAAGGAACCGGTCTTCCCGTTCTCGAAATTCATCAAATCCGGGGTTTACCTCGGCCCGGAAATGCGTTCCACCGGTGAAGCGATGAGCCTTGCCAACGAGTTTCCCGAAGCGTTCGCCAAGGCATATCAGGCTGCAAACATGCAGTTGCCTCTTTCCGGCTCGGTCTTCATCAGTGTTAACGACCAGGACAAGAACCAGCGCATCATCGAAATCGCCCGGGCACTTTACCGAATGGATTTCGACATGATCGCAACGGCAGGCACCCACCAGTTCCTGACGGAAAACGGGATCGAATGCAAAAAGGTCTTCAAGGTTGGCGAAGAGGGCAGACCAAACATCTTCGATATCATCAAGCACGGCAAGATCGACTTCGTGATCAATACTCCGAGGGGTGAAAAGGCTCTCCATGACGAAGAAGCCATCGGTGCAGCGTCTGTGTTGAGCAACGTGCCTTTCGTCACCACCATCGAGGCCGCGGAGGCATCGGTCCAGGCAATCGACTGTATCCGCCACCAGGAGTTCGGTGTGAAAAGTCTGCAGGAGTACGCCACCTACCGAAATAAATAAAATACGGCGGCCTCCGGAAGAAGTTTATCTCTGTCCGGCAACAGCTGAAAACAGGACATCGAGAAAGATCCTCGACGAATGATACATAGCCGGGTCGGAACTGCCTCTCGGTCCGGCTATGTTGAGCACTCTTATCAAGTGTATGACCAGCCAATGCTGCACTTCGGCCGTTGCGGCTCTGTCATCCGGATTGACAACGAAAAACGGGCGTCCGGACTCCTCGATACACTGAAGCGTATAACGAGTTCCTCCCGTTATTTTTTTTCGCACAAGAAGCAACGTACCATCCGAATCCCTCACGTTCCAGGCGGTTCTCTGCCGGTATTCTCTGCGGGGCGTTTCCGTCAGATGATAACGCTCAGGTATGTGCCCGTCCTCCGCTCTGCGCCCTCGCGGACACCATCCTCCATGTGCGATCCCGAAGGCTATCGCAGCATCGAGTGCTGCACGGTCTGCACCGGTCTGTCCGCCGGACACGATTTTGTCAAGAGAAACAAACACGAAGAAAAATAGTTGATGACATGGTATCGAATATCATTGAGGCATCGGATAATGACAAAAGAACAAATAAATGAAACCCCGGGAATGACATCATCGTTATATTCCATACGGAATTCAAACAGGGCAATACCGTTTTCGGTAAACTCGCGTAACCGGAATATGAACCATTGACAACAAAAATGTAACGACTATGACCGAAACTCTCCAGAACCATCTCGACGAATCCATAAAACTTGAACTGAACCTTGCAAAACTGTATACGGTCCTTCACGACTGTTTTTCGGAAGATGAGGATTTCTGGTGGCAGCTCGCCATGGAGGAACGAGGACATGCCTCCCTGCTGCAGCAGGAAAAAAAGCAGCCTCAGCCGCTGGCGTTCTTCCCTGAAAACCTTCTTTCTCAGGACCTCCAGTCCCTTGTCAATGCCAACTCAACAATATCGGAGCTGATCACCCGTTTTTCGGAAACCCCTCCTACAAGGTATATTGCATTCAAAACCGCCCTCGATCTTGAACTTTCTGCAGGAGAATCCCACTTCCAGGAATTTCTCGAAAGCCCGGCAAACTCCTATTCAGCGAATATTTTCAAGCAATTGAACCAGGAAGACCGGGACCATGCTGAAAGGATACGTATCTACATGAAAGAGAATAATATCACAGTTTGAAACGAATAGAATCGCTCCGGAGTTGATTATCTTTGTAAGTATTTGCAGTTCAACAAAGTACGCCGATAAAAGAAGGAGAGAGGAAATGCTTGGAAAAAAACTTCAGAAAGCGTTCAACGACCAGATAAAACAGGAGCTTTCTTCATCATATCTTTATCTGTCGATGGCAGCTTATGCAGAATCACAGAACCTGCCGGGATTTGCAAACTGGCTCAAAATCCAGACAAAGGAGGAGCAGGGTCACGCCATGAAACTTTACAAGTTCGTCAATGAACGCGGCGGAAAAGTTGAACTGCAGGCTATTGAACAGCCTATTGTCGAATTCAGTTCTCCCATTGCACTTTTCGAAGAAGTTCTTAAACACGAGCGCAAAATTACCGCACTGATCAGCAAACTGTATGAAACAGCGCTCGATGAAAAGGATTATGCCGCTCAGGTACTTCTGCACTGGTTCATCGAAGAACAGGTTGAGGAGGAGGCTGCAGCTTCAAGCATTCTTGAAACGCTGAAAATGGCCGGAGAAAAAGGACAGGCACTGATCATGATGGACCGCCAGCTTGCCCGTCGAGGTCAAAACTGAAAGACTGGTAAACTGCAGAAGTCACAGTCGGAAGGCAAAAAATATAAGAAATGCCTTCCGGCTTTTTTTATGCGAGAGAGAGGAACCGCTGTGTAAAATTTCCTTTACCTGTTATTTCCAGCCTGCTGTACCGCTTTGCATCGTAACGGAAACAGCCTCCGTTTATAAAGCTGATCCCGTTAACCTTGTAGGATTGAAAACGGTGAAAATGACCATGGAGTACAAGATCAGTGTTCATAAGCTTCATCACTTTCAGGAATTCTTCCCGATTTTTCATTTCCATGGTCCAGTCAAATGCCTGGTCGATGAGGGCATCAGTGCCATACACTTTGTAGGCATGATGGCATAATCCGATCACGAAGCAATCTTTCACAGAATTTACTGTATCAGGCAGGCTCATAGCCCTGAGCTGTCCGGCCGAGATCAGGCCTCTTGAGCCAAGCGGATTATCGGCCGGATGCCATGGATAAACCGAGTTCAGAACTGCAATGGCAATACTGAGAGAGGAGTACCGTAAAATCTTGATATAGGGAAACGCGGCCGAGCTCTTTTCATTGCCGGTGACAAGCTCCTGAAAATAGATGCAGAAATCCGCAAGCTTCAGGTTGAATGCCTGTTCCTTCATCCAGGAAAACGGATTGAGCGCATTGTAGAAGCGCATCTCCTCTTCAAGGTTTATAAGATCGTGATTGCCCGCAATGACCGTGCTCTTCTCCCAATGGAAAAGCCCGTGTTTTTCGAGTTTCTCCCGGACGGTCACCCAGTCCTGTTTGTCCGCATTGCTGCTGAGATCCCCTGAAATCACAAGATGATCGAACCCTTCGTTATTGAAATGGTCGAGCATCCGGTCCAGATCATTGAGCTGGCGGCGGTCCAGTTTACCGAAAAGATGAAGATCGGAAATGTGCGCTATTTTTACTGTCTTTGAATTCAATGCTTAAAGGTTTGTGGTTTTCATTTCTAAAACAGTAAATTAAGCCATGTTTAATTACCAGGCTTTTCGAAAAAGGACGCAAAAGCCTTAAAATACTGCCATTCTTCAACTTTTTGCTGCAAAACATTCATCAGCTCTTCCAATTATGCAAAAAAAAATAATTTCCCTTAAAGAACTCACAAAAAATCTTTGGTGGTCCTGGGATACTGAAGCAAAAAAGCTTTTCAAGGAGCTTTCTCCCCTGCTATGGGAAAGAAACAACCACAACCCCGTCGAGCTGCTGCGTCATATTTCGAATGACGAGCTTGCTGCCCGATGCTACTGCAAATACACAGGTAAAATAGACAGTGTCTATAACCGTTTCGAAGCTTACATCAATGAAAAGGATACCTGGGCGGCAAGAAACGCACCGGAACTTGTGAAAAACCCTGTTGCCTATTTCAGTGCGGAGTTCGGCATCCATGAAAGCATCAGGATTTATTCAGGAGGACTTGGCGTGCTTTCCGGCGACCACCTGAAATCGGCAAGCGATCTCGGCATCAATTTCGTGGGTATCACCCTGTTTTACAAAGAAGGGTATTTCCGACAGTACCTCAACCACGACGGATGGCAGATGGAAGATTACCCGCTGCAGTACCCCGAAAGCCTCCCCATTGAAAAAGTGGCCGGTCCCGACGGAAAGGACCTGATCATTTCGGTGAACATCGCACAGAGCGAAGTATTTGCCCAGGCATGGAGCCTGAAGATAGGCAGGGCAACGTTGTTCCTTCTCGACACCAACATACCCGCAAACGAATCGCACTACCGCAACATCTGCTACAGGGTGTACGGCGGCGACCAGAACATGCGCATCAATCAGGAAATACTCCTCGGCATCGGCGGGGTTAAACTGCTCGAGAAGCTCGATATCAAACCGGCTGTCTACCATATGAACGAAGGGCATTCGGCGTTTCTCACACTTGAGCTACTCACTACAGAGTTGTCGAAAGGAGTTCCCGAAAAAGAGGCGATCGAAAATGTGCGTTCACGCTGCGTGTTCACGACGCATACCCCTGTTCCTGCGGGCCATGACCGTTTCTCGCGAGACATGATGAACTATTCGTTCGACAGATACCTCTCCCTGAACGGCATAAGCATGGACGATATCATGAAACTTGGCACTGAAGACCCTTATAACCTGAACGGCTATTTCACCATGACCGTGCTTGCCCTCAGGCTCTCGCGGGCGGCTAACGGCGTTTCGAAACTGCACGGTGAAGTTTCACGGTCGATGTGGCAGCACATCTATCCCGGCCTGCCGGTTTCTGAAGTCCCGATCGGCCATATCACGAACGGCGTGCATGCCAGCAGTTGGACATGCGGCTTAACCGACACTTTCTGGAGAAATTACACTTGCAGCATCGATGAAATGACATCGTCGCGGGAAGCTGCGGAAGCCGTGCTCGCGAAGGTCTCTGACGAAGAAATCTGGTCGCTTCGCTACAGCCTTAAGCGCAACCTCATAGACTTTATCTACCGCTACCTCGCCAACCAGCTTTTCCACCAGCATCCCCATCCGCTGTACAATGATTACGACATGATGCGTTCCGAAAAAAGCACCCTTTCGCCCGATATCCTGACTATCGGCTTTGCAAGGCGTTTTGCTACTTACAAGCGCGCACCGCTGATTTTCAGTAACCCCGACCGCCTGAACCGCATCATCAACAACCCGAAAATGCCCGTGCAGATCGTTTTCGCCGGCAAAGCCCATCCCCATGACGATGCAGGTAAAGAGTACATCCGTCAGATTGTCGAATATTCGCGAAGGCCGCAGTTCAACGGTAAAATCATTTTCCTCGAGAACTACAACCTCGGCATCGCCAAACGCATGGTATCAGGTGTAGACGTCTGGCTTAACACCCCGGTAAGACCTATGGAAGCAAGCGGCACCTCCGGGGAAAAAACAGTACTGCACGGAGGCCTGAACTTCAGTGTTCTGGATGGATGGTGGCCTGAGGCCTATAACGGTGAAAACGGATGGGCTATCGAACATGCAGAAAACATTAAAAGCCTTGAGGAGCAGGACCATTTCGATGCCGAAAATCTCTATACCGTCCTGGAAAATCAGATCATACCGACATTCTACGATCGCAATGAATATAACATCCCGACCAAATGGATCAGAAAAATCAGGAATGCGATCGCGACCATCGCGCCGGAGTACAATACGCACAGGATGTTGCGTGATTATGTTATGAAATATTATCTGAACAGAAAGGAAAACTGAACAAATACCCTGTTTATCCCTGGCCGCTCTCTACCGGTCAGGGATAAGAATACAAAACGGATCAAATGAACCGGCACGGAACAGTTCTATCTTCTTTCGCTGCAGTTTCTCTTGGCAGGGGGCTTTCATTGAAATCTCCGGTTCTTCTTGCCTCCGGAACCGTTTCCTACGGTGAAGAAATCAGCAGACTCTGTGACACATCCAGAATCGGCGGCCTGGTAACCAAAGCGATCTCACTCGAGCCAAGGGCCGGAAATCCACCGCAGCGCATTGCTGAAACTCCTTCCGGTATGATCAATGCGATCGGTCTTGCCAATGTAGGGCTCGAACGGTTCATTACCGAAAAAATGCCATTTCTGAAACAGCTTGACACATCAGTCATCGTCAATATTGCCGGCCGCTCGAACGACGAGTACTGTGAAGTGATCCGGAAACTCGATGACATCGAAGGGATCGATGCATATGAAATCAACCTGTCATGCCCCAATGTAAAGGGGGAATGCATGATTATGGGGGTCAGCAGGGAAGCGACTTCAGCCATCGTTACGGAACTCCGCAGGATCACGAAACGTCACCTGATGATAAAACTGACACCCAATGTCACATCCATAAGCTCTATCGCCATTGCAGCCGAAGAGGCCGGAGCCGATTCCGTCTCCCTGATCAATACGGTAGTCGGCATGGCTGTCGATTACAAAACCCGAAAACCGCTGCTGAAAAACATCACCGGAGGATTGTCAGGTCCCGCAATCAAACCGGTTGCCCTCGCCAAGGTCTGGGAAGTGTTCAACAGCGTAAAAATCCCGATTGTCGGTATGGGAGGCATCGCCTGCTTCGAAGACGCCATGGAATTCCTGCTTGTAGGCGCAAAAGCCGTTCAGATCGGCACCATGAATTTCGTCTATCCGGATATCGGTGAAAAAGTCGCGATTGCCATAGAACAATTTTTTTCAGCCACCGGAGCTCCGGCATTCAAGGAGTACTGCGGAAGCCTTGTAACCTGTTGACTCAATTTTTAAATCCTTTTTGCATATGCGTATTGGAATCGGTATTGATGTGCACCCTTTTGCCGAAGGCCGCAAACTCGTAATCGGCGGTGTGCAGATCCCTGCCCTGAAAGGGCTTGAAGGCCACAGCGATGCCGACGTTCTCCTTCATGCCGTGAGCGATGCGCTGCTCGGCGCAGCAGCCCTGGGAGATATCGGCCTTCATTTTCCCAATACCAGTGCTGCATTCAAGGATATCGACAGCATGATCCTTCTCAAACAGGTTGGAAAACTGCTTGACAAGCATGGATACAAGACCGTTAACGTCGATGCCATGCTTCTGCTCGAAGCTCCAAAAATTGCGCCATTCATAACCGACATGCGTAAAAATATCGCGCGATGTCTCGGCCTCGAACTCGGCGCCGTTTCGGTAAAGGCAACAACCAATGAAAAACTCGGTTACATCGGCCGGGAAGAAGGAGCCGCCGCTCACGCAGTCTGCATAATCAGCGAGGCCTAAGCTCCGACTTCCCCCCTGAGAACACTGACCGGGGTAAAACGTGTAGCTTTTCTTGCCGGGAAGAGGGATGAAAACACCGAAATGAGTATGCCGAAAACGATCACGATCAGATGGGCATCGAGCGTTTCGACAAGGGTGATCCTGTCGCTTTTCAGTACTCCGGCTGTACTGGCCTCGAACCGTATGGAAGAAACAAAATGGCAGATCATATGACCCAGCGGACTTCCTAAAAGCACGCCGAGCACACCGATCAGGAACCCTTCAAACATGAAAATACGGGTGATGCTTCCCCGCTGAACGCCCATGGAACGAAGGATCGCTATATCCTTGACTTTCTGCAGCACCACGGTTGTCATCACCGATGATACTCCAAGTCCGGCAACGATAAAGACAAAACCAACCAGCACCAGCGTTATCACTGCATTGCGGTTGTAGAATTCGATGACATTCCGGTTGGTCTCATCCCAGCTTTCGCTTTTATAGCCGCACAGTTCCTGCACCTTTGCCGCTGTCTGGCGCGCAAGCCCCACATCGGCCGTTCTCAGCCCTATGCCGCTCACCGAATTCGATACGATACCTTCCATTCTCTGGGCAAGAGCGAGATTGACATAGGCCTCCCGCTCGTCTTTCGCATTGAAACCGCTGCTGAACCTTCCGACCAGGGTTACGGGAAACTCCTCGCTGTTTTTCGTCACCAGCACAATCCGGTCACGGTAGTCAACCCTGAGTTTTTTTGCAAGGAGATCGCCGACAATAATACCGTTCGTCGTATAGGCAAGCTCCTCGAGAGCATTCCGTTCAAGAAGATTTTTTTTCAGGCCCGCAATTTCACCTTCGAGACGAGGTTCCACACCCCTGACAAGGCATGGGGTGACACGGGTTTTGTTGCGCGCTATGACTTTGCTGAGCACGAACGGTGAAATGGTCTGCAATTGCGTGACCGGACGAATACTCTCGAGCACTTCGGTATAGTTTTTAATAACCTCCTTCTTGTCCGTCGTGACATTTTTCGTCACCATGGCAATCCTGGACTCCTGCCGGCCAACGAGATTGTCCGGCACAAGGGGCACAATCCTTTCTGACTTGATGAGCACATGGGGAGAGGTATCGATCACTTTCGAGATAACATTCGAGGAGGAACCCCGGGCAACGGATATCGTAGTTATCAGCATGGCCGAGCCTACGGCAACCCCGAGCGCGGAAAGTATGGTCTGGCGTTTTCTCTCACGGAGATGAACAAGGGCGATCTTCGCCTCATCCAAGTAATTCATTGATAAAAAAGAAGTTCAGGAATTGTTGGATGCTCCGGTCTTTATTTGATTTTTTGCTGCCTGCCGATGAAAAATCACACAAAAAATCTATCTTGGTTCCAACAGGCAGGAAACTTTTATTTCCTTGCAAATAAACAAATTCAGCAATTAAAAACTAACCAGAGCATCGAAGGAGATCGGAACCGTGAAAAAAATTGGCATTCTGACCAGCGGCGGAGACTGCGGCGGACTGAACGCCGTCCTTAAAGGCGCTGCATTGATGGCCCTGTCGAAAGGCCTGGAACTCTATATCATCCCGAACGGCTATGCCGGCCTTTACAATCTGCTCGACCAGGAACATATGGTAAAACTCGACCCGGCACGCCTCGACCGTTTCGACGCCAGTTTTGCAGGCTCCGAAGCCGGACATTCAAGGGTCAAGATAAAGGCGATCAGCAATCCGGAAAAATACAGCCGCATCAAAGCCGGCATGAAAAAATTCGAGCTGGACGCTTTAATCATCAGCGGCGGCGACGACTCCGGCAGTGTCATGGTCGATCTCAACCAGAATGGTATCCAGTGCGTTCACTGCCCCAAAACCATGGACCTCGACCTGCAGACTTACTCGGTCGGCGGCGACTCGACCGTAAACCGGATCGCGCAGTTCGTGCATGACCTGAAAACGACGGGCAAAACCCACAACAGGGTCCTGGTCACCGAAGTATTCGGCCGTTATGCCGGTCATACCGCTTTCCGCAGCGGTATTGCGGCGGAAGCCGACTGCATCCTCATTCCTGAAATACCGGCAAACTGGGATATCGTCTACGAACACCTCAGGGAACGCTTCACCCGCCGGATCAGGGAAAGCGATGTTCACAGCGGCACCTATACCGTAGTGGTTGCCGAAGGGCTGAAAAATGCCGACGGCAGCGATATCGTCGACGAATCCGCCGGTATCGACGCTTTCGGGCACAAAAAACTTGCAGGCGCGGGAAAATACACCTGCCAGCAGATCCAGAAACGGCTGAAAGCGGACCCGTCAATACCGCAGTTCATGAAAGATACCGGTATGTTCGTCGAGGGGATCTATGAAATTCCGGAAGTCCGTGAAATTCATCCCGGTCACCTCGTGCGTGCAGGCAACTCATCCGCCTACGATATCAATTTCGGATTCGAGGCAGGCGGAGGGGCAGTGCTGCTGCTTCTCGAAGGTAAAACCGGCGTTACGATCTCCAAGATCAAGGGGCGCAAGATCGAGTACATCGAATCGAGCAAGGCAATCACCCAGCGCTATGTAGACCTCGACCAGGTTGCAATTTATGAATCGATGGGCATATGCTTCGGCCGTGTTTCCGGTTCCTACGAACCGATCTACCGCGAAGTTGAAGGCGTTTACGAAAGAATCTACTGACCTGCTGAAATCAACTGTTCCCGGTCTTGAAACAGGCCGGGACAGTACCTGCACATTCATTCGAAAATCTTCCTTCAGGCATCATCTCTTTCTGCCGGGATGTAAAAAAGGAACGTCAGAAAGGCAAGTTCAGAAAAACACCTTCATTTCCTTTTAAAAAATTCAAAACAATATATCTTTTAAGTTTATATCCGTAATGCAATACTATCCAATGTCCGTATCATGAACAAGTCTGCTAAAATATGGATGAACGGTGAACTCGTTGACTGGAATGACGCGAAAATTCACGTCCTTTCACATGCTGTTCACTATGGTTCAACCACTTTTGAGGGTATCCGCTGCTATGAAACCATGAAAGGCTCGGCCCTTCTTTTTCTCGATGATCATATCAGACGCCTCAGGGATTCGTCAAAGATATACCGTATTGAAATTCCTTTCTCCGAAAAAGAACTTAAAGACGCTGTTATCAGCACCATACACGCAAACAGCCACAAATCCTGCTATGTCCGTCCGATCGTCTACCGGGGGCTCGGAGCGTTCGGTGTAAATCCGCACCGCGCATCCATAGAAGTTGCCATAGCGACATGGGAATGGGGCTCCTACCTTGGTGAGGATGTTCTTGAAACCGGCGTCGATGTCCGCGTTTCTTCATGGTACAGACCCGCTCCCAACACCATGCCTTCATGGGCGAAAGCCGGCGGAAATTACCTGAATTCGCAGCTCATAAAGATGGAAGCACTTGCGGACGACTATGCCGAAGGAATCGCGCTCGATATCAACGGTTATGTTGCGGAAGGCAGCGGCGAGAATATTTTCGTGATCCGCGACGGAATCATCTACACGCCGATGACGGCCCAGTCGATCCTTCCGGGCATAACCCGCAATGCGGTCATCCATATTGCAAGGGAGCTCGGGTATCAGATCCAGGAAACACTGATTCCGAGGGAAGCCCTCTATGTTGCCGATGAAGTCTTTCTTACCGGAACGGCTGCCGAGATAACACCGGTCAGAAGCATCGACAAGTACCCGGTCGGCAACGAAAAACGCGGTCCGATCACCGAGGCGCTCCAGCATAATTATCTGAAAATTGTCAAAACCGGCGACGATCCGTATAACTGGCTGACCTTCATCTGAACAATACAATGCAGGTATGAGCTGGAACAACATCATCGGCCAGAAACAGCAGATTCGCATTCTGAAAAAAGCCCTTGAGACCGGCCGTTTCGCTCATGCCTATCTATTTGCCGGACCTGAAGGCTCCGGAAAGGAATCCGCGGCTTTCGAAGTAGCTTCCATTCTGAACTGCCGTTCGGCAGATCCGAACCATGAGGGCTCATGCGGAACATGCCCTGACTGCCTCAGGGTACGGGATTTCATGCATCAAAACGTCGAATATATTTTTCCTGTTGAATCGGCTTTGCTTGATTACACGGATTCGACGAAGGAAAACAAACGATTTGCCGAAGCGAGGGAGCGGTATGACACACTGATTGAACAGAAAAAGCAGAACCCCTATTTCTCCCCTGCCATGGAACGCTCCATGGGAATTCTGACCGAACAGGTTCTGAACCTCCAGCATAAAGCGTCCTTCATGCCTGGACAGGGGAACAAAAAGGTTTTCATTATTTCCCAGGCTGAGAGACTGCACCTTTCAGCAGCAAACAAACTGCTGAAACTGCTCGAGGAGTCACCTGCCCATGTCGTTTTCATTCTTGTCTCATCGAGACCGGAAGCAGTACTTCCGACCATCAGGTCGCGCTGCCAGACCCTCTGGTTTTCCAGGGTGGCTCCAGCTGACCTTCGTTCATGGCTGCAGTACAACCACCCCGATATCATTGAACCGGAACTGGGTTTCATCGTAAATTTTTCAAGGGGCAACCTTCGTCTGGCCTGGGAACTCATGAACAGCCGGACCGGTAATCACGAGGAAACACCAACCATTGCAATCCGTAATCAGGCTCTTGATTTCCTGCGTATGGTTCTCACCCCAAGCCGCTTCCATGAGGCTGTCACTTCCTGCGAGCAGAATGCAAAAAACCTTTCGCGAAGCGAACTTACCCTTTTCCTCGCATCGCTGCTTCTTTTCTTTCAGGATGTCAATCACCGCATCATCAACCCGCATTTCCCCGGGTTGAACAATCCCGATATCACCGATGCAATCGACCGGTTCGCAAAAAATTTTTCTAAACCCGATTTCTTATGCATCTCGACCATCACCGAAGATGCTATCCGTGCTCTGGAACGCAACGCCAATCCCCTGCTTGTCCTGACCTCCTTGACTTCTGATTTGAGGCCGCTTTTCCAAAGAGCCTGAAAAGAGAGATCATGTCGAAACAACACGAAACATCCAGTTCCCCCGGAACATGGAAGCGAACACTTCCTCAAAGCATCTGGGCACTCGGGTTCGTTTCGATGTTCATGGATATCTCTTCGGAACTTGTTCACAGCCTGCTGCCTGTTTTTCTGACGACGGTCCTCGGTGCTTCCATGCTGACAATCGGCATACTCGAAGGGATCGCCGAAGCAACAGTGTCCATAACCAAGGTGTTTTCCGGTGCGATCAGCGATTATATCGGCAAGCGCAAGTTTCTTGCCGTTCTCGGCTACGGGCTCAGTGCTTTTACCAAGCCTTTTTTCCCTCTCGCTAACACAATAGGATGGGTGTTTGCCGCACGTTTCACCGACCGGATCGGCAAAGGGATAAGGGAGGCACCGAGGGACGCGCTTGTGGCGGATCTTGTTCCGGAGGATATGCGCGGCACAGCCTACGGACTGCGCCAGTCCCTCGATTCGGTTGGGGCTTTTGCAGGACCGCTGCTCGCGCTGGCATTCATGGCCTTTTTCGCAGGAAACATCAAAGCCGTGCTCTGGATAGCTGTCATACCGGCGTTCCTTTCAGTCTTCCTGCTTATCCTGGGAGTACCGGAACCGTCACAAAAAGCTTATGAAGCAGGAAAACGCCTCACGTTCTCTGACGCTGGCCGCCTTCCCTATCAGTTCTGGCTTATCGTCACCCTCGGCTCGGTATTAACACTGGCCCGTTTCAGCGATGCATTTCTCGTGCTGCGCGCCCAGCAGCTCGGGCTCTCGCCGGGCATGGTACCCATGATCATGATTGTCATGAACGTTACCTATTCCATCTTTTCATACCCGGCAGGAAAGGCCGCGGACAAATTTCAGCCTAAAATGCTGCTTGTCCCCGGAACTCTTCTCCTGATCGCCTCCGATATCGTGCTTGCCATCGCGGCAACTCCGGTCATCGCTTTCTGCGGAGCGGCACTCTGGGGAATCCACATGGCGCTGACGCAGGGCCTGCTTTCAAAACTGGTAGCCGATGCTGCACCAGCCGATCTGAGAGGCACCGCGTTCGGCATCTTCAACCTTATAAGCGGAGGAGCTCTCCTGCTGTCGAGCATCATTGCAGGAGCACTGTGGAATGTCTCGGGAGCACCGGCAACTTTTATGGCAGGAGCTGTTTTTGCGTCAATCGCAACAGCCGGTCTGCTGATCTATAAACCTGTATCACGGTAGATGAACTGTCATCTGCATATGCTCAAACCGGCCCCCGCGCAGCTGTGGTCGATCGGAGCCATTCGAGATAACCGGGGAGACCTCCGGTCACGGGCAGTTTGATTATTTCGGGTACATCGTAGGGATGATACTGGCTGATATAGGATTCCAGTTCGCCGTAACAGGCATCTGTGGTTTTTATGTACATCACGATTTCATTCTCTTTCTGCAGAGAACTTTCCCAGAGGAAAAAACTCCTTACTTCCGACATCTGGACACACGCTGCGAGACGGTTGTCGAGGATTCCCTCGGCAAGGCTTTCGGCTTCCTCCCTGTCGGGAACCGTTGTAATCACCAGGCAATAACTGCTTTCCATAGCACTCGTGTTTGTAAACCCTACAATTCCAGTAACTCTTTCGTAAACCGTTGAAAAGGGGTTGCTCCATGCGGCCCCATCACTACCGTATCTTCAATGCGAACACCGAATTTTCCCGGCAGATAGATCCCCGGTTCGATCGTGAAAACCATGTTTTCCTGCAGCACATGTTCCCCTTTCGGACTTATTCTCGGGTTTTCGTGCACTTCGAGGCCGACCCCGTGCCCGAGCCCGTGACCGAACTCCCCGGCATAACCGTGTCCGCTTATGAAACGGCGCACGAGATCGTCAAGCTCCTTTGCGGGCATCCCGCACCGGGCCGATTCGAGGCCCAATGCCTGTGCATCCCGGACTATACGATACGCACTGCGGGCTTCATCCGAAACCCGGCCAAGGGCAACGGTCCTTGTCTGGTCGGATGCATATCCTTCAAACACACATCCGATATCGATAATGACAAGCTCACCGGGCACAAACCGCCTGTTGGAGGAACGTGCATGCGGCATTGCCGATCGAGGCCCGCCGGCTACAATAGGATCGAAAGAATCTTTTTCGGCGCCGTATTTCCTGTGCAGGTAGGAAATCTCAGCGGCAATATCGAGCTCGGTAACGGAGGGTGTAATCATCGGAATAACCTGTTCAAGAACCCGCTCGCTGATGTCGGCCGCACGGCGCATCTTCTCGAATTCGATACCGTTCTTGATCATCCTGAACTCATCAAAAAAAGAATGCACAGGGATGACCCGCTGTTTCCCTTCGAGCTTTTCAATGATCCTCTGTGCCTCCTGCCAGGTGATATTCTCGGCCTGCAGCGCCACGACTTCGCCAAGCGGGTAGCGCCCCGATGCAAGTTCACTGATAAATCCTTCCGAGGTAATAACCGTTTCAGCCATCTGAACCTCATGCGCAGCCTGCTCCCGGTAACGGAAATCGGTAAAAACCCGGCTTTCCGTGCGAGTTATGAGCATCCTTGCGCTCGAACCGCTGAATCCGGTAAGCCATCGAATTACCGCGAGATCAGTTACAATACAGGCATCGAGCGACATGCTCTTCATTTTTTCCAGAACCATTTTCAGAGAAGCTTCCCTGAATGATTTCTGCTCGTCAACATCCATATGCATAGTCCGGAATTAAAAAAACCGCCTCAGGAAAATGAGGAAACTTGAAATACGATCAATTCTTCTTATAATTTACATTTACAATTATTCCGTTTCATTTGCGAACCGTTTTTTTATGACGCAAAAGGATCTGCTACAGAAAATGCTTGACGGCAGTCATTTTACACAGGAGGAAATGACCCGCTGTATGAACAATATCATGGACGGAATATTTTCCGATACCGTCATTGCCGCTCTTCTCGCTTTACAGCAGAAAAACGGCATCAGCCCGGAAGAAGCTGCAGGCGCATGCAGCAGCCTCATGGCAAGGGCAACGGTGATCGACCTGGGCGAAAATGTCGTTGATACCTGCGGAACCGGAGGTGACCATGCCGGCACCTTCAATATTTCCACAACCGCTTCGATTATCGCAAACAGCGCCGGAGTTCCGATCGCCAAACACGGTAACCGTTCGGTAACAAGCAGCTGCGGCAGTGCAGATGTCCTCGAAGCTCTCGGATTTACCATTGACCTTCCCCCTGAAGCAACAAAAGAGCAGTTCGCCAGGACGGGATTTGCTTTCCTCTTCGCGCCGCTCTACCATCCATCGATGAAACGGGTCGCTCCAGTGCGAAGGGAACTTGGAATAAGAACCATTTTCAATATCCTTGGTCCGCTGATCAACCCCGCACGATCAAAACGCCAGCTTGTGGGTGTATTCGACCAGCAGCTGATGGAACTCTATACCAAGGTGCTCCTTCAGACCGGAACCCGGCATGCGATGATTGTCCATTCGATGACCAGGGAAGGCATAGCGCTTGACGAACCGAGCCTGAACGGTCCCACGTTCATCACTGAAATACAGAACAGAAAAGTGTTCCAGCATACCGTCTATCCTGAAAATTTCGCATTGGACCATCATGCACTTTCTGAAATCCAGGGAGGAACTGTGCATGAAAACGCAGCAATTATCCGTAAAATCCTCGACGGCAGCGCATCACAGGCATACATTGACGCCGCTCTCTATACCGCGGCAATGGCATGCTATGTTTCGGGAAGAGCCGGATGTGTCGATGAAGGATTCACCTTGTCCATGGAAGCTCTTGAAAGCGGTGTGGCTGAGAAAAAGTTCACCGAACTCCTGAAAGTTAACGCCGAACTTGCCGGAAAGTACAAGCCGGAAGCCAACTAATTTCTTGTTTTTTAGATACAAAAACGTGTATACTGTTTCTCGTGTTTTTAGCCGATGCAGGAATCATTACACCCATGAACGGACGCAATACGCTCAATCCTGAATTACAGCAAAGCATCAGTGAAAAGATCCGCCAGGCGGGAATGAGCGATGCAAGGCAGAAAGCTATCCATAAAGCACTGGAGAATGTAAACAAGCCAGGCTTCAGGATTGAACCGTCCGCGATAATTCCACTCATGAAACCGGTAACATGGTTTCCTCCGATGTGGGCTTTCGCCTGCGGTGTAGTCTCGACCGGCGAAAATATCGCTGAAAACTGGTCCATACTTCTGCGTGGTGTCATTCTTGCAGGACCGTTGATGTGCGCCATGTCGCAGACAATGAACGACTACTTCGACCGTGAGGTCGATGCCATCAACGAACCTGAACGACCCATACCTGCGGGCAAGATTTCCAAATCAGCAAGCTGGCTCATAACATTCGGGCTAATTATTACAGGATTTCTCGTCGCACTCTCCATCCACCCTTATGTCGTTGCTATAGCCTTTGTCGGTGTTCTCATGTCCCACGCATATTCAGGGCCTCCGATCAGGGCAAAAAGGAACGGCTGGTTCGGCAATCTCATTGTCGGCCTCGCATATGAAGGTGTCGCCTGGCTGACAGGAAGTTTCTCGATCACCCAGGGCGTCCCATCGAGAGAAACTATTGCCCTTGCGATCATTTTTTCCCTTGGTGCACACGGGATCATGACGCTCAACGATTTCAAGTCGGTTGTCGGTGACCATATCCGGAAGGTTGCATCCATACCGGTGCAGCTCGGAGAGGAAAAAGCCGCAATACTCGCATCCGTCATCATGGATCTCGCCCAGATAGCGGCCATTTTTATTCTGGTCATGAAAGGAGCGTCTTTCGTGACTATCGGTCTGGCACTTGTCCTGCTTATCGCACAACTGCCCATGCAGAAAATTCTCATTGACGACCCACGCGAAAAAGCGGTCTGGTACAACGCATTCGGCACTCTTCTTTACGTGCTTTCCATGATGGTCTGTGCTGTCGGCATTCGTCCGTGAAACAATACTTTTCCTGTTTACAAAACTATTGTTATATTCCGTTTCGTTTTTTTAACACCAATTTAATGCACCATGTCCAAAGTTTGTGTACTGACCGGTAAGCGGCCAAAGTACGGCAATACGGTATCTCATGCAAATAACCATGTACGCACCCGTTTTGAGCCGAACCTTCATACCAAGAGAATCTGGATCGAGGAGGAAAAACGGTTTGTCAAGGTCAAGCTGACAGCAAAAGCCATGAAGATCCTCTCTAAAACCGGTACTGCAGATCTGGCCAAACTGATAAAATAAAACCGGTTTGACATTCAGCCGGAAAAGAGAGAAAATCTATTTAGAAAGGCTCAATCATACATGGTTGAGCTTTTTTTTTCAATGGAAAAAAAGAAAATCACAGTATACACCGACGGCGCCTGCAGCGGCAATCCGGGAAAAGGAGGGTGGGGAGCGCTCCTGATGTACGGTGATTCCGTTCGGGAAATTTCCGGGTTCTCACCGGCAACTACCAACAACCGCATGGAGCTTGGCGCAGCCATTGAAGCTCTCGAAGCCCTGAAGGAATCCTGCAGGGTGGATTTGTACAGTGACTCAAGCTATCTGGTCAACGCGATAAACGAGGGATGGCTGAAACGCTGGGTAATGAACAACTGGAAAACGGCTGCTAAAAAAAATGTGGAAAATGTCGATCTGTGGCAAAAAATCCTGAAGTTGATTAAAATCCATGATGTAACTTTCCACAAGGTAAAGGGTCACAGCGACAATCCTTACAATAACCGGTGCGATAAGCTGGCCCGGGATGCTATCAAGAACAATTCATAATCTGAAGATGTATGGAGAGCAAAGCGGCACCAGAGGTAACCACTGAAAAACGATCCTTTAAAAAAGGGCCGGGACTCCTTATCTCCATCAGCATTATCGGCTTCCTCACATTCCTGTCTGTTATACTCTGGATCAACTGGAACAAACCGAGAAAACAGGCTGAGACGCTGAGCCCTGAACTGAGAACTATCATCGACCATATTCCAGGCAAAACCGATGCACTGATTTATGTCGGCCTGAAGGATATCAGGACAAGCCGCCTCTGGAAGGAGGTCATTCCCGATTCCCTGAAAAAATCCCCGCTGTTCAAGACGGAAGGCCGTCTCGATACCCTTCTGAAAGCAACTGGCATCAATCCTTCAGAAGACCTCGACACCCTCCTGATCAGTTTCAAAAGGACCGGTTTCCGGGAACAGAACTTTCTCGGTGTAGCATGGGGCCCGTTTTCTGAGAAACTGCCGGAAACATTCCTGAAAAAAAACAGTTCCTCTACAGAGAAAATCGGAGGATACCCGTGTTATGAGCTCGGACCAAAACTCTGGCTCTGCTCACTCGGGCCGAGACGCATAGCGATTGCAAACAGCAGAAACATGCTCGAAGGGTTCCTTGTACCGTCAGGCAGTTTTTTCCAGAGAGATTCACTTTCAAACGCAATGATCGGGAAAACTGTCTACAAATCGCACCTCTGGTTTGCACTCCCTTCCGCTGTATGGACATCGGGTGCACTCCAGAGCCTGACCTCCGGAAACAAGGATATGAAAACTGTCGGAAACCTCAACAGTATCCAGCACCTTGCTCTTTCCGTCAAATTCAACGACGGAATCGAAGGGGAAAGCGAATGGATTTATCCGACACGCCGTGCCGCCTATTTTGCTTCGACCTTCCTCTGGGGTGCTATCAAACTTTCGGAAATTTCCGGCACGAGAACAACAAAGCAGATAAAACAGGTTCTTGACAGAATACAGGTCCAGCAAAATCTGGAATCGGTTATCATCACAGCCAATATTCCAATCGAGTTTTTCAAGCATGCCGATCAAAAGCAGTAACCTTACAAAAAGGGGAAAATAAGGAACAGGGATTGGACCAAGTCTGATAAAAACAAGAAACAGGAACTGAAAAGTTCATGCTTGCTTTGTAAACAGGAGCTTTTTTCCCTTCCAGAGCACACGCACATTTTTTCCGGCCATAACCATTTTCCCCGGCTGTGATTGCAGCAGCGCGGCCAGTTTCTGAAGTGTCCGGGAGTCAACGGTTGCGTCAATATCCCGCAGTGCCCGCTTGAAAATCTCTTTCTGCTCGAAAATCGTTCGCCGGCGCAAGGCATCGGCGTCAAGTTCCCCCTTGCAAAAAGAAAGCCCCGGCTCCCGGGCGGCAAGATCCTCAAAATAAAGTTCGAGGAACTCCTCGAGTTCGCCGGCCTGTTCGGAAAGCCGCTGGAGCGAAGGGAGCAATTTATGGGGAAAGCGTTCCTCGATAAGCGGAATTACCCGATTCCTGATGAAATTACGGTCATACTCCTCAAGAACATTACTGCTGTCCTCACAGCTATCAATGCCTTTTTCCTTCAGGTATGCCTGAATGTCGGCCTTGTGGAAAAGAAGCATGGGCCGGATGATCCGTCCGTTCTTAGCCCTGATACCGGTAAGGCCGGGCAGGGAAACTCCCCTGAACAGGTTGAAAAGAAGCGTTTCCGCATTGTCGTTAACATGATGGCCGGTGGCAATCTTCGTAAATGCTTTTTCATCGACAAGTCTTTCAAAAAAACGGTATCGCAGTACTCTCGCCGTCTCTTCTATGGATTTCTTCATACCTGCAGCAGCATAACGAGTATCGTAATGTTCAACATAACATGCAATCCCCTGTGTGCGGCAGAAATCAGCAACAAAACGTTCATCCGCATCACTTTCCGGACCGCGCAGCTGAAAGTTGCAGTGCGCTGCGGCAAGCTCACAGTGAAGAACAGGACGTACCGCAATGAACAGCGAAAGCATAGCCATTGAATCGGGACCTCCGGAAACAGCGCAGAGTATCCGGTCCTTTTCCTGTACAAGCTTTCTTGTTCTGAGCTGTTCGAGAAATTTTTTTTCAAACGGATTCACCGCACATGACCTGTAATGAAATAAGGTTCTCCATGGAATATCAACCGGATCAACGGATAAAAAAACATTTCCGTTGTTTTTCATGTACAAGATAAATAATTATCATGGTGAGACTTATCATAAAAAATCAACGACACCGCTTATCGACCGATGGTTACTCCTTACGGCAACAGCAGCATCATCAAAGTATTCCTTTTTTGTCTTTTGCTTGACGCAACGGCACTGCTTCTGCCCGCACAGGCATCAACAGCAGCAGTGCTTGCAAGTTCATGCTTTCTCCTGTTCACTTTTTATTTTTTCCGTGACCCGAACAGGAACATTCCGGATGATGATCGCATTATCCTTGCGCCTGCCGACGGTAAAATCATTCTCGTCCAGGAACACCATGAGAGTTTCACCGGGGGACCATCAACCCTGATCAGCATCTTCATGTCCCCGTTCAACGTCCATGTCAACCGCATTCCTGTCGACGGCAAAGTAACCTTTCTCCGTTATCGTCCAGGACTTTTTCATATGGCATTCGATCACCGGAGTATGGAAAACAATGAAAAAATGGAAATCGGTATCGATAACGGATCGGTACGGGTTCTTTTCTCCCAGGTATCGGGTTTTCTTGCCCGTAGAATCGTCTGCACGCTTCAGGAAGGTGATACCGTCAGGGCTGGCAAAAGGTTCGGAATGATCAAATTCGGGTCGAGGGTCGATGTCATCCTTCCCTCTTCCGTCACGATACTGGTCCGTCCGGGGCTTAAAACGCGCGCCGGGGAAACTGTTCTGGCAAAGTACTGACAGGAAAAGAAATTACGCTCTTTCTTCTGAAAAAGAGTTGGTTTAGCTTCACATATTTTTTATATAGGATAAAGTAAGGGATTGTTTATCATTCAAATTTCCGGGGAGAAACAAATGTTCGGTTTAGGCGGCGGAGAAATTCTCCTTATTTTTCTGGCTATTGTGCTGCTTTTCGGAGCGAACAAGCTGCCGGAACTTGCTAGGGGCTTGGGCAAAGGCATAAAAGAGTTCAAGAAAGCCCAGAACGAACCTGAAACTGATGATAAAAAAAGTTCTGACGGTGCTTCGAAGCAGAACAGATAGGCATCCGCCGGACAGAATGACAACCATGCAGCAAAAGCCCTCGACAGGGCTTTTTGCCTGTCCGCATCAACAAAATGCAACGACCTTCAGTATCCAGAGTCTCCGTCATCATTGAAAACGCACTCCGGGATAAACAGCCATGCTGTACAGCCTTTATATCAGAAATTTCGCGCTGATCCGTGAACTTTCCATTGAGTTCCAGCCCGGCCTGACCATCATTACCGGAGAAACAGGCGCAGGAAAATCAATTCTCGTCGGAGCCCTTGGCCTTGTACTCGGTGAACGAGCCAGCAGCGACATGGTCCGTTCAGACACCGGCAAGGCTGTCATAGAAGCTGTCCTGAAAGAGATACACGCTGAAAAAATCGCGCCACTCCTTAAAGAAGCCGACATTGAAGCCACTCCGGAGCTCATTATCCGCCGTGAGCTTTCCGCTACAGGGCAATCCCGGTGTTTTATCAACGATACCCCGTGTACGGTGGCTCTCCTGAAACAGGTCGGAGAACTGCTGATCGACCTTCACGGACAGCACGAACACCAGCTGCTGCTACATGCCGACACCCATGAAGCCATGCTCGATGATTTTGCGGGAACCGCTTCCGATGTAAATGCCTATGGAAAAGTCAGATTCTGTTTATCCGAGCTGAAAACGCGGCTGCAATCACTGGAAAGGGAAAGTGCCTCCCTACAGGAAAAGAAGGAACTGCTGGAATTTCAGTTGAACGAACTCTCCGCTCTTGACCCGAAAGAGGGTGAAAAGGAATCCCTCGACACTGAAATCACCCTGCTGGAAAATGCCGAGAACCTGTTCAGTCTCTGTACCATACTGGGAAACCTGCTCTATGATAACGAACAATCGGTGTACACCGGAATAACCTCGGCCCTGCATACCCTTGAAAAACTTGCAACCATCGATAAACGCTTTGAACCGTATATCGAGGAAATCCGGGGAGCCAGAAGCGGTATAGACGAACTGTACCGTTTCACAGGAAGGTATGTTTCCTCTATCGATTTCAATGCTGCAAGACTTGAAGAACTTCGGGAACGGCAGCTCCAGCTGCAGAGGATATGCAGGAAATACGCTCTGGACTTTTCCGGCCTTGTCGAGCTGAGAAAAGTGCTCGAGGAGCGCCTTGGTATCGAGGAAAACCTCGAGGAAAATAACGCACGGATCAGGGAGGAAATCTCGATCAGGAAAGCAGAACTCTCAAGGTTTGCATTGTCGATTTCCGAAAAACGCCGCGAAGCGGCCCTGAGACTTGAAAATGTGGTAAGGCACCATCTTGCGGAGCTTGGAATACCGAAAGCCTCTTTTGTTGTAAGCATAACGAACGACAAGGACCCTGACGGGGACATCTCGATCGAAGACAACTGTTTCACCGCTTTTGAAACCGGGTATGACCGCATTGAATTCCTGATTTCCGCCAACCCTGGAGAAAAACCCAAGCCGCTGGCCAAAGTAGCATCCGGCGGTGAAATATCGAGAGTGATGCTTGCCATGAAAAGCGCACTGGCGGAATCCGCCCGGCTGCCGATCCTCATTTTCGATGAAATCGACACCGGCATCAGCGGCCGGGTTGCCGAAGCAGTCGGAAAAAGCCTGAAGAAATTATCCAGGCTTCACCAGATCATCGCGATCACTCATCTGCCCCAGATTGCCGCAGTGGCCGACCTGCATCTCTCTGTGCAGAAATCCGTAAAGGATGAAAGGACAGAAACGAAAGTAACCGCACTTGACAGGGAAAGCCGTCTTCTGGCTATTGCCGGACTTGTCAGCGGCAACAACATAACACCGGCGTCACTCGACCTTGCAGGAGAGCTGCTTGAAAGGGCCGGGTCGGTTTGAAGTCATTTTTTTGTTTCAGAAAAGCCGCGATATATTGTAACGGAAATGGTTGCGATCGATTACGTTTAATGGAGCGACCACAAAAAAATGACAGCTTTCCGATTTGAACACTGAACGTGACATACTGGAGTTCGATATCCTCTACATAGGAGGTGGACCGGCAAATCTCGCATCAGCCATTCATCTGCAGCATCTCCTCAAGCGCAGCGGCGGGCCTGCCGCTGAAATTGCCATCGTAGACAAGGGCCGTTATGCCGGTGCCCATCTGCTTTCCGGAGCGGTTCTCGACCCGGTGACGTTCATGGAATTTTTCCCTGATTTCCTTGAGAAAGGGTGTCCCGTCGAATCGGAAGTCACCAGAGAGCACGTTTCGTTTCTCACTGCCGGAAAGAAATTTTCCTTCCCTATTGTCCCTGAACCTTTCAGCAGCAAGGGTTGTTTCCTTGTTTCGCTCAGCCGGCTCGGCGCCTGGCTGGCCGAAATTGCTCAGCAGGAAGGGATACAGTTCTTTGACTCTACCGGTGCGGCAACACCTGTAATTGAAAATGGAAGGCTTACCGGTATCGTTACGGACGACAGGGGCATTGACAGGGAAGGCCGGAAAAAAACCGGTTTTGAACCGGGAATCATCCTTAAAGCGAAAGCTTTCGTGATTGGAGAAGGATCGCAGGGATCGTTCCTGCGGCAACTGCCCGAAGTGCTTCCTTCCGGCGCCTCAGATCGTCGGAAATATCACTCCTCCGGAGTGAAGGAGACATGGCGAATTCCTGAAGGCCGCATCACGGCAGGCGAGATCAATCACCTTTTCGGCTACCCGCTCCCATCAGACCGGTACGGAGGAGGGTGGGTCTATGCAATGACATCGACCCTGCTCTCGATCGGGTTCGTCACATCGATCGGGCCTTCATCCCCGATCTGCGATCCGCACCTGAACCTTCAGCTGTTCAAGCAGCACCCTTTCCTTCGCAGATTGCTCGAAGATGGAAAAATGATCGAGTCAGGAGCAAGAAGCATAAGTGCGGGTACCTGTGATGAACTGCCCGGCCTTTACGGACAGGGTTTCCTCGTGACCGGGGAATCCGCCGCAATGGTGAACCTGCAGCGGCAGAAAGGCATACATCTTGCCATGAAATCAGGCACACTCGCGGCTGAAACGCTTTTCGACTGTACCGTCCATGACAATTTCTCGCTTGAATATCTTTCATGCTACGCCGACCGATTCAGGAATTCCTGGGCATTCGAGGAGCTTCATACGGCAGGAAATTACCGGAAAGCGTTCGATAAAGGCCTTTATGCGGGACTTGCCCAGGCCGGTCTTCAACTGAAGCTTCCCCGCTTTTTGACCGGTCGCGAAAGCGACATGATTCAGCAGGAAAAGGTTTCCGGCAGGCTCTCGTCATTTATGGCCCTCAAAGAGAGTTTCAAACCCGATGGAACGCTGACTTTCGGAAAAGACCAGTGCGTTTACCGCTCGGGAACCATGCATGAAGAGAACCAGCCTTGCCATCTCGTCATCGGTCCTGAACATGTCAGGGACATCTGCCTTGACAAATGCCGTACCGAGTTCGGAAACCCATGCAACCATTTCTGCCCTGCGCAGGTTTACGAAGTTATGTATGAACCTGCACCTTCATTAAGGCTGAATCCGTCAAACTGCCTGCACTGCAAGACTTGCGAAATTGCGGATCCTTATGGGATCATCAGGTGGGTCGTTCCTGAAGGTGGAGGCGGTCCGGGCTATAAACTCAGTTAAAATATGACCCAAAAGAAAAAAATAGTTGTCGGCATATCGGGCGGGGTTGATTCAGCCGTATCCGCATGTCTGCTCAAGAGAGATGGCTACTCGGTTACCGGCCTGAACATCAGGGTGCTCGACAACCCCGATGAACACCCTGTGCTGCAGCCTTCGCAGCTCGTCATCAGCGACCACGAGGATTTTCAGATCCCTGTTTTCACCCTGAACCTCAGCAGCAAATTCAGGGAAGAGGTCATCCGCTATTTCCATGACGACTACCTTGCAGGAAGAACACCTAACCCCTGCATGGTTTGCAACAAGAAAATCAAATGGTTCGGTCTGTTTGAAGGCGCAAAACTGCTCGATGCCGATTTCGTGGCGACGGGCCACTTTGCCGACGCTTCGTTCAGCGACGGGCGGTACCGACTCTACAAGGGAGCCGATCCGGAAAAAGACCAGAGCTACTTCCTCTGGATGCTCACTCAGCAGGACCTGTCGAAAACCGTCTTCCCTCTGGGCAAGCTCACGAAGCCGGAAGTTCGCGCCCTCGCCCGATCCTTCGGTGTCAGAGCAGCAGAAAAAAAGGAGAGCCAGGAGATCTGTTTCGTACCACATGACGATTACTGCAGGTATCTCGTCAATGCCATACCGGGGCTCGAGGAAAGAGTTTCTGATGGTGAGATCGTCGATGAAAACGGCAGGGTGATCGGCAGACACCGCGGATACCCTTTTTACACGATAGGCCAGCGGCGCGGGCTTGGTATTTCCGCAAAGGAACCGCTCTATGTCAATGCCCTCGATCCTGAACATAACCGTATCCATGTCGGAAGAAAATCATCACTGGAAAGCAGAAAAATCCTTGTATCCGGCATGAACTGGATCGGTATCGAAAAGCTCGATTGCCCGTTGCATGCTTCGGGAAAAATCCGTTACCGTGACCGGGAAACACCCTGCATGATCGAACTTTTCAGGAATGAAACGGTCTCTGCAACGTTCGAATCATCGAAAAGCGCCATAGCTGAAGGGCAGGCCGCGGTTTTTTACCAAAACGACGAAGTGCTCGGCGGCGGTTTTATCACCGGAACAGTAAAAGAACAACAATAACATTAAACGCTCATGCTTCAGCGCAGAAACCTCTCTCTCACCTGCCTTGACCTGGCACCGCCCAATCCCGAAAACGCCCCGATCATGATCATGCTGCACGGTTACGGAAGCAATGAAAAAGATCTGATCCAGCTTGCACCGATGCTTCATAAAGGCATGCGTTACATCAGCGCAAGGGCCCCGCTCACCCTTGATTTCGGCATGTACGGCTGGTTCCCGATCGAATTCATCCCTACCGGTATCATCGTGAACTATGATGCCGCTGCTGAAGCACGCACAATGCTCATCGATTTCATCCGGGAAGTCATAGCGGAATACAATCCTCCCGGCGGCAAAGTCTTTCTCATGGGTTTCAGTCAGGGTGCTGTCATGAGCTATCTTGCCGCTTTCCATGCCCCCGAACTGCTGCACGCCGTTATCGCCCTCAGCGGCCATCTTCCTGAAAAATCCCTGCCTTCAGAACCTCTCAGGCAGGATATAATCGATCTCCCTTTCCTGATTATGCATGGCCTGTATGACGACGTTCTGCCGATCGAAAAAGGACGGCGTTCGAAAGAATGGCTGCAGCACCATGTCCGTGACCTTGTCTATCGAGAATACCCCATAGCGCATCAGATCTCGGAAGAAGGAATAAACCTCATGCATTCCTGGCTCGAAGAAAAGGTGCCCCAATCATGATTTCCTCACAGCAGCCCTCATGACAGGGGCTGCTGTTATACCCGCATGCTCGTTTGTCGCTCAAAACCTTCAATCCTGCGATGCCTTAACAAGGTATTTGCCGGGGAATCCCGTATATTCTCTTTTTTTAAAACGCAGTCACCGCTCATTGAATGAAGGATACACTTTTCAACCTGCTCGATCGACGCATTCTCGTGCTGGACGGCGCCATGGGCACCATGATCCAGCGCCGCAAACTGACGGAGGAAGATTACCGGGGCGCAAGGTTCGCTTCACACCCGCACTCCCTCCTCGGCAACAACGACATCCTCGTCCTGACCCGTCCCGATGTCATTCATGAGCTGCACTGCGAATTTCTCGATGCCGGCTCGGACATCATCGAGACCAACACATTCAACGCGAACCCGATTTCCCAGTCGGATTACCATACCGAAAGCATCGTCCGGGAACTGAATGCCGAAGCCGCCCGGCTGGCCAGGAAAGCTGCTGACGAATATACAGCCCGTACGCCCGCCAAACCGCGTTTCGTGGCAGGTTCCATAGGTCCGACCAACAAGACCCTTTCGCTTTCACCAGACGTAACGAACCCCGGCTACCGCGCAGTGAGCTTCCGTGAAGTTGTCGACAACTACCTCGTGCAGCTCGAAGGGCTGAGGGAGGGTGGCGTAGACCTGCTGCTTGTTGAAACGGTGTTCGATACGCTGAACTGCAAAGCCGCGCTTTTTGCCATAGAGGAGTTTTTCAGCTCCACCGGATGGCGGGTTCCCGTCATGGTTTCAGGCACCATTGTGGACGCCAGCGGACGCACGCTATCGGGCCAGACCACCGAAGCCTTCTGGATCTCGATCGCGCATATGCCCGACCTCATGAGCGTCGGCCTGAACTGTGCGCTCGGCTCGAAGCAGATGCGTCCGTTCATCGAATCCCTTGCCGGAATCGCTGAAAGCTATGTCAGCGTCTACCCCAATGCCGGACTGCCGAACGAGTTCGGCCAGTACGACGACTCACCCGAATATATGGCGGCCCAGATCGCCGGATTTGCCCAGTCCGGGTTCGTCAACATCGTCGGAGGCTGCTGCGGCACGACCCCTGACCATATCATGGCGATCGCCGAAGCGGTCAGAACATTGAAACCGCGCCGAAAACCGGAGAAAAGCCATGAACTGTTGCTTTCAGGTCTCGAACCTCTCAGGGTCAACGCAACCACCGGCTTTATCAATGTCGGCGAACGCACCAACGTGACCGGATCGAAAAAATTCGCACGTCTCATCAAGGAATCGAAATACGACGAAGCCCTTTCCATCGCCCGCCAGCAGGTCGAAAGCGGTGCCCAGGTGATCGACGTGAATGTTGACGAAGGAATGCTCGATTCGGAAAAAGTCATGAAGGAGTTCCTGAACCTCGTGGCCTCCGAACCGGAAATCTCACGCGTGCCTGTCATGATCGACAGTTCGAAATGGCTGGTCATCGAAAGCGGCCTGCAGTGCGTACAGGGCAAAAGCATCGTGAACTCCATCAGCCTCAAGGAAGGTGAGGATCTCTTCAGGGAACGTGCCCGCAAGATCCTGCAGTACGGCGCAGCAGCCGTCGTCATGGCATTCGACGAACAGGGCCAGGCCGACTCCTTCGAACGCCGTATCGAGATATGCAAAAGAGCTTACGACATTCTCACCCTCGAGGTCGGTTTCCCGCCCGAGGATATCATTTTCGACCCGAATGTGCTGACCGTCGCGACAGGTATCGAAGAGCATAACAATTACGCGATCGATTTCATTCGCTCGGTACGCTGGATAAAGGAAAACCTGCCTTATGCGAAAATATCCGGCGGCATCAGCAATGTCTCCTTCTCTTTCAGGGGCAATGAGCCGGTCAGAGAGGCAATGCATGCCGCATTCCTCTACCACGCCATCCATGCCGGGCTCGACATGGGCATCGTCAATGCAGGCCAGCTTGCCATCTATAAGGAAATAGATCCCGAACTTCTCGTACATGTAGAGGACGTGCTTTTGAACCGCCGTGCAGATTCCACTGAACGGCTCGTTTCATTCGCCGAAACCTTCCGCGATGGCGGTGAAAAAGCCGAGGTGAAAGCCGCCGAATGGAGAAGTGCTCCGGTTGCTGAACGGCTTCGCCATGCGCTCATCAAGGGTATTGTCGATCATATCGAAGAAGATACCGAAGAAGCCCGCCAACTTTACCCTAGCCCCCTCCAGGTTATCGAAGGGCCGCTTATGGACGGCATGAACGAGATTGGCGACCTTTTCGCCGATGGAAAAATGTTTCTCCCTCAAGTCGTCAAAAGCGCCCGCGTCATGAAACGCTCGGTCGCCTGGCTCCTCCCCTTCATCGAAGAGGAAAAAGCCGGACAGAAAGAGAGCCGCCCTGCCGCCAAGGTGCTTCTGGCAACGGTCAAGGGCGATGTGCATGACATCGGAAAAAACATTGTCTCTGTTGTCCTTTCCTGCAACAACTACAACGTTGTCGATATCGGCGTCATGATGCCCTGCGAACAGATCCTCGATGCCGCGGAACGTGAAAAAGCCGACCTTATAGGCCTGAGCGGCCTCATCACTCCCTCGCTTGACGAGATGGTTCATGTCGCATCCGAAATGGAACGCCGCGGCATGAAAATCCCTCTTCTCATCGGCGGAGCCACCACATCGAGAGTCCATACCGCCGTGAAAATAGCTCCGGTCTATTCCGGCCCGGTCGTGCAGGTACTCGATGCATCGCGAAGCGTTCCGGTCGTGAGCAACCTGCTCAACCCGGTGCTGAAGGAAGGATACCTTGCCCATCTTGCAGCCGATCAGGCTGCGCTCAGGAAAAGCCATGCATCGCGCAACGCTACGGCATCGTTCGTCAGACTTGATGAAGCACGCAGCAACCGCCTTCTTGCCGGTTTCGATGCATCATCGGTTCAAAAGCCGCTGAAACCAGGCATTACGCTTCTCGAAAATGTCACTGTCGCGGAACTTCGCCCCTATATCGACTGGACACCGTTTTTTGCTGCATGGGAACTCCACGGCAGGTTTCCCGGCATTTTCGATGATGCAAAGTTCGGCATGGAAGCAAAAAAACTCTACGAAGACGCCGGCATCCTCCTTGACAGGATCGAAAAAGAGCAGCTTCTCGGTGTAAAAGGCGTTGCAGGCATTTTCCCGGCAAACAGCATTGGCGACGATATCGAGGTCTATACAAACGAGGAACGAACTTCAGTACAGCTTACCCTGCACACCCTCCGGCAGCAGCAGAAAAAGGAAAAGGGTGAACCGAACCTTGCTCTTGCCGATTTTATTGCACCGACGGATAGCGGCATCATGGACCATATCGGGTGCTTCGTCGTAACTGCCGGTATCGGCATCGAAAAAACACTCGAGCGGTTCAAAAAGGAGCATGACGATTACCGCCGCATCATGACGCAGGCGCTTGCAGACCGGCTTGCCGAAGCTTTCGCCGAGATGCTCCATGAAAAAGTCCGTCGTGAGCTCTGGGGCTACGCGCCGGATGAGCACTTTACACCGAATGAACTGACAGCAGAAACATACCGCGGTATCCGTCCTGCGCCAGGCTACCCCGCCTGTCCAGACCATACGGAAAAAGCCGAACTTTTCACCCTGCTCAATGCAGAAGCCGCAACAGGTGTGACGCTTACCGAAACTTTCGCCATGAACCCGGCCGCTTCGGTGAGCGGCTTCTACTTCGCACATCCTGAATCGAAATATTTCATTCTCGGAAAAATAGGCAGAGACCAGGTCGAGGATTATGCCCGGCGTAAAGGAATGGATGTGAAGGAAGCAGAAAAATGGCTCGCTCCTGTACTGAACTATACACCCTGATTGGAAAAAGGTAAAACAGCAGTGAAGTTACAGCTGCATAATCGGCAAGGGGATTAAAGAAACAGGGATAGCAAGTTTCTGTTGCTTTCAGGCTACCGTCTTAACGCAATGAATGAAACGGAACTGTAAATCCTGCATCACCTTCGATCGGCATCAGATTGCATAATAAAAAAGCCCGGCAAAAACCGGGCTTTTCTGATCCTGACTTGTGCCAAAATTTAAAAAAGCGCTGACCAAGAAAATTAAGTTCTTGATATTATTGTAGTTAAGATTTTCGAGTTCCTGAGTATTGGCACTAATGCTATCTTCTCCCCATGCGTGGGGACTTGAAAATCAGAAAGGTGCGGACTGCATCTGGAGCAACTGCCGTACAGGTAGTCCAGAATAAAGGAACGGCTCGTTCTTTTCTCAAGCATATTGGCAGCGCTCACGACGAGCACGAGCTTGAAATGTTGCTGGATGAGGCCAAACAATACGTCGAAGCCTATTGCCGACAGCCAAACCTGTTCGCTAATACTGGTACTGATACACCATCTTCATCATCACTGTTCAAGGCGGTTCTTGACAAATCAAGCGTCGAAGGCATCACCCATCAGTTTGCCCGCAATGCGCTGCTTGCCTGTGCCCGAAAATGCGGCCTGGGCTCTTTGCCGGAACTGTATCTTGATCTGGCACTCATGCGCATCATCGAGCCGACATCAAAGTTGCGCTCGATGGAGCTTCTTGAGTTGCATTTCAAGGTCACCTATGCGAAGCGAACCCTCTATCGCCTGTTTCCAGAGCTCTTGGAGCATCAGGAGGAGATAGAAGCCGCAGCCATCAAGACCGCTCAAGGAGAGTTGCAGGAGCAGTTCAGCCTGGTATTGTACGAAGTCACCACCCTGTACTTCGAATCCTTCAAGGAGTACGATTTTCAGAAGCCGGGCTTCTCCAAGGACAACAAGCCGATGCAACCACAGATCGTCATTGGCCTCATTACCACCCGTTCAGGTTTTCCGGTCATGCATGAGGTGTTCGAGGGCAACACCTTCGAGGGAAAAACGATGCTCAAGATCATTCAACGGTTTCAGGAGCGTGTTGGCGAAACCAAGCCGGTTATTGTGGCTGATGCGGGCATGCTCTCGAAAGACAACATGCTGAAACTGGAGAATGAAGGATACCGCTACATCGTAGGGGCTCGCTTGGCGAGTACTGCTGCGAGCTTCATTGATCAGGTTCACAAAACACTGCCGCGTAGCGATAAGGCTCTACGGCGCTTCAGCTACAAGTCTGCCGTAAAGCATGCCACCATGATCTGTGAGTTCTCGGAGTCACGGTACAAAAAGGACAAGCGAGAGTTCGATAAACAGGTCAAACGGGCGCTTGCCCTGCTGGAAAAAAACGAGTCCGGTCGGCGGGCAAAGTTTGTCAAGAAAACCAACGACACCGACAAGCCCTTTATCTTCGATACCGATCTTCAGGCAAAGACAGAGAAGCTTCTTGGCATCAAAGGTTATCTCACCAACATCCCTGAAAAGGAGCTGTCGAGTAGTGCTGTTATCGACTACTATCATGATCTCTGGAACGTGGAGCAGGCGTTCCGTATGAGCAAATCCGACCTGCAGGCCAGACCGATCTTTCATCGCACCCAAGATGCCATCAGGGCTCATATGCTCGTCTGTTTTATGGCCTTGATGATGGGAAAATACCTGGAGATCAAAACGGAGCGCTCGCTACGAAAGATCCGGGACGAACTGTGGCGTGTTCATGAAATCCATCTTTGTTATGAACGAACCGGTGAGGTTTTTGTCAAACAGATGGGTACAAGCGAATTTACAAACGAGGTTCAGCAACTTCTTGAGTTCTGAGTTTCGGCACTAACTGGCACAACTCGGGAATGAATGAAACGGAACTGGAAATCCTGCATCACCTTCGATCGGCATCAGATTGCATAATAAAAAAGCCCGGCAAAAACCGGGCTTTTCTGATCAGCAACCTATGAAACTGACTCAATACTTCGTCTTCCTCTCGGATTAAAGGTAGTAGTGAGCACCAAGAGACACGAATGTGCCGTTCACGTGTATGTTCAAGTCAGTACCTGGCCAACTTGTGTCAACGTGGTGCATTCTGTAGCCGACTTCGAAGTTCAGTCCGAGCTCAGGAAGGCCTGCGAAAGAATATTCAGCACCCATGAAAGGAGTGACGGTCCAGAGTGTCACATCCACACTGGAAGGAATCCAGTCACCGGATACAGAACCGTAACCGCCTTCAAGACCGACATAGAACTTGCTGTTCTGTTTTACAACAGGTGCATAGAGCACTTTTGCTGTTCCGAGGAACAGATCGGCATTGCCAACATTAACGCTATTGCGTGAAGCACCAACTGCACCATAAAATACGTTCAGTTCTCCACCCACGTTCTTATTGAACCAGTAACGGGCACTTACGCCATTGAGATTCAATGGATCACCACCAAAGACACCCTGGTAACCAAGGCCGATTTTTCCATCCTCTGCGGATGCAGTGCCTGCGCCGAGCATAACTGCCAGACCAGCTGCCACTAATGCTTTTGTCATTTTCATAATAAGATTCTCCGTTTTTAACTTACTACAACAAATTATAATGTTGCCTTTCGGCATACATTTTATATTAAACATTTACCGGTATATACCGGCTTCCTACTACATGTCGCAAATATACAAAAGCAAAATGCTTTAAAGCAAATAAAATCTCTATAAAGCTAAAACCTAAGCCTATTACTTATAATATTTTAACAATTGTTATAACCTAAAATCCCCTCATATTATTTCGCTTATTTTACATAACATATGCACAAATCTTTTATAATCATATATTTACAGTTATAAAAACAGCATCACTTTTCACACCGTTAACTTATAATTCAATACATATAAAGAGAATTGAAAGCAATAAAACCCAAAATTCAGAAAAATATTGTTTCAATGATATTCGAGAATTATTTTGATGTAATAAAGCTTTCCTACAGTTCTCGTTCACCTGCAATCACGAGAGCATTATCCACCAATTCCGGTTTTCTAAAAATATTATCTAAGGACAGAATGACGAAACTATTGGTGTCACTGGTGCTGACAGGGCTTTTCCTGCTTAAGTCGATTGCTTTTGCCGATCTTACCGGAAGATGGAGCTGTAACGAAGGAGGAACATATTATGTCAGGCAGCCAGGAAAAGAGGGGGGCTGGTATAAAGCTCTAAATGGACCGGTTTTAAGCAAAAAAATACAGGCTGTCTCAGTTTATCTCTGAGGCAGCCTCTTCTTGTTTGAATCCTTCGAAATCCGGCTTAAAGGGCAAGATCGGACGGTTTCAGTTCAGGAACATGCAGGTTGAGCGCTTTCAGCAATGCATCGTCCCTGCCGTAGACATCTTCAGGGAAAAACAGTTCATCTCCTTCAGGAACTGCCGTCATATAGAGGATAAAAACAGGAATCCTTTTCGGGAGAAATACCGTCGAAGTTTTGCCGGTATTGATAGCTGCCTGTATCCTCGAGGCACTCCATTTCACGCTGTCACGAAGAACGATCTGTGCGAGATCGAAAGGATGTTCGACCCTGATACATCCTGAACTGAAAGTTCTGACATTTTTATCGAACAGTTCTTTCGATGGGGTATCATGCAGATAAACGATGTACTTGTTCGGAAGCATGAACTTGATCCTTCCGAGAGAACCATGGTCACCTGCTGTCTGCTGAAGCCTGTAAGGGAAATTTTTCCCGGAGTACTGTGCCCAGTTGACCGATGCGGGATCGACAGCCTTTCCATCCTTGTCGAAGATCCTCAGCTTTTTCTTGTCAAGATAGGACATGCTTTTACGAATTTCAGGAAGAGCGTCCTTGTCGAGTATCGTCGGAGGAATAACCCACTGGGGATTGAAAATAATATACTGCATATCGGCTTTGAATATCGGTGTTTCACGATAGGGCTTGCCGACTATGACCCTTGTCTTCCAGCGGTTCTGGCCGTTCTCCACATACTGCAGGGTAAAATCCGGAATATTGACCATGATGTAGGTTGAGCCAATGTCGCCGAGAAACCACCGGTACCGTTCGAGATTGATGCCGATCTGCTCGATCCGCCGTTCGACCGGAACATTCAATGCCTTGAGGGTGGCATTGCCGACCACTCCGTCAGCATTGATGCCATTATGTTTCTGAAACTGCCTTACAGCCTCGACGAGTTCACCCTTGTATACATTAGAACTATCGGGAGTCGAAACGACGAGTTCTCCCGTCACTTCAAGACGTTTGCGCAGGAACTTTACACGGCTGTCCTTGTCGCCTTCCTGCAATTTGGGGCCTTGAGGTACTGCCGGCCAGCCACCTGACGCGGCAATTTCACGATATCTGGCAAGGCCTCGTTTCAACTCACCATATTTACTATTTTTCGGACGAAGCTCCTGCAAGATCATTGAAACATGCTCGGCAGCTATTGCATGCTGAAGCTTCGTTTCAAGAGCAGCGTGTGATTCTGAATCGCCGAGATTCCATGTTGGTTCAAGTTTCTCAGGATCAACTTTTCCAAAATGAAGATGGCTGGCAAGCGTCAGAAAGGCATCGCTGAGCAGAAGATCGTACTGGGCCTGCTGTTCAACTGACAATGGAAAGCGACTGACAAGTTCTTTTATCTCCCTGATATGGTAATCCGCAGGATCGAGTCCATCTTCCGGTATCGCTTCAATTGCGGCAAGCAGCTCGGAAACCATCGCCGGTTTTGTCCAGACTGTCTGGAAATGTCTGGAAGCGTAAAACCGGTACAACTGTGAGTTCAGTTTGAACTGCCCGCCGCCTTTCTGAATTTGCTGTCTGGAAGCCCTGTTGAGATAATTCTGAATAGCATCGACTATCGTGTAGCTATGGGAACCTCTTTCATGGTGCACAGATGTCACTCTATGCCGCGTTCCCTTCTCTTGATCGACCGGAGCGTGTTTTCCCGGAAGCGGTTGTACAGGACTGAATGCAAGCAAAAAAAGCAGAATACCGGTCATATTGCAGAAGATACTTTATGAAAAAGGATCGGGCACGGAAACAAGCCGGGCAAGATCGGAGTGGATAATTGATGATTTATCGGCATAGTCCCGATCACTTTTAAATATGAAAAGGCAGCTGCCTCCTTTAATAAGATCGATGATATGCTGAAAATTCTCGAATGAGACTGCAGGGCAACCCTGGCTTCTTCCAAGACGGCCGGTCCTCCTGATATAGTCGTAAGAGACGTAATTTGCGCCATGAATCACTATGCTTCTCGATTCAGCCTTGTCATTGATACCCGGCTCCATACCGAGAAGCCTCAGAGAGTAACCGTGTTTACCGTCATACGTGTCTCCCGTCGTGAAAAATCCGAGACTGCTCTGGTGTGAACCGGGATGATTGGAAAAGGAACGGGCAAATATCTCTCCACTCCCGCTGCCGTGCGCGACAAGCCCGGAATAGAGAAGACGGCCTTCATTGACATCGATCACAAAGAGGCGGTCATCGAATGAAGGTTTGTTGAAATCGATAATGGTAAGGATGCCGTCTCGAACGAGTTTCCCTTCGGATTTCAGCGCATAATAACCTGAAAGGGCAAAATTCAGGGCCGAAGGGCTGACTTTGTTTCGAAGTTCTGAAAAACGGGAAAGGATTGAAGTGGTTGTGATATTAGAAGAAAAATTATTGTCAAAAGAAATGGCGCTACCCTGTAAAGGCAGTGCAAAGGCAAGTACGAAGGAGAGCATTACAATCAATCGTTTCATAATCATTATCATCGGGAAAGTTTAAACCAGCATTATCTGCCGGCATGTTCATAAAAACAGGTCATTCAAAGTACATTCATAAAAAATCACAGTAACCGTCCGGAACATATCTGT
This sequence comes from Chlorobium sp., assembly GCA_005862285.1. Classification (GTDB taxonomy): domain Bacteria; phylum Bacteroidota; class Chlorobiia; order Chlorobiales; family Chlorobiaceae; genus Chlorobium. Next base: position 273,493 of record SZXW01000002.1, on the reverse strand, counting down.
CAACCAGGCAAAAACAGCCAGCCATTACCTTAAAAGAATGAAAGGCTGTAAGAGGCCTTAAGGATATTTTCCAGGGACAATGTGCTGTGAAAACACAACAGGCTGAAAAGATATATTTTTTTCCCTTAACCTTCAAACCCTTGGCTGATCATATAAACTTGCCGCTACATCCGGTACGGGAAGCTGCTGCTGAAAAAAAAGCACTTCGGCATCGGAAATTTTCCTGTATTGCCTGATATGATAAAGATGGGGTACCCAGTTCAGGAGAAAGGTTGCAAGCCCTTCCCACATGGATACCCAGGCAACAATGGTAAGACCTTCTGCAAAAACTGTGTTGACGAACGACACATGACCGGACGAAAGTATAAAATGATTCAGCCAAAGTGACACGCCAAGAATGGCAAGCCCGATAATGAAAAGCATGATTGATGTTCTCAGCATTTTTTTCATGGCTGCGCTCTCGAGTTCCTTCTGGTACATAAAAAATTTATGAACACTCGTGCGCACGCGCTGCATCAGTTCCGCTGAAGGAAACTGCTCAAAAGTGAACCTTATCACAAAATCCGCTTCTCCTATTTCACGGACACATTCGGTCAGATAATAAACGAGGTCTTCTTCGAGGTCTTTTTTATGATAGGGAGCGGTCCGGTCGAAATTTTCATAAAGGTCTTCCACCCTGCCTGCCGCAACATCAATGATAATCCGGCCATCTGCCGTTTTCTCATACCGCTCGAGAATTCTTTTTTTTACAGGACTCATTCAGATTTACCGGTTTCATGCGAAACAGTTATGCTACCTGGAAGAGGCCCCGATAAAACGCCAACGGGTACTGACCGTAACCGCTATCTCCTGCTCCGATGGGGCGATCTCGGTCGGAACCGCTTCCGGAGCTGCTTTCATAGCCATGACATCCTGGTATGGGCGAACTCTCTGAGGCTGCTCGTTTATTACCGCTTCCTGTAGCTGGCCAAGATGCCCCCCTGCGGCTTTTGCCATGATTTCCGCATCGCGGTGCGCATTCTCAACGGCTGCGGCAAGTGCCTGCTGGCGAAGTGATTCATACCGGCTCGATGAAAAGCTGATGTTCTGAACCTCATCGGCACCACCCTGCACCGATGCATCGATTGCCTTTCCGATCAAACCGAGATTGCGGACTTTCACCATGATGGTATGACGCGCCGTATAGCCTTTCAATACGCTTCTGCCAAGCGACTGATCCCACTCCCAGCGGGGAGATACGGTATAAGTCGCTGATGTTGCATCTTCAGAAGCTACTCCTGCCGTTCTTAGTGCATGCTGGACGGAGCGGTATTTATCCGCAGTTTCAGAAGCCGCTTTTTCAGAGGTTTTTGCATCCGATTTCACGACAACCGCGAATTCTGCCATATCCGGCCTCACCGAAACCTTGCCGACAGCGCTCACCAGTACACGGCTTTCTTCAGCCTCTACATGAGAAAAAATACAGCACATACCGGCAAGCATCAAGAGAGCGAGAGCGATTAGCTTTGTTTTTACTGATAACATCTTTTTCATTTCCATCACGGTTTCCGATTGTATACATGAAGATTTCAACGGGTTATCACGGCTTCCCTGCAGAGTGTCATTGTTAAAAGGAGGGGTTCTGCTGATAGATCATTTGATAAAAAAAGTGCCTGTTCGTATTTAAGGCTTATCTCCGCCAGTTAATTGGTATAGAGTTCTTTCACCTGGAAAAGGATGTACCAGCCGATTATGGCTCCGATTATTCCACTGATAATGCCGCTCAATGAAATAACACTGCCAATGAGGCTGATAACGGATGCATAAAAAAGAAGCGTCCATGCTTTTCTGGTGCGTTTGAACATCCCGGGCACGGCAATAATCTCCAGAACCATCGTGATTAACGCTACAGCAAGCCCGACAATCGCATGATATCCCCAGCTGAATCCATACAACCCATAGCCTCCAAGGGCCGCAAACGGAGAAAGGAAAGCTGTAATCCCCAGAGCCGCGAAAATGACCGGCAATGCAAGGACCGCAAAAATAATGACAAGGTAAGGCGATACATTGGCGATAAACTCTTTGACCTCTTTCGGCAAAGTAAACGGCGCCTTGTTCACCATGTAGTCGTCAAGCAAGGCCTCGAGCTGTGACAGAAGGCCTTTCGCATCGGATGTGTTCTCTGGCATAAAAATGAAGTTTTAGAGTTTAACTGAAAATAGCTGAAAAAAGCATGGATGGCCAAAACACCGTCACCAGTCCGCCGAATGAAGTCCCATGATCTCCTTGTAAGCGATAGCTGACGCACAGGCGGTTACAGGTATAGAGACCAGTATGCCGATGCCAAGAGCAAGAACACCGAGAAGATTGACAAGAAACAGCACAAAAGTGAATCCGAAAAAAGCGAACCAGTGTTTCGTAATGATCTTTCGGCTCGTTTCCATGGCCTGCCAGAACTCCATACGGTAATCGATTATAAGGAAAGTGGTAAACATGTAACAAACGGCAAGATAAATACCTGGAATAACAAGCAGAGCCAGCCCTGTGAGCACCAGGAATCCCATTGCGAGACCAGCAAGGAAAAGGGGAAGAAAATAGTTGAACCCTTTGAAAAAATCGGCAAACTCGAAAGGCTGGCCGGTGAGAATCCTGAAAGCCGCAATAGCATATCCAGCGTAAAAAGATGATGCTGCTGCGGAAATGACAATGGAACCGGCAAAATTCATCCTGGAACTGAGTGCGGAAGCCACGAAAATTATCAACGTGAACCCTACAAATTCACCGACATGCTCCTTGAACATGTTCCATGCCTGTCCGATATATTCTTGTACATTGATTGCTACCGGGGAGCCAAGATGTTTTTCAAAAAGCTGGGGATCGGCTTTCGTACCAAAATCAAAAGCTGCCATGGAAGTTCTCCTTTTTCAGATTGTCAGTGTACTAAAAAGTCAAAGTCAGGTACGGACAACTTATTCCCTGAGATGCATAATGTAAAGCAACTTCATGTTAAATTTATGCAAGAACTATCATCCCGCCAACAGATATCGATAAAAGGATGAAAGCAGGAAGCGAATAATCAGAGGAAAGGGGAAGGTTCAGGGAAAAAATGCTGGGTTTTGAATTTGCAAAGAAAGGCCGCAACGGTTTTATCGGAGCGAAGAACAACAACCGCACCGTCCTGCCATATGCCGTTTTCGGGATGCCATCTGCTCCCCGGTGGGTCCCCCTGGTTCTGATGAATATTATGAACGCCTTTTCCGTTACGGAAAGCCTCTCCGAATACGAACAGTTTTTCCGCCTGACCGAGCAGGGCTTCAAGATCGATGAAAGCCTCGATACCGGTTCCGTGTTTCCATGCATTGCAGGAATCTTCCCTTTCATCACTTCCCTTCTGTTTCTCATGACTCTCATTGAATGAAATGCAGCTTCCTGTCGGGCGCAGTTTTCCGCTCCGGTAATAATCGAGAGCTCCTGAGCCGGGTACCGGATCGAGATCATGCCACCCTTCCCGGAAATCCGAAACAGGCTCAAGATCGTCAGGTTTCAGCTCTACGACCCTCCACTGCATTCCGTCAGCATCTTTCTTGCTGTCAAGATCCACCGGACAAAGGTAAACTGTTTTACCCGCCCTGACCTTGATGTTGCAATGGTAGTAATTCCGGTCGCTTACAGCACGATCGCAGAAATATTTATGAAGGGTTCCCACGAGAACACCATAGCCGTCCCTTAGAGGCATATCAAACCATGCGGCCGGAAATCAGTTATCGAAAAGTTTTACTGAAAGTTACGCAACTCTTCCGCTCGTACAAAACAATATTGGTGCGGAACCTTTCCCGTCTATCACCGTGTTTGTATTTTGAAAGCCGGACAGCCAACATCCTGTCAGGTAAACTTCAGACCGCAGAGGTTACGTGAAACTGTGTCCCGGAACTGAATTGCATCTTACATTCAGCTATGAAAAGAGAGTTTTCAGATATGACACAATCATTTCAGGATATTCCCCTGGATGCCGAAGCCATAAACACCGTAAGGCTGCTTGCCGTCGACATGGTCGAAAAGGCCAGGTCCGGCCATCCCGGTTTGCCGCTCGGCGCCGCGCCAATGGCATGTGTGCTGTTTACGAAAATCATGAACCACAACCCGGCCAACCCGCAATGGATCAACAGGGACCGCTTCGTCCTGTCTGCAGGCCACGGCTCGGCGCTTCTTTACGCCCTGCTCCATCTGACCGGGTACGACCTGAGCCTTGAAGAGCTGAAATCTTTCAGGCAATGGGGCAGCAAAACCCCCGGTCATCCCGAATACGGCCACACTCCAGGGGTTGAAACCACAACAGGACCACTTGGGCAGGGCATTGCAACCGCGGTCGGCATGGCGATAGCGGAAACCCACTGTGCAGCGATTCTGAACCGGGACGGGCTGAACCCGATAGATTATTTCACCTATGTCATCTGCAGCGACGGCGACCTTATGGAAGGCATCAGCAGTGAAGCTTCATCCCTGGCAGGTCACCTGAAGCTCGGGAAACTGATCTGCCTGTATGACAGCAACAGAATTTCCATCGAAGGATCGACCGCACTGACCTTCACCGAAAATGTCGAACAGCGCTACCTTGCCTATGGATGGCATGTCGATCATGTGGACGGCAATGATGCCGGTGCGATCGAAAAAGCGGTGCTCCATGCAAAAACCGTTATAGGTCAGCCATCCATGATCATTGCAAAAACCATTATCGGATTTGGCAGTCCCGGCAAGCAGAACAGTTCGTCGGCACACGGAGAACCGCTCGGAAAAGAAGAAACGAGACTGGTGAAAAAAGCATTCGGCTTTCCCGAAGAGTCCGTTTTTCATATTCCCGAAAATGTCCGGACCCTGTTTCTCAGAGTAAAAGTCAAAGGCCAGATACTTGAAAGCAGGTGGAACGAACTATGGGATCTATACCGGAATAAATTTCCCGAAAAGGCTCAATCCGTCGAGAAGAGACTGCTCAACCACAACGAGCGGAATCTGGAGGGTATTATGCCCTCTTTTGACCCGAAGGCATCCATAGCAACGAGGCAGGCATCAAAAGAGATTCTTTCATTACTTAAAACAAGTATTCCGTTTCTTGTAGGCGGGTCTGCCGATCTTGGTCCGTCCTGCGGTACCATCATAAAAACCGAGACGGATTTCGCGCCAGACAACTGTTCAGGAACGAACCTGCACTTCGGAGTCAGGGAGCACGCAATGGGAGCTGTCATCAACGGAATGGCTCTTTCCCGAATCATCATTCCTTACGGTGCAACATTCCTGGTGTTCGCCGATTACATGAAGCCTGCCCTGCGGCTTGCCGCACTGATGAAGCTGCAGGCAATCTTCCTTTTCTCCCATGACAGCATCGCTCTTGGCGAAGACGGCCCGACCCATCAGCCGGTGGAACAGCTCGCAATGCTGCGCGCCATACCCGGCCTGACCGTCATCAGACCTTCCGATGCATATGAAACCGCCGGCGCCTGGCTGGAAGCCCTTCAAAGGAAAACTCCTACGGCGATTGTTCTGTCACGCCAGACCCTGCCTGTTCTCGACCCGGAACGCTACCCCGTCAGGGAAGGAGTGCGCAAAGGCGGGTATATTCTCTGTGACTGGCAGGATGAATCCACAGGAAATGATGAAAAAGCAATTATCATCGCTTCAGGAGCAGAAGTGCATATAGCCCTTGAAGCGAGGAAAATGCTCGAGAGTGAAAGAATTTTTACAAGAGTTGTTTCAATGCCTTCGATCGAACTGTTTGATGAACAGCCTGAATCCTACAGAACGGCAGTACTTCCTCCGAAGGTTAAAAACCGGGTTGTCGTCGAAGCTGCATCGCCTTTCGGATGGCACAAATATGCCGGCGAAAAAGGCCGTATAGTCGGCCTCGACCATTTCGGCGCATCCGCTCCGGGCAATACCGTTCTCAGGGAGTTCGGTTTTACGCCAGAACATCTCGTATCGGAAATAAAGGTGCTGTTCCGGGAAAAGGAACCGGGCAGATGAACGAAGCAACCCGGACATTCCGTAACTGCGGCAGTGAAAAAGAAATCACGGAACACGCCGCCGCACTCGTCTTCTCGATCGCCTTTCGGTCAATACACGACCGTGGAAGCTTTTCCATGGTCCTCTCCGGAGGCAGTTCTCCACGACCGCTTTACCTTCTGATATCGCAGGGAATACCGAATGAACTGCCGGAACGTTATGGATTGACACTTCCCGGAGTGCGAAAAAACATCGAGGAGAGCGATCTCGTGACCATGCCCTGGGAGAATACCTGGATCTTCTGGGGGGACGAACGCTGCGTGCCTCCCGGACATATTCACAGCAATTACCGCATGGCGGCGGAAACATTGATGAAATACTCACAACCGCCGAAAAAACATACGTTCAGGATGCCCGCGGGCCGGAAACCTTACACAGAAGCCGCAGCATCTTACGAGCAGACGCTCAGGAATTTCTTTCATATTGAAAATTCGGACAACCCGGCACGTTTTCCGGTATTCGACCTTGTCCTGCTCGGTATGGGCGAGGATGGTCATATAGCATCATTGTTCCCGGACAATACAGCGGCGCTTCATGAATCCCGAAAATGGGTGCTTGCCGTCGATGCACCGGCAGATATAGAACCGCGTGTAAAACGGCTGACGATAACCCTGCCGGTCATCAATCATGCGCGGAACATCCTGATTTTTACCGCCGGGCTGAAAAAATCGGTGCTTTCCGAAAAAATAGTACTGGGAAAAGAGAAACAGGCTCCCGCAAGCTTCGTAAAACCTGTCAGCGGAAATCTTTTCTGGTTCTGCGCTCAGCCGTAAAGATCTGCTGCGGATTCGGGGCCCCTGGAATGCACCGGATAGGGCTCAGGCGGTTTACCGCCGGCAGCTGCCCTGAGGGCATCCACAATAGCCCACGAATACTCGACGCTGTCCTGCCGGATAAAATTCATCTGTTCTCCCTCTATCGCGTCGAGCAGCAGACGATGATAAGCCGTCAGCCCTTTTTCGGAAAACGAAGAGCGGTAATCGAACTTCATGTAGACCGGATCGGTAATCAGGGCTTCCCCGGGCCGTTTTGCTCCGAACCGGATGGAAATCGTTTCTTCCGGCTGGATCCTGAAAATCACCTGATTGGCGGTATAACTGCAGCTTTCGGCAGGACCGAAATAATTCTGGGGCGGGCAATTGAAAGTCACCACAATTTCGGTCATTGTTTCAGCGAGATTTTTCCCCGCTTTTATAAAAAACGGCACATCTTTCCATCTCCAGTTGTCGATATACATTTTCACGGCTGCAAAGGTCTCAACCATGGAATCAGGAGCAACGTTTTTTTCGGAACGGTACCCCTCGTACTGGCCAAGAACCAGTGATTTCGAGGTGTTTTCAGGATCGAACCGCCTGATGGACCGGAGCAGCTTGGCTTTTTCATCACGCACGGCATTGGCTGAAAGATCGACCGGAGGCTCCATGGCTACCGCAGCAATAAGCTGCAGTGCGTGGTTCTGAAATATGTCCCTGAGCAATCCGGTCTCCTCGTAAAAAGCCCCCCGATCTCGGATACCGAAATCCTCTGAAATGGTAATGGAAACATTTGCAATGAAATGCCTGTTCCACAGCGGTTCGAAAATCCCGTTCGAGAAGCGGAAAACCAGAATGTTCTGCACCGTTTCCTTGCCGAGATAGTGATCGATACGAAACACCTGCTCTTCCCTGAAAACATCTCCTACTACAACGTTCAGTTCACGGGCCGTATCGAGATCGGTGCCGTATGGTTTTTCAATGACAATTTTCCTCCATCCGCCGGCATCTGACTCTATACCCCCAAGGCCTGCGTGTTCAAGGTTCCTGACAATGACTGGTGCAAGCCCGGGAGGAGTTGAAAGATAAAATAGCACATTGGCTGCTTCGTATTTTTCTCGCGCAATCTCCCCGAGTTTCTGCTGAAGGAGGATATAGTCATCTGCTTTCATGAAATCTGCATTTACATAGCGAAGCCTTTCGAAGAATGCCGCAGAAAAATCACCATGCTGCTGGGATTCAGGTGAAAACATCGCCAGCTTGTTTTTGACCTGCAACCTGAACGCTTCATCGGAAACTGGCGCGCGCCCGACCCCGAGAATCAGATAGTCATGTGGAAGATGCCCCCATGCAGCAAGATCGTAAAGAGCGGGAAAAAGTTTCCTTGAAGCGAGATCGCTCCCGGCGCCGAAAATAACGATCGTGCAATTGGAAGGTTTTACCTGCATATGGTCCCCTGGTTACTGTTTTCCTGAAAAAGCATGACCACCGAATTCATGGCGCAGCGCCGCGACCAGCCGGTCGGACAGATTGTTTTCCGAACGGGACCGATAACGGCTGAAAAGGGATTCTGCAATAACGGGAATTGAAACCTCCTGATCGAGAGCGGCTTCAATAGTCCAGCGGCCTTCGCCTGAATCGGCGATCCTTCCGCTGAGATAGTCGAGTTTCGGATCTTTATTAAATGCACGCACTGCAAGCTCCATCAGCCAGCCCCGGATAACGGAGCCGTTCGACCAGACCTTTGCGACCTCTTCGAGGTTGAAATCAAAACCGCTCGAGGAAAGCAGATTGAAGCCTTCGCCCATAGCCTGCATCATGCCGTATTCGATACCGTTGTGCACCATTTTCGCATAATGTCCCGAACCAGAAGGCCCAAGATAGGCATACCCGTTATCGACGCATATATCTTTCAGAATGGGTTCGACCAGTTCAAATGCGCTTCTCTCCCCTCCAATCATGACACATGCGCCTTGCCGGGCTCCTTCGAGACCTCCGCTGGTTCCAGCATCGAGAAAATGGATCCCGGATTCGGCGAGTTCAACAGCACGCCGCATGGAATCGGTATAGTGTGAGTTCCCTCCGTCTACAACAACATCACCTGGCTCAAGAATCTCCATAAACTGCCCGATGGTGGAATCGACCGGTTTTCCGGCAGGTACCATCATCCAGATGATCCTTGGAGATGCCAATTCCACGACAAGTTCCCGAAGCGAACCTGCAGCTTGGGCCCCGTGTTCCGCAAGGCCGGTGACTGCATCCTGCGAAACGTCGAAAACAACTGCTTCATGACCGCATTCGAGAAAATGCCGCACGATACTGAACCCCATTTTTCCCAGACCTACAAAACCTGCTTTCATATGTCTTTCCTGCATGATCGTTAATGAATGGCCCCGACTCACAAGTGATTGTGTTTTCTATTAACTTCTAACAAAAAAAAGCTCCTGAATATCCGCCTGCCCGCCGAAGTTTTTTAAAAAAAAGAGCTGATGAAAATGATGACATCCTGATCTTGTACGATTTACCTATAAAACGGGGAAAAATGCTTCATCCGATGGAACGGATCATGAGTATTACGGACAACGGCATTGAACCCATCGTTTCCACTCCGGAAATTCATGTGGCGAAACGGAACAGGGAAAGTCTTGGCAAAAGCCTTCAAAGGTGATTTTACGATGCGTTACGGTGATGGCGAACAATCCGTAGCGATACAATGGACAAGGAAAGAAAAATCAATCGGAGAGATAGTACTCCAGTGTAGATACCACCCGGACTTTCTTGATATAGGGAGTATTGCTGTCCCTGTTCTCGATCGTGAACTGTCCCTGAGTAGCGCTTTTTATCTTGCCGAGCCGGCTTTTCGAGTCGGTGGCGAATTTCTGGGCGACCGTCCTTGCATTGTTGGTGGCCTCCTCGATCATGACCGGCTTCAGACTGTTCAGGCCGGTAAACAGAAACTCCATCTTGGCATCGTAATTTTCACCTGAAATCGCCACGCCCATCTTGCCGAGCTCGACAAGCTTCTTGATGGTCTGCCGAACAAGCTCAACATTTCTGGTATAGACACTGATAGTCGAACTTCCTGCATACCGGAGGCTGAAACGATTGCCTTCCCCGTATCCCTGGGCCTGACGGTCTATGATTGCCGGAGCGGATACCGATATATCCTTGGAATCAAAACCGTTTTTGTTGAGAAAACCGAGAACCACAGCGTTTTTCTGCTCTATCGATGAAACTACGGACCGCAGATCATCGGCGGCCACTTCGAATTTTATCGGCCAGATAGCGACATCCGCCGGCACATCCCTTTCTGAAAGTCCTTTTACCGAAACTATCCTCTCAAGCGCCTTGAACCTGGTGATTGACTGGGACAGGAGAAAGCCCATGACAACAAGTCCGAGACAGAGAAGAGATCCGAGAATGAAAGCTTCCTGGGTACGTTTGGTATTCATGGCTGCCGAAGTTAAGTGTTGCTCCACCAAAATACTGTCATTGAAAAGTAACTATTACAGCTTCCCGGAGCAACCGCTTCATTCCTTCCGGATGTTTGCGCCAATCCGTTCATTGCAGCCGGAAGCCGGACAACTGATGATAACTTACATAGCATCAGCGGTAAAAGCGAAAAAGGAAAAAACGGGCTGTTCGATGCCGAGAAAAGAATATGAAAATAATGAATAGGTCAGCGGGAGTGCTGAAAATCCTCCTGTAACGGAGCGACCGCGGTTCCTTCAATTTTAGCGGTCAGCTCAAGGTATCGAGCTATCAAAGCGCCGTTAACCGCAGACCAGGATTTCTTCTCTGCAAAAGCAAGGCCTTTCAGCCGCATGTCCAGGTATTTCTCCCGGTCCTCGATAAAGCTCAGGCATTGCCGGTAAAAACAATCGACATCGCCGGCAGGAGCAACAAGACCTGCTCCTGATTTATCGACAAGTTCCCTGCAGCCGCCGGTCTCCGAGACAACTGAAGGCAGACCTGAAGCAAGTGCCTCAAGTGCGACATTGCAGAATGCTTCGGTCGAAGATGGAAAAAAGAAAACATCACCGCTTGCATAAGCTACAGGAAGATCGGTTCCGGTCAGATAACCGGTAAATACGGCATCCGGCATTCTCCGTCTCATTTTTTCCTCCCCGGGACCCGAACCGATCATAACAAACCTGACACGGTCGCTTTTGCCTTCATGCATGAACCGTTCATAAACCTGCATGACAATCTCGATATCCTTGTAAGGCACAAAACGTCCTGTATAGACAAAAACAGTTCTGCCCGAAGCATTCCATTTATCTCGAAGTTTCTCCGACCGGCGCAGAGGATCGAACAGCTCCCTGTCAATTCCCCTCGACCATATTTCCACATTTCTGATCTTTTTGGCCTCAAGTTTGCATAATACGCTATGATTGGGTGCCAGAACGATATCACAGGTGTTATAGAACCACACAAGATATTTCCACACCGCTTTTTCAGCAAAACCGAGCCGATAGTAATGCAGATAGGAAGGAAAATCGGTATGAAAGGCGGATGCAACAGGAATTGATTTTGCTTTCGCGTAAAGCAGGAATCTCCTGCCTATGATATCGGGTGTCGAAATATGCACGATTTCGGGAGCAAAAGCGTCGAGCTGCTTTCTTGTTTCCTTGCTGAAAAAACCAAGTTTGTAATCAGGATAAACCGGAAGCGGAATAGATGGCATTTTGTTTACCGTCATTCCGTTGTAGTTATCCTGAGCCGAAATATCAGGTGACCACACAACAACGGTATGGCTGTTTTTCCTGAATGAAGAAACAAGCTGATAGATGGATTTTACCGCGCCGTCCTTGTCTTTGACATAAGTACCCGCGTACAAGGCAATCTTCATAAAAGACCGACAAATCTGTTATCATGCAAGCATTGCCATGAGTGCCGAACGGCAGTAAGGGCAATGATGAAGCTAAGGTAACATTTCCATGGACAAATCCATCGTGCCGTGACCATCATTTCAGAACCTGCGGGACAGTTTTGCCACTCTGGGATGCACCAGCCTCTTGAACTGGTTATAGGGAAGGCGCATAAGCTCCGTGAGAGCACCGGCATTGAAAGAAATTTCTTCATCATCTTCCAGCTCTTCCGAAACATACACATCCATGCCATAAAGATTTCCGAAAGGAGGCATTGCGCCTATCTCGCAATCAGAAAAGAGATCTGCAAATTCACTCTCGCTTGCAAGTCCAACATCACGTGCACCGGTCGCCTGGCGCAACAGGTCAAAGTCAAGCTGACGGGATGCCGGCAGGACAACCATAGCCATTTTGCCGTCAATGATCACCATCACCGTTTTGGCAAGTTCCTTTCCGGGAACATGAGAAACGGCGGCTATTTCCAGGGCTGTATAGGCGCGTGAATGACTGACCACAAAATATTTGACTCCGTGGCTGTCAAGAAATTCTCTGAGCTTGCGGATTGGCATGTCAAAACTCCGTTTAAGGTTTACAGACCTGACATAGGTCTTTTCGGCCAGGGAAAAAAGAGAAAAGACTGGTATAAAGGTAATGATAAATGAATCTCGTATTCGGACAACCGGAATATCTTGTCCTTCAGGAAATATGGCCCTGGGAAAATGTACCGTATTACATCATTTTAGACGTGTTCTTCCGAAAAAACATGCAGAGAAAACCAAACTTACCGGATCATTCTCCGATATCAATCCAGTTCTTCAGCGCCGCAAACGCCGAATGATAACCTTCCTCCATTATCTCCGGAACCCTGCGGGTATCGACAAGATTGAAAAAAGAGAGGTCCGGGCATATCCGTAAATCCGCCTGATCTGTCTGGATAGCCGTGGTGTTGGTCACTGCGCTGTAAAACGCATTCAGCAGTATCCCGATAATATTTTCAGGTTTGTTGAAAGAGTGACACGCAAGAAGATCGACACAGATGACCGATTCAGCCCCGTCTTCCAACAGGGGAGAAACGGGCACATTTTCTACCAGGACACCGTCGACAAGCAGTGCATCCGCATATTCCACCGGCTTGAAAATACCGGGGATACAGCTGCTTGCCATGACAGCATTGGATACATCTCCTTTCCTGAATACAACTTTACGGCCTGTCCCGATATCGGTTGCAACTATGGAAAGCGGGAGCGTCGCCTCTTCAATTTTTTTATTGCCAAGCAGTTCGGTGACAATACCTCCGAATTTCCTGTTCGAAAGAAGACCGTACTGGGAAAGCACGAGACCGGACATGTCAAGCCAGTCAAGGTTGAACGTAATATCCCGTATCTCCTGCCAGGTTTTACCGAATGCATAGAGAGCCGCGATGAATGAACCTATGCTTGTGCCGCTTACCATGGAAACAGGTACGGATAATTCATCAATGGCCCTGAGCACTCCTACATGTGCCGCACCGAGCACCGCGCCTCCTCCGAGGCCAAGTCCTGTTTTTTTCATGATGGTTATAATATGTCTCTTGATACCTTTTTTACATAGTGTACTGATCAGCCGAAAAAAGTGACTATCCGCCTGAGCAGACTGAATTTCTTCCTGCCGTAGGGTGGATAACGAAGGCCCGGATCAGGTAAAAGCGACCGGTAAAGCACACTTCTCTCGTATGAAAACGCTTCATATCCGGCTTTTCCATGATACCTGCCGAAACCGCTCATTCCGACTCCACCGAACGGCAGACCGTGTATTGCGGACTGAAACAGCAGGTCATTGCTGCAAAAGCCCCCTGAACGGGTCGCAGCCAGGACCTTTTCCCGGGTTGATGCACTTGCTGTAAACAGATACACGGCAAGAGGATCCGGGTTTTTCCGTATGACGGCTATGGCTTCATCGAGATCGTCATAAACCAGTACAGGAAGAACAGGGCCGAAAATCTCGTCCTGCATGACCGGTGCATCGATTGAGACTCCGCTGAGAATCGTTGGCGCAATATAGCGCCTTTCCCTGTCGATATCGCCTCCGGCTTCAGGAATGCCGTCCCTGATCAGTTCAGCAACACGATCAAAATGCCTTTCATTGATAATGCGCGGATAGTCGGAACTTGCTTTCGGATCGTTTCCATACATCCTTGCAAGCTCTTCCTTCATGAGCCGGAACAGTTCCTTCTCCGCATCTCTGTGAACAAGCACATAATCAGGAGCAATGCAGGTTTGGCCGGCATTGAGAAATTTGGCCCACACAATGCGCCTTGCCGCAATTCTGAGGTTTGCGTCACGATCGACGATACAGGGGCTTTTCCCTCCCAGTTCAAGCAGCACTGGAGTTAGAGTTCTCGATGCGGCATGCATTATTTCTCTTCCGATCTGACGGCTTCCGGTATAACAGATACAGTCGAAACGTTCCTTGAGCAAAGCCTGTGTCTCTTCCGCACCGCCCTGAAAAACCGCAAAAGCATTGCTGTCAAGGCAGCGGGACAGCTCCTCGGCAATAATGCCCGAAGTATGCGGAGCATGTTCCGAAGGTTTCACCACGGCACAATTCCCGGCAGCAATGGCACAGACCAGGGGAGCAAGACAGATGTTCAGGGGATAGTTCCATGCACCGATAATGAGGACGACCCCGAAAGGGTGGCGCTGCACTTCAGCCCTGCCGAACTGGTAATACAATGGTATCGGAACCCTTTCCGGCTTCATCCATTTTTCAAGACGAGCAAGACAGTAGCGGATTTCGCCGTCGATAAATCCGGATTCCGTCAGAAACGTCTCTGCAGAAGATTTGCCGAAATCCCTGAAAACCGCATCGGCAATCCTCCGCTCCTCCTCATGGAGAAATTTTCGAAGTGCAACAAGCTGGGTCCGGCGCCAGGCGATATCCCGTGTTACACCTTCCCCGAATGTCTGCCGCAGCTGGTTCAGGGTTTCATGAAGATTCTCAAGTTTCATGTCCTTGGAAGTCTTTTCGATCGCTGCAATTGAAACAACTCCTCCTGTTCACTAAATTGCATAAAAATTAGCTGATTTATCAACAGAAACACCTTCACATGGAATGGATTCTGAGACCGGAAGCGTGGTTTGCTCTGGCAACATTGACAGCCCTTGAAATCGTTCTCGGCATCGACAATATCATTTTCATATCGATCATCGTGGGCAGGCTACCTGAAAATCAGCGGGGAAAGGGACGGATCATCGGCCTCAGCCTTGCGATGCTGACACGCATAGCGCTGCTGCTCTCGATAACCTGGGTGATGGGACTGACTGCCGGACTTTTCACTGTTTTCAAGGAAGTCATCTCGGGACGCGACCTGATCCTCATAGGAGGCGGACTTTTCCTGCTCGCAAAAAGCACCCAAGAAATCCATCAAAGTCTCGAAGGCGCCGAAGAATCGAAAAAAAGTACGTCAAAAGGCGGATTTGCCTTCACCATGATCCAGATAGCCATAATCGACATCGTATTTTCTCTCGACTCGGTCATTACCGCAGTAGGGCTTGCCAAAGATGTCGTTGTCATGATCCTTGCCATCATGATATCGATCGCGATCATGATGTTCGCTTCAAAATCGATCGGCGATTTCGTCGAGAGACACCCCACCATCAAGATGCTCGCACTGAGCTTCCTCATCCTTGTCGGCGTAACGCTCATTGCTGAAGGCGCCGGCTTCGAAATCCCGAAAGGATATATCTATTTCGCCATGGCGTTCTCGGTTTGCGTCGAGATGCTGAACATCCGGATTCGAAGGAAATCATCTGAACCTGTGCGTCTCCATCCGACGATCAATGTTGATGGCGAAAATGCATGAATTCAAGTTCAGCCCCGATAAAAAATATTGCAAGCCCTTTTTCGTAAAGGAATTTGTATCCGGTTTTTAACGTTATTTTTTTAAGTCGCAGCCTGTAACATAAAACCTTTTTCAGCAAGGCTATAGCTGAAAGCGGTATTGTCCGGCCGAACGCCCGTGAGAAAAGATAAAAGGCATAAAAGACCATTGCCGCCTGAAGGAACAATAAAACCAAAAGGAGCAATCTTTCATGTTACTTCCCGCAAAACTGCCGCCTGAAAAGCTCTACAGAATATGCAACCCGGAAGAGTTTGGCTTCACAACGACCGCCGAATTTGACGGAACGGTAAAAACGACCGGCCAGCAGAGAGCTCTCGATGCCATCACATTCAGTATGGGTATCAGGCATGACGGCTTCAACCTGTTCGCACTCGGTCCCAACGGAACAGGAAAACAGACCGCCGTTACCAGTTTCCTTAACGGGATCGCTCCCGGCTCGAGTGTGCCATCGGACTGGTGCTATGTCAATAATTTTGAAAAACCCCGGCACCCGAAAGCACTGAAACTTCCTGCCGGAAAAGCGCTCCAGTTTTCCCGTGATGTCGAACATCTTGTCGAGGCTCTTTTTACAGTTATTCCTGCAGCATTCAGCAGCGAAGAATACCAGGCACAGGAAAAAAATATCCGCGAAAAATTTCAGGAACAGCAGGGGGAAGCCATCGGTGATCTCGAACAGAAAGCAGCCGAAAAAAATATTGCTCTCATCAGAACACCTGCCGGATTTGCTTTCGCTCCTGTAAAAAAAGGTGAGGTCCTCAAGTCTGAGGAATTCATGCTGCTCAGCAAAGAAGAACAGGATAGCATCGAAAGGGAGATCGAGAACCTGAAAACAGCGCTGCAGTCCATCATGGGCCAGATACCGAAATGGCAGCGGGAAACCCAGGACAGGATCAAGGAGCTGAACCGCAATATTGCAAGCTATGCATTAAAACCTCTGATAGCAGAAATCATAAGTAATTACCAGTCACTCGAAGAGGTGGTGGAATACCTGAAAACCCTTGAAAACGACCTGATAGAAAATTTTGACCAGTTCATTGAAAAAGAACCCGATGCGAGAGAGTATTTCCTTGGACTGCCGCAGGGCCGTTTAAGCCTTAAGAGTCCCTCTTTCAACAGGTACCGGGTCAATGTCGTTGTCGACAACAGCAAAACCGTAGGCGCACCGGTCATCTATGAAGACAAACCGGCTTGCCAGAACCTGATCGGCGATATCGAACATACTTCGCAGATGGGTACGCTTGTCACCGATTTTACCCTCATCAAATCCGGGTCACTGCACAGGGCAAACGGCGGTTACCTGCTTATCGATGCAAGAAGGCTCCTGTTCGAACCTTTCGCTTACGAGGCGCTCAAGAAAGCCCTCCGCATGCGCCAGATCAGGATCGAATCGCTCGGCCAGCTTTACAGTCTCATCAGCACAGTCTCGCTCGAACCGGAACCGATACCGCTCGACATAAAAGTGATCCTGCTTGGAGAACGCTCTCTCTACTACCTGCTCAATTTCCATGACCCTGATTTCGCAGAACTCTTCAAAGTTGCTGCGGATTTTGAGAATGAAATACAGGCCGACAAAGAAGGCAGGTTTGCCTATGCAGGCATCATAGCTTCAATGGTTCGAAAGGACGGTCTGCGTCATTTCTCGAAAAGTGCGGTCGCGAGGGTTGTCGAGCATGGAAGCCGCCTTGCCCAGGATGCGACAAAGCTTACCGCACATCTGCAAAGCATTTATGACCTGGTCCACGAAGCAGAATACTATGCAGCATCCGCAAAACGTGATATCGTCGAAGCTGAGGACATCCAGCGCGCCATCGATGCAAAAATGTTCCGTTCATCGAGGATCCGGGAAAAAATCAGGGAAGAAACCCTGAAAAACGTCATTCTCATCGATACCGATTCCGAAATAACAGGACAGATCAATGGTCTTGCCGTCTACTCGATGGGAGAACAGAGTTTCGGACAACCTGAAAAAATAACGGCCCGGGTCCGGCTCGGGAAAGGAGAAGTGATCGATATCGAACGGGAGGTCGAAATGGGAGGGCCGATCCATTCCAAAGGCGTCATGATCCTCTCCGGTTTTCTCGGCGCACGATTTGCAGTCGATCAACCTCTTTCACTCTCCGCATCCCTTGTCTTCGAACAGTCATACAGCGGTGTCGAGGGCGACAGCGCGTCAAGCGCCGAATTGTATGTCCTGTTGTCGGCGCTTTCAGGCGCTCCGATCAAGCAATGTTTCGCCGTTACCGGTTCGGTCAACCAGCATGGCCAGGTGCAGGCAATCGGAGGCGTCAACGAAAAGATCGAAGGGTTCTTCGACCTCTGCAAGTCAAGGGGTTTAAACGGAAAACACGGAGTTCTCATTCCGGCATCCAACATCGATCACCTCATGCTCCGGCATGATGTCGTTGACGCGGTAAAAAACGATCAGTTCTCCATTTATCCAATCAAACACGTCGATGAGGGCATTGAAATCCTGACCGGCATTCCGGCGGGAGAACCTGATGAAAAGGGCCAATACCCGGAAAATACCATCAACGGCATGGCTGTGGCCAGGCTCAGTGAAATGGCCGAAAAGCTCAGGAAATTCAATGCAGATTCTGAGGATGAAGAGGAATGATTCCAGGCATCGGCTGTAAATAACAAGGAGTAACTCTATGCCGGAACAGTTTAAAAATATCCTTATCCGCCATATCGCGGTAGCCCTCGACTGCTCACCGCACAGTATGGCATCACTGTCGGCTGCGGCCGAACTCGCCCGGCTGATGGATGCCGATCTTACCGGTATCTTTGTGGAAGACATCAACCTCCTGCGAATGGCGGAACTGCCTTTCACGCATGAAATACGGCTCTACACGCCGGAACCTGAAAAGATAGACCTTTCGCGTCTCGAACGTTCCCTGAAACTGCAGGCAAGAGAAGCGGAAGAAGCCCTTGAACGAATCGCCGGACAGTTCATGATACGCCACTCCTTCAGGGTCTGCCGTGGAATGGTTCCGGCCGAAGTTACCTCTGCATCGCTTGAAGCGGACCTTCTTGTCCTCGGGCGCAGCGGACGGTCCCCTTCCTGCCGAAAGGGGCTTGGATCAACCGCAAGATGGGCTCTTTCGGAAAGTGCAAAGCACATCCTTTTCATGCAGAGCGGATTCCGGCCGGAACAAGAATCGGTACTTGTTCTGTATGACGGGTCGGAGGCTTCAAAAACCGCACTTGGCATTGCAGAAAACCTTGTGCGCAAAGGCAATACGCTGCATATCCTCCTGCTGCCGCAAGCCGAAGGTGATGAGAAATTACTTGAAACAGAAGTTTCAGGGCTTGTTCCGTCAGAATTGCTTCGGGTAGAATTCCATTTCCTCCCTCCGGATGTAACCGACAGCAAGATTCTGGCCAGGTATATCCGAATGGCCGGATCGGGCCTGCTCGTGCTCAGTGATCATATGAACATTCCGGCAGAAACCGTACATACCCTTGTCTGTGAAATCGATTATCCGGTTCTGCTTGTCAGGAGGTAGCCCGGCATTACGAGGAGAGAAAAGGCAACTTTCAATGGCTGTAAAGATGTATCGATGGAACAAAGGAACCCGGACCTACCTCATGAACATCCGTTCCATGAGTATACCTGCAGAAACCGCCGCGTTGAGCGATTCCACCCGGGGCTTCTCTCCGGCATGGGGAATCCGCACAAGTCTCTGCGCAAGTGCCTGAACCGGCAGGCTGATTCCGTTGGCTTCATTGCCGATTACAAGCACCAGTTTTTCAGGCCACGCAGTGAACTCCCGGAAATCCCGGCCATCAAGCGACGAGGCCGCTATCGTATACCCTTTTCCGGAAAGGCGCAGGAGCTCCGTTTCGAGGCTGTTCACACTGTAATGATGAAGCGCATAGATACTGCCCGCACAAGAACGGATTGTTTTCGGATTATAGGGATCGGCCGTTCCCGAACTGCAGATCACGGTATCCGCGCCGAACCAGACTGCCGTACGCATGATCGTGCCGACATTGCCGGGGTCCTGGACATCGTCCAATGCAAGGACGAACGATTTTTTTTTCTGCTTCCCATCAGATTCCGCAATATCTGGCTCATGTTTCCGTTTCCGGAAAACGCCGAATACACCCTGCGGGGTTGCGGTCCCTGAAAGCTGTGAACACTCACGCTCTCCTGCCGTGAAAAGTTTTTCTTTCCACCGCCGGGCAAACTCAAGCGCTTCGTGCTCTCCGTCCCTGACAAGAAATGCGACCAGCATCCCGTCATCAGGCATGTTCAGGCAAAGCTCCCTGACGGTACGGAAACCCTCGGCAAGAAACAGTCCCTGTTCATCCCTGAATTTTTTCTGATGCAGCCTGGCATACTGCCTGAACCTCGACTTGCTCAATGCAGCCGGACCGGACGCCGTCATGATGATTTACCGGTTTTTTTAAACTTCGAGATAACCGATTTCGGGTCATGGGAAAAATCTTTGGGAATGGAAGCGTTGAGATTCGAAAAGGCGGTATTGTCAAGTTCGACTGAAAAACCCTCATCCTCAGACAGGGGATGCTTCTCCGAAGAGGTCATGCTCCGCCGGATATAATCATCGAAGCTCTCCCTGTCGTTTGAAAATGCTTCGATGGCTTCATCGAGGGAGCGTTTGATAGTGCTGCAGGTTTCCTGGTCCTGGACGGATACCATCACCTGGATGCGTTTCATGAGATCATTTCTGGAAACAGCCCCGAAACCGGCTTCCTTTACCATGCGGGAAAAAGAAACATCGTCGATGGACTCCATTTTCACGAGAAGCTGGCTGAGCCCACCGCACATATCGGCATGCGTCCTGATGGCCTCCTCCATGGTTACCCCTGGCATTTTTGCTGATTGACCTCTTCCGGCTTCCCCTACTTTGTCGAACCTTCCGGAATTTCCGGAAAGGAACTCTTCGTCAATCTCATAATGCTGAAGGCGTTCCCGTAGACCTCCTTCCCGGACCGCCCTGGCGCGCCGCATGGAAACAGAATCGACCTCAGGCCGTTCATGGGCCATTAACCGCAGCACCACAACGATCCCGCCGAGAGCGGCAGCGATGATAAAGCTGAAGAGTATCAGTTCAAGCCGGAAACCGGCAAGAATCACGATAAGAAGTTCGGCTGCGATGAGCCCTGAAAAAATTCCAAGCAGCAGTTTAAGAAAAAAACGTTCATTCATAACTTCGGCGTTTATGGATAACCGGTGGAACAGAACAGCTGCCTCGCTCTTCCCGGCGTTGACGATTCATCGAATTTAAGTGTTATTATGCAATAAAATGAACTCTCCACAATATGCAATGCAGGAAAAGGCTGTCGAACTCATAGCGCCGGCGGGAGATATGACCGGACTGGTCACCGCGCTGAAAGCAGGTGCGGATGCTGTTTATTTCGGGGCCGAAGGCTATAACATGCGGGCTGGAAGCAGAAGTTTCAAAGATCAGGATTATCCCTCGATAAGAGAACTGTGCAACCTTTACAAGGCAAAGGCCTACCTTGCCCTGAACACCATCATCTACGACCGCGAACTGGAAAAAATGACCCGTACTGTTGCCGCAGCGAAAAAGGCCGGTCTCGATGCCGTAATCTGCTCAGACATGGCCGTCATGGAAGCCTGCAGGAAAGAAGGCATGCCCTTCCATATTTCAACCCAGGCATCGGTCAGCAACTACCATGCGGTAAAATTCTATGCTTCGCTCGGTGTGAAAATGATTGTGCTCGCACGGGAGCTCACCCTGCAGCAGGTCAGGCATATCACCCGGAAAATAAAGGAAGACCGGCTTGATGTCCGGATTGAATGTTTTGTTCACGGAGCGATGTGCGTTGCTGTTTCCGGGCGCTGCTTCATCTCCCAGGAGCTCTTCGGCCAGTCGGCGAACCGCGGACAGTGCCTGCAGCCATGCCGCAGACTTTATATCATCACCGACCCGGAAGAGAATGAGAAGCTTGAAATCGGCAGCGACTACGTCATGAGCCCGAAAGATCTCTGTGCCATAGAATTTCTCGATGTGCTTATGGAAGCCGGAATCGGCTCGTTCAAAATAGAAGGAAGAAGCCGCAGCCCCGAATATGTCCATACGGTAACTTCCGCCTACCGTCAGGCTATCGATTTCTGCATAGCCCACCGTAATGATCCGGATTTCAGGAAAGAATACAGTTCATTGACAAAACAGTTGAAAAAGGAGCTCGGACTTGTCTACAACCGCGGTTTTTCCGAAGGGTTCTACTTCGGCAAGCCTTTCGATGCATGGGTCAGGCAGTACGGCTCACTTGCCTCGGAAAAAAAGACCTACATCGGCGAAGTGAAAAAATATTTCCCGAAAGCCGAAGTGGCCGAGATAACCATTCTGGCGAGAGGGCTGAAAAAAGGCGACAAGCTCTCCATTGTAGGACCCGGAACAGGAGTGGTCAACTGCACCGCAGATACTTTTTTCACCAACGACATCCCTGGAAAGGATGCATCAAAAGGTGACAGCGTCACCGTAAAATGCCCGAAAGTGAGGAAAAAAGACCAGGTATACGTACTTGAAAAACGCCAATGAACGACATAAAGGTAAGAATCTTTTTTTCTTGCCGTCAGCTTTTGCTTAACTTTAACGAATAAATCCTGACCTTTTCAGAACGTACGCACAAGGAGTTTGTACAATGATATACAAGGTCATTTCAAAAACGGAGTTCAGCAAGTTCATCGATGCTCTCGTCAAGCACAACAATGCTTACGGGCCTCAAAAGGTCGATACAGGAACCGGAGGCAAACCGATCTACCAGTTCATGCCGGTAAAATCGGCCGATGAAATCGATTTCGATTATTCGGTAACCCACTCTTCAGCCAAGCATTTCTTCCTGCCTTTCCGCGACGATCTCTCGCGGTTCACCTTCGAAGATGGAAACTGGGAACAGGAGGTGCGCTACGAAGCGCCGCCATTAATCCTGATCGGGCTCAGGCCATGCGATATCAGTGCAATCAATATGCTCGACGAGGTCATGCTTCACGGTCCCTATCCGTCACCATACTACCTCGCCCGCAGAAAAAACACCTTCATCATCGGAATGGACCACCTGCCCCTGCCGGACTGCTTCTGCAAATCGATGAACCGGCATACGGTCAACCATGGCTTCAACCTTTTCTGCTCGGACATCGGCGACAAATACTATCTCTCGATCAACTCTTCCAAAGCCTATTCATTCCTCAAGGAATTCATGATCGAGGAGCCGTCCTACGAAGACAACTGCCTCCTGATCGAACGGCGCAAAACGATCAAGCACAGCTTCGAGACCAATATCGAGGTGACCGGACTTCCTGTATTCCTCGACATCGAGTTCGATTCGCCCATCTGGCAGAAATGGGGCGATAAATGCCTGAGCTGCGGCTCCTGCGCGATGGTCTGCCCTACCTGTTACTGCTACAGCGTCGAAGAACGTTTCGACGTCGATCTGAAAGGTTCTTCGCGGCAGAACCACCTCTACTCGTGCAACCTGCTCGATTTCGCACAGGTTGCCGGCGGCCACAACTTCAGGCCCAGGAACGGAGACCGCCTCAAATACCGCTACTACCACCACTACCGCGGGTTCGCTGCAAACGACAACCAGCAGATCTGCGTGGGATGCAACCGTTGCGGCCGTGCGTGCCTGGCAGACATCAATCCCAAAGACGTCATCAACGATCTCAGACTGGAGCGAGAATCATGCATGATATGCGTTTCACCCTCCCCGGACAGGACCTGAACCGCGAACCATTCGCGATGAAGTCACCG
Source organism: Chlorobium sp. (assembly GCA_005862285.1). Lineage (GTDB taxonomy): Bacteria > Bacteroidota > Chlorobiia > Chlorobiales > Chlorobiaceae > Chlorobium. The sequence continues at coordinate 250,212 of SZXW01000002.1, read as the reverse complement.
GACTTCCAGAAAAAATGCGAAGTCATGATCACCGACCGGGGCTACAAGTGCCGGATCACCAACACCGTCCCCATCTCTTCGCAGGAGAAGCTGTTCCTCCTGCGCATCGTCGACCCTGTGGAGCGCCAGCTCTTCAACTTCAGGCCTGGCCAGTTCCTCATGCTCGAAGTGCCCGGATACGGGGAGGCCCCGATCTCCATATCGAGCGACAACAGCAACCACGAATTCATCGAACTCTGCATCCGTAAGGCCGGGCACGTGACATCAGCCATGTTCGAAGCAAGGCAGGGAGCAATAGTCTCCATCAGGGGACCTTTCGGCACCGCGTTCCCGATGGAGGCGATGGAGGGCAGCAACGTGCTGCTTGTTGCCGGCGGGCTCGGCATAGCCCCGGTGCGTGCGCCACTATACTGGATCAGCAATCACAGGGACAAATACAAGAATGTCTATCTCCTCTATGGAGCAAAGGAGCCATCCCAGCTTCTCTTCAGCTACCAGTTCGAAGAGTGGCAGAAAGTGAGCAATGTCCAGTTGATGACCATCGTTGAAAAGCCCGACGAAACCTGGAAAGGCAGGACCGGAATGATCACGTCGCTCTTCGACGAGTTCTCTTTCGACTCGAAGAAGACTTTCGCCATCGTCTGCGGTCCGCCGATCATGTTCAAGTTCGTCTGCAACTACCTCGACGGCAAGGGCATTCCGATGAACCGGATGTTCGTGTCCCTCGAACGCAGGATGCACTGCGGCATGGGTAAATGCTGCAGGTGCATGGTCGGCTCGACCTTCACCTGCCTGGACGGCCCGGTCTTTGATTACTGGTCGGTAATGAACCTCAAGGAAGCGATTTAGGGAGAACCTCATGAACCATCTCGGTTTCAAAATAGACAAGGTGAAAATCGGCTCGTTCGACTTCACCTGCTGCGAAGGATGCCAGCTGCAGCTAGCCAACAAGGAATCGACCCTGCCAGCCTTCCTCGGCCTGCTCGATATCCGGAACTTCCGGGAAATATCCTCGGAACGTCATGATGATTACGACATCGCCCTCGTAGAGGGAAGCATTACAAGAAGCGACGAGGTCGAGAGACTGAAAGCAATACGCGCTCAGGCAAAAGTTCTGATTGCATTCGGCACCTGCGCCTGCTTCGGCGGCGTGAACAATCTAAAGAACAAAATTCCGCAGGACGAAGCAGTAAAAGTGGTTTACGGTGACAAGAAGGTCGAGACAATGCCTTCGATGAAAATCAGCGATATTGTTTCCGTCGACTTGATGATACCCGGCTGTCCGGTCTCCAAAGCCGAGGTTGAACGGATCGTGGTCGGCGTCGTGACGCGCTCCCCGAACAACCTTCCGAAATACCCTGTTTGCGTTGACTGCAAACAGAAGCTCAACACCTGTCTGTTCGACCTCGGCGAAGTGTGCCTCGGACCGGTCACCAAGGCGGGTTGCGACGCTGTGTGCCCTACAGGCAAAACACCCTGCCTCGGCTGCCGCGGACCATCCGACGACATGAACTTCCCCTCATTCATCCAGATCGTGAAAGAAAAAAACCTTAGTTTGGACGAAATGCAGGAAAAACTGGCATTTTACAACGGCTTTGCAGATTACCTCGACCATGAAAGTTGATTTCAACATAGATATACACCACCTGCCAAGGGTGGAGGGGCATGGAAACATTCACATCTCCGTAAAGAACGGAACTCTCGAGAAAGCCCAATGGGAAGTGATCGAAACCCCGAGGTTCTTCGAAATGATGCTGAGAGGTGTAAGTGCCGAACGAGCCTCATTCCTTACGTCCCGCATCTGCGGGATCTGTTCGATCAGCCATTCGCTGGCCAGCATCAGAACGCTCGAACGCGCCATGGAGATCGAACCGCCGGAAGCTGCGAAAACGATAAGGCTGCTGGCCATGCATGGCGAAACACTGCAAAGCCATGCTCTACACCTCTTCTTCCTTGCTGCGCCTGACTTTCTCGACATGCCGAGCGCCGTTCCGATCCTTCATTCCCATCCCGAAATCGTAAAAGCGGGGCTCCTGCTCAAGGAACTTGGCAACGAAATGAGCATCGCCACCACCGGCCGTGCGACCCATCCGGTCAGTCTCGTGCTTGGAGGCGTGAGTAAAGCTCCCTCGAAACAGCGCCTCAAGGAGCTGAAGGAGATGATCCTGAAACGCAGGACGGCCCTTGACAGGACCACCGACTTTTTCAGGACGCTCTCAATTCCGGAGTTCGTCCGTGAAACCGAGTTCATTTCACTGCGCAACGGCAAGGACTATCCGTTCATCGGCGGCGACCTGGTTTCGACCGATGGCGTCGTCCGGGACGAGAACGATTACCTGCTGATGACCAACGAGTACCTGACCGATTTCTCCACATCGAAGTTCACCCGTGTCAGCCGCCAGTCATCCGCAGCAGGCGCACTGGCCAGGTTCAACAACAATTCCAGGCTGCTCGGTCACCGCGCTCATGATATTGCCGCATCGTTCGGACTCGAACCGATCTGCCACAACCCGTTCATGAACAACATCGCCCAGCTCGTGGAGTGCCATCACATTTTCGAAAACGCCGAAATGCTGATCGAAAGTCTGCTTGACGATGACCTTCAGGAGATCAGAACACCATATAAACTCAAGGCCGGCGAGGCGACGGGTGCGGTCGAAGCACCGAGGGGCGTGCTTTACCATCACATGGAAACGGACGATAAAGGCAAGGTATTGAAAGCTGACTGCATCATCCCGACGACCCAGAACAACGCCAACATCCATTACGACCTGCAGGCGCTAGCAGCTGAAGCCGTGAAGGACGGGAAAACCGACCGGGAAACCGAAAAGCTCTGCGAAATGCTGGTGCGCTCCTACGACCCCTGCATTTCATGCTCGGTGCATTGATCCTGTAAGCGCCGGGCTCCAGCCCGGCTGCAAACCGGCAGCTTCTGTGGAACAAAACGGGAATTAAGGATAACAGAACAGAGGATGTGTAAGGCAACTGATAAAATCGCTACTAAAAAGATATCTTCATTTTGATACTCAATGCTTTCGAGTATTGGTATACATATCGTCGAAAGCCGAATATTCTCTTTATGTTTCTGGTTTCTTTTTTTACAAGAACAAGCAATGTTTTCTATTGGGAAGATTCAAGCAATTGCAACTGATTTTCAAAAACATCAGCATGCCCGTTTCTAAAGGCAACACCATGAAATGAGTTCATTTCAACATCTTCATTTCCCCACTGATCCCATCCATCTCGTTTAAATCTTGCAAATAGCTCGAGATAAGGACCGGGTGAACACTTTTCGATTAAATCATAAACCTCATCCGGTTTCCGGGAATGCTCACGCTTTCTAGTTGCAAAAAGATTAACTTTCGTTCTTCCCGGTTGCAATGTTCTCATGCTACCCCTTACACCGAATAAAATCAGCTCCGTAACATTTCGAAAATAAAACCCGACACCTCGGCCATCAGAACCGCCATCCTTACGGATTTTATACCAAACAAGGTTGGTTTTATAGGTAAACCCCCATGCTTCCATAACTTGTAATCCCTCTTTTAAAAGAGCATTGGGAACCCATAGATAAAGATGAGATTTCGCCGCAGCAAGCTTCGGAACTGGCAGTTCCATAATTTCCTTAATTTCCATCGTAGGATACCTTAAAAGTCTCTTGTGTTCAGGAGCCATCTTGCCTGTGCGATTTTGAAACTGCCAGGGAGGATCTGCAAGAATGGTAGAGTACCGATCACAAGCTTTCAACAATAAATCCTCTGCCGGAGTCAGCTCAGTCATATTAACAATTCTCATCATAAAGAGTCTCTTTGATTCCAAAAACAAGTATCGGGCAGCCTCCACCTCCACCACCTTCAATTTTCGGTAAAAGCTTGCTCATATGTGTCGTAGAAGACCCGAAAGAACTTCCCCGTCCAAGTTCGTCAAAAATATTTTGGAGAGCATCACATCGGGTCACTATGACACCAACCGAAATAACCCTGAGTTCAAAAAGTAACCTGAAATTGTTGAGGTCGCGATCAAAAAACGGGTCCTTATTGTTCCATTCAATCTCAAGTGCAACCCGATTCTTATAACAGTCAACCGAGTGCGTTGGACTTGCAAGAGAATTACCATCAACGACAAAAGCAGTATCAAACTTTTTTTCTAACCATCCCTTCTCATAAAGCTGAGAATCGATTAACTCGGAAACCTTCGACTTTCGACCACCCGGAGTTGTTAAAAAAGTTTTACAGAGATGAAAGCGTTCTAGAACACTGCAAATATCAGCCAGTTCATGAGGAAAATCGCTGGCAAGGATCGCTGAAGCGTGTCTCCACTCATGAATTTCATATCCAAGCTGGATGGTCTCAGAAAAAGTATTGATAGCCATGAATCCGAAATTATTTACCGATAAAGAGTAGATAAACAAATAGCTTCGTTTTTCTAATTTACAATTCTTAGACGAAGATGGAATTTAAAAGTAACCCTATTTTTTTCATGTGCGGACCGAGGGCAAGACGGTTGAAGCAAGAGAAACAATAATGAAAACTGAGTAGATTTAATTTTCGAGTGTCAATCAGCGCAGCAATCTGAATGCACAGCAATAGCAATTATAAAGCGCTCCGTTCACCCTGTCACAATCTGAAACGACTCAGCATGTTCCCGGCCAGTTCGGCAAGTTCCTTTCTCTGAAAAGGGTCCATAGCAACCGCTGAGCATCTTGTCGGGCGAAGGTTCTCGAAATACTCACCGTTCCAATTGTTCCTCGCGATTTCAAGAACCGTCGCGTAGACCTCTTCGCCGCCGACTGAAACATCGTCGCCGCCGAGAGCCCATCCGGCATGCAGCAGTTTGGTAGCAATCACTCCGGGATCGAGCGTGTTCGATCTCAAAGGATCATCGCCGAATGCGGAATCAAGCGTGAACATGATGTTGAAGAGCTTGCTACGTGCGTAGGCGTCATATCCCGAATAGCGCTGCTCGCCCTGCATGTTTAACGGATCGAATATGGCGCTGTGATGATCCACGGAACTCACATTGAGCACCGAGCCACCGTTGGCAATCAGGAGAGGCTTGATCACTTTAGTAAGCAGCACCGCGGCAAGATAATTGATGCAGAACGTCGTCTCGTACCCTTCAGGAACAATCGTACGTTCAGGATTATAGACCGCCGCATTGTTGATCAGGAGATCGATACCGGAATAGCGATCGAGCAGCACACGGCCCATGGCATAAACGGCATCGAGCGAGGTGAAATCTGCCTCGATCGCGCCAATCGGTTCCTCGCCTGTGTCACGGAGAATATCCGAGCATGCGATCCTGATCCTCGAAGCATCGCGGCCATGCACGATGACCCTGTGCCTCGCCGATGCAAACCGCTTCGCCGCCGCAAGCCCGATCCCGTCGGTGCTACCGGTTATACAGAGAGTCAGTTGTTTCATGATGCTTGATCAGGGGAAATTTGCCATATCGTCATAGTCCCAGAACCGAACATCTTCAGCTGTTCTGCGATCAAGAGAGACTGCGTCCTTAATCCATGTAATTTGAAATTCTGATTTTCAATTTACATGGATAACAAATAAATAACGTAAAAAAAGAGATTGTACCACCTTCCTATGGGTTGCTTATGTACTTTTGTATTGATTACGAGAAGAAATACGCTACGCTCAAAACCCGTTCTGAAACGAAGCTTTATTGGTCATATCAAATTCGGTGGTTCAATCAGGTTGCTAATGGTTGCCATAAGTACTACCTTGTATCAAAAGGAGATTTGGCCATGTCACAGACAAAAGGCGTCAAGTTAGACGACACTACACAGAAGCGGCTTGCTGCTCTCGGTCGTATCCGCGACAGATCGCCCCACTGGCTTATGTGCAGGGCAATCGAAACATTCCTGGATCGCGAAGAAAAATATGAACAGGAAAAGCGGGAGGATATGGAACGTTGGGAACAGTATCAATTGACCGGCGTTGCCATAGCTCATGAACAAGCTGCCGAATGGCTTGAAAATCTGGCACAAGGGAAGGTGACGGCTTGTCCCAGATAAAATGGCTGCCGGACGCACTGGCTGATGTTGAGCGGCTTTATGCTTTCCTGTACGAAAAAAAACCCGATGCTGCAGCACGAGCAGCGAGGGTCATTCTTGACGGTGCAGGTCTGCTGAAATCGATCCCGGAGATTGGCCGTCCCATGGACGATGACACAGGAAGACGTGAACTGGTTCTGTCTTTCGGGGCAAGCGCTTTTGTACTTCGTTATATGTGGGACAGGCACGATACGGTTGTCATTATTCGTGTCTGGCATAGCAAAGAAAGCAGAATGTAGAGCCTTAAAAAAACCAGCCGTCTTTCTCTGACACAATCATCATTTTTTCTACACCCAAGTATTACAGCCCAGTGGGGCAAGTTCCTATATTACAAATCCCGGCCTGAAGCATATGCCGGAGACCGGGACCAGGAAAAAGAGTCGAACCGAATAAAGTTAGCCTTCGATGATCTCTACAAGTTCGATTTCGAACGTGAGGGTCTGTCCGGCAAGCGGATGGTTCGCATCGAGGGTCACCGCTGTGTCGGAGAGATCGACCACCATCACGATCGCCTGCTGGCCGTCGGCGAGCCCGACCTGCAGCTGCTGTCCGATTTCAAGCTCCATATCGGCCGGAAACCGTTCACGGTCAACATCGGTTACAAGCTCAGGGCTGTGAACACCATAAGCATCTTCGGCAGGAATGACCGTTACCCTGGTTTCACCCGGAACCATGTCGATCACCGCACTGTCGAACCCGGGAATGACCTGTCCTTTTCCGACGATGAATTCCAGCGGATCGCGATCCGCCGACGTATCGAATACGGTGCCGTCATCCAGCGTTCCGGTGTAATGAACTTTGACCACATCCCCTATTTTGGCTTGTGCCATATCTTTCTCCTTTTTTATCTGTACAAAAAATAATCATTTAACGAAATCCGAAATCATTACCGACAGATCAGCGAAAAAAGGATAACGATCAGGATGATCAGCGAATTTAAGGGAAAAACCGTAAAAATTCATTTTTTTATTCCGAAGCCGTTCCGGTGCGGGGAAAACCTGACTGGTCCATTTCCATCCGTACTTTTGGCAGTCCTTCGGGAATATTCTGCCTGATGAATTCCAGCAGTTGTTCCCGTACTTGGCATCTCAATTCCCACATATCGGAAGCATTGGCCGCGCTTACAAGGGCACGTATTTCAAGCGATTTATCAGAAAAATCGGTTACATGCATTTTAACGACCCGCCTGTCCCAGAGCGGATTGGTTGAAACTATTCGTTCAAGCCCCTTTCTCAGGATATCGAGTGGAACGGCATAATCGGTATAGATGAAAACCGTGTCAAGCAGTTCAGGAGATGTTCTTGTCCAGTTCTCGAAAGGGCGTTCCAGAAACCAGGAGATAGGAACGATAAGTCGGCGCTGGTTCCAGAGCTGGACAACGACATAGGTCAGCGTGATCTCCTCGATCCTGCCCCATTGCTTTTCCACCACGACGACATCATTGATGCTGATAGGCTGGGTCACGGCGATCTGTATGCCGGATATCAGCGTCGAGAGGCTTTTCTGGGCGGCAAAACCGAGAATGACCCCGGCGATACCGGCTGAGGCGAGGATACTGAGACCAACCTGGCGAACGGTATCGAACGACATGAGAATTCCGGAGACACCGACCAGCACCAGCAGGACATTGAGTATTTTGCGTGCAAGGCTTATGTAGGTTGCATTCTTCCTGCCTGTTTCGCTCTCCCTGACTTTTTCAGGGTAGTGCTGCAGAAGAAACTGTTCGAATACGACCAGCAGCCGCATGCAGAACCAGACAATCCCGATGATCGAGAAAATCAGGAGCGCATGTCTTGCAAGTTCAAGATAAAAAGGAGGAAGAGGCAATGCATGTACCAGTACGGCAAAAAGAATTGCAACGACAAGATAACGGAAAGGCCACTGCAGAAGATCGAGCGGAATTGCGCTTTCACGGATAGACAGGCGTATCCTTGAGGTTACCTTCCTGAAAAACGAATTAGCGCCAAGATACAACAGCAGGGCTGCTGCCCCGAAAAGAAGAGGGACCCAGATATCCTGCCGGAATGCATTGAAAAAGTTCTTTATTTCCATATCACCGGATGACAGAAACTTACACCGGACCTTGTTGCCGCGGGACGTTTTCCAAATCCGGTGCTACAGGCTTACCCTGCTGAACTCACTTTTGGAACGTGACACACAATCCTCGATAGCCATACCGCCGAAATAATTGCCGGTCAAAAGCAGGTTTTTCTGCCCCTTCAGCAAGGTATCGGTTTTTTCAAGCCACTCGTGGTGTCCGAGACAAAGAGAAGGTACCGTATTGATCCGGGTAAATGTCTTCTCGATCTTTGACGGAGCTATTCTCAGTACCTCACAGATACGGGTCATTTTCGTATTGTGGTCGAAACCGGGTCGGAAATGGAATGCAAACCCCCGGAAATTGTCATGGGGTACAGTATCGAGAGAAACTGCCGAAAAAAAGAGGTCGTTTGGAGATATAAGCGCAGCAACCGGCTTCAGATCAAGGTTCTCCTTTCTGATAACGACGCCTACTGAATCAACAGTTGCCGCACCGAGAAGACCGAGATGCTCTGCTATCGCAGGTTTGACAGTCCCCAGAAGCCTGGAAGCCACGGACGACGGAACTGCAAGAGCGAGAACTTTTGAAGCATATGTTGTACCATCAGAGGTAATAACGATATACTTTCCGTTTTCCTCCTGAATCGAAACAACCTCTCTGCTGGTAAAAACATTAAGTCCCCTGGATGCTGAAATTGCCTTTGCAATGCTCTGTAACCCTTCCGCAAAAGTGTAATTCTTCAGAACATCCTTTCTCTTTTCCCGGCTCTTGAACATCAAGTCGGCAGGGAAATCATCGGTCACCTGCGAAGGAACGGCATTGAAAAAATGGCTGATGATTTCATTGTAGTTTTTATGCCCGACTATCTTTGAATAATAGTCCTTCACGCTCAAACCGCTTTTCTTCAGGGAGAAAATTTTTGGTGCGGAGAGAAGCAATTCAGCAATATTGAGACTGGAAACCAGCGATTTGACCTCTCCATCCTTGTAAAGTGAAAAAGGCACCTTGGCACGGGGTGTGATTGCATCAATAAGGCCGCAACCTTCAACAATGTCAAGCAGGTTCTTGTAGGAACTGTAACAGGTATGGGCCCCCAGTTCGAGCCAGAACTCGCGGCCACCGACGCGATGACGGGGGGAAGAGAAAGAACCGCCGGTTGAATCGTCCTTTTCAATAAGCGTTGTCTTCATACCGGCCTTAACAGAGTAATAAGCCAAGCTGAGGCCGCTGATCCCGCCGCCTACGACAACAACATCGTTTTGCATTATGGAACTCATAACATTTCTGATAAATCTTGGAATAACATATTTTACATCATATAACAAGTATTAAGAGCCAACCGATCCTTTAACAATTTAGAAAAATATAAAAAAACAACGGCGAAAATATTGGTCGTGCCCAAGTAAAACGCCCACCTCCAAAACGATTATCACCCCTGATAATTCCTGCAGTACCTGATATAGTTTTCAGGAGACTCCTCGATATTGCGCCTCTCGTCCTCGGTAATGGGACGGATGACTTTTGCCGGAACACCGGCCACAAGCATACCGGACGGTACGGTAAAACCCTGTCTGACCAGGGAACCGGCAGCGACAACCGACCAGGGCTCTACCACGCAGTCGTCGAGCAGTACCGCACCCATACCGATCAGGACATGGTCCTGCACCGTACAGGCATGGAGAACAGCACCATGACCGATAGTTACACAATTGCCGATGTTCAGCGGTCCCGTATCGTGCGTCACGTGGAGGGTGACGTTATCCTGTACGTTTGTTTTCTCACCGATGCGAATCGGGCAGACATCCCCCCGCACAACGGCATTGAACCATATACTTGAATAGGCCCCGATATGAACATCCCCTATGACGAACACACCTTCGGTCATAAAAACCGTTTCATGCAGCTGAGGCCAGATACCTTTGTAAGGCAGAACTTTTCCCATACGTTCATCATGTAATTAATGTTGCGAGAGTCCGGAATACACCTGCCGCCGGAATCAGGATACCCGGAGCGGGCCGTCCCGAAATGTCCGGATAAGCATGGCCATGACAGATATCGTTTTAGAGAACATATGATTTTTTTATCTCTGTTTTCACTGTTAATCCATGCCACCATTCTTTCACCGCCCACTTTTTCAAGAGACAAGCCACTGATGATAAAACGAAAATCCCAGTTCAAAAACCGTTAAAATGGTCTCGTTTTAAAACAATAATTTTTACATTGCTGTACAGTCAGGTTGAATTCACAGCTTCTTCCCGATAAATTTCTGTGTAGGAAAATCTGTAATCGAATTACTTCCCGACTATGATAGACGAAGCCGCGAGACAATGATAAAACGATCAGAAAATCTGTAAAATCGGGCATCCCATACTGGTCGAAAGAACATGAGTAACCACGGATCACCAGGCGCAACAAGGCCTCTCAAACTGCTCTTCATCGCTCCGAAGGGAAAAAAGGATTCGAAAACAAACCAGAAGCCGCTGTTCAACATGGCGATAGGAGTACTGGTCAGCCTCACTCCTGAACAGCACCACATCGAAATCGCCGATGAGCATTTCGGCGATACCATCAATTACGACGGCGATTACGACTTTGTTGGTATTACTTCCCGCACCATCGATGCTAAAAGAGGTTACGAAATCGCCGATGCCTTCCGCAAAAAAGGAAAGAAGGTCATCCTCGGCGGACTGCACGTCTCCTTCAATACCGAAGAAGCAAGGCCCCACGCCGACTGCATCGTCTGCGGCGAAGCCGAGAACCTCTGGCAGACCGTGCTCGAGGATGCAGCGAACAACCGGCTCAAGCCGCTTTACAACTCGAAGGATTTCCCTCCAGTCACGGAAATCGTCCCTATCGATTACGCAAGAATCGCCAAAGCATCGAAACGCGAAAAGGTCGACGGCACCAAGTCCATTCCCATCTATGTCACCAGAGGATGCCCGTTCGACTGTTCCTTCTGCGTCACACCGAATTTCACCGGCAAACTCTACCGAGCCCAGAAGCCGGATGATCTTAAGAAGCAGATCGAAGCCGCGAAAAAAGCATTCTTCAAGCCGCACGGAAAATCCTCGAAACCATGGTTCATGCTGTGCGACGAAAATCTCGGCGTTAGCAAAAAACGGCTGTGGGAGACGCTCGACCTCATAAAGGAGTGCAACATAAACTACAGCGTCTTTTTCAGCAGCAATTTCCTCGAAGACAAGGATACGGTCAGGAAACTGGTCGATTCCGGCTGCCTCATGGTGCTCGTGGGCTTCGAGTCCATCAACCAGCGCACGCTTGAAGCCTACAACAAAGGGCATGTGAACTCGGCCGAGAAGTTTTCACGCCTCATCGAGGAGTGCCGTCAGGCAGGTCTGAACGTCCAGGGGAACTTCCTCTTCAACCCAGCGCTCGATACCTTCGAAGACATGGACAACCTGGTCGACTTTGTCAGCAAAAATAATGTATTCATGCCTATATTCCAGATTATCACGCCCTATCCAGGCACATCGATGTACTGGGAGTACAAGGAGAAAGGACTCATTACCGACGAGAACTGGGACAGATACAATGCTACAAATCTGGTCATCCGTTCAGAAAAATACGATCCGATAGAGTTCCAGTACAAGTTCATGAAAAGTTATTACAAGGCTTATTCACTGAAGAACATTGCCAACAGGGTTAGAAAGAATCCCTACAAAATGCTCAACCTCATCACCAGCATAGCGTTCCGCAGAAATATACGCGAACAGCTCGGCACCTTCAGGAAGGAGCACAATCTGTAAACTTTACAGGCTCGAAAAAGGGCCATTACAAATAACCAAATATTTCAATTACTCGTCAACCATCAAACACAAACCATCAATGCCGGAATTTGCCAAATATACGACCATTTATGCACCAGTGATTTTCTTTGTCTCGGGCATCTTCATCGTCATGCTACTGAATAAATTCATCGGAAAATCATCCTCGAAAAAGCAGCAGTGACGTACATTTTCCCTGTCTGGTACAACAGGCTCAGATACAAGCCGGGCAAATTAATCTGACCGGCTCTATCCGTTCATGACAGGTATCGCCTTCTTATCCGCAATTTCACATCTTGCAAATATAGTTTCAACCTGTATATTTTCCTGTCCATTGCTACTTACGCTCAAAATGTTATCTTTTCAGTTCATAGATTTTTCCTTATTGCCTTAAAATATCAAAGTCGGCGTCATGCGTATTTTAACATTCACAGGTAAAGGCGGAGTAGGCAAAACCAGCGTATCTGCTGCTACAGCTGTCCGCTTGTCGGAAATGGGATATCGTACGCTCGTTCTTTCAACCGATCCTGCCCATAGTCTCTCGGATTCATACAATCTGCCTCTGGGGGCGGAACCAACCAGGATCAGGGAAAATCTCCATGCAATCGAGGTAAACCCTTACGTTGACCTTAAAAACAACTGGCAGTCTGTTCAGAAGTACTACACGAGGATTTTCATGGCACAGGGCGTTTCCGGCGTAGTAGCTGATGAAATGACCATCCTGCCGGGCATGGAAGAGCTTTTTTCCCTGCTGAGGATCAAACGCTACAAAGCTGCCGGGAGTTATGATGCGCTGGTGCTCGATACCGCGCCAACAGGTGAAACGCTCAGATTGCTCTCACTTCCGGACACCTTGTCATGGGGCATGAAGGCCGTTAAAAACGTCACAAAATATATTGTCAGGCCTCTCAGCAAACCCCTGTCGAAAATGTCCGACAAAATTGCCTTCTATATTCCACCGGAAGAAGCGATCGATTCTGTCGACCACGTTTTCGATGAGCTGGAAGGCATCCGGGAAATTCTTACGGATACGAAAAAATCTACCGTGCGGCTGGTCATGAATGCCGAGAAAATGTCGATAAAGGAAACCATGCGGGCTCTTACCTACCTGAACCTGTACGGCTTCCAGGTCGATATGGTGCTCGTCAACCGCCTTCTCGATACAAAGGAAAACAGCGGTTACCTTGAAAAATGGAAATCGATCCAGCAGAAATACCTTGGTGAAATAGAAGAAGGCTTTGCGCCGCTGCCGGTTGCAAAACTGAGAATGTATGAGAAGGAAATCGTCGGACTGAAAGCTTTGGAACGGTTCGCACATGATATTTACGGCGATACCGATCCATCCGATATGATGTATGACGAACCGCCCATCAAATTCGTCCGGCAGGGTGATATTTATGAAGTTCAAATGAAACTGATGTTTGCCAACCCGGTAGATATCGATATATGGGTTACAGGCGACGAGCTGTTCGTACAGATAGGCAATCAGCGCAAGATCATTACACTGCCGATAAGCCTGACCGGCCTGGAACCAGGCGATGCAGTGTTTAAAGGCAAATGGCTCCATATACCTTTTGATCTTAACAACCACAAACAGAGTCTGCTTGAAAAAGAGAACAATAAAGTGCTGAATAACAACTATTCTGATTAGCGCATTCGATCTTGATGCATCGTACGGTATTTCACAACATTGTGCCGTTCCTGCAATCAGGCAATCAACGAAACATCAGATAAGGATAAAACGATCAGGCAATCTGTAAAACCGAGCGTTCAACACCGGTCGAAACAACATGAGTAACCCCGAATTACCAGGCGCAAACAGGCCACTCAAGCTGCTGCTCATCGCTCCGATGGGAAACAAGGATTCGAAATCAAACCAGAAACCGCTGTTCAATATGGCTATCGGGGTGCTTGTGAGCCTCACCCCGGAACACCACCACATTGAAATCGTCGACGAGCATTTCGACGATGCCATCAATTACGACGGTGATTACGACCTTGTCTGCATCACTTCCCGCACCATCGATGCCAAGAGGGCTTACGATATAGCCGACGACTTCCGAAAAAAAGGCAAAAAAGTCATCCTCGGCGGACTGCATGTCTCCTTCAACACCGAAGAAGCCAGGCCCCATGCCGACTGTCTCGTCTGCGGCGAAGCCGACAACCTCTGGAAGACCGTGCTCGAGGACGCAGCCGTCGGCCGTCTCAAGCCTCTCTACGACTCGAAGGATTTCCCGCCTGTCAAGGAAATCACTCCTATCGACTATGCAAGGATCGCCAAAGCGTCGAAACGCGAAAAAGTCGACGGCACCAGGGCCATTCCCATCTATGTCACCAGGGGATGTCCGTTCGACTGCTCGTTCTGCGTCACGCCGAACTTCACCGGCAAACTCTACCGCGCCCAGAAGCCTGATGAACTGAGGAAGCAGATCCTGGCAGCCAAAAAAGCATTCTTCAAGCCGACTGGCAAATCCTCGAAACCGTGGTTCATGCTCTGCGATGAAAACCTCGGTGTGAGCAAGAAACGGTTATGGGACACGCTCGACCTCATCAAGGAGTGCGATATCAACTACAGCGTCTTCTTCAGCATCAACTTCCTCGAGGACAAGGAGACCGTGAAGAAGCTGGTCGATTCAGGCTGCATCATGGTGCTTGTCGGCTTCGAGTCCATCAACCAGAAGACGCTGGAAGCATACAATAAAGGTCATGTCAACTCGGCCGAAAAGTACTCGCGCCTCATCGAGGAGTGCCGACAGGCAGGACTGAATATCCAGGGAAATTTCCTGTTCAACCCGGCGCTCGACACTTTCGAGGACATGGACAACCTGGTCGATTTCGTTGCCCGCAACGCCGTCTTCATGCCGATCTTCCAGATCATCACACCCTACCCGGGCACATCGATGTACTGGGAGTACAAGGCGAAGGGGCTCATCACCGACGAGGACTGGGACAGGTACAACGCACTGAACCTTGTCATCCGCTCGGAAAAATACGACCCGGTCCAGTTCCAGTACAAGTTCATGAAAACGTACTATAAAGCCTACTCGCTCAAGAACATTGCCAACAGGGTAAGAAGAAACCCATACAAGCTGCTCAATCTCATCACCAGCATGGCGTTCCGCAAGAATATCCGTGTAGAGCTTGAAATTTTCCGGAAGGAGCACAATCTGTGATTAAAACCGCACCATTTTCTTTAAATCCGAAAACCAATCTTGTACCATGAATGACATTGAGTTGCTTCAGCAAACCGACAGGGCCAACGAACTCATATTCAAAGGGCTTGTCGAGTTCGGCTGTCTGAAAGCCGCCCTCGACCTCGACCTTTTCAACCACTTTGCCGACGGACCGAAAGAGACGGCAGCCCTTGCAGCCGCTGCCGGTGCAGTCCCTCCAAGGCTCGGCATGCTTCTCGAAGCACTCCGCCAGATCGGAATCACCGTGCAGGCAGAAGGCAAATGGGACCTCAGCCCCTTCGCGAAAAACATGTTCATTCCGGACAAGGACCGCCCGAACGTCTATATGACCCCGGTGGCTAAAGCCATGGCCCACCTCGCGGACAATTTCTACATGGATATGGCCAGCGCCGTAAGGGGCACGCTGAACTTCAAGGGCGAAGTCCCCTATCCTCCCGTAACGCGCGAGGACAACTGGTATTTCGAGGAAATTCACCGCAGCAATGCATACTTCGCCATCAAGCTTCTCCTCGAAGAAACCGAACTGGAAAATGCAAAAACCCTTGTCGACGTCGGAGGCGGAATCGGTGATATTTCCGCCGCACTGCTGAAAAAATATCCCCAGCTCGATTCAACGATCCTGAACCTGCCAGGAGCCATTGAACTGGTGAACGAAAACGCAGCTGAAAAAGGGCTCGGCAACCGCCTCAGGGGCACCGCGGTCGATATCTACAAAGATGTCTATCCCCAGGCCGATGCCGTCATGTTCTGCCGTATCCTCTATTCGGCAAACGAACAGCTTACCGCCATGATGTGCAAAAAAGCCTACGATGCCCTTCCGGCCGGAGGCAAGGTGCTCATCCTCGACATGATCATCGACGATGAAAAGAAACCGAACTTCGACTACCTCAGCCATTATATTCTCGGCGCAGGCATGCCGTTCAGCGTGCTCGGCTTCAAGCAGCAGGACGCCTACAAACCGATCCTCGAATCGATCGGCTTCACCAATGTCCGTATCGTAAGGAGATACGAACACCTCCTGTGCGAAGCGGTAAAACAGGGCTGATCCTCAGTAACAGCTGTAAAAGGCGGCCTGTCTCTCCTGACCGGCCGCCTTTTGTGCTTTATTGCTCCGGCAATAATAAATCCATGCAACGAATCTGTCATTCCGCAATGAAGCAGAGCGGAATGAAGAATCCATCTTCTTGTAAAACAAAAACATCCGGATTCTTCGCTACGCTTTCCATGAACAAGTACCGATTTTAGCATATTCACTGACCAAAACGGATTTATTGTTCATGATCCGTCTGCGGTAACTGCCGGATACGGGGAACACAGAATGACAAAAACAAGGAGTTTGTTCTAAAATATAGCTGATACTTATAATCGCCGGATTAATAATTGTAGATTTGAAAAAATTGGATAAAATTCCGGCAGAACAGCGATATACCGGAAAAGAGAGTAACGATACCATTCCAGTACAGGCATGAAATCAATTTTGAGCTGCAGCAGGTTAAAAAAGATTTACAACCGGCGTGAGGTCGTCAAGAGTTCAACCCTTGAAGTCAGGCAGGGTGAAATCGTGGGGCTTCTTGGGCCGAACGGCGCAGGCAAAACCACGACATTCTACATGATGGTCGGGCTGGTCAGGCCTGACGGCGGCGATGTGTTCCTCGATTCGGAAAACATCACCCAACTTCCCATGTATAAAAGAGCCCGACTCGGCATCGGCTATCTTCCACAGGAAGCTTCGGTTTTCCGGAACCTCTCGGTTGAAGAAAACATTCTGAGTGTCCTCGAATTCACCACCCTCTCGAAAGAGGAAAGAAATGAAAAAACCGAAAAACTGCTTAATGATCTCAGCATTACCGGTATTCGTAAAAGCAAAGGATATGCACTCTCGGGAGGAGAACGCCGCCGGACTGAAATTGCGAGGGCACTTGCACTCGACCCGAAATTCATTCTGCTCGACGAACCTTTTGCGGGAGTCGACCCAATTGCGGTCGAAGATATCCAGGAGATTGTCGAAGGGCTCGTCAAACGCGATATCGGGGTTCTCATCACCGATCATAACGTCCATGAGACCCTGTCCATCACCAATCATGCCTACCTGCTTTTTGACGGAAGCATTTTCATGCAGGGAACCCCTGAAGAGATCGCTGCACACCCCGAAGTCCGGAAAATGTACCTTGGCGAAAAATTTTCCCTCGACAGGTACTGAAACAGTGCTGAGGACTGAGGACTCCCCAATCCCCAGGTACCATCTTCAATCCCGTAGGGATGACATATCGGTAGCCCCGGGTGCAGACCCGGGGTAATGCGGTATAGTAATAAAATGGATTCTTCATTCCGCTACGCTTCATTGCTGAATAACAGCTCCTTTGGATGGATCTCCCTGCGACTTATTGTTGCCGGAGCAATAATTCCTTATGGAACTTTGAACGAATCTTCAGGCGTTTAATCAAGACAATATAAAATCATTTCTTAATCTGATTTTCCACCCATTTTCAATGAAAAGCTGTTATTGCCCGGAGGCTACGATACGATGAAAATCCTTCTTATCTATCCTGAATTCCCCGACACGTTCTGGAGTTTCAAGCATGCCCTTAAATTCGTCAACAAAAAAGCTTCGCTCCCGCCCCTCGGCCTGCTGACCGTAGCGGCCATGCTCCCCGAAAGCTGGGAACGCAGACTGATCGACCTCAATGTCGTTAAACTTGATCAGAAGGATATCGATTGGGCCGATATGGCCTGGATAAGCGCGATGACCGTTCAGCAGGATTCCGCGCGCAAGGTGATAGCTCAATGCAATCAGGCCGGACTGAAGGTCATTGCCGGAGGCCCTCTTTTTACCACAGAACATGAAGCCTTCCCCTCCGTGGACCATTTCGTGCTGAACGAAGCAGAACTTACGCTCCGGCCTTTCCTTGAAGATCTTGAGAACGGATCGCTGCAGAAATGTTACTCTACAGAGCAGTTTCCTGATCTCTGCCTCACTCCTGCGCCACATTGGCATCTTCTCGATATACACAAATATGCCTCGATGGCTGTGCAGTTTTCAAGAGGTTGTCCCTACAAGTGCGATTTCTGCAATGTGACGGCAATGCTCGGCCATAAAATCCGTACAAAATCCGGTGACCAGATTATAGGCGAACTTGACGCTCTACGCAAACTCGGCTGGAAGGACAGCATCTTTTTTGTCGATGACAATTTCATAGCCCACAAATCATACCTGAAAAAAGTACTGCTTCCGAAGCTGATCGAATGGCAGAAAGGCAACAAGACGACAACAAAGCTCTATACGGAATGTTCGATCAACCTTGCCGATGATCCCGAGCTTATGAGCCTCATGGCTCAGGCCGGTTTCACCCAGGTTTTCATCGGCATCGAAACTCCTGACGAGACTGCACTTCAGGCATGCGGTAAACAGCACAACACTTCGAGGAACATGCTCGAGAATATCAGGAAAATCCAGCAGGCAGGAATAGAAGTCCAGGGAGGGTTCATCGTCGGTTTCGACTCCGATACAAACTCGATCTTCCAGAAACAGATCGAATTTATCCAGAACAGCGGCATCGTGACGGCTATGGTAGGCATTCTTCAGGCGCTTCCCGGTACAAGGCTTTACGAACGCATGAAGAAAGAAGGTCGGCTGCTGCATAATTCGAGCGGTGACAATGCAGACAGCAACACCAACATCATTCCGAAAATGGACCCGGACATCCTGAAAAAAGGGTACAGGGAGATGATGGAGTATCTGTATACACCAAAACACTACTATCAACGCATCAAAACGTTGCTCAGTGAGTACCAGGCCCCACGATTCAAAAGCAGGTTCCGAGTGAGCCAGTTGATGGCATTCGCCCGCTCGGCCGTCCTGCTCGGTGTGATTGGACGGGAACGTTACCAGTACTGGAAAATGCTTATCTGGACCTTTTTCAACCGCCAGCAGTCCCTTCCGCTTGCCGTGACCCTGGCAATTTATGGTCACCATTTCCGGAAAGTCTGCCAGCTTCACCTCAAAGAGGCACAAAAAGCAACCGCGCAAACATGAACCGGAGGGGCTTCATTTTCGGAAATTTATTTCGTGCATTTACTTTTTCTTTTTTTTTTGAAAAAAAAAGAGTAACATATGATGTTAGGCCAGTAGTTGGCCTGATAGCTCTCAAGTGATTTGTGCTTTTGATTATTTGGAAGTCTTTCTCTCTTTGATAAAAGCACGAACTACTATGAGACAAAATGAATATTTACATTGGCAATCTTGATTATAGCGTAACTGAAGCCGATCTTCGCAACACATTCGGTGAATTCGGCGAGGTATCGAAATCAAACGTAATCAGCGATAAATTCACCGGACGTTCCAAAGGGTTCGGATTTGTTGAAATGCCCAATAACAATGAAGCTACAGAAGCAATCAACGCTTTGAACAACAGTGATTTAAACGGCAGAACCATCAAAGTGAACGAAGCCAAGCCACGCGAAGAGCGTCCCGCTTCCCGCTCAAGGTATTAAGCCTTTATCCTCTGGAAATACGAAAAACCACTGCCGCAAAACAGTGGTTTTTTTTTGCCCCATTGCCGCTATTGCAAACTCATACCCATCTGCGAACTATAATCGCCGGTAATAGCCGGCTGATCTCATGCTAATGCCGGTTTGTGTGATTTG
Organism: Chlorobium sp.; assembly: GCA_005862285.1. Taxonomy (GTDB): domain Bacteria; phylum Bacteroidota; class Chlorobiia; order Chlorobiales; family Chlorobiaceae; genus Chlorobium. The sequence continues at coordinate 230,481 of SZXW01000002.1, read as the reverse complement.
TTTTGTTGCGTATCTTGGAAAAATCCAAAGGACATCATCCTCGCAAATTCCATGATAGCCGAACACCTGCTTTTTCATTCCGACGGGGGATTCATCCGCCTTCCGATCTGGGGCCACATTCCGTTGAGCGCACCGCTGAAAAAAATTCTTTCCCATCCCTCGTTTCTTCGGCTAAAAGGCATCAGGCAGCTCTCGTTTTCGCAGCAGGTCTATCCCGGCGCGACCCATACCCGTTTCGAGCATTCGATCGGTGTCTATCACCTGATGAAGCTTATCCTGCAGCGTATGCTGACCAGCGAACTTGCCCAGAGCCTGCAGAACGACAGTTTCAGGTTCGACAGCCACAACTGCAGCATACTGCTTTCCGCCTGCCTGCTCCATGATATCGGCCATTACCCGCATGCCCACATCATCGAGGAACAGATCCCCATGTACGGCAATGAACCTGTCTTCTCTCATCACGAGGAGCTATGCAGGCGGTTCATTTACGAAGAGCATTCCACGCTGCCGTCTATAGCTGATATTCTGCATGAAGACTGGAAGGTTTCGCCCGAATCGGTCATCAAGCTCATTACAGGCGCATCCGGCAGCCGTTTCAGCAAACTGATCAGTGGAACGCTCGATCCGGACAAAATGGACTATCTCATGCGCGATGCGCACCACTGCAATATTCCGTATGGCAGTATCGATATCGAGCGATTGATAGAATCGTTCGTACCTGACCCGGAACGGGAAAGGTTCGCCATCACGGAAAAAGGGATCGCGCCGCTCGAAAGCCTTCTTTTCGCTAAATACATGATGATGCGCAACGTCTACTGGCATCACACCAGCAGAGCGCTTTCAGCCATGCTTCGCAGGCTGCTCCAGGATATCGCTCAGGAACACCTGATGACAGCAACCGCCATGAGGGAGCTTTTCTATGACAATGCAGATGACAGGGTGCTTCATGAACTGAAACAGCAGATTCCCGACAAATCACATCCGCTCAACTCCCTTCTCGAGGATATCCTGATGCGCAGGGTCTATAAACGGGCGGTTACCCTCCAGCCTTACCTCGAAGATTCACAGGAGGCTGACGAACAATGGTTCATGTACAGCAGCGACAGCGCAACGAGGCGAGCAAAGGAACTCGACATCTGCCGGCTGCTTGACCGGAAGTATCATCTTGGCCTGCACGGCCATGAAGTACTGATCGATCCTCCATCAAAAAAGGATATTTTCGATTATGCGGATCTGAAAGAGCTGAGAGTCTATCCAACCCGCTCGGAACATATTCACTATTCCCTGGAGTTCGATTCAGAGTACATCTGTTTCGACGATCTGAATGAATCGGTTTTCCGATCGGATTTTATCCTCTCTTTTGAACGTTATACAAAGAAATTCCGGCTTCTCTGCCGGCCTGATCTGGTTGAAAAGGCAGTCGAATCAAGTGAAGAGATTATGGACATGATACGCCGATAGAATCGTATATTACCGGTAAAAAAAAACATAGATTACCATGGAGCAACAGGACAAGTTTTACAAGGGACTTTTCTTCGGTGCCGTTCTTGGCGCTGCTGCAGGAACGATCATGGGCTTGCTTTTCGCTCCGCACAAGGGAACGGAAACCCAGCAGATCATAACCGGCACGATCAAAAACGCACTCGACAAGGCGAGTGACTATTACGAAAGCAACGAACAGGATGTCGTATACAGCAACGAAGCCAAAAAGCGTTCACAGGAAATTATCGACACGGCCCGCGACGAGGCGAAAAAAATCCTCGATGAAGCAAACAGCATCATCAGGGAAATCAAGGGTCATCCGAAACTCCAGGAAAACTGAGCAATGCTGACATACCTGCAGGCCGGACCTGACAAACCGGGGGCCCATACGCTTATTCTGCTTCATGCTTTTCCTCTCTCCGCAGAAATGTGGAAACCCCAGCTCTATGCACTCGGTAAAGCCGGTTACAGGGTCATCGCCCCGAATGCCTTCGGTATTGATGGTTCTGATGAAAAAGCTGAATGGAATTTCACGGATTATGCTCATGAGCTGGCTGCCCTCATGGACTCTCTCGGCATCGTGAAAGCTACGATTACGGGACTTTCCATGGGCGGATACCAGGCATTCGAGTTCTATCGTAACTACCCTGAAAAAATCGTCTCCCTCGTTCTCTGCGATACCAGGGCTGAAGCTGATGCTCCCGCAGCGCTTGAACAGCGCGGTGAGTTCATGAAAGCCGTCGAATCTGAGGGAGCGGAAGAAGCCATCCGGCGAATGGTACCGAACTATTTTTCCGCTGAAGCATATGAATCGAGTCCCGAACTGCCTGCAGAGGTATCGGATATCATACGAAGGCAGCGCGCGAAGGTGATCAATGCGGCAATGCGTGCAATCATGACAAGGTCAGATTCCACGCCGCTTCTCGGCTCGATCACCTGTCCGGTACTGGTCATATGCGGTGCTGAAGACAGGATGACGACACCTGAGACCGCAGAAGATATCAGTGTCCGTGTCCGCGGTTCAAGGCTGATCCTGCTGAGCGGAGCCGGACACATCTCGAACATGGAACAGCCCGATGCCTTCAACCGCGCACTTGTCGAGTACCTTCACGCCGTAAGCCATGCCTGATTGCCTTGTCGGCGATCAGGCTTCCAGCCCGTCGAGAATATCGAAGAAATTCGGAAACGATACTCCAACGACATTGATATCGGTAATATCGAACGCGCATCCCGTGGCCCTGCCCGCAACCGCGAAGCTCATGGCGATCCTGTGATCGTCGAAACTTTCGATAACCGTGGTTCCCTGCGGTATGGTGGTGCGGCCCTTGACGATGAACCCGTCCGGATACTGTTCGCAATCGAACCCGAGCCGCTGCAGATTGACCACGAGAGCATCGATCCTGTCGCTCTCCTTCGTCCGAAGCTCCTCGGCATTGTGCAGTTCGAACCTGCCGGATGCAAAAACCGAAAGAACGGCAAGCATGGGAATTTCATCGATAACGAACGCGACAGTCTGCGGATCGCTTATTGTCAAAGGCGCTATTCCTGAAGTGTTCGCAATCAGGATATCACCTATGGATTCTCCCCCGATCACACGACCGTTTTCGATCGAAATACCCGCTCCCGCTTCCCTGAGAATATCGAGAAAAGCCGCCCTGGTAGGGTTCAGGCAGACATCACGGATGATGATTTCCGACCCTTTGGCAAGCAGGCCGAGCGAAACAATGAAACAAGCAGCTGAAGGGTCAGCCGGAACAAGGAAGGGTTTTGCGTCCAGCCGCTTTCTGCCGGGCACCACAATGATGCGCTCACCATCTTTCTCGATTGCTTCGAGGCCGAGCATCACCTCTGTATGATCACGGGAGCGGAGTGTTTCGATGATCCGAGACTCGCCTTCCGCATGCAGTGCGGCAAGGGCCACAAGGGACTTGACCTGCGCAGACGGGACCGGCAGGCGGTATTCAACAGGCTTCAGGTCCTTCCTGCCTCTGATCCGGACCGGTGCGGTTCCTGATAAAGAGAGTTCGATTTCGGCTCCCATCATGCGCAGGGGATCGGCAATCCGTTTCATCGGTCGCTTCATCAGTGAATTGTCTCCTATCAGTACACTTTCGAATGGCTGGGCGGCAAGAATGCCGGCAAACATGCGCATGGTACTTCCCGAATTATTGCAGTTCAGGGGCGAGGATGGAGCCTTGAAACCCCACAGACCCGGAGACTCCATGACAACCCTGCGAATCCTTCGTCCGTAGGCGCCAGCTATTTCATCCTGCCTGAGAGTAATGCCGGTGTCTTTCAAAACTCCCAGAGTCGACTGGTTGTCGAAACCTCCGGAAAAGTTGGTAATCTCGGTAACCCCTTCCGACAGGGAGCCGATAAGGGCGGCACGATGGGATATTGATTTGTCAGGCGGCAGGGCCGTCACTTCACCTTTGAAAACTCTCATGAGTCAGTGGATTGTAAGTTGACAAAAAAAAAGCAACTCCGGCAAAGGAGCTGCTTGCATATAACCTGTTCCCTCCGGATCAATCATGAATTGCGTTCTTCATTTGCCCGCTGTGCTCTGCGTTTGCATCTCGAACGCTTCAGCCGGTTATCAATCGAAGGTTTGACAAAGTATGCGTTTTTACGAAATTCTTTTAAAACACCCGCGCGCTCATACTTCTTCTTGAAGCGTTTCAGCATTTTATCGATTGATTCGTTCTCATTGACCTGCACACTAACCAAAAAAATTCACCCCCTTTTACAATTTCAGCGTCTAAGTTTCATTTTAATAAGATCGGTAATACTCTCCGTGCTCTGCTCTTTGACAGGATTCACTCGGACATTTTCAAGCAGCTGTTTCCTGCCGCTTTTCGAGAATTCTACAATAATGACATATGCACCGCTGCCGGTCGCAAGTTTTTCCCTGACCACACCGACTTCACCGATAGACTGATGATAAAGAGCATCCCCTTTCGCATAAATTCCATGAGGTGAGCAAACCTGGCACTCTTCAGGGTTCAGTTCACAAGGGCTCACTTCACGATCGATCTGTATCTGCCATTCTTTCAGAAGATAAACCTGATTGCACTCCGCACAGCGGATCCAGTACTGGTTTTCGGCAGCAGGCAGGACTTCGCCGGAAACGCCTTTTCCCGCCTTGCTCTTTTTCTGTGGAGAGGATGAAAGCAAATCGTCGTCTTTCGGCTTGTCGCTCGGCATCCACTCACCGACAAAAACTTTTTCTGTAATCCGGCCGCAACCTTCACAGAAGCAGGCCTCGATTTTACCATCCAAAATAAACTGCCTTTTTCTGGACTCTACCTTCATATTCTACCGCTGGTTTTTAACCGCTGAAATGCAGCCTGGCTTTTCGATGTATTATCATCTTTCGTAATTGTCCAATGCCGGACAACTCCCTGCATGTTTTCTGCATTGCGCAATATAGTGCAGAATTCCTCAAAAAAAAGAGGAATATGCAGGAGTGCCTAATTACGTAAATCCCGCAAAAAAAACAACCGGATAATTTTCACTCTTTTCATTTATGAGTCAGTGCATCGATCAGGTCAGATTTTGTAATCAGCTGCAATCGTCCATCGGACAGGCTGATCAGCACACCGGACGCATTCTGCTGCAGTTTGCCTGACAATTCGGATATGGTTGCATCAGGCATGCAGACCGGAAACGGCTGTTCCATGAACCCGACCACCTTTGAATTCATCGCTTCATCGTTTTCGATAAGTATAGACAGAATCTTGTTTTCGCTGATACTGCCTATTGGAGCGTTATAGGATACGATCGGCAGCTGTGAAACGTCATTCTGCTTCATCATTTCGAAGACCTCGGCAAGTGTATGTTCCGGACCGGCAAAAATCAGGTCACGGCGGGCCTTCAGCTGGAGGATGTCTTCAGCGGTAATCTGTTCGACTGCGGTTTTCATTTTACGATAATAGCCGCGTTTGCGCATCCAGTCGTCGGAATACATCTTGCTGAGATAATAACCGCCGAAATCATTGAGCAGGACGACGACACAGTCATCCTCGTTGTAGCTTCCTCCGGCCTGAAGAGCTGCAGCCATGACTGCACCTGAAGACCCGCCGGCAAAAACCGCTTCCATACGGAGCAGTTCCCTGCCGCAGTTGAAAGCATCGTAATCGCTTACCTGCATGACATCATCGATTACCGAAGGGTCCCACAAATTCGAGACCTGCAGCGCGCTGATCTCCTCGATTTCGGAAAAGGAATAGCGGCCCGGTTTGCCATCCCTGAAAAGGCCGGAATAAACCGAGCCCTGCGATTCAACACCGATGATACGGATAGCGGGGTTTCTGGCTTTCAGGCAGCGCCCGATCCCCGAGATCATTGCTCCCGACACCAGTGGAATAAAAACATGCGTGACCTTGCCCTCCGTCTGATGAAAGATCTCGTTCCCGGTCACATCGCTGTGTACCCTGAGACTTACAGGGTTTTCATACATGCCGGCATAAAAAGCGCTGGAAATATTCGAGACGAGGCTTTCGGCAACGTTCATGCAGCTCCTGGGCTCCCCGGGCAATGCATCGGAAGGCGTAATCACCAGTTCGGCACCGATTGCCCGCAGCAGGTCCTGTTTTTCCTTCGAAATTTTCTCCGGAGCGGTCAGAAGCAGCTTGTACCCCCGGCTTACTCCCGCCATGGCTAGTGCGATGCCGCTGTTGCCGTAGGTCCAGTCGACAAGCGTCATGCCAGGGTGAATAAGGTTCCTCTCTTCGGCATCGGCGATCAGTGCGGAGGCAACCCGGTAGTAAGGCGAACAGGCCGGGTTCATGTATTCGAGTTTCGCCATGACCCTGGGCGGGATGCTGCGAGCCATCCGCTTGACGTTGACAAGCGGCGATTCCGCTGTCAGCCCGAATATATCGTTGTTCGGCATGATGGTAGAGAGAAAAATGGATTAAAGGAAATAACAAAAACCTGATTGCACTCCATGGAAAATATACATTAATTGATCAATGAAAGATACCGAAGGGAGATGCTGCTTCTTGTCTTGAAAATCATAAAAAAATATGTTTTTTAAACAAATTGTTCCGGAATACGCTTCTTTACAGCCAGTTTCCGGAGATAATGAAAAGATCTCAGTAATAATTATAAAGGCTGACGCGCCATGACCATTATTGAAACGGGTTTTCAGGCAGAAAACATGACGGAAGCCCTTGTATCACGTGAAAACCTTTTATGGAATGCACGACTGATCATGGAAAGAATCAGAGGAAAAGCCCGCATGATGGGTATCGTAAAGGCTAATGCTTACGGTCACAACGCCCTCACAGTTGCCTCTGCTCTTGAATCGCTGGGAGTAGCCGATTTCGGCGTGGCAAATATCCACGAAGCGATTGAAATCAGAACCGGTTCTCTCAAAAAAACAGCATCGATTCTTGCTTTCTCTTCTCCTCTCGCTTCGCACATCGGCCTGTATCTGAAGCACGACATAGAAATGACCGTCTGTGACGGTGATACTCTGCAGGCTGCTGAAGAAATCGCCAGCGCACAGAACATGAAACTCTGCGTGCAGCTTAAAGTGGATACCGGCATGGGAAGACTGGGAGTCCACCCTTCCATGGCAATGGAACTGCTGCGGAAAATCGATGCATCACCTCTCCTTGAACTTAAAGGGATCTATACCCATTTTGCAGAAAGCTCCTCACCCGGTGATTTTACCGGCAAACAGCTCGCAGCTTTCAAAGACCTCACCTCAGAATATGAACATGCTGCATTGAAAACCGTCTGCAAGCATTGTGCAAACAGCGGAGCCATCATTTCAGCACAGGAATCCTGGCTCGATATGGTAAGGCCCGGCATTCTCCTGTACGGCTATCATCCCGCAAAAAACACATCATTGCGTCTTGACGTCAAACCGGTCATGCAGGTCGAATCCAGGGTAATCTTCATCAAGGAGGTCCAGGCCGGCACCACAATCAGTTACAACCGCACCTGGACAGCCAAGGAACCATGCCGTGTTGCAACCATAGCTGCCGGTTATGCAGACGGTTATCCAAGGGCTCTTTCAAACCGCTCTTCGGTACTGATAAAGGGCAAGCCGTACAAACAGATCGGCACCGTCACGATGGACCAGATCATGGTAAACCTCGGTACGGATAAGGACATCAAAAAAGGAGACAAAGCCGTTCTCTTCGGTTGGGATACTCCGACTGCGGAGGATATCGCCTCTATTTCCGGGACGATCAGTTATGAAACGCTCTGTTCGGTTTCTTCGAGAGTAAAACGTATTTTTGTGTAAACTGATACCGTCACACGATATGAGCGCTCTTGAAAAAACAGCCCGGGCACTGAGCCTTACCAAAGCGGAAATAACGCTTGTGACAATACTCATCAGTTTTCTCGTGCTCGGGGGGATCCTGAAAAATATCCGTTCGATCGAAAAGGAAGCGGTGCTTGTCAGAAAAGCCGAGCAATCCCGTTTTCGTGAAGCGGAAGTCGACAGTCTTATAAAACTGGCTGCAGCAGATCAGCAGCATGTAAAAGAAGAGGTTCTCCAGGATGCAGCTGCGGAAGAAAACGGCCGGCCTGCTGCCAGACAGCGGGAAGCTCATGCATCGGAAAAAGTGTTTACCGGAACGATAGCGTTCAACAAGGCCGGCAAAAGCCAGTTGGAGAAAATTCCGGGCATAGGTCCGGTCATGGCCGGCAGGCTTATCGCTTTCCGGAAGGAAAAAGGGGGCAGGGTAGAACAGTTTCAGGACTTTCTGGAAGTAAAAGGTATAGGCAAAAAAAAGCTCGAGCTTTTAAAAAAACATTTCACTCTTGAATAATGGGCATAAGCCAGACAGTCTGTACCGTCGATACCAGCGAATGCGCTGTGATCGGGCTTGAATCATCCGGGGGGACTGCCTGCAGGCTTACAGCTTGCAAAACATTTCCTTTCGGTATCGGTGAACTGGTTTCAGACAAAGGAAAACGTCTGCTGAAAAAAGTTGCCCGACAGGTTGGAAAAATAAAAAGTGAAGAAATGGTGCTGTGTATCGCTCCTGAAACATATCTGCCTCTTCCCGCCTATTTTCCGGCAGGTGCCGATCCCGCGCAGTATCAGGAGCTATGCCGGATGGAAGCGGAGTATTTTCTGAACAAGCCAGACGATTACAGCTGTGATGTTACCGGTTATGGCGAAATGACGGAAAGCCTGCATGAAAAAAAACTCCTTCTTTTCTATCCCGCAGAACCATGCAGAACTGTTTCAGATATGTTTTCAGCTCAATACCCGGTTCGATTCAGCTGCTCACCCCACCTGTCGCTCCTTCAGCTTTCCTTGTATGAAAATAAGCCGCTGGCGACACTTGAACTGGAAAACAATTATTTCCTGCTCTCGATATCGAAGCATGGCAGGCTGGAAAAATTTATCTGCCGTCAGGTAAAAAGCCGCGAAGAAGCCGTATTTTTTACCATAAAAGAACTTTCCGGAAATCCCCTCCTCAGGGAAACCGGTGTTCAGATAACCGGATCCAGGGCTGACAAATCCATTATAACACTTATCGGAAAAGAAACATCGCTGAAGACAAAACCGCTCGGGATCCCGTCATCGATACCGATAAGCAACCTCGAAAAATTCTCAGTCTCCTCTCCTGCCGCGGTAAAAGCCATCAGCACGGCGCTGATGGCTTTCAGAAAATGAACTACCGCTGCAGTTTCGAAATGATTACCTCGGCGATCTGAACGGCGTTGGTAGCCGCACCCTTTCTCAGGTTGTCGGCGACGACCCACATGTTCAGGGTCTGCGGATGCCAGTAATCACGGCGGAGCCTGCCGACAAACACCTCGTCGCGTTCATAGGAGGTCAACGGCATCGGGTAGATGCGGGCCGAAGGATCGTCCTGCATGATGATACCGGGAGAAGCGGCGAGAAGCCTGCGCACCTCGTCGATGTCGAACTCCTTTCCAAGCTCGATGTTCAGTGACTCGCCATGGCCTCCGTAGACCGGGATACGAACCGTCGTCGGTGAAACGCTTATCGAATCGTCTCCCATGATCTTCCTTGTCTCGTTAACCATCTTCATCTCTTCCTTGGTATAACCGTTGTCGGTGAACGCATCGATCTGCGGTACGGCGTTGAAGGCAATCTGATGGAAGTGGGTAAACTGCTCCTGCTGTTCCCCGGCAAGTTCGCTCTCGAGCGCATCACGCCCGGCCTTCCCTTTTCCGGTAACCGATTGGTAGGTGGAAACAACAACTCGCTTCAGACCGTAGTGTTCATGAAGCGGCTTGAGCACGACAACCATCTGGATGGTCGAGCAGTTCGGATTTGCTATGATTTTTTCAGGAGTTCCATCCTTTTTGAAAATCTTATCGGGATTTACCTCGGGAACAACAAGCGGAATATCCGGCACCATGCGGAATGCCGATGAATTGTCGATGACAATAGCTCCCTCTGCCGCAGCTATTGGAGCCCACTCGCGGCTTGCTGTCGCGCCTGCCGAAAAGAGCGCGATATCGACCCCGCGGAAAGCCTCCGCAGACGGCTCCCTCACGATGAAATCCTTCCCTCGGAACGGCACAGCCTGACCGGCACTTCTTGCGGAAGCGATCGGAACCAGTTCGGTGACGGGGAAATTCCTCTCTTCCAGCACCTGGATCATGGTGCGGCCCACAAGGCCGGTTGCCCCAAGTACCGCGACCCTGCATTGTGAATCCAAACTACTCATATCATCTTTTTTAATTTATACTTAATAGTTCAAAACAAGTTTATCGGAATGATCGTTGAGATATTCCGTATCACAATGGATCCTGCCTTCTGCGGCATATCCCTCACACTCCTGCCGGTAGGAAAGCAGGATGTCGATGACCTGCTCCCATTTATCCTCGCGCACCAGCTTGTTGCGAACCACTGAAACCTTCGGGAGCCCCTTCAGGTAGGTTGAATAATGACGGCGCATCTCGATGGTTCCGTATTTTTCTCCCTTGAATTGCACCGAAAGCTCCAGATGATCGACCGCAGCCTGGATCCTTTGACGGAAATCCGGCAACGGTCCGGGGTGCCCTGTCGTCATAAGTTGCCTGGCAGCCGTAAAAATGAACGGGTTTCCTATCGAACCGCGGCCGATCATCACCCCGTCAGCCCCGGTCGTTTCGAACAGGGCAAGCGCATCCGCGGCTGTCCAGATATCACCGTTCGCGATCACGGGAATACGGGCATGTTCTTTTGCCCTGCGGATCCAGTTCCAGTCAGCTTTGCCTTTGTACATATCGCTCCTGGTCCTTCCATGGATCGCGATTGCCTGGATACCGGCATCTTCGAGTCGGGTCACCACATCGAGAATGTTGATGGATTCGTGGTCCCAGCCGATCCTTGTCTTGGCCGTAACAGGAATGCCGACCGCCCTGACAACCGCCGAAGCGATATCTGCCATTTTGTCAGGCTCCCTGAGCAGGGCCGCGCCCGCGCCTTTTCCTGCGACTTTTTTTGTAGGACATCCGAAATTGATATCGAGATAGTCCGGGGAAAACTCCTCGGCGATCGCGGCTGCCTCGACCATCGACTCTACGGTGCTCCCGAAAATCTGAACGGCAATCGGGCGCTCCATCTCATCCGCCCTGAGTTTGCGCACCGATTTCTCGGCGCCCCGGCGAAGAGCTTCGGCGCTGATGAACTCGGTATAGACGATATCGGCCCCATGCCGCTTGCAGAGCTGCCTGAAAGCCCGGTCGGTCACATCCTCCATCGGTGCGAGAATGACCGGACGATCTATGTCGATGCTCCCGATCTTCATGATGCTCTATTTGACGGGCTCAGGATTTCCGGTCATAAGATCCCTGACCTGGCCATGGATCTTCTGGTAAAGTGTTTGGTCTTCACGCAGGGCTTTCTTTACGGCTTCCCTGCCCTGTCCAAGCTTGTCCTGTCCGTAACTGAACCATGAACCGGCTTTTTTCACGACACCGAACTCAACTGCAAGGTCGATCAGTTCCCCGATAGCGGAAATACCCTCTCCGTAAAGAATATCGAACTCGGCAACCTTGAAGGGAGGGGCTACCTTGTTTTTCACTACCTTGACCCGCGTGCGATTCCCGGTATTCTCCTCTCCTTCCTTGATCTGGCTGATCTTGCGGATATCGAGACGTATCGATGCGTAGAACTTCAATGCCTTGCCCCCGGTCGTGGTCTCGGGGCTGCCGTAAATAACCCCGATCTTGTCGCGAAGCTGGTTGATGAAAATGCAGACACAGCTCGATTTCGATATTGCACCGGTGAGCTTCCGCAGCGCCTGGCTCATGAGACGGGCCTGAAGTCCCACGACACTGTCGCCCATTTCACCCTCGAGTTCGGCCTGAGGCACCAGTGCGGCAACGGAATCGACAACCACAACATCGACCGCACCGCTCCTGACGAGGGTCTCAACAATGGAAAGTGCCTGTTCACCGGATTCGGGCTGGCTGATGAGAAGCGAGTTGATATCGACGCCGAGTTTGCGGGCATAGGATGGATCGAACGCATGCTCGGCATCGACGATGGCCGCGATACCGCCCTCTTTCTGCGCCTCTGCAATCACATGGAGCGCAAGGGTTGTCTTGCCGGAAGATTCAGGACCGTATATTTCGGTAACCCTGCCTCTTGGCAGTCCACCGACACCAAGAGCAAAATCAAGGGTCATCGATCCGGTTGAAATCGAATGCACCTGCATAACCGCCGAATTGTCACCCAGACGCATGATCGCCCCTTTCCCGAACTGCTTTTCAAGCGTTTCCACCGCCATGTTAAGTTGCTTGAGCTTTGCCGGGTCGATTCCAGGCGCTTTCTGTTCGGTTTTCACTGTATCCATGGAACAATCATGATAAAATTTTAAAGAAATAACATAAGATCCTTCAGGCTATTATTGTCTTTAGCGTTTCGGAGAACTCCCTGTACTGCAGACCAAGCTCACTGAGCGATCGGTTGTTGACATAGCTGACCGGTTTTGAAGAGAGGCGAAGGCTTTCAAGACTGATGAATGAAGGAGCGTTCAGAAGCAGAGACCATAATTCCCCTCCAATGCCGGCAAGCAGGCCGGCAACTTTCGGAATAGGGATAACAGTGCCGGTTCTGCTGCCGGCAAGGCCCCTGATACTCTCGAAAAATTCCCTGAAGGAAAGATTCCGGCCGACAATCACATAGCGTTCACCGGAAACACCTTTTTCCCAGCCCTCGATATGCGCCTCGGCAACATCACGGACATCGACAAAACCGGTGGCGCCGGAAGGACAGAACGGGAGTTTGCCTTCATAGATCAGACGCACGACATCGTTGGATGAACTGACAGATGCCGGATTGCTGCGATCGATACCGATCACCACACCCGGATTGAGCAGCACGACCTCAAGCCCTTCCGCCACACCCCTCAGACCCTCGAGTTCCGCAAGGTGCTTCGCTTCCATATACCCGTTTCTTCTCTGCCAATCCTTGAACGATGTCGTCTCGCTGGATGGGGAACCGTCATCGGTTACCCCGAGTGCCGCGATGGAACTGGTCATGACAAGTTTCTTCACCTTGCCGGCAAGACATGCATTCACGACATTTCTGGTTCCAAGCACATTGGTATCGTACAGATGGTTTCGATACTTTTTCGTGTAGGAAATCAGACCGGCGCAATGAAACACTGTTTCAATGCCGCCGACAGCTTCATTAAGCGCCAGAGGATTGAGCAGATCCGCCCGTATGATTTCAACCGGAAGTCTTTCAAGAAACGAACAATCGGAACTCTGCCGGACAATCGCCCTGCAGCTGATACGGCCGGCAAATCTTGAAAGCAGAGCGAACACAACCTGTGATCCTATATAGCCGGTAGCCCCTGTTATGGCAACTGAAAACTTCTGCATTACATAATGAATCTATCCGCATCTTCATGAACATACCAGAACCGAAACCGTTTTTTCAGGTTCGGAAAAGATGAAAAAGCATCCGGAATTACGATATAAAATACGTCAATCTTCTCTGTTTATAAAAATAATAATTAAAACTACATTGCATTCAATTCCTGTAACAAGCATCAGAAAATTATTCCGCAATGGCAAAAGAAAAATCCCGCTCTCAGCCTCTTTCCGTTTCGAAAAAATCCGTGGTTCAGGATATGCTGCCAAACGGACTGAAAATTGTCACCGATGAAGTTTCCTATGTCCAGAGCATCACTCTCGGCATCCAGATCGAAGCGGGTTCCAGGGACGACCCCGATGGAAACCCGGGCCTCGCTCATTTTATAGAACATGCGCTCTTCAAGGGTACCGGCCGGAGAAGCTACCTCGAGATCGCAAAAAACATAGAAAACAACGGCGGATACCTCGATGCATACACGACAAAGGAACATACCTGCATCTACTTGCGCTGCCTCGACAGGCATGTCGAATCATCCTTCGATCTGCTCGCCGATCTGGTAAGCAATCCTGTTTTTCCTCCCGAAGAGATCGAAAAGGAAAAAGAGGTGGTTATCGAGGAAATAAACAGCGTCAATGACACTCCTGAAGAGCTGATTTTCGAAGAGTTCGACCTGCGTTCCTTTCCGCGCCATCCACTCGGCAGACCAATCCTCGGCACCGAAAAAAGCATCGAGAACTTTACGGATAACCATCTTAAAACGTTCATGAGGGAACATTACGTTCCGCACAAAATGCTTGTCACGGCAACCGGAAATATCAGACATGACGACATCACCCGGCTCGCATCGAAATATCTCGGTCATCTGCAGGAACAGCCTGACAACCTTTATGTGAGGCAACCTTTTCTTTCCGGCGATTACAGACCGTTCACATCATCGTTGAAAAAGCAGGTCTATCAGGCGCAGATTGTTCTCGGAACAGCAATTGAACGCTGTGATCCGTTGTTTTACAGTCTCATGGTACTCAATTCCATACTTGGCAACGGCATGAGTTCACTGCTCAACATCGAGCTTCGTGAAAAAAGAGGACTTGCCTACAATGTCTATTCTTCACTGACTTTTTTTGACGATCTCACCGCCCTGAATATCTATGCGGGAACCGACGGCAACAAGATCGATACGACGCTTGAGCTTGTTGCCGAACTGCTGCGAAGCGATACCCTGCATAATCCAGATCACGATGAAGTGGAAGCTGCCAAAAGAAAGCTTCTGGGCGCTCTTGTCATGGGAATGGAAAAGATGACCCGAAGGATGTCCCAGACGGCATCCGATCTGTCCTATTTCGGCAGGTACGTCACGCCGGCCGAAAAAACCGCTGCCATTGAATCGGTAACCGTGGACGACATTGCCAGGGCCGCCGGAGAAGTTTTACGGAACGCTCCGTTTTCAACCCTTGTCTATAAGCCGAAACGGCAGGAACCCGGGAAGTAACCCGATTTTACAAAACCAGTATTAATTCGTATCTTGTAGACTTTTAATTTTAGCTTTAAACATTTATTTATCAATCAACCACAGAGAGCCTTGCAAAAGAATATCACGAATGTCAGCGAAACCGAACAGGAAATGGAAATCATCCTTTCCACCGAAGAGTTCGGACCAGAATACAGCCAGGAACTTGAAGAGGCGAAACGCAACGTACAGATCAAGGGATTCAGAAAAGGACACGCTCCGGAAAGCCTCATAAAAAAACTGGCCGGACCGGCCATTGAAGCGTCGGTCGCCGAAAAAATGGCTTCAAAACATTTCGGTGCCATTGTCGATGAAGAAAAAATCAAACCGGCAAGCCGTGCAGAGCTTAAAAATTTTTCATTCGAGCCGGACAAACTGACCATCCAGCTCTCTTACGAAATCCACCCGATATTCGAACTGAAGGATTACAGCGGATATACTTTCACCCAGCCTCGTTATATTATCACTGACGATGATATCCAGCGCGAAATGAACCTGATTCTCAAAGGGCACGGAACGATGATCAGTGTCGATGAAGCTGCATCTTCTACCGACACTGTCATCGGTGATGTCACAAGACTCGATGAAGCCGGAGAACCGGACGAAAATCAGAAAACAGAAAATCATCACTTCAATCTCGAATATCTGCCTGAAGAAAACCCGTTCCGGAAAGAACTCACCGGAAAGAAAGCGGGAGATACCGTGGATATCGAAGTTGCTCAGGACAATCCGGATGCAGCACCGGCACGCTTCCGTGTAGCAGTCAGCGAAATCAAACGACTCGAACTGCCTGAACTGACAAACGATCTGGTAAAGGAAATCACCGGACAGCGTTTTGATTCAATCGATGATTTTACAGCCGATGTCCGCATACAGCTTGACCAGCATTTCCAGATGAAATCTGAGGAAGAGCTGCTTGAAGCCATCTCTGCAAAATTGATCGAGGAAAACCCGGTCCCGACACCGAACGCACTGGTGGAGTCTTTCTCGAAAATGCTGGTGGAAAATGCAAAACGCCAGTTTGGAGGGAAATTCCCGGCAGGCTTCGATGAAAAAGCATTCGGCGTCACGATGAGGCCAAATGCGGAAAAACATGCACAGTGGCTGCTTATAACACAGAAAATTGCCGAGCTGGAAAACCTTTCCGTTTCAGAAGATGACATCCGCGCCTATGCAGAAAAAGAAGCGGAAAAAAACACAGCCATGAACGCTGAAGAACTTCTGAATACCTATATGTCGGCTGAATTCAGGGATTATATCACCGATACCATCTTCAAAGAGAAGATCTATGATATCATCAAATCGAAAGTGACGATCTCTGAAGAAGAAAAGTCAATTCCGGAACATCAGGGTTGAAGGGCTGAACTGAAAAGCTGAAAGGGGTTCGTTTTGAACCCCTTTTTTATTGTCCGCACCGAACTCTCCCGATTATTTTAAGGCGCTTTATTCTTTCGAAAGTTCAATCGTCAACGACAGATCAAGCGCTTTTACACTGTGGGTCAGTTCGCCGACCGAGATAAAATCCACACCGGTCTCGGCAACATCCCTGACATTGTGAAGTCCGATATTTCCGGATGCTTCAAGCACAACGCTGCTGCATGCCGTTTTCACATAATCGACGGCTTCTTTCATCAGATCGACAGTAAAGTTATCGAGCAGAATGACATCAGGCATACAGACAAGGGCTTTGCTCAGTTCATCCAAAGTCCGGACCTCTGTCTCTATCTTCACGTCAAGTTTCTGTTTTTCCCTATATTTCTGTGCACGCCGGATCGCCTGGGCAATACCTCCAGAAGCATCGATATGATTATCCTTGATCAGAATCATATCGAAAAGACCGAAACGATGATTAACCCCGCCGCCGATACGTACAGCTTCCTTGTCAAAATAGCGAAGCCCCGGCACCGTCTTGCGGGTATCGAGAATCCTGGCTTTGGTATGACTGATCCGATCGACAAATTCTCTTGTTCTCGTTGCAATACCTGACATCCGCTGCATGAAATTCAGGGCGGTACGCTCACCGGCCATAAGAGGAGCAACGTTTCCGTTTATTTCAAGAATTTCATCACCGGTCTGCACCAAGTCACCATCCTTTCGATGAAGTACAAACGAGAGAGATGGATCACAAGCTGCAAAAACATGCACAGCGACATCGATACCTCCTGCCACACCACCTTCTTTTGCCCTGATGAAGGCTTGACCGACCTGACGGGGATCGATAGTTGCGAGGGTAGTTATATCGCCGGTGTAACGATCCTCCTCGAGAGCGAGCATGATAGCCCTGGAACGGCAGCCCTCAAAAAAATCGTTTCGAGTACTGTTCTTCATCATGCCTCGTTTGGATACATGTTTGTCTAAATCAAATTTCGCTTACAAGGTAGTGAATTTTACGATTATTAAACCGTTTTTCGATCATTGAACAACATGTTTCAAACATCCGGTCAAGGCCTTTATTTTTTCGCAGACATTGCGCATGAAGATCACTCGTGGTTCAGTGCACATTTTTTGGAAAAGTGATTTTACTTCAAAAGGTATATGGATTTAGATAAATTATTATATTGATGGTTGGTCGAATCGATTCATTTCACTATATCCTATCAGAACCATTCCCGGCAGACGGGCTTTTTCAGATACAGAAACTATGCAGATCAACAATATCAAATTCAAGGCACTGTTTAAGGAGATTGCCACGAACAGGGATGTCTGGAAAATTTCTACGGTAAATACGAAAGACGTTGATTTCCTCTCGTTCCGTCAAAAATCCGAATGGCTTCAGTTCACCGGTCTGCATGACAGGCACCAGACGGAAATTTATGAAGGCGATCTGCTGAACTGGAACGACACTGTAGTCGAAGTTGTCTATGAACACGGCAGCTACAAAGCCCTTCATGACGGAAATTCAGATGTCATTTTATGGTACTGCATTCCCGATTGTGAAGTAATCGGCAGCAAATTCGACAAGAACGTGAAAATTTGACCGATTGAACTGATCAGACCAATCGGTCCGATGTAAAAAAAAATCTTTAACCCCTCTTCTGATCTGGATAACTATATGATGTCTCGCTCTTCTTCAAGCGTCAGGCTTGTCAATATGGTATTTTACGCATACCATGGTGTTCTGAAGGAAGAACATGCCGTTGGCGCAAAATATGAAGTCGATGCTGAGCTGTATTTCGATTTCTCCGAAGCGGCGACAGATGATGACATCATAAAAACAGTCGATTACGGTGCCGTTTACAGAAAAATACGTGAAGCCCTCACTCTCCGAAAATATTTCCTCATCGAAACTGCCGCATACGAGATTGCAAACGAACTTCTCAGTGATTTCGCAGTTCTGGAAAAAGCCGTCATAAAAGTGAGAAAACGAAACCCACCGGTTGACGGCATCTGTGATTTTGCAGAAGCCTCATACAGCGCATCCCGCGGCTGAATAAATGACATTACACAAGGCATTTATCGCGCTTGGCTCCAACATCGGCAACCGGCTGGAGAATCTTCAGGATGCAGTTGATCGGCTCAGCCTTAACGAACATACGTCAGTATTGGAAGTTTCTGCGGTTTACATGACCGAACCGGTTGGTGAAACAGGTCAGGAGAGGTTTTTCAATGGAGTTGTGCTGATAGAAACCTCCCTTCCTCCGGAAGAACTCAGATTGTACTGCAAAACAATCGAACGGGAACTTGGAAGACCCGGCGCTTACAGACGCTGGAGTCCACGAGTTATCGATCTCGATATCATCCTCTATGATGACTGGTGCATAAGGAGCGAAATGCTCTCCATTCCGCACCATGAGATGCACAACCGGAAATTCGTGCTTGTTCCCCTGCTCGATATCGCCAATCCGCTCCATCCCTTTCTCGGGCAAACCGCAGTGCAGCTTCTGGATAACTGCAGCGACCGCTCTGTATTGATAAAGCTGAAAAAAAAACTCACCATAAAAAGGATCTGACTGATCGGTCCGATCGGTCCAATAAACACAAAAAGGCTGTCTCAGTTTTTCAACCGGGACAGCCTCTTTATTTTTTTAATTTCTGAGGAAAACGGTTCAGCTTGAGAATGTGATACTGAGATTACCCTCTGAAAAATCCGCGCCCTCTGTTTTACGGCCAATAAGCACATTGGGTAGAATAATGCTCTTGCGGAAATTGTTGATATCGACCAGCAGTTCGTCGCCTTTTATATTGACGTTCAGTTTCTTTACCTCAACATTCGGCAGATAAAGGCTTAAAACATATTTACCGTCGACTTTGGCAAGCACCTGTGTTTTGTCGTTGATGAAAAGCACCTCAGCGGGATTTCTATCACCGAATATCTGCTTGCTGAGGTTGTCCAGCTTGTCAGTATTGATAATTTCCTCGGTAGAAAGCTGCGCGCGGAAAATAGGAACCGGATAAAAGCAGTTCTCGATGATCCTGAGGTATTTTGCCTGGGTATCGATAAGGCTCTGCAGGTAACTGTCAGTCGAATTCGGCGGCAGGACCTTGTTGACTATAGCAGCATCGAGCTTGTAACCGAAGAGGTTCAGATAGGTCTGTACCCTGAGAGCTTCCTTGATAACCATGTTCTCGGGGTTCAGGACAACCCTGAATGTGGTTATGCTCTTGTCCTGCAACATGGCATGAAGCTCTTTCATATGCTCGTTCACTTCAGGCATGAGCTTGAAAATATTCTTTTTCGGCATGAACTTGGTCAGGAGCGGAGCGGCAAAACCAATGGCTTTCGAATGCCAGCCGCCAATCTTGTCAGAATACCAGCCATACGATTCAGGCATGCCGAGCAGGCGCATGGTTTCTCCGGTCGGTGCTGCATCGACAATGACAACATCATAATCACCCGATTTCGCTGCCTTCCAGATATAGCGTAGACTGATCATCTCTTCCATACCCGGCATGATGGCAAGCTCCTCGGCCACAATTTCATTTGCGCCGTCATGCATGAGAATCGAAGAGAAATAGGAATACAGCTCATTCCAGTTTTCCCTGATTTCAGCAAGGACATTGACCTCCATGGCGAAGAGGTTTTTTTCCACCTCGAGAGGGGTAGATGAAAGCTCAACGCTGAATGCATCGGCAAGACTGTGAGCCACATCCGTGCTCATGATCAGCACCCTCTGGCCTCTCCGTGCAATTGATGTTGCGGTCGAGGCTGAAACGGTGGTTTTACCGACACCCCCTTTACCCAGGTAAAGAATAATTCTCATGTTTTTGATAAAAGCTATTGAGTAGATTTGATCTTGACTGAACGCCCGATTGACTTGTCTGCAGGTAACTGCATACAGCCATCACCGCCTTCCGTGTTTTCCCGGCGCGTTGAACTTCTTCCTTTGAGAACTGTTACCGGTAAAATCCGATTTTTTTGTCTGCATAACCGGTGCAGTTTGAATTTGCACTTCCGGTTTTTCCGCAGCAACGCTTTCAGAAGGTCTGACTTCTGTCTTTAGTGTTTCAGCTTTTTGTGTATCTGTTACCATTGGTTCCGTTTCTTCCATGTCAGAAGCTTCCACTTCAGGGAAATCAACCTTCGTATCTTCAAATTCAAATGCCTGCAATTCCGGAACATCAATATCGGAAACCATTGCCTGCAGGATTTCCTCTTCTGAAATTTCGATTTCAGGGAGTTCTGCCGGCGGAACTTCAGGAACAATTCTGATTTTTCTTGTGGCAACCTGCGTCTGCCCGTTTTCCATGGGCATCACGGCAGGTTCAGGAGCGGACATCCCGGAATCTGGATCATCCATGCTCATCATGTCTTTTATAAGAGGCGACATATCCGCTTCAGGAGCCTTGACCGAAATTTTCTTTCGTTTCGGGACTGCTGAATCGTCAATATCCTCAACTAAAGGTCTGCTCTTTTCCGGTGCAAATGAACCGCTGTCAGGCAGATCCGCCATCAGATCGTCGCTGAAAAAATCCCTGCCGGGAACTGACGCATCGTTTTTTATTTGTATTTTCTTTTTCCTTACAGGACTGTCAAAATCATCGAAGGAGTCATCTCTCTCTTTCTGAGGCACAGACGCTGCTGAAGCGGATGAGGCCGGTCTCTGCGAAGAACGAGGAGCTGGTTTTTTCTTGCCTGATGAACCAAAATTGGAAGAGAGCTTGATAAGCTTTCCTACCGAACCGATCATCCCGTCATTCCTGACGGCTGTTTTGACAATATTCATGACAAAACGCTCTGCCTGGGGATTGTCGGAAATATTTGTAAGAAGTTCATTCAGGGCAGAAAGCATACCCGGAACATGCTGCATATCGCTCACGAACTGATCCCTGAGCTTCATGGGAACTTCTCCAAGCATATCCTTGATCGAGTCGGCAACTTTTTTCAGAGCGCCTGGATCAGCCCCGGGAAGCATGCCTTCAATTTTTTTGAAAACATCGGTTGGAGAAAATCCCTCCGGATACTGTGCACCGCCGGGTGCCGCAGGAACCGGATTATAACCGGACTGCTGTTGAGGCTGAGGTTGCGGTCTCTGGTACGACTGTTGTTGCGGTTGCGGCTGTCTTTCGTTACCTCCGTAACCGATGGAAGCCTTGTATTGCTCGAGCAGGTCCTGACCATAACCGATACTGGCCTGCTGCTGTGAAGAATTCGGAGCATCGAGGCGAAGTGTTATCGACTGGGGAATACAGACGCTCCTCGCTTCCTCAAGGACGATATCGGCCACATTGTCAGGCAGGGTTGCCCGATAATTCAGGCCCATATATTGTTCAATGACCGATTCAATAACAGTATGGAGTCTGACAATCAGATCAGCTTCCCGCAACTCGACCATATCAAAAATAACATAGACAGGTTCCTTGCCTTCACGGCGAACCTTCAGATTTACGGTTGCAAAATCGTAATCTTTATTACGGCTGTTAACGGATACCGAACCAAGTTCGAAGCGATCGAGATAATCCTTTGTCGTCCCTCTTGCCCAAAGATAAACCGCCTTGTCGGAATAGATCAGATAGTCCTGAAAAGCAATATTGCCAACACGTTCCTGATGTGACTCATAAAAAACCCCGTCAAAAAAAGCGATCGGATTTTCACCGGCGCTCATGAGGTTTTTCTGGAAAAATTCAGCTACATCATTCTCTTCAGTCTGTCCTGATATGTACAAAGATAAATTAGCCATTAGCTATTGCTTTTCACTTAACACTTCTTACTGGCAAATTGAAATGAAATCTATTAAAATTTTAGAAGAAACAGAAATTGCTTATCAGCCTGCAAGCACTCTTTCTACAGATCGGTAACCGATCAGAAAGTCTGAGAAATACATTCGCCGAGTGCTGTGTTCAAGATAACCGGACAAGAAGGATGTTACTGAAGGCTGGCTATACGGGAAAAAAAAAGGCAGTGAAACACAAGCTTTTCACTGCCTTGAATAAATGGAATCCTGAGATGCTTATTTTGCAAATTTTGAAGCAACCTCTTTAGAAGGAACAGCATATCCTGTTACTTCTGGTGATCCGCCACGAAGGCTTCCGCCGCCGCCCATGCTGCCATAAGCATTGCGGTTGATTCTCATGGTGCCTTTGCCTAAAGAATCAAACAGCATACCGACGGTCTCCCAGTGACCTTCAACCATTACCTCAAAGATGCGGCCGGCTGCTGCCAGGATATCGGTAAAAACGCCACCACCACTCATAATTCCTCCTTGGTATTTAATTATTGGAAAGTTTTAATAATTCAGAATAGTTACCTTACGTTAATTTACAGCAATAAATAAAAAAACACAAGAAAAAGATTGCCCTTTGAAAACAGTTTGTTTAAAAAAGGAACGCTCACTTATTTTTTCACCGGACTTTTCTGGAAAGACCCGGCAAAATTCTTGACTACTTCTGATGCAGACTGTCCTGCATCACCGACAGCAGTCGCCATGTTGCCTGCGGCATTTTCCACAGTCTCGACAGCATTGTTATAGAGTTCGTTAGCTGTTCTCGAGGCATCCTTGACCGTAATGGCTACCCGATCGATGGTCTCGCCGACAACACCGGTGCTGCTTCCAAAAATCCTTCCGACTCCGGATGCATCGACAAGAGCCCCTACAGTTCCGGTTACGGTATCAAAAACACTGCCGGCAAGATTCAAACCACTGACGACAGCACTTTGCCCGGTCAAGAGAACGCTTTCAGCAAGAAACGTAAGGCGGTCTGTCAACTCAAGTTCCTTGAAATCCTTGCGCAGATTCTGGTACGATTCCGACATATTATTCTCCCTGGAAATGAGGCTTGCATAAACGAAGCCCCTGTTGTTGATTGTAAAGCCAAGAATATTAATTACAAAAAGTTAAACATAAAAAACAATCAAATCAAGTACTCTTCTTCAGAGTAATGACACAGTCTATTGATAGACTTTCTGTTCCCTTGATTCGTGTGACTCCTTCTGCACCTTCTGCAGGCGGCTTTGCTCGGTCTTGTCGAGATCGAACGGAATGTGCAGCCATTTATCCTTGAAAACGGCATCGCCCGGTTCAAGGCCGGTCAGGCTTATCGGCAATGTAATGATCTTGCGCTGATTTCCTATCTGCACGAACAGTTCATCCCCGGTAACCCAGACATCGATATCGACAGGGTTGGCAAACATGAGCTTCATCTGCACCTCATAGACATCTCCATTGCGTACAAACCTGATCGGCGGTTCGTCATACATCATATCCGACGGATCGCTTTCACCGTACATGTCGTGAGCGAACTGATCGAGTGATTTGAGTCCGACAATTTCCTGTTCGTACATCCTGAGCTTTTTAACTGGCAGGGGCGAAAATCCCTCTTCTATCTCTCCAAGATATTTCTGCTGGATGCTTTTCCAGTGTTCCAGATATCCGCTGTTTTCCTTTGTATCAAGCAGACGGTTGACAAGCACCATATCAACTTTGAACCCGTACAGGTTAAGATACGTCAGTGCTCGCATGGTTTCCTTTATCGACATCTTCTCGGCGTTCATAACCAGACGAACTGTGGATTTGGCATTGTCCGTGAGAATTTCACGGATATCTTCAAGTTCGTCGAAAACCTGATCGACAGAATCAATAGCGTCCGCAGGTGGGATAAAATTAGCTATTTTGTCGGACATCTTCGAAAGAGGCTTGCTGAGAGGTCTGACAATATATTTATTAACGTTCTTCACGGCTTTCATGCCCCAGGAAAGCGTATCAGGAAGCGAAAGCAATCTCAGGGTTTCGCCGGTCGGCGCCGTATCGAGAACAAGAACATCATACAAGCCGGATGCCTTGTAACGTTTGATTCTCAGGAGTGAAAAAAGCTCTTCCATGCCGGGCAGTATAGTCATTTCATCTGCCATGATTCCAGATACTCCCTGGGCCATGAAAATCCTGGTGTAATATTTCTGTACCGACTGCCAGTTCTGTTTGAGGTCCACATAAGGATTGACCTCGATAGCCTGAAGATTTTCCCTGATTTTGGTGGGTTCTGCACCGAGAGGAAGGTTAAAAGAATCCGAGAGACTGTGAGCAGGGTCTGTTGATAAAACAAGCGTACGATATCCCATCTGAGACAATCTGACAGCTGTAGCTGCAGAAACGCTTGTTTTTCCTACTCCACCCTTACCTGTAAACGTTAAAATACGCATGAACCGGATATTGAAATGTTTTGACTACAAGGAAAATCATAGAGGTTTAAGATATGACTCTCTTCTGACTCTGCAAAAGATGTATCATATATAGTTCAACCAACTGCAGTAAAAAATGAGAGTGAACTGAAATACATACATAAGATGAAATCGTAAGGGCCACACGGAACCATTTTAAACTTCATGATAAACATAATCCATTAAAAAACATGGATGCGACAAGGAATTTTGACTGCAGACAATAAACAAAGATTTTCTTTTTTTCTTTCAGACGGATTTTCACTTTTTCTGCCCGGTCATTATTTGTCCAACTGCAAAATACCACGGCAAAACAGGGCTTAAACGGCAAGTCAAAAACTTTGTAACCAGTAAGTCCTGCTGGAGGATCAATAAATCCTTATACGCTTGCAAATGAACGCAAGGCTCGTTTAATTGCTGACTGATTTCCGGTGTTATCATCTCGCGGCCAAAATGAAAACAATGTCATGCAAGAAACAAACCTTGTAACCGATATCCGGTCAACAGTCATACAAAACCGCTGCATAAGCAGGGATGTCAGCATCATAACACTCCACTGCCCTGCAATTGCAATCAATGCAAAGCCGGGTAACTTCGTCAATGTAAAAATCAACAGTTCCTCCCAGCCGCTTCTGAGGAGGCCTTTCTCCATACACCATGTCGAAGGGCCTTATATCGACATTATGGTAAAATCCGTCGGGTGCGGCACAGCACTTTTCTGCAATGTTCCCGAAGGCTCGACCGTCATGGTGCTTGGACCCCTTGGCAATTGTTTCGATATTGAAGGTCGCGGGTTCGATACCGCTGTTCTTGTTTCCGGAGGAATAGGAACCGCACCCATGCGTTTCCTCGAAACAACACTTTCGAAATCAGGCAAAAAAGTGGTCAATCTGATCGGAGGCCGTTCTACGGAAGATCTGCTCACCGGTAATCTTTCAAACTGCAGGGTTTCAACCGATGACGGCTCCGAGGGATTCAGGGGAACCGTTGTTGATCTGCTCGGCAATACACTGCCGGACCTCGAAAAAGACGGCTCGCTGAAAGTGTTCGCCTGCGGCCCCACTCCCATGCTGAAAGCACTTGCACGGTTCTGCCGTGAACGGAACCTTGCCTGCGAACTATCGCTCGAATCGGTCATGGGCTGCGGCATCGGCATTTGTTACGGATGCAGCGTGGAAGTCAAAGGTCCGGATGGCGGCAAACGCACGATCCTGCTCTGCAGGGAAGGACCGGTTATCGACTCAAGGCTGCTTGTAGAATAAACCGCGAACTGTTTTATATTAACCGATATTACTGAAAAGTTTCTCCGAACAGAAAACAGAAGAAGATATATCATGGCAAAAGGACTCAATAAAGTAATGCTTATCGGCCATCTCGGAAACGACCCCGAACTCAGGACAACCGCATCAGGTCAGTCGGTAGTCAATTTCACGGTGGCAACAAACGAAAATTTCAAGGACAGCAGCGGAAATCTTCAGGAAAGAACCGAATGGCACAGGATTGTTGTCTGGGGAAAACTTGCCGAAATCTGCAGCCAGTACTTGAAAAAAGGAAGACAGGTTTACCTTGAAGGCCGCCTCCAGACCAGAAGCTGGGACGATACGAAAAGCGGAGAAAAAAAATATGCCACGGAAATAGTCTGCAGCGATATGCAGATGCTTGGCGGACAGAGGGAGCAGGGAGGCAATGAAGGAAGTATGCAGGGTTACGGCCAGACCAGGCGTGATACTCAGCCGTCCGGTCCTGATTTTTACCAGCAGTCCGAATCGTCATCCGGGGCCATGCTCGAAAGCGACAAGGACGATCTGCCGTTCTGAACACCTTACTACGGCGAAGCTGTTTCAAAAGGATTTAAGCAATGAGTTTTCTTTAAGTCGTTTTGTTTGTCATTTTGAACGAAGTGAAAAATCCAGTATTCGGATAGCCGCATTACTGATATCTTTTGGAATTTTCTGGATTCTTCGCCCGACTTCGTCAGGCTCAGAATGACCGGAAGGCGAACGAATTGTCATCATAAAAACTTTAGATTTGCTTTTGTGACAGCCTCATACGCTATATCTGTCCGATGGAAAAACTGAAAAAAAATATTCTTTCCGGCTCCATTGATCCGATTTATTTCCTTAACGGCCCTGAAAGCTATCTCAAAGAGGAAATTGCCGAATGCCTCAGAAAGGCCGTTTTCCCATCGGAAAGCGATGCTTCCTTCAACACCCATATTATTTACGGTTCAGAAACAACTCCGGGCGAACTGATATCGAGGGCTTCCGAATACCCCATGTTTTCCCCGAAGCAGCTCATTATTGTCCGGCAGTCCGAAAAAATCAAAAAAACCGGGTCAAAGGAACTGCAGCAGGAGCACGAAGAAAAATTCAGGCGCTATGTACAGAACCCGGCCGAATTCACCGTGCTGGTAATGGACGCTGAGCTGGCCGACAAAAAAGAACTCGAAAAGTTTCCTTTCAGCGCACTGAAGCAATACCGTCATGATTTCCCCCTTATCCAGAACCCTGATCTCTTTGCTTCGG
The DNA here is from genome assembly GCA_005862285.1 of Chlorobium sp. Lineage (GTDB taxonomy): Bacteria > Bacteroidota > Chlorobiia > Chlorobiales > Chlorobiaceae > Chlorobium. The sequence goes on along the minus strand of SZXW01000002.1, from coordinate 203,557 downwards.
AACGGGCTGAAACAGCTGGATGGACATTCGATCCGGATGCCCTCAAGGCTTTGATCGCCTATATCCAACCGTCATCGAGGGAGATCTGTCAGGAAATCGAAAAGATAATCCTCTACGCTTCCGCGCGAAACGGAGAAAAACGGATTACGGCAACCGATGTCTACGACTGTGTCGGTATCTCGCGCAACTATAATGTCTTTGAACTCGAAAAAGCTCTTGCGGCCAGGAATTTGAGGCTCTGCAGTGGTATTTCTCTCATGATCATGGACCAGGAGGGACAAAAGGAAGGGCTGGGCAATATCGTTCGTTTCCTTACAACATTCTATATCCGTTTATGGAAACTTTCACTCCCTGAAGTCCGGCAGCTGCCAACTTCAGAGATTGCCAGAATTCTCGGCATGTACGGCAAGCAGGAATATTTCGTTAAAAACTATCTCGCCTATACAAAATCCTTTTCGCAACGCGATACGGAGCTGGCTATCGCAGCGCTGAGAGAAACGGATGCCTCTCTGAAGGGCTTAAAGCCTTATCCGGATGAAAAATACCTGCTCCTCCGGCTTATGCAGAAGCTGCTCGGATAAAACGGCATATTTCTCTATTCGATATTCTACATCCACCCCTTGTTCCTGTACCACGTTATCGTTTTTGCTATCCCTTCTTCGAGCGGAATCTCTGCTTCAAAATCAAAATCGAGTCGCGCCTGTATTGACTGGCATACCCAGTAATCCTGTACCAGTTCATATGCCTTGTCACGGTTGATGATCGAAGGCTTTCGTGACAGTGTGCCCGCCGCACCTGCCATGAAACCTGCAAGAAATACGAGCTGCTTCGGCAGGGAAATCGTATGAAGTTTTTTGAATCCGAGAACGGGCCGGGCCGCTTCAATAACATCGTTCCATGAAAGTGCGGCTGGTGAGGTGATATAATAGGTACTTCCTGCCGTTTTATCCGAACGGGCCGCCATCATGATTCCCCGGACAAGATCATCGACATGAATCATGCTGAAGCGCTGCCTCATCACATCTCCCGGCGATACCAGCACACCCTTTGCAAGCATTTGAAAAACCTGCAGAATATCCCTGTCGCCGGGACCGTAAACCGCCGGGGGACGGACAACAGTCACAGGAACGTCCCCCGCATTATCGAAACAAAGCTCTTCCGCACGCAATTTGCTTCGCCCGTAGGCGCTTACCGGTCTCGGGTCGTCCGACTCGCTGACACCCTTTATTCCTTCCGCCGCAGGACCGGCTGCAGCAAGCGACGATACAAAAAGAAAACGCTGCAGTCCGGGGTTTTCTTTTTGAACCGCAGCAAGCAGGTTCCCTGCAGGCATGATGTTACCGGCATCGTATCCTGCCTCGTCAAGAGCTTTTGTAACTCCGGCAAGATGGATAATCCGGTTAACACCCTTTACAGCCTGTCCCAGCGCCTGTTTATCAAGGTAACTCCCCCTTGCAATCTCGACCGTACCCGGCAATGCATCTCCGGTACTCTCAGGCCGGAGCAGCACCCTTACCCTTGTTCCCTCTCCGGCAAGGTATTGCAGAAGCCTCGCTCCTATGAATCCTGTCGAGCCTGTTACCAATATTTTTTCACTCATTTAAGATCATTATTTACTTTTATATTACGCGCTACTCATCCCGATCAGGATGACAGGCAATAAAAAACCGCATCGTAATTTTTTAAAAAATTAAATATATTGCGCTTCTTTACGTCTTCCGGGCATAGCCCTTCTATTCTTAAACCCGGTCACTGCCAAGACAGCTGACCGTATAAACAAGAAATTCCAGCTCTGATTGCGAAAGCTGAAGTAAATGTTTGCTACTGTGGAAATAACAAAAGATTTGTTTAAAAAATGCTTTGACTTTACCCTGGCCGACGAGGTCAAGGCTCAGGGTCTATATCCGTTTTTTCAGCCGATAGATGAAAATGAAGGCCCTGTGGTCTGTTTTGCCGGCAAGAAACTTGTCATGGCCGGGTCCAACAACTATCTGGGACTTACAGCCGATCCAAGAGTCAAGGCCGCATCGATCAACGCTATCAACAAATACGGAACCAGCTGCAGCGGCTCCCGGTACATGACCGGCACTGTAAACCTGCATATCGAGCTTGAAGAAAAGCTTGCCGACTTTTTTGAAAAAGAGCGGTGTCTGCTTTTCAGTACAGGTTACCAGACCGGCCAGGGCATAATACCGACCCTCGTCCAGCGCGGGGAGTACATCATTTCCGACCGTGACAACCATGCAAGTCTTGTTGCAGCATCCATCATGGCACAGGGCGCCGGAGCAAATTTCCTGCGTTACAACCATAACAACATGGAAGACCTGGAGCGGGTACTTCAGAAAATTCCCGATTCCGCCGGCAGGCTTATCGTATCCGATGGTGTTTTCTCCGTTTCCGGTGAAATCGTTGACCTGCCGAACCTTGTAAGGATCGCACAAAAATACAACGCAAGGGTCCTTATCGATGACGCCCATGCTGTCGGCATCATCGGCAAAGGCGGCCGGGGAACGCCTTCCGAATTCGGGCTTGTCAGCGAGGTCGACCTTATCATGGGCACTTTCTCGAAGACCTTCGGCTCGCTTGGCGGATACGTGGCCGCCGACCGCAGTATCATCAATTACATAAAACATCACGCTCCGTCGCTTATTTTCAGCGCTTCCCCTACTCCGGCAAGCGTTGCGGCAGTTCTCGCAACCCTCGAAATCATTCGTACCCAGCCGGAACTTCAGACAAGGGTCATAGCAAACACTGAATATGTCAGACAGCATTTGCTCGATGCCGGCTTCACCCTGATGCCATCACGAACTGCAATCGTCACTGTCCTGATCGGCGACCAGATGAAGACGCTCTTTTTCTGGAAAAAACTTTTCGAGGCCGGTGTTTATGTCAACGCATTCATCCGTCCCGGTGTCATGCCCGGTCATGAAGCGCTTCGCACCAGTTTCATGGCAACCCACGAACGCGAGCATCTCGATAAAGTCGTCACGGAATTCTGCACCATAGGCCGCGAAATCGGCGTCATTTCCTGATTCAGCCTATAATATCTGGAATCGGTCTGATTGGTCTAATCAGACCGATCGGCCCAATCCCTCAAAACCTCATCGCCTTCACCCACATCCCGCATCTCAGTCCCGCAATTTTCGTTTTTCACGTTTATTGTTGCGCCTTTTTATTTTTTTAAATAGATTTACCGGGATGGCTACGGATGGGCGGATGAAATTCACGGTTTCTTTATACTGTTACGTACAGATAGTGTTGATGATCATGGAAAGCGAACAAGGTTTCAACCTTTTTTTTGTTCTTACATTGCAAACACACACAACACACAACCATGAAAGCAAAACACGCGCATCTGTACCGCGCCTTCCGTTTTGTCTTTTCGGCACTCTGTCTTATGACCATGCTGGTTCCCCTGCCCTCTTACGGGGCCGATACCGGTACGGTAAAAGGCAAGATTACCGACAAGGCTGACGGCGAAGGCGTCTTCGGTGCCTCGGTTACCGTAGCCGGAACAACGCTCGGCACAGCAACGGACATGAACGGGAACTACACCCTGCAGAATGTCCCCGCCAAACAGCAGAAAATCTCCGTTTCGATCGTCGGCTATACCCCGGCCAGCCAGATCGTAACCGTCAGCCCCGGCCAGACAGCCTCCCTCAACATCACTATCGGACAGACCACCATCATGGCTTCTGAAGTCGTTGTCGGTGCCGCCCTTTACAAGCAGGACAGGCTCGAAGTCCCGGTGACGGTCAACGTGGTGTCAAAGGAAAAAATCCATCAGCAGCCGAACGAATCGCTCGACAAGGCTATTGAAGACGTCCCTGGTGTCGTGATCACCCGTGCTGGCGGCACCACGGCTTCTACCATGCAGATCCGCGGTTCCAACACCTATCAGGGCGGAGGTATCGGCACGAGGGTTCAGGCATTCTATGACGGTTTCCCGATCAACAGCCCTGAAACCGGTGAAATTGTCACGCAGAACATCAACATGAACGCTGCAGACAAAATCGAGGTACTGAAAGGCGCCGCGGCAACGCTCTACGGTTCGGGCGCGATGGGCGGTGTGGTCAACGTTTACGGCCATCTCCCTGAAACATTTGAAGTCAAAGCCGGTGCAAGCTTGGGTTTTTACGATGCACCGCCTTCAAGCGACCACAGTGTCTACAGGAAAGATTTTACTCCCATGTTCTGGAACACCTATGTCGGTATAGGCAACAAGAGTGGGAAATGGACTTACAGTCTGCTCTATACTCATAGTGATGACGATGGCTACAAGCGGAACAGCCAGAACGAAATGAACGACGTGAAGCTGAAGTTGCGTTACGATATCGATGCGAAGCAGTACCTTCAGCTTACCAGTTATTACGATTATACGAGTGGCGGCTATACACAAGCATATGGCTATCAATTCTCTCCGACCGGTGCGAGAATGTTCGATACGGCATTTGATATCGCTCTTTCCACTCTCAACAGTTTCGACGACACGCTAACCCGAAAGAATGCGCTTGTAGGTCTCAACTATGTCAACCTTCTGAGCGACAAACTGAGCCTCGATACGAGGGTCTTCTATACTTACAATGATTCACGCATCGAGTATAATTATGGTGCAGGAAGATATGTAGGCAGCCCTTTTTTCCCCGGTCCCGTTTTTATCCCTATATCAGGTGATCAAGGATCTGGTACTTCCGCGAAGCCTGTTGGCTCTTTCAATGATACGAACGCAAACCGCTACGGCGCAGGTATCAAGCTGGACTGGAAAGCGAATGACCACAACCGCATCCTTTTCGGCGTAGACGGTGACATCACCAATTTCCAATCGACACAAGCTGCACCGACACCAGTGAAAATTAATGTATTTGGAACGGTACAGGAAAAAAACGCAGCGGTATTTTTGCAGGATGAACTGAAAATAACGGACAAATTGACCTCGCTGCTGTCGGTTCGCTATGACTGGAGCGGCATCGATGCCGATCATGTATCGTTTACAAAAATAGCATATCTACCACCAAACTATGGCCCTCCACCTGATTTATCAACAATTCCATTTGGGAAATTAACATACACACCTACTACTGCAAATATCGCACATCCATCCGTTGACGCTATCAGTCCGCGAGTGGCGCTGAACTACAAGGCAACGGACGACATGAGCTTCCGTGCCTCTTGGGGCATGAGTTTCCGCGCTCCGACCATCTTTGAACGCTTTGTCACCGATGCGGGTTTCGCATATGGAAACCCGAACCCGAACCTCAACAAGGAAACCATGCAATCATGGGAAGTCGGTATGTTCAAGCAGTTCAGCGACAAGGTTTCCTTTGACATCGCAGGCTTCCTGAATTACTATGACAACCTTATCCAGGCAAGATGGTTTGGCTATGGTGGTTATATTGTAGGACTTCCCGGCTCACCTGTCACCTATTTCGAATATGACAATGTCAGCCGTGCGCGCATCTGGGGTATAGAGACAAACCTCAATATCAGACCGTCAAATGAGTGGGCTCTTAACTTTGCATACACCTACATGAACGCAAAGGACCTTTCCTATGATCCAAGCTCTGAAGACGCACTGGCGGGGCTGAATAAGAAGAACCCTGATCCTTCATGGCTTCAGTACCGTCCTGAGCATACCGCTTCAGCAAACGTGACATGGAAACCCAGCAGCAAAATCTCTGTGAATGTGAACGGCCGGTATATGAGCAAGTATAAAAATATTGCCCAGTATACCGACAAAACCGGCTATAATTATCCTGGTGATTTCATCGTATTTGATGCCGGTCTCAAAATACATCCAGCAAAAGAAGTCACTCTGACTTTTCTTTGCAGGAATGTCGGCAACGTGATGTACGATGAAGCCGAGTGGTTCCGCTCACCGGGCCGCAGCTATGTCGCAGGCGTGGACTTCGCTTTCTGAAGCAAGCCTGACGTAGTACATCATCAAAGCAAAAGCCGGCTCCCGCAAGGGGGCCGGCTCTTTTTTTAATCGTTAGCAATCATCAGAGGATTTTATTACATTTCGCAATCCTGTTAAAACCAACAACCGCACATCTTTTTTGTAATTCTATGCACGATAAAATCAGAATTGCCGCTATTGTCGGGATGGAGCAATGCAACCAGAGGGTCTGGCGCGAGGTAACCGAGAAAATCTCCGCTCATGCCGAGCTCACCCAATGGACCGATCAGGACCTGGAGCATCAGAACCCGGCAGCCGCCGATGCGATCCACAATGCGGACTGTGTCTTCACCACCCTGATCCAGTTCAAGGGACAGGCCGACTGGATGAAGGAGCAGCTCGACCAGTCTCAGGTGAAAGTTATTTTTGCCTACGAGTCAATGCCGGAAGTGATGCAGATGACAAAAGTTGGCAACTACGTCGTTGCCGGGGATGGAAGCGGAATGCCCGATATCGTGAAGAAAGTCGCGAAAATGCTTGTGAAAGGCCGCGATGAGGATGCGCTCTACGGATACATGAAGCTTTTGAAGATCATGCGCACCATGCTGCCGCTGATCCCGAAAAAAGCGAAGGATTTCAAGAACTGGATGCAGGTGTATACCTACTGGATGCACCCCACTGCTGACAACCTCGCTTCGATGTTCAATTACATCATGTCCGAGTATTTCGAGGTAGGCATAAAAGCTGAAAAAGTGCAGGAAGTGCCGACGATGGGCTTCTATCACCCTGACGCTCCGGAATACCAGAAGGACCTGCACCACTACGAAAAATGGTTGCATAAACAGGATAAAAACTCTTCGAAAAAAAGAAATATAGGCATGCTCTTTTTCCGCAAGCACCTGCTTCAGGAAAAAGAATATATCGACAACACCATCCGGGCCATCGAGGCAAAGGGCTTGAACCCCCTGCCGGTATTCGTGATGGGTGTGGAAGGTCATGTCGCAGCGCGTGAGTGGTTCACGCATGCGAACATCGACATGCTGGTGAACATGATGGGGTTCGGTTTCGTTGGTGGTCCGGCCGGCGCAACCACGCCGGGAGCTTCATCCGCGGCACGCGACGAGATCCTCGGCAAGATCAACGCTCCCTACGTGGTTTCGCAACCACTTTTCATACAGGATTTCAACTCGTGGAAATCGCAGGGCGTAGTGCCCCTGCAGTCGGCCATGACGTATTCACTTCCCGAAATGGACGGCGCCGTCTGCCCGGTCGTGCTCGGCGCTATCAAGGATGGACGCTTGCAGACCGTTCCGGACCGCCTCGAAAGGCTTTCCGGCATCGCGAAAAAGTTTTCGGACCTTCGTCAAATGCCGAACAGGGATAAAAAACTGGCCATCGTCGTTTACGACTATCCACCGGGTATGGGCAAGAAAGCCAGCGCCGCACTGCTCGACGTACCGAAAAGCATCTACAATATCCTGCTCTCCCTGCGTGCTGAAGGTTATAACGTCGGAGAGATCCCGGAATCGCCCGAAGCCCTGCTCGCAATACTCGACAGGGCGACCGATTTCGAGATCCAGGCCCATGAACCGGACTGCTTCTCGGTCAACCGCGAAACATACAATTCGATAACCTCCGTGCGCGAGCGCGAACGCATCGAAGCCCGCTGGGGAGGGTTCCCTGGCGAGGTCGCTCCTGTCAAGCCGGACAATTGTTTTATCGGCGGTGTCACCCTCGGCAACATCTTCATCGGCGTCCAGCCCCGCCTCGGCATCCAGGGCGACCCGATGCGCCTGCTTTTCGACAAGGAGAACACGCCGCACCACCAGTATATCGGCTTCTACCGCTGGATCAGCCGTGTCTTCAATGCCAGCGCCATGGTGCATGTCGGCATGCACGGCACGGTCGAATGGATGCCGGGCCTTCAACTCGGCGTAACAGGCGACTGCTGGTCGGACGCGCTGCTCGGCGAAGTCCCGCATTTCTATATCTACCCGATCAACAACCCGAGCGAGGCCAACATCGCCAAGCGCCGCGGTTACGCAACCATGATATCGCACAACATCCCTCCGCTCGCCCGCGCAGGCCTCTACAAGGAGCTTCCGGCGTTCAAGGAGATGCTTAACGACTACCGCGAGCGTGGACTCGAAAAGATAGTTGACATCGAGACCGAGGAGGTCATCATCAACAAGGCGCAGCAGCTCAACCTCACCGATGACTGCCCGCGCGTCGAGGGCGAGTCCTTCATGAACTACATCAGCCGCCTCTACACCTACCTCATGGAACTCGAGGGACGTCTGATCTCCAACTCTCTGCACGTCTTCGGTGAAACACCGAAACTCGACACGCAGGTCACCACCATCACTGAATACCTGAAAGTACGCGGCAACGAAAAGTCGCTGCCCTCGATCATCATGCAGGCAACCGGCGCAAGCACATCCTTCGGCGATTACGCCGCTCTTGCAACCCGCGCCCGCAAAGGTGAACCGCAGGCAATGAAAACTCGCGAGATGATCGACGAACATACCAGGGTATTCATTGAAGGCACTATTTTCGGCAACAGCAATCCATCAAACGTTTTCAATCAGATTGCTGGTGGTACGAAACCCACCACGGAGATGGCAGACGCGATCAATGCTGCGCTGCAGGATGGACTGTCGCTGAAACGTGCCCTGCAGGACAACCGGCAGGAGATGCAGAACTTCCTGCGTGCCCTCAACGGCGAATACATCCCGTCAGGAGCCGGTGGAGATCTGGTGAGAGACGGCGCTGGCATTCTGCCGACCGGCCGCAACATCCATGCCATCGATCCATGGAGAATTCCTTCGGAACTTGCTTTCAAACGCGGTAAACAGATCGCCGACACCATTATCAAGCGCCATCTCGAAGAAAACAAAGGCGAATACCCGGAAACCATTGCCCAGGTGCTATGGGGCCTCGATACCATCAAAAGCAAAGGTGAAGCCGTCGCAGTCATCATCAGCCTCGTCGGAGCGGAACCGGCTTACGACGCCCAGGGAAAGATCAGCCATTACCGGCTCATCCCTCTCGAAAAACTCGGACGCCCGAGGATCGACGTGCTTATCCAGATCAGCTCGATCTTCCGTGACACCTTCGGTGTCCTTGTCGATCACCTTGACAAAATGGTCAAGGACGCAGCGAAGGCAATCGAACCATACGAGATGAACCACATCCGCAAGCATGTCGATGCTGCCATCAAGGAAGGCAAGGATTTCGAAAGCGCCACTTCCCGCCTCTTCACACAGGCTCCAGGCGCTTACGGTTCCCAGGTGGAGGAACTGGTCGAGGATTCAGCATGGGAGTCCGAGGAGGATCTCGACAACATGTTCATCAAACGTACCGGCTTCGCCTACGGCGGCAACCGTTACGGCGACCAGCAAACCGATATTCTGAAAGGCCTTCTCGGTACGGTGGACCGTGTCGTTCAGCAGGTCGATTCTGCCGAGTTCGGGATCTCCGATATCGACCGTTACTTCTCCTCATCGGGCGCACTCCAGCTCTCAGCCCGCCGCCGCAACCCGAAAGGTGACAACGTGAAGCTGAACTACGTGGAAACATTTACGGCTGATGTCAAGGTTGACGATGCCGACAAAGCGCTCAAGGTGGAGTTCCGCAGCAAGCTGCTGAATCCGAAATGGTTCGAGACCATGCTGGAACAGGGGCACAGCGGCGCAACAGAAATCAGCAACCGTTTCACTTACATGCTTGGCTGGGATGCCGTCACAAAAGGCGTAGACGACTGGGTTTACAAGGAAGCGGCAGAGACTTACGCCATGGACCCGAAAATGCGCGAGCGGCTCATGAAGGTGAACCCGAAAGCCTTCAAGAACATAGTAGGCAGGATGCTCGAAGCGAGCGGCCGCGGCATGTGGAATGCAGACCCTGACATGATCGAAAAACTGCAGGAGATCTATTCAGACCTCGAAGACCGCCTTGAAGGCATCGAGGTGTGAATTGTAATGGTAAGTGGGGAGTTGGGTATCAGACCAGTACCCAACCCCGCATATGTTGCCCCGGAAAGCAAAACCGGGGCAGCATCGTTTCGTGGCTATAGAGAATAACGCTCCTACAGAGCTAAACCCAAATATTATTGGGCCTTTACCGGGGGTTTCACCCCCGGCTACCCAGTTTCCGCCCCTACGGGGCTTAGTTCCTCAGTCCTCAGTCTCTCAGCACTCTCTTATCGGCCAAGTGCCCTGAGCATGGCTTCACCGAGATCGGCCGGGCTCTCGACAACATTGATGCCGGCAGCTTCCATAACCCTGATTTTGTCTTCGGCCGTTCCTTTGCCGCCGGACACGATAGCACCGGCATGACCCATCCTTCTTCCCGGAGGAGCTGTCCTGCCGGCGATGAATCCGACAACCGGTTTACGGAAATGCTCCCTGATGTACTCGGCGGCCTCTTCCTCGGCGCTGCCGCCGATTTCTCCGATCATGATAAGGCCTTCCGTCTCTTCGTCTTCGGCAAACAGTTTGACGGCATCGATAAACCTGGTGCCGATGATCGGATCACCGCCGATACCGATACAGGTCGACTGGCCGAGACCGACATTGGTCAACTGGTGAACAGCTTCATAGGTAAGGGTTCCGCTGCGCGACACTACGCCGATGGTGCCTTTTTTATGGATAAAGCCCGGCATGATACCGACTTTCGCTTCTCCAGGCGTGATGACACCCGGGCAGTTCGGGCCGACAAGCACTGCACCCTTTTCCTTCACAAAAGCATAGGCTTTCATCATATCATTGACCGGAATACCTTCCGTGATGCAGATGATAACTTTCAGTCCGGCATCAGCAGCTTCCATGACGGCATCAGCAGCAAATGCAGCTGGTACGAAAATAACCGATGCATTGGCTTCCGTTTTTTCGACAGCCTCCCTGACGGTATTGAAAATCGGCACCGGCCGGCAGAAACTGTCCCTGTCGTTTCCGTTATAGAGAAATCCGCCCTTTCCGGGTGTGACACCGGCAACCACGTTGGTGCCGTACTCGAGAATCTGGGAGGTATGAAAGGTGCCCTCAGAACCGGTTATACCCTGCACAAGCAGACGGGTATCCTTGTTGACTAAAACACTCATAATGGAAGCGTTGATTAAATGGTTACGAAGTAATTCCCTGAAAATCAGTTGTTTCGCTGCATCAATTTTGCGATACCGAGAAGTTTACCTTCCTCGAAAAAATTACAGATAAGGTGCATGCCGACCGGAAGATTGAGAGAGTCCATCCCGACCGGGACACTGACAGCCGGCATACCCACAATACTTGCCGGTACGGTAAAAACATCTGCAAGGTACATTTCAAGAGGATCGGCCATCTTGTCTCCGATACCGAAAGGCGGAAAAGGTGAGGTCGGCCCTGCAATCACATCGACTTTTTCCAGTGCTTCGCGGTATCTGTCCTGGAATACCCGCCTTACCTGCTGGGCTTTTTTATAGTAGGTATCGTAATATCCGGCAGACAGCACATAAGTTCCAAGCATGATACGACGCTTGACCTCCCTGCCGAAACCCTCGGTTCTCGAATTCACATACATGGACGAAAGGTCTCCTGACTCTGATGAACGGTAACCGTAACGGGCTCCATCGAAACGTGCAAGGTTCGACGAAGCTTCAGCCGTGACAAGAATGTAATAGGCCGCAATTGCATAATCGCTTTCCGGAAGGGTTATATCGACAAGTTCCGCTCCTTTTTCGCGCAGTTCATGCAGTTTTCCCATCACTATCCGGGAAACATCGGAATTGAGGTTTTCCGGAAAAAATGCTTTGGGCACCCCGATCTTCAATCCTTCAACATGCACATTGGTCATTTCAGCACTGTAATCAGGAACATCATGCAGGGAACAGGTGGCGTCATGTTTGTCCCTGCCCGCCAGAACTCCAAGCACAAGTGCCGCATCATCGCTGTTGCGGGCAAGCACGCCGATCTGGTCGAACGAAGATGCGAAAGCGACAAGACCGTAACGGGAAATCCTCCCGTAGGTGGGTTTAAGACCGACAATATCGCAAAAACCCGCCGGCTGGCGGACGGAACCCCCAGTATCGGAACCAAGGGCTACCATGGCGAGCCCGTTGGCCACAGCGGCAGCAGAACCTCCCGAGCTTCCGCCGGGGACTCTGGTTTTGTCGAAAGGATTCGGTACGGTTCCGAAAGCGGAATTTTCGTTTGAACTGCCCATGGCAAACTCATCCATATTTGTTTTGCCAAGAAAAACAGCATCTTCCTCTTCGAGCCTTAAAACCGCAGTAGCGTCATACACGCTCTCGTAATTGCTCAGGATTTTCGATGCGCAGGTCAACCGGCCGCCTTTCATGGCGATATTGTCCTTTATCGCAATCGGCATACCGAACAGTTTTCCGGGCTCGCCTCCATCCCTGAGCTTCCTGTCGAGACTTCTTGCCCGCTCAAGAGCTTTTTCATGAAAAACGGTTATATAAATATTGTCATCGCGATGGGCATCGATACGATCGAGGTAAAAACGCACCGCCTCTTCACATGTGACCGCCTGCGACAGCAGTTTGTATCGCAGCTCTTCATAACTACTTAAATGCACGTTGTCTTTGAATTATTTTAAGAGAAGAATATCCGGGGCCTGTCTTTCTGTCGATGCAGGATTTCCGTTCCGTCTAAAGTTTGTATAATAAGAAATAACTGCATATTATTCAATTTAGGCTGTTTACCCTGGAAGAAGCTCCACGTATGGTATATTTGTGGTCCAATGACCTGGTGACAAGATGTAAAATGATTTATGGCATTGATAAAACAAATGGATTTAGTGTCGACGTTTAAACCCCACTGGTTTTCCTCTGGACCTGACGCTGCCGATAAAAGAATCCAGGAAGAGCTGAAAGCGACATGTGAAATCCCGAGGCATGTTGCAATTATCATGGATGGCAATGGCCGTTGGGCGCGCATGAAAGGCAAAACAAGAATTGAAGGGCATATAGCCGGTGTCGATTCCGTAAGAGATGTTGTAGAAGCATGTGCCGAACTTGGTGTCGGCTACCTTACGCTGTTCACCTTTTCAACGGAAAACTGGAAAAGACCTGAAAGAGAAGTTTCTGCGCTGATGCAACTTCTCATCAAAGTTATCGGAAGAGAAACCAGGGAACTGCACGATAACAACATCCGGTTCAATGTCATCGGAAACATGAACCAGCTTTCTGAAAAAGTACGCAGAGTCCTGAACGGGACCATCGAGCTCACGAAAAACAACAGCAAACTTGTTCTCAATATCGCACTAAGCTACAGCGGTAAATGGGATATCGTAGAAGCATGCAAATCCATAGCTTATGAAGTATCAGCCGGCCGTCTCGATCCCGCGTCGATTGATGAACAGCTTTTTACATCCTGTCTCTCCACCTCCACTGCCCCCGACCCGGAACTTCTCATCCGAACCAGCGGTGAGTTCAGGGTAAGCAATTTCATGCTGTGGCAAACTGCATATTCCGAAATTTACGTTACCAATACCTACTGGCCCGATTTTCGTCGTTCCCAGCTTTACGAAGCCATCAGGGAGTTCCAGAACAGGGAGCGAAGATTCGGGCTGACCAGCGAACAGATTCATAAACAGACAATTGCAGCCAGCAAGCTTTAACTTTGACTGATACCTGAAATTCCATGAAAAATTCACAAAAACTGATTCCTTTACTTCTGGTTGCCGTTGCCCTGAACGCCGAAGCAAGCAATGTCGAAGCTAAAACCCGTGCCGTAAAAAAAGCAGGTAAAACAGAACAGACTGAAACGACAGCCCCGAAACAAGAGCTGTATACCGTAACGGATATTTCTTTCAGCGGCCTTGAATCCGTCAAGGAAGAAGAGCTGATCAACAGCATACCGCTTAAAACCGGCAGCCGCATTACAATTCCCGGTATGGAACTGAGCGGAGCGATGCAATACCTCTGGCAGCTTCAGCTCTTCAGCGATATTGCAGTCGAGCAAACAGATCTCGGCCAAAACAGGATCGCCTTGAAATTTGTCGTTACCGAACTTCCGATACTTGACGATGTCTCATTCAAAGGAAACCACAAGTTTAAATCTGATGAGCTGAAGCGCATCGCCCCGTTAGTGACCGGCAAAAAAATTGTCGAACAGGATCTGATCACTGCCTGTAACAAAATTGAAAAACATTATGCGTCAAAAGGGTTTCTGACTGCAGGGGCCGAATACAAGCTGCTGGAGAATGGCAAAAATCATGTAAAGGTTGCATTTTCGATCACCGAAGGAACGAAAATGTCAATTGAAAAAATAACATTCCATGGCAATACCGCATTCAAGCAGAAAAAACTGAGAAGCGTTTTCAAGGAAACGAACCAGAATTCATGGTGGCGTAAAATTTTCGGAACACCCAAGCTCGATAAAGACAAATTCAGCCAGGATAAAAACCTCCTTGTCGAATTTTACCGCAACAACGGATACCGCGATGCAAAGGTTCTGCGCGATGAAATAAGTTACACTCCCGACAAAAAAGGGATACTTCTTGATATTTATATCGAGGAGGGACCCGTTTACCATATCGGAAACATTACCTGGTCAGGTAATACAAAAGATTTTGCCACGACTGAAATTCTTGAAAAGACATTCAAGATCAAAAAGGGCGATATTTACAATGCAAAGCTGATTCAGGAAAGACTGAACTTTGCACAGGATAATTCCGACGTAACCTCACTTTATCTCGATCGGGGTTATCTCGCTTACAAAGCGACGATCGAGGAGCAGATCGTCAATCCCAACACGGTCGATCTCAATATCACCATGAGAGAAGGTGAAGCTTTCGAGATCAATGCCGTCAATATCAAGGGCAACACAAAAACGAAAGATCATGTCATACGGCGCGAACTCTACACGATCCCCGGAGACATGTTCAGCCGGAAGAATGTCGTAAGGAGTCTCCGGGAAATCAGCATGCTCAACTACTTTGACCCGTCGAAGCTCGAACCTGATATCGACCCGCACATGGAAAACAATACGGTCGACATCTCCTACAATGTCACGGAAAAACAGAGTGATACCTTTAACGCTTCTGTTGGATACAGCAGTACCGGTTTCATGGGTGCGCTCGGCGTAACCTTCAACAATTTCTCCCTGAAGGATGTGTTCGACCGGAGTGCATACAAACCCCTTCCGCATGGTGACGGACAGAAGCTTGGGTTCCAGTGGCAGTTCGGAAGCAATAATTACAACACCCTGTCGCTTTCGTTTACCGAGCCATGGGCGTTCGGAGGACCAACCTCGCTTGGGTTTACCGCCTTTAAAACGAGCATGGCATATGACTTTACCAACGACGGTATCGATAACCCGACCACGATCAAGCAGTATGGTGCTACGCTTGGCATCGGACGGCGTCTTACCTGGCCTGACAACTACACGAGCATCGGCTGGAAACTGAAATACCTGCATACCGATGGCGGATTGCTTGCCTTTATGCAGAACCCCACCAATGCACCGGATCAGTCTGACGAGGTTTCCATTTCGCAGACCATTCGCCGGAACAGTATCGACAGTCCCATCTTTCCAAGGAGAGGAAGCAACAACTGGATCACCGCCCAGCTTGCAGGCGGACCGCTCCCCGGCACGGTCGATTACTACAAGTTCACCGGAGGTTCAAGCTGGTTTTTCCCGATTACAAGGGCACTTGTTCTGAACCTGTCAACTCAGCACGGCTATCTCGCAACGTTCAAAAACGATGATTACATACCCTATACTGATTACTTCTATATGGGAGGAAGCGGTATGTCAACTCTGCCGACCATTCCTCTGCGTGGATATGATGACCGCAGCCTCGGCGTTAAACTCGATCCATCCAATTCGACATCAACCCTCTATGCCGGAAGAGTTTACTCGAAGTTTACTTCGGAGCTGCGTTACCCGTTTGTTCTCTCCGGAGATGTCAGTATTTACGGGCTTGCATTTGCCGAAGCAGGCGGGCTCTGGGAAAATGCAAAATCAGTGAGCTACGGGGATCTGAAAAAGTCAGCCGGTCTTGGCTTGCGCCTTTTCATCCCCATTATAGGACAAATAGGCTTTGACTACGGCTATGGGTTCGATGCCGTCGAAAGCAGCAACAGCGCCAAATCAGGATGGAAATTTACATTCAGCTTCGGCAATCAGGAAGATTGATAAAAAAATTCCATGTTTCGGTTGGATAACGCATTGATTTATCTTATAATTAATCATAGTTCTTTACTGTTTTTTACGTTCGTTTTACAAAGAACTATCGTATACGAACACACACACAAAATACGGAGGTTATAATGAAAAAGACTCTTGCAATATTGGCTGTCGTTGCCGCCGCGGGTATCGCAGCAGCACCAGCACACGCTTCACAGCGTTATGTCAGCGCAGCTGCAGGTATTTCCTGGTTCCAGGACAGCGACATCAATGGTGTTTACCAGAGAAGTACAGCGACACCTGATGTTATTTCTTTCGATGCCGGCTTTACAGGCGTAGCAGCAGTTGGCTGTGATTACGGCTCAACAAGGGCGGAACTCGAGCTCGGTTACCAGAGAAATACCATCAAGGATTCTACCGATGGAAAAGTACAGGTCTATTCCATCATGGCAAACGGGTTCTACGATATTCCTGTCGGCAGCAAAGTCGAACTTTATGGTATGGCCGGTGCCGGTGTTGCCCGTGTAAACCTGCAGGGCAGCCATACTTGTAATTATGGATATGAGAGACAGCAGTCTGTTACATGGAATTACAATACCGAAGAAACAGCTTTCGCTTACCAGCTTGGAGCAGGTCTTGCCGTCCCTGTCAGCAAAGGTGTTATGCTCGATGCACGGTACCGCTATTTCGCAACGATGGACTTCACTTTCCCATCTCAGGGATTTCACAGCGAAGAGGTTCGTACCAACGTCTCCAGCCACAGCGTTCTGCTCGGCCTGAGAGTCGACATCTAAGATATACCCTTATGTCAGTAACAAAAAAGGAGGCAAACGCCTCCTTTTTTGTTTTCCCGAACGGGTTAACATTCCCATCATGAACTGCTTTTCAGCCTGGCGATTTCATCGCGGAGCCTTGCAGCTTCTTCATAGTTTTCATTATTTATAGCATCGCCGAGGGCGTTCTGCAATTCTTCGAGCTTCGTCTCGGAAGTGACCGGAAGAGAAACCGGCTTTTCGACTTCCTGCGGGATCTCGCTTTCCTCGCCTTCTTCCTTTTGTTCTTCGCGGATTCCAGCCTCGTTCATGATCTCTTCTGTAACATAAAGCGGCGCGTTGAAACGAACGGCAATAGCGATTGCATCGCTCGGACGGGCATCAATTTCATGAACCTCGCCGTTGGCTTCGCAAACCACCTTGGCATAGAACGTCTCATTGTGCAGTTCATCGATAATGACTTCGTTGACATGCAGGTGAAAAACATCGGCTATATTTTTGAATAGATCGTGAGTAAACGGACGGGGAGGCTTGATATTTTCAAGTTTCAGGGCTATTGCCTGGGCTTCAAAACCGCCGATGATAATGGGAAGCTTGCGTTTCCCGTCAAGTTCATAAAGAATAAGGGCATATGCTCCGTTCGTATGGGGGCTTGTGGAAAGCCCGAGAATATCTACCTGAATTTTACGCATTGTCTGATAACTATGTTGTATTGCACAGGGAATATTACATGATGCATAATTCCCTGTTCTTAAACAGAAATGTAGCGTTAATCATTTCTTCTTCAAAAAATCCCGGAATTCTCCGATTATATTGGGAATAACGGTATGTACATCACCGACAATACCATAATCGGCCCTGGTGAAAATCGGTGCGTGAGGATCGTTGTTGATGGCGACCACTGTTCCTGCCGCACCGATTCCGGCAAGATGCTGAACCGCCCCGGATATTCCGCAGGCGATATACAGCGCAGGAGCGACCGCTTTTCCGGTCTGCCCGATCTGCTCGGCATGAGGCCGCCAGCCTTCATCAACGACCGAACGGCTTGCACCAACAGCGCCGCCCAGTACTTCTGCAAGTTCTTCGAGCATTCCAAAACTTTCCCTGCCACCCATTCCTCGTCCACCTGCTACAATGATCCGGGCTTCTGCCACATCAGGCCTGCCCTGGATCAAGACAACCTTGCGGACAATCGAAGCTGGATGGAGGTCTGTAACATAACTTTTCTTATAGCTTTTGAAAACGATTTTGCCTTCAGGCAGCGTTTCTGGATGTCCTGCCGTAGATGCAAGGGTATAAATTGTCCGGTCAGACTGTGCGGAATATACAGCAATCACCCTGCCGGAATAAACAGGACGACGGCAAATACCCTTAAATAAGGGTTGCTCCGGCTCACATCCGGAAAGAAGAGCGGCTTGAAGACGTATGGAAAGCCTTGGTGCAAGATCCCTGCTCAATGCGGTGTCTGCAAAAAGCAGCGTCGAGCAGGACTCCTTATCAATCAGCTCGGATATAACAGCGATATAGTTTTCCGAATTGTAGAGTGCCAGATCATCATCAGCATCATGGTAAACCACCCCATCTCCGGAAAGCATACCTTCGAGATCACCTTGTTCCAGTGGTCCTGCCACAATACCGAAAACCTTTGCATTTCCCGGTTTCGATCCTGCACATGCCTGAATACCATTCCAGACTTCGATAGAGGCCTGTTTCACAATGCCATTGCGCTGTTCGAGAAATACCAGAATATTTTTCATTGTCACATTTCCTGCCGTCATTGTCTCTCACATCAGCTTCAGATCCTGACTGAGAAGGCGGACAAGTTCCTGCTCGCCGGATATAAAAAGGCATCTTCTTTTTTGATCATGAGCATAAAGTTTTCCAAGACGCACAAACGGTTGAGTATCCACTGCAACAGATACAAGGTCAATCGGCTTTTTTCTTGCCTCCATGACTGCTTTTATGGTGGTATTACGGGGGGTATTCAGACCTTTTTCAATACTGAGCAATGCGGGAAGTTTCATATCAATATATTCAATGCCCCCTTCAATTTCCCTTTCGGTTTCCACTTTGTCGCCTGATATTTTCAAAACAGAAGCCCCGCAGGCAGAATTGATACGAAGGATTTCCGCAAGCATGGGAGGCACCTGTGCACTTTGAAAATCAGTGGACTGCTTGCCGCAAAAAATCAGGTCAGGCAATGTTCCACTGTAAACAGACAAAATTGCACGGCTCAGGATAAGTGCTGTCTCACCGGGATCTGCTTGTGCTGCATTATTTACCAGAACAGCTCTGTCAGCTCCTTTTGCAAGTGTTTTGCGCAAAAGCTCCTTCGAGGACTCCGAGGCGACGCTGAATACCGTTACCATGCCGTTTCCTGCACGTTCCTTGCATCTCACGGCTTCCTCAAGCGCATATTCGTCATAGGGATTGATTATATCGTTTATCCTCGAACGGTCCAGCTCTCCATTGGATATTTCAATAACGGAAGCGGTGTCCGGAACAAAACAGACAGTTACAGCTATATTCATATCATCGAATAATCATGAACAAACGTTCTTCCCTGTTGAGGCTGTATAATAAGCAGTTTATGGGAATTATTCATTTCGGAAAGAGTTGCCTGCCGTGAAAGAAAACAGCAAACGGAGAACGGAAACAAAAAAAGCCGCCGTAAGCGACTTTTTCCATATGTGCCCGAGAGGAGATTCGAACTCCTACACCTTTCGGCGCCACCCCCTCAAGATGGTGTGTCTACCAGTTTCACCACTCGGGCTACAATACAGGATATGAATAATCCAGTGAGAATAGAAGGACTCGAACCTTCGACCCTCTGCTTAAAAGGCAGATGCTCTACCGACTGAGCTATATTCTCAACCAATGACCAGGGTACAGCAGTGCTACCGGAACTTACTTGTTCTGGTATCTCTGACGCTTCTTGTGCCGGTTCTTACGGCGCGCCTTCTTACGCTTGTGTACCGCCATTTTATGACGTTTTCTCTTTTTTCCGCAGGGCATGTAGTAAAATGTCTTCGCGCTTGTTTTAAAGGCTGATAATATAGGAAGTTTTTTCTAATCCGCAAACTTTTATTCTGAGCGGACCGTAATTCATTGTAATGAAATGAATACCGGTGAAAAGGTCAGGCATTCATATATTTGAAAAACTCCTTGTTGTCTTTCGTCTCGGCCATTTTCTCCCGCATGAACTCCATACATTCAATCGGGTTTTTGTCAGCAAGGTATTTTCTGAGAAGCCAGGTCCGCGAAAGCTCTTCCTGTGTAAACAGCAGCTCTTCTTTTCTCGTTCCGGAACGAAGAATATCGATCGACGGGAAAATCCTGCGTTCTGAAAGCCTTCGGTCCAGTAGAAGCTCCATGTTGCCGGTACCCTTGAATTCTTCAAAAATAACATCATCCATCCTCGATCCGGTATCGACAAGTGCCGTAGCTATAATTGTAAGACTTCCGCCTTCCTCGATGTTTCGGGCTGCGCCGAAGAAACGCTTCGGTTTGGTAAGCGCATTGGCATCGATACCGCCTGACAGGATCTTGCCGGAATGTGGAATGATGGTATTATGCGCCCTTGCAAGCCTTGTAATCGAATCGAGCAGCACGACAACATCCCTTCCGACCTCGACAAGCCGTTTGGCTTTTTCAAGTACCATATCGGCAACAAGCACATGCCGTTCAGGGTCCTCGTCGAATGTAGAGCTCACGACTTCCGCTTCGACGCTGCGTGCCATGTCGGTAACCTCTTCCGGCCGCTCGTCAATGAGGAGCACGATCAGAAAAACTTCAGGGTGATTTTTGATGATAGCGTTTGCAATCATCTGAAGCAGCATGGTTTTACCGGTTTTAGGCTGAGCGACGATCAAGCCTCTCTGGCCTTTTCCGATAGGAGTGAAGATGTCCATGATACGACCGCAATATTCAGACTGCTTGGTTTCGAGTTTGAGACGTTCGCGAGGAAAAAGCGGGGTCAGGTTCTCAAAATAAGGCCGCTCACGGGTAATTTCCGGATCGTTTCCGTCGATCGTATTGATTTTCAACAGAGCGAAAAACCGTTCACCCTCCTTGGGAGCCCGCACCTGCCCGGAAACCGTGTCGCCGGTACGCATATTGAAGCGTTTGATCTGCGAAGGAGAGACATAAATATCGTCAGGTGATGAGAGATAGTTGTAGTTCGCTGACCGCAAAAATCCATAGCCCTCCGGTATAACCTGGAGTACGCCGGTATTGACCATCACCGTAGCGTTTTCCGTGTCGGTGTTTTTTTGTGACTGCGCTTCGATAATCTTGAAAATCAGCTCTTCCTTGCGCAAACCTGCCGCACTGACGCCGATCTCTTTTGCCAGAGCATGCAGCTCATGAACTTTCTTTTTCTGGAGCATGTTGATGTCCAGACCTTTAACAACCGAATTGTTAGACATTGTATTTGTTTTCAACGCTTGTTATTTAATAAAGCAAAGGAATATAAGCCGGCATGCACTCCATTACTGAACATTCAGGAATTCAGAAGGGTATACCTGGAATAATTAACGGACAGCATTTGTAACGCCTTGCGATATAACATGAAAGCAGGACAAAGAAGATGACAGGGGATGACAATCTATTCTTGTAAAAGGGATAAGCACAAACAAGGATTAATGCGACGGAATGTTCCCTGTCGCAAATGGATATTTTTGTGAGCCTGCTTCCAATATAAAACATTTCCATAAAAAAGTATTACTCAACAAATCGCTTTATCATATTGTGAAATAATATCTCCTGCAAGATAAAAGGAGCCTGTCACGAGGACCATATCTTCAGGCTTGGCCTTTTCACGGAGATAGTGCAAACCTTCTTTTCCGCTATCAAAGACAACCACGGGAACCTTCTCGTTTCTGCATATTGCGCCAAGATCATCAGGGGAAATGCTTCGTTCGGAGGGAATGCCAACTGTGACAAACGAACCGCCGAGCCGGCACAGCTCTCTTACGATCGACAGCGCATCCTTGTCGGAAGCCAGCCCGAGCATGATGTAGACATCCATATAGGTATTACGGAATGGCATCAGTGCATTTACTGTCTCGCGCATGCCATCGGGATTATGTGAAACATCGAGAAACAGCGTCGGGCTTTTACCAATCCTTTCAAGCCGCCCCCTGTAGCCAGTCTGATTCAACTGTTCAATTCCGATTTGAATATCCCCTGGTGCGATTCCGACGTCTTCAGCCAGCATAACGGCAAGAGTAAGGTTGGCTGCATGAAATGATCCTGTCAGAGGCGCTTTCAATGCATTATAATCATGTCTGGCTGTTCTGATCCCGATCTCCAGCATCATTTCCTCCGCCTTGACGACACTGCAGGCGACATCCCTTCCCGCAATGAATATTGGGGCATCGCACATGGCAGCCTGCCGGGCAATCGGCTGAAAAGCATCCGGATTTTCAACCGCGGTGAATACACGGCAGCCTTTTTTGATGATGGCGGCTTTTTCTGCCGCAATATCCGCAATGGTACTGCCGAGCCAGGTCGTGTGGTCAAGCCCTATGCTTGTTATAACCGCATAATCGGACTGGACGATGTTGGTTGCATCGAGACGGCCGCCCATGCCCGTTTCAATTACGGAACACTCTACCCCCTCATCGGCAAACCAGGCAAACGCGATCGCGGTCGTTGCCTCAAAAAAAGTTGCATGCTTTTCAATCACGGAATCTCTGAGCTTTGAGCAATAATATGCAACCTTTTCCCTGGGGATCTGCTGCCCGTCAATACGGATCCTCTCGGTAAAATCGACGAAATGCGGTGAGGTATACAAGGCTGTCTTTCTTCCCGCCGTCTGAAAAATCGAAGCGGTTGCGGCAGCTACGGTACCTTTACCGTTGGTCCCTGCAATATGGATAACCTGACCAAGACGTTCTTGAGGCGAGCCGAGAACTTCCATGAGCTCAAGGACACGCTCGAGGCCGGGTTTCATGCCGAACCTGTGAAGGGGAAAAAGAAAATCGAGAACTTCCTGATAGGTCACCGGTGATTACTGAGCATTGTGAATTGAAACAAGAGCGGATTTGATGATATCTTCGACCGTGAGTCCGGCATTCTGTTCAAGGATTGCGGTAACAGCTTTCTGAACGACGGTCCGGGAAAACCCGAGAGTGACAAGTGCATTGACCGCATCGTCTCTCTTCTGGGACGTTTGTGCCGATCCGGAAACTGAAATGCCGGATAGTGGAGATAGTTTCAGGATTTTATCGCGCAGTTCCAGAATTATCCTTGCCGCGGTTTTTTTTCCGACACCGCTTATTCCATAAAGCCGTTCGGGAGTATTTGAAAGGATCGCCTCATGAACTGCCTGCACTTCCAGGCCCGACAATACGGCAATCGCAAGCTTGGGACCAACTCCCGATGTAAGCAGCAACAGCCGGAACAACTGCCGTTCTTCCTCCGTTGAAAATCCGTAAAGCTGAAAGGCATCCTCCCTGACGGCAAGATGAGAAAATAAAAAGACTTCATTGCCGGGTTCCGGCAAGCGTCGTTTTGTGTTGGCGGAAATCAGGAAGCGGTAACCGATACCGGAAACTTCCACGACAGCCTCTTCCGGCAGGATCGAAACCAGCCTGCCTCGAAAATATGCAAACATGAGAGCTGATATGGAAATCCGGGCTGAAAAGACCGCGTCGTTACCTGTGCAGTTCTTTCAGGCCGGATGTCTGAGAATGAAAATCTGTAGCGACCGTAAAAAAAATTGCGAACCGTTACTCGGCTTTCGCGTAATTGTTGAAAAGACGGGTCAGCTGGGACTTTTTACGGGATGCCTTGTTCGCGTGAATGTAATTCTTGACACCAAGGCGATCGAGCTTCTGAACAACCGAGCGGTAAGCAACTTCGACATCCGCCTTGTCGGCACGGGTATCAATGAGCTTCTGCATATTTTTCACAAGGACCTTGAGTTCTTTTTTTCTCGCTCTGTTCCTGGCATTTCTTTTTTCCGACTGCCGCAGTCTTTTTTCAGCGGATTTGTGTAAAGGCATATACGGTTGCTGTTAAAAATAAATAGAATGTTTATCAAGGAATTCTTGATTCATAACAAAAGGCTTTTAATATATACGAAAGAAGCAAGAAATCAAAAGTTAAACAACAAATTTCCTTGACGGATATCAGTACATTCTCCGGTTTCCTCCGTCATGCAGCAAAGAACAGCCAATATCGTATACATCTATATGCCTCCGGAGACTTTCCCCCACTTTTTCAGT
The DNA here is from genome assembly GCA_005862285.1 of Chlorobium sp. Lineage (GTDB taxonomy): Bacteria > Bacteroidota > Chlorobiia > Chlorobiales > Chlorobiaceae > Chlorobium. Next base: position 179,526 of record SZXW01000002.1, on the reverse strand, counting down.
ATATTTGGCTGCATTATTCCAACACTATAGCAATCGAGCCATTATGAGCCTGATGATCAGCGTTTCCGGTATCAGGGGTATTGTAGGCGAAAGCCTGACCCCGAAAAATCTCACTGCATTTGCCATGGCTTTCGCTTCCTGGGTTACCCGCAGGAAACAGCAGCATCAGAATGGACCCGAAACCGCAAAACCAAGGATCGTTATAGGCCGGGACACGCGGCCTACCGGCAAGGCGATCAGCGATCTTGTCAGCAATGCTCTTTTACTCTGCGGATGCGATGTGACCGACCTCGGTATTGCAACGACACCGACTGTCGAACTGGCGGTACCCGGAGAAAATGCTGATGGAGGTCTGATCATTACAGCTTCGCACAACCCCGTTGCATGGAATGCGTTGAAAATGCTGAACCACAAGGGAGAGTTCCTGAATGCCGAAGAGGTCGGGGAGCTGCTCGAAATCGCTGAAAAAGAACTGTTTCACACGGCTTCATGGGATACAATCGGCTCCCTGCAGCAGATCGACCGGTATGATGATGTGCATATCAATAAAATTCTTGAACGCCCATGGGTTGACACTGAAGGAATTGCCGGCCAGCAGTTCAAGGTGCTGGTGGATTGTGTTGAAGGCGCGGGATATTCGATCGTACCCAGGCTCTGCCGGAAGCTCGGTATTGAACAGATAACGGAAGTTGCCTGCAAGGGAAGCGGCCTGTTCCCGCGCAACCCTGAGCCGATCGAGGAAAACCTTGCAGCTACTATCGAAACGCTCAGGGAAAGCGGCTGCGATTTTGCCCTTGTCGTCGATCCTGATGTCGACCGGCTGGCCGTGATATGCGAGGACGGGTCGTTATTCGGAGAAGAGTATACCCTTGTCACCTGTGCCGATTTCTACCTCGGACACAGAAACGGACCGGTCGCGAACAATCTTTCCAGCAGCCGCGCACTTCGGGATATAGCATCCTGGCATGGCGTTCCATGCTACAGCGCAAAAGTCGGCGAAGCCAATGTCACTGACGTCATGAAGGAAAAACAGGCGGTAATCGGCGGTGAAGGTAACGGAGGGATTATCCTGCCTGAGCTCCATTACGGAAGGGATGCCCTTGCCGGAATAGCATTGTTTGTCCAGGCATTCACCAACTGGCGCAAGGAAAACAATGGGGGAACGCTTTCAAAGTTCAGGCAGCGGTTCCCGAACTATTTCATGTCAAAGCAGAAAATCGACCTTGGCTTAAAAGGACGGGAAGCGCTCGAATCCATTTTTTCCGATATTGCCGCCATGTACCGCCCGGCGGAAGCAAATACTCTCGACGGACTGAAACTCGACTTTGAGGATAGCTGGGTACATCTGAGGCCGTCAAATACGGAACCGATTGTCCGTATCTATGCGGAAGCTCCTTCGAAGTCCCGGGCCGAAGAACTTGCCGGCTTGCTGAAGCGGAACATTGAAGAGAGAATCCCCGTGAAATGAACGCCGGAAATTGAACCGGCCCCTTAGTCAGAAATCCATGAGCCAGAGCCCGAAAAGAAAAAGTTTCACAACCCAGCAGGATGACACCCTTCAAAAGAAGAAAAAAGGGTCTGTGGATCTGTACATCATTTCGCGCCTTTTCGCCTATATCAAACCTTACAAGGCACTCGTTGCCATTGCGATAGCGGTCACCATCGCCGGTTCGTTCCTCGGACCGCTCAGGCCTTACCTGACAAAGATCGCCGTTGACAAGTATATGGCTCACGGTGATGTCCGGGGGCTGACCATGATCAGCATCATTATCGCCGGAGTCATCGTTCTTGACGGAATCAAGCAGTATATCGTAACATGGATGACATCGGTAATAGGCCAGAAAGCTGTCTTTGATCTTCGGAAGGATATTTTCAGTCATCTGCAGAAACTGCCGGCAAGGTTTTTCGACCGGAACCCGATCGGAAGACTGATTACCAGGACCACCAATGATGTCGAATCACTGAACGAGATGCTGTCGAGCGGCATCATCACCATTCTCGGAGATCTCCTGCAGCTCTTTTTCATTGTTGTCCTGATGATCTGGATCGACTGGCAGCTTACCCTGATCGTACTCTCAATCCTTCCGCTCATGATTTACGCGACCATGACATTCAAGAACAAAGTCAGGGTTGCCTTCCAGGATGTACTCACCCAGCTTGCAAGGATGAATACTTTCTTCCAGGAACATGTTACCGGAATGGCAATCGTTCAACTGTTCAACCGGGAACAGCGGGAATCCGGAAAATATGCTGCCATCGTCGGAGATTACAGAGATGCCAATATCAGGACAGTACTGTATTTCTCCATTTATTTTCCTTTGATCGAAGTACTCAGTTCCATTGCGGCAGCCCTGGTGATATGGTACAGCGGCATCCGCCTGATTAAGGCTGATCTCACCATCGGGGTGGTCATCTCTTTCGTTCAGTATATCTGGCTTTTTTTCCGTCCTCTGCAGCATCTTTCCGACAGGTTCAACGTCATTCAGACCGCCATTGCAAGCTCAGACCGCATCATCAAACTGCTTGACGAAAAACAGGGCATAGAAACCCGCAGCGGCCTTGCAGCTCCCGGCTCTTTCCAAAAATCCATCAGGTTCGAAAATGTCTGGTTCGCCTACGACGAGGAAAACTGGGTTCTGAAAGACATTTCGTTTGAAATCAGGCAGGGGGAAAAAATTGCGATAGTCGGGGCAACCGGAAGCGGAAAAACCACTATGATCAATATTCTCTCGAAACTTTACAAATACTCGAAAGGATCGGTCACTTTCGACGGCATTCCGCTGAAGGACATCGACGAACACGCCCTGAGAAAACTGGTAGGAGTGGTCATGCAGGATGTTTTTCTTTTTTCCGGAACCATCCGTGAAAATCTCGCATTCGGAAACCCGGATATTCCGGAAGAAAAAATACGCGAGGCCGCAAGGATTGTCGGGGCTGACCGCTTTATCAGTCAGCTGCCCGGAGGTTATGATTACCGTGTGCTTGAAAACGGAACCGGTCTTTCTTCAGGACAGAAACAGTTGATCGCATTTGTCCGTGCTCTTCTGTACAATCCGCAGATTCTTGTGCTGGATGAAGCTACCAGTTCGGTCGATACCGAAACGGAAGTCCTGATCGATTCGGCAACCGCTCACCTCATGAACAACAGGACATCGATCATCATCGCCCACAGGCTTTCCACCGTTCAGAAAGCAGACAGGATTATCGTCCTGCACAAGGGAGTCATCAGGGAAACGGGAAACCACCAGGAACTTCTTGCAGAAAGAGGCCTCTATTACAAACTTTACCTCCTGCAGCATCCCGAACAGAAGGTATCTACAGACTGCTGTCCCTGAGCACACTTACGGGTTCAAGTCTTGCCGCCCGTGCGGAAGGCAGAATAGCGGCAAGCGTGCTGATCAGAACAGTCACCCCTATGACAAGCAAAAAATAGATCGGGTTGTAGGACATGCTGAAGCCTGTTTTGGTCAGAGGTCCCTGTGAACTTTCGATGGGAAGGTTTGCAAACACATTTATGGAACCGACAGCAAGCACTCCTCCCGTAAGTGCTCCGGCCAGTCCGACCATGAAACCTTCAAGAACAAAGAGAAAGATGATCTGGAAAGCTGAAAATCCGAAAGATTTCATGATGGCAATGTCCCTGCTCTTCTCGAACACGGTAGTGACAAGAATATTAGCCACTCCGAACCCGGAAACAACTCCCACAAAAGCCACCAGTGAAAAAACGATATATCCGATGCGAGCAAAGAGAGAGAGAATGCTTGCGCTCTCTTCCTGCCAGGTTATGCAGCGGTACTCCGTAGCACGTTCCAGCTCCTTCGCCAGAGGTTCGTCATCGAGAGGAGTGCTGACCTTGAGAGAAATCCCGGTAACCTTGTTGACAGGCATTCCTTCGATGATCTGCCCGAGCTTTAGGGAGACAAAAACACTGTTGTCGACAACATTGACACCTGAAAAAAAGATACCGGCAACTTTGCACTGCAGGCTTTTTCCCGAAGAAGGAATAATTGTAATGTTGTCATTGACCTGAAGTCCCATATTTTTCGCAACCGTCCGGCCGACAAGAAGAGCGTTCGGCGTTTTCTCGAACATGGAGATGTCTCCCTGAACCAGTTTTTTCCGGATTCCGCTGATAGCATCTTCCTTTTCTATGAGAATACCTTTCAGAAGCAGGGACTCATTCAGGCTTCCCTTGACAGCCATTACCTGGGAATCGACGTAAGGCGAAGCTGCAAGAACACGTTTACGGTATTCCGGCGTTCCGAGCAGACCGAGGATCTGACGGTAATTGATCACTTCATCACGATCCTGTTTTTTGATATTGTTATCGACAAACGCTATCGATGACGGGTTGACAGCCTCGATGACATTGACCGGCACGGGATTAATTTTTTCACCTTTGATCGTGATGTGGGGCGCCACATTGACAATAGTTTCGACAAAGGAATCAAGCAGACCGCGGGTCAGTGAATTGGTCGTAATAAGTACCATGGTGCTGACCGCAACACCGAAAATAGTTGTCAGTGTCTGCCTGCGACGGCCGACCAGGTGACGGACGGCGATATTGAACAATGTTTTCAGCATTCTCGATGCGTATGTTGATGCAGAGAAAGATATCGGATATTTTTATTACCTTTTATTTTTCTACAAGTATAACAAATCCTGCAAGCCTAACATATCCCGTCCGCATGAAAGAAAGAACGGACAATATAACAATCGAACGAAAGCATAGCCATGTTGAAATATGCCTGCATCAGGATGTTGGATTCAATGGCAAAACCACCGGCTTTGAACGATACGAATTCGAGCATAATGCCCTCCCTGAAATTTCTTTCGCTGAAATAGACCTCTCGACAGCATTTCTCGGAAGAAAAATCGGCGCACCGTTCATGATCTCGTCAATGACCGGCGGATACAGTGCTGCCTCCCTTCTCAATCAGCGTCTCGCCGAAGCTGCCGAACATTTCCGTATTCCTCTCGGTGTCGGCAGTATGCGCCAGGCTCTTGAAAATGCTTCATACCGGGAAAGTTTTTCGATTGTCCGGAAATACGCTCCTTCAATCCAGATTTTCGCCAATATCGGTGCGCCCGAGGTTGCAAGGGGTTTGAGCCGGGAGGAAATCGGCACCATGCTCGACATGCTGGAAGCCGATGGACTGATTGTCCACCTGAACCCCGCCCAGGAACTTTTTCAGCCTGAAGGAAATACCGATTTCCGGCATGTTCTCGAGCAACTGGGCAATATCACTGCCACCATTCCGGTCCCGGTCATCGCAAAAGAGGTCGGATGCGGCATTTCCAAATCAGCCGCGCATAAACTGCTTCAGGCAGGCGTAAAAGTTATCGATGTTGCGGGAGCCGGGGGAATCAGCTGGCAGAAAGTCGAGGAGGTCCGTTATACCAGACAGTTCGGCAAGGAAAGCCGTTTCAGCCTCGAAGCCCTCGATGAACTGCTGAACTGGGGTATACCTACGGCACAATGCCTGACAGCCATGAATGAACTGAAAAATGAGTTTCCGGAACACGCCGGTTTTGAAGTTGTAGCTTCAGGCGGCATTTCATCGGGAATCGATATAGCAAAATCCCTGGTGCTCGGTGCCCGGATCGCGGCATCCGCCGGACAGATACTCAAGGCCCTCCATGAGGAAAACCTTGAAAAAACCATTGAAATCTGGCTGAACGATCTCAGAGTGGTCATGTTCCTCTGCGGTGCAGCAACAATAGAACAGCTCCGGAATAAACGCCTTATTATAAAACCTTGATTTCAGTATGAATATGCATATAACACAGGATCTCGTCGAACAGAAATATCGCCTCTATCACACTCGAATAAATACGGCACTCGCACGTTGCTTCGATATAGAAAAACCCGACACCCTTTATGCACCTGCAAGGTATATTCTCGATGGAAAGGGCAAGAGAATCCGGCCGTTCCTGACGTTACTCGCCTCGGAAGCGGTATGCGGATCGTCTGACAGTGCTCTGAACGTTGCCCTCGCAGTCGAAATCCTGCATAATTTCACACTGATTCACGACGATATCATGGACCAGGCAGATCTTCGCCACGGCAGACCGACCGTTCACAAGCAGTGGAACGTCAATACCGCGATACTGACCGGAGACATGATGATCGCCTATGCCTATGATCTTGCGCTTAAAGCGGAGAGCATCAGGCACAGGGAACTGATTCATATCCTGAACCATGCCAATATCACGATCTGCGAAGGTCAGGCACTCGATATGGAGCTGGAAAACAAGCAGGACGCCACCATCTCGGATTATCTCGACATGATCGCGAAAAAAACAGGGCGCCTTATTTCCGCTGCCCTCGAAGCCGGCGGCGTAGCCGGCAACGGAACCGACGAACAGCTGCGGAACCTTGTCATTTTCGGAGAAAAGATCGGCAGAGCTTTCCAGATCCAGGATGATTACCTTGACATTATGGCAGTTGACGGAAAATCAGGAAAAATTGCCGGTGGAGATATCATAAACGGTAAAAAAACCTGTCTTCTGCTCCGTTCTCTCGAGCTGACTTCAGGCAATGACCATGATCTTCTGCAATCCGTGTTCACCAACAAAGGAATAAATCCGGACAAAGTCTCCGATGTAAAGTCGATCTATGAGCGCTGCGGGGTGCTTGAAGAAACGGCGGAGCTCATCAACCGCACAACCGAAGAGGCTCTCAGCGCAATTGACTCGCTGCCTTATGCTGAAGGCCGGGAGTATCTGAGAGGATTTGCAAACATTCTCATGAAACGGGATTTCTGAAAAGTTTGTTCGTGACAGGCCGATGTTGACATGGAAACCAGTAAACGCTTTCTTGTACTCTCTCTTGTTCCGGGCATCGGACCGGCAAGAATCAAGGCAATTGCCGGCCATTTCCCTGACCTGAAAGACCTGCCTTTCGCCGATATCCTGATGCTTGCCCGGATCCACGGAATCGGTGAACCACTGGCCCGTCAGGTCCATGATTTTTTCCGTGACCGGCAACTGCTCGGCAATGCAGAAAAAGCCGCAGAAGAACAGCTTGCAAAACTTCATCGTATCGGCGCCTGTCTGCTGACGCTGTCCGACCCTTTATACCCTTCCCTTCTCAGGGAAATTTATGATCCTCCTCCCTGTCTCTTTGTCCGGGGAAATCCTCAATGCCTCGGTAAAACAGGAATCGCCGTTGTAGGAACAAGGAAAGCGACTCCATATGGAAAACAATGCACTTCGATGTTCTGCAGGGAGCTTGCCGGCAGCGGCGCTGTCATATTCAGCGGACTGGCATACGGCATCGATATGGCGGCACACACTGCCGCTCTCGAAGCAAGTGGAACCACAGTCGCAGTTCTTGCCGGAGGTGTGGACACCATCTATACCGATCCGAAAGGGACACTGTGGCCGAAAATTATCGAGCAGGGTGCACTTGTTTCGGAAGAATGGCTCGGTTCTGAAATCATACCTGCAAAATTCCCGAAAAGGAACCGCGTCATTTCAGGATTGTCTTCCGGAACACTTGTTATAGAATCCGATCTGAAAGGTGGTTCACTGATAACTGCTGCGGCAGCTCTCGAACAGAACCGTGAAGTATTTGCCGTTCCTGGAAATATTTTTTCAAAAACATCGAGAGGAACGAACGACCTTATCCAGAAAGGTCTCGCGAAAGCAGTTATGAACGTCGGAGACATCATCGCCGAGCTCGGCCCGCAATTCGGCACAGGCTGTTCTGAACGGCAGGAATCTCAAACCATCCTGCCGGAAATGAACTTCACTCCCATCGAAAAGAAAATCGTTGATCGACTGGATAAACAGAGCGTTCACATCGACGTGCTCGCCGCTGAATCAGGTATCGATATTCCCAATCTCCTTGTCAATCTGTTCGAGCTTGAATTAAAAGGCATTGTAACCCAATTTCCGGGACAATTCTTCCAGAAAAAATACCGTTGATACATCTTTTTATTCCGGCTTTATTGCTCTTTCTGCTTTTTATAGTTTTTTTAATGGGAATTATTACTTTAGGATGTATAATTGTGATCAACTTGACGTTATACGATTTTGGCCAAATAACATGAAAACACCTTAAACAGGAATATTGATGAACCATTCAGAAAGAATTATGACCAAGTCTCGCCGTATCATTATGGGGATTGTCACGGGCCTTGTATTCGCTGTTCCTCAAACATTTGCCGCACAGGGAGCTGAAAAAGTCGGTGTTGTAGATGCAGAAAAAATCATGCAGCTCATGCCGGAAACAAAACAGGCCAAAGCTACACTTGACGCAGCAGTTCTCCCTCTTCAGAAAGAGCTCGAGCGCATGCAGGTGGAATACCAGAAAGCTGTAGCAGCGTATAAACAGCAGGCTGCATCCATGGCGAAACCGGCCAGGGATCAGAAAGAAAAAGAGCTTATCGGGAAAGGACAGGCTATTGAAAAATACCAGCTGGAAAAATTCGGGCGTGGCGGGGTTGTTGAGAAAAAACAGCAGGAACTGCTGGCTCCAATACGTCAGAAAGAGTTCGGCGCCATTGAGGCTATCGCTCAGCAGGAAGGATACGCAGTTATTGTGGACAAAGGTGTCTCACTCTACGTACTGCCTGAACATGACCTCACTTACAAGGTAATGAACCGTTTGAACGTCAAGTAATTGCAGGCAGCATTGAAAAGGTCTTGCATTCTGCTTCTGTCTGTTGTTACGGTAATGGCATCGGGATGCGGCGATCCGCAAAAGGATCGCCCTTCTCACGAAACCTCATATGTCGGGATCAATCATCCTTTGCATGAAAGCTGGAACCTTCGGCTTACCGTAACAAAGTCAGGTATAAGACGTGCCGTCGTTGAAGCCGGGTACGGAGCTGAATTCCAGACAAATGCAGGAACAGAACATCACCTTGAAAACGGGTTGAAAGTAACCTTCTTCGATATCAACGGTCTCACTAATACTACCTTAACCGCTCAAAAAGCCGTGATTCATGATAACCGGGATATCGAAATTCTTGGTAATGTTATCATGACTTCAAAGGACAACACCGTGGTAAAAACAGAGTATGCCATATGGACAGTCAAGGACAAAATGATTCGTTCAAACAGGCTGGTTACAATTACAAGACCAAATCAGACGATATCCGGAAAAGGTTTTGAAAGCGATCAGGAGTTGAAAAAATACCGGATATTCCAGGTCAGCGGAGAAGCTGTTATCAATAAATAAATAATGAAGTCAATCTTTTCATGAAATTACAGCTGTTAAAATCAAAAATCCATAATGCGATCGTAACGAGTGGTGACCTTGAATACGAAGGCAGCATAACCATCGACAGTGAGCTCCTTGAACTTGCCGATATGATTCCAAATGAAAAAGTGCTCGTGGTCAACAACAATAACGGTGAACGCTTCGAAACATACATTATCAAGGGTGCACCCGGTTCACGGGAGATCCAGCTGAATGGAGCAGCGGCAAGATGCGCCCTTGTCGGCGATGAAATCATTATCATGACATTCGCCGTCCTGGACGAGGAAGAAGCCAGGAATTTCAAACCAATGGTACTTATTGTTGACCGACGGAACAATCCGAAAAGGCGGCATCGTATTGGTGAGGAAGATGAGCCGTTATCCTGAGACCTCAATAATTTCATAAATCCCTCATAAATGGCACTTGCAATTATTATCATGGCGGCCGGCAAAGGAACCAGAATGAAGTCGGACCTTCCAAAGGTTCTTCATTCTGCAAACGGACGTCCCCTGATTGAATATGTCATCGATACAGCACTTTCTCTCGAACCATCTCAAACGGTTCTGATTATCGGACATCTTGCTGAACTGGTAAGAAATGCCACTTCACGGTACCCTGTTACCGCGGTTGTCCAGGAACCGCAACTTGGAACAGGCCACGCTGTCATGCAGGCGGAAAACGCCCTTCACGATTTCAATGGAGACATACTTATTTTGTCAGGTGACGCTCCGCTGGTCAAAAGCGATACCCTTGAAAAACTGATCACGATGCACCATGCCGAACATGCCGTTGCCACCGTCCTGACTGCCGACATCAATGATCCGACCGGATACGGAAGAGTAATCAGGAATAACGGCACGGAACAAGTCCTTAAAATCATTGAACACAAGGATGCTTCCGAAGAGGAACGGAAGGTGAGGGAGATCAACTCGGGAGTTTATGTTTTTGACGCACGGATGCTGTTCAAGGCACTTGGACAGATCACTACCGACAACGCCCAGAAAGAGTATTATCTGACGGATGTTTTTGGAATCTGTTTCAGGAACGGTGAAAAAGTGTGTGCGTTCAAGACAGACAATCCCACTGAAATCCTCGGTATCAATACGCCGGAACAGCTTCAGGAAGTTGAACGGGAACTTCGTTCAAGAGAGGAACTGATTACTTAAAAAAAATCAGGCATGAACGAAATGCCTGCCAGACTGAAAACGCATGCTTACTTTCTTGAACGGCGGGGCTTTTTGTCAGCTATGTCATCACCAATTTTCTTGCGGGTGCCGGTCGCAATGGTTCCGGGGGAGGATGAATCGATTCCCTGGCCCTCTTTCAATATCCCGGTTTCATGCATCGAGTAAAATTCAATAAGGTTGCCGTCGGGATCCATGACAAAGAAAGCCCTTCCTTCCCTTCGATGCGCCGGACGTGTTACAAAGTGCACCCCTTTGCTGTCAAGATAATCGGCAGCGGCATCCACTTCTGCATCGGAAGAGAGCCTGAAACCGAAATGATCAACCCTGATGTCCCTTGCTTCAGGTGAACCGGGTGTTTCCGCCTTGACAAGCACAAGCAAATCAGAGCTGACCCTCAGATAACTGATATTGGCACCAACCCGGTGATCGAGTTTTAGACCAAGAATATTACTGTAAAATTCTTCGGCAAGACGAAGGTCATTGACCCGAAGAGTAATCTGATTAATCCCCGTCAGCTTCATCTTCTTCCTCGGATTGAATTATCTTTTTTTCAGCAGGTTTTTCAAGCGTATAGTCATATTTCTGCTCGAAAAACTCTGCAACAGCTCTGTGTGATGCTTTTTCACGGCCTTCAAATTCAAGGCTGATTGCAATCTGCTCAGGAAAGATCTTGTCTGATTCGGATTCACTGCTCGGATTGCGGATCATCTCCTTGTAGGGAAGCAGTTTTTCTTCGAGCATCGAACGCTCTTCGTCATGAATTTTCTTCGCTCTTTTTGCAATGGCAACCACCGTCTCGTACAAATTGGAGTGAGTATTTCTGAGCTTGTTCAGATCAACAGGTTTAACAGACATCACAATATATATTTACGTTTTTGATATAAATTCACTCATGATAGAAGTAATCGCATCAACCGCCTGCTCAAGATCATCATTGACAATTACTTTATCAAATTTATCAGCGTATTCCATTTCAAGCCGTGCACGTTCGAGACGCATTTTCAGCTCAGCTTCGTTTTCGCTGTCCCGGTTTTTAAGCCTCTCTTCAAGGGACTCCATGCTCGGAGGCATTATAAACAGCAGAAGCGCCTGATCGGAAAAAATCTTTTTCAGGTTCATCGCACCTTTCACATCAAGATCAAGAAGAATGCTTGCTCCGGATTGGATAACTTCCCTTGTTTTATCGAGCAGCGTCCCGTAATGATTTCCGAAAAAAAATTCATGCTCGATAAATCCGCCGCTCCTGACTTTCTCTTCAAACTCTACCGGGGTCAGGAAATAATAGTTGACCCCTTCCTGCTCTCCATCCCGCTTCCTGCGGGTAGTGGCCGACACGGAAAACCTGACATCGGGTAATCGCTTGAGCACCATTTTCGCGATGGTTGACTTTCCCGTACCTGAAGGAGCTGAAAAAACAATAAGTTTCCCCTGCCGTATTTTCTTTCCAGCCATGAAATCACTCTATATTTTGCAGTTGCTCCCTGATTTTCTCGAGTTCTTCCTTGACATGTACGATTTTCTGTGAAATTTCAGCATTCTGGGATTTTGAAGCAATGGTGTTTGCTTCTCTCAATTGCTCCTGAAGAAGAAAATTCAGCTTTCTGCCGGTGCCGGCTTCATCATTGTGCAGCTCATCAAGAAAAAACTTGTTATGGCTGGCAAAACGGGTAAGCTCTTCGGTGATATCGAGTTTGTCCGCCGCAAGAACCAGCTCCATTTCGAGACGGTCACGGCTGTAAGCAAGATCCTTTCCTGCAATTGCGTCCACTTTCGATGAAAGCCGTTTTCTGATCGCCTCGAGATTATCAGCTGCAAGTGTTTTTATAAGAGCGAGCGTTTTTTCGATCTCGGTGATCCTGCTGGTGAAATCAAGGGAAAGCTCCTCTCCTTCACGGCGTCTCATGGACTTCAGACGAACTACAGCATCCTGAATGAGGTTCTTTACCGTTGGCCAAATCTGCTCAGCGTTATCGAGCGGAGTAGCCCCGTTGTCAAAAACTTCAGGAAACCGGAGAAGATGTTCCAGGCTGACAGGTGCATCGATACCTGCCTCATTTCGCAACTCGTCGAGCAAAGTCCGGTAAGCTCTCGCTTTAGAAGCATTGACACTTGCGGAAATGGGCTGTTCCTCGTCAAGCTGGACCTGTACGAACGCAGAGATCTTTCCCCTCTGAAACTGTGCCCTTATCAGTTCACGCACTTCAAGTTCATAAGCGAGCAACTGGCGGGGAAGCTTGACGTTGATCTCGGCAAAACGGTTGTTCACCGACCGGAGCTCGACAAGAGCCCGAACGCCACTGTCAACTGTCTCGGCGCTGCCGTATCCGGTCATACTTTCCAGCATCCTGGCTCCCTGCTGCTTACTTCGTTAATAAGATAGACTGCAGAGCAAAGCCCTGCAGAGATCCGGCAAAATAGTACTATCGGCTTATTTGCGAAGGTCAAGATCGGCAATCAGCTTGCGATACCTGTCAATATCGACATTTTTCAGGTAATTCAGCAGCCTTTTACGCTTGGAAACCAGCATGAGCAACCCTCTGCGGGAATGCTTATCCTTCGGATGAAGCTGAAGGTGTGCGGTAAGATCGGAAATCCTGCGGCTGTATAAAGCCACCTGGACTTCTGATTTTCCGGTATTCGCTTCAGAACCTCCGAACTGCTGGATAACCTGCCCTTTATCTTCTTTAGTCAGACTCATATCTCTTCTTTTGTTATGTTAAATCGGTTGACCTGTAATATAGCATTAATAATAATACGACTCCACCGTTTTTTTATCTTTTTCAAGCTGGGCTTTCAGCTGCTCGATATTGTCAAATTTCTTTTCCTCCCTGATAAAACCAGAGAGGGTAAATCGAAGATGTTCTCCGTAAAGGTCCCCGCTGAAGCCAAGGATATAAGCTTCTATGGTCCTGATGTTTTCGGAAGAAACCGTAGGACGGAACCCTATATTCATCATAGCCACGCGGGAAATCCCTTCAACCATAGTCCGGGCGGCATAGACTCCGGCCTGCGGCAGCAGTTTGTCCGGATCGGACAACTTCAGGTTGACGGTCGGGAACCCGATCTCCCGTCCTCTTTTGTCACCATCTATCACAGTTCCGCTTATCATATAGGGAGAACCGAGAAATTCATTTGCTTCAGCTATCATGCCGGCTTCGAGCAGTCGGCGTATCCTTGTGCTCGAAAAATGTTCCTGCCCGATACGAACTTCATCGATAATTTCGACATCGAACCCAAGTTCTTCACCAATATGTGCCAGTGTTTTTCCGCTTCCGCTCCTGTTGCTGCCGAAACCATGATCATACCCGACCACAATGCTTTTGGCGCCGATAAGCCTGACAAGAACGTTACATATAAAATCTTCGGAACTTCTTGCTGCAAACTCCCTGGTGAAACGTACAATGACAAGCAGATCGACCTGCTGCTGTCGCAGAAGTTCAATTTTTTCCTCAAGGGTAGTCAGTAATCCGAAAAAACCGGTCGTCTCATTTTTAAGTACTTTCCGAGGATGAGGTTCGAAGGTAATAACCACACTTCTCAGTGAACGTTGCTGTGCAACGGAAAGCATCCTTGAAATTATCCTGCGATGCCCTATATGGACACCGTCAAACGATCCGATCGTTACTGCAGAAGGTTCACGCTTCAGATCCGAAGGTTCTCCGGTACCGTAAGTGAAAACCTGATGATTGACATACTCAACAATAAGCATGCTTATCCGTATCCCCTCCCCTTAACCTATGGAAGTTGAAGTCTGGCAGAGAATCCCGTCTATGGTCTCTGTCACTGATCTTGCTGAATGAAGGGAGTATTGCCCTATCGACAACCTTCTGAGACTCAGAAGGTACCCGCCTACACCAAGCAGCCTGCCTAATTCATCTGCAATAACTCTGATATATGCTCCTTTTGAAACATGGAGTTCGAAATGGACAAGAGGAAGCTCGATCCGGGTGATATCAAAACGGTGAACGACTATCTGTTTTGCTTTCCTCTCCTTGATCACCTCACCCTTGCGGGCATGTTCATACAGACGTTTACCATTATGCCAGGCAGCCGAATGCATGGGCGGCTGCTGCAGACGGTCGCCTAAAAACGTCGAAGCTGCTGAAATGATCTGATCTTCAGTCAGATGCTCTATGGAACAATGACCATACTCTCCCGTTTCTGTATCATGGCTTTCGGTCATGACACCAAGCTTGATGGTTCCTTCATAAACCTTGTCAAGAATTTCAAGATCGGGAATGGACTTGGTTTTCCTGCCGGAAGCAAGAATAAGCAATCCTGTCGCTTTGGGATCAAGTGTACCGCAATGCCCTACTTTCCGTTTTAAACCGCTGAGTTTGTAGGTATTTCTTATTTTAGCAACGACATCAAATGATGTCCAGTCCAGAGGCTTGTCTATCAGCAGGATAGTGCCTTCATCCTGAATGGGCATCCCGATATGCTGTTCATCTTTTACCACTGTCGGCAAACCGTTCTCTGTTAATTCCTGTCTGCGGAACTTTTCCTTACCTCATTCAAAAGCTGTTGGATCCTGCTCGCCTGTTCATACAGGTGATCTTCATAGAATTCGAGTTCGGGAATACGTCTGAACTGATGACGGATTCTCGAAGAAAGAATCATCCTGATGCTCTTTGTTTCCTCATGAAGATACTCCATGGCTGCAGCCTGTTCTTCGGGAGTACCGATGATGGAAACATATATGCGTGCAATACCGAGGTCAGCCGTAACCTTCACATCCACAACAGTAAGGATCGGCCCGCTCCTCGGCAGCTCTTTCTCAAGAATCGCGCCGAGCTCCTGCTGGAGCAGCGACGCTACTTTATTTGTCCTTATTGACATGCTTCAACGTTCAATATTCACAGTTTCCGTTTCTTCTCAACAATCTTGTAAGCTTCAACAATATCACCGACTTTTATATCATCAAAATTCTTGATGCTCAAACCACACTCGTACCCGGCGTCAACCTCTTTGACATCGTCCTTGAACCGCTTGAGTGTATCGAGCTGTCCATCATAGATCTGTACGCCGTCGCGCAGCAGCCGGACCTTTGAATCCCGGAGAATCTTGCCGTCAAGCACATAGCAGCCTGCAACATTGCCCACCTTCGGCACTCTGAAGATCTGGCGGATTTCAATGGAACCGAGACTTTCTTCATGCAGTTCAGGGGAAAGCATGCCTTCAAGTGCCTTTTCAACATCTTCAAGCACATGGTAAATGACGCTGTAGAAACGGATATCGAGGTCTTCCTTCTCGGCAAGCTTCTTGGCATTCACGTTCGGCCTTACCCTGAAGCCGATGATAATGGCATCTGAAGCTGCGGCAAGCAGTACGTCGGTTTCGGTAATCTGGCCTACGCCCTGATGAATGATCTGAACCTTCACCTCTTCGTTCTGGATTTTCATGAGACCGTCTGCGAGAGCCTGTATGGAACCATCGGTATCGGCTTTGATAATCACGCTCAGTTCTTTCATCAAACCTTCCTTGATCTGGCGAGCGATACTGTCGAGCTTTACCCTTGTACTGCGCCGGAAATCATGCTCGCGCCTGATGATCTGACGTTTCTGTGCGAGTTCACGCGCTTCCCTGTCAGAATCCATTACGGTCAGCACATCTCCGGATTGGGGCAGGTCTTCGAAACCAAGCACCCTGACCGGCTGGGATGGACCGGCAAAAGAAATTCTCTTGCCCCTTTCATCCATCAGTGCCCGTACCTTGCCCATCGTATTGCCGGCGACAAAAGGATCACCGACCTTGAGAAGTCCCCGCTGAACGAGAACTGTGGATATAACACCTTTTCCCTTGTCAAGCTCCGATTCGACAATAATGCCACGGGCATTGACATCTGCGGAGTAATTGCCCCTGAGCTCCCTCATTTCAGCCTCGGTCAGGACTTTTTCCATAAGTTCGGCAATACCGATACCTTTCTTCGCGGAGATTTCCTGGCACTGGTGCTCACCACCCCATTCTTCAACCAGCACGCCGGCTTCGGAAAGCTGGGTTTTTATTTTTTCAGGATTGGCTTCAGGCTTGTCGATTTTATTGATTGCAACGACGATCGGCACTCCTGCAGCCTTCGCATGGTTGATGGCTTCGATGGTCTGGGGCATGACGCTGTCATCTGCGGCAACCACAAGAATAACGATGTCGGTTACCTGTGCGCCTCGAGCCCTCATGGCAGTAAATGCTTCGTGGCCCGGGGTGTCGAGGAAGGTTATTTTTCTGTCGCCTTCCACGGTAACTTCATAAGCACCGATATGCTGGGTGATGCCTCCGGATTCACCGGCAACAACCTTGCTGCTCCTTATGTAATCGAGCAGGGAGGTCTTGCCGTGGTCGACATGTCCCATGATCGTGACAACAGGCGGACGGGTCTGGAGATCGCTGTCTTCGTCTTCTTCGACGGAAACGGCCGTAGCTTCGACTTCAGAAACGAATTCCGCCTCGAAATCGAATTCAAGTGCGATGAGCTCTATCGTTTCCTTGTCAAGACGCTGGTTGATCGTGACGAATTTTCCAAGAGAAAAACATTTCTGGATGATATCTTTCGCCGTAATGCCCATCAGCTCGGCAAGTTCATGCGGGGAAACAAATTCGGTAACCCTGACGATTTTTTGCTGTGATTCACGGAAAGCTTCAGCTTCTTCCAGCTCCCTTTCACGATCAAGACGGCGTTGCCTGCGGAATTTCTGGCGGGAACCTGAACCTGCTGAATCATCCATGCCGCTGATCGTGGTACGGATATTGGCTGAAATCACCTTGTCATCAACTTCAGGTTTCTTTTTCTTCTTGCCTTTCTTCTTTCTCAGACCGATACTGTCATCTATTGTTGTTGTTACCTTGGCCTTTTCCTCGACTGGCGGCTTGCCCGGTTTCTTTTTCGGCACAACCTTCTCTTCTGTCCGGTCTTCGGCTACTTTCGGTTCAAATTCATCTTTCAGCGCATCAGCTGATTCCTTGAAATTCTTTTTACGGTTTTTCTTGCGGCGTTCCGATTCCGCACTTCTTCCTGCCTGCATATCAAGCGTGCCAAGTACGGTAAGGCCGCCGATATTCTGGGGAATATCAAAAGATAAAAGCTGCTCGTTAACGGCAGGTTCCTCTTTTTCCGGCTTCTTCTCGGATTCCTGAGGAACTTCCACAACGTGCACCGGCTCTTCCTGTTCAGGCACCTCAATTACCGGGGCTTCAACGACCGGGACTTCAACGATCGTCGGGGCTTCAACGACCGGGGCTTCAGGCTCGATGACAGGTTCAGAAATACTTTCCATAACAGGAGGCTGCATGACCGGAGTCGAAACTGCATCTTTCTTCACTTCATGAACAAAGGGCACTGGAACTGCAGCCGGCGCGAGAGTTTCACTGAGGTGCTTCTCTTTCTCGTATGTCTTTCGGGACTGCTCTTCGAGCCTCGATAATCTCAACTGTTTTTCCGCTCTGATTTTTTTTGTTTCATCGACCATTTTCTTCTCTATACTGAAATGGTCGAAAATCATATCGCGTATATCTTCAATGACCATAGAGGAGGTAGAGGCCACCTTGCCACCTTCCTTCTTGACAAAAAGTAATACTTCCTGCGGACTAACCTGAAGTTCCCTCGCTATATCACTGATCCGATATTTCTTTTCCATGTCCTCAACGGCCATTACATCCTCCTATGGATTAAAAAACTCATTTCTTTTTATCCGAAAAATCACTCTTCGTCAGGTGATCCGGATTCGTTCGACTCCGGCTGATCAAATACCGGAAAGTCATCGTCCTTGAAAATATCCTGAAAATCCGATTCGGTAAACTGTTCCTTTACGGTTTTATAGATGTTTTCCGCAATTTTCCTCCAGTAACGCTTTTCGTCATCGGTCAATTTACGTTCTCTCGGCTTCTGAATATTTTTGCGGCCTTTGGTGAAAACCACTGTCTCTTCCTGCTTTGAAGGACCGAGCAGAGATTTTTCGATCTCATCAACCCCTGCTTTCAATACCTTTTTCGCAGTATCAAGGCCACCGTCGAGAAGCTGATAAATCATATCATCACCAAACTCTTCCCTGAATTCGATAATATCGATATCGGTAGGATCTTCCATGGATTTGTCAATAACATCACGATACACCTCGATCTCGTAACCGGTAAGTCTTTCGGCAAGATGTATATTGTTGCCATTCTTTCCGATTGCATATTTGATCTGGTCGGGCTTCAGCATCACCCTGGCCTTGCGGGTTTTCAGGTCGGCATGAACCGTCAGCGGGTCAATTTTTGCAGGTTGCAATGCCCTCGATATATAGATCTGCGGCTCATCCGCATAATAGATAACATCGATATTTTCGTTGTTCAGCTCCTTGACAATGCTCTGGATACGTTTTCCCCTGTACCCGACTGTCGCGCCAACCGGATCAATCCTGGCACTGGTCGATTCAACGGCAACCTTGGCCCTTTCTCCTGGCACCCTTGCAATTGCCTTGATAACAATCAGACCGTCGAGAATTTCAGGTACTTCCTGTTCAAAAAGCTTGTATAAAAAGCGGTCATCAACTCTCGATACAATCACTTTCATACCACCGTCCGGCTTTTCCCTTTCAACAACCGTTCCGTCATCGAGCCTGACCTTGACTTTTTCACGTTCGATGCGTTTGACATAGAGCTTCATCCTCGGTGTCCGGCGCGGATTATCCTTCTTCATCATCTCCGATTTTGGAAGGACAAGCTCCACACGATGATCCTTTGACGTATTGTAAGTGAAAATAACCTCGTTTGAGCGGATCTGGTAAACCTCCCCGGCAACCACTTCTCCGACCTTCTCAAGGCACTCTTCATAAACCACAAGCCTTTCAAGATCCCGCACTTTCTTCTGGACAGACTGTTTGATAATCTGTATCGACTTCCTGCTCAGATAATCTTCCAGCTTTATCGGACCCTCTTCATAGTAATCGCCGACCTCAAGCGAATCATCGATTTTCCTCACCTCATCAAGAGTGATTTCAATAGCGGGAATATCAATTTCCTTCACAATTTTCTTAAGGATATAGACCTCGAAATCGCCACGCTCAGGATTGATGAAGATGTTGGCATCCACTTCCGGATCATAATCCTTTCTAAGCTGCTTCTGGATGATATCCTTGAGCAGGTCTGCGATATCCATTTTTACAGCCGCACTCTCCGTGCGTTTATCCAGAAAGATTTTTGACTGCTCGATCTCTCCGAAAGCGGTCGCGATCTGGGACCTCCTGTCCTGCGCCTCATCTTTTATCTGCTTTCTAACCATCTCTCTGCTTTATTGTGCTTATTTAAAGAAATTCCTGAGTTCCCCTTAAACACCCTTTATAATTCGGCTTCGGGAACCGATCGTACAATCTGGTCAAGGTAAAGCGTTACCGAATTTTTATCATTTTTTGCCCCTTTGGAGCGTTTTTTTTCAGGCATGATCATAATCCACTGCCTGCTCTCGTCCGAGAGCGAAAGATCGACAAGACGGCCGAAAAGTTCCGACTGGACACCTGATTCATCCGTATAGGTAACTCTTAACAGTTTTCCGCTATGCCTGATATACTGCCTGGGAAACTTCAACGGCTCTCCAAGACCCGGGGATGAAACCATCAGCTCGAAATCTTCACCCACATAGGAAAGCGCTTCACTGTCGTTTTCGATCATTTCCCTTATCCGCCTGCTGACTTTGGCACACTGGCTGATTCTGATGCCTGCATCGGTATCAGCGATAATCTCTATTTTCCGTCCTCTCTGCGGACCTTTTATCCTGAGATCGACAAGATAGGCCGCTTCGCTTTTTGTTCCGGACAACTCTGAAAGAGCCTGGAGAACAAATTGCCTGACACGTTCTTCCTGCATAAACACCTCTAACAATCTATAAACAGAAAACAAAAAAGTGGGGATCCCCCACTTCATTCAAAAGAATTCTACTGCTGCCAAATCAAGTAGATGAATGTACAAAAAATATCGCAATAGCAAAAAATGTCAATCACCATTCCTTTTCGGATCATTAAGGTGGCTGTCGACGATTTCGTAATCAGTCTCCTCGACTCTCCTTCCGGAAGAAAATGTCGCTGAAGAATGCACGGAAGGATCACGATGGTTTTCATGACGAAAAAAAAACCTTAATCTGAATGTTCTCAACACCAGACGGATGACAAGAAATAAAACGATGAGAAAAAGAATGAATTTCAGCATGAAGCAGCGATTATTCCGTTTTGTGATATTCCGCAACCCTTCTGCAGCCTTCCCTGAACATAAGAAAGCGTGAGATCGTATCATCCCCCTTACATCTCTTTGCTCAACAATGCCCTGAGACGGTTTTCATTTATCCTGTATCTGAAAACCTGCTCGCCATCGACAAATACTACAGGGATAACAGTTCCGAACCGTTCGAGCATTTCCGGATCTTCCGTGATATCTTTTTTTTCAAACTCAAAAGGCTGTGATTCGGCAACTCTTTCGAGCACCTCCATTGCCTCGTCACAGAGGCAGCACTCTTTCTTGCCGTACAAGGTTATGGTGTGAAGTTTGCCTGTCATGATTTCACGTACTCCTTCATTGCCGGCTCATGAAGAATTTCAATGATGGCATCCAGCGAGAGGGTTGTCTGATCCGATGTTACAAGGTTTTTCAGGGTATACTGCCCTGCCGCGACTTCGTTTTCACCGACAAACAAGGCATAGGATGAACGGATGCGGTTCGCTTCCCGCATCTGCGACTTCATGCTCCTCGACACCAGATCCACTTCAGTCCTGATACCTGCCTTTCTCAGCCGGTAAGCGATCCGCATTGCATGGTCCGAATATTCCTGCTGCTGAAGAACGACAAAAACAAGAGGCGCATCAGGTGTGAGAGCTGCAAAAAGTCCCTGTTTTTCCATGGTCATCAGCAGTCTTTCAATGCCTACGGCAAATCCGACTGCAGGTATATCGGAAGAACTGCCCAGTTCACGGGCAAGACTGTCATAACGTCCTCCGCCCCCAACAGCATCCTGGGCTCCAAGCTCTGAACTGGTAACCTCGAACGCCGTATAACTGTAATAATCCAGTCCTCTGACAAGACGGTAATCAATATCACAGGCAATTCCCCGCTCTCCAAGGTAGAACAGAACTTTCTCGAAATCACCGACAGCTTCCAACCCGAGGTAATCAAAAAGACGGGGAGCTCCGGAAACAATCTCCTGTATACCGGGATTCTTTGAGTCGAGAATTCTGAGCGGATTTTTTTCGAGCCTTTCTTTCGATGCTTCGTCAAGACTTGTGTGGTACTTCGAAAAATAACCCTGAAGAGCTTCACGGTAACGCATCCTGTCTTCTGTTCCGCCGAGGGTATTGATCCTTAGCCTGAGCCCATGAAGACCGAGTGACTCGAAAACATGCATCATCAGTGAAATCACTTCAGCTACCGCAGCGGGGGAAGACGCTCCGAGCAGTTCCGCACCGAACTGGGAGAACTGGCGCTGCCTTCCCGCCTGCGGTCTCTCCTTGCGAAACAGCTCGCTGATATAATACAATTTATGCACCGGTGCCGATGCAAGGAGGTTTTTCTGGAGCACAGCTCTCATGACACCTGCCGTCATTTCCGGACGAAGGGTGATGGAACGACCTTGAGGATCCGGCTGGAAGGAAAACATCTCTTTCCCGACAATATCTGTCGTCGATCCTATCCCTCTCTGAAACAACTCGGTATACTCGAACACCGGGGTACGGATTTCACTGAATCCATACAGCGACGCTATAGAATGAACGACACCCTCGACATATTTCCATTGTGCGGCTTCTTCAGGAAATATGTCCCTGGAGCCCTTGACTGCCTGATACTGCGGCATATGCTTAATTATTCCTGCTGGTAATTATATCTGAGGAAAGTTTTTTTCTTCCTCTCTGAACAATTCAAGTACTTCCGAAGGTGATCGCAAAAGCAAAAGCTTCCGCCGGACATCTTCCCGACCGGCAAGCCTCGTTATTCGTCCGAGAAGTTTCAGATGCTCCGAAAGCATCTTCTCCGGGGTTGCAAGGAAAAAAACAAGCCTGACAGGCTCGTTATCAATCGAATCGAAGTTGACATCATTGCCAAGTGTTGCAAAAGCCAGTACCGGCATTTTTACCGCATCAGTTTTTGCATGTGGCAGGGCAATCTGCTTTCCGATACCTGTTGACATCTCCTCTTCACGTTTGAAAACATCCGTCCTGAGCTTGTCAATGTTGTTTACGCCCTCATGATCGGCTATTATGGAAAGCATTGTATCGATCACCTGACTCTTTGTGGATAAGTCAAGATTTAAAGCAATATTTTTTTCAGAAAGCAAACCTTCTATTTTCATGTTGACAACCTTGTGCAGTTAGTCACTTCCGCTTGTTAATGAGTACCTTCAGCTAAATGGAACCCTTAATATATAAAAACATTTTTCCCCAATTTCCTGAACCGGCAACCCATCGATCTAAAGCCGAAAAGTAATAAAGTAAATGAACGGAGAAACAAACATGATCGTGTCAAACCGGTCAAGTACTCCGCCGTGGCCCGGGATCAGGGCTGAAGAATCCTTGACTCCGGCATCTCTTTTGAACATCGACTCGATAAGGTCGCCTGCCGGACTTGCAAGCCCGATCAGTAAACCGGTGAGAAATGCTGATTTCAAAGCCAGTTGAGGAGTATAGTTGGCGAAAATCAACGATACTATAATGCTGCCGGCAAGACCGAACAAAAACCCCTCCCACGTTTTATGTGGACTGAGACGTTCAAAAAGTTTGCGATGAATGAATTTGCCGCCAAGAAGGCTGCCGCCGAAAAAAGCAGATATATCGGCAGCCCAGACACAGAGAAACATGAGAAAAACCATGGTTCTTCCAGTTTCATCGGCTGAATCGAGACGGAGTCTCAACAGTGAACCGAATGACAGGTTCACGTAAAGCAGGCCGGGAAGCGCAGCACCAAGATTGAGCAGCGGCGATCCTTCCTTTAAAAAAAGCTCGATCACGAGAAGGATAATTACAACAGCGAGCAGCAGCTCCCATACCTCCAGAACATGGAGATAGAAGTTCAGCTGAAACAATAACGTTATGAAAAGGACAAGCCATAATGACGGTGGCTTGGCCTTGTGACAGGCAAGACGATGGAACTCGAAAGCAGCGACCAGTGCAAGCACAAGAAAAAAACAGAAAAACCAGCTTCCGCCAATCTGGATCAGCCATAACAGAAAAGGAATTCCCGCAAGGGCCACCAGAACCCTCTGCAAGAGATTCATGCTTAACAGATTGCCCATATCGTGTATTTGTTACTGCCTATTTTTCCGGATCAACCCTGTCGTCATCTAAAGCAAGACCCTTCGTAACATTTTCTGATGACAGGCGCCGCAGCAATTTCATGAAAAAATATAAACTCCCGGCAAGGAATAGCCACCACCAGACAGAATAAATGACTTTTTCCGGATGAGAAACACTGTCAGGGCCGGTACCCTCTGTAAAAAAAAAGACAAGCAGAGCGGCAAGATTGTTCACGAAATGCACAAAAGCAGGAACCGCAAGATTTCCTGTTTTTGCATAAATATAGCCAATAAACCACCCAAGCAAAGCGAGAGAAAGAATATTGAATGCACTCATATGAAAGAATGCGAACACCACCCCGGTCAACAGTACCGCATTTCCTGAAGACATAGAACGTGTAAAATTCTGCTGGATATATCCCCTGAAAAGGAGCTCTTCACATATCGCGGGAGTAAGGGCCAGAACAAAAATCACCAGGAAAAATTCCGGCACGCTGCGAACCCGGGCAAGTTCCCTGATAAATGCATCCATTTGTTCCTGCTGCCTGAGAACCTCCATTCCCGCCTTTCCAAGGGCAGGCCAGAGAAAAAGCTGCTCAAACGAAGAAATCGTCTGCAGAAGCGGCTGAAGAAGAAATATTCCTGAAACACCAAGTAACAGCACTTTACCATCCGGAATGCGGCCGACACCTAAAAATGCCAGGCTTTTCCGGGAAAATGGATTTCCGGATCCCGTATGGATCGCGGAAAGCAGTATAACCGGTATCGCAAGAACAAGTATCTGTCCAAAGGCCTGGGCCAGACGGATTGAGGCGAGATGCCGGGAGACAAGTGCCGGCGTCAGCCCTGAAACCTGTTCTCCGCTGCTGCCGATACCGGTAACAATCAGGATCAGCGCTCCCGTAACGAGATAGAGTCCCATGATACCGATCAGTACTAAGGTATTGACGATAAAGGATGGCCGCTTTCCGGCAAATGAGTCAGATAGTTGCACGTTTTGCATCGATGATCAACATTCAGCGAATTCAGGATACCATGACATGTAAAACATTCGGAAGTAATTACATTATATACAGATAGATATTGCTGCAGGAAAAAACAAATCGAATTTTACTTTTAACATTATTTTCATGAGAACATCGAACGGAAAAGAAACAGTTGTTTTCTTCAAACCGGATTCAGGATAGTACAAGCAGTTGAACAGTTACAACAATTCCCGGTTTTATCAATACCATTGCGCAAATATCATCGTCAGAACCGAACAAATTGAGCCTTACCGGTATGAAAATTGCAATTCAGCCATCAATAATACGGGAGCTGAAAACCTTATTCCATTTCGATTCCGCATAATTATGCCCTGCTTTCCGATTTTGGAAATGCCGGTTACGAAAGGGTAAAACAAAATTTCACCATGCAGGCAATGACCGACAGACTTGAAGAATATTTCGATCAGTTGCTGAAAGATAAACGGGGTACTTCAGGATATCATGCAAAATGAATACTCCAAAGACATATAAGCTGGACTATCAGTCAAAACCATCACACTCACTCCTTTCGCGAGTGTCCTTCCTGGTTGAGTTTCTGCAAGTTCTCACATCCTCTCAGCAATCCGTTATTGCACGCTTTTTTGTACCATGCTGATGCCTCAGCAGAATCTTTGTCAACACCCAGCCCGTATTCATATAAAACACCAATAGCATTTTGCGCCTTGGCGCTACCATTATCAGAAGCACGTTTATACCACTCCATTGCTTTCATATAATTTTGCTTGACTCCCCACCCTGAGAAATACATATGTCCAAGATTGAACTCTGCGTCAGCGTCATCATTGACACCATTTTGCCGGAGTTTTTCAAGAATTTGCGTATCGGGAGGTTCACAAAAAGCAGCAGATGTTGAAAAAAGCTGAATCAGGATGATGCTTAAGGCAATACAGTGTTTCACGATAAAACGGGCTCTATCCATCATTGATATCTATCGAAAAGAAAAACGAGTTCACTGAAACTTTTGAAGCTGAAGTAACTTGAATTGCCAGTAAATGACCACTGAAAAACCAGTCGATTTACGACCGAGGAATATGTTCAAGAAAAAATATTATTGAATCGTACAAAGCTGCTGAATTTTCAGGTATCAAAATGACATTTGGTTATATTGCGGCATTAACTTGACGTCAAATATGAATCAAAAAATATTTCAAAGAAGTGCTTTTTAGGAATAAAATTATCGTTATATCCAACTCCTCCGATATGTACCCAAGCAGAATCAACATATTGAACTGATTGTATACAGGTCCCATCAGCATCAGAAATAGCAATTTCCTTTATATCTGCATCAGCAAATCTAATCTGATTAAAATCCACATTTTTATAAAGAACAGACCAGTTTCTGCCGCCAGTATCTAAATATCGAGAAAAATCATACAGAAAATTTAATTTACAGGAGGATACTTTTTTATAATTATAGAGACAATAACCAGCCCATAAACCCCACGCATACGTTTCCCCTTGATTTTTTAATCCATAGAAAGTCTGATTTCCCAATCTGTCTTCTACAGATACCGGGGCAACAGGTATCATGTCATGATCAATAAAACCAAATATTTCGGGCTTAAGCTTGTTGATAATTCTGTAGTAAGTCCATGTCAAAGCCATCCCATGAGAACGATTAGCATGTTTTGTCCTGTTTCGTGGAAGCGCCAGGTAAGGCACTTCATAACGACCACAAAGCTCGGACAGCTCTTTCCTTGTCTGATCCCGTTTTGAATTGTCTACAACAACAATACATGCATCAAGTAAAAATATTTTGCTCATCCTGATAAGCCACTCTAAAGTCAGTGGCTGCTCAAATGCTACAGCAAACAATAAATTTTTTCCAGCAAGTCCTTTGTTATTTTCCAAAAATCTTGACTCGTTACTTGCAGAAATATTGATATAGCGCCTGAGGTTGATGTCATTACGCATTTGCTTGAAACCGTGCACCAACGGCACTAATTTCATCCATTCCAAAAAGGTAAACTCACTGATATTTCTCAAAACAAAACCCCTGCCATTCAAAATTGTTATTTCTTTTCCCTACTCTATTGAGTCCCATCCATTATCTCGATGGAAAAAAGTTGAATTTCCGGTCTTATTGAGACAACCCTGCTAACTGGACTGAAAAAAAAGGAAGATGAAGTCACATCCATTATTAACCTGGATATATTCCAGTACCGCACCCAATCATCGCAGAACCTTTTCAGGAAAGAATAAAGCATCAACTTCCCTGATATACCCGTCTGCCGCATGCCCGGAAAATTTCTTTTTAAAAGTTGCCCACAAACGCAATTATTATGAACTTTTTTCAATCATAAAGCTGGTCAGTGTAAACTGTATCACAGGATTTTATCAATTTGAGTTGCACAATTTCTCCATCGCCTCCGCTACGATATTCGGCGTTATGTTTTCAAGACACCTGTAATGCCCATATCTGCATTTACGATCGAAACAGGGTGCGCACGGTTCAGGAAAGTTCATTGCTATGCTTCTCTTTCCAAGAGGACGGGTCCAAATCGGGCTCGTTGAACCGAACAGCCCTATGACCGGTGTGCCGATAAACGCCGCCAGATGCATCAGCCCGGAGTCGTTTGAAACAACCGCACGTGCGCCAGCCATTATCGACGCCGCTTCTGTCAAAGAGGTTTTTCCGGTCAGGTCAGTTATCCTTCCAGGCGCCATCCGGACAATTTCCATTGCCGATTCCCGATCTTCGGGTTTGCCAAGAATTACGATCTTGTCCCGCTCTTTCAACAATGCCAGCTCGGGAAAATGACGCCATTTTTTTGCAGGACCGTAAATTGCGCCAGGGCAGAAAACAATTGAACCGGCATGACTCCTGTCCGGCATAACCGTTTTACCGATCCACTCTTCGGGTGGACTGTATGGCGTATCGAGGATTTTGGCATATTCATGCGTAATGTGACTTGACTTGTCTCTGAGGTTTCCCGATAAAGGCTCGGTGAGTAGAAAACGTCTCATTTCGAGTGATAAACCCCGTCTGACGGGAACCCCTGTCTTCATACCGAACCATGCGGAAGAGAATGAAAACGGGAGAAGATACATGGTATCGAATCCCCTGCTGCGAACGCCTTGCACGGTACGTTTCATCTCATCCGCATCTGCTCTGGCAAACTCAATCCGGGGCAGGTCACTCAGCAGACTGACAAGACCGCTCATCTGACCCGGCACCAGCAGCGTTGTTTTCAAGCGGCGTCTTTCAGGCAGTCTCTCAACAATCGAAAGAGCAAGGAGCATATCTCCTATCCAGTTTGGCATGAGAACAACAGAAGAATTCATAGGTACCGATAAACAGAATTACAATATTTTTTCGATCTCCATCCGCAAACTTTGAAACCGTAAGTAGCTGGATTCATGATTTCAACGGAATAAAATGTTTTTTGCTCAGTTCCATTCCGAACCATCGTTCAACATGCAGCATCAGCCGGTGTTTTTTTTCCCGCGGTGTCAATTTGTGATCCGGATTGGCAATAAAAATCCCTTTTTCTTTCGGAAGCCATTCGCGGATGATTTCAGGATGCGAACCCGTAAACTCCCGGATAATCTTCTGATCTATCTCACTGTAGTCTAATCGACGGTGGTTCTTGTTCCAGTACTTCTCAACGTTTTCCAGTTTCCGGTTCATCTCTTCCTCACTTCGTACCCACCCGTAGTGATAGATAGTCGCGCCTGTATTGGCCGCCCTCGGATATCGGCTGACCTTGCTCCTGTCAGTAAGCACATGCCAGAAAAGGCCGTCCGGAGCATAAGACCTGACGGAAGTCCTTATAATCCTCGCCGCCTGCCGGTACCAGCCGGGTGAATCGAGGTAACTGTTCGCGTTGCCATAAAAATGTATATAGTCGAAGGCAAGCACTTCTACACGCTCGTCGTGAAGATTGCGCCGGCAGGCATCGACGATTTTATCAAGCTCGTTCTCATGAACAATTTCGTCTCCTTCCAGATAGAACGCCCAATCACCAGTGCAGTTGAACTGGGCGATCATTTTCTGCTGTCCGTAGACGTAACCTCCGACCCTCATCTTGTCATTCCAGTGCGATTCGATGATACGAATTTTCGGATCACCGATTTGTTTTATCCTTTCGAGCGTGTCATCATCGCTGACGCCTACGTTGACGACAAACTCGTCGACAATCGGCAGCACTGAACAAATCGATTCCCTGAATGGAAACCCGAAGATAGAGCCGTTCCTGATAAAAGTAAACGCACTGATTTTCATTGTTGTTCGTTTTTGAAATATTTGTCGCTGATTTTAAACCGAATGGCTATCAGTCGGCAAAGATTTTTTTGATTTGCCTGACTTTTTCGGGGATCAGGCACTTTAGTTGAGTTATCGCTCATGTTCGAGACTTGTGGGAACTGAACCGGACGGCTTCATAAAGCTTGATGTATTTGTAAAATACCCCGTTCGCTTCCGTAATCGAGATCAATAACCCCTCATAACCGTTTAACCATCCATTCTGGAGCACGTATGACTTAAAAAAAGTAATCATTCCATACATCAGGGCTTTGAAAGGTGATGCTTTTTTTTTGTTCTGATTCTCCTCTGCCCAGAGCGTTGAATAGTACTGCATTTTCTGAAGGAGCTGAGATGCATTATCATAGGAGTAATGTTTCAGCCGGCCCTTGAGAAGTGCCGTTTTCATACCCTCCTTTATTTCAATCCCTTCATGTACCAGCTTGTTGTTGAACCGGTTATTCTTTCTGTTGAACAAACGGTATAGATGGTCATTCTGCCAGCCGCAGCCCCTGATCAACCGCCCATGATAATAGTTGTCCCGCACTACCGTGTAAAGGCAGTTGCCTTCAAGATCACGGCTCAGTATATCCCGCGCCAGTTCGGAAGAGACTATTTCGTCACTGTCTATAGAAAGTATCCAGTCATTCGATGCCTTGTCGACAGCAAGGTTTTTCATTGGCCCGAATCCTGTGAAAGGATGCTCATAAACCCTGACATTCTCAAAACTTCCCGCAATATCGAGCGTCTTGTCGGTTGAACCGTTATCAAGGATAACAACCTCGCTGAACGGCTTCAGGGCTTCAAGGCATTCGCAGAGGTAAGCCTCTGAATTTTTCGTCAGAACAGTTACCGAAATGTAGTTAGCCACTGTTCGATTTCCTTTTTAATGACAAGAGGATCGATTTGATAAAGGCACTCGCTGATACCGTGATGGTCGTCACAACCGGCCTTGCCGCATGCGACACAGGGCATGTCGGCCTGGAAAAGAGTAATGTTGCCATAGGTCTGGACCGGCTTGTTCACCCTTGTCCCTGCATGAATCGCATTGCACCAGGGAGACCACATGCTGAGAAAGGTTGGCCCATAGATGGCGAAAATGCGTTTATTCTGCGATGCTGCGATATGCATATTGAGAGTATCCGCTCCAATATAAGCAAGTGAACGTTCGCTGAGCGCGATGAATTCATCAATAGTGGTTTCGCCTATAAAATCATGGACGTTTTTGAGCTTGGGAATCGATCTTTTAATCTCAAGATCAAGTGCACTCTTCGAGCCCGTAACAACCAGAGCGATTCCCAGACTGTTCAGTTGTTCCAGTAAAATATTTCTGAGCGTTTCAGGGTATACTTTATAACTGTATTGTGCACCGGGATGAAAAATAACGAATCTGGAAATACCATGCTTGTCCAGCATCTTTTCGATATTTTCGGCCGCTGAAGAAGAATGGTGTGAAGAAACCGCCTGCTTTCCGGAACCTATACCGAGCAGGTCAAGCGGAGTAGTGTTGTTCTCTATGATATGTCTTGAGGAATCGAATTTATAATGATAGGAAAGAAGCAACCGTTTCCACCAGGATTTTTTCAGCGATGCATCAACCGCACTGATTGAAGTCCCTGAAGCTGCCAATGCAAAAAATACGGAACGATCACTTGACGTAAGACAGATGCTCAGGTCATAACGCCTGAAAATCTTTTTGAGAAGGTGTAAAGTCAGTGAACCTTGACCTTTATCCGCATCCACATAGGAGAACAGGAAAATATTATCAATATGAGGAAGAGTTCGCGCGATGGAAAGTGTATCATCGTTGATCAGAAGGTCGATACGAGGTTCACTGTAAGCATGAAATAGCCCCTCGATCAGTGGAGAACTCAAAAAAACATCCCCGTTGGAACGTTGAACTATGATCAGTATACGCTCTATTTTGCAATCATTCATATGCCTTCATTCACTGAGGAATCGCCGATATTCTTGAAGGTAAATTTCTTAATGGTATGAAGATTCGCCATTTCCTCTCTCGGAGCAATCCCTGTAAAAACACGCCAAACAGCCTTTTTTTTATCGAATAGGACAATAATTTCATGAAAGGATAGTTTCCTGTCCAGACTTTTCTTCTTAACAACTCTTCAGTTCGCTTGCTGTGTATCATTTGAAGCAAATCGACGTTTCCGATTTTCTTCGAATCTTCCATTCGCTGGGAAAGTACCGCCAAAAAAACTTCCTGACTTTTAATTTGCCTGTTAACCTTCTGTTCGTATGTCTGTTTTTGTAAATTTGAACTTGATGACATCCCAACTTCATGCCTGTAGAGAATCAAAGGTTCGGAAATATATTCAAAGCCGCCAAGCAGAGCGCCGCGAAATCCGATAACAAGATCATCAGAACATTTATCATACTTTATCGAACCAAATGTTTCTACGATTTTCCTGGTAATGGCCTTTGCCGCTCCAATAATCAACGCACCGCTTACAGCCATTTCTTCTATACTCATCCCTTGTGATATAACTGGAGGAACTCTTATGCCGATTTTGTTTCCTTCGGTATCAATAAGGTTAACGGAAGAAAAAATCACTGCGGGTTCTCGGTTTGACTCAAGATATTTTTCAACTACCCTCGCGGTCCTGTGAGGAAGTGAAATATCATCTCCATCAGCACAAATTATCAACTCCCCTGAAGACAATTCAGTTATTCTATTGGAATGTCGAATTAAGCCTAAATTTTCATTATTCCGGTTTATTACGATCCTGTGGGGCCCTTTGTATTCAGCCGCCATCTTCTCGATAATCCTGAAAGTACCGTCTTTCGAGCAATCATCAGAAATCACAATCTCGAGAGGTGAATAAGTCTGACTGAATGCACCCTCAATTGCCTCTCGAACATATTTTTCCTGATTATAGGTAACGAGAAAAAAAGTGACAGTCACTTTATTATCGATCATCATGAATCCTCTTTTTATCGATATTCAACACTTTTTTATGATTCATTACAGACATGATTGATTACAAGACCTTCCACTTTCCGTCATGGCGCTGCATGTGCAGAGTATAACCTGATCGACCCTTTTCTGCATCGATCCATCTCCTGCTTTCATACTTTGACATAAATTTGTCCCTTTTTCTCGACAGCCACCCTGTTCCGGCTCTTGAACGGAAATAGGCAAGATCACCGAGGGATTTCTGCCCCGTTGTCTTTTTAATCGCTTTCTGGGTTATCGATCCGAAATGATGAAAAACAGAATCTCCGACAAAACCCATTGGAATACCTGCCCGTTTGCACCGGAAAAAGTACTCGGCATCTTCATAACCACCGAGCCTTCGATCGGTGTCAGGGAACCCGATTTTTTCCCATGCATCGCGATGAACAGCGAAACAGACCCCGTGGAACTTTCCCCTGCGGATCATCCCGGACATCTTCTGACTGTAATTTATTGCGAAAGTATTGAAATCGTAGTCGTTCTGCCCCTCGAGCAATGCGGGGCTTGCCACCCCGAGTTTTTCACGTTCGGCGGAGTTGAGAAGTGCGTCGATCGCATCCGGTACTGCAAGTACATCATTGTTCAACAATACAACCCATTCTGAATCAAGGCTCAACACGATACCCTGTGTCCAAGCACAGCCGCAGCCAAGATTAGTTCTATTGCGGAGCTGTCTCAATTCTTTATGTTGTGACAGCCAAAGAGGAGTGTCATCACTGCTGGCATTATCGATGATCAGGATATTGCCGGGTTGGATATTCTGCCGGAGAAGACTTTCTACACATTGTACTGTATATTGCAACTGGTTGAAAACCGGTATCACAATGGTATAACGGTCAAAGCTGACTGACATAGGAGTTGATGGAAGTAACTGTTAATGACTTAATGACTGAATTGAAAGTACAAAAAGATTTTTTGTTCTCAGGTCTTTACAACCTGGACATGGTCGCAAATCAGACTCCGGTTTTCTGAATCCATGTTTTGATTTCCTGAAATTCTCATCATTTTTCTCCCGATTCATTAATGCATTTAAAAATAATAAGATATATCACATAAAACCAATTAAACAGCACCAAATCTGTCAACAGAAACCTTCGTATTTGATGGAAAAGACATGTTGGCAAGCCATTAACCCATATTTTTTATATTTTTTCTTTACAAAGGAAAAATGAATTATTGAATGCTTCTATGAAATTACTGCTGCGAATTCTCCGATATCTTTCTCCGTCCAAAGGCAAGATCATGCTGGTCGTTCTGGTAAGCATGATCACCTCTCTCTTGAGCGTTGTCTCGATTTATTCAATCCTGCCACTTCTTAACGAAGTATTTTCATCAGGTACAACAACCCAGGCCGCACACAAAACTTCTCCAGAACTAAAGCTGGATTTACAAACCGCGAGCAGGCAGAACATCCGCTCGTCTGATAACGTGCCGTTGTCGCCAGCCAATGAAAAAGCTCCCGTCAGGCTTGATGTAAATGATACGGAACGTCTTAAAACGTGGGCTCTTGAAAAATTCCAGGCGATGTTCAGCTCAGAAAAAAAAGAAGTGAAACTCCTGAAAATATGCTTCTTCCTGATCTCGGCTTTCGCCATTAAAAACCTGTTCATTTACCTGAACGGACAGATTATTTACAGAATTCAGACCAAAACCGCCAAAAAGCTCCGGGACGACGTATTCAGCAGTATCATTGAAATGCATCTCGATTATTTCAATAAAAATCGGGTAGGAAACCTGATGAACTACGTCTATAACGATGTTGAGAACGTCAATAACAGCATCAGTTCGACATTCGTCAATTTTCTGCAGAACCCATTTTCCGTCGTCGTTTACTTCATCGTACTCCTTGCTCTCAGCTGGAAACTGACACTCTTTTCAGCACTCACTTCTCTTTCAATTCTCTTCGTTATTCGCGGCATCAGTAAAAATGTCAAAAGTCTGGCCTTCGACCTGCAGTCCAAAATGGTCGACATGAACTCAGTTCTGCAGGAAAAATTCAATGGCATAAAAGTCATCAAATCCACGGCATTCGAAGAGATCGAGCTCGACAGGTTCAAATCGTTTACCAGAGAATTCAGAAAACTGGGCATCAGGATCGCTCAGTTGAGAAACCTGATCACCCCTCTGAATGAAACCCTGCTTATCGCAGCGATTGCCATGGTGCTCTGGTTTGGCGGACTGCAGGTCTTTAACGGCGCAATGACCGCCAACGAACTGCTGGTTTTTGCATTTACCCTCTATTCAACAATGGGGCCCATCAAATCACTTGGAGAAGCGAACACTTCAGTTCAGATGGGACTCATTTCCGTTAAAAGGTTATTCGAACTTCTCGACACAGAGCCGGCAATTATCAATGGAACCCGTGATATAAAAACATTCTCCGGCAACATCAGGTTTGAAAATGTCTGTTTCAAATACAATGAAGATAAATCTGCCTCCAATATACTTGATCATGTATCGTTCGAGGTCAATAAAGGCGAAGTTGTAGCTCTTATAGGACAATCAGGATCAGGAAAATCAACGGCTGTCGACCTCTTGATGCGTTTTTACGATGTCGACTCCGGACGCATTACGATCGACGGAATAGATATCCGTGAGTACGACTACAAACAGTTACGCAAAATGATCGGAGTTGTGAACCAGGAGGTCATACTGTTTAACGACACCATTGAACAGAATATCGCCTATGGCGTTCATGGGGAAATCAGCCGAGCGCGCATCGAACAGGCGGCAAAGCTGTCAAACGCTCACGAATTCATTACAGAAAAACCTCAGCAGTATGATACCATGATCGGCGACCGCGGCATCCAGCTTTCAGGGGGACAGCGACAGAGAATTGCCATCGCACGGGCAATGGTCAATAACCCTGAACTGCTGATATTCGATGAAGCTACCAGTGCTCTCGATAACGAATCCGAAAAAATAGTCCAGCAAGCCATCGATCAGGCCATGGAAAATCGTACGGCACTTGTTGTCGCCCACCGCCTGTCGACCATCAAGAACGCCGACAAAATCGTTGTACTGGACAAAGGGAGAGTCGCAGAATCAGGAAGCCATGAGGAACTGATCGCCATCAATGGCGTGTATAAAAAACTTTATGAGCTTCAGTTCGGTGCAACTCCGTCATTGTGATAACCATACTTAATCAACCCCTTTCTTTCGAAGGAATCTGATCAAGTATGGTTTGCTTATTTCTTCGCTTTCTGCTTCTTCTTCAACATTGTGCCGATTCCAAGTCGATCGGCAATATTGGCTGCAGGATCGATGACCGGTTTGATCAGTGGTGAGGCACAGGTCATGAGCGTCGTGACGCCGGGGCCATGGCCGGCTTCGAGACAGTCGCTGTGCACAACGATCCCGATAGTGATCGCGCCTTTTCGGTATGCCCGTCCGAAGCGGTTGTCATGATCGAGAAGGGCGACAAAATCGCCGAAACGGATCTTGTCTATACCGTACTCCCTGACCGTGTCCGCGTCGCTCGTCATGATATCGTAGTCGCCTTTCGCCACATGGGCCGATCCGATGCCCGATCCCATGCAGACTGCAGGCACGACGGTGGTAACCGGCACTTCGAGCACCCCGCCTTCGAGTTCACGGATCATCATGGCGCGAAGCAAGTCCGGATCGAGATTGAACAAGATGATATCGGGATAATCGGAAAGCCTCAGGCCCTGTCCTTTTCCCCTTATAACAATCGTGTCGCTGTACAGCATTTTTTCCTTGACATCTTTCGGAAAATCGACAATAACATGTTCCGATCCTCCGTGATGCCCCAGTACTCTGCCTTCTGCTCCTTTTGCATCTCCTGTGACAATAGTGGCCTTGTTGCCGGCGCATGCATAGATCTGCAATCCGACATTGGGGTGTTCGAACGGTTTATGTGTATCGGCCGTACAGCTCACTCCCGGCTCTATATGATCACCGACCCATCCGAATGCAGGGTCACCAGCCTGGACGTTCAGGGTTATCCCTCCGATTGACGGCAGAATAAAAGGTGTGCCATGATGATCAACTTCCCAGTTTCCCCTCGTTCTCGGCTGACCGGGATGACACTGCAGCAAAAACTCCACAAGATGCTTTTCGTTTGTTTGAAGCATGATATTCTCTACAATGATAATGGAACAATAACATACACCCGGAACAGAGTCACCGGGGTATGATCAATCATGGAATTGTTTTAAAAAAAGAATGGGCACACCAGCGTATGCCCATTCTTTCAGCAAGAAAAAACACCTTCCGGTTATGCAATGATAAAACCAGATAATAGTTCTGAACATGAACCGCAAAAAAAGAAATCGGTTGTTCTTTTATTACTGATAAAACCGCTTCGGGTAACCGGAAAAAAATGAACGCTGGTTCCGGCCGACTGTCAAACAGGGGTTACACCGGCAGCCTGAAGACCTTTTGATCCCTGAACTACTTCCATCATCACTTTCTGGCCTTCCACAAGAGTTTTGCGGCCGTTGCCGACGATTGCGCTGTAATGCACAAAAACGTCTTTTCCACCTTTCTGTTCAATAAACCCGTACCCTTTTTCTTCGTTGAACCATTTTACAGTTCCTTCAACCTGATTACCCATATTGACCTCTTTTTTGCCGGTTTTACCTGGCGTTACCATGAACTTCCCGTGTCGGAAAAGCCCAAAAAAAATTTATCTTTTGTAAAAAATAATTTACTCACTTTAGGTTTATTCAAAAAAAAAGTTGCACACTTTGCGCAACTTTTTTTTGTGCGAGTAGACACTGCCCCCAAACTCCTTTCAGAAGTTTTATATTACTTATTTATCTGCACATACAGGTTACCGGATACCCCAGAGCTTGATTTTTCGGTCATCACTTCCGCTGACAATCATTTTGCCGTCAGGAGAAATATCGACCGACTGAACTTCAAGAACATGTCCTCTGTATGTATGCAAGAGCTGTCCGGATTTGACATCCCACAGCCTCACCGACTCGTCATTTGCCGCACTTGCAACCATTGAGCCTTCCGGATGGAAGCAGACACAGCGGACACCGTCCTCATGGCCTTCCAGAACCTTGATGATCTCGCCGCTTCCGGCATCGATAATCTTGACTTTCGCATCGCGGCCGCAGAAAGCGATCAGTTTGTCATCGGGGCTGAAAACAACACAGTGAGAAAGAGTATCGTTGGTTTTATAATTCGCAATATTTTTTCCTGTTTCCGCGTCCCATATCTTGATGATGGGCTCCTCTCCGCAGCTTGCGATTTTCTTCCCGTCATGGCTGAATACGACACATTCAATATACGATTTATGCCCTGTAATCGTTTTTATCTCGCTGCCCGACTCGACATCCCAGAGTTTTATGGTTGCGTCACGGGAACAGCTTGCAAGTATTTTCCCGTCGGGACTGAATGCGATCATTCTGACCTCGGTATCATGGCCTTTGCAGACATGGATGCATTTACCAGTCTCGGCGTCCCATATCCTCACGGTGCTGTCGATACTTCCGCTTGCAACCTTGTCGCCCTTGGGGCTGTAATCGACACACTTGACCCATGTTGTGTGGCCGGGCATGGTGTGCAACGCTTTCCCGCTCTCAGCGTCCCACAGCATTACTTTTTCATCAAAACTTCCGCTCACAATCTTTTTGCCGTCGGGGCTGAAAGTGACACCGAGCACTCTGTCCTGATGGCCTTCCAACGTTTTTATCAGGTTCACGTCTTCAATGAGTTTCGGACGTTTCAGTTCAACCTCTTCCTTCTTGCCGAATATTTTCGATAAAAAACCCATAGTGAATAGAGCTGGTTTGATTTACTGTCCTTTTTAAGGCCTGCATGCGCCCGCAATCTTGAAATATGTCTGTTAATGTAAAAAAAATTATCGCCTTCCCCGAATTCCGGCTGCTCTCAGGAAAAATTGTACCGCCGTCCTTTCCATTCCGCTCCTTTTCCTGTTCTGATGATATAAAAAGAGTGCCAGGCAATGGCAAGCAGAATGAGCTGAGAGAAGACGTTGAAAAATGCAGAGGCAACAGGCTGACGAAACTTCAGGGCTATGATAACCCGGCAGATAAGCGCAAGGATGATCTGGGCAAAAGGAAGCCAGAATACCGGAGCGGTGAATTCCCGGCAGAAAAAGGCAGAAAAAATGAATCCATAGGGAATAATGTAAAAAACCGCGACAAGCAGCATTAGTATTATCAGAATTGGAGTGCTATACCCGATGCCTGCGAAAAGGTTTTTTGAAAACCCCGTCCAGATATCGTTGAAACTCCTGTACATTCTGCAGCTCACCACATCGGTGCCGTTAAATGCAACTACTTTTCCTCCGGATTTTTTTATCGCCCTGCACAGCCAGACATCTTCGACAATAGATTCACGAACCGAAGCATGACCATCGATAAGATCATATCGTTCACGCCGAAACAGGATGAACTGGCCAACGGCAAAACAAAAAGCGGGAATTCTGGTACGGCTGACAAACCTGAGTGGCAGGTAGCACATAAGGATAACATACACAAGCGGCACTACGAGCTTTTCCCAGAACGAACCAAGTTCCTGTCGAGGTGTCAAGGTAAGCATATCAGCATGTGCCGCCTGCAATGCCCCAAGCGACCTACGAAGGGCATCAGGAAGATGAAGGGTATCGGCATCCGTGAACAGCAGAAAGTCTCCTCTTGCTTCACGCGCTAGCTGAAAACATGCCCAGGCTTTGCCATGCCATCCCTCGGGAAGCGGTTCTCCCTGCACAATACGCAAACGACTGCCTGAATCCACCTGAATTTTTTTCAGTATATCGGGTGTCGCATCGGTAGAACCATCATCGAGCACGATAATCTCGAGATCCCTGTAATCCTGCTTCAGAAGGGAAACAACACATCGCTCGATATTGAGCATTTCATTGCGTGCCGGGACAAGAACGGAAACAAAAGGTCCGTTATCCGGCGGATTTTCCGGCAAGCCACAGAGATCGACCAGATTCCTGAGCAATATCCCGAAAAAGACGAGCAGTGAGCACAATACCAGTATCTGATAGACAGGAAGAAGCATTGCTACGTTAAAAAAAGCCGCCCTCTCAGGCGGCCTTGAGTGAAAAGAATAGGAGACTGTTTCAATCAATCAGTTTGTTGATATCATACTCGAAGATTCCTTCGGCACCGGCTTTCTTCAGTTCGGGAATAAGTTTGCGCACGATTTTCTCGGTAACGATCACTTCAAGCGCAACCCATTCGGCTTCAACAAGATATGATATGGTCGGCTGACGCAAAGCAGGAATAATGGACAGTATATTGTCCAGCGAGGATTTAGGCGCGTTCATTTTCAATCCCACTTTTCCCTGGGCGTTGATAGCCCCCTCGAGCAGCAGTGCCATATTCTCGATTTTCTCGCGTTTCCAGGGATCGTTCCAGGAATCCTTGTTCGCTATAAGCTTCGTATTGGATTCGAGGATCGTTTCGACAATCCTCAGCTTGTTCGCCCTGAGAGAAGAGCCGGTCTCGGTCACCTCGACAATGGCATCGGCAAGATCCGGCGGCTTGACCTCGGTAGCACCCCAGCTGAATTCAACCGAGGCATTCACACCGTTGCTTGCCAGATACTTCTTTGTAATATTGACAACCTCGGTAGCGATATGTTTTCCTTCAAGATCTTTTACAGATTTGATGGATGAGCTTTCCGGTACGGCAAGGACCCAGCGGACAGGCCTCATCGATGCTTTGGAATAGATAAGATCGGCGACCTCGACCACATCGGCATCGGTCTCGATAATCCAGTCCTTGCCGGTAAGACCGACATCAAAAGCTCCCATCTCTACGTAATGGGCCATTTCCTGTGCCCGTATCAGGATAGCTTCCAGTTCATCGTCATCTATGGATGGAAAATAGGAACGGCTCTGAACGGAAAAATGGAACCCGGCATGTGCGAAAAGGTCTATTGTCGAGTCCTGAAGACTTCCTTTCGGCAACCCGAGTTTCAGGACTTTGTTGTCATTGCTCATATCTGCTTGTTTCTGTTGTTTAATGTGATAACTCCCTGAGTTCGAAAACGCCACGATCGAAAACCCCGTAGGGTAAAGAACCATCGATCCATGAACCGAGGTTGACGTACTTGTGAGAAGTACCCGGCAGCGCCGTAATCCCGTGGACATGATTATGGCCGCAGATAAAATAATCGAAATCTTTTTCCTGTGCCAGCGATTTGGCAAAATTCAATAACCGGTCCGTCTCGAAAACGTCAATACCTGATTTCTTGTCACGACTGAACCTTGAATACCCTTTCATGATGCCTATGGCGAAATCGGGATGAAACCTTGACAGCAAAGCGATATTGAACGGATTTCTTATGACATGTATGAAGAGCTTGTAGCCGAAATCCCCTTTTCCGAGGCCGTCGCCATGGGCGAGTACAAACTTTGAACCGTCAATGGTGAACTCCTGTATGCCGTAACAAGTTTTCACTCCAAGTTCCTCGTCAAAGAAACGGCCAAGATAAAAATCATGGTTTCCGGCAAAATAAGTCACCCTGATACCGTTGCTGACAAGATCGGAAAGCATGCAGTAAAACCTC
This sequence comes from Chlorobium sp., assembly GCA_005862285.1. Taxonomy (GTDB): domain Bacteria; phylum Bacteroidota; class Chlorobiia; order Chlorobiales; family Chlorobiaceae; genus Chlorobium. Next base: position 139,099 of record SZXW01000002.1, on the reverse strand, counting down.
GTGAATCCCTTTGGAACGAGATGACGGAACTCCATCCAGTAGTCGAAAATATCACCCAGCATATACAGTGAACGGCCTTCTGCCTTTATCATGGCAAAAAGCCGTTCGAGATTGTCAAGCTTGAGCTTCTCTTCCTGTTTGTCCCGAAGACCTACGTGAATGTCACTGATAAAAAAAGAAGCGGACATCTCAGAGTACCTTGAGCGCGAGGACCACAGCAAGAGGAATGGTCAGGTTATCGACCTCCTTCGGGCTCAGCCCTTCTATGATTGTCGCGATAACTGAAACAGCGATGATCTTCATCGGATCAAAAGATTCCGGAAGGATCAGCTTGACGAAGAAAAGCCCTGCGGCAACGCTGCCGACAAGAAATGCAATGCTGCCTTCCACGCTCTTGTCGCTGAAAACATGGTATTTCATTTTGCCGTACCTTGTGCCGATAACCGGTGCGAGACCGTCACCCCAGCCGAGAATGGCCATGGCAAGCACCCCTTCCATGCGCTTGTAATAAAGGGTCCCGCATACCATGGCGACAAGAACGAAATACAGAGTGCCTTTCAGCAGTTCTCGTTTGTCCCCGGTACGGGTCATGGTTTTCACCGCCTGATCGTCATCGGCCGCAAAGAGCCCTTTCTGGATAAGCAGGATCGTCCAGACAGCGAAAACTGTGATATTGAGAAAGTGTGACCAGTCCCCGTCGACATACAGGGGAAGAAAAACAATAACGGAGCCGGCACAGATATGGGTGATCTTGCGGCTGATGTCTCGTGGAAGACCATGATTGGTCACCAGATAATCCATAAGAGGGGGAACACTGAAAACATAGACAAAGGTCAGCAGCGTAACCAGTGCATTATGCCACACGACAGGGAGCGAAAAAAACGTTGCGTGAAGAGTATCCATGGCATTAGTATTTTAAAGTTGCGTTATTCCCGGGAAAAAACAGTATGTTCTAACGGGTCCACCCTCTCTACCACTAAAATACGAAGCAACGTCGTCATCCGGCGATTACCGGCAAAAGCACCATCAATGAGGTACATTCAGGTATTTAAGACCCACCATTCCGGCAACGAACAGAAAGCTGACAAGAAACAGGATGTTGTTGATCACCTGGAACCTGAGAAAAGCGTTGTGTTCCTGCACTTCACTATGTCCGATCGCATTGCCGAAGCCGTCCTTGACGGCATTGTTCACGAACGATATCCCGCCCTTCGGATCGATGAGGATCTGGATCTGCAGTACGAGGTTGAGTAAAAGTCCTACAAGCACCAGCACCAGCGGCACATGGAACCCCCATGTATATGAAAGGTAGGCCAGAACACCGAACACAAGATCGACGATCACGAAAGAGACAAGGAAGGTATTGCGTGCACCGATCATGACCGTGAGCGATTTCAGCCCTCCTTTCTTGTCCCCTGCCGCAGATTTGAAATCGTTGAGAATAATGAGCGCTACGGCCATGAAGAAGTTGAGGCTTGCAAGCCATATCGCTTCCGGCCTGATATCGCTGAAAAGCGCATTGGCGGAAATGAAGGTAACAAAGCCATAGGAAAAGCCGACAGCGGGAGCCGAAGTGAGAATGTTTTTCTTCAGTTTGAATGGTGGCGCCGAATAGAGATATGCCACAACCAGTGCTGATAAAATAGAGATAAGGATAACCATTCCGCGGGTGCCGCCGATTTCCCTGAAAATCAGAAAACCGCAGACAATGGCAAGCAGAAGGGCGATGATGCTGTTCAGAAGGCCTTCCTTTTCCGTCAGCCGCCCTGAAGGAATCGGACGGGTCGGTTCGTTCACCCTGTCAAGATCAAGATCGAAATAATCGTTGACCGACTGGCTGAAACCTGTACCGAATGGACCGAACATCATAAAAATGGCAAAAAGGAGAATATAGTCGCGCAATGTGGGCTGCATGCCTCCTGAAGCCATGACACCGGCGGCAAGGCAGGGATAGCAGCTGAGCCAGGTTACAGGATCGAGCAATTCAAGATGAGCTCTGACTTTATCGATAAATCCAATTCTTGCGGCAGCTGGCATGCGTTTACTTCTCTTGGGCCCGTCGGGCACGTTAACCTTCAGTTTTTAAACAACTAATTTACAAATACGTCTCAAGATAAAAAAACTTCGTAAAGGGCAAAGAACTCCCTGACCCGTAAGAACTGACAGGTAAGACATCAACATTGAAAGAAAAGTGCTTTTCATGGAAAAAGAGCAGTCTTTACCATGGTCAATTATCGACTGCTGTTCCAAGCAGGGTTGCGGATGTCGCAGCGGTAATTCGCACATCGAGAAAGTCGCCCGGCTCATGACCGGCACGATCGAACACCACGACCCTGTTGGTGGCTGTCCGGCCCATCAACTGCTGACCGGAACGTTTGCTTTCCGATTCAGCAAGCACCTCGACAACCGCTCCGACTGCCTCTTCATACAATTTCGAGGATATTTCGTTCTGCAGATCGATGATCTCCTGCAGGCGGCGTTTTTTCACCTGTTCGGGAATATCGTCGGGCAGGGTTCTTGCTGCGAGCGTGCCGGGCCTTGTCGAATAGAAAAACATGAATGCCGAATCAAATCTGACATCTGAAAGCAGTTTGAGCGTTGCCTGGTGGTCCTCCTCTGTCTCGCTGCAGAATCCCGCGATGAGATCGGTGGTAATGGCAACACCTGGAATGATGGACCTGATCAGATCGATTTTTCCACGATACTCTTCCACACTGTGCCCACGGTTCATAAGCCCGAGTATTCTCGTTGAACCTGACTGAACCGGAAGATGTATATGGTTGCAGATGTTTTCATGCCCGGCTATGGCCCTCAGCAACGGTTCGGATATATCCTTCGGATGGGAAGTAGTGAACCGGATCCTTGTTTTCGGAGCAGCATGGCTTGCCGCTGCAAGCAGGTCAGCGAAATCCCGCCCTGTTTCAGGGTCGGAATAGGAGTTCACGTTCTGTCCAATCAGCGTTATCTCCCGGTAACCTGCTTCTGCAAGCTGCCGGACTTCTTTCAGGACGGTGCTGAAGGCATGGCTCCTTTCGCGCCCTCTGGTAAACGGCACGACACAAAATGCGCACATGTTGTTGCAGCCTCGCATTACAGGAACGAATGCGCTTATCGAACCAGGTCTTTCCTGGTCAATCCCTTCATACATTTCCGCGGCATTGAAATCAAGGGCCGAAAGACGGGCCCCGGCCCTTGCCTGCTCGATAAGCGACGGCAGGGTACGATAGGTATCGGGTCCTGCAAGGAAATCGATGGCCGGTGACAGGAAAAACATTTCCTCGCGCTGGTACTGAGGTATGCAGCCTGTAATACCGACAAGCAGGTCTTTTCTTCTTTTTTTCATCCCCTGCAGATGCTGGAGGTAATTTTCTATGCGGTCGACGGCATGTTCCCGGACAGCGCAGGTGTTGAGCAGAATAATTCCGGCGTCCTCTTCTGCAGCTGCCGGCTTGTAACCCTCGTTCCTTAGAAGTGTAGAAATAATGCCCGTATCCGCCTGGTTCATCTGGCACCCGAAGGTATGGATATAATAGGTTCTCGATCGTTCTTCCTCTCTCATCATCTCTTCCGATTGTTCCTGATGTTCCTGTCAAGTTTAAAAAACTGCCGGCAAATATGCTCATGCTTTAACGCTGCCATGCCGACCGGATCTTTCACGCCCTTTATTTTATTATTACTCCCGCAAAAATAAGTCGTAAATAAATTCTGCAGAGAAGTTTGTCATTCCGCAATGAAGCATAGCGTAATGAAGAATCCATCTTCTTATAAAACAAAAACATCTGGATTCTTCGCTTCGCTCGGAATGATAATTTACGCCAACGGATCAATACATTAATCGGAGCGATAATAAACATTTTGCCTCATTGTATAAACGGGTTATTCCGTCGAGAGCGATAAAAATCAGAAGGGCGACCTTTCAGCCGCCCGTTCACTGATTTTTATAAGCAGGACTTTATTGATAAATCCGTTATTTCATGTGTCAGGCACCGAAATGGATATGCTTGAATTTTTCAAGAAGCGCTTCCGCTTCATCCTTGCACTGCCCGCATACCGTGCCGAGCTTGGTGTGTTCCTGAAGTTCATAATAAGTCCGTGCGCCTTCGAGAACGGCATCCTCGATATCATGATCGGTGATGTTCATGCACTGGCAGACAATCTTCGCCTGCTCCTCCTTGACCTTGTCCTCCATGCCGTTGCGGATGTAGTAATTGTTGATGGCTGCCCGCAATGCCTTGTCACCGAGCACGGAACAATGGATCTTGTTATCGGGGAGGCCGCCGAGTTCCTTTGCGACGTCCTTCGGTGAAACATGGAAGGCCTGGTCAAGGGTCATGCCTGTTACCATCTCCGAAAGGATCGAGGTACTTGCAATCGCACTTGCACAACCATAAGTTTTCCACTTGCAGTCGGTAATGACCTCTTTTTCCTTGTCTACTTTTATCGCAACCATCATCTGGTCACCACACTGCAGGTTACCTTCCATTCCAACACCGTCGAAATCATCGGTATTATCTCCCTGCAGGATATTCTTCGGGCTCATGAAATGCTCCTTGAGCTTTTCAGAATAAGCCCATTCACCTGCCTGCAACATGACATCCTCCTTTTATATATGCCGTTGACATATTTCTTATTCGTTGAATTGTTCTTGGTAATACATCGAGCAGATACTCCACCTGCCCGAGATTGCTCTCCCTGCCCATGCTGATCCTTATTGAACCGTGAGCCGTTTCGGCATCGACACCGGTAGCGAGAAGCACGTGCGACGGATCGAGTGATCCCGAAGCGCATGCTGAACCGGTCGAAACGGCAATCCCCTCGAGATCGAGATACAGCAGGATAGCCTCGCCTTCAGCGCCTGCAAAGGAGACATTGAGTGTGCCTGCAAGCGAATCCTCTGGATGGCCGTTGAAGTGGATATCGTCAATTCTCTCTTCGATACCCTGTCTAAGCACACTCTTCAGTTCGAGCAATCTTTTCTCTTCGGCATCCATCTCGAGCGCCCGCATTTCAACCGCCTTGCCAAGGCCGAGAATTCCGAGAGTATTTTCAGTACCGGCACGCCTTCCCCGCTCCTGGTGCCCCCCCCTGATAAGCGGGCAATAAGGAATGCCCTTTTTCGCAAAAAGTGCGCCAACACCTTTCGGACCGTAAATCTTGTGTCCGGAAAGGGTAAGAAAATCGACACCAAGCCTACGGACATCCACCGGCACCTTCCCGACAGCCTGAACGGCGTCGGTATGCATATAGGCACCCCGCTCATGCACCATCTTTGTGATGGTTTCAATATCCTGCAGTGTGCCGATCTCGTTGTTGGCCATCATGACCGATACCAGACCGACATCGTCGCCAAGCATGCTGTCAAGCTGGTCGAGATCTATTTTTCCGTACCGGTCAACATCGAGGAACCTGACATTTGCACCGCGATGGGCAAGGCACTCCGATGTCTCGAGCACACAGGGATGTTCGATTTTTGTCGTTATGATCGTACTGCGCATACGGGTACCGGGAATACACTGGCTGGTACCGCAGACAAAAAGAGAAAGTACGGTATTGTTGGCTTCGGAACCGCTGCCGACAAAAACAATTTCGTGTTCGTGCGCGCCGATGAAGTCGGCTACTTTCCTGCGTGCCGCATCGACATTCGCTCTCGCTTCCCGTCCATAGGCATGCATGCTGGAAGGGTTGCCGAAGACCTCCATGGCTGCGATCATTTCCGTTTTCACCTCTGGGTGCAGCGGAGTGGTGGCATTGTTATCGAAATAAACCTTCATGTCTGCCATAATTGTTGAATATTCTTTTTCAGCCTAAGCTTTTATTGAAAATTAGTGTTCAGACCTGCTCCTCGAACAGCCAGGTGGAAAGATACCGTTCGCCGGTGTCCGGAAGAAGCACAACGACGGTTTTTCCCTCCATTCCTTCACGCTTCGCAACATCGAGAGCGACCTTCAGAGCGGCTCCCGAAGAAATACCGCACAGGATGCCTTCTTCCGCAGCGAGGCTTCTTGCCATCCTGCCGGCTTCCTGATGATCGACAGTTATTATTTCGTCTATGACCTCCCGGTTGAGAATTTCGGGAACAAAACCGGCCCCGATTCCCTGAATTTTGTGAGGTCCCGATTTTCCTGTCGAGAGTACCGGCGAATCCGAAGGCTCCACGGCAATGATTTTTATATCGGGCCTGCGGGACTTGAGCGTTTCTCCTACTCCTGTTATCGTCCCGCCCGTGCCTACACCTGCGATGAAAACATCGACCTTGCCATCGGTATCGTTCCAGATCTCCAGAGCGGTGGTCCTGCGGTGTACAGCAGGGTTTGAGGGGTTACGGAACTGCTGGAGAATAATACTGTTCGGAGTGGATGCAGCAAGCCTCTCAGCTTCAGCAACCGCAAGGGACATTCCTCCTGTTCCGTCTGTCAGCACAAGTTCGGCACCGAGGATCTGCATCAGCCTGCGCCGTTCGATACTCATGGTATCAGGCATAACCAGTTTCAGATGGTATCCTTTTGATGCACAGACAAAGGCAAGGGCAATACCGGTGTTCCCGCTGGTTGGCTCGATGATAACCGTATCAGGGTTGATCCTGCCGGCTTTCTCCGCATCCTCGATCATGGCCACTCCGATCCTGTCCTTCACACTCGACAGAGGGTTGAATGATTCCAACTTGAGAAGCACGGATGCGCGGCACTCATTGTCAAGACGCTGAAGCCTCACGAGTGGTGTATTGCCCGTTGTACCGGTTATTGAATCGAAAACCTTCATTTCTGTGATATTGTAGGTCTCTTTCGTTTAATGTTTAAAGAAAATAATAATAGCCAATAAACTTTGTTTCTCACAATACCTGACTCAGTCCTGAAACAGGAATTGCCGCACCATGTATTGCCCTTGACGCATCGGATGCGAGAAATGATATCACATCAGCAAGCGCATCGGGAGCTACCCATCGGGAAAAATCGGCGTCAGGCATATCCCGCCTGTTCTGAGGCGTATCGATAATGGATGGCAGTACGCAGTTGACGTTGATGCCGAAATCCCTGTTTTCAGCGGCAAGACTTTCCGTAAGACGAATAACCGCAGACTTTGAAACAATATAGGGTGCCATCAGGGCTTTTCCCGAAAGTGCTGCCCCGGCAGCGACATTGACAATCTTTCCATAGCGCTGCTTTATCATCGAGGGAATAACTGCACTGGAAGCATTTAAAACCGTCCCGGCATTGAGCGCAAGCATGAAATCAAATGTTTTCAATGGAGTTTCATGCACCGGAGTACCCATGGTAAATCCTCCTGCAACATTTGCAAGGATATCGATCCGCCCGAAACGGTCGAGAGCTTTCTGAGCCATGGAAAACGCAGCATCGGGCCGTGATAGATCGATAACCATTGAAAGCACATCCCTGTTGTCCCTGAAGGACTCAGGCAGATCATGCTCATGCAGATGAACCAGAACCAGCTTCATTCCCTCATGAAAGAATTTTCCGGCCACTGCGCTGCCGAGGGTACCCGACGACCCGGTAATAATGGCAACCTTTCCTTCGGACTTTTCCATCACAGTGTTTCAAGCATTGAATTCCCCGATTACAAACCATCATTGACGATTATGGAATGTATGAACGGCTTTAATAATTCCTTAATGTGGACTTTTTTAATCTTATTTCAAAATCATTAATATGGAAACTGAAAATATGAATGATAAAAAAATGGGGGAATGAACCGGGAGTGAGAAAGATGATTTGACTTGTTCAACCTGGTGCTTTCGTTTCCATTATCCCTGATGTTTGTGTATCTTCGCTCAAACTTTTTTTCAGCAACACAAATGAACACTTACCATGGAAAGAACGCTTACCATTCTGAAACCTGACTGTGTCCGCAAGCAGCTTATCGGTGCGGTTATCGACAAAATCGAACGCGCCGGATTCCGTATTGTAGCCATGAAAAAAACCAGACTTACAAAGGAAACCGCCGGAGAATTTTATGCAGTGCACCGCGAAAGACCTTTTTACGGCGAACTTGTCGACTTCATGTCTTCAGGTCCCTGTGTACCGATGATTCTTGAAAAGGAAAATGCAGTCGCCGATTTCCGTATTCTCATCGGCGCCACCGATCCGGCTCAGGCGGATGAAGGCACAGTCCGCAAGCTTTATGCCGACAGCAAGGGTGAAAACATCATCCATGGCTCTGACTCGGCAGAAAACGCAGCGATCGAGGGAGCTTTCTTCTTCTCGGCGGAAGATGTTGTCAGAGTCAACTGATTACCCCATTGAATAAACGGAAGAGACAGGCTCATCATCAACAGAGAAGCAAGCCTCTTCCGTTTATATTTACCTCGCAACATAATATTCAACCTCGGGAGCGCCGATCTCCCGGTTGGCATCTCTTGCTACCTGATCGAAAAATTCATTTACCCTTCGGAATCACGAGTGAGTTTTATCATTCTTGATATCAGAAAGGTACTCCCTGAAAGTTTCACCGTACATCTCCCATACGGTCATGAAGAGTGCTGAAACGATCGGACCGATAATAAAGCCGAACACTCCGAAAAGCCCGATACCTCCAAGTGTCCCGAAAAAAATGAGCAGTTCATGCATACGGGTATCACGGCCGACAAGTATGGGACGCAATATGTTGTCTATCTGACCGACGACAAGACTGCAGAAAAGGAATACCCCTGCAGCCTGAACATACTGTCCGACAGCCGCAAGATAGATGGCTGTAGGAAGCCAGACGAGCGCCGATCCGAAAACCGGTACTACCGAGAGCACCGACATGATCGTACCCCAGAAAAGAGCGTTGTCGATTCCCGCAAAATGCAGTGCCGTACCTGCAAGCGAACCCTGAACAATTCCGACAACAACCGTTCCTTTCAGGGTCGCCCTGGTCACTGAAAGAAATTTTTCGAGCAGCCTATGCTGATCGCGCTCCGACAGAGGAATACAGGAAAGGATATTTTCCAGGAGCATATTGCCGTCCCTGAGGAAAAAAAACAGGGTGTAGAGAAAAACAAAAAAGAGAAAAAGATCGGCTGCGGCGGAATAGGTCAGGGATGAAAGTGTGTTGAAAAGCATCGAACCGGCATGCCCGGCCAGTTCACCGGCTTTCTGCAGAATCTGTGTCCTGTACAGTTCAATTTGGGGATAGAAAGGAAGTGTACGCAACTGTGCATCGAAGGCCGACTGCTCTGGAATCTGCGACTGAATCCAGGGGACGGCAATCTGGCTGAGCCTTATTGCCTGAAATGCCACAATACCGAGAAACGCCGTCAATGGCAGTAAAACAATAAGAAACAGCATAAGCATTGTTACGGCCGCACTAAGTGTTCTGTGCCCGTTGAACCAACGGTCAAATACATTGAAAACAGGCATTGCCAGAGCCGAAAAAATCGCGGCGAGAAAAATAGCCATGAGAAAAAACCTTGTCATGGCAAAAAAAATGGCACTGATGAACAGAACGAAACAAAGAAGTATGATCTGGTTTACCCTGGTACTGTTCATAATGATTTGTGGATAGTATTAAAATCCGGCCCTGGGGTAATGAACGCTCACAACCACTCTTTTTCCGATCGTTCAAGCAGCTGCGACCGGACCATGGCAACCGCAAAAATCGCGGCTGTTTCTGCCCTGAGAATTGTTTTCCCCAGGGACATCTCGATAAAACCTTCAACTTTTGCCTCCTCGACCTCACCCGGGGTAAAGCCCCCCTCCGGTCCGATCAGAAAGAGTATTTTGTACCCCGAAGGGGCAAATACCGGAGGTTTTGCAGAACCTTCGTATGGAATCAGCCGCACATCATAACCTTCAAGGCGGACAACCGTTGAAAACGGCCTGGGCACATGAAGTTCTGGAAGATAATACCGTTTCGACTGCCTTGCTGCAGAAAGTAAAATATTGTTCCACCGAGTTATTTTACCCTCTATTTTTTCGTTCGACGGCTGTGAAACCGTCCGCCGGGTTATCATGGGTATGATCTCGGAAATGCCCAGCTCGGTAGCTTTTTCAAGAAAAAAATCGAAACGCTGAGGCGATTTAAGCATCGACAAAGCAACAGCAACTTCTGTCCCGGACTTTTCAATGAGGGAGTGACCCAGTATTTCACCTTCAAGAGATTTCTTGCCCACTGCAGTAATGTTGACTTCGCAGCGGAGGCCATTACCGTCCGTTACAAGCATCCTCTCGCCGGTCTTCTTGCGAAGTACACGTGTAAGATGATGAAACTCGTCACCTGCTATAGTTACCTTTGCGGCATCAAGGTCGATAAACTCTCGAGTGGTGTAAAACAGTTCCATGCCCGTTCATTCCTTTGCAGCCAGAGCAACGGAAGCGATCGAAACCCGCCTGACTCCGGCGGCACGCAGTGCCGATGCAGCTGAGGCGATGGTCGCTCCGGTCGTTATCACATCGTCGACCAGAAGTACATGGGGAGGCATCGATGATTTTCCGGCCTGAAACGCTCCTGCGGGATTTTTCCGGCGCAAAGGGGCAGGCAGAGAAGTTTGCGATTCCGTATAGCGTTTTCTTTTGAGGAGTTCGGGCCGAACAGGTTTGTGTATCGATTGTGCTATGCCCTCGGCAATTTTTTCCGCCTGGTTGAAAGAACGCTCGACTTTTTTCAGATAATGAAGCGGAACAGGAACGACACAATCAATATCACCGGGAACATCCCCCTGAAGCATCCACTGCCCGAGCTGATGGCCGAAAAGCGTGCCTATCGTGAACAATCCTTCATATTTCATGGCATGGAGTGCTTGCTGTAAGGAATTATCTTTGTGGAACCAGAAAAGAGACCACCCCCGGTCAAAGAGAAACTTGTCACTGAAACGGGTTGCAATCGCATGCCGAAGCACTTCTTCAGCTTCAGACGGGCTCCGGAAGCGGTCGAATCCGGATATACAGGCGGTACAGCAGTACCGCTCGCTTCCGTTCAGCAATGAGCCGCAGATAACACAAACGTCTGGAAAAAGCAGATGAAACATCTTTTCCATCATTCCGGTACCCTCTTTTCAATCGAAACACAAAGCTGCAGCACCGAACATTCCCGCCTTGTTGCCAAGAAGAGCCGGAACAATTTCAAGCCCATCATGCATGGAAGGAAGCGTGCTTCGTTTTACCTGCTCGAGAGCCGGATCGAAAATAAAACGGCCGGCAGCCGAAATCCCCCCCCCAATGACAAATTTCCGGATATCCATGAGGGCAGTGACATTGGCAAGCCCGACACCGAGGATTGACCCTATCCTGTTCCATACGGCAAGGGAAAGTTCGTCACCTTCTTTCGCCGCATACTCAAGATGCCGGGGCGAAAGTTTCGAATAATCATGGTTGCATAGTTTGCCGACCGAAGAACCCGCCGGGCTCTCGGCAATCATCCGGCATGCGAGTTCGACGATCCGCTCCTTGCCGATCATGCTTTCGATCGTACCACGTATACCGGCATGTACGCCGGGCCCCTCAAAATCGATAATCATAAATCCGATTTCGCCGGCTGTGCCGTTCGGCCCCCTGTAAAGCTTCCTGTTCAGGATAATACCACCGCCGACGCCGGTCCCGAGCGTAACAAGCAGAAAATCACGGAAATAACGGCCGGCACCATAGACCGCTTCGCCGAATGCCGCTGCATTTGCATCATTGTCAACGATAACAGGCATCGTCAGATCTTCCTTTTCATGCAGGCACGCACAAAGTTCATCACGCAAAGGAAAAACCGTCCATCCCGGAAGGTTCGGAGGATAACTCAAGAGCCCCTTTTCAGAATCGACCGCGCCCGGTGCACCAAGTCCGATACCGGCAAAATCTCCGGGATCGAGCGTTACCGATGCACTGCGGTAAAGATCGGCAACAATCGATGAAAGCTGGACGATGATGCCTGTAGGGCCGGAAGCTGTATCGGTAGGAACCGTCGTATGTTTGATTATACCCGTTTCTTCACCGACAACCGCGGCTTTGATTGCCGTGCCTCCGAGATCTATGCCGATTGCCCATCTGGACATGCGCACCTGCCTGCCTCAGGAGTTGAAAGGTTTGAGAAACTTCCGGTTGCTGGCACCCGATGTGAAAAAATCGAGTATCTCGACAATCTCGGGTTCCTGCGGCATTTCCGCTTTAACCGTTTCAAGGGCGTTCGAAAGCAGCAGCCCGGACTGAAAAATAATTCTGTAAGCATCTTTTATGAGGGTAATCTTCTCGGAAGAGAAACCTCTGCGTTTCAATCCGATCAGATTCAGGCCCTCATACCGGAAAGAGTCATGCCCCCCGGCCATCACGAAAGGAGGAACATCGAGGGAAGCTCTCGCGATACCTCCAACCATGGAGTAACGCCCTATCCGTACGAACTGGTGCACACCTGTAAGGCCTCCGATCACGGCATAATCCCCGACTTCACAATGTCCTCCGAACTGGACGGAATTGGCGATGATGACATTGCTGCCGATGATGCAGTCATGACCGGCATGTACATATGCCATGATCAGGGTATCGGAACCCACAATGGTCTTTCCGCTTGCCTTTGTCCCGCGGTTCAGCGTGACACACTCCCTCACGACCGTCCGGTCGCCGATGTGCAGATAGGTTTTTTCGCCTTCGAACTTGAGGTCCTGAGGCACACCGCCAAGCACAGCCCCTGAATGGATTCTGCATGAGCTGCCGATCCTTGTCCCGGAAGCAATGTGGGCGTGCGGACCGATGACGGTGCCTGCACCTATTTCAACATCCTCATCTATAACCGTAAACGGCCCGATGACAACCCCTTCACCGATAACAGCCCCGGAATCGATGACCGCGGTTGAATGAATACTGGTCTGCATAGCGTGATTATTACTTCATTGTTTCAAATTCCTTTACCAAATCAGGCTGATTCAGTTCCTTTGCGATCTCGACGATTATGGTTCTTGCCTCATCTTTTCTGCCCATATTACGGTAGGCCCGTGCAAGAACATAAAAAAGTTTCGGTTCTGAGGACGGTGTCGAGCCTTTGCTGAGTTTTTCCAGATACGCAATATACGACAGAGCTTTCTGCTTTTCGCCAAGACGTACGTAAAGAGCGATAACTGAACCGGCAAGTTCGGGATTCACAGGATACTGCGAAAGCGGAAACAGTTTTGATGCACTGTCGAGTACCTGCAAAGCAAGCGATCCCTGCTGGACAGTATTCCAGCGGCCTGAAACATCGGTTATCCTGATGGTACTTTCCGGTTCAACCGCCAGTTCAAGCGCAAGCCTGACAAAAAGCGGCGCATAGTTTCCGCAGAGTTTTCTCGACGTTTCTTCAAGATAAACTCCCGGATTGTTGAGATTTCTGAACCGGTAAACCGTGAGGAGGTTCCTGAAAAGCAGTGAAGAATCGACGTAACTCATCGGATCGGCACTTTTCAACGGCACAAGCTTGTAAACAAGTCCGTCAAGCCTGAGGAATTTTTCAAGACCGATCATGTTTTCAGGGTCAACTGTCAGGGCAAAATAAATCGGCCGACCGGCAAAATTATTCATGACAATATCATAAACGGCTTTGTCCTGGGGGCGGAAGTACCCCTGACCATCCAGGGTGAGACCCGGCTTGAGCATCCATGCAATGGAATCTGCAGGAAGTTCCGGCAGTTTGAGGCCGTTCTCTCTTGAGAGCCGTAAAAGATCCTGCTTCGCTTTCAATGAAGGCAGTGCGGCTGTGACCGAATCGATCGGCTCGTAGGTGATACCCGCAATCTCTTCATCGTCCATACTGAAGGCAACTTTTTTGGCCCCGCGTGGAGAAGTATTTTTCAACTGGGCAAGATACCAGCCCGTGTTGGCGAGGCTGAGATTAACAACACGCACATCAGTCCTTATACGTTCAACTTCCTGCAGATACCACAGCGGAAAAGTGTCATTGTCGCCGTTCGTGAACAGAATAGCATCCTTTTCACAGCTCTGAAGCATGTTCCATGCCCAGTCCCAGGGGACATAATTTCCTGAGCGGTTGTGCACCCTGTAGTTTGCCTGGAGCATCCTGCCATTGACGAGAAGCATGGAGAGAGCAACAGTCATTACTGCAACAGGAAAAAGAGCATTGTTACGCCCTGCGGCTTTCAATTTTTCAGCGGCATTGCACCAGATGCTCTCGACACCTATGCCTATCCACATCGCAAATGCGAAGAAACTTGCTACATAGCTGTAGTCACGCTCCCTCGGCTGGGGTTCGGTCTGGTTCAGGTAGACTACGAGCGCAGCGCCGGTCATGACGAACAGGGCCGTCACAACAAGGCCCATTTTCCACTGTCGCCTGAAATGAGTTACTGCACCAGCCATACCGAGCAGGAACGGCAACCCCCAGAGCATCGACCAGTCGACATTTGCACCTTCCATATCGTGTTCTCGGCCGATAAACTGCCATCCGAAATACCGGAAGTACATCTTTTGCATCTGGTAGCGCAGAAAATAGTCAAGATCGCTCGAATACTGCTGATAAAAGTACTGGTGCACCGGCTCGGGCGACCATCTCCTCGGCCAGATCGGCATATCGCCGTACTGTTCACGGTTGAGATAGGAAAAAAACGCTGCCGGTGTCGATGGATTGTTTTCGTTGACCGGCGGCCCGGCATTGGCCCTGACATAAATCAGCCCATACGATGTATACCCGATGATTATGAGAAAAATCGAGACAAAAGCAGTATTGAGCAGTGCCATCCGATTTTTGTGGGTATACCAGGTAGCGAATGCAAGGAGCGCGACAAGCAGCAGAAACCCCCACCATGAAGAATAATGCACAAGAATGGGAAGGCCTTTGATTATTCCGAGATAGATCAGAAAAAACAGGCTGCCGGATCCAACAACCAGCAGAGCGAATGAGGTTCTCGTAACCGTGTATCTTTTAAAATAATAAACAAGGCAGACAGCGAATATCGTCAGGAGGCTGAGCAGATGGACACCGATCGAAAGCCCGATCATATACATGACAAGCATCAGCCACCGTTCGTTGCCAGGTTTCGGGTCTTCTTCGTACCAGCGGAAAATCAGCCAGGTTATCATGGCGATGAAAAACAGCGATGATGACCAGAGGCTTGTTTCGACGGCATTGAACCAGAAGCTGTCGGAGAGGGCGAGAGCAAGGGCTCCTACAGCAGCCCCGCCATAAGCAGAGAGCTTTTCAGCTGCATCCCATCTGTCCGGATCGGTTCCGCGATAGAGAATAATCAGCCTGACGGTGATCAGATAGGTCAGCATGACCGTCGATGAACTGACAAGAGTGCTGATCAGGTTGACCCTCGCAGCCGTACCGCTGAAAAAAGGGATCATCGTAAACAGGCGGCCGAGCAGAAGAAAAAGCGGCGCGCCGGGCGGATGCGGTATGCCAAGTGTATACGAGGTAGTGATGGTTTCGCCGCAATCCCAGAAAGAAAGCGTCGGCGCCATCGTGCTGAGATAGAGAATTTCGGCAGCGACAAAAAGTGAAATCGCAAAAAGACGGTTTGTGGCCCGGTGTGTCATACGCGAAACGTAGTCTGAAAAAGTGTGGCTTATCCGAAAATCAACTCCCCGGCAATGAGATCGGCAAATAAAAAACCTTTCCCGGTCAGGTAAAGACGCCCATCATGCAACCGGACCCATCCTTTGCCTGCAAAACGGTCGATTGTCTGTGAAAGTCGATGCCCTAATTTATTTTCTTTTCTTAAAAACTCAACATCAAGTCCGCTGTTTATTCGCAATGAAAGAAAAACCTGCTCGGTGAATCGCTCCTCGTCCGACAGCTTTTCCCTGAATGCCAGAACTTTTCCGGGTTTGGCAATATAACGCAGCAGGCTGGAGACGTTCGCGAAACGGATTTCCTCTGCGGATGATCGCAGAAAACTGTGCGCCGAAGGTCCAAAACCGAGATATTCCTCACGTTTCCAGCTTGCAAGGTTGTACCGGGAATGATGACCGGGCAGGCAGAAATTTGAAACCTCGTAATGAAGATAGCCCTGCGGCTCCAGTTTCGCGAGCGCAAGCTCGTACATCGATGCCTGAACCCCTTCATCAGGCACGGTAACCAATCCCGTCGAAACATTCCGGTGAAGGAGGGTTTTCGGCTCGAGGGAAAGCATGTATACCGATATATGCTGGGGAAGCAACTCGAGAGCGGCATGGAGATCGGACACCCACATAGCGGCGGTTTCTCCCGGAACCCCGCAGATCAGATCGACACTGACCGAATTGAAAATTCCTGACGCCGCACTCGTTACATCCGCTGCCTGCGAAGAGGTATGCCTGCGCCCGAGAGAGGCAAGCTTTTCCGGAACGAACGACTGGACTCCGAGGCTCATCCGGGTTATCCCTGCGGCCCTCATATCTTTCATTACACGGTCTTCGAGATCTTCAGGATTCGCTTCGAACGCTATTTCAATATCGTCAGCGAACGTGCACAGTGCAGATATCTGTTCAAGCCAGGCGACAAGATAATGAAGAGGAACAAGAGAGGGGGTGCCGCCACCGAAGTGAATGGCATTCACCGTTCGTCCTTTCAGTTCTCCTGACCGCAATGCGGTTTCCAGAGAAAGGGCTTTGAAATAAGCATCGAGATGATCGAGGCGCGTTACAAGAAAAAAATCACAGTAGTTGCAACGCGACCGGCAGAACGGTATATGGACATAGAGACTCAGCATATGCTGATGGAAATGAGCCGCTTGGGAAAAAACCTCAGCTGCCGGAAAGAATGTGCCCGGTAACCGCCTGATAAAGATCGTCTGCCACAAATTCAGGAAGGATATTTCTCTGATAGCAGAGCTCCTCCTCGTTATGGCCCGTCCTTACGAGTACAGGCCTTAGCCCGGCACGCAGTCCGCACTCGATATCGACGGTCTTGTCACCGATAAAAAACGATGCGCTCCGGTCAACCTCGTACCCTTCCAGGAGAAAATCCCTGATGGCCAGGTCTACCATACCGGTCGCCGGCTTCCTGCAATCCATGAACCTGTCGTAGTCTGGATGAGGGTAATCGGGATGGGACGGACAGAAATAGCACAGGTCATAATGGGCGTTCCGGACTGCAAGAAGGTCATAGAGATAACGGTTGACCTCCTCGACCTCCTCAACCGTTGTAATCCCTCTGGCAATACCCGCCTGATTGGTAATGACAACGATCCGGAAACCTGCTTTGCGGGCCAGCGCTATCGCTTCGTCGGCACGGTCGATAAGCACAATCTGCTCTTTCGAAGAAATATAGCTGCCGGAATCCTTGTTGATCGTACCATCCCTGTCGAGAAAAAGCACCTTTATCTTCTCCACCTTTTTCCCCTATTTTCCAAGAAGTTCGCGGTAGAGATGATCGTATTCCTCTGCGGAATTTTTCCAGGCAAAATCACGGGTCATCGCGGCAGTCACGATCTGCAGCCAGCGGTCACTATCCTTGTAAAGTTCGAGCGCTTCGCTGAGTTTGCTGATTAAAGACTCTCGGGTATAATCATGAAAAATAAAACCGGAACCCGTTTTTTCGGCAAGTTCGTCTATGGTTTCCACGATACCGCCACCGGCATAAGCAACCGGTATGGTACCATAGCTCATGGCAAACATCTGGATCATACCGCATGATTCGATCATGCCCGGCATCAGCAGCATATCGAGACCGGCTATCGCGAGATGCAGGAAACTGTCCGAAAATTCAGTATGGAAGCTCACTTTTTCGGGATGTTCGGCAGCAAAATCCTTGAATATTTCTTCATACTTTTTGTCACCGGAACCGCAGATGATCAGTTGCATATCGAGGGCTGCAAGCTCCTCGAGGCTCTGATGAAGCAACTCCGCTCCCTGATATTCATCAAAGTTGATAATCACACCGACAACAGGAACTCCCTCCATGCAGGACAAACCAGCTTCCTCAAGCAGTAATTTCTTGTTTTCAAGTTTGCCCTCCATATTCTCGATACTGTAGCGCTTCTTGATAAGCTTGTCAGTTGAAGGATTCCACTGCCTTGTATCGATACCGTTCAGAATACCGTGAAATTTGGCCTGCTGCTCTCCGAGAAGCCTGTCCAGGCCGAATGAAGCCATGCTGCTCTTTGAAATCTCCTCGGCATATCGTTTCGAAGTCGTCGTTAACAGATCGACATTCTCTACACCGGTATAAAGCATGTTCACTTCGTCGTTATTCCTATGCAGTGACGAACACACTTCTTCAGGAAGCATCTTCTGGAAAACCTTGAAAGGAAGGATTCCCTGACGGTAAACGTTGTGAATGGTAAGTACCGTTTTTATATCCTTGAAAAAATCATGCGAGGCATAGACGCTTTTCAGAAGCAGCGGCAGAAGACAGGCATACCAGTCCTGGATATGAATGATATCAGGCTTCCATCCAAGCCTTTCGAGAGTTTCAAGCACCCCGACATTGAAAAAAACAACCTTTTCAGCGATTCCCTTGAGGTCGCTGCCATTATGTATATCGGTAAACAGACCGTTACGTTTGAAATATTTCTCGTTGTAGAGAAAATAGGTCTGGATCTTGCTCGAAGGCAATGCTGTCACCTTGACATTAAGCAGATCTGTTTTATCCTTGAGAGGCACCTCGATATCTGAAAGGCGTAAAACATCATGGAGCCGAAATTTTCGGTCATTGATCGTACCATATTTCGGCATCATGATACGGGCTTCGAAACCCTCTTCCTCGAGTGCCTGGGGAAATGATGCCATAAAATCAGCAAGTGCGCTGACTCTTACAAAAGGTGAAACTTCGCCGGAGACATAAAGAACCTTAAAATTTCGTATAGACATCTATAAGAAAATCCATCTATAATTTTTCATCAAAAGCTTTCATAGAACGCCATTAGTTTTTAATTTACGAATTTTCATGGTTAGAAACAATCCAAGCCTTTTTCAACAAGCCAAAGGATAATGTCGATGCATGATAAATTCCGCATGCTGAACATTTTCGCAGCACTGCTGATCCTGCTGGCTGGAGGATGTGCTTCAGACCGTCCTCCTGCGGGCGGACCTCATGATACAACTCCCCTGGAGGTGGTCAATTCATCTCCGGCACCGCTGCAAACAAATGTTTCCAATAATAGAATAGAACTGACATTCAATAACTATATAGTTGGACGTCAAATATTACGAACTCTTGCGTTTTCACCACCTGCCGGCAAATACGACATAGATACAGACGGAAAGCATGTCACGATAACATTTGCACAACCGCTCGAGAAAAACAGCACCTATACGCTCACTATCGACAAAAACCTGAAAGACATCCGCGGCAGAAGCTTTTCAAAGCCATTCAATCTGACATTTTCGACCGGCAGTACGATCGATTCAGGCATTATCGAAGGAAGGGTTTTCAATCAGGACGAAAGCCCGGCGGACAATGCTCTCATCCTCGCCTATGCTTCAGGGCCTTCAAACAACATCTCAGACAATAAGATCGGCCTTCTTCACAAAGAAGCCGATTATATTGCGCAGACCGATGCAACTGGAGCTTTCAGACTTGGCAATATCGTTCCCGGAACCTACAGGATTTTCGCAATAGATGACCGCAACAGGGACATGCGCTATGACGAAAATACGGAGGAGATCGCACTGAGCAACAGAACCACCGTAATGACAGGTTCCGGAAACCTGACATTTCGTTTCAACGGATTGCTCGGCACCCCGGGTATGCTCGCAACATGCAGGCCCATCGGAAGCAGGACGCTTGAAATCACGCTGGCAAGACCCATCAGCACATCTTCGTTCGACACAGGAAAAATCGAAATCCGCAATGTTGTCACGAACATGCAGGTTCCTGTTATCTCATGGTACAGCACCAACCGCTCTTTCCAGGACAACCGGTTCACTCTCATTACCGGTATTCTTGAAAGCAGGCAGCGGTACCGAATAAGCTTTCATGAAGGAGAAAACAATACCGCAAATAGCTCTCTTGAGTTTTACGGAATCAGTGAAACCCAGGCGCATCAGCCTCTTTCAGTAAAAATTCTTCCCGAAAACGGCAGCGATCCCGGCTATCTCGACAAGATTTGGCCATCGGCCGGCAGAGCTGCCATCCTGCAGTTTTCCACTTCAGCAGAAAAATCGGATATCAGCCGAATCACTTTCATAGAAGAGATCGATAACAGCAATCGCTACAAGCTGCCCTTTTCCCTGACCGCCCTTGATCCCGGAACCTATGCATTGAAACCGGTTAACGGCTTCAAGCCCGGGCACACTTATAGAGTTACTGTAAATACTGCAGCTATCGGAACGCAGGCCTACACCGATAAAACAAAGCCTGCGGAATCACGGTTCACAGCAGCTTCTTCAGAAGATTACGGAACCATTTCAGGCAGATGTTTTGCCGACACCCCGATAGTCATAGTCGAAGCAAGAGAGGCTGGTTCGCCGTCTTCAATTTACCGCACAATGGCAACACGCGACAGGAACGGCTCGTTGCGTTTCACTTTCCCGGAGCTTCCTCCCGGCAACTATACCGTGAGTGCATTCGTGCCTGCATCAGCAAAGGATGGCGATGTCTGGATTCCCTGGAACCCGGGATCATTGAAACCTTTCCGTCCATCTGAACCTTTCGGCATATATCCTGATCCAGTCAAGGTACGAGCAAAATGGACCACGGAAAACATCGATATCTTCATTACGAAATAAAACATAAACCACTAGCTTTACAGGATGAACAGTTCCTCAAAAATCGGTCCCAACTCAATCATACAGACAGTAACATCCCTTGAAGCCATGTTCGGCAAAACAGAAGCTGAGGCTATACTCAAGCGATGCGGCCAGGGGCACTGGATTGGCAACCTTCCATCCGAAATGACGGAAGAGTCGAAATTTCACGCGCTTGTCGGCGCTCTCGATAACGAGATCGGTGAATACAAAACCGCGGCAATCCTCGAGGAATCGGGACGGCGTACCGCCGCCTACCTGCTCAGGGTTCGTATTCCGGGATTCTTCCAGAAAATCCTGAAACCGCTTCCGCCAGGAATAGCCTTCAAACTTCTTCTTTTCGCGATCAGCAAAAACGCATGGACTTTTGCCGGCAGCGGAGAGTTCAGCTATACCACCGGCAAAAAACCGGTCATAACCGTTAAAGTCACCTATCCGGGCAGGCCTGTCGTAGGCAATTTCTATCTCGGAACCTTCGAGGCTCTGCTCGAAGAACTGGTGAACCCGAAAACCGCCATCAAAGCTTCGATTAAAAAAGAGAGCGGCTCGATCCTCTGTACTTATACCTGTACGATCTGACCGGAAAAACATGTAAAACAGCAAGCGGGCCGAAAGCCCGCTTGTTTGTTTATTTATAATTGTACATGCAAAACCGACTTACTGCCAGCCGCCGACGATCTCGAAGATCTCGCGGTCGCCGATCGGGACGGGAACGGATGATTTAGTGTCCTTCGAAAGAATATCCTCGGCGATCTCGTTGTAGGGCTTCAGGCACTCTTCCTTGCCGGGCTCGCTGTCATCCATGGCAAACAGCGTCTTTCCGGCAAAACGGCTCTGGCGGATAAGTTCGTGATAGGGCACCTTGGAGAGCAGGCGGGTGCCGACCTTTTCGGCGAATTGGTCGAGCATGTTGGTGCCTCCGCCTTTCGCGTAGTCAACCCTGTTGGCCACGATTCCGGCAAGTTTGACCTTGTAGCGGGCGCTTTTCTGCTGGATCGCCATGCAGAGGCGGTTCGCCGCGAAGATGCTGTCGAAATCGTTGGTGGCGATGATGATGGCATAGTCGGCGTAGTTCAGCGGAGCGCTGAAACCGCCGCAGACAACGTCGCCAAGCACGTCGAAGAGGATAACGTCGTATTTGTCATAAAGGCCGAACTCCTGGAGCAGTGCGACTGCTTCGCCAACGACATAGCCGCCACAGCCGCTGCCCGCCGGGGGACCGCCCGCTTCGAGGCCGTCGATGCCCGCAAAACCTTTTTCGATGATATCTTCCGGGCTGAGCTCCTCGTGGTGGAAATCCACTTCCTCAAGGGCTTCGATCACGGTTTTCTGCAGCTTTCCGGTAATGGGAAAGGTGCTGTCATGTTTCGGGTCGCAGCCGATCTGAAGTACCTTGGCGCCCTTCAGGGCCAGTGCTGCAGAGATATTGGCGCTTGTCGTGCTTTTTCCGATACCGCCCTTGCCGTATACCGCTAAAACTAAACTCATAATGCAACTGGAAAATGTAGTTGAATAAAATCCTTAACCGCCGAGATGCTCCTTGGCTTTTCTGAAGACTTCTGCCGTAATGCAGTTCTCGCCCTGTTCGAGCGCAAAATTTTCCGTGTTCTTGCGCACCTTCTTTCTTACGAAGAACGGAACTTTCTTCAGCATGTTCTCCGCATCGTCGGTCCATCTCATGCCGTCCGTCACCGTTGCAACCGAAGGTGCCGCTTCAGAACCGGTCTCCTCGAACCCGTTATCATCACCGTTTACGGATACAGCCTTGATGGTATGTCCCCCTGCCTCATCTTCGTACTCGAGGCCCGCATCGCCGAAAAAGTCGATCAGGTGCTTCTCGAGGCCGAGCTTGCAGGAGAGATAGACACGGTCGGCCATGACGTCTGCGCCGTCGAACCCGAAGAACGGATAGTAGCCGAGCAGGTGGTTTTCGATGTGGGTCGGCGGCGAGATGACCATGCAGGGAACATCGAGCTTGCGGCAGCTGTGCCGCTCCATCTGGGTGCCGCAGACAAGGTCGGGCATTTCGTTTTCTATGATCGAAGCAATCTCCTGGAAACGGTCGGTGACCACAAGCTCTCCCGGAAAATACCCCTTGAGCTGCTCGCGGACCCAATCTGCATGACGGTGCAGGTAGGTACCGGCCCCGATAATCTGCATGCCGAGCTCGTCGCGCAGGAACTTGACGACACCCACCGTATGGGTTGCGTCGCCGAACACAAAGGCCTTCTTGCCGCTGAAGCTTTCCATGTCAGCCGTTCGCGCAAACCATGGCACACCGCTGGGTGCGCTTATGCCGTCGAGAGAAAATGCCCTGAGCGGCGGCATGGTAA
This sequence comes from Chlorobium sp., assembly GCA_005862285.1. Classification (GTDB taxonomy): domain Bacteria; phylum Bacteroidota; class Chlorobiia; order Chlorobiales; family Chlorobiaceae; genus Chlorobium. The sequence continues at coordinate 116,190 of SZXW01000002.1, read as the reverse complement.
TTCCCGGAACACCTTTTTTGGCTGCGAGGTCATTGATTATTTCGACGATATCCCCGAGCCATCGCTGAGTCGGTTCGATCCCGAGAGGTGCATCGAAAATCGTCGGCATGCCGAAACGCTCACCGAGATACCCGGCAGCTGTGGCGCCGATTTCTCGGTACGGAGCAATATTGAGCCATGCCGCCGGAAGTTTTTCAAGATCGGCCGTGCCGGCACCCCAGGGAGCGACGACATTGACACTGATGCCGAGGGTCTGGAGCATGCGCCTGAGGCTCGTCAGGTTCGCACGCAGGTGAAACCCGAGAGAGGTGAAGCCAAGAATATTGACCGAAGGTCCGGCGGTTTTTTCCTGTTCTTTCGCATAGCGTTTCACCAGCTCGGTGAAAAGACCGTCGGCAGCCTCGTTTTCCGTGACGCGGAACGGGTTTAGTGCAAACACGAGGAGTTTTTCTTCCGGCACGCCGGAATGCATGGCCAGCTGGCGGAGGTCTTCCTGGAGCAGCGCGGTGCTGCAGCTCGGCGCGATGACCGTAAGATCCGGGCTATAATGCCGTTCTACCTGCTGCAGAGTGGCGGGAAGCCTCGAAACACCCTGGGCAAGGTCACGCCCGCGCACCACACTGATCGAAAGGCCCGGAAATTCCGGAGTACGTTCAAGCATGGTATAGGTTGCGGTGATATAGTCGTCTCCCTGGGGGGCATGGTAAACCGTGTGAACCCCTTTCATACTGTTTGTGACCCGGCTGATACCATGCAGTGCGGTACCTTCGTAAAGCCAGAAAGCTAAGCGCATACCCTGTGTTCCGTTAGTGTTGCAATTCTGTTCAATGTACCTGTTCCGCGCTCGGCATGACACCTTCGAGCCATACCTTCTCGTCGAACGGAGGCAGCTTGCTCCGGCGGTTGAAGGGCGAAACAAAAAGATTGGCAAGGGTGAACACCCCTGACCAGCTGTGGATCGGCATGAGGGTGAACTCCATGCTCCATTTCACGATAAAGCCGTGGCCCACGAAGGGGTTTGCGGTCATGAGCGAGGTAACGATCATGTCGGGCCGTTCCCTCTTGATATCCTCGAGCTGACGGTGGAAGTTGGGCTGTTCGACAACCTTTATGCCTTCAAGCGCCTGGAGTTCGCGTCCGAGCGCCTTCTTGTTGATATAGGCGCTGCTGCATTCGACCACGTTTGCACCGGCGCCTTTCAGGAACCTCGCAAGAGGAAGCTCCATCATGGTATCGGCTGTGAGAAATACTTTTTTGCCGCGAAGCAGCTCGGTCTGCGGTCTGATTTTCTCCCATGCGGCTTTTTCCCGGTCACGAAGGTCAACGGTAATACCGAACTCCTTTGCGAGATCCTCCCAGAACACCCTCGTACCGTCGGGACCGAAGGGGAAAAGTGAGGCAAGCACCTTTGCGCCGCGCTCGCGCTCGAGCTTGACGGCAACCCTCGAAAGGTAGGGCTGTACCGGAGCAAGAATGGTATCGGGACCGATGGCAGGCATACGGTCGAAACGCGACTCGGGCAGGAAGCCTCCGACCGGAATGCCGAGCTCTTCAGCCTCAGCCCTGAGGTCGTCCGCCGTTGCATCGTTCACAGACCCGAGAAAAACCACCTTCTTCTCTCCAGCCGGAGCTGCCGGACAGAATGGAACAAGTGCGTGGAGAACTGAATCCTCCGCCTGGGTGAAATTATAGACAAGGCCGCTGGCAGGCACGAACAACACCGGCAGTTCAGGAGTGCTGAGATGCTCGGAAAGCCCCTTGAAATCCACCTTCATGACTTCCGGCGTGCATGAGGAAAGCAGGAAGATCACCGACGGGTTATGGTCGGCCTTGATTTCAGCGATAATTTCCTCGAGGGTCGGTTCGCTTTTCGAGAGGTCACCTTCCTCGATGAGGGCGATGCCGAAGCGAGGTTTGGCAAAAATCATCATGCCGAGAGCATTCTGCAGAAAATGGGCGCAGGTATGGGTTCCGAGGATAAGGAAAAAGCTGTCCTTGATTTTCTGATAGAGCCATCCGACGCAGGCAAGTCCGCAAAAGCTGTGTGTAACGTTATCCTCCTTGATTATCTGAATATCCCCTGAAACAGGCATCATGAAGTTTTTCTCCTAAGTAGTTACTACCCGCATCTCCGTACTGACGAGGTGCGGTAAAAGCATTACAACGGTCAAATTTTAAGAAACTGAAGATATAATATTTTCACCAATCTCCCTACTCCTGCGACCCTGCTGCAGAGGCTATTTTCACTTTTACCGAAGAGGTTTTTTCACCAAGGTGTACCTCACGGTCACGCCGGTCATCGATTTTTACAACGGTATATACCCGGTTTCCTCCCTGGCTGAAAGAATGTTCATGCAGTTTGTACGCAAGCTCAAAGAGATCGCCGGCCGGCCCCTCAACCGTTGTCCCCATGTCGTGAAGAGAATAGCGGCTGCCGCTCCCGGCAAGCAGTTCCTGCAGCGAAGCCACAAAACCGCTCAGGCTTCCCTGGGAATGGTCGAGCGGAATAACCGTTATATCCATTAAAGCCATAAGTCGGAAATCACCGGAAAACCGTTTCTTCCCTTCCCGGACCTACGGAAACGAAGGTCACCGGAACCCCAAGTTCTTTTTCAAGGAAGGTGACATAGTTCTGCGCTTCCGGATGCATGTCGGAAAAACTCCTTGCATGGGCATTCGATGCCTGCCAGCCTTTCAGGGTTTTATAAACCGGGGTTACCTGCGAAAGTGTCTGGTGGTCTGTCGGGAAATCATGAAGCTCTTTGCCGTTGAGCATATAGGACATACATACCTTGATTTCATCGAACGTATCGAGCACATCGAGCTTCGTAAGGGCTATCTCCGTCACTCCGTTCACGGTAAGAGAATAGCGAAGGGCCACAAGATCGATCCATCCGCATCTGCGTTTTCTGCCGGTTGTCGCACCGAATTCGTGTCCGATCCGGCCGAGAGCTTCTCCGGCCTCATCGCACAGTTCCGTAGGAAATGCGCCGTTGCCCACCCTGGTCATGTATGCCTTGACTACACCGATCACCTTGCCGATATAGTTCGGAGCAATGCCCGACCCCGTACAGGCTCCGCCTGATGTCGGGTTGGAAGAGGTGACATAGGGATAGGTGCCGTGATCGACATCGAGCAGGCACCCCTGCGCCCCTTCGAGCAGCACGGTCTTACCTTCCCTGATCTGGCGGTTCAGGTAGAGCTGGGTATTCTTGACATAAGGATCGATGATCTTGTCGAACTCGCCATACTCATGCACCATCGTTTCGACATCGATCTCGTCCTTTTCGTAAACATTCTTAAGAAGTTTGTTCTTGGCTGCAAGGTTCTCCCTGAGCTTCTCCTGAAGCACTTTGAGGCTGAGAAGGTCGACAACCCTGATGCCCTTGCGGGCGAATTTATCTTCGTAGCTTGGCCCGATTCCCCGCCCGGTCGTACCGATTTTCTGGTCACCCTGGGCTGTTTCATGAAGTGAGTCGAGCAGTTTGTGGTAGGGCATGATCAGGTGGGCGTTGTGGCTGATAAACAGACGCCCCTTGACTTCATAACCAAGTTCCTCAACCTTCCTGATCTCGTCGAGCAGTGCAACCGGATCGATCACGACACCGTTCCCTATTACGCATACGCACCCTTTGTGGAAAATCCCCGAGGGAATAAGATGAAGAACGACGCTTTTATTATCGAAACAGATGGTATGGCCTGCATTTGCCCCACCCTGGTAGCGGACGACAATATCGTATTTGTCTGAAAGATAATCTACGAGCTTTCCCTTGCCTTCATCGCCGAACTGCGTACCGATGATGACGGTCGCAGGCCGTGACGGGGTACTGTATGGTTTTGATTCCACGACGGTTATGTTTATTGACGGAAATAGTGTTCTATATGGGCGAGCAGTTCATTCCTGCCGGTGCCGGAAAAAGATGAATAATTTACAATAAATTCGGCTTTGGAAGAGGATTTTTCCATCATTCGACGGGTTGCCACCTTATCTTTTTGCGTCAGCTTGTCATACTTGGTCAGTACAATCCCGTAAGGCCTGTCGTGGAACTCGAGGAATTCCATCATGGCCCGGTCGGACTGCATGCCGGGATGACGCGAATCGACAAGCAGCACGACCAGCGCGATGCTGCTCCGGCGTTCGATATAGGAAGAGAGCAGTTTTCCCCAGACGGCCTTCTCCTGATGGCTGACCGATGCGTAACCGTACCCGGGAAGATCGACAAAATAGAGTTCACTGTTGATCAGAAAATAATTGATCAGTTTTGTCTTTCCGGGAGTCGAGCTTGTTTTGGCAAGCCCTTTCACTGCAGCGAGCGAATTCAGAAGAGATGATTTGCCGACATTCGATCTGCCTGCAAACACGATTTCAGGCAGCGATTCTTCCGGAAGTCCGGAAATACTGGAAACACTTATGAGAAAGTCGGCTTGTCTGATATTCATACAAAAAAACGATCATAAAAAGAGCAATAAAAAGGAAGCTAAAAACCTTGTGTTAAAAACCCAAATGTTTAACTTTCATCGGGTTTTCAGGCATGGAATTCAACAATAGTCGAAACAACGGAAGATGTCACTTTTCATATACAACTCACTCGGCAGGACAAAACAGCAATTCGAACCGTTTCTTCCCGGTATTGTCAGCATGTATGTCTGCGGTCCGACTGTTTATGGCCATTCCCATCTCGGCCATGCCAAAAGCTACGTTTCCTTCGACGTAGTTGTCCGCTGGCTCCGCCACATCGGGTACCGGGTGAAGTATGTGCAGAACATCACCGATGTAGGGCACCTGACCGACGATGCCGACGAGGGGGAAGACAAGATCATGAAGCAGGCAAGGCTTGAAAAGACCGACCCAATGGAAATCGCGCAGTTCTATACCCGAAGCTACTATGAAGACATGGATATGCTCGGAGTCCAGCGGCCCAATATTGCACCTCTCGCCACCGGTCACATACCGGAACAGATCGAGCTGATAGAACGACTGATAGCAAAAGGGCATGCATATGAAGTGAACGGGAACGTCTATTTTTCGGTCTCCTCTTTTCAGGGTTACGGCAAACTTTCCGGCCGTACGGACCAGGAAGCGCAGCAGACTGGCACAAGAGTGGAGATCCGCTCGGAAAAGCGCGACCCTTCCGATTTCGCGCTCTGGAAAAAAGCGGATGAAAGCCACCTTATGAAATGGCATTCACCCTGGAGCAAAGGGTACCCCGGATGGCATCTCGAATGTTCGGCGATGTCCATGAAATACCTCGGCGAGACAATCGACATCCACGGCGGAGGCATGGAAAACCGTTTCCCTCACCACGACTGTGAAATAGCCCAGTCCGAGGCTGCGACCGGCAAACCGTATGTACGATTCTGGATGCATAACAACATGGTGACGGTAAACGGTATAAAGATGGGCAAGTCCCTGAAAAATTCTGTTAACCTCAAGGAACTCTTCAGGGAATACGACCCTCTTGCCATCCGGTTTTTCATTCTGCAATCCCATTATCGTTCACCTCTCGACTTTTCAGAAGTCGCCATAAAGGCTTCAACCACCGGGCTTGACAAGCTTCGTCAGACCAGGAAAAGGGTCACAGAAAGCAATAACGGAACCGGATTGTTTGCGGTAGAACCGTTCAAGCAGAGGTTCATTGAAGCCATGAACGATGATTTCAATACAACTGTAGCCATTTCGGTTCTTTTTGAATTCTCCAAAGCCCTCAATACTGCACTCGACGGCAGTGAAGGCATTACTGAAGAAGCGCGTCTCGCTGCGATGCTTTTTCTTGAACAGACAGGAGCGGAGGTGCTCGGAATCCTTAACCCAGGCGGAGATGGGAAAGAGGGAGAAACCATCGAGACTGGAAAAAGCCTGTCAACTGTTATGGATATCCTGCTCGACCTGCGGGCCGAAGCCAGGAAAAACAGGAATTTCGCCCTCAGCGATACCATTCGTGACCGGCTGCTCGATGCCGGAATAGAAATCAAGGATACACGCGAAGGTGCAACCTGGACGAAAAAATCGGGCTGCTAAAGATATTCCTCCATTCCTTCCCGTCTCAGGGTATCGACAATACCCCCGACCAGGTGTGAATACCCTTTGCCGCAGACAAGCAGGGCGTCGTCCGTATCGATAATGATGATATCGTTCAGCCCTATTGCACAGACCACCTTGCCTGCAGATTTTTTAACATAAACATTTTCACATTCGATCTTCACGAGCTGTTTGTCCTGATGCCGCCCGTTGAATGAAAGCCGTTCCGCAGCGACCTTCAGCACTTCGTCCCAGTTGCCGAGATCGGTCCATCCGAATTCTCCCGTCAGAACAAAAACGATCTCGGCTTTCTCCATGATCCCGTAATCGATGGAAATCGGATGCAGCCATGAGTAGACATCTTCGATGACTTTCCTTTCATTCTCTGTGCCGAGGTTGTCGTAGATATGCAGCATATCCTTGTAAAGCTCGGGCATGGAACGCTCGAACTCCCGTGCGATCGCGTCGATATGCCAGATGAAAACGCCGCTGTTCCAGAAAAAATCCCTGCTCTCGAGAAACTGCTCGGCTGTCGCATAATCCGGTTTTTCAGCGAAGGCCCTGACCTTGTAGAGCTTGAAATCATTGCCATCAGAAAAGGGATGCGGCAACGGATATTGCTCATCGGCCTGTATATATCCGTAATCTGTTTCCGGCCTGTCCGGCTTTATCCCGATTGTCACAAGCCCTTTTTTTTCAGCAGCGAGGGTAATTCCCTCCCTCACGATCTGGTTGAATGTATCATCGTCATCCACAAGATGGTCCGAAGGAAGCACAACTGTTATGGCATCGTCATCTCTTTTTTTTATGTATGCGGTGGCCAGAGCGATGCAAGGAGCGGTATTGCGGATTCCCGGTTCTACAATGATATTGCCCTGCGGAAAATGTTCAAGGGTTCCGGCAAGCTTTTCACGCCCTTGAGGCGTTGTAATGATCAATATATTTGCTTCCGCAACGGTAGCTTTGATACGATCGACCGTTTTCCCTATCATCGTACCTTCATCAAACAGGTCGATAAACTGTTTCGGCACTTTTTTTCGTGACAATGGCCAGAAATTCTTGCCAATACCTCCGGCCATGATCACAGCATAAACATTTCCTCCCGAATGACCGATCATAGTATCATTACCTTAATTTTTTCCCGAAAACAGTGCCCAAATATTTCAGCTCATGAATTTACAATTATTTCTTCTCATTAGTTTTCCCGTTTCGTCGGCAATCAGCGCAACCGGTTTGCCAATCAGAATAAAAAGTTGTTTTTTTGGTAACAACTATCAAGAAAGATGACACCAATGGTACAAAAGGAAGATGAGCAGGCAATACTTCAGGACCTGTGCGCCGGAAACGGAATTGAACTTGACGATAAAAAGCTTGAAAAGCTTGTACGTTACTGCTCTCTTCTCGAACAATGGAACAGGAAAGTCAACCTCATCAGCCGTAAGGAGGATGCTCCGGTAATAGTAAAACATATTTTTCACTCGCTCCTTATATGCCTCCACCATAGGTTCAGACCTGATGAAAAAGTGCTCGATCTCGGGACCGGTGGCGGCCTTCCCGGCATACCTCTCGCCATAGTTTTTCCCGAAACCCAATTTCTGCTTGTCGATGCAACCGGGAAAAAAATTGCTGCCTGCAAAGCAATGATCAAAGAGCTCGGCATCCCCAATGCCCTTGCCATGCATTCCCGTGTCGAAGAACTGAAAGGGGTCGTTTTCGATACCGTTCTGTCGCGCCAGGTAGCGCCGCTGGACCAGCTCTGCGGTTACGCCGGCAACCTGCTCAAAACTGGAGGGGTACTTATCTGCCTTAAAGGAGGAAATCTCGATGAAGAGGTTTCAAAAGCAATGTCAATGAAAAAGGAGCACAACGGATTTCCTGAACGGGTGGAACAGCACCCGATCAGTTCCTGCAGTCCCTATTTTGAGGAAAAAAAATTAGTCATTGCCTTCGGATAATTTATCCTTACGGCAATGACTAATGAAATGACGATCTGTTTCAGGACCTTTATTCGGCCTTCGCTGAAGCTGCTTCGACGGCTTTCTTCGAACCTTTGACGCGTTTTGCACGGTCCTGCTTGCTGACCTTCGTTGCTGCGGCAGGTGCTTCGGCATAATCAACAAGCTCGATAACAGCCATTTTGGCTGCATCGCCAAGACGGGGAACCATCTTGATGACACGGGTATAACCACCGTTGCGCGAACCGACTTTACCAACGATCTCTTCAAAAAGAATTTTTATCGCCTGCTTGTCGCGAATATCCTTGAAAATTTCGCGCTGAGCGTGAACCGTACCTTTACGGGCCTTGGTAATGATTTTTTCTACGACTTTGCGGGTCTCTTTCGCTTTTGCCTCGGTGGTCTCTATCCTCTTGTACAAAAACAGCTGGGTAGAGAGATTGTCAAGCGTCGCCTTTCTATGGGCAGCGGTTCTCCCGAGTTTTCTTGCCGGCTTTACTTTACGCATGAGTGTGTTCTGATCTCAAAAATTCAAAAAAACGGTTACTGTTGTCTTATTTCACCTGATACTTTGTTATATCCATACCAAACTTCAGGTCGAACTTTTCCAGCTGCTCCCTGAGTTCCGTAAGCGATTTCTTGCCGAAATTCTTGTAGTTAAGCAGCTCATCCTCCTTGCGTGAAACAAGGTCTCCGATGGTGTCGATCTCGGCAAGCCTGAGACAGTTCTGGGAACGGACCGAAAGGTCGAGATCCTCGATTTTTGTCTGCAGGAGCTTTCTCATATTCTCGAACTCGTCATCCTGCTGCTTGAACTCCTCTTCAGCAAACTCCTCTTCTGTCGGTGAGAAATTGGCGAAGAATGTCACATGTTCCGTGATGATCTTGCCAGCAAGGCTGACCGAATCATCAGGAGTGAGCGAGCCGTCGGTCTCGACGTCAAGGATCATCTTTTCGTAGTCGGTACGCTGACCGACACGAGTATTCTCGACCGTGAACCTGACATTTCTGATCGGCGTATAAATTGAATCAATTGAAATATAACCAATCGGCATTCCTTCAGGCCTGTTCTCCTCTGCGGGAACATAACCTCTGCCCCGGCCGATGAAAACATCCATTTTCAGGGTAACTCCGCTGTTAACTGTAGCGATGTGCATATCGGTATTCAGCACCTCGAACTCGCCTTCCTGTGCCTGGATATTCCCGGCAGTCAGTTCAGCCGGCCCAGTAATGGAAACTGTTGTTTTGCAGTTTCTCTTGCAGTTCGATTTGAAACGCACTTTCTTGAAGTTCATGACAATTTCAGGCACATCCTCGCGGACTCCGTCGATTGTGGAAAACTCATGGAAAACGCCGTCGATCTTTATCCCGGTGATCGCTGTTCCCGGAAGCGATGCAAGCAGTACCCTTCTCATAACATTACCCAGCGTAACTCCGTAACCTCTCTCCAGCGGCTGGGCTATGAACCGTCCAAACCTATCGGTATGAGTGGCTTCGTCAATATCTATTCTCGCAGGCATCTGCATCTGATATATCATAGTATTTATGCCTTAGAATTCATTAAGATCACTTCGAATACAACTCGACAACCAACTGCTCGTTATACTGCTCCTGTACTTCCTCTCTTTCCGGCACGCTCAGAAAAACCGCCTTCTGATTTGCCTTGTCAACCTGGATCCATGAAGGAATGCGTGATTCCGGGGTTTTGTTGAGCGAATCAGCTACGGCATCCATCTTTTTGCTTCTCTGACGGAACTCGATTGTTTCGCCGGGAGAAACCTGATATGAAGGAATATTCACTTTCTTGCCGTTGACAAGAAGATGACCGTGAGTGACAAGCTGACGCGCACCTGCTCTTGACGGAGCAAAACCTGAACGGAAAACAACGTTGTCAAAACGTCTTTCAAGGATCTTGACAAGGTTGTCACCGGTAACACCTCTCTGTGATACGGCTTTTTTATAACAGTTCCTGAACTGTTTTTCCATAAGTCCGTAAAGATATTTCATCTTCTGCTTTTCTCTCAGCTGGAGCGCATACTCGGAAACTTTTCCTTTTCGGGACTGTCCATGCTGGCCTGGAGGGAACGGACGTCTTTCGAGATATTTCTCGGCTTTCGGAGAAAGCGCAATGCCTAACCTGCGGGATACTTTTGTTATTGAGCCTCTGAATCGTGCCATATCAATTGTTTCATTGAAATTCTATGAATATAAAATCAGACCCTTCTGCGTTTCGGAGGCCTGCATCCGTTATGCGGGAGTGGCGTGATATCCTTTATGGAACGCACATCGAGGCCGGCACCCTGCAAAGCACGAATAGCCGCGTCACGGCCTGCGCCAGGGCCTTTGATATAAACGTTCACATACCGCATCCCAAGGTCATACGCTTCCTTGGCAGCTGCCTCTGAAGTCACCTGAGATGCATAGGGTGTATTCTTTTTCGATCCTTTGAAGCCGTTTTTACCAGCACTCGACCAGGAAACCGTATTACCCTGAACATCGGTAATGGTCACCATAATATTGTTGAACGACGCCTTGATATGTACGGCACCTTCAGGGGTAACCTTTACTTTCTTTTTCTTCCTGCTTATTGTAGCCATGAACGTAGATTCTTAAGTATCAGAAATTATTACATGAACCCTATTACTTCTTGGCTGCCTTTTTCTTTCCGGCAACCGTCTTCCTCTTACCTTTTCTTGTCCTTGCGTTCGTCCGGGTTCTCTGGCCGCGTACGGGAAGTGAGCGTCTGTGACGAAGACCCCTGTAACAACCGATATCCATGAGGCGCTTGACGGAAAGCTGCTGTTCACCGCGGGCCTGACCTTCAACCTTGTAATGCTCGGCGATTATTTCCCTGATCGCATGCGCTTCTTCGTCATTCAGATCAGAGATTTTTCTGTCTGGCGCGATACCGGCTTTCCGCAGAATATCCTCTGCTGATGTCCTTCCAATACCATAAACATGTGTTAATGCAATAACAGCATGCTTGTTTAGCGGCAAATTTACCCCAGCTATCCTCATAAGCTCTTAAAAGTTCTAATGTTTTTACTCAAGATCAACCCTGGCGCTGTTTATGGCTTGGATTCACTTTGCAAATCACAAATCGCTTGCCTTTACGTTTAACAATACGGCAATGTTCACAACGCTTTTTGATAGAAGAATATATTTTCATGATAAATCCTCGCGTACAATTATTTTACAGGCCAGCCCGAAATCTGAAAAGGTTTTTAATGTAATAAATATTGATCGAACAATCAACATCACAAACAGATATTTCTCAACTTATTTATAACGATAGGTAATCCGCCCTTTTGAGATATCGTATGGAGATATCTGGACTTTGACCTTGTCACCCGGTAGAATCCTGATGTAGTGCATTCTTATCTTGCCTGATACATGTGCCAATACCTCAAGACCATTTTCGAGTTTTACCTTGAACTGCGCATTCGGAAGTGCTTCCAGAATGACACCTTCAATCTCAATTGATTCTTCCTTGGCCAACTTTTCTTCTCCTTTAAGCTATAAATGTTTGTTGCTTTCAGAGTTTCAACCCTGAAGGAAGGACCGTGTCAGGACTTCCGCCTTGCCGGGCCTTATGACTAGAGTATGTTCAAAATGCGCTGAAGGCTTTCCGTCTTCCGTCACTGCAACCCAGGCCCCTCTGCGGCTTACCGCCCTTCTCGACCTGCCGATGGCGATCATCGGTTCTATTGCCAGCGTCATTCCTTCACGAAGTTTCACACCGGTATGCCGTCTTCCGTAGTTCGGAACTGCAGGCTCTTCGTGCAGCTCGCTTCCGATGCCGTGGCCGACCATGTTCTCGATGATGCTGAAACCGAACGATCGCGCATATTCCTCGATAGCAGCTGAAATATCATGAAGTCTGTTTCCTTCGACAGCCATCGTTATACCCCTTTCGAGGCTTTCTCTGGTCACATCTACAAGCTGTCTCACCTTTTCGTCTACCGTACCGAGTATGAATGTCCTCGCCGCATCGCCATGGTAACCGCTTTTGTAAACCCCGCAATCGACAGAAACAATATCACCTTCCTTCATGATGCGTTTTCGGCTCGGGACCCCATGAACGACCTCTTCATTGATCGAAACGCAGAGCGTGGCAGGATAAGGAGTGACATCGGGATCACCTTTTGGAGCGTAATTCAGAAAACTCGGCTCGGCATGATGATCCCGTATAAATTCCTCGGCCATGATGTCAAGATCCTTTGTGGACATCCCTGGCTTTATTTCCAACTCAAGAAGGTCGAGTGTCTTTGCAACAATCGCACCTGATTCCCTCATCAATTCGATTTCACGTTCGCTTTTTATCGTAATCATAACTGATACGTCACCTGCCCTGACGGCCTCGAGTCTTGCCGGATTTCATGAACCCGTCGTAATGGCGCATAAGCAGGTGGCTCTCGATCTGCTGCAGTGTATCGAGTCCGACACCGACAACGATCAGGAGACTCGTGCCTCCAAAGAAATGAGCGAATGCCTGTGTCACGTTCGCAAATTTTGTCAGAAACGTCGGAAGAATGGCAATGATTGCCAGCGAAATAGCACCCGGAAGGGTAATTCTTGTCAGAATGTTGTCTATGAAATCTGATGTGCTCTTCCCAGGGCGAACACCGGGAATAAAACCACCCTGGCGGCGCATGGTGTCGGCAACTTCCTTGGGATTGAATGCAATAGCTGTATAGAAATAGGTAAAAAATACAATCATGGAACCGAACATGAGTGCATACCACCATGAATCGTAAGCGAAAATACCAGCGACACTCTGCATGACCTCGTTGTCCGGGAAAAAGGAGAGGAATGTGCCTGGCAGGAACATGATGGACTGCGCAAAGATGATAGGCATGACTCCGGCAGTATTGATCCTCATGGGAATGTACTGTGTCGAACCGCCGTATACCTTGCGGCCGACCACCCTTTTCGCATGCTGCACCGGTATGCGCCGGGTACCTACGGTGAGAACGACGACGAATGCCACGATTGCGACCATCATCGCGATAATGATGATTTCAATGATCCAGTTCTTGCTTCCGAGCGATACGGACCGGAACTCGTTGACAACCGCCTGCGGGAATCGTGCAAGAATACCGATCATGATGATCAGTGATATACCGTTTCCTATACCCCTGTCGGTTATCTTCTCGCCAAGCCACATGACGAACATGGTCGATGCGGTGAGAATGGTGACGGCGGAAATGGTGAACAGGATTCCGGGATCCGGAACGACTACCTTGCCGAAAGAAGCCGAACTTGAAAGAGAGACACATACACCCCAAGACTGCAGTGCGGCAATAAGAACCGTACCGTACCTGGTCATCTGGTTTATTTTCTGCCGTCCGTCTTCACCCTCTTTCTGCAGTTTCTGGAAATACGGCGTGACAGCTCCGAGAAGCTGGATGATGATCGAGGCAGAAATATAGGGCATGATGCCGAGAGAGAATATGGATGCTCTCGCAAAAGCACCACCGACAAAAAGGTCGAAAAGACCGAAAAGGTCATTTGCATGGGACTGACCCGCAGCTGCTACCGCTGCGGCGTCAACTCCGGGAATTGTGATGTGCGAACCAAGCCTGTAGACAAATAAGAGAAGAAGCGTATAAAGTATCCTCTGACGGAGTTCAGGGATTTTATTTATGTTCCTTATACTTTCAGTAAGCTTCATATTATCCTTTTAACGAATTCAGGGCTTTTTTGATTTTTTCCCACTCTTGACAAACTTTACCTTCGGTTTCAAAAGTGCCTCTTCCAGAGAGTGGTCCCTGACTTTTGCTGCTTCCTCGAGCGTACGGAATGCTTTGACAACTTTGCCGCCTGCGGCAGTGATCTTTTCTTCCGCGCTCTTGCTGAATGCATGTGCCGTAACGGTAATCGCTGCGCCGAGCTCTCCATTGCCGAGAATCTTGAAATAATCGGCATTGCTTGCATGGCAGAGCGACTTGAGGTCCTGAAGCGTAAGATCATTTTCAATCGCTCCGTCCTCGATCCACTGGGCAATCTGCGAAAGATTGACGGTATTGACCGGTTTTCTGTCTACGGGAGTGAATCCGAATTTCGGCAGTCTCCGGTAGACGGGAATCTGTCCGCCTTCCATGATAGGCCTGCCGTAGCCGCTTCTGGACTGCTGACCTTTATTTCCTTTTCCTGCAGTCGTTCCGTTCCCGGAACCCTGACCGCGGCCTACCCTTTTCTTGTTTTTAACTGCGCCGCCTTTCGCTGGACGAAGTGAACTTAAATCCATGGTTTCAATTCCCGACTTGCTATTAGAAAAATCTATATTTCCTCAACCTTGACAAGGTGCTGTACAACCCTGATCTGACCTCTTGTGCATGCGTTGTCAACCTTTTCGACCTGATAGTTCGGTCTGCCGAGCCCCAGAGCCTTGATAGTGTCTTTCTGTTTCTTCGTACCGCCGATGACGCTGCGCACCTGGGTAATTTTCAATTTTTTCTCACTCATGATCGCTTTTTCTCTTTTTAGCTTTCAAAAACATCCTTCAGGCTCTTGGAGCGTCTTTCACCGACATCATAGGCATCCGATATGCTCTGCAGACCTTTGATTGCGGCTTTCACAACGTTATGCGGATTTGAAGAACCGAGCGACTTGGTCAGAACATCATGAACACCGGCCATTTCAAGTACAGCCCTGACGGCACCGCCGGCAATGAGACCGGTACCTGGTGTGGCTGGTTTCATCATTACCTTTGCTGAACCATATTTTGCAATGATCATATGCGGAATGGTCCCTTTTACGATAGGCACCTTGATGACGTTTTTCTTGCCGTCCTCTACACCTTTCGCAATGGCATCCTGTACTTCGTTCGCTTTTCCGAGGCCGTAACCGACATGACCTTCCTTGTCGCCGACTACCACGATGGCATTGAAACCGAAACGTTTACCGCCTTTAACAACCTTTGCCGTCCTGTTGATATGAACCAGCTTTTCCTTCAGATTAAGCTCTCCGGGCCTGATATTCTTAGCAGATGTTTTCGCCATGTAATTTCTCGTTGAAATATATTTTAAAAGATCAGTCCAGCATCTCTCGCACCATCGGCCAATGCCTTGACCCTTCCATGATAACGAAATCCGTTCCTGTCAAATACGACATGCGTGATACCGCCGGCCAGCGCCTTTTCAGCGATCTGCTGTCCTACGATACGGCATACTTCGGTCTTCGTACTTTTGAGGTCCTTGTTTACATTGGACATGGATGACGCGGCCATGATTGTTTTTCCGTTCACGTCATCGATGAGCTGTGCGTAAATCTGGGTAAGGCTCCTGTAGACGCAGAGTCTCGGCTTTTCCATCGTCCCTTTGACACTGCCTCTGCTTCTGTCCTTGATTTTCTGCCTTCTTGCGGCTTTATCGATTTGACTCATTCTCTTGAACCGTTGTATAATGTTATTGCCTTACTTTTTGGGCTGTTCATTCACTCTTTACTTGCCTGCGGCCTTGCCTTCCTTGCGGCGGATTACTTCGCCTGCATATTTGATACCCTTGCCACGATATGGTTCCGGTTTCCTGAACGAACGGATCTTTGCCGCTATCTGGCCGACAAGCGCCTTGTCGATCCCGCTCACCAGAATGGTAACCTGATCCGGAACTTCTATCTTGATCTCGTCAGGAGCCTTGAAATAGATCATGTGCGAATAGCCGAGTGTCAATGCAAGCAGATCGTTTTTCATTTCCGCACGGTAACCGACGCCCGCAATTTCAAGTTTCCTTGTGAAACCCTTAGTAACGCCTTCAACCATATTGCTGATAAGCATGCGGTAAAGGCCGTGCTGAGCTTTCGCTCTTTTCGAGTCATCGATCCGCTGAACGGTTACGATGCCATCCTCGACTTTAACCTGAACCTGATCCGTAAGCTGCTGTTCAAGTACACCCTTTGGTCCCGATACCCTGATCTGCTGGTCCTGTAACTCTATTTTCGCCTGATTGCCCAGGGATATTGGCATTTTTCCTATTCTTGACATGGTATTCCTATGCTCTGTGACTTATGATTAATAGATGCGGAACAGAATCTCACCGCCGAGACCCTGTGCTCTCGCTTCCTTGTCGGTAATAATCCCCTTCGATGAGGAAAGGATGTACAAGCCGAGACCACCGAGATATTTCTTGATGTCCTTTCCGTCATATACACGGCGTCCGGGCTTGCTGACCCTGGTAATCTCCTTGATCGCCGGCTCGCCCAGCTGCGTATATTTCAGTTCAATACGCAGAAATGGAAATTTCTCGGCGGTTATCACCGTGAAATTCTTGATGTATCCTTTCTCAAGAAGAAGCTGAGAGATATTCTCCCTGAGCTTCGAATACGGGATATCGGTAGTTTTGTTTTTAGCTCTTCCCGCATTTCTGATACGGGTGATATAATCTGCAATAGAATCCGTTACAGGCATAGCGAACGTTGGTTACTTTCGAAAATGATCAAATATGTTTCTTTAACTTCAAACCGCTGATTTACCAGCTGGCTTTTTTAACACCGGGCAGCTTTCCTTCAAGAGCATATTTACGGAACATCTGCCTGCACAGACCGTACTTGGCACTGATACCCCTTCCGCGGCCGGTGAGGACGCAGCGGTTGCGAACTCTTGTCGCGGAACTGTCCCTCGGCAGTTTGCGAAGGGCTTCGTAATCTCCGGCTTTTATCAGCTCAGCACGCAGGGCGGCATACTTCTCCACAAGCTTTTTCCTTTTCTCGTTCCTCGCTACAACGCTTTTCTTGGCCATCTCTCTTCTGAATTATTTAGTTTTTCTTTTTAAATGGCATTCCAAGTTCTGAAAGAAGTGCATATGCCTCTTCGTCTGTTGGGGCTGATGTTACAAAACTGATATCCATACCGCAGATCCTCGGCACCTTGTCGATATCAATTTCCGGGAAAATGATCTGCTCTTTCACGCCGACAGTGTAGTTGCCGCGGCCGTCGAAGCTTGTATCACTGAGCCCGCGGAAATCGCGGATCCTCGGTACGGCGAGACTTACGAAACGGTCGAAGAACTCGTACATGGCCTTGCGGCGGAGGGTGACCCTGCAGCCGATCGCCTGTCCTTCACGGAGTTTGAAGTTTGAAATAGCTTTTCTCGCTTTCCGGATCTGGGGTTTCTGCCCTGTGATCTGTGCAAGCTCCTGCATGGCGGTATCGAGAAGTTTCGGTTCCGCAGCGGCATCGCCTACACCGATATTTATGCAGATTTTATTGAGCCTGGGCACTTTCATGCGATTTTTGTACTGAAAGCGCTCGGTAAGTTTCTGTACTACTTTTTCATGATAAAAAGTGTCAAGCCTCGCCCTGGAATTATCCGCGGGTGCAGCTGCTTCTTTTTCCTTATTTTTAGCCATTCTTTCCTTTACTTTTTTACAAGGATGGTCTTTGTCATCCTTTCCTTATTGAAAACACTCAGCTCTTCTTGACGTTGGATGCATGAATGGGAAATTCCCGTTCGATAATGGCACCCTGTGGCCTGCTCTGGGTCGGACGCATGTGACGTTTGCGGATATTTACCCCTTCGACAATGACTCTGGATTTCTGCGGGAACACTTTCAGAATCTTTCCGCTCTTTCCTTTATCGTTGCCGCTGATAACGACTACGCTATCGTTTTTTTTGACATGCAGCTTAACTTTCTTGATCCCAGTTTTCATTTTTCACTGATATGGTATTATTCATAAAATCCTGAGCGGGAGACGAGACTCGAACTCGCGACCAACAGCTTGGAAGGCTGTGACTCTACCAACTGAGTTACTCCCGCATGTGACGCCTACAATACTTCAGGCGCCAGAGAAACAATCTTCATATATTTCTTGTCGCGAAGCTCTCTTGCAACAGGTCCGAAAATACGGGTACCTCTCGGCTCACCCTGCGCATTGAGAAGCACTACGGCATTCTCATCGAAGCGGATGTATGAACCATCCTTTCTTCTCGACTCTTTCACGCAGCGGACGACGACGGCCTTGCATACATCCTTCTTCTTTACGACGCCGCCAGGTACGGCTGTTTTCACTGATACGATAACCTGATCGCCCAATGAGGCATAACGCCTGCCGGTTCCGCCGAAAACATGAATGCAGCGTACTTTCTTGGCTCCGCTGTTATCGGCAACAACCAGATTTGTTTCTTTCTGGATCATCCTTCTAAAACGTTAATAAGTGTATAAAATCTGCTCTTACCTGGCTTTCTCGATAATCTCCACCAACCGGCAGCTTTTCCTCTTGCTGAGAGGACGGCATTCGACGACTTTTACAAGATCACCGATTCCGGCTTCATTCTTTTCATCGTGAACCATCAGCCTTGTAGTTTTCTTGAAATACTTTTTATAAACGGGATGCGGTACCCTGCGTTCTACGGCAACTATGCAGCCTTTGTCCATCTTGTCGCTCACGACACGGCCCTGCCAGCTCTTTTTTCTACCCCTAACCTCGGCACTATTTTCCATTGATGCACTGCCCTTTTTATTTTCTGCCATGTAAATAAAATTATGATTGCCCTACCCTCAGCCCTGAACTTTCTCAGCGGCAGCGAGCTTATGGAGCCTTGTTTTGATCCGCGCGATATCACGTTTCGAATTCTTGAAAACCATCGGATTCTGCGGCTGCTCCAATACCTTGTAGAAATTGATATCTGCAAGTCTGTCTTCCAGCTGTCTGAGCTTCTGGGTCAGCTCCTGCCTGCTCAAGGCCTCTATTTCATATTTTTTCATAGTATATAAACCTTCTTGTCGAATTAATGGCTTCGTTATCCTTCGTAATCAGGACGCACAACAAACTTCGTCTTGATCGGAAGCTTCTTTGCGGCAAGGCGGAATGCCTCGGTTGCAACTTCCTGCGAAACACCGTCGGCCTCGAACATGACCCTTCCCGGCTTCACAACGGCTACCCAGAACTCTGGCGAACCCTTACCGGAACCCATCCTTGTTTCTGCGGCTTTCTTCGTTACCGGCTTGTCAGGGAAAATCCTGATCCAGATTTTACCGTCCCTCTTCATGAACCTGGTCATCGCAATACGGGCAGCCTCAATCTGACGGCTGGTGATCCATGCCGGTTCTGTGGCCTTAAGACCGAAAGAACCGAAAGATACAGCTGTACCGCGCCCGGCATTGCCTTTCATCCGGCCTCGTTGTGTCTTTCTATATTTAACTTTCTTGGGCATTAACATACCGGCAACTCCATTCTTTTTCTGATTGTGTGGTCCTTTATATTATGATCGCTTTGCGCGGTGGCGGCGCTTTCCACCGCGTCCTTCGCGGCCTCTCGCACCTGAATCGCTGCGTCTTTCCTTCATTCTCTTCTGCTCGTCCTCTTCGATCGCATCGATACGCTGAACAAGGACCTCGCCTTTATATACCCATACCTTGATACCGATCGTACCTGCGATGGTATGTGCCGTTACACTTGCATAATCGACATTGGCTCTAATAGTGTGAAGAGGAATCTTTCCTTCCTTGTACTGTTCGGCACGTGCGATCTCGGCGCCTCCGAGACGGCCTGCACACCTGATCCTGACGCCTTCCGCACCGGAACGCATTGCCTGCTGGATAGCCTGCTTCATTGCCCTTCTGAAAGAGACTCGGTTCTCGAGCTGGTAGGCGATATTTTCACCGATCAACTGTGCTTCGATTTCCGGTTTGATAACTTCCACGACATCGATCTTCACCTCTTTTCCGGTGATGCGGCTCAGTTCCTGGGAGAGATTGTTGATCTCTTCGCCTTTCCTTCCGACAACAGCACCGGGACGGGAAGCATGGATATTGATCTTGACATGCTTCGTCGTTCTTTCGATAACGATGCGAGCAATACCCGCCCTTTCCTTTTTCAGCCTTGCAAGGACATAGTTGCGGATAATATGGTCCTGCATGATTTTTTCAGAAATCACAGGACTGTCATCATACCAGCGGGAAGTCCAGTCTTTGATAATTCCAAGCCTGAATCCAGTAGGATTAACTTTCTGACCCAATGCGCTCTCCTTGTTTTATTTTGTTACTGGATTGTTAACCTTGTCAACCACTATTGTCAGATGATTCGATCTTTTGCGAACCCTATAGGCACGCCCCATCGGAGCGGGAAGAGTCCTCTTCATGGTAACGCCCTGATCGACGAAAACCTCTTTGATGAACAGTTCCTGCTCGCTAGCCCTGTCATCAGGGTTGAGCTGTGCATAGTTTGCGACGGCTGACTTCAGTGTCATCATAACATTCTGGGATGCCGCTTTTGTCGAGTTCAGCAGAATAGCTTTTGCCTGATCGACCTGCTTGCCACGAACGAGGCCTGCAACCAGACGCATTTTCCTCGGTGATGTCGGCGTATGTCGTAAAACTGCTTTAGCTTGCATGATATCTTTACCCTTTCGCGTTTATCTATTTATTTTTTTCGAGGTGCCGAACCACCCTTTTCGCTCTTTCCGCCGGCATGACCGCGATACAATCTTGTCGGAGCGAACTCACCAAGCTTGTGACCAACCATGTTATCACTGACATAGACAGGCACGTGGTTCTTGCCATTGTGTACGGCTACGGTATGACCGACAAAATCCGGAGAGATCATTGAACTTCTTGACCAGGTCTTGACAACCTTCTTTTCTCCTTTGCTGTTCATATCAAGGATCCTTTTTTCAAGTTTGATATCGATAAAAGGTCCTTTCTTGAGTGATCTTGGCATAGTTTCTCTGCTTGATGTTTTCCTCTATAGTTATTTGGCGTTTCTGCCGCGTACAATCAGTTTCTGTGAAGCTTTTTTCCTGTTCCTTGTCTTGAAGCCCTTTGCAAGCTGGCCCCACGGTGATTTCGGATGCCTTCTTCCACCGCCGGATTTCGATTTACCTTCACCGCCGCCCATCGGGTGGTCGACCGGGTTCATGGCCATACCTCTTGTCTGCGGCCTGATACCAAGCCAGCGGCTTCTTCCCGCCTTGCCGAGAACGACATTCTCGTGATCGGCGTTGCCGATGACACCTATGGTGGCACGGCACTCTACCCTGATCTTGCGGATCTCGCCCGAAGGAAGCTTCAGGGTTGCATAATCGCCCTCACGTGCGGCAAGTGTTGCGAATGTTCCCGCAGACCTGACGATCTGTCCGCCTTTTCCTGCCTTCATCTCAATGTTGTGCACATCGGTCCCGAGCGGGATGTTCTTCAGCGGCATGGTGTTTCCGGCCTTGATCTCGACCTTCTCGCCACTTTCGACCTTGTCGCCGACTTTCAAACCTTTCGGGGCGAGAATATAACGTTTTTCTCCGTCATTGTAATGCAATAATGCAATTCTTGATGAGCGGTTCGGATCATACTCAATTCCGGCGACAGTTGCAAGCACTCCATCCTTGTTGCGCTTGAAATCGACGATCCTGTAAAACCTTTTATGTCCACCACCCCTGTGCCTGGAAGTTTTCCTTCCCGCCGCATTCCTTCCTCCTGATTTCTTCAGAGGAACGAGCAGGCTTTTTTCTGGCTCGCTTTTCGTGATTTCATCGAAAGCAGGGTAAGACATGTATCTGGACCCTGGAGTAACCGGCGCTAATTTCCTTATAGCCATTTGAATGTATGATCTATCCTTTTATAAGTTCTATCCTTCGCTCTTCTGGGCCGAACCAGAGTAATAATCTATCGCCTGACCTTTGGCAAGGGTGACGACCGCTTTTTTCCAGTCGCTCTTCTTTGCCGTGATCAAACCTTTCCTCGTATGCTGGACGCGGGATTTCCCAAGGCAGTTAATCGTTCTGACCGACTTTACCTGTACGCCGAATTTCTGCTCGATCGCTTTTTTGATATCCTCTTTATCAGCATCCGGCTTAACTTTGAAGACATACTGTCCTTTCTGCTCTGTCAGCCCGGTACTTTTTTCCGTCAACCAGGGGCGTAACAACGGGTTTTTCATCTCTTTAACTCCTTTTTTCTGGAAATCTGCAATTATCCTAACGTCTCTTCTATTTTTTTCAGCGCTGTTTTCTGGACAAGCACGGTCTGACTGTGAAGAATATCATAGGTTGATGCCTTGTCGGCAGTCATGATATTCAATGCGTCGATGTTTCTTCCGGATCTTGCAATGATCATGTCATATTCCGGAGTAAGCAGCAATGTTTTCTTCTCGGAGAGTCCGAGATTCCTGAGAATTTCCGCAAAAGGTTTTGTCTTTATATAATCGAACCTGAAATCCTCGACCACGACGATCATTCCTGCCTGTGCTTTTGCACTCAGGGCGGAACGGCGTGCGAGCAGTTTAACTTTCTTGTTCACTTTCTGCTCGTAGGTATGGGGAACAGGTCCAAAAATAGTTCCACCGCCGCTGTGCAGGGGAGATCGGCTCGAACCCTGGCGGGCGTTGCCTGTTCCTTTCTGTCGGAACGGCTTCCGACCGCCGCCTCTGACTTCGGCGCGGGTTTTGGCCTTGTGCGTGCCCTGGCGTTTGTTTGCAAGTATCGCCTTTACATCAAGGTACATTGCGTGCTCGGACACTTCAACGCCGAATATATCGTCACGGAGCGTTACTGTTTCCCCGGTTTCTTTGCCGCCGGTATTTAAGACTTTAAGTTCCATAGCTTCGAACATTCAGCATTTACTTTTTTATAGAAACAATCTTTACATAGGAATTGCGCGGACCTGGTACAGCACCCTTGACAACGATCAGATTCGATTCAGGCATGATCTTGAAAATCTCGAGGTTCCTGATGGTCACATTGTCTGAGCCTTTGCGCCCGGCCATTCTGGTACCCTTGAAAACCCTCGAAGGGTCCGAAGAGCCGCCGACCGAACCCGGAGCCCTGAGCCTGTCAGACTGACCGTGGGTCCTGGAACCGCCGCCGAAGTTATAACGTTTTACGACACCGGCGAAACCTTTACCTTTCGAAACACCGAGGACTTTGATTTTTTCACCTACCTTGAAGGATTCCACACTGACAGGACTGCCAAGTTCAAGCTCGCTTCCTACCTGTGAGAAGTCAAACTCCGCCATCATAAAGCCTGGTGTGACTCCGGCCTTTTTGTAATGACCCTGCAATGGCTTGCTTACTTTCGCTTCCTTTCTTTCTCCGATACCGATCTGATAAGCATCGTAGCCATCCGTATCAACACGTTTAACCTGCGTCACAAAGCATGGTCCCGCTTCGATGATCGTGCAGGAAACAGCCTCGCGTTTGTCATTGTATAAACGGGTCATGCCGATTTTCTTTCCAAGAATCGCACCCATAAAATTAGCTTTTCAAATATTCTTTAAGACTTGATTTCAACATCCACACCGCTTGGAAGCTCGAGCTTCATAAGCATATCAATAGTTCTGGAAGTCGGGTTTACAATCTCGATCAGCCTCTTGTGAGAGGAGAAGGAGAACTGCTCGCGTGACTTCTTGTCAACATGCGGAGACCGGTTGACGGTATACACATGTGTTTTTGTGGGCAGCGGTATTGGACCAAAGATGATGGCATCCGTCTGCTTGACCACGTCAATAATCCTTAACGCCCACTTATCAACCAGACTATGGTCGTAAGACTTGAGCTTTATCCTGATCTTTTGCTGTACAGCCACTTGTCAACCCTGTTTCTTTGTTATCAATAAATGGGACGGGGTTTTTCTGCCCCGTCCCGGAAAGCATACGACCTTGTTACTCGATAATCTTGCTTACGGAACCTGCACCGACTGTACGGCCGCCTTCACGGATAGCGAAGCGGAGGTTCTCATCCATAGCGATAGGAGCGAGCAACTCGACCTCGATGGAGAGGTTGTCGCCAGGCATGACCATCTCGACGCCTTCCGGCAGGGTTACCGAACCGGTAACGTCTGTGGTACGGAAGTAGAACTGCGGACGGTAGCCGTTGAAGAACGGAGTGTGACGGCCGCCTTCTTCCTTTCTCAGGATATAGACCTCTGCCTTGAACTTGGTGTGCGGTTTGATGCTGCCAGGTTTGGCGATAACCATACCACGCTCGAGTTCGGTCTTGTCGACACCCCTGAGCAGAAGACCTGCGTTGTCACCCGCCTGACCTTCATCGAGCAGCTTCTGGAACATTTCGATGCCGGTAACGACGGATTTGCGGGTCGGTTTAATACCGACGATTTCGACCTCTTCGTTGATCTTGATACGGCCCCTTTCGATCCTTCCGGTACCGACGGTACCGCGGCCTGAAATCGAGAACACGTCTTCGACCGGCATAAGGAACGGCTTGTCGATGTCGCGGACCGGCTCAGGAATGAATGCATCTACTGCATCCATAAGCTCGAGGATGGATTTCTCGCCTTCCGGATCGCCATCGAGGGCTTTAAGAGCGGAACCTTTGATGATGGGAATATCGTCGCCGGGGAAGTTGTACTCGGTAAGGAGCTCTCTCAGTTCGAGCTCTACGAGCTCGATAAGTTCAGGATCAGCAATATCAACTTTGTTGAGGAAAACCACAAGCGCAGGAACGTTGACCTGACGAGCGAGCAGGATGTGCTCACGGGTCTGGGGCATCGGGCCGTCGGTCGCCGCCACAACGAGGATAGCACCGTCCATCTGGGCAGCACCGGTGATCATGTTCTTGATATAGTCAGCGTGACCCGGACAGTCGATGTGCGCATAGTGACGTTTGGCAGTCTGGTACTCGACATGTGCGGTAGAGATGGTGATACCACGTTCTCTTTCTTCCGGCGCCTTGTCGATGCTGCCGAAATCGCGCTGCTGGGCAAGACCCTGCTTTGCAAGGACGGAAGTGATCGCCGCCGTCAAGGTTGTCTTGCCATGGTCGACGTGACCGATGGTTCCTATATTTACGTGGGGTTTATCCCTCTTGTAAGTATCTTTTGCCATAACTTTCTCCGTATCGGTTATCTGTTATTGTTTGTAATAATTAAATCTGCTTGCGTGAACGCCTTCTTCGTTTATTCCTTGCCTACCCTCTTCTCCTGCAAAGCTTCCGCGATATTGCGCGGCACTTCGCGGTAACAATCAAATTCCATAGAATAATTGGCCCGTCCCTGGCTCATAGAACGAAGATCGGTAGAATAACCGAACATAGCGGAAAGCGGCACTTTCGCATTGACAAACTGGGCGCCTGCACGCTGTCCCATACCTTCTATATGGCCGCGGCGGCTTGAAAGGTCTCCCATCACGTCACCGAGATATTCTTCAGGCGTAACAACCTCAACTTTCATGATCGGCTCCAGCAGAACAGGGTTAGCTTTCTTGGCCGCTCCCTTGAAACCGATGGATCCGGCAATCTTGAAGGCCATTTCCGAAGAGTCAACCTCATGGTATTTACCATCGATCAGGGTAGCCCTGATATCTTGCATCGGGAAACCTGCAACAACACCATCTTTCATGGCCTGCTGAATACCGGCATTGACTGCGGGAATATATTCCCTCGGAATGACACCACCCTTGACGGCATCGACAAACTCGTAACCCTTCCCTTCCTCGAGCGGCTCGACCCTGAGCACAACGAGACCGAACTGGCCTTTACCGCCGGACTGACGGACAAACTTGCCCTCGAACTCGACCTCTTTTCTGATCGTTTCGCGATAGGCAACCTGCGGCTGACCGACATTCGCCTCGACCTTGAACTCACGCTTCAGCCTGTCCACAAGGATTTCGAGATGAAGCTCGCCCATACCCGCAATAAGGGTCTGGCCGGTTTCTTCATCAGTCTTGACCTTGAAGGTCGGATCCTCCTCTGCAAGTTTCGCAAGTGACATGCCAAGCTTGTCGGAGTCACTCTTTGTCTTCGGCTCGATCGCAATCTGGATAACCGGCTCGGGAAAAACCATTTTCTCGAGAACCACCGGATGGTTTTCGTCACAGATCGTATCGCCGGTCCTGACATCCTTCAATCCTACCGCCGCAGCGATGTCGCCGCAGTAAACACAATCTATATCCTCTCTTTTATTGGAGTGCATCTGAAGCACACGCCCGATACGCTCTTTCTTGCCGGTCATGGTATTGAGCACATAGCTTCCGGCATTGAGCACACCGGAATAAACCCTGAAGAAGGTCAGTTTACCGACAAACGGATCGGTAGCGATCTTGAAAGCAAGAGCGGCAAACGGCTCCTCATCTTTCGGTGAACGGGTCACAGGCTCATCGGTACGCGGATGGTGACCCTCTACTGCACCGACATCAACCGGCGAAGCGAGGTACTCCACAACCGCATCGAGCATGAACTGCACACCCTTGTTCTTGAAAGATGAACCACAGAGAACAGGAATGATATCAACCTTCAGGGCCGCCTGACGAAGAATATTCCGCACCTCTTCTTCAGTGATGTTTTCGCCATTCAGATATTTTTCGAGAAGGGACTCATCAAGCTCCGAAACCGCTTCAAGCATATTGATCCTCCAGGTCCTCGCCTCATTGACAAGGTCATGGGGAATTTCAACTTCATCATAGGTACTGCCATCTTCCTTGTTGTAGATGATACCTTTCATTCTTATAAGATCAACGAACCCTGCAAACATCTCGCCTTCACCGATAGGTATCTGAAGGGGTACCGGATTGGCACCAAGCCTCTCCCTGATCGATTTCACGGTATCGAAAAAGTTCGCCCCGGTCCTGTCCATCTTGTTGACATAGGCAATACGGGGAACACCATACTTGTTAGCCTGACGCCACACCGTTTCTGACTGAGGCTCCACACCGCCGACCGCACAGAACAGCGCGACCGCCCCGTCAAGCACGCGAAGCGAACGCTCCACTTCGACCGTGAAGTCGACATGACCCGGCGTATCGATGATATTGATCCTGTGGCGGACATCGGCGTAATTGCCGTACTTGGGCTTCCAGAAACAGGTAGTCGCCGCAGAGGTAATCGTAATGCCGCGTTCCTTCTCCTGCTCCATCCAGTCCATTGTGGCACCACCTTCATGAACTTCACCCATGCGGTGGAGACGACCGGTATAATAAAGAATCCTCTCCGTAGTCGTAGTCTTACCGGCATCGATGTGAGCCATGATACCGATATTCCGAACCTTATCTAAATCAACGAGCCTTGTCATAAAAAAATATTGGACGATTATCTACACTTTCAAAAACAATTTAGAACCTGAAATGAGCGAAAGCCTTGTTGGCATCAGCCATCTTATGCACTTCGTCACGCTTTTTCACCGACGCACCCTGCTCGCTCGCAGCATCCAGCAGCTCAGCAGCAAGTTTTTCAGCCATTGACTTTCCACCGCGCCTGGAAGCATATGTCTTGAGCCAGCGGAACGCAAGAGCGGACCTTCTTGAAGGCTTGACTTCCATTGGAATCTGATAGGTCGCGCCACCAACACGCTTACTGCGAACCTCCACAACCGGAGCAATATTCGCGATCGCCTTGCGGTAAACCTCCAGTGGGTCCTCGCCGTTTGTCCTCTCGGCAATGATACCAAAGGCATCATAGACCAATTTCGTAGCAACAGCTTTCTTGCCGTCAAGCATCACCGCATTGATGAAACGAGCAACACTTTCATCGCCGAAACGAAAATCACCACCGATTCTTTTATAGCTACCTTTTTTCGACATACTATTCTCAGGATTTATGATTCAACCTTATCTCTTTCCTTTTGCAGGAGCAGGCGCTCCAGCTTTCGGCTGCTTTGCACCGTACTTCGAACGACTCTGTTTGCGGTCGGCAACCCCGGATGTATCCAGAGAACCGCGAACGATATGATAACGTACACCGGGAAGATCCTTCACCCTACCACCCCTGATCAGAACGATCGAGTGCTCCTGCAGGTTGTGACCTTCACCCGGGATATAGGCCGTAACCTCGATCTTGTTGGATAACCTTACACGAGCAACCTTTCTCAAGGCGGAGTTAGGTTTTTTGGGCGTCGTTGTATAAACACGAGTGCAAACCCCGCGCTTCTGCGGACATTTTTCAAGCGCCGGTGACGCTGTTTTGGACGCTTTCACACTTCTTCCGAGCCTGATGAGCTGCTGAATCGTCGGCATACTTTGTTTTCTTTCTATTTAAAATCCACTGATTACAAAATGCGATGTATAAAAAATCTATAAGGACGAACAATGTAAGCGAAATCGGCAAAAAAACAAAACGCAAAGCAACATTTTTTCCTGTTTCATAAAAAATGTATTGTCATTCGCTTTCCCGTTCGCGGGGTGACAAACGGCCACTTCCGGAAGTGCCGCAAGGGGGATACGGCGATCCTGCCCGGGAGGAATGGAAGGTATGGAATATTAAAGCTTAAACCAAGTACGGCCATCGCAAGAGCTTTTCAGCTTCACCACTTGTTCATATCTTTCTTCACTTTTTTGACGAAGCGTCCGAATTCCCGTTCTTTTTTCCGTTTCTCGAGGTAGGACATCTCATGGTATTCGGACTCTTTTCTGAGCTTCAGGTAACCGGAATAACGCTCCCTGCCCAGTTCGCCGCCGGCAATCGCCGCGAGCACGGCGCAACCGGATTCCTGTGTATGGGTGCAATCGGTGTACCGACAGGTTTTTGAAAGCTCTAAGATATCCTCGAACCCTTTGTCGAGCCCTTCTCCCGCACCCAGCAGACCCAGCTCCCGCATGCCCGGAGTATCGATGAACATGACGCCGTTATCGAGAATAATCAGCTGCCGGCGCGTTGTCGTATGTTTACCTTCACCTGTTCCGCTTACCGCTCCGGTATAGAGTTCGTCCCGTCCGATCATGCGATTGAGCAGTGTCGTCTTTCCGACGCCTGACGACCCTAGCAGGCAACAGGTCCGTCCCGGCTGCAGCATCTGCCGGAATTTGTCGCACCCTTCTCCGGTGAGGTTGCTGAGCGTGATAACCCTGGCCGTGATTCCTGCCTCTCTTACAGCGGCAAGCTTCTCGTTCAGCTCATCGGAGGAGATCAGATCTGTTTTGGCAAGGATGACAACTGGCTCCACATCGCCGTCGGCGACCATGGCGAGGTACCGGTTCAGCCTTGGCAGATTGAAGTCAAAGTGACAGGACTGGATAATGAACGCGGTATCGATGTTCGCCGCGATCATCTGGTAATCCACGGCCGCACCGGCGCTTTTCCTGCGCAGAAAGGACTTTCGAGGAAAAAGACCATTGATGATTGCCGATGCCCCCTCGTTGTAATACTGCACGGCAACCCAGTCGCCGACGCAGGGCATATCGACCGGGGAATCGACGGCGTAGAGAAACTTTCCTGAAAGTTCAGCGGGCAACTCTCCATTTTCATTCCTGACAAGAAAAGAGTTGCGGTCGACTGCTGAAACACGAGCAATTTCCTGCCCTTCGCGGCAGATATCACCGGTATGTGCCGCGAACCACCGGTCAAAACCAAAATCGCTCAGTTTCATTGCAACCAGTCAAAAAAAAATATTGAAACAGCTCTTTCAGGACCCTGCCCTGCAGCGTGTTCAATATAAACTTATTTACCTTTTGGGCATACCCTTTGCTTTGCCGGGAGCGCCAGGCCCCAGCCCGGCAAAGTATTCAGGCGATCATTTCACCGGAGGCTTCTCCACAGAGAGAACGCTGTTTTCGATATCGAGCTCTCCGACCGTACGGTTATTCTCGCGGATAACGATCTTCCTTATGGGTGCTTTATCGATTTTTATAACCAGGCCGTCTTTGATCGTCCAGGTCGCTTTCCGGTCCGGGCGGCCAAGCTTGTAGTAAAGCCAGACGGTATCATTTTGCTTCACAAATTTCTCGATCGAAAACATGGATTTCCCGTTTTGCGCCGGTTTTGTGACGCGCGCCACTACAAGAAGATTGTACTTTTTGTATAAATCAGGGTCCGGCGCATAGGGACTTTTATTCCCCATGACGGCGGCAGGAGCGAAAAAGGTATCATACTCTTCCGCAGACCGGATCAGAGCATAAAATACCGGATGAGCATCATCATTCCAGTTTTTCAGAAAACTGCGATAAGGGTAGTCTGCAAATCCTATCTGTTCATACTGACAGGGCTTCCGAACTTTGCCTGCTGGATTCTTTGAAATACCGACGGTGCTGAATCCTGCCAGCATCAGCATGATCAACGGAAGAACCAGTAATTTTTTCATAACGCTTCTTTTTGATTGTTACAGTCATTCAACGCATCGAGTATCCCCTCCATGGTTCATGGCCTTGGCTTGCTGAAATCCCTGGTAATTCTCAATAGGGCACATCTATTTATTGTCGTGAGAAGCACTAGTGCAAGGCGGACGGAGTGGAGAAACCGGAGTGTACACGTAGTACATGAGGATTTCGAGCACCGCCCAACGCAGCAATAGGGCTTCGGAACAAATAAATAGATGTGCCTGATAATTTACATCAATCATATCGCTTAAAAAATGCAGCTTGTAAATACATGATGCATCATCGCTGTGCATTTGATTCGCACCTCATGACCTGGATATTCGTGACGAGCTTTTCACATTTCCCGGCGTCTGCCATGGAAAATGGATAGTTTTATTAACGTATATTTTATAAAGATGATACATGGAAGTCCTTGAAAAGTGTCAGTCAATTCAAGGCGATTACCGGGAAGAAATCGTTTTCCGGAAATTCAAGACTGCTCGACTTTATACACTCTGTCATCAAAAGGATCATATCAATGCAAAAACCAAGGACGTTCGGCATTATTGTCATCATCTATACACTTGCAGCGCATCTCTGGGGCACTTTTGCAGCTGTAGGGTTCCTGACCATGCCGCATAAGCCGCTCGAACAGCTGACTGATTATCTTGCTGCCGCCTATACCGTTTCCCACCCCTTTCTCCTGTTCATGTATCTTGCCGGCGGCGGCGGTTTTTTCATGCTGCGCCGCTGGGGTGCCTTGACGACAATGGCCGCTGCCGGTGCTGACATACTTATATATATCACTTCCGCGGTGTCAATCCTGTTGTCTTTAGGTAAAATTACATCCCTCGGTTTAACACAACCCTCTATCCTTTCAATGGTCGCCCCAATGGCCGGAGTGGCCATTCCGTGTGTTATCGCAGTTCTCGCACTGCAGTTGCTCCGGGATACGGGCTCATGGAACGAGACATCGGGCGAAGAGGCTGCCGGCGAAACCGTGCGGAAACAACGGGACGAATGTGCAGAAGGATCATGGTACCGTTATTTCCTTCGTGCAATCATCATTACCGGTCTGGTACTGCCATGGCTTGTCGGCGCCGGAGTGAAACTCTACCTTTCATCGATCGGAAAGCCTACGGTGCCATGGGCTTACTTCCTGAGCCCGGGCAGTATCCTCATCCTGACTCCCTTTTCGGTCTGGTTTGCAATTTCATA
Organism: Chlorobium sp.; assembly: GCA_005862285.1. Taxonomy (GTDB): domain Bacteria; phylum Bacteroidota; class Chlorobiia; order Chlorobiales; family Chlorobiaceae; genus Chlorobium. The sequence continues at coordinate 85,052 of SZXW01000002.1, read as the reverse complement.
CATCATCCTTGCCTATGCCGGACGCCAGGTACTTGCAAAACCTTTTCTCGGACTGGGGTCCTGTACCGGAAGAACGATATTCATTGCCGGGGGATTGGCCGGCGGCATCGTCGGAACGGTCAGGACCTTTATCGATGTCTTCTGGGTCTTCGATTTCCTCTATTTTCTCACGCCGTTATGGTCTTTGAACATACCGTATATGCTCGCAGGGCTGCTGGCAGGATATGCTGCGGGAAAGGGATACGAGAAATTTTTCAGGTCATGACGCTTTTCTTTTCCTGGCCGGTATCAGCGCTGCTATCCTTATGACCCGCATCCATCCGTGCAGTTATCCTTTTCGAAATTCGTATATTGACAGCCAATCAAGCAGTCCCCTTCCGGTGTGACGGCTGAAACAGCTTTATTACATCACTCTTATCCCGTGCAATCAATGAAGAAAGTTCTTGTAGCCGGCGCTACCGGTTATCTCGGCCGTTATGCGGTTCAGGAGTTCAAAAACCGCGGTTACTTCGTGCGCGCCCTGGTGCGTAATCCCGAAAAGTTCAAAAAACCCGGACCGTTCTTCGCGCCGTCAATCGACACCCTTGTCGACGAAGTGGTCTTCGGCGACGCCACGAAACCTGAAACCCTCGCGGGGCTCTGCGACGGCATCGATGTGGTTTTTTCGTCCCTCGGCATGATCAAGCCCGATTTCAAGCACTCGAACTTCGATGTTGACTACCAGGGAAACATGAACATCCTCGATCTCGCGCTGAAAGCCGGGGTGAAGAAATTCATCTACGTCTCGGCCTTCGATGCGCACCGCATGATGAACATTCCCAACATACAGGCGCATGAAAAGTTCGTGAAAGAGCTTCAGGCCGCAAAGATCGAAAGCACGATCATCCGCCCGAACGGCTTCTTCTCGGAGATCGGCCAGTTCGTCGCCCGCGCCCGCCGGGGCTTCATGCTCTGGATCGGCGACGGCTACTGCCGTCAGAACCCCATCCACGGAGCCGACCTCGCCAAAGTCTGTGCCGATGCGGTCGACAGCAAGGAACGGGAAATCGAAGTTGGCGGTCCGGAAGTCTTCACCTATCGCGAAATGGTCGACCTGGCGTGCGAAATCGCCGGAACGAAGCCTGCGCTGGTGCCCCTGCCCTTCTGGCTCGCCGACGGTCTGGTCGGAATTGTCGGGATATTCAACCGTGACGTGCATGATGTCGCGCTCTTCGCCACCACGCTCAGCAAGATGGATTTCGTCTCGCCGAAGTACGGCACCCATCGCCTGCGCGATTTCTTCAGCCAGTGCAAAACGCTCCCCCTCTGATGCGGGGAGCGAATGCTTTTCGGGTATTGATTTAAGTTACTGAAGGGGCGCCATGTCCCTTTCAGGCAACGCTCCATGGGTCCACAATATCGATAGAGCAACCACAGAAGTCGCTGATGTTCCTTGTTACGAGGATCAGATTATGCACAGAGGCCGTTGCGGCAATGAGGGCGTCGACAACGGATAGCGGCTGACCGTTATTTTCAGCCAATCCAAGCATGGAACCCCACTTTACAGCGATATCTGCGGTAACAGGAATAATTCTCCCGGAAAATCTGACTTCCAGTTCTTCTTTCAGCCATGCCGTAAGCCGGGATTTCTTTTTGCCGGATGATAGTCTGGAGATGCCTTTCTGGATTTCGCCGAGGGTTATGACACTCAGGTAAAGATCGAACTCGTCATGCTTCTCGATCCACTGGACAACCCCGGCATCAGGAACGGGGCGTACCATTTCGGAAATCACGCAGGTATCCAGCAGAAAACTCACAGCTCGATCTCCCTGCCCTTATCCTTCCGTCTCTCAAGATCAAGAGTTACCCCTTTCAATGGCGACCTTTGAAAAAACTCCACCAGAGACTCCTGCTTTCTCATCAGGTTACAATAATCCTGCATTGAAATCAGCACTGCCTGTGCCTTTCCATGCTTCGTGATTGTCTGCGGTCCGGCTTCCTGCGCTTTCCGTACCAGATCGCTAAAATGATTTTTCGCTTTCTGTATCTGCCAATTTTCCATATCCATCCTTTCCTCTTATAATCTGTCCATTATAGACAGAAATATACAGTTTTCATCAGCATCACGAAAGTGCTGCCGTAGTCAGGAAAAGCCCAGCACTTTTAACATTTTCAGTATTAATCCGGTGATTAAAACTGTCAATCCCGGTTAGCTGACAATAGCTCGATTCTGTCATTCTGAGCAAGGCGAAGAATCCATAACTTATTGTTTAGTAATATGATGGATTCTTCATTCCGCTACGCTTCATTGCGGAATGACAGGCCCGTTGCATGGATTTCCTTGCGACTTATTGTTGCCGGAACAATAATATAAAATGGTCAGCTCACAGGCTTCCCTTCCCCGCAAATTCACGAAGTTGATCTACGCCCCATACACCAAGTGCCTTGTCGGCATACGCTCCCTGTTCTTCAGTACAGCCCTCGATGAGAACAATCTCGGGCTTCGGAAATGAAAACGGCGGCTTTTCAAAATTCAACGGTCTCCAGTTGCCGGCCTCAATGTCAGCATTTACCCGTTCGCTTCCCACAAATGTCGTGAGAAGAACATACCGGATCCGGGAACGTGCTATGTTTTTCAATGCATCTGCAATCAAAGAGTAGGGTAAATGCACGAGACAATCCCGGCACAAAAGAGCATCACCCTCAGGAAGCGGATCCTTCGTCAGGTCAAGCACACGAAATTCTGCGAAAGGATGCGAATCCCGATATCTTGAGATATTCCGCTCAACAATTCCCGGAACGATGTCGGCTCCGATGTAGCAATTGACATTGAGGTTGACGGTGCTCAACCAGGAGAAATCACCGCATGGAATATCGAGGAGGGTTTCAATCCCCAGCCGGGCAAGCATGAGGGGCAGTTGAGACCGCAATTGTGTTGTAGCATCGAGTTGCGACCCTAATCCTGATAATGACTCAGGACTGTCCCAGAGATTGTTCCGATAAATGAAATCGAATATATCCTGTGTCGAAAGTCCCTGCAGTTTGTCACGAAACTCTTCAAACCGACGTTCCGCTATTGTGGGTGGACGCATTCCGATATCCCTTGGGTTTGGCATCAGCTCAGGCCCTCTATGATTTTGTCATGTAAACGGTCGATGAGGAATTGAAAGAAGAACTTGATTTTCTTGTGAGTTATGACCGGGTCAAAGCAGCAATTCAGGATATCGTCGATATGCCCGATCAAAAAATCAATCTTTTTATCAGACTCTGCCTGCAAAACCATGGTCACCTTTCTGCAAAGAAAAGGGAGGCTCATTTCAGTTTTCTGAGCGATGATGAGGTTAACCGTATGGAACAGGCTGTGATTGAAGGATACCGGGTATCCTGAGATATGGCGACCCCCATTGTTCTTTAATGTTTATGATGTAATTAGATAACGTCAATTGACGATCATAAAAAATAACACTACTTTTTGATTTATTGAGGGGCGTCCCCAACTTTCCTTCCTTGCTGAATATCGAGGCATGACTCGGGGCCATGATGGCTGGCTGGACCTTTCATGTAAGAAACTTGCATTCTCTACTCTCTGCCGGTTTTCATCGGCGCTTACAGGACGTCCCCTACTCCTACGCCGCAAATAACCGGGCGTAAAAAACGCGCAGCGGTTTTTGCGGTCCGAGTTAATTTGTTCTGTTGGGCACCGCTTACTTCACGCCTTGAAGATGGGTTTCAGCAAACCCTGAAAGCTGTCGGCAATAATCGAGCATAGGCTCCAATATCAGCTGGCGATACACTTCCCTCGGCGATTCGTCATCCAGCCCTTTGTCCTTCAATAATGCCGTCAACGCGCTGCTCTTACGATGCGCGGCGGATTTTGACCTTAACTCTTGCAATAGTCGTAGTGAGGAGACCAGACCCACTGGAGATTTTTCGTCTCCATTTTGATGTAGCCATGCCTGTAACTTGTCGATGCCCCTGATTGGCTTTTCAGGTGCTGCCTCTTTCATTTTCGCGATTTCTGTTGCGGCCAATTTTGCTAGTTGCGACTCGTTCAGATAGTCAATAAACACTTTAGTTGCCGCAATAGTGCATCGGTCGAATTCGGTCCATTCGTCGGAAATGGGCGCACGGACATCGGAGAGCACACCGGAATCGTTTTTATGGAATTCCACATACAAATCAAAACCAAACGCGGCATGCCATTTCTTCAAAAGCTTACGGCGCTCGAATTTGATAGCTAGCTCAGGGCTATTCGGATCGGTGAACTCCGCCAGAAAAGACCGTTTAAAACACGTCTCGCTCAGTCCTCCATCAGGTCGGATATTAAAGGAGCGCCAGTACCTTTGTTCAGTTTCTGGCAGGTCTCGCCCCAAATCCCCCAAGAATACCACTACCTTATCTGCGTGATCGTTATCCATACGCAGCCCCCACATACTCCCGCAGCGTAGATATCCATCCTCTACCGAATAAAGGCTTGGCTTTTCCAAATATTTCTTCAGCACATCCTTTCGAAAATGCACAGGGGTGAGGTAGTTAGGGTTGTCTGAGTTTTTCCCGAAATAGTCTGCGAGGTGATCGGGATCGGATGAAAAAAGTGCATCAGAGCCATCATCCAAGGCACCGATGATGAATAATTCGTATGACTTATCGCCCTCATATGGCCAGATTCCGCATCTCTCTATAGGTAACGCATCGATCAACCGCTTTCCAAGGAGTCGACCAAAAGCAGGTTTACCAGAAAAGGAATCGTTAGTAACATGCCGACTGGCACAAAGTCCGGAATCCACTATTTCTTCAGAGATTTCCTCTTGGGGCGTTTCAAAAAACTGCACCGAATCCACTTGAAGGAGAATCATTAGCCCCCGTGCCGCACAAAATTTTCTAAGTTCCGCTGTATCCACGAGCATCGCGCCAGAATTATCCCGGAAGACGACCTTTTGCTTTGTACCATCTTCTAGAATTTTGAAGTAGTTATCAGTTCTCCGGTCATGCCACAGGTTGTGAAATAAACGAAACTCCTCCAGCAAATCGTATTGATCTTGCTCCATTCCGTGAAAATCTCGATGAATAACAAGAGGCCATGACTCGCCCGATACAGGGGCGTAAGAATATTCGGTACGTTCTTCTCCGTCTTCCCACCACATGCTGAAGCCGGTCAACCCATCCCCCTTACTGACGGTCCAGCTTGCATCATCTATGCAGGTTTCCGCTGTATTTCCACGAACGAGTCCAACATAGACGCCGCCGTTTCCTCGACCACTTATATGCCAACTCCAGTCTGCAATGAGCCACTGTCTACGCTCACCATCGCGCAATAAATCCAACGCCTCGTCCATCGTTAGCATTTTTACTGTGTCCTCCGCAGATCCAATTGGTAATTTGATTAGTTAAGGTGCCCAACGCTTAAAATCAGCCGACAAAAAAAACGCGCCAGTGTTTTTGGGGTCGGCTGGATTTTTTTGTTAGCCCTCAATGTCTAATTCTAATACCTGAATATCAGCAATATTTGACGGCAAGTCCAGTTTTTCGCCTTTCGGAGTTACTACAACCACTTTCTTATCAAGCGCGTCAGCCATACCCATTTCATAGTTCACGAAGTCTGATGATGCACTATTTTTTGTCCAGTAAACGACAACTGTACTTGCAGACTCCATTGCGCTACGAATAGCTCCTCTTAAGCTCGACCCAGGTACCAACGGCATTTGAGAGTCTACCATTAAATCGGCCTCATCAGAAATGATGCCTTTTTCCGTTAAGGCGGATTTGAGCTTGTTGATCTCATTGTTATCTTGGTAGGCATAAGATATGAATATCTTGTTTTTCATTCTTCGCTCCCCCGGTTGTCAAGATTTTTACCAATTTTAAGGCCAATATTCTTCCACTCCATAGCGCTATTACATTGGCTTGACAACACTAATGGCGGAACCCCTTTTTCCCGCTTTTTTAAATCTTGATATGTCATTCGATGAAGAAGAATGTAGGTTGGCACATTAAATGCATCTGAGTACGCTAGCTCCATCCACTGTGTTGCACCAGAATTCATGGTCGTTGGAGATGCTAAAAATATTGTAGCCTTAGATTCTTTGATCTTTTCTTTTAGGCATTTTGAAATTTGTTTTTCGTCCTTGTTCTGATCTCGCTCATACGTCCAAACTGAAACACCTGTTTCCTCTAGCAACTTTTCCACTGCAAACTGAAGAAGACTTGCTTCGAAAGAGTCTTCTCCCGAGTAAGACAGAAATATTTGATTTCCGCTTGAAGTCATCGCGATTCCTGTTTATTATGGGTTAACGTGGCCGCGGATGAGCAGCGCTCCTCGGCGGAAAATTTATTTGACGACGCAGAGTGTCTGATCCAGCCGCTTGTTCGCCCACCTGCGGGCAGGCAGGCGGATGCCCTATCCGCAGCCACGTTCACTCGCCCGCAGGGCGGGTGAACGCCTGACATCAGTGGGCGCGAGTTGTTTACACTCCGCTGAATGCCGATGTTATATTCAAATAATTATGAGGCCAAAAAACGACATAGAAACTTCTCTTCTTCACTTTTGTTCTCGCATTTGTAAGTTTCTCTAATAATTTCCCTAATCGTTTTTCCAGTACCTTGTACTTCTTGATCACCATCTTTTAGGTCCACGGCCTCCAATTCATCCGGTTTAAATCCTTTTTCTGGCATTTGATTAATTGTCCATATATCGAATGCATTAACACATGAACCATCTGATAGTTGAAGCTTTTCCAATAAGGGTTTAATTGCCTTGACTCCTCCCCCGTACATTAAAGCAAATGAAAATTTGGGATCAATTTTCACATCAATTTTTGGTTTGTCAGAAAATAATGTTATGTCGCACCTCTGCTCGTTTTGAGCATATAATTCTAACCGAGACAATAACCATGACAGACGTTCGGAATCCATAAAATGCCTCCTTAATATAACGCTCTGCTTCATGGGCAGCCGGCCGTGCGACAACGCGGTTGGATGTCCCATGCAAGCAGTTGTTAGCAACCAGTTTTATACTTACCGATAACAGTTAAATATTTATCCAAAGAAAGAAAATTTGAAGCCGCATCTCTCAATTCCTTCGCAACATGGTCCCAAAACACAACCTGCACGTTGTAACCTTCTTTTACCAAATCTTCGACAACTGGCACAAAGTCTTTATCTCCAGCAACAAGCGCAATTTCATCTTTTTCTTTATCGATAATTGTGTAAGCGTCTTTTGTGATTGAGTGGGCAATTGCTACGTCAATCTTCTTTTCTTTACCCTGATAATTTTTATCAAAAACTGTTTTCTCAAACCCTTGCTTCTCCACATAACTCCAGAATGTATCACCTGGAGGAGGTGAGCCCCAAAGTTTTGCACCGCCAATTTCACTTTTATTTTGACCACAAAGAAAATTATGCAGTTCGCGATAACTCACCTCCCAATCATGATCAAGAATGTAATGGTTCATCGCATCATAAATTGAAGGAGCCATGCCCTTGGCAACGGCAGATACGCGACGCCCTTCGATAAACAAATTCGAATTATCAATATATGTGTATGTTTTCATCTGTTACTCCTTTTGTAGTTGCTAACACCACACATCAGCCGACCGAAAAACGCGCAGCGGTTTTTGGAACGGCTGGATGTGATTGTTAGATTTTTGTTGCATGGTGTTTCGTTATTTCAGCGGACATTATTCCAGCAAGATAAAAAGTAGACGCGCCAACCAACGCTCCGGCAATTGACATGCCCATGACTATTACTGCGGTTCCGTTGCTTAGGCTAGGAGAGATGATCCAAGCCCCTATCCCGAGCGCGCAAAAGACGGCTTGAAACAGTAAGCCAATAATCACTCGCTCTTTTAGTTTTTGAAATTTAGGCCATTGTTGAAGTATGCCTTTGGTATCTTCTGCGGGAAACAAAATGGCCTTTGACTGTTGAATGCTCCATACGGCGACAGCAACAGGCACGAGCGAAATATACTTAACCCCCTCTGGAGCACCTGCCAGAATCTTCGTGACGATTCCTAACCATTGCGGCTCCGCAAAGAGAACCCAAACTGAGAGAACTACAACCAGGAATTCTGGAGATACTACGGCTCTTCTAAAAAAATCAATTAGTTCTCTCAATGCTGCATATCTCGTTCATTTGAAATAGCTTTGAACTTTTTCTTCGCTTCGGCCGCCAATTCGCCAACTTCTGGTTCCTTGTCATAGAGAAAGCTTTTTTGCGTGTCAGAAGTTCGAATAATTACTGTTTCAGAGCGAGAGATTCCTATTACCTTCCCTGAACCATAACCATCTGCCGCCATAAGAAGGGCGGCATCAGTCAACGACGCGGGCTTGGATATTTCCCCGATTCTTTCCTCAATAATCGCCTTAATCAACTCTACCAGTTTTGTTGTAAGGCCATCCTTTGCATCTGATATTTCGGCAACTTGAATTTCGCTTGCATTTCTTGATTTTATGTACTCGTTGAGATCCTTCCATAAATCCCCGAATAAAGGGTTCGGCGGATGAACCTTCGCTCGTATTTCAGAAAAGCTATCAAGAGCCTTTAGCTTTGTTACAAAAGCTTGGTAATCGGATATTGGATCAATTTCACATGTGACAAAGAAATTATCGTAAGTTTCTTCAACTAGCGCAGAAAACCGCCTACGAAACACAGCCTCTTCGATACCATTCCAAACATGAAGATAGGCGATTCCAGAAAACTCAGGCAGGTAAACAAAAGGCGCACTAGCAATCAGTAGATTTTCTGCAACAGAATCCTTCTGGGATTTCGTGGAAGTATCGACCACCGTAACGTGACCCTCTTTTGAATACTTGGACAATCGGGAAAATATAAAACGCTCACTAGATTCGCTTTCATCGACGGTATCGGTAAACGTCCATTGAAACTGACCAAAATTTACAACCTTTGGTTCTCGAATGGCGTCCAAAAGCTTTTGATGATTCAGTTCACCAAGCTTGATTACTCTTCCGAGGTAGTATCTTCCACGTCTCACCCTGTTCTCCTCGTAAATCTAACAATGTTTAGACTGATCTGCCTAATTCAGAAAAAAAGAGAAAGCATCTTTAAGTATAAGACAACTTCAAAATCATAATCTCAGATCAGTCAATTGATTAATTATATACAACATAACAATATTAACAGCTCTTTAAGCCTGGCGGTTTATACAGATCAGCCTAAACCGGCAAGAAACAGGTCAACCGGACTTTTTACTCCATGACCGCCTTGTTTAAAACATGCGTATAAACCATTTTGGAGGTACTCTTATCCATCTTATGCAAAAGCCCTGCTTGTCCTGTCACAATAATCGCTTATAGAAAATATAGCGAAACAACGACAAGTCATCAAAATATCACTGCACCAAGGAGGCAATAACTACGCTACGATACAATAAACTCGGGGTCGTTCGCAATTATTAAACTTACATCTTACAAAGTTTCTATATCAGGTTTATCGCAGCACTTAAATCCCGCGAAAAGATACAGGAACAGGTCATTTGCCGTTTATTCCTAAAACAACACCAGCTGCTCCGCTTCGGGGGATAACCTGAAATCCGGTATCAGTTCGGCAATCTTCGAAGCATCGACATTGGCAAGCTCGTTCGGCTCGAGTTTGTAAAGAGGGGGGCGCTCGTAACGACGTAAACTTATTACCCAATGCGGTTCACAATCCGGTTCACCGCTGCTGCTGAAACACCGAGCAAACGCGCTGCTCCGGCATAGGTCATTCCGAGCTCAAGCACGTACTCCAATGCAAGCTGTTTCCGCAGTTCAGAACACTCCCGTTTCCTGCTGCCTCCCTGCAATGCCTTTACGGTTACCTCAGCATGCTCGCACACCTGCACCAATCGCTCCCGTGCTTCCGTTTCTGCGGCTTTCGCAGGCAACCGTTCCTTTACCGCTTCATCAACGTCATCGAGAATCTCTTTGACGAACTCACCGCTCCCGAGAATCCGCTCGTCGCTGTACTGTTTCTCCTGCCGCTTCCTCAACGACTTCACTTCCGACCAACCACCTATCGACCGGATCAGCCCGCCTCCCGTCAGTTCCGACTGACCGGATGAATTTCGGGTTCGTGAAACGGAGTTTTTCCAAAAACAAGTTGCTGGTTAAACGGAGGCACGTCCACCTGTTCATTAACATTTGTTCAACGGTCGCGCTCAGCTGCTTGCGAAGCGTAGCAAAGCAAGTCGGCTGGAGCGCGTTGTTGGGCGGCGTGATGTTGTTGTGAGTGCATTCTATCGGTGGGCGCACTCTGCGTCGAAAAACGGTGAATCACCAAGGCTTTCAATAGCGCTCACCCACGATCTTAAAATCCCGAGAAAAAGCGTCTAACTCTGCTTGCTCATTTTTACTCAAAATATTTGCCTGAGTTGCCCAATTTAAATTTAAATATTTTGAGCGGCGTGTTCCCGGTATCGTAGCGATATCATCACCTTTGGCAAGCACCCATGCCAAGGCCACTTGTGAAGGGGTGATGTCTTTTTCAGTCGCGATTTCTTTGACTTTTTCGACCAGTTTTTGGTTGTGTGCCATAGCTTCTTCACTAAAACGCGGGGTGCTTAATCGCCAGTCACCCGGTTCAAGATCAGCGCGCTCTTTGATAGTGCCCGTTAAAAATCCGCGGCCAAGCGGGCTGTAGGCGACAAAGCCAATTCCAAGTTCACGCGCTTTGGGCAAAATACTTTCTTCAACGTCTCGCGACCAGAGTGAAAACTCAGTTTGTAGCGCCGAAACTGGGTGGGTATGGTGTGCTTTTTCCAGGTCTTTGGCACTGGCTTCTGATAGGCCGATGTAGCGAATTTTACCTGCGCGGACCAGTTCGGCCATCGCGCCGATTGTTTCTTCAATGGGGACTTCCGGGTCGAGGCGATGCTGGTAGTAAAGGTCGATATAATCGGTGTTCAGACGCTTCAGCGAAGCGTCGCAGCAAGCTTTAACGTATTCTGGTGAACCGCTAATACCAAGCCAGGCGCCATCTTGTCCGCGTTTAATGCCAAACTTTGTGGCCAAAATGACTTTTTCACGGCGATTTACCAGCGCTTTACCAAGTAATGCTTCGTTGGTAAACGGACCGTACATGTCAGCCGTATCCCAAAAATTGCAGCCGATTTCTAAGGCTTCATCGAGTAGTTTTAGGCTTTCAGTATCATCGGAGTGACCATAAAAATCCGACATGCCCATGCAGCCCAGTCCAACGGCAGGAACCTTTAGACCTTGTTGCCCAAGTTTAACCATTCTCATTTATCCTCTAAATATTTTAGCTTGAACTCTTAAACGAATTAATAAATTAACCTCTGTTCCATTGTCTTTGGGGCCGCCCAACAATGTTTAGGCTGATCTGCCTAATTCAGGAGAAGCAGAAAGCTTCTTTCTGTATAAGACAACTTCAAAATCATAATCTCAGATCAGTCAATTGATTAATTATAAACAATATAACAACATTAACAGCTCTTTAAGCCTGGCGGTTTATACAGATCAGCCTAAACCGGCAATTATCTGGAACTCAAAACACGTTTCTCCCCGTCCTTCTTCCCGCCGGAACGGCTGACAATAACTCCTCCCACAATCAGCAGCATCGCAATGCCAAATGCAGCAAACGAGATCATGCGGCCCTGGTCGAAGAGGGAGCGGTCGTAGGCGAAGACGACTTCGTGCTCTCCGGGCGGAATGCGGACGCCGCGGATGAGGCCGTTGACTTCGAGCACCGGCACATCCTTGCCGTCAAGCTGCGCCTTCCAGCGCGAAGGATAGTACACTTCGCTCACCACGAGAAACGCTTTGGCAGGCGCGCTGACTTTCAGCGTCATGCGTTCGGCTGTCCTCTGCATGGAAAGGACCATTCCCCTGGCGAAGTTCCAGCTCTCCCGCCAGTGCACGTCGACAAAGACCGAATCGCTGACATTCTTCCCGCCAAGCACACGTCTGAACAGTTCGTCCCGTCCCTCGACGCCAGTGACCGTGGTGGCGAACCATGCCCTAGGGCAGCTATTTTTCAGCTTGTAAACCCGGACATCGGTATCACCGCCTGCAAGCTGAAGTTTGCCTTCTTTGACCGGTTCAAGCTCCGGATGCTCGATCGGGACAGGAGAGAGGATATATCCGACGTTGAGCATCTTCAATGCAGTGATCGAAGAGATGTTTTCGGTCCTCTTCAGAAACTCCTCGTAAATCCTGAGTTTCGCAGGATGGTACCCCCCGACCGATTCAAAGCCGAACAGCGAAAACTTGTTTTCCCCGAAAAGTGGTCCGCCGGGATAAATCCTGAACGCTCCCGGGCGGGAAGCGAGAAACGAGGTGATATCGTCGGGCTCGAATGCGCGCTCCACCTGGGCGCTTTGTGCGAGCACCGGAGAACGGAGGGAGCTTTCCGAAGGATAGGCGATCTGCGCATCGCACCAGAGCAGGTCACCGGCTGCGAACAGGAGAATCAGCGATGCAGCAATCCGGTTGTTGAGCTGTTTTCCGTAAAGAAGCCAGAGCGCCGCAAGGGAGCAGCCTGCAAACAGCACCACCGTCCAGACGCTGCCCTGCAAGGTTTCCCAACGCACCTTGTTGATCAGGAAAGCGGCATCGAAACTGTCCGTCGGAGGCGGAGGAAAAACCGAACGGAAAAAAACCTCGAGAGGCTGCCCGAAAGCAAGAAAAAGCAGTGCGACGGCGGCAAGAGCGATGGTTGCGGTCTTCAGCGGCTTCAGCAGCTTTTCCCTGTCTGCAAGGAGCAGTTCATGCAAGCCCCTCGCCGAAAGTATCGAAAGGACAAGATATGCCATGACGAGCGCCATCGACGGCACCCTGAACCTGCTGAAGAGAGGTGCTGCATGATAGAAGAGCGAAAAAACGGGCGAGAAAAAGCTGCCGAACGAGAGGAGCAGCGAAAGCAGAAGCGCCGCAGCGAGGAACCAGGAAACCGGCTCCTTGCGGGAAAGAAACAATCCTGCAACCGCAAGCAGCAGGACGATAATGCCCGCATAGTTCGGAAAGTCCGTGAAAGGCATGAACCCCCAGTAGGTTACGCCGCCGAAACCGAAACCGCCCGGCACGAGGAAAGTCAGGAGCTCGAAAGGATGCATAGACCACTGGGTTGCGTATTCCCACGACGCCGCACCGCCCTGCTGCGCTGCACCCCTCACCGAAGAGGCCGCATACTGCGAAGCCGGAAGGTAGATCGATGCCGACATCGCAACACCAAGCACAAGGGAAAGCAGAAAGAGACCTGAAGAGCGCAGCTTCGCTGCAGGCGTTTCCTTTCGCGACACGAGGAGAAACAGGGCGAACAGCAGCGCAAGCATCCAGCTGTAGTAAGCGATCTGCACATGCGCACGCTGCAGCTGGAACCCGGCAATGACCGCGAGCAGGCCAGCATCGGCAAGCCCCCGCCTTTCAAATACCCTGCCTGTTGCCCAGAGCAGCCACGGCATGTATGCGGCCGTCATGAGCTGGCTTCCGTGACCGTGCACCAGCATGACCGTCATGTAGGGGTTGAGCATGAACACCGCGCCGCCGAAAACCGCCGCCAGTGTTTTCACGCGAAGGTCCCTGAGGAGCAGAAACACCCCGAGACCGGCGAAAACAAGGTGCTGGAGTTGCAGGAACATTCCGTCGGCATGAAAGAGGCTGAAGAGCATATTGGGATAGTAGAGGCCGCTCAGATAGCTGAAAGCCTCGACCGTCGGCATGCCTGAAAACACCCAGGGCTGCCAGAGAGGGTACATTCCCGTCGCCCCTGCGAGCCTGTCGAGCGCGATTGACGAAGCACGCGGCACCAGCGCATCGGGCGCAACCGGGACCATCGACTGGAAAACAATCGGGTAAAACAGGAGCACGATGAAAAACGTATAACAGAGGTAGACGATGAAAACCTGCAGGATCTTTTTATTCATGGTGCTGTCACCCGGCTTCGTTTTTGAGGAAGGGGAAGATTTTTAAAATAATCTCCCTTTCATCCTCTTCCAACTTCAGAACCAGAAGCAAGGCCGTGTAGACTGCCACGGTTACGAACGCACCCGGTATCAACCCCCCTATGAACGGAAAGGTGACGAGCCACGGGCGTACGGCTATGAGTGTCCCCGCAGTGATGAGGCCCGCGATGAATGGCTTCCACAAAGACTTTACGAAAGGATGGATGTCGAAGAGGTTATGCACCTGCATGAGTCGAACAGCGGCAAGCAGAAAGAAAACCAGCAGATTGGCGAGGGCCGCGCCGTTGAAACCCATGCGGGGGATCAGCAAAAGGTTCAGGACGATCTGGAGCAGAAGTGCCCCGAGGGAATTGGCAAGGCTGAGCTTCGAGTAGCCCGTCATGGCCAGCACAGTTGTCGACAGTCCGAGGCCGGCCTGAAAAAAAGCCGATATCGAAAGCAGTATCAGCGCCATTGAGCCCGATGTGAACTGCGGGCCGAACATGCCGAGGACGGTCTCCGGCATGAAGATGAAAAGAATGACCGGCGGAATGATAAGGGTAATGATCCAGCGAGTGATCATCCTGAATATTCTTGCGATCTCGATGTATTTCTTCGCTGTATGGAGCTCGGCGATCATCGGCGCGGCAATGCCTGAAAATGCGAGAAAAACGGAACGCACGATGCCGGCGGTACGTGCCGCCGGATGGTACAGGCCGACCGTCGCCGTATCGGTAAACGCGCCCAGCATGACGATATCGAGCCAGTGCATGATCATGCTCAGGAGCGATATGAACATGAACGGCAGGGCATAAGCAAGGATCGTGCTGTCGAAAGGCGCCGCCGCAATGTCTTTGCCCGTCGTACCGGTGTATTCCGCAAGATAGGGGCGGATCCATAAAAACGTTCCGGCCGCCGAAAGGGCGAAAGGAAAAAGCAGCGCCGCTTCGAACCCGGCCGTGTAGCGCAGAACAATGGTCAGCAGCAGCAGAAGCAGCGGGCTCACGACCTGGGTTGCCGTGACTTTGGGCTGAAGGCGCCGGAACCCCTGGATAGCATGCCCGAAAAGCAGTGTTGCGGCATTGAAGGGCACAGCCGCGGCGTAGCAGCAGATTGCAAGCCTGAGCAGACCTTTTCCATGAAGCGTCGAAGCAATATCCTGAGACAGAACAAGAAGAAGTGTTGATACCGAAAGGGAAACGAAAAGCGATATTTTCAGGGCTGACCCGATCACTTTCCTCTGCCGGGCCGAGTCGTCTGAATACACATTGATGTACCGCAGCAGTGCCGAATCGAGGCCGATCACGGCGATCATCTCGGCTATCTGTATGACGGCGACGGCAAGGGCGTAGACTCCGAGGAATTCGGCGCCGAGCAGCCTGGCTACAAGCAGGTTGTACCCGAACCTTGCGGCCTGGCCGAACAGAAACCCTCCGTAGGAGAAACCAGCCTGACCGGCTATGACAATATTGCGGCTCATCTGCTGCTCTTCTGATAGGCTTTTGTCAATTCTTCAACCATTTGCCGGGCGAGGACATCCCAGCTGTGCTCTCGTGCGAATGCCTGCCTTTCGTCCCGGCGCCTGTCGGCGAGGGCCAGTGGCACCATTTCCACGAACGTTTCCCGAGTATCGGCCACATGCACGACATTCCTTGCCCGGTCTACCGCGCTGCAGTAATTCATTGTAAGCACCGGAACTCCTGCGGCGCAGTACTCGTAAAGCTTGTTCGGATGTGAAACCCCCTTCAGGCGGTTTCCGGGAAGCGGGATGAGCGCGAGATCGAAGCGCTGCACCCAGGCCGGAAGTTCATCGTACTCAATTTTTCCGAAATAATGAACATTCGGAAGCGATTTAAGGTCCGATTGCCTCTGCCACCATCCCCTGTCATACGCGGGACCGAGGAGGACGATGCTGCTCTCGGGCCATGCCCGGGCCACATCGGCGACAAGCTCCGTATCGAGCCAGTCCATGGCTCCTGCATAGCCGAGCACCGGTTTTCCAAGTCCCGAAAGCTGTTCAGAAGCCACAGGACGGAATACGGCAAAATGATCGAACTCGACACCGTTTCCGAGTTCCACGCAGCGTACTCCGGCAGGCACCGGAAGCCTTGCCGTCAGCTCGGAGCTCACACTGAAGAGCAGGTCGGTCTTTGAAAGCCAGGTTTCGAGATAGCCTTTCAGCCACGCCGGCACCCCGGGAAAGGCAAGGTGATCGTCATTCGCGTCGTAAAACCTGAACCGGCACGGCAGCATGGCGGCAACCCTGCCCCAGTAGACGTTCGAAAGCCCGATTATCCTCTTGCGGGAAGCGAAACCGAGAAGCGTGATCCAGCTGAGAGCAAGAATGATCCCGGGCATGGAAACGAACGAACGCACCACCGGGTTGTCGAGCAGCCGCCCGATCCTGTAAGGAACGCTTTTCAGGAACGGGACGCTGACTACCCAAACCCTGCCCCTTTTTACAGGAAGCCAGTGATGACGGCGCCCGACAGCGTAAGGCTCGATGAAAAGGATTTTCCAGTTTTCGGGAAAACGGGAAAGCAGCCGCTGTTTGCGGGTCGACAGGAAATCCCACTGAATTTCCGAAAACCAGACGAGGCGGTACCGGTCCCCATGACTCCGCTTATAAAAGGAAAAGCTCATAAATCTGAACCTTTTCATAAAAAGCCCGCATGAGTGGTTTCACTCCCGTTAGATAAAACAACGGTTCCCTGACCCTGAACTCCCGTTTCCTCTCGACCGAAAAACCGGCCCGATGAAAAAGCCGGGAGGCGGAACTGCGGCTCATTTCATGAAAATGGCCGGAACTTGCAAGGCATTGCGGTTTCAGAAGAGGCATGGAAACGAAAAACCTGCCTCCCGGCCTCATGAGCACCTTGCCGACTTCGAGCATGGCATGGAGCGGGTTGAAGAGATGTTCGAGCACCTCGAAGGCCGTAACGATGTCATAGCTCCCTTCGAGCCCGCCGGTATCGAGATCGACCGAACTGTTGTCGAAGGGGCAGTTGAAAAGCCGTTCCATCGAATCGGTCAGAGGGGTCCTGCCTCCAAGGTCAAGGCCTCTTTTCAGTCCTTTTTCGTTAGAGGATGAACCTTTGAGGAAATCGAGCGTTTTCCGCCAGCGGATTTTATGGGCCTCTTCGTTGAGGTAGCTCTCGTCGATAACCGTCCTGAAGCTCTCGTTCATGATCTCTCCATCCTCCTGTATGGTTATTGTTCCATTATTTTCCTCATCGAAGCACTGGCGATGCTCATCACAGCCCTGAAAGGCAGAAGAAGAGGGTAAAGCGCCATCCCGCCCCATGCCCGGTGTTTCCTGAAAAGCCTCCAGAGCGCAACGCTTTTCCTGAACTGCTTTTTCATCGGGTTTCCGGCAAGCGATGCCGAAACCTTGTGCCACACCTTCGAAGCGGGCACATACTCGATGCTCATGCCCATCTCCCTGACCCGCAGGGAAAGATCGACATCTTCGGCATACATCCCGAACCCTTCATCGAAACCTCCGGCTTTACGGAAATCCCGGCATCTCATGGCAAAGCAGCACCCGGTCGCATACCCTGTCATGCCCGGCCGGTTGAAGCGCGGCGCATCTTTTTCGCGGATGCCGACATGCTTCACCAGCCCGGTCGACAATCTCGCGATCCCTCCCGCATACCAGAGCGTGTCCGGATGATCGAGATAGAGTATTTTCGGAACGGCTATCCCCGCTTCCGGTTTGCGCATGAGCGTTTCGACGAGGGGCGCGCAGAAATTCCTGTCGACAATGGTATCGTTGTTTAAAAATACCACAAATTCTGCTTGCATCTCCATCGACTTTCTGAAACCGTCATTGTTACCACCCGAATAGCCCCTGTTATCAGGCAGTTCGAGGATCTCCGTACCGGGAAAAAAGCTCCGTATCTTCTCCACAGAGCCGTCTGTGGAACCGTTGTCGACCACAAGCACCGTGCATGAAGGGGAAACTGCAGCTTCGAGGGAACCAAGACAGGCAAGGGTATCGTTTGCGCCGTTCCAGTTGAGGACGACAATGCAGGTAAGCGGCGGCATACTCATCGGCGTCCGGCTTCATCTTCGAGAAAACGTCCGGCTGCTTCGGAAAAAGCTTCCCATGAACATTCCCGCGAGATCGAGCGGATCTCATCCGCCAGAGCATCGAGCCTGCCGCTGCTGTCGAGAAACTGTGAAACCGCTTCGGCAATCTTTTCGGGAGAAACATCCCCGGCGATCCAGCCGCTTCTTCCCGGCCGAATCATGTCAGGCAGGGAACCAACCGGCGTGGCTATAACCGGAAGCCCGTATCCGTAGGCGAGCTGGACCACTCCGGACTGTGTCGCGCTTCTGTAGGGAAGCACGACAGCATCGGCTGCGGCGAAATACACACCGGTACGCTCAGCAGGCACGTAGCCCGGATAGAGCTCGACGTTCCCGGCTATATCGAGCTGCCTCACCAGATCCCTGTATCTGGCGGGATTTTCAAAGAAATGCCCTGCAACGACGAGCTTCAGCGAAGGTTCTTTTTTCAGGATTGCAGGCATTGCCTGCAGCAGAAGATCGAGCCCTTTGTATCTGCGGACATACCCGAAAAAAAGCAGAACAGGGACATCCGGGCCGATACCGAGCTCTTTTCGTGCCACATCGGCGGAAACGCTCTTCCCTGCCGGTTCATAGACCGGATGATAGAGCTGCAGGCGGGGCACACCGGGAACAGCTGTTTCGAGCTCCCGGGAAACGACCCCGGAAAGCGTTATGAAAGCATCCGAGCAGACGCCGAGAAGCTTCTGCATGAACGGCTCGAAAAAAAAGGATTCATGGGCGGCATAGTTGTGCAGCAGCACAACCGTCCGGACTCCGGCCATGCGGCGGATCAGCAGGTATAAAGGTGCAAGGAAACCGGTCCAGTAAGCCGCAAGAACGATATCTGGCTGCAGTGAACGGATGAACCTGGCAGTCCTGAACCAGGAAAAAGGATTGTAAAGGACCAGTCCGGGCTCGAAGCTGCGTTTATCTTTTGAGAAATTGTCACCCTCCGAAGAACCGCCGGTTAAAAATCCGGGGTAAAGGGCTTTGAAGGAAACCGGAAGCACATCATATCCCTGTGCACGAAGGGCGTCCAGCAGAAGCGAGCTGAACTTTGCTATTCCGCCTTTGAACGGATAAAAAGGGCTGATGAATGCTATCCTGAGCGGTTTCAATAAACAATCCGGTAGATTTCTGGCCTATTGCTCTCCAAACCCCTGTTCGAAAAACTCCACCAGCTGCCGGGCAGCTTCCTGGGCGTCCTCACCGTCAAGCTTCAGCGTAAGCCGGGTCCCTTTCGGAGCGGCAAGGCTCATGACGCCGATGATCGACTTCGCGTTGATTTCAACGCCTTCCATCTCGATATAAAAATCGGATTTGAAGCGGGATGCCAGTTTGACGACCGCAGCCGCCGGTCTTGTATGGAGGCCGGCTTTATTTCTGATGACAACTTCCTGTATGATCACGACTTGAGATTCCTGTTTGTAGTCTTGTTTTACATTCGAAAGGGAGAACCGTATCACAGCTTTTTCACCATGGCAATCTCATCGCAGGCCATGAGCTTCGGACAGTGGGCGCAATCCCTCCATATTTTCTGGGGAAAGTACTCCTTTTTGATCTCACTGTAACCGACACGTCTGAAAAACTCGGGATTGAGTGTAAGGACAAACACTTCCTTCACCCCTTCCTCCCGCAAAACCGATTCCGCCTTTTCAACCAGCAGCCTGCCGATTCCCATCTTTTTGAAGCGGTTGTAGACTGCAAGCGAACGTATTTCTGAAAACTTGAGGGTATAGAATGCAATAGCGCAGCATCCGATCACCTCGCCGTTATACTCCGCAACAAAAAAATTACGAATATTTTCGATAATATTCTCACCCGATCGTTCGAGCATGATTCCCAGACGGGCATACTCCGCCGTGATAGCGGAAATCGCCGCAGCATCCGCAAGACGCGCATGCCTTATGACCACTTCATTCTGCATGCTCAAGCCGGATCGCCGAAAATTGTTTCGACTGCCCTCGGCCGGTTCGATACCTCTTTCCAGAGTTCATCCTTGAGTTCCTTCAGTCCGTAACCTGTAACACTTGAAACCGGAATCACCTTCACTCCCTCTTCAAGATAAGGAATTGTAAAATCCTCTCCCGCAATATCCATCTTTGTAATGACGGCAATTCTCGGTTTTTCGAGAAGGCCCCTGTTGAATTTTTCAAGTTCCGAAAGAATGGTTTTGTATTCATGGACAATATCCGCACTGTCGGCTGAAACAAGCACCGCGAGTATCTTCGTCCGTTCAATGTGGCGGAGAAACTGCAGGCCGAGCCCTCTTCCTTCCGAAGCGCCTTCGATGATTCCCGGAATATCCGCTATCACGAAGGATTTGTAATCCTCATAGCGCACGATGCCGAGGTTCGGTACCAGCGTCGTAAAAGGATAGTCGGCGATTTTCGGTTTTGCGGCGCTGATCGATGAAATCATTGTGGATTTGCCTGCATTGGGAAATCCGACAAGCCCGACATCGGCCATGAGCTTCAGCTCCATTTCGAGATTGAACTCCTCACCTTTCTGACCGGGTTCCGCAAAGCGCGGCGCCTGCCGGGTCGATGTTGCGAAATGCTGGTTGCCGCGCCCCCCCCGTCCGCCTTTCGCAACAAGGATTTTTTCATCATCCCCTGTCAGATCGGCGATAATCTCATGAGTCTCGGCATTCCTGACGACTGTTCCGCGTGGAACCTCTATAACGATATCCGCACCGTCCCGCCCTGTCTTGCGGGCACCCATACCGTTGACCCCGCGGCCGGCCAGATATTTTCTCTTGTATTTGAAATCGAGAAGCGTTGTCAGATGGCTGTTGGTGCGAAGCCATACATGGCCGCCCCGGCCTCCGTCACCGCCTTCGGGACCTCCCTTCGGCACGTACTTCTCCCTGCGGAAGTTCACGCACCCGTTTCCGCCGTCACCGGCCTGAATAAATATGGACGCACTGTCTACAAACTTCACCTCTGCTCCTTCCTTTTGAAATAATCCTTTGCATTATCTATCTTAGCCATCAACAATCAAACCCTCTGCGGCCATGGCTTTATCACATTCCTCAAAACTTTCCATCGAAGAGCTCATAACAAGGCTCGAGGAAATCACCAGAAAGATCGAAAATCCCGATACAGGTCTTGAAAGTTCGATCTCGATGTACGAAGAAGGCCTTTCGATCGCGGAACAATGTAAAAAAAGACTTCAGGAAGCAAGAAAAAAAATTGAAGTCATCAATCCCGATCTTGCCAAAGAGTGGCCTGAATCTCCCCGCACCAAAGACCTTTTCGACACCGGATCCTGAAAACCCTTACCCTTCGAGCTTCTTCATCAGCACTTCGTTCACCACCTGCGGATTTGCCTTGCCTTTCATCCTCGCCATGCACTGGCCGACAAAAAAGCCGAGCAGCTTGGTTTTTCCCGCCCGATAATCAGCGAGTTGTTTCGGGTTGGCATCGATAATTTCCTGTACGACAGACTCGATCGCACCGGTATCGGAAACCTGGGCAAGCCCTTCCTTTTCAACAATTTCCGCAGGAGAAAGAGAACTTGTCTGCATCAGTTCGAACACCTGCTTGGCAATCGTGTTGCTGATGGTGCCCGAACCGATCAGGCGGATCAGGCTGCCAAGCCTTTCAGGTTCAATCGAAAACTCCTCTATGTCAAGATACTTCTCCTTGAGAGTGCGCATCACTTCGCCCATAACCCAGTTCGACGACACCTTTGCGTCACCCGAGATCTTTACCGTCTCTTCAAAATAATCGGCCATGAGCCTCTCGACCGTCAGAACTCCCGCGTCGTATGCAGGAATGCCGTACTCGGAAACAAAGCGGCTTGCACGTGCTTCCGGAAACTCAGGAAGTTCCGACAGCATCCTGTCGAGCATATCCTGATCGACAAGCACCGGCAGAAGGTCGGGATCGGGAAAATACCGGTAGTCATGGGCATGCTCTTTTCCCCTCATCGAACGGGTCTCGCCCTTGTCGGCATCCCAGAGGCGGGTTTCCTGCACGATGGTGCCTCCGCTTTCGAGGATCTCCTCATGGCGCGAAGCTTCGTATTCAATCGCCTTTTCGACGTTTTTGAAGGAGTTCATGTTCTTGATCTCGGTCCGGGTGCCGTATTCCACAGAACCTATCGGGCGCAGCGACACGTTCGCATCGCAGCGCAGACTGCCTTCTTCCATGTTTCCGTCCGAAATACCGAGGTACTGGACAATCTGGCGCAGTTTCTGCAAATATGCGGAAGCCTCTTTCGGCGTCCGCATGTCGGGATAGCTGACGATCTCGAGCAGGGGAACACCGCTGCGGTTGAGGTCGATGTAGGTATCGTCGCCGATGTCGTGGATCGATTTGCCGGCGTCCTCTTCGATATGGATCCTGATCAGCCTGATCTCCTTTATACCCTCACCTGCATCGATATGGATGGAACCTTCGCCGCAGATCGGTTCTTCGTACTGCGAAATCTGGTACCCTTTCGGAAGATCGGGGTAAAAGTAGTTTTTCCTGGCAAGCACGGAATGAGGAGCTATCGTGGACCCGAGCGCCAGGCCGAGCTTGACGGCATCTTCAACGACTTGACGGTTAAGGACAGGCAGGGCCCCTGGAAGAGCGAGGCATACCGGACAGACATTGCTGTTTGCCGGTGTGCCGAACTGTGCCGAACAACCGCAGAATGCTTTGCTCTTTGTGCTGAGCTGACAATGGACCTCGAGGCCCACCACTAATTCATACTTCATTAACAGTAATTAACGTATTGATAAAAACCATTGACCGGCGGCACCATGCATCTGCATAAAACAACGTTCAGTTAGGCTTGTAGGAAAACTTCTGGCCGCCTACGGTCAGTTCCGCCATGAGACCTGCCTTGGGCTTGATAAATACAGCAACACCATGGGAGTAATCGGTACTGGTCGCCGTCCCCGATTTGATGACTATAGCCGTTGCCTGGGCATTGAGCTCGTAATGACCTTTCTTGAAATTGTCGAGCTCGGGTTTGTCCTTGAAAAATATGATTTCGGAAAAAGACTGGCCGCCGAGCTGAGGGCCCACATTGAGCTGGGTTATTTTTGACTGGCCCACAAGCACACCCTGCTCATAGACATACCCTTTTCCATGCCCGCCGCCGAACAGTATATAACCGCCCTTGTACACATTGGGAAAAACAACGTAGCCGTAGGCATTTTCGAAGAAACGGTCGAGTGATCCTGTATTCTTGAAAAATATGACCGCGCTGTTTGCCTTGCTGGCATCCGCCGGGTCCCATCCTGCATTAGCTCGCGTTACAAAAACTCCTGCCAGCATAAACGCCAGCACAACGATCTTCATCATCTTCATCATGGCCGTGCTTTTTTGTGGGTTAAATAAAATCAAACCATAGTAAACTTGCAATAATCTACAAGTTAGAATGTAAGATTTTCACCTGAAAATCATGCAGAAGATACCTGAAGAATGGATGATCCTGTTTCAAAAAAATTTGATAACGGTGAGCAGTCATCCTGTTTGATGGAGCCGTTGCATTTTCCTGCCGGATCATGGCAGCAAGGGCTTTATAAGGCTCCTGCTGCCATGACGGCCAATGGATGGTCAGGCTTCGAGCTCGCGCTTGAGGGCCTCGCGCTCGATTTCAAGGCGGCGGATTTCGCGGTTGATGCGGTCGAGCTCTTCCGGGCTGCTGTCGATTTCGAGCCTCAGACGCGATGATGCCTCGTCGATAAGGTCGATGGCCTTGTCGGGAAGGAACCTGTCGGAGATATAGCGGTTAGAAAGCTCCGCTGCGGCGACAAGCGCAGCATCCTTGATGCGCACGCCATGATGGATTTCATATTTCTCCTTCAGCCCCCTGAGGATCGAAACCGTATCCTCGACGCTCGGCTGGTCGACCAGGACGGTCTGGAACCTGCGTTCGAGAGCGGCGTCTTTCTCGATATGCTTGCGGTACTCGTCGAGTGTCGTGGCGCCGATACAGCGGAGCTCACCCCTTGCAAGGGCCGGTTTCAGAATGTTGGCCGCATCCATGGAGCCTTCGGCAGATCCCGCGCCGACAAGCAGATGGATCTCGTCGATGAAAAGAATGACCTCGCCGTCCGAAGACTGGACTTCCTTCACCACAGCTTTCAGGCGCTCCTCGAACTCGCCCCTGAATTTGGTGCCAGCTACGAGCTGTGCGATATCGAGCGCGGCTATCTGCTTGCTCTTGAGGTTCTCGGGAACGTCACCCGCCACGATACGCTGGGCAATGCCTTCGACCAGCGCGGTTTTACCGACGCCGGGATCGCCGATAAGCACAGGATTGTTTTTCGTCCTGCGGCTCAGGATCTGCAGTACCCTGCGGATCTCCTCGTCACGGCCTATTACCGGGTCGAGCTTGCCCTGACGGGCCTGGTCGTTCAGGTTTCGTGAATATTTTTTCAGTGAGTTGTAAGTCTCTTCGGCACTCTGGCTCGTCACCCTCTGCGATCCCCTGATGGTTGCGAGCACCTTGAGGATCGAATTGCGGTTGATGCCCGCATCCTGCAGCATTCGCCCCACGGTAGTGCCTGTTTCGCTCAATGCGATGAGCAGGTGCTCCGAGCTGATATATTCGTCCTTGAGATTTTCCGCCTCTTTCAGGGCCATATCGAAAACCTTGCCGAGGTTCTGGGAGAGGTACTGTCCCGTAGCCGAAGCGCCGGTTACCTTGGGGAGCCTCTCAATCTGGCGGTCAAGCGCCGCATGGAGGGTATCGACCGGTGCTTCGAGTTTCTGCGCTATCTGGACGGCAATGCTGCTTTTGTCCTCGAGCATGACATAGAGCAGATGCTCGGGCTCAATCTGCTGATGCTGACGGCTGCCTGCAAGGGTCGATGCTCCCTGCAGCGCCTCCTGCGCCTTTATGGTGAATTTGTTCGGATCGAACTGCATGATCGTCGTAATTATGTTTTGTTTTTTCTTTTCATAGGGTTCTGAACCGCAAACCTGTAGCACGCGGTCATGTAAACTGCCTATCTATAACAATGTAAGAGCATTAAAAGTTAACAGCACAAGAAACAGTCCCGTGAAAAATGTAAAAAAAGAAGCCTGCCATGACGGCAGCCGCCATGGATAAAACGCAAGAAAAGCGGCAACTCTGCTGCTGCCGCTTCCATTCGTTCTTGATGAGATCAGTAGAATCATGCGGGAAAGAAAAAAACCGCCCCGGAATCCGATGGTTTTACTGTTCGGAAGGAGCTCCCGGCTGATTTTTCGTAAAGTTTTTCGCGAATGCGAGAGTGACAAGCCTCAGTATCTGTGCCCCGCTGACGAGAAGTTCGGCGCCTTTCTCCTTGATGCGGTTCTGGATCGCAATCTGGCCCTTGAAATAATCGACGCTCGCCTGATCATAGTTTCCCTGGCTGACATACGCATCGATCGTTTCTTCGGCTTCCTGGGCCGACATGTTCAGTACCTTCAATCCGAGTCTCGCCCTTTCGATAGGATCGAGGATTTTCTGACCGGTGTTTTCCTGCTCCATGGCAATGTTGTTTTTATCGACTGAAAAAGCTGAACCATCAAGTTATTTCAAAAGATAAATGTAATAATAATTGCCGCAATATCCTCAGCGGCCCTGACCAGGAAAATGGAGTGCTGTAAAGCGGAATTATTTCTTGATACTGATATACTGAATCGGCCAGACTTGAAATTGCCGTTATGAAAACGAATGTCATTGTGAAACTGACTGTTTTGGCCCTTCATTTTTGCTGATCTGGCAGAACGATTAGGCTTTCCATCTTCATTTCCTTCAACTCTTTGACAACCTCCTCCGCAACCTTTGGATTCATCTGGTCAAGGTAGGCAATCTGCCGTGGAGCCGTCTGTCGTTTCTTCGGGTCAAGATAGCTGACAAATGCGCGCATGATCGAAGCCACGATAAGCAGTCGATGCCACCGGGCGGATGTCAGTGATTGTTTCTGGTCAGTCAGAATAGCAGCTTCAAGGTAATGAAACCATTTCTGGAAATCCGGAGACTCGTTCAGCTTTTTTGTAAACTCGACGAAACCAAGCAGCTCAGGCAAACGGTCTCCATCTTCCGGCGTTTTTCTGATCATCATTTCCCCGATAGCGGTCAATGCAAAACGTGGAACAGAAGCTTCTTCAAGTTCAGTAAACTCATTTTTGCCGATGTGGGCAAAGTATCCAAAATTGGTCAAAGCCTTGAAAACCCTGTTGAAACATTTAGAAAATTGACGGGCTTTGCGATCAGATAAAACATACTCGATAAAAGCAGCATCTTCTATAATTTTGGACCAGCCAAGGTAACTGCCAAAAAGATACAGGGTGCTCAACCGGTAGTAGTCATCCTTCTTGTCATCGTACCATTGCCTGTCGACAAACCGGATCATGTTCTCGATACGGCGATCGAGAGAATCGGCTGTCCGAAGCAGGGGATAACGGTAACGGCTCAGCATTTTCCCGGCAGAAATGCTCTGCTCGTAACGAAGTGCTATGACCGTTTCGAAAATGAATTTGATGAGTGCTCCGATTATTCCGCCGAATCCAGCTGATATGACAACCCATATCAATGAATGCTCTTCAATGGAGCGTGTCAGAAATTCCATATCTCGGCTATTTTTATTGTTTCGCCCGCCATCCCCTGCCGGTCAGGGTCTCGGCAAAAAGCAGCAGGAAGGCTGCCGCGAGCACGTAGCGATCGAGGGGCCTGGTGTCGGACGGTTCCATAACCCACTGTGAGGTCGCTGCAATCCGGTTGATTGCCGCAGCGATATCGTGATTGACCTGACGCTCGGAGGTACTGCGGTAATAGGTTCCGCCTGTTGACGCAGCAATTGAACGAAGTGATTCGGGGTTGAAACTCGTTGTTACCGGCCGGCCGTTTTCGTCCTTTTTGATATCCGCTCCCGGTCCCGCAGGAATGACAGCCGGAGAAGTTGTGCCTACTCCTGCGACAAAAAAGCGCACACCCTTTTTCTTCAGACGCTCCGCTTCGGTTATGAATCCGCCGGAATGATCCTCTCCGTCGCTCAGCAGAACTACGATTTTCTCACCTTTCGTGTGTTCGGCTAACTTTTTTTCCGTGGCTGGTTCGAGAAGAGAGCCTGCCATTTCGAACGCAGAGCGGAAAACGGTGCCCTGCTGTTCGATAAGCTCAGGAGACGCCATGCCGAGCAGGGCGTCGAATGCCTCCCTGTCAGAAGTGAGCGGGCACTGCACGAGAGGTTCGGCCGCAAAGAGAATGATCGATCTTCTTCCGCCCCGCACATCATGACTGATCCGGGATATTTCGAATTTCGCCTGGCTGAGGCGGTCGGGAGGCACATCACGGGCCGTCATGCTCCTTGAAACATCGAGCATGAAGACGATATCGACACCTTTTCGCAGAACCGGCTTGTTTCCGTTGCAGAGCCTCGGACCCGTCAGGGCGAACAACGCTAGGCCAATTGCAAAAAAAAGCATGATTCTCTTGACAACCAGGACCCTGAACGATACAAACGGCATCATGCTATCGGCGAGAACCTCAGAGATAACCTCTTCTCTTACATTCATCTGCCTTATCACCCCGTATCCAAGCACCACGGCAAGGGGAATCAGCAGCATGAGAAAACCGATATTTTCAGGCCATTCAAAACACATAGGAACGATTCCGTTTTGAAATTCCGCAAGGAGGCAGAATTGTAATGTGCAACGGCTTCATCATTTACGGAATCCTCAGAAGCCGGGTGTTCGATAACAGGACATCAAGAATGAGCAGCGCGAGCGATGAAAAAACGAGCTGAAAAAACATACTTGTATGGCGTTCGACCAGGTGCCCGGAATATCTTTTCTTTTCAAGCTGGTCTATCGCCGCTATGGTTTTCTGCAGCGCTCCCGGGTCCTCCGCCCTGTAGTAGCCACCGCCGGTCATCCGTGCGATTGCCTGAAGGGTTTCGTCATCCGTTACCCTGTGAACCGGTGCCGTATCTCCGGCTACGGGCTTCGCCGCATTTACCGTATAAATCCTTACGCCGTTATGGGCAGCGAGTTCCGCTGCGGTTGAAGGCCAGACTTCGCCCGTATTGTTTTCACCGTCGGTCACGAGTATGATCACCCTCTGTGCAGAATCCGAGACCCTGAGCCGGTTGAGCGCAATGAGAATCGCCGTCCCTATCGCGGTGCCGTCATCCTGGATGACTCTCGGTGAAACACGGTCAAGCAGCATGGCGAGCACTTCATGATCAAGTGTCAGCGGGCACTGGGTATACCCTTTTCCCCGGAAAACAACCAGGCCGATCCGGTCGTTCGTCCGGCGAAGCACAAATTTCCGGGTAACTTCTTTTGCCGCATCGAGCCGGCTTTCTCCGGAAAAATCCTTCTGCAACATCGATTCGGAAATGTCAAGTGCCAGCATGATATCGATGCCATTCGATTCGGCCTCCGTCTGGCGATAGATGATACGCGGTCCGGCAAGCGCAAAAACCATAATCACCAGCGAAGCCCATCTCAGCCATCGCGGCAACGTCCGGACAAACAGGCCTGCCTCGAACCCTGCGGCGCGCAGCTTTTCGAGACCGGGGAAAAGCATGACGGGAGAATTTCCTTTCTTCTGGCGCCACCGGACGTAGAAAAATGCAAGCAGCAGCACGGGCAGCAGCAGCAGCCACAAAGGCTCGTCCAAATCAATCGTTGGTATGTGCGACAGCCATTCCTGCATTTATTGCATTTGTTCTCTTTTTTCAAGATGTGACGTACGGACAACCTCCTCGGCTTTCTGCAGCGACTGCCGGGACTCATCAAGGTCCGGACGGCTGTCGGCGAATTTCACGAGGTCGGCCTGCCTGAGCAAATTCATGATATTTTCGAGGCCTGAAACGCCGAGCTTTTTCAGGTCCCGTTCGATTTCCTGCGTAACGGCCTCGAGCGCCCTGATACGGTAGTGGTTCTCAAGATAAGCGCGCATGATGTTGCTGAGCTCTTCATAGCATTCATGCGGTGGCATGCCGCCGGAAAGCCTCGATCCGAGTTTCCTGAGCTTGCGCTGGGCCACCTGCCCGGGATCGACCCTTTCAGCACTCTTGCGCACAGAACGCTTCAGGATGAAAAGCAGCAGCAGCACAAGCAGTGCAACACCAAAAACCGAGAGCAGAAAAGGAAACAGCACGCTCAGGGGCATCGACGGCCTCTGCGGGGGCCTGATCGGCCTGAGATCGTGCATGGTTGAATCGGTCAATGCCTTGATATAAACAGAATTCGCAGACCTGAACGGCACCCGTTTCGTAACAGCGCCCGCGCCGTCGCGCAGCACCACGGTAAAAGGAGGAACGGCCTGCCTTCCGCTGCCGAATACGGCAAGCTCGTAATCGAAACGCTCACTGCCGGCACCGGGCAAGGGCTTTGAAGAACTTTCCTTACGGCCGATCAGCACCGAAGGATTTACAGAAACGCTGTCTATGCCTTCGATGGCCACAGTTTCACTCTCACGGTGCGACACTCTGACAGAAAGGAACACGCGGTCTCCGACCAGTACGGTATCGGGCTTCAGGCTGACCGTCACCCCGGGGTAGGCCTCTCCCGTGTCAGCACGGAGGCTTCCTGAAACTGCCGGAGCAAGGACGGACAGAACGATAAGCACAAGACTTATGATCAATCCGGCAGGTGTCATATCAGACTTTCCTTTCACGGTACCGGAAAAAGGAGTTCAGGTCGCTGATAAAGGAACGGTCCGTATCAAGAAAAACCGTATCGATCCGCATCCGGCGAAGCTTCTGCCGGAGCTCTTCAAAATGTTTCGCCTGTTCCTCGCGGTACCGTTCTATTTGTTTTGAACTTCCGGCATCAATTGTGATCCGCAATCCGGTTTCCGGTTCTTCGAGATCGATCAGTGCGCTGAGCGGAAGGGCTTTGTCGAGCGGATCGCTGATATGCACAAGCACAAAATCGTGCCGGGTATTGAGCTGCTTCATCCCCTTCTCGTATTCTGTATCGACGAGATCGGTGAGCAGAAAAATAATGGCATGCTTTTTCAGGGTATACCGGATAAAGCGCAGCGCCGCATCGATGTCGGTTTTCCGGCTCTGGGGATTGATACGGAACAGCTCTTCGAGAATGACAAGAACGTGCTGACGTCCTTTCCGTGGAGCGATATAGGTTTCGACACGGTCCGTGAAGACGAGAAGCCCGACTTTATCGTTGTTCTGGATAGCGCTGAAGGCGAGAACGGCACACAATTCAAGGGCAAGCTCCTTTTTCAGGCGGACCTGGCTGCCGAAAAGCATTGAAGCAGATCCGTCGACAACAAGCAGAAGCGTCCGTTCACGCTCTTCGGTGAAGAGCTTTACGTACAATTCATGTTTTCGGGCCGAGGTGTTCCAGTCGATAGCCCGGACATCGTCACCGTACTGGTATTCCCGGACATTGCTGAACTCGATACCTTTACCCTTGAATGACGAGTGGTATTCTCCGCTGAAAAGCTCGCTGGCCATCCGTTTTGAACGGATTTCGACGCGCCTTATGATTTTCTGAACCTCTTTCAGGTACGATTCATTTTTTTCCATACCACTCTCCATTCCTTAATTGCCCTGAAGGGCATTCCCTGCCGGCAAATCCGGATTGTCAGGGTTCTTTTCAGGAAAAGATTCCTTTACGGCACCTGAACATGCTGAAGAATCTGACGGATAATATCGTCAGACTGGATGTTGTCGGCTTCCGCCTCGTAGCCCGGCCTGATACGGTGGCGGAGTGTATCGTAAGCTATGGCCTTGACATCCTCGGGTGTTATGTACGCTCTTCTCTGTAAAAACGCGTGGGCTTTCGAAGCCAGAAGCATGAATATCGATGCCCTGGGAGACGCTCCGTATTCAATCATCGATTCGAGCGAAGCCATGCCGTACTGCGCGGGTTTTCTGCTTGCAAAAACAAGATCGACAATATAGCGCTGAACTCTCTGATCGACGTAGATGCGGTCGATAAGTTCCCTTGCCCTGAAAATATCTTCCGGCTGAACGACCGCGGAAACCGCCTTATCCGGGCCGGTTGTGGCCGACTGGAGCATGATCTCGAGTTCCTCTTCGTAGGAGGGGTAATCAACCAGGACTTTCATCATGAACCGGTCAACCTGCGCTTCAGGGAGAATGTAGGTCCCTTCGTGCTCGACAGGGTTCTGGGTTGCCAGGACGAGAAACGGCTCCTGCAAGGGAAACGTCTGACTGCCGATGGTGACCTGATGTTCCTGCATCGCTTCGAGCAGCGCGGACTGGACTTTGGCAGGAGAACGGTTGATCTCGTCGGCAAGGATGACATTCGCGAAAACCGGCCCTTTCCGGGGATAGAATTCCATATCCTTGGGATTGTAGATCATGGTGCCGATAAGGTCGGCCGGCAGCATGTCCGGGGTAAACTGGATACGCTGGAATTTCAGGTTCATCGCTGCCGCGAAAGTCCTGATGATCAGTGTTTTGGCAAGACCGGGCACACCTTCGAGAAGGATGTGGCCATTTACGAGAAGTGCTATGAAAATCCGCTGGACGACATCGTGCTGACCGATAATCTTTCGGGAAAGCTGTTCCTGCGCTTTTTCGATAAACCGGGATGCCGATGCTATCTGCTCCCCAAGCGCTTCGAGTTCAACTGCGTGCTGCATACCTTCTCCTCCCTTCCGGTATCATCCTCTCGGGAACCGGGTTCACATTGCTGTTATCTGCATTCCTTTCGGTTCGTGAAAATCATGGCAAATCGAAAAGGCGTTCTGCCATTGAGCTTCCAAGGCAAGTACATCGGTGATAATCCGAATTAGTTTCCTTTTGAAATAATAAGGTCTTGACTTATGGTTTTTTGTAGACGCCCTTTAAACCATAAATCAGGAGAATAAAGCCAATTATAAGAGCTGACCAGGCGTAAATATCACTAAAGGATGAATTTACATAATAAATAAGGCCAATCTCTGGAGCAAAAAGCAAAATCAGATCAGCACCTACAAGCGTAACCAAAACGTGAAAAATGCTGATCTTCAAGCCCGGTTTGGTATTATTCCCCTCTTTGTTAGCTTTGCCCATACATTTATCTGAAAAAATTATACCATGAATATACTCGGTATAGAGACCAGTTGTGATGAAACTTCGGCTGCGGTTGTTTCCGGCGGCCGGGTACTGTCCAATGTGGTCAGTTCCCAGCACTGCCACAGCGGATACGGCGGAGTAGTTCCGGAACTGGCTTCAAGAGAACATGAGCGGCTTATCGTATCAATTGTAGATGCCACTGTAACTGAAGCCAATATAAGAAAAAAAGATATCGATATCATAGCTGCGACCGCCGGGCCGGGCCTGATCGGTGCCGTTATGGTCGGTCTCTGCTTCGCCCAGGGGCTGGCATACGCACTCGACATCCCCTTCGTTCCGGTCAATCATATCGAGGCACATATTTTCTCGCCGTTCATCGAGGAAGGTCCAGACAGCAGTGCACCTGAAGGAGCATTCCTGTCCCTGACGGTTTCGGGAGGCCATACCCTTCTTGCCGCCGTCGAACCCGACCTGACCTATGAAGTGATCGGGCGGACGATCGATGATGCTGCCGGGGAAGCATTCGACAAAACCGGCAAAATGCTCGGACTTCCCTACCCCGCCGGACCCGAGATCGACCGGCTTGCAAAGCAGGGCGACCCGTTGTTCCATGAATTCCCGAGAGCGCTCACTTCTCACTCGCAGACCAGCAGGAATTACCGTGGCAATGCCGATTTCAGTTTTTCAGGCCTGAAGACTTCGGTGCTAACCTATGTGCAGAAACAGACACCGGAATTCATTGAACGTCATCTTGCCGACATAGCGGCATCGATCCAGCATGCGATTGTCAGCGTGCTGGTCGAAAAAACCATAGCGGCGGCAAAAAACCTGGGAATCTGCTCGGTATCTGTTGCGGGAGGGGTAAGCGCAAACTCGGCCCTGAGAAAAGTCATGCAGGATGCCTGCCGGAGGGAAGGGTTCTCGCTTCATATTCCCGGCACACGGTATTCGACCGACAATGCAGCGATGATAGCAACACTTGCGGGCCTGAAACTTTCCAAAGGCATGCAGGCCGAACGCAGGTATAACAATGCACCTTACGCAAGTTTCGAATCCGGCTCCAACAGGAAGGGGAAATTGAAATAATGCAGCAAATACATTACATTGTTGTTCGAAAAAAGCTTTCAGGTTTCTTTAATATCATAACTCAGCCATGCACCATACGCTCCTTTCTCTGCTTCTTTTCGCTCCTCCCGCAGGAGGTGCAACTCCGAACCCATATATACAGATTCTTCCGCTGGTTCTCATTTTCGTTGTGTTCTACTTCTTCATGATACGTCCCCAGCAGAAAAAACAGAAAGACCGGGAAAAAGTCCTTGACAGCCTCAAGCGGGGTGACAAAGTTGTCACGATCGGCGGAGTGCACGGAACCGTCGCCGGGATCGATACGGAAAAGAAAACTGTTCTCGTTCAGGTAAGTGAAAACGTTAAAATCAAGTTTGACCGCACCGCTATCGCAACAATTGAAAAACAGGAAACAGGCGACAAACTCGCGACGAAGGAATGAACAAGGAATGACAAATACCATGCAACCCACATCTGCAACGCTGGTCCTCGAAAACGGCTCTGTGTACCATGGAAACGCATTCGGCCATGTCGGCGATGCTTATGGAGAGGTCGTCTTCAATACATCGCATACCGGCTACCAGGAAATTCTGACCGACCCTTCCTACTCCGGGCAGATGGTCGTGATGACCTATCCGCTCATCGGCAATTACGGAATCAACGACAGCGATAACGAATCAAGAAAAGTCTGGGCCTCGGCCTTCATTGTCAGTGAGCTTTCCAATGTATACAGCAACTACGAAGCCACGAGCGGGCTCGATTCCATGCTGAAAGCCGCTGGTGTCATGGGCCTGGCAGGCATCGATACCCGGAAACTCGTCCGTGAAATCCGCCTGCAGGGCGCAATGAGAGGATACATCTCCGTCAGTGAAACCGACAGGGAAAAATTGCTGGAAAAAGTCCTCGAAACTCCTGAAATGGCCGGACAGGACCTGGTGAAAACCGTCACCACGAACGAAAACTACTATCTCGACAAACCCGATGCCCGCTTTCATGTGGCGGCGCTTGATTACGGCATAAAAACAAATATTCTCAGGCTCCTGCAGAACGCAGGCTGCCGGGTGACCGTCATGAAGGCGGATTCAACCGCTGAAGAGATCCTGCAGCTCAATCCCGACGGAGTCTTTCTTTCGAACGGCCCGGGCGACCCGTCCGTTGTCAGCTATGCAATCGACGCGATCAGGCAACTTGCCGATTACAACCTCACTACGAGGCCGCTTCCGATTTTCGGAATATGCCTCGGGCACCAGCTGCTTTCGCTCGCGTTCGGGGCCGAAACCTTCAAGCTGAAATTCGGCCACCACGGAAGCAACCATCCGGTTAAAAACATGAGCAGCAGCCGGATCGAGATAACCTCCCAGAACCATGGTTTCGCTGTAAAAATCGACTCGCTTCCCGATGATGTCGAAATGACGCATCTCAACCTTTACGACAATACCGTTGAAGGAATCCGGCACAGGGAACTCCCCTGTTTTTCCGTGCAGTACCATCCGGAAGCGGCACCGGGTCCTCACGACTCGCATTATCTGTTCGATCAGTTCGTAACGTTCATGGAACAGGCGAAGAACTGACGGCAAAGGGTCTCTTTAACCAAACAATTTTCCGAAGAGATGAAAAAAAGATTATTCACACCAGGGCCAACCCCTGTACCCGAAAATGTCATGCTTCGCATGGCCGCGCCGATCATTCATCACAGGAACCCCGAATTCATGGAAATCCTGACAAGGGTCCATGAAGATCTCAAGTATCTCTTCAGGACCACCCAGCCGGTCGTTGTGCTCAGCTGCTCGGGCACCGGCGGCATGGAATCCGCGATTTCGAGCATATTCCGGCAGGGTGAGAAAGTCATCACCGTCAATGCAGGAAAGTTCGGTGAGCGTTGGGGCCAGCTCGTGAGGATCTTCACCGGAAACTGTGTCGAGGAAAAAGTGCAGTGGGGTACGGCCATCCAGCCGGAACGCATGGCGGAACTGCTCAAGGAGCATCCCGATGCAAGAGGTGTCTGCCTGACGCATTCGGAAACATCGACAGGTACCGCCACCGACATCAAAACGCTCTGTGCGCTTATCCGTGAAAAATCGGATGCGCTCATTCTCGTAGACGGCATCACCGCTATCGGCGCCCACGAATTCCATTTCGACGACTGGGGGGCGGACATCTGCATAACCGGATCGCAGAAAGGACTGATGATGCCCCCCGGCCTTGCGCTTGTCGCGATTTCGGAACGGGCACAGGATATCATCAATGCACGCAGCGGCATGACCCAGTATTACCTGAGCCTGAAAAAAGCCCTGAAAGCTCATGCAGCGGAAGACACTCCGTTCACTCCTGCCGTTACGCTCGTTATCGGACTCGACGAAGCGATGCAGATGATCAAGGCGGAAGGAATCGAAAATATCTGGAAACGCCATGAACGTCTTGCAGCAGCCTGCAGACAGGGATGCAGTGCGCTCGGCATGAAACTGTTCAGCAACTCGCCCTCTTTCGCCGTAACGCCGGTCTGGCTGCCGGAAGGTCTCGACTGGTCGGCATTCAACAAATCGCTGAAAAACAAGAACGGCATAACCGTCGCCGCCGGGCAGGATGAATACAAAGGCAAGATATTCCGTATTTCGCACCTCGGCTTTTACGACGAACTCGATATGCTTACCGTGATCGGCGGTCTTGAACGCGCACTTAAAGACGTCAAATTCGATTTCGAGGTCGGAGCCGGTGTCAGCGCCGTACAGCAGGCATTCCTCGGAAAATGACCCTCTGCCGGTCAGACTCTTTACTGAAAGCCCCGCCCTGAAAAGCGGGGCTTTTTGTCAGTTATCCTTTTCGATTTTTACCGGGCTGTGTATCTTGAAGAAAGTGTCAAGATATGTTACGTATACCCTTGCTTCTGCTTGTCCTGGCCTCGGCCCCTTCGATGCCGGAGTTTTTCCGCGAATTCCGCACTATGCAGGAGGGCTGCAGTTACTACGACAGCCGCTCATATCCGCTCGCTGAAAAGAAATTCCTGGAGCTGATGCGCTTCCTGCCTGAAGGAAACGGCTACTCTGCCGCAACCTTCAATCTTGCATGCACCTACTATATGCAGGGAAAATATTCCCAGGCCGCTTCCCTGTTTTCCCGTAAAACGGACAACCGTGAACTGAAGCTGAAATCGATCTTCAACGAGGGGAATACCCTTGCCATGACCGCACTGCTGCGCAAGGAGAAAAATCAGAAAGCGGCGTTCCTCCGGAACGCTCTCGACCGGTTCAGATCGGTGCTGATCAGCGACCCGAAAGATGGTGAGGCAAAGATCAATTATGAAATTGTCCGCCGGTACCTTCAGGAACTCGAACGGCCCGTTCCCCCGCCCTCCTCGGGTTCAGGAGAACAGAATGGTCCGCAGCAGCCCTCAGGAATCAACCGGAACGTTGCCAACCGGCTGCTGGATAAAGTACAGGAAGATGAGTCATCCCTGATGCAGCAGCTTCCACGTCAGGGAAATAAAGGAACCGGGGGTAAAAACGACAAGGACTGGTAGGAAGATGGGGTCCACCAAAAAGGTACTGCTGGTATTTCTTCCTTCAGAAAGCGGAGTTGACGGCGCAAAATCGCTTTATACCGAAAACGATCGGAACGCGATCTTCTCATGGTTCAACCGTTCGCTGAGAACGATCATCAAGCAAAGCCAGTTTGCCATACCGCCACTTTCGCTCATGATCCTCTCATCCATCGAGGTCGATGGCATCGAGCAGACACTCTGTGATATGCGTTTCGAGGAGTTCCCTTTTGACAGGCACTGGGATCTTGTGGGTATCAGCGTTCAGACCGGAATGGCCAGAAAAGCGCTCGATCTTGCAGCCACTCTTCGATCCAGAGGCATCACCGTGGCTCTTGGAGGGGCCCATGTCACCCTTTTCCCCGATGCATGCCGGGATCATGCCGATGTGCTGGTGCAGGGAGAGGCTGAAGATCTCTGGAAAGAGGTGCTTTCCGATCTGAAAACCGGCAGCCTGAAGACGCTCTACCGCTCCGATACGTTTCCCGACCTCTCTCTGCAAAGGCCGGTAAGCAAAAACATGCTGGTAAAAAAACGTTATTTCACCACCAATCTCATCCAGACAGGCAGGGGCTGCCCGCACAACTGCGATTTCTGCAATGTGCATGTGCTGAACGGCCATAACCTGCGCAAGAGGAATATCCCCGACGTGGTAAGTGAAGTAGACCGCTTCCGGCGCAACGACAGGAGGATATTCTTTTTTGTCGACGACTCGATCAATGCCGACCCCGATTATGCGCTCGAGCTTTTCCGCCGCCTCATACCCCTCAATATCCGGTGGTTCGGACAGGCAACCACGACCCTCGGACAGCAGCACGAACTTCTTGAAACATTTGCCCGTTCCGGCTGCTGCGCGCTTCTGGTGGGAATCGAAAGCATCGAACCGAATAGCCGGATCGCCCACAGGAAAAACCAGAACAGAGCGACCGAACTCGCAGTCGCCATCAGGAACATTCGCAACGCCGGCATCAGCCTCTACGGCAGTTTCATTTACGGGCTCGATGGCGATACGCTTGATACTCCCGCAGCAATTCTCGAATTCATCGACGAAACGAAACTCGATGTTCCAGGCATCAACATTCTCCGCCCCATTCCCGGAACAAGAGTGTTTGAGCGGTTGAAAGAAGAGGGCCGCCTTCTGTTCGACCCTCGCGATATCACGGCTTATCGTTATACTTTCGGACAGGAAATGCTCTACAGCCCGAAAAACATCCCGCTCGACGATTTCATCGAGAGTTATTCCGAACTGACACGGAAGATATTCTCCGTTAAAAACGCCATTGCAAGAGGCATGACTGCACCATCGGCGAAAACTGCTGTCATGCTTTTCAATCTTTTCTATACCCACCTGTACGGTCTCTCCCGGCAGGATCTGCATTTCCAGAAAAGCCGGAACCTGCCTGAAAAAAGCATTTTGCCATACGCCGAATAATTTTTAAAATGAGGTTTGGAAATTTTTCAACCAAATTGAAACAACAACCTAAACCGATAGTACAATATGACCATGAAGCCCGTCCTGCCGTTTGTAACGGTAAGTCTTTTATTCCTCGGTGCATGCGGCCTCGAAAAGCCTCCTGCCAGCCTGAAGTTCCCTGAAGAGAAAAAAGCTGCCCCGGCTCCGGTTGCAGCTCCTGCAGCTCCTGCTCCGGCCGCCGAAGCACCTGCAGACCCGAAACTTGCCGCAGGCAAAACCGTGTATGATGCCAGCTGTGCCGGCTGCCACGATGCAGGCATGATGGGCGCACCGAAACCGGGCGACAAGGCTGCATGGGCTGACCGCATCGCCAAAGGCGCGGATGCGATGAACAACAACGCCCTAAAAGGTTTCACCGGAAAAGGCGGCATGATGCCGGCCAAGGGCGGCAATGCGTCGCTGACCGACGAACAGGTCATCAATGCAACAGCTTACATGGTCGACAAATCGAAGTAAGCTCCGTTTTTTTTTCAGATAAAGGGCACCTCTATTTATTGTCGTGAGAAGCACGAGTGCAAGGCGGACGGAGAGGAGAAACCGGAGTGTACACGTAGTACATGAGGATTTCGAGCACCGCCCAACGCAGCAATAGGGCTTCAGAACAAATAAGTAGAGGTGCCCTAAAAAAGGGAGTGACCGGATAACTCACTTTTTTATCTCCCTGATACGAGCCGTACCTGTTCCTGTAACTTCACTGTCCGGGCTGGGTGCCGTGATGCGGTTTGGATTGATTGCATTAAAATGTTAACATCAGGGCTGTCGACGTTCGATAAAACGTTTTACACACCAACATACAACACATACAACAATCAAAGGAGATCAACCAATGTCTCGTTTTGTATCAGGTGCCGTCTGTGCACTCTTCCTCTGTTCAATGGGCTCTTCAAATGCGATGGCTGCCTACAACGCTGCCGCAGGCAAAACTGTCTATGATTCAAACTGTGCCACATGCCACAAAACCGGCATGATGGGTGCACCGAAACTTGGCGACAAGGCTGACTGGGCTCCCCGTATCGCTCAGGGCATGCCGACACTTGTCAGCAAATCTATCAAAGGATTCCAGGGTAAAAAAGGGATGATGCCCGCAAAAGGCGGCAACCCGAAACTCACCGACCAGCAGGTAGGCGATGCAGTCGCTTACATGGTTGGACAGAGCAAATAAGTCTCGCAACTTTACATAATAAAAAAGCGGAGGGAATCATTCCTTCCGCTTTTTTATGACCTTTTGCATATCAATCAAGTCTCGGCTTGACGCCTTTGATGTCATGGAAGGAAACGACTCCGAGCAGATGTTCGTTGTCGTCCGTGACTGGAATGGCCCTGAACGAATAGCGGGTAAACATGTCGACCGCATCGTGGAGCGATTCGTCAGGATTCAGGGTTATAAGGCTGTCCGTCATGATATCGCCGAGGGTTTGCGTTTTATCCGCTGAAATCAGTTCCCGGATGTCGACAACCCCCTGAAGCACATTGTCCGGGTCCGTAACATAGACATACATGATGACATCCATGTCGGCAGCTATTTCCCGGTAGTTATCGATAACATCCTTCGCCAGTGTGCTGCCGGGCCTTCTGATAACGTTCTGTGTGGCATAGAGCATGATATTTTCATCGTTATGCTCGATGATCTGCTGGACCCTTTCCTTGCTTTCGATATCCACATATTCGATGATCTCGTCCGCTTCCGAAGCCGGAAGCACAGAAAGGATTTCAGCCGCCTGGGCCGGGCTCATTTCATTGATCAGTTCAGCGGCCTTTTCTTTTTCCATCGATCTGATCAGCTCGCGCTGGACCCTTGGCTCGACCTCTTCCAGTGTGTCCGAAGCGAGCTCGGGTTCGAGTTCGTTAAAAAGCGCCATTCGCTGATTACCGTCCAGTTCTTCGAGAATATCGGCAAGATCGACCGGATGGATATCGTTAATGTTTTCTTTCAACACATTGAGCCTGACGTTCCCCTTGAAACTGCTGATTGTTTCCGGCAGCGGCTGGACATAGAGCCATGATATGCTGGATTCCTCCTTGTACCGGGCAAGGTAGCTTGCAAGCTTTTTGAATCCCATGCGCCTGAGAATGCGGAAACGGTTGAAATCCACCTCACTGACAAAGAGCCGGTCGTTCTGGAACATCAGCTTCACATCATAGACAACCTCTACTTCATGACCGTCCATATCGAGGATTTTCTTGTCGAGGATATAGTCTTTGAGAAAAATATGGCTTTCGAGCGGGTTCAGCTCAAAACCGGCGATATTCTCGATATCGGCGACAATCTCGGTGTTGGAAATCATCGCGGTTTTATCCCAGGGAATAAGAAGTGCACTGTCGCCATAGGGACGGTGAACCAGCAAGTGGGTAACTTCAGGAATTTTTCCGGGAATCTCCTGAATGACGATATCCTTCAGTTTACCGATCGATTGTGATTTCAGGTAAACCCTGCGCCCGATGATTTCAGTGAGAAAAAATTCATGTTCCAGAACCGTAACCATAACGCCCCCGTTTAGAATACCTTGATTACCGTCATTAATTTGTACAGCATCAATATCACCAGCAGGAACAGGTAAATCCTGAGTGCCGCCAATGAAATGCTGACACTTCGGGACATCACCACTTTCGGGTTCGCATACTTGCTGTTGATCTCGCGGATCTTGCCGACAAACTGCCTGAACATCCTCATGCTGTCTTACCTCCGCCTACTGGAAAAGATTTGGAAAAAGTGCGCTGATGCCGTACATCGTCGAAAGAATGATGATGGCAACAACGATCACCGTACTGACAATATTCTGCGTCCGGGTATTGGCATATTCCCCCATTGTCTTCCTGTCGTTCAGGAGCAGGATGAGAAATACCAGTGCCGCCGGAAGCAGGGTTACCGCGATGACCTGGACAAAAAGCGTAATGATGACAAGCGGTGCTCCCGGAATGAGGGGAACGACCCCTGCTGTAGCGAGTGTAAAGAAAAACGATATGTAAAACCAGGGGGCTTCCTTCACCTTGGTATTGAGCGAATGCGCCCAGCCGAAAATCTCGCCGAAAGCCCAGGAACTTGCAAGCGATATGCAGATCGCCCCGAGAAGTCCTGCATCGAACAGCCCGATTGCAAGAAACGCTCCCGTATAATGGTTTATACTCATGAGCATCTTCGCAGCCGTTGCAGCGTCATCGATAGGTGAACCGTTCAGGAGGGTCCCCGTCACGATCACGATGAAAACCGCAATGGCAACCGTGATGATCGAGCCGATAAAGGTATCGATTTTGCCCATCTTGATATCTTTTTCGAGCAATCCCTTGTCGACAACCGAGCTCTGCTGGAAAAACAGCATCCACGGAGCTATGGTGGTGCCGATATTGGCCATGAGCAGAAAAAACAGTTCGTTGGTAAGTCCCCCTGGAAGGTTGGGTATCAGTCCCTGATGGATGATATCGGAAATCGAAGGGTTGACCATGAACGCCGCAGGAACATAAATCAGGTTGAGAAGGCAGAATCCAAGCGCGATTTTTTCCCAAGTCCAGTAGCGGCCGTTCAGCATGATGATTCCCATGAGCACGATGACAAGCACAACGGTCAGCCAGGAAGGAACACCGAAAATGTTCAATGCTGCGGTCATGCCGACAAATTCCGTAACCAGCGTCAGCCAGTCGACAATCATGAGATCGAGCAGGGAAAACCAGCCCCAGAAAGCCCCGAAACTTTCAAAAATAGCCTCGGCATGACCCCGCTTGGTTACTGCTCCAAGCCTGACAGTCATCTCCTGGACATAGTATGCAACTGGAATAAGCAGAAGAAGAAACCAAATCAGGTGATAACCGTATTTTGCACCGGTTGCGGCATAGGTGGTAATTCCACCGGCATCATTGTCTGCGATCATCACGACAAGCCCCGGTCCGGCAATTACCAGGTAAAGCCTGATTGCTTTCCAGATTTTTTTAATCCGGTAGTATATGACGGAAAAAAAATCCATATCCGTGTTGCATTAGACGTTGACAAAGCCCGGAACAGAACGTTTTGCGGAAAAGACCGGTAGCGGCGTCAGTGCAGCTGCGAAAATCAATAACTGATTATGGTGATTTCCGTTATCACTGGTAATGAACACAGCCTGTCTGGCTTGACCTGCCAATCCGCTGCAAATTTACCATTAAGGATCGCTTTTACAAAGCATTTACCGTAAAAAAGAATAAAGGATTTAACTTCTCATATGATCGATAAAAATCCGGAAACGGCACCGCACTCTCACTCTCCGGGGCGAACGTCGACAAGTGTGACCGATGAGGGATCCATAACTGGCAAAAGGCTCGCTCAACCTTTTCGCCAACACGTATTTCATACCATGACATTCCTGTCTATCTTCTGTTAAAAGATGAAATATGACGTTCATCCGGCAACATCGATTCAGAAACGATTCAGGTCACTGATAAATAAATCAACCCGATTATGGAACCACTTTTTGATAAAAGCTCGACCGCACTGGTGATCATCGATCTTCAGAACGGCATCACTGTCATACCTTCTTTACCGTACGATGCCGGAAACGTTATTGCAAGTGCAGCAAAACTTGCAGATGCTTTCAGATGCAATGGAATGCCGGTGTTTCTTGTCAGGGTGGCGGCATCGGCAGACGGAAAAGACAGGCTTGTGCCGCTGACCGACAATGCCGGCTCTCCAGCCACGATCCCCCTGACACCGGGATGGAGCGATATCGTGCCGGAGCTCGGACCCCGTGAACATGATCAGGTCATCACCAAGAAACAGTGGGGTGCGTTTTACGGTACAGAACTCGATCTGCAGTTACGGAGAAGAAAAATGGATACCATTGTGCTTTGCGGCATATCGACAAACATCGGGGTAGAAAGCACTGCCCGGTTTGCATTCGAGTACGGTTACCAGCAGATCTTTGCCGAAGACGCAATGAGCGCAAGGAGCGTGAAGGAACATGAGTACACTGTCTCGGTGATCTTCCCGAGAATTGGCAGGGTCAGGAAAACCTCGGATATCCTGGAGCAGATGAAAAAGCAATGATACTCAGCATTCAGAAACTCCGAGTTTTGAGTTTCACCGGCGATCCGGAAACCATCCGGTCAATCCGGTGACATCAGGCGGTAGAAAAACCGCTTGGTAAACTCGGCTGATATGATGTAAAGAACAACAAACAGAAGCATCAGACCGTAAAATACGGCAGGCAGGCGTGTGAACCCGAACATCGGCCCCAACGGTGAATTCGGCAACAGCAGAACTGCAAGTACCACAAGCATCGTGGCAATGCTCAGATATCTGCCGGGCAGGCTTTTGAAGAACGGAAGGCGTGTACGGATAACCAGCACGATCATCGAAGCCGAGATAACGGACTCGACAAACCAGCCCGTCTGAAACTCCTTTTCTCCGGCATGCAGGATGAAGAGCAGTGCC
Organism: Chlorobium sp.; assembly: GCA_005862285.1. GTDB lineage: Bacteria > Bacteroidota > Chlorobiia > Chlorobiales > Chlorobiaceae > Chlorobium. The sequence continues at coordinate 41,657 of SZXW01000002.1, read as the reverse complement.
GCAAAAGTGAGATAATCGAAAACCGAACTGAGAATGCCGAAAGTGACCATGTAACGCCTGATGAAATGGATATTCCAGCGGTGTGGCATCTCGATGTTGACCGCATCGACGCGATCGCTCGATATCGTGGTTTCGGGAAAATCGGTCAGAAGGTTGGTAAGCAGGATCTGCTTGGGAAGCAATGGCAGGAATGGCAGGAAAAGCGATGCCCCCGCCATGCTGAACATGTTGCCGAAATTGGAGCTCGTAGCCATGAAGACATATTTCATGGTGTTGGCAAAGGTTTTCCGTCCTTCGGCAATGCCGTCGAGAAGCACCTTGAGATCGTGATTGAGCAGAATGATCTCGGCCGCTTCCTTGGCGACATCGACCGCTGAATCGACCGAAATGCCGACGTCCGCAATATGGAGCGCCGATGCGTCATTGATGCCGTCACCTATGAAACCCACGACATTCCCCGCTTTTTTCAGGGCAAGGATGATCCTTTCCTTCTGGTTTGGTTCAACCTCGGCAAAAATATCGGTGAGTCCGGCCTGCTGGATCAGAGCAGCATCGTTCATATGGTGCATATCGGCACCGGAAAGCACAACCGGTTTGTCGAGACCGATCTGACGTCCGAGGTTTTCCGCCACCAGCGCATTGTCGCCGGTTATGATTTTCAACTCCACCCCGAGTTTTCCCAGGTTCCTTATTGTTTCGGCGGCATGCTGCTTCGGCGGATCAAAAAAGATGATAAAACCCAGAAAAACCATATCGTGTTCATCAGCACGGGTAAAATTCTCCCGGTCACCAACTTTTTTATAAGCGATACCAAGCGTACGCAATCCATCGTTGCTGAGCCTGGAATACTCATCCAGTATCTGTGACCTCTGTTCGCCGACCTGTACCGTTTCTCCTTCCTCTGTTTCAACGAGAGTGCAGACATCGAGCACATTTTTCAAAGCTCCTTTGGTAATAACGATATTGTCTTCCGCATTGCGCAACTGCACAGAAAGACGTTTCCGGATAAAATCATAAGGGACTTCGCTCTGGATCACGTAAGAACTCTGGTGACCGGGAAGGTTTTCGATAATCGCATCGTCAATCGGGTTTCGGAAACCCTGCTGCATGCTTGCATTGAGCCAGGCATACTCCAGCACCTTCACCGATAATTTGCCGGAGACTGAACATGCCGAATGCAGTTTTACTTTTCCTTCGGTAATGGTGCCGGTCTTGTCCGAACAGAGAATGTTCATGCTTCCGAAATTCTCTATGGAGGAGAGGCGTTTGACAATAACCTGCTTCCCGGCCATTCTCCTGGCGCCGGATGCAAGATTGACCGTAATGATTGCAGGAAGAAGCTGAGGTGTCAACCCGACAGCGAGGGCAAGAGAAAACAGGAATGAATCGAGTATCGGCTTTTGCAGGAAAACATTGACAGCAAAAATCACGATCATGAGCAGCAGGGTAATTTCCATCAGCATATACCCGAACCGGCGCACTCCTTTCTCGAAATCGGTTTCGGGCGCACGGAGCCTCAGGCTTTCAGATATCTTTCCAAATTCTGACTGCCTTGCCGTTCTCATTACAAGAGCTTTCGCCTTGCCGCTGATGACGTGCGATCCCATAAAGAGAGTATTGCTGCGTTTCGCAAGCGGAGTATTCCCGGGAAGAACTCCTGTGTTTTTTTCGACCGGAAACGTTTCACCGGTAAAAACCGCTTCATCGACAAACAGCTCTTTTGACTCGAGAATCAGGCTGTCACCGGGGATCAGATCTCCCGCTGCAAGCAGAACAACATCCCCGCTCACGATGTCTTCAACATGGACATTCCGTTCCTCGCCGTCCCGGATTACCCTGCAGTTGATCTGCACCATTTTCATCAGCTGCTCGATCGCATTGGCGGCTCCTTTTTCCTGCCACCAGCCGAGCAGAGCGCTGACAAGCACGATAAAAAGGATGATCGTCGCATCGGTTCTGTCATTGAGTGCGAACGAAAGCAGCGAAGCGGCAACAAGCAGCATCGTTATCGGGCTTTTGAACTGGAGGAGAAAAAGCATGAATGAAGAGGTTTTCTCCTTTCCTTTCAGCGTATTCGCCCCCTGATCTTTCAAACGCTCACATGATGCTTTTTCTGTCAGGCCCTCTAATGTGCTCCCAACCCTCGCAAAGGCGTTTTCCGGTGAAAGATCCCAGAAAATTATATCCGGGTTTTCCTTCATTTCAGCTGCTTTCATGGTTTGTCCGTTTTTCAGTCTGAGCCATATTATCAAGCGCTTATGAGAAGAAACCACCTCTTCGCCCTGGCAGTTCATTGCAATTCAACATGAAATATTTCCCGATGTAACTACAAGTTTTTCAAACCTTTGACGTCTATGATATTGAATGCGGCCCGGCAGGTGATAGAACATCAAGGTAACTGCCGAGCTCTCTTTCAAACACTATAAATGAAATGAAACGATGAAAAAGAAAACGATCACGACGCTTATGATCGGCATGCTTGGTTTTGGCGGTATCAGCAGTAATGCGATCGCAGCAACGACTTCTGAACCTGATTATGCAAAAAATCCCGTACCTGCAGCCGATGCCCGGCCTCTTGCCCCGTGTGGGCCGGGAATGTGGCATCAAGGGAGAGGAATGGGTTTCCGTATGAATGAAAGGCTCAACCTCAGCCGGGAACAGCAGGAAAGCTTCAGGGATCTCAGGCGGAAATATTTCGATCAGTCGATAACCGAACGCAGACACCTCCGGGATTTGAAGAAAGAGCTCGCCGAGGAATCACTGAAAAAAAATCCTGACCAGAAAAAAATCAATGCACTGGCTGACACCATCGGCAAAGAGCATTCGAAGCTTGCAAGGACGGAAAGCAGGTTTTTAGGTGAACTTTCGTCAATATTGACCCCCGAACAGGCACAAACCTTCCTGAAAATGAAGGAACACCGTATGCACGGGGTTTGACCCGCAACATCGCTTTTTTCAGGCAGTGAAATAATGGGGGCTTGATATAAATTGCATGCCCCCATTGAATTATACCGGAGATGGAAGCTTTATTTCAAGACACTATGAGAACGTTATCAATGAAATATGGTAATGCCGCACCCGGAAACCCCGGAGAAAATGGTATTTATGTTCGTGATCTGTAGGCTTGTTACCTGCGGCATATCATATCACAAATCGCTGGTATTGTTTTTTAATGACTTTCATTCGGATTTATGCACATGATAACTGGAACATTTGAAAAGATTGTATTTTGTTGACATTATACAGTTCTGAATTTCTTATCGGCTCTGGGCACTTATATATACATGTCTGGTATTCTTAAAATAGCACTGAAGCTGCTGGTTAACGACAAAAGCAAGTTTACCGCCCTTCTTGTCGGCATTACCTTTGCGGTATTCCTCATGGTCATGATGACGTCGATGTTTTCAGGGATTCTGACCAGATCATCATCGTCTGTTTACAATATCGGTGCAAAAATCTGGGTCATGGACCCCGCGGTAAACAACGCCACGAGCAGTATTCCGATGCCTGATTATGTGCTCTCTGCCGCGAGAGGCATCCGGGGTGTCAAATATGCCGTGCCGCTCTTTTTCGGAACCGCACAGGTGAAACTGAAAAGCGGCGCTTACCAGGCAGCCACTGTTGTCGGCCTCGACGATGCGACGCTTTACGGCAGACCCGAGCTGATCAAGGGAAATATCAACGACATCTACGGGGATAACGCATTCATCGTCGTCAAGGATGCAGAATACACCAAGCTTGAAAAGCCCGACGTAGGCACTGATTTTGAAATCAACGATTACCGGGGGGTTGTCGTCGGACTGGCGAAAGTGGCGTCTTCTGGACTTTTCGGCATTCCGACTATTTACACCACCTACAGCAGGGCGATAACCTATATTCCGACAACGAGGTTCACAACATCCTATGTCCTGATAGAACCGAAGAGTGACAGTGATATCCCCTATATCCAGCAGCAGATCCAGAAACTCGGATACCAGGCGTTGACCCGGGATCAGTTCGTCAAAAAAATCAGCGATTTCTATACCTTCAAGACAGGTATGGGCATGAACATCCTGCTCATGACTACCATCAGTTTCATTGTAGGTCTCTCCATCTCCGGTCAGACGTTTTATACATTCATTCTTGAAAACCTCGAGAAGTTCGGTGCGCTGAAGGCCATCGGAGCCAAAGGAAAAGAGCTTATTTCCATGATCCTCTTCCAGGCTGCATTCACCTCGTTCATCGGTTACGGGCTCGGTGTCGGGCTTGCGTCCACATTCATGATCCTTGCAAGGCTGCGCCTGCCCGATTATGCAGCGCAGATAACCTTTACAATACTCGGGTTCGCTTTCCTGATGGTATTGATCATTGCCGGCGTTTCGAGCTATATCGGTGTACGCAAGGTGCTCCAGATCCAACCGTTCGATATTTTCAGGGGCTGATATGAGCAATGTAGCTATCAGGGCTGAAAACCTGGTCAAATGGTTCGGCGAGGAAGACGCAAAAACAGTAGCGGTAAAGAATGCAAGTTTTGCGGCGGAATACGGGCAGATCCACTATATCGTGGGGCCTTCCGGTAGCGGTAAAACTACCCTTCTGAGCATGATTTCCGGGATACTGAAGCCCAACGAAGGAAGCGTCATCCTTGAAGGTGAAGATATCTGGGGCATGTCAGAAGACCGCATTGCCGACATCAGGCTGAACAAAATAGGCTTTGTCTTTCAGGACTACCATCTGTTTCCGCGTCTCACCACCGCAGAAAATGTAGCGATCCCTCTGATCCTGAAAAAAATGGGTTGGAACGAGGCTTTGACGGTGGCAATCGAATACCTTGACATTGTCGGCCTCAAAGAGCGCGCCCAGCTTCCTCCATACAAACTCAGCGGAGGGGAGCAGCAGCGGGTGGCAATTGCACGGGCGATAGCAGGAAAGCCTGATATCCTGATCTTCGATGAGCCGACAGCATCACTCGACGGCGATACCGGAAGAAAAATTGTCGATTTTGTAAAAACAAAGATCCTCAATGAAAAGAGCTGCATCATCATTGTCACGCACGACAGCAGGATTTACGAATTCGCGGACACTATCATGAAAATGGAAGACGGAAAAATCATCGGTTTCGAAAAGAATCATTCACATGAGAAATAAAATCCTTATCGGACTTGCGATCCTTGGCGTTCTCCTGGGAGCGGGAAGCGCATTCGTGCTGCGGACCCAGCCGAAACCACTCCCTCCGGCGTTCAAGCCTGCATCGAATCCTTATCAGAAAGGGATATATTCCAACGGGATTATTGAAACGGTTCAGGCAAGCGGAGCAAATGTCAATATCTACCCCGAAGTATCGGGAACCGTCACGCAAATCCCGGTCAATGAAGGACAGCATGTCAGTGCCGGAACCCCTTTACTGGTGCTCGACGATACGGTCCAGCGTTCAACGACGGAATCCGCCAAAGCCCAGATCGGTGTCGCAAAGGCAAATTACAGGAACCTGCAGGCACAGTATGAAAAGCTTAAAGCTTCCTGGAAACTCGATCAGCGGTCGGTAAGCAGAGATGCGCTCGATACTGCCGAAAACGCTGCAATTGCGGCAAATGCAAGCTGGGAACTCGCCCGGAAGCAGTACAATGCCGCCAATGCCCTGCTTGGCAAATATGTGGTCAAGGCTCTTTCCGAAGGAACCATTCTTTCCATCAACACTGCCGTCGGCAGCTATGTCTCGAACCAGGGGGTATATGATACCTATTCGAGAGGATCTGTCCCGGTTCTGGTAATGGGAAGCTCGAGCAGCGACCTTGCGGTACGCTGCTATGTGGATGAAATCCTTATCCAGCGTCTTCCCGACCCTTCCAGGATCAGCGCGCGTATGTTCATCAGAGGGAGCGACATCAATCTGCCATTGAAATTCGTACGTATCCAGCCGAATGTAAGTCCCAAGATCCAGTTGTCGAGCCAGAGGACGGAACGGGTCGATGTCCGTGTCCTGCCCATGGTTTTCAGTTTCGAGAAGCCAAAGAATATTACCTTGTATCCCGGCCAACTTGTAGATGTGTATATCGGTGGATAATACAGTCAAACAGCAATCAGTACCCGTGTTTCAAACACTGCGCCGTCATTCCCTCCTGAATGCATGGATCATCTCGATATGTGCTCTCGGGTTCATGATCACGGGAGGGTGCGCTGCCGGCCCGGACTTTGTCAAACCGGACGCCCCTCGCGTAAACAGCTACAATTACGGCGGTGACGCAAAAGAAACCGTTGCCGCTGACGCAGAGACGCAACGCTTCATGAATGGGACCGAACCAGCCGCGAACTGGTGGAAGCTTTTCAACTCCCGGCAACTTGATGCGATCGTATCAGAGGGATTCCAGAACAATCCCGGTCTGCAGGCGGCACAGGCAAGCCTCAGAGAGAGCAGGGAAAACCTGCGGGCGGGATCGGGAATTTTTTATCCGCAGGTCAGTGCGACATTCGGCCAGCTTCGTGAAAAAAGTTCACCATCATCAAGTGGCAGCTCTTTGCCGGGAAATATTTTCAATCTCTCAACACTGTCGGCATCGGTCAGTTACGTGCTCGATATATTCGGTGGTCAACGCCGGACCGTGGAAGGCCTGGCCGCCCAGGTCGATCAGCAGCGCGCACTGACCCTCGCCACCTACATCATGCTGTCGGGCAATATGGTCAACACGTCTATCGCCATATCTGCCTACCAGGAGGAAATCAATGAAATAGAACAGCTTGTCAACCTTGAAAAAGACCAGGTAACTATTGCCGAAAAACAATACAAGGCAGGCCTGACAACATATGTCAGTGTACTTGCACTGCAAAACCAGCTCAAAGCTCTCGAAGCGTCACTGCCACCGGTGAAGCAGAAGTACAGCCAGGCGGAACATCTGCTTGCAACGTTGATCGGAAAAATGCCTGCAGAATGGCAGCCGCCGAAAATCAGGCTTTCCGAAATTTCCCTGCCAGTCGATCTGCCGTTGTCCCTCCCTTCGGAACTTGTCCGGCAGCGGCCCGATATCCTTGCCGCCGAAGCGCAGCTCCATGCCGCAAGTGCCGGGATCGGTGTCGCAACTGCGGCACTGTTTCCAAGCCTGACCCTCAATGCAAGCTATGGGCAGACAAGTCTGACGACAAGCAATCTCTTCGATAGAGCCAGTAACGTATGGGGACTGGGAGCAAATATCGTTGCACCGGTATTCAATGGAGGCGCCCTCAGAGCGAAACGCCGGGCCGCTGTAGCTGCATATGAACAAAGCTTTGCGAACTACCGCCAGACGGTACTTTCCGCTTTTGCCCAGGTAGCCGACATACTGCGAGCCCTTGAGCATGATGCCGAAGTAACCCGTAAAGAAACCGAAGCGGTAGAAACAGCGCAGCTGTCGATGAACCTTGTGCAAGCAAACTACAAAGCCGGTCTAGTCAATTATCTTCAGGTACTCTTGACCGATCTCCAGTATCATCAGGCAAAAATAGCCTACCTGCAGGCAAAGGCGCAGCAGTTGCAGGATACAACCGCGCTTTTTGTGGCGCTCGGAGGCGGATGGAAAAACGATGAAGCCGCGCAGTTGCCTTTCGCGATGGAAAATCAGCCAAAAAACCGTAAATAATAAATACAGACTTTTTATCATAAAACGGATGAATCATGGACCACGTTCATATAGGTTTTGCTGGAACAGGCAGAATTGCCCGGGCCCTTATCGCCGGTCTCTGTAATAAAGAAAATCTCACCATATCAGGATTCGACAAGGACCCGAAAGCCCTCGAAGAAGTTACAGAACTCTATGCGATAATGCCCTGCCCATCCCTTGAGGAGGTCGCCCGCAGGGCCGATGTCATAATTTTGTCAGTCAAACCATACCAGATAGAGGAAGTCATCACTGTTCTGAAACCATATCTGAAAGAGACTCATCTCCTTCTGAGTGTGGCAGCTGGCATTTCGACGGATTTCATCCGGAAATGTGCAGGTGACTCCATTAAAGTGATACGCGCCATGCCAAATACACCGGCTTTTGTAGGAGAAGGCATGACGGCAATATGCAAAGGGGCAATGGCCACCGAAGAAGATCTGGCTGTTGCCTGCGATCTCTTCAGTTCAGTAGGCCGTGTGGCAATTCTCGAAGAATTCCAGATGGATGCGGCAACCGGCATTTCCGGCAGCGGCCCTGCTTACATGTTCCTTATACTCGATGCGCTTTCAGAAGCCGGAATCAAATGCGGGCTTTCAAGTGAAGAGGCGCTTCTCCTCAGTGCACAGACCATGCTTGGTGCAGCAAAAATGGTTCTAACCGGAGAAAAAACGCCGGAAGATCTGAAACGTGAAGTGACAACTCCCGGAGGAACAACGGAAGCCGGCCTCAATGTTCTTGAAGACAAACATATCCGGCACATACTTATTGAAACAGTTGAAGCAGCGGCATCCAGATCAATGGAACTCATGAAATAAGCTGCTATGGTTAAAGGAGTGTTTCGATCCCTGGTTTTCTGCATGCTTACTTTCATATGGTTTTTTATTGCTCAAAATGCAGGATTTGCAGCTGCAAAGGATCTGAAACCATTCCTCACCGCTTCTATCAGCAACAACCAGCCTTTCGTCGGCCAGGAAGTACTGCTGACTTATACGCTCTGTTTCAGGGATACTGCCCCGAAAATATCGGAGGAAGTTCCGCCATCCCTTAAGGGCGTTTGGGTAAAGGAAGCGAAACCTGAACGTTACATTAAAAGTACCCCTGTAACGATAAAAGGCGAACAATTACGAAGCGCTGTCATCAAACAGTTCAAGGTGGTGCCACTGCAGAGCGGCCCTATAACCATTGCAGGATACAGCATGAACTGCTCGCTTCCATCCGATCCTGCATCGAACAGCGGCACTGACATTCCTGATGTCCGATTTCAGATTACAGCCCCTGGTGTTGCCATAACGGCACGACCTCTTCCGGGAAACGCTCCCAAAGGATTTTCAGGCGCCGTAGGGACTTTTTCCCTTGAGCTGACGGCAGACAGGCAAAGCCTGAAAGCCAGGGAACCGCTCACCATGAAGATCATACTTTCTGGTAAAGGGAACCTCCTCACACTTACCATGCCGGATCTCCACCTGCCGGAAAGCTTCCGCAGAAACCAGTCACTGTTTACCGATGCCTTGAAAAATGAACCAGGAATATCCTCCGGGTCCGTTATCTCGACGATCCAGGTATGGCCTCAGTCCGCAGGAGACTACCAGGTTCCGCCGGCATATATGGATATCTTCAATCCTGAAACCGGAAAATTCCACTCCATCGCTTCAAAGCCTCTCGCCATCCATGTTTCACCGGGAGCACTCACAACTTCAGAAAGCAATTCCGTTATATCAGGAACCGGAAAAAAGCAAGAGGAAACACCCTTCTTATTAAAACCCCTAACGATTGCCGCCTGCGCAATCATTCTTGTCATGATCTCTTTTGTGAGCTTTTCAATCTGGAACAAAAACCGGAGATCCTTTCCAGGAAGAAAACAGGCGGATATTCAAAAGAAAATAGAACGGGGCCAGTCCGCTGAATCGATGAAAAAAGCGATATTCGCATTGATTGAAAAAACCGGTATCGGTGCACCCGGCGCAATGACACGGAATGAACTTAAAAAAGAGCTGCAGAAAACCGGACTTCCCGACAATATCCTGAAAGAACTCCCTGAAGTGCTTGACGCTCTGGACAGAATCATATACAGCACAGCCGGGGATAAAAAACAGGTAATCCCCGAAACTGTTGTCGGCAAAATCGATCTCCTCCTGAATACCTTGAACAAAGCCGCCCTATCGAGTTGAACTGCACGGACCGACAAGACAACTCCACTTCAAACTGCAGATGTACTTTTGGTTTGCACCAGGCATGAAGCTTGCCCGGTTATCCGAATAGAGAGAGGGCCGTTTCGGGATAATCGGTAATCAGACCGTCTGTTCCGGAACAGTGCATGGCAAGCATATCCTCTTTCAGGTTCACTGTCCAGGGAATCACTTTCATCCCTGATGCATGAAGTTCCTCGACCATTTTCCGGTCTACCAGTGTATAATGCGGATTGACATAATGAGGGATGAATTCCAGTTCCTGTAAAAAAGGTGCAATGTTCGACCTGTCGCTGAACAGCAGGCCGTAGCACAAACCGGGATTCAGTCTCCAGGCTTCCTTCACTACCCTGTAATCGAATGACTGTATCCTGACCCGCTCCTGAAAGCCGGCATCCTCGACAAGCCTGACGACAAGCATTGCGAACTCAGGGGGGAACGGATGATATCTTCCGTCATACTTCGGCAGTGACTTGATTTCAAGGTTGAAGATCATCTTTCCATTCAAACCCGATTTTTCCATATAATCGTCAACCTGCCGGAAAACTTCAGACAGCAGAGGTTTGCCGGAAACAATTTTCTGTTGTCCGGGAAATGACGGGTGAGGTCTTCCGCAATCAAACGAAATTATTTCGCTGTATGGCATATCATAAATAACAAATCGTGTCCGGTCTTCCTCCCCAAGCGGATTTCCAGCCGGGTCCGAGCAGAGCGGGCCGGAAATCCATGGATCATGGGAAACGACAATTTCAAGGTCTTTTGAAACCACAAGATCGAGCTCGATAACTGTTATGCCGAGATCTGCCGCCTTGCAGAATGCCTGAATGGTGTTTTCAGGAAAAAATGACCGCGCACCGCGGTGCGCCTGTATTTCAAATGTCATGGAATAAAAAAAGGGGACTTTATGCCCCCTTTAAAAAAATTTTGATACTCTGTTATTTTACGACGATCCAGTGTTTGAAACCCTCAAATGTCTTGTGGAAAGCCGCTTCATCAGAGCCTTCGGGTTTCGTTGCCATTCTGTCCTCATAACCGACAAGCGAGAAGTAGATGGCTTTTTCATAAAAATAGTTCAGCTGGTTTGAGAACTCTATGGCCCGGTTGAGGTCGATACCCTCTGTCACGATACCTTCATCGAGAATGTAGGTCCAGAGCAGGTCTCTTTCAAGCATGAACGAGTATACCATTTCGCTTCCCTTTATGCCGGCATTTGCCTGTTGCACTCCGATTTCATAAAACTCCTGTGCAATTTCCTTGTCACGGCCTTCTTTTTTTCCGACCCACTGTCCGAGCGTCCTGAAACGGCCGTATACCAGATCATGAAGCTCTTCCCGGGATGCTTTCGCATATCCTTCGGTCAGGGGGTTGGTGCGGATTTCCTGAACCCATTTCAGCGAAAGAGATTCCGCGTGGTCTTCGATAAGACGAATGAAACGATTGATAAGCAGCATGGTAAAAAAAGATATCGTGATGAAGGTTATACTCTTTTAAAGCTACGAATCTTCTGTGAAGAGTTCAAAGAAAACAGCCCACTCTTCTCATCCGGAATGTCATCCGGCTGATGTTTGCAAAATAGCTGCAGTCAGTATCGTTTATGCGTTCCGTTTGCCGGAAGCAGAGCGGGGAACCTTGGAGAAATTTTTCTTTTTCGGCTTTCTTTTCTGCAGCTTGTTGCCGTCTGTATTTTTTGACGAGGCCGGCACACCGACACCGGTCACACCGTAAAGCTCGGTTGTTTTCTTGTTTCTGTTTTTGTTAAACCGGTTCTTTCGATACTTTTTTTCAAGGTCGGCGTAAGGGCTGGGCGGCTCTGGAGAGGTATTGAAATTATTAAAATTAGGTTCGTCTAAAACCTCAAAATCATCCAAAGCCTCGTAGGGATGAACTTTATCTAACAAGTTTGTTCAATTTATGTTTTCAATAAATCAAGGGTATTCTTTTTTCAGTTTACCCTGCTGATTATCCGAAGGGGTTATAATTTACAATTTTAGATTTAATTTACAAGCAATACCATGGTTAATCCTGGTTTGCAAATCAACGATTCATTTTTTTAACATTGCTTGTTGTCAGTTTAAGTATTAAATTTTTAAAAAATAATTAATTAAAAACGGAGCTTGCTATGGATATTCGCAGATGGGTTCTTGCCGTTATTCTTCCTCCCGCAGCAGTCATGAACAAGGAAGCCGGAACGATCATGCTTACAGGCATTCTAACACTGCTTGGCTGGGTGCCCGGTGTTACAGCTGCGATGATCATGCTGTACCAGGAACAAAAGCAAGCCAAAGCTGCTGCATAAGCTAATCTGACGATATTACGACATATTTACATTATCTCACAGTTCTTTCGTAAAAACTTTGTAGAGGGTTTTACAAAGAACTGTGTGTATTTCTTTTGCCGGACAGGCCCCCTGAACGGTCATGCCCAATACCGGAGCATACTCTTTTGCAACTCCTGGTGATAGAACGGAAAAGCGTTCAAAATAATTCACTCCTTTCCCGAAAAAATCCAGGATTTTCATCTTTACACATTGCGTTGAACATAAAAGAGTACTACTGCGTCTGTATGGTAACCTGACGGGCACTTCTAATCTTATGCAAGTAACATATGCAAGGAATTTTTCCGTTGGAGGGGGACGACACTCCTTTCGGCTGCCGTCCCGGCAACGTTTCATGGAAGGCGGTTCAGAGCGCTAACGGTGGCTTTTATCGAAGCGAGGCTGATGTTCGAATCAACCCCTGAGCCGAATGAAATGCGCCCGTCGGAAGTTGATATCTTGATATAGGCGATAGCCGTTGCGCCCGCGCTGTGACCGATTGCGTGCTCTGCATATTCCTCGACACTGAATTCAAGACCGCTGGCTTTCACGAACCCTTTGGCAAAGGCATCGAGAGGGCCGTTGCCTTTTGCATCGAAGCTGAATTCCTTTTCATCCATTTGCACAATGCAGCTGAGCGAAGTGGCTTCATCATCATTGCGATCGGGGTCCATATCATCCCAGGCAATATGACATTTCTTCAGGAGAATAGGCTCCTTCAAGGCCACATACTCGGAATAGAACAGGTCATGGATCTGTTCCGGCGACAGCTCGACACCCGTCCTGTCTGCCACGGCCTGAACCGCCTCGGCAAAATCGGGCTGCATCCATTTCGGAATCTGGATACCGTAATCCGTCTCCAGAACGTAAGCCATACCTCCTTTTCCGGACTGGCTGTTGATACGAACGATCGCTTCATAGGTGCACCCGACATCACGCGGATCGATCGGCAGGTACGGAACGGCCCACAATTCGCCGGATGACTGAACATTAGCTTTCATACCTTTGCTGATCGCATCCTGGTGTGAACCGGAAAATGCCGTATAGACCAGTTCTCCCGCATAGGGATGTCTTGGATGAATGTCCATGCGGGTACATTTCCGATAAACTTCCCGTACCCTCGGCAGTTCGGAAAAATCCAGTTTCGGATCGATCCCCTGGCTGAAAAGGTTCAAAGCCATAATGACGATATCCATATTCCCGCACCGTTCACCGTTTCCAAACAGTGCACCTTCGACACGGTCGGCGCCGGCCATGACTGCTAATTCGGCAGCAGCGACGGCTGTTCCTCGGTCGTTATGGGTATGAACGCTGATCAGCACGGCATCCCTCTGTCTGATATTCCTGCAGAACCATTCGATACGGTCCGCATAGATGTTCGGCCGGGACATTTCGACGGTCGAGGGAAGGTTGAGAATGACTTTCTCTTCCGCCGTCGCCCCCCATGTATCCATGACGGCATGACAGACATCAAGCGCATAGTCCAGTTCCGTTCCGGTAAAGCTTTCCGGGCTGTATTCGAAACGGATGCCCGGATTGCCGCTTTTATCCTTCAGACGCCTGACAAGCGCAGTACCTTCGACAGCAATAGCCTTGATCTCCTCCCTGTTCTTTCGGAAAACAACATCGCGCTGCAGGGTTGAGGTAGAGTTATACAAATGAACGATAGCGTTTTTTGCTCCCCTGATGGCATCAAATGTTTTCCGGATCAGATGTTCCCTCGATTGTGTGAGCACCTGAATCGTAACATCGTCAGGAATAAGCTGCTTTTCGATCAGTCTCCGCACAAACGCAAATTCAATCGCGGATGCGGAAGGGAAACCGACTTCAATTTCCTTGAACCCGACCGAAACAAGCAAATGGAACATGGCAACCTTTTCTTCGACGCTCATCGGCACAGGAAGCGCCTGGTTCCCGTCGCGCAGGTCAACGCTGCACCATATCGGTGCGCTGATTATTGTCTTGTCCGGCCAGGTTCTGCCTGAAATGGGAACCATCGGGTATGCCTTGTACTTTTCGAAGTTCATTTTCTTCACTGCTTCATCCTCTCCTTTTGTCCATTAAACGAAAAAAGCCTCCAACCCTGGAAGGATGGCGGCTTTCAAACTGTTTTTCATTTCTGTGCAAAACGAACTAAAAAGCACCCCACCTCCGGGCAATTATACCCAGTAGAAGTAGCCCGAGGCTATTCTGAGGAAGGTTGTTCGTGTTCGTTTTGTGCATGAGTCAAATTTTTTTCAAATGCCCTGTTCAGCAGGGTTTTCCATCAAAATAAAAAAATAGCGAACGCTTGCAATGATTTTATGAACATTTTCTCCGGCCATGAAGTTTCAATCCTCGAAATAAATCCGCATATGCTTTACAGGGCACCTCGATTTATTGTCAGTGAAGAAGCACGAGAGCATGGCGAACGGAGTCCCGATCTTATCGGGATAAAATCCAAAACCGGAGTTCCGAAAGCTTTCGGGATGAGGATTTCTATCCCGACGTGTCAGGACAACGCAGCAATAGGGCTTCGCAACTAATAAATAGAGGTGCCCTACAGTCAGGGAAACGTAACCGCAATCAGCTCCATGAGCTTGCCGCCCTCTGCATTAAACAGCTTCAGGCTGTTTCCGGAAATCGCATAGGATGAAACCTTACGGATTGCACCGAGGTACTCCCGTTCCTGAGCCATGAGCTGAGGTGAACAGGCCATACGGGTTATCGCAAGCGAACTGAAGCTCAGCCGTTCCTTTTTAAGCGCGTATGAACCATTCAGATAGTTGCATCCGGTAGTACCGCTGAATTGTCCGCCTTTTGAAAAAACAAGCGATACATCGAGTTTCTGCCCGGGCCTGAACACAACCCTCGATCCATTGATTACCGTCACCCGCCAGGAAGTATGCAGCAATGCGGTCTTTGAAACCGCCGTTTTGCCTGAAGGAGCAACATATTGGTCACTGCATCCGGTGAACAGCATTGATGATACAGCAAGAAAGCCTGCTAAAATTGTGAAAATCAATCTGTATTTCATCATCATACTTTATTGCTTCTCAACTTTCCATGCCGCCTGTCGTGATTGTGACACATACAATGTATATAAGAAGAAGATACCGACTCAAATGGAAAAAAGTTCAGGTGAACAGAGGTTGAAGAATGTAAAGGGAACAACCCTCCGTTTCTTCTGATGAATTCGGCATATGACAATGCTTCACAGGAGTATGAAACACAAAAGGCAGAAGCACTTGTCTGTACTTCTGCCTTTTTTTAGCTCCGCGAGTAGGATTCGAACCTACAACCCTGCGGTTAACAGCCGCATGCTCTACCGTTGAGCTATCGCGGAATTTCCGGCGCCGCGAAAGTGCCGATGGGCTGTAAATATACACCTGTTTTTTTTTTATACAAACCGTTCCTGTGTTTTTTTTCAAATTTTCGTACTGGTTGTCAGCCCAAGCATTTTCATTTTCCATAATTATTTTTGTACATTGGTTCTCGTTTACCGAAAAGAAAGCGTATGCATAAAGAAACAGGACTGATAGAGCTCCAGATCGACAGTCTACTGCAAGGCACCAATGAGCTGGAATTCACCTGTGATCCTGCAGATTTCAATGACCCGAAACTCATTGAGGCCGGATTCAGAGGAAAAATCCAGATTGATGTTACCGGTGAAAAAAGCGATACCGAAATAACCGTCATAATCAGGACAAAGGCCATGGCGGAATTGACATGCGATATCTGCCTGGCTTCGGTAACGAAAGAACGTTCCGGCTCTTATCGGATTTTTTATGTATACAATGACCATACGGAAGTGAGCATGGAAGAAAACGATGAGTTCCGGCTCCTTGATAAGAACTCGGAATCCATCGATCTTACCGAAGATATCCGTGAAACACTGCTGCTTTCTGTACCGATGAAGGTAACCTGTACAGACAACCCTGACTGCAGGCTTTACAGCTCTGCACAGGAAGAAAAACAGAACGGGGACGTTGAAAAAAGCCAGTGGCTGGAGTCCCTTGAAAAGCTGAAAAACAATTATCGTTAACCGACAATAACAAAAGGACACTCATGGCAAACCCAACCAATAAAATGTCAAAATCCAGAAGGGATAAAAGACGCGCCCAGTTCAATGCCCGCACGAAAGCGGCTGTAACGGTCGTCTGCCCTAACTGTGGAGAACCGACCCTCCCGCACCGCGCTTGTCAGAATTGCGGACATTACCGCGGCAGGTCCGTCGTCAACAAGTTGTCAAAAAGCTAACAACAAGACCATAATCCCATCATGTTGACCATCGCCGTTGACGCCATGGGCGGAGATAACGCTCCTGCCTGTGTGGTTGAAGGAACAGTTCAGGCTTTGCAGGAAAGCAGCAACAGATTTGAAATAGTGCTGATCGGTCAGGCAGAGAAGTTAGAACCTCTGCTTGCCGCTCAAGACACTGCTTCACTGAACCTGCGTTTCATGCATGCCACGGAAGTGGTGACGATGGATGACATTCCGGCAACTGCCGTCAAGGCAAAGCAGGATTCTTCACTGGTAAAAGGCCTGCAGCTCTGCAAGGCGAAAGAAGCACATGCATTTGTCAGCGCAGGAAATACCGGTGCGCAGATGGCCGCATCTCTTTTTGTCCTCGGACGACTTCCCGGCGTTCTCAGACCGACCATATACGCCTATTTTCCGCGTACCCAGGAAGGTCTCACGAATATCGTCGATGTAGGTGCAAACGTGGACTGCAAACCGGAAAATCTTGTCCAGTTCGCTGAAATGCTGACCATCTATCAGCGTTACGCGGCGGGCATTGATAAACCGCTTGTCGGTCTCCTCAATATCGGAGAAGAGGAGAACAAAGGACCCGAAATACTCAAGCAGACTCACCGTCTACTGCAGGAAGCTGACAGGAAAGGGAAAATCAGCTTCATAGGGAATATCGAAGGTCATGATATCCTGAAAGGACATGCAACCATTGTCGTTTGTGACGGACTGGTCGGCAATACCATCCTGAAATTCGGAGAAAGCATTCCGGAATTCCTCGGCAAGCTTTTCAAACAGTCACTCGAAAAACTCGTAGCATCGGGGCAGATGGATCAGAACTCGGCAAAAGTTACCACTATAATGTTCAAGGGTATGTTCGAACCTTTCGATGTCGAGAGGTTCGGAGGAGTTCCCTTTCTCGGTGTAGACGGCATCTCGATCGTCGGTCATGGCAGATCATCATCAAGAGCCATAAAAAATATGATCTACATGGCTGAGCACATGATTGAAAAAAGGGTCAACGAACATATTGCGGAGGTACTGGCAGAAGACTGATGCCAAACTTCCCCGTATCCCCCTGAAACACAGAAGTACGTCCTTTAGAGAAGGGATATTATTTTATATCCTGCATGTCAACAACTGCAAATAAAGCATGAAAGCTGCAATAACGGCAACAGCCAAATACCTGCCTGATACCATTCTGACCAATCATGATCTCGAGCAGATGCTCGATACCAGTGATGATTGGATCAAAACAAGAACCGGTATCAGCGAACGTAGAATACTCAGGGACCCGGAAAAGCCCACATCCTACATGTGCGGGGAAGTTGCGAAGCAGCTTCTGGAAAAGCGGCAGATCGATGCAGGAGAAATCGATCTGATCATTGTTGCGACAATGACTCCGGATATGATGTTTCCGTCAACAGCCTGCATCACCCAGAGCATCATCGGAGCCGTCAATGCATGGGCATTCGATCTTAATGCCGCCTGTTCGGGCTTTGTCTATGCATTGAACACGGCAGCCCGGTTCATCGAAAGCGGCGCTCACAAAAAAGTCATGGTTATCGGCGCCGATAAAATGTCCTCCATACTCGACTTTACCGATAGAAACACGGCAATCCTATTCGGTGACGGAGCAGCCGGGGTCATCATCGAACCTGCAGAAGAAGAAGGATTCGGCATACTCGATGCTCGCATGTACTCAGACGGGTTGAACGGAAAGGAACACCTTTACATGCTTGCCGGAGGCAGCCGTTATCCTTCGAGCCATGAAACCATCGATAAAAAAATGCATTATATCCGGCAGGACGGCCGGCAGGTGTTCAAGTCCGCGGTCATCTCCATGGCTGATGTAGCCGAAGAGATCATGAAAAGGAATAATCTTCAGGCGGATGATGTCGCTTACCTGGTACCGCACCAGGCAAACCAGCGCATCATCAATGCCACAGCGGAAAGAATGGGTGTCGATCAGTCCAAGGTTATGTCGAACGTGGCGAAGTATGGAAACACGACTGCCGGCACCATTCCGATCTGCCTTGCCGAGCTCGATGAGCAGCAGAAGCTGCAGAAAGGCTCAAATCTTATCCTGGTCAGTTTCGGTGCAGGATACACTTGGGGCGGCATTTACGTGAAATGGCAGTAACAAAATAATTTTTCCAAAAACTCACTGATACATGAAAGCCTTTATATTTCCGGGCCAGGGTTCCCAGTACTGCGGTATGGCAAGGGACATCTATGAATGCTACTCAGATGCCAGAACCCTTATGGACAGAGCCAACCAGCTTCTCGGCTATTCAATAACCGATATCATGTTCACCGGAAGCGAGGAAGAACTGCGCAAGACAAAATATACCCAGCCGGCAATCTTCCTGCACAGCATGGCTATAGCTTCGATCCTCGGCAGAAACGATATCGCGATGACTGCCGGTCACAGCCTTGGAGAATATACCGCGCTCTGCTTTGCAGGAGCTATCGATTTTGAGGATGCATTACTTATCGTGGCAAAAAGAGGCGAACTCATGCAGCATGCCGGAGAGAAAAATCCCGGCACCATGGCAGCCATCATCGGCATGCCCGACAGTGCTCTCGAAGGACTTCTCTCCGAAGCCTCAAGCGAAGGCATCGTACAGGCTGCAAATTTCAACTCTCCAGGGCAGGTCGTTATTTCAGGATCGGTTTCCGCCGTCCGTAAAGCCGTTGAGCTCGCACCTTCCAAAGGCGCCCGCATGGCCAAGGAACTCGTCGTTTCCGGCGCATTCCACTCTCCGCTCATGAAACCTGCCGAAGAGGAACTCGCCGCCGCCCTGGAACAGATCGACATAAAAAAGGCCCGGATACCTGTATGCATGAATGCCGTCGCCCAGCCGGTTACCGAAGCGGATGCGATAAGAAAAAACCTTGTTCTTCAGCTCACGAGTTCCGTACTCTGGACGCAGTCGGTAGAGGAAATGATCCGCAACGGCATAACGTCATTTGTTGAGGTCGGACCGCAGAAAGTGCTGCAGGGGCTGATCAAGCGGATCAACAAATCGGTCGGTGCCAGCGGCATCGATACTGCTGCGGACATAAAGTCCCTCGCATCGTGACTATTTGCGTTATTAACATCAACCAACCGGAATTATGCTTGAAAACAAGATCGCTGTTGTTACAGGAGCTGCCAGGGGAATCGGGCAGGCTATAGCATTCAATCTCGCTTCGAAAAATGCCGATGTCGTCATTTGCGATATCAAGGCCGAATGGCTCGAAGAAACTGCCGAAGGTGTAAGAGCAAGAGGTAGAAATGCCTACTGTTTCGAACTCGACGTCACCAATTCGGAAGCCGTCCAGAATGTTTTCAACGATATCGTCGCTGCAACCGGCAGAATCGATATCCTTGTCAACAATGCGGGCATCACCCGTGACGGCCTTCTGATGAGAATGAGCGATGAAGACTGGGATGCGGTCCTTACCGTCAACCTGAAAGGCACGTTCGCCTGCACCAAAGCCGTCAGCCGCACCATGATGAAACAGCGTTCCGGCTCCATTGTCAATATCGCATCGGTCATAGGTATCATGGGAAACGCCGGTCAGGCCAACTACGCCGCTTCGAAAGGCGGCGTCATCGCATTCACCAAATCGGTGGCGAAGGAGCTTGCTTCACGAAACATCCGTGTCAATGCCGTAGCTCCGGGATTCATTTCATCGAAAATGACCGATGCACTTTCGGAAGAAGTCAGGGCGAAAATGCTCGACGTCATCCCGCTGGCACGTTTCGGTCAGCCGGAGGATGTGGCGAACGTTGTCTCTTTCCTTGCAGGCGACCAGTCAGGTTATATCACCGGTGAAGTCATCAATATCAGCGGCGGTATGGTCATGTGATTTGAGCAAACTCAATTTCTTTTTATATTCACAGACTTTTGAATTTTTTTACCTAAAACAAACCATTAATGAGGAGCGAAACATGAGTGAAGCAGACATCAAAGCCAAGGTTTACGATATTATTGTCAGCAAAATGGGTGTAAACAAAGACCAGATCAAACCGGAATCGAAATTTTCGGATGACCTCGGTGCTGATTCGCTTGATACCGTCGAGCTGATCATGGAGCTCGAGAACGAGTTCGGCATCCAGATTCCTGATGAAGATGCTGAAAAAATCGGCACCGTTCAGCAGGCAATCGACTACATCGTCGCAAAAAAATAACTTCTGTTGTTGAGTAGAAAGGCAAACGATAAATCACAGGAAATGGGACAGGAGCGTAAAAGAATCGTCATTACCGGTATCGGTGTATTATCCCCGATAGGTCTTTCAAAAGAATCATTCTGGGATTCGCTGGTTCAGGGTAAAGGCGGTGCCGCTCCTATCACCTATTTCGATACGGAGGGTTTTGTTACGACCTTTGCCTGTGAGCTTAAAGGATTTTCAGCCGAAAACTATATCGACCGCAAGTCTGCAGACCGCATGGATCCTTTCTGCCAGTATGCCGTGATTGCCGCGGACCAGGCTCTGAAGGATTCCGGTCTAGACCTGCAGAGCATCGATCCCCTCAGGATCGGTGTTGTTCATGGATCAGGCATCGGCGGTGTGACGGTTTACGACCAGCAGTTCAGAACGTTGATTGAACGTGGACCCCGTCGCATCAGTCCTTTTTTCATCCCGATGCTGATACCCGATATCGCCGCCGGCCAGATTTCTATGCGCCACGGCCTGATGGGACCGAACTACGCGACAGCTTCTGCCTGCGCAACGTCGCTGCATGCCATCATCGACTCATACCTGCTTATCCAGAGCGGTATGGCGGATTACATGATATGCGGAGGTTCCGAGGCTCCGATCACGCCGATGTGTATTGCAGGCTTCAATGCTGCAAGGGCGCTTTCGACGGCTAACGATCATCCTGAAACCGCATCGCGTCCCTACGACAAGGACCGTGACGGCTTTGTCATGGGAGAAGGCGCCGGCTCACTGGTACTTGAAACCCTCGAATCAGCCAAAGCAAGAGGTGCAAAGATATATGCCGAAGTTGCCGGAATTGGAGCAACAGCGGATGCCCATCACCTGACCGCTCCGCATCCCGAGGGCCTGGGAGCTTCCCATGCCATGAAAACGGCGCTTTCCATTGCCGGAATCGCGCCTGAAAAAATCGATTACATCAATACCCACGGCACATCCACGCCGCTTGGAGATATCGCTGAGGTAACCGCCATTAAAAAAGTGTTCGGCGACCATGCCTACAAACTGAACATCAGTGCCACCAAATCGATGACAGGGCATCTGCTCGGTGCTGCCGGTGTGGTTGAATCGATCGCCTGTCTGCTTGCCATGCAGAACCAGACCGTACCTCCGACCATCAATATAGAGAACCTTGATCCCGAAATCGATGTTGATGTCACTCCGAATGTTGCAAAACAGCGTACGATCGACTATGCACTGAACAACGGGTTCGGGTTTGGAGGACACAATGCATCGCTGATTTTCAGGAACGGTTCATCGCTCTGACAAAACCTTCCTGCCAATGGAACGGTTCTGGCAAAAAATCACAGCGCTCGCCTTCAATCGATCGAATGATCCTGTAGCAGAGGAAACTGCAGCCACCGTTCTTCCGCCCGCTTTTGCAGGACTTTCTTCAAAAACCATAGTTTTCATCCAGAACTTTGCCGGACTGAAACAGGGCAATGTATCGCTTTATCTGACAGCGCTCACCCATCGTTCGGTCGTCCATGATCCATCCACTCAGGACATCATCGAATCGAATCAGCGCCTTGAATTCCTTGGTGATTCGGTTCTCGGCCTGATCATCTCGGAATACCTTTTCAGGCAACTACCGGAAAGTGCTGAAGGAGAACTGTCGAGCAACCGGTCAAAAATCGTCAACCGAAAGGCCCTCGCCGGATTTGCACGAACCCTTGAACTCGGTGATCACCTGCTCATCGGTGAATCGGCTGACCGGAATAAAATAAAGAACAGCGAATCTGCATTGGCGGATGCATTCGAATCGCTGATCGGGGCGATTTATCTCGACAAAGGCATCGGTGCCGCTTCCGATTTTATCCAGATGCATGTCATCGAACATGTCGATTTCAGCAGTATTGTCTCTGCCGATCATAATTATAAAAGCCGCCTGATTGAATACACCCAGTCTCATCATCAGCCTCCGCCGATTTATACCGTTACGGAAGAATCTGGTGCGGAACATGAGAAAACCTTCACTATAACGGTAAGCTGTTCCGGACAGCTCCTCGGAAGCGGGACCGCCCCGAGAAAAAAGGATGCCGAACAGCTTGCAGCAAAAGAAGCCATGAAACACCTGGCCGCTGCAGACGAAACACCGCCAGGTTGATCGGGGCAGCTGCCCCTTGTCAAAATAAGTGGGAACATCAATTGTCCGTCAAAGGACAACGACTGGCTGGTTTGCTCTGCAGGATAGCGGACAAGCTATAACATCCGATTCAATCATGTAAAACCGGCTGGTCAGTGACGTGAAAAAATGTCTGAAAGGAAACATGATAGCGAAGAACAGATACAAACAGATACTTTATTGAAAAATTTTGCCTTACCTGTAGTACTGCCATGAGGAAATTTCAGTGACCATGCCCGTCTCAACTGCAGAAACAGAAAAATACATCCAATACAAGTAACCCATATGAAAAGGATCAGCAGATCGACTCTATCATGTAACAGCATATGTGTAATTCCGGGGGTAATATGAAGATTATCTACACTGTTTAATACTCATATATTACATTTATTTCTCATAATTACAAACACATAAACATCACTATATTTCCCATTCCGTAAGACTGACCTATCCTGCATACTGTCTGTTCTGCCATATCTGTTGACCGCAACAAGCGTTCAAAATACAGATACATTATATTTTAGAACATGCGCAAGTTACAATGATACTGTATTTTACCTGATCATAAACGGGTATTCAGGTTCTTGAATCGTTTACCGGAAACAATATCTGAGAGAAACACACATGACAAAGAGCCTTGTATTTCGGAAACGTATTGACCATCTTTATTCCATCAGACTCTTTCACTGATATTCTTCGGCAAATGAAAAAAGATACTGCGACTGAGCAGCACAAGTCTTGCCGGGAACCATCCCCCCTTTAAACCATTCCCGAAATTCGTATATTGTCAACCATTCTGGCGGTCGTGCTACCTGATCCGCACAAACATCATCAACCCGGCAGCTGGCGTCGTTTCTGCGGCGCAAAGCCATAGAAGCCTCTAAAACAAGGCCATCCAATGAATGAGAAACTGATTTTCGATCTTTCAAGAAGCGGCAGAAAAGGGTACTGTCTTTCCGGAAACGATATTCCCGATATACCGCTGGATACCATACTGCCCTCTAACTGTCTCCGCTCCGAACCGGCATCTCTGCCGGAAATTTCCGAAAGCGAGGTTGTCCGTCATTTTGTGCGCCTGTCGAACATGAACTTTCATGTCGACAAGGGGATGTACCCTCTGGGCAGCTGCACCATGAAATACAACCCCAAGATAAATGACTATACCTGCAGCCTTCCTGGTTTCAGCACGCTCCATCCCCTGCAGCCATCCGAAACAACCCAGGGCGCCCTTCAGCTCATGTACGAGCTGACCGAAATGCTGAAGGAGATTGCAGGCATGGCTGCCGTTACACTCCAGCCTGCAGCGGGTGCACACGGGGAACTTACCGGTATCCTGCTCATCAAGAAGTATCATGAGTCGATGGGCTCAAAACGGCGGAAACTGCTGGTGGTGGATTCCGCACACGGCACCAACCCGGCTTCCGCCGCGCTTGCAGGCTACGAGATCATTTCCGTTTCCAGCAACGCTGACGGACGCACCGATCTCGATGACCTTGCACGAAAGCTCGACGGGGACGTGGCCGCGCTCATGCTGACCAATCCGAACACCATCGGTGTCTTCGAAAAGGATATCGTCCGCATCGCCAGGATGGTCCACGACAACGGCAGCCTGCTCTATATGGACGGCGCGAACATGAACGCGCTGCTCGGCATCAGCCGCCCGGGCGACATGGGCTTCGATGTCGTGCATTACAACCTGCATAAAACCTTTTCAACGCCGCATGGCGGGGGTGGCCCTGGAAGCGGCCCGGTGGGTGTCTGCGAAAAACTGGTACCCTTTCTTCCCGTCCCGGTCGTTGAAAAAAAGGAAAGCGAAAAAGGAGCCGTTTACAGTCTTTCCTGCAACTGCCCTGAAAGTATTGGCAGGATGATGAATTTCTACGGAAATTTTGGCGTTCTGGTCAGGGCTTATACCTATATCAGGATGCTCGGAGCCGATGGACTGCGCATGGTTTCCGAAAACGCGGTCATCAACGCCAACTACCTCCTCAGCCTGCTTGGCGAAAAGTTTGATCTTCCCTACCCGAAGCCGGTCATGCACGAGTTCTGCCTCTCGGGTGACAGGCAGAAAAAAGCGCACGGTGTAAGAACCCTCGACATGGCCAAGAGGCTTCTCGATTACGGTTTCCATGCTCCGACCATCTATTTCCCGCTCATCGTCAGCGAAGCACTGATGATCGAACCGACCGAAACGGAATCGAAGGAGACGCTCGATACTTTTGCCGAAGTGCTGAACAGGATCGCTGACGAAGCTGCATCGGATCCGGCTCTGGTGCTTTCCGCCCCTTTAACGACACCGGTAAAGCGCCTCGATGAAGCGCAGGCGTCAAGGCAGCTCAATATCTGCTGCATATAACGGCACGATACCTTAATAAAATTAACAAAAGTTTAACATTGCTGATTGTGGGAACTGAAACAAAGCTCTTATACTTAAAAAAAACTCCGGAATATGCCGTTGCAACGTTCGAAAGTTCTGGTACTGAACAGCAGCTATGAACCCTTAACTGTTTGTAACGCACAAAAAGCCCTTGTTTTACTTTTCGGCGGGAAAGCCGTGCCGGTTGCCCATCACCCTGAAAGGGTCGTCCGTACGTTTTCCCGCACTTATCCCCTTCCTACTATTGTCAGGCTATCCGTTTTCGTGAGAATACCTTTCAGGAGAATCATGCTCAACCGCAAAAACATTTTCCTGAGAGACAATTTTCGATGCCAGTATTGCGGTAAAACAGGAACTCCAATGACTATCGATCATATCCTTCCGCGTTCAAGGGGCGGGGAATCCACGTGGGAAAACCTTATTACCGCATGTCCCCGCTGCAATGCCGTAAAAGGTGACAGAACCCCTCGTGAAGCAGGTATGCTGCTTTTGAAGCAGCCGATAAAACCAAACCACCTGATCTTGTTCACCCAGTACCTTTCTCCGCTGGTAAAGGAAGACTGGAAACCTTATCTTTACATGAGCTGAAGCTGTTCCCTTGGCATCGATAAGTGTTATCATGGAATCTGATGGATGGAGCTGTTTGACCCTGAACTGATCCTGCCCGGCTGGGCAAAGGATTTTGCAGAAGAAACTTATGGCACTTGCTTTTCCGGTTATGACCGCATGAGACTTGCGATCGAACTTGCCGGACTCAACATTAGCCATAAAACAGGAGGACCTTTCGGGGCGGCTGTTTTCGATCGTTCATCTGGCAGACTTGAAGCGATCGGCATGAACCTTGTTGTCCGAAGCAACTGCTCGCATGCCCATGCCGAGATGGTAGCGCTGGCCATCGCCGAGCACCGGCTCTCTTCGTTCAGCCTGTTCCGGTCCGGTAATTCCGGATACGAACTGGTCACATCTTCTGAACCTTGCGCCATGTGTTTCGGGGCGGTAGTCTGGTCAGGAATAACCAGCCTCGTATGCGGTGCACTTACAGAAGATGCCGTTGCAGCAGGTTTTGACGAGGGACCGAAACCGGAGAAGTGGGTTGAAGAGCTTGAAAAAAGGGGTATCGAGGTCGTTGCCGGCATCTTACGGGAAGAGGCTGTCAAAGTCCTTGAATCCTATACCTCGGAAGGAGGAATACTTTACAATGCGCGGTGTGAACGCGATTAATCTGAACCAATAAGATATCGAGTCTAACAAACATGACTGACGGTCTGATGTAATGCGGGAAACCTTGCACCGTCAAATCCTGTTATATAAAGATAAATCAATAAGTCCCGAATCCGGCCTCTCGCTTCATAAAAAGCATTTTTTGAGCCGGTTGATCGGGTTTGCAGGATTTTTTTTACATTTCCTGCAGAATATAATGCTATTTATCGGTGGTTTGAAGTTCGTCGATTACAGGTACTGCCTGAAAAAGTATCCATTGATCAACAAGAGACCTCGGGCACGTATGCTTATCCATTTCAACATTCACCGAGAAAGACAAGAGACCAGATGAAAAAAACATGCTCTTTTTTAGCACTTCTGTATCTGATATTGCTGCTGCTGCCGGCTTATGCAGCGGCAACTGCTGCACCTGTACCGGCCGCTAAAAGCTGGCAGGCACAGCAGATTTTCGCCAACTCCACTTCCCGCATCGAGGAAACTCTTAAAACGATGACGCTGTCTGAAAAAGTCGGACAGATGCTCGTCGCCCAGATCGAAGGGCGGTATAACGGTAACGAGGATAAAAGTTACAAGCTTCTCAGCCGTCTTGTTCAGGAAGGCAAGGTCGGAGGCATAATGTTCCTCAAGGGAGATGCTTTCAGCGCAGCGATGCTCGCGAACCACTTCCAGTCGCTGGCTTCCAGACCGCTGCTCATGAGCGCGGATATGGAACGAGGGCTTGCCATGAGGTTGACGGGAGCCACACAATTTCCCCCGAACATGGCTGTCGCTGCAGCCCGGGACCCTCAGCTTGCTGCAGACATGGCAAAGTATATCGCACAGGAAGCAAGGTCTGTCGGACTGAACTACAACTATGCCCCTACCGTCGATCTGAACAGCAATCCGCTGAACCCTATCATCAACACCCGCTCTTTCGGTGACGATGTTACACTGACGACTACCATGTCGAATGCGATCATCGAAGGACTGCAATCGAACGGAGTGATAGCCACGGCAAAACATTTTCCCGGCCACGGAGACGTTACCGTCGACAGTCACATAGCCCTGCCGGTCCTGCAGGCAGACCGGAAACGACTTGATGAATATGAGCTCAAACCCTTCAAAGCAGCAATCGACCAGGGCGTCATAAGCGTCATGATAGGCCATCTCGCTGTCCCGAAACTGACTGGAAACATGGACCCGGCTTCCATATCGAGGGAGATCGTCTCCGGTCTGCTCCGGAAGGAACTCGGTTTCAAGGGACTGATCATCACCGATGCGCTGAACATGAAAGCCCTATACAATGGCAGTAACGTCGCGGAAATTTCCGTCAAGGCAGTGAAGGCGGGAAACGATCTGCTCCTGTTTTCTCCCGATCCGGAACTCGCTCACAGCTCGATCGTGAAAGCTGTCGAAGAAGGTACGATAGCGATCGACCAGATCAACAATTCCGTCCGGAGAATCCTTCAGGCAAAAGCCTGGCTCGACCGAAACAGCAGAAAGCTTGTCGATCTGAACCGGGTTGTTGCAGAGGAAAGCCCCGAATCCCATCGCGAACTTGCAAAAAAAATAGCATCCCGCGCCATTACAATCGTCAGAGATGCAAACAACTATCTGCCGTTATGGCCTTCATCGACATCCGGCGCAGTCCTGAACATTATTCTCCAGGATAAAAAGAACAGCGAGACCGGCGCCGAGTATATGAAAAACCTTGATCGCTTCTATCCTGTCACTCATATCCGCATCGATCCCGAAACCGACTCATCCGGCTATGCATCAGCCTACGACCTCGCAAGCAGATCATCCGCGGTCATCATTACCTCTTACGTCCAGGCGCTTTCCGGTTCCGGCACACTGAAACTCACTGAAAAACAGCAGTCGTTCGTCCATTCACTGTCAGGCTTTACTTCGAAAAAACCGCTTATTTTCATCTCTCTCGGGACACCTTATCTGATCAACTATTTCCCGGAAATTACAACATACCTCTGTACATACTCCTCGCATGAAACAAGTGAAGGGCTGGCCGTGGATGCGCTCAGGGGCGAACTCAAACCTCAGGGGCTGCTGCCTGTATCGCTTCAGTCATACAGCCGTTGAATAATGTATTCCTGCTATCAGCAACCTTACTTCGATTATGGGAAAAACCATCCGCGATGAATCAACCGCAAGCGCCTACTGGGCTGCCGTCAATACTTTCTGCTCACTGAAGGATGTCCACGTCATAGCGGATGCTCCGGTCGGATGCTATAACCTTGTCGGGGTTGCTGTCATGGATTATACCGACGCCGTGCCCTACCTTGAGAATTTCACTCCCACGAGCCTTACCGAAAAGGAAATCGCCTCATCAGGAAGTTCCGAAGTAGTCAGTGCCACCATTGAAAAGCTCCGGGAACCGGGGAAACAGCTTATTCTCGTATCGAGTGCCGAAAGCGAAATGATCGGCAGCGATCATGAAGGCATGCTGAAAATGAAGTACCCCGATATCCGTTTTTTCCCGTCCAACTCCCTCGGCCAGAACGAATGGCAGGGGCGCGACCGGGCACTGCAGTGGCTTTTTGAACAGTTCGACGATGGAAAAACCGCTTCAGTGAAACCGGGAACTGTAAGCATTATCGGTCCTACCTATGGATGCTTCAACAGCCCTTCCGATCTCTTCGAGATCAGGAGGCTTATTGAAGGCGCAGGAGGCTCTGTTCATCATATCTATCCCATTGACAGCTCTCTTCATGATATATCGGCACTGAAAAACTCCGATGTCATCGTGCTTCTTTATCATGAATTCGGCAGCACTCTTGCAGAATCGCTGGGACGACCGGTACTCCAGGCCCCTTTCGGATTAGAGGAAACAAAAGAGTTCATTCTCGGACTGGGAACATTGCTGCATACCGAGGAAAAAGCCGCACTGTTCCTGAAGCATGAGAAGAAAACTACACTTAAGCCCCTTTGGGACCTCTGGCGCGGCCCGCAGGCGGAATGGTTTCCGACCATTCGTTTCGGAGTGGCTGCATCGAAAACCTATGCTCGCGGGCTGGAAAAATTTCTCGGCGGTGAAATGGGCATGCAGTGCCTCTTCAGTTTCGATTCCTCCGAGGCCGACAATACGGTCGTCAGGAACGAAATCCAGCAGAAGCAGCCCCAGTTCCTTTTCGGCAGGATCGTCGACAAGATCTGCCTTGCGGAACTCGATGCAAAAACCCGCTTCGTTCCGGCAGGCTTTCCAGGACCGATCGTGCGCAGGGCCCTCGGAACGCCCTTCATGGGGCATTCAGGCGCCATCTATCTTATCCAGGAAATTGTCAATGCACTGTACGACATGCTTTTCAACTTCCTTCCGATCAACAGTCGCGCCAGCGTGCAGCAGGATACCGGAGCCAAGATTACCTGGAGCAGCGAAGCCAATGCGGTACTGAATGAAATTGTCAGAAAAGCTCCTTTCATCAGCCAGATATCGTTTGGAAGGGAACTGAAAAAGAAAGCCGAACTGCTCGCCCGGAAACAGGGCAGGGAAACCATCACGCCTGACATTCTGCAAATGCTGAACTGATTTGGATATTTTGGGTTTTTTTTGTATTGTCAGGTTCTTCACTCCGTCAATGGGGAAAGCAGTTTGAAACTGGTCAGCCCCCCCGGACGGAAATGACTAACGAAAAGAGGCTGATTTGAATTTTTCTGCGAACCGGTGAAAAACCATGATTCGCAGAATGTGAAACGACAGAATAACGAAATGTCTGACCATCAGGAAAATCCGGCTATGATAGCCATTACCCTGCCCGACGGGACAATCAGGTCTTTCCCGTCAGGAAGCACAGGACTCGATATCGCACTCTCAATCGGACGCAAACTTGCACAGGATGCCCTCGCGCTGAAAGTCGACGGAAAAGCAGTCGATCTCGGCATGCCTTTGACTGCCGATGCTGCAATAGAGATACTGACTTTTGATTCCCCTGAAGGGAAAAATGTGTTCTGGCACAGCGCGAGCCATATCATGGCACAGGCTGTAGAGGAGCTTTTTCCCGGAAGCAGATTCGGCGCCGGTCCGGCCATCGATCAGGGATTCTATTATGATATCGCTTCCCCGCACCGGTTCAGGGAACCCGATCTTCGCCAGATAGAAGAAAGAATGCTTGAAATTGGCAGACGGGATATCACGATCACAAGGGAGGAAATGCCGAGAGATGCAGCGATAGAATTTTTCTCTACCGTCCGACAGGACCCTTACAAGGTTGAAATCCTCGAAGACACTCTGAAACAGGTCGATACCGTCTCTCTATACCATCAGGACAAATTCACCGACCTCTGCATCGGACCGCATCTGACTTCCACATCGAAACTGAAAGCGGTGCTTCTCACCAATATCTCCTCGTCATTCTGGCGCGGCGATTCATCGAGGGAAAACATGCAGCGCATTTACGGCATCGCTTTCCCGTCCGAGAAACTGCTGAAGGAGTATGCAGCCAGAATAGAAGAGGCAAAACGCAGGGACCACCGGAAACTCGGTGCGGAACTCGAACTGTTCATGCTCACCCCGGAAGTGGGAAGCGGTCTGCCGATATGGCTGCCGAAAGGCGCCATCATCCGCAACGAGCTCGAATCCTTCCTGAAGGAAGAGCAGCGCAAACGGGGTTACCTGCCGGTTTACACTCCGCATATCGGCAATATAGAACTCTACAAACGTTCTGGGCACTATCCGTATTACAGCGATTCGCAGTTTCCTCCGCTTACCTACCACGATGAGGATGGCTCTCAGGAGCAGTACCTTCTGAAACCGATGAACTGCCCGCATCACCATCTCATATACAGCAATAGGATCCGCAGTTACCGCGACCTGCCGATAAGGCTGACGGAATTCGGAACCGTATACCGCCATGAGCAGTCAGGAGAACTGAACGGCCTTGTGCGCGCTCGAGGGTTCACGCAGGATGACTCGCATATCTACTGCCGTCCCGACCAGCTTGTCGATGAGATCTGCAACGCCATAGACCTTACACAATATGTCTTCTCGACACTCGGATTTTCCAGTGTCCAGACAAGACTGTCCATGCATGACCCTGCAAACCAGGCCAAGTATGGCGGAACACCGGAAGTGTGGGAACAGGCCGAAAAAGATGTGAAGGAAGCTGCTGACCGTATGGGAATCGACTATTTCATAGGCATCGGCGAAGCGAGTTTTTACGGTCCGAAAATCGATTTTATCGTTCGTGATGCGCTCGACAGGAAATGGCAGCTCGGCACGGTCCAGGTAGACTATGTCATGCCCGAGCGTTTCGACCTTTCCTATGTCGGCAGCGACGGACAGAAACACCGTCCGGTTGTGATCCACAGGGCACCGTTCGGTTCCATGGAGCGTTTTATCGGCGTGCTCATCGAGCATACCGCCGGCAATTTCCCCCTCTGGCTCGCACCGGTACAGGCAATTGTCCTGCCTATCGCTGAAGATATTCACGACTATGCTAAATCCGTTCACCAGGCGATGCTGGCAGCGGGAATCCGCACGGAAATCGACATCAGGAGTGAAAAAGTGGGCAAAAAAATAAGGGACGCCGAAGTCGGCAAAATACCATGTATGATCGTTGTCGGACAGAAAGAACAGGAAAACGGAGAAGTTTCCCTTCGACGCCATCGTATCGGTGACGCCGGCCGTTTCAGCTTGAATGGAATGATAGAACAATTGCAGAAAGAAATAACCGGAAGAACCTGACTACCTAAAACAAACCTTGACGCATGAAGAAACAAAAGGGTACGGATCAAAAATCGAAACTCACCTACAGGGTCAATGAACAGATTCGTGTTCCGGAAGTGAGAATCATTTTTCCGGACGGCACGCAGCAAGTCATGAAAACCATAGATGCGAGACGGATTGCGGAAGACAGAAACCAGGACCTGATCGAAGTGCAGCCCAACGCCCAGCCACCGGTCTGCAAGTTCGACAATCTCGGCAAGCTGCTCTATAAAATGGACAAGAGGGAAAAGGACCTGAAAAAGAAGCAGAAAACGACCACTCTCAAGGAGTTGCGGTTCCATCCCAACACCGACAAGCATGACTTCGATTTCAAGACGGCCCATCTGGAGGAGTTCCTCCGCAAGGGAAACCGTGTTCGTGCAACCATCGTCTTTCTCGGACGTTCGATCATCTACAAGGATAAAGGGCTCGAACTCGCCGAACGCCTCACGGAACGCCTCAGCGTTGTCGGGAACCGCGATGGCGACCCGAAGTTCGAGGGCAAGAAACTTTTCGTCTATTTCGAGCCTGACAAGAAAAAAATCGATGCCTATGACCGCATCAGGGCCAAGACAGCCGCTCCCGTTGCTCCGCCAGCCGAAGTAAAGGAAGTCAAAGAAGTTAAAGAGTAAATACCGTTTCAGTTTATTACCAAAATATCATAAAGGACGATCATGCCTAAAATGAAATCACACCGCGGTGCCAGAAAACGTTTCAAGGCAACCGCATCTGGAAAGATCAAACGCGAACGGATGAACGGTTCACATAACCTTGAGAAAAAGAACAGGAAACGTTCACGCCGTCTGCACCAGTCAACTCTGCTTGAAGGCTCGAAAGCCAAACAGATCAAGCGGATGATTCTTGCATAAATTTTTAACATTAACTTTTCACTGCAATGCCTAAAGCCAATAATGCCGTAGCCTCAAAGGCACGGAGAAAGAGAATTTTAAAGAAAGCCAAAGGGTTCTGGGGTTCACGCGGCAATGTTCTGACCGTCGTCAAACATGCTGTCGACAAAGCCGAACAGTATGCTTACCGCGACAGACGGGCCAAGAAACGCACCTTCCGTTCACTATGGATCATGCGTATCAATGCCGCAGCACGCCTGAACGGCACAACATATTCGAAGCTTGTCAGTGCCATGAACAAGAAGAACGTCGAAATCGACCGTAAAGCACTTGCAGAGATCGCCGTAAAGGATCCGGCCGCATTCACCCGGATTGTCAGCAGCGTTATCGATTAAGATTTATCCAGACATCGATGGAAAACACCATTCGCAGTTTACATCAGGAAATTATTGATTTCGAGATCAGCACGCCGGAAGACCTCGAAGCCTTCCGGCTCCGTTACACGGTCCGCAAAGGTCTGATCGCACATCTTTTTGGACAGCTCAAATCAGTTGAACCTGCTGAAAAACCGCGGATTGGCCAGATGCTGAACCAGCTCAAGCAGACTGCCGAGACCAAAAGCGCCGAAGCCGCTGAAAAATTTGCATCCGAAGAGTCTGGCGGAAACAGGAAAATCGATCTCACGCTTCCCGGAAGGAGGTATTTTACCGGCAGCGAACATCCGGTCCAGAAGGTGCTTGGCGAAATGAAACGGATCTTTTCCGATATGGGGTTCAGCATAGCGACAGGCCCGGAACTCGAGCTCGACCGCTATAATTTCGATATGCTGAACTTCCCTCCCGACCATCCTGCCCGCGATATGCAGGACACCTTCTTCATCACCCGGGTGGAAGACGGCAATGATGTTCTTCTGAGAACCCATACATCTCCCGTCCAGATAAGGGTCATGCTTGACCGGGAACCGCCGATCAGGGTGATATGTCCTGGAAAAGTCTACCGTAACGAAGCGATCAGTGCAAGAAGCTACTGTGTCTTCCATCAGCTCGAAGGTCTCTATATCGACAAAAACGTATCGTTCGCCGACCTGAAAGCCACCATCTACTCCTTTGCGAAGCAGATGTTCGGATCGGACGTGAAACTGCGCTTCAGGCCCAGTTTCTTCCCGTTCACCGAACCGTCGGCCGAAGTCGATGTCACCTGCTATCTCTGCGGCGGCAAAGGTTGCCGTGTCTGTAAAAAATCAGGCTGGCTCGAAATCATGGGCTGCGGCATGGTTCACCCGAACGTTCTTCGCAATTGCGGGATCGATCCGGAAACCTGGTCAGGTTATGCCTTCGGCATGGGCGTTGACAGAACCGTGCTCCTTCGCTATAAAATCGACGATATCCGTCTGCTGTTTGAAAACGACATACGCATGCTGAAGCAGTTTCCTGCCTGAACAAATCCCCCTCCTGCAATCGTTCAGATCGGTTAAGCTCTATTGCCCGCCTTTCATTGATGTAATTCACAATATAGTAACAATCGTTATCACACCCTGTTGGCAAAGATTGCGGCATCTGTTGTAAATACCTATATTATATACTTTCAGTTATAGTAGTTACGATTGGAAACGCACATCTCTTCTCATGACAGCAAACTTCCATTTACGTATCGAATGTTACCGTGACCCATGATTGCTTTCTTTTAAAACTTTTTCCGAAAAATCAATAATTAACATAACCCACCCGGGTGGTTCTATGGGCTTTTTCAAAGAAATGTATAGAGATATGGCTATTGATGTCGGCACATCCAATACCGTAATCTTTATATCCGGCGCGGGTATAGTATTGAACGAACCTTCGATGATCGCCCGAGAAATTCTCACAAATAAAGTCCTTGCAGTCGGGCACGAAGCACTCGCCCTGCATGAAAAAATTCATCCCGGGGTCGCTACGATCCGTCCTCTTGTCAACGGAGTAATTGCCGACTACGAGTCAACGAAGGACCTGGTAAAGGGGTTGATCAGAAAAACAAAAACCCATTTCGGCTTCGGAATCCGCAATCTGGTCATCAGTATGCCTTCAGGTATCACCGCTGTTGAAAAGAGGGCTGTCCGCTATTTTGCAAAAAATGTCGGGGCAAAAAATGTCTATATGGAAACGGACATCATGGCAGCAGCATTCGGGCTCGGTATAAGGATAGAAGAACCAATGGGCAACATGATCGTCTCTATCGGAGGAGGAACAACTGAGATTGCCGTAATTTCTCTTGGCGGAGTCGTTTCAAGCGAATCGCTCAAGCTCGGCGGAATCAACATGACCAATGCCATTCTCGATCATTTCCGCAAAGCACACAATCTTGTCCTCAGCGATTTGAGGGCAGAGGAAATCAAGCTTGAACTCGGATCTGCTTACAAGACCGGGAATGAACAAACAATGACCGTATGGGGAATGAATGTCGAGTCAGGACTGCCTGCATCCCAGGAAATCGGTTCCGAAACAATACGGGAAGTACTGTCACCGATCATCAACCAGATCATCACGGGTATAAAGAAAAGCCTTGAAGTCCTGATCATCAAGCCCGAAATCGCTATCGATATATACAAACACGGGCTGTACCTTGTCGGGGGCGGATCGCTTATCCCCGGAATCGATAAAAAAATCACCGAGGAAACAACCATACCTGTGCTTTTGTGCGAAGATCCGCAAACGGTTATAGCAAGGGGGATGGGTGAAATCCTTCAAAACCTGAAAAATCGCCGCGATATTTATACGAATTGAACCGCAGGCTGCAAACGCGACAGATCTTTACATCACAGTGCTATTTCCAGTTTCCTGAAAAACGGAAATTCGCTTTGCTATACCCGCCACCGGAAAACAAACATCAATAAAAAAGCTCCCTGACAGACAACTGCCTGGGAGCTGTATGATATCCTGTGAAATAAGCAGGGTTAAACCGGGAAAAGGTCTATCAGTGAGAATTACCTCAGGCTTCCGATCCCTGTGCCTCCACTTCGAAATGGACCCTCACTGAAACATCCGAAAAGAGCTTCGCGTCAGCTTCGTATTTGCCGAGCGCTTTGATCGGTGCATCGAGAGCGATTTTCCTGCGGTCGATATCGATCCCCTGGGTTTTCAGAGCTTCGGCAATATCTGCAGAAGTTACGGTTCCGAAAAGCTTTCCGGACTCGCCTGCCTTGGCAAAAACCTTAAGGGTCATCTGCTCGATTTTCTGAGCTAGCTCACGTGCGTTTTTACGCTGAAGTTCGACCTTTTTGGCCTGCTGTTTTTTTTCGGTCTCAAGAGCTTTGAGCGTTCCTTCGGTGGCCCGAATAGCTATACCCTGCGGGATAAGAAAGTTGTTTGCATAACCGTTTTTCACGGTAACAACTTCACCAGCATCGCCAAGGGTTGCTACATCCTTTCTTAAAATGATTTTCACTTGTTAGCTTCCTCGTTCAAAAGATTGCGAAATTGGTTATTTGTATTCATCAGTGACATAGGGAATGACTGCCAGGAACCGCGCCCACTTCACGGAATGGGTCAGCAGGTTCTGCTCTTTGGCAGACAGCCCGGTAATACGGCGGGGAATGATTTTTCCCTGATCATTGATGAACCTTTTCAGCTTGCGCTCGTCCCGGTAGTCAAAAAATACCACCTGGTTTTTGGATACTTTCTTTTTAGACGCCAGTGCATTGCTCAGAGATTTGTTGCCCTGCGCCTTGCCGCCTTGTGATGGTGTAAATTTCTGTCTCATAAGTTTCGTGCAAAATTTTTCTTATCCTTTCCCGTTCAATCGGAGGAAAGGTATTTGTATTCATAAATGTGGGTTGCCTCATCGTCCGGTATATGCTCATGATGAGTATCATGGCAGTCATCCTCGATAAAGCCCTCTTCATCCTCTTCGCCGTTCTTTTTTCTCTTGTTGAGAAACTGGATCCTGCGTGCCTTGATTTCAACAACCGTTCTGGAAGAACCGTCCTGCGCTTTCCATGTGCGGCTCTGCAATTCGCCGTCGACAAGGACAGCCGAACTTTTCTTCAGATTGTCTCTGCAGCTTTCAGCCAGCTTGTTCCAGGCTACAACGCCGACATAGCAGACATCTTCCTGCCACTGGTGATTGCTGTCACGGAACCTTCTGTTGCAGGCAATTGAAAAATTTACTACAGGTGTTCCTCCGGAATTGGTTTGCCTGAAAACCGGATCTTTTGTCAGATTTCCAGCAATAATAACACTGTTTATTTCAGGCATTTTCAACTCAGCCATAACATCTTCTCCGTTTTATTCTCAAAAGGAATCTCTTCTCAGCTTACGTTCGAACGAACCTGATGCTCAGTCT
The DNA here is from genome assembly GCA_005862285.1 of Chlorobium sp. Classification (GTDB taxonomy): domain Bacteria; phylum Bacteroidota; class Chlorobiia; order Chlorobiales; family Chlorobiaceae; genus Chlorobium. Next base: position 4,521 of record SZXW01000002.1, on the reverse strand, counting down.
TCATCACTATCGGAGGAACCTGCCTCAGCAGCAGCATTATCTTCCGGGCTTCCGATGGCAACACTGTATTTCTCGACTCTCTTGCGCATTTCAAGGAGAGCGCCGGTTAGATTGATAATGAGATAACGAAGAAGATCCTCCTCGTAACGGAGAACTTTTTCTATCTCTGCGATAACTGCCGTAGCAGCTGTAAATTCGATGTGAGCGTAGTACCCGATGGTTTTCTTCTTGATTGAATACGCCATCTTTCGTCTGCCTATCTCGAGGACATTGCTGATACTGCCGCCTTTTTCGGTAATTACCTTCTGTACCATCGCCATTGCCGCGGCAATAGCCTCATCCTGAAGCCCGCCGTCAATGATGACCGTACATTCATAAAGTTTTGCTGTTTCCATAGAGCGCAATAATTAAACGTTGACATGGTCGGCTGCTTGCCTGTGGCGGAAGTCAGGTATTGCGCGCACCATCCTTCAAGGATTTACTGCACTTAACATCATACAATAAACACCACCTGCAAATTTGAACCTTAAAGGTATCATTTTAACCCGAGTTTTCCAACGGCATATTAAGAGAACAGCCAACCCTGCAAGAAAAGGCCTAAGCCGTTGAATAAAATATACTTACAAGCACAAAGGGTTGCGCGGATGTATTATTGATTATCGAGTTCAAGAATCACCGGAGCGTGGTCTGAACTTTTTTCTTCAAGGTCAATATGCGCACCGGAAACGCTGGCTGCTATTTCTCCCGAAATATAGAAACAATCAATTCGCCAGCCCAGGTTTCTTTCACGTGCATATTTCCAGTAAGGCCACCAGGTGAAAAGATCGGCAGCCTGAGGGTTGAGGTCCCTCATGATATCCCGTAAACCCGAAGCGATCTGCGCATCGATCGCCGCTCGCTCTTCGGAACGCAATCCGATTGCCCCCGGCTTGTTCTGGGAACGGTGCACATCGATATCCCTGTGAGCGACATTCATGTCCCCGGCAATGATAACCTGCCGGCCGGCCTGAAGGAGCGAAAGGGCATAAATCCTGAGCGATTCGAGATATTGCAGCTTTACCCTGTAGTGGTCATCACTCTCTCCCCTCGGAACATAGGTCCCGATAAGTGAAAAACGGGAAGTATGAAGAACACCTGTCCGGTTCTCGAGATCGAAGCCCGGTATTTCCCAAATGATGTCGCCTTCAGTGCACTCTTCCCTGACAAGTATTCCTGTTCCGCTGTACCCCTTGCGGACAGTGGAGCCGTTCCAGAATTTCCGGTAACCAAGCAAGGCGCTTATTTCGGCAGGAATCTCTTCTTCCGGGGCCTTGACTTCCTGGAGCACGAGCATATCCGGTTGCCGGTTCATGACCCATGCCTGCAAAGCATCCTTTCTTGCCCGGATTCCATTGATGTTCCAGGAAGCTATTTTCATGATCGCTGTGTTTTGAAATAATCAAGAATCTTTTCTGCAATATCCTCCTCCCTGATATCGTTCATGCAACTGAAATGGCCTTCCGGACACCGGTCACGTCCGTAATGGGAACAAGGCCTGCAGTCGAGCCCCTCATTTTCGAAAAGCTCGAACGGAACGTGATAGGGAAGGAACCCGAATGCCTTCACCGAAGAACCGAATATCACGAAGATTTTTTTCCCGAAGCACGATGCCATGTGCATGAGCCCGGTATCGTTGGAAAGCACGGCATCGGCTCTTTCCAGAAACGCAGCGGACTGCAGAAGCGAACACTGCCCTGAAAGGTCGACAACATTCTTCCTGTACGTTTCCGGAAGCGCTTTCATGATGGCAAGTGCATGGGGGACATCATCCTTTCCGCCGAGCAGGATGGCTTTAAAGTCCATGCTATTGAACAGAAGCGATAGTACCCCGGCTAATTTTTCCGGCGGATACCGTTTCGAGGCATGCATTGCCCCGAAGCACAAGGCCAGTACAGGCAATCCGGAACCTGCAGCAGCCGATGCGAAAGTACGGTCTGCATTTGACGGAAAAAGCTCGCAACCATGTTCATCCGGCTTTACACCTAACGCAATCAGTTCTTCCCTGTATCGGTCGACAACCGAGCGGTATGATCCCGTGATGTCGATGCGTGTTTTAACGAGCAGCAGCTTTTTCCAGTTCTGTTTCCGGTACTTCCTTACCTCACCTGCCTGGATATGCCTGATAATTCTTTTCGAACGGATATTGTTCTGCAGATCGACGACAAGGTCGTAGGAACCGGAGGGCGGATCGTCAACACTAAAGACTTTATTGATATGCGGATTGCCCGAAAGCAGGACCGTGAACGGTGCCTTGGTGCAGTAATCGATCTCGAAACCGGGAAAAGCCGTCGCCAGCTCTCGCAGAACCGGGGTCGTAAGAATGATATCGCCGATGGAGCTCAGGCGTATGACCAGTATGTTTTTCACCCTGCAGGTTATCCCGTTATGACCAGAACTCCCACCATGCCCTGTATCCAGGTTTTCCGGCTGGTTTCGCCTGTTTACCCGAACCGGCAAGCCTTCTCTCGATTTCAGCAAGCATCGTTTCCCTGCCGGGCAGTTCCCCTTTTCTTTCGCTGATCATCTCCCTGGCGGTACCAAGCGCTTTTGTGCCCTCGGCAGTCAATCCGGTTTCCTGAAGGGCTACGCCCCGGCTGAAAACCGCCGCTATCCAGAATTTTCCGTCCTCCTGGTTAAGCTCACCCCTGCGATTGAAGTAATAGAGGGCCTTGTCCGAAGAAGCGAGAGAATCTCCGAAAAGCCCGAGCCTGCCAAGCGCTTCCGACAACCTCGCATGGCAGAACGCATCGAACCCGGAATGATCGAAGGCCTCCTCGGAAGGAATCGTTCTTGAAATTTCCATCGCCTTGCGGCAATTGTCCGCAGCTTCCCTGAACATTTCCTGCTGTATCTGCCTTTCGGCTTCAGCAAGCGCAACATATGCCTGCGCTACCTCTCTGAGTGGTTTCATTTTTGTTCCAAAATTCTAAAAGCAATTAAAGCTGCCTGTTCCTGAATATTTACAAGTTTCTTTGCAAATATTTCATTCGCACTGAAAACACCGGTCAAGTTCCTCTGGTATTTCCGGACGTCCTCGGGTGTTGAGCGCAGTCCCGATTATTTTTGCCTTCACGACCGTCTTCATGTCAGGCAACCGGTAAATATCCTGATAAAAAGCGAACTTCAAAGCGGACTCCCGCTTCAGGTTGAGACAGACCAGAAATCGGTCACCGCTCGAAAGAGGGTTTTTGTAGTCGAGTTCAGCCCGCACCACGACAAGGTTGATGCCCTGCCGGGTATAGTCGCTGAAATCGATCCCCATCTCCTTGAGATATTCGTGTCGTACATGCTCAAGGTAGTTCTGGTATACGCTGTTGTTAACAATTCCCTGCATATCGCATTCGTAATCGCGAACACCCATTTCATAGCTGAAGGAATAGCCTTCCATATCCATTTTCATAAACGTTTTGCAGTTTCCATCCGCTTTGCTTCGGAATGAAGCACCGGCACTTCCCTGATGTTGGAATTCCGGTAACAATCATCTATCGCAACGACGGTCTCGCCATGTATTACCGACGGTTTGATAAGCTCCTTTCCCGCCGCCTCGTTTACCGCATGCATCACCAGTTCGGAACAGTAGAGCTTCGAAGGGTCATGCAGATCGAACGAAGGATCGAAGGGCCTGCCAAGATACGAAAAAGCGACCGTTGCAATATGCTTCCTCACACTTTGAGGAGCATCGAGTCGGTAAAATGCGAAATCGGACGCATCGGCAAGAAATGATTCAAGCGGTTCCAAGCGGACCTGCCCCACGCCTGTCAGGCTGTGAGCATCGGAATGCACCACCCAGGGACGGCCATTGCGAAAGAAAACAATACCTGTGTGCGAAAAGCGTTTTTGAAGAGTGGAAACGTTCCTGAAATATGGCGACCAGAAACCGTTCCCATACCTGAAAACGAGGTCGCCATCCTCGCAGGATGACGATGCAAGGCCAAGGTTCAACTGCTGCAGGACGGTGCTTTCTGAAACTGAAGAAAACGGATGTATCGCATTCAGAACAAACAGCAGAGAAAAGAGAAATAAAAATTTATTTCCGGGTCTGCATGTTGACCTTCCACTTGCCATCGATTTTTACCATATCTATCGTTTGCTCCTGTCCATCGGGTGATTCCTTGTAGACAACCTGGGCACTGTTATCCTGGACGTTTTCACGAATAAAGATGAACTTGTAGTTCTGGTTTACCGGCAGGGTACCCAATGATGCGGCAAAATCGAGCATTTTACCTGTCGGTTCGGTTGCAAATTTCTTCGCTTCGGTAATCTTCCCTTCAGCAAGGTTCTCGGAGAATTTCTGTGCAGTACTTCTTGGATTGTCTGCACAACCGGTGATCAGAAAAAACGACAGAAGGAATATCAGCGGAAAGGAATATTTTTTCATAGAGATCTCCATGTTTTTAAGACATCAAAACTCATTCAAGGTATAACATTTTCAGGTAAGAGCAATGGGAAGTGGGAAATAGGTACTGGGGGGTGGGTACTGGG
>SZXW01000010.1 GCA_005862285.1 Chlorobium sp. | reverse complement strand
TATTTCACTTACGGATCAACGTCCCTCACTCCCACGCGGCAGATACGAAACCCTCCTCGATATCCTTGTCCAGCAAACGCCCGGTTACAGGCAACAGGGCAAAGGCAGAGATTTCCGTGTACGATCCTTTTGCCAGCAGGCCCATGCGATCAACGAACATCTTCCTGTCCGTTCGTCAAAGACAATATTCCCCTGCTTGATTCCCATGAACCATAATATGATGCAGCGCTCCCAGGCGCGTCCAAGTCTGGCTCCTCTCGGCATAGTGGATTATCGTTTATGATGTAATCAGACAACCTCTCTCGTAATATTAAAAAACAGAAAATACTTTTTGTTTTATTTATGGACGTCCCCAAGTTCTCGCTTGTCCAGCAAACGCAAACGCCCGGTTACCGGCAACAGGGCAATGGCAGAGACTTCCGTGTCTTATGCTTTTGCCAGCAGGCCAATGCGATCTACGAACATCTTCCTGTCCATATCGCCGCGGACAATATTCCCCTGCTCGATTCCCTGGAACAATAATCTGATGCAACACTCCCAGCGCGTCGAGTCTCGCTAATCTCAGCAAAATGCGTTATCGCTGGTGATGGTATACGACAAGCTCCTTCAGGAATATATGATAACAACATACTTTTTGACTGATTCTTCTACGCTTCCAGGCATTTCGCCTATATTACGTTATACCATTAACAATCTTTTCGCAATAAGGCAGAGCACGGTAAAAAACTTTTTTTGCAAAACATACGGCAATGCCGTACCTTTCATTCGTTCATGCAGGTTGTTATTGAGACACCCGGGTACCTCGCCGATGCTAAGGACATCGGCTTGACTGACAATGAGCGGCGATTTATTGTCGATTTCGTTGCTGGAAATCCTGATGCCGGTGTTGAAATCAAAGGCACGGGAGGAGCGAGAAAACTTCGGTTTGCCGGACGAGGTAAAGGAAAAAGCGGCGGATATCGGGTTATCACCTTCTATGCAGGAAAGGATATCCCGGTCTTTCTGCTCTCGATTTTTTCCAAGGGTGAAAAAGCAAACCTGTCGCAATCCGAACGAAACGAATTAAAAGAGATTTTGAGATCAATCGCTGAAACGTACAGAGAAGGAGTAAAACGCCATGTCAAAAGCAGGAAGTAAACTGATCAGATCAGCACAGCAAGCGCTTGCGTATGCACTTGGTGAAGCAACAGAGGGTTTTGTTGCTCATGTTCCGGATGAAGTTGATGTCAAGGCAATCCGGCAGAGTCTGGGCCTTACGCAACCGGAATTTTCCCTTCGTTTCGGCTTCGATGTTCGGGCCGTTCAGGACTGGGAACAAAAACGGCGCCAGCCTGACCGTGCGGCAAGAGTATTGCTGAAAGTTATTGCCCTTGAACCCGAAGCAGTCCAGAGAGCCCTGGCTCAATAAACCCGTACACCCCGACAGAAAACTCATATAATTTTTAGAGATTCCCTATATTTTCTGATCGAATTATACGAGTTATTTCACTTACGGATCAACGTCCCTCACTCCCACGCGGCAGATACGAAACCCTCCTCGATATCCTTGTCCAGCAAACGCCCGGTTACAGGCAACAGGGCAAAGGCAGAGATTTCCGTGTACGATCCTTTTGCCAGCAGGCCCATGCGATCAACGAACATCTTCCTGTCCGTTCGTCAAAGACAATATTCCCCTGCTTGATTCCCATGAACCATAATATGATGCAGCGCTCCCAGGCGCGTCCAAGTCTGGCTCCTCTCGGCATAGTGGATTATCGTTTATGATGTAATCAGACAACCTCTCTCGTAATATTAAAAAACAGAAAATACTTTTTGTTTTATTTATGGACGTCCCCAAGTTCTCGCTTGTCCAGCAAACGCAAACGCCCGGTTACCGGCAACAGGGCAATGGCAGAGACTTCCGTGTCTTATGCTTTTGCCAGCAGGCCAATGCGATCTACGAACATCTTCCTGTCCATATCGCCGCGGACAATATTCCCCTGCTCGATTCCCTGGAACAATAATCTGATGCAACACTCCCAGCGCGTCGAGTCTCGCTAATCTCAGCAAAATGCGTTATCGCTGGTGATGGTATACGACAAGCTCCTTCAGGAATATATGATAACAACATACTTTTTGACTGATTCTTCTACGCTTCCAGGCATTTCGCCTATATTACGTTATACCATTAACAATCTTTTCGCAATAAGGCAGAGCACGGTAAAAAACTTTTTTTGCAAAACATACGGCAATGCCGTACCTTTCATTCGTTCATGCAGGTTGTTATTGAGACACCCGGGTACCTCGCCGATGCTAAGGACATCGGCTTGACTGACAATGAGCGGCGATTTATTGTCGATTTCGTTGCTGGAAATCCTGATGCCGGTGTTGAAATCAAAGGCACGGGAGGAGCGAGAAAACTTCGGTTTGCCGGACGAGGTAAAGGAAAAAGCGGCGGATATCGGGTTATCACCTTCTATGCAGGAAAGGATATCCCGGTCTTTCTGCTCTCGATTTTTTCCAAGGGTGAAAAAGCAAACCTGTCGCAATCCGAACGAAACGAATTAAAAGAGATTTTGAGATCAATTGAGTATTCTGGTGAAAGTGTACCACCCAATATGCAGCAAAGTGTACCACTGATTCCGGAGAAAAGTGTACCACCAGCCAAGGGCGGATTTGATGTGCGAAAGTTACATATTATTTCCCTTTTTCTGACGTCTCAAAGAAGGACCTTTCAGTTCGATTCGGTGAGCATTACTTAAGAGCCGGTCAAGGATACTATCGGCAATGGTTGGTTCTGCAATGACGTCATGCCACTCGGCAACGGGTAGCTGTGCCGTGAAGATAATTGCCTGTTTTTCATAGCGATCTTCGAGGATCTCCAGTAGTGCCAGCCGTGTCGTTGTGTCCAATGGCTGCAGGCCAAAATCATCGACAATCAGAAGCCGCGTTTTTTGCAGCTTGTTTAACCATTTGAGGTATGTCCCGTCGAGCTTGACCTGAGTGAGTTGTTCCATCAGACGGTTCATACCGAGGTAGAGCGTACTGTAACCCAGCGAACATGCTTGTCGGCCGAGTGCTGAAGCGAGATAGCTTTTACCGCATCCCGTTGCGCCGGTGATCAGAACGTTTTCACCGCGTTCGATATAGCGACAGTCAGCGAGTCTGAGTAACTGTTGCTGGCTCAGGTTCCGGTCAGCACTGCAGTGGATCTGTTCGAGCATTGCCGGGTAACGGATCTTGCTTTGTTGCAGGTGTCGCCGCATGGTTTGCTCTTTACGGTAGTTGTGTTCGGCGTCAACAAGGTGACCGATCAGGAAATCAGGGGTCGGTTGTTCATGCACCGGTAAGATGAGCAGGGCTTCATAGGCTTCAGCCATGCCGTGAAACTTCATGGTACGAAGCTTGTCGAGCGTCAGTTGTGTGTTCATTGGCAGTATGTTAAGGGTTAGTTGTAAGAGTGTTTGCCACGGATATTTTCATGAAACGGCAACAGCGGAGCCGGTTCTTCTGCAAAAAGCATCAACTTATCACGGTTGTTGTCCAGAATGGTTTTGATGATCTGGTAGGTGAGGCGAGGGCCTCGAAGAGCCAGTGAACATGCGGCTTCGAGCCGTGTCTGGCCAACCCCTTTGGCCAGACGAAGCAACCCGATACAGGCATCATAAGATTGTTCTGGGAAAGCCTTGGCGGCAAGGAAACGGATGATAACCTCCTCCGTTTTCGGACCGATAGCGCGGCCTTTTTCCAGGAAGTCATCGGGTTTCCACCCTTTCTGGAGCAAGTAGTGCCGATGAGACTCCGGCATATGCTCCTTGATGGTGCTATAACCGTTACGGACAACCTCACGGCGGTGGATGGCGATGCGATGGTACTCGCAGAAAATCTCAATGACATCATCATCATAGATCAGCTTGACATCCCGTCCGATATACTCATGGGGAACACTGTACTGATGCCAGTCTTCACCAAGAATAACGTGGTAGTTTTTCTTGACCTTGGCAACCGCCTGGTGCTTGTAGACAAAGCTCATTGGCGGTAATGGGGCGAGATGAGCCTGTTCACGTTCCAGAAACCGTTCATTGCGGCTTTTGCCATACGCCGTCATGATCCGCTCATTGGCCTTATCCAGCAGTTCCCTGACGCGCAGCTTCAGCGTCTTGAGCGAGTGATGGCATTCATTGCGTATCGGGGCGTAGATCTGCTGGTAAGCGATATGCACACTGTTCTCAACCGATGCCTTATCCCTTGGTTTTGCCACCCATGTCGCCTGCATATTGGTCTGGTAGTGCAGTGCCCATTGTTCGATCAGTTCGGTGAATACAGGCTCGTACCGTGAGGCTTTGCTGACCACCTGAGCCATGTTATCGCTCAGGATGTTCTTTGGCACACCGCCAAGGTATGCCAAGACATTATTGAGCGCCGGAATGAGATGCTCCTGTCGGCTTGACGCCAGCGGTTCGGCATAGAACAGGGCACTGCACGGCAGCGTACAGACCAGTACTGGACACGATATCCAGATATGCGCTATCGGATCAAAGTAGCGTAGCTGGTCACCGGCAAAGTCGATCTGCAACTTGTCGCCTGGCAGATGAACTTGCGGCATGGTTGGATCATGCTTTTGCAGGTACCGGTCAAGATGCAGGCAGAACTGTGCATACCGGTACCCGTCAGGATTGAGCTGCAAATATTCTTCCCACAACAGCTGCTTGGTGACATGGGGACGGCTGAGTTCCTTGGCATACCGCTCTAACTGCCCTGAGAGGTACCTATACCGCTCGTCTGCCTGATGGTTGTTGCGTGGCGGATGGATGAGTGCTGCCAGTTCATGATCCGGTAGTGCGAGCAGTTCGCTGTAGCTTTTTCCGCTGTGTTTGCAGCGCTCAAGGTAGCTCTTGATGGTGTTCCTGTGTATGCCTGTTGTCCGGTGAATATCCCGGACGGAACGTGCTTCCTGCAAAAGCAGAAGACATCTTCGAATTTGTAACATATCCAATGGTTGGTTTGCCATAAGTACCTCCGGTTTTTAAGGCCAAAGGTACAGTTACCTGTGTTACAAATCCGCATGTCGGTGGGTGGTACATAATGCTCCGGAATGCCCGGTACACTATGCTCCGGTAGGGGTGGTACAGTTTGCTGCAGAACAACTGGTACACATTGCTCCAGTATACTCAATCAATCGCTGAAACGTACAGAGAAGGAGTAAAACGCCATGTCAAAAGCAGGAAGTAAACTGATCAGATCAGCACAGCAAGCGCTTGCGTATGCACTTGGTGAAGCAACAGAGGGTTTTGTTGCTCATGTTCCGGATGAAGTTGATGTCAAGGCAATCCGGCAGAGTCTGGGCCTTACGCAACCGGAATTTTCCCTTCGTTTCGGCTTCGATGTTCGGGCCGTTCAGGACTGGGAACAAAAACGGCGCCAGCCTGACCGTGCGGCAAGAGTATTGCTGAAAGTTATTGCCCTTGAACCCGAAGCAGTCCAGAGAGCCCTGGCTCAATAAACCCGTACACCCCGACAGAAAACTCATATAATTTTTAGAGATTCCCTATATTTTCTGATCGAATTATACGAGTTATTTCACTTACGGATCAACGTCCCCAACTCCTCCTAGAAAATATATTAACTCCTTTTTCATTTAAACTGGCAAGTGAACGTATTCTACCTCCTTCTAAAATATCTCTAATTTGGCGATAAATTGATTCAGCAAACCTTTTTCCTCTATTTCTTTCAATTTTTTTCAATATGTATTCAAGTCTTATACGAATAGACTCGTAATACTGTCCCTCATTTTCATAACTATATTTTCCTTTTAGTTCTCGTAAGGCATCCTTATTTTCGTAATTTATTTTAAGACTAATTTTACCATTGGAATCATTTCGAGTTAGAATGATATCTCTTTTTATTGTATCAGAAGAATTGAAAATTTCACCAACATTATGAGAAGGATATTTCACATATCCTATTATTGCCTGACCTTTGAATTTTTTATTCGGAGAATTTTCTGTCAGGTTTAAAGGACTAATTATAATTTTAAGAGGTTCTGTAAATTTTACACCGATTACATTTTCAATATCTACTTGATCAGATTCCTTAATGGCGTATTCCGAATATTTACACCATTTATTATCTATTACTTCATTATAATTTCCACCTATTAACTCGTCGTTATATTTAATTTGTACTGGCGAAACAACGATATAATCATTAAGTATGTTTTTTAAATTAAAGTCGGCTCTCTCTTTTTTTGAATTTAATCTAATTGAAATAGAAGTGCCAAAATCATTTATATTTCTATAAATTTCATTTGATTTATATTGATTTGGCATGCTAAGGCAAGCATGTTTTTCTGATTCTTTTTTCAATACAAAAAAGGAACTTAAACTACTCATTGTCATTCGTAGAGCATTTCGTTCAGGAGTTTCTGTAATTCTTCGAGAACTTAATTCTATTTGATCGCCAACAATAAAACAAGAAAGAATTCCTATCCCAAATCGGCTTACTGGCATAAAATCAATATTTGATTTAGCTTTCAAATTTATTTGCTCCACCTTAAATTGCTCAGATTGATAATACGATTGACCTACTTTTAAGAAATAATTTGTTATTATCTCTTCATTCATCCCCATTCCATAATCATCTATTCTTAAAAATGTATAACCATCACTATCATTCCATGTTGAAAAAACGATTGGTTGAGAAACAAAATTCACATTCCCTTTACTTATTTCATATATCTCTCGGTGTCTTGTAGTATCTATAGCATTTTGAACAAGCTCTCGAACAAATGCATATGGATCAGAATATAAGTTTTCTCCCATTAAAAGGTTTAAAATTTGATCCTGCTGTAATGTAAATCTAAATTCTCCGTATGTATATCCCTTACTTTTTATGTCACTTCTATTAATTGTTAAAGGCAGATGAAAGTTTTGCCATCGAGAAGAGCAGAATTTTAAAACAGCATTACATTTATCAAATTCCGATTCGATAATATTTAAAAATTCTCTAACATCAAATTCAACAGCAGGCTCATCAGGAGCGGATGCAAATTTGATGGGATACCTATCATTTCTATTAGTGCTAGTAAAGATAAAACCTAGTGAACACAAATGTTTTAACCATTCTACATCACTAATTGAATCACGTTTATTTTTTCTTTTTGAAAGTCCTAAATAATTATATACTTCCTCAGGAGACCTACTATTATCAAAATCTAAAATATCAGCTAATCTTAAAATAATTGAGCAAAATAATAAATCTACTTTACCAAGAAAATCAATTGAGACGCTTTCCCATTTGTACACTTCCTCTATACTATATCCATGACTTTTACATACTGCTGCTATAGAATCATTAATTGGGAAATTGTCCCATAAAAGTTCATTGTAATTTGACGCATAAGTTGCACTTCTATCGGGATGAATCCAGCGACAATACCATTCAGCAACATCTTCGGGAATTTGATTTTTATTAGTAGGTTTTTCTTCTTGAAATTCAAGAATTCTTAAATGTGCCTTAGGATATTTTCTGATAAATTGATCAAACTCTATTTCATTTTGAATGCTTTCACGATCCTCATTTGTAAAAACCATTCCAATGTCGTGATAATAAGCACTTAAAATTAGAATTGCTATTTCCAATGAATCGAGGTAATCAATTTTTTCTCCTAATAATTTTCCCATTAAATCTATCACATTTAGAACATGCTGTTCATTATGTAATGTATATGTTGGAAATGTATCTCTAACAAGTATTAGTCTATCAGCTGCTTTTTTAGCATTAGTAGTTATTAATGTTATCTGCTCTGGTGAAGCATCTTTCTCAAAATGTTTAAACAATAAAGTTTCTTCAAGTTTTTTCATAACTATTTTACAAATTTATCTTTTGCAGAGTTGTCTTTTTAGCATGACGCACACTTGTTTATCTGCGCTATTCTATTGCTCCTTACATCCTATATTGGATGAATAAGCGCTACAAAGTGGTATATTAATGCCCAGCGCGTTCTTTTCTTGGTTATCACAAATCATCGAATGGGCTTTTAATGTGCTGTAAACTTTTTTTGCTGACATGGGTATAGATATCGGTGGTCTTGCTGCTTTTGTGTCCGAGAAGTTCCTGAATGTACCTGAGGTCGGATCCTGATTCCAGCAGATGGTTGACATATCAGCATCCAACCTGGGATATCTTGTTTTCCGAAATCCGGAAATCCCTACTTTCCGCTTGCAGTCATCAAACGCAACCGCTTCCACTCATCGAGAAACAATGTCAGGTGCTCCGAACCGTCCTTGATCTCCTGGTCAAGGCAGGTTTCCAGCAACTGCTCTTCGCGCACAAACGCATCGTCTGTCAGTCGCCCTGAAAAGTGTGCGGTTCTCAGCCACACCAGATAGGTCGAGAGCGCGTCGAACTGGTTGTACTCGAAGATTTTCCGGATATCTCCAGCGCACCAGAGATTGACCACATCGGCACCAACAGTTCCGAGTTTGCCGGGAATTCCCAGTGATGCGGCCAATTCGTTGAGCGATGGGGCCGCTTTTCCGAAGCCACACAGCTCATTCTTCAGATCGATGTTGAAATCACTGTAACGGCTGAAGTAATCAGCGCCTTCCCAGGGCTTTTCCGGACGATGGCAAAAGGTCGGAGCTGTCACTCTGTTCACCAGTGCCCGCTGGTACAGGATTGGCAGGTCGGCATTCGACGAATTGAAGCCTACAAGCTGTGCCCCGAGGTTCCCGACGGCTTCAAGGAACCGCCGGATGATCTCACCTTCCGCTTGCACGCCATCATTCAAGCCGGGAAGGGAAACGAACTCAAGCCTTACGTCACCTCGTCCCCCCCTCTTCCGAACCACCGCCGCAATGGAAACGATCCTGCACATGACGGTTTTCAGATAGGGTTGAGGATCCTCCGGCGTAGCACCGCCCTCCCGCCACATGACCTCGAGAACGTCATTATCGGAAGCCGTATCCGGCAATTTGTAAATCCGCCTGCCTGACGCCGGGTCCGGAACCCACTCGACATCGAAGACTACTACGTTATCTGCAATGAACTTGTACATTGCTGCTCCTCAGAAAATGATACTGCACCATTTGCATTATTTTTTCTTCTCAAGCTGGCCATCATATCGCGACTTCAGGATCAGGGGAAAATAAATAGAGGTGCCCATAGACTGCCTTTCAGAAAATTATTTCAAATATTCCGAACGAAAGAGCCGGAAACGGCCCGCTGAAACAGTAATGATAATATAGTGATTATCTGCTATTATGAAGCGGTTTCGGACGGAGATGCGCCATGAAAAAGGTGTGCATCTATCCTGAAAGAAGTAAGTTAATGGAAACCGTCTGCCCACGGATACTGATAGAGCGTTTCGCGGCTGAAGTTGAAATTGAAGGCGATCTTTGTTTTAGGCTGGCCGGGAATCTTCATGTAAAAAAATGCAAACCTGCTGTTTGTCAGTTCATCGGTTTTTGCAGCAGGGTTTCCTGAAACAGTTTGACTTTGCATGTTTCAATCATGTCAACCGTACTCATAAACAGTTTCTGAAGCTCCCTGATATCATCGATCATTCCGGAAATATTGCCGTTTTTCACTCGCTCGTATAACGAGTCGGCACGCATGCTCAATGCCATGGCTCCGACAGTCCCGGCTGACCCTTTCAGCGTATGGGCAAGGTGCGCGACATCATCGATTTCATTAAGCTCTCCGGACCGGGAAAGCTTCTCGAAGAGTTTCGCTGTATCCTTTTTAAAAACTTCCAGCAGGTCGCTGAGCGTATCGGTACCCAATGTTTCCTTGAGCATTTCAAGGGTTTCATTGTCGAGCAGAAGCTGCTCACTATTTTTCCCGGCAGGGCTGACTTGTTTGCTGCCTTTCGCTTCCTCTGTTAACCGGTTATTTCGGTTCAACCAGAATGACAATGTTGCAATCAGATCCTTTTTTGCAACCGGCTTGCTGAGATGGGCGTTTACGCCCGAACGCATGATTCCTTCGACACTGTCTTTATCGGTATGACCGGTCAGAGCGATAATGGGAAGCTCCCTGAATTTCCTGAAACGGTGAAAAACCGTACCGCCTCTTATCAGCCTGACCGCATCGATTCCACCCATGACTGGCATTTCAATATCGATGAGAACAATATCGATGTCGAACTGTTCAAGTTTATCGATAGCTTCAAGGCCATGCTCGGCTTCCAGAACCGTACACCCGCTATGTTCGAGCACAACGCGCATGAATTTTCTGTTTGTCGCGTTGTCATCCGCTATGAGAATCCTTACGCCTGTAAGCGTCACCGGAAGGATTGAGCTCCGGCTTTGTGCTTCGGTAAAAAAGTACTGTTCTACTATTTTTTCAATATCCTTGTTACCCAAAGGCTGATTGTAAATGCCATTCAGAGAGGATATCTGCCGCGCGTCAGGATTTGATGAAACAAGCTGGCTGTGCAGGCCGATTATCGGCACTTCTCTGTAATGCTGACAAAGATTGGGGGGAAGATAGTTCCCTGAGCGAAGCATGTCAGCTGAATCCAGACCATTGAAACCCTGCATATCGAGATCGATAAGGATCAGGTCATATGGTTTGAGGGAAACCATTTTCATCATGACATCGCTGGTAGCGGCCTCTTCCGGTCTGCAATACCAGTCCATGAAAACATTGACAGTCTGCTGTCGTCGGGATGCTTCCCTGCTGACGACAAGAACCTGTTTTTTCTTCAATATTTCTTTTTTCAGCTGATGAACTTTATCGGAGTCATACAGCGGAAGCATAATCTCGAATTCAGTCCACTCCTGCTCTTTTGAATGGCAGACAATATAACCTCCGAACGAATTGATGACCCTGCGGCAGAACGAAAGACCAAGACCGTTTCCTCCCGGTTTGCCCGAAGTATAGAAACTTTCGAATATGAGCTCCCTTTTACCGACAGGAACCCCGGGTCCGGTATCCCTGACCCTGATAAAGTTGCCTGTCGGTTGAACTTCGGTGTTTATGGAAATACTGAAGCTTGGTTTGTTTTTATAGTAAAGCGCGTTCTTGATCAGATTGAAAAGGACATAGACCAGCATATCCCTGTCTCCAAAAAAGTCGAAATCGCCCCGTGTATCGAGGTTGATGAGTTTTTTTTCTTCAGGTGCGCTGTATGCGAATGTATCGATTGCCGAATGGATCGTTGAAACAGCCGAACGACGTCTGAAGCTTTTCATATCGACTTCGCCGCCCTGCATGGCGGTAAGAATTGAATCGATGATTTTATTTCCTCTTCTGACAATATCCGAAGCTTCGTCGATAACATCATTTACGGCATCGAGGCTGTCCCTGCTGATCATGAAGATCTCTTCCCTGCTCGACGCCTTTGGCCTTTCAGGAAGGATTGACTGGATGGCTTCGATAGCATTGACTATGGCATTGAGCGGATTGCGCATTTCATGAGCGATCGTGCCGCTGAGGCTGCGCATGAAAATCATACGTATACGGTTGATTGTCTGCCTTTTGTGAGTTGCAATAATGCTGCCCATGATGGAAAACATATAAGCAGAAATAAATACCGGCTGGAAATAGGTATAGGAGACCTTGCCGTCAAGAAGAAAAACAGTCAGCCATGCAAGCCCGTAACCGCTGACAATCATTCCGCAGATATATTTCCAGTCGTAAACAAGCAGCGTCATGAGCAGCAATCCTCCGAGAGTCGACATCACCCAGATTGTCGAACATTCGTTTTTCAGGAGCATGAAACTGAAATAATACGGGATCACATAAAGGATACTGAGAATGAAATAGAGCGGGAAAAAACGCTTTAACCAGTCCGGCAGGAACCTGTAAGTCCACCATGAAAAACAGACAAGCGAGTTCAGCAGCCGAAGCTGAAGGTTCTCATAGGGTTGCGGATAAAGGTCATGAAGAACGAAATAATACAAAGGAAAACCTAAACCACCCATGAGAGCGCCAAGCATGAGGTTTGGTTCGGCATGTTCTACAAACCGCTCCATATGCTCCTGAACTTTCTTGATCCGGGAATTCAGATCTTTCTCTATGATATCCCGTTTCACCATGGGGGGTGGTTTAAGAGATTGACAAATAAGATCGATCAGCCGATACGTGGTATGATTAACAATATTTACCGCACGGCTGCGCAGGTGAAACACCCAGTTAATTTACGTATTAACAATCATTATGTGATAATTTTTTTCAAGCTGAATCTGAATTTCTCCTTTTATACCTGTTCTCCAGATCAAGCAAAATGTTCTTTAAAAAAAGACCTCCCCTGTATCCGGTTAAATGACCGTCACTTCCGACAACCCGGTGACACGGAACGAAAACCGGAAGCGGATTTTTCCGGCATGCTGTCCCGACAGCCCTCACTGCCCGTTCATGTCCACATGCAATGGCAATGTCCCGATATGTCGTGGTTGAACCATAAGGAATGACCGAAATCTCCCTCCAAACACTGAGCATGAACGGTGTCCCGCAGGGAGAAAGCGGAACAGAAAAGCTTTTCAGCTTTCCCGCAAGATACGCATCAAGTTCCGTGAATGCCTTGCAGAGCAGATCGGTTTCACCGGGAACAGCTGTTTCCGGAATCCTGTCATTTTCAAAAAAAAGATTGGAAAGCGATCCGTCAATTTCCCCGATAGAGATTCTGCCTATCGCAGTCTTTTTTGTAGAAAAAAGCATAAGTAACGGTTACTGTTTTTTTATGAATAACCATACCCGAGGAAAGAAACAACAATCGACAATGACGGTCCCGACAAAAAGAAAAAATACAGGCAACGTTGTCCCGTTGTATATTTGTTAATAAAACAAAAGAAACAATGATTTCAAGAATTGCCGCCATTATCATCGAAAACGCGGGATTATGGCATTCGCCATATTTGAGCTATGGCCTACGAGTGGCACGAACATACTTCTGATATAAGGGTTCGCATTTCCGCATCAACCCTTGAAGAACTTTTTTCCGATGCCTTGCATGCAATGACGGAACTCCTTGGTCCGGAACTGATTGAGCGATGTGATAAAAAAACATGTCGCATGTCTCTTCAGGCTGATGATCCGACATCGCTTCTGATAGACTTTCTTAATGAGGCCCTTCTGCTGACGCTTACAGAAAAAACGGCTTACCTCGATAACACTCTTGAAAAACTCACAGGAAACGAAATTTCCGCAGTTCTCTCTGGAATCCCCTATTATTCGCTCCGCAGAGATATCAAGGCTGCAACTTACCATGAAGCCGATGTAAAAATGAACACAGGCGGAAAATGGGAAACAACCATTGTTTTTGATTTATAGAGCACGGACATGATTCCTCGAAACGCATTGAAACAGTTATCCCCGTTTCTCTGGGAAATCCCGCAGACCTGGCGGCATGACATGCTTGTTCCCGCAAGGGTTTATGCATCGGAAAAAATGCTCGATCAAATCCTGCAGGACAGGTCCCTCGAACAGCTCGTCAATGTATCAACCCTTCCGGGAATTGTCAGATACGCGCTTGCGATGCCCGATGTCCACGAGGGGTATGGATTTCCTGTTGGAGGTGTGGCTGCTTTCGACCTTGATACCGGAATTATCTCTCCGGGAGGGATAGGTTACGATATCAACTGCGGTGTCAGGCTCCTCCGCTCGTCGCTCACAAAAGACGATGTCGTAAAACACCTGTCTGCAATCGGAAAAACCATTTTCTCGAAAGTACCTTCGGGAGTAGGAAAAGGTGGCTCGTTCGACATGAAAGCAAAAGCCCTCGATGAAGTCCTCAATGACGGTGCGAAACGGATGGTTGCCCTCGGTTATGGGGAACAGGAAGACCTTGAAAAAACAGAATCCGGAGGACAGCTTGAAAGTGCCGATGCTTCATGCGTTTCTGTCCAGGCAAAAGCTCGCGGTCATGACCAGCTTGGCACCCTCGGCGCCGGCAATCATTTTGTTGAAGTTGAATATATCTCGGCCATCTATGACGACCGGGAAGCAGAGAGGCTCGGTCTGCAAAAACATCAGGTATGCGTGATGGTCCACACTGGATCAAGGGGCCTGGGCCACCAGGTTGCAACCGACGCCATCAGGAATATGAACAAGGCAATGGTCCGTTACGGCATATCGCTTCCGGACCGTGAGCTCGCCTGTGTTCCATTCAACTCTTCTGAAGGCCGGGAATACCTTAAAGCGATGTCGGCCGCTGCTAATTTTGCATGGGCGAACAGACAGGTTGTTACATGGGAGATCAGGGAAGCCTGGAAAGAAATCTTCGGAAACAGTGAAACACTGTCGCTTGTCTATGATGTGGCCCACAACATTGCGAAACTCGAAACGTATGAAGTGGACGGGATGCACAGAAAACTCATCGTGCACCGCAAAGGGGCCACAAGGGCATTTCCCGGCCAGCCAGTACTGATTCCAGGCAGTATGGGAACCGGTTCATACCTTCTTTCAGGCCTTCAGGATGCCATGAATATCAGCTTCGGATCGAGTTGCCACGGTGCCGGGAGAACCATGTCACGCACACAGGCCCGTAAAAACACAAATATTGCTGTTCTGCTTGAAGAGCTTTCAGCCAAAGGGATTGTCGTCAATGCCGGCTCAAGAGAAGGAATTTCAGAAGAAGCTCCTTCTGCCTATAAAAATGTAGATGATGTTGTGCAGGTTATAGGAGAAAGCGGTATTGCAAAAAAAATCGCCCGTCTGAAACCGCTTGCGGTCATTAAAGGATAATTATTATTCTTTTTGTTTACATGCACTTATCCTGTCATTTCATGTTATAAACATATATGTAAATTGCACGTACTATATATCAGTTTATGATGAAAAAGATCGCAATAGTTCAACATGTAATCATGAAATAATTTATTAATGCAATAAAAAGTATATTCTGTAACTATTTTTTAACAATACTGTATTAAAGTGGTATATTTATATCGATAAAAGACAAATTATTCAATTTATAAGTTCATATGTCGTTAACTCCTTTCAAGCGTGTCCTTGTGACCGGTGGCGCCGGTTTTTTAGGATCCCATCTTTGCGAGCGTCTGTTACAGGAAAATAATGAAGTAATTTGTCTTGATAATTTTTATACCGGGTCAAAAGCGAACGTTTTTCATTTGCGAAACGACCCTTCTTTTGAAATTATTCATCATGATATAACAAACCCGGTTTTTTTCCAGGTTGATGAAATATACAACCTTGCATGTCCTGCATCTCCAGTCCATTATCAGTACGACCCTGTTCATACCATAAAAACCAGTGTACTTGGATCGATAAACGTTCTTGGCATGGCAAAAAGGGTCAGAGCGAAGGTTTTCCATGCATCCACAAGCGAAGTTTACGGCGATCCCCTTGTTCACCCGCAGCATGAAGAATACTGGGGGCATGTCAATCCTATCGGTATCAGGGCATGTTATGACGAAGGAAAACGATGTGCCGAAACACTTTTCTTCGAATACAACCGGCTTCACAACGTACCTATAAGGGTTGGGCGTATTTTCAATACCTATGGTCCAAGAATGCAGCCTCATGACGGCCGGGTAGTTTCAAATTTTATCCTTCAGGCCCTGCAGAACAAACCGATCACGATATATGGAGATGGTTGTCAAACACGATCTTTCTGTTATGTCGATGACCTTATCGAAGCGTTCACAAGGTTCATGGCCGCAGACGACACGGTTACCGGGCCAATCAATCTGGGCAATCCAAATGAGTTCACCATACTCGAACTTGCAGAGGAAATCATTGATCTTGTCAATTCAAGGTCCATCCTGAAATTCGAGCATCTTCCTTCCGATGACCCGAAACAGCGTCAGCCTGACATTGAGCGTGCGAAAAAACTCCTTGGCTGGGAACCAAAAGTAACCCTGCATGAAGGCTTGATAAAAACGGTTGAATATTTCGATCAGGTCCTGCAGAAAGGAGAAGAGGAATACTATACCTATGAATAGTTGAAGATATATATTTTTCAAAAATTTTATCCGGGCCAAGGTCTGAACTTCATTCCTTTTCTGTTTATTGATCTTTCTTTACTCCTCGCCTCTTTTTTGAAATTTATCTATGAACAATACGATACTGGTTACGGGCGGAGCTGGATATATCGGCAGCCATGCCTGTAAGGCCCTTGCGTGTGCAGGATATACACCTGTTGCGTTTGATAACATGGTCTATGGGAACCGCTGGGCTGTCCGCTGGGGGCCATTTGTTGAAGGAGATTTGTCAGACAGGCTGTTGCTTCAGGAGACACTTGAGCATTATGGCATCGGTGCAGTCATGCATTTTGCCGCTTATGCCTATGTGGGAGAGTCCGTTACGGACCCGGCGAAATATTTCACCAATAACGTATCGAACACCCTGAATCTCCTGAACTGTATGCTTGAAGCAGATATCAGGTGTATCGTCTTTTCTTCCACGTGCGCAACCTACGGCATCCCGAATCAGGTCCCGATAACGGAAGATCATGAACAGAAGCCGATAAATCCGTATGGAGAATCGAAAATGATGATCGAGCGGATTCTCAAATGGTACGAACCTGCTTATGACATGCATGCATGCATACTCAGGTATTTCAATGCTGCCGGGGCTGATCCGGAGGGAGAAATCGGCGAGTGCCATGTACCCGAAACTCATCTGATCCCCCTCGTGCTCGATGCGGCTTCAGGAAAGAGACCGGCAATCGATATATATGGAACTGATTATCCTACACCGGACGGCACTGCGGTACGGGATTATATTCATGTCACCGACCTCGCAAAAGCACATGTCATTGCCATGGAAAAGCTGTTTTCCGATGGAGGGACAACGGAACTGAATCTTGGGACCGGGAAAGGTTATTCTGTGAGGGAAGTTATCTCGACGGCTGAAAAAATTACCGGCAGATCCGTTCCATACAGGGAAACTCCCCGAAGGGCCGGTGATCCTCCGGTTCTTGTTGCGGATGCATCGAAAGCTTTCGATATTTTAGGCTGGAAACCGGAGTTCTCAGATCTTGAAACCATAATAGGTACTGCCTGGAACTGGCACAATAAACTTCAGACCGGCATCTGACATCTTCAGACCGGGAAATATTGCACAACGAAATTCCATACTTTTTTTAAAACGCCTTATGTCCACTCCAGCTGTTTCATCCCGGAATGAGAGACCGCGAGTTCATGGAAAATTTATTTATGTGGGAGACAGCCAGTTCTGGATCAAAGGTGTTACCTACGGAACGTTCCGGCCTGACAAAAACGGAATGCAATTTCCCGAAGCCGAGAAAGTCCGTCAGGATTTCGCTCTTATGGAAGCATGCGGATTCAATGCCGTCCGTGTCTATACGGTTCCGCCCCGCTGGCTTCTCGATATTGCATTGCAGCACAACCTGCGAGTCATGGCAGGAATTCCCTGGGAACAGCATATCACCTTTCTTGACGACCCGAAACGCATCAGCGATATCAAACAAAGAGTAAAGGCGGCGGTTGAATCCATAGAAAGGCACCCAGCGATACTGTTTTATGCTATCGGCAACGAAATACCCTCTTCCATCGTCCGCTGGCATGGAAGGGAAAAAGTGGAGAAATTTCTCTTTGAACTCTATTCCATTGTCAAAACCGTCGATCCTGACGGACTGGTAACCTATGTCAACTTTCCCACAACGGAATATCTGCAGCTCCCTTTTCTCGATCTGATCTGTTTCAATGTCTATCTCGAGTCGGAAGAAAAGCTGAGTGCATATCTGGCTCGTCTGCAGAATATCGCCGATGACCTGCCTCTGGTAA
The DNA here is from genome assembly GCA_005862285.1 of Chlorobium sp. Taxonomy (GTDB): domain Bacteria; phylum Bacteroidota; class Chlorobiia; order Chlorobiales; family Chlorobiaceae; genus Chlorobium. The sequence continues at coordinate 903,441 of SZXW01000010.1, read as the reverse complement.
TGGCGGAAATAGGGCTCGACAGTATGCGCAACGGAGAAGAAAAACAGGCGGATGTTCTCGATTGGCAGGTAAGAACGGCATTTGCGGCAGGATGTTCAGGATCGTTTATTTTCGCCTGGACCGACGAGTGGTACAGGGGAGGCCATGATATCGAAGACTGGGATTTCGGAGTCACAACCCGGGAAAGAAAACCAAAAAAAGCATTGAAGTCCCTTCAGGCGGCTTTTTCCGGAATCCCTTTCCCAAAAGCAATGCAATGGCCTAAAATATCGGTCATCGTCTGTTCCTTCAATGGTTCAAGGACCATAAGAGACACCCTTGAAGCCCTCCGGAAAGTTCAATACCCCGATTTCGAGGTTATCGTGGTCAATGACGGCTCGACCGACAAAACCCCCGACATCGCAAAAGAGTACAATGTCCGGCTCATAACGACGGAAAACCGCGGCCTGAGCAATGCAAGAAATACCGGGTGCAATGCCGCCGAGAGCCAATTGATCGTATATACCGACGACGATGCCTATCCTGACCCGAACTGGCTTACCTATCTTGCTCATGCATTCATGACTTCCGATTATGTCTGTATCGGCGGCCCCAATCTGCCGCCGCTCGACGACGGTTTTGTAGCCGAATGCATAGCACATGCTCCCGGTGGACCTGTACATGTCCTGCTCTCCGATACAGAAGCCGAGCATGTTCCGGGCTGCAACATGGCTTTCCGGAAATCCGCCCTTCTGGCAATCGGAGGGTTCGACCCGAAATACCGGGTTGCCGGCGATGATGTGGATGTGTGCTGGCGCCTTATGGAAAAAGGATGGAAGATAGGTTTCAATCCGGCAGCGATAGTCTGGCACCACAGAAGAAATTCGGCTAAAACGTACTGGAGACACCAGAAAGGATATGGAAAAGCCGAAGCGCTTCTCGAAGAAAAATGGCCTGAAAAATATAATGCAGCCGGCTATATGAGCTGGCCGGGTCGCCTCTACGGCAAAGGCCATACTGTTCCTCTGCTCTCACAGAAATGGCGTGTGTATCAGGGAACATGGGGAAGCGCCTATTTCCAGTCCATTTATGAACCGGCACTCGGCACACTGACATCCCTTTCACTGATGCCCGAGTGGTTCGTTATCATGGGATTTCTCTCTCTGCTTTCCATTGCAGGAGTGTTCTGGGCTCCCCTGCTCCTTGCCCTTCCTCTGCTTGCAGTGGCTCTGGGCATAAGTATCGTACAATCGATAAGAAGCACCCGGAAGGCCTTTTTAAGGAAAAAACCGTTTATCGATCCGGAACGTCATAAAAAATTCCTCCTTACCGCATCATTTCATTTCATCCAGCCTCTCGCCCGTCTGGTCGGCAGGCTGCAGCACGGTTTGACGCCATGGCGTTACCATACGTTTGCTGGCTATAAAATACCGAAAGGAAGAACAATCAAAATCTGGAGCGAGCACTGGAACGACAGTTCCATCTGGCTCGAGAAACTCGAACAGTTGCTTAAAAAAGATCATGTCCCCTGCAGCAGAGGCAACGACTACGATGAATGGGACTTTGAAGTAAGAGGCGGCCTGCTCGGCTCAGTCAAATTACTGATGGCAGTTGAAGAGCATGGTGCCGGAAAACAGTACCTTCGATTCCGCTTGACACCTTCATTCTCGAAAATCGCACTCGGGTTCACATTATTTTTCGCAGTTCTGGCATGTCTCGCTCTTTCCGCTCAAGCCTGGATTGCCAGTCTGTTCATGGGCTGTATTGCATTGATTGTATTGCTGAGAACGCTGCTTGACGGCGCAATTGCTTCGGCATTTGTGCTTAAGAGCCTGGAAAACCTGAAATCGCTTGCAAACCATGCATGAAGAGCAGTATTCAGACCGGCAAATTTTAAAAAGACTTTTTCTCTTTGCCCGTCCCTACTGGTTACTGATAAGCCTCATTTGCGTTGTAGATCTGCTTGCGGCTCCGCTTGCCCTTCTGACACCGCTTCCGCTTAAAATCGTCGTCGACTCCGTCATCAACAACCTTGCGCTTCCTGATTTCATGAACGCAATTCTTCCATCAGCATTGGGTTCATCGAAAGGCTCGCTCCTTTTCATCGCGACAGTTTCTGTTGTACTCATTGCCATTGTAATGCAGCTTCACGGGTTCGGCAGCTGGCTGCTGCAGTCCTACACAGGAGAAAAACTGTCGCTCGATTTCCGCTCAAACCTTCTCTATCACGCACAGCGCCTTTCTCTTGCATACCACGATTCCCAGGGAACTTCGGATGCCATCTACCGCATTCAATGGGATGCTCCCAACATTCAGTGGGTCCTCATATACGGTATTTCTCCATTCATAAAAGCGGCATTCACCTTTGCCGGAATGCTCTGGGTGACGTTCCTGATCGACTGGCAGCTGGCCCTCGTTGCACTGACGGTTTCACCGATCATTTATTTTTCCACCCGGTTTTTCAAAAACAAGCTTCGGAATCAGTGGGATACGGTCAAATCACTCGAAACATCCGCGTTGTCCGCTCTGCAGGAAGGACTTACTTCCCTGAGGGTGGTGAAAGCTTTCGGCCAGGAAAAACGGGAGCACAAAAGGTTCAGGAAACTCGCATCCCAGGGTGTAAACGCCAATCTGAAAGTTGTCTTCATCGAAAGTGCCTTTTCTCTCATCGTTGCCTGTGCAATGGCCCTTGGAACCGCCCTGGTCCTGTTTATCGGCGGACAGCATGTTTTGTCCGGACAATTGACCCTGGGCAACCTTCTGCTGGTCATGACCTACCTTGTGGAACTCTACAAACCCCTCGAATCAATCGGAAAACAGATTGCCACGCTGCAAAACGGACTCTCCAGTGCAGGCAGGGCTTTGCAGCTGCTGGATATGGATCCCGAAATCAAGGACAGAATTGATGCCCGCCCACTGAAAAAAGCGCAGGGAAACATAGAATTTTCGCATGTTTCGTTCGGTTACACTCCGGAGCAGCAGGTTATCAGCGATATCTCCTTTTCGATACCTGAAGGGAGCAAGGTCGGTATCGTCGGCAGAACCGGATCCGGAAAAACGACCATGATCAATCTGTTGACCAGGTTTTACGATCCATCGTCAGGGAAAATCCTTCTTGACGGACATGATATAAAAGAGTATAAACACGAAGACCTTCTCCGGCAGTTCAGCATCGTACTGCAGGAACCGTTGCTGTTTTCGACAACGATCGCCGAGAATATCGCCTACGGAAAAGTCAATGCAACCCAGCAGGAGATCATTGATGCGGCCAGGTCGGCCAATGCACATGACTTCATTTCTTCTTTTCCCGACGGGTACAACACGCTGGTCGGTGAACGGGGAATGCGATTGTCGGGAGGCGAGCGTCAGAGAATATCACTTGCGAGAGCTTTTCTTAAAAATGCACCGATCCTGATTCTCGACGAACCGACAAGCTCTGTCGATATCAGTACTGAAACAGAAATAATCGATGCCATGAAACGGCTCATGAACAACCGCACGACCCTTATGATCGCTCACAGGCTGACAACTCTCGAGGATTGTGACCTCCTGTTGAAGATTGAAAACGGAAAAATCACAACCATCAGTTCTGATATTCCGGAAAGTCTGCACCGCAAATCGTGAAATCATGGGTTCAGAACTGATCTCCCGGAAGCAAAACACTGGAAGCCGGCAGGTGAACGGAAGTTTTATCACTTCAAATTATACAACCGTAGAAAATGCGTTCTGAAAAGTTGACTGTTTTAGTGGGAGGATACATCGGACTGCTCCATTCAGGAGGCATTGTCTGGGATTACATACAGTACCTACTGGGCTTTCTTGAAATGGGACATGACGTGTATTACCTTGAAGACACGATGTGCTACCCCGTTTGCTGTTCCACGGGTGATGACAGCTATTCGACAATTCAGCGGTTGCAAACCATCATGGAGGAATTCGGGGTTGGAGACCGGTGGATTTACCGGGATGAAGTGACAAAAAATATTTACGGGAAATCGGAGGAGGAATACATAACGATCTGCCGGAAAGCAGATATACTGATCAATGTGTCGTGGGCAAATGTCATGCGTGAAGAATACCTTCGTATACCGGTCAGGATACTGCTGGATTCGGATCCGATGTTCACCCAGATCCAAATCCATACAAAGCAGGAATCACTGGAAAACGCATACTTGTATACGCATCATTTTTCCTTCGGGGAAAATATCAACAGCCCTGATTGTCTTGTTCCGACTTCACCTTTTTCATGGATTGTTACAAGACAGCCGATATGTCTTGAATACTGGCCGGTAAAAGACAACGGTGACAGGAAAAAGCCTTATACGACCGTCATGAACTGGAATGCCGGCAAACCGCTCGAATATGACGGCCGGGAATGGGGCCAGAAAAATCTGACCTTTCCGATCATACTCGATGTTCCGGCAGAAGCGAAAAGGGAAACCTTTACCATGGCAGTCAACAAACTGAGCGAAGACGACCATTCCCGGCTTACAAAGGCCGGATGGCAGATCGTGCTGCCTGACATTGTCATCGGAGATTATCAACAGTACCAGTCGTTTATCAACGATTCTAAAGCAGAAATTTCGGTAGCAAAGGAAACGTACGTCAAGGCGAACACCGGGTGGTTTTCCGGAAGATCCGCCTGTTATCTCGCTGCAGGAAGACCGGTCATTACCCAGGATACCTGCTGGTCACGATATTATCCTGCAGGAAACGGCCTGTTTTCATTCGTCAATAAATCCGAAGCGCTTGACGCAGTCAGGGAAATATCGGCAAACTGGAAACATCATTCAAAAAGCGCCAGGGAAATCGCCGAGTCTTTTTTCGATCATCGGAAAGTATTGGGAGACATGCTCAAAGCCATCTGAAAACGAGTGTTCAACGAGAAAATATGGAACATTTATACCCGCTCTGTCCCGGAGCAACCTATGAAGGAGACTGGTTCAAAGGATCGATCCCGCTCAATATCGTTGCCGGATCAAATACCATGATCGATTCAACCAACTCATTCAGGGAGTTTCATTCTCTTTTAAACCCTGCGCTTGTCGTCGGCACCAATGTTACCTTGTGGCGATCATCGCTCGCGACAGAAACGAACGGCGTCATTGAAATCGGAGATTACTGTTATCTGTCAAACGCCGCTCTTGTATCGGCAAAGAGAATATCCATAGGTTCGAGGGTGTTCATCGCTGTAGGGACGACAATAGTTGATTCGGATTTCCATCCTCTTGATCCTCTGAAAAGAATGGAAGATATCCTTGCTCTCTCTCCCACAGGCAACCGTGCCAACCGTCCCGTGATCGGCTCGGCAGAAGTCATTATCGAGGATGATGTATGGATCGGATTCAATGCTACCATACTCAAGGGGGTGAGAATCGGCAAAGGTGCTGTAATTGAACCCGGTTCTGTGGTCGTTAGCGACGTGCCGGCTGGTGGGCGGGTCTCTGGTAATCCGGCAAAGTTAGTGTCATGAAAGAAAACATTACACAATCAGTTGAACCAACCGGTTCGGGAGGCCGTAAAATCCCCTACGACTGGTTCGATGGTCTCATTCCCTCGAATGTACATCTGGGTGATAACGTTTATATAGCATCCTCCTACGAGTTCGACATGTTTTTCAGCGATTCGAACGATGCGATGGTCCTTGGAGACGCAAGCGGATGTTACGATCAGGCAACCTTTGTCACAACAGGAAAAAGCCGGATCAGTGTAGGCAGATATGCCATTGTTCAGGGGACGATGATGATATGCACTGAAAAGATCACGATCGGAGATTATTTCATGTCCTCATGGGGTGCGATCATCACCGATAATTACATGGGAGGCAACCTCCCTCTCCATGCCCGGCGGGCTCTTCTTGAAAACATTTCGCGATCTCCGGAACGCCAGATGCCTTTTTCGGAAGCTGCTCCGGTTACCATCGAAGATAATGTCTGGATTGGATTCGGAGCTCTCGTACTGCCGGGCACTTGTATAGGCAGGGGCTCAATCATAGGCTGCAAATCTGTTGTATCCGGAGTTATTCCCGAATATTCGGTTGTTGCAGGCAATCCAGGAAAAATTTTAAGAAAACTTGATCCCTCGGATATCAGACATTAAAGCAGAAAACATGATCCCATTCAACAAGCCATTCCTGGCCGGCAAAGAGATAGAATACATAACCGAGGCTCTACTTTCAGGACAGACCGCCGGTGACGGAGATTTCACAAAAAACTGTCAGAACTGGATAGAGCAGCATACAGGCTGCCCGAAAGCCCTGCTGACCCACTCTTGTACCGGAGCTCTCGAAATGACCGCCATTCTCGCGGATGTTCAACCCGGTGACGAGGTTATCATGCCATCCTATACGTTTGTTTCCACGGCAAATGCTTTCGTTCTGCGCGGAGGCGTTCCGGTTTTTGTCGACATTCGCCCTGACACGCTCAATATCGACGAAAATCTGATCGAAGCGGCAATCACTCCGCGAACCAGGGCAATCGTGCCTGTTCATTATGCCGGGGTTGCCTGTGAAATGGATACGATCATGGATATAGCCTCACGCCACAACCTGCTGGTTATTGAAGATGCAGCACAGGGCATCATGTCCACCTACAAAGGAAAAGCCCTTGGAACCATAGGCAATTTCGGAGCTTTGAGTTTCCATGAAACCAAAAACATCACATCCGGCGAGGGGGGGGCTGTGATTGTAAACGACCCGAGATATATCGAACGATCGGAGATCGTCAGGGAAAAAGGCACCAACAGAAGCCAGTTTTTTCGCGGCCATGTGGATAAATATACATGGATGGACATAGGCTCCTCCTTCCTGCCAAGCGAAATAATCGCAGCGTGCCTCTATGCCCAGCTGGAATATGCCGAAAGCATAACTGCCCGGAGAATCGACATCTGGAACGAATACCACAGGTCTCTGGCTGAACTCGAAGCAAAAGGGTTCATCTCACGTCCTGTCATTCCGGATGGCTGCCGTCATAACGCACACCTGTATTATATCTTGCTGGAATCACGCGAACAAAGGAACCGCATCCTTTCAAAATGCAAGGAAAAAGGGATAGGAACCGTTTTTCATTACATTCCTCTGCACAACTCCCCTGCCGGCAGAAAATATGGGAGAGTCCATGGAAAAATGACATATACGGAAAATCTCAGCGAAAGGCTGTTGAGACTTCCGCTGTGGCCGAAATTGACAAGTGAGGACCAAGCCGAGGTTCTTGGCATGATCTTTTCAAGCATCAGAGAATAGTACGTTCTCATCAACCTTTTTTCATTCATTGAGATAACCATTTAAAGCTGAAACAGATTTCATAAGTTATGGCAAGAATTATCGTCGGGTCCTGGATGGTCCGTTACCCCCTCGGTGCAGCAATGTCCTGGGTTCTGCAGTACCTGACCGGATTGCAGCGCCTTGGTCACGAGGTATTCTTTGTTGAAAAGGCGCTTTACTGGGGAGAATGTTTCGATCCCGAGCAGCAGATAATGACCAACGATGCCTCTTACGGACTAAGTGTCGTCAGGAACGTACTTGCACGCATCGACATGCAGAAGAGGATCTGCTTCGTCGATTACGATGGAAATTATCATGGCCTCCGGAAAAATGAAATTGAAGATATTTTCCGGTCAGCCGATCTCTTTATCGATATGGGAACCCACGGTGCATGGCTGCAGGAAGCAGAAAAAACACGCATCAAAATCTTTATCGATGGAGATCCGGGATTCGTACAGATGAAAATGGAAATGAAACGGCGTGAAGGGAAATTGCTTCGGGAATATGATTTCTACTTTTCAAATGGAAAAAATATCGGCACTCCGGGATGCACAATCCCGACGGCCGGAATAGAATGGCTTACGCTCTATCATCCTGTAGATACCGCTTTGTACCACCCTCACCCCGCTCCTGCAGACGGAATGTTCACTTCCATCATGAACTGGCAGTCATTCGATATGGTTGAGTTCGAGGGCAAACAGTACGGAAACAAGGATATCGAATTTCCGAAATTCATGGAACTGCCCAGGTTCACAAAAGCCAGTCTTGAACTTGCCGCTGCCGGTAAAGAAGTACCTGAAAAAACGTTGTCCGGATATGGGTGGCATCTTCGAAATCCCCATCAGGTCACCATATCGCTCGACTCCTTCATCGACTATGTGATCGCTTCAGCAGGAGAGTTCAGTGTCTGCAAACACTGTTACGTTACTACATCTTCAGGATGGTTCAGCGACCGCAGCGCAGTCTACCTCGCTCTTGGGAGACCGGTGGTCATGCAGGAAACAGGCTTCAGCAGACATCTGCCCTGTGGAAACGGATTATTTGCCGTGAACGATATTGAAGAAGCAGTTTCGGCTTTCGACAACATCCTGAGCAACCCCCGGCATCACTCGAAATGTGCGAGGGAAATCGCCGAAGAGTATCTCGATACCACCAGAATACTGCAATCGAGCCTGAATAAAATCGGTTTGTAATCCGGCAGAAACGACATAATAATGGTTTTACTTATACGAAATGTTTCTTCAGGTCGTTGATCGGCTTTTCAAAAAAATGCCACGACACCGATGATATCATTATCGTTAAAACCAATGCGATACTGACCACCGGAAATGAATACAGTTCCGCCTGTATTCCAAACTTCAGAAGCAGCCATATTGCCAGGAAAGGCATAAAAGGATGGTACACATACAAGCCATAGCTGATCCTTCCCATATAAAGCAATGGTTTCCATTCAAGAATATGCGCCAATGGCTTATCAACCCTTTGGCTCATCCAATAAATTATACAACAAAAAATGATTGCGGTAACGCTGTCTGCCAAAACAAGATTGACATCATTATTCATATAATTTGTGATCCCGAAATACAGAACCGTTGAAAACAAAAAAAACAAATACGAATATTCAGACAATAAACTCTTATTTTTTTTCGACACCAGTAAAGCCAGTAAAGAACCAAAACCCAAATGATCAAGTGACGAAAATGTTGAAATGTATGTTGAAAGTGCCGTCATGTTTTCATAATGCGAAACCACATATGACAAACGATAGAGAGGCCCGACAAAGATGATTGAGATTATTGCCGGCAACAGCCACTCCCGCTTGAGAAACAGTATAATCCAGGGCCAGAAAATATAGAACTGCTCCTCGACAGCGAGGCTCCAGAAGTGTGAAAAATAAAGCTCATACCAGCCTTGAGCAGCCATATGGATATTCAGGGTGTACGACAGAAGCCAGACAAGAATTTTCCGGACAGGATCGAGATTGATTGCAAACGTTACACCGATAACGAGGTAATACAATGGAAATATTCGCAGGAAGCGGCGAACATAAAATTTCCATAACAGTTCTTTTCTTGTGTATTTATTTTCATCAGCATCTTTGCGGGCTTTCAACAAAATACCGGTAATTAAAAATCCGCTTATGCAAAAGAACAGCTTGACGCCTATATATCCACCTCCCTCCAGAGCGCCGGGGACGAAATGATGAACAATTACCGCTCCGACAGCAAATGCCCGCAAAGCATCCAGCTGCACCATATACTGCGATGAGACTTTCTCTTCTTTCAACTATATAAATCTTTTTTTCAGAATTATTTACAGGCACTGTTACTACGCTCGCCGAGGAAAATCACAAATGCAAATAAAAGAGGGAATATTATACATAAAACTCCAGCACTAACAACCGGATAGAAGTGTTCAAGCAGGAAATTAATTGTTAAAGCGTCGAATAATATAGATACAGGTACCGGCATCAGCATAGGCATTGTAAATCATAAGTACTTTTAAATTAATTATATAGCGATGAAATACCATATTTTTACAGCATTCGGAATCGCAGGATTGCTTTCAGGATCGAACCCTGCTGATGTTTTTGCACGAGAAGATGTGCTTGTTGCTTACGGGGGAAGTACAGCTCCTGAATTTGCGATCGACACCCGACCGGATTTTATCTATCTCGATGATTACGGCTTTTACACATCATACGGCAGCCCGTATGACATGATTTTTTTAGATAATTCCTATTTCCTTTTCTGGGAGGGTATCTGGTATTACTCACCATTTTATTATGGCCCCTGGGTTTTCATCAGGGATTATGACCTGCCCTACAGGATCAGAACACACCGGTGGCATGATATAAGGAGGTACCGTGACCTGGAATATGGCAGACATGACCGCAGGTACTGGGACAATATCTTCGAACGTGACCGGGTTCGTTTCAATCAACCCCGTAGCAGAGATCGCAACCCTGGCCCCGGTGAAGGATTCGGGCATCCCGGCCAACCATCAGGAGCGGGTCCGGGAGGCTGGCAACATAAAGACGGATCTGGTCCATGGCAGGGTGGACCTGGAGGACATGGCGGACCGGCCCCGGATTTCAATCCCGGTCCAGGTTCTTTTGGTCCACCATCAGGACTTGGTAGTGGTGGTCATCGCCGTTAAAGATGATATAAAAAGTGTGAATGATAACAGAAGTCATCATGAAAAGCGGCTGTTCCGGAATCAAAAAAGAGGCAGCCGTTTCAGCTGCTCTAACTTGTCTGTTCAAGAAATCTGCAGGCTGTATAGGCAAGAAGTCCGCATCCTGCAAGTAAGGCGCTTTCTTCAGGATCGAATGTCGGCGAATGAAGGTAATTATCTTTTCCCTGACTTACAGTGCCGGTTCCGATCTGCCAGAAGGCTCCAGGGCAAAACTGGAGATAGTAGGCAAAATCTTCGGCTGTCATGATTGGCTCACATTGCTGCACATTTTCGGCACCGAGATATTCACCGCACAGAGACATTGCCTGTTCGGTAACAGCAGGATTGTTGTTGAGAACCGGATAACCGCTGACTATCTCTACCGATGCTTCCACTCCCATTCCAGCTGCAACATGTTTGACCGTGTGCTCCAATTTTTCATGAAGCAGAAAACGGACCTCTTCATTCATAGTCCTCATCGTACCGGCCATGTTCACCTTTCGAGGAATGACATTCGGCGCATTGCCGCCATGTATGGAAGCTATCGAAACAACCGCAGGTTCATGAGGATGAACAACCCGGCTTACAAGATGCTGCAATGCTGTTATTATATGAGCTGAAGCAAGCACAGGGTCTGCGGCTTTATGCGGTGCAGATGCATGCCCACCAATACCTGTTACCGTTATATACAATTCATCGGCAGCAGCCATGAAAGGTCCTTTGCAAAATGCGGCTTTTCCGGCTTCAACAGTGGAAAAGCAATGCTGCCCCAATACTGCCATCGGTTTGAATCGCCGGAAGAGACCGGCATCCAGCAGCGGTTTTGCTCCTCCGGGTGCTTTCTCCTCGGCAGGCTGAAAAATCAGAAGAACATCGCCCTGCAGTTCATCTTTCATTTCCGAAAGGATTTTCGCTGCACCGAGAAGCATTGCCGTATGCATATCATGACCGCACGCATGCATTTTCCCTTCCTCCTGCGAACAAAAGCCATGACTGTTTTCCTCGTTTAAAGGCAGGGCGTCGATATCTGCCCGTAATGCGATAACATTCCTTTTACCGGAAATGGTTTTGTTTCCTTGCAAAAGTGCCACAACCCCAGTATCGAGAATTGGTGGTTCAGGTGTGATTCCAATACGTTGAAGGTAATCGGAAATAAGGGCTGTAGTCCTGAATTCTTCGTAGGACAGCTCCGGATGTGCATGGATATCACGTCTCACTGCCACTATTTCCGGAAAAATTTTTTTTGCTCGTTCTCTAATCTGATCAGCAAGCAGGATGGAGAAATCTGTTGACATAGATAAAACATTATCATTGGAAAGGCCTGTACAAGCCCTTCATAAAGCGGTTCTCAATGAACAGCCGACTGCCTTTTCCCGAGGAATTGATCGGACAGAATGCTGATTTAAAAGAATGATATGCCGGTTCAATCCGGAAAGGAATGCAAGGCGTTCGTAACAGGGGCATCCGCATTTGCAAAGCCATACTCAGCGATCAGGTCCAACGAGGTCATCATTTTAAAGTACAAATATTGCTTTAAAAAGGAAAAGATGCAGATCATGACTTGTCCGATAGAGAAAGAAAAAGGTTTCCAACACACTTTATCACACTTTATTTGCAATATCGGTAAATAGTGCTTACTATTTAAATAATTACCAATTATCCGATATTCTTCCGGGGAATACATTAAAAAGGTCTGAATTGCAATGGAAACCATTCACTCTCTTGGGGATCGCATCAGGAAGGTGCGTAAACATTTCAAACTTCGCCAGGAAGAGTTCGGCAATAAAATCGGCATCTCCGCCAACAGGGTATCCGAAATCGAACATTGCAAAGGGGGAACAAGTGCAACCGTTCTGATGGCCGTCTGCAATGAATTTCCCGTCAATTCTGAATGGTTGCTTTCCGGAAAAGGCATCATGCTTCTCTCCGATCAAAAAAACAGACAGATGGACACAAGTATCGATTCCCGTATTGCTGCCCTTGAAAAGCAGATGCTACTGTTCAGTTTGAATGACAGTGAACCTGCTGAAGGAATAATTAAAGTACCGTTTTTCAGTTCTGCTGTTCCTGCCGGTGTTCCTGATCCGGCATCAAGCGAAATCGAAGAGTACCTCGATATGCCTGCCTCCTGGGCACAGAACAAAAAAAACATTTATGCACTCAGGGTAAACGGTGACAGTATGATTGGAATCGGCATTATGAAGGGGGACATTCTCCTTGTCGAAGCAAGAGAAACAGCTAAAAACGGACAGGTGGTCATTGCAAGCGTCAATGGAGAGGTAACTGTAAAGACACTGCAAATCAGCAATGAAGGGATCGTCTCGCTTTATCCTGAAAACAGCCGTTACCGCCCTATAGCAATAACTCCGGATACTGATTTTCGCATACAGGGCATCGTACTTGCTGCTATCAGGCACTTCTGAGAAACAGCCGGGAAAAGATATCCATTTTTCCTGCCAAAGAAAACAAGTGGGCACCTCTATTTATGGCAATTCATTCTTTTCAGTTGATTGTCCTTACCGCAGGTACCGACTGAAATTCTGAATTTGATTTGAACTGCGTGATAAGCTGGTTTATAAGAAATAAAATCTCCATGGTCTTTGGCGTTTCCCCTTCAAGGTACAATTTTTCGGCACCTGGTGCATCAGCGATGAAAGAAGTTCTGTCGTAATCATCTTTTGGTATGATGTAAGTTCTTCCCTCATAGCTGACACTGAACTTGGGATCATACTTGCTGACACCATCCCCTTCCCTGACAACCATAAGCGGTACTTTTTTCTTTTCAGTTTCGAGGTATACTTCAGGACAATATTTCTCGTGTTGAGGTGTAGAGTCACCCGTCAACTGAACTCTTACGAGATCACCGAGATAATTCATGATCGAAGACGGAGAACGTAAATACAATACGGCAAACTTTCTGTTTTGTGAACCATTATACGGATAGGCTTTATTGCCGTTCTCACTGATCGGCAGAAAAGGAATGTCTGTCTGTATACACAATGTGTACTTGTTAGAAAAAGTATATGATAATGTTTTACCTGTGCTTTCATTGAGCCTGACTATACAGGACCCGTCCGGTAATGATGACGAGTGACCATTTTTCCCGTTCTCATGTGCAACTTCCTTAGCGGCTGTTTCCGGAAGCGATTTTCTGTAAAGTATATCCATACCGTCCGCAATCAGAAGATTTACTTCATTGTTGAAACGTTCATGCCATTCACGGCCTTTCAAAGGATCATTCGTTATCGTCTTATCAAGAACCAGATGGTAAGTCCCGTTCTTTTCACTTTCTCTCTTCCAGCTGAAATATCTGATCTGACTGACAAACAGATTAAAAAGCATCGATTTAGACCAACCCATATCCCAATATGATCTTACGGTTTCCAAAGTAGCCGGGTTGAGATAACCGCGAAGAAAATCCTTGCTCTGCATCATCCCGATATCATACGAGATGCTCTGTTTTGAGGAAATCTCCGGGTGTAATGCTGCGGGAACGTAGTTATTTTCCTCAAGGGGGAATGTCAGGGACAATTTACTTTCAAGGGATGGGGTAGATCCTGAAAATCTGGTAAAATCTGTATAGTATTTGAATCTGTGTTTTGAAGCTCTGATGATATTGAGCAGCAGCAGTTTGTTTTCCGTATCTTCAAGAGATTTATTGATATCTACAGCATCGGTAACGATATTTTTTGTAGCCGTACATCCTTCGATAAAAAACGGCGAAAGAAGAATAAGAAAATAAAGCAGATATTTTTTCATATGAAGTATCCTCTATCAATTGGCGATTCCGCACCTGTCGATGACTGTAAACTTTAGTGCACCTCTATTTATTGTCGTGAGAAGCATGAGAGCAAGGCGAACGGAGTCCCGAAAGCTTTCAGAATGAGGATTTCGAGCACCGCCCAACGCAGCAATAGGGCTTCGGAACAAATAAATTGATGAACCCTTTAAATGCCTCTATACCTGCATTTCTGTGACAACAATTGAAGCACATTAAAATAAGAAAATACGACTGTACTCTATGTATGTAACGAAGCTGGCAAGACAACTAATTACTGATTATTTTGCTGAAATTACATTTATTTTATGCCGCAAGCAAAAACAATAACTGAAATAAAGATTTTTTTATTCCAATGCAGCTCTTCAGGTCATTCATCTCGATTTTCAGGCTAATGCTGACAGGCCGCAACACGTTTTCGTGATATTACATCTCTTGCGTCTTCTCATTGGAAGCGTCATTTACATAAAGACAGATGGCGGAATCATATCTGTCACCAACTGATGTAATTCCCTTGGATCACACTGCCTTACCTTGCAATTGAAACATCCTTTTGCTGGCATTGGTATTATATTACCAGTTTATATTATTTACTTGAAGTACTGATATCATAAATCTGTCCACACTCGTCGCCCGGTTTTCAACCTTTTCGTGATCCTGCATAAACCCTTGTTTAATAAGCCCTTTTAGCATTGACCAGGAAGTACCATGACCCTTTCAAATCCCGATATCAATCGCTTGAACGCTTTTGCACAGCAGATGGTGAAAGAAAAACATACAGCTGTCGGCTTCCCTTGCAACCAGAATGTCCATCTGGCTGATTTCTATCACTGGTACGCCGTTTCAGGTCTCGCTGATACTGCCATGAACAATGTAGGGGACCCTCGCAAACCGAGTTTGTATACTCTGAATACTCACGAATTCGAAAACGAGGTCATCGATTTCTTTGCTCCGTTATATGGTTTTTCACCTGAGAATGCATGGGGAATTGTAACCAATGGCGGAACAGACGGCAACAACCATGGGATTTATTTCGGGGTCAACGCCCTTCGCTCACAGAGTGAAATCAAACCTCTCCTCTATGTTTCTGAAGATGCGCATTACTCTGTAAAAAGGCTGTGTGACCTCCAGGGTCTTGAAATGAAACAGATTCCGGCCAATATAAGAGGGGAAATAGAGATCGATGCATTCGAACAATCAATTGACCCCGAACGTCCTGCACTGATCGTTATAGCTCTTGGAACTACTTTCAAAGGCGGGATCGACAACCAGGATGCAATAGCCGATGTGCTGGACAAAGTACGGCCCGTTGCAGTCTACCGCCATGTCGATGCAGCGCTTTTCGGAGGATATCTGCCTTTTACCGAACATGCCCATCTGGTCAGTCACCATCTGAGTCATTATGATTCCATAGCCGTAAGCGGCCATAAATTTTTCGGTTTTGATGAGCCGCTTGGACTTTTCATAACTACAAATGAAATTCTTTCGAGACAAAACTCGTTCCACGTTTCCTATCTGAATGATTCTGTACCGACAATCAGTTGCTCCCGCTCGGCGTTAAGTCCCCTCAAGTTCTGGTGGCAGATACATAAAACCGGCATTGACGGATACAGGCGCCAGGCAGAACTTATCCTCAACAATGCAGATTATCTGAAACTGCGTCTCGATGCGATCGGCTACCCTGCATGGAAAAACGACATGTCGAATACCGTTTATTTCAAGAGGCCCGGAGAATGGATCATGAAAAAATGGAGCCTCGCGCCGTCGGAGGATATCCGTCTTGGGGGAAAGCTGGCTCACGACACAGTCATGCGGCATGAAGGAAAGCATACTATTGACCGTTTTATTGAAGATCTTCAACAGGACCGAAGTGATGTTACTTGTACTGAGGCAGGACCGTTCTGAAAACATTCTTTCCTGGTGTTTTTCAAGGGTGCAAGATTATAGTGTCGTATGGAGTATATCGACTGACGAATCCTTATCAGTATAGCATCGAACATCCTGAAAAATCAGGTCATATGTAATGATGATGTTCCAAGGTCACGCTGAAATCAATTTTAGGGCCCCTATAATATTTTTGTAGTGAGAAGCACGAATGCAAGGCGAACGGAGCGGAGAAACCGGAGTGTACACGGAGTACATGAGGATTTCGAGTACCTCCCAACACAGCAATAGGGCTTCGGAACAAATAAATCGAGGTGTACTTTAAATGCTGGTGACAAGACCATGACCCGTTCGACCATTTCTGATTCCCGGAAACCTGTAAAGCTGATATTTTCATATATTTGTTTGTTCTTATAGAATTACCTGACATCGAATCAAAAACCAAATAAACCGCTCCATCATGAATTATTCCCGATCTGACCGGAGAAACATCCTGTTGCCACTCCTGTTGCTTTTTATTACCATGATCTCTTTTTCCACGCCATTCATAGTCTTGGCTGCTCAAACACAAGCCACTCAAACGCAGGCCCCACTGCCAAAAGCACCTGACCAGAAAGAGCTGATTTATGCTCTTCAACACGAAATTATTCCGGGTATTCTTTTTTCCGATAAAGGAACCCTGTTTTTCAACGACCTTTTCTCCGGCAATACCGGACCTTTTCTGCAGATAATCGAAGAACCGCTTGGCTATACCTATGCCTCTGGGATAAAAATCTCTCCGGAACATATCGATGATACCGATCTCGTTCTGATCTCTTTTCCCGTTCCGGCTGACGAGCCCCAGGTTTTTCACGTTTTCCTTGTACGCAAAAGCGGAACATTCCGCTATTTAGCGCTTGAAAAAGGAAATGATGTCGGAAATATCGGGACCAAATCGTTTTTCTGTGAATGGTCTGCAGATCATAACCATAAAAACTACGGGTCGAGAAAATATGAGGAAGCAACGGCATTCCGGAAAGAATTGCTGGATTTCCTGAAAAAATAGGATGACCGTCCTCAGGGAAATGTCAACTTTCATATTAAAGCCCCGGAATTTCCGGGGCTTTAATTATTTATACGTGCATAAGGCTGACAGGCCTTAGTGCAAGACATATGATCCGAATGAAATATTCAGAAAAAAAGAAAAAGATTCAGTTCTCCTTTGTCAGTTTCCAGAACCATGAACTCTGTTTGACGTTCCATGACTTTCCTTCTATCCTGCCGTTGGCAATTTCCCCCAGGGCATGAACGAACCCTTTGTTGGCTTCGTAATAAACGGCATTGTGATACTGTTTCCATTCCCCCTTTTCAATTGTTTCTTTCTGGGATTTGTATACAATTGAGCCGTCATTTTTGAATGTCAAGGTATAATGGTCACCATCGGAATCACTTCCGTTCCAGGTTGTGCCCGCAAGATTGATTTCCTCGCCTGGCTTGCCGGGCACTTCCCCGGCATAAGCTGATACTCCAATGATACATGTAAAAGCAAGAAACATACCCAGCGTTCTTTTTCGCATAGTGATTCCCATGATTTCAGATCTCCAGTTTTTTTTAGTTTTGAATAAAAATTGGATGTAACAGGTCGTTACCAGACAGAAAACCTGTATACAAAGAATGGAACAGCCGTGAATCCGGGATCACGGTCTCGCTGCAACGATACCGGTGTTGAATAATCTTTTTCCGGCAGGCCACAATAGAATATAAACATGGATAACCTGTAGAGAAAATCCATGACAGCTTTTTTCAAGATATCCGATGACTTGCTTTATCCTTGAAGCTCTCCAATCAAAGCTCTTCAGGGCAGCTCTGTTTATTACATCAAGGATAGAATGCCGATCGGTTATTCTCCCCTATCATGACCGCCCTGCCTGAAACAGCGCTTGACCGTGCTGCAGCACAAGATGCAAAAGCTGAAGACAGTGCCGCAGTCAAGAATACCTATACAACAATACATAGCCCATCGATCAAGCTGTCGAATCCTGAACTCCTTAAACGCGCGTCTACGTTTTAA
This sequence comes from Chlorobium sp., assembly GCA_005862285.1. GTDB lineage: Bacteria > Bacteroidota > Chlorobiia > Chlorobiales > Chlorobiaceae > Chlorobium. The sequence continues at coordinate 885,312 of SZXW01000010.1, read as the reverse complement.
GCAAAAACCGGGAACCGTGAAAGCGCTTCAAATCTTGTTAAAAGAGCAAAAACAATTGAAACCGTCAATTCCTGATATTTCCATAAAAAATATCATCATGAAACGTTTTCCTCGGTAAAACGTTTTATTAAGAAATATTCAAACATTAAGATAATCAGCCCCGAATGAAACTTGTTTTTGTCTATAACACTGATGGCAATCCAATCAACGAACTGATCGATCTCGGCCACAAGATTATCAGCCCGGAAACTTATAATTGCAGCCTTTGCAAACTCACCCATGGACCCTTTTCCGAGTTCGAAGCCTGGAAATCGTTCCGTACATCCGTTGGACTTCCTATGGAGTTCCTTCACAGGGATGAATTTGAAAATAAGTATAAACGGAAATTTGAATACCCGTTAATTCTGAAAAAAGATGCAGATTTTGAAGTACTGCTTTCCAAAGAAGAAATAGACAGCATGAAAGACCTCGATGCTTTGATAACGGCAATAAAAAAACATCTTCCAGCCGAACAATGAGCACTGAAATGTTGGCTGTTCTGTAAAAACTGTCCAGCTTTAATGAAAATTGCCGACAAATACTTTGTGATTTGAACAAAAGACTTTTTATTACCGAACGTTCAGAATTTGGGAGAATAACCTTTTCGACTCTGATAACTTCGGCTACGAAGGTCTCGATATCTCCACATTCTGCAACAAGTCGCAATTCCCCGGAAATAGGTCAGAGACACAAAATTCACGCGGAGTTCAAATCACAAGGATGAACACGGAAATTCATCCTGACCTTTACTCTGATAAAATACACGGCATGATTCTCGTTTAGCAGGGTTATCACTCAATACAAACCATGTCCAATACAGATCTCTGATCATTGCCTTGTTGTTGAACATATTCCTGATAACCTTTTCTGTCCTGTGGGTCGGAATAAGTACAATACGTTCCTTCGCCAGCGGATGGCTGGTTTTCGCCGAACATTACGGGTCCTGCGGGACGTTACGTTCTGAAAACCTCTGTCACGACCATGGGGGCAAAAGAATAAGTCGTATATTTGAATAATATAACCACTGTTTATGGAGATCATCTCCTTTTCTATCACGACAATTTTCTGTATCGATTTTCAATCGTGCCTGATTTCAAATAACCTCTAAAATCCCATAATCCATGGCAAACAGCAACGGCGTTTTTTCTGATCTCTTCAATGCTGTCGGACAACCGGTTCAGAATGTTGCAGACATAGCGGGCAACAGCGCAAATTCTGCGATTTCCATCGTTCAATCCTGCACAAATCTCTGCGGAAACCTTCTCGTCAGCATGGCTAACACTGCCATCAACCTTATACAGAGCGTATTGTCAGGTATTTCCTCAGCTATCGCCCCGAAGCAGCTGTAATCGTTCATCATCTCCAGAACCCTGCCCTGAATACAGGGTTCTGGAGATGTCTGAAACCAACATTATCACCAATTCATGGACAGGAAAATCCTCGAAACATCCCGTTCATTCCTCAAGGATACCATCCGCCAGTCTGTCGATTTCTCACAAACAGACCAGAACAGGGGTTTGCCGCCACCCCCTTTAGAGAAACCCTGTAATCCCGGCGCAATACGGATAAATCTTCCGAATCCTGGTGAACTTGACTCTTTAGGACGAATTGACCTCAAAACCGCCATTGCAAGACGGGAAAGCTGCCGGAAATACAGTAAGGCCCCTCTCTCCATCGAAGAACTTTCTTTCCTGCTATGGGCGACACAGGGAATCAGGCTCAGTCTTGACAGAGGGCATGCCCTGAGAACGGTTCCGTCAGCGGGATGCAGGCATGCGTTTGAAACCTATCTTGCGATCTTCCGCGTGAATGGACTTGAAAAAGGTATTTATCGTTATCTTCCCCTTGAACATCAGCTTCAGTTTGAACGGGAAGTTGAAAATCTCGAATACAGGATCTCAAAGGCTTCGCTTGGACAATACTTCGCAGGCGAATCCGCGGCAACTTTCATCTGGACGGTGATACCCTACCGTATGGAATGGCGTTACGGACTTGCCGCCCACAAGGTAATCGCTCTCGATGCCGGGCATGTCTGCCAGAACCTTTATCTCGCCAGTGAAGCCCTGGATGCAGGAACCTGCGCCATCGCCGCTTACGACCAGGATGAAATGGATCGCCTCGTCAATGTTGATGGAAAAGAAGAGTTCACTATCTACATTGCTCCTGTCGGGAAAAAACAGTAATACCACTCACGTTTGTTGCAGGTAATCTTCAGAAAAAGATTTCAATGTTCATCTTACAAAACCGATTATGAAACGTTCAGGCGCCAGCATCATTTTCACAAACAGACGCGATGAAGTGCTGCTTCTCCTGAGAGATGACAAGCCGGATATTCCCTATCCCAACATGTGGGACCTTCCCGGCGGGCACGTCGATAATGGAGAAACTCCTGAAGCTTGCATAGTAAGGGAAATGCTGGAAGAAATAGAAACTGATGTTTCAGGGTGCAGCCTGCATGCTGTGTATGATTTCAGCGACCGGATCGAGTATATTTTCCATATGGAGCTGGACGCTGATCCCGAAACCATTCCCCTGCACGAAGGCCAGTGCTTGAGATGGTTCCCCTCACATGAAATAGCACACCTGTCACTCGCATACGGTTTCGACCAGGTACTTTCGGATTTCTTCAGTGACTGCAGGTGACTGTATCCGAGGTCGTTGAGGCAGGAAAAGTGCTTTCCGGACTTTTCCTGCCGGTCTAAGTCGTTTGTCAGACTACGTGAACGCGACATCTAAGCAGGTTTTTCTCAATAAGACCTGATATACTGCGATTTAGGATCTTTCAATATGTTTATCCATGAACCATAGGTCGGATTGGGCAGCATAAACCAGCATTTTCCCCATTTCTCCTTATTCTCCTCGATCAGGCGGTCACGCTCCTGCGGTGTGATATCTGCTCTCACGCCAGGCAGAAAATCGCTCAGATCGTCTCCGAACAACATCACGATCCTGTACTTTTTGGCGACATACTCTCTCCGGCTTTTCTTTTCATTAGTCCAGCCCTCCCTCTCTCCTGTCATGAGCAGGTTTTCCGGGGAAACATCAGACACACCTGCTCTCGAAAGGTTTTCCATCGTATCGGTTTTCTGGATGCATCCCTGCTGGATTTCACCCCGTTTCATACAAGGCCTGTTGGAAATGAAAATAACCTGTACATGCTTTTTCTTCATTTCATTGATAAATTCCACGGCTCCGGGGACTGCTGACGCGTCTCTCCTTGCGACCCATTCATCCCAGGTTACAGGGCTCCATTCACCGCCTTCAAGCACTACCTTTCCCATATATTTCGAGTTGTCCAGGACCGTTTCGTCGATATCCATGACGACAGCGGGAGGAAGTGACGAGCAGTCTCCAGGCTGTTCTTTTGCCGCGGTCCAATGAGGATCGCGAAGAGCTTCATCAATTGTGTTCAGGGCTGTATTGTAAGCCTGCTTTGCGCCCGCCTTGTATTCCGCCGAGGATTGCATCCACAGGAGACTGTTGAAATTGTTGTTTCCCGTCGATGCGCAACCGGTCGAGAGTATCAGAAAAACACCGGCAAAAAGGGAATTGCAGAAATTTTTCATAGAGGGCAACTCCGTAATTTCAAGTTTAAAGGAGGGGGAATGTTATTTGTTATACCTGTAAAAAATATGAAAAAAACAGCAATTGACACACTTCAAATCTCGATTGCAACGACGCTCTCTGTCACAGATTTCAATTGAAACCGGGAAAAAAAATCATGAAGGCTTTTTTTGTTTCAGGAAGCGTAACATATTTCCGAACGAACAATTAGTCTCCAGGATCTGTTACACATCCAAAGATCTTTCAACCTGACAATCATAGATTATGGAAAATCGTAAAGTACTTGTTGCGGGCGCCTCCGGATATCTTGGAAGGTATGTCGTAAAAGAATTCTCGGAACGTGGTTATCAGGTAAGGGCTCTTGTACGCGACCCAAAAAAACTTGTTTCCGAAGGACCGAACCTTGAACCTCCTGTCAGAGAGTATGTCACGGAAATATTCACGGGGGACGCAGTAAACAGGGAGTCACTTAAAGACGCATGCAAAGGCGTCGATCTTGTTTTTTCCTGCATGGGCCTGACAAAACCGCAGAACGGGGTCACCAGCGAACAGATCGACCATCTCGGCAACAGGGCGCTTCTCGAAGATGCTCTTGCTAACGGCGTAAAAAAGTTCATCTACATTTCGGTTTTCAATTCTCAGAAGATGATGAATGTCGATATGGTGAAAACACACGAGGATTTCGTTCAGGACCTGAAGGCTTCCGGCATGCCATATACCGTGATCCGCCCTGCCGCATATTTTTCCGACATGGGTATGTTTTTCAACATGGCCCGGTCAGGCCATGTATTCCTTTTTGGCGATGGCTCCAACAGGTTCAACCCCATTCACGGAGCGGACCTTGCAAAGGTATGTGTCGATGCAGTTGATGGCGGGAATCGGGAAATTGATATCGGCGGACCCGAAATATTCACCTACACCGAAACAAATGTCATGGCGTTCGAAGCTCTTGGCAAGCAACCATCGATAACGCATGTCCCCATGTGGATTGGAGACGTTGCACTATTCATCACCGGCATATTCAACAAACCGATGGCCAGCGTGATGTTATTCGCAATTTCGGTAAGCGGGTTCGACAATGTCGCCCCGGCTACAGGTTCGAGACACCTCAAGGATTTCTACCGGGAACTTTCATCCAGAGGTACCGCCTGACGAAACCGGCATAGAGGGCAAGGTATACGGTCACCGGCATACCTTACCCTCTATGCTCAATAAGTGGCTCCGGCAACAAACTCTTCTAACATTTCTGCCTCTTCCTGCCGGTTGTTTTCAATATTGCTAATGTTTTGAAACCCCCCTCGCTAATATACCCATGGGATGAACTTTTTCACATTCGCGGCATACTGGGCATATCCGGAATGCTTTTGCAGAAGCAGCCCCTCCTCGTAATCAGCCTTCAGAGAGAAAAATACAAATGCCAGGCAAAGCATCAGAAAATGAGAGATACTGCATGTGTAGGCCGTCCACGATGCTCCGGCAAACATGATGCTGCTGTAGAGCGGATGGCGGACATACAAGTATGCTCCCGAAGTGACAAGTTCATTGCTCTCAACCGGTTCAGGAAGCGGAGTGATGTATTTTCTGAGATTCCAGAATCCCGAACCGCCGAGCAGCAGTGATGCCATGGCAAGAAATACCGAAGAAACAGAACGAAACATGAACGTCTTCTGAAAAAACCATTCGGGTATCCCCGGTCTCCAAACCGGTATCAGCATAAACGCCGCAATAATAACACCCTGGACGATCACGAAAATGATGCCTTTTTTGCTGCTTTTCATGGTATTTCCAGGCATTACAATTCCCTGAACTCCTGTTTCAGAATCTCCTGAAGTTCATGGTATGTCAGATCGATTATCGTCGGACCGTAAGCGTAAGCGGCTATTTCATACTGGTTGTAGTAAAAGCTCACTCCCTTATCGGTAAAGGCAAAGTTACGGTTGAAATGTATGTAATTCTCGAACAGTGTTCCTTTCGCATTGTCGAGTCGGTCTTCGGGGGAAAGACCCTTCATCTGTCTGAACCGTCGGTCGATCAGTTTGTTGAGCGTCTCTTCAAATCCTTCGATAAAAACGTCACGAAGCCCGAGACGCCTGCCGGTTCTGACATCGAATACGAAATATTCCGTATGGCTGTTTCCATGTGCCCCGCCGGTAAACGAGTAACATGAAAGACCGACCGCCAGCACTCCCGACCTGTTGAACAGGACAGAACCGTCAAGTTCAAACTCGTATGGCCAGTTTACGGGAAAATCCTTCCGGTATTTTTCATAGTCCTGCAGAAAGTTTGCTGCAAGAGATTCGATCGAACGGTCACCGGTATATTCTTTCCCTGGAGCAATAGCTGTGCTGTCTGCAATCCAGCCATGAAGGGCTGCATTGATCGCAGCAGCGCTTCCTCCGGCAGAGAACACGGGATAACGGCATCGGCAATACGATTTGCTGACGCTGTCTTTTCCTTGCTCGACATGGATCTTTTCAAGGCTTTTTACCCCGTAGGCGAGCGGCTGGATGACTCCTGTATTTTCACCGGCAACGCAGAAAGCCGTGAAAACAAACAAGATCAGGAATGTCAACACTGAGGCTGAACAGAACGATGACAATTTCTGTTTCATGGTTCAATCGGATTTAGCAGGCAGTTTTTCAATAAGATGTCCTTTGTCGTACCAGTAATTATGGGTGACCGTTCATTTATACTCATTTATGATTTCCCTTGTTGGAGAAATATCAATTTTTCGAAGATATTGATCAATAGTTCAAATTTCTCCCCCGTTCACTTTTCTGTGATCATGTTTGGCATCCTGCTTCTGAAATATCATTGAATCCTTTAACTACGCCAAACTTTATCCATTCGCTCATGAATAATTATCCATATTTCGAAAAATTTACTCGACCGGGAATCTTGAGCATATGTTAATGGCTTAATAAAAAAGAAGTTGGATTGCTTTTAAAAAAAGATCGTTACATTTGCATTTGTAAGGATATCGCGGATTGTCCATATCTCAAATATTTATTTTATCTCGAAAAATGCTGTTATCGGGAAAAATCATGCAGCCGGTGAAAATTCTGTATCTGTGTACACGGTCTCAAGCAATCGGATTAATGCCGCATTGAAGTCGACAAGTCCTGTTCTTATCCTCTGACGGCTCATTCCCTGAGACAAGCACCATTGAACACTACCGATCATAACAAATAGTCGCGTACGTTTTAAAATGAGCATTCATTTCAGCACTTCTTTTCTTCTGCATTCTATAGATGCATGGGAACAGGATCGAAAAGAGCGATTCAATCTCGAAGCACTCACTGAATCCTTTCATGAATCAGTTCCGGCGCTCGATTTCATTGACTGGAAAATTACCGCTGTCGAACGCGGTTACGCCGAAACCATGCTTCCGTTGATACCCAATTCATCAAACCAGTATATCGCTCACCAGGGCCCATTGATGCTGCTTGCCGCAGAGTATACAGGCGGACTTGCACTGACCTCGCTGTTCCATCTGGTTCCGATAATCGGTTTCTGGCCATCTGTCGATGATAATGCCGGCTATATGTGGGGAGTAAAAGCCTCCATCAAATGGTTGACCCCAAGTTGTCATAACCTTACCTGCAAGGCGAAAATAGAAAAAGAAAAATGGGAAGGTCTGGCAAAACGGTTTGCAAGCAGCAATAAAATCGTCGTCACTATTCCGGTGAAAATGTACAATGGCGAAAAGCTGGTTGCTGTAGCTGATTTCACATATTGGGTCCAGGACCTGAACGGATTGAAAAGGAATGCTTTTGATGTTGAAAAAATCGACCTGCTTTACGAGCACAAGACAAAAACAACAGCCAAGCTCATTGTCGGACTGCGAGCACTCGAACAGGAAAAACCTGTAGAACAGCGAAGGTTCGACGACCCTTATGCATTCATGCTCGCCGGTAAACACGGCATAACCCTGGCAAGACGGTTCAGTATTGCCACACCGCAGCTTCAGAACATGATTGTGGCGAGAACTCAGCATCTGGACGAAAACGTCCTGCAGTTTTCCCAGGGAAAAACGAAATTCAACGTAGTCAACATCGGAGCCGGTTATGACAGCAGGTTCTGGCGAATGAATATCGAAAAAGCCATGATCTACGATCTCGACCTTCCGATCATGCTGAACGAAAGAAGACGGATCTTTGATTACAGCAAAAAAAGCTCCATCCATAACGTTGAAATAGACCTTGAAGTCAAGTCCATCGATAAAACGCTATTTGAAATTCCGAACTTTGATTACCGGCTACCGACTTTTTATATATGGGAAGGCGGCTCAATGTACTTCAAGGAAGAGTTTATCGATACGATAATGACCTCATTATCAAAACTTATGCATCGGGGTTGCTCCCTGTGGCTTGATTTTGTTACCGAAGACCTGATCAGGTGCTGCACAGGCATCAAGGAAGCGAAAGATTTCATAACAAATATCCGCAAAATGGGTGAACCATTCATAAATGGATACAATGATATAGGTTATTTAACAGAAAAATATAATTTTACAGTAGAAACAAGTACTCATTCAGGCTCAGTTCTCGAAATTACCGAAGAGATCTACCAGCATTACCGTTTCTGTATCCTGAAAGCAAAATAAACAACATGGCCCCCCGAAAAGCCTATGAATATTCATTCCTGAAAAAGGGAATGGATTTTTTGAAGAAGGATTACGACCAAAATGAGCTCACAATCAATTTCATCCGGTATATCGCATTGTGGGGCCATCCGGTCTATTATATACTCTGTGCAGTCATACTGCCCCAGCCCTACGAATCCATCCCGCTCAGATTCGGCTCTGCTATCTCTTTCATACCTATACTCTTCTACAAACGTTATCCCGAGGCATCCAGACCATGGCTCATGATTTACTGGTACCTCTGGCTGACTTTCACGTTTCCGGTGGTTTTTACGTTCCTGATGCTGATGAACAACTTTTCAGGATTATGGCTCGTAGCTGAAACCGTTATGCTTCTTGTGTTCATCATTTTCATACCGAATTTATACATTTTCACCTTCTTGCTGATCACAGGCCTTTCTGTTGCATACACAGGTTTTGTGCATGAAACAGGCATTTCCCTGTCGATTACAAAGCAGATCATAGAGTATTTCATATCCATACCCGTTGCTCTGCTGCTGGGAATGCTGGTAAATTACACGAATAAAAAGGGAGTTGTAGCCATCGAACGAAACACCGTTTTGCAGTCTCTTGCAGGTACTATCGCCCATGAGATGCGCAATCCCCTCGGACAGATCCGCAACTGCCTGAATGGCATTCATAACATGCTTCCAAAACGGCATCGTGAATCAACGGCCCACCACCCCATCAACGGAAACCTGCTCGAGAACCTCTATGAACGGGTTGCGCATGGCCAGATAGCCGTAAAACGCGGCGTGCAGGTAATCGATATGGTTCTCGGAGAAATCCGCGAAAAACCCATAAATCCGGAGAGCTTCACCTACCTCTCAGCCTCTCGCATCGTACGCAATGCGCTTGAAGAATACGGTTATGAATCAGAAAACGACAGAAAAAGAGTTCGGATAACAAAGGACGATCAGTTCATTTTCCGTATCAACGAAACACTTTTCGTTTTTGTACTCTTCAATCTCCTGAAAAACGCCCTTTACTATTTCAAATCCTATCCACAGAGCCTCATTACTGTCCGTCTCGAGAAGGGCGAGTCATACAACCTTGTCTTTTTCCGTGACACCGGCCCGGGTATTCCAAAAGATGCTCTTCCCCGAGTCTTCGACAGTTTTTATACCAGCGGCAAATCGGGCGGCACTGGTCTCGGCCTTGCCTACTGCAAACGGGTGCTGAAATCCTTCGGAGGGGATATTCGCTGTGAATCCGAAGAAGGTAAGTTCACGGAGTTCATCATGAGCTTCCCTGTCGTTTCCGCAAACGAGTTCAATGAATACACCGCCAGAGTCATTGCTCTGGGAGCTGAAGATTTCCATGGAAAACGATTGCTTATTGTCGATGACGATCCGCTTTATCGTATAACGCTGAAAAAATATCTTGCCTCGTTCGATGCGGTAACCGACGAGGCTGCAAACGGTAAGGAAGCGCTTGAACTGCTCTCGGGAATCCGTTATGATCTCGTAATAATGGACCTCCACATGCCATTGATGAACGGTTTCGAGACTGTCGAAAGAATAAGGCTCGGAGAAGCGGGACCTGAAGCCTGCATTACACCGGTTGTAGCTCACAGCTCCGAACCTGCGGCAATAGCCAGAAGCATGTCTGAAAACGCAGGAATGCAGGCTTTCATCTCGAAACCCTGCAGCCAGAGCGAATTGATCAATACCCTGCGCGCAGCCCTCAATACCATTCCTGACGGCCATCCTGCACTGAACGCACTGAGCGGGAAGAAAATTCTTGTTGTCGATGATTCTGCTTTGAATTGCGATTTGATAGCGATGAACCTCAGGGATGCCGGACTGGAAGTTTCGGTTTCGAACGATGGTAACAGAAGCCTTGAAATGCTTCTTAAAGAGCGTTTCGACCTTCTTGTCACCGATATCCGTATGCCGGGAATGGACGGCCTGGAACTGACAAGGAAGCTCCGTTCCAGCAGTGACCCATATCTGAGAAAACTGCCGGTTATCGGACTCAGTGGTGCTGTGGAGGAAGAGGAAGCTGCTAAAAAAGCAGGAATGGATGATTTCCGCATAAAAACCGACAGTCCGAGCCTGCTCATCAATTCCATCTGCAGGTTTCTGATCAGTCCAACGGAAAATAACCCGTCATCCAAAATTTCGGCAAAAAAGGTAAATACCGCCAATATTCTTTCTTCATACGGATTTACAGCTTCTGAAAACGACGAGTTAGTCGGAATATTCATGAACGAGTTCTGCAATATTTCCGAAGACATGCGCAGATTGCTTGAAAAAGAAGAAACAGCATCCCTGCGCAATCTATCTCACAAGCTGAAAGGAAGTGCTGCATTGATAGGGTTTGAAGCCATACGGCAAGCAGCTGAAGAGCTTGAGTCAGAATGCAGGTCGGAAAGAAAGGAAAATCTCGAGACACTTGTCTCGGAGATCATCAAAAGATTATCAGAGCTGTCCGACAATCATAATAAAAGCGGAGCAAGTCAAAGATGATAAACTATCCGGCCCGATCTTTTCCTCTCATGGACGGATTCCAATATGACAAAAAATGTTCTATAGCAATCCGGCTAAACAAACATTCGAGGTCTTGAGCTGTCAGAGTTGCCGCTGCAGAATCCATAATTTCCGCTAATACTCCTCTCCACTAACTCAAGCAATCAAATAATGTGTCCCGATCATATAAAAATCAGCAGACAAGCGGTGTCCATATCTGGCGGGCAGCGTAATCCTCGTTCTTGAGAGCCATCTCGAGTAGCTCTATCCTGTCGGGAACCACCTCGATCATCATGCCGAACCAGTGCTCGGCCCATGCCTCAGGACGGCCGAAGAGCCTGAAGGCTTCAAAAAAACCAGGCTCCTGTTTGTTCATCAGTTTCGCACGGCCGCTGATCTGAAGACCAGCGATATCATCAATACTGTCTGAAAATTCCGCTTTAGGGTCGTATATACCTACGCTCACCATCGGGTTGAGCTTTATGTTGCCAAGTTTGAGGCCCGGCTCACCTGCCATGTAAAGGTTGAACCCAATCGTACGATAAAGGATCGGGGTCGAACGCGGCACATTGTCCCGGCAGGTGGACAAAACACACATCCGACGTTCACCGAGGATCTTCAGTATACGCTTTTCGAGTTCTTCCGGAGGAAGAAGTCTGGTGACTTTTTTCGTGAATATCTCGGGTACAGAGGGTTTCTGCTGTTCGCTCATGTCCTCTCCCATGCTTTTAAGATTGAAAAGGCCATTTTTTAAAGATCATCAAATTTCAGGACTAACCGTAATATTTTTTACTGCCTCCACTGGGGCAGATATCGAGGTTTGAACTAACGCATAAAGCCCCGTATCTTGTAAAAAAGAGCCCCTTTTCAAGGATACGTCCATGAACTCAATTCAATCGGGAGGAAACCATGCAGAACGCACATTCAGAGGTGATCGAATCTGCCAGAAAGAAGTTTTCGAAGTTCAGGGAACTCACAGCACAATTCGGAGATGAAATCGCATGGGAAACCATGCTCGAAGGATTCCCGGAACTGCAGAAGCAGCGCATGGGCCCGCTCCTTGCCCTCCCGACGCTTATCGAAGGATTCAGGCAGTCAATTCCGATTTTCAATTCGATCGGCATGGATATGGAAGCCTTTGACATTTCGAACAAGGGCATCGATGCCGCCCTCGAGATCCAGAAAGTCTGCCCTTATCTGGAAGTATGCAAAGAGTTCGGTTATGATATCCCCTGCCATGTGATCTGCGAACTCGATATGGAAGCCACACACAGGGCTTTTCCCGAGATGAAGGGAGAAATCCTTGCACGTCAGGCACTCGGCAGCCCCGTATGCATTTTCAAGTATGAACGCCCTCTAAAAAATGCGGAATAGGAAATAGTGCTGTTTCACTCAGAAACGGCCGGGAAATACATGTGAACTTCAATCCTCATGTATTTCCCGTTTCAGTTTTCACCATTACAAAGCTTCCTGCATGCTTGGCAGCATCTGTCCTTCGTTGATATATCGCTGATGCCAGCTCAAAGCTTCGTCGAGCAGGTGCGGTGTATGGCGGCCCAGGGAGCCTTCGTATGCCCGGCGATGGTAATCACGCAGCGCCGGCCTGAAATCCGGATGCGCACAGTTTTCGATAATCACCTTCGCCCGCTGGTTCGGAGACAGCCCGCGCAAATCTGCAATACCCTGTTCGGTAACGATAACCTGGACATCATGCTCGGTATGGTCGACGTGTGATGCCATCGGAACGATACATGAAATCTTCCCGTTCTTTGCCTGTGACGGTGTCATGAAGATCGATATATAGGCATTTCGCGCAAAATCTCCGGAACCGCCGATACCGTTCATGATGGAAGTACCCATCACATGAGTCGAATTGACGTGGCCGTAGATATCGGCCTCGATCATGCCGTTCATTGCAATCACGCCGAGGCGTCGGATCACTTCAGGATGGTTGCTGATCTCCTGCGGACGCAGGATGATTTTGTCGCGGTAGAAAGCGAGGTTCCGGTTGAGCTCTTCGAGCGCCATGTCGCTGAGGGAAAACGCTGTGGCCGAAGCCATGGAAAGCTTGCCGGACCGGAGCATGTCGAGCATTCCGTCCTGCAGCACCTCGGTATAGGCAGTCAGATTGTCGAACGGACCATTGTTGAGACCTGCCATGACGGCATTGGCGATATTGCCGACACCAGACTGGAGCGGAAGAAGGTTTTTCGGCAGACGTCCTTTTTTCACCTCGTGTTCGAAAAACTCGAGAATATGCCCGGCGATGAGCATCGAATTTTCATCCGGGGCGGAAAACGGAGAGTTCCTGTCCGGAGCATGGGTTTCGACAACGGCGATGATCTTTTCCGGATCACAGCGGAGGTACTTTTCCCCTATCCTGTCCTCAGGGTGGACAAGAGGAATCGGCATACGATGCGGAGGCAGCTGGGTCCCGTAATAGATATCGTGCATCCCTTCGAGCAGTGGGCTCTGCCAGGAGTTAACCTCGAGGATTACCTTGTCGGCCTGCTCGAGCCAGGTCTTGTTGTTGCCGACCGAAGAGGACGGGATAAGGCGTCCGTCTTCGAGAATACCGGCAACTTCGACGAGCGCGATATCGAGTTTGCCGAGAAAACCGAACCAGACAAACTGCGCCACATGAGAGAGATGGATATCGATGTATTCCATTCGTCCTTCATTGATACGGCGGCGGCATGTCGGGTCCGACTGATATGGCAGCCGCATTTCAACTCCGTCCGCCTCGGCAAGCACACCATCGAGTTCAGGTGCCGTCGAAGCGCCGGTCCAGACACCGATCCGGAATTTCTGCCCTTCCCTGTTGACTTCTGCAATACGTTTTGCCAGTGCGCCGGGCACCGATTTCGGATAGCCGGAACCGGTGAAACCGCTCATGCCGACGTTGACCCCCGAAGGGATGAGAGCCGCTGCCTGGTCTGCGGACATGATTTTGTTTTGCAATGCTTTACAGAGAATGCGGGATGAGGTGTCCATGTACTGCTGACTCCTTTCAGGATTGAAAAATGAAGACGTTGAACATGATGTTTTGGAGCCGTAAACTTACCATTTTATTCCAAAACAAATAAACGAAAAGAGCATCCTCAAAGACGTCGCACATAACATTGCTCAACCATTTCCCGAAATAAAAGAATTCAAATAAATTTATATTCCCGTTATTGTTTCGATTTTTCATCATCCATTCAGTTTATGGATAACGCGTCTTCGCTCTGTGTCAATCACGCAGTAACAACTGACCAGAAAAAGAATTTTTATGATGATCTAACCGCTACTGGACCATTCGAGGTTGAAATCGGTTTCGGCGATGGCGATTATCTTATCAGCAGGGCACGGGCATATCCGGACAGGACTTTTGTCGGCATCGAACACAAACCCTCTCTGATCGCCGGAGTTTCAAAAAAAGCGGCAAGCCTGAACGTTGTCAATATCCGGTTTCTGCAATCATGCGCAAAAGAAGCCTTCAGCGATCTTTTCACATCATGTTCAATTTCGAGGGTATATGCCCTCTTTCCCGACCCATGGCCAAAAAGAAAGCATATCAAATACAGGCTTTTTTCATCTTGCTTCCTGCGTCTGCTCAACAACAGACTTGTACCTGAAGGCGAAGCCCTCATTGTAACCGACAGTTCCGAATACGGTAAATGGATTGTTAAGCAGACCCCTGACACAGGTTTCGAGGTCGAGTGCAGCATGGTGCCGCCGCAATACAATACCCGGTTCGAGCGGAAGTGGATTGGTAAGGGATACCAGGACTTCTTTCAGATCCTTCTGAAAAAGAGAGACCATATCGAAACCTGAAGGCATAAATCCTCTCAAGACAGTAAAAAATACATGCAACCCGCCTTATACACACAACACTCACACAACTCATCGAGAGCTTATTGCATAAAACTCCTTGTTAAATAGAATACTGTATCGTTCCCTGACCGACTGTCTGAATCCGCCAGATCGCGATACCGGCGCGATCGAAAGGTAGAAAACAATGCTCTCCTATTTGAGTTACGATGTTGTTGCCGACGATATTACCTGGATTGGGCTCGAAAAAATGCGTGAACTTAAAAAAATCGATCGGCATAGTTTCAGTCGCTTTAAAAGCCGGATAGCATATACTTTTTGCTGATACCGCTTAATCTTCGGTATTCCGTTTGGTAAAGGTAACATAGGGTTTTGCCCCTGCCCAGAGATCTGCGTACCGGTTTTTTTCTGTTTCATTGAAACGGATCGCCCCTGCAAGGTACCAGGCCGCAGGATGTTTTTCAGGATCGTCGCCTTCGCTGGTGCCCATATGTTCGAGGGTGGCAATATTACCCATTTCGTCGCGGATCACCAGCCAGTGCCCCATGATATAATGATTCGCATCGGCAGCGACCACATCAAGGATCTCTTCCAATTCGCCGATATCGCTGTCCCCTCTCAAGGCCACCCCGCCATAGGCATAGGCAATCGACAGAAGTTCGTCAAGGATATACCGGATATACTTGTTCCGGGCCATATGGTGCAGCTCCAGAATGTCGAGCGGGTAGATAAACTGCAGGCCTTCAGCATCAACACCCGATATCGACCTTGGAAGAACGCCGTTATCTTCAGCGAGGCTTTTATACCACGCCGTATACTCTTCGAACAATTCCCGTAAAAGAGACATAGGCTCAACAGTCAGAATAACCGGTTTTTCAACAGGTAAATATAGCAAATTAACGTAGCTGTCACCGGCATATTCCTTCCTTCGGGCTCTTGACCGGCTTCACTTCATGACACCTCTGTTTATTGAAAAGCCATATTGGTTTTCTTGCAATATATCATCTTCTTCTTTATACAAGAATGACAATGCAGCTGATGATAATCACAATATCTTGTTTTATATTATGGATTAAATAATATTGTCAGATATTCCCGGACATGGTGTTCTTCCGGCCGGGATTTTATTAACTGCAGTTGTAAGACAAAACGGTCATGCCTCGCTATACGCCTGAACAGCTTGCCAAACGCAATGCATCCGTATGGACTGAAATCCAGATCCTGCTTGCGCCGGTACAGTTCGTCATCTTTCTATCCGGTATCGCACTGAATATCCTGTACGCGAACAATCTCGCTTCCATCGACTTTTTCTGGATCAGCGTCGCCATTCTCTTCAAGACGCTCTTTTTCGTCATACTCTTTATCACCGGCATGTTTTTCGAAAAGGACCTCTTCGGCAAATGGGTCTATTCGAAAGAGTTTTTCTGGGAAGATGTCGGCAGTTCGGTTGCGACCTTCTTTCATTTCCTATACTTCTTTCTCGCCTGGAAGGGTTATTCCGATAAAAGCCTCGTATTCTGGTCCTCGGTGGCCTATTCGAGCTACATCATCAACGCCATTCAATATCTGGCAAGGATCTGGCTCGAGAAAAGGCACGAGCGGAAAATGAAACTGAAAGCGGAAGCCGGAACGAACCCGGTGTGATCAAACCATACAACTTCGTACGACATCATGAACCAAAGCTTCACGAAACTCTGGAATATCACTTTTCTGGTTGTTACACCGATTTGGGCACTCTTTGTCTGGATGATCTGGACTTCAGGACAGTTGAAAACCCCGCAGCACGAGATCCTTTTTTTCAGTGTGGTCATTCCCGGGTTCATCGTTATCTATCTGTCGGGATTCGTCATTGCAAAACGCCACGCGATCAAACACCGCTCAGCGTCTTCATGAAACGCATGTCAGGCCGCATTCCGACCACTCTGCGGCTCAAGGAAGAATACTGCATGAAGAGCTGACAAATTAATGGCGGTTCGCTTGATTATAGATGATATTTTATTAAATTTGACGACATTTTCATATCAGGATTGATTACAAGATCTCAATAAAAAGTATTACCGTACCGTCATGGCAAAAAAACAAACGTTTGGTGATAAGGCAAAAAAAACAGGTGTCAGTGATTTCAAGGTCGCCAAGCTTGTTTTTTCTGTAAAATCAGATAAAAACAATGCGTGGAAATTCGTGGAAAAGAATGTCCGCATTCCCAACGGGGAAAACGAACAGCAGATCCTTTCCAAGGCGATCAGCGACTACGCGAAATAACCGTTCCGGATATCAACTCAGGGCATTCCCGTATGCCCTGAGCCTCCCAACTCCTCACCTTTTCCACGGCATAACATGACCGGCAGTCAAGACGCTTCTGGATCGGGCACATCACGTCCCTGGTTCGACGAGTGGTTCAATCATCCGTTCTATCTTCAGGTCTACAGTCACCGGAATCAAGAGGAAGCCGCGCAGTGCATCCGCACCATTCTTTCTTTCACCGGCCTTTCCCTGAAAGAACCCGCATCGGTTTCCGTGCTCGATATCGCATGCGGTGCCGGAAGGCACGCCATCGAGCTTGCAAAGCAGGGATACTGCGTAACAGGAAACGATCTGTCGCCTTTTCTCCTCGAAGAGGCCCGGAAAGAATCGTCCATGTGCGATGTAACCCTTCATCTGACCTGCAGGGACATGAGAAATATCGACTCGATTTCCCTGTTCGACCTCGTCGTTCAGCTGTTTACCAGTTTCGGGTATTTCGATTCAGATCAGGATGACCTTCTTGTCCTTCAACAAGTTTACAATGCACTGAAAACCGGCGGCTGGTATGTCCTTGACCTGATAAATCCGGTACATCTTGAAAAAAATATCATTACCGAATCAGAGCGCAAAGCGGGAGATCTCTTCGTGCATGAAAAACGGGTGCTGGAGGAAAGAAAAATCACCAAAACCATCACCATATCCTCGACGGACCGGGAAACTATCAATTTCACTGAATCGGTGAGGCTCTACAGTAAAGATGAAATTCTGCGGCTTCTTGGAAAAAGCGGGTTTTCAGTTGCCGGAATTGTCGGAAATTATTCGGGCGAAACATTCAACCCCGAAGAATCTCCGAGGATGATGATCTTTTCACGCAAACCTTAAGCATCACAGCATATTGCGTTTCCGGTACCATTCATAGGCGCTGCGGATGCTTTTCTCATGAGGCTCCTGTCTCATGCCGAACTCGCGTATGGCTTTCGATGAATCGAAATAGAGAAACTCGGAGGCAACCCTGAACATCGAGAGATTGAACAGTTTCGATACCTTGTTTCTGTTTTTGAAACGATCGAGAGCCGATTTCAGGATCTTTCCCATCCAGAAAGGCAGGGGCAGCAGTATTCTCGGAGCACCGGTAACTTTCGAAATGGTATCGACAAGCTGCTTGTAAGATACATTGTCGCCGCCAATAAGGTAACGCTCCCCCGTTCGGCCTTTGGCCATGGCCGTCATGAGGGTTTCAGCCACGATCTCGATATCGATGACACAGATACCTCCCATGGGATAAAATGGAAGCAGGCGGTTATAGACATCCTTGATCAGACGGCCGGCATTGAAATTCAGGTCTCCGGCACCGAATACAAACGCCGGATTGACAATAACGCAGTCAAGCCCTTTTCTGACAGCTTCGGCAACCTCAAGTTCGGCAAGATGCTTGGTCCTTGCATATTCAAGTCTTATCGTGTCGAAATTCCATTTGACTGTCTCGTCGACCGGTTTCCTGTGGTGTGAAATGCCAACCGCCGTTATGGAGCTGACATGCAGCACCCGTTTCACTCCTGCAGCCGCAGCCGCCTCGAGAATATAACGAGTGCCCTCGACATTGATCTTGTAGAGCTGATCGTTTTTTCTGTCACCCATGTACGTAATCCCGGCTGTATGGTAGACATAATCCATGCCCGGCATTGCGGCCTCGACAGAAGCCCTGTCGGTGATATCACCGTAAACCAGCTGGATCCTGTCGCGCACACCGGCAAGGGCTGACAGGTCGGAAGTCTTCCGGACAAGCACAAATATCTGGTCTGAAGTGGAAACAAGTTTTTCAACGAGTCGGGAACCGATAAACCCGGTTGCCCCGGTCACAAGAATTTTATTCACAACAAATGAACTTCGATCGATTAACAAAACTCCGCGGCTTATTTCATCTCACTGAAATGAACCGGGTTCAAACTACTTTCCTTTTTCTGAAGGGTCAACCACGATTTTTCCGGCGATAATCCCGTTCCTGAGATCTTCGACGGTTGCATGATTTTTTTCGCCGATAAGCGAAGCGTTCCTGTCGTTGTATATATAATCGGTATAACGGTCCGCAAGGCCGTATACAGCAACGTCACCGCCCTTGAAATTACCGTTCACAACCGTTTCGACCGTTTTAAGCACTGCCCGGTCAACAGCCTTGATCATGCTTGTGAGAACGAATCCCGGTGCATCAGGTTCCTGGTCGCGATCGGTGCAGATTACCAGCTTTTTCGTTTCCCTTGCGGCTTCTATCACACCAAGACCGCTTGCGCCTGCCGCCTGATAAATGATATCGGCTCCCCTGCCGTACTGTCCGAGGGCGAGCTCCTTGCCTTTCGCAGGATTGGCAAATGCGCTGCCGGTCATGCCGATATAGCCTGAAATGACTTTCGCTTCTGGATTGACCGCATGGACACCATTGATAAATCCGGTTTCAAAGCGCTTGATGATGCTCGACTCCATTCCACCGATAAAACCGACTGTCTTTGTTTTCGTAACAAGCCCCGCAATCGCTCCGGCGAGGAACGATCCTTTTTTCTCCTCGAAGATTATACCCTGCAAATTGGCCGGGATAGGCACTCCTTGTTTGGGGATGTAATCGATACAGGCAAATTTCTTGTCAGGAAATTCTGTTGCAATTTTGGTTATGTCGTCACTGAAGAGCAGACCAACACCGATAATCAATCCGATATCCGGATCTGCCGCCATCTGGCGAAGTGCTGCCTCACGATCGGCCCCCTCTCCCTGCGGTTCCACATAGATGAATTCAGTGCCGAACTGTTTTTTTGCCAGTTCCAGCCCGTTATACGCGGAATCGTTGAATGACTTGTCCCCCCGGCCGCCGACATCGAAAACAAGGCCGATTTTCAGTTTCGAGGCCGCAGGATTTTTCTGGGAAGTTTCACTTTGCTTACCGTTGCAGGCTGTCAGAAAGAGGAGGAATATCAGAAAAATCGATAGCGGATACTTCATCTTCGTTCAGGTAAGGTTGTCCGGAAACGGAGGCAAATTGAATTTCATATGAATTTTAATTTAAAAAAAATAAAGTAAAAGAATATGATCATTATAATAAATGACCATTTCAGATTTTTTTCGGTTCATCTGTATGCTCAAGAATATTTACTCCCTTTTCTCTTGAGAAAGCTGAAATAGCGTTAAATAAACGGACAAACGTTATGTCGCGGTGTGTATCGTTGAAATATTGACTTTCTTCGTACATTTACAGTATGATTTATATGATTTGCAGGATTCTGCGATACAATCTTCCTAAAAAGGACTGATCATGAAGAAAGGACCTGCCGACGGAAAAAGAGAACCGAAAAAAAAAGAGGAAAATATTGTCAGGCAGAAAAATGAAAGTCCTTTCCCTGTCATAGGAATCGGCTCTTCTGCAGGCGGTCTTGAAGCTCTCGAAGCGTTCCTTAAAAACGTTCCCTCCCCCTGCGGAATGGCTTTTGTCATCGTACAGCACCTCGATCCTGCCCATAAAGGAATTATGGTCGAATTGCTGCAGCGCGTCACCTCAATGCCTGTCCTGCAGGTCTCCGACCGGCTCAAAATCCAGCCGGACCACGTTTATGTGATCCCGCCCAACCATGACATGACGATACTGCACCGGTCACTGCACCTTCTCGATATCGTAAAAACCCATGGGCTCAAGATGCCTATCGATTTCTTTTTCCGATCCATGGCCCTGGACCTTGAACACCGGTCGATCGGTGTCATTCTTTCCGGCATGGGCTCCGACGGCACCCTGGGGCTGCGGGCGATCAAGGAAAAAGGCGGCGGGGTTTTTGTTCAGGACCCTTTATCGGCCAAATTCGACGGTATGCCCAGAAGCGCAATCGACAGCGGCCTGGCTGATATCATCGCACCGGTTGAAGAGCTTCCGGCCAGGATATCCGCCTATCTCAAGCATGTTTCCGTTACCTTGAAGCCGATCATCGCTCTCGAAGACAGAGCTGTCAGCTCCCTGGAAAAAATCGTCATTCTTTTACGTTCACACACCGGGCATGATTTTTCACTCTACAAGAAAAATACCATCTATCGCCGTATCGAAAGGCGAATGGGAATCCACCAGATTGAAAAAATCTCGGACTATGTCAGATTCCTGCAGAAGAACCCTGATGAAACAGAGCTGCTTTTCAAGGAGTTGCTGATCGGTGTAACAAGTTTCTTCCGAAACCCTGAAGCTTGGGATATCCTGAAAACAAAGGCAATTCCGCAACTGATCGCTTCCCATCCTGCCGGCAGGATGCTTCGTGCATGGGTGGCCGGCTGCTCTACCGGAGAAGAAGCTTACTCGCTTGCCATCGTTTTCAGAGAAGTCCTCGATACCGTCAAACCTTCCGGAAATTTCAAACTCCAGATATTTGCGACCGACCTTGACAGGGATGCCATCGACAAAGCACGGGCAGGACTCTATCCACCCAATATAACGGCAGACGTTTCCCCGGAACGCATCAGCCGGTTTTTCAAAAAAGAGGATAATGGCGAATACAAAATATCAAAAGAAATCCGTGAAACGATTGTATTTGCACAGCACAATATCATCATGGACCCACCGTTCACAAAACTGGATATCCTCATCTGCCGAAATCTGCTGATATATCTGGAACAGGAGCTCCAGAAAAAACTGATCCCGCTTTTCCATTACAGCCTGAACACCGGAGGAATACTCTTTCTGGGAATTGCGGAAACAATCGGCTCGAGCCCTCATCTTTTTGAGGTTTTTGACAATAAAAACCGCCTTTTCAGGCAGCTTCGTCAGGGTATAAGGCAGGATTCCGTCGAATTTCCTGTTACTGTTTCTTTTTCTTCCGCATCAAAAGAGCTCCCTGATATTTCAATCAAAACTACCCCCATGGCATCTTCAGAATCAAGCATAAAGTCCCTGACCGAGCAGCTTCTTCTCGATTATTTATCTCCGGCGGCAGTATTGACAAACGATAAAGGCGACATAGTCTATATATACGGCCGTACCGGAAAATATCTCGAACCGGCGGCCGGCAAGGCAAATCTCAATGTTTTCGCCATGGCCCGGGAAGGGATGCGCTACGAACTCAGCCTTCTTTTCGGCAATGTGCTTCGCCAGAAAGGATCGTTGACAAAAAAAGGGTTATCCGTAGGAACAAACGGAGGAACTCAATGCATCGATTTGACTGTAAAACTCATTGACAAGCCAAATCCCCTGAAAGGCATGGTAATGATTGTATTTACCGATGTTTCAGAGAGAACTTCCCCTGTTGCGGAAAGCGACGGGACAATAAGCAATGAAGGAAATGCAAAGATCTTATCGCTGCATGAAGAACTGAAACAGGCGAAAGATGAGATACTGGCAATTCGCGAAGAAATGCAGACCTCGCAGGAAGAGCTCAACTCGACAAATGAAGAGCTGCAGTCATCAAACGAGGAAATGCAGAGTACCAACGAAGAGCTCACCACGTCCAAGGAGGAAATGCAATCGCTGAACGAGGAATTGCAGACGGTCAACCAGGAACTGCAGTCGAAAGTCACCGACCTTTCACAGGCCAACAACGACATGAAAAACCTTCTGAACAGCACGGACATAGCAACCCTTTTCCTTGATGACGAACTGAACATCCGCAGGTTCACCACCCGCATGACGAGCATCATAAAGCTGATTGCCTCCGACATCGGGCGCCCTGTCACCGATATCGTTACCGACCTCGATTACCCTGCTCTTGCTGAAGATGGACGGGAGGTGCTCCGCTCGCTTGTTTTCAGTGAAAAACAGGTTGCAGCCAGCGATAACCGGTGGTTTACCGTCAAGATCATGCCTTACCGCACGGAGGAAAACCGTATTGACGGACTGGTGATAACGTTCAACGATATCACCAAATCCAAGGAATTGGAAAAAGGACTTCGTCAAAGCAAGGAAAGTTTCCAGTTTCTCATAGATACCATGCCGGTCGGCTGCATATTTCAGGATTCGAAAGGACGTATTGAAATGGTCAATCACGAAGCTGAAGAGATTACGGGGATCTCCGCCGCGGAAATGCTTGGAAAAACAATGGATAAACTGCAATGGAAACTTGTCAGAACGGACGGGTCTGTTTTTCCGGTCAATGAACACCCGGCAATCATAGCCCTTCAAACAAGAAAAAACGTCCGGGAGGTTGTCATGGGCCTTATGCGGCCTGACAGCGGAAATTGCCGCTGGATAAAAGTAAGTTCGGCCATCCGTTCATACGAAAGCATCGAACAGAACTGTTATGTCTATACAACATTTTTTGAAATTGCCGGACCGCAGATTCCCTGAATTATTGACTCCGTGAAATACAAGAACCCTTTTGAAAGTGTACCTGCAGGAATATTCGACATACCGGCTCTATCTAACCCGCATACCGCGTTCTTCGTCCCAGTGCAACGGCTTCAAAGCTTTAGGCAAAGGACTTTCCGGCACTTCGCCCACAGATACGCCGTATTTCCAGTCAGGCGGACAGATTGCGATGAACCGGGCATAACCGCCAAGACCTCCCTGAAATTTCGGAAACCCCATCGCAACAAGCGCACCGGCTTCCGGCACCTTGTCGAGGTTGGCCACCCCCTCGGCCTGGGTATATCCGTTCCGGAGCAACCAGGCTTCACCTTCAAGATCCGGACTATCATCCGTGTCGAGCGGTTCATGGCCATGAAACAGGATTTGCCGCTGCTCATGCAGAAATTTCAGGGCATCGAGCGATACTCCCGGAAATGGATGCCGGGTTGCAAGCGAGGGGTCCGGCCAATCCCTTGACCAGTCTGAGCGGACGAAAACCACAGACCCCTCGGGAATCCGTCCGTACCGCTTCTCCCATGAGAGGATATCGTCGACGGTGAGGCTGTAGCCGGGATTTCCGGAAACCTGATCCACGATCGATATGACGACAAGGGGGCGAACGGCAAACGTCGGCGGCAGCTCATCGATCGCAGGATAATAAGGATTCCAGTGGGCCGGCGGATCAAGCTGTGTGCCGAACTGATCCGTTGCGAGCATATAACGAGTGGCTTCGAACCCGTCACTGCTCCAGGTATAGGGCTTTCCTGTTTTTGGATCCTCTGCCGGTCCGCATGTCGATTTGCCAAATCCGGACCATACCGGAATCGATGGCGTGATCGTATGCGTAAGATCCACATATCTGGCTTTCCTGAAAACCTGTTCATACGCCTGCCATAACCGGGAATCCATGCAGGAAGATGAAGATGCACAACCTTCAAGCAGGATCATCATGATCCAGAGAAACCATAGACGACGCATCAGTTTATTTTTCGGAAAGTTAATGTAAGTCGAACACTCGACGGGCTTGTAAAGTAACGTTGATTGCGTTATTCCCGATCAAATTATTTAACTTTTTCATATAAACGCAACTTCTGATACCACTATGGCAAATTCTGAACAGTTGAATATCCTGAAGCTTGGTTCCGTTGCGTGGAACCGGTGGAGAGAGAATAATCCGGATGTGAAACCTGACCTCGCACATGCCGACCTGTCAAACACTGACCTTGAAAAAGCCAACCTGAAAGCAGCTGATCTTTCAGAGGCAAATCTCGCAGGAGCCAAACTCGAGAGAGCCAACCTGACAAAAGCCAATCTGGAAGGCGCAAATCTGACCAGGGCTTCCCTTGAAAGGGCCAAGGCCCCGGCATCGAACCTGAGAAAAGCCAATCTCGAACGTGCGAACCTTGAACGGGCCTGTCTGGCCGCAGCTTCTTTCGAGGACGCCAATCTTGTCAGGGCTTCCCTTGAAAGGGCAAAGGCCCCGGCATCGAACCTGAGAAAAGCCAATCTCGAACGTGCAAACCTTGAACGGGCCTGTCTGGCCGCAGCTTCTTTCGAGGACGCCAATCTCGAGAAGGCAAATCTTGAACGAACCGATCTCAGGAAAGCCAATCTCGAACATGTCAACTTGAAAAAGGCCAATCTGGAAGGCGCAAACCTGACAAAAGCGAAACTTTCCGGCACAGTTATCGATGAAAGAACAATAACGAAAATGATCAGGGGAGCATGTAAAAAAGGAGATGAACTTGTTCCTGAAACAAACCGTGAAAACCGCAAGCCGTCCCGAAAGCTTGTCGCTGTTTCACTGGTTTCGGTTCTGGCCGGAATAATCCTCTACGGGTTCATTCGCTTCATTGTACCGAAAAGAGAAAATTGATGAAATATTGCCAGACAGCATGAAATGACGAGATCCTGCAGGATTTAACGATGGGCTGGAAAGTAAATTCCTGATCCTGATATTTTCATTCTTCACTATCTCCAGCCCCGTTGTGTATTTGAATATTGTTGTATAAGAAGGAACTCTCCGGGAATAACAACAGTGTCTCACAGGACATTATCTCTCTTATTTTCAATAGTCTATGCGTATTTTGAATATTACAGGGCAATATTGTTGTATCAAGGAGTGACAGCGCATGAATACCGATAAATTTGAATTCAGACAGCTTGACCGGCAGCAGGTCGAAACACTTGTCGGATGGGCGCGGGACGAAGGGTGGGATCCCGGCGTTCACGATGCGGAGATTTTCTGCGCGGTCTTTCCTGATGCTTTTTACGGTTATTTTCTCGACGGCAGGATGATAGGCGGCGGATCTCTGGTATCCTACAACGGCGAATATGGCTTCATGGGCTTTTTTATCGTCTTGCCGGAGTACCGGAGCGCCGGGATCGGCCGGTCTCTCTGGTATAAACGGCGGGATACGCTGCTCGGACGCCTGAAAAAAGGTGCCAGCATCGGTATGGACGGGGTTGTGGCCATGCAGCCGTTCTACAGCAGGGGCGGATTTGCCATCGCTTACCGGGATGAACGCCGGGCCCGGGTCGGCAGCGAATATCCCCGCCATGATGCCGTTTCCGGTATAGAAGAGGCCTGTCTCGCTGCAATCGCTGCGTACGACCGGGAATGTTTCGGCTTCGACCGTCTCCCCTTCCTCGAGCGCTGGCTGTTCGACAGAGAGGCAATATCGTTCAGGTACCTTGAAAATGGGAACCTCTCCGGCTATGCCGTCCTCAGAAGGACCGGCAAAGGCTTCAAGATAGGTCCGCTTTTTGCCGACTCCATTGACATCGCCCGGGAACTCTATCGGGCATGCCTTTCGGCAGCCCCCGGCCGGAACGTCTATCTCGATATTCCGATGAAAAACACGGACGCAGTCTCCCTTGCCGACGAGTTCGGCGCGGAGTACGTGTTCGAGTGTGCCCGGATGTACTTCGGACCGGAGCCGGTCCACCGGCTGGACAAGGTGTTCGGGATCACAACTTTCGAGCTTGGCTGATGGCGGCAAGAGACCTTCAGGGGTACGGCGGCGATCCGCCCCATGCACACTGGCCGGACGAAGCCCGTGTGGCTGTCCAGTTCGTGCTCAACATCGAGGAGGGCGCCGAATCGACCGTTCTCAACGGCGATGCCCGTTCCGAAAGCTATCTCCACGAGCTTCCAGGCCGTCCTGCCCGTGAGGGAGAACGGGACCTCAGTGTGGAGAGCATGTACGAATACGGTTCTCGTGCCGGCTTCTGGCGTATTCTGGAGCTGTTCGGTAACCGCAATCTTCCACTGACCGCCTTTGCCTGCGGCAGGGCCCTCGAACTTAATCCTGCCATCGGCCGGGCTCTTGCTGCCGCCGGCCACGAAATTGCCGGACATGGCTACCGCTGGCTGGACTACCGCAGCATACCGGAGGACGAGGAACGCCGCCACATCAGCGCCACTATCGAGATCATCGAACTGGTCTGCGGCCGTCGTCCCGTGGGCTGGTACACCGGCAGGGTCAGTCAGCATACCCGACTGCTGATTCGTAACGAAGGTGGCTTTCTCTACAGTTCGGACGCCTACAACGACGACCTGCCCTACTGGTTTGAAGGCTCTCCCGCTCACCTGGTGATCCCCTATTCTCTGGTCACCAACGATTTCCGCTACCTGCTGCCCAACGGCTTTGCCTGCGGCGACGACTTTTTCCAGCTGCTGAAAGATGCCTTCGATCAGCTCTGGAACGAGGGTAAGCACCGGCCGAAAATGATGAGCGTCGGTCTGCATCCCCGAATCAGCGGCCATCCCGCCCGGGCTCTTGCTCTGGCGCGTTTTCTCGATTACATCACGGATCGTGAAGGGGTCTGGATCTGCCGCCGCGAGGAGATCGCCCGGCACTGGCGGTCGCTTTATCCATCGGACTGAGCCTGATACCGGCTACGGAGTGACAGACCGGAGAAACATATCGGAAGATCCTGTATGAGAGCCTTCGATCATCGCCGATAGGCCGAAAAATTCCGGCATGAACAGCAAACCCCCGGATTCTGCTGAAAGAACCCGGGGGTTTTGACTGAAGATACCAGGGCCGGTTACTTTCTCAGATAGATAAAGCTGGCATTTGGACGGCCGACATATCCTACGAAGGTGAATCCGTATTTCCTGATTATGGCAAAGGCTGTCCTGGCTTCGCCTTCCTTGTCGCCGAAATCGAAGACCCAATGGCTGCCGTCGACGATTTTCCAGCGTCCTCCGATGTTTTTGACCTCGCTGGTGTTGGGGTTGAAGCTCACACAGTCTTCACCCGGCAGGTTTCCCTGAGGAGCCTGACCATTGACCAGCAGGTACTGGAAACTCGGGTCGGGGCGTCCGACGAAGCAGGAACTGTTCATCCTGTAGTACTTGATGATCTTCAGAGCCTGCAGGGCTTCCATTCTTTTATCGCCGAAATTGAACATCAAGTGGTTGCCGTCGACAATCGTCCAGCGTCCATCGATATTCCTGACGGACGCTGTGGCCGGATTGAACGAAAGACAATCTTCCTGCACTTGAGGAAGAAGCGGCTGAATCGGGCGGATCGGCCTGACCGGCTGGATTGGCTGAACCGGTTGGACAGGCTGGACAGGTTGAATCGGCTGAACCGGATGGAGAGGCATCAAGTGCATCTGCCTGTTGAAGGTGTAGACTTCGGTATAGTTGCTTCGGCCGCTGCCGTCTGTGAAGCGGGTGAAAACTTCAGCTCGAACAGTGTTGTTACCGGCAGGCCGTACGATGACCAGCGTCTGGCTGAATCCTGTCGCGAACACAGCAGAAATGGCATTTGCACTCGGCTCCAGAGGAGAGGAAACGTTCGGAGCGTAAGCGTTGGCATCGACTTCTCCCCAGTCGCAATCCTGAGGATGGCATTTGCCCCATGCATGCATCCTCAGGGAATTACCGTTGCCGGTAATGGCGAGGGTCGTTATCCCTCTTGTGTTCGGATCGGCGTTTCTCCAGTTGCCCGTAATCTGGTTGAGTGCCGCATAGCTCAGCGAATTGTACAGCAGGAACGTAAACGCCAGCAAAGCGGACAGAATGTTTCTTTTCATAATGGATTCCTGTTTGATTTAAGTAAAAAAAGGGGTGCTTTCTGCAAGAAATGGTAATACATCCAAAAGTTAGAGATTTAACCGGACAATAAAAAGACGACAATCATTAAGCTCTTTCCAGTCATTCCCTGCGGCAACTAATCATCGAGGAGTTGTTTGAACGAGATTACGAACCGAAACGGAACAACCGGAAGCATCGAGCAATGCGGAGTCCTGATCGCATTTTTTATAAAAAAGAGGCCAAACAGCTTTTTAAACTTATTGCGGAACAAACCATATTGTTCAGACTCTGAATGCAATTCCAGGTGGGGGTAGTATGGGTTTATGATCCTGCCATTGGGTAAACTGCATTCTGAGGAAATTACTGCAGAGATTTTTTCAATAGCTATTCTTTTTTGTACTTTTCATAAGGAACCGATGATTTAGATACATCAGCTCAAAACAGGATCGGGTCTGAGCTGCACCCCATTTAATGCTTTTTGCAAGACACGGACAAGCACTTTAACCATCAGCATTGACATGATTGTGTTGGTGTTTGTTGCATGGCACCTTATTAACCCTAAATAAGTTGATGTGTTATGTCGAAACTATTTGGTGATTCGGTTAGAATTCATGGCTTTCTGGATGATTTATTAATTCAAAATCATTTCTATTCTGATGATTCTGCACACCGTTCTCTGCTTTTCGTAAATCCTTCCGAGCTTGCAAATGTATACACCGTTCCTGACGGTGAAGTTCCGGACATGTTGAATATGGCCGGAGTTTCCGTACAAATTTCGCAAGGTACTTACGCTTCAAACATGGTTAACAGTTTAAGCACGATTTCCGGAATCGATGTTCATTGGGATGGAATCACTTTCGCCCAGAGCGGAGGCTATTATCCCCCTGACAACGCTCTTGCTGTTGGACTTAATGAAGTTATTACTGCAGAAAACGACGCCATCCAGCTTACCGACACCAATGGTAATTTGAAAAATACGCAGTCGCTCGAGACCTTTTTCTCATCGGTGATGACTTCCGGTTATTTTCTTACCGATCCAAAGATCCTTTACGATACAGCTAATCAGCGTTTCATAGTCGCTATCGATGAAGTAAGCAACAGCATGAACTCGAGCTACGTTCTGCTGGCAGTCTCAAAAAACAGCGCCCCCTCGCTTTCTCCCGGCGACTGGACCTTTGAGGCAGTTCCGACCACCTATATGATCAACGGTATCAAAACCTGGTCGGATCAGCCGCTGGTTTCAACCGACGGAAAGGATATTTACATAACGACCAACCAGTTTTCTTCCTCTGGGTCATATCGCGGCGACGCTCTTACCGTTATCAACGAAACCCCTCTTTTGAATGGTCTGAAATCAAATCCGTACAGTCAAATAGCATACGCCAATCCTTCTTATCAGCCTGCACCTATCAGCGGTGGCGGTGAATATTTTGTCTCATATACTCATAATGCCCTGAGCATTTTCAAGGCGAGTCCGACAACTAACGGATTTTCCACTACGGCCCCTGTTACCTTATCCCTCGGCAGCATCGATTACGGAAAGGGCGCATACTCCGTCAGCCAGCTTGGAGTGAGCTACAAGCTGGACGCTATGGATGGCCGTATCACGAGCGCAGCTTATGATTCTGCTCATCAAAAGCTCTACGTGGTGTTCGAGGTTCAACCGGTTAAAGGCGTGTCGACGCCTTCAGTCGAGTGGGTGGAGCTCGATATGAGTAAAAGTAAACCGACAGTTCAGGCATCGGGCAATCTGAACAGTCTGTTGCCGAAAACAGGAGAAACGGCTGGCGCAGCCACGTTCAATGCATCCATTGCTGTTGATGGCAAGGGCGATGTCCTTATCAATTTCAACGTGAGCGGGCCCAACATGTACCCTGCCGATTACTATACTGACTGGATTTATTCATCTTCATCAAACCCGGTTTTCTCGGCACCTGTTGATTACCATGACAGCGTAGCGGCTTATGTAGATCCTGCCAAAGATGCAATTGGTCGCTGGGGTGATTATTCCACTGCAATAGGAGACCCGAATAATCCATCAGGGTTCTGGATTTCCAACGAGTTTGACAATGGGACGGTCACTCTCGGAGGAACGCAGACTTATTCAAGCTGGGACACATCCATTGCCCATGTCCTTGTTGTTTAGCTTCTTATTGAAGTCTAAACGGTTCCAACGGGGTTTCCTTTCGATCTCTTCAGGAAACCCTGGTCAGGTACTGCTTTTTCCAGCCGGAGGCCACCATTGGGATGCGCTTGTCCATCAACGGCTCTATGGCTATGAAAATGTTGTCATAACGTCCTCCAGAGGAACATTTAGAAACTCGCTCACTGAAACTGAAAAAACTTGATATATTTCAGGCATGAGTTTATTCCGTAACACTCCGGACAATATTCCATGCCAGCAGCTCCCGAACACAATCCATGCAAGACCCTGTACTTTCAGGTACACGGATTGCAACCCTCCTGGGTGCTGCAGGAAGAAATCTGTTCGCCGGAGTTCAGGCTTTCACCCGTTTCTTCAAAGCATGAAAGACAAGTGTTCTATGACACCTTCGACTGGCATGCATTTGAAAAAAACGTTGCCGTCGTAAAAAAAAAGAACGCCGTTTCCCTTATCTCTCTCGATAGCGGTATTGAAACCGAAAGCGAAGCTTTTCAAGGTTATCCCGCGTCGTTTTTTTCA
Organism: Chlorobium sp.; assembly: GCA_005862285.1. Classification (GTDB taxonomy): domain Bacteria; phylum Bacteroidota; class Chlorobiia; order Chlorobiales; family Chlorobiaceae; genus Chlorobium. The sequence goes on along the minus strand of SZXW01000010.1, from coordinate 854,505 downwards.
TCGGACCTGCCCGAAGGGGCTTTCAGAGAGCAACTGTCTGCCGTCAGCCAGATACGGGCATTCCAGAAGTACTGCACCCTCGAAACGTTTGTCCGGACCTACCGGATCGTGGATGACAATGAAAAAACCATCGGCTACCTGATTTCGGAATCGCTGACCGTCATCGATAAATCAGGACGGAAACCGCTAACTTCCCTCCTCTCTCTCCTGCCTCTCAAGGGATATCAGGATGAAACGGATGCCTTCAGGAAGCTGCTTTCCAGGCATATCACCCTTGAAGTGAGCATGGATTTCAGGGATGTGTTCCGTTCGATCATGCAGTCAGCCGGTCGGCAAGTGCAGGGTTACTCGTCCAAAATCCGCTTGCAGCTCGACCCCGAAGCGCCTGTTCATGAAAGCATGAGAACACTCCTGATATGGGCCCTTTCCATCATGAAAGCCAACGAGCAAGGGATCAGGAACAACACCGATACCGAGTTCCTGCACGACTACCGGGTCGCCGTTCGGCGCACCCGCTCAGTAATGAAACTGATCAAAGGCGTATTCGATCCGGACGACTGCGCGCCGTTTCTCGACGGGTTCAGGGAACTCGGCAAAAAAAGCAACGGACTGCGTGACAGCGATGTTTACCTGCTGCGGCAGCATACCTTCTTCGGCTTCCTGCCGTCCTTTCTCAAGCCCGGGCTCGAACAGTTTTTCGCAGAAATGGAACGGTCACGTAAAGCCGCTCACCGATCATTCTGCCGGTACCTTGCATCAGAAAGCTACGGCAGGTTCCTGCATGATTGGGAACGTTTTTTAAGGACCGGGACGCTGCCGGACCTGGAGAAAGCTCCGAAAGCTTCGCTTTCCACGATTAGTGTCGCCGGAAGTTCGATCAGAAAGGCCTGGAAAAAAGTGATTCGCACCGGCCGCCTTATCGGCCCTGAAGCGAACGACCAGGAGCTGCACCAACTCCGGATCGAATGCAAAAAGCTCAGGTACCTGCTTGAATTCTTTGCTTCGCTTTATCCCCAGAAAACCATCGTGCCGATCATCAGACAATTGAAAGAGCTGCAGGAAAACCTCGGAAGTTTTGTCGATTATTCCGTTCAGATCATGTTCCTGCATGAAAGGCTCCAGACGCTTCGGGAAACCGGCAGCAATAATCTGTATCCGGCATCGATCGGAGGACTTGTCGGCGTCTTGCATTTGAAAAAGGAAGAGACACGGGCGCATTTCACGAAAACTTTCAGAACATTCGATCAGGAAAAGACCCGTCAGATGTTCAGGGAACTTCTCGACAATGAATAAATCATATGAAATCAGTCGCATTGTACAGCATCAAGGGCGGGGTCGGCAAGACAGCCGCGGCCGTTAATCTTTCCTACCTCTCCGCTTCAGGCACCGGTCAGCCGACACTGGTTTGCGATCTGGATCCCCAGGGTGCAAGCTCCTTCTACTTCAGGATCAAGGCGTCGAAAAAATTCACCGGTGAGCAATTCCTGAAGGGAAGCAAAAAGATATACAGCAACATCAAGGCTACGGACTTCGAAAACCTCGACCTGCTGCCGTCCGATTTTTCCTACCGGAACCTCGATATCGATCTTTCCGAAGAAAAAAAGCCTCTTAAAAAGCTCCGTAAAAACCTCGAGGAACTGAGCGAGAACTACCGGTACGTCTTTTTCGACTGCGCTCCTAACCTGACCCTGCTATCCGAGAGCGTTTTCGCCGCATCGGACCTCATTCTCGTACCGGTCATTCCCACAACACTCTCCATGCGGACCTATTTCCAGCTTACCGGATTTTTCGAAGCCAACAATCTCGACAGTTCGAAGATTTTCGCATTTTTTTCCATGGTTGAAAAAAAGAAAACCATGCATCGTGATATAATAGCCGAATATGCCGCCACGAAAGGGTTCCTGTCTCGCATGATCCCCTACAGTTCTGATATCGAAAAAATGGGAATTTACCGTTCCCCTGTTCCGGCCGTCCTGCCCCACTCTCAATCGGCTGTCGCTTACCGTGAACTCTGGCAGGATCTTCTGAAGAATCTTTAAGCAGGAACCTGATGTTTCCCGGACTGGAAAGCTGTCTGCTAACGAAAAACGGACAGTGCAAGCCTTGCGAGGGTGAGCGGCATCGGCCGAAAGACCAGCCGATGATTCGTGCCCTCTATCGACCGTATTTTCGGGACCATGACCGATGCGACGATTTCAGGTTCCTCGGCGATCGCATAGAAAATCCTGATCGCCCGCTCAGGTGCGTCCCGAAGCAGGAGAGGGGTCATGACCAGACCAGGGCTCAGTTCGTGGACCCCTATCGAGGTTTTGCCCGACGATCGCAGCTCTTTTGAGAGAAATCGCGTCAGTTCAGCCACCCCTCTTTTCGATGCCTTGTGGGCCACCCCGGAACGGGAAAAAAAAGCACCCGCAGCTGAAAATCCCAGATTGAAAATATGATAGACCGGTCTCGCGGCAGTCGGCTGCCGGTCCATAATCTCGACCGCTTCGGCACACATGAGAATGGAACCTGAAAGATTGGTGTTGCAGGTTTCGACGATATCATCATCGGAAAGCTCCCAGAGGGGGCGTTTCAGCCTTCCGGCGCTTCCGGCATTGTTTATCCACCGGTCAACACGCCCGAGAGTGCCGGATACAAAACGTGAAAATTCCCTGACATTCGAAGGAATGGAAACATCGCAGACCATACCGTAAACCTCGGCATACGGATAAGCTGCACGAAGCGCACGCAGGGCATCATCGAGCTTCTCCGGGTTCCGGCCGCAGATTGCAACGCGGTCCCCAAAAGAGAGAAACCGTGAGACCATGGCGTACCCGAGACCTGAAGAGCCGCCCGTCAGGACAACCCCAAGCGATCCGGGTGTCGTGTTTCTCTCAGTCTTCACATCCTCCTGCTCTTTTAAGAGGAAAATCGGATACAGGATATTGATCCCAGCCTGGTGCATCAAAATGCCACCACTCGGTCGGGAAGGGCTCGAAACCTTCCTCTTTCATGGCAGCTTCGAGAATGGCGCTGTTTTTCAGGGCTTCTGGCGATGCCCCTTTATAATCGCGATGTGCCTTTTCCGAAAAATCATCATATACGGTAGGCATCGGCAGAGGTTTTCCTTCGGCATCTGCAAGGCTCACATCGACCGCTGCGCCTCGATTGTGCCTCGATCCCTTTGCCGGATCGGCTACATAGCGCTCGTCCGGCATGATCTCCCAGAATCGTTTCTGCACGGAAAGAGGGCGGTAGCAGTCGAACACAATGAGACGATATCCTTTCCTTTCGAGCTTTTCCTGCACATGCAGCAGCCGTAATGCGGCATCCCTTCTCAGCAGGCATCGCGCGGCAGGATAAATGGTCATACCGGTAAAGTTATTTGGAGTGGCATACCTGATATCGAAAACAATCGTCCGGTCAAGTTCCCCGATATCGACAAAATCGATGTTCTTTGCACCGAAAACCGGAAATGAAAAGAGAACAACTGCAAAAAAAAACGATATGCGTTTCATGACAAGGCAAAAATTAAACATAAGTAAAAAAAAAGCTCTTTATGCTGAAACCCGATCCTGAGGGAAAAGAGGGCTCAGTTGCATGTGTTTTTTGAAGTTAGCATTCCTTATACTATTCCGGAACTGGTGAAAGGTTAAATAAACTGAATTCCGAATTAACAGTGTTCACGATTGTTTTTTTACAGGAATGTTGTTAGTTATATGTTTATGTCAATCTCCCGGCACAACATCATTTTTTCGGAAAAACCATGCAGCTTCCCAATCTTAAGGTAATCGCCCGACCGCTTTCCAACCGCAGGCTTTTCCGTAGTATCCAGATCGCCATTTTCTGTTCAATTTCCCTTGTTTCCCTTTCACCTGCAACAGCATTGTGCGAATCAGTCTCTGAAAAAACTGCCATACAACCAGCTACAGAAAATACCGGCAATTCATCCCATGCATTCACCTCTTCCATGCTGGACCTGTTCAGAAACGTCTGCCAGCATTTCGGAACGGAATACCGTTTTGGCGGCCAGAATTCTTCCGGATTCGACTGCTCCGGTTTTGTGCGTTATATGTATGACAGGGTTTTCAACATGCAGCTTCCCCGGACGGCCCGGGAAATGTCCATGATCGGCAACAAAGTTGATAAAAATGAGCTTAAACCTGGAGATCTCGTCTTTTTCCAGACAAAAGGAAGTCAGATCAATCATGTCGGTATTTTCATCGGAGCAGACACCTTTATCCATTCCTCTCTCGGAAAAGGAATCACCGAAGATCAACTGAAACAGAACTATTATGACAAGCGTTTTGCCGGAGCCGTCCGGTTGCTCGATCCGCAGGAAAAAATCCCGTCAAAGTCATCGCCACAGGCAGAAAAAGGCAAGACAACAGTTAAAACCTCATAGCTCCTTCTCAGGAGAACCGGCATTCCCCGTTCCTCCTGAAAGCTGTATTGCTTTTTTCCGGCGCCTCTCAAAACTGACACCGTTGCTCTGTGAACATTTGCAGCCGAATGGCTTAGAGTCCGCGGATTTTGCTGAAATTTGACCGGCATAACTGCATAAAACACCTCTGATTCCGACTTCATAAATAAAAATATCCGCTCTATTTCCCCTTCAAGCCTAAAAATGCTATCATTCCACAGTCCGATATTGTAAGAAAAGTGTTCGTAACCTGTTTAAATAAAAGAGACAGTAAAACTGTTTACCATTTGTCTGCTGCTCTTTCTTTTTCCGGAATCTCAGGATGCCGGATGTCAGACCAGTGAGGTTGAGGGATAAACGTTATTTTAACGGGAAGTATTGCAACAAGCACCTGCTTTATGAAGGCCTTTATAAAATTCGCGATCGTCACTCTTTTTTCGATCATCATTACTGCGGTTTTCCTGTTTGCAGGTCTTGGTTTTATCGTGTCATATTTTGCCGGAAAACCGGAGAAATCGGATGTGATCGTCGTTCTCGGTGGTGATAACGGATTGCGGATACGTAAAGGTGCTGAACTTTACAAAGCAGGTTATGCCGATTATATCCTGCTGACCGGAATCGATGAACAGTTCTACAGGCCGGGACATCCGAACTGGCGTGAAAAGCTTATTGTTTCACTTGGTGTTCCGAAAAAAGCCGTAAAAGTCGACACGAAATCGAAAACGTCATGGGAGGAAGCGCTCAATGCTTCTGAAACCATGAACCGTGAAGATTGGCAGAAAGCTCTCGTGGTGAGCGATCCTCCCCATATGCTGCGCCTCCATCAGACATGGAAGAAAGCATTCGATGGTACGTCCAGAACATTCATACTCGTATCAACCAATCCGCCCTGGTGGGATCCTGTGTGCTGGTGGAAAGAAAAGAAAAGTTTCCAGTTCGTCATCAACGAAATGAAGAAAAACATGTTCTACTCGATTATGTATTACTGACCTGTTCAACAACAAATTTACGAAACGTTTATCCCTTAAAATGAATTTCTGTTGGCATATACAAGCTATTTGCCTGTATGGAAACAAACGTTTCCTTTTGGAAAAAGTGATATTATGAACATAAAACAATCAATACCATGGACGCAAAACAGACAATAATCGATATCCTGAAAAAGGAAGGCCGGCCGATGAGTGCCGGACAGATCGCAGAAGCAAGCGGACTTGACCGTAAGCTGGTGGACAAGGTCATGAAAACCTTGAAAGATGAAAACCTGATCCTATCCCCGAAGCGGTGTTACTGGGAGCCGGCGGAAAAGCATTAATGGGGATTGGGTAATGGGAACCGGGTATTGGGTATTGGGATTTGAATCCCGTCAGGGATGATATATCGGTAGCCAGTGTGAAGCCCCTGGTTCGAAGGCCCCCAATAATGGCTTTAGCTCCGGAGGAGTGGAACATTGGTAGCCGGATACGCAAGTAAGGGGAGAAAGGGAAACAGGAGACGAAAAAAAAGAACATCCCGGTAAAAGACTGCCTGGATGCTCTTTTTCGTTACTTCCCCAAATAAAAGCTTTTAACTTGAATATAGCTCATTTTTTAATGAATGAATTCCTGATCATGCAATTAAACCTGACATTCTGAAACAAACAACACGTTAATTCATAGCGAATTCAAATAAACAGCTTTCCTCACTCAATTCGTATAAACCGGAATCAGAACATCGCATGTTCTCCCAGCTCCTGTCCGGCAAGACCTTCCGTGATAGCCCTTTTATAGAAATCGCGCAGTGTATCGGCGCCATAGGAAGGGGTCATCTGTTCATCGTACTTGCCGGTCCGGGGATTGAGCACAAGCATCGATTCCGAACAGTAATATTTGCCTATGCGGGCGAATTCGGCCTTGTCTTCGAGTTTGGGAAAGAGCTTTGCAAGAAAGCCGAGAACCGGTATGATGACATCGAACATGGCGATCGGCATATTCTTGAACTTCGGCTCGCGCCGCAGAATCTCGAACAGCATCTCTCCCTGCTCACGCGCTGAAACAGCTTTTCCCGGACCTCCGATCGGCAGAATTTTGTTCTGAAGGGAGGGATTCTCGATACAGTCGACCATGAAGCTTGCAAGATCCCGTTCACTGATCGGCTTGCAGGCCGTCAGCCGGCCATGTCCGAACATGACATAGGGTTTGCCGTTTTTAACCGCCTCGATCTGGCCGGCAAGTGATTTGAAAAATGCCGTCGGACGAACAATCGAATAAACAAGACCTGACTCCTGAAGCTCTTTTTCGAATTTGAGCTTCGCTCTCTGGAACTCCAGCATCGGTTTCTGGACGCAGATTGCGGAAAGCAGCACGAAATGGGCTGCACCGGCCGATTTTCCCGCATCGAGTGCATTGCGAGTAGCCTGGTAATCGATATTCCAGGAATCCCTGATCCCGCCGTTCCGGGAAGTGAGACATGAAACGATGACATCAAAATGCTCTCCCCTTATGCCGTTCTTCAGCAGCGAGTCCAGGCTGGAGACATCACCGAACCGCACCTCCGATCCCTTCAGCTGCTCACGTGTTTCATCAGCACCGGTTTTGCTGCCGACGCCTGAACGCTCACGTGCAAAACTGACGACGTCATGCCCCCTTTTCACCAGCTCCCGGACAACAAACTTGCCGATATATCCGGTAGCACCTACGACAAATATCCTGACTTTTTTGGCAGCCTTAAGCATAGAACCTCCTGTGTCAGCATTCTCGTTCTGTACTGATTCGTTAATCATGAAAATGAAAAAATTATGGTTACCGCAAACCCGTCCTCCAGGTCCCGGAATTACTTTTCATCCTTGTAAAACAACGGGAAAATAACAAACAAGATGGATACCTCATGTATTACAGATCCAAGACGTTTCCATGAACTGAATGGAGATTCAGGAACCGAGAAATAAAGAAACCCCGAGAACCGCACTGAAATCGTAAGGTACAAGCCCGAATTCGGAACCGCTCTTTCCCCAGAATTTTTTCAGGCGCAGATACAGTTCATAATTTTTCGCCTTTTCGTATTTCGGCTGGAAAACAAAAAAGCCACTGCCGTCACAGAGACTTATATAGCTAAACGTTTCAAGCGCGATCGTATGCAAAACTTCTGGATGATAAAGACGGGCAAAAAGATAATGTGTCCGTAGCGGCAGCACGAAGTTTGATGCTGATTCATAGAGCCCTGCAAGGGAGAGGTCTGGTGCCGGCATTGGATATGAGGAATTCAGGTACTTGACGTGCGCACTGTAAGCCTTGAACTCTTCATCCGAATAACCGGCACTGGTGAACAGATATTCAAGGGTCATGTTAAGATTGTTTTCAAAAGTATACTGGGCGCCGACAAGGATTTCGTGATAACCACCTGTACGTCCTTCGAAATAAGGGATGGAAAAGCCGGCAGGATCGATGGAGGTATCAGGGTACTGTCTGTTGCTGGATGATGTATAAAGATATTCGGCATGCAGTTCGAGCGCCTTCCCGTAAGTCACCGATGTATTAAACCCGCCCGCCCATTTACCGTTTTCATCGACTGAACTGACCAGGGAGAGATCATATGGATCCATAAGCCTGTACCATCTAATGGCCAGTCTGCTGTTCTTCACAAATGGTCCATTGAAGCTCCAATCAAGCAAAGGAACATATGCGACATCTACCTGGCTGTTTTCCCGATTGAATGACAACTGAAACACATCCGATCCCTTAACATTTCCCAGGCGGTCTTCCGGGTCTTCCGGATTTCTAAGTTGCGTAACCAGGTCGGTCGGACTGTATGAATAACCTACTCCCCAGCGAACTTTCTTGCGGCCTGCAAGAAAACCGATATTGTCAAATTTTTTCTGGTAATAGAACTGATTGATATCGAAGGTTGTCACGGAATTTGAGCTGCCATCTTCAGTATATTCGTGACCCAACCGGACTTCTGTCTCGAAAACTCCTCCCAAAACCTTGTAATTAAGATTTCCTATAGTAAATGCCTCTAACCTGGTTTCCGGCATATCCAGGATGTTTGACGGATTGAGTCGTGAATCACTCAGCGATATATGCTCAGCTTCACCTGCGACCCGGAGAGAATAGGATAATGCTGAAGCCGTTGAATCGGGCCGTTCCTCTGCGTGTCCAGTCCGGCAGAAACCGATGGATAACAGTAAAACAAAAAATGCTGTGCACCTGAACAACCAGTCATTTTCTGGTTTATCTTTTTGAAAACAAAGGATATGATGATACATGCTCTTTCGGGAATTATTGATGTTTAGAAAACAACTTCGCTGTATATGGATGGAAGGCTTGTATTGAGAAAAAATGAATCGGGAGATTTTCTGACGCTGACTTTACTGAAAATCAAAGAAGTTTCCCTGTCTCCTGCAAGATGATCAACAAAATCTATCCTTGTATTCATCATTTTTCCTGCATTGATATTATAACCCGAGAAGTATAGGGTTTTCATTTTTTTTCCAGACTGGAGGTAAACAACGGCTTTTCTGGGATATCCAGTTTCTTTTTCGATATAGAGATCAACCGTATGATATGTGGCACTTCTGGATCGGGCCGTCAGCCTGAGATGCCAGGCTTCGTACGTTCGGTCCCTGAACTCGATTTTCTCGGTTCCGGCATTATCGGCCAAATAATCCCTTGACCAGTCAAGCTTGGTGATATCACCATATGATGCTCCCCCGGAAAGCTTCTGAACCGGAGTGATCCTCATGGGGCGCTGGGTTTTGTGAACATAATACCAGAGATTGTCATCTACCATAAGCAGCATATTCCCCCGTTGTTTCTGCGGTTCGATATAACTCACCAGAGTCTTGACATGATTTTTAACAAATACCCGGAAGATTTCACGTTCCTCAACAGCCTCTTTTTTGTATGAAAGAGTAGCCGTCATGTTATAATCAGGCCAGGGAGATCTGAATTCATCCGCCTTTTTCAAAATCTCCTCAGCAGAGACGACACTACTCTGAGACACTGTATTATTACCAGCAACTGCACCAAGACAATGGTTTCCTGCGCAAAAGCCTGAAACTGCGCAAATCGTCAGAATAACGATGTTACGGAACACGGCTCTGCTGAAATAGTTATACATGGGTTAACGAATTGACAATTGAAAGTTTTCTGATTTTGAACAGCGTAAGAAAACCTGAACAGGTAGTCGAGAAGATCAACAATAAAGAAATCCATGGTAAAAAATGAAAAGCCGGATAAATTTTCAGAAAGTATGTCGAAGACATACCTGGTGGCGGAGGCATTTCGAAATTCGCATTATTGATAATCAAGGTAAATATCTCTTTGAACAGCAGACCAACCACAATGCTCATCACTCCTATGAATAACCCTTCGTAAAGAAACATCATCGAGATCCATCTGTTTGATATTCCCATTGCTTTCAGTGTCCCGATTTCTCTGACACGTTCCATGGTTGACATAAGCATGGTGTTGGCAGCGCTGAGGAAAACGATAAGTACTACAATGATACCGGTAAAACCGAAAATGATACGGTATGCATCCTTGACCGAATGGTAATATTCTGCAAGCTGGTACCATGGTATGACCGAATACCCGGCATTGTTTCCCGGTCTGTTGATTTTCGATGCTACCGCTGGAAGGACCCCATCCGTCTTGCATGTATTATCGAGAACGAGCAGTATCTTCGATACCTTGTCAGTCTGCATAAGGCTTTGTGCTGTCTCTATTTTCGTTACGAGATAATACCGGTCAACCGTTTTCATGGAATTGTTGATGATACCCGCAACCGTTACATCAACTGCATTGACGGCACCATCAACCGTTGTACCCATAAGCATCAGGGTTGAACCGACTGTTGCTCCTAGGGCTTTCGCCATGCTTTCACCAAGAAGCACTCCGTTCTGTGGAGACATCGCAAGCCTCTTGTACATCTCTTCCTGGAAAACATTCTTTTTTGAATTTTTATAAACGTCATCCCAATAATTCATCAGTTTTATCTCTTTCTCAGGCTTTACTCCCATTCCAAGAAAAGACGTCGCTCTCTCTCCATTCGATATCAGTCCAGTGAATTCTATCCGGGGAACCGTTGCTTTAACGTCCTTGTTTGAATTATTAATCGTTTCCTGAAGTATATCATTATCTGCTATACCGAACTCCATTGGATATTGCTCTTCTTTCGTCAATGCTTCTTTTCTGACAATCTGTATATGTCCGGTTCCCCCGCTCGATGAAAACCCTCTGCATATTGTCATTTCCTGAAGACCAAAAAAAGTAAAATCCATATACCCCCCGACAATAGCGAGTGCAGCAAAACCTGCCGACGATACCAGTACCGTAATAAGGGTCCTTCTTGAATTTCTTTTAAGATTACGGGAAGCAATAATTACAAGCTTAATATGATTCATAAAAAATGCTATTTTCAGGCTTCCTGACACCTGATATCAATAAAAATAATATTACATCTTTTCGAGAAGCATTCCTGAAATCGTCACGCCAGACGCAAATCCCAGACAAAAAATCTTTTGACCAGGATGTATATCTGATGAATCGATAATTTTTTTACACATAAACGGGATTGCACTCGATGTCAGATAACCATTTTCATAAAGGTTATCCTTGCTTAGAGATAACTGTTCATCAGACAAACCGAGTTCTTTTCCGATTTGCATGATAATTTGAATGCTTGATGGTTGTATAAGAAATATCAGGTTATCTTTTATTGTTTTAAAATCAAGTCCGATTTCCTTAAAAAATTCTTTAACAAAAACTTTAACATTTTCTCTAATCTTTTTAAAATATTTAACAGGTTCTATGATATAATTAAATGCAGGTGATGATACTGTCAATACCGCAAGACTTAAAGAATCCGGTATTAACAGATGCTTGAAATAGAGAATTTTAAGCGCGGGAATTTCATTTCGGAAAGCTTCATTATACGGACGTATTGAATACTTAATAAAACTGTCGCTGAATGCACTGATCAAGCCTATATTTACTGGATCATCATCCGAAATCTTCATATGTATACTGAATATTTCAGAATGAACAATATCAATTCTTTTCTTAGGTTTCTCACAATCCCCCAGCATTGATGAACGAACCAAAGCATGTGCCGATTCTATTGCGGATATCGCAGCATTGCATGCTTTATTGTAATAATTCGTAACATGAATATCATACCATTTTTTCCTTGAGATGAAAACATCCACAGGATTCGGCTGAATATAACCGGAAGAAGTTACATGAATAATATGATCCGGCCTTTCAAGGCATTCGCTTTCATATAGATTCTGAATTTTCTGTTCAGAAATTGAACGATAAATCTCCATCCTTTTATCCAAATCAGCCCCATTTGGATTAGTATGTTTTTTTGCTAATTCTTCATAAAGCGGAACTGATAAATCATGTTCAACAAATTTACCGTTTTCTATTACTTTAATTTTTCCTTTTAAATTGTAATTATCAGGCCAAACAACCAGGTATCGCTGCTTTATCACATCTTCCGACAATGCGAAAAGCTTAAATTTCATCCTGATATTATTTTCAATTTTCCCAATCTCTTTCTCTGTCGATATTCCGTTTTTTACTGCTTTAGCCTTTACCATACCCGTCATTAAAAGATCACAGGAATCTTGTTGAGGAATAGGTGTTAATGGTACATCATTAAAATTCGATAATACGGTCTGAAAGCTGTAATTCATTTATTATTTATTTTTTAAAACACTCTTATATACATAATTTCACAGAAAATCTAACTTTAGATTGAATTATAAAAAACCATTTTAAGAATGTGAATTAATCTTTCCATCTCTTATATTGACGATATGTTTTATTCTGTCAAGGACAACAGAATCATGAGAAGCGAGAACAACTGTTATATTTTTTTTCTGGTTCAGTTCGATTAATAGATTGACAATATCGGCACCTGTTTTGCTGTCAAGATTTGCCGTCGGTTCATCGGCAAGAATAAGGATAGGATTGGTAACAAGAGCCCGGGCGATAGCAACACGCTGTTGCTGACCTCCTGACATTTCCCTCGGAAAATGGTGCATTCTTTCCTGCAACCCCAATTCATGGAGAATATCATTGACTCTGCTCTTGATTGTATTTTTATCAATACCTTTGAACAGAAGCGGAAGTTCGACATTTTCAAAAGCTGTCAGTACCGGAACAAGATTGAATGACTGAAAAACAAAACCGATTTTTTCAAGTCTGACCGGTGCCAGCTGCTCAAGGCTCATCCGGGTCGTATCAATTCCGTCGATGTAACTCTCTCCCTCATCCTGTTTGTCAATGCAACCCAGTAAATGGAGCATGGTTGATTTTCCGCTTCCGGACAGACCGGCAAGCACTACAAAATCGCCCTTGTTTACCTCAAAATCGACACGATCGAGGGCGGTAATCCGTCCTTCGCCCGTTCCGTAATATTTTGAAACGCCTGCAAGTTTCGCCACAACTTTTTCTATCATAAAAGAGATATTTTTCAAACAATGACAGAATATCCCGGAATCGGTCAATCAGTAATCAATTTCAGGCAAGCAGAGTTTTACCGCCATCGACGACAATTGTCTGTCCTGCTATCTGCGAACCCGCCTCAGTTGTGAGAAATATTACAACAGCCGCAACATTTTCAGGCGTAGTCAGTTTTCCGGTTGGTGTATAATCCAGCGTGATGTTCAGCATCCTGTCAAGCTCTGGAAGCGCTTTGGCCGCATCAGTCATAACAAGTCCTGGGCAAACCAGATTGACAGCAATCCCGAGGGGAGCGAACTCATATGCGTAGTGCCGGAACAATGCATCCATGGCCCCTTTTGTGGAACCGACCGCCGCATAGTTGGGAATTACTCGCGTTCCGCCCGGGGAGGTAATGCCAATAATGCTTCCGCCCTTGCCCATTTTCCCGAAAAGATCACGCGTCAGGCGGTGTATGGCGAAAAAATTGATCTCGAATGTCCATTTCAACTGTCTGTCGGAAAGCTCCATCGCTTTCCGGTGAACACCGCTTGCCGCAGAGTGAACAAGAACATCGACATGGTCGCAGGTTTCCTGAAGCTGCATGATAATCTCGTTATAACTGTTATCATGCGCCAGGTCACCACGGATTGTCCTTATTTTCAATCCTTTGGCTTCAGCTTCTTTTTCGAGCTCTTCGGCATTTTTCCGGCTTCTTGCATAAAGGGCAATCACACTGGCTCCACATTCTGCAAGTGCAAGAGATACGGCTCTGCCGATTCCTCTCGTTCCGCCCGTTACAATGGCAACCTTGTTCAGAAGGTGTTTCATATTCCGGTATCTCCAAGTGATCGGCCGCCATCGACGGGAATGACAGCTCCTGTTATATAACGGGCATTGTTGGAGCACAGGAACGCAATAAGCGGACCGACGTCTTCTGGTTCTCCTATGAAACCGGCAGGTATATGCTTACCGGTTTCGCGAGCTGAAGCATGCTCGAGGTAATTGACAATACCGGTGGTCATCGGTGTTCTGATGAGACCGGGAGCCACTACATTGGCCGTAATGCCCCGATGCGCTACTTCAAGTGCGAGAGTCCTGGTAAAACCAATGATCCCTGATTTAGCCGCAGCATAGTTGACCTGCCCCCTTTTGGCATAGAAACCGCTGATCGAACTGAGGTTGACGATCCTTCCATACCGGTTGCCATACATTGATTTCAGTGAAAGATGGCACAATGCCATGGTCGAAAGGAGGTGCTCCTGAAGAAGTTGTTCATGAAAAGAGAAATCTGTCTGGAAAAACATTCCGTCTTTTATTCTTCCTGCGGAATTGACCAGAATCTCAGGTTGCCTTCCGAATTCGGTCACCACAGCGTCATAGAGTTCCTTGGCGGATACATAGCCATCGAGTTTTCGGCAGAAGATTTGTACCCGGCTGCATTTGTCCTTCAAAAGATGAAGAGCTTCTTCGGCTTTTTCATGGTTCTGGGCATAAGCCAGCGCAAGATCACAGCTACCTGCCAGAGCTGCGGCTGCCGAAAGACCAATACCTGAGGTGCCTCCCGTTATGAGTGCGAGACGTTTCTCCATGTTTCATCATGCTTTTTTAAAGACAAGGCAGGCATTCTGACCGCCGAAGCCAAAACTGTTGCTGAGAATATATTCCAGAGAAACGTCGCGGCTCCCTTCAGTGACATAATCGAGATCACAATCCGGATCAGGATCATCAAGGTTTATGGTAGGAGCTATTTTCTGCCTCTGGAGCATGAGAATGGATGCAATCGCTTCAACCGTACCTGCAGCGACCGTGGAATGTCCGATCTGAGATTTCAGCGAACTGACGGGAATACGGTATGCTGCGTCTCCGAAAACTTTTTTGATCGCCTGAGTTTCGAGGCGATCGTTAAGGAGTGTAGAAGTTCCGTGGGCATTGATATAACCGATCTGGTGCGTGGCAATACCGGCATCGGCAATTGCATCTTCCATTGCCTTAACAACACAGAGGTTGTCTTCCCGGCCATCGGTCAATCGATATGCATCCGATGTGAATGCATATCCACTGACGAAGCTCAGAACTTCAGCATGCCGTGCTTCTGCGGCCGGCCTGGATTCAAGAAGAAGAACTGCTGCAGCTTCACCCTTGACAAAACCTGCACGGCTTTTTGAAAAAGGGCGGCTCGCTTTCGATGCCGGAACATCTTCAGTTGTGAGGGTATGGAGAAGATGAAAATTCATGAGCTGACTTTCCCAGGCACCCGAATCGACAGCACAGACGAGACATCGTTGCATCCTGCCGGTCGAAATCATTTGATAGGCCATGCCAATCGCATTACTGCCGGCGGCACACGCTGAATTTATCGAAATGATATGTTCAGGGGCAATGCTGCCGTTTCCTCTCGCCTGAAGCCGGGCTGCAACGATCTCTGCAATCCACTCAGCCCGCATTTCATCCCACAGAAAGCATTCCGGATTGTAATGTTTAAGAGAATCGTATACAAGGTCGAAATAAATGCCTGCCGGTGTGGCAAACACAATTCCGTCTATCTCGATGGATTCAGGAAACTTTTCCAGAAACTGCTGAAGCGTGAAAAGCAGATAGCGACCTCCTGGCGAGTGGATCCCGGACCCTAACCCAAATGCCTCTGATGATGGTATTTCCGAATCATCGATCACGGCCCCGAAAGGGACGGGAAAGTTTTTTGGCACCAGAATCCCGCGAATGTCCGTAATACCCGACTCACCGGCAAACATCCTGTTTTCAAATTCGGCGATTGAATTTCCTAAAGGAGAGGAAATTCCGTAACCGGTAACAACGACCTCCGTCTTCACTTACCGGAATCTTTTTTACTGGCGGCAAGCATGACGAATTCCACAAGGTCCTGAACGGAAATATCAGTTACATCCGCACCTTTATTTTCAGTGATGTATAGTAACGCCTCGGTAAAATCCAGTTCAATCCCTGTTTGCTGTTCGATTTCATAACTGATATCGAGATAATCAATACTTTCGGTTTTCAGGTCAGTCTTGAACATGCTCTGCCTGGTGATCTGCCCTTTTTCAGTATTCAGTACCGTACGGACGGCAAGCTCGATTTTTTCAAACAACTCCTGTTCGGTCAGCATTGCTTCCCCCCTGCTGTATTTAAAATTTGAATTACTAACTGATGACTTATCCCGAAATAGGAATCGGCACTTTTAACATCCTTACCTTTCCATTCAGATACATTTCCATCCGCTGTGAGCAACATGGCCGCAGCTCCTTCACATAAAACCCTGCCCTGCAGGTCTTGCCTGCGAATACGTTCGAGTACCAGGGGATTCTCGAAACTGAATGCGCTGCATACCAGTGCAGCCTCAACATATCCTTCGGCAAGATCTTTTTCAGCCTGTTCAAGAGCATGGATGCTTCCGTATCTTGAACTGTTGAAAACATTTACCGGCCCCATAATTCCGAGAAATATCCCCATCTGAGCGGCGGCAAGATTGGGTAACTGCATCAGGAACATTTTCGGATTGTGGGTTTTCCTGTATTGTTCGGCATATTCACTCTCAGGAACATGAAGCATTTCCACAGTTGAGGAGAGATCAATCGGTCCGTTTTCAATGGCACAATATATCCCGGTTGAAAATGATGATCTATCGAGAAATGGTTTCAATGACGGCTGAAGTTCCAGACAGACAAGAGAAAGAAGGAGTGCAGCTCTGCTCATGGAACGATGTACCCGCCTGTCGGGCAATATTTTGTATACACTTTCATCCAGTAAGATCGCCCTTGTCTTGTCAATGCTCAGGGATTCTCCGTAATAAGAACTTGTAAAAGACCCGACAGCGACATCGATTCCGGGAACGATAACATTGGTAGCGGCAACTCTGCTCATATACCATAAATAGTCGTTACTTCAGAGGAAAACGTCCTTGCATACGCATCCTTTTTTCTTTCCTGTTCAGAAAAAGTGATATGGCCATACATCACTTCTGCTGAAGATACCAGTATACCTTCCACCTCGATCCTTCCTTTTGCAGTGGAATATGATTTTCTCATTTCAACGTCAACATATACCAGTGATTTATCTCCCGGGAAGATTTCCTTCCTGAATTTCGCTTGATGTACCGAAGTCAGTACCGGCATAAACGATGGATTCGAAGCGACAATGCATTTGCCGCCAAGCTGTGCTATCATCTCTATCTGAAGAACACCGGGAACAATGGGATAGGCGGGAAAATGGTCCATGAAAAACAGTTCGGATCTGGAAAAACACCTCACACCGACTGCATTCTTCCCCGGGTTCATTTCAAGAACCTTATCGATTAACAACCATCTCATGCGATTAAAGGAAAAATTATAAAGAACCAAACATGGTCTTTAACCACATTAACCGTCAGTTGAAATTTCAACGCTAAATGTACGAATTTGCGTTTACTTAAATAGATATGTGCATGAAAAAACGGATAACCATCGCAAAGAAGAATGTTATCACGTTTTTATCAGGGATCTTTTATCGATAATTCTGCGGTTTTCTGATTCTGTGATTATGAGGGGCATGATACAATCACCATCGCTGCAGCATAGTGCCGGTCATGGGACAGGGATATTTTTATCGACATATCCCGATGTTTCTTCATATGAGCTGTCATATGTGCATAAGGCCTTCCCGCAGGATCATTGAGTATTTCCACACAATGCCAAGTGAAATCCCGGCATATACCGCATCCCAGCGCTTTCGAGATCGCCTCTTTAGCGGCGAAGCGAGCTGCAGCACTCTGTATCATATCGGCTTTCTGCCTGCAAAGAATCAACTCAGCCGGTGTCAGTATTTTTTTTAGAAACTGTTCGCCATACCGTTCATATGAACTCCTGATACGATCGACATTGACCATATCAATTCCTATATCATATTGTCCGGGTTGAATCATTCTGAGCCTGATGCTTCGAAAAGCTTGAAAAACCGACGAAATGGAAAAAAAAGACAAAATAAAAGAATGAGAGCGGCATTCAGACAAAAAAAGCCATTGCACTATCTATCGAATCATAAAAAGGAAATATCGACCCTAAACCCGATATGGTAAATATTTCCTTAACCGAACCATGCACATTTGCAAGAAGAAATTTCCCGTTCCTGCTTCGTATCTGTTTGGCAGTTGCAAGAATAGCCCTCAATCCAACACTGCTGATATAATCGAGTTTTTCGAAATCCACCACAAAATTTCTCTCACCTGAAGCAATCAGGCCCTTCATCTTTATTTCGTAATCGGAGGAGGTAATTGCATCCATCCTTCCTTCCAGTGCAACAATGGTAGCCTCCATTTTTTTATTGTGTTGCAAGATCATATGAATCAGAGGCTTATTAAGAAAATCACAGTTCAACCGGCAAGATTTGATACCTATACCTTTTTCAACTTCATGGTACACCGGCTTTTATCCTGAATTCTCTGGTAACCGATTTCTTCAGTCAGATTTTTTATGATATTCAATCCGAATTCATCAGTACCAGGTTCGCTGCTGATCAAGATAATCTCTTCACCTGTACTTTCAAACACAAGCTCGACACTGTCCATTTTCTCTGAGTAGGCAATAGTGAGATCGAGCGAGACCTTCGACAGGTAAGAATGATAAAGCTGCAGGGTCTCTTCGACAAGCAGAATCAGGTTCTGCCTGACCTTCCGGGGCAGGATCTGCTTCTCGCAAAACACCTCGATTTCAGCATTCATTGCATAGAGATCATAATCAGGTGAAGAAATATGATAATTGAAACTCTTAACCCGATAAATGAACGCTTTTGTCTTTTCCTTATGAGGATTTTCGAAAATCTGGTGCGGAGGACCTTCTTCATAGATGATACCTTCATTCATAAAAATTACACGGCTCGATACATCCCTGGCAAAATCCATTTCATGAGTAACAATAACCATTGTCAGGCCTTTTTTTGAAAGGCTGCGAATCACGGAAAGCACTTCACTGACCATCGTGGGGTCCAATGCGGAAGTCGGCTCATCGAAGAGAATGATTTTAGGTTCCATGGCAAGGCATCTGGCAATTGCAACCCGTTGTTTCTGTCCACCGGAAAGTTCATCAGGAAAGTTTCTGGCTTTTTCGGCAAGCCCTACCATTTTCAGAAGATCAATGGCTTTTCGTTCAGCTTCCATTTTATTCATACCAAGAAGCTTGATTGGAGCAATCGTAAGATTTTCCAGAATGGAAAGGTGAGAAAAGAGATTGAACGACTGAAACACCATGTTCATCTTCTGCCGGATTTTAGGAACATTGGTTTTCGGATCGAGAAGATCGATTCCTTCGATATGAATTGACCCTCCATCCGGACAGTCGAGCAGATTGATGCAGCGTAAAAAAGTACTTTTTCCGGTTCCGGAAGGACCTATAATTGAAATCACTTCACCTTCACGGATATCAATGGATATATCTTTGAGAACAGAAAGAGTTCCGAAATTTTTTGAAAGATGTTCGATTTTAATCATTTCTCTTAAAGTTGTTTGGTTCTCACTTTCCGGTCAGTCAATTTCTCCAGATATTCCATCGATAACATCAGAAGTCGGGAGATAAGAAAATAGAGTACGGCAATCATGACAATCGGGAAAAAGGCATCGAAGGTACGGCTGCGAATGATATCACTGGCTTTTGTCAAATCCTGAACGGCGATATAGCCGACGATCGATGTCATTTTGACAAGAGAGATAAATTCTCCCTTGTAGACCGGCAGAATACGCTGGATGGTTTGAGGTAAAATGATGAAAAGAAAGGTTTTATACCGGGGAAATCCCATTGCGATCCCGGCTTCGGTTTGTCCTTTGTCGATACTCTGAATGCCTGTTCTGTAGATTTCAGCCACATAAGCGGCAAAATTCATGCCGAAAGCAATAACCGAAACTATAACAGGATCGATGTTCACGGAGGCAAATACGACATAGAATATGAGCATCAGAAGCACCAGCACAGGGGTGCCACGTAAAATCGTTATGTAGAGTGAAGCTGTATTTTTCAGGATTGAAGAAGGGGACATACGCATTGCGCAGACAACCCCACCAAGCAGAGATCCGAAAATGGTAGCAAGAACAGAAATAATTATCGTTATTTTCAGACCGTCTACAATAAGCTCCCACCTGTTTTCCTGGATAATGTTCGAGTTGAAACTCTCTTTAAGGTCCGAGAAAAATTTTGCAACCGGATGGCTCAGCTCTCCTGATTCGTTGGCGCCATATACCGCAATATTCTTTTTAAGAGCGAAAACACTGCCGTGCAAATCATAGTATGGATCTGAAAATGCAATCTTTTTCTTTCTCTCCGGGGTAATCATCAAGGGACTTCCGATCATATCTATTTTGTTTGTCGCTACGGAAGCGATAAGACTGCCGAAATCCAGATCCTGATATTTGATATCCTTTCCAAGGTATGCTGCAAATCGTTCAAGAAGTTCTATATCGAAACCTGCCAGCTTGTTGTTCCTGACAGCTACAAATGGAAGTCCTGTATCGGAAACGATACCAACACTGAAATTTCCGTTTGTATTTGCATGTTTTATTTCAGGCATCGATGATTCATGGTTGGTAATCCACCGTCTATACATATCATCGTATATTCCATTCTTTCTGATCTCACTTAAAAACTCATTGAACTTTTCACGGTATTCACGATCATTCTGATTAAAACCCATCCCGATAGGTATCGATAACAATGGATCTCCAAGGAATGCCATATCATTGTTTGATTGCATCACTTCATACAATGTTTCCTGAGTATAAATGGATGCATCTATTTTTCCTTTTTTAACCGCAAGAATTTCGTCGGCCTGTGATTTATATTGCAGAATTGTTGCACCGGGAAAATGTTCCTGTGCATAGGTATCATACACAGAACCGAGAAGCACCCCGATTTTTTTGTCTTTAAGATCATCGGCTGACTTGAGCTTTAAAGTGCTCATCTGCTGCGCAGCACTGTCTTTGACAAGCAGGACCTGGGAATTGAGAAAATACGGCTGGGTAAAATCGATATTTTTTTTTCGTTCTTCAGTAGAGGACATGCCGGAAATAATCAAGTCAATCTTGCCTGATTTCAATGCCGGAATCAGAGCTGAAAATTTCATATTGAAAAACTCAACCGGCCGATTCATCCTGGCTGCAATACGTTTTGCCAGTTCAGCATCGAAACCGTTCACTTTTCCATTTTTATCAATATAATTGAGCGGCTCTCTTGTAGCACAGACACCGATTTTTAAAACCTTCCCCTTGTCAGGAACTGGAATATTTTTTTCGACATATGGAGTCAAGTCACTTTTAAACCATCGCTTGACCATTTCGGATATTGTTCCGTCCGCTTTCAGTTCACCTATAATCAAATCTACTGAACGCAAAAACTCCTGATTACCTTTATTGACTGCAACAGAAGTAATTTCATTATCGAGTTTTTCTGGTAAAAACTTCAGTTCGGGGTTCATTTTCACAACATTGAAGCAGGAAAGATAAGATGTGATTACTGCATCCACTTTGTCTGACTTCAATGCCGTAACGGCATCCATAATATCATCAAAGCTTTTAATATTTGCATTCGGAAATATTTTTTTTGCACTCAATTCCATGGTACTGCCTGTCGTGATGCCTATTTTTGCATTCTTGGCATCCTTGACATTTCTTATATAATGCTTCTCCTGAGTACATCCTGCAATAAGACTACAGACTGTAATGAAAGTTGCAAGTATTCGTAATTTTATTTTCATTTTACTTTCATACTTCCTTAAAGAAAAGATTACCGCCAAGTCTGGAAATATCATATTTATTCTCTTGAGCACTATTTTGTTTCATCAGGGCCATTATACTTTATGGCAAGCATCGTAATATCATCTGATTGAGAACAATCCTGTGAAAATATCCTGACATTTTCCCTGATGCTGTAAATCATTTCTTTTACCGAATCTGTCGGAGCTTTATTGAGTGATTCTATCAACCTTTTTTCGCCAAAGAGCATTTCTTCATAATTTTTTGCTTCAGTTACGCCATCAGTATAGAGAAACAGGATGTCTCCCGGCGACAGCGTTATTTTTTCTGTTTTATAACAGGAATCCGGCATCGGCCCGATCACAAATCCGGTATGAAGAGAAAGACATTTCACTTCATGTTCTTTGACCAATACAGGAGGGTTATGGCCTGCATTGGCAAAGCGAACTTCCCCATTTTTCAAATCAAGAACAGCAAGAAATACAGTTGCAAACATGCAGCTGTCATCATCCACGGCAAGAATATTATTGACGGAGGAAAGAATGATATCCGGATCTCCGAGCCGTTGTCCTTCTGATTTCAAAAGTGTTTTTGTAACCATCATATAAAGTGCGGCCGGCACTCCCTTGTCGGAAACATCGGCAATGAGGAAACAGAGCTTATCCCTGTCGATAAAAAAGAAATCGTAAAAATCACCACCGACCTCCTTTGCAGGATCCATGAGGGCAAAAATATCAAAATCGTTATGGTCGGGAAATGGCGGAAATATTCGTGGCAACAGGCTCAACTGAATGTCAGCGGCAACTTTCAGCTCACTCTGAATCCTTTCCTTTGCTGCCGTTGTCTCGGTCAGGTTCCTGATGTATTCTTTCAATGATTTTGTCATCATTTGAAAAGCATTCGTCAGGATACCAACTTCATCTTTCGTGTGAACATCAGGCAAAGCAACCTCGAAGTTTCCAGAAGCAACAACCTGGGTAGCCGCTGCCAGCTGCCGCAAAGGCTTTGTGATCGAACTTGCTATAAACGCCACCGTAAGTGTGAGAAAAATAATTCCCGTAATGCCTATACCAGCCATCGTCAAGCTGAGTTTCCTGACATTCTCGAGCAGTTCCGTTTCCGGGAAAACAACGGTCAGCGTCCACCCGGTCGAACGGATCGGCGCATAATAGATCCAGCTTTTAATTCCGGTAAGGCTTTTGAAGTGGACAAAGCCAGATTCCCCGGTAAGCATCTTTTTGCCGAATTCCCTGAGCAACGGGTCCTTGCGTTCCTCTGCAATATTGAATATGGTTTCATTCATGATCGCCTCTTTCAGTGGATGGGCAAGAACCATGCCTGTCCGGGAATAAAGAGAAGCATAACCCGATTTGAGAATTTTTACCGAGGAAATGAGTTTCGTCAAAGATTCGAGGCCGATATCAGCCGAAACGACTCCTTTCAGACGTTTTTTTCCATCATGGACTTCATAAAATGGAACCGAATAGGTTGTCATAAGAATATTTCCACCGCCTTCATCAAAGTAAGGCTCGCTCCATTCGCTTCTGCCCAGTTCCCGTGGAATCTGGTACCAGTCCCAGTAAATATATTGGAGATAATTGTATGACTCTTCGAGAGGCTTGAACTGAATGGTTCCTTTGTCCCTGAAATAATAGGGGGCATAAAATCGACGTGTTTTGTTAAATGCATAGGGCTCAAATGCAATAGTGGAGCCGTAAATCGAAGGGTTCTGTTCAACCGTGGTTTTTATCAGTGAATGGATATTCTGCTTGTCATATCTGCAGATTTCAAGCGTACGGCTCATGCCATCCGCGACTTTTGACACAGACAAGAGTTCGGCCTCCACTCTGTTTACGAGTGAGAGCGCGAGATTGCGGGCATTGTTTTCGAGTTCCTTTTCAAGGATGACACTGGACCGGTAATAGTTGTAACTGAGAGTTATTGAAAAAATAACCGTGCAGGAAAGCATGATCACGAGAATCAGCTTTATGACGATGCTTTTACTTGCCCGCATGGGTTCCCTTGAAAAAATTGGAATACTCGGTATAATGTTTGATTAAACCTTCACGGAACATCACTTTGCATACAGCATCATAATCGTCTTTCTGAAGGATACCGAATCTTCCCGGTTCGCCATTTGTCATCATAAGGTCTTTGATTCTTAACAGCATCCACCTCTGGTGGCTCCTGTTTGCAGGAACCTCATCCCGATGCATATATTTCATCACGATATCGAGAGCTTCGTCAGGATGATCAAACGCATAACGCCAACCTTCAAGCGATGCCTTTGCAAATTCATCGACAAGTTCAGGATCTGATTTAAGGGTCTTTTCCATGGTATAGATCCCGTCTTCAGGAAATTTCATACCAAGTTTATCAAGAAAGATGGTGTTCAACTGATCGGCGTCAATCCCCGAGTTAAGAACCACATGATATTCGTTGTACCACATGGCTGATGCCACGTCAATACCTCCGCGTAAAAAAAGGTTCACTGTCTGCGACTGGCGGACTTCCCTGAAATTGATCCCGTATTTTGTAAACAGGGTACGTGCCGGAATTGCAAGGTCACCTTCCCATAAACCTATCTTTTTCCCTTTCATGTCTTCAAGCCTGTTAATTCCGCTTGTCTTTTTTGAAATCAGCATCATCGATGAACGTTGAACTGTCTGGGAAATATTGACAAGTTTCGATCCGGCACTGCGCTCTTTCAATGCTGTGACAAGCCAGAGAACGGCAAAATCCGCCTGACCATTTTTCAGTGTCTGAAATGTGTTGTAACCGGCACCGCTTCTCAGAATTTTCAGATCGATACCATGTTTGAGATAAATACCTTTATCAATAGCGACATAATATCCTGCAAATTGTGCCTGTGGTACCCAGAGGGTTATAAGGGTAGCTTTTTTAGGCCGGGCTTGTGCAAAAACTGAAGTGGGAACAGAAGCAAACAGAAGGAAAAGCTGAACAAAAATAACAAGAAGAATGGGAGAGGAATATGATTCAATTCTTTTCAGCCTTGACAGGGACATACTGCTTTGTTTTAAAGTCTGAAAGGGAAAAGGGAAAAAAGATTTATCTTTTAATATTGATGTGTAATATACGTATATTCGTCATTTATGTCGTCAGACTTGCATTATTTTCTGAAATGCTGAATCCGCAATTCATGTTCGGCATGAAACCTCGGGTTGTGGAACTTTTTTAACAAGTACAATGGATAGAAAATGAATCAGGGACGATTCATTTTTACATATTGAATTCTGCAACCTGTTATCATGAGAAAAATCGTAGTGAATCAAACTTCTGGAAAATGCTGGAAAGGGCTTTTATCTCAAGTTTCTTAAATAATATACAAATAATAGCATTATAACTTCTCATCCTGCGAAAACGCAACGGATAATTAACAACGAGCCGGGGAATTGATCCTGGATAATAAGTAAACCGAATCATTGTAATGCGCATGCCTGATAAAACACCCGATTATTTCGGCAAGTAAACTCGATATACTACTAAAACATCATATTTCAATACCTTATATAATTCATACCAACTCGATGCAATTATTTGTATTTAAGCATATAGTTATATATATTTTAACAACAGCGAAGTATTGCAGAAGATCAGGCGTGGAAAGCGTAACTATTTATTTTTCAATACAATAGACTCGCATTTTTATCCAGTGTCAGTGGCAAATTCTTAGCAGTTGCGAGCCCTGATTCGCCGGATTAATTTTCAAAGCTTAAAACTTTTTCCTGACGGAGGTTTCATACTGTTGAAAACCTTCCAAAAGAGCTTGTGTTCCTTTAAAAGAACATCGAAAAAAAGTAAAAAGGCAACTTGAAATAATCCGATTCCCTTTAAATCATCAACCGTGACCGGAAAAAGCGGATACCGGTGAACCGGCAATTAAACCGGTATTTGGAAATTTCCTTGATAAGGAACGATAAATCAATTGATTAATCTTATTAATGCCTAAAATAGGAGGCAAGTTAAATGTCAAAAAAGATTGTTGTTTTAGGTGCAGGTACAGGTGGAACGATTGTCGCAAACAACCTGAGAAGGCATTTGCCTCCCGACTGGGAAATCACTATCATCGACCGTGACGACAACCATCTCTACCAGCCGGGACTTCTTTTCGTGCCATTCGGATTGTCGAGCACAAAAAAACTAGTAAAATCGAGAAAAAAGTACATCATTCCGGGAATCAATTTCGTCATTGATGAAATCACCCGCATCGATCCTGAAAATCAGCAGGTCACCACGAAGAACCATACCTTCAGTTATGATTTCCTCGTCATCAGCACTGGCTGCAGAATCGCTCCTGAAGAGAACGACGGACTGCTGGACACCTGGGGAAAAACTGCATTCAGCTTCTACTATCTCGATGCCGCTGAAAAACTTCGCCAGAAACTCAAGGAATTCGATGGCGGCAAAATCGTCATGAACGTGGCTGAACTGCCCTTCAAATGCCCCGTAGCACCAATCGAGTTCGTTTTCCTTATGGACTGGTACCTCAAAAGTCGGGGCATCAGGAACAAATGTGAGATCGAGTATGTAACGCCTCTTCCCGGTGCCTTCACCAAACCGAAAGCTTCCGCAGTGTTCACCCAGTCGGCAAAAGAGAAGAATGTCAACATCAGAACAAGTTTTGAGCTCAACATGGTGAACGGCAAGGAGAAATATATCGAGTCCGTTCAGGGTGACAAGGTCAATTACGACCTTCTGGTCATCGTTCCGACAACCATCGGCGACAAGGTGATAAGCGATTCCGGTATCGATGATGGTATCGGATATGTCCCCACCCACCACAACACTCTCAAAGCTCTCAAGCACGAAAGGATTTACGTTATCGGTGACGCCACAAACGTACCCACATCGAAGGCAGGTTCAGTTGCGCACTATGAAGCCGACGTCGTGGTGTTCAACATCATGGCTGAAATCCACGGTGTAAAGCCCGAAGAAATCTACGACGGTCACTCAACCTGCTTTATCGTTTATTCCAAAGGCACATCGTCGCTGATCGACTTCAACTACAGGATCGAACCGCTGCCCGGTAAATACCCTATGCCGAAGCTCGGACCTTTCACGCTGCTGCATGAAACAAAAATGAACTGGTACGGCAAGCTTGGCTTCGAACCGCTATACTGGAATGTCCTGCTTGCCGGCAGGCACCTTGGAGCACCTCCGACCCTCGTCATGGCGGGTAAACAAGTCGGATAAGCTGCTGGTTCTTCTTGTTTGAACTGTCACTATAAGGGAAGCATTCCGAACCCAGAGGTTCCGGATGCTTCTCTTTTTTTATCCGGGCAACGGTTCCCGTTCATTCGCCATCCATTCCTTTGCATCATCTCGCAGCAAAAAAACTGACGTGACTGCGAATTTTTAAAAACTGTATCCAGGTTGAACCGAAGGATTATGAAATATTTCTATCGAGAAATGCAAAACAGTAAATAAGAAAGAAATAAAATGCGTGATATCTGATAAAAATGTTAACCTGAAGAGACAAGGAAAAAGGCAGGAAAATTGAGGTTATAACGAGAACGAGGAGATCACTCATGTCCGTAAGGAAAATGGAGCCGCTTCATCCGGGGACTGTTCTGCTTGAAGATTTTCTGAACCCTATGAATATTACCGAAACACGGGTCGCCGAGGATATTCATATCCCGGTCTCGCGGATCAATGAAATAATCTCGGGAAAACAGAGCGTTACTGCCAATACAGCTCTCCGGCTCGCCCGTTATTTCGGAACCCCGCCCGAGTTCTGGCTGGGCCTGCAGATGGATTACGACCTTAAAGTCGCCCAGAACATATCGGGAGATGAAATCGAGCGGGAAATCGAGGTATTTGTCCAATCGTCAATGTAACTGAATGAGTTGTTTTACTTTTCATCACCTTCTGCCTGAAAGCTCCCGGCATCGATCGAATGATCGATCGGTATCTGCCTGCTGACTTTCGCTCCAAGCTTCCGTATTTCTTCCACTCTTCCGACAAGGTTCCCTTTTCCGTCTCTGAGACGTTTCATGGCGAGATCAAACGCTTCGGAAACACCCGAAAGCTTTTTCCGTGCATCGCCGAGGGCTTCGCAGACAAGAAAGACCTGATCATATATTTTTCCGGCCCGGTCCGCAATAAGTTCGGCATTGCGGTTTTCATTCTCTCTCCGCCAGATCTGGGCAATGATCCTGAGTGTGATCATAAGGGTTGCCGGTCCGCACAATACGATATTTTTTCCGGAAAGATCGTAAAGCAGTTCCGGGTCTGCCTGCATGACAAGCTGCCAGGCTGGTTCGAGAGGAATGCACATGATGACGAAATCCAGCGTCCGGTTACCTCCTATATCACTGTAGTCCTTTTCCTGAAGTCCCGCAGCATGGCGGCGGACCGACTGAATGTGTTCCTTCAACGCCTGCTCCCGGCGGGATTCGTCTTCATGGCTGCAATAACGTTCATATGCAGTAAGGGATACCTTCGAATCAACGATGACCGCCTTGTTCTCCGGAAGCATAACCATAAAGTCCGGGCGTTTGATGCCACCGTCTTCTCCCCTGAAACTTTCCTGTGCGACATACTCACGGCCCTTTTGAAGGCCCGATGCTTCGAAAATCCTTTCAATGATCATTTCACCCCAGTCACCCTGCTTCTTTGCATCACCTTTGATCGCACGGGCAAGCATGTTCGCTTCATCGCTCACCCTGATGCTCATTTCCTGCAGCTGGCGCACCTGCTCCATCAGGCGGGCAGAGTGCTCGGTATCGTTCCTGTGGACTTCGTCCACCCTTCGCCTGAAAGCATCGAGCTGATCCCGTAGAGGCAAAAGAAGAGCATTCAACCGTTCACGGCTCTCCTCGCCAAGAGACTTGCCACGTTCATCGAGAATCCTGCGGGAAAGATTCTCGAATTCCGTTTTCAGGCGTTCCTCGGATAATTGCAGAAACGCGGCTTTTTCCTCGGCACTGCGGCGCTCCCCCCGAAGATCGGCATCGAGAACAGCTTTCTCGATTCTAAGCTGTTCAACCTCTTTCGACAGTGTTTCACACCTTGAAACTGAGATCCGGGTCTCCTGCTCGGATGCGCGAAGCCGTTCAAGTTCGGATTTAAGGGGTGCATCGCTGATGATCCGGTAGACGGCAAAAACAAGCAGGAGAGTGATGACCGACAGGAAAATGACTTCCATGATAGAAACAAGCCGTTTGTGTTGTTATTTATTATTATCGCTGTTACAGGCCGCAGATCAATTCCGAAGAGAGTAATGGCATTCCGCAACGACATGACGTTCCGTCATGCTGAACGTCATGAAATGAAGTGAAGCATCCAATTTCCTGACTTTACCCTTTATGGATTCTTCACTTTGTTCAGAATAACATGAACAAGATAGAATGACAAGAACACTGATTCTGCCATATAAGATAGTTGATACTTTTTTTATCGCCGGAGCAAC
Source organism: Chlorobium sp. (assembly GCA_005862285.1). GTDB lineage: Bacteria > Bacteroidota > Chlorobiia > Chlorobiales > Chlorobiaceae > Chlorobium. Next base: position 825,517 of record SZXW01000010.1, on the reverse strand, counting down.
GAGTTCATATGGATGAATTCATGCCCTTCTGCACTGATAGCATCATAAAAGTAAAAAAAAAGAAATAACACTGTTTTCCAAAAACCGTTTTATGCCGCTGATTCCGTAAATGTTTGGCAAGCTTTTCTTAAGTTTCCATAATTGACAATGACACGAATAAACCTGAAAAAAGGAATATGTGCGGCAGGTTCGGATTTTTCGAGTTGAAGCACTTCATAGAACTGCTTCGTCAACTCGAACTTCCATTTGAAGAAGACGAAAAGTTTCATTTCAGTCCGGGATACAATATCGCCCCTGAAAGCTCGATAACCACCCTTCTCGGCAGGCAGGACAAAGCTGTTTTAACTAACGCAAAATGGGGACTTGTCCCGCATTGGTCGAAAGACCTGCCGAAAATACGGCCGATCAATGCAAGAGCGGAAAGTCTTGCAAAAAAACCTTATTTCCGTCATGCAGTGAACCATAACCACTGCCTGATCCCTGCAAGCGGGTTCTACGAATGGAAACAATCGACAAGCGGGCGCAAGCAGCCCTGGTATATCCATCGGAAAGACAACTCTCCTATGGCTTTTGCCGGTTTGTGGGAAGAGTGGCATCCAACCGGCTCAACTGATGAACAGGTTATTTCCTGCACGATCATAACAACACATGCCAATCGTGAAATGAAGGGAGTTCATGACCGGATGCCGGTCATTCTTGAACCGGAAAACTGGAAAACGTGGCTCGATGCCGAAAATCCGCAAAATAACAGGCTTCTCGCTCCGTCATCGGATGAAACTCTTGAGCTCTACCCTGTTTCGCCAAAGATCAACAACCCTCAATATATCAGAAAGGACTGTATCGAGCGCGTTGAAGCGGAAGATATCGAGTGATTGCAGAGAGTGATTTGCAAAAGTGTAACTTTTTCTTACCTTTACAATTCCTTTCAGCGGCGAAGTGGCCGAGTGGTCAGGCAGAGGTCTGCAAAACCTTGTACAGCGGTTCGAATCCGCTCTTCGCCTCCAGCAATAATGAAAAAAGCCTGTGTGTCGCACAGGCTTTTTTCGTTTGAGATACTTCTCGGTTCAACACTTTATCCGATTTTTTCAGAAGCGGATACAATCGCCTTGACAAGCTTTTCGATTGTCGCATCATCCATCAGCACAGGTATGTTGATACAGATGCTGCTGCGGAGCATCTGACCGGTTTTCGGCCAGAGCTTTTCGAGATCGGCATCGCGGTACCGGTCAATCTCACAGAGAAGATGGCTCCATATACCGGCATAGTGCCACTCTATAGCTTCCGGCAGGATTTTCGTACCGAAACCGTGCTCGAGCAGATGTGCTTCGAACTGAAGGGCCGCTTCCCGGTCCCTGACCTTGAAAATCAGGGTATCCCCCTGCGAACCGGCTTCATCACTGAATGGACGCAACGTTATGTTGTCGAGATGGCGGATTGCGTCTTTGATCCTGCGCTTGTTTTCCTGCGCTTTTGAAAGAATCATGTCAATCTTTGCAAGCTGGGCGATACCGATGGCGGAAGTCACCTCGCTGATGCGCAGATTCAATCCCTTCGCCCTTCTCGGGTCCTTGCCTCTCGGTAAGCCGGGAATGTGCATATGGCCATGATCGGAAAATTCGGCCGCCCGTTCATAGATCTCCTTGTCATTGGTAATCATCATTCCGCCTTCTCCTGTATGCATGGTCTTTCCCGCATCGAAAGAGAATGAGCCGACACTGCCGATGGTACCGAGCTTCTGTCCTCTGTAGGATGCACCAAGCGCCTGCGCGGCATCTTCGATAAGAATGAGGCCGTGTTTCCTGCAGATTGCGGCAATTTCTTCCATTTTGGGAGGTGCCCACATGGGAATAGCGACAACAGCTTTCGTTGCCGGTGTAATCGCCTTTTCGATTTCAGCGGGATCGAGATGATAGGTTTCGTCGATTTCAACCGGGACAGGAATCGCTCCAAGGGCACACATTGCCTCTACAGGCGCAATGAACGTCCATGCTGTCGTGATAACCTCATCCCCCGGGCCGATACCTGCACCGGCAAGTGCGCAATGGATTGCCGCCGTTCCGGATGACACTGCGTGGGCGTATTTCACCCCCATCCATGCCGCGAATTTTTCCTCGAACTCCCGTGTTTTGTAGTTGCCTGCACCGTACCGGTACAAGTTGACCTTTTCCCTGCTGAAAAGTTCCTGTATCTCGGCCAGCTCCTCCCGGCCGATTATTTCTGCTCCTGCCATAATTTATGGTTCCTTTTAAATTAATTGTAAAACTACTTCCCTGGCCGATTCCTCGGTAAACTCGATCGGGTTGCCCGAAAACGATCCTTTCAGAGCCTCGGATGCTTTCTGTGCAAGTTCGGCGACATTCCCCTGGCCATAACCATACGAGACAAGATTCGGAATTTCAAGCTGCTTGTAAAGAGCATCCATCTCTTCAAGCAGTTCTATCGTAGCTTCTTTTGGTGAAGGCGAAGTACGCATGGGGTTCAGAAGGGCGTATTTCTCATATCCGTGGTTGTGGTTGTAACGCATAACTTCCTTGAGAAAAATCGCGCCTGCAAGGCCATGCGGCAAACGGTGCTTCACCCCGAGATAATAGGCAAATCCGTTTGTAGGTCCATCGCTGGCATTCATGAGCGCTGTAATACCGCAAACGCTGCCGATTGCAAGATCGAGCCTTGATTCAGCCCTGTCGAGCTGGCCTTGCTGCAAAGCGTAAAATGTTCTCTGGAATCCTTCAATGGAAAATATCCTGCTGATCGGTGTATGCTTTACCGATCCAAAACTGTCAACACAATGCACAAGACAGTCCATAGCTGAAGCGATGACGCTTTCCATCGGGGCCGTCATGGACAGCTGGGGATCGACCACCGCTTTCTTTGGAAAATTCTTGCGGTTGTTGATACCGAGTTTTCTGCCTTCCACCTCATCGATAAAAACAGCATTGAAGCTTACCTCGGCACCGCTGCCAAGCAGTGACGGAACAGTTACCAGAGGCAGGGGATCGTTCACTCCCTTTGGATACCCTTTCAGTGACAGGGCAGGAACATGGTTGGTCATAAGCATGGCCACGCCTTTGCCAAGATCGAGGGTGCTGCCGCCGCCGATAGCGATAATGCCGTCCGTCGGGTTGTTACGGAAAAATTCCGCAACATTGTCGAGATGAACATAGGTCGGTTCACCTTTGAATTCGTTGCAGTAAACAACCGAGTTGGTATACCCGGTGGTCAGTTTTCTGAGCACTTCCTGGAAATAGAGATTGCCGGAAAGATTCGCATCATAAATGATTCCTGGCTGCTTGATCGATAAATCTGCCAGATAATCGCTGAGTTTCAACGACTCGTTAACACCGATAACAAGATCGGTCGATAAAAAGAAATTCATAAATGTGATGTGTAATGGTTTTTATTAGCCAGCAACCTGGTCCGCCAGGTTTTTCTTGTAAAGGTAATATTCAATCAAATCTATCTCTTCGAGCGTATCGATCTCCCATGTCTGCCAGAACTCCATTTCATATACCGACATTTTTCCGCCGATCCTGTTGTTATATGTTTTCAGAACCTCTGGTGTAAAAATATAGATCGAACCATTTTCAATGTACTGTGACGGTCTGTCCTGACGCATACCGCGGTTGCGGTAATCAAAGTTCACGCTTCGCCACATGCCTTCAGTTGATTCCCACAGCGTAAGATCATCGGCTTTTGTAACCGAAATAAGCGAATCTGCCTGTTCACGCTGAAAATGTTCGACTGCACGGTCAATATCTCCTGCTTTTCTCAGGGGAGAGGTTGCCTGAAGAAAAACCACCGCATCGACGGATATATGGTAATCCCTTTCAACAATTTCAAGGGTATGATGAATGGCCGATTCGGAAGTTGCCTTGTCTCCGGCAATTTCCTGAGGGCGTTCAATCACCTCTGCACCGCAGGCAACTGCAACATCGGCTATTTTCCGGTCATCGGTCGAAACAAAAACCTTTCCGATACTTTTCGATGCCAATGCCTGCGAAACGGTCCATGCAAGCAGAGGCTTCCCGGCAACTGGATAAATATTCTTGTTTTTAAGGCCTTTTGAGCCTCCCCTTGCAGGAATGACAGCTATGGTCTGCATCAATATAAATTCGTTTTCTGTAATTTCAGCCATCGATGACCCGACGGCAAACATCGGCGATCATTTTCGATGCGGATTTGTTCTGCCAGGGTGTCAGTATTTTCAGCTCTTCCGGGTCCAGTCCGCAATGGACTTCCTTGTTCAAAGCTGAACCGACAAAAATCGTCGATGAAAAATGGGCAATCAGCATCCGGGAATTTGCAATCATTTCTTCAGTTTTTCCTTCGGCGAAAACAAGGCTGTCCGGAGCATAACGTTCTATCTCCCTGACTGCACGTTCTGCATTTTCATTGGGATGTAGCTTAAAAACAAGCTTTGATTCACCTGCCATCTCGACATACTTCCTGATATTTTTCGGCCGGTTCTCGTAAATGAAGGTCTCCCTGTTGTCGGAAGTACAGACCAGCACATAATCCCGGTGTTTGAAATTGTTCTGCAGATACTGCTCGCAATTGTCAAAGTTCGGAATGCTCGTTACCTCGATCTTGTCAGGATTCACTCCCTTGCGGATAAACAGTTCACGGTAACCCTCGCTGGCAACGCAGAATTTTTCATAGGAATCGGAAAGACCGGTTGTTGATGTACCGGCAATCCATCGGGGAACCCATTGAAAATTCCTGGCGAGGTGAAACAGGATAGTCTCCGGCTCGGTCATTCCTTCCTGCACAAGGACAATTTTCCTGCGGCGGATATGTTTCGGTACAATCAGATCCGTACAGGTGACAACAAGATCGTATTCGTGCTTATAACCACCCACATCGAGCTGAAGATCATGAGAAAGAAGGTAGTCGATCGAACGCTGTGAACGCTTTTTCCCGAGAATGGTGAACTCGAGGAGCCCGAGGTCTCTTGCAGTGCCAAGAAGTCCATCACTGAAAAACGGTGAAAAATACTGATCATATTCCTTCAGCCAACCCGATATCTGATGCATCTGGGTAGTCTGATTCATCGATCCGCAAATAAATAAAATCTTTTTCTTCATGATTCAACAATACGGACTTGTTCAGCATCACGAAGGCGAACGCCGGAAAGAAACATGATCAGATACCCGAACGAGTACCATATTATTTCCTTGAAACGCCTTACCAGCACAAACGCTTCACCGGCAATGACCGCGTCCTGAATTCCAAGCACCCTGAAAAATGCCAGATAACCGATCTCCTGAACACCAAGTCCGGATGGAATGAAAAAAAACACAGCCCGCAGCATGGATAGAGCCGTATCTATGGAGAGCACCTGAAAAAACGTAATATCTACTCCCAGTAACCGCAATATAATATAACTTTCAGTTGCGAGCATAAACCATGCAACGAGATAATACAGCATCACCATGACCAGTTTTCCAGGCGACATCTCCCTGATCACTTTCAGTTCCTGGTCGGTTTCATGAAATCCCGACTCCATCTCGAGCAGCCTGTCTTTGACTTTCCGGAAAGGAATAAGCATCAGAAAACCATGAATTTTCTGTGCAGCCTCACCATTGAGCAGGAGCAGTATAAACAGCATGAAAGCGGCAAAAACCACGATACCGCTGCCGGCGAGGATAAATCCAAGACCCTCGAATCCAATCATCAGGGTGGAAACACTCTGGAGAAAGGAAAAACCTGCTATAGCACCGATAAGGGTATAAAGGCCTTGGATCGCGCCAAGCATCAACTTGCGTACCGCGACGCTCGCAACTGCGGTCGGGACCGGAATGTCCATATAACGTCTGCACAAAAAGGGACGAAGCGATTCACCTATTGGCATCCCTGCCGGAATCGTCATGGAAACCGTTTCGGAGATTATCTGAATTTTGAGAAGCTTGACGAACGATATTTTGTGGTTTTTTCCGGGAAAAAGCTGAAGCCAGGAGTAGGTCTCGACGACATGCAGACAAAGAAAAGGAAGGAGAATGACGACCGACAGATACCCGATAGAACATATGCGCTCCCAGGCTTTCTCAAGTTCAAACTGACTGACAAGATAACCGATCAGCAGAACACCAAGAGCAAGACCGATGTAACCGAGCCAGTTTGGAGCGGATTTTTTTGTCATTTGCAGAAAATATCAGGAAATAAGGGAAAAAATATGATAAAAAGCCGATTTTGCGATTTGCAAAGATAACAATGTATTATTAAATATTTGTTTATTCTAAAGACCACGCCGATGTAGTTTTTTCAGGCTGTTGACACTACTGCTGATCGTCTACTGTAAGATTCTGACGGATTCCTTGGTTTTTTTCCAGTTCAAATTCTTTTCATCAATAAACGCTCTCGCTGATGGGACTGATCAATCCTGATTTCGGGACATTACCCGAGCTCTTTTCTTCTGTTTTCACTCATTTCAGGGGACAGGAGTCTAAATTTCCGATAGCAAGGAAAGTAAACGGCGTATACGAGCCTATTCCCTATTCTGCGCTGGAAGAAGACGTTCAGCATTTCTCCGCCTTTCTGAGACATAATAAAATAGAACCGAAAGACCGGGTAGCTATCCTGTCGGAAAACAGGCCGGGATGGTACCTCACCGATATGGCAATTCTCAATATCGGCGCCATCAATGTTCCTCTCTATCCTTCCCTGCCACCCAACCAGATCGAATACATTCTCAAAAACTCCGGCGCAAAGGCAATCATCGTTTCCAACATGCTTCAGCTCGGAAAAATACTCTCGATCTGGCAGAACCTCCCTGAACTCACCCTTGTGGTGATCATGAACCGCCTCGAGGAGAAAATGGAAGAGGTTACCGATCTGAACGTTGCGAAGGAACAGGGAAAAAAGCTGATTGAAGAGAAGCCGTGGATCGCCGACAGAGCTCCGGTCGATCCTGATGATATAGCAACCATCATATACACTTCAGGTACTACCGGCCTTCCGAAAGGGGTTATGCTCACTCACCGGAACATTTGTGAAAACGTGAAGTCCTGTTCCTCGATCATCCGTCTCGACGAATCAGACTGCGGCCTATCTTTCCTCCCGCTTTCACACGCATATGAGCGCACCGGCGGCTATTACCTGCTGTTTGCCTGCGGCGCAAGCATTTACCTTGCGGAAAGTATCGAAACCATATCACTGAACATGACGGAAGCCCGTCCCACGATCATTTTCACGGTACCGAGACTGTTTGACCGGATAAAAATGAATATTCTCAAACAGATCTCGGCTGAAAAACAGGCAAAACAGAAAGTATTTCACTGGGCGCTCAGTATCGGTGAAAAGTATCACCAGCAGATCAGGGAAAAAGGACGACCGTCAAAAATCGTGTCGATGCAGCATTCCCTTGCCGACAAACTGGTCTACCATAAAATCAAGAAAAAGTTCGGCGGAAGACTGCGCTATTTCGTCTCGGGAGGAGCCGCTCTGCCCCAGAAAATCGGCGAGTTTTTCCAGTCGCTCGATATCTCTATCCTTGAGGGTTTCGGACTTACGGAAACCTCACCGGTCACGCATGTCAACCGGCCTGAAAAAATCAAGTACGGCACTGTCGGACCGGCTGTAAACAATGTGGAGGTGAAAATAGCTGAAGACGGGGAGATCCTGCTTAAAGGACCGAATATCATGAAAGGATACTGGAAAGACGAGGCCGCAACCAATGAGGTCATCGTAAACGGCTGGTTCCATACGGGGGATATCGGTGAGATTGACAAGGAGGGGTACCTGAAAATAACAGACCGCAAAAAGCACATCATTGTCACATCGGGCGGAAAAAACATCGCACCGATGCCCATAGAAAACATGATTGCCGAAAGCCCTTATGTCGACCAGGTTGTCGTGATCGGTGAAAAACGACCGTTCCTTATCGCCCTGATCGTGCCTGATTTCAGCAAGCTCAAGGAGTTCGCAACTGCCGAGCACATCTCGGTATCCGGCAACAAGGCACTGATCGAGCACAAGAGCGTGCAGAGCCTGTATGAAAAACTCATGCGCACCGTTTCACGACAGCTCGCAACTCATGAAAAGGTACGCAAGTTCGTGCTGATCGAAGACCCGTTCACGGTGGAAAACGGCCACATGACCCCGACCCTGAAGCTCAAACGCAAGGCGATCACCACCAAATACGCCAACGAGATCGACAAGACCTACAACACGCTCAATATGGTTTACAATACGGAGTGAAGAAAACCATTCCTCCCCCATTACCTGGGTCAGTCAAGGTCGTATGGAAAGTAAACAGGGAATGCAGGATTATCTTCTGAAAAAGAAAACGTAAGGATAGAATGTCGGAAGAATACCTGATGAAGGAATCAGAGGCGGGAGTAAGTAAAACGCATCAAATCCGCTATGCTTCGAATTCAGTCAAGCGTTTTGTACTGTAGAGATGCCATAAAAAGACCGGTGCTGAAATGAACATCCGCTTCCAGAGCCGTTTCGGGTCCTGAAGGAGACGCGGAAGCCATTCGAGGCCGAGCTTCTGGAAAACAGGATGAGATCGTTTGATCTGACCGGTATAAAAATCGAATACCGCTCCCACACCTGCAGCAAATTTCACCTGCAGCCGGTGGCGATTTTCAAAAATCCAGATATCCTGTTTGGGAGAGGTCATGCCAACCCACAACACATCGGGTTTAGCCTGATTGACAGCCGCAATCATGGCGTCGTTGTCTTCTTTAGAAAACACTTCTTTAAAAGGCGGAGAGTATGATCCGGCCACTTTCACACAGGGAAAATCCGCAGCCATCTTTTTTCTGATCAATTCAAGCGTTGCTTCCGTCGATCCAAGAAAAAAGACACTGCCGAATTTCTGTTTAACGAGAGCAGCATTGACGGCAGCAAAAATATCGGAACCTGTTATGCGGGTGGTTATGCTGCCGCGAAGATATTTCGACGCATAGACAATACCCGCGCCATCCGGTACAAGCCAGTCTGCCTCATGCAGAGCAGTTGAAAAGTCGAGGTCCTTCAGTGACAGGACATATGAATGAGGGTTGATACAGGCAAGTGTTCTGCACTCCTTTCCTTTCTGAATCCATTCTGTAATGGCACGAACAGAAGCATCAAGACTTTCTCGATAAACTCGGTAGCCAAGGATATTTTCTGTCAGACTCTCACCTGTACCAACATCTTGCATTGCTCAATATCCGTTTTTTGAAAGCCAGTCCTGGGCAATTTTAAGGCCAAGTGCAGCAGCCTGACGGTAATCAGCTACGGCTCCCGCTTTATCGCCAAGCTTCAATCTTGCCTTTGCCCGGTTGAAGTATACTTTAGCCTGACCGGGTTTCAACTCGATAGCTTTTGTATAATCCTTCTCTGCCGACTGGTAGTCATTCAAAAAGCAGCAGGTATGGCCTCGCATGACATAAGCTTCAGCCATCTCCGGATTGTGTTCGATTACCTGACTGAAATCATGTTTTGCCGCCGGATAAAATCCCAGTTGGTACCTCGCCGCCCCCCTGGCCATCAAGGCATTGACATCGTCCGGTTTCAGTCGAAGAGCTTTTTCATAATCACGTGTTGCCGCACGGTAATTTTCAAGCTTATACCGGGCATTCCCCCGCCCTATATATGCATTAACATCCGAAGGATTGATTTCAATGGCTTTTTCATAATCTTTATGGGCATTTTTATACTGCCCGCTTTTCACCTTCTCATCAGCACTTTTTTTGAAATCCTCTTCTTTGATCAGGTTTTCATAGTACTCATCGACAGTCTGTGCATGAAGCAGACAAACTGGCTTTATGAAAAACAATATTATTACAAATATTGATTGTAAAATAACTTTATTCATTCTCATTGTATTATGTAAATAAATAGGATAAATCCATTTGAACTATCAATCTAAAATATATTAAATAAACACAACCTTTTATAACTATTGAAGAAGTGAAGTTACGATCTTCTTATATTCATTAGACCAAGTTTCACTGTTGTATTCATTACTTAATCGCTTATATCCATTGCTTCCATAAATCATCGCGGTTTCAGGATTCTCATGAACTGTCCTTATCTTCTCAACCAGATCATCGACATCTTCAGGATCGAACAGCCAGCCGTTATACCCGTCACGGATAATCTCGGGGTTGCCTGCCAATCTTGGAGCGATGACAGGAATACCATGTTGCATCGCTTCAAGAAAAACCATTGGAAAACCTTCATATGATCTACTGGTAAAAACCAGGGCTTGCATTTTCTTTAACAATCGGTCTATTTCCTCCTTTTCTATCACTCCCAGCCACTTGACATTCCGAGGTAAATAAGATATATCGACAAAAGATTCATCTGGTTTTCCCGCAAGGTAGAAGGGAATGTCGGGGCATAATTCAGCCGCTTTTAGAATTATATCAATCCCCTTCTGACGATTGAGACGTCCAAGAAAGACAAAACCATTCTTTTCTGAAAGCTCACCAGGTATATCCAATGAAACTTCTTCTATAAAATTCGGCAATACAAAACATCGATCGGCAGGAAAACTATTTTCAACAAGCTTTTTTCTCTGATAATCTGTCAAACATAAAAATGCCGAGACGTTATCTATGTATTGCCTGAGCAAACGAGCTGAAATATTGCGAAGCGAATATCCTATACTTTTCGGAAATGATCTTTCACAGTTATATTGAATGCAGTTCCATTCTCTTCCCCCAGCACATGCCTCACATATCCCTTTTTTGTTAAATAACAAACCATTTGGACAGATAAGCCGGTAATTATGAACCGTCATAACTATGGGAATACCTGCTTTGCGGATTACAGGAAGGATAGCTGGTGAAATTAATGGATAAAGATTGTGAATATGAATAATATCTGGACGAAAATCTTTCAGTATATTTTTTATTTTTCTAATAGAAACCGGATTGTATAAGGCAGTGAAAAAAGCTAATATTTTTCGGATTATTTTTTTATCTATTTCTGAACTATTTCTATTATAAGATATAACCTTATGACCGGCTTTTCTCAATAGCTCTATATGCATATTTACAACAGCCTCTTCACCCGAATAAACGCCGTATTTATTATGGATTATGAGTACTTTCAAGCTATTATAAGGCTTGAACAGATTTCTTCACAAACAGTTTCTTTTGGACATGCGACACAATTCCAGGTATGGATATAATCATAATCAAGATGGCCATCACTGCGCATACGATAAATATCATATTCGTTACCAATTATTTTTTTTATATCATTGATATGAAAATGCTTTTTACTTAAATCATTATATTCGAAAATAATCAGTGGTTTATTTTTTTTAATAAATTCTTTTCCTCCTTCTAATACAAATGGTTCATAACCTTCAACATTAACCAGAATTATTGGATTTTTTATTAATCCCTGTATCTCCGCATCAAGTGTAGATACATAGGGTCTACTTCACTTTTTTTGACATTCAAGTCTAAATCTCTCTCATAAACTCCACTACCAGATCCACTCCTGTCATCACAAAATTCAATAGTGCCTTTTTTATTCCCAAGTGCTTTCTGATAAACTTTTACTCTTTTCTCTTGATTCATTTCACATGATCTCATAATAACTTCGGCGCATTCTCTTCTTAGCTCAAATGCATAAATCTTTTCAATATTATCGAAAACTGAAACACCTATAACCATTTCACCAACAGAAGCCCCAATATCAACAAATGAACAATTATTAAGTTTCGGAATTACAAAATTAATAAATAAATGCGTTTCGGGTTCATTAGATTTACCAATTATCAACAAATCATATGAACCTTTAATTTTATGATTATAAAAAATTTTTTTATTTTTGAAACTTAAAACATAGTCACTAATTATTATATTCTGAATTATTCCTAAACCATAAAACTTAATCCCAAGTAAATTATGTAAAAAAAATAATATGAAAATATATATTTTTGCAAACAACATAAATATTGCTTTAGATTTATTAATTATTCATGTTGGATTATAACGACCGTTCCAAAAATTAGATATGATTTTACCTGATAAAGTACCTGACCGTTTATTTTCAGAACAAACAAATTCAATTGCTTTCCATACACCCTTGCAAAACCGCTCGAATCCCCATTCATCAATGATGTTTTTTGATATTTCACCCATCGCTTTTCGCTGTTTGTGTGACATCGACATGAACTTTTCAAGAACATCGGCAATTAATGTTTGATCTTCAGGTTCGAATACGAAACCGTTATTTTCATGCTTAACCAGTGTTTCTGCACATCCACATTTGCCGCTTACAAGGACTGGCAATCCGGAGGCCATTGCCTCGTTAACGACAAGCCCCCAAGTTTCACCATACAGACTTGGCAGTACCAGCCCTTCGGCATGCTTATAGTACACACATAACTCCTGCTGGCTTTTGAAAGGCAAAAAATGAATTGACCGGTTGATCTCATCACCTGAAGCATTCATCAATACATCATGTTCCGGACCATCGCCAATAAACAGAAGGTCAAAGGGATTTGGAGGATCTGTTTTTCGTACAGCGATATATGCTGAGATTAGTTTGGCCCAGTTTTTTTTCCGAACCTGCCTTCCTATAGCAAGCAGATATGGGTGGTTATGAGGAACAGTTAAAGATGAAAATATATTAGCCTGATCTGAAAAAAATTGATTGTCTACACAGTTGATCCCGAAAAACAGTTGTTCCGTCTTTAACCCGAAATATCGGAATGTAGATACATGAGACGAAGCAGGGATAAGCATTGCATCAACCAGTCTATAGAGCTGCTTTTTCGCCCAATTGATATAAAAAGCCCTTGGCACATCTTCAAGCCGGGCATTGTCAAAAATAATCACAGGCTTTCTATTTAATAAGCACCATCTTATAGCTGCCGCTCCTGAAGGAAAAGCTACCGCTCCTGCAAATACAACATCCGGCTTGATTTTATTCAATTTATCTATTACCGCACGGACAGCTTTATCTGGACTTATCTGCTCCATTGCCTCATCAGGAAACAATATGCACCAATCAAGAAATAGTTGTTTATTTGAAACATTGTCAAAGCTATAGGGAGATCCTTTTCCGGCAATTTCAACAACAGAAAGCGTAACTCCTTTCTCTTTCAGAAACTCATCGAGTGCTTTCACGCGTGCAGGCCAATACAATCGAAAATCAGTATGGACAAATGCAACCCTCATCACGAAGGACAATTTTTACCGGCATGTTTAAAAATCGTCTGAACGATGCTGTCGGGTAGCACACATAAAGCCAGGTAAGCATACACCGGCGGATTAAGCAGTCGATGTCTCAGGCTTTTAAGGCATTCCTCGATTGTATACCATCTTATATTGAGCCGAAGATAGATGGATGCACGCATTTTATGCCATTGTGCGATATAGTGATCGATGCCATCAATATTTTTCAAAGAACTCATTTTAATCGATTGCAGCTCTCTTCCTACCAGATCGTTTTTTTGTGGCGTACGGCTTGGTTTGTTTTGATAGGTATGGGCAGGATCCTGCCAGAAAATCGCATGAGGTTGAATCGTGTAAGCAATGTTGTTACTCGCTGCAAGCCTTGCCCAGGTCAAGAGATCTTCACCTGAACGAATGCCTTCCGGAAAACCACCGACAGCATCAAAAGAAGTTTTTTTCACACAAACAGCGGAAGAACATATTGGCGGAGATGAGCAGGAAGCAACCTCGAAATAATTGGAAAGTACACCGTCCTGAATAAAAGGAAGTCTTTTAAGGACTATTGGTCTGGTATTCCCTTTTTGATCACCAAGCCGATATGCAGTAGCACAAACCGTACATTCAGAAAATCTACCTTGAAGAGAGCGAATAGTTTCAAGAAAATCAGACATCCATTCATCATCTGCATCGAGAAAAGCGATCCATTCTGATTCAGCCTCATATATTCCCCTGTTTCGTGCAGCAGATACACCGGCATTCTGCTGATGTATTATCCGTAAATCAGGAACATTCATAGCTTCCGCAATCTTTTCCGAACCGTCAGTTGATCCATCGTTCACGACAATGATTTCTTTCGGCTGCAGGCTCTGATGCCGAACCGATTCAAGTGCTCTTTCTATTGTATCTTTTTTGTTATAAAGAGGTATGACGACTGAAATATCCATCTCAAGCAATCATGATTCGCTTTCATATTTAGCAAATACCATACCAGTCATAGCAAAGAAAATATTGGGAAATAAAACAGTGTACTTGAGAATATTATCGCTGTACATAAACATGAGAAATCCGATCATAAGCGTCATCGTCGAGGAAATGAGAAGAAAGCGGTAACTGTTGTTAGTTTGCTGAAAAGCCCTGAACATCGAAAGAAAAGTCGCCCCGAACCCAAAAAGCAGTAAAGCAAGTCCGATATATCCATAATTGTAAAGGACAGAAAGATAATCGTTGTGAGCTTCGCCCAGCCTTTCTCCTTGAAAAAAACGAGAAAGAACAATCCCGTCGGCACGTGGACCATTTCCGAAAACAGGTTTTTCGGCAAGGCCAGGCTTCAATAATTCATACCAGACAATTCTTCCGGAGGTTCGTATTTTTTTATTCTGATAATAGTTCGGATTTTTCACCAGATCATTTAACTCGAGAGTTTCATTTTTCGTATGTAAAGTTTTCTCCCGGAAGCGCTCCGAATTCACAACACCGGTTAGAAGCACAAAACCTATAACCCCGATAATTACTTTCGAAACAATATGTTTGTTTGCAAAATGCATCACGAGGACCATGATAAACACTGCGATTCCCATTCGGGTCATATCAATAACCGGTACAAGAAATAAAGCACCGAATAGCAAAAGGAACGGTAATTGTCCTGAAATAAAAAAAATGCCGAGGCACAATGCTGCCATAATGCAGAGCAGCATCGGAGTTGCGGCGGCTTCAGGCGTATAGCCACCCCTGAATAAATATCCGATAGCAAAAAGGACAACAACAAACAAGCTGAGTTTTGCCAGCATCTTGAACAGCCATAGATATTTTTCCTTGTCATAGGTGAATCCTGAAACAACAACACCAATGAGAATCGGCAGAAGGTACTGCAATGTCAATTGCATGCCAAAAAAAGAATATTGAACAGTAATATATCCAAGCAGGTAAATCGCCCATGGAAGCCAGAATATGACAGGGAATCGGATATTTCTTTGATGAACAGCATAATACAATCCCACGAGAAGCATGGTTATCCATGCCCAGCCGGTTAAATTGAAACCGAAAATCGAAGGAGGAATAAACGATAAGGCATAACCGAGAAACGGAACTGCGGTGGTAAAAAATAACCACTGGTAAAAGGTATAAAAATGCCTGTCGTTCATAATAAAACCTGTCTGTATAAATCTTTAATAAACTTATTGAAAACGTTTATGTCGAAGCATTTTGAACGTTCGAAAGCTCCCTTCTGGAGACTTTGCCGTTTATGTTCATCCTGTATAATCAGACACATCATATCGGCAAGCACATTGACATTTTCACTTTCAAACAATAAACCCGATTTGTCATGTTCAATAATATCTGACAGACCGCCTGTAAGACTGGCGATCAACGGCTTGGAAGCCGCCATAGCTTCAACGGCAGCAAGTCCGAAACCCTCGAAACGGGAGGGTATAATAACAGCATCCATTGCGGCAAGGTGCATCATTGATTCTTCCCAAGATTTCATACCTGCAAAGTAAACATTTTTCCACCATGGATTCGAAGTGAAGCGCTCTTCGAGCACTCCCCTGTCCGGGCCATCTCCCACGATCAACAATTTTATCTCAGTAAAATACTGATCAATTCGTCCGAATGCCTCGCAGAGCACATCCACACCTTTTTCATGACGTAAACGCCCGATGTAACCAAAAACAAACGAAGCGCCATCCCGGTATTTTTTCTTTATGCTTTCAGCTTCGGAAGTGGATTGCAATGATACGATCCTGCCTGCATCTACTGCATTATACAGAGTAAAATGCCTTGGCGGAATGTCACTTTCACGCTCATCGTACATATAAGATGAGCCGAACCATGAGCGTTCAGCTGATGGAGAGACTGCAATAAAATGAGTACAGAGAACCGAAGCGGCCCTCAGCATAAATTTTGCCGGCAGTCCGTGAGATGCAGTAAAGGGCTGATGCACCGTAGCTAAAACCTTTTTAACTCCGGCAAACTTTGCCGCAAATATAGGCAAGGCGCCTGGAGCCATATATTGAATATGAACTACATCCGGACTTGCTTTCTGAATAATTTTGGCAAGTATATGGATAAATAAAAGCTTCGGCATAGAACGTGAATAGTGAAGCAACTGAACAATACAACCCGCTTGTTCATATTCTGACGTGACTTCATCTTCGTATTCAAAATAACAGAGAACCTGAACAGTATAACCTGCTAAAATTAAGGCCTGAACAAGATACAAAGTCTGTATTTCTGTACCACCTCGCTTTAAGCAAGGAATTCCGACAATCACCTTCATGATTTCTGTTTTCTCAGATAATCAAATAAATTCAATCTTATACGACTCATCAATTTTTTTGAATCTTGCAGATATGAATACAAATCATATGATTCCGTATTCCATTCTTTCTTATATTTGTGCTCTCCTCTTAAATGATCTAATATTTTTATTCCATTATTATAGGAATATTGATAGTTAAATGCCATAAGAACTTTACTTGGAGAATATTCTGCAAATTCCTTAAGGTATGCCGGCATATAACTATAATATTTCTCTTTATAAATAAAACTTATTTGCCAACTTATATTTTTATCGTTTAGTACTAAGACAGAAAAATGAACAATATTTAATGGTATCGCATTTTTTATTAATGTTTGATAAAAACCAGGTGCTTTATAGGATAACGGCCATCGATTACTGTGTACTTCAAGCATTTCATCAAGTTCAAGTAATGCTTTATTAATTGAACTATTATTATGTATCTTGTACTGTATCACCCCTTTTTCAGACATTCTTCTTTTACACCTGCTTATATCCTGACGTAAATTCTTTGAGATATCAGATAAATAATTATCAAATGATAAATATTTATCTAATACGTTATAAAAACACTTTTCTTCACTTTTTTTCCATTTACCTAAGTTACATTTATAACTATTTGTACCAATAATTTGAATGCGGTCGTATTTCTTTTTATTTTTTTCGAATAGTTGTTTTTCAAGCATCAACCAAAAAGAGTCCATAAATTCATTTGATACTGATGTTGTTACAATCGGATCGTGATAATCATAATCTGAATATCCTGCTGGTACAAGCATTCTAACGAATGCGTTTTTCCAGTTTCTTTTCCAAAATACAAGGGGCAAAAATACAATAACTCCGTCAGCTTCAGCAACACAATAAAGTGGGGTAATATTTCTGAGCTTGCGGTAAGTATCGGTCCATGCCTTAACAAGTGATGGATGAAAAAATACATGTGCATCCGGTGACCGATCCATCCAATCCTGCCATTGATCAAGAAATGCAGGATCATCAACTTCATCCCATGTGCGGTAAATTGTAAGCTTCCAGTTCAGATTCATATTACAAGTATCCACTCAATCACGACCTGCCGTTATTTTTGTTACAATTTCATAAGGGTAATCGAATGCCTTAAGCAGTGCATCAGGCAAAACACCACACCATGGCCTCCCGTCAGGCGCAAGAGGTTGCAGATATGCATTAATAAATTCCTTTTTTTTCTGAATTCCAGCATGAATTGGAATCCTGTAAGTATGGCGCCAATCGATCCCTCTGAATTTTTTTATTGGCATTGAGTACCAGACCCATACCCAGTAACTATAAAGGCTGGTCCCTATATCAGAGTCTTTTATCGCCTCGTCTGCCATTTCGAACGCTGCAACATGATCGAAAGGCCATGTCTCATTTTTGTCTGTCACGAAAACAGCATCAGGCTTGATATCCTTAAGCAGCCTTTTCAGGCTATCTACAACTTCAATAAAACCATTTTCTCCTTTGCGCGGCAACTTTCCATCAGCAAGATTTAAATAATACCTGCGATCATTCCTTATATCCAACATATCAAGAACTCGCTCATTGATCTTTATTCGCTCCCGTCCCACCACTACTGGTTGTAAATCAGACAAACTATTTTCCCCATCTGTTAGATATACTACATAAGCCACGCCACCTCTTGATAGATATTCTGGAAGAAATCCACCACATCCAAATATCTCGTCGTCTGGATGAGGCGCAATAATCAGAATGGTTGAATGATTATTGAAATCAATTGTTGAAACAAATAACAACCTGAATTTGAGCAGTTGCTGTCTGAAGAGCACAAAGAGATGTTTGAGGGAGTGTTTCAACACCTATCACAAATTTGCCAGGTAGAAATCAACATATTTTTTTGCGGTTTTTTCCCATGTAAATGTACCCGCGTGCTTGAGTGAACTCTCTACAAGATCGTCATAGGAATTCCAGCCCTTATCGAATGAAATCATGATGTCCGTCATGACGTCGATATCATCAGGCTCGACATAAAGGGCCGCATCGCCGCCAACCTCTTTCAGGGAACTGTTACTGCAGGTTACAACCGGTGTACCGCACGCCATCGATTCAAGAACCGGAAGTCCGAACCCTTCATATTTCGATGGAAACCATGTCAATGTTGCAGCGGCATACAGCAAACGTAATTGTGTATCGTCAACATGGGGCAAAATTTTTATTCGTCCTGAATTTATCTCTGAAAAAAATTCTTTCAAGTATTCTTGAGGAGGATTTCCCCATACAAGAATAAGGTCATGATTTATATTGGCCTTCAAAGCTTTACGGTAAGCATGCATAACAGAAACAGTATTCTTCCGTCCGATATCGCATGATACAAAAATGAAGTATTGTCTTTTTACCAGACCTTTGCTTTCGAGTGTAACAAATGCTTCTATTTTATCAACCGGATAAAAAACATCTCTGTTTATACCCCAATACGCAACAGTTACTTTCTCCTGTGGAATTCCTATATAGGTAACGATATCCTCTTTTGAGCTATTTGAACAAGTAATGATCGCTTTAGCTGATTTAGCCAATGCAGGATAGTGTTCTCTTGCATACTCATGACCAAGGAATTCTTCGGGATAACTGAAAAACATGGCATCATGTATAGTAACCACAGTTTTTTCCGGATCGCTAACTTCTGCGTAGTTATGAGGTATATGCAGAAGCTTATGGGGTATGATGAAATCGAATAAAGGAAGTTTTTTAATTTTTTCTGTTCGTACCGGTATATTTATCCGCTTGAATAATGGGTTGGATAAAGAGAACTTTCCTCTGATGGTGTTTGTGAAAAGTATGATGTCAATCGGCAGATCATCGAGATTTTGAAAAGCTTCAACAAGGTGCATGGTTGTTCGGCCTATACCTGGCAGGTGAGTCATACCTGAACGCATGACCATGCTGTTGGCATCAATCAAGATTGTTCCAGACACTGCCGGTATAGATTAATCAACTTCTGAGCATGCTCTTCCATAGTAACAACACCTTCAGAGGCCCGCTCACTCATGATTGCAATAAGTGCTCTGTTTTTGATTAGTTTTTCCATTGCTTTTCTCAACTCTTCTGAATTGTTTGGTTCTACAAGCAAACCGTTCACTCCGTCCCGTATCTGATCTTCCGGACCTCCGCAGCGGGTGGCAATTACCGGTTTCTGCATCATGTGCGCTTCCGCTATGGTCAGGCCATAAACTTCAAGACATATTGCCGGATGCACCAGAACATCGAATGGTTCGATGAGCTTATTCATATCGGCATATTTTTTTTTCCCATGCCATACAATGCGCTCGTCATGACGATATATCTTTCTCAACGTCAGCAAATAACGTATTTCATTCTTTGTTTCAGCTCCTCCAACGACATGCAGTTCAACAAGATTCTCTCCGGATATACGGGACAATGCTTTTAGCAGAACATGCAAACCTTTCTCATAGCTGATACGCCCGACAAAAAAGAATTTCAAGCTTGACGTACTATATTCCGGAGCATCATTCTTTTTACCACGCACAACCTGAGGAACCGCACTTCCATGAGACACGATTGCAATTTTTTCAGCAGGTGCGCCATTCAGCATCATGCTTTCAGCAATTGCTCTTGATGGAGCTATCAATTTGCTGGAATAACGATATATCCTGCTCCATTCATTTATTTTTTCATCAATAGTAAGCGTTGCTGTGCAAACGGGCGATATATATGGAAAAAACGGATATTGCTGCAAATAATAAGCTAATTTGAGACGTTGGTGTACAGAAAACATTTTTAGAAAGAAATGAGCATATCCGCCCCACCGTATATTGTTCAGAACACATGGCAAACAAGCATTATGGGAAGCTTTAACTTTGCATATTGCATCATTTTTGTTTAACAGTGCTCCGGCTGGACAGAGAATTCCACCGTGATGAGCAGTAACAAGGCATGGTATTCCCAATTCATGACAGAATTCAGCCATTTTAGATTTCATACCATGTGCATGAACAACATCGGGCTTTACATCGACAAAAATATCACGAAGTATTCTACACGAAAAATCATCATTTGGAGCGTAATATATAACCCTTTTATTGCGGTAACTGCCAGTTGAACGATCTACGTTGATTGGAGAAAGAATTACCAATTCGAATTTCGCATCGATCAATCGATCGACAAGATTTTTGAGATATATTTGACCACCTCCATAAGAAGAAAAAAAATCACCCGCGGATACAAGAAGAAGTCTCATATCTCAAAATTTTATACCGGTTTTGTTGGTGATTATAAATCTAAAACCTATTTATACTGATTTCATGGAAATAACAGTGAATATATATCACGCCGATTGAACGTAAACTCTTTGGAATGATTGGAAAGCAGATAACAAAGAAGCGAGTGATATCTCATTGGCAAGCAAGTATTCAGCACCTCATATTTCTTTCTTATAGCAGAAAGCCTGCGCTGAAGCCATGGCATACAGGAATAATAAGTTTGATCGGACAGGTATGACTGCTTATGCAGTAAAGAAAGATCTTGGATATTCAGGAGCGTTGTTTCAAGATCACTGGCAACGACCCGCCTCATCAATTCAACCCTTTGCCTTTTGTCAGAAGATACGGATCTTGTCGTTTGTCCGTCATGATTACGGTGTCGAACAAGCGGTACTCTTATCATACCAATAGCTGATAGAAGCTCTGCCCGCCAATCGAATACATTGTCCTCAAACATTATTTTTTCTGATAGTTCAATACCGAATATTTCAAGTATTTTCCTTGAATATGCAAAGCCAGCACCGTGAGTATGGGGAATATTTCCTTTTTCTACTCTCTCTTCTGCTGACCATGTTATGAGACTATTCTGTATATCTCTTTTGTTATCATTTAATGTATTGATATATAACTCATTACCTTCTACATCTATTTCACGCAAGTAACTTTGAATTAAAAGCAGATCAGGATTTTTTTTATATTGATCTACCATTAATTCTACACGATTTTTTTCAGATATATCATCACCGGCTGATGCAAATATCCACTCACCAGTGCATTCTTTGAGAACTTTTGTTATATGCTTTGCTATACCAAGATTTTTTTTATTTCTTAAATATTTTATTTTGTGTTTGCCATGATAATCTTTTATTATATTTTCAATCTTTTCGCATGTATTATCTGTTGAAGCATCATCTGAAATAATTATCTCGAGAGGAGAATAAGTTTGAGATAACGCCCCTTCTATTGCCTCTGTAACGAAGCTTGAGTGATTATATGTTATTATATAAATAGACACCAACATTGTTCATAAAATAAATGCATTATATTATAAATATTCCTGAATTTTCCGATCAGAGCAATTCTTTATACGTCTATGCATTATTTCGAATTTATCGAATACATTTTTTGTCTTTATTTCTGATACAAATCCATTTGCATGAATTAATTCAGCACCATTGTTTAAATAATACCCTGTATATGGAATATATTTCTCAAACCCTATATACTTTCCAAGTAAAATAATTCCCGGAATTTTAAACGAATTTGCCATATGAGCAGGACCAGAATCAACTCCAATAAATATTTCAGATTTTTCTATAATTGATGCTGTTTCTAACAAAGATAATTTACCACAATAATTTAGAGCAATATTATCATTTTCTATTAATGGATTTATTCCAACCTCGACAATAGTATAGTTATATTTTTCTTTTATTAATACACAAAGCTCAATCCATTTTTCTCGATCCCAATCCTTTATTTTATTATTTGATAAACAATGGACAATTATATAATTATTTTTAACATTTAAATCATTACTAATATTTTTTTGTTTTTTGTTTAAATACATTTTTGGCTGATAATCATCTAATGAGATTTTATTTTTAATTGCAACAGCATTTAAAATACCACCGTAATCATAAAAATTCTTCAAACTTATCCCAGTATTATCATCTTTAATATTTTTCTCATTTGTGCATAAAGAACAATATCTATCAAAACAATGCAAATCAACTGTATTATCAACTAATTTTTTATATAAACTCATAAATCGTTCCGAAATACAATGCATATAAATAACTTTATCAATATTTGGATTATACATCAATAATTCTTTATAACTTTTTTTTACTGCCCAAATAATATATGCTGATGAATATTTATTATTTCTTCTTAGGGATCTAACAATCGGCTCACATGCTATAATATCCCCCATATGCTCATTTAAAACAATTAAAACAATCTTTCGCTTTTTAAAAACCCTTATCCTCAAAAACACTAAATAAAAAATATTTATTAAGTAATTCAAATATTTGCGTATTCTATGTCTAACTATTTTATAATTAAAATGTTTTTTCAAAACACTAATTAACTTTAATCATTAAATTATTATAATTTTTTAATTTAATAATATTAACATTTCATATCAATATTATCCTTATCTAATATTTATATAGCTATTTTTGAAATAACCTTTTAATATAAATAAGAAAACCTCTAATTAAATATAAAATAGTTAAAAAACGAGATGATTTCCATTTTGACATTTCTTCATAATCATAAATAGCTTCCCCAAAATGATTTATAAAACACCACTCCCTTTCCTGTGCATGAACATCCCATAAAGTTTTACTAATCCCTGATAGTTCATTGTCACAAATAACAAAATCTATATATCTATAAGAAATACCGTACTTTATTATTGCTAACATAAAAAACTCCCAATCTGAAACAATCTTAAAAGACTCATTATATAAACCAATAAGATAAAAAAGTTCTTTTTTTATAAGAGTACTATGATGAGGTAATGATGCCATATAAAAATCATATAATTTTGGCCTTTTATTTTTCTGGATTAAACCATTATTTTTTTTATTTATTTTAAAAGCAACCAACCCTTCATTAAAATCATTAGAAAATATTCTTCTTAAAGTCTTTCGCTCAATTATCCAATCTCCGGAATTTAAAAATAAACAATATTCACCTTTAGCCTGAAGAATGCCCTTATTCATTGCATTATAAATGCCGCTGTCTGCCTCTGAAACCCAATAAGTAATTTTATCAGCATATACTTTTATAATGTCAACGCTTCCATCAGCACTACCACCATCGATAACAATGGATTCATAATCTCTATAATCTTGAGAAAATATACTATCAAGAGTACGTTTTAATCCATTTCTGTTATTTAGATTAACTGTTATTATACTTAGCTTTAGCATTTTTTATTTATCTATGAGTAAATAGATTTTGTATAAAAAAGCACTTGTCCGAGTGATTAAAGTTTTCCCTTGTAATGGGAAACATAACAATTACCAATCAAGATCACACAACCCAACAGATGAAGTGACCAACAGCTCGCTGAAAACCTTTGATCATGAACAATTGCCCATCAAACGATTTTTTGGCAATGCAGCCTGGTACTACATGATACTCGTGGGGAATAATCTCTTTGAATCCTTCAAGGAAGATATAAAGGAACCAATTATTCCGGTGTCGGTATATGATGATACTTTTCATCGTCAGTTCATCGGTTACCGCCGAGAAAATCGTTCGTCATGCTGACATGGTGATGATGTAAGTGCAACAAGTGACCTATGAACGGTTACGATTCGATAAGCTCTTTGAGAAATGCTTGTATGTTTGCCTCAATTCTGTTAGCAAGCATGAATGTACTTCTTATGCAGCCGAAAATTATGGGGTCAATGCGTCCTGTCTTAGGCAAAGAGAGTAATACTGCCATCTGAACACACTGAAAAAGCTGCCATGTCGGCTTTTTTACTGGCTATAGTACGATTGGGATTATAAATCGGTAATAAATCATGGGTAATTGCCGTTTTTTATCGGCTGAAATGTACAGCATAAAAAAGATCAATCAATTTATGTTAAAATATTTTTTAATAAATAATCTATTATTTTTATAAATTTATTATTATATATTTTTTGTGTTTTTTGAAGATATATTTTTAATATTTTCATAAATATATCTTTTTTCATAATAAATAATTCAACATTTTCGAATCCCCATTTTTCCGCAATTTTCTCCCATTTTATATCCCATATATCAATATATTTAAAATAATCCAAACCATATTTTAATAGGTAATCCAATATATCTCGCTCCCAGTAATATAAATTATCGACATTAACACTAGTTAAATCTATATTTATATCAATGTATCCTTGAAACCATTCTTTTGGTATATTATTTATTTTATCTTTAGGAATTACATCCATGTGATGATACATCCTATATATATCAATATTATTAATATTTTTTTTGTTTATTTTTTCATAACACTGATACCAACGCTGTTTCATTTTCATTCGATTCCAATCCGTATACTGAAAATGCATTATCTTTATATCATTTAATCTTATAGAATTTGCATTTTTTGGTAATGGTATTCTAGGACTATGTATCATTTCACCACAATGCTCACTACCATCATCTATAAAAGCCAATGGCATAAATCCACCAGACCACATTGTTTTCAAATCCGGTTTTATGTTCATCCACTCAAAATAAATGACCGTACCTATTTTAGCATTAATAACTGTGTCCCATTCTGGTGAGTTAAAATAATTTGATGTTAATATTTCATCTGCATCAAGTGTAAAAATAATTTTTTCACCTTCAATTTTTCTTGATTCATCCAAAAGCATTTTTTGCCTTTCTGGCTCATTAAAATATTTTGAATTATTTTCAATAAGTATAACTTTTGAATATTTTTTAGCAATTTCTTTTGATTTATCTGTAGAATTCTGATTTGCTATAATAATATAATCTGCCCATAATGATGTTAAAGAAAGAAATCTATCTAATATCCATGATTCATTTTTTACAGGAGTAAGGCAAATTATTATTCGGCTCATATTTTTATTATTTATTTTACCATATAAGCCATTTATCATAATCAATTCCATATGTTTTTTCTGGACTTCTCATTCCCATAAACATTCCGGGATTAGAACTATAAGTCCCTATAAAATATTTTGCTTCATTTAAAATATC
Source organism: Chlorobium sp. (assembly GCA_005862285.1). GTDB lineage: Bacteria > Bacteroidota > Chlorobiia > Chlorobiales > Chlorobiaceae > Chlorobium. Next base: position 800,104 of record SZXW01000010.1, on the reverse strand, counting down.
CATTGATGCAAAAAGTCTCAATAATCTTTCTTTTCTTATTTCTTTATCAAGTTTAACAAAATCATTATGGACATAGCCTTCCTCACTAAGACGACATAAAGTATAAAAACTCCATTCTTTATGCCTATTTATTAAATCAATAAAAACGTTATAATCATCACATAAAACAAATGCCTTTTTAATATTACTTATTTTCTCGGACTTATTTATATACTCTGAAACCAATAAAATATTTGACTCCATATATTTATCACCTGTTCGAATATGAAAACCTATATAATCCCCATGTAATTTAATTTCTTTTTTCGTTTTATTTATAAATAATAAAACATCATCATTATATCTCCATGTCATTTTAATTAACTTTGAACAAGCATTTTGTAAATTATCATTTATAAATAAATTAGGAATTGAATAAATATTATTTTTCATATTATTATTATGAAATTCATTCCACAAATCATATGTCAAATAATCATATTTTTTTAAATACTTGTATACATCTATAAAAACCTTTTTTATTTTTCCTTTTAAAGACATGATATTATAAGGCTCAACTTGTCTTAAGTTATATTTTTCATGAAACCCATCATTGACTTCATCACAAAATGATTTAAAATAATCAGTCCAGCCTTTATTATATTTAAATTTTGAGTTATCAGAATATAAAACAAATTTTATTTTATTAACCAAACAATATAATATCGCAAGAACCATATTATTATATTCAGAAAAAAATCCAGCTTCTGATCCAAAATTAAAAACAAAAGTTTTTTTAAAACTTGAATTTATTTCTTTATATTTATCAACATAATTCATATTTACGACTCCCTTACAAACAAGCCACATTCTTTATATTTAAACTCCTGTCCCGTAACAGAACTAATGCCTTTTGATACAATTATTATTCCTTTATCAATACAACAGTATCCTTCTACATTTGGATGAGTTAAATCAATTGTTAAATAAAATTGACCTTTTGTCAGTCCTTTAGGCAATGAAAAATTATACTTCAGATAAAAATCTCCTTTTTTATATTCTGGTGATATTCCATTTAAATGCCCAGGAGAATACATACCAATCAATGAATGATTATCATCAAAAAAACGAATCTCAAGATTTATTATTTTATTTTTTTTTAAAAATCCGGAAATCACCAAGTCAATTGTATTATTATCATCTATATAAACTATATTATCTTCAGAATCATTAATACTAATAACATGTAATTCCAAATCATTATTGCTATATTTCAGTCCTTCTATTATCTTATTTAAAGTAAAATCACTATTTTTGACATAAGAAGTAATACCAACCTCAACCGCTCCATTAAAACATAACATACCATTGTTAAGCACAGCAACTTTATTGCATAATTGTCTAACAGCTCCCATATTATGACTAACAAACAAAACCGTTCTTCCATGACCTTTCGAAACTTCTTGCATTTTCCCGATTGCCTTTTTCTGAAATTCGGCGTCTCCTACAGCAAGGACTTCGTCAACTACAAGTATTTCCGGTTCAAGATGAGCGGCGATAGCAAAACCAAGACGGACAGTCATTCCGGATGAGTAGCGTTTAACGGGAGTGTCAATGAACTTTTCAATACCGGCAAAATCAACGATCTCATCGAATTTGCTGGTTATCTCCTTTTTTGTCATCCCCATGATAGAACCGTTCATGTGGATGTTTTCTCGGCCTGTCATTTCAGGATGAAAACCTGTCCCTACTTCAAGCAGTGAAGCAATTCTGCCTTTAGCCGTAATCCGACCAGTTGTTGGTTTCGTGACTCTTGAAAGAATTTTCAGAAGCGTCGACTTCCCTGCGCCATTTTTACCGATAATACCGAGCACTTCCCCCTTCTTGACCTCGAAATCGATGTCCTTCAATGCCCAGACAAAATCGCCGTCAGCTTTGATAGAACGGTCATTGACCTGACCTATTTTCAGGTATGGGTCCTCCTTTCCGCGTATTTTGGCAAGCCAGCGATTGACATCGTGACTAAGGGTTCCTGTCCCGATAGTTCCGAGTTCGTACTGCTTCGAAATGTTCTCAAACCGTATTGCGATGTCACTCATGGTAATGCTCTAACAAACTTTGAATATGTCAACCCATCACTTCACACGACGTCCATCACGCTCTTTTCAACCTTGTTGAACGTAGCCGTTCCAGCAAGAAGAAGCACAACAGTAAATGCAAAACTGTAAAAAAGATATGCCCAGCTGAACGTACCTTGTCCGAGAAAACCGTACCTGAAAGTTTCGATAACGGCAGTCATTGGATTCAGCACCAACAGAAAAAGATATTGCGGGTAGTTCCGCTTCATGATCGAAAGCGGATAGATCACCGGTGTAGCATACATCCAGAGCTGAACACCGAACTGGACCAGAAATTTCAAATCGCGGTACTTGGTTGTCATTGCCGAGATCAAAAGGCCAAAGCCAAGCCCCAAGCCGGCAAGAATAAATAGGAGGACTGGAAAAAGCAGAGCATGTAAGTTCGGTGAAGCATTCGATCCTTTGACAACAAAATAGAGGTATATAGCTATAAACAAAAGCGCCTGTATACACATTTTAACAAGATTTGAAACGGTAATAGACAGGGGCACAACAAGCCGGGGAAAGTACACCTTGCCGAATATATGCTGGTTAGCCGTGAAGGTTTCTGATGTTCTGTTCAGACAATCTGCAAAGTAATTCCAGCATAACACTCCGGACATGTAAAAAAGTGCCTGAGGCAAGCCGTCTGTCGAAATTCCGGCCAGGCCGCCAAAAATGAACATGAACATAACAGTGGTAAAGAGAGGCTGAATGAAGTACCATAGCGGGCCGAGTATAGTCTGTTTGTAAAAAGTGACAATATCCCTTCTGACAAACATTTCAAGCAGATCACGGTACCGCCACACCTCTTTTAGATCAAGCATGAAAAGAGAGCTCTGCGGCTCAATAATAACATCCCATTTTTCAGAACTCACTTCGTCGTGTTTGTAATTAAATGTTAAAAGAGTGAGGTGGCTGGTTGGCCATATAGCTGCTTAGCCGTCAAGCCTCCCATTCCCATAAAAAAAGCTCCGCTACTTTCAGTCACATTATTATATGACGAAAAAGAAATAACTGTATATGAATGGATCCGCTTACATACACATCAATATTCACAAACACCTAATTACAGTAAAAACAATATATATACGTCTATTATACGCTATGTATATCTAATACAAACGATGAATATTATCCTTAATATATATTACAGTTAATTGCTTTTCAAATTTATACTGTTTTACCACTTCACTCGAATGACGCGTATTTTGCGTATCATTTTTTTAAAAAATCCATTATATGATCGACTTGACGCTCATATTCGAATACTTCTTTTTTGCCAGACTTTTTTGCAACAGCCATTTGCCTTATATTATTTATAAAAATTGATATCATATTTTTAGCTCTGAACGCATAAAGTTTCAGAATAGGGGTATTGGGTGATAGATCGTACATTGAAGCTATAAAGGCTGTCGGATAAAATAATTTCTTCGAAATCAATGATAAAGCAGAAATAATGCTTTTTGTTTTCAATATTTGCATCAATGGCATTGATTTCAAATTATCTCCATAACATTCAGAGTCAATAATCTTAAAAGCCAGCTTCATCATTTCACTAAATTCCGGTTTTTCCGTACGTAATAGTATCGATTCAGGTACCGGGGTTTTAAAAAGTTTATTTGCAAGTCCCAAAGTAAGGATAATGCATTTTTGAACGTTCCATTCTTCAGCACGCACCAGTAGTTCTGACCAGTTTATTTTTGAACTATAATGAACTACAACTGCATGAATATCATATAATCCTTTAATTCGGACATCAAAATGATGAACAATCGTGACATGAACAACCAGATGTAGCAGCAAATCTTCAGGACTTAAAACACGAGCTGTAAAATTGTTGAACTGAAATTTTTCGGATCTGTTCCATAATTCATCAAGATCAATAGACATCGGTTTTCCTGGACCATACATTGATAATGTCCAATGCAGTTCTACTACACTACCTCTTGAGTTAACAAGTGGCTTTAGCTGATGAACCCAGTCGCAAGTTTCGTCACTTGGATAATAGTCAGGTGAGCCGAATCCTTCCTTGATTAACAATGAACAAGCACGAACAATATCTTTCCTGCGTATGAGCAGATCGATATCTCCTATTTCCCTTCTTGCTGGATTCTTAAAAAGGACCGGTACCAGATGAAGTCCCTTTAATACAAGCACGTCTATCCCATCTTCCTGAAGTATTCTGACAACGCGTCCAAAATCGTAGTATAAACGGGTATATAATATTGTATAATTGATATAACGTGCTTGCAATTCACTAATTGAACAAGCGGGGAAAAACCCAAGAAGCCCTTTCTCTTTGAGAATGCTATAAAATAGTGTCGGCACTCCCTGATTAAATGCAAACGTAACAACCTCCTCAAGTTCATTTGAAGAAGTAGATTTACATATAAAAGCAGTTTCCGAAACGTCAAGATTATCACGAAGCAACAAAAGCAGCAGATTTATGGAAAGGGAAGGCTCTTTTAAAGGAAAGGTTTCCTGAAAATCTTCACTCATCTTCATTCTATTCATTATCAAACAGAACACAAAATCTCAAATAACCACAAAAATTTTCAGAAATATTCACACAAAAAAGTTACTTTTTATAATCTAATGTAAATAACTTATCCAGGATTTTTCCTTATACCACGAGCTGTATCCTGCTGATTGCTGATTTTCGGTTCAGATACTTTTCGAATATAATTTTCAATTGAAATTTCTTCAGGAAGAATATAAACAATTCCTTTTTTTTGAAATAAAGGAATGATAACATTTTGAAAGAGTGCAGGTGAAACATTGATACATCCCCATGTAATCCGTTTGTCCTGACACGTTTTAGTGATTAACCTCCTTCTTCTGTCCTGTCCTGGCACATCTATAACAGGATGAAGTGCTATAGCAAACTCATAATCAACCCAGAGAAGCTGTTTACCATGCTTATCTGAACCTATCATTGAAATAAATCGACCTGCAGGTGTAACTCTTTTTGCTTCTGAAATAGCTGACAAGCTCGCATTAAGAGTTTTTGGATCAATTATGTCAGATTTTGAAATACCTATTAAAACAGGTTCTGATACTAAAAATTTTCCGTCGTTGTTGAAAACAAATATTTCAGCATTTTTCTTGTCTATAACGGCAAATGGCAAATTATCATTATCAGCGGAATCCAATATCCACGATAATGTATATCGGACTTCTTCAGATGCATCTGATTTTGAAGACAAATAATCAAAAGAGGATATTTCTGAGCCGAATGCATAAGTGCTGCAAAAAAGAAACAAAAACACTAAAAGTATGTTTTTGGCTCTGTAACATAAATATAATCCGCTGCTAATATTCATAATGGACGAAAATATTGTACTTAATTTCCGGTAAATACTATTTGAATCATAAACATAATTTTCAATAATAGAAAAGCTATTTCACAAGAAATTGATAATCATCCAATTTATAAAACTATGCAGTACCACAAAAAAAGGAATTTGCAGTACTGCATAATAATAACCATTAATGTCTCGCATTTTTTGGCTCAAGCTTTGGCTCTTGTATGGGTGCAGGAGTCTGAGGTTCTTGGACTTGGACAGCCGGTGGAGGCGCAGGTGCTTGTTCAGGAACTGTTACTGGAGTTGGTGTAGTTGCCTGTTGAAAATTAGTAATATTAATAGTTGAAACATTGATTTGACCGGCTTGTGTAGCATCTGACATATTGCCATTCATTGCAGCAAATACTGATGTTGACAAGAAAGGTACCAAAGCTCCAATAGTCAATGTCAGAAAAATGTATTGCTTTTTCATAACCATATAATATTTAAATTTTTATCAAATTAAAGCGTAAATCCTGTTCCAATACTTGCAATAAACCGTACGCCATCTCCCGAATTTCTGGTTAGATCAGCTGCACCAAGAGTAACAACAAAAGGCACGTTATTGCCAAGCAGAAATGTTTTCGAAATGCCTGCATTGAGGTTTAAGCCGTTCCAGTCAGAAATAATATTAAACTCGTTGAAAAGTTCATATGCCACGTTACCAAAAACATATGTACCATGCTCTCCCTTCCCACTGGCGATATCAAATTCGCTTTTATCTCCGAACCTTCCTGACCCAGCTCCGATACTGAAATGCAGTTTCGACCGTCCTGTTGCCGGGTTGACTAATGAATCACCATCGACGCAATGGCTGTACACAACGTAATAACTTTTATCAGAATCATTCGTTGCATTATCAAGGCGTATATTTTCAACACCTACACCAATCGCGGAGGCGTCTCCAAAACAACGAAAAGCATGAACATTCATGGCAAAACGGTTGAACTGATCAATATTAAGAACTAAAACCGTAGCTTGCAATCCCAGATTTTCATGAGGGTTACCAATACCAAGTCCAACCGCATAAGCTCCATCAGTCTCGTTGTCAAGGTAAGGTGAAGGTGTCGTTAATGAAGCGCCGGCGTAGATGGTTCCATAGGCATTGCCCCAAGCCACCGGGGTTGTCAACGATTTTCCATGTATATTAGGAAAAAAAGAGTCGGATGCTTTTGCATCAAGGCTGCCTGCTATCAGTAATCCCGCAGTTCCAAGGAATGAACATACTTTTTTAAATTTTTTCATAATAATTACTTTTTAATTGTTACAGGTAAAAAGGACACATATAATATAGCCAACCGAAAAAACATCTATTTCAAAAAAGGCAACCTTTTTTTTAAAACCATATATCCTGATACTCTCTATAAATGTATGTCTGAATCAAACAGAAAAAAGAAATTACAGGATTTAACAAAGCTCTAAAAGCGTATTATATTAGTATTTTTACATACCTTGTCATGAAGTAATGTAAAACGGTATGTCAAAAAATAATTTCAGAAAAGTATATTGTCATCTTGGATAATACTTACCATAAGTAATTCTAACTCTTCGACTACTTTTGGTCGGTAACAGAAATGGTTCCTTGTTTTTCTTGGTATATCAGCCCATTCTTGAACTTAATCAGTGGCATTATCACTTGACATTTTATGAAAATAATTCACAATCTTTGAACTATTTGTAATAATAAGCGTAAATTTAATAATATTTTCAAGCATAAGGTACTTCTGATGATGATAGAATGCAAGGGTAAAGTGTTAATAGCGTATCAATAAAGACTTCTGGAATTGATTCACAACTTTTTATTTTTGAAATAAAAACACTTTTTTTTGCAACTGCCAACAATGGCACGTCCAGTATATCGACTATTTCAAAACAATATTACGCTCATTATAACACGATTACATTTAAATAAAACTTCATTTCTTTTTTAAGTGCTTAATATAAAGAAGGATATCGGTTTTTTGAAACGACGTCTTTTTCGTCTTATATTATTCAAATAATACTCTTGTATTTAAAAGTTTGTCTGCGGTTATGCTCATCATGAAAACACCAAAAAGCGTCGATATCGACATCACCAACCGGTGTAACCTTCGGTGTAAACATTGCTATTATTATACAAGCACGGCCGAAACAGCTTATGAATTAGGCACCGAAGAGTGGTTAAAATTTTTTGAAGAATTGAACCGGTGCGCTGTAATGAGCATTAACATTGCCGGAGGAGAACCTTTTATCCGGGAGGATTTCAGAGATATCATAAATGGAATAGTGCTTAACCGAATGCGGTTTTCAATACTAAGTAACGGAACTCTGATCACTCCTGATTATGCGTCTTTCCTCAAAAATACCAAACGGTGTGATTATGTTCAGGTTTCCATTGACGGCTCCGGTGATCATACACACAAACTTTTGCGAGGAGAGGGTAATTTTTTCAAAGCTGTAGAAGGAATTCAAAACCTTCAAAATCATGGGGTGCCGGTATCGGTTCGTGTTACTATATTCAGAGGCAATGTTGACGACCTTGAAAAAATTGCAACATACCTGCTTGAAGATCTGGGCCTTCCTTCATTCTCCACAAACGATGCGAGTTATATGGGGCTCTGCAGAAGCCATACCGAGGATATTCAACTTTCAACGGAAAATCGAACAAAAGCCATCGCTGTTATATTATCTCTCCAGCAAAAATACCCGGGAAGAATTACTGCACAGGCCGGTCCCCTTGCTGAAGCTGACAGATTTGCAAAAATAGAATCAGCAAGGCTTCTCGGAGAAACATCTCTGCCTGGCGGGGGCTACCTGACCGCCTGTGGCTGTATTTTCAATAAAATTGCCGTACGGGCAGATGGCACCATTGTACCATGCACCATGCTGAGCCAGATCGAGCTTGGAAGGATCAACCTCGATGACCTTACAGAAATCTGGCAGACCCATCCAACAATGGAGGCAATGAGGAAAAGAAACAGGATACCTCTGTCCAATTTCTCTTGGTGTGAAGGTTGCGAATACATCAATTTCTGTACGGGTAACTGTCCTGCACTCGCTTTTACTTCTTTCGGTGTTATCGATCATCCAAGCCCGAGTGGTTGCATAAAGCGCTTTCTGGCAAACGGTGGTTCGTTTTCCAAAACACAAACAGATCATTTGCTTACGGCAATAAACAACCATACAAACCATTGACACACTCAGATACGATAGATCGTTACCCTATAAGGAAAATTTATTTTTATCTTACAAGAGGATGCAATATGCGTTGCAGCCATTGCTGGCTTGCTCCTCCTCATGATGAAAACGGAAAGACACAGCCTGTGCTCGATCCTGAACTATTCCGTTCAATTGTTCGGCAAGCCAAAGAATTCGGACTAAAAGGAGTAAAGCTTACCGGCGGGGAACCGTTTCTTCACCCTGAAATCAATACCATACTCGACTATATCAGAGAAGAATGTCTCGAATTGACGGTTGAAACCAATGGTGTTCTGTGCACACCTGAATTAGCTCTTAAGCTCAAAGAGTGCAGTAACCAACTCTCTATCGCAGTGAGCCTCGACGGCGCAGATGCCCTAACCCATGAAACGATCCGAGGGGTAAAGGGAGCTTTTCCAAAAGCTGTACGAGGTATCCGTAACCTTGTACAATCCGGCATAAACCCCCAAATCATTATGACCGTCATGCGCCGGAATGTATCACAGATCGAATCCCTCGTAAGACTCGCAGAGGAACTGGGCGCCGGATCGGTAAAATTCAATATGCTGCAGCCTACAGAACGAGGTAAAGCAATTCATGAAAACGGTGAGAGTCTCAATGTGAGGGAACTTATCGAACTTGGGGCAGTAGTGGAAAACAACATAGCCCCTTCAACCAGTATTAAACTCTATTACGATCACCCAGTCGCTTTCCGTCCACTTGGCAGAATATTCGGTAAAAAAGAAGGTATTTCAACTTGTGGCATCATGTCTATTCTTGGAGTTCTTGCTGATGGCTCCTATGCGTTATGCGGTATAGGTGACAATATTAAAGAATTTGTGTTTGGTCATGCCGCTACCAACCGATTTTCAGACGTCTGGCAGAACAATCCCGTTTTGAAGAATATAAGGGAAGGTATGCCGGTAAAGCTTGAAGGTGTCTGTGAACGTTGTATATTCAAATCCCACTGCCTTGGAAGCTGTATCGCTCAGAATTATTATGCCACCAGAAATCTCTGGGCTCCTTTCTGGTTCTGCAAGAGCGCGTTCGAGGCGGGTCTTTTTCCTGAATCACGTCTTACACCGTTGGAATCAACAATCAATTCAACTTTTTAACAAGGAGAATAAAACATGCAATCAAATACCATAAGTTGGGAAAAACCCGAATTAATCACAATCGACCGGAAAAGTACCAAAGGAGCAAACTGCGCTAAGGGCACCACTGCAGCGTCCACTTGCGGAGAGGGCGGATATGCAACATGGGGCGGAAAAAATGGTAAACTATGTAATCCAGGCATCAATGCAACAAATGCAAATTCTGATGGTTGTCAAACAGGAACACGTGCCGGAGGGAATACCTGTACCAATGGTGCACATCCAGGATCATGCATCTCTGGCTCAATACCTACTTGATACAGATAAATATGTCCGGAACTTTGTAAAATGCAATCGATCATAAATTTAAAATGAAATACACATCCATATTGAACCCGGATCTTGTTCTCCGTGAGGAGTTTGACGACTGGGCAGTTCTGTTCGATCCTGATTCAGGAGATGCATTCGCTCTGAACCCTGTTGGCGTATTTATAGTCAAACGACTCGATGGCAAACATTCAACAGCAGAAATTGCCGAAGAACTTGCACCTGTATGTGTAAATATGCCTCCTGATGCTGAAACCTTTATCAACACTTTTATCGATTCGCTGATTGAAAAGGGCTACGCCGGTTACCCGGTTTAGTTTAAAAAATGAAACAGCTTGCGGTTGAAAACTCTTATCGCCTTTCATTGTCCGGCAGTTGCGGATGGCAGCTGCAAGCAGTACCAGAACTTGAATCGTGGCTTCAGCAGTTCTGCCGAATCATGGAGCTTCAGAAATCCAATGATCAAAAGTTGCCATTGTTACGATGCCTGACGGAAGACAGATATGGATATGACAGAAAAACACTTTCAACAAACGTTGGCACTCATAACATTCATAGTATAATACAATTTCCTGCTGTAAAACTGATCTTTTACAACAACAGAGACATCGATGCGATTATCTGCAAGGAAGGTATCGGCTCCAAAACACAAGGATTCAGCATCGAAGCGATGCCTTACCTGCTTTATCCTTTACACAACCAGATCATTTCGGAAGGAGGTTTACTGATGCATGCCGCCCTTGCCGAACATGAAGGAAAAGCCTGGCTGATCGCAGGCAAAAGCGGCAGTGGAAAGACTACTTGCAGCAATCAACTGCATGGCAAATGGAAAAGTTTATGCGATGACGAATGCCTGATTGTAAAGAACTCCTCAGATGGCTTCTCTGCCTGGCCTCTGCCGAGCTGGAATGAATTCATCAATAACGGCAATTCGATTCGAGCCTGTACTACAACACATGGTTTTCCTCTTTGCGGCATTTTGTACCTCGAAAAAGGGAATGACAGTAATATTAGCAGTATGAATAGCGCCCTTTCGACGCTTTCCCTGTATTATGCCGCTTTAGCAAAATGTATTCGGTATTACCAAATTTATGATGGTATAGCAAGAAAAAATATAAACGGGATAATGCTAAACAACACAGATTATCTCGCCCGTCAAATTCCGGTATACCGGATTAATCCATCTTATTGCAACAATATACAAGAACTTCTGGAAAAAATAGCTGGAATAATTTAACATAAAATCAGAATATTTTTTAGCAGTTTATTTCAATATCTCCGGGTAACTTTTTTATTAATCATCGTAAAGTCTATTTATTAATTCAGAATACCTATATTTTTTTTGTGACGGTTTGCAATAATATCATCCAAGCTCTTTAAGCACTTATACATGCGTAGTTCATATTTTCTTTCTTTTGGAAAGAGCCAGAGCTGGATATTGTCATGCGTTCCAGAACTACAGGAATGGCTTGACTTCATTGCCAATATCATGGAATTGCCTGTACATCATAACAGTATCATAAATGCAAGAACCATTCACTGTACAAAAAGAACCTTGCCCATCATCGATAATGAAGCTATCGGTTGTATGCAGGTTTTATCTGACGGTGGATGGCGCATAGATTATGGTACCGTAGCGCTTACGTTTAGGCAGGATGGCCGGGTATTTGCTGAAGTTCTTCACAACATCGATTATGTTATCGATATTTACAATATATCGTATATACTTTTTCCAATTTATATTGCGATTGTAGAAAATGGGGGACTTGTATTACATGCCGCTGCTGCAATGAAATACGGAAAGGCTTGGCTGCTTGCGGGCAGTAGCGGTGCTGGCAAGTCTACCTGCAGCAGAAATTTGCAAGATGGATGGACCAGCCTTTGCGATGATATGTGCCTGATAGTATTTGATAAAAACCAGTATTTTGTGTATCCAATGCCGACATGGAGCCAAATAATTGAAAACCATAAAAAAGCAAAGTCCTGGTCATGTTCGACAGGGATACCGCTTCAGGGAATTTTTTTTCTAAAGCAGGCATCTGAAAACCGATTAAAATCTGTCGAGGGCTATGCAGAAAAAACAATCATGTTGAACAAGTCAGCTGGTGAACACTGGAAAAATCTTATGTTTGCCTTCAGTAAAAGTACTGTAAAAACGCGTCTGTTGAATACATTTGTGTTCAACAATGCACAACGACTTGCTCGAATAGTGCCATTTTATGAACTTTCAGTATCTTTACATGGCCAATTCTGGAAATATATGGACATTGCAACAAAAGAGGTTAGTGCAGATGCAGCAGTGGTATGATTATCACGGGACAAGTATGCTCCCATTATTCCGAGTACCTGATCGACTGCTGGTTGAGACAAATGCTAGTCAACATCTCAAAGAAGGAGATGTAATTGTCTTTCTCAACAACAGTGGCACTCATGTCGTTCACCGGATTGTAGGTTTAGTATCTGAAGGTTATATCACTCAGGGAGACAATAGCAGCTATCCTGATGATATATCTGTAACTCCTGAAATGGTCATTGGAAAAGTTGTTTCCGCTTGTCGTGTGAAGCGGAAAAGAAAGGTTTATGGGGGTATCAGAGGTATGGTATTACATCGTACCATGCATATACGCAAAAATTTTTGGATTTGGCTATCCAGATTCTTCGGCTGGCCATATCGCTTACTCTCCGCTAATGGCTTGATTCACAGCCTTTTACCGGAAAGGCTAAAACCTCGTGTATATTCCTTTAACAAAGGAGGAGGAGTTGAATATCAGATACATTTTGGCTCCCGTATTATTGGCAGGTTAAGGCCGGGAATGGATGAATGGCAGATTATCAGACCTTATAAACTATTCATCGATCCTGAAATCATTTAACGGAAAATTGGCTGTATTTAAAAAAAGATTAAAACATCACTATCATGAATTGTTTCTGAGAATCCATAACATCATATTGTACCTCATGCTGATTTTTCAAAACTATATCACAGCTCAACAGCTAAGTTGTGATATAGTTTTCTGACTGCATTGAAAACATTTTAGCATAAACACCATCAATTTTCATGAGTTCATCATGTGATCCGCTTTCAACAATCTTTCCTCCTTCAAGTACCATAATCCGGTCTGCCATTTTCACAGTTGAGAACCTGTGGCTGATAATCACAGCCATTTTACCTTTCATCAGTTGATGAAAACGCTGAACAATTTCATATTCAGTTTTAACATCGAGCGAACTGGTAGGTTCATCAAGAATAACAATGGGGGCATCCCTGAAAAAAGTCCTTGCGAGTGATATTTTCTGCCACTGGCCAATACTTAGTTCCTGCCCTTCATTAAACATCTTTCCAAGTTGCGTCTCATAGCCTTCGGAAAGAGTTTCAACGACTTTGTCAGCTCCTGAAAGTGAAGCTGCTTGTTCAAGACAGTCATGGTTTTGCGGAAAGTCTATATTGCCAAACCATATATTTTCACGCACTGTTGCATTGTATTTCATATAATCCTGAAACAACACACTGATATTTCGTCTTAAAACAGCAATAGTGAAAGAGCGGATATTAAACCCGTCAATACTGATGCTTCCTGCAACGGGATCATAGAGACGACAAAGCAGCTTTATCAGAGTTGTCTTACCTGCCCCGTTATCGCCCACAAGAGCAATATGTTCTCCTGGTCTTATGCTGAAGGTGATGTTCTCAAGTACAGGCTTTTTTATGCCGGGATAAGAAAAACTTACATTCTCGAAAGAAATGCCTGTATTTATAGGTGAAGGGAATGGTACTGGATCTTCCGGTTCGCTTATACCAGATTTCATCTCAAGAAACGAATAAAAATCTGAAAGAAATAGAGTATTTTCATACAAAACAGCAAAGGAACTGAGCAGATCCTTCATTGCAGCCTGACTCCTCTGGAATGCTTGATAATACATAACAACCGATCCTATTGTCAGCAAACCCTGTATGGCATACCGTATCATAAATGAAAGAAAAATAAAAACAGCCATAACTGCAGGTACCTGGCCTGTAAAATCACCCCATGATTGTCTGACAGAAAAAGTGAGCTTCTCTTTTTTTATACTGGCTCTAAGCGAAGCATATCTTTTTTTAAAATAACTTCCCGTATTCAACAACCGAAGTTCTTTGGCATGCAAGTCTCCTGTCAACAACCAGTTCAGATAGCTCATTTTCCGTTCCTCCTCAGTTAGTCGTTGGTACTGCTGAAAAAGTTTTTCAGAAAAAAACATCCTTACCAGAAAACCGGGAATTACTGACAGAAAGAGTCCCAGAACAAGCGCCCAATGAAACATGATAAACAATCCGCCAAGCGCAAAAAGGGTAATGATATTTTGAGATATCCCCATAATCCCACGAACAATGATCATCGGGCGATATGGCGCCGATTGCTGTGCACGATGGAGCGCATTAAAAAAGGAGGGATTTTCGTAATACTCCAGATCGGCTTCGATCGATTTTGCATGGAGAATCTCCGTCACATAAGCTGAGACCTCTTCCGCTTGATGATTCTCAACTATTGATGTTATTGTCCTGAGTAGAATTTCTATAAGAGCGATAAACGCTGATAAGGCAATATATTGAATAATATACGCCCATTTTTCAGCCGCAGTTCCCTGAAAGCCTGTTACAGATAGAAAGTCAAATATTTTTTTTATCAGATAAAGCTGAGCAAGCGGCAAAGCTCCCTGAATAATTGTTAGAAGAATACCTGCAGGCATCCATAGTCGGCTGCTTTGCCAGACCAGCATAACTGCTTTGTCAAGGCTTGAAAGAACACGTCCTTTTTCAGCTATTTTTTTAAACAGTATTCTTACCGTTTTTATCATCAAAAAAACGTTCTAAAATCAATTACCCCGCAGCAAAGCTACGGGGTATGAGTTCATTATATAGAATTTTTGCAAAGCAAAGTTTCGGGAAATTTACCCATAACGATTAAAGCTATATTCTTTCATGTTCATACATCATGACTCTATAATTATTACCCAATGTCTGACAGGTTATCATAATATAAGCCATTTTTTCCGTATTTACCATATAAACCATAATGTAAAGAAGTACTTTTTTCGATCAAGGCAAAACCCAGAATAGCGGGTTTAATGTAATCAAGAGATTCAAGTTTCTTTAAAGCGGATTTTGATGTTTTTCCTGTTTTAGCTACAATAATCACACCATCAACCGATTGCGAAAGCAATAATGCATCACTTATAAATTCAAAAGGAGGACTGTCAAGCAAAACAATATCAAAAGAATTTTCAAGTTCCAACACTAGATCAGCCATTTTCTTTGATTCAAGAAGTTCTTGAGGGTGCAAAGTTATCTGCCCTGATGGTAAAACGAAAAGATTCTCAATTTTTGATGATTTATTAATGATTGAATTTAAACTCTGTACCTGACCGGCAAGATAGTCGCTTAGTCCAGGAGACCTTTTTATAGAAAACATAATATGTTGAGAAGGGCGACGAAGATCACAATCTACAACAAGTACTTTTTTTCCGATCAATGCATAAGCATAAGCGAGGTTGCTGCATGTTGTTGTTTTACCATCACCTGGTTCACTGCTTGTTATAAGCAAAGACCGAATTACTTTATCAGACTGAGAAAATGTAATTGCAGTGCGCAGGTCACGGAAAGATTCCGCAAACGTAGAAGAAAGCCTATCGCTTATCCACAGTGCGTCATTACTTTGTTTCGATTTAATTAAATTATGATTATTGAGAACCGAACTGAAAATATTTTTTATAATATCAGGGACAAAATTAATCTTGTCTTTACCGATCCAAGGGATTCTCGATAAAATTACAAAACCTTTATCAGTGATATAGTCACTTTCATGAATAGCCGTGTCAAGCAAGTTAATAACAAAGGATAAGACAATTCCGGATAAAAGACCGGTAAGCGCTCCCCTTATGAGATTGTTCAACATATTTGGTGATTCTGAACCTCCAGGAATGCTTGCTGGATCTATAATTGTTACTTTTCCGACCTGTGATGCAACAGCCATACCTGCCTCCTGATATTTCTGCTTCAGGAAGGTATAATTTCTGTTCAGAACAGCCTGATCCCTCAATAGACGCGCATATCCAAGCTGCTTTTCGGGAAGCTGGCTCAACTGTTTCTCATATGTGTTTTTCAGTTGTTGATATTGAGCCGCCGTATATTCGAGATCGGCAAGTTTCGCATCGTTCTGGAGTTGCTGGCCGATATAACCGAACTGATACTGCTTTGTCCTGTTCGCAATGGACATCCCGGCTGCAATGTCACGGCGTGACAGGTCCGCCATCTGCTGCTTCAATTGGACAATTTCTTTCTTTTTCTCAATAACTTGCGGATCGTCAGCACCAAGCTGGGAAGTCAGGGAAACAAGATCGCGCTCATCATTGCGCAGTTGAGCCTGAAGCTGGGACGAACGGCTTTTCATGTTATCCGAAATGCGTGAGCTCACAGCCTGATCCGATGAAGAAAGCTTGTTCAGAAGATAGTCCTGCCGACTCTTAGCTATATTATATTCGGTTTTGGTATTGAGGTATTGCGATTCGGCATCGATCAGCTTGGACAATACACCGGAAGCCGTACTGTCAACCCCGTAGATTTTATTGGCACGGGCATAAGCTATGACATTTTCCTCGCTTTTAGCGAGCTCGCTTCGCTGCTGGTCGAGTTCCTGCTTGATATACTGCTGTGCCGAAATAGCCTGGTTTGCGCTCTTCTGGATATCGCGTTTTTTGTAAACATTGCACACCGTATTGGCAAGATACGCGGCTTCGTCAGCAAAAGGGCTCGATACCGATATTTCAAGAAAATCCGTATCAGGTATTTTTTTCACACTGATCCTGCCCCTCAATGATTCAGCATATTCCTGCACCTGAGTGTCAGTTAGACGAAGAGTATCTAAAGGATTTCCAATAACCTCGGAATGTAACAATTTTTCGAGAGTAGTCCTGTATCTTCTTTTGCCAAAGAGTTCCAGTGTATTATTTTTTGCATTGACGCTCAAAGTTTTTATAACTTCCTCTGCAAGAGATCTTGACTGAATAATCTGTATTTCATTTGTTAATCTATTACTGTTATAATCATTTCCTTCATTCCCAAAATCTAAATATTTTTTTTCTGGAAATGCTATAACCACAGTTGATGTTGCTCTATAGCTCGGAGGAGTAGATATGGTTTTTAGATATGCATCAAATAGAGTTACAAAAAAAACAACGGCAATAAAATATTTGAAGTTCCAGAGAACTCTGAATAGTTGTCTATAATTTATTTTTGTGCTAAATGCAAAATCTTGTTGCATAACTTTTATGAAATTTTAAACGTAGAATATAATAATCAATGCGATAAAATATATATCAGCGACCCTATTGACGATGCCGTACCGATTAATGATGCCAGATTAGCAGTCGATTTTGAAGGCATGATAATGGTATCGTTTGGACGAAGTTCAATGAAATCTGTCGTATCCCCGTCTTTCAGCATTTTGTCAAGATTGATCACATAGAGCTGCTTGCCGAACTCATCGGGCTCATGACGATATACAATCATTTTCTTGAGACTGGCTTTATCGTTCGGCCCCCCTACAATCGACAGCATTGTGGTGATATCGGTGTCCTGTGGAACCGCAAACCTTCCGGTCTTGCCAAACGCTCCCCAGACATTGATATACATGAGCACGTTGCCGTAGTTGTCGGTGAAATAGCTTTTTTCACTGAGGGTGTATCCGGGTGCGGGCTGCCCGCTCACCGATGATCCGTCAGGAACCGCCAGCGCCTGTTCCGGCGAGCCCCCCCCCCGAGTAGCAGCATATGCGGTAGCTGAAAGCATCGAAGTGGATATGCCCGAGACCAGCATGAAAAATACGACGAGTTTTCTCAGAAAGATTTTCATTGCTGAACGATAATAAAGTTAAAAACCTGAAATGATTATTGATAATACCTTTCAAGCCAGACTAACGGATTTTCATCAATTCCTGTCTGAACCTATAGGTGCTTTTAACTGGAAGCATTGTTCAAGTTGTACTGCAAGCGTATAAAATCAGAAGTATAACTCAAATCAAAGCATATATATTAACAAAAAAAAAAAGGAATTCAAATTCATCAAGTAATTCTCATAAAATGCTATATGTATTAATTATAATAATATAGAGCATTTTAAAATAAATATTTCAGCATTATTACTTTGATGATGTAATTATTTTTTATCTTTTTTTACTTTCATGAAAAAATAACTTTACTTTATAATCCGGCATTGAAGAAATCACCGCAGGTTTCCCCACCCTGCCCGTTATCATCGCTAAATCAGGATTGCATAAATGTTGCATTTTTTCAGACATACCGTTTATAAGCACTTTCACTTTGTTGTTTTATGCCTGCTGTACCTGATATTTTCCAGTGTTGCAGGAAACGCCGAAGAACAATCTGCGTTGCTTGACTATATTCAGATTTCTGAAGGTTTCATCTGGTCATCAGGAGATAATATTCCATTTTGGATGTGGGCAAACCAGAATGGAAGGGTTTCAATGGAAAAGAGCAGCGTATTCGGCAGGCTAAAAACTGGAAAAAAGCGGAAAAACAGCGATTCCCCTGTTGTGTTTTACGGTCTCGATGCAACCCTGAACCATGATCCAGGCAACAACATTATACTCACCGATGCATACGCCGGGATAAGTTATGGCGGTCTGCAGCTCCATGCCGGTAAAAAAGCGGAATTTTTCGGTCTGGCAGATACCCTGCTCACGGCCGGACCTGTGGTATACAGCAGGAATGCGCCCACTATCCCGAAAATTGCACTGTCGACCGACGGGTACATCGAGCTCAATGACTGGCTGGCCTTCAATGCCTATCTGGCACATGGCTGGTTCGGGGATGAAAACTATGTGAAAGACGCCTACCTGCACCAGAAATTTCTCTATTTGAGGTACGGTGACACCAATCCCGACAGCGGTTTCAACATTTTCGCGGGTATGCATGATCTTGCCGTCTGGGGTGGCAGAAACCGGGTAACCGGGGAACAATACCCTTCAAGTTTCAGTGATTTCTGGCGAGTGTTTTGGTGGCAAACCCAAAGCGGTGGCTCACATGGAACAGAACAGAACACCATCGGTGATCACCGGGGATCCATCGAATATATGCTGCAACTGAAAGGGAAACAGCATGACTGGCTCATTTATGCAAGCACACTGTTTGAAGACCAGAGCGGTTTGAACCTGTTACGATGGAACGACTATTTTGCCGGAGTATCGTACATAAACAAAGGCACTTCAGGTGTTCTGAAACGGGTAAACGTCGAATACTTCGACACACGAAATCAGGGACCGAATCCGTCTGAACCCGATAACTATTTCAATAACTATATGTACCTCAGCGGCTGGACGTATGAAGGATTCGGTATAGGACATCCGTTCATACGGTTTACCGCCGGCGACAATTATCAGTATACAGCCCAGAATAAAATCAGAGCGATCAACACTGGCGCCCTTTTTCATTTCAGCAGGATTTTCAACCCCTATGTCCGTCTGGCTTATATTGAAAATTACGGTTACATCAATGACCTTCTGCTGCCTGAAGAGAGGATAAAAACATTTTCATTCGATATCATCAATACCAGCTTCCTGTCGAACGGCTGGATACTGAAACAGGAATTCGGGTTTGATACCGGAAAAAATGCACATGAATCCATCGGAGGAGCATTGACTATCTCCAAAAAGATATTTTAAAGCTTTTTTGTGCCGACCCGTGCCTGAGGAACTTTATCAATAGTCGAAGAGTTTTTTTAGAGGTCTTCTGATCTATTTCAAACCCGATCAATCCTTAAAGAAACAACAAGCATGGCACACAGAATTCTCGATACGTGCACTTACTGCGGAGCTTGCGAACCCGAATGCCCTGTAACCGCAATCTCTCCAGGAGAAGACATTTATGTCATCGATGAAGCGGTCTGCACCGACTGTGTTGGCTTTCACGACGAAGCGGCATGTGTCGCGGTATGTCCGGTAGACTGCATCATGAAGGTCTGAGAAATCATTCCCGGTAATATTTCTCCGGCGATTAAGGGTAGTTAATCCGGATTGGTGCAAATTGTCATTTTGAGGCCGATGCTGGTGGACGAAGAATCCATAACCCTTTTCTGAACAATAAAATGGGTCTTTCACTACGCTATGCTTCGTTCAAGATGACAGTAAAAAATTTCATACCTGTCTGCGACCTATAGTTACCGCAGTAATAAAATAAAATCACCCAGGGGCGCCACAATGACCTCTGCCTGCAGGAGCTTGCCAGCGGTGAAGCTGCTTGTGGCATGAAATATCTGTTTGATGAAACAGCTTGCCCATAATTTTTCGATCATTACGGCAGCGCTTGTTTTTGAGCTGAAAAAAATTTTATATTGGCTAAAATCCCTAAAATCGTTCTTTCTTTTTTTAAAACAATCAAGCGAGGAAATTAATATGGCACTTTACATTACTGAAGAATGCACCTACTGCGGAGCCTGTGAACCGGAATGTCCAGTAACTGCAATTTCAGCCGGTGACGATATTTATATCATCGATGCCGGTACCTGCACCGAATGCGTAGGCTATGCAGACGCTCCGGCATGCGTTGCCGTATGCCCTGCCGAGTGCATCGTTCAGGGATAAACTGGCTGATTACCGAGGCTGTATATAAAAAAAGCGGATGATCGATCTTCCGCTTTTTTTATTTTTTAACACACAGCCATCATTCCTCTTCGTAATCCACAAGCCTTCGTTCCGAAGTAACAAGACCTATAAATGGCTTTAAAGCAAGATGTTCCGGGTTTTCCTGATAGACATCGAGCGCATCGCGGTCTGCAAATTCGCTGTACAGGACAATATCTCCCGAATTGCCGGTACGACTGAAATCTATCCCCACCTGAATGCCCAGGAGACCGGGAATCTTTCCCTGGAGGGCTTCAAGCTTTTCCTTGATGATCACAGCGTTGGTTTCACGGCTATTGCCTTCCGCAAACTCCTTAAGCTGCCATATCACGATATGCCTGACCATATTTCCGATATCAGATTACGCAATGATTGCCCGGCAAGTTTCTCAGGGCAGCAGCCATATTATGTATTGCTTTTCGATCTTCTTCCGTTCCTGGCAAAAGCAACGGCATTGCTATGTTTCGAGTGTTTGCCGTTTTTTCTCAAAGCCAGAGTATCGTGTTTTGCATGCTTGCCGTTTTTTCTCGATACAAGAACCTCATGCTTCGACGATATCCTTCCCGATCTCGAGTACATGTGTGATCTTCTCATCGGGCCGGCCCGATGAGTAACAGCGGGATATCTGTGAAACCTGCTACGGGAATATGCGACAAACGGTCTCGTATCTACAGAATCGCCATGCTTCAATGAAGCAAACATGGCCGGGTTTATCGAACCCGCAGTAAAAACACTGTCAAACATTTCAGCGGCAACACCCCATCGATCAGTTTTTGCGTTAAGCATCACCAGAAGAACATCCTTGTTATCTTTTACAGCCCTCGCTATAAGACATTTGCCTGCTCGTGCGGTAAAGCCGGTCTTGATACCCACGGTATAAGGATATTTATCGAGAAGTTTGTTGTGGGTCCTGAGGCTGTAGAGTTTGTGCGTCGACTGTTCAATGAATACCGCTGTTTCAAGGCGTGCAATCGAATTGAAAACAGGGTTTTTAACGGCATATTCTGTAAGGCGCATGAGATCTCCCGCCGAGGAATGATTGCCGAGATAGATGCCTTTATCGAAACCGGCCGGATTGGTAAACCTCGAGTTGTTCATGCCAAGCACTTTTGCTTTCCGGTTCATGAAAGCTACGAACGTATCGACGTTACCGGCAAGATGAATGGCAATTGCAAAAGCAGCATCATTGCTCGAACTCACCATCGCGGCTTTCACCAGATCGACAAGCTTTATTCTCTCTCCGGGCGTGAACCCGGCTTTTGATGGCTCAACAAGCGTCGCTTCCTTTGGAATAACCACATCTTCATCGAGCCGACCGCTTTCGATGGCCATGATGCAGGTCATTACCTTGGTAAGGCTTGCCGGAGATACGGGCCGGTCAACATCCTTTTCAAGAAGCACCTTCGGACTCCCCTTCTCCTTGATGATGAAGGATGCTATCGGAATATTGAGCTGCTCCTGATCCCCAAACCCCTCCGCTCTAAGGCCGAATGTATAAGCCAGTAAAGAGATACAGGCAACAAGTGCTGAAAGGATGACAGAACGCAGGAACCCCTCAAAAAAACGTCTGGAGTTACGATATGCCTGCTTCTGTTTACCAGGCATAACAGAGTGCAACATGTTATCCGGCATATGAAAAGGATTAAAGGTTCTCAAGGGGCAAGACTGATGATGATTGAGCATAAGGCGAAAAGATCTTAACATTTATCATAAAAAAATAATCTCTTATTATGAAATCACGCTGATCTACAGCTCCCTTCCTCTTGTAAAGGCAGTACTCGACAGGCAGGCATCTCCTCCGGGACATAGCTCTATTCTCGAAACCATCGACTGGTAGTGACTGACATCGAGCAATACGACGGTGCTTTTTCCGTGCTGGGTCAGGATAAGAGGCCGACCTGACGTTTTAACCTGTTTAACCAAAGACGCTGTATTGGCGCGAAATTCCGATAACGGCCTTATATCTTCCTCAAAATTGATCCCGCCCATAACGCTGATTTTGTATTTTATTCCATACCTTTAATTGTACGGAAATATGTACAAAAAACAAAAACACTTATTACTGCGGAATTAAAAAAAGGTAATGGGGACTGGGGATTGGGTACTGGGGAATGGGGAGCCCCGAAGGGGCGGCATATCGGTAGCCGGATGCGTGAGCGACGGGAGGTGTGGAGAATGAGGTGTGGGAGGTAAGATGACTGAGTTGAGCCCCGGAGGGGCAGGATAGTGGTAGCCAGGGGTGAAGCCTCTGGAAAAGGAATGAAAAAAAATGGCTTCTGCCCCGGAATTGGTGGGCAGAGATCCTGTCATCCTGAACGAAGGATAGCGTAGTGAAGGATCCATCTTGTTTTTAAAAAAAGTGTTATGGATTCTTCGCTTCGCTCAGAATGACAATAACACGGAGTAGGTTCCAAAAGACAGTTGACACCTTTAATCGCCGGAGTAGTAACAAGCCTGTATCCGTCCGCCTGCAACTATTCGGTGAGGCTTCCTGCTTCTGAAATTTTCGGTTTCGGGGTCTGGAGATGTGAAGCGTCAATATTCTTGATCTGCATGACAAGCTTCAGAAGATTTGTCACAAGTTCCCTGACGGAGCGCTTGACATAGCGGCTCCTGAAAAAACGGTTGTAGTTGTTCTCCGTATCTTCCGCTATCCATCCCCGGCTCCAGCCGATAAAATTGAATGGAGGAAGAGTAAAACCGAGATCGGTGAAAAAGGAGTTGAGCTGTCCGGCGACCCCCTGAACGTTATCCTGTCCGCCGGTAATGATAAATGCAGCAGCCTTGTTGCGGATCAGTACCTTGTCATGGATGGTGATCTGGTTCTGGACAGTATTGAGCCGTTCGGCCATTTTGTAATAAAGTGACGAAGCATTTCCCCAGCGGATCGGCGTTGCGAGAATAACTGCATCGGCCCATAGTACCATTGCACGGTATATTTCCGTCATACCATCCGAAGGATCCATCTCCGTGATTGAACAAGGCCATATGCAAGCCTCTTCATGACGGCTGTAATACCCTTCGCAGTGCCTGAATTTCAGGTCACGGATCCTGATCATTTTCGTAGCCGCTCCATACTCGGAGGCCGCATAATCGAGAGCATTCTGCAATGCGGTTTCCGATGTGGAAGGTCTCGGCAGATCGGGGTTCATGTTCGTTGCAGAAATACCGAGCACATTGAGGGATTTCGGGGTCGTCTGGTAGTCGAGATTCCCGAGGTCAGCTATCAGATTATCCTGATGCTCAGCCCTGAAAGCCTTTTGGAGGGGCTCGTCGGATATGCAGATCATGCCGTTTTCAATCCTGACATCATAAACGGCCTGACGGTCAAGGTAGTCGAAAGGGGCCTTTCCTGTTCTCAGGTTATATTGCCAGCCGTGCCAGGGACAGGCCACATAGCGTTCCCCATCTTCAAGTGTCTGTATAAATCCCTGACCGAGATCACCGCCTTTATGCAGGCAGGCATGATCAAGAGCTGTTATGATACCATCGTAATGAAACAAAGCAACGGACCGCCCTGCGGTCTTTACCGTTTTATGGGTGTTGTCCGGAAGCTCGGACAGCGGTATGAGCGGAATGTATTGCATAAGTTAGAGTATATCAACGTTCCGAAAAAGCCAGTTTAAGGGCCAACCCTACAAATATAGTACCTGCAAGCCTGTTTACTGCTTTCTGTGCAAAAACAGATTCGCGGAACTTGTCCCCCAATCCCCCGGCAAGGATACTTATCAGGCTGAATACAAGGACCGTTGCGAGGATAAAGACCCCTCCCAGCAGAAAAAACTGCAGAATCATTGAACCCCGGGATGGATCGGCAAACTGGGGGAGAAAAGCAAGAAAAAAGAGCGATACTTTCGGATTGGACAGGTTCATGAGAATACCCCGGCGAAACAGCGTCCCTTTTGACAAGGAGGGCCCCGTTGCCTCTTCAGCTGCAGAAACACCCGCCCTGAAGGCCCCCCATGCAAGATAGAGGAGGTAGGCCGCACCGATGAATTTCAGGACAGTGAACGCCAGCGCAGAAGCCCTCACTAAAGCGGCAAGGCCGAAAGCCACGGCAGTTGTATGACCGACAAGACCGGTACAGAGACCGAGAGTGACAAAGAATCCTGCAGCGCGTCCGTTCCGGGCCGACTGGGCAAGGACAAACAGATTGTCCGGTCCCGGAGAGAGGGCAAGAAGAACAGAAGTAGTGAAAAACACAACCAGTACATGCAGTTCGATCATATTACAGGGCACCTCGATTAATTGAGTTTTGCAATATTCCAATATCTGGTCAAATAATCTTCATTCTTTAACAAATTTACAGTGACATCTTTTTAAAAAATTTTTCTGGTATGTGTACAATACCGGACATCACATATCGCCAATACCAGGGTGTATAGATGATATCTGACTTTTTCCTGATCGCACAGACAATATCTCTGGCAACCTGTTCCGGTTTGGCCATAAGCATTGGGGGCAACTCCATTCCTTCTGTCATGGGGGTATCGACCATACCCGGTTTTATAGTCAGAACATGTACTCCGCTTTTAAATAGCCTTCCTCTCAAACCCTCGCAAAAGGTTGTAACGGCAGCTTTTGCGGAACCATAGACATAGTTTGACGGTCTGCCCCTGTCACCGGCAACCGAACTGATAATTGCAAGGGTGCCGCATTTCTGCTTCACCATCATGTTGGCAATGATGGTGAGCATTGCTATTGTACTCACTGCATTTATCTGGATTTCATGCAGTGTCTTTTCAACACTCGTTTCGCATTTTTTCTGATCTCCAAGAGTGCCATGAGCTACCAGTACGACATCGAACCTTTCCAGTGAAGCATGTGCTTTTTCCAGTATTTGTTCATAGGATTCAATGTCTTTTGCATCAAATCCGGTTGTCTGCACAGATTCAGCTCCCCTGATCCGCAAATCGGCAGCGATACGCCCGAGTCGTTCAGTATTTCGTCCCAGTAAATACAATCTCGCGCCTTCAGCTGCAAAGCGTTTCGCGACCTCGCCGGCAATAGCAGACGTTGCTCCAATGATCAGAATATTAAGCATCAGTCAAGTCCAAGTCGTTTAGATTGCAATGATTGAAATCCCCTTCTCACCCCATATCGTTCTCTCACATTCTGAAACTTTGTCCATTCAGGATAACCAAGTCTGAAAGTTTCCTGGCACATACGCGCATCCTTGGTCAGATAAAGTCTACCTCCATGATCGAGCACCATCGCATCAAGGCTGTCGAGCAGTGGAAATAAATTCTTTTCGATCTTGAAGTCGAGCGCAAGGGTATAACCTTCCATCGGAAAGCTAAGCAGGTTTTCGTTCCGTTTCCCGAACGCTTTCAGCACTGCCAGAAATGATCCTTTTCCGGATGCAGCGATAGTTTTCAGAATATCGGACAGGGCTTTTTTACCTGCCGCTTTCGGAATGACGAACTGATATTGGGTGAAGCCGTTCTTTCCATACATCCTGTTCCAATCGGAAATACTGTCGAGTGGATAGAAAAACGGTTCGTAGTGGACACGATGGCTGACCGACGTACCGGAGACTCTGTGGTAGTAAAGCGTATTGAACAACTTTATAGAATGCTTGTTCAGGAGCATCGACGGCATATCCACCGGAAGGGTGAACCGTTCTCCTTTGCCGGGAACCAGACCTCCATTCTCCGCATGGTCGCCGGTCATCAGCAGCGATCGTCCCAAGGATCGGCCCTGAGCGATACAATCAATCCAGGCAACGGAATACGGTTTGTCTTCATGTATTTCAAACAGTTCCAGACTTTCTTCCAGATTGTTAGCCTTATAAGTTGTCTGGTCAATAAATGAACTTTTGATCTGCTTCAATTGGATCGCGGCCGACAGAATCATGCCCGACAGCCCCATACCGCCGCAGGTGGCACGGAAAAGATCAGGATGCTCATCTCTGGAGCAGCGTAGAATCCGCTCTTCATCGAGGCAAAGTTCGATGAACTCGATATGTTCGCTGAAGCAGCCGTTCACATGATGGTTTTTTCCATGAACATCGCTGGCAATGGCTCCGCCGACTGTTACGAACCGTGTCCCGGGCGTGACGGGAAGAAACCATCCCTTGGGCACAAAAACCTCGAGGATGTCATTCAGCGAGACTCCGGCTTCACAGTACAGTAATCCTTTCCGGGCATCGAAAGCGAGCAGGTGGTCAAGCCTGCGACAGTCAAGCATATGTCCGCCGAGAGAACTGTCCCCGTAGCTTCGTCCTAAACCTCTCGGAGTTACCCCATCACTGTGTGAATGCAAAAGATGACGAACTTCGTCCGGAGAAGCAGGATGATAAACTTTGCCATCCACCGTCGGGTAACGACCCCAACCATGCAAAATCA
This sequence comes from Chlorobium sp., assembly GCA_005862285.1. GTDB lineage: Bacteria > Bacteroidota > Chlorobiia > Chlorobiales > Chlorobiaceae > Chlorobium. Next base: position 773,046 of record SZXW01000010.1, on the reverse strand, counting down.
TGCGGTGCTCCCCTGTCGAAAAACGAAGCGCTTGTCCAGCTGATATTTCGAAAAGTAACCGATAGCCAATCCAATTACTCCTCCGAGATATCGGAGTTCTTTCGTATGGAAAAGAAAGTTGAACCCAAGTTCAAAAACCCAGAATATGACTGTCGTTACAATACCCATGGCGGAGTATAGCAAAAAGGTACGTCCATCATGTAGAGCATCGTTGGGACGAAAAAGGAAGATATAGCGCTTGTCAAGCAGATATTTAACGAACAGGCCCGCAATTGTTCCTGCCGCGACTGAAACGATGATTGCATTTGCTCCGCAATACATTCGTCCAGCCACATCCTGGACACCGATATTGATCACTGTTGCAAAACAGGCAAAAAGAGTATATGCCGTAACGATTTTCATGTTCTTCATACTTTTAAACAATCATCGCGAGCACAAAAACGAAGGCGAACAACGCTCCTGTCATGAGGCTCACTTTGTCCTTGATGGCAAAAAGCACAGGATCGTCGTCCATCTCGCCCCTATTTGCAATCATCCAGACGCGGCTGATCCAGAAAAGCAGAATGGGGCAGGCAAGCCAGATTAGCTCATGCGTCTTGTACATCAGTAAAGTCCTTGAGTCCTGGATATAGAGAGCAAGTACCAGAACTGAAAGATAGCCGGAACTGATACCGAGATTGGCAATGATTTCAATGTCAGAAGGAAAGTAACCTCTGCCTTTCGTCCGGGAAGTCTCCCCTTTTGACCGGACATCGAAAAGTTCTGAATATCGTTTGACCATCGCGAGGCTCAGGAAAATAAACATGGAGAACGCCAGAATCCAAAACGTAGGCACAAGGCCACATGCATAGGAACCCGCAATGATACGCAGTGTATACAAAAAAGCGAGCACAATAGTATCGATACCCATAAGTCCTTTCAGGAAATGCGAATAAGCTAAAGACAGAACGTAGTATAGTGTGAGGGCAATAGTGAAATGCCATGACAGGAATACAAGCGAAAATACAAAAGCGGCAATAAACAATATCGGAGCGGTCAGAAGACCAATATGTATCGGGAGATCCCCGGAGGCAAGAGGACGGTTCTTCTTCCTGTGATGATATCGATCATTTTCCAGATCAAGCAAATCGTTGACCAGATAACCGCTCGAAGCAGTTGCACAAAAAAAAATGAAAGCGAACAAAGCCTGAAAGAAAAGTAAGCCATTCATCACCTGATGGGCTGCAAGCAACGGAATGAAAATAAGCAGGTTTTTCAGCCATTGGTATGGGCGAAGTGACCGAAAAAATGCATGAAGCAGATTCGTGCGAGAAATGATGATACGCTCTACATTCCCGTTTTTTTCAGCAAGTTTGCTGACTCCGGGATCAGGATCCACCAGATAGGCCTTGTCTGCTGAAGACCAAACTGCGAGATCTTCACGGGAATTACCCATGTAATCAAATCCTTTGTGACCGAATTCAGCTACAAGCCTGTCCCGTTTTGCATTTGAAGAAAGATTGATATTCCCGTCTGTAGCAATGACACGATCGAATATTCCAAGATGGCTGGCTATCTGATCGGCATAAAATCTATGGGATGCAGTGGCTAAAACGATATGTCGATTGTTTTTCCTCTCCTGCTCCAGAAAAGTGATCAGCTTTTTATTGTATGGAAGCGACGCAATATCCAGTTCAACATGACGGGCAAGCTTTGCCTTCAAAACTGTTTTCCCCATAAAAAGCCAAAATGGCAATTCAAAAAGAGCAGTTTTGCTTTTTTTGAATTGCCCAAGCATCCCTTCGACCAGAATGTCTGCCCTGATCAAGGTTCCATCCAGATCAACAACAAGAGGCTTTGAATAATACATTGTCACTGATGAAGTCTACCGCTTGGTATGTTGAATTATACAGGACATGTTAAAAAATTCGTTTATCAACGATATCTTTACATTGGGCGATACACCTGGGCATCGCAGAATGAGCAGTATATTCCAATGTCTTGGCGCTGTCAGTCTCTCTCGTAACCGGTTGACGATCCTTTGTTTTAAATTGAACTTAGATGAAATATGTAGAATATTATTGAACGAAAAAAAGTAAAAAAACCTTGTAATATCTCAACAATTCTATCCTTCAATGATGCTAAACCCACAAAATCCCTCCCTCCTGTTCTGAATTTTCCTCCACCATCTGCGATTCTGCTTGAGAATTCTTTCACTTTCCTTAATTCGGTTGCAGCATATACGCTTCTTTTCCGATACTTTCGGAGGTCATTCTATCAGCACGTCGATTTGCTGAACTTTTCGCTTCTTGCACTAAATCCTGCTGGCCAGGGGCCGACAGATTTAATTGCATACACCGATCAGGGTTAGTGGCTCTATCGCTAACGACAAGGATCGATATCCCGCAACATTAAGCAATACACGTTTTCGGTTATTCCGTTACATCCGCCCGGAAAAATGTTCTGTCGTTGACAGAGCCTCATTATCAATTCACCAAACCCCTTCTTTCAATCACTACCGGCTCAGATCGTTTTCTGACAATAGATCACATCGAACGTTGCCCCTCTTTTTCGGCCGATACCCCTGAAGCATCCGCATTCTGTAAATCCGTTATGGAGATGGAAACGAATGCTTCTTTCATTGAGTGAAGAAATACTGGCAAGGATCGAGGTAATCCCGGCTTCACGACCTTTTTCTTCGAGATACGAAAGAATGAGCCTGCCGATCCCCTGCCCTGTATACCCTTCCTTCAGGAACAGGGTAAGCTCCGCTGTATGTGAAAAAGTTGAAATTGAACTGAAGGGGCGAAGAAGTCCGAACCCGATCATTGTTTCGCTGTCATCCCTTGCCGTGACCGACGGATATCCTCTTGTCGAATAAAAGAAAGCCTCGAACATATCGTAGGATATCGGTCTTTCGGTATATGCAGCAAAGCTGTTTTCGGTATAGTAATTGAAAATATCGACGATCTCCTCAGCATCCGAGGCAAGTATCGGGTCAAGCGTGATTTGCATGGCTCATTTTTTTTCTGGCGGTTTTGCGCTTTGTCTCGATTGTGCCGAGAGTTTGCCACCATAATGTCCAAGCAGCGTTACTACTGGCAGCATGGAAAACAGCAGGACGATATACAGCCAGTGAAGAACCGTATTGGTACTCATAACATCAGGAACGGTAAGCCGTATCGACACTGTGATCAGGCAGAGAGAAAAGAGAATGACCGAGAGCTTGATTTTATTCATGAAAATCGGAGCTTTTGCGGCATTGTATTTTTTTTTCCAGTCATGAATGCCCGAGAAAAATGAAACAGGAACAGCCATCAGAACTATGACGATCAGATGCTCGACTGTATGTTCAAAAAAAGTATTCCCGGTGGGAATCGCAAGCATCAGATAAAGCGCAGCAACCGGAATCAATCCATTGCTGAAATGAGCGGCAATGGCATGAAACAGAAAGGTCTTTTTCATATCCTTCCACAAGCTCTGTCTGGCCATGGGCATATCTCCTGATTTAAGGTATTGGTTGTATCCTGAAAAAGTTAAAGGAAAACCTTATGGGCATCTTTATATGATTTTAATAAAATCCTCGGATATTGTGTAATAATCAGTTCCCTTTCACAGTATGTGGTTCCGTTCTTTTCTTTTACATCTTATCTTGATATTTTGGCAGTTCTCAAATAAAAATCTGTAAAGGCGATTGATTTTGGACAAAGGAAACTTCAAAATGCCATTGAACATCCGCAAAACCGTTCACTGGCTGCCGAGACCTGCAGAAAAACTTTCAAAGCTTGCACTGTTTATCCGCTTTCTCAAACCGGTCACATGGATCCCGGTGATGTGGAGTTTTCTCTGCGGAGCGGTGTCGAGCGCCTCTTTCGGATGGCAGGACATGACCGGCATGAAATTTCTGCTTGGCATGCTCCTGACCGGACCGCTGGCAACAGGGACATGCCAGATGCTGAACGATTATTTCGACCGTGATCTCGATGTCATCAATGAGCCCGGCCGTCCGATTCCCGGCGGGGCTATCTCTCTGAAAAACGCAACAATTCTTATCGCTGTCTGGTCGGTTTTTTCTGTTATCACCGGTTATCTCATTCACCCGCTGATCGGGTTCTATGTCATTATCGGCATTATCAATGCGCATCTCTACAGCGCCAATCCCATCAAGCTGAAAAAACGTCTCTGGGTCGGTAATATCATCGTAGCCTTATCCTATCTCATCATCCCGTGGATCGCGGGCCAGATCGCCTACACCACGGATGTAACGCTTTCATCTCTGCAGCCATCGCTCATCGTGGCAGGTTTTTATACCCTGTCGAGCACCGGCACCATGACGATCAACGATTTCAAATCGATCGAAGGCGACCGCCAGGTCGGCATCAGAACCCTGCCTGCCGTATTCGGGGAAACCAATGCCGCACTCATCGCCTCGGTACTGATCAATATCGGCCAGATTCTTGCAGGCATCTATCTTGTCATGATCGGGCAGACAACTTTCGGCATGATTACCGGATTGCTGGTTGTCCCGCAGTTCCTGCTGCAGTTCTCCCTGGTCCGATCACCGGGCACAATGGATGTGCGTTATAACGCTATCGCCCAGAATTTTCTCGTTGCCGGCATGCTGGTATGTGCATTCGCAATAAGAAATGCAAAACCATGAGATTCAACTGGAAGCCAGAGATATCAATTATCCTGCCGACATTCAACCGTGCCCGCCACCTTGAAAACGCGGTTGAAAGTGTCCTTTCCCAGACTTTCGGCAACTGGGAGCTCATCATTGTCGATGACGGCAGTTCGGACAGCACGTTCGACATACTCGATCCCTACATCCGCAGATTCCACAATATCCGGTATATGAAGCACAACAACCGGAAAGTCGCTCTGTCGAGAAATGCGGGTATACAGGCATCCTTCGGCAGATATATCACCTTCCTCGACAGCGACGATCACTACCTTGCCGATCATCTTGAATCGAGGCTGGCAATTATGCAGGAATTTCCGGACCTGTCGCTTCTCTGCGGCGGTTTTCTCTCGGATGAAAAGATCATGGTAAAAGACCGGGACAATCCTGAAAAGCTTATCGATATCAACGAATGCATTCTCGCAGGCACCCTTTTCGGAAAACGGGAGGTATTTCAGGCCCTCGAAGGGTTCAGGGAGATCGATTACGGCGAGGATCCCGATCTCTGGGACAGGGCATCGGAATGGTTCTCCCTAAAAAAAATAGAAAATCCTAAAACCTATGTATACCGAAGAGCTGAAGACAGCATCACGCTAAATTACTGACACTCCATGATCTCCTCTGTCACCGTTTACTGCAGTTCGAGCAACAAGGCACCTCGCGATTATTTCAACGCAGCCTCGGAACTTGGCCGGGAATTCGCGGAAAGAAAAATCACGCTTGTATACGGAGGCGGCCATGTGGGACTGATGGGCTGCATAGCTGATGCCGTGATGCAGAACGGTGGAAAGGTGAAAGGGATCATTCCCCGCTTCCTCGAGGAGCGGGAGCTGGCCCATTACGGGCTGAGCGAACTGCATGTGGTCGAAACCATGCATGAACGCAAAATGAAGCTTGCAGAATGGGGGGATGCCTACCTTGTGATGCCCGGCGGTTTCGGAACGATCGACGAGTTTATGGAAGTCATGACCTGGAAACATCTTGGGCACCACAGAAAACCGATTATCCTGCTCAATCTCAACGGATTCTGGAACCCGCTGCTCCGGTTTTTTGACCGGATTGCCGATGAAAACATGGCTAATGCCGATCACGCCAGCTACTATACGGTATGTGATACGACAGATGAAGTACTGAAACTGTTGTAACAGGCTTTATCTTAAGAAGATATCCTTCCGGGACCAAATGATGGAAAGTTTCGTCGAAGCTGCAAAATCAAGCGATAAATTATTTTAAGCTTGTAGGATGCGATAAAATAAGCGGTTAAACAGCAGCAGTAAATTGTAAAAAAGAAATAATCCGGCAAATGCAGCATGGTGCCGATAATCGCTATTGATGACGAAACTGCTGATGCTGATGCCATGATGATGACCGCTGCCTTATGACTAAGTCCCAGGTCTTTCAGAATATGATGCAGATGGGTCTTGTCGGCATGAAAAGGGTGTTTTCCGTTCATCAGGCGCTTGATCATGACCACAATGGTATCGGATACGGGAAGTGAAAGTACGAGCAAGGCGGCTGATGGTGAAACAACTGCCGAACCCTGAGTGGTCTGAATAGCAAAAAAAGCAAGTGAAAATCCAAGCGTCATACTGCCGGTATCGCCCATGAACAACTTTGAAGGATACCAGTTGAACCGGAGAAATGCCGCAATTGCTCCAATAAAAGCAATACTGAGATAAACAAGCTCGTTCTGTCCATTGAGACCGGCGAAAATCCCGAAAGCTATGAACGCGACAATAGACACCGAACCGGCAAGTCCGTCAAGACCGTCGACCATGTTCATTGCGTTGATAACCCCGACTACACAGAAAATGGTAACAACAGGAGCTAGAAAGCCTGTTTGCAAAGATCCGATCCCGAAAATGTTACCGAAAGAATGAAGGACTGTTCCCCCGAAATACATGATGGATACTATAGACATAGCCTGAACAGCAAACCGGATTTTGAAATTGACGCCGTATAGATCGTCAAAAAAGCCTACAACGGCAATCATCAGAATACCCATAAAAAAGCCGGCCAACGGGCTGAATGGCAGCAAAAGCACTATAGAAGCCAATACACCACAAACAATGCCAAGACCCCCGATTACTGGTTTGTCATGTAAATGAATTTTACGAACACCATCAGGCCTGTCAATCAGACCGAGCTTTTCCGCATAGGGCTGGAGCAGTAAAATAGTCACGAAAGAAAATACAAGGGAAATGAAATAGACCTTGCTGTATTCCATAAAAGGAAAAACCGACGATGAAACAACTGCAGGAATGGTAGACTGATGAAGAGATTCATTACAATGACTATAACCCAAGTAGCAAGATACTGCGGCAAAGACTGGAACAGGAATCAGTAATTTAGGTGACAGCACAGTTTTATCATAAAAAAAAGCCCTTCGATGGGGGGGGTAAAAAGCTTTTGTTTCATCAGCCGCATGCCCTGCCTGCATGCTGACAGAAAATAATGCAAACGAAACTACTCGGGATACTGCAAAGAAGAACAAGAAAGCAGTTTTAATCATGGGGTGTAAAAACGCTTATTTATCGGAACATCCACATGTCCTGCCTGAAGACGGTATTTTTTACAACAATGATAATACAAAATGGTTCGGAATTATTCAAGTATTCAGCTTAGGTATTTGACATAATTACATCAGATTAAAGCTGCTAATTCGCTATTATCTTTTAATAATACATCACTATCACTTCAAGAAAAAGAGAATAAGGGCGTTGCATTTATACTGTTTTTTCTGCGGAATATTTTCCTTTCTGACATTCCTTCAACCGGCCCGCCTTGCTATTTTGCTTGAAAATATAGAGATAAGCCCACCAAACATCATATAGCCGAAAATTACTTCGATCGAAGAGAGCAATGCTGAAATCCATGTAATGGGAGTGATATCGCTCGATCCATAGGTAGTAAAATTTATGATGCTGAAGTACAACATTGTCGGCAAAGCGAAAGGAAAATGCATCAGGGCAAAATGCTCCTCGCCGAGTGATAAAAATAACAGTGCAAAAAGCAGAATAATGATGAGCGTCCAAAACGCCCACCTCCCCAGAGAACGTCCGCAGTCAGCAAAAACCCACCAGATAAAAATCAAAAACGATCCCCTTCCTTTACCGTATATCTCTTCGAGATAATCCACATCCCGCAGGAATTGAATGAACCCCTGACTTCCGTAACAGGAGGCGGTATGCACTCCCATGCACCTGATCCGTGTATCGAGAAAAAAATCAAGCCTTCGTTTCCAGATTTCGGATGGAACAAACCGAGAATCAAGTAACAGTTTGAAAAATATCTGTTTTTCAAATTTTACAGAGGTAACCTTGGCATTTTCGAGATTCGCACCCGAAAGGTCTGTCCCTTTTAAAAAAGCGTATGAAAAGTCGGCCCCCTTACAGTTGGCATTGGAAAGTAGCGTATCATAAAGGTCAGCATGAGTTAAAAGTGCATGCTGGATATTTGCATCTTCAAAGGAAGCACTCTTGAGATTTGTCCCGCGCAAGTCTGCATGCTCGAGATTGGAAAAAAGAAAATGGGCGCCTTCAAGGTTGGCAAAAGCAAAATTCGTTTTTTTCAGGTGAAGAAGAGAAAAATTAGTGTATTTAAGGCATGCGTGAGAAAAATTGATCCCTTCAAAGTTTATGTGAGGGGAAATGTTAGTGAAATCCACGCCCGACAAATCTATCTGCAATTCAGGAACTTCCTCCCTCCAGGAGTTCCAGACTTCAGCGCCCTGACGAAGAATTGACAGATACTCTTCTATAGTCATACTTTTTTACCTATAAAATTGGGTTCAGATACAACAGCACCATTTTCATCAGGAAAGTTACATGATAAAATACCGAACCTTTCCGGAATCATTACGATTGAACATTGCCAGCCTGAAATAATGGAAAGCAACATAATAAGTTACAATGCAAAGAGTCAGTAATAAGATAAATATAGCTTAATACTCATATAATACGCCGTACGATATATTTCAATAAAGAATGGAAAAAGAAAGACGGGTAAAAACTCAATGTCGTTAAAAAAAATTCTTTTTACTTTTTTTATACGTTTTCGCAAAATGACTGTTATCGTTAAGAGGTAAAAATCTGAAGAACTTTTGCCCCACTGATGCTTCTTCTTTTTATATCAATAATCGCCTGGTTGGCCTGCTGAAGGGTATAACACTGGACTTCGGGTTTCATTGAGATAGCTGCCGCGATTTCGAGGAACTCAGCGACATCTGCACGAGTGATATTTGCGACACTTTTAATTTCCTTCTCCATCCAGAGGTGCCGCTCATAATGCATTTCTGACAGAACCGGCCTGTCACCGGGTTCCTTCCGTATAGCATTGATCACAAGCCTTCCTCCCGGCTTCAAATGTTCGAGGGCCGAAAGAACAGGTTTCCATGCCGGTGTGGTATCGATGATTGAAGCACATAGTTCCGGAGAAGCTGCTGATGTATCCCCTGCCCAGTCAGCGCCTAGCTTCCGGGCAAAAGCCTGCTCTTCCTCGCTTCGGGCGAACACGAAAACAGGAGAGTCCGGATAGAGAAATCGGGCAAGTCTGAGCACCAGATGACCTGATGCACCAAAACCGGTGAGGCCAAGCGCAAGACCGTTCTGCAGGTTCACAAGCTTAAGGGAGCGGTACCCGATCGCCCCGGCACACAGAAGAGGTGCCGCCTCGGCATCTGAAAAAACCTCCGGAATATGACAGGTAAACGCAGCAGGAGCTGCCATGTATTCCGCATACCCCCCATGAGCGTCACGTCCGGTGGCACGAAAATTCATGCAGAGATTCTCGAGCCCCTGCATGCAGAATGAACAGCTGCCGCAGGAGGAAAATATCCAGGCAACTCCTCTCCGGCTTCCTTTTTCAATCCCCGTCACATCATTTCCAAAATCAACCACTTCGCCGACAACCTGATGGCCTGGTATAACCGGAAAAAATGAAGGCGGGGTACGACCTTCGATCTCGTCAAGCTCCGTATGGCAGACACCGCAGGTCAGCACCCGCAGAAGCACTTCATTGCGCGACGGAACCGGCACGGGGAGCTCCACAAGCCTCAACGGTTCCGATTCCGATGAAAGATCAGCAATTCTGTCGAGAATCATCGCTTTCACGGTAGCCCCCTGTGTGTCAACTTGGAATTAGATACCTAAAACCGTTTCTGATAAATATGGCAGTAAGGCTGATGTCCGGTTTTCTCATAATAATCCTGATGGTAATCCTCTGCCTTCCAGAAAGTACCGGCTTTTTCAACGCTGGTAACCACACGATATCCTTTCTCCTTCAGAATACCGATCAGCTTTTCAGCGGTATGTTTCTGCTCCTCGTCGGTATAGAAAACAGCCGTCCGGTACTGTGTACCTATATCGGGGCCCTGGCGGTTGAGCTGCGTCGGATCGTGAATTTCGAAAAACAGCTTTGCAAGGGTCTCGTAACTGACGAGTGCCGGGTCATATTCAATTTCCACGGCTTCGGCATGGCCGGTTTTCCCGGAACAAACTTCCTTGTAGGACGGTTGATCGGTTTTACCGCCTGTATATCCCGACGTAACGGAAAGCACACCTTTCACTTTACTGAAATGATATTCTACGCCCCAGAAACACCCTCCCGCGAAGATTGCCTTTTTGGCAAGGGCTGCGGCGTTTGCCTCCGGAAAGAAAGCGAGTGAAACTGAATTGACGCAATGACGGACATTTTTCGCCGTCAATCCTTCATTGAAGAATACATGCCCGAGATGTGCTCCACATGTCGCACAGACGATTTCCGTCCTCCGGCCGTCGGCATCGGGCACCTGCTTTACCGCTCCCTCAAGCGCATCGTCGAAGCTCGGCCAGCCCGTTCCGGATTCGAATTTGTCGTTTGAACGGAACAGCGGGGTATCGCAGCGCCGGCAGAAATAGGTACCTTTTTCCTTGTTCAGGTAAAATTTGCCGGTGAAAGGTCTTTCCGTTCCTTTATGGACAATCACCCGTTCCTCTTCGGGTGTCAAGTCGTTGTAATGCATATTATTTTCATTTAGAACTGTTGCTGTTGCAGGAGGTTCGGCAGTATGACCGGCTCTCTCCTTTCAGGTAAATCATTCATAAAACCCTCCTGACCCTTAGAAGGTTTCAATGACTTGATCTGTGACCGGAAAATATTGTACAGCTGCAACTCGAAGATCTGCGGAGAAAAAAGCTGGATATGGTTAAAACCGGGTGAACGAAGGTGCGGCTGATAACAAACCTTTCGGCGTTATGGCCTGTGGTTCCCTCAAACAGAGCAATAATTCGAAAAAAGTCAAAACGAAATTTCTTACAGGAACATATGGAAGCTCTATGTTCCGTTTGCCCCGATATCATGCGTTAGAGGAAATTGCATGATATCGGAGCTCAACATTTCAAACCGCGAAGCGTCCGGTTATCACAAAAACGGATCGTTTTCGATGTCGCCTGGTGAAGGATGCCTCGACAGCGCACTTATCGTTTTGAATGCTGTTGTTCCTATAGCCATAGCTCCAAGCCCCAGTACAGCTATTCCTGAAATGCCATGAATAATCGGCATCGCTAACGGAGCTAACGGAGCCAATGGGGCCAACGTGGGAAGAAGCGCAAGCGGGCTGGAAGCTCCAACCATGTTCTTGAACATCTTGCCGGTATCGACCTGCTGTTCTCCACCTTGTTCGTTTATATCTTCCATTGTTGAATGAGTTGATTGATGAAAAATTCTTTTTCCGCCAAGGCCTGGGAAAGCATGTATTCCAGTTCCCTGCCGCCATGGGCTAGTTTCGGAAAAATCCGGCACAGCGCGGAATGGTCCCCTGATGAAAGAAATTGTAATCAGGGCTTTGTAAAAAGATCGCCAAGTCCTATACTTATACCAGATTTCAAGGACAATTAGCTCAGTTGGTTAGAGCGTTCGCTTCACACGCGAGAGGTCAAAGGTTCGAGTCCTTTATTGTCCACTCCCTTTTTTTTATACACTTACACTATCCGCCCATCTCGTTGTTTTTTCCAATCAGGAAAATATGTGTCAAAAAGCAATGAAACCGGCAAAATCCATCCTGCTCTTGAATATAGCATCGGTTCCTGTTAAACAAAAGGCAGTAACTTTCCCCTATTGGATGGTATAATCAAAGATAGTCTTTTACCAGCCAAATAATCCCCGGCTTTCGCAAATACCGCCAGATAATTTTCCGGAAGCACTGAGACCGATAAACGCCGGTGCCCCCCATCTTCCCGGATAACCGGGAATCATAGCTATGTCATAGGGGATAAAAAACAGTATGGTCCGTCATCAGGGCGAATTCGTAGATACCCGTCCCAGATCCTTTTGCCAACATGACCAAACGGTCGAGAAACGTTTTCCTGTCCGTATTGAGGCTGACAATACTTCCCTGCTCGATCCCCCCGCACGATCACATGATGCAGGGTTCCCGGTGCGTCAAGTCGCAGACCTCTCGGCATAGTGCATTAGAGTTGATGATGTAATCATTCAATCTCTTTCGGCAAGGTAACAAACTGAAAATACTTTTTGCTTTATCTCTGGTTGTCCCTAATTTTTCTCAAACGCGGCAACATTGCAATATTGGGGAATGTTGATGAGACCTCGATGATGAATCGGACTTCTCCTTTTCTGTAAGCATTATGGCTCAATCAACCTTTTTCGTAAGAGCATAACAACAGCGATTTTTATTCAGCTTGTCGATCACATAAACTTTAAATGAATCAGGAAGAGCTACCGGTATTTCGATTTGCTCACGAACAACATAGACACGATCTCCCCATGGCGTTTCTTCGGGAGCTGCCTGAACTTCTTTCTTTGTAGCAACAACACCAAATATTGTTTTATATGCCATACCGTGTGATATATAAGCGGGTGGCGGTTGCGCGTGATCAAATCCTTTTGATCGAAATAATTCATTCCCATTATCATCATGTATCACATATGTCCAATTCGTACCATTTGCCATATCCCAATTAGCGCCAAGCAATTCAACTATAATCATGCCGCCTACAGGAACATGTGAAAGCAGTTCTGACTCTTTATCAGCAGGAAGCAGCTCATTCTTTGCTTGTTCCTGATCATTACGATATACCTGATCGTATGATAAATATTCAAAATCTCTTACTCTTGCCTTGTCCTCTACAGCTGTCACCTTGTATCTGACAATACCGTCAGATGCGAGTGTCATATTTGACACCATTGTCATCAACAGCACCAATAGCATCGCCGGTATGATCTTTAATGATTTCTTCATTTTTCGCCATTTTTTAGACTCTGGAAGAATTCCGTAGCATGCACAACACCGCACAAACACTGAACAATGTACGCAAACGCTGGCGACACTGCAATATTACAGAGCAAGTAGTAGAGGGTAATGGAGGAACTCCATAGATGGATTTCCGGGAGCTCGACGTTGCGACGTGAGTGATCAGTATTATTACTATATTATTAACGATCGGCCAACAAGAATAGATTTCCTGTTGGTATATTGATTAAATTCCATTTCGCACCTACCTCAAAAAGGAACCCCCCATACTTATGAGTGGCGAGAATAATTACAGCACGAAACGCTCTTTTGAAGAGCGCTATCACACGCTTCAAGCGGCCTTTGATACCAACGATAGATCATTTGTTATGGATCGCAATGGGATCATTCTTGAGGCCAACAAAGCTTTCGCCACAAAGATAGGTAAGCAGGTTCAGGATTGCATCAATATCAACGTTTTTGATTTGATGCCTCATGAAATGGCAGCATTCAGAAAAGAAAAAACTGACGAAGCTTTTCGAACCGGTAAAATCATCACTTTGGTTGATGAACTCGAAGGGCGGTTTATTCTCAGTACCATTACCCCCATTACATCCAAGAAAAACAAAATTATAGCGCTCTCTATTTCCGGGCGGGATATTACTGATATTAAGCTTGCTCAAAAGGAGTCACAAAACCAGCAGATGTTCAGCAGCGCATTGATCGATGCCATTCCGGGCGGGTTCTATATGCTTGATGCCGAAGGTCGGTTCGTTCAATGGAACGCCTACGAGCGGGATGTCGTCGTTGGCAAAACGGATAGTGAAATGCGGAACACCTTTGCAATAGACAACATTCATCCTGATGACAGGCCGGTGATCGAACAGAAAATGATGAGGATCCTGAACAACGGTACTGAAGAATCAGAGGTAAGCAGAGTTCTTCTTCACGGTGGCCCTGAAATCCGATGGCATCAACTCTCAGGAAAAAGAATAATAATTGAAAACCAGCCCTATATCATTGGAACCGATATCGATATCACCGAGCGCAAAAAAGCTGATATCGCTACACTGCATCGGAGCGAAGATCGTTTCAGGAAGCTGTTTGAGGGGCATGCCGCCGTACAATTGATCATCGATCCTGATACAGCAAAAATCATTGACGCCAATCAGGCTGCGGCTGATTTTTATGGCTGGCCGATTGAAGAGCTCCGCACCATGAATATGGGGGATATTAATATTACCCCTCTTGAAGAGGCCTTGTTAGCAATCGAAAAAAGCAGGTTGCCGGGAGCCCGTCCTGCAATTTTCCGGCATCGCCTGGCAGACGGTACTCTTCGGGATGTTGAAGTCTACGATACAAATATCAATATAGAAGGCAAAGACCTGTTCTATGGGATTATTCATGATGTCACCGATCGCAATAAGGCGGAAATGGCACTTAAAAAAATGAGTGTGGCCGTTGAGCAAAGTCCCTCCATGGTGGTCATAACTGATCTTGAGGGCAACATTGAATACGTCAACCCTATGTTCACCGATCTCACAGGGTATACGGCCGAAGAGGCAAAAGGGAAAAATCCCCGAATCTTACAGTCAGGCCTGATGCCGAAATCGGTCTATGAGGATCTCTGGAAAACAATTTTAGACGGCAAGATCTGGCGTGGTGAACTGCAGAACAAAAAGAAAAACGGTGAACTCTTCTGGGAACGTGCCGTTATCTCCGCCATTCGGAATACAGAGGGAGTGATAATCAATTTTGTGGCAGTCAAGGAAGAAATCACCGAACAGAAAAAAATGATGGACGCCCTGATCGCCGCCAAAGAAAAAGCCGAAGAAAACGACCGCTTGAAATCAGCATTTCTGGCTAATATCAGCCATGAGATACGTACTCCCATGAATGGCATCCTCGGGTTTTCCGAGCTGCTGAAGGAACCTCAGTTATCCGGCGAGAAACAAGCCGAATATATCGACCTCATGCAGCAAAGTGGCCAGCGTATGCTTAATCTTATCAATGATCTCATTGATATTTCACGCATTGAAGCCGGTGAAACCATGGTGCAGGTCGCAGAAACTCAGGTAAACGAAATCTTGCACAATGTCTGCTCCTTTTTCAAGCTACAAACCAAAGCGAAAGGGTTACATTTGAACTGTAAGGCTGGGTTGTCTGACAGCGAAAGTGTCATCATCAGCGACAAAAAAAAAATCCACCAAATACTCATCAACCTTGTCCAGAATGCCATCAAATTCACTCGTACCGGAAGTATTACTGTAAGCTATACCAGAAACGCTTCCATGCTTGTCTTTTCGGTCAGTGATACCGGAATCGGCATTCCCGATGACATGAAAAACAGAATTTTTGATCGTTTCCTTCAGGTGGATAATACACTCACCCGAGCTCACGAAGGATCCGGGCTTGGATTATGCATTTCCAAAGCATACGTTGAAATGCTTGGCGGGAACATAAGTGTCGAATCGGAAAAAGGTAAGGGATGCACCTTCATCTTCACCATTCCCTATAACACTCTTAATGTCAGTAAAACAGCAAACCCCTTGCCTCCTGTCTAGCAGGAGCCGATAAATCCTTTGTCCAGCACAACCATTCTCATAGCAGAAGATGACGAGACAAGCTCTTTCCTGCTGAACAAGAACCTGAAAGGCGAATTTAATTGCTGCTGGCATTATGAAAACTGAAAATACTTTTTGCTTTATTTATGAACATCCCCCTATGTCTTCATTCAAAAAAAAAGCCGCTATTTTACAGCGGCTTCGATTCAGTATTGATCGTTTCAAGATCAATACCCTGTCGTGTGTGAGTTTCCTCCCCTTGATGGTCGTGATTCTTTAGGACGGGCTTCGTTAACCATGAGAGTCCTTCCGTTGATCTCTGAATTGTTCATGGATGAAATAGCTTGTTCAGCTTCAGATTTGTTAGGCATTTCAACAAATCCGAATCCCTTGGAACGATCAGTGTACTGGTCGAAAATGATAGATGCTTTTGATACTTCACCAAATTTTTCGAACATAGTTTGAAGGGTTGCATCATTTACAGCGTAATCAATATTGCCTATGTAGATATTCATAGCGTCCTTATAAATAAATTGTGCTTTTATCAAAAAAAACTGTCAAATAACCAAAAGCACAAATCACTTGAAAGCTTTCAAGGCTAACTTTTAGCCTTAATACATTTATTTCAAATAAAAAAATAATATTATTCCTCAAAGGGCCTCATAAAATTTTATTGCGTGCTCAGCAATTTGTTCTCCATCATCAGAATTATTGATAATCTTTCTTGCTTCAATCCAGTCTGTATTTACATCATTGAAGTATTTTAAAAGATTATCTCCAGTAAATAACCCACCTGTCATTCCGGCAATCAATATTTTCCAGGCTATTTCAGGATTTAATACAACTTCGGGGTCTCCAAGAAGATCTATACCAAGGAGCCTTCCAAATTTCTGATAATTATCTTTCCAGACAAGAGGAACATATCCACGCCCTCTGTATAAAAACCCATCGCCAAGAAAAATATTTCCATTACAATTCTCGTAATTATTAAAGTGACGCAGACTACCCTTCTCCGATATTGGTTGCATTGCACACAATGTATCATGCCACACTGTTGCAATTATATATGCGGCCCATCGCTTATCTAAATCAAGCCCCTCTATCTTCGCAAGTAAATATTTAAAACCGTCCTTTTGTTTCTGATCCAAAGTCTTTTCAGCTATATTTTTTTGAACTATAACGAAAAACCTGTATTTATTTATATCCATAAACTCCTTAAATTATTACACTTATCACAACAGAAACTATCCATTTCAAACAAAAAGGCTCCGATAACCCGAAGCCTTAAAAAGACCAGAAAGACCTGATCCACTATAGAGTACAGGCCGGTCGCCACATCCGACTCTTGCTTTCCCGATATTTCTTCAGCGCTTCAATTCAAGATATTTGAACCAGATCTTGAATATATTGCGTCGGTCTTGCCTTGATTCCTAAGCAACAAGATAAAGTAAATGCATGTGCGATTTACATGCTTCTGTTTTTTAATATAATGACAATAACTTAATAAACAAGGATATATTTCTATTTTATTGATCAAGCAATGGTCTTAAATCTATTATCCTCATACAATACATAACATTAGGAAATATAATGTTTATTTCTATCACATTTTTCTTGTGATTTTATACTTAAACCGTAAAAGATTTGTTCACAAACAAAACACAAAATAATCACCAGCCTTATAAACGAATTTATTATTGCAACTTAGCATATTTATTCCTGACGGTCAATTAGCTGATCACAGTCGATTCTGCTCTTAGCAAAGATAATAATGAAATTTTTATTGTTTGAAAGTTGTTTAATACATTGAACTTAAATAGCCTTGATAAATAAAACTTTTAAAGTTTTTTTTAGTTCAATGAAATGTATTTACTCACAGCATGGATATTCATCATGAGCGCAGCTTATCTGTTTCTCGGATCAAAACAGAGTTAAAAAAAAATAATATCAACGGGATGTTTTTTTCCACCGACACCAGACCACCAATCCCTTATTGAAAATCGCCAAATGCTCAGGGTTTGCGATGATAGGTTACAGCCTGGTGTACTGGAATGTCAGGTACGTGGGGAACAAGTATATCCGGAATGCATTGTTTAAGGGAAGACTCGGATGCTACTTAGGGCAATATACGGATATCAACGCATTAACTCACAGGTTTCACCAGAGATACCTCACCAACATACCAGTCCCCCTTCATCCGCCGGCAGATGGGGCATAAACCTCTGTCTGCCCCATACAACTTATGACCAAGCCAGTCACTGAAACTTTGAAGTAGGCAGAATAAGCCTGCCATTCTTCAGCCATGATCTGAATCGCTGACATTTCGGACCGTCAAAGAAGAGATTTGTTTTGACATCGGTTCGACACCTGTGATCCTCACTACCGACTTGCTGAGGAGTATCGAAAGACTGTTCTGCTTTTTTTTTATTTTTTTTGCGAATTTCTGTGCAAGAATAAAAAATGCTTAACGTCAAACATAGTGAAGCTACTAAATAATGTTTAATGTTGATAAGAACTGGTCTCCAACAAAGTTAAATGATGATCAACAACAAACATCGGGTCGAACCGGAAGAACGACCCGAAAGATGATGGAAAAAAGGAAGGAAGGAAAGCTGGTGAAGTGATTTTTCATGATAAGAGAAAAAGAGGGGCTGTCAGTTTTGCAGCCCTTTTTTTATTTCTTGTACAATATAAATGCAAATGCTCGGGCATGATAATCACTATTCCGAAAAATAAACGTGTTACAATTTAAAAGTCTGAAGCAGTTGACGACAAAATAACCTGCCAATCTATTGCAGGATTTCAGTAATCGCATTTTTTTTATAAATTACGATGTTATAAATATCAGCAAAAAATGCTACTTACGATCGTATTTTACCTTCTTTCAATCCCCTGTTCGGCTATTCTGGGGTTTCTGCATATTGACGATATGCATCTGCTGACAGGCTGGCTTGCCTTTGTCGGTATCTCATATGCTGTCGTTGCAATAAAATCCCGCCGGTCCCGAAAGCAGCATTGACCGCCATGCTGATGCTGAAAATTTATCGTCTCCTTCTGTTTACATAATTTCCTACTTTTTCGTACCAGCCGCCCTTCTTCCTACATTTCTGTATACTTTTTATCCCGATCGCACTCCTTCAGTAATCCGCCTATCCGATTATTATGAAATCTGTTATCTCCACGTCTATCTTGCTGGCACGCTTATTGTAGTTGTAATCTTTGAATCACTATTCAGGAACTACAGATCAAGGATGAGCAATGACAAATGTCGCTACAAAGTATGGAGAACTGAAAGGCGTGGAATTCCGCAGCCTCTTTTCAAATAAAAAAATTGACGGATGCGTTGTAACGCAGGAAAATATACTCGAGACACCGTATGGCTCTCTTGTTCCTATCTACGAAAGTGAAGACCTCGGCAGAAGAAACCTCAAGCCGGTTTATTTCAACAAGGACGGATCGCTGAAATCGATCTCCCTGCAGTCACAGACGATACTCGATACCCCCGCAGGAAAAATTCCGGCTGAACTGGTAACATTTTACAAAAACGGCAGCCTGAAGCGCATATTTCCGCTCGACGGCAAACTGAGCGGGTTCTGGTCATGGAAAAACGAACTTGCTCTGACCGAACCAATCACGCTCGATACACCGGCAGGATTACTGACAGCGAAATTCATCGGTATTCAGTTTTATGAAAACGGCGCGTTGAAAAGCCTGACCCTCTGGCCGGGAGAATCCGTCACGATTGAAACACCTGTCGGAACGATCACGGCAAGAAAAGGAATCGCGTTCTATGAAACCGGTGAAATCCGCTCATTCGAGCCTCTGCGGAAAATCGACATTACGACCCCGATAGGAGTGATGTCGGCATACGATAACGAACCGAACGGCATACACGGGGATGTCAACTCCGTGCAGCTGACAACCGAAGGAAGTGTAGAGGCACTCTGTACGGTGGACCATGAGGTCGAAGTTTCAACGCCTGAAGGAAGTATCCGGCGATTCAGGCCGGGCATAAAAAACAATGTGTGCGGTGACGAACGAAAGATAAGCGTCCCGATGAAAGTCCGCTTTGAAAAGTCACGGGTGATATTCCATGAAAACCCCGAATACTATTTCGATCTGCAGTCATGCAGGTTTGATGTAAGGCGGTGGTCTCCAGAAACCGAGGAACCGACCTATTCCTGCGCAGGATAGGTCAGCTTTGCAGCGTTATGTCCGGCTGTCCAGCCGGTGGAAAATGCCGCCTGCAGGTTGAAACCCCCGATCTCACCTGCATAGTCGAGCAGTTCACCGCAAAGAAAGAGTCCCGGAACGATTCTTGACTGCATGGTTTTCGGGTTAACCTCGGATAGCGACACGCCTCCTGCTGAAATTTCGCCCTGATCGAGCGGTACATCACGGACTTTTCCGAGAGGAAACCGCTTGAGCAGGCCGAGCAGCGATTGCCTTTTTTCCCTGCTGAGCCCGGCCCAGCTCACATCGCTGTCCAATCCGGCATTCCGCATGATATAAGGAACGATCGCGGTCGGGATCGTTCCGGCGGTCACGGAAGATATCGAGCCTGCCGGTGGTGCGATTGGGCTTGTCTGCAGGAACTTGCGCACCGTTTGCGAACCGTTTTTCTTTGCCTGCTCCAGGAGAAATTTCTCAAGTTCCGCGGAGGTCTGTTCGGGGAAAAAATCAGCGAACAGAAATACCTCCTTCGTTTCGGTTGAAAGTTCGGCAATATCCCGGGAAAGCGAAAGCACTGCCGGACCGCTGAACCCCCGGTGTGTAAAAAGGACATCCCCTCTCCGCGAAAGAGTCCGCTTTCCCGAAGAAGCGATAAAAGAGACATTCCGGAAGGAGAGGCCCGATAACTCTGCAGGAAAAGGCTTTACGGTATAAACCGGTGCAAGTGCAGGGGCTGGATCGATAATCGTGTGGCCAAATTTTCGAGCAATCGAAATCCCGTCACCCGTAGTACCGGTCCGTGAATATGAAACGCCGCCCGTTGCAATGATAACCGTATTTGCTGTAAACGTTTCTTCATCGGTCCTTACATGAAACACATTGCCCTGTTTCCGGATACTATTGACCCTGCAGGAAAAATGTATCTGTATCGATGATTCCTTCAGTAACTGCCCGAAAGCCCTGACAACCGAAAGAGAGCTTCCGCTGACGGGAAATACCTTGCCGTCAGGCCTTTCTTCCGCAGGAACACCCTGATGCTGCAGCAGGTCGAGAAGATCGGTATTTGAAAAATTGTATAAGGCACTGCGCAGGAACCGTTGTTCATTTTTTCGCAGGAACCCTTTTTCAAGGAGTTCATCAGGAGCCCCCGAATGGGTAATATTGCATTTCCCTCCTCCCGATATGCTGATCTTGGCCCCGATCTGCGTGTTGCGTTCGAGAAGCGTTACAGCACATCTTCCTCCCTGCTTCCCCGCTCTCCTGCTTGCCGTGATTGCAGCAAGGATACCTGCCGCGCCGCCGCCGATTACAAGTATGCTCGATTGTAAACTTGTATTGTTATCCAAGATGTTGTGCTTATTCCTCCCTTATGTCATGCATGTATCAATCGCTGGTCTTTACCCTCATGCCATCCTGCAGATCGTTGGTCGGATGAACGACTACCCGCTCTCCCACCCTGAGCCCTTTCACTACCTCTGCCTGCCAGGTGCCCCGCATGCCGATCGTGACAGGTTTCCGGACGGCCTTTCCATTTTCTATCACAAAGACGTTCCAGTCAGACTTGCCCCTGAAAAGGCTGCTGACCGGGACCTGAAGCACACTCGGCGCCTCTGTGAGCACGATCTTTGCCTGGACGCGGAAATTATCTCCGAGCGCCGGATCATAGTTTTTCAGAACCGCGATGATGTTTACCCGTTTTTCCTCGATACCAAGAGCCGAGGTTTTCGTAAAAGCCGCAGGCTCTATGGTTTTGACAACTCCTTCCAGATCCCTGCCTCCTCCCCAGTCGGTGATGATCACCCTGCACCCTTCCCTTGCCCGGACAGCATCTGAAGAGAGCACATCGATGACGATCTCGATTGCCGAAGGGTCACCGACATCTGCAAGAGGGGCGCCTGCATTCATGACACGCTCGCTCTTTTCATGGATCTTCAGCACTTTCCCGTCTACCGGAGAAAGAACATTGACCGCCCTGCCTGAAACCTTCCGGTCTATGTGTGACTGAAGCGCTTCATAGCTGTAACGGGAAGAGGCAACGTTCGAGCGGGCTGCCTCAGCCTCTTTCTGCAGAACCCCGGCTTCTTTTTCCGCTATTTCATAGCTTTCCTTCGAAATGGCTCCCTCACCGTAGAGATTCCTGTATCGTGCCGAACGTTTTCGAGCCTGATCAAGATTCAGCATGACGCTCCGTTCACGTGCAATGGCTTCATCGAGGGCGGCCCGGCCCGAGCCTGCCCGGGCCGTCGCTTCACGCATCTCGCGGGCATCGAATTCAGCCGGAAGCAGCGAAGCGACAACCGAACCTTTCCGGACACTGTCACCCTCTGCGAGGGTCACCCTCATCAGCCTGCCGGTTACCGGCGCAGCAAGCACATAACGGTCAAGCACACGCGTAACGCCCTCTTCTTCGAGAACAACCTGCAAAGATCCTCTCGTTACCACACCTGAATCAACCGGAAGCGGAGAAGGTCTGAAGACAAGAAAAAGCACGATGCCGGCAAAAACCAGGGCAACAGTTGCAATCCTCTGTGTTTTGGTTAATCTTATCTTCACCGCTTACCCCCTGGTTTTAAGTACCTCTACAAGATCGAGGCTGACAAGCCGCTTGCGTACGGCAAGACCGGAAACTGTTGCTACAATTATAATAACCATAAAGGCGAAAAGAAAGTTAAACGAGCTGAAGACCAGCGGCATACGGTAAAGCTCGGAGCTCAGGGCGACCGCAAGCCATGCTGAAAGCCCTATCCCTATGAGAAATCCGAGAGGAATGGCAAGCATCGTCAGCAATGCCTGTTCTCCCAGAAGAATAAATGAGATTTCCGCATTGGTCATGCCAAGTACCCGAAGGCTTGAAAGCTCTCGCGCCCTTTCCGACAGCGAGATACGCGCTCCGTTGTAGACAACGGCAAAAGCGAGCACACAGGCAAACGAGGTCAGGATCACAGTCGAGGTGGTCATGCTTCTCGCAATCAGGTCGTCGAAGCTCTTTTTGAGCGCTTTAAGCATCATCAGACCGGAGATTCCCGGCATTTTTTTAAATTCCGAAAAAATCTTTTCGGTCTTCGTCCGGTCAATTCTGAGGTAAGCCGCATTCAGCGCTCCGCCATCCCCTGCAAGATGGTTCAGGTCATCGAGGTTCATATAGGCCGACAGGCCAAGAATTTCATCGATGGTTCCGCTGACCATCACTTCCCTGTGCAGCTGTCTGCCCTGCAGAAAATCGATTGAAAGCATGTCGCCGGGTTTTACGCCAAGGATGTCTGCAAAGGTCGAGGTTATCACGATACCTCCTGATGGAAGCCCGATCTGCCTGTTCGACTTGTCGACAAGCCGCTGCAGTCCAGTCGTCGACTGCACTCCCTTGATCGACTGCCGGCGTGATCGATGGCCGAAACTCATCCTGACCGGCTCTTCCCGGTAATATTCGTGCTCGAGCACTCCATCGAGGGAGGCAAGATTGTATGCGACCGATGGAGGCATTGGATCCTTGAAAATCACGGTAACATCTTCACGGTGTTTCTCGTTGAACTCGATCTGGACCATGAGATCGGTGACATCATACGTATAGCGGCCTGCGATGAGAATAGCCACGGCAAGGGCGATCATGAAAACGGAAAGTGCCGCTTTCCAGGGATGCCGTTCGAGGTTACGGATGATGATCCTCAGCGGCACCGGTATTTTCTTGCGCAATCTTTCGGTATCGAAAATACCGGGTTTGTAGACTACCGGCGAATCCGGGCGCATGGCTTCGGCGGGAGGCAGTTTCACGGCTTTGCGCACCGCCCCGTAAGCTCCGAAAAAAGCCGCGATGAAGCTCAGGAGAACTGAAAAAGCCACATCTTCGAACCTGAAGTAGTAGACGAGCTCGGCAAAATTGTAGAAATCTCCGTAGAGGTTCATCAAGCCTTTTCCGATCCATGCGCCCAGCAGGGTTCCTGCAACCGAGCCCAGGGCGGTCGGGACCATGGCGAAACCGAGATAGTGTAGCCCCACATCCTCATCCGAATACCCCATAGCCTTGAGGACCGCAATCTGGTCACGCTGTGTAGTGACGATACGGCGGAGCACGATATTGAGAAGAAAAACCGCCACACCGAGGAAAATCGATGGAAGCACGGTAATCTGCATGCCGACCTGCTTGATCTCGTCGGAAATGAACCGGTCGGAAAGCTGCTCGCTCCTGCCGTAGGCGCCGAGTGAGCCGTATCGCCGGAACATGTTGTCGAGCTGCATGATCACATCTTTTTCCGATGCTCCGTGGGTAAGGGTGAGGGAAAGGTCGTTGAACGAACCGCTCATATCGAGAGCGGACTCGAGCGATCTACGGCTCATCCATAAAATGCCGAAACGGCGGTTGTCAGGAAAAAACGAGCCCGGCTGTACTTCATAGATATATTCAGGTGACAGCCCCATCCCAGTTATGACGAGCTCTTTTTTTCGTCCGTTGATAACCGCTCCGATCCGGTCGCCCGGCACCAGCCTGTTGGCCTCCATGAAAGGCTTGCTGGCGATAACCTCTTCGGTTTTGCCCGGCTCGACAAACCGCCCGCTTTTTATGAACACATCGTTCAGCGACGATATGTTCCGGTATTCGGGGACTGAAACGATCCTGCCGGTGGCCGGCTCGTCGAGCCCCGGAACATCGAGGGTTACATCGGCTGTAACACGGGTTGTAACCGATGCGACACCGGGAATATGGCTTACGGTTTCACGGTAAAACTCGGGGGCGCGTTTCACCTGAAGAAAAACATCCGCAAACCGGTAACGGCTGTAGTAGCGCTGACGGGACGCTTCGAGGGAATATTTCACGCTGCTCATGGAGACGAAAACCGAAATCCCGCACGCCACCACGGCAGCGACGGCAAGCATCTGGCCTTTCATGTGCAGGAGGTCCCGCAGCAACTTTTTCCGGAGCATCGGCATGGTCGGCTACCAGACAAGTTCGGATGGAGACACGCGCACAAGGTTCCGGCGGTCTTCGGTAACCTCACCGCTGCCGAGGCGGACGACCCGGTCAGCCATACCGGCAATGGATACATTATGGGTAATGACCAGCGTCGTCGTTCCGAGCTCACGGTTCACTTTCTCGATCACATCGAGCACAAGCTTGCCGGTCTGGTAATCGAGCGCTCCGGTCGGTTCATCACACAGCAGCAGTTCAGGACGCTTGGCGACCGCCCTCGCTATGGCGACACGCTGCTGCTCACCACCGGAAAGCTGTGCCGGAAAATGGTTCAGACGGTTGCCGAGACCGACAAGACTGAGGGCTTCTCCGGCCGGCATCGGGTTCAGGGAAATCTCGGTGACAAGCTGAACGTTTTCAAGGGCCGTAAGGCTGGATATAAGATTGTAGAACTGAAAGACAAATCCTATCGAACGGCGGCGGTATTCGGTAAGCTCCGCTTCGGTTGCCGCAGTGATCTCTTTTTCATGAAAATACAGTTTGCCGGACGTTGGAACATCGAGACCGCCGATAATATTGAGCAATGTCGATTTGCCGCTTCCGGAAGCGCCAAGAAGCACCGCAAGTTCCCCTGCATAAAATGAGATCGAAACTTGCCTGAGGGCTTCAACCTTCACTTCACCCATGATATAGGATTTCGAGAGGTCGCTGATCCTCAGTACGGCCTCATGCTGCGTGGTTCCTTCATGATCGTCATGCATCGATTGAAAGCCTCCTTTTATCCGGCAGAGAAGCCGTCTGTACAGGCATTCTCTGCCTTATGGCTTAAGTATATACTTTCTTTCATCATAAACCGGAAAGAAGCTCTGTTCATTCCAATTTCCCCGCTATCGGGAGTTTTTCATTCCGATCAGAAACAACGGGATGGCTGCTTATGACCCGAATGAAAAAAATACACCAAAACATTCAGAGCAATCGTCAATCAATCACAGATCGAACACATATAAAATATTTTAAGGAATATTGTTAACTTTGCTGCGTCCGGTTATCAGTCCGGAAACAAGTCTCAAGAAAATCCATACAACGGGTCTGTCATTCTGAATGAAGCGTAGCGTAATGAAAAATCCATTTTATTACTATACAATAAGTTATGGATTCTTCGCTTTGCTCGGAATGACAAGATCGAAGCTATTGTTAATATCATGACAACAGTACTTGTTACGGGAGCATCCGGATTCATCGGGTCACATCTTGTCTCCCGCTGCCTGCTTGAAAAATACAAGGTCAAGGTATTGATCCGCAAGGGAAATCCCACCATTGACAGATTCAGGAAACAAGGCATCGAGGTCATAGAAGGTGATATCCGCAATTTCGAGGATGTCAGAAGAGCGGTCAGCGGATGCAACATTGTCTTTCATGCCGCAGCGCTTACATCGGACTGGGGCACCATGAAAGATTTCAACGACATCAATATCGGCGGAACCCGAAATATCTGCGAAGCGGTACTCGAATGCAAAACGGAACGTCTTGTCTATGTCAGTTCCTTCGAATCATTCAATCATTCGGAACTCGAACGAATCGATGAACGGACCGCTTTCTCAGTAAAAAACCATCCGTATTCCGATACAAAAATCGGCGGAACAGAAACGGTCAGGGAATATATCGCAAAAGGCATCACCGCATCGGTCGTTTATCCTGTCTGGGTATACGGGCCTGGTGACCGGACCCTTTTTCCGATCATGGCCGATATTCTGCGCAACAGTCTGTTCTTTTACTGGAAACGCCATGCCCGCATGAGCATGACCTATATCGATAACCTCGTCGATCTCCTGGTGCTGGCCGCAACACTTCCTCAGGCCGCCGGGGAGGAATTTCTCGCCTTTGACGGTGTGGACATGACGTTCGAGGAGTTTTGCGAACGCCTCGCAAGAGCGGTCAATGCAAATCCGCCTTTCATTTACCTGCCCTACGACCTTGTCTACATGCTTGCGGGGATCCTCGAAACGGTTTACGGCATTCTGAATATGCCGAAAAGACCTCTCCTGACCCGTCAGGCTGTAAACCTGCTTGCATCGAGAGCTGTTGTGGACGCTTCAAAAGCGCGAAGGGTCCTCGGCTGGTCACCAGCCGTTTCACAGGAAGAGGGTTTCCGGAGAACACTCGAATGGCTCAAGACCATCGATCCTTCCGAATGGAACATAAAATAAAATCCGTCCTGTAACGATTTACAGCTTGAGTGATTATGGAAACACAGCTTTTTATCGTCATTCCCGTCATGTTCTTCTGCGGCCTGATCGCAGGAATTCCTGTCGGCATGTTTTTCGGACGAAAAAATCCCGATGTCATGAACGGCCTGGTAAAAATAGGCGCTTCGAGGGTGAGCGGACGGGGAGCTTTTGCAATAAAAAATATCAGTGAAGGTACCATAATCGAACGCTGCCCGGCCATCGAAGTCACCGACAAGGATATCGGAGGTGAGCTTGTTAATTACGTATTCTACGGCAAATATGAATCATCACGGCTTGTGGCCATGGGATACGGCATGCTTTTCAACCACTCGCCGGAACCCAACGTCGCATATTACCGTGAAGAAACGAAGCTTGGCCCGGAACTGGTCCTGTATGCCCTCCGCGAAATAAAAAGAGGCGAGGAAATGTTCTACAATTACGGAGAGGACTGGTGGAAAACCAGATAAACCCGCGTTCAGAGCCTTGAAGCGAGTATACGGCGCATAGAGGAATCATCGAGCTGCACCGGGTTGCTTTTGCTTCTTGTCAGGCTTGCGATACGGCCGATATCCGAGGCAGTGATCCCGAATGCTCCAAGCCTCGGAAAACGCAGCACCTCCTGCCACTCTTCCAGCAGCATGACAAGACGGTCACATCCGGCATGCACATCTCCGACAGGTATGCCCGAAAGCAGCTCCCCCGCCCTTGCATACTTCACAAGCGCCGGATGACCGGGATCGGCTATCCGAAGCTGCTCGATGTTTTCCCGTGTCGCTTCGGCAAGCAATGTCGCACAGAGTGTTCCGTGCGGTATTTCGAACAATCCTCCTACCGACGATGCGAAACCGTGAACGATCCCCAAACCGGCGTTAGTAAGTGCGATCCCGGACATAAGAGCCGCATATGCAATATCTCCACGTGCCGAAATGTCCCCGGCACGATCGGTGCATACCGGCATGAACGAGCGGGTGAAATGCTCGAGACCGCTGAAAGCGACAGCGTCGGTATAGGAATTCGAAAAAGGAGAGAGATAGGCTTCGAGAAGCTGGGTACATGCATCCATACCCGCGGCGGCAGTGAGCTCCGGCGGCACTGTCACCATGAGCTCGGGATCCAGAAGCGCGATATCGGGAACGAATGCGGCATGCCTGAGAGAACGTTTGTACCCGCTTACGCCGACACTGCTTATGACGGCATTGTTCGTTACCTCGCTGCCAGTTCCCGAGGTGGTCGGCACGGCTATGAACGGCACCTTTCGGCCGTCATGCAGCATAAAGCCCGGCTGTCCCTCGATAAACCGCTCGACCGGATGGTCCTGCAGCAACATCGCCGAAACCGCCTTGCCGGCATCGAGCACGCTTCCACCGCCAGCAGCAAGCACGACGTCGATCGATTTGTCCCGATAAAGGCCGACCGCCTCGTCAACAAGATCAGGCGAAGGTTCCCGATGCACTACGACATGATAATGCCGCATCCCCCTCTCTTCAAGGGAATCGAGAAGCGGCGAGAGCCTGCCCGAATGTTGAAGGGCGCTGCCGCCGGTTATCAGGAGAACGTTTCTGCCGAAACCGGCTGCAAGGCCGGCAAGACCTGAAAAACGGCCTGCTCCAAAATGAATGACGGGGAGAGGAAGAAGGGAAAAATCGGAAACGGACATTGCTGCTGAATATTGGTTCTGCATCGAGTTTACAGAAAACTTTCCTCTTCAGCAACAAGTTGCGGGTTTTGCTCAGGAAGGCATCTGCCTTTGCGCTTCATGGAAGCACCACAAAACCGGCACTCCGTTTCTCTGCAGGACTTGCCTTTTATACGGGAGGCCTCGTTCCCGCATTCCGGACAACCATATCAAACTGGCAGCCAATCAGGAAAAGAAAGGGTCATAACAGAGCAAAGAGAGCACCGGCAATCCAGACAAACATTTCGGTGAGCTCGCTGCCCGCACCGAGCACATCTCCGGTCACACCGCCGATTTTACTGAAAGCCGATACTCCGGCGAGCAGCACGGCTGCAAGAGCAGCGGGCACGACCACGGCAAGCATGAACGGATTGTCATGAAAAAGAAGGAAAAGAAACAGAAGGGTCAGCAATGAAGAGATCAGCAGGTGAGCTTTGCCTGCGCCCTGCACAAAAGCGCCCGCCGTTCCGCCTTCGCTTCTCGCGTAGGGCAACGACGAGGCAAGCATCACCTGCACCAAGCGGGCAAGCAGCACACCGGCGGCAATAATCGCGAAGGAACCGGTCTGGACAAGCTTCAGCACAGCTATCCATTTGAGCAGCATCGAAACAGCGAGTGCAAGCACGCCGAACGTTCCGAGGCATGAATCCTTCATGATCCGCAGAGCCGCCTCCCTTGTCCGGCCTCCGAGAAATCCGTCTGCGGTATCGGCGAGACCGTCGGCATGGATACCCCTCGTGAAAACAAGACCACCGGTTACGGTCAGCACCGCTGCAAGCTCATTCCATCCCGAAAGAGCGATGCCATATGCAAGAAAAGCCTGCAGCAGGCCAAGCAGAAGGCCTGCCACGGGAAACCAGAAAAGAGCGTTGCTGAAAGTAACCGTATCCCTGCCGGGAACGGGAAAAACCGTCAGTGTCCGCAAAGCTGTAACTAACCCGCGCAGCATTCGTCTGTCCTGTTTTTATCGTCCATATACTCTCTCATTCATCGCTTTTTTCGCTGACCCCGGCAGAACTGAACGTAGCCATTTCATTGTAAACTTTCACGGCACCCTCGATAATTTGCATTGCCAGAGCGGCACCCGTTCCCTCTCCAAGCCTTAAATCGAGATCGAGTATGGGACGGGCTCCCAGCTTTTCCATCACCGTCCGGTGTCCCTGTTCATTGGAAAGATGGCTGAAAAAGAGGTAATCGCCTGCATCAGGACAAAGTTTCAATGCAGCGACCGCTCCTGCCGAGGATATGAACCCGTCTGCGACTACCGGAAGCCGGCAGGATGCCGCACCGAGGATGAAACCTGCAATCGCAGCTATTTCATATCCGCCGAGCGAAGCAAGGGACCCGAGAGGTGTCGAACACCTCGATGCGTTGATTTCGAGAGACCTGCGGATAACCTTTTTTTTATGTTCAAGCCGTGCATCGTCGATACCGGTCCCCCTGCCCGTGATGCTTTCGACCGGAAGATCGAGAAGGACCGAATAAAGAGCCGTTGCCGGTGTGGTATTGGCAATACCCATCTCTCCGGTGCCGAGCAGGTGATATCCTGCCTTATGGGCATCAACCGCAATACCAGCGCCATAAAACACCGCCTGCAGCGTATCATTCATGGTCATTGCAGGGCCGGTTGCCATATTGGCGCTGCCGGGCCTGACTTTTCTTTTCAACAGGCAGGAATGGTCCGGAAAATCATGATTGACACCCATATCGACAACATCGAGGTCAACTCCGGCATGTCGTGTCAGTACATTGATAGCAGCTCCCCCGCCAAGCATGTTGTAAACCATCTGGGGGGTAACCTCGGCAGGATAAGCCGAAACTCCCTCTGCTGCGACGCCATGATCGGCGGCAAAACAGCATATTTTCTTTCTTGAAAGCACCGGCTTCAATGAACCGGTAGCGAGTACATATTTCAAAGCGATCTCTTCGAGCCGGCCGAGGCTTCCCTGAGGTTTTGTGAGATCGTCGAGATGGGCCTGCGCCATTAAACCGATAGACTTTTCCGCCGGTTTGATCCGGCTGATCAGTTCCTGTAATTGTTCCTGCATGAATGAAACTACTTTATATGATAACAAAACACTACTTCAATCTCAACGGAATACCACTGCATAACAGATAAGCCTCCGCAGCCAATGCAGCAATTTTCTGGTTCACCGTACCTGCAACATCGCGGAACCTTCTTGCCATGGCATTTTCCGGAACAATACCCATTCCCACTTCATTGGAAACAAGTATGATGTCACAAGGAGGGTCGCACAACACACCAAGAAAGATGGATATCTGTTCATCTATTTCACTGTCTGAATCGAAATGATGCATGAGGTTTCCCGTCCATACAGTCAGACAGTCAAGCAGAACTACTCCGGTACCACCGGGAAGCCGGGTGAAAGCTTTTTCAACATAGAGAGGCTCTTCGATCGTGATGAAATGATTCAGCCGCTCCTCCCTGTGTTTCTTTATCCGCAGGGCCATTTCTTCATCGAAAGGTTCGGCTGTTGCTAAAAAAACCGGATTTTCATAATTGCCTGCAAGGTTCAGGGCAAATGAACTTTTTCCGCTCCTTGCCCCTCCCGTCACATAAATAAGTTTAAACATATTGATTCAGTTTGACACAAAACAGAACAGGTTATTTTCAAACACTCAATTGAGCAGTGATTAAAAACCAAAACACTTGACCTACTTTGAAACGAGTATATTTTTACATAGATTAATACATGATTATATCGTCTGTTTTTTCGAGTGATTACACTTCTGAATAAACAACAATATTACGCACTGTAAATTATCAATTTTTTGAACTTTTTTAAGATTTTTCATACCTGATAAAAGGTTATCCCCCAATACCTTAACACTGCTGATGGAGTACAATATAGATCAGGCAATCAACCGGTAGGCAAATAAAAGTGCAGACCGGTTGATTGTTTTACAATTCGTATGACACTTTGTCGTTAGATGCATGGTTTTCTGTTCCAATACGAACATATGTGCTTAATAAATAAAATCTTATATAAGACGATGTTGTTCCTCTTTCCCGAATTAAGGTTCATAATGAAACAGCAACACTTCTTATTCATACCATAAATATTGCCCTGTAAATGCTTGTAACAAGCTCGACAATAAAAAATATTGAAATCTTAACTTGTTTAAATTTAAAGCATTACGAATAGGGAAACGAAACATGGCTCTAATATTGGCACGGTAGTTGTTTTATGATTGTCAGGAAGTAACAATCATAAAAATATCGAACCGCCAAATAAAGGAGAAAACCATGAACATCAAGCAAACACTTCGGTCAATAGCTCTCGGCACAGTTCTTCTTGCCGCAGGAGTTTCAACGTCTCATGCAGTAGTAGCAGTAACAACTGCAACAGGTAATTCAAATGTATCAGTATCCGTTCCGAGCGTCATTATCCTTGATTACTTCGATAACATCAATATCAGTTTGCCGGAAGTACAGGAAAGCCATGGACATGGAGCATATACTGCTCAGCTGGTATCCTGGGCCGATCAGACTGTCAACGGTCCTGAAGGACTGACAACGAGCAACGTAACCACGCCGTCAACGAACGGGCTCGATGGCACCAATACCATTGATCTTGTCCTGAAAAACACCTGGGCAGTCAGGGGACTGTCAACCAGTGGAACAGCAACAGTATCGATCAGCCAGCCTACAGCATTCAACTTGAAAAATGCGAATAATGATGTGTTATCATCCATTGCCGTGAGCAACATTAAAATTCAAACTACTGGAAAAACCGCCAGTTCATCTATCAATGACGTACCATTGAAGGGTATTCCAAAAGCCAATGCAACGCTTGGTGATGTCCTGATGAGCCTTAACCTCAAGGATACTGTTTTAGCCGGTAACTACACAGGAACACTTACAATAACTGCGGTAGCCAATTAGTTACATGCCTGAAATGCTGAAAAGAGCCCATAATAACGGTTCAATTATCAATAAGGTTCATGTATGGCTCATCAAAGAGGCTGCAGCATTAATTACTGCCGCCTCTTTGCTATTATTGTGTACAGCAAAACAGTCCGCAATAGCGGATTCAGAAGATCGTCAACAGCCCTATTTTAAATTTTACAACATCAGTCTAAATCTGTCTACCATGGATTTGGGATTGAATTCCGAATCGATGTCGAATCCCCATGGTCAGTATCAGGGTACCGCCAGTTGGGCTGGAGGTTCTGTAACAGGTACAAATTTACCCTTGACTGACTATACATCGATTTCCAGCGTAACGAAAACCAATATTATATGCTGGGATTATTTTAACGGTGCAAACAGAGTCAGTTTTCCTCAAATATCCTATGTCATAACAAAACCGACTTTGAACCATCAAAGTGATATTTCATCAATTATAAGAATAATTTCGATCAGCCCTCAGATAACCGTCCGTTCCAGACCGCAACCGGGAGGACCTTACTGGACCTATTCAGGGTATGCCGATATTACACTCGATCTATCCGGTACATCAAGGTCGGGCACATACACCGGAGGAATAATCACGATTTCCGTTACAGCTCAATAACTTATTTCACCCCCGCAATATCATGAAAAAAGCAGCCGTCATAATTTTATTTCTCCTGTGTTCGCTCACTTTTACAAATCTTTATGCAGATACGCCACCGGGACACATCGCAATTTCACCGCCGTTTTTCGAACTTTCGCTCGGCAGCAAGCCGATAAATGAATCTATACGGATGGTAAATCTGAAAAAAGAGCCGATCAAGGTGAAGGTTGAGGTCTATAACTGGACAATGGATGAAAAAAACGAGGTGAAAGTTATTCCCGGCACAAGCCAGTCGCTTGAACAGTGGATGCTGATCAACCCGCTTTCTTTCACTGTTGAACCGGCAGGAACACAGATCATCCGTTTTTCCATCAGACCTCGAACGAAACCCGATCCCGGAGAACATCACGCAATGATTTTCCTGACGGAACAACTTCCGGATTCGCTGGAAACCAAGAAGAACGCGATAAAAGTACTGTTCCGTTACGGTATGGCTGTTTATGCCGACACCGATCCGGTCAAAAAATCTTCAACGCTCGCTTCTCTTACCTGCGATAAAGGTGCCTCGATGTTGAAAGCCGAAATCAGCAATACAGGTAATATACGGACACGTCTGAAAGGAAATTATACGATCTGGAAAGCTGGAACGTTCCCCGGCTTCAAGGCAATGACCGACTACATCAACAAACCAAAAACCGAGAAAAAACCTGATGGTCTTCTTGACTCCGGCGCTCTGAACAGCGCACCGGTACTGGCCGGACAACGCCGGACAGTAATAACCCCGATCGGCACAAGGGATAATAAAGCTGGAAACTTCGTGGTTGCTGTAAAAGGCATGCTTGATGACAAACCGGTTGAAAAGCTTTTTCCCTGAACCTGTTCAAACAGCATCCCCCGATGTTCGACAAGCGTCTTGCAAAGTTTTTGGCCCTGGGTACGGCCCTTTTCCTTGCTTTTGCACCGCAGGTTGCACATTGCAGCGATACCCCGCAGAAAAACGAGATACAGCAACTGCCTGAAGAGGAAAAAAACAATACTGAAGAAATGGCTGCCGCCATCTATTTCAACAGCTGGTCGGGTGGAGATCATACAATTTACAAGGCAGGCCAGGATTACTGGATTCCCTATGCATGGTTTCTCGAACAAAGCCACTTGAGGGAGGAAAAACTTTCAGGCACTACAAACAGCCGTTTTGTAACCTCGATAGGCACGGTTACGTTCAATAACAGTGAATTGAAAATAATTGCCGGATCATCTTTCATTTCTCTATCCTCACTGAAAAAAAGCTTTTTTATCAAAGGTGCCTTCGATACCTCACAATTTGCAATACAGCTTGACATTCCCTGGGCACCTGTCGAAAAATCAGGAAAGCCTAACGTGATTGCTTCAAAACCGGATATAAAGGCACCCGGAAGCTCCCTTTCGTTCATATCCCTGGACTCCAACATGGAACGCGATTTTGATGGCACAACCAACAGCCATATCAAACTCGACACGGGAGGAAGAGTAGCTGGTGGAGTATGGGATATGACCTGTGAAGGAGATCCGCAGAAGAAAATGGAACTGACCAGATACCACTGGACCACGTTTTCAGACCACATCGCTTTCAGGCTCGGTACGGGAATAACGGGAATCTACACCCTGCTTGGCGAGCAATATTTTACGGGCGGCCAGTTTGCCTTGAACAACCGCAATATCTACAACCATCTCGATGTATCTGCAGGAGGAGACACCGATATCTTCATTACGTTCGACCGTCAGTTGCAGCGGAACGTAGAAGGCAGCGGTCCGCCTGCCGGTATAGCGGAACTCCGTTTTGACGGCAGAGTTACC
This sequence comes from Chlorobium sp., assembly GCA_005862285.1. Classification (GTDB taxonomy): domain Bacteria; phylum Bacteroidota; class Chlorobiia; order Chlorobiales; family Chlorobiaceae; genus Chlorobium. The sequence goes on along the minus strand of SZXW01000010.1, from coordinate 738,263 downwards.
GCACGTCAGAGGATTGGATTCGACGGCCGTTTTATTTTTGAAAACGTACGCATGTCAACCGATCTGCGCAAGACAGAAGTTTATATTTACGAACGATCCCTTCAGGAAAAACCATTTGCCATTCTCAACTTTACCCAGTCGGTCTTCAACCGGAGCCTTCCCGGGGGAGAACTGATGGTTAGGGGCGGTTTCGGACGAACCGGCAATCCCCTGATCGATAACACTACCGGCTCGTCCAGTTCACTTTATAATGGCAATACCGGTTTCGGACATATCCAGTACGGGCTCAGCAACCGTATTACGCTTGAAGCGGGAGGCGTGTATGATCCGCTGACCGGCTCGGAAAACCTGCTTGCCGGAAGCGTCGTGTCACTTGCATCGAACTGGATCGCGGCCCTTTACGGCGCACGTTCGAACAACCGTTACGGAACCGACATTCGGCTTGAAGGCAGAGGAAAAGGCTGGAATATATCGTTCTGGACCACCAGAAAAGATGCGGGGTTCTTAAACAACAGCACTGTTGAACAGCAGGATAACTGGCTGAGGTCCTCGATAAACCCTTTCAATCAACTCACCCTGCTGCTGAACGGAAGACTGACAAGGGAAAACAGTATCGAAACTCGCCGATATCTTCTCCCCGGCATCTATTTCTCTCCGTTTCAGCCACTTCGGCTTTCCGCAATACCCGATGATGACAAAGATTACCGGTATGAAGCAGATATACGGTTCTCGGCTATAAGTGATATGAGGTTGAGTTATGAGAAAAAGAGAGTACTGCTTGACTACTACCAGGATATCGGTGACAGTTACAAAGCCAGATTGTTCGGAGAGTATGCCGTTGAAACCGGAAGCAAGGTAACAGGAATGTATTTCGACATCTACCCACGAAGCAGCCGATATGACCTTTTCGAACTTGGCATCTCGCAATCCGACGGAAAAATCGGCTTTTCAGGCATGTGGAACAAATATATCAATGCCGGAATGCACTTCAGTGTTCAATACAGCTACAACATGAACAATGCCCGGAACCTTATCCTGACGAAAGAGTATTACCAGACACCTCTCGTGCCCAACAATGCACTTCATTTCATATCCTTCACACTGAACTGGGACCTCGGTTTTTCTGGCAAACGCTTTTACCCGGTCAATCGATCTACGATCAGCACTACCCGAGGCGGTCTTGCCGGATCGCTCGCCATCGAAGGAGAAACAAGCCTGAAGCCATCGGATATCAACGATGTTGGAATTCTGATCAATGGTTTGAAATTTGATCAACGCCAGATTGACGGAAGCTTTTTTGTAGGCAACCTGAAACCCGGTATCTATGATTTTTCCGTCGATCCTGAAAAACTGCCGATGGAGCTGTCGCTCGATAAAAAAGAGATCAAGGTCCAGGTTAAAAACGGCTCGATAACAAACGTCAGCATTCCTGTCCATGCAGAATACGGCATTGCCGGCAGGCTTCTCGATCCTTCCGGTAATGGAGTTGCAGACGGCACGCTGGTCCTTTTCGACTCGAAAAACAACACCGTTGCTACATTTTCGACAAACGAGTTCGGCTATTACCGAGCTGACGGCCTTCGTTCGGGCCAATATCTGCTCAAACCTGTTTCCGTTACCGGAAGACCGACAGAAAATGCCGAAGCGAGGACGGTGAATATCAAAAACGATTATCTGTTCGATATCGATATTACGGTTGCCATTCCGGCACCCGTGCAGAAATCAGCCATGCCTCAGGGAGAAAAAAGCCAGGAATAAAAGTGCTACGGATGAAGTTCACCTTAAAAAACGCTCCACTGTTTTGCATGAGCTCATAAAATCATCCTCCGAGAAGATTTCCATGGTGAACACTCTTTCAGGTACGGGATTTTCATGAAGCGCCGTCATAACCATGCCGAGCGTTTCAGGGTTCATGAAAGCAAGCGAATTGTGGTCCTTTCCATCAAACGTACCGTGCATATGCAGCACCCTTGTGCGATCGAGGTAACGTTCAAGATGCTGTTTTGCAGGAAAACCGTAAAATTCGAGATGTCCCACATCGAGCGTGATCGAGAGGCTATATTCATCGACAACCGGCCAGACAAGTTCGAATGGGTAACTGAGGTTTTCTGCACAGAATGCTGAGGCCTCTTCACCGCTTTCCCGGAGAAGCATCGATACTGATTCCCTCACCCTCTCGACAAACCGCAGCTGTTCTCCAGGAGTAAAAGCATTGATGTCGATCCCGTTCCCGGCTTCAAAATGCATCACAAATGCGGATTTCTGCAGACTACGGCAGCAGTCGATCACTCTCAGGCATTTTGCAACCGATCGCTCACGTTCCTTCCGGTCGACATGGCCGAGATAGACATCGAGAGGCAGGTGCACCGAATAGGTCAGGTAGCCTTCTTCGGCGAGGTTATTCAGCTTCCGGATGTCGCCCGGCGAAGGAAGGTTGCTGAATTCATCGGATTCAAAAAGCACCAGCTCGATATCGTCCACCTTGTCTTTCAGGAACTCGACATTCGGAATGATTTCGTCCGGAATGATATAGGAAGTGGTTCCGAACCTGAAAGGAAAACGTAGTTTGCTGTTCATGGGTTTTAAACGGATTGTTCAGTGCCGGCATGCAGCATTGCCATCAGGTCATGAATATTCCCCCACGGTTTCGCGCCTTTGCCGAGCAATGAGAGAAACAGAGCATTTGCTGCTTTTCCAGCGGTATAGTCCCTCTCTTCGATACCGGCAGAAAGGTAAACCGCTTTGCCCTTTTCGAGAGCTGTTTCGGCAAGTTTCAGGTTGATCAGATTGCCCGAGCCGAAAGGGACCTGGCTTACCAACAGGCAATCACAGGCATCGATCATCCGGAGAGCGCTTTCAAAAGCTTCATGGCCTACAGGTGAAAACGGCTGTTCGAGCACGGCAGGTATGCTGAGCGCCCTTGCAGCTTCGGCATCGGAATCGAGGCGGTTGAGCACGCCGGTACTCACCTCGAACCCGTCGATCAGCAGGCGCCGGTAAAGCTCTATTCCACTGCCGCCGCCCGCTATCACATGGACCTGCTTTCCAAGGCGTTTCCGCCGCCTCAGCGTATCGAGTGCGCCCGAAACCTGGATAAATCCGGTATAAGGGTCCTGCTGCACATGAAGATCGCAATGGTAAACCCTGCTGAGCAGTTCAGGTTCGAGCACTTCGGCCGGAGTTCCAGCCTTGACCAGCGATCCCGACTCCATCAGCAGAAAACGGTCGGAAATACCGGCTGAAAGCGTGAGATCATGGCTCACCAGGACGATGGTCATCTGTTTTTCCCGGTTGAGGTTCATGAGGATCTGGAGAACTTCCTGGCGATGGTTGATATCGAGATGGGAGATCGATTCATCGAGCATGATCATTCTCGGTTCCTGGGCCAGAACCATGGCAAGGGCGACCCGCTGCTGCTCTCCCCCGCTCAGTTCGGTGAAGTAACGGTCCCTGAGCGAAGAAACATCGGTATAGATCATGCATCGCTCGACGACGTCATGATCACGGCCGGAAAAAGCACCCCAGCGTCCCGACAGGCTGATCCTGCCGTTCATGACGATCTCGCTGACGGTAAAGGCCATCGGCGTCTCGATTTTCTGGGGCACCACCCCGAGCAGAGATGCCCTGACCTGTGGTTTGATATGCATGACATCCCTGCCGAACAGCTCAACCTTGCCTGAAAGTGGTTTCAGCAGGGATGATGCTGTTTTCAGGAGTGTGCTCTTTCCGCACCCGTTCGGCCCGATAAGCGAAACGAATTCCCCTTCCTTTACCGTGAAGGAAACGTTATCGAGGACTTTGCGGTGTTTGTAACCGGACGAAACGTTGGTGAATGTCAGAGCATCATTTTCCATGTCATGCGATCCAGGCTTGTTTCATCCTCCGCTGGAGGATAACGAGAAAAAACGGACCGCCGGCAAGTGCGGTTATGACGCCGACAGGAATTTCGACCGGTGCGAGAAGAGTGCGGGCAACTGCATCGCAGACAACAAGAAAAGTACCGCCTCCGATCGAAGCGAGAGGCACAAGCCGCCGGTGGTCCGGACCAAACAGCGCACGCATGACATGGGGAACGATAAGCCCCACAAAACCGATCATGCCGGAAAGCGATACCGCCGTCGCGGCAAGAAGGGTTGCCAGAAGCAAACCTGAAATGATGACCGCATCGGCATTCACGCCCTGGTAGTGAGCCGTCTCCCTGCCGAGGGAAAGGGCATTCAGACGCGGAGAAAGCATCCAGATCCCGAAAAGGGAAAGTGCCACGAACAGCGCCGAAAGAAGCTGCTGATCGCCTGAAACCGGCTGGAGGCTGCCGAGCATCCACCAGATGACGTTGTGCAGGCCCTCGACGCTGGCTGTCGAAACAAGAAACATGATGATGCTCGAGCAGATCGAGCTGACGATGACACCACTAAGGATCAGGCTGTACACCGAAGGATGTCCGCCGGAACCCTGGCTCGCGATACCGTACACGAGCATCAGAGTCAGAACGGCAGCTGCAAAAGCGATTACCGGAAGACCGAGTGTAGAAAGCAGCCCCGATCCGGCAAGGATGCAGAGCGTCGCCCCGAGCCCGGCACCGCCGCTGACTCCGAGTACATAGGGCTCTGCAAGCGGGTTGCGGAGCAGTGCCTGAAAAACGACACCTGAAGCGGCAAGTGCCGCACCGGTGATCATACCCATCAGCAGACGACCGAGACGGAGATATATGATGGCATTGCCGGCACCGGTCTGAGTATCCGGCAAGCCAATCCCCGAAGGGCCGAGCATTAACGAAAAAATGAGCAGGAGCGGCACAGCGCAGAGAAAAAGCAGCAGCCTCAGCCTCTCCTTCGAACGGGCTTTCCCGGTAAACCGGTTGTCTGCACAAATCTCATTATCCATTATTCTCAGTTTTCAACCCCGTCCTGGGCGGGAATACCTTTTTCAAAGGCATGTTTGACCATTTTCATTTCAGTGACGGTATCAGCCGCTTCGATCAATGCTTCGGGAGCATCCCGGCCGGTCAGAACGACAATCTTTCCGTCCTCCGCTGAGCGGAGTGCCTGAAGAAGCGGTTCGATTGCAATGAGACCTCTGCTGAGCGCGAAACAAACCTCATCAAGCAGCAGAAAATCGTAATCGCTGGAACCGAGGGCGGCAATTGCGGCATCGAGTCCCTCCTGTGCAGCCTTCCGGTGCATTTCCATTTCCGGGCTATGAGGATCGCGCGGCAGAAATCCCCTGCCGAACTGTTCCCAGCTTACCGAGTCAAACCGGCTGAAAAACTTCTGTTCCCCAACCGAATCATCAGATTTCACGAACTGGATAACCTTTGCACGCATACCGTGGCCAAGCGCACGCGAAAGCATACCGAAAGCCGCCGTGCTTTTTCCTTTTCCGTGACCGGTAAAAAGAAGAATTCTCCGTTGTTTCATTTCTGTTTCTGGTTTGTTACTGAACCGATTGAAAATAGAGAGTTTTTATGGAAGCTCATTGCATGATTATGCTGAAAAGCTTTTCGAGATCAAGATTACTGGAAAAATGAGCGGCAAGCCGTTCATACGGATCTTCTCCGTCCTCTTCATCCTCCCTGTCCGGATGCGAAGGATCGACAAACGACAGGAACCAGCGGCGGGCCCCCGGCTGATCGAAAAATCCATGGAAGTAGGTGCCGAACACCCGTCCGTCAGGGCTCACCGCACCGTCATAGTCTTGCACATGATTTCCGTTCCTTTCCGAAACACTCAGAAAAGGCATGCAAGAAGCTGATACGGTGGTTTTGCCCATATGGATTTCATATCCCTGAACTGCCGTTTCACTGCCAAAAATCGCCCCCCTCGAGTTGCAGAGGCACTTCTCTTTTTCGAGGGCCGTCTCGATATCGAGCAGGCCAAGTCCCCGGCTTGTCCCGGGCACGCTTTCCACCCCGGACGGATCGGCAACAGTGTTGCCAAGCATCTGGTATCCGCCGCAGATACCCATGATGACGCCGCCCTTCTGCCTGAACGACTCAATCTCCTTTTCCCAGCCAAGCTTTCTAAGCCAATCGAGATCCCCACGCACGTTTTTCGATCCCGGCAGGACCAGAACCTTGTATCGGGAGAGGGAACGAGGGTAATGGAGATAGTGAAGTTCCACCGAAGGGTTACGTTCGAGCCCGGAAAAATCGGTGAAATTTGAAATATGCGGAAAATAGATAACCGCAATTCCCGTTTTTCCAGGATCGGGCTCTCCGGCCGGATCGACCTTCGATTCGAGAGGAACGGCATCTTCGGCATCGACGGCAAACCTCCGGAAATAAGGGATTACGCCAAGAACAGGCACTCCGGTCATCGATTCGATCATGGCGGCCCCGTCACGGAAAAGGGCGATATCGCCCCGGAAGCGGTTGATGATGACGCCTTTGACCAGTTCACGGTCTTCGGGAGGAATGATTGACAGGGTGCCGGCAACCTGTGCAAACACTCCGCCCCTGTCAATATCGGCAACAAGCACAACTGAAGCCCCGGCAGCTTTTGCCGTCCTGAAATTCACGAAATCCCTCTGATAAAGGTTCATTTCGGCACATGATCCCGCGCCTTCGATAACCAGCAGTTCATGCCTCATCATCAACCGTCCAAGGCTTTCAAATGCAGCGTCTGCCCAGAACCCGGTATCCCTGAAATAGTTCCGGGCTGTTTCCTGGCTGCATACCCTGCCCTGCAGCACCACCTGGGCACCGGTATCGGAATCGGGCTTCAGGAGCACAGGGTTCATATCGGCAGAAGGCACGACCCTTGCGGCTTCCGCCTGAACAATCTGGGCCCGTCCCATCTCGAGGCCGTCAGGTGTGACGCCGGAGTTGTTCGACATGTTCTGCGCCTTGAACGGAGCGACATCGATGCCTGCGTTGCTGAACATACGGCATAGCGCCGCAGCCACGACGCTCTTGCCTACATCGGAACCTGTTCCCAGAACGGCAAGGGAACGGTATTTTTTTTCGCTATGCATCTACTTTATGCATTTCATTGTTCAGATTACTCCGGCGATTAACACTGAAAATCTTTGTGAGCAATAATAGCTCTGATTGTGTCATTCTGAGCAAAGCGAAGAATCCATAAATCCTTTTATAGTGATAACATAGATTCTTCATTCCGCTACGCTTCATTGCGGAATGACAAACCTCTTTTCGAAATTGCTTTATGACCTGTTTTTATTGTATTAATAACATTAATAACATTAATAATCAGTACTTGTATGTTACACTTGCGAGAACAGACCTTCCCGCCCCGGGATAGGGTGAAAGGGTCGAACGGAAATACGCATCGTAAAAATTCTCCAGCCTGGTGACATAGTCCCTGTCGAACAGATTGTTCGCGCTCAATGACAGAGAAAAATGGTCACTGATTTTTTTCGATACTTTCAGGTTTAGAAGCCAGTAGGAAGCAACGTACCGGTCCGCTTCGGTTCCCGGATTGGTGGCTTTGTAGTATGGCCTCCGGCCCATGGCCGTGATTGAAGGCGATACCGTCAAACCATGCTTGTCATCATATGTCAGCTGAGCCCTGAACTGGTGCCTTGGTGTATACATCGACTGGCGTTCTGCACTGCCGGCTTTTTCCTCGACTGCATACAAGAGAGTATAATCGAGCGACACCGTGAGGTTGCCATTCAGTCCCGCTTTTGCGCTCAGCTCCATGCCGTCGGCTTTGTACGAATCCAGATTTGTCGGCACCCAGTAATATCCGTAGTATGCGGGCTGCGATGAATCTTCAGCCCAGGCTATCTTGTTTTTGACATTCCAGTGGAAATATCCGGCTGTAACGAAAACGTTGTCGCAGAGCTCATGCTCGAGAGTAACGTCCGTGTGCCAGCCTGTTTCCGGCTGCAGCGAAGGATTGCCTTTCGTATAACCGTCATCCGGCCAGAACAGGTCGTTCATGGTGGGAGCCTTGAAATGACTGCCGCTGTTGAACTTGACCGTGGTTTTTTCAGTCGGGTTCAGCACGATTCCGTACCGGAAAACATTTTTCGCACTGAACATGCTGTTGTCTTCATGACGGATCCCGGTCTGAAATTTGATCAGCCGGAAAGGCCTGTACTGCGCTTCCATATACAATGCGCTCGAATGCAGATCATGAAAATAATCGGTCTCTGTTGCCGGGATTTCCAAGCCGACAGTATTCATTCCGATCTGTCTGTTTTCATTTTCATAATGCGTGTATTCGCCGCCAAGCAGCAATTCACAACCGCTCGCAGGTTTGAACGTCATGTTGCCTTCAAAACTTCCAACCTGGTTTGTCACCCAAGTCTTGTAGCTGGAATATCCGAATATATCCCTGTTGTAGTTATAGCTCCGTGAATAGGCATAGTCGGTCTTGAAGCTGTAGTTTACCTGCTCGGAAGCCTTACCGTCGATATGCAGCACCACGTGGCCGTCCCTGTCCTCATGCCTGTTCAACAGGCTTGCCGCCTCCCCGTTGTAGTATTCCTGACCGGCGATGTAATAGGGAACGGTTCCTGCCGGAGGCGTGACGCCGGGCATACCGTATTCTCTGTCAACAAAATCACCGAAAAGACTTACGTTCAGCTTGTCGCTCTTATGGTAGGTCAGTTTTAGAGAAGCATCTTTTGCATCGAGATCGCTGTTATCCCGGAACCCTTCCGTACCTTTTTTTCCCAATGTGAGGAAATACCCCAGTTCATCGGTGATTGCCATTCCCTGGGCAAGCGAAAATCCATATGTCCCCTGTGAGCCACCTTCCGCTGTAAGGGTGAGGTCCATTTTTTTCCTGTCCGGGTTCTTTGTGAATATGTTTATCACCCCTCCGGAAGCACCTGATCCATACAGCAATGATCCGGAACCTTTGACAATTTCAATTTTTTCGATATTGACAAGAGGAATTCTTGCAACGTCGGCAGTTCCTAAAGAGATGGAATTCTGCCGTACACCGTTTACAAAAACCTGGGTACCATCGGCATTCATCCCCCTGATGTGGATTTCCTGAACAGCTCCGCCATAGTTGCCATAGCTGCCGAGATCGATGCCGGTTTTGTTCTCTAAGAGCTCTCCGACGGTATGAGCACCGGACGCATTGATCTCTTTCTGATCGATAATGATGATGGAATTGGCGATATCCTGCCTTTTATTTTCCGTTTTCGTCGCCGTCACGATCATTTCCTGTCCCATGAAAGTTTTCGCCTGTTCTTCAGCGAAAAGTCCCCTGCTCGACAAGAGTCCGGCCATGATGATGAGAAACACTTTTCTCTGCATACTTCTACCTGTTTTCAGTTTCAAAAAAATAAACTGACAGGGGTTACCAAAAGGCAGGCATAACAGTGTTCTTTGCCGTTGATTTTCAATCCAGCTTTTTCCCGGCCGAAAAAACGCAGAATACGGTACCTGCGAGGCACTGACGTTCCGGATAATCGGGAAAGGAGCGGGAATAAGACCTGGAGACAAGCAATAGAGAAAAAAGTTCAGCTTTGCCCCGACTATAACCCGTAGTCCGATCATGTATTGCAAAAATAACTGGCAGGTTTCCTGACTTGAACGGATGAAAGCAGTTGCAGCCTTCCCGCAGTTTCCCGGGAGGAAAACAGTGCAGTGACTGAAGCTGCCTGAAAACCGTCTGCATGTGGCCATACAGTCGATATTCGAGGCTACCGTTGAACAGTTGCGGGTACAGTTTACGATCTCACGTAATTCCCTATTATCCGGCTTTACAGCCGGCACCAGCTACATCGAAAGAACAGTAACGGCTATGTAGATAGCAAAAACTCCATGATAAAACAAATATGGGCAGGGTTATTTATTCTCTGCCGCGAATGAAAAGGCGGTGTACATTCAGGAAGAACCGAGGATTTCGGCGATTTTTTTTCTTCTGTAGGCAAAAACCTCTTCAAGGCGCCGGCTGACGATCAGCGTATTGACCAGCTCACCGAAAAAATCCATCGGAAGGCTGTATGTCAGGTGATCGGTCATCTCGACACCACCTTCGATTTCCCGGAAAAGATGACGGTGAAGCCAGTATTCATAAGGCCCGGATTTCTGACGATCTTCGAAATGAAACGGCTTGCTGACCTCTGTAATTTCAGTTTCCCACATGACAGGTATCATCATGAACGGATAAAGTGTATAGCATATTGTCATGCCCGGAAAAATCTCCTCGTCTGCGGTGCCACCGGTTATCCGGAACATCATTTCAGGTGGAGTGATCCTTGCAAGGTTTTTCGGGGAAGAAAAAAAGTTCCAGGCGGTATCGATCGAAACGGGGATATCCTGAACAAAAGACAACGTGTGGAAAGCCATGCCGCTATGAAAAAATTGCAGAACCTGAATACTTATATCTGTGAGACAATACAGAACTGCCTGTAAAAAGTTCTCTCCGATAAAACTGTTTCATTTTTAAACATCTTTTAATAATCCTTTAAGAATGCTTTAAGACGCTTCGTGTTAAAATTGACTTGTGGCTGAAGATTTAGCAATTGCGCTTTTGTATTTCGAAAAGCCTGTCAATCATAACTTAACCATAAAGAACGAGGGAAACCATGAAAAAACTTTACAGATATCTGTTGTTGACGGCAGTTGCTTTTTCACTTGCAGGACATACGGCCTTTGCAAGCAACAAGGAAGCGAAACATTTCCTGTCGAACGGAGATGCTAAAATGAAGGCCGGAAATCCGAAGGAAGCAATTTCGATTTATAACAAAGCTATTGATTATGAACCGAAACTTTCCCGCACAAATCTTTCGGAAGTCTATTTCAAAAGAGGCTATGCAAAGGCTGCACTCGGGGATAGCGAAGGAGCCAGGGAAGATTACAGAATGTCAATTCAGCTTGATCCTACACCGAAAGACGCGGAAGCATACTACAACCGGGGTATAGCAAAAACCGCACTTGGCGACAGCGAAGGTGCGCAGGTTGATTTCAGAAGAGCATCGATGCTTGGATACAACAATGCAAGAAAAATGCTGCATGCAAAGGATACCAAAAATATTCCGTTCGATGCCAATTTTGAAGCAGATATATACCTGAATTCAGGCAAAGAAAAGCTTGACAAAGGCGACCAGAAAAACGCATTGGCCGATTTCAACAAAGCCATCGAATATAATAACCGTCTCGCAGCGGCCTATTTCTATCGCGGAATGATCGAACGCACAAACGGAGATAACCAGGGAGCGACAGCTGATTTCAAAAAAGCCATAGAAGTCGATCCAACCCCCAGCAAAGCGGAAGCATACTATATCAGGGGCCGGGCGAAAGCCAATGCAGGAGATAATGAAGGCGCGCTGAAAGACCTGACAAAAGCGCTCGATCTCAATCCGGCACTTGGTGAAGCTTATACATACAGGGGCAAGGTTAAAGAGTCGATGGGAGACCGGGAAGGAGCTTCAGCTGATTTCAAAAAAGCTGAAAAATTCAATGTCGTCTCGAAATAAGCTGCTCTATCCATTCACTTATGTGCAAATACCCGGTGCCGTTCCGCTTTTTCAGCGGCTCCGGTTTATATCCGGATATTTTTTTGAAATGCGACGTCAGCCTTGATATCGATTGTTTCATATTAACACTGAAAAAACAGGGCGCTGATTGAAATCACTGCCCTGTTGCCGTTACCGAATCAGAGCATAAATCAGGAGAACTGCATGAAATGCCGCCGGAACGGCCTTACTCCTTTTTCCGGTCGTTTTTCAGAGGCAGAGAGATTGTAAAAATGGTACCCCCTTCCGGTGGACAATCCACGGAAATCTCTCCATTGTGTTTGTTGACGATGATATCGTAGGATATTGACAATCCAAGTCCGGTACCTTTGCCGGGGCTTTTTGTCGTAAAAAAAGGATTGAAAATACATGACCTGAGTTCTTCCGGAATTCCAGGTCCGTCATCGGTTATTGAACAATGCACTTTGCCGTTGTCGGCCCAGGTATGTATGAAGATACTGCCTTTCTCGGAGCGACGCTGAGACTGAATCGCATGCGCACTGTTGACAATCAGATTGAGAAGTACCTGATTGATCTCGTCAGACACACATGGAATAAAAGGTACTTTTTCCAGCCTGGTTTCTGTATAGGCACAGAACTGATATTCACCTTTTGCCATGGTAAGCGATTCCTGAACTATCTGGTTTATATCTCTGTATGTCATTGTTACAAAATCCTGCCGTGAAGACAGATTCCTCATCCCTTCAACGATTTTTTTGATACGGTCTATACCTCGCTGTGATTCAATAAAAATGTTGTCCATCTCTTGTTGAAGATCCTCGATATCAAGATCCTCTTCCATGTTCCTCAATCTGTGCAGAGCGGAAATCAAAGATTCTGCATCCTGTCCCTGCCCCCCTGCCAAGGTGCGATAGCTGTTGAAAAGTTTGAGATAATCGGCAACATCATCCTGCAGGGCCGAAAAATTGAGCTGGATGAAATTGAGCGGGTTGTTTATTTCATGTGCTATTCCGGAAGCAAGCTGGCCGACAAGTTCCATTTTCTGGGCTTGCTGCAACCTTGCTTCAATATTGCGATATTCTGTCTGAGCTGCCTTCTTCTCGATAATATCCCAAACCATATCAGCAACGACTGTCAGCCACTTTGCATCCTCCTCGTCGTAATCGAAAAGCTTGTTTCCCAAACCGAAAGCCGCTACTACCCGTTCGTTTCGGATAACAGGAACAACTATTTCCCGCTTGATTTCCGCATGACCGGCAGGAAGGCTTTTCCGGTGTCCAAGTGATGCATAATCGTTATGGATCAACGGTTTGCGTTCCTTTATAGCCTCTGCCCAGACACCAGCCTTGTCCAGATCATTACGATCGAGCTTTTCTTTGACATCGTGCATTACCGTTGAAGTATTGGTTGAAACAGCCTGCAACGACATCCGTTTCTGATCTTTGGCTATAAAAAAACAGAAACCGAGCGAACTGTCCATAGCCTCCTCGATCTGATCGAGAATAATTCGAAGCAGCTCTTCTGTTCCAAGGATATCCGCCTTTTCGAGAAGATTGACCCGAATTGCAGCAAGCGAAGCCAAGCGCTGACGTTCTGTGATATCGTGAATGATATCATATATCAGCGCTCGCCCCTTGATATCGAGTTTTTTTGCAAATATTTCGACATCACGTATAGAACCGTCTGCTCTTTTGTGATTTGCAACAACATAACGATGCTTCAGAGCACCCCATTGTCTGATATCTGAACGCACGAAATCCGTGGATGCGCAGTTGATGTCGGTTATGTTCATTTCTCTGAGCCTGTTTATCGGCCAGCCATAAAAATCTGATGCCGCCTGGTTGGCATCGACAATACGGCCAGTTTCGGGATCGACAACCAGCATGCAGGCGCAATGGTCTTCGAACATGCTCCTGAAGCGCTCTTCGCTCTCCTTCAGTTTCCTTTCGATGCTGAGTTTTTTTGTGACATCGTGGATGACAGAGTACAAGAGCTCCTTCCGGTCAATCTTTATTTTGGTACTGAACACATCGACGTCGCGCAGTGAGCCATCTGCATTGCGGTGTTGGAAACAATTATAGATCTTGCGCGAAGACCTGATATCCTGCATCGCCCGTTTAACTTCTTCCGAGGGGAGGGTATTGATTTCCTGAATGAACATCGAGCATAACTTTTTCTTCGGCCAACCGTAAAAATTTGCCGCCGCCTGGTTCGCATCGACGATGCGGCCTGAATCGGGATCGACGAGCAGCATGACCGCGGCATGGTCCTCGAACATGCTTCTGAAAAGCACCTCACTTTCCATAATGGCGGATTCGGCTTCCTTGCGTTCGGTTATGTCTGCCACGATCCCGAGATACCGCAGTGGTTTGCCGAGGTCATCATATATAGGCATGCCGCGTGCCATGCACCAGCGGTTTGAACCATCCGGAAGGCACACCCTGTATTCTATATTGATCTCGCTTTTCTGATTTTTCGCCGATTCTGTAAGCATAAGTACAGTTTCCCTGTCATCAGGATGAACGATGCCAAGCCACAGGTCCGTGGAGGCTTCGTTTTCAGCCGGATCGAGGCCGTACAATGCCCAGGTTGTATCAGACCATATAGCTTTCCCGTTGCTCGTATCAATTTCCCAGATACCTGTCCGGGATAACTTCAGTGCAAGATCATACCTGAGCTTTTCATCAACTGCTCTCTGCTCCATCACTCTTTGCTGCCGAATATTTTCCAGCATTATGAGAAGCTGCACGACATAACCCGCTGAAGACTTGATCGGACTTACCGTAACCTTAAGGATGTTTTCTTTTACATGCTCTTCAAATGAAACCGGTTTCCCGGTGGTGAATACCCCTGAGCAGCATGCTTTTATGAACTCCAGCCGTTCCGAATGGAAAATATCTTCAATGAGGACAAACAGATCCATCCCGGTACAAAGAGAAGGAGTAAAGCCGAAATGACCGGAAAATATGCTGTTGGCAGTAAGGATCCTGCCGTGCGGCTCGATGATGACGACCTTGACTGGAAGGGCCTCTATAACGGAAAAAACTGCCGTTTCTGCCGACACACTATCTTGCTGTTTCTTTTCCATGTCTAAACCTGTATTATATTTAGTGCTTTGTTTCCTACAATTACTCATTAACACCCCTTTTCATGAATCACAATGCAACCAAATGATCATGATAACCCTGAGGGTCCTGCAGATGTCAACGGACATCACGGAACGTTCTGGAATCAATTTCAAGAACACTGTTCATTCAATAAAAATGCTGCAATTATCATGCCATAATCATATAGCCCCAAAAAAAACCATATACACTCGCGCAGTATTTCATACAGCATGAAAAAGGAACATCAGCACGAACTATTTGATTGCAGGAAAACAGATTGAAGGAAAATTCGTTCAAGGGAGGTTATTATTACATTTGCACATCTACCGGCAGGATACATCGTCAGCCGGCTGTTGTTTGATTCTGTTGAACAAAGGATCACATCATATAAACGCTATCTGTTCTGGGGACTTTCCGGTGCGGTTGCTCCGGATATCGATCACATCTGTTTGATATTCATCAATCCAAAGCAAGCGGACCATCATCTCTATTTTCCCCACTATCCTGTATTCTGGTTTTCCCTGTTGTTATTTTCATTGTTCTGGCTGGTGATCTCGAAAAAAAATGAGCAGAATTCTTTGCTGTCCTTTCTTTTTTGCCTTGAAGGAACAATCCATATGATTCTTGATTCAGTTACAAGGCATATTTACTGGATGGCACCGCTATCTTACAGGAGTTTCAGTATCGAAGATCTGATTCATCTGAAGATGCCATGGTTTATAGAACAATACCCTCACTGGGAACTCTCTCTGGAAGCATCAATTTTCGTCTGGGCCGCCTATCTCTTGATCACAGACAGGAATGCCGGAAAAATCAGTACGAAGCTGACAGCACGGACAGATTGAGGCGGCCTGATGTTCCGTTACGGCCCGATAAATCCCTCCCCAAACAAGGTGCACAGGGATAAGAATTTGGAAAAAAAGCTTACTGAAGTGATCTTTACGGTTACAATCACATCATCTTATGACGAAAGCTACCGTTGCCGCCATAATCAGCCCGGATACTGAAAAACGCGACATCATCCTGCTGACCAGAAGGAACGTGTCCCCGTTTCATGGGCACTGGTGCCTTCCCGGAGGACATATCGACGACTACGAAAAAGCCGAAGAGGCTGTATCGCGAGAAGTTCTCGAAGAAACAGGACTGCAGCTCACCTCCCCGATCTTTCTCCATTATTTCAACGAGCTATTCCCCGAATTCGGTTTTCATGCCGTTGTGCTGGCTTTCTACGGAACAGCGTCAGGAGAGTTGCAGCTCATGCCGGACGAGGTTCAGGAAATTTCCTGGTTCACCCTCGGCGATGCACTCTCTCTTCCCCTTGCCTTCAATCATTTGCAGATCCTTCAGTTTTATGCGAATAAATTTCCGTTGTAACGGCATCGTTTCTCTGCTGTTATCCCTTCTTTTCCTCTACACGGCCGGATGCGGGGGCAAGCAGCCTCAACAGCAGAAAAGCAGCGGCCCGGAAGAAAAAGGCAAGCCTACGGTTGTCAGCCTCGCGCCGAGCCTGACAGAGATGATCTATGCCATAGGGGCCGGTAAACAGCTTGTCGGCAGAACAACTGCATGTGACTGGCCAAAGGAAGCTGCATCGGTTCCCCTGGTCGGAGCATTCGCCGAACCCTCGCTCGAGGTGCTCGCCGCAATCCACCCGGACGTTGTGATCGATGTCGATCTCTCCGAAAAAGAAACCGGAAACAAAATCGCCGCTCTCGGGATCCGCAGGGAAACGATACAGTGCAGAACACCTGACGACATTCCGCCCGCACTGAGAAAACTCGGCCGGCTGACAGGCCATGCAAGAGAAGCTGACAGTCTGGCTCTCATCATCAGCAATGGCCTTGCCGGATTCAGGCAGAAAGCCGCCGGGGAAAAGAACAGGAAAAAGGTCTACCTCGAAATTTGGGACGACCCCTTCTGGACAGGAGGGAAAGGCAGCTATACATCCGCCCTTATCGCCTATGCCGGCGGGTACAATATCGGCGATGCCGTAGAAAAGGAATATTTCCAGATTTCCCAGGAATGGGTGATCGAGCAGAATCCGGATATCATCGCATGCATGTATATGTCGAAAAACTCTTCGGCTGTCGGCAATGTCATGAACCGGCAGGGATGGTCGCACATCGGTGCGGTAAAACAGAACCGGGTTTACGACCGTTTTGACAACAATATTTTCCTCCGGCCAGGCCCGAGAGTGCTTGAAGGTATCAAACAGCTCTCCGATCTTCTTCACAGGGATGAAAAACACGCCCCTGATCGATAAAGAACGTACGGAATCCTCTGTATTTTTTTATCTTTGTGCCTTTAGCAGCATAAAACAGTTCCGGTGCATGAAACGCTCGCCCCTGATCATCCTTCTTTTAACGGTTCTTCTCGATCTGATCGGTTTCGGCATCGTGCTTCCGCTTCTGCCAACCTATGCTAAGGATCTTGGCGCAAACCCTTTCATGATCGGCCTGATCGCTGCAATCTTTTCCATCATGCAGTTCATTTTCTCGCCTGTCTGGGGAAGGTTCAGCGATCTGATCGGACGGCGGCCAGTCATGCTCTGCAGTATCTTCATCACGTCATTGTCATACCTTGTTTTTTCACAGGCATCGACAATCCCTCTCCTTATCTTCGCCCGCGGGCTTTCCGGCATCGGCTCGGCAAACATTGCCGCAGCCCAGGCATATATAACCGACGTTACCGACAGCAAGAACCGTTCGGGTGCAATGGGCATGATCGGGGCGGCCTTCGGAGTCGGGTTCATCATCGGACCGCTCATCGGAGGAATCCTCAAACACTATTACGGAATACAGACCGTCGGATATGTCGCTTCCGCACTCATTTTCCTCGATTTCATTCTTGCTGTTTTCCTATTGCCTGAATCCAACAAGAATGCAAGGAAAATGGATTTCGGGTTTCTGAAAAGGCAGCCCGGACAAAACGGGACCAGACAGTCCATTTTCCAGGTTTTGCCGGAAAAATTCAGGGAATACGGCGAAGGACTGAGGACCGTGTTCAGCTCCAGGCCGCTTGCATTGCTGATGATCGTAAACTTCATCTATACGTTTGCCATCGTCAACATGCAGGTTGCATCCATCCTGCTCTGGAAAGAGTATTTCTCGGCATCCGAAGAACAGACCGGTTATCTTTTCGCCTATGTCGGCATCTGGTCCGCAATCGTCCAGGGCGGCATGATCAGCAAGCTCATCAAAAAATTCGGAGAGCATAACCTGCTCCTCTGGGGGCTCATTTTCACCTTTATCGGTGTGTTCTTTATTCCTTATGCACCAAAAGATTCTCTCTTTACGATCATTCTCTTCATTCTTTTTTTCTTCGCGATCGGAACCAGCCTTGTCGCACCGATCAATCTTTCCATGATTTCCCTATACAGCTACAAGGAAAAACAGGGTCAGATCATGGGCCTGTCCCAGTCGGTCAATTCGCTTGCCAGGATTCTCGGACCATTCAGCGGAAGCATACTGTATGGAATGGACTTTCACGCCCCCTATATTGCCGCAGGATTGATCACCATCCTGGGAACGCTCATAGCCATCGCCCTGTTCAAATATAAAATCGAAGCTCTTGACACTGCGGCATAAGATGGTTATAGCTCGACAGGGATGGATGGAGTATTAATGACCGATTACTGCGCAACCGACCGGTGATGACAAATTTCAACAGAGAATCCCTGCCCGAAATCCTTTACCGGATTGGAGACCTTGCCGACAGAACCGGCATGGATTGCTATCTTGTCGGGGGCTATGTTCGCGATATTCTTCTCCGGAGACCATGCAAGGACATCGATATCATGGTTATCGGTGACCCGGTTCCATTCGCCAGAACCGTTCTCGATAAACTCAAAGGAAGGAATTTCGTCTTGTTCGAACGTTTCCGTACCGCACAGGTGGAGTTGTCCGACCCTTCAGCAGGCACCCTGAAACTTGAACTGGTCGGTGCGCGCAAGGAATCCTACAACCCGGATTCCCGCAAGCCGATAACCCTTGTAGGAACGCTCGAGGACGATCTTTCACGACGGGACTTCACGATCAACGCTCTGGCGATAGCTCTCAACGGCGAAAAAAGAAACCGCTTCGTGGACCTTTTTCATGGCAGAGAAGATCTTTCAGCACGTATTCTCAGGACTCCCCTGGATCCTCTGCAGACCTTTTCCGACGATCCTCTCCGTATGATGCGGGCGGCTCGGTTCGCTGCCCAGCTTGACTTCAACCTGCTTCCCGAGGTTCTCGAAGCCATGAAGATCATGCGCGAAAGAATAAGTATCGTTTCAAGGGAAAGGGTCAGCCATGAATTTTTCAAAATCATGCAGGCGGCCCGGCCGTCGAAAGGACTTGTCATCCTGCATGAAACCGGACTGCTGAAAGAAATCATTCCTGAAATCGCTGCGATGGCAGGTATCGAACAGGTTGACGGGCTCAGGCACAAGGATACACTCTACCATACGTTCCAGGTTATCGATAACGTCGCACTGCATTCCGACAATCTCTGGCTTAGAACTGCAGCACTGCTGCATGATATCGGAAAACCAGCGACAAAACGTTTCAACCGGACTGCCGGCTGGACCTTTCATGGACATGATGCCGTAGGAACGAGAATCGCTGCAAAAATTTTCACATCCCTGCGATGGCCTCTCGACAATCTGGAGTATGTCCAGAAACTGATACGCCTTCATCACCGGCCCATCCCGCTTTCAAAGGATGAAATCACCGATGCTGCCGTCAGACGCCTCATGTTCGATGCTGGTGAGGATCTTCAGGATCTCATGAACCTGTGCAGGGCGGACGTAACCAGTAAAAATCCGGCAAAGGTTGCCCGGATCATGAAAAACTTCAATCATGTCGAGGAAAAAATAACGCAAGTCTCGGAAAAGGACCTGCTGGCAAAATGGAGACCTCCGATCAGCGGGGAAGACATTATGGCCACTCTCGGATTACCGGAAGGAAAACTTGTCGGAATGATCAAAAAGCGAATGGAAAATGCGGTTATCGACGGCCTTATTCCGTATGACAGGGACGCCGCATTGCGTTACATTCAGGAAGCTTACAATGAAATGACCAGTGAAAGCGGTAATCCATCATGAACATGGATCGGGCACTCTTCAGGCATCTGTGGGTTTTCTGTATCCACGTCATTATATTCAGGAACGTTAACAACACTACAACAAACTAAACCAATCCAGTTTTGATACAACGATACTCACCTGCAGATATCTCGGCTATCTGGACAGAAGAAGCGAAATTCAAAAGATGGCTGCAGCTTGAAATTGCCGCCGTCGAAGCACGCCATGAAGCCGGCTTTGTTCCTGAAGATGCGCTCTGCAACATCCAGGAGAGAGCTGGATTCAACGTCGAGGAGATTCTCGAGATCGAAAAAGAAACGAAACACGATGTTATCGCTTTCCTTACCAATGTCGCAGGCCGGGTAGGACCTGATTCCCGGTATATCCACGAAGGGCTGACCTCGTCGGACGTTGTCGATACCTGTCTCGCCATGCAGATGCGGGATGCGGGAACGATCCTTGCAGCGGATATCGAAAGGCTGGTCGATGTTCTTGCCAGGAGAGCTGTCGAATTCAAATACACGATCGAAATGGGAAGGACGCATGGCATTCATGCAGAACCTACCACCTTCGGCCTGAAACTGCTGCTCTGGCATCAGGAAATGCTGCGTAACCTCGAAAGGATGAAGAGAGCCGTCGCTATCGTTTCCGTAGGAAAAATTTCGGGAGCGGTCGGAACCTACCAGCACCTTTCCCCTGAAATCGAGAAAGCTGTCTGCCGGAAACTCGGGCTC
This sequence comes from Chlorobium sp., assembly GCA_005862285.1. Lineage (GTDB taxonomy): Bacteria > Bacteroidota > Chlorobiia > Chlorobiales > Chlorobiaceae > Chlorobium. The sequence goes on along the minus strand of SZXW01000010.1, from coordinate 717,954 downwards.
GAGCCATCCTCGATATCGACACAGATCCTGCAGCGCGACCGTCATGCCGAATTTGCAACGACACTGGCGATCATCGCTTCGTCCATCGAGAAATTTTCAACGGAGTTCCGCCACCTGCAGCGTACCGAAGTTCGCGAAACCGAAGAATATTTCAGCAAGGGGCAGAAAGGCAGTTCCGCTATGCCGCACAAGCGCAATCCCATCACCTTTGAACGTTTGACCGGACTTGCCCGTATTGTCCGCTCGAATTCCATCGCAGCCATGGAAAACGTCGCGCTCTGGCATGAAAGGGATATCTCGCATTCTTCTGTCGAGCGCGTCATCATGCCTGATTCGACCATTGCGCTCTGCTACATGCTGCGAACGTTCAGCGATACGCTCGAAAACCTTCTCGTCTATCCTGAACGGATGGAGGAAAACTTCAACTCGTCATATGGCCTGACCACCTCCCAGACTCTTCTCCTCGCATTGACCGCGAAAGGGCTGACAAGAGAGGATGCATACCGGCTTGTGCAGCGCAATGCCATGGAAAGCTGGTCCACGAAAGTCCACCTGCGAGAGCTGGTGCTGAAAGACAGTGAACTGCTCGAACACATATCACCGGAAGAAATCAACGAGCTTTTCAGTTTCGAAAACATACTTCAGAAGCTGAAATCAAGTGTTGACATTATCTTCGAGCGTAACGGGATGTAATCGTTGCAAAAGGATTACCTGACAAGGTGACCCTTTGCATTTAAACACCCTCCGGGCCGGTATCATTCAGTCAATTTCCGTTGCAGCCCGGGTTTGATCATGGCTTGAGGGTAATCGTCTTTGTCAGATCGTAGCGTTTCATTTTCCTGATCAGGGTCGATCGGCTTATACCAAGGAGCTCAGCGGTCTTTGTCTGGTTTCCGCCGCATTTTTTATACGCTTTCAGGATGGCCTGAAGCTCCATATCCTTGAGAATTGCCGGTGAACCGGGTGAATCGGATTCAGCTATCAGTTTGTCCGAATAATTCAGAACATCTTCCGATACATCTTCTTTTTCTGCTGAAGCATTGTGGTCATGAAAACCTGCAGCTGGCAGGTTGAACGTATCAATGGTTCTCCCTTTCCTGTTGATAACCGCCCTGCGAATAACATTCTGGAGCTCCCGGATGTTTCCCGGCCAGCGATACACCTTGAGTGAGGTCAACGCTTTGGCGGATATATCTGGGGGTTCGATATTGTTCGCTTTACAGAATTCCTTCAGAAAATGTTTGGCAAGAAGAATGATATCATCATCACGGTCCCTCAAAGGCGGAATATAAAGCGGATATTCTTCAAGCCGGTAATAAAGGTCCGCCCGGAAAGTATTCGTGGCAATTGCTTCGGTAAAATCCCTGTGCGTCGCGGAAATCAGCCTGAAATCCACCGGCCGTTCCTTTTTTTCACCTATGCGCCTGATTTTCTTTTCCTGAAGCACCCGCAGTACCTTTGCCTGGATATCGATGTTCATATCCCCGATTTCATCGAGAAATATCGTTCCATGATCTGCCTGCTCAAAAAAACCGACATGATCACTGTTGGCACCGGTAAAGGAACCCTTGAGATGACCGAAAAGCAGACTGTCTGCAAGATCGTTGGAAATGGCCGCACAGTTTATGGTAACGAACGGGCCCTGTCTGCGTTTACTGCCGTTATGGATCGCCTGTGCAAACAGTTCCTTTCCTGTACCGCTTTCTCCATTGATAAGGACGTTCATATCCGTTTCCATAACCTGCATCGCCTGCTCGACACACCTCTTGACTACAGGACTGTTTCCCTGGATAAAATTAAAGATATCCTTCTGTTTCAGTTCCTTTTTCAGCTCATCGATTTTCTGCTGCAGTCCCGATTCCTTAAGTGCGTTTCTCAACAGAATTTCAAGGCGTTCCTTGTCAACCGGTTTTGTCAGGTATTCATAAGCCCCCATCTTGATGCATTGAACAGCCTGGCTTATGTCTTCCAAAGCCGTGATGATAATGATCGGAAACGAGATCGACTGATTCTTGAGTTCGGCAAGGACTTCCATACCGTTTTTGACCGGCATGTTAAGGTCGAGCAGAAGAACGTCGATATGATTGCTTTTTATGGAATCAAGACATTGCTCTCCGTTTTCGGCTGTCAGAACACTATAATCCACCTTGTTGAGCATCTGGCTGATTATGGTACGGATTATAGCGTTGTCATCAGCTACGAGAACATTTTTTTTGGGACCATTTTGAACCATAATGACACTATTCAATAATTATGAACAAATATACCCCATAATTTCATCGATAATATCGAGTATACGCAAAGGGCACAAAAACAACCAGCCAACAACATAAATATTACTTTATTACACCTGTTGTTTCAAATCGCAACACTACCATTGTATCAAAAAGAGCCACCTTAATACCTCTATTCAGATTTTTACTCATATGCGGGAAATCAGTATCACCTTTATCTGCCAACACACATTCACAAGTCGATAACTTCATATTTATAAAAGTGTTACGTAAAAAAAACGGCACATGGAAAACCTGTTTGAACTGTTATATGATTAAGCTGGCATGATTATTGCGAACTACAATATGACTGAAGTTTACAGGCAAAACACACTTCGTGATGAAAAAAGATATATTTGACAGACTTGTTTTCGCGGTTTCCAATATCGATTACTCGATAATTCAACTGAAACGCGATCATAAGCAAATCTCGGCTCTTAAAGAGGACAAGCGAAAAGAGGTCATGGAACTTCTCACTGCCCTTGTTACGGATATTAAAACTATCGAAGCGAATCTCAACGATATCCTCAATACACTTTCCTGATTATTCCTCCCTTCCCTTCAGACAACACATTATCTCACCTGTTTCAAAAACAGATGTTTTGTTCATACTCTTCTCAAAAGAAAGGTTGTAACGTTACATAACAGAACAACCACACTACATCTTAAAACAAGATTTACATTGCACATATGGAAAGTTTCACGGTAATGGGGGAAAAGGATCAGACTTATTTTTCTACACGAACATAGCTTTGCAGTTCCTGAACAGTTTCTTCAAAGACTTCCCTGAGAATTTCCTCCCATGAAGTACTATCCGGCCATTCTGCTTTCCTGGCGAAATCATTCATATACTTCGAAAGCATATGCATTTTATTTGCTCCGATACTTCCTGATGAACCTTTGATGGTATGTGTAAGATAATCAAACTGCTCTATATCCTTTTTCGCAAATGCTTCAAAAAGTTCACCGGTCATTTTCTCTGTATCGACGATATATGTTTCAAAAAGACTGCCAACCAGTTCTTCCCCACCGATTTCTTTCAGACCGTTTATCGTTGAATGGTCAAGAATTTTTTCTGTTTTCAACGAGTTCCAGAAAGATTGTTCCGTCATTTGAGACTCCTGTGATTTTTCGTTGCTCATTGATTTTACCCCCGTATTATCTTGTTTTAACATAACGGCAATTGCAGATATCAGTTCATCTTTGAAAACAGGTTTTCCAAGGTGATAATTCATGCCAGCCAACCTAATATCATGAGCGCTTTGCTCATCGGTATTACCTGTCAGGGCAATGATGGGTATATGGCTGAAATTGTTGAAACGCCTGAAAGGTTTCCCGCTTCGAATAGCCTTCACCGCTTCTATACCGTCCATGACAGGCATTTGAATATCCATCAGTACAAGATCGAAATCTTCCTTTTCAAGCAACTCTATCGCCTCACGTCCATTCAGAGCCTGCTCCGTAACGCATCCATACTGATGCAGAACCATACTCATGAATTTTCTGCTTGTTTTATTATCATCGACCAGAAGAATTCTTTTGCCTTTGATAGCTTCTTCCTGTGTATTATCAATAGCTGCAGCTTCTGAAAAGAAATATTTTTCTATGACATTTATGATCTCTGCGCGCTTGACCGGCTTTGACAATACTTCGTTCATACCGCTGCTCTTTCCCCTGGCAGCCGCCTCTGCTGCTGGCAGTGCGGTTATGCCGACAACAGGAGCCTGAAGGTAATGAAGTGCAAGCGACGGATCAATTTCCTGGGCAGAACGGATAAGTTTTACAACGTGATCACCATTCAACTTCGGCATTTCAAAATCCATGAATATCAGGTCATAACGATTTTCGGAAATCATTGCGAGAGCCTGATTGCCATCCTCCGCCTGATCGAACTGACAATTCATTTCCGACAGATATTTTGCAACAATAAGCCTGTTCCCGAGCTGATCATCCGCGATAAGAATTTTCTTTTTCCGGAGTATTTTGTTTTTAATCTCGTTGACTGATTTCGACTTGTATTTAGGAAGCAAAATTGAAAATTCAGTCCACTCCCCTACAAGCGAATCGCAACTGATTTTTCCTCCAAACGACTGGATCACCCTTCTGCAGAAAGAAAGCCCAAGACCGAAACCTCCTTTCTTGTCGGTATAGAAACTTTCAAATACCATCTCCCTTTTAGAAGCTGGTATCCCCGGACCGGTATCCCTGACTCGAATAATGTTTTCATTTTCCAGTGAATCTGTCGTTATCTCTATACCGAACCCTGGTTTATCCTTGTAGTACAAGGCGTTTTTCATAAGATTGAAAATCACATAAAAAAACAGATCCCGGTCCCCGAGAAAATCGAAATTATCAGTCTTGTTGATTTTGATGAGTTTTCTTTCAGAGGGGTCATTATAAGGAAAACTGCTCACCACGGCATCGATGAGCAATGCGGAACTGGTCCTCATAAACCCTGTCATGGCAACTTCCCCGCCCTGCATACTCGTTAAAATGGAATCGATGATCTTGTTTGCGCGATTGAGCGTATTGGAACTCTCTTCGATAACATGATGAATACTGGTCAAGCTGGAATGACTGATATCATAGCTCTCTTTTTCGCTTTCAATCTCTGGCTTTTTGGGAAGGCTTGCCTGTACCGATGCAATGGCGTTGGTAATCGAACTGAGAGGATTTCTCATTTCATGCGCTATACTGCCGCTGAGACTTCGAAGCAGGGATATTTTGGTAATGTGTGCAACCTGTTTCCGATGATTGGTAATAAGACCACCTACCAGGGCGAAAAGAAATGTCGGGATATACTCCCATTTAAAATAGGTGAATAATACTTTCCCGTCCATGATCCAAACTGTAAGGTATGCAAAGACAAATCCGAACAACGACATCAGACATATCAGCCGCCAGTCATAAACAATCAGAATAAGAAGAAAAAGCCCACCCAGACAGGACATCGCCCAAGTCATGGAAAATTCGTTCTTGATAAAAAAATAGTCGAAAAAAACCGGGATCATGAAAGGGACGGAAAGAAGAAAATAAACAGGAAATATGTCTTTGAACTTCTTTGGAAGAAAATGGTAAAAAAGCCACGGAAGGCTTATGACCGCTTCCAGAAGGCGAATTTCAAGGCTTTCATAGGGTTGTGGTATAATATCTTTCCATACCACATAAAATAGCGGATAGCCTATAGCTGCAAACAACCCAACAATTGAAATATTGGGTTCGGCATTTTCAAATATTTCAGCAGCTTTCTGCCTGAATTTAAGCATCGTTCATATTTAGAATATCCCGCAACCAAAACAGCCTGTCCTTCTGCATCATTTTGACACAGCGCAACTTAACAACTGTATCAGTACAAGACAAGCCCACCATGACCTGCAGCTATAAATAATGAAAATATAAGGGGATAATGCTATCTTTCAATGAAGACAAAAATATATGGATAAAGTCATTTCGTCTGTCTTTTCATAAAACCAGTTTCATGAAGTAGATGACTTCTGCAAGTTTTCATTATATTAACTTAAGTAACATAAAATTCAAAACTTGACTTTCATTGCCTTTGGTTGAAATACGGCTGAAATGATTGAATATTACCCGTTTTCATACCTCTGAATGCGTCAATATGAACCAATCATAATAACGGAATCCTGCTAAAACACAGCAAAACCATGATCGGCAATTCAGTATCAATAAAACAAGATCGGGATAGTATAAAAAAAAGCAAACTCGAATTTCCTGACTTCCTTGAAAAAAAGCTGCTTGCCTGTGACGAAGAAATGTTCAGGCCCCGTAAAAATGGCAAACCTCTTGTTGTCGGAAATACATTACCGGGGAAAGAAGCAGTCATGATTCAAAGCAACGATTACCTGAATATATCAAACCATCCAGATATAATACAGGCTCAAATCGAAACTCTTGAAAAATCAGGGCAGGGAGCGGTCATGTCGGCAGTTTTTTTCCCTGAAGACAGCCCGAATCATCTTTTTGAAAGGGAAATGGCAGAGTTTACCGGTTTTGAAAGTGCGATACTGTGCCAGTCAGGATGGGCTGCCAATGTGGGGCTCATACAGGTTATAGCCGACCCGAGCATTCCGGTTTATATCGACTTTTTCACTCACATGTCACTCTGGGAAGGAATAAAGGTTTCGGGGGCCACGCCACGCACTTTCAGACATAACGATCCGGCACATCTCGAACGGTTGATCAATGAACATGGCCAGGGCATCATCATGGTCGATTCGCTTTACAGCACAATAGGCGATATAGCCCCGCTCGCAGAAATCATCGAGATTGCAGAACGATACAACTGTGTCACTGTCGTTGATGAATCTCACTCTCTCGGCACGCATGGCCCCCATGGCTCCGGGCTGGTTGCTGAACTCGGTTTGACCGATAAAGTGCACTTTATTACAGGCAGTCTTGCAAAAGCATTTGCAGGCCGTGCAGGAATTATCCTCTCCTCGAAAAAGTTCGCCAAATATTACCCATGGATGGCGTTTCCTGCCATATTCAGTTCTGCACTTCTCGCACATGAAATTGCCGGACTGAGAACAACACTCGAAGTAATCAAAAAGGGGGACGAGAGGAGAAAAAAACTCCATGAAAATTCGAAATTTCTTCGTGACGGGCTTAACAACCTTGGTTACAACATTGCCAGCCAGTCACAGATCATTTCAATAGAAGGCGGATTGGAACCAGATACCGAAGCCCTGAGGGATGCCCTTGAGAAAAGAAATGTTTTCGGATCGGTATTCATGTCTCCTGCCACTCCTAAAACACGATCTCTCATGCGTTTTTCACTGCACTGCGGACTGGAAAAAGAAAAGTTGCAATACGTCATCGATGTCTGCGGCAAAATCAGGGATGAAGTCGGTATGTGGAACTGGAAATCAACGAGAAGGAAATCAGCAGGTATCAACTGACGGTTTCCATACCGGCCATAACCACAGGTGCTCGGGAAGAAACTGGTTATGGATTTTGTGACTATGTATTGCCTTTTCTGGCAGAGATTTTTCAAGTTTGCGACCTATTCTATCTCGATGCCGTAACGGTCGAGCAGACCGGCGACTCCAGGCAAAGAAAAGCGTGCCTTTCGCAGGCGGTTGGTTTCAGGGTTGATGGAGTAGTTTGTTGCAGACCGGAAATCGGCTTTTTCAAGGTTGGTGTGATCGAAAATCGTTCGCGAAAGATCACACCTCCGGAACACCGCCCCGGTCAGGTCAGTCTCGGTGAAATCAGCTTCCTGCAGATCGCATTCGACAAATACCGTATTTTTCAGATGGAGCCTGTTGAACATCGAGAGCTTCAGCATGCAGCCTTTAAATGCAAGTTCAAGAAGGAATGTCCTGCATTCACAGAACTGAACGCCAAGTAACTTGCAATCAGAAAAGCGGACCTCCTGGAATGAAGTGTCCCTGACTTTGGCAAGGCTCAGGTCACACCCTTCAAAAATACAATTCCTGAAAATCACAGCCGAAAGGTCCGCGCCGTTGAACAGGCACCTGATGAACCGGCACTCTTCGTAAACGCCCTGTAACGGGTTTTCGTTTCCGAATGTTACTTTCTCGAAACTTTCATTTTCGGTATGTGCAGTATCTTCTCTTTTCATGCTTCAACATAATGCCTCTGAACAAAAAATGAAAATATCAGAAACCCAAACTCTAAACTCTATTCAATACGCATCTTTAAGCATGTAAAGCATAAATGATTGGCAGAGAGGTGCTAAACTTGTACTTATGTTACAGTCATTTTGACATCCCATCCATGCATCACCATGACAATCAGTCTATTGCAGGTAAAAGGGTTTGAATGAATGACAAACAAAGCATGACAATGAAAAACCAGCTTTATATTCATCCATCAGCTCGCGGTAACTACATACTAAATCTTAACATAACAGCATGAATCGACTTTATCGATGAACAGCCAATTTTATCAGTCAATTAAATCCATTGCGAACAAAACAGTCAATATAATTCGTTCAATTACTCGAATCAGGCATGCTGTCCAACTCGTATGGCAATGCAGTAGAACATGGATGGCTGCATCTCTGGTGGTAACTGTTTTGCAAGGTATGTTGCCATTCGCTCTGATTTTTTTTTTAAAGGTTCTCATTGATCGACTTGCAACCGGTGTACGTTCCTCCAATCCTTCAATTTTACTTGACAGCACGGTATTTCTGGTAATTATTATCGCCCTGCTGTCTTTGTTTGAAACCGGGATAAAATCACTTGGTTTGATTGTCACCAGACATCTGGCAAGGCTGGTAACCGACAAGGTAACCGAAACAATTCACGCGAAATCAATCCTGGTCGACCTTGAATGTTTCGAAAATCCCGCTTATTTCGATCTTCTTCACAGGACCCAGCGGGAAGCACACTATCGTCCGGTAAATATTGTTAACAGCCTTATGAATTTTCTACAGAACTCGATCATCCTGATATCTTTGTCCGGTTTACTCGTGATATTTGAATGGACTATACCGTTTATACTCGCATTTTCAGCGATTCCCGGATTTATGGTTCAACTTGTTTTTTCTCAAAGAATTTACAGACAGAAGCATAAGCAGACCCAAATTGAGCGAAAAGCTGCATACCTCAGCTATATTCTTACAGGAGAAGAACATGCTATGGAAGTTCGTCTGCTGGAAATCGGTTCTTTTTTTAAAAAACTCTATGACGAATACCGAAAGAGAGTTCGCTCAGAAAATCTGAAGCTTTTGATAAAACAGCACAGCACAGATTTTGCTTCCCAGATTCCTTCGATTTCCGCAGTTTTTATAGTTCTGGTATATATTATCCGCAAAACTCTTCTTGGATTGGTAACAATCGGCTCTCTTGTGATGTGCTTTCAGGCTTTCCAGCGAGGATTAACTGCTCTGAAAGAAGCCCTCGGTTCACTTGCATCACTGTACGAAGACTCCCTTTTTCTGTCCGACTACGAATTATTTCTTGCAATTGAACAAAAAATCGGCAAACCATCAACCTCAAATGCTTTTCCGGCAAAGATCAGCAAAGGTATCAATTTCGACCAGGTAACCTTCCGATATCCGGGTAGCTCTACATGCGCAATTGATAATGTTTCTTTTACCATCAAACCGGGAGAACATGTTGCACTTGTAGGTGAGAACGGTGCGGGAAAGACCACTATTGTCAAACTTCTTTGCCGGCTCTATGATCCAACAGAAGGATCGATACTTATCGATGGAATCAATATCAGGAATTTTAACGTAGCGGATTTGAGACGCAATTTAGCCGTTCTTCTGCAGAACTATGCACGTTATCAGACAACTGTGCGTGAAAATATCCATTACGGGGATATAGAATCACAACATGAACACAAACGTATCATGCAGGCAGCCTCATTTTCCGGTGCAGACAAAATTGCAGAAAAGCTTCCCCGTGGTTATGAAACACAACTTGGAAGATTATTCGAAGAAGGAACAGAATTAAGCACAGGACAATGGCAGAAAATTGCTCTCGCGCGCACATTCCTGAAAGAAGCTCCCTTAATCATCTTGGATGAACCAACCAGTTCACTTGACATTCAGTCGGAACATAATCTGTTTGATCACTTTCTTCGGATTACCAAAGGGCAAACCGCAATCATAATAAGCCACAGATTTTCCACAATCAGAATGGTTGACCGGATTCTTGTGCTCGAAAACGGAAGTATAATAGAAAGTGGATCACATGAAGAACTCATGCAAAAGGATTCACACTATGCAAAACTGTACAATCTTCAATCAAGCCATTATGAACGGTAATTGCAAGTCGCAAGCCTTATTGTCAAGGGTCCCGGGGGAATTACGATATCTTTCGGCATCCCTGCCAGTAGCAGGCTGAACATGAAAACTTATTTGGTACTACCGTGACATGTACCGGAACAACTCCCCCCACATATGCACGATACAGTACCTTCACATGTACCGGAACAATCCGAGCATTCTTTGTTTTTTGCTAAATAGTCCCCGCAAATCATAGAGACATCACCATTGACCATCTCGTATACCGATACTTCCTCCTGAAGAAAATCCATATCCAGGGATGTAATATGTGTCATAGAAACCCTCCTTTTTGATTGCATTTACTGGAAATTAAATTCTTTTAAAAGAAATAAGCAAGATTTGGCCAACCTGATGTCTTCAACTGACAAATTCTCATTCATCTTTTTTCGTTTTAACAGTTGGGTTTTGAACCAGCAATTCGCAAGCACCTGCTCCTTGAAAAGACGGCACACCATTTCATCTCTGAGAGCTATGTCTCCTCTCTGCTTATAATTCATACCATAACAGGTTGGACAGATCTTCTCCAGAACACATCCCCTGCATCGCAAATCGCTGTATTGTTCGTTTTCGATAAACTGCAATACATGAATATCAGATTTGTCGGATTTCAACACAAGAGGAGTAAACATATGGCAGGGATAAGCAGTGCCATCTACGTCATAGGCGGCCATATGTGTACCGGCGCCACAGAATTTCGACTGGGCAGGGGAAGGTTTTTCCAATGTATACTGAAGAGGAAGATCGAGTAAGGAAACCGGTTGAATGTTTTTATGTTCAAGATAATATTCACCCAAGATCTGAAGCTGTTTTCCATATTCCGCAACAGACTTTTCATTCCATGGCATTCCATACCCCAGGCTTGCGCCTACCCTGAATCCCTTTTCCTGCAGAAAAATTATACCCTGGCATAGAGAATCGACAGTTTCTGGAGAAATTGTCATCTTAAGCGGTTGATCAGGCCAATTTTCATAAAAAAAATCAAGATCAATGTCATCAAGGCATTCCCCTCGATTGATTCGATGCATCTCAGATGTGCCATCAAAACTCAAACTCAGGTAAAACCGCTTTTTATGGTGGCGGAACCATTCCTTCATTGCTCCATCGAGCAATGTTCCGTTTGTAGTGGAAAACAATATGTACGGTACAGGGCGTGGTGCAGACCAAATCCATTCGGCAATTTCCTTTATGAGATCGAACTTCAGAAGAGGTTCTCCCCCGATAAAATCTATGGATATTTCTTTGAATTGAGAGGATTTGGCTACAAAATCAAATTCCGATGTAATGATATCTTTAGCAATATCGACAGGCATCGACTTGTATGATTTATACGATTCATAACAATAAACACACTGAAGATTGCATTGATGAGTTACGACAAGCGTACACAATCTTCTTGCCGGATTTTCAGTGACAGGTTTTCGATGATTGATTACTTCATCAGGGGAAAATATCATGCTCTATTTATTAAGTGAATTGACACATCTCACTGAGAGATACTGATCCTGTAGCTTTAAGGTTCGATCCGGATCTGCCAGGGTTAAGCTAAGCTTAATCCGGACGTGTGAAATTTCACTAAAAATGCCTGAAATCATATGACATACCGATCGTCATTTAGCTAAAAAAAATCACTAAGAATAACCAGTTCATGAAAAATTCGACCGAAATACAATTCACGGAAGAGTATTAAAGAATGAAATATGAAAGGTACGATCTCTGTATAAATCTATCTCAATTTCCTATTATACCAACTCTTTTGATTGAGAATACCGCTCAATTATGGTATTTTTTCAGGAGCCCCATCGATCAGTGAACACGTTTTCCCATGGATGAAGCAATATTGATTTCTTCATCACCAGCACCGATCGTGATCCACCTCAGATTTAACGGCTTCTCCGGAAACCGGAAAAATCAGGTTTAAATCGTAAAAACTTACCAGGAGAAGCGCCATGCCGGTTTTCTTTGATGCCCATTGCCATATGATGAACCTGAGCCATCCCAATCTCACGGCGATGATCAAGCGGACATTCAAGGATACGATGCCAAAATGGATATTGATCCTTTTCGACAAGGTGAGCACGATCAATATCGTTATCAAAATCCTTGTCTGGCTGCTGCTGTTCCTGCCTCTTCTGATCATGATCATACTGCTTGCACTGTTTGCCCTGATTATCATGCCATTTCTCATCATCCCTTCCTCCAGGGCTGCAATTACAGGAAAAATCAGGGAAAAGGTGGCCAATATCATGAATCTGCTGGCTGTCATGGAAACGGATATCGGCGACTGCATGATCCAGCTTGAAGAGGAATTGAGGAAAACATATGATTCGAAGGGCGGATTGACCCTGAATGGAGGCAACGGAGTCAAAGTATATGACAAAATTGTGATGACACCCCTTATCATGGATTTCGGACTCAAGAATTACCAGAACTCGAAGTCCCCGTACAAGGTGCGCTGGAAGCCCATTGTCGCCCAGATCGAAGACCTTTGCCTCGGAATAAGGGACTATTACCGGCACAGGGCCGATTACATCAAGCCTGCAGAAAACCCTCCCCCGCCGCTTTTCGAAATCCATCCTTTCATGGGGCTCAATACTCGGAATTACCAGTTGAAATCTTTCCCTCCAAGCGACGGCCGCCCGAGCTTTCTCGAAGATCTTCTTGACAAGAATTTCAGCGATTTCGAAAATGATACAACACCCGAAATCCGGTATCGGAAACTTTCAGAGAGGGATTGGAGAGAATTCAACGGCAATATCGAATCGATCGGCTCACACGACTTTGCCGGGATCAAAGTCTATCCTCCGCTCGGATTCAATCCCTGGCCCGAGCAGGATGAATACAGTGATGAAGAAGAATGGCGGCAGGAATGGGAAAAAGTCTGTTATCTCTATGATTTCTGCATAAAGCACAATATCCCGGTAACGGCGCATTGCAGTGATGGCGGATTTCTGGTGGACAAGAAATACAGGAACTATTCAAGTCCGGAAAAATGGGCGAAAGTTCTGGGGTTTGCTGTAAAACAGGGCGATCAGGAAGTTGAAATATACAATCAGCTGCGCCTCAATCTTGGTCATTTCGGAGGTGCCGGCAGGGATGACTGGCGAGACAAGGTTGCCGAACTTGCCCTGTCATATGATAATGTTTACACGGATATTTCATATCAGGGAGTCGACGAGAAAATTTATGGCAAGATGAAGATCTTCCTTGATCGTTTCAGTGCAGCTGAAAGGAAAGTGCTGCTTGAAAAAATCATTTTCGGCTCGGATTTCATGATCAATCTTCAGGATATCGAGACCTATGGCAAATACCTGGAATATTTTGCAAATACTGATGCGTTTACGCTTGATGAAAAGCACCAGTTATGCCATGTCAATGCCATGAAGTACCTTTACCTGGCATGATTGACCACTCTCTGTCCTAAATATCCCTGTTGTTTTCGAACAGCCGTTTGTAGTAGAAACCTGATGTATACAATGCCGCTGCAGGGTTATGTCCCAAAATCCTGTCCTTGGTGATCAGAGTTGTGACCGGGGCTTCCGAATATTTCATAAACAGAGAATCGTGGCCGACACAAAGCCCGATAACGATATTGAGCCGGGTTCCTTGGTCTTCGAGATACTTTGCCTGAAGGATTGGATTGCACATGGCTTCATGACAGCCTTTCTGTATCTTGAACGAATCGTCTATGCCTATTTCCGTTTTGTCCACCGAACCGATCTTGCAAAGCACTGAAACGGGCTCAAGATCATGAGCCTTGAGAACCTTGCTGAAAAGCCGAGCTTCTTCCACAAGTCCGATACAGGTAGCCAGACCGACTTTCCTCACTCCGAGACGTCTGGCAAAAGCTATGATCTCCTCGACGCGGGTAAGTTTACCGTAAAAAGCCCCCTCGATCTCTGCTGACACTCTGGCAATACGGGCATCGATGCCTTCTCCCCGGTACTGGGCGGTGATGTTGTCCGCATCTTCATTGCTTACTGAACCTGTGAGACAAAAGTCGGGAAACTCCTTTTCACGGCGATAACAGTTCAGTGTACCGCAGTCGGTACAACCCGGATCATATGTTTTTTGTCTCTTTTGTTTAATGCTCATAAATACTCTCTCTGTTTTGTTCAGTAAGTTATATCATACCAATCCACTCCCTCGTACCGAAATACATGCAGGACAATGAAGCGATCCTCGATGCTTCTGCAAGGGCTTTTACAAAATCTCTGCCGGAGGTTAACAGGTAATAACAAAAGGCCCCGTGAAGGATATCCCCTGCTCCCAGCGTATCAATCACTTTCGTACGATCGATTTCTATATAACCTTCCCGATCATTGTCGATATAGAGTATCGGCTTATCGCCACGGGTGATCGACAGATGCCTGATCCCTCGCTGTTTTACATATTCGATAACATCCTGCAACGTAACACATTTCGGCGGCAAAAACCTTTCGGAACAGATGACATAATCAATCAGCGGCAGCAATTCGTCACTCCCATCTTTCCAGCTCCCGGCATCCATGATACAGGGAATCCCTATTTGACGAGCATATGAACACAACTGGACAGAGGTCTTCATCTGATGTCCATCGACCAGAACAATATCGACCCCATTCAGAAGGTTCAAATCACAACACTCTTTTGCCTGAATCTTCACTGCATTGATGGAAACCACAGAACGCTCTCCCATTGATTTCCTGACCATGACAGATGAAAGCACCGGCACTTCGACATGGTTATGAATCAGATCAATATGGCTGACATGATATTTTTTCAAATCATTTCGAGCTGTTACAGCTAAAGGGTGCTTGCCGAGGACAGAGGCCAATGTGCTTTTTCCGCCCAATGCAGAAAATGCGACTGCCGCATTGGTTGCAGGACCACCGGCAACAACGAGCTGGTCCAGCGCAACAATTTTCTCATCGATTGCCGGCAGGTTTTCAATCAGATAGATGATATCGACTGTCGTCATCCCGCAAAACAGTCCTGATTTCCGGCCCGCTGGATTCATGTCCTTTATACCTGTGTTTCGGATAAAACCTTGAAACTACACCTTCCCGGATATTTTCGAACTTTGCCGAGTAGTTGATAAATCGCCCTGAAGCTATTTTTTCTGGTCAATCGACGACGAAAGGAATTTCAGGACATCGTTCACTGAGTTGACCAATTTGTCATTGAGCTCACCGAATGTCCTGCTCAAAGGTTCGATAATCGCGCTCACTGACTCAACGGTGTTGCTCAGTGCTTCGGTCAGGGACTGGACGATTTTTTCTGATTCGTCAGATTGAGTGCTGAATGTGTCCCGGGAATTGGTCGGCTGTTCGTCTGCCATGTTTGCAAGTATTTTAGATTGCTGTTGAAAGACTGAAATGTTCAGGGAATGATTTCTGATAGTAACTGCTGTTCATCCGGCAGACAGGAACAAAAACTGACCTTATGAAATAGTATGGTTCATATCAATAAAGTTCGACTCTCATAAACAAGTATATAATCGTCTGGATTCAACTCCTGAATCCCGTTCAATTGTCGGGGCATAAAAAGCTGTTGCCCTGTGCATCGATAGTCAGTGATAGTTCAGGGATACCATAAACCGCACTTGTATTTTTTTTACCATATATCAAAAAGATCGGGAAAATGTTCTTCCCTGACCTGAACATGAGCTACAAGCTGACCTATGCCGGACAATTGATCGACATTCCCGGGCTTATCCATTTTCTCAAGTTTCTCGATCTCATCTCTGGTCATCTCTTCTTCCAGACCGATGGTATCTCTCAGCCAGCTGTTGTCAATTTTGGCGTTATAGCGCACATATGACAGCAATTCTTCACTGCACAGACTGTCATTCATCATGTCGCCGATTTCACGGTCAATAGTCCATGGTACCGATGCTTTACCCATCCACTGCAGAAGTACCTGAACAAGTGCATCGTTGTCCTTCATGATTGAAAGCAGCGAACGGGCCGCCAATTCTGCCGCAGTCATCTTCATGACCTTGTCGGTTTCCATGCGTATTGAAAAATCTCCAGTCCCGACTGAAACAAGCAGCAGATTATCACGACCAAGCGGCCATCTGAAGCCGTATCCGTTCAGCGATGCAAGCATGAGCAACTGAAGTGCCGGATTGTTTGCCGTACTGACTCCTCCGTCAACGAAAGCTCCGTCAACGATATCGCCATTTTCATTTGTTGCGACACTGATCCGTTCCGGATTGAAGAAATGTGGAGCGGCCGTACTTGCCCGAATAATATTGGAAAGCAGAAAATCCTTGTTTGCAATTGCCGATCCCCTGCCCGGTTTCGGATTGAAATAAGGACCGAAAGGACAATTATGCAATGGCCATGGGCTCCCGGTATCGAGCCGTTTAGTCATGATCATGAGGCCGGTACGTATCCTGTCGCTTTCCAGCGTCGTTATTTCACCGAGATATTTCCCGAGAGCTTTCTTCAGAGGTTTTTCAGGGAATTTCGAGACAATAACTCCCTGACGCAAGAATGACGTTCTGAACACATCATCGGCAAGTTGCCTGTACAGCGTTTTGATCTCGCTGACTGGATATCCGCAAGCAAGCATTGCCGCAATGATGGAACCGGTGGATGTGCCTCCTATCAGATCGAAATAGTCGCAAAGGCGAAATACATCCGGATTGCCGCTCCGCTTTGCGAGAATCATTTCGATCTGTTCCAGGAACTCCAGCGTCAGTACTCCGCGGATTCCCCCGCCATCGAGCGCAAGCAATCTCTTCGGGCTTTCGGACCGGATGCGTTCAATAAGTTTTTCATTCATATTTTCTTCCTCCTTAACTCTATTGACAAAATTGCCAACTCACATCCTGATGATTACAGACCAAGGCTCAAATACTGTATCTTGTATGGCGCATGTAAGGCTTCATCTATAAAGTCCCGCTGTCAATCCGGTAAACCTGCCCCGTGCGTTTATTGACCTCGTTGTACATGTGCGCCGTACCGCCGGGACCGTCACCGCCTCCTCCGTTCCAGAGGCAGATAAAGCGGACCTTGTCGATTCCTTCGGAAAGGGCCGTATAGAGCAGCCAGAGATTGCAGCGTTCGTAGGGATATCCCTGTTTCGAACCTTCCGGCGGTTTTCCCAGTTCATCGGGAGCCGTTCGGATCGGAATATTTCCTTCTGATTTGACAGCGAAATACCGCTCTCTCCAGGATTCATGGCTGCAAACAACGGAATTCTCAATGAATTCAGGTTCGTAAAATGGCTGCAACCAGCGAACTTTCACTCCACGCCAGATGCATGCCTCTGTGAAGAGGATATCCCCGCCACAGGCACCCTGTGTAAGAGCCAGGTCATCGGGTCCCGCTCCGAGTCTGTCGAGAAGCTCTGCTATCCTCAATG
Source organism: Chlorobium sp. (assembly GCA_005862285.1). Taxonomy (GTDB): domain Bacteria; phylum Bacteroidota; class Chlorobiia; order Chlorobiales; family Chlorobiaceae; genus Chlorobium. The sequence goes on along the minus strand of SZXW01000010.1, from coordinate 700,548 downwards.
CGGCAGAAGTCTCCTTTTCAGCGGGGAAGCGGGGCTCGCTTCTGCCCGGCTTGTCGATCATGTGGCCGCTGAACAGGAACACCTTCCCGGGTTGCCATTGCTTCTGCGGATTTTCAATTTTCTGCAAAGCACGATCGAGAACCGCAATTCCCGCATCTACACGATCCTGATGAAATTCGAGGTCCCAGAGCAAAAAAAGCTGATCGAGACTTGATTTCGGATCGAACAGTCTCTTGTCGTTTTTTGCTACGGCGTCCGCGTATGCGGTCCGGACAGCTTCCGGTGAACCGGTCAGTACTTCAAGATCTCCGATTGTAGCCCTGGCCCAGAAGACATTGCCGGGATCCTCCTCGCATTCTGCCGCATACCGAACAGCACCGGACATGATATCGATTTCACGGTCATAACGCTTTTCACCGGTAAGATGGCAATACAGGCACATCAGGGTGAGGGCGTTTATTCCGGAGTAATAATGCGCTGGATTGAAACGGTATGCTCTGGTGTAACTTTCGATGGCATTCCGCAGCAATGCATCCTCTTCTGCCGCCGCCTGCCGCATCTTGCCGGAAGTTGTATGTGGCTTTCGCCAGGATTCGATCCAGGCGTCCTTGTCCACACGTCCGAGAAGTGCCCATGTTTCCGGGTCCCTGCTGTACCGTTCCTCTTTCAAAATAACCTGATAATGCATTCTCGCATTGTCTAGAGTATATCCAGGTTTTTTCGCCGCTGCAAGCCGCTGCAGACAAATACCCTTTTCCTGCAAACCGCCGAGATTGCAGGGATTGATGTTCAATCCTTTTTCAAGTTGCTCAAGCGCAAAATCATATCGGCAGGCTTTCAGCAGAGCGCGACCTGCCCGTAACCATGCGTCGGAACGGAATGCCGCAACCGGAGCCTCGTCGGCAAGAAGCAGAATATTGCCGATATTACCGGATTTCCTTGCCAGTTCTAGATGCCTTTCCCAGGCTTCGTACCGTTGCCAGAACTCGAGAACAGCTCCAATCCGCAACGATTTCCAGTCAGGTTCCTGCAGGTTCGGCAACAGTTTGTAGACCGGACTTATCCTGTCGCCCTGCCATGAAGACATCGTATTCCGTGCCATCAACCCAAGGAGCTTTCTGTCGTCATCGAGACATTCAGGATCCGGTGCACCATCCTTGAGATGATAATGCAGTTTACGGTCGGTATAAAGATCGAAAGGCTGGTATTCCCGTATGCTCTGTATCAGGACAATGCCGCGTGCCCTCAAGGCATGCCGGACGCCCAGTTCGTACCATACGTTCGGGTTATCGATTGAAAGATCGGCAACGACAAGGTCCGCAAGCAGAAGTTCCTGGAACATGTCGGTGCGGATCTCGCCTGCTTTCAGCTCTTCATCCGCACGGAATACATCATATCCTTCCTGTTCCAGTGCCGGCTTGATATACTCACCGTAAACCCTGTCGAAATCGATCCCGTCCTTTATGCCGAACGGCATGACGACAAATACATGGAAAGGCATGCTGGGCTTCCTTGTTGTTTGGTCAAGAAACAATCGTTCCGGTCATCGCATCAACAAAAAAATAAATAATTACAACAACATTCCGGCATTTCCATCCACGCTCACTCCGCCGGAGAATTACCTTTTCTCTGATTTCATCTCATGATATTATCCTTTCACCGGATCGATAACCCGGCAATGTCGAATATTCTTTTAAACATATCAGGGCTTACCGGAACAGTCTCCCTACCTCAAAATCCCGTCAAGGTCAGAATCTTATCCACCGGTTCTCTTGTGCTGCGGAAGCAATTGATCGGAGCTGCGGTATCGGCGTAACCAAGGGCTACCCCGACAACAATCTTCTCTTCGACAGGAATCGGCAGATACTGGCGTACAATTTCAGGATAATGAGCCAGGGTTGCCTGTATGCACGTGGCCAGGCCCTGATCGGCAGCAGCAAGACAGAACGCGTTTATGAATGCACCGGCATCCAGCATGACATAAGCGCTCTTTCCTTCCGGCACCGTAAGATATACCAGGACCGGTGCACCGAACGCGTTATAGTTATTCGCCCGATGGGCGTTCCGCATCTCAGTGTCTTTCTTGTCGATACCGAGTACTTCAAGCACGGATTTTCCGACTTCAACGTAACGAGCTTGAAGCTCTCCCTGAAACTTAGAAGGCATGGGAATATCCGGGAGCGGAGGACAACCAGCCTCTGCCTTTACCACCATTCCTTGCCTGATGGATCGGGCCGTCTGCCCCCCGGCCACCCATATCCGGCATGGCTGGGTGTTGCCCCAGCTGGGTGAACATTGTGCGATTTCTACGAGGGAAGTTATTGTTGCAGCATCAACCGGGTTATCAAGAAAGCTGCGGCAGGAATGACGTGCTGCAATCATCTGGCGGAAGTTCATCTGTTCCTCCTTTTCTTTACATGGATCGATAAGCTTCAGGCTTTTCAGAATATGAAAGGATATAGTCCAGGCCGGCGTATACGCTCTCTGCAGAACGATTCAATGTTAATTGTGCAAGCATTTTTGCAAGTGGATGCAGCTTGCCGATAAATGTCCGGGTTCTTGACAGATACTCATGTAGAGGCTTATAGACATCGTCACGTATTGATTTGATATCAATATTGACAAATCCGGCATTGGAGAGTTTTTTATTATAGGATGGAATTAAATAGTAGTTTTCATGCGGAATATTGAATTTTCCTGCGACAAGGTTCCATGAAATCCATTGTTCTATTCGCCTGAAGAGGTTATCGGATTTTTTCATTGGTAAAATGTCCGCTGTCACAAGCCTTCCACCCGGACGCAAAACGCGGAACGCTTCTTTGAAAAAATCCTCACGTGTTCTATAGTGGAAAGCACTTTCCACGGAAACAACCAGATCAATGGATTCATTTTCAATTGGCATCTCTGTTGCCGAACCTTCTCTTAAATCTATTGATTTCCCGAGTCCCGCATCGGCAACATTCATCCGGGCCCGCTTGACCTGAGAATTCGTAATATTCAGCCCGATGATTTTTTCGGGGTTCATGTTCCTCGCCCAGAGGATGTCCTGATCTCCAAAACCATACCCACAATCCAATACGGTATCGCCTGGACCCATGCCGCCTCTTTTCGCCACCAGAAGAGCAAGCTCTTCACTGGCTTCATCAATTGTATCCACATCACGCCAATAGCCAAGATTCAGATATAGCGCATTCTCAGTAAGAGAAGAGGTGCCAATCAAATCATAGACTTCCGTTGTCTTCAACCCATGGAATGGATTGAAAAGCCAGTTCAGATATCTGAAAAAACGATCTATTGTGTTGTCTGACATGGTGATAATTTGTTTTCCGCTGAAGACCACCTGTTACTATCAAATAACTTAAATATAGTGCGGAGAACGAGGAATTGATTCGTCCCTTCCGGTACTCACCCCCTATGAAACGGGGGCGGTTTCGCTTCGCTCACCGCCCAAATGTCCTTCGGCCATTCAGTCGAACGCTTTTCCCGGGTTCGAATGACTCCCTGAAATGCAAAAAGCCCCGTTTGCACAGGGCTTTGTTGCGGAGAGGGAGGGATTCGAACCCTCGGTAGCTCTATACGAACTACGTCGGTTTAGCAAACCGGTGCCTTCAGCCACTCGGCCACCTCTCCTGGATTTTTTTCGCGCGGAGGATGAGGGACTCGAACCCCCATGGGCGTGAACCCGGCAGTTTTCAAGACTGCTGCCTTACCAATTAGGCTAATCCTCCAGTATGTAAAGAACAGGTACCAAAGATAGTGAATCGACGGAAAAATGCCAGAAATAAATATTTCTCGATTCAGCAACTTTTTCCTGCGCAACACGCAATCCTTGTCACGCTTTTCTCCCGGTCTTCCACTCAGTCCTCAGCACTCAGCACTCATTGCTCAGAACTGAATTTCCTTGGCGGAGAGGGAGGGATTCGAACCCTCGAGGGCTTTTACACCCTACCCGCTTTCCAGGCGAGCGCACTAGACCAACTATGCGACCTCTCCGTATTAAAAGGCCTGTAATTTACATTCTATTTTTCATTTTCAAAACGCATTATGTGCCGACAAACGTTGAAAATTGTTTTTTACAGGCTTTATTTTCGTTTCCCTGGGCTTGTATTTAAGCTGATGAACCTTGTTATACTACGTTCACTTTTCGTAAATTGGCAAAAGTAAATTGCCGCAATCCCTTAACCTGCAGCTGATGAATAAAATTCTCTATGAAGCCCTGACTTTTGACGATGTTCTGCTGATCCCGGCATATTCGAGCGTTCTCCCTAAAGAAACGACAACCGCAACCCGGCTGACAAAAAAGATCAACCTGAACATTCCCCTGGTCAGCGCAGCTATGGATACAGTCACAGAAGCCCGTCTTGCTATAGCACTCGCGCGTTCAGGAGGTATCGGCATCATCCACAAGAACCTTTCAATCGACGAACAGGCTCGTCAGGTTGCAAAAGTCAAGCGTTACGAAAGCGGCATCATCCGCAATCCTTTCACCCTGTATGAAGATGCCACAATGCAGGATGCGCTCGACCTGATGCTCAGACACTCAATTTCCGGCATACCTGTCATCGCAAGGCCTCAGTTCGAAGGCGACACCCGCATGACACTGAAGGGTATTGTCACCAACAGGGACCTGCGCATCAAACCTGAGCTCGACGCGAAAATCTCGAATATCATGACAAGCCGGAACCTCATCACCGCAAAAGAAAATGTAGGGCTCGAAAAAGCGGAAGAGATCCTGCTCACCAACAAGATCGAAAAACTGCTCATAACGGACGACGAAGGAAACCTTACCGGCCTGATCACGTTCAAGGATATCAAGAAACGCAAACAGTTCCCGAATGCCTGCAAGGACAGCCAGGGCCACCTGATGGTCGGTGCTGCCGTAGGAATCCGGGCAAACACCATCGACAGGGTAACGGCTCTCGTGAATGCCGAAGTGGACGTCATTGCCGTCGATACGGCACATGGCCACAGCAAGGCGGTGATCGATATGGTCAAGAGCATCAAACAGGTTTACCCTGACCTGCAGGTCATAGCCGGCAATGTCGCCACTCCTGAAGCGGTAAGGGACCTTGTAGCCGCCGGAGCAGACTGTGTGAAAGTCGGTATCGGTCCGGGCAGTATCTGTACCACCCGCATCGTCGCCGGCGTCGGTATGCCGCAGCTGACTGCAATCATCAACTGTGCTGAAGAAGCTGCAAAAACCGGCACACCGATCATCGCTGACGGCGGCATCAAATACAGCGGCGATATAGCTAAAGCCCTAGCTGCCGGAGCAGATTCCGTGATGATGGGCAGCATTTTTGCAGGCACCGACGAAAGTCCGGGTGAAACGATCCTGTACGAAGGAAGAAAATTCAAGACTTACCGCGGCATGGGCTCGCTCGGCGCCATGTCCGAACCTGAGGGCAGCAGCGACCGCTACTTCCAGGATGCTTCAAGCGAATCGAAAAAGTATGTACCGGAAGGGATCGAAGGCCGCATCCCGGCAAAAGGCAGCCTCGACGAGGTAGTCTACCAGCTCATAGGCGGCCTGAAATCATCGATGGGCTATTGCGGTGTCGGCAATATCGGTGACCTCAAAACAAAAACCTCTTTTGTGCGCATCACCTCTGCGGGTCTGAGGGAGAGCCATCCGCACGATGTGAAAATAACGAAGGAAGCTCCGAACTATTCAACTGCAACGTAGTACCAGGCAATGAGTGCTGAGCAATGAGCAGAGCCCCGACACCGGGGCTCTTTTTTTGGGGTTGGACAATGGTCTGATATGACGGATATGACGTATCGGCCCTATCGGTTCCGATCCGTCATATTTTCAATCATTCGTCGGTTAGGCCTTCGAGACGGTCTTCGAGATCGGCATAGATTTCCTGAAGTTCGGCAATGGTATCCTGGTCAGCTTTCCACATACCGCGGCCATGCGCCTCGAGCATTCGTCCCACGATATTCTTGATTGCCTGAGGGTTCACCTTGGCAAGCCTCTCCCTCATTTCCGGATCGAGAGCGTAGGTCTCCGCCGTTTTCTTGTAAACCCAGTCATCGACGCTCTTGGTCACCGCATCCCAGCCAAGCATGTAAGTAACGCGATTGCTGATTTCCGCGGCGCCGCTGTGACCATGCTTGAGCATACCCTCGAACCATTTCGGGTTGAGCAGCTTTGCGCGGTACTCGACACGCAGGGATTTGTCAGCGTCGTCAACCTTGATATCCGACGTGAACGATTCAACGTAGTTGAGCTTGACGTCGGTCGCCTTTGTGTTCCGGCGGCGAGCGGCAAGCTGCAGTGAACCTGATGACGAGAAGTAGTGGTCGATGTCCGAGATACCGAATTCGGTAGAGTCAACCTGATGCACGACACGGTCGACCGAACCGAGCAGGCTCTTGAGGATTTCGGTCTCCTTCTCACCTTTTCTGTTGCCGCCGTATGCGTTGCTGTTGCGGCGGATGAAGAGGTCGTCGAGGTCTCCCTCGTTCTCCCATGCGGAATCCTCGATCATGTCGTCGACATAGGTGCCGTAAGCCCCCGGCGGCTGCGTGAACTGGCGGGCAGTCGCACTGTCAAAGGATGCACCGGTGGCAAGCGCCTCGTTCACATGCTTTTTGATATAGTTCATCTCCTCGGGCTCGTTTGCTTTTGCCGCCTCTTTCACGAGACGGTCGAGCTGGTCCATGAGCACACCGAAAGCGTCGCGGAAAATCGGGCTGAGCTGCATGAGCACATCGATACGCGGACGTTTGAGCTGTTCGAGCGGTACGAGCCTGTAGTGGCTGATCTTGCCTGAACCGTCATATGCCGGTTCGCCGCCTGCAAGCCTGATGGTGACGGCAACCGCTTCACCCTTTGTCTTGATTGTATCGAGACCCCACAAAACCTGCGCGATGGTTTCCGGGTACTGTCCATTATTTTCGTCGAGGTGCTTCTTGATGATACTGTCCGCAATGAGCGTTCCCCGTTTGAAAGCGAGTTCTGAGGGGATCCTCCACGGGTCGATGGAATGAATATTGCGCCCGGACGGAAGCACATGAACACCGTCACGCACCAGGTCGCCGCCGGGGCCTGAAGGAATGTACCTGCCCTCGAGCACTTTCACAAGTGCATTCATCTCGTTGTTGTTGTCGCGCAGTGCATAAAGCAGCTGAGCGCCTTCCTGGGTAAGCTTGTCGATAAGCGGCATTGCTTCGGGAGGGATCTGGGTCCCTCCGGTTATCGAGGCGAACACGCCTGCCGCATTCTTGCGGTCGAAGAAGACCTGTTCGACAAAATCCCTGCAGGCTCGCTCGACCCATTCCTTGAAACGGATCGCTTCCTCGTCTCCTTTCCTCGACGATCCAAGAAGCTCTTCATAGCTCCGATAATGTCCGTTCCTGCCTGAGCAGGCCATCAGAACACCGGGCAGCGTCTTGCCATCTTCTCCCCTGTTTTTCAAGGTTTCGGTGACGGTAATAACCTGGGAGTCGAGCGGGCTTGCTTCGCCGAAAACATGAAGCGAATTGGAAATGAGCCTGTTCTCGAGCTCGGCGACATAGCTGTAGAGACGGCTGACGTAGTCGCCGAACGACTCGCCTTCGCTTCTCGGACAGTCGTCTGTGAGGTTGAGCAGTTCAGCCTTGTCCATGATGGCTTCCTCGACACCTGAGCTCTCGGACTGAAGTTCCGGAGAAACGGAAAGGAACCTCTCACGGAAATCGACCAGCAGGTCTTTCAGGGCAGGTAGCTCCTTGTAGAGGCCCGCGCGTGAGAGTGGCGGAACGACATGCGAAACCATGGTGGCGAGACCGCGGCGTTTCGCTATCGACGATTCGCTCGGATTGTTCACCGGGTAAATATAGAAATGCGGGGTATCACCGAGCAGTGCATCCGGCCAGCAATCGCCGGTAAGACCTGTCGGAAGACCGGGCATCCATTCCACGGAACCGTGCATGCCGACGTGGATGAGGGCATGAGCATTATATTCGCGGCTGATCCAGCGGTAGAACGAGATATACTGATGATGGGGCGTATTGGTCTTGTCGAAAAGCAGACGCATCGGGTCACCCTGGACACCCATTCGCGGCTGCACACCGATAAACATATTTCCGAATTTAACGCCGCCTATAAAAACATCTTCATCACCCATCGGAACGATCTCTCCGGGGAATTTCTGCCACCGGTCTTCGATGCGCTCGCGCTCCCTCACGGTGGTGAGCTCCTTGAACTTTTCATAGCTCACCGTCGGAGCTTCCCGCTTGTTCAACTGCACCTGATGGTCTGTCGCCCGGTCGAGGGCGGCAAAAAGCGCATCGGCCGATTCGGGGAGCTGGCCGACATTGTAGCCTTCCTTCTTCAGGCGCTGCAGGACAGCAAAGAGGGTTTTCGGAACATCGAGCAGCGCTGCGCTTGCCTTTTTGCCAAGGCCCGGTGGATAGTCATACACGACAAAAGCGAGTTTCTTGTCGCGGTTCGGTGTCGCACGCAGTCGCATGAACTGCTTGATGACGGTGGCAAGCCTTTCGAGGCGTTCATGCACCGTTTCCACTTTCCCGTCCTTAAGTGCACCAAGAATGATCGGAGAGGTCGCACCGTCCATCTCGGGAATCGAATAGGTAAAGGTGATCTGCATCGGGGAAACGCCGATTTCCTGCCAGGACTCAAACTCCTGCGTAAGAAGAGGCTGTGCGATAATATAAGGTGCATCGAGCTTCGCCATGATCTCCTCGCGAGCTTCAGACGCCGTTCCGGGCTTTGTTGAACCTGCAGGACCGCCGACAAGGCCGAAGCCCATCATATTGACCAGCATGTCGAGATCCTCCCTGAGCAGCCAGTCCCTGACAAGCACATGCCCCTCAACGCCCATGACAAATGCAGGGAACAGATTGATGCCATGCTTCTCGAGCACCCTTATGGTATTGTCGATATAGGTTTTTTCCTGGATCAGGTGCTTGCGGAAAAAAAGAATAGCGATCTTCTGGCCTTTGTCGAGGTTGATGCCGCGTTTCTTGGCCCAGCTCTTGTAGCTTTTAACATCCTTGAAATAAGCCGGAGCATCCGGGTGGTAAAGACCCATATTCGGAACATCGACAATGGGCCCGACTTTGACAGGTTCATTGAAATATTCCCTGAGCACAAGACGGAACATGTTGGCGATATTGTCCGCGGTTGGCTGCATCCAGTAGGAATAAACCGTGAGCCAGTTCTTGAAATCCTTGGCCTTGTTCGGAACGAGCGGAAGAATGGTGCGCATGATCTTCATCAGCTTCATATAACCGTAAAGCGCATCTTCGTCACGGCCTTTCACCAGCATTTTTGCGACCTTCTTGACCATGTCCGGCATACCGGACTTTCCTTCGCTGACAACATAGTTGCCCACTTTGGTCAAGGCCATTGCCTCCGGCATGGACTCGAAAACAAAAACGGTCTTGTTGTCGTTGCCTTGTTCGATCTGTTCCTTGAACCAGTCAACCTGCTCCTTGAACTGGATCATGCTCATGAAGACGCAGTCAGCCTCCTGGAGGGCTTTTGCGGCTTCGGGATTCTGTTTCTCAAGATCAATATCGCTCCACTGGGTCAGTTGAGCGTCATTTTCAAGGAGGGTTTTGATTTTTTTCCAGAGACCTGCGTTGTACTGCTCAAGGCCTACAATTGCAGCGATCTTACGGCGAGTAGACATGATGTGATGATAATGGCATTAGAAAAACACTGAACTTATTTAATTATCAGTACTTCTAATGTATAAAAGCTGCTGAAAATTCCGAAGCGGCCTTTTCAGTAAAATTACTGAAAAGGCCTTTTAGTGTAATTAAAAGCTCAGAGCGGCATCGACAATCTGGTCCGCTTTTGCATTCGGCAGGTAGAAATAACGACCGCCGAGATTCTGTGCAAGTTTCGGTGCCTCACCTCTTGAAAGGTAGTTCATCTGGGTATCGATAACAATGGCCGCTACTCCGTCGGCCTGGATGGAACGTGAAAGCGCTTCAATTTCCTGTTCGAGCTGTTCCTTCGGGGCTTTTTCCGCATTCGGATCGAAAGCCGCCTGTAGACCGATATTTCCGCGGCCATCGGTTATCAGGACGAACATGATCTGTGATACGCCTTTTGTGCGGGCCTGCTTTGCCGTCTCCCAGCCAAGATAGAGGGCCGATGCAAGTGGCGTTCCGCCGCCGGTCGGAAGCACATCAAGCTCCCTTTTGGCGCGGTCGACGCTCTGAGACGGAGGCAGAAGAACCTGAGCCTGCTTTCCGCGGAACGAGATAAGGGCAACCTGGTCACGGTGCACATAGGCATTCTGCAGAAGGCTCGCAACGGCACCCTTGGCCTGCCTCATACGGTTGAGGGCCATGGAACCGGACGCATCGACCATGAAAATAAATAGGGTGCCTGACTTGTCACGGAACCGCTTGATCTTCACGTCGTCTTTCGAAATGATCAGAGCGTTTCTTTTCTTGATTCCCTTCCTGAGGCTTTCCTGCCTGCGGCTTTCCTGCCAGGGAGCTGCTGAAATCAGTGTCGGAATGAGCGCGACTTTCCCGCTGCGCATCTCGCCGGGCTGTGCCCTGACAAAACGTCCGCGACGGTTGTTGAGTGCCTCTCCCCGGCTTCCCGACTTCGCTTTCTTCTTCGAGGCAAGCGAAATATTGAGAATATTGTCGGGAAGCTCCATTTCGATGGCATCCATCATGAGCTCCTCGATCATGTCGGGAGTTTCTTTCTGCTCCTCTTCCGCCTCGGCGTCAGGAGTATCTGCCTGCGAGTTTTCGTCCTCGGCTTCCGGTTCCTCGTCGGGAGGAGGCTCCTCCTGCGGAGGCATCTCGTCGGCTTCGGCCTCGCGCTCCGGCATGCGGGTGGCGCGCGGGATAAGCACCAGCTTGATGGCAAGTTTCATATCCTCTTCCTCGACGTCGCTGCGCTGCGCGAGGGCTGCACTGGCAAGTGCCGCACGGATGCAGAAAATATCCGCACGGTTCCCTTCCACCCCGAGGCTCAGAGCGGTCTGGACCAGCGCCTGCATCTGTTCTTTCGTGATGGAAACATGGGGAAGCTGCTCCCTCGCAGCCTGTATCAGCCCGCCAAGCATCTTCAGTTCGTCTGCGGTATCTTCAGAGTCCCTCTTGCCCAGTACCGTGTCGACAATCTTTTTGCGCGCCCTGAAATCGTTCTGGGCGGTAAACGGCACTATCATCCCTATCCTGTCAAGGAGGCCCATGCGCACTTCACCATCGGTAGGATCGTACGTGCCCAAAAGCATGAACTTGGCGGGATGCACCTCGCTGAGGCCTTCACGTTCGACGAGCACTTCGCCGCGCGACATGGCATCCATGATATGCGAAACAGCGGAGCTGTCGAGAAGGCTGAGCGAATCGACATAGAGCACACCTTCGTGCGCCTTTGTGAGCACGCCGTGCTGTACCACACGGACTCCGGCGGTAAGGGTTGCTTCGAGATCGACGCCGCCGATCAGACGGTCTTCAGTAACGTTGAGAGGTAATTCCACGAACGGTGTGCTTTCAGGAAGGATACCCGCAAACGCCCTGGCCAGGGTCGATTTGCCGGATCCCACAGCCGAAGGGATCACTACACCACAAAGCTCGGGATCGACGGCCAGCAGCATGAGCGCCTGCTTGGCCAGATCCATTCCAACAATATCGGTAAAAGCTATCATTATACTGCTTCCGCTTCTCCAAGTACTTTAGCAAGTTCACGTTCAATTTTCTCGCCGGCATCAAGGGTCTCGAGAGGATCCTTGCGCAGACGGTGACGCAGGCAGAGGCCGGCGATATCCTTTACATGTTTCATGGTCACAACCTTGTCACCCATGAATGCGGCGTGGGCATGAGCAGTACGTGTAATGGTGAGTTCGCCGCGGTGGCCGTCGATGCCGAGGTTCATGCAGAGCTTTGCGATATCGGTCAGCACCTTGTCGTCCATGGTGACTTCCGGCAAAATCGCTTTCGCCTGCTCGATCTTCTTCTGCAGCTTCAGCTGTTCGCGGTGGTATTTCTTCATGAATGCATCCGGGTCCTCGTCGAAGTCGCGGCGGCGTTTGACGATTTCGACCCTTTTTGATACATCGAGGATGGTAACGATCCGTGCATGGAGACCGAAACGGTCGAGAAGCTGCGGACGGAGCTCGCCTTCTTCCGGGTTTCCGGAACCGACAAGCACGAAACGGGCCGGGTGACGGATACTGATACCTTCGCGTTCCACCACGTTTTTGCCGCTGGCGGCAACGTCAAGAAGCACGTCAACAAGGTGGTCGTCGAGGAGGTTGACCTCGTCGATGTATAGGAATCCGCGGTTCGCCTGTGCGAGGAGGCCGGGCTCGAAAGCCTTGACGCCGCTGGTGAGCGCCTGTTCGATATCGATGGTACCGCAGACCCGGTCTTCAGTAGCACCAAGTGGAAGATCGACGACCGGCACAGGGATTTTCTCAAGTTTGATCGATTCCGGATCGATTTTGATACCACCTTTCTTGCCGCCTTCCATTTCAATATATTGTTCGACGGTACGGTTGTAGGTATCTCCGGCGACTCTGTCGATGAGAGGAAGCACTTCGGCAAGCGCCCTCACCGTGGTGCTTTTGCCGGTACCCCTGTGGCCCATCACAAGCACACCGCCGACCCTCGGATCGATAATATTGAGTATAAGACTGAGTTTCATCTCCTCCTGACCTACAATTGCCGTAAACGGAAAAGCCTGACCGCTCTTCTTTTTCGACGAAGCCTTTGCTGGTTTCACTGCTTCAGGTGCTGCTGCGATTACTGCCTGATCAGCCTTTTCCTTTGCCGCAACAGTTTTTTTTGCAACTGTTTTTTTAGCAGCACTCTTTTTTGCAACTGTTTCAGTCTGACTCATAATTGATCGTTTGGTTGACACCTCCGCCCCGCAAAGCGCGAAAACCTTGGCAGGAAAAGGTTTACTGTTTTTATAAGAACTTTTAAATAATAGAGATTGAATTTATGCTTTTGGCAAGACAAACGAAAATGTTTTCACAATACCGGTCCGGGAAAGAAAAAAGATCATTATACATCATTAACACCGCACAAATTAATCAATTTTTTTCCTGGAATACCATTGCTTTCAGCAAACAACGAATGACAGAAAAGAAGCTTCTGAAAAGTGACTTCGCTAATGTTCCATGGCATTTTCCGCTGCCTCCCTGACGGTTTCCGAGAGCGTCGGATGAGCGTGGATCACCGAAGCAAGCTGCCGGGATGTGACTTCAAGGCTGCGGGCAAGCGCAAGCTCACCGATCAGCTCGACAGCGCCATGCCCGACAAGGTGTGCACCGAGAAGACGGTCATCGGCTGCATTGAAAACCAGCTTGACAAACCCGTCGAGCGAACCGTAAGCATTGGCCTTGCCCGAAGAGGCGAACATCGAACGTCCGATCCTGACACTGTAGCCCTGGTCCAAAGCCTGCTTTTCGCTCAGGCCGATGCTTGCAACAGACGGCTCGGCATAGACACATCGGGGAATCTTTGTTTCATCGACCGGTGCAGGATTTTTCCCTTTAATGGTATCGACGGCGACAACCGCCTCGGCAGAAGCCTTGTGCGCCAGCAGCATACCGCCGCGCACATCTCCGATGGCAAAAATATGCGGCGCCGATGTCCTGCATGCACCAACGGTAACGATAAACCCTCTCGAGGTTTCAACACCTGCCTGTTCAAGCCCGAGTCCGTCACAGTTCCCCGTAACCCCCACCGCCACCAGCAGGCAATCTGCACTGACGGACTGCGACTCGCTTCCTTCAACAGCTAATGCCGCAATAATTCCGTCAGGCCCTTTCGTAACGTTGCCGAGCTTCGCACCGGTAACAACGTTTATTCCGGCTTTCTCGAACGACCGCTTCAGTGCGGCTGAAATCTCTTCGTCCTCGAGCGGAAGAAGCCGCGGCATCATTTCCACCAGAGTAACCGCAGATCCGGCTTTTGTATAGAACCAGGCCATTTCGACACCGATTGCACCTCCTCCAAGAACGATCATCGAAGCCGGAACACTTTTCAGCGCGAGAGCTTCCTTCGAGGTTATGATCCGCTCTCCGTCCGGTTCGAGCCCTGGGAGCTGCCGTAAACGCCCCCCGGCAGCTATAATGAAATGTTTCGCCTGCACTGCTGCGACACATTCACCGTCACGCAGAACATCGAGATCGTGCGGGGAAACAAACAACGCTTCTCCCTGTATAACTTCGACCCCCGACCTTCCGAGAGTGAATCCGGTACCTTTGGAAAGCTTCTGGACAACGGTCCTGCTGCGTTTTACCACTGCAGCAAGATCGATTTCCGGAGAATTCGCGGTAATGCCGAATGAAGATGCCCTGTGGAAAAGCTCATACACTTCGGCGCTGCGGAGAAGCGCTTTCGTAGGAATGCAGCCCCAGTTAACACATACGCCTCCAAGCGCGCCCTTTTCGACAAGACAGACTTTCATACCGGCTTTTGCAGCTCTGAAAGCCGCTTCGAATCCTCCCGGACCGGAACCGATAACGGCAAGGTCGACGGCAATATGTTTCACTTCGTCAGGCAACTGTTGCATGGAATGCATTGAATATGATATGGTTTTGCTATACTTACTGGCTATCAAGCGCAGGATTGATCGAGACCATTCAAACCTGCGAACAGCCTTACCCGGCAATCAGGTTACGCAAAATGCAAAATCAGCCGTTAAAAAACCAATCGGATGTTCTGCAGGAACCGGTCCTTGAACCGAAGAAGCTCACCATACAGGTCAGCAAGGTTCAATCCTCGATGCGCATCGATCAGTATCTGACAAGGCAGGTTGAAAATGCAACGCGCAACAAAGTTCAGGAGGCCATAGAAGAAGGACGGATACTGGTTAACGGAAAAACGGTCAGATCGAACTACCGCATCAAGTCATGCGACGTGATAGAGATGACCTTCCTGCGGCCACCTGCGCCTGAGCTCGCACCCGAAGAGATCGATATCGATGTCATGTACGAAGACAGCGACATGATGGTGATAAACAAAAAACCCGGCATGGTTGTCCACCCGGCTTTCGGCAACTGGACCGGAACGCTTGCCAACGCGATCCTCTTCCATATCGGCAAAGATGCGGAAGAGCTCGACAAATCCCAGCTCCGTCCGGGCATCGTCCACCGCCTCGACAAGAACACTTCCGGTCTGATCATCATCGCAAAAAATACCATTGCCCTGCACCGGCTTGCAAGGCAGTTCGCCGAACGGCAGGTGCAGAAAACCTACAAGGCTATTGTCTGGGGTGTTCCCGACCCGCCCGACGGCACCATTAAAACCAACATAAGACGATCCAGAAAAGACCGGAAAGTCATGGCGAATTTTCCTTTCGAAGGCAAGGATGGCAAAACTGCCGTAACGGACTATATGGTTACCGAAGATCTGCAATGGTTTTCGGTGGTATCGCTCACCCTCCATACCGGCAGGACCCATCAGATCCGGGTTCACATGCAGCACATCGGCCATCCGATATTTGGCGATGAAACCTATGGAGGAACAGTCATCCGGTCTCTCCCGTTCAGCAGAAGCGAGCATTTTGTAAAAAACCTGCTTGAAATCCTTCCCCGTCAGGCCCTTCATGCCGAAACCCTTTCATTTCATCAGCCCATGACCAGGGAACAGCTTACATTTACCGCTCCCCTGCCGGAAGACATGCGGGCCTCCCTTGAAAAAATACGCTCGATTGTGCGAAATACATCCATCTGACCTTCTTTTTTATTGCAGTTTGCTTTTTTTCTTCGATAAGGCTATTCTGTATGTTCGCATAAAGGTTCAAGATAGCGTAAAAACTTGTAAAAGCTGAAACTAACACATCACCAGAGCCCGTTATGAAAGTACTTCTCGTCAATGGAAGCCCGCGCAGCGAAGGAAATACCAGCAAACTTATCAAGCTTGCAGCAGAAACCCTGGAATCGGAAGGTATAGAAACAGAGATCGTTCAGGTCGGAGGCACGATGATAAGAGGCTGTCTCTCCTGCTACCGCTGTGTTGAACTGAAGGACAGGCAGTGTTCAACAAAAAACGACAACTTCAACGCGATATTCAATAAAATGCTCGAAGCCGATGGCATGATCCTCGCTTCACCGACCTATTTCGCAGATATAACTCCTGAACTGAAAGCCCTGATTGACAGATCGGGCTTTGTCTCGCGGGTAAACGGCAACCTTTTCCGCCACAAGGCAGGAGCGGCTGTAGTTTCATTGCGCAGGGGCGGCGGCATACATGCTTTCGATTCAATCAATCACCTCTTCCAGATATCCTGCATGTTCATGGTCGGTTCGACATACTGGAATCTCGGTTTTGGAGGAAGGGAAGGCAATGAGGTTGAAAAAGACAATGAAGGGCTCGAAAACATGCGGGATCTTGGAAAGTCTATGGCTTTCCTGCTGAAAAAACTGCATGGCTGCTGAACGAGAATGACTTTTTCCCGGCTCACGATTGGCTTTGTAATGGAAAACCCGTTGGCAAGAAAGACAAAAGCCTGAATATTGGCAAAACGGACCGGACTGAATATTTACTCATGTACATCCTATGACTATGTTTTTGAAAAAAGCTTTTTTTACGATATCGATTGCAGTTTTTCTTCTCTCTCCGTATGTTCTTCATGCAGATCAGAACTCTGCGAACCAGAAACTGTCCGCACCTCCTGAAGACAGGATTGTCGATGAGTATTACGGCCTGAAAATTCCCGATCCATTCCAGCCTCTTGAAAAACTCGATGATCCGAAAGTCCAGCAATGGATGAAGGAACAAACTGATCATGCCCGTTCCATTCTTGACAACATTCCCGGACGGAAGGATCTGCTCGAAAAAATCAGGGATTTCGATAAAAGAAGAACATCAAAGGTTTACAGCCTCTCTGTCACCGACAATGACCTGTATTTCTATCTGAAGGAAACTCCAGATGATGAAACCGGCAAACTTTTCATCCGTGAAGGGTTCGGCGGCAAGGAAACCCTGCTGTTCGACCCGGCTACATTTTCCGGCGGCAGCGATAAAAAATATGTCATTACCGGCATATCGGCTTCAGAAAAAGGAGCAAAAGTAGTGATATCGATCTCGGCAAACGGATCGGAAAACAGTATCCTGCTGGTCATAGATGTCGCTTCAAAAAAAATCTATCCGGAAAAGATAGACCGCTGCAGGTTTGCCAGCCCTTCATGGCTGCCCGATGAAAATGCATTTCTCTATAACCGTCTACTGCCGGTTGTAAATCCGGGTCAGAACCCTCAGAGCGACAGCAAAGTCTTTCTGCATGTCGCAGGCACCGATCCGTCAACCGACCGTGAAATCTTCTCGAGATCTACCGACCCTCAACTGAATATCCGGAGCGAAGATATTCCCGGCGTCGAATACAATGTCAAATGCGGCTATCTTTTCGCATATGTCATGAATGTCGACCGGAGGCTGACTGTATACTATGCGCCCGCTTCCGAACTGACCGGAACTAAAATCAACTGGAAACCCCTTTTCCGCCCCGAGAACGAAGTCCATGATTTTGCGGTGAACAACAGTGAAATCTATTTTTACACCCCAAAAAACGCGCCGCATTTCAAGGTTATGAAAACCGCGCTTGCCAGGCCGGATTTGCTTCACGCAGAAACGGTCATCCCTGAAAATCCACAGGCAAAGCTCACATCGTTTGTCCTTACCAGCGACGCTCTTTATTACACTCAATCGATAAACGGCGTAAAAGCAAAACTTTACCGTCAGGAGTACGGCAGCAGATCAGCCGTTGAGCTCCAGCCACCGTTCAAGCCGGGAACCATTACGCTTTTTTCGAAAAACTTTCTCTTCCCTGACATCTGGATCGTTATTGCAGGTTGGGCGAACGATTTCCGGAGATACCGCTATGATGCGGCAAAAAACGAGTTCCGCAAGGAAACGCTTTCATCTCCAGCTGAATATCCGGAATACAGCGACCTCGTTGTTGAAGAACTTATGGTGCCGTCACATGACAATGTCATGGTGCCTCTCTCTGTTATTTATAAAGCGGGATTGAAAAAAGACGGCGGCAATCCGGCGTTTCTTTACGGTTACGGTGCCTATGGCAAGGCGGTGACTCCTAATTTCAGCCCTGCAATGCTGCTCTGGACCATCAAAGGCGGTGTCCTCGCATACGCGCATGTCAGGGGCGGCGGTGAACTTGGAGATGCCTGGCACACCGGCGGCATGAAAGGAAACAAGCCCAACACATGGAAAGACCTTATCAGCTGCGCACTTTATCTCGATGAAAACGGCTATACCCACAGCGGTAAAATTGCAATTAACGGTGCAAGTGCAGGTGGAATTCTCGTGGGGCGGGCAATGACAGAACGACCGGACCTGTTTGGCGCGGTGATCGCCCAGGTCGGGCTGATGAACCCTCTTCGTGGAGAGCTGACACCAAACGGACCGGTAAACGCACCTGAATTCGGAACCGTTAAAAGCCGGGGCGAATGCATGGCGCTTATTGAGATGGACCCCTACATCAATATTGACGACAACGTGCCTTATCCTGCAGCGCTTGTAACTGCAGGGCTCAACGATCCGAGGGTGATCGCATGGCAGCCGGCAAAATTTGCAGCGCGTCTGGCCGAGGCGAGCGCTTCAGGCAAGCCTGTGCTCTTTTATGCGGACGGCAAGTCAGGCCATGGTATTGGCAACACCAAAACGAAGGATTTCGCATCGATGGCCGACGTGCTGAGTTTCGGTCTCTGGCAGACAGGCCATCCTGAATTCCAGAAAAAGCAATAAAGAAACTTTTGAAAAAAAGGCGGTTTATACCTCACCCCGGAGGAAAAGCAGCCTTTTTTCCTCCGGAAAACGCTCGATGGCGTATCGAAGCATGGTCCTTGGCATCCTGCGGTAATGCTGCAAAAGAAAACGCTCTTCAGCCGCCATATCCCTTTTGCCGACTTCCCTCAGCATCCAGCCGGCAGCTTTGTGAATCAGATCTTCACGGTTTTCGAGCAGCTCTCCTGCAATTGCAAGCGTATCATCGAACTCCCCCTGTCTGATGAAATAGAATGTCGATATTATGGCAATCCTTCTTTCCCAGAGATCGCTGGAAACGGCAAGGGTGTAGAGCGGCGATCTTGGACGCTCAAACAGAAACCTGCCTACGATATGGGGACACGAGATATCGACAAGGTCCCAGTTGTTGATGAAACGCGTGTTTGCGAGGTAGAGCTCATATATCTTTTCCCGACCAACCTGCTCCGCTCCTGAAAAACGTTGCATCAGTAGAAGCAGGGCGACCAGACGGTCTTCATGATATGGTGAATGAAGCAGTTCGAGCACTTCCTGCTGAGGAGTCTCTTCGAATGAGCTGGCAAGCTTCCTCAGCACAGGTACGCGAATACCCCGGAAGAGGTCCCCTTCGCCATACTGCCCCTGCCCGGTTTTGAAAAACCGCTGTGCAAAAAGAGCTGCGTCCTGATCAGAGAGTTCTTCAAGTTTAGAACGAATCTTCTCTGCGGTCATATCTGCATTTCTTTTCACGGTCACGCTCTTTGGGCAAGCTGGGCCCACCGTTCCATATCTGTTTCGAGTTTCTGCTGAAGCTGGTGCAGTTCATCGCCGATTTTCTTCTGCTGATCGAAATCGTTATCGGCCGAAGCAAGCTGTTCCGCCAGTTGGGACTGAAAAGCCTCAGCTTTGCTGATAGATTGTTCGAGCATCTCGAGCTCCCGCTTTTCCTTTCCGCTCAACTTGTCAGTCCGGGTAACTGTTTTTTCGGCTTTTTTCGTTTCCCTCTGCTCTGTTTTCTTCTCGAACTTCTCTTCCCGGGATGCTTTCATCTCGAGATAGACGGAATAGTTGCCGGGATAGCGCTTCACGGCACCGTTTTCTTCAAAAGCGAAAATGTATTCGACCGTCCGGTCAAGGAAATACCGGTCATGGCTGATCACCATCAGACACCCGGCATAGCTGTCGAGAAAATCCTCGAGCACCCGAAGGGTCGGAATATCGAGATCGTTGGTAGGCTCGTCAAGAAGCAGTACGTTCGGGGAAGCCATCAGCTGCCTGAGCAGGTAAAGCCTGCGGCGTTCACCTCCGGAAAGCGTTCGGATATAGTTGTACTGGACCGACGGGGCAAACAGGAAGCGCTCCAGCATTTTCGAAGCCGAAATCACGCTGCCGTCATGCGTTTTGATCTGTTCAGCTTCATCCTTGATATATTCGATGACCCGCTTGTCATCATCAAGGCCGCGGCTCTGCTGGTCGTAATAACCGATTTTCACGGTTTTGCCGATATCGATATGGCCGCTGTCCGGTTTGACCCGGCCGGCGATCATCTCGAACAGCGTGGTTTTTCCTGAACCGTTCGCCCCGATGATGCCGATACGGTCGCCTTTCTGGAGGTGATATTCAAAGGACTTCAGCAGCAGTTTGTCACCGTAGGATTTTGAAACCTTGTGGAACTCGATGATTTTGTCCCCGAGGCGTCCGGCTCCGAATCCTATTTCGAGCGCCTGCTCTTTTTCCTTCTTCGGGCTGTAAACCAGACTTTCAGCCCTCTGCATACGCGCTTTCTGTTTTGTTGTGCGCGCCTTGCATCCGGTCCGCATCCAGTCAAGCTCCTCCTTGATCAGCGCCTGCCGTTTCCGTTCATCCCTCTGCGCCTGCTCTTCCATCTCGGCTTTCTGCTGAAGGTAACTCGAATAACCGCCCGTATAGGTTATAGCCGTCCGGCCGTCGAGTTCGATCATGCGCGTCGCGACGCGGTCGAGAAAATACCGGTCATGCGTGATGAGCAGCACGGCTCCCTGGTAGCGGCTGATATATTGTTCGAGCCATTCGACGCTGTCCGCATCGAGATGGTTCGTCGGTTCGTCGAGAATCATGCCGTCGCTCGGCACGATCAGCGTATGTGCAAGGGCAACCCGTTTGCGCTGCCCGCCGGACAGATCGCCCATTCTTGAATCGAGATCGTACAGTCCGAGTTTTCCGAGCACGGTTTTCGCATTCGATTCAATCTCCCATGCACCCGAGACATCGATCTCATGTGCCAGCCGGCTCATCCGCTCCATAAGCGACGGGTCTTCGCCATGCTTCTCTTCGAGTTCCATGCAGATCAGTTCGTACTGATAGATAAGGTCCATCTCCCTGCCGCTGGACTTCATGACAGCCTCGAGCACGGTATGATCGGGATCGTAAGGAGAATCCTGGGGCAGCCAGGCGATCTTTTTCTGGTTGGCAACCATGACCTTGCCTTTGTCCGGTGTTTCAACCCCTGCAAGGATCTTCAGAAGCGTGCTTTTTCCGCTTCCGTTCGCTCCGATGAAACCGATCTTGTCACGTTCGTCAACACCGAACGAAACATCCGAGAACAGATGTTTCAGACCATATTGCTTCTGCAGCCCTTCTACTGTCAACAGCACCATACCTGTTCAATGCTCCCTGTTCGTTTCACCATTACCATTAAATGGCTCAATATAGGCATAACGAAGAGTTTTGCCGCCATACGGACTGATGCTTCCGGACAGCTTTACTATTCGCCTTTTTTTTCATACACTTAAAGTTTGAAATATCCGGAAAGCCGGCGGGGCCGGTCAAACACTCTGAACGATAATATTTTCAGCATGAGCGATCTGAACGAAACCCTCGCCTTGGCCGGTATCCCCTTACCGGAAGTACTTGCACAACTATCAGACAAACAGCGGGATGATGTTGTTTCCTGGGCAAAAAACCTTGTCAGCCAGCAGACCGAAGGGTTCGACGAGCTTTTCCATGCGATCAGCATGATCGTCAAATACATACCCCACTTTATCGTGATACCTCTCATGGTCGATCACATCAAACCCCGGATTGCCGCCGGCGTATGCTACAAGATGGGTGTCGACCAGGCTACCGGATATGCAAATGATCTGCCGCTCGACTATTTCGCAGAAGTATCGAAGCATATCGAATCCGGGATGCTGGCCCAGATTCTCGCAAAAATGAAAAAGCACAACGCAGAGAAGTTCATTCACTTCGAACTGCAGCATCATCTCAACCACATGCTCGACGTTGCAGGGCACCTCGATGAACGAATGCTTGAAATCGTTGCAAAACATGTCACCCTGCCTGAACATGAAGATGATCTCATCAAACACCCTCACACCGAGATTATCGAAAAAATCAGAGCTCTCCAGAAATGAGGGCACCTCTATTTATTGTCGTGAGAAGCATGAGTGCAAGGCGGACGGAGCGGAGAAACCGGAGTGTACATGCAGTACATGAGGATTTCGAGCACAGCCAAACGCAGCAATAGGGCTTCGGAACAAATAAATAGAGGTGCCCATAAGAATGATTATTCCTGTTTCTTATATTTGAATGTTCTACCTGCTGAAGAGTATCTTTTACCCTGTGGCGGCTCTTGAACAGAACATCACATATCGACATACAACCCCCTGATCATGTTGAGCGATATTCTACTTATCAGCGACAAGCATAAAAAAGCGGCTGAAGCCATTGCTGAACGCGTAATGGTTGAAAAGGAAGCCATGAATGAAGAGCATCCCGGACGGAAACTGATCGTCGCCATTTCAGGAGAGTCCGGTGCGGGCAAATCGGAACTCGCCCACTCTCTTGCTCTTATCATAAAGAAGGAAGGGATCAGGGTAAAGATCCTTCACACGGACAACTATTACAAGGTGGAGCCGATGAAACGCAGGGCCGACAGGGAACAGCGCAACTTCGAATCGATAGGACCTGAGGAGTACGACCGTGAATGGCTCAGCCGGAACATCGAAGATTTCCGAGCCGGCCGCAAGGCGACCATGCCCTGCGTCGATATCATTACCGAAGAAGTGGACCTGCTGATTACCGATTTCAACCATATCGACCTGCTTATCATAGATGGGCTGTATGCAATAGCGACAGAAGGCATAGACCTGGGTGTCTTCATCGACCTGACCTATCATGAGACCAAACAGAACCAGCTCCTCAGGCAAAAGGAGTCTGCGGACGACCACAGGTGGAAAGTGCTGGAAAAGGAACACCAGAGCGCTCAGAAGCTCAGGCGCCTTGCAAACACGTTCGTAAGCAGGGATTACAAAGTACTGTTCTGTGATTGAGTGACTGCGTCTTTCGGCGCCCATGTGGTTTTCGTTGTTAGTTCATCTTTGCCTGACACGGTTTTCCTGGAAAATGCTGAAACAGATACCATCACCTATGATCGATGGCTATGAGTGAACCTCACGATAAAGCAACAGTACTGATCGTTGATGACAGCGACGTTATCCGTAAAATCATCTGTACGATTGTCGAAAAGCTCGGCTACATTCCGCTTCCGGCATCGAACGGTGACAGTGCCATTGCCTGCCTGCACTCCGGACCTGTCGATGCCATACTGCTCGATATAAGCATGCCCGGCAAAAACGGCATCGAAGTGCTTCAGTACATGAGGGACAACAATTTCCTGCTGCCAGCGATCATGATTTCCGGCTCGGGGGATATTGAACTGGCCGTCAAGTGTATCAAGCTCGGCGCGTACGAATACCTTACCAAGCCTATCGATGCGAACCGGCTTGAAATAACGCTGAACAATGCGCTCTGCGAATCGGCCCTCAAGCAGAAGGTCAAGCTTCTTTCAGCCGCAATGGATCAAAGCCCGATCGCAGTCGTGATAACCGACAGGGAAGGAAACATCGAATATACCAATTCGGCTTTTTCGTCCATGTACAACAACATGCACAAAAAGACGCCTGAAACCGGGTGGAATATCAAGAAAGCTGAAAAACTGCTCGGAAAGGTTTACCGGAAACTTCCCGAGACCGTGTCATCAAAAAAGATCTGGGAACAGGAATTCAGCAGGAAAGGAAAAAAAGGAGAGCTTTCCTGGATTCATGCCATCGTAAGCCCGATCTTCAGCAGCAATAACGATATCTCCAACGTCCTTACCCTTCTGCAGGACATAACTTCGGTAAAGAACAGCCAGGAAGCCCTTGCCGAGAGCATCAAGCGGTTCAGGGATTTGAGCAATCTGCTCCCCCAGCCTGTTTTCGAATCCGACAACCGCGGCTATATCACCTATTCGAACCATGCTGGTTTCAATACCTTCGGCTACCGGCAGGAAGACATCGGCAATGGTATTCACGCACTGCGTTTCTTCGCTCCGGAAGAAAGAATGAGGGTGGTGGCAAACCTGAAGGAAAAAAGGGAGGAGGTCTTCTCAAAGAGCCACGAATATATCGCGATCAAAAGTGACGGGACCCGTTTCCCCGTTCTGGTTTACACTGCACCCATCACGGACAGGAACGGCCAGGTAGGATTGAGAGGACTCGTAGTCGATATCACGGAAAGAAAGCAGGCCGAGGAACGGCTGCAGGACAACCAGAAAAAATACCATAACCTCTTCCAGGCGATTCCCGATGCGATCGTCGTTGCCGACATCGACACAGGCATTCTTGTCGAATGGAACCGGCAGGCCCTGCAGCTTTTCGAATACACGCCGGACGAGCTCTCCGAAATGAGCATCAACGATCTTTATCCATCGGAACTTCGTCACGATGCGGAAAAATATTTCCAGCGTGCCCTGCATCATGAAGGTGAGCGCTTCGAAACACAGATCATCACGAAACACGGACTGCGCATCGATGTACACGTCAGCTCGGCTGTTTTCACAACCGCCCATCACAGGCGCTTTGTCGGAATCATCCGGGACATTTCCGAACAGAAAAAGTCCGAATGCCTCATCAGGGAAAATGTCCGTCTGAAAAACGATTTCATTTCGACGGTATCGCACGAATTGAGGACCCCGCTTTTTTCGATACTCGGTTTCACGAGCACGATCATGCGGGATATCGATGAACTCGACCGGGATACGCTCTTAGAATTCCTGCAGATCATCCACGATGAAAGCAAGCGGCTCTCGGCACTGATCGAGGATGTGCTCATGATATCGAAAATCGACTCCGGAAGGGTTTCCTACAAGAAAACCGGAATCGATCCGTCAACCACGCTTGCCGAAGTATGCCGCTCTCTGAAAATAAGGGCTGATGAAAAAAACATAATCCTGAGGCTCGATGTGCAGACACCGTCGATCATGGTATATGCCGATCCGGATGCGATCAAGCAGGCGGCCATCAATATTATCGGAAACGCATTGAAATTCACCCCGCAGGGCGGTCGTGTCACGGTATCCCTGAGCTATGACGACAAATTCATGCAGTTCAGTGTCGAGGATACGGGAACCGGCATACCGGAAGCGGACCTCGATAATATTTTCGAAAAGTTCTACCGGGTCAACCGGCCTGGAGAGGAAATCGAGGGTACCGGTCTCGGGCTGCCTATCGTCAAAGAAATTATCGAAGCCCATGACGGAAGCATAGAAGTTTCGAGCAAGCTGAACAACGGAACCAGGTTTATCGTGCACCTGCCTCTTCTGAAAGTTGAAAAGGAAATCGAATCATGACCACCGGCAGCAAATCAATTCTACTCGCCGACGACCAGCCCAATTCCAGGCGGCTCATCGGCTATATCCTGAACAAGGCCGGATATTCGGTAGCTGAAGCGTCAAACGGCATCGAAGCTCTCGAGTACTGTGAAAAACATCGGCCAGACCTGATCCTCTGCGACATCATGATGCCCGGAATGAACGGCATGCAGTTCCGCGAACAGCTTCTTCAAAGGGAGACGCTGAGAAACATTCCATTCATTTTCCTCACGGCACGGGCACAGGCTCATGAAATGGTCGAGGGGGAACAGCTTGTTCCGCAGGCATATATCACGAAGCCGGTCGAGCCCGCCACCATAGTCGAAATTGTAGGCAGGTACCTGAACCAGAGCTGAATCTTTTATCCAAAACGTAAAAATCATGCATGACCAGACAATCCTGATAGTTGACGACTCACCGAACATCAGACGACTCCTCGCTCATAACCTCGGCAAAAAATTCAATGTGCTCACTGCGGCAGACGGTCAGGCGGCCCTCGATGTCATGAAGAGCGGGCAGAAAATAGACTTGCTCATCGTCGATATCGCCATGCCCGGGATCGACGGTTTCACGTTGACGGAACAGTTGAAAAGCCACCCGGATTTCCGCGCCATTCCGCTTGTGATGCTGACCGCAAAGGATAAAAGCGAAGACCGTGAAAAAGGGCTGAAGCTCGGCGCCGTTGATTATATCACCAAACCGTTCAACCTCGATGAGCTTGCGGAAAAAATTGATTCCATCCTGTAACCATAGTTGCGCATTACCGGTCAGAAGCTGAAACCTGCTTTCAGATAGATACCAAGGTCATCCATCAGCCTTCCATCGTCGAACCCCGTGCCATAGGCAATGCTTGCCGTAAAGCGCGGATTGTCCAGCCGGAACCACAATCCGCCGCCTGCAGCGGTGTGCCATGCGGATGAATCCTCCCCTTCGAGAAATACCCTGCCGGTTTCAAGGAATGCGAGAGGCCCGAAGGTAACCGGCACGATGAAGGTAAACTTTCCAGCCTCCAGTCGAAGTTCGGAACCGGCATAAAGCGACGCATCACCGGCAAAACGCTGCAGATCGTACCCTCTCAGAGAAGAAGAGCCGCCAAGAGATGCCGCTTCCCAGAAAGGATAAGTGCCCCAGATTTTCTCTCCTCCGGCCCTGACAACCAGTCTCGAATAGCCGGAGGGTGAAAATGGAATGTACTTCCGTACCTCGCCGCTGAATCTGGTAAAATCGCAACTGTTGCTGAAAAAACGGGGAAAGTGTGCGGCTTCGATATCGACAAGCGTACCGGAAACGGCGGAACTGTCACCGGAGGGTTCACCTGAACCGGCCCGGCCATTCTCGGTGTGAGGAGAAGCTGCTGAATTGTAACGATTGTCGCGAGTATCGTAATGGAACCCGATATGGAAACTGCCGGCGAAGTTTTCGTCTATTCCAGGTATTTCAGAGCGGTGAAGATCGGGATAAGAACCCTGGATCAGGTGAAGATCTACCCATTTTCCGCCCACACCTGCAAACCAGTAATATGCCATGTTCATCGGATAGCGCAATGATGCCTTTAGTACGGTGACCTGGCTTGTTATTTCAAAATCGTCTTCCGTCAATCCAGTTCCCCGATAGTACCGCTCATTGCCCATGCCGTAGAAGTTCATCCTGTCGATCCCTGATGTCCCGGCTTCAAGAAAGAGGGCTGCATTCGGAAACAGGTTCCTGAAATCACCACGGAATTGCAGCCTGTACCTGAAATCGACAAAAGGCGCAATGGCTCCACTCATGCTCATCCTGTAACGGTAGGGTTCCGATTCTGAACCATCCTCCCTGAGAGAAACACCACACCCGACGACAGGTCCGTAATCCGAGGAATAATCAGGAAGATAGTCGGCAATGCTGACAGACTGTGCATGAACGACGGACGGCAGCATCAAGACGGAAACGGTAAGCGCAGCCGAACAGGAAAAAGCCCTGAACAACGATTCCAAGGCTTTGAAACGGAGCAATCCTGCAGATAAAGAGGGAAAAAACGGAAAAAGCTTTATAAGACAATACATTACAGATTCCTGATAAGAGAAGGCATACCGAAAATGCTGCAAGATAGCGATTATTCCTGAGGCTTCATTTCATCGATTTTTGCCAGAAGGTCACGCGTCTCCTGATAGAAAATCGGCAGCAGATCATTGAACGCCAGACGGACTGTACCTGTTTCATCAATAAACACATACGCCCTTTTCGACATGCCAAGAAAATCCAGTGCATCATACAGCTTGCTTACCGTTTTGCCGCTGTCGCTGAGAAGGGTGAACGGCAGGGCGTTCTTCTCGCCGAACTGTTTGTGTGACTCAACGGTGTTCAGACTGATACCGAGGATGGAGATATCCCTTTTCGTAAACTCGTTGTAGTTATCGCGATAGCTGCAAAGCTGGCTCGTACATACCGGCGTATCGTCTCCCGGATAAAAGACAAGCAGCACCCGTTTGCCTGCATATTCCGAAAGTGAAACCATTTTCCCTTCCGAATCGGGCAACGTGAAATCCGGAGCTTTGCTTCCTTCCTTGATCATGGATATCCTCCTTATTGGTGTATGGCGTGAAAATGTCTTTATGGTGAATGAGTTACCAATTTCAAGTCAACAACTCAGAGCCTTATATGGTTTCAATGCTCTTGTTTTTCCTGCAAATTGATGACCAAGCAGGAATTACCGGAAGAAAAGCGCTGGAACTTTCCTACACGTAACGAAATTACCGACAGGAACGAAATATGATGGTTCAACTGTTTATATGGAAAATTATTGCGACCCGCATTTACAATTATTATAACCTTATCCGGAGTGCCTGTGAGCAAGAATATGGGACCCACCGACCGTATCATCCGCGCTGTAATCGGCTTGATCATCATTACGCTTGGCTTTGTCTACCACTCCTGGCTGGGAGCGATAGGGCTGATACCCCTGGTTACCGCAGGAATCGGATTCTGTCCTCTATACAGGATCATCGGATTCAAAAGCTGCAGCAACTGTTGACGAACACGCATCCGGTCCGCCATTTTTTTTCAATCCGGACTCTTGAAGCATCATCCTGAGGTTCATTCAGGCAACCGTGGCATATATGCTGATTGAACGTAAGAGAGATCTGCCGTTTATCAAGTCATCGAAAAGCAGAACATATCATGCCGCACTATTTCTTCAGAAACAAACTTCATCTCTCGCTGCTTTCCGCGCTCGGAGCTGCGAGCTGGTCAGTTTATTTCGATATCCCGCTTAACGGATGGGCAATACTCTGCGTATTCCTGCTGACGTTTTCAATATACCAGGACAACCGGCTAACCGACGATATCGAGGATGCAATGAACGACCCTGAAGGCCAGGTGAACGCCCTCAGGAACGAAGCTCTCATCACCTACGTAACCTTTTACCTGCTTTCCTTCATTTCACTCATCATCGCGTTTCAATTCGGACAAACGGCATTCTGGACAACGGCGCTCATCATCCTCATCGGATTTCTCTACAACCACAAAAATTTTCCGTCCTTTCTCTCGAAGCGTCTCAATGGCGCCCGGCGTCTGAAAGATATCTACATCGTTAAAAACCTCACACCGCCGCTCGACTGGGCGACCGCTCTGGTCTTTCTTCCCCTATTTTTCGAAGGCCGGCAGCTCTCTCTCAAGGCATGGATCTGCTGGGGATATCTGTTTATCTGCGCGTTCTTCATAGAGGTGATGTGGGACATACGCGACCGGCGTGGCGACCTTTCGAGCGGTATCAGAACTATCGCCAACACTTCCCCGCTGCCGCATACGAAACAGTTTCTCATCATGACGAGCCTTATCTCCGGACTTGTCCTGTTTTATTTCACCTTCACGAAAATTCTCCCCCCGGCCACCTATTTCCTTCTCCTGAACAATGCTGCCGTGATGGTCATCGCAAACATGTATGATGAGAACAGGGAGCCGTTCATGCGGAAGCTCAGCGACATGACCATTGTTCTTGCCGCCATTCTTTTTCTCTCTTTCGGCCTTGTCGCCTATTTTTCGAAATAGCCTTTATCCTGTTTCATCCTGCACACGGCCCCTTTGTTTGTCGATGCTTTGCGACAAGCCCGGTTCAGATATTCAACTGCCGCACTTGTTGAAATATCCTTTCCAATATCCCTTCACCCTTTTCATTGATGCAGTTTATCGGGCTCGATTCCCGCATCAGGAGTACCGGATTTCATACGGGTCACGATCAGCCCGGGAATCATGGGCAGCCACAGGGTGAAGCCCCGAAGAAGAATGGTCGCCGTCAATGCGGTTGCGATCCGGATTTTGAAGATGACGAGCAGTCCGGCACATGCGGCTTCAAAGGTGCCGAGTCCAAGGGGAATCGGGCTGAGCATGGCCGCCATGGAGGCAAAAACCAGACAGGGGAACACAAGGAACACCGAAACAGATTCGCCAAGGGCCTGCAGCATGGTCCAGAGCGTCATGGCATCAAGAATGACCACGGTTAACTGATACATGGTCACCTCGATGAAGAACAGAGGCCTGAGATTCGGCCTGTACTGCCGGGACTGCGGTACATTTGACAGAAAAGCAATCAGGGGGGCTACAAGCGGCAGCCTGACAATCCATGCCGGTAATCGATCATTCGCGCCCATCCGTTTCAGAAAAAGTATCGACCCGGGAATGAAAAGGGCGGCCGCGATAAAAATCGCTGCCACGACAACCATCCATTTGCGGATGTCGTGATGCTGCCACAACACGAAAAGGGCTCCTGCTGCCGCAATGACTTCTGCGGTATAAAAGGAAAGTATGTCAATAATCATAACCCTCATGCAAACCTCCCCCGCTACGTTTCTCTCACGCAGGGCATTGAAAACGAAAGCGATACCGCTGATTCCGCCCGATGGTACCGCCTTGTCCGTAAAAAGCTTTGCCAGAGCAAGCGGGACGAGACGGCGCAGCTGGAAACGTACGCCTTCCTGCTGCATGGTTCTTTTCCAGACCATCGCAAGCGCACAGTAGGTGCCAAGTTGCAGGAAGAGGGCGACAATCAGCCATGCCGGTTCGATGCTTTGAAGAAGGACGACGAAATGACTGAACTCACCGTAGTGGATTACGGCATAGACCACCGCCGAAACGAGAATAAGAGCTGCAAACAGTCGTTTGTAGGGGCGTTTTTTCATGATTCACAACGCAATGGTCAAAATAAATGCCTGGAAAGCATATGCTTTGCCGGTTCCGGGACCACGATGCAGAATAGTACAATATGTAAAGTTTGAGTAAATCGGCCAAGAGTGAAAAAGCCTTGCTTGAGGGTGGATTGGGAATGATTTGCATCTTATCATGCTATTATACAGATTGTTCCTGATACCCTATCCGTAAGACCGAACATAACCAGTCATCGATGGGCAGTGAAATAGCAAAAACAGAGTTCAGCGAGAAGGATTTCCGGCAGTTTCAACAGAATCTGAGAAAGGAAACGCGGATTCTGATGGAGTGGTTTTCAGCGGACCTCTTCGACAAACACCAGGAGATGTGCGGCTTCGAGCTCGAAGCATGGCTCATCGATCAGAATTTCGCACCGACCCCGAGAAACGAGGAGTTTCTCCGGCGGGTCAACAATCCTCTTGTTGTGCCCGAGCTTTCGAAATACAACTTCGAACTCAATATTGCGCCGCATCCTCTTGATCGCCATCTCCCGGAATTCCTGAAGAACGAACTGCAGAAGCTCTGGAATATCTGCACCATCAATGCCATCGACATGGGGTGCAATACCCTTATGACCGGCATCCTGCCGACCTTGCAGGACAGGATGCTGACGCTTGAGAACATCTCTTCGCTGCAACGGTTTCACGCCCTGAACCGTGAAATCCTGCGAACGAGATCCTCTCACCCGCTCAAAATACACATAGAGGGAACGAATGATTCACTGGAGGTTGTCCATCATGACGTCATGGCGGAGGCTGCCACGACGTCGATGCAGATCCATTTTCAGGTTCCCGTCAGCAAGGCAGCCGCCGTATACAACATCTCCCATGTGCTGTCGGCGCCGATAGCCGCACTCACTGCAAACTCCCCGTTCCTCTTCGGCAGGGAGCTCTGGGATGAAACACGCATTCCTCTATTTGAGCAGGCTGTTAAATCCCCTGCTTTCGTTGACCTCTCCGGAAGAATGGTTTCTCGCGTCACGTTCGGGCGGGATTACGTCCGCAATTCACTCAAAGAGGTTTTCCTCGAAAATCTCGACGGATTTCCGGTGCTGCTGCCGGTAACTTTCGATGATGATCTCAGCCAACTGAACCATCTGCGGCTGCACAATGGAACCATCTGGCGCTGGAACCGCCCTCTGATAGGATTCGGTGAGGATGGCCGCCCTCACTTGCGGATCGAACATCGCGTACCTCCGGCAGGGCCATCGATTCCTGACATCGTTGCCAATATCCTCTTTTTTTATGGTGCGGTTCTTCACCTGCTGCCTGAAGTTCCCCAGGCTGCGATATCGTTCGAACAGGCCCGTGCGAATTTTTACGCCGCCTCACGCTTCGGGCTTGACTCCATGGTCACCTGGAGCTCGGGAGCAGCTATGCCTGTGGATACACTTCTGCTGCAACAATTGATCCCCGGTGCCATGCTGGCTCTTGCCGGGCGAGGATTCGACAGTCATGACCTGAAATACTACCTTGGCGATGTTCTGACAAAACGCGTAGAGACGCGCCGGAACGGCGCCTGGTGGCAAAAAACCTTCATCAGGCGGCATGGTCGCGATTTCAGGGCGATGACCCAGGCATACCTCGAAAACCAGAACAGAAACATTCCCGTAAACGAATGGAGCATCTGAACCATAATCATCTTCCCGATCTGCACCTGTTCGATCGACTGCCCGACGGGTTTACCGGAATAGCGATCGAAAAACTCGACTCGATCCTTCCCGGCCCTTCGCTCATCCGTATCGAGGGTGAAAAAGGATCGCCGCTCTTCGTTTCGATACTGCTGCATGGCAATGAAACAACAGGGCTTGCAGCCATGCAGCAGCTCCTCGACGGGTTCGGTGCTCCCCTAAATCCGCTGCCGAGACCGTTGCTGCTGTTTGTCGGCAACGTCGCCGCCGCTGTCCGAGGTGTAAGGAAACTCGACGGGCAGGCCGATTACAATCGCATCTGGCAGGGTGAACGCTATCCCGAACACCTGCTGGCACGAAAAGTTCTGGCTGAAATCGTCAAGGCGGCTCCGCTTGCCGGCATCGACCTGCATAACAACACCGGCAAAAACCCGCACTATGGCTGCGTCAACCGGCTCGACCACAAGTCCCTAAGCCTTGCCAGGCGGTTCAGCAAAACCATCGTCTGGTTTACGGAACCGCACGAAGTGCTTGCGGTCGCACTGGCCGCAATATGCCCTGCGGTCACGCTTGAATGCGGAGTATCCGGTGTTGCGGCAGGAACAAGGCATGTGGAAAATTATCTCCGGCATTGCCTTGAACTGACCGAAGAGAGCCTTTTCACTCCACCAGCCAATCACCACAACGATCTGTTCCATACCACCGCAAGGATACTCCTGCCCGAAGGCATCCGGCCCGGATTCGGCCAGTGCGACGGCAATACCGATGTCTGTTTTCGGGAGGACCTCGAAACACTCAATTTCGAGAGGGTGCCTGAAGGAACGGAAATTGGTCGTTACCGCAACGGCCTTCCTCCGCTCATGGTCATCGACAACCTGAACCGTGACGTAACCGGCCTCTACCTCCTTTTCAGCGGGAACAGAATTCTCACCAGGGTGCCGGTAGTACCATCGATGTTCACCCGCGATGTGAAGATTATCCGGCAGGATTGCCTTGGCTATATCATGGAGCCTTACGAAGCGAACAGCGAAGAAACGGTTGCTCCACCTTTATAAAAGGAAGCCCCGGATCGCTTCCCGAATGATTGGCTTTTACACCGACAATCCGGTCCGGTTAAAAAGGTTATATGCACGTATGGCCATTATCGAAGACAACTTGCACCTTTTGGCGGCTCAGGTCATCATTTGCCTGAACCCAGATCAATGTTACGTGTACGGTATTCTTCATAATCAGGCACCAGACGGGTATATTCACCGTCCATCAAGGGGGATGAAATCATGAAATCCGCTGTAGCCCTGTTGCAGGCAATGGGGATATTCCAGACCACAGCCATGCGCAGCAGCGCCTTGACATCCGGATCATGAGGCTGAGGCTCCAGGGGGTCCCAGAAAAAGATCAGGAAATCTATCTCGTTGCTGACGATTTTTGCACCGATCTGCTGGTCTCCGCCAAGCGGGCCGCTTTGAAGTTTGTTGATTTTCAGGTCCAGTTCCCGTGTGAGCGTTTCGCCGGTCGTCCCTGTTGCATAGATCTCGTGATGGGAGAGCAGATCCCTGTTGTATTTCGCCCATTCAAGAAGATCGCGCTTCTTGTTGTCGTGGGCTACAAGAGCGATTTTCTTGTCCTGGACCATATTGATTTTCTTCTGCTGCATACCGTTCTCCTGTTCGATTGTTCCTGATATAAACCATCGTTCCGCCCTAATAATGCGCAAATTGCATAGTTCGCTGGCTTAGAGCTGAGTTTACAAAACTCGTAGAGCACTTTGCGTATCAGTTAAATGCGGCGGCAGTCAAACAAGTTTATTTGGTTGTCCGCAGGCAGAAGGTGTTTACAGGCATCCAGGCATGCCGGTGATGTTGGATTGCTGATCGATGCCGGGAACCCGAACATCGCTCCCCTTTTCTCACCCCATAATTCCAATTCAGAAAATCGGAAGCGCTGGACGTGGCGGTCCGTCAGTAACATTCCTGTTTCGTTGCAACACGATAAACAATAATCGCTATGGCGAAAACAAGGAAACTGTGTATGAATCCGCCCATGGTAAATGATAATGCCATGCTCAATATCCAGAGGAGAGCCAGTATGATTGCAAATAATTCAAGCATTTTATTCTCCCTTGAAGTTAACGGAAGATCTGTATGTCTCTATCTGTTCCGTTCATGTTGTGCATCTTCCAGATACATCTTTCCCCTATACTTTATTAAACAAAGCACTCAAAATAAACGTTCATCGATGCAGAGCGCGGAGAGCCCCGGGAACGACGTTCAATAGCGTTAAAAGCCGTATCCACTCACAACTCGAAGAGTTATTACACGCCAAGCAAAAGCCAGGGCATGGGAAGGAAGGCGATGTAGTTGAGCCAGAGCTGGCCGGTCGAGAATCCACCCTGACAAAGCTCCATCAGGTCCGTCACTGAATGCAGCAAAGGGGCGATAACTGCCGTTATGCCGACAAGCAAACGAAAATTCATCTGGAATTACGGTCTGATTTCAAAACCTTGCAGGTGCTTTTCAATAGCGACAGAAAATCGTTTTCGCGCTTATCCCGAAGAGTTATTTCAGTTACGGAAAAAAGTCCCGGAACTCCCACCCTTACCCATCGCCCTCCTCCGGTTTCTGCAGAGACTCGATCTGCTTGAGCATGCGAGCATGCGGTCAAAGTCACTCTCAAAGAGCCGATCCTGAACGATCCGGTACTTTTCAAACTCGCTTTCGGCGTGAGCTCTGGCAATTTCTGCTGTCACTTTGCCCGGATCCTGTAAAATCTCACGGTCCCAGAGTTTCAGAAATCCATTCAGACGAGTTTCCAGTCTGCCATGGTCATGGGAATACGTCGCATTGCCTGTAGTTCAGCCATATCGAGATATGCTGAAACAATCCGTAGCATTTGTGCAAGCTCGAATCCGGAAAGGTAGTTCCTGGCAATTGAAACATCGTAATTGTGAATTTTTGCTTTGGGCGATCCCTCCCAACCGGTCAGACCCATGTATTCTTTCTGGTGGTCGGCTCTGTCAACAATGACTTCGGCTGCTGTCTGACCGTGAACAGCATAGTGCATCTTGTTTTGTACAGCGGCAGTTATCCGAAAATGTCGGATAACTGAATCTTCCTGCAATTCACTGTCACTGAATATTTTTTTTCAGGTGATAGTTGATGGTGCGCACATCCACATCAAAGCAAAGATATTATGAAAGTTTTCACGATAGCATGATATTGACAAAAAACGAACAGGTCCAGAAGCCGGTAAGCCTTGAGATCGAAGCTTATCATGCTGAATGCAAAAAACATAACGTCAAGCATCAAATAACAGCCATGCAGATCCCGTTGAACCGTTTTGACGAATATATCGACGATACCATCCTGAAGCGCGGGCTGGAATATTTCAGGAAAGGAAAGGTCCATGAACCTGAAGAAACAGGCCCGGGCGAGTATGAAGCGATTGTGGAGGGAACGGAAGACTATACCGTGCGGCTGGTCGTTGCAAACGAGGTTGTGACCGAACACGATTTCTAACAGCTGCAAGGTGGCAGAATCGTCGGAAGATTGTTAAACTGTCTCCATACCGCAGGATTGTTATTGTTTACATGAAAATGCTCATCAATCGAACATTGACATAAAATAAAGTTGACTAAATCAATCTTATTTTACAAATTATCATGAGAGTGAATTGCGGACAGTATTGCCTGCCTGCAGATACGTCAAGGTAAGGAACGCAAAAAGTGATGGTTAACGGATTTGCAGTTCCTTTCCTGCTTTGGTTTTACTTGTTACTGTGATACCTTAAGAAAATGTGCTTTTCATCTTGACCATCAACCTTAATAAACCCCGGAGGACCATTATGAGGATTAAAGCTTTTCTACTGTTTCTGTTTCTTTTTTCCATCTCTCTGTATTCGCAGGGATACGCTCAGGGCTATGGCGACCAGAGACCTCGGCTCGGCGTATTGAGGTTTACCAACCACACCTCAGCGGGATGGTGGGATGGCAGTGTCGGTACCGACCTGCAGGACATGCTCATTGCTGAACTCGCTGCGACGAACAGTTTCCGTGTGCTCGAACGCAAAGAGCTCGATGCTGTCATCATGGAACAGGACCTGGGAGCATCAGGAAGAGTAAACCCGCGCACAAGATCGAAACTTGGAAAGATCACCGGAGCCAAATACCTGGTTGCCGCAACGGTATCGGCATTTGAACAGAATACGAGCGGCGGCGGCGGCGGCATCTCTTTTGGCGGCGTAAGCCTCGGAGGAAGACAGGATAAAGCATACATGGCTGTAGACCTGAAAGTGATAGATGTAGAAACAGGTGAAATCTATGATGCGCGTACCGTAGAAGCCACCTCGAAATCCAGCGGCATCAGTGTTGGCGTTTACCGCGGAGGCTTCGGCGGCCACCTCAACGAATATCAGAACACACCGGTAGGAAAGGCCATCAGGGCATGTATCATGGAAATTGTCGATTACCTCAAGTGTTCACTTATCGAGGGCAAGAACAGCCCTTGTATGGATGAGTATTACCAGAAGGAGAGAAACAGGAGAGAGAAGACCAAAGGGTCGATCAATCTTGACTGATTGTCAGCAGTACAGAGGGGCGGCTTTTGAAGACCGCCCCTTTTTTTATTTACTCCGGCAAAAAATATCTCATACCCATCTTCTACCTGTAGTTGCCGCCTCGATCATGACCGGGAAAGTTACATCAGGCTTTCCTGACGAATTCGGATTTCAGTTGCATCGGTCCGAATCCCTCGACCTTGCAGTCGATGTCATGATCACCTTCGATTAGACGGATGTTTTTCACTTTCGTACCGCCCTTGATCACCGATGAAGAACCCCTGACCTTCAGGTCCTTGATTACCGTCACGGTATCGCCGTCCTGCAGAACGTTGCCGTTCGCATCCTTCCAGACACGGACCTTTTCCGATGATGAAACCCCCGAACTGCTCCATTCGTGGGCGCATTCGGGACAGATATAGAGTGTTCCATCCTCATAGGTGTATTCAGAATTGCATTTCGGGCAGTTGGGCAGATCGCTCATAGTGTTCTTCATTGAATATTGTCAAATCAAAAATTCTGCGCCATAATAACGAATTCCGACAAAAAACCGCATACTTAACCGCATCCCGTCTATCCTGTATCCGGTGCGGTTTTATGGTAACAATTGTGTTGTATCGTGTTGCCGTATTGTTTAATATGCAACCCGATACCTCTCAGAAGCCTGAAATCCCGGAACGAGATACGATGACCAGAAACAATCCTGATATGAAAGGGTTTTCAACCCGTGCGATACATCGCGGATATGATCCATATGAAGCGCCCGGTGCACTGAATCCGCCGATCCATGTCAGTTCGACCTACACCTTCCCTACCGTCGAAGACGGAAGCGCACGCTTTGCGGGGGAACAGGAAGGCTTTATCTATTCACGCACGGGCAACCCGACGACGGCGCTGCTCGAAGAGCGCATTGCCGATCTGGAAGGCGGCGAAGCCGCGCTTGTCACAGCCTCAGGAATGGGTGCGACAGCTGCGCTGCTCTGGACGCTTCTGGCCCCCGGAGACGAGATCATTGCCGACAAAACGCTCTACGGATGCACGTTTGGTTTTTTCAACCACGGACTGGCAAAATTCGGCGTCAGGATAACCCATATCGACCTGACCGATGCTGCGAATCTCGAGGCAGCAATCAGCCCCCGGACCAAAGCGGTATTTTTCGAGTCACCAGCCAATCCCAACATGCGCCTTGTGGATATTGATGCAGTTTCGGCTGTCGCCCATGCTCACGGGGCACCGGTAATTGTGGACAACACCTACTGCACCCCTTATCTCCAGAGGCCTCTGGAGCTTGGAGCGGACTATGTCGTGCATTCCGCTACGAAGTACCTTGGAGGGCATGGAGACCTCGTTGCAGGCGCAATCGTCGGCCCGAAAGAATCGATAACAAATATCCGTTATTACGGCCTGAAAGACATGACCGGCGCCGTGCTCTCATCGCAGGATGCATTTCTTATCCTGCGGGGGCTCAAGACGCTCGCGATACGCATGGACCGGCACAGCGAAAACGCTCAGGGAATAGCGGAATTCCTTGCATCACACAACAAGGTCGCAGTCTGCCACTACCCCGGGCTCTCCTCTTTCCCGCAGCGAGAACTGGCGGAAAGACAGATGAAGCTCCCCGGCGGCATGGTGGCGTTCGAACTCAGGGGAGGGATCGAAGCCGGAAGGCGTTTCATGAACGCATTGCAGCTCATAACACGGGCGGTCAGCCTCGGAGATGCCGAAAGCCTCGCGCAGCATCCGGCCAGCATGACGCACTCGTTCTATACCCCCGAGGAACGCAAGCTCCACCTGATCGAAGAAGGACTGGTCCGCATTTCCGCCGGGCTCGAAGACCTCGACGACCTGTTGCAGGATGTCAGTCAGGCGTTATCGGTCGCGTGATCGAAACAATCGCTGCACCATACTGGTTCGATCGTGACCGGATCAGCTGCACTTCCTTATTGTTCCGGCAACAATAAATCGCAAGGAAATCCATGCAAAGGGTGTCATTCCGCAATGAAGTGTAACGGAATGA
The DNA here is from genome assembly GCA_005862285.1 of Chlorobium sp. Classification (GTDB taxonomy): domain Bacteria; phylum Bacteroidota; class Chlorobiia; order Chlorobiales; family Chlorobiaceae; genus Chlorobium. The sequence goes on along the minus strand of SZXW01000010.1, from coordinate 661,803 downwards.
AGAATCCATCCTCTTATAAAACAATCATAGCTTTTAACCCTTATTTTACAAGCATCTTCAGACACTGTGTTACAAATCAGAAGTTTGAAACTTTGGTACGTGATCACTTTGCCATCTTGGGCATCCTTCTTTCAAGATTGCGCACTGAGTACCCACATAACCTGCCTTTCCACCACAATTTTGACTCCAGATAATTAATTTTTTTCTCCATAATTCACTTTTACAGTAAAAAAAGGTATTAGGTTTTGGAATGTATGGCAATGTCCGATCTTCCCTGAGGTCTTCCCCTCCCCTAAAGATGCTTCTAATCTGAATTATTTGCCGTATCTGACTGTTATGAATCGTTAGATTTAGTTGAATTATTTTTGGGATTTCATCTTTTCTTCATGAAAAGTAAACCCTTATAAAATAATATTTTACTGCTGGCAGACCCGCTTTTTGCTTTTCATTTGTTTTTTTCGATGATGACGCAGCTAGTTCAATAAACTGGACAATCATATGATAGAACGGGAGAAATTATGGCACAGGTAAAGATTCTGATTCTTGGTGGCAGTTTTGCCGGTTTACAGATTGCACGCCACATCCGTGATTACATGACTTCAGACGATGTTGATATAACCGTTGTGGATCGAAAGTCCTATCTTTTATTCATTCCGAATATTCCGCTTGAGGTATTTGATGGCAAAGATCCGAATACGACCTTGCAGCTACCCTTGGCATCCATACTGGATAAAGACGGAACCCATTTTATTCAGGCGGATGTAACCGGCATTGATCTGGATAATAAGCAGGTATCGATTCTACCGTCTGAACGTCCTGGTGCTGCCGCTGATGTTTTATCATATGACTATCTGGTAATAGCATTAGGGAATCGCCTTGCCTTCGATAAAATCGAAGGATTTGCTGAATACGGCCAAACGCTGACAGATGGTTTTTATGGCAATAAATTCAGACACTATCTCTATAATGGCGATTATAAAGGTGGTCCAATTGCTATCGGTTCAGCCCGTTTTCATCAAGGAATCAAAGGCAAGCTTGATTTCATTCCGGAAGCAATGGCTGCCTGTGAAGGCCCGCCTGTAGAAACCGCTCTCTCACTTGCATCTTGGCTTGAAAATCATGAGCAGGGTGGACCAAAAAATATCACCATTTTTACTCCGGCAAAACTTATCGCTGAAGATGCAGGCGAAAAGGTTGTTGCTCAACTGCTTGAACTTGCTGGCGGTATGGGATTCGGGTATAAAAACAACATGCGGGATATCAGCAGGATAACCAAAGATGGAATTGAATTTGCAAATGGTGAATCGCTGGAAGCGGAACTAAAGATTATTTTTCCAGACTGGGTGCCTCATGCATTTCTGATTGGTCTTCCTATATGCGATGAGACCGGTTTTGTTATCACAAACAGGGAAATGCGCAACCCTGATTACCCTGAAGTTTTTGCTGCCGGAGATGCCGCCGCCGTTACTGTACCGAAACTCGGGTCTATCGGGCACCACCAATCCTATATCGTTGCCCGTCAAATTGCCAAAGACATTGGTTATCTCGATGTTGAAGAAGCTGACAAGGAACTCTATAATCCTGAAGTCATCTGCTATGGTGATATGGGAAACGGAAAAGGCTTCTACATCCATTCAAACAGCTGGTATGGAGGAGAAACCCAGATATTGAAAATGGGGAAATTTTATTATGACCTGAAAGTAGGCTTCAAATCTACTTATTTCATGATGGGAGGTAAGGTTCCACACTGGCAATGGAAGCTGGGAACTTGGGCAGGTGATAAAGTGTAATGGATATTCATGCTTTTGTTAACAAGCAGCAACGGAGTGCTGTACACGTAAAAATTATTGGTCACATTTTCCACGATATCTGCAGTGCATTGCTGATATCGTGGTTGTGATTATACGGAGTCCAATAATTAACAGGACCCGCATGTTTTTATACCAAAAATTGTATATAAGGGGCAAAAGCCTATAAGTGCAGTAATAAATGGAATCAATCCAATAGCCCCCCACCAGTTGTGGTAAACAACACCAAGCGCTAAAACAACCATACCTATGATAGCGCGAATGATCCGATCGGTCTTTCCCATATTTTTTTTCATGGCTTTTCTGTTAAAATTATTTCAACATTAATACGCATTATAAAAATCAACTCATTCTTATTACGCTCATTGGATTATAACTTAGCGGTAAAAAACCGTTCGCATCCTCGATAGGGCTTTTCAACTGATGCTTAACATCAATGGAAACCCTGGATTTTCGGTTGACCAGAACTTCCTAAGGGTTTAAACTCACTGATTTGTACGCTTTAAAGTGATTTTTCCCTATCCTGAGTGGCCTCCAAACAGCACAAGCTGCTTTTGACTGGCACCTATCCTATAGATGAATGTTCTCAATAAGCTATTTCAGACTGTTTTTTCAACGTTCATGAGAAAGGCCCTTGCAGGAAAATCACCGTCAACGGTTATCGGGCTTTGTTCAAGTTCGAGCATGATCGCGTCAGCCTTGTGGTCATCCACAATGGCGAAACAGAGTGACGAGTAGACACCGAGCATCTGGTCCGCCGGCCACCAGGAAAGTGCGTCAATGCCCTTCTTGTCGCAGTTGCATCCCCTGATGTCCATGCTGCTGAACATGCTGACCTGATATTTCCTGAAAAGGTCCCGCACTTTCGGGCGGGTCTCTCCGTGTCCCATTATAGCAAGAAATTTCATATGGTTTGCCCTCATCCGTTATGTTGATTTCTTTTCTGCGATATAATAAACAAGCGGCACAACCACAAGTGTCAGCACCGTTGAAAGCACCCCGCCCCATATCATGGAGATGGCGAGGCCCTGGAAAATCGGGTCGAACAGCATGATGACCGACCCGATAACAACCGCACCCGATGTAAGGATGATGGGCCGGGTTCTCACAGCCGCCGAATCTCAAACAGACTGATTCTTATCAGCAGCAGACAGAGGCAGGAAATACCAGGCGTAAGCTCACGAGACAGAGCCGTATAGTACTGGTCTACTTTAAATTCATTCCTTTCACAGACACTTCCAGAAAAAGAAAACCACTTGTTCTTCACCTTCTATTTTGTATAATGAAAACCTATACCCGGTATAGGTATTTGAGCCAGTTTTATCCATTTACTTAAATTCCAATGCCATTTCATTTAAAACAAGAGGCTTTCATGTCCCCAGAAATGGCAGTCGAAGAGCTTTGGATGCGTGCATGAGCTATACAAAATGAACGATTTATTAACCAGATAACCAGAAATACCATGAAAAACATCCCTGATGTCAGCCCCATTAAAGCCTATGCAATGATTCAAAAAGGCGCATTACTTGTCGATATCCGTGAACCGTATGAAGTGGCAAAAAAATCATTTGATGTTCCCGAAATCCTGCTCATTCCTTTACGTGAACTTGAAAACAGGTTTCGGGAAATACCTGCCGACCGTAAAGTTATAATTGCCTGTAACCTTGGGAACCGAAGTTTATCAGCGACCCGTTTTCTTATGAAAAAAGGCTACAGCAAAGTAGTCAATATGCAGTCCGGGATTGTCCGTTGGGTAGAAGAAGGCCTGCCATTCAAAGGAAAGCCACAAAAAAATGCTTGGGGATGGCTGTTGAAACTGTTCAGCAAAAATTCATGACGTAATTATGACGATATTGATTGTCATTTTTTAAAACCTATAACGTTCAATTGCCGGGCATAATTGGTTGAAACGTACAAATCAGGAGTGCCCGCCGACAACAATGCGCATGATTTTAACATTCAGTACTATAAAGCGGAAAAACTGCCATGGTAAATTTTTCCGCCAGAAAAGCGTTGTCTTTGACGGAACCGGCGGATACGCTTCGTCATAATAGGCCTTGATTTTGTTGGTCCCCATGTTTTTAAAAAAAGTTGATGTTCATTGAGAAAAGGTTACTCCGGAATCAGCCACCAGAAAGGGTAGCCTTTAGCCTTGTGGAAAAAAAGATAATGAAGTATGAATTTAAGCCAGTGTCCGGCGAGACCGGCCTCGCCAAGGGAATAGTTCATATCACGACCCCAATCCGGGTATTTTTCCCAGTCGGGAACAACAGGAAAAAGAGTCATTGATGCTCCAAGGCCATCAAATGAACCGAATCCTGCCGACACAACGCATGCCGCTCCCATTCTGCTCATCGAGGCTTTGTGACGATGCTCTGCTGCACCCTGAATTTTTTCCGCAATATTGAGTGCTACGATTTTTCCCATAACACCTGCCGGCATCCCGGTGCGCGGAGCTGTCGGAAAAATCTGACGTCCACTCGGACTCGACATCGGTTTAGATATAGGATGCGGCGGAGCAAAGGCAATCCCCGGAGCATAAATATTCCGGTAAAGAGGGTTCTGGTAGATCGACGGCCAGTCATCAGCAGCCCACTCTTCGAATGCTTTTGGAGTATAATTGGCATCCACCTTCATGAACTTGTTTGGAGCAAACATTTTATCCGTAATCTCGGTTCCATTTTTATCATAAGCCGTTAATCCGACACCCGAGAATGAGGGAATAAGCATGGCGAAATCAAATTCCTGCATCATTTCATCACCATCAAGCGTCTCATAATATGCCTTTCCGGGTTCAACCCTGTGGACGCCTGCACGTCTTATCCAGTTGATACCGTATTCTGCCATCAAAGATTCAGAGAATACCTTGGTCGGTGTATAATAACCTCCCCTGTTGATAAAAGCACCACCCATCCCGAAATCGCCAAGCTCATACTCGTTGGACAGCCAGGTAATCTGCGCCTTGTCACTAAGACCAAGTTTTGAGATTTCATAGGCAACATTAAGAATATATTCGAATGCCGCACCCTGACAGGTTGCCATAGCGTGGCCGGTGCCGATCAGAAAACGTTGTTTCTGCCCTGCCTTCATCCTTCTGATATTATCCTGGAGATGCTCCCAGGCATGCGCTGCATGACTATAGGTACAAACCGAAAAGGTGTTTTTATCGGGTCCGAGACCTTCTGTCGCATCGAAATTAAGCTTGGGGCCAGTTGCGTTGACCAGAAAATCATAGTCAACTTTTTCGGTCTGACCATTACGCACGCCATCAGTATATTCAATGGTTACATACCCTTTTTGTATCTCACAGTCACCTTCCGGGTGGATCTCAACCGCTTTTGCCTGTTTAAGCAAAATACCCCAGCGGTCATACACTTTCTGTAATTTGAATCGAACATCATCGATGGACATCCGGCCTACACCAACCCAGATGTTTGATGGAATCCATTGATAGTAACTGTTAGGGGTCACGACAACGACCTCATGATGTTTGCCGAGCTTTTTTTTGAGAAATGATGCCGCGGTATGGCCTGAAACCCCAGCTCCCAAAACTACTACTTTTGCCATCGATTTATGATGTTTTCACAATTTCCAGACAAAGCCTTTCTGACTGCGATTCTATTTAAAAGCATGACCAGGCTCAACACCTGCCGCTTTGAGAATTTTGGCAAGAGGACAGAAGCCGGTAAAAGCGGCCTGAAAGAGGTTAGCTCCAACAAAACCCGTAAACCATAACCAGTTCTGATTGTGGTAAACCGAGAGCAAAATGCTTGAAAGAACAAAAAAGCCTGCGATTGCAAAGACAACACGATCGATATTCATTGTTAGAGTATTTAGCGATTAGTCAGAAATGTCAGGTTTTTAAACTTTCTCAGGTCAAGGTGATGCTTCACTCCTTATCCTTCACGCAGCGAATGGAAAAACCAATTCGTTTGTTTGCCTCGCCTCGACGAAGTGCTGCATCGAAATAACCAAGTGACCGGCACCAGGCAGTGTTTTCCATCGACTCCGTTGAGGACCACAACCTGCTGTAGCCGCCAGGCGCCATGAACTCCCCGTCGGTGTCCCGCCTTGCACCGGCAGGAAGGACTGCAAGTTCACTTTTATTATCAGCCCCATCATTCGGTTCTTTCCATAGCTCTTTTGCTTTCAGGGCTCCCCCCGCACTTTCCGCACCACCCAGAAGTTCGCTTAACGCCGACCATTCCGCATCAGTTGCCACATGCCATCCTTTCGGCGCAAGGCCTCTCGGGTCATGGACCGCATACCAGTTATAGAGCTTCCCCCAGGTTTTGGTGTTTTCCGGGTTGTTCCCGTTATAACACCATGCTCCCGTAGTCAGGGTTGCCCATACTTTCGGGTCTTTGATTTCCGGAATCGTGTCACCGTTCCGGTAGCGGGATACATCCAGATTCTCCCCGGTCCAGATCATGGAGCCTTCCTTTACAGCCCTGTAGCTGTTCCCGTCAATATCAACCATTTTTTGAGGTCGGCTGGTGCAGCTGACAGACAAAAGCATGACGATCACTGCCGCGGTTTTTACGAAATGGGCTCTTTTCAGCATAACAAGTTTCTATGGGTAGTAATCAGTGCTCTGTACTTTTTCATGAAACAGGTTTTTGCGCCGTAACGAGAAACACCGGATAAGCCGTTATCTTTCCTTCCCTGTTTTGCTTATCGAAAATGTACGCAGTTTCAAATGTCGTTTTCTGCAGTCCTGCGGCCTCGATCATGGCTGCAAGTTCCGAACGTTCGAATCCGTGATAGAGCTTCTCGAGCGGATCGTCATGAAAAAGGCCGTCCTCCCTGTCGAGGTCAGCTATGGCAATCATGCCACCCGGTGCGAGCAACGTCGATAACTGATTCAAAAATGCTGCTGTATCACTGATGTGGTGAAGCGTCATGCTGCTGTAGATCAGGTCAAAAGAAAGCTCATGGCTATCAGTGAACTGTTGCGATGAGATATCGATACTGGTCGTTACGATGCTGGTAACCCCGGAAGTCCGGATTTTCTCATCAAGCACGGCAAGCATGGCACTGGAAGTATCAACGGCTAAAACAGTTCCTGCATGCGGGGCAATTTCCATGGTGATAAGGCCCGTCCCGCAACCGAATTCAAGTGCAAGCATGCCATTATGCGGTTTTGCGGCAGCAATGATTGCTTCAGCTACGGCATGAGCGAGCGCTCTGCGACCTTTGTTTTCATCCCATTGTGCAGCTTCCCGATTAAATTTATCGGAGCTGTTCCATGTTTCGTCCATATTAACAGAATTATCAAGTTTCAATATTGAAAACTATACACTCAGGACGGCGATCAGGAAAGGCATCCACCCTTTCGCGTCAATCCCGCCCCGCATTGAGGACAGGTTGTCTCTCTGCAAGGCTCCCCTTTCATGTGCGGAAGTTCAAAGCCGCAATCCGGACAAACACAAATATCAGGACGAGTGGATGGAACAGAATCGCAAAGCGAACGAACAACACCGCCTTGGATACAAAGCTGCTTGCCTTCGACAATGGCTTCAGCCACTTTTTTTCTTGCGGCTTCAAGTATACGGCCGAAGGTAGGTCGCGATACATTCATCTGCTTTGCCGCCTCCTCCTGGTATAAACCCAGCAAGTCCGCCAGTCTGATCGCTTCCAGTTCATCAACCGTCAACAGGACGCTTTCAAGCCTTTTTTGTCGAATGCCATCCGGTTTGAAACAGGTAACCTTCGGCAAGTCCTGAACCGACCGGCACTGGGTCGGTCGGCCAACTCTTCTATCGTTCATCTTTACATCCCGGGAATTCGTGGAATTCTTCCCATTTTTGAAAGTTTGTAGTAAATCCCCCAGCTTTTTTTGAGCCAATGCCCGACAATCGGCATCGGAATAAAAAGCTCCCGGAAACTGTCTTTATAGATAAATCCGGCCCCATTACCCATATCCATCACACAGAGAATATTTAAATGTTGCTGATAACCCTCCATGTTCCCCTCTCGACCAAGATGCTCTATTGATGCAATACCAGCAGCGACTCCTGCCATAAATTCAGCAATATGCCCCTGCTTTGCCTTCCATTCGGGGCCATCAAGAGCCGCGACATCACCGATACCGTACCATCCGGGTATACCTTCTACCCTGCAGAAATTATCGATACGAATAAAACCCGCCTCGTTTTGAGGAAGGTTGGAGGCTTTTATTACTTCATGACCTTCACTCGCCGGAATAAACATGATCAGATCACTCTCGAGCACGCTCTGGTCGTCAAAAACAATACCGTTCTTTTCAAACCGGCTGATTTTTTTCCCGTAATGTGTCTTGAAGTTGTTGGCCGTAAACATGCTTCCCAATGCTGCAAGGGTCTTTTTTCCCATCCGGGCTCCCGGTTCCGCCATGGGAGCGAAAAAGGTCATCTCGAAGCGGTCACGAATGCCAAGTTTTTCAAGATGATGATGCAGATTGAAAAAAAGCTCAAATGCTGGCCCACCTCTGACAGCGCTTGGGTCCAGGCGATTACCGCCGAATCCGAATGCTATGTTGCCGCAACCTCTTCTAACAAGCTCTTTTATCCTGTTTTTCAGCTCCAGGGAATCTTCCGGTTTACCACAAATTGAAAGCGTATGCTCAATTCCCTGAGGGTTCAGTTTTGAAGCACCAAGAGCGACCACAACAAGGGATGAAGTGTGACGAAGACCTCCTCTTGCAAGAGTAACCGTTTTATTAATCCCATCGAGAGCAAGAACCTTGTCGACAGTGAGAAGAAACCCGTGCTTCCTGGCCAGTTTGGAGAGAGGTATTGAAACATCACTGAACTCTGCTGTTCCAACCGGAATCCATATCGATATAGGATAGATAAACAGGTAGTCCCGTTCCGAAACAAGTTCGACATCAAATCCTTTTTTACGGAATGCGATGGCCGCAGCGACACCGCTAATACCTCCGCCCAGAATCATCACTTTTTTCATCTCTCTCGCACTCTCTCTTTAACCCTGATGATTACCGTGAACTGTTTTAACAACAAATTCGGGTGGGTCCTGAATGTGCTTTTTAACCGCGCAGAGATTTGCTGCGCTGATAACCGCATCCTTGTATTTTTCCGGAAAGTCCGATGGCAGCTCGATGGCAATTTCGATTTTTCCTATGCCCCGGCCTGACTCCCTGACAAAATGAGACTGAACGAGTCGGATTCCATCTGTAGGAATACTTCTGCTCTGGCAGAAAGACAGGACAAAAATACCGGCACAGGTACCGATTGAAGCCAGAAACAAGGTAAACGGTTCAGGAGCGGAACCCTCTCCCCCTGCATATGGAGACTGGTCGGTCTGAATGGTAAAATCGCCATACTCTGCATTGACCTTCTTTCCACCGGCAAACGTAATGATCATTTCACTTTTCATAAAAAAACAGAAAATGTTTGCAATACACCTTACTTACAATTATAATCATATGCTCATAATAAAACAAGTGATTTGCATAACTGAAAAGGAAATGTCAACAAATCACAGAGAATATGAGCAGGCTCTTCAGCCTTATAGTCTGGTTCAGAGGTATGAAAGTTGCCCGAAGGGATGGCGTGGCCAGAGGGGAAAACAAATGAATTCGCAAACAAGCAATGGAGAAAAAACCTATGAAAGTGATTGTTCCGCTGGATGAACAAGCAGGGCAGAGTTCAAAAGTGTGTGGCCATTTCGGCAGCGCACCCTTTTATGCTGTTGCCGATATGGATGCCAATACTATTGAAATTATCCCCAATGCATCAAATCATCATGATCATGGATCATGCACTCCTGCCGGTTTCTTTTCAGGACTCGGCATCAGTGTTTTACTGTGTAATGGAATTGGAGCCGGGGCAGCAGCCAAACTGCAGTCGATGGGGATTGCTGTCTATATGGCAGAGATGGCCCCTACGCTTGAAGAGACTTTAAGACGTTTCAACAGCGGAGTCCTGAAAAAAGTTACACCGCAACAAGCATGTCAGGGTCATGGGTGCCATTAATAAAGAAGAATTAAATTACTCATCAAAAAAGCGAAGGAGAGAGTTTCTTCTTCGCTTTTCACTTCAATACCAGCCAAATTATTGTAACAGTGATTGGAAATAATCCTGCCTTTGCAAGCGCAACTATCCAAAAGATAAAAAATCAAGAGGAGCGGCATGACAAAAAATGCTCGGTTTTTAACCGGACTTTTTACTGCTAAGCCATGTGGTGTAATCGGAAATTGACAATCCCCAAAAATCGGCCGTATCATGCATACTACTGCGTTGCATTATTAATTACCGGTTTCCAGCGATCAGTAGAATGGCACGTTGAGCAATTTTCCTTTGTTTGACGATGCCGATCATCATCGGGTTGATTACTCTTATGACATCTGATACACTGCGTTGCTGCAGTCAGTCGGCTATGATCAAATACAGCAATCAAGACAGTGTTTGGTGCAGCGTTTGCCGTAGCGTTGAAAAACGTACCCAGAAAAATGATCAAAAACAGCTTTTTCATAATTTCACAAGTTCATAACTTCAAAGAACGTATCAGCATTTCGCGACGATTGCTACCACCCCCGGCAAGTCTGACTTTTTATTAATCCTTTACAACAGATTAGAAGAATAACACATGTATTCTTCGCTCCGCTTTCAATGAACAAGTACTGCTTTTAGCATATTCACTACCCAAAATTTAGGGATTTATTGTTCATACTCCGTGGGCGGTAGCGCCGTATACAGGGGACTCAGAATGACATCGCGTTCCGTCATGCTGAACGTAATGAAATGAAGTGAATCATCCATTTCCTGACTTTTCTCTTATGGATTCACTTCGTTCAGAATGACAAGAAAAAGACTGAAAAACCCGGAATGACAAATTCACAATGCAAATCCCGTTTCATTTCATGCCGTATTTCTTCAGCTTGTACCGCAGGTGCCGCTCGCTGATTCCAAGCATCTCCGCTGCCCGCGTCTGCACATTGCCGGCCTCCTTCATGGCTCCGAGAATCATCGCCTGCTCGTAGGCTTCGACCTTTTCGGTAAAGGTCCCCTGCCCCTCATCCGTTCCGGAACCTTCCGGAGGGGGTTCGGATAACCTGATGGGAAGATCGTCCCTGGTAATGGTCGAAGAACGGGAGAGCACAACGGACTGCTGAACGATATTTTCGAGTTCACGTACATTGCCCGGCCAGGAATATTTCATCAGGGCATCCATCGCCTCCCTTGAAATCCCGTTGATCTGCTTTCCGTTTTCTTCGCTGAACCGTCGAATAAACGTGTCTACAAGCGGTGGTATATCATCGCGGCGCTCCCGCAGCGGCGGAATCCGGATGGAGACAACATTGAGACGGTAGTAGAGATCCGCGCGGAACGAACCCTCGCGAATCATCGCTTCCAGATCGCGGTTTGTCGCTGCAACGATCCTCACATCGGCCGTAAGGGGAGTGGAACTACCCACACGCTCGAACGTTTTTTCCTGCAGTACCCTGAGCAGCTTTACCTGCAGAGAGAGCGGTATTTCGCCAACTTCATCGATGAAAAGAGTGCCGCCCTGCGCCATTTCGAAGCGTCCCCTCCGCAATCTTTCAGCTCCTGTGAAAGCACCTTTTTCATGACCGAAAAGCTCGCTTTCAAGCAGGGTTTCAGGAAGTGCCGCACAATTGACCACAATGAAGGGCTTGTCACACCGGGAGCTGGAAAAATGAACGGCTTTTGCGATGAGCTCCTTGCCGGTTCCGGTTTCTCCGGTAATGAGTACCGCCGCATTGCTGGAGGCGACCCTTCCGGCGATGTTCATCACCTGATCCATTGCGGAGGATTGCGAGATTATGCCCTGAAAACCGAACCGCTCCGAAAGCTGTGTTCGAAGAAGCCTGTTTTCGCTGATAAGCTGCTTCCTCTCGAGGGTGTTGCGGATCATGGTTTGAAGCTGGTGAAGGTCGACTGGTTTGGTGATGTAATCGACCGCTCCGAGTTTCATGGCCTCGATAGCCGACTCCACGCTTCCGTAAGCAGTCATGATGATAACCTCGATACCGGGATTACGGTGCTTCAATGCCGACAGCAGCTCGACGCCGCTCATCCCGGGCATTCTGAAATCGGAAAGCACGATATCGACAGCTTCTTCACCGGCGATCTCAAGGGCTCTCTGAGGATGCGAAGCTTTAAGCACCCGGTAACCCTGTTTGGAGAGAAAACCCGCAATGCTCTCGAGCTGAATGCTTTCATCTTCAACGACAAGTATGGTACTGTCCATCGTAGCCTGATCCTTGTTGACAACATTATCGAAAAAAACGTTTATGCAAAGGGGAGCACAATGCTGAAGACACTCCCCTCTCCTTCCCTGCTGGAAACCTCGATCATGCCCCCGTGAGCGTGCACGATCTGGTTCGCGATACTCAACCCCATTCCGGTTCCGTCATCTTTGGTGGTAAAATAAAGGTTGAATATTTCAGGCAGTTTCGCGGCAGGAATTCCTGTGCCGGTATCGGCAATCTCGATGACCGCCTCGTTTCCACGGCCGTATACCCTGAGAGCTATGCTTCCCCCTTTTGCGGTGGCTTCAACAGCATTTCGGACGATATTGAGCAGCACCTGCTGCATCTGCTCCCTGTCGATCACAACCGTTCTCTTACAGCCGGTCTGTATTGTAAACCGGATATCTTTTTTTTCCGCCTCGCTCTGCAGAACGGTTCCATAACTCGCTATATACTCATCGAGGTTCACCGGTACCGGCAAAAGCTGCGGCTGCCGGCCGAATTTGAGAAACCGCTGGATAATCGTATTGACACGGTTTACCTCGGATACCACGGTTCGAACCAGATGGCGGTATTCTGATTCATCGGCAGTCGGAGAGAATTCGATATCGAGACGTTGGGCCAGTATACCGATGGCGTTCAGCGGATTCCTGATCTCATGTGCCACACCCGAAGCCAGCTCTCCAATTGCCCGGAGTTTTTCCTGCCGGTCGATTACCTGCTGCATCGCCCGCTGCTCCGTCAGGTCGCGAAGTACGGCAACAGCTCCCTCGATCTGGTTTCCGCTTCCGGTTATGAGGCTGAAATTCCCAGCCAGCCAATGCTCTCTGCCGCCTGCAGAACAGAGAAATTCGCGATTGAGCGTTCCACTCTCTCTTGCAGCCATGATGCCGGAGAGAAATTCCGGGCATTCAGGAAATACCAGCTGCACCGGTTTGCCGAGAGCTTCCTTCGATGAGAGCTGAAAGAGCTTTTCCGCCGGTCTGTTGACCAGGGTCACGGCACTGTCGGCATCGACCGTAACGACCGCATCCGCCATGCTTTCAAGAATGGTCGATGAAAATGTCTGTACCCGCCGGTATGCCTCTTTCATTTCGGTTTCATTTCTTCGAGCCATGACGAGGTTGAACATGACAAGTGCTCCGATGGCAACAAGTCCAAGCAGCATGAAAAGACGGTTTCGCAGCTTCTCAAGAGCGACGGTAAAATGATCCGCTTTCAGCCCGATGCGTAAAAGCCCGATATTGGTCTTGTTGTCATAAAAGGGATTCACGACTTCGAATACCGTTCTGCCGCCGAATTCGGTCATCCGGGTCAGCGGTATCTGCGTATGCATGGCCGATTCGAGAAAAGAGTCCGGCCGGACAACCGATGTTTTCGAAATATTCGGCGTAGCGGCCAGAATTCGGTTTGTATCCTGCCAGATGATATAATCGATCCCGGTCTTGTCTGCTCCTATGCGCTGAATGAGCTGTTCAACACCAAGTTTCCGGCGCAGATCAAGCAGCCCTGTCGCATCGACATTACCGGCAATCACACCGCCCCTGCTGCGTCTGACGGCGGCAATCAGCCGCGGTCCACGGCCGGAAGCGCTCTCTTTGATCCCGAGCAGCAGGGAATCCTTCTCGCCGGATAAAACCGGCTGCAGCAACATCCTGTGACCACACTCCCGTTCGAGAGGTGCATGATCGGGAGGCGAACTGAAGGCGACGCGCTTTCCGCTGCGATCGAAGATATTGAGGCGATAAATACCGCTTGATCCGGCAATGGTGGAAAGATCCGCCGAAGTCAGCTCATGCTGTCTGTCCAAGCGGTCGATAAGTCGAAGCTGATCGATAAGGCTTCCGGTAAGGAGAGCTCTGTTTTCATTGTAACCGGTGATGGCATTTTCAGCCCCTTCCCTCAGTGCATGCATGAGCAGGGCGGCCTCTTCACGCATGACATGTTCGATCTCGGATTTCCGGTAGTTATATTCGAAAATCGCCGTTCCGAGAAACAGGAGCACAAAAAGGGTAAACAGCCCTCCCAGATACTTTGGTGAAAGCATCATTACCCTTTTTTCCTTAAGCTTCTCCTGTTTCATCTGTTTCAGAAATATTCCTTTCACACAGCAACCGCCAAGCCGGAACATTCTTACCGGCTTATCATGTTTTCGATAATCCGGCGTAATTCGTTCATCCCGATACGGTTCTTTTCTGCTATATCTTTCATGCTCATGCCGGTTTGGGCTTCAATACCTTTCTGGCGAAGCGCCAGCTGCAGGGAAACGGCCGATATTCCGTTATCATTGGCTATTTCCTCAAGGGTTTTACGGCCAAGCCCTTCGGACGGCAATATCTTCGCCCCTCTTTTTTCAGGAGCAATATATCTATAAACATTTTCTGCCGTTGTATGGTTCTTGACGGCTATTTCGGCAAGGGTCTCCTGAACCGACACAACTGTGAATCCGGCTTTTTCGAGCTTCGCCTTCAGGGCTTCGGCATCACCGCCCAGCCCCGGCTGCTGTGCGAGTTCGGCAAGCGTCATGGCCTCGGCATGAGGTACGGGTGGCTGCTTGTCCTGCTGCTCCCATGATGCGGAGATGCTGTTTCCGAAATCGATAACCGCTGAAAAAGGCTGCAGGGAAAAATAGGTCCCGACCCCGAAAAACAGCGCAAGCGAAAGGCTGACGAACAGCTCGAACGGACTTTTCAACCCTGCGCTTGCCTTTGTTTTCAGATAGGACAGAAATGCCTTCCAGTTGATGAAAAAAAGATGAAATATCGACAAAATCATGAAACCGAAACCAAAAATCGTGTGCTGGTTGATCCACCCTCTTTTTGTCAGACCGAGCATTCGCCAGTCCGTCCAGTTGGCCACCCTGCCTGGAGGAGAGATATAGAGTATCACGCCTGAAACAAGCAGCATCAGAAACGAAAGCAGCAGTCCGAAACTGATGAAAATCCTCCAGCTGAATCTTTTTTTCATGTTCGTCTCCATGTCACTGGTTTATGCACTGCCCCTGGCCTCTGCCCATCCCCCATCCTCTCCCCATGCCACGTCCTCTGCCCATTGCTGGATTGTACTGCTCCCAGAACCACTCCGACACCGCCTTCAGCTCCGCATCGGGAAGAGACAGTGCGGGCATGAGCCCGAACCGGGATACCGCCTGGACATCGATGGCCTGGTTTTTATCGGGGTTTTTCAAATACGCCGCCATGTGGGCAACACCCTCCTCTTTGGTCGCAAATTTCTGATGGTAGCGGTTTGCCAGAGGAATGACCGGCGGCGCTGATTTCGGAGGCGGGTAGATGGAATGGCAGACACTGCAGTTCCTGGTAAAAACAGCTTCGCCATTCAGTACTGCAGCCGACATCACAGTCGGTAAAAACCCTGAAGCGATTCCGGATACCATACACGCATAGATGATCTTTTTCATAACAACACTCCCTTGTAATAATTTTTTCAGAATAACTGGTATTCGTTTCATGCTGAGTATATCACTCGGAATCAGCCCGGCTATCCTTCAAACCGTCCCGAAGGTTACAAGTGACACCCAATCAGTCATTGCAAAAGACATGCCAGTCAGACGCAATAAATCGTATCCCTATTTTTTATTGCTATTTACAAGTCAATCAGCGTTAATCCCCTCAACATGACAGGATAGCATTTCCGACCGTATAGTCGAAAATGCGACCATATGGTCGAGAGAATAACTTCTTGGCAATGAGGGATATGCGTTAATCAGCAAGACGGGATTCAAAAAGGTAAACAGAAGGGATTCAATTTTGAACGGCAGTATAAATAGTCATGAGCGTCCCGCATTTTTCTCCAGGATCAACCTCAAGGACAACCCGATCAAAGGCTTTAGCCTCCGTGACAGCCAATTTCGGAACAATGTTCAAGAACAGCAATTATTATTCACGAATCATGCGGCTAAACACTGAACGCCATCGGGTTCCATTCATAACATGAATAGAAAACCGGTTTCATTTTTCCGCTTTTGCCGTTACTGAATAACGTTCAGGAGTTCCTTGCTTTATATTTAAAATGCCCTGACTGGACGCACTCGACTATAGCTCCACTTATAATAAGACATGGGATGGCCGGCAGGAAAACTCTCGTACCACGCATGTTCGGAACCATCTTCTGACGAACTCCAGTAGAGATCTCCATCGAGACCTCCGACAACGGATTTCTGCAAATCGAGCTGGTGCAGTTCATCCTTGCTGGGCAAAAACCAGTCACTGTAGCCTCCACCCCGATATGCTCTTGCGACAGCTGCTGCGGTGTTCGGATAAATCCACGGGGGATATTTTGCAAGGATTTTATCCGTATTGGAAGCACCCTGCCCAAAAGCCGTGCTGGTATAAACTTTTCTGAAAGCATAATCAGTGTCGTTCTGCAACGTAAATTGCCCGGTACTCCACCTGAACTGGGATATAAACTGAATGCCGGTCCATGCATCGGTATAGGAACTGGTTATATCTTCTTTTGCGGCAATAAGTCCATGCTGTTTTGTGCTGTCGATATAAAAGATGATTCCACCACCGAATTCCTGTCCAATCGTGTATGCAGACAACGAAATAGTTCCGGCAGGAATCTGCGTTTTGATCCTTATGTTTTCGTTCACGCTTCTCATTCTTCCATCAGATCGCAGAGGAAGAAATAGCAACATGATCATTCCGGCAAGAATCGATAAATCAATGCTACGACAATGGATTGATTTCAGCATGGATTTTTGTGTTTGGAGTTTTCAATACAGGATGTCCCTTTCCGCTACGACTCAACTTCAACGGAAACGAGATGTTTTCGATCTTTCATTTGTTATTCCTGTTCTGACTGAATAACGGACTTGTTTTTCAGCCAGCCCGAAAAGCTGGGTTCATCTATTTCACCTGCCGCCAAAGCCAAGACCGCGTTAACAGCTTCGGCTTCCGACGATATCAGTTGCCATCCGTTAATATTCAGAAACACATAGGAAGCCAAAAAACCGGTGCGTTTGTTGCCGTCAACAAACGGATGATTGCGAATAATGCCGTAGGCATACGCAGCGGCCAAATCAAAGACAGACGGATCGCCATAGTGTGCTTGATTTTTCGGACGGGCAAGGGCTGACGACAAAAGACCTTCATCACGAATCCCGGTGCTTCCACCATGCTCGGCAATCAGTTCGTCATGTATCGCCATGACCACACCATCCAGAAGCCAGCGCCAACTCATTTAGCAAGCTCGTGAAGAGCGTTTTTGTATTCGGACATGCAGCGACGTGCCGCCTCCATTTGCTCTGCAAATTCAGGGTCATAGGGTGTGACCGTGTACCCTGTTGTCGTTTCCGTTAAAAACACAACATCCCCTTGCTTGACCTTAAGGCGCTCAGCCGCTGCCTTTGGCAGGATAACGCCTGTCGAATTACCAATTTTTGTTACCGTCGCACGCATAAAAAAACCTCCATTATGTTATACCATATGTTATAACGATAGAGGGTCATAATCAAGGGATTTTTTCAGTTTTTAACCATTTGATCCAGTAAGTATTCTTGTATTAATAACTTCAAGGGTGCCTGAACACATGACTACATGTTTTCAGGCAAGGTAAATTGCCCAACTGCGCTTTAATACTTGGTTGTATAAATAATGAATGATAAACTTAATAACGAAGGAAAGCAGCTGTCTGCTTTAAAGATATTGGGCTAACAAATACCGCGAAAGCTCCGTCGAGGGGCTTTGGCTGCATCATGCATCAGATATTATTGACATTTCCGAGTCTCGCGCTATGGCAGATGTAAAAAAGGTCCCGCATATCGGGGATGTGGTCTGTGCGATTATTGAAAAGGACGGCAAGTTCCTTATTGCACAACGACCGAAAGGTAAATCGATGGCATCCCTGTGGGAATTTCCCGGAGGGAAGGTACACGAAAATGAACCCGAAGAAAGCGCTCTGCTGAGGGAACTGCAGGAAGAACTCGGCATAACGGTGAAAATCATAATGCGGCTTACCCCTGTGCTCCATAAATACCCTGACTTTTCCCTGATGCTGATACCTTACCGCTGCCTGCTGCAAGAAAGAGAACCCAAAGCTCTGGAGCATGCAGACCTCCACTGGATAACGCCCGGAGAAATCAACCTCTACACCTTTCCCGAAGCCGACCTCCCGGTACTCGAAGAGTATCTCGCGCATATCCGCTCTTCCTGAACCACTGGAAAGCTCTATATACGGCTTATCAGGAAAGTGCCTTCGTCACCTGAGCTTTCAACTGGGAATATGGTATTGCACCGGAAGTACGCCAGATGACCTCTCCATTCCTGAAAATCATAAGGGTTGGAACTCCCTGTATCTTGTAGCGACCGGCCACGCCGGGCTGCTCGTCGATATCGATTTTCACCACAACGATCTTTCCGCTGAATTCCTCGGCAAGCTGCTTGACCGCAGGAGCTACCGCTCTGCAGGGCCCGCACCAGTCGGCCCAGAAATCGACAAAAACAGGAAGGGTGCTGTTTTTAACAAGATCTTCAAATGATTTCGGCATGGTTGAAATACCTGTTTAAAGGTTACTGATCAGACAAGTTCCGCCGACCAGTTTATAGCGCAGCCGGATGCCCTCAGCATGGCCGCAACGCTGCAGTATTTATCCATCGACAGGCGGACTGCCTTTTCGAGTTCCTCCTGCCTGCAGCTGGGGCTTTCAAGCCGGTAGATTACCTGGATTGAAGTGAATACTTTCGGATGATCGTCAGCCCGTTCAGCATCGAGCCGGGTTTCAAGCAACACCGGTTCACGCTTCATCTTCTTCAAAATCGAAAGAACATCCATCATCGAACATGCTCCGAGCGCTTCCAGCACGGTATCCATTGGTGAAGCCGCCGATCCGGTTCCCGAAAACTCCGGTGATGTATCGAAAAGGGTTTCATTTCCCTTGTCATTGATGCCTGAAAGAGGCATTCTGCTCCTGAATGTCACCGTTGCATGCATATTTGTCAACTGAGATGTCAATATTATGGAAACTCGTAATGAAACATACTGTTCCGTCCTGAAAGTTTCATTATCACCCTGGCGGCAAACTTCATATCCAGGAATGAAACTTATAGGAATCGGCTCAGGTTATTTAAAACAAAAATAAGCATTTCCTGATTCATTATTTTCTCTTTCCGAAACAGCCGAACAACCAACTTCTGCATTTTCATGAACGATCTTTTAAAAAAACCGAGGAAAATATACGTCACCAGAAGGATCGATTTCAATGCCGCCCACCGTCTTTACAATCCTGAGCTTTCCGACAGCGAAAACAGCAGCCTTTACGGCAAATGCGGCAGCAAGTACGGTCATGGGCACAACTATCAGCTTGAAATAACCCTCTCGGGTACCGTCAACCCGGTTACAGGGTACCTTTTCGATCTGAAGGAACTGAAATCGATACTTGAGGAGGAAATAACGGAACGTTTCGACCACAAACATCTGAACCACGACGTAACCGAACTTCAGAACTGCGTGCCGACAACCGAAGTCCTTGCCGTTCTGGTGTGGGATATACTTGAAGAACGATTCAACAAAATCAATAACAGGGAGTTCTCTCTCCATGAAGTCAAAATACATGAAACAGGAAAAAATACAGTCCGCTATTTCGGAGAATAAGCACGTTCAATCAGGACGAGGCTGCTGCTGTGATGACGACGAATGCGTCGATGTGCTGCGGGAAACCGAACCGGTGGTCATGAACAGGCTCGAAGGAGCAGTAAGCACGATGCTTGAAGGCCTCGGGGAAGACCCAGGCCGCGAAGGGCTGCTGAAAACACCGGAACGTGTTGCCAGGTCACTGCGTTTCCTCACGTCAGGATACAGCCAGAACCCGGAAGAGCTCCTGAAAAATGCGGTTTTCACCGAGACCTACGACGAGATGGTGCTGGTGAAGGATATCGATATTTTTTCCATGTGCGAACACCACATGCTGCCCTTTTTCGGTAAGGCTCATGTGGCTTATATCCCGGACGGGAAAATCGTTGGACTATCGAAACTTGCGAGAGTCGTCGAGGTGTTTGCCAGAAGGCTTCAGGTTCAGGAGAGACTGACTCAGCAGATACGGGATGCCATCCAGCATGTGCTGCGCCCGAAAGGCGTCGGGGTTGTAATCGAAGCCCGGCATATGTGCATGGTGATGCGTGGCGTTGAAAAACTGAACTCGGTCACCACCACTTCTGCCATGTCGGGTCAGTTCATTACATCGCAATCGACAAGGAACGAATTCCTCAGACTGATCCATCCCTGACCTTTAAAAACTGCATCCCGGTACCCGGTTTTCGAAGGTACCGGGATTCGCAATCATGAAACCGAAAGCCACTCGTCCACAATCTCTTTCCCCGCAAGCACCGCTTCCGGAAGAAGCGATGAAACTTCAGAACTCAGCCCGATGCCAAGCTCGAGGTCTTTAGGTGGTATACCGATCAGGACAATTTCACGCGGCATGTTGCCTCGAAGTCTCGCAAGACCGATCAGTTCGCTGAACCCCATCTGATGGGAGGACATCTTGCGGTGGATAAATCCCGGAAGCTCCTCGTTCCGGTAGACATAAACCTGACGGTCATAATCAAGAGGAATGAGAGCATCGAATACGATCACGGCATCAGCCGATTCGAGATAATCGAGCAGATAGATTCCCTGTGTTCCCCCATCGATGCATTTTACGGAATCAGGATACTCACTCGATTCAAGGAAACTTTTCACGGCCTGGACTCCGAACCCTTCATCTCCGTAAAGAACGTTTCCAAGACCTATGACATTGATACGATCAAACTTCACGTTAGCTCTTAAAATGTTTTCTGAAAAAATACAAATGCCCGCTGCAGGATGGGGTCACCCCGCAACGGGCATCTACTAAAGCTGATAAAAACAGTCAATGATTTTACCTCAGACTGGCTCCTCCTCAACCTTATGCTTGTAACCTGTCACGATCGACGATGTCACGCTTGTACGGTCGACGATATCGTGACGGAAAACTGCATAGAGATGTACGACAAGGTACAACGGGAAAATCCATGCCATGAGATGATGTGCGAAATGCAGTGTGTAGCTGCCCCCGAAAAGCGGGACCATCCAGCCTGTCAACACTGATGAAAATCCTCCCGGATTGTTTTCACCATACATCGCAAGACCGGACAGGATCATAAAGCTCGACCCGCAGAAAATGAACACAAAGTGAGCCAGCGCTGCAACCGGGTTGTGGCCGACATAGTTCGGTTCATCAGAGCGAAGGAAAAGATAGGATTCCACCTGCTCCCTGAAAGGCTGCCCCCACCAGGCTGGCGACCAGGGCCTGAATCCGCCGAAACGTCCATACTTGTCATTGCCGAACAGGGCCCAGTACATCCTGAACAGAAAGTTGGCAATGAAAATGAATGCAACAGCGAAATGCACATAGCGCCACCACGACATCTGTTTGTACCAGACCGCTTCACCAACAGGCGGATTCAAAAAAGGTGCGGCAATGTAAACTCCCGTCAGAAGAAGAAGCACTGTACAAATGGCGTTTATCCAGTGATAAAGCCTTACAGGCAGCCTCCAGACGTAGATTTCTTCAATTAATCTGCCCATGACTGACTCCGTTTAAACGATTTTAACCGTCGTTATCTCCTTGCCGTTCACATCGAAAACGTGAGATGCGCAGGCAAGGCATGGATCGAAGGAATGCACGGTCCTGATGATCTCGAGCGGCTGTTCGGGATTGTGCATAGGTGTCCCCTTAAGCGCAGCTTCATATGCCCCGGAATTACCATTGCCGTCTCTCGGTGAGGCGTTCCAGGTTGAAGGCACGACAATCTGATACTCCTTGATCTTCTCGTTCTCGATATGGATCCAGTGCCCAAGCGCGCCCCTCGGAGCTTCGGTGTATCCGAATCCCTTGCATTCATTAGGCCAGGTCGATGGGTCCCACCGCTCACCGTTGAACGTGCGGTAATCGCCAGTCTTGATGTTAGCGACAAGCTGATCGTAGAAATGGCGCATGAAACCGGCTGTCTGCTTGCATTCGATCCCCCTTGCAGCCGTACGTCCGAGCGTCGAGAAAAGTGCTTCAGGGCCGACTTCGAGCTTTTTCAGTACCAGCCCAACGGTATCCTTGATCATCGGATCACCTTTCGCATAGGCGACAAGCACGCGTGCGAGCGGGCCGACCTCCATAGGATGATTTTTCCAGCGCGGCGTTTTCAGCCAGCTGTATTTCTTGTCGGTATCGAGATGCTCGAATGGCGGCTTCGGACCGGTATAACTCGGTTTTGTCTCACCCTGCCATGGATGAAGCCCTTTGCTGTCGCCTTTCGAATAGGTGTACCAGCTGTGGCTTACCTCTTCGGTAACTTGGGAGGCATCTCTCGGATCGACATCGATCACCGTGGAAAGGTCCTTGTTCAGGATAGCACCTCTCGGCCATAGCAGAGACTTGAAATCGGCAAGGGTAGTTTCAGGGAAATCACCGTAGGTGAGATAGTTGCCGAGGCCTCCGCCATAGAGCCATCCTTTGTAGAAGCCTGCGATAGCGATAAGGTCGGGAATGTAGACCTGGTCGATGAACGTGTTGGTATCATCTATAATCTTCTTGATCATCGAAAGGCGTTCGATATTGATCGCAGTATCACTGTTCGGATCGATTGCACATGCCATACCTCCGACCAGATAATTAGGATGCGGGTTTTTACCGCCGAAAATTGTCTGGATCTTGATGATCTCCTTCTGGAAATCGAGCGCTTCGAGGTAATGGGCTACGGCGATCAGGTTAACTTCCGGAGGAAGCTTGTATGCCGGATGACCCCAGTATCCATTCGCGAAAATACCGAGCTGCCCGCTTTCGACAAACCCGACGAGCTTCTGCTGCAGATCCTTGAAGTAGCCGACGGATGATTTCGGCCATGAAGAGATGCTTTGCGCTATCGCTGAAGCCTGTTTCGGATCGGCTTTCAGTGCGCTGACCACGTCAACCCAGTCAAGCGCATGCAGATGGTAGAAATGCACCAGGTGGTCCTGTGTCTGCTGCGTTGCATTCATGAGGTTGCGGATGATGCGTGCATTCGGCGGTATGGCGATACCAAGCGCATCCTCGACACAGCGGACGGAAGCAAGTGCATGCACCGTCGTACAGACACCGCAGATGCGCTCGGCAAATGCCCAGGCATCCCTCGGGTCACGCCCTCTGAGAATTATTTCAATGCCGCGCCACATCGTGCCGCTGCTGAATGCATCTTCTATAACATTGCTGTCGTTCAGTTTCGCTTCGATCCTCAAATGTCCCTCGATACGGGGAATCGGATCTACAACAATTTTTTTTGCCATGAGCTCACTCCCGGTTATGCTTTATCTTTTTCATGCTTGTCTTCTTGCGTCTTTTTAACTGCAGTTACAGCTGCATGTGCAGCGGCACCGGCAGCAGCGGCACCCAAAGCGATCATACCGATCCTGTCGGCATTACTGTCGCTTCCAAGGAACGGAACCTCAGCCAGCCTCTTGTAGAACGGTCCCCGGTCCCAGAAATTCGGCTCGGAGCAGCCGATGCACGGATGACCGGAACCGATCGGGAAGCTTGTCCCTTCGTTCCACTGGATCTTTGAGCAGGAGTTATAGGTGGTTGGGCCTTTGCAACCCATCTTGTACAGGCACCATCCCTTTCTCGTGGCTTCATCGTCGAAGCTCCTGACAAACATGCCCGCATCGAAGAATGCGCGCCTGTAGCATTTGTCATGGATTCTCGTGTTGTAGAAAGCTTTCGGGCGGCCGAAACGGTCAAGATCAGGCAGGGTACCGAAGGTATGGAAATGCGTAATGACACCGGTCATGACCTCTGAAATCGGCGGACATCCCGGAACTTTCACGATCGGCTTGTCCTTGATGACTTCATCGATCGGTTTCGCTCCGGAAGGGTTGGGTTCGGCATTCTGAACGCAGCCGAAAGAGGCACATGCGCCCCATGCGATAATTGCGGCACAATCGGCTGCAGTCTCCTTTATGATGTTCAGGAAAGAATCGCCGCCGACCATACAGTAAACCCCGTCATCCTTTGTCGATACATTCCCTTCTACGGCAAGAATGTACTTGCCCTTGTACTCTTTCATGATTTTCCTGCGTACGGCTTCGAGCTGGTGACCGGCAGCAGCGCTGAGCACATCATCGTAATCAAGGGAAATCATGTTGAAAAGGAGATCTTCGATTCTCGGGTGGGAAGAGCGGATGAAGGATTCCGAACAACAGGTACATTCCTGACCGTGGAGCCACAATACCGGTGTTCTCGTCTTGTTTTCCATGGCATGCACAATGCTGGGAACCATCGATGGTGAAAGGCCGAGATAAACCGAGGTAAGGGAACAGAACTTGAGAAAATCCCTGCGGCTTACTCCCCTGGCCCTGAACAGATCGGCAAAGGTCTGGTTACTTTGCATTAATACCTCCGTTTTGAAAGGATCAGTTTATAGGGAAAAAATATTAGATAAATCTAAGAAAAAAACTGAAATAATTCAGAAAAGACAAGCGGAAGGAGTTACCGTATATTTACGCTAAAATAACAATCGTTTATATAATATACAACAATACCAAAAAAAATCCCGTTAAACCTCATGGAATAACGGGATTGGATAATTTTCCTTTTCTGCTCCGATTTACTGGAATTTCATGCCGAACATGGCCGATGAATAGTTTGCAAACTCCATCATAGGAGCGAAGTAGATACCGAAATATATCGTGAGAACCATAAGCGCGACCATGACAATACGAGCTGTCATGGAGATGCTCATGTTCCTCTGTTCTGTCTGGGTCGAGTCGCGCAGGAACATGTTGAGCGGTATCAGCATGTAATAGTAGAGCGAGATGACGCTCGTCATGATGCCGATGAACGCAAGGACCATATAGAGCGATCCCTTGTTCAGCAGTGAGGCGAAGATCATCAGCTTGCCGATGAAACCTGCAGTGGGGGGAAGGCCGACAAGAGAAATGAGGAATACGGTCAGGGCCGCTCCGGCAAGAGGCATTGTCTTGCCGAGACCGCGATAATCGTCCAGATTTTCGCTGCCGGTCTTGTTGGCGATGAGAATGACGACGTAAAAAGCTCCGAAGTTCATGAGGAAATAGGCAAGCAGATAAACAAGGGTCGCCTGGGTACCGAGTTTGTCCATTACGATGATGCCGAGAAGGATATATCCGGCATGAGCGATAGAGGAGTAGGCAAGCAGCCTTTTGACGTTTTTCTGCCACAACGCGACAACGTTTCCGTAAATCATGGAAGCTGCGGCAATAAGTATAAGCAGCGAGTGCCAGTCTATCCCGGCGAAATCCTCATAAGGCTTGAGGCCGTGGGGAACCGATATAAAATAGTAACGGACGAGAAGAGCGAAACCGGCCGCCTTCGATGCAACCGACAGCAGGGCGGTAATCGGCGTGGGTGCTCCTTCGTACACATCGGGACTCCAGAAGTGGAAAGGAACTGCGCCGATCTTGTAGCCGAACCCGGCAAGAATGAGCAGGGTTGCAAGAATCATCACCAGAGGATCGTAGCCGTGAACGGCAAGTTCCGCACTGATCTTCAGAAGATTGGTCTGGGCGGTCAGGCCATAAATCAGCGAGAAACCGTAAATCATGAGGCCTGATGAAACCGCACCGTAAACGAGGTATTTCAGGGCTGCTTCCGACGAACTGGCGTTACGTTTGAAATAGCCGGTGAGAACATAGGCTGAAAGTCCGACAAGCTCCATCGAGAGAAAAATCATGAGGAGGTCGGCTGAAGAAGCCATCATGATCATGCCGATGACCATGGCAACGACAATCGCGTAATACTCTCCGATACTCTTTACCTCGCGATCGAACTGATCGTCCGCCATAGTGACGATGACGGCCAGCATGCCGGAGACGACGAAGAAGTATTTGAAGAACAATGCGAACTCGTCGAGAACATACATCCCGAAAAAGAACTCCCCCGCAGGCATCGCATGCTGCTGATAGATAAAGTACATGCTACCAGCGAGACCTAAAAGGGTCGTCATTGCAAGTAAATCGTTTTTCCGGTCTTTAACTGCGAGATCGATCACGATCAGGAGCATAAAAAGCGCGGACAGGAATATTTCAGGTATAAAAAACCCAACGCTTGCATTGAGAGTTGCAATGATCGCCTGAATTTCAGCACCTGATGGCAGCTCGAACATAATTCTCTACGTTTATTCTTTTACGTCACTTAATTCACGTTAATTCATCGATGTCATCACGACCGGAGTCAGAACAGTGACAAGCTTGTTGATGCTTGTCGTGAGCAGACCGATCACAGGCATAGGATAGATTCCGAGTGCGATGATGATGACGGCAAGCGGAACAAGCATGACAAGTTCGCGTGCATCGAGATCAAGTTTTCCTTTCCAGTCATGGAAATGGATATGCTCATGTCCGTCTGAACCGACTTCGAGGTCATATGCCGCATCCGGCTTCCTTGTACCGAGGAACATCCTCTGCAGCGACCAGAGCAGGTAGGCAGCACCGAAAACGATGCCGAGCACGGAAACGATGGCGATATTGCGGGTCGTAACGGAGCTGAAAGCACCGACGAAAACGAACGCTTCGGAAATGAAGCCGCTGAGACCCGGAAGACCGAGCGAAGCAAACCATGCTACGGTTACGATTCCGGCATATACCGGCATATAGGAAGCCAGACCGCCGAATTTATCGAGCTGGCGGGTATGGGCGCGGTCATAGATCACGCCGACAAGAAGGAAGAGCATGGCTGTGATGGTGCCATGGTTGAACATCTGGTAAAGAGCGCCGAGCATGCCTTCGCTGTTGCCGGCTGCAAGACCGAGCAGCACATAGCCCATATGGCTGATGGAAGAGTATGCGACCATCTTCTTGAGGTCCTGCTGGGCGAGCGCGCAGAATGCGCCGTAGATGATATTGATGGCGCCGAAGATGCCGATAACATAGAGCGATGCATGGAAAACTTCCGGGAAAAGCGGGAAGTTGATCCTCATCATTCCGTAAGTACCGAGCTTAAGAAGAACACCTGCAAGAATGACGGAAATCGGGGTCGGAGCCTCGACGTGTGCGTCTGGCAGCCAGGTATGGAACGGGAACATCGGAACCTTGATGGCAAAACCGATAAACAGAACGATAAAGGCTACATACCGCCATAAAGTGTTGTCAGGGCCGAGAATAGCTCCTTTGATATAGTTTTCCTGACTTGCCATGGCGACAAGGCTGAATGTATGATTATGGGTAACCGGATCGATAACGCTGAAATATAGGCCGATCATGACAAGCAGCATGAACACGGAGCCGAACAGCGTGTAAAGAAAGAATTTTATAGCTGCATATTCACGGTTCGGTCCGCCCCACATACCGATGAGGAAGTACATCGGAAGCAGCATGATTTCCCAGAATACATAGAAGAGAAAGAAATCAAGCGCCACGAAACAGCCCATCATCGCTGTTGCAAGCAGATTATACAGGATGAAGTACCCTTTGACCTGTTTCTGGATCGTCCAGCTCGACAGTACACCTATGGCAGAGATCAGCGCAGTGAGGATAACCATTGAGATGGAAATACCGTCAACACCGAGGAAATACTCGATATTGAGCTTGCCGAAATTGCCGAGATCGATATTTATCCATGGAAGGCGCTCGATGAACTGGAATGAACCAGCAGGAGATCCTCCGGGAGCCGCGATAATTCCGGCCATTGAGGGATCGTAACCTCGCCAGATCAGAAGCGCAATCACTATCTGGGCAAGCGCCGCAAGCAATGAAACAATTCTGATTACCTGCTTTTGTGATGATGGCACGGCAAGAATCACCAGACCGGCAAGAATAGGCAGAAAGACAATTATACTGAGCATGTTCCGTATCTGTAGGTTTTCAAATTAAATAAAATCCCTCTTAGTAGATCAGTTTTGTAAAGTAATAGATAAAATATCCGACCACGGCAAGAAGAGCCAGAACGACATAGGTTTGTACTTTTCCTGTCTGGAATTTTCTCAGGATGCCGCCGGTCGTGTTCACAACAAATGCCGTGAAGTTAACCAGTCCGTCAACAACATATTTATCGAAGCTTCCGTTGGCAAATGCGAAATTCCTTGTTGTGATGGCTACTCCGTTCACGATGCCATCGACAATCTTCGCGTCGAACCAGGAAAGAGCTTTGGACAGCAGTATGGAGAACCTGATGACGGTAGCCTCGTACATTTCATCCCAGTACCACTTGTTGTATGAGAAGAGGTAAAGCGGACGAATGGCTGCAGCTGTCCTGTCCGGATCGATGATCCTGAATGCAAAGACGACAAGTGCCATACTGATACCGATCACCACCATAATGCTCGATATGATGATTGCGGGGTAGTGGGCCGCATGTGAACCGTGTGCAAGTTCCGCCTGCCGTTCATCGGTGAATACCGGTCCTTCTCCATGATTCCCGGCAGCGGCATGTGCCGGTTCCGCATTGGCATGCGAAGCATCGGTAATGGCATGGGATGCTTCAGGCTGAACAGCTTCGGCCATCAATGCAGTTTCCGCTGTAACCATCGCCTTCGGATGTTCGGATACGTAACGGCCCACGACAGTCTGCGGGGTCTGCACCATGTGCATGAACCAGCCCTTGGCGCCATCGAGCGGATCGGGCGAGAAGACGAAGAAGACCGAGAGTGAAGCAAGAATGACGAGCGGGGCCCTCATGTTCCAGGCAACCTCATGAACACCGTGATGCTCGTCGTGCGCATCGTGGTCGTCATGGCCGTGGTGACCACCTTGAGCGGCATGGGCATCATGCCCGTGATGTTCTTCAGCCGGTTTCAGATGGGTACGGCTTTCACCGAAGAAGACAAGCCATATCTGGCGGCCCATGTAAAAAGCGGTAAGCATGGCCGAGAAGAAACCGAGTACCGGAATGATATAGTATATACCGCCTCCTTCAACCTTTGCAAAACCGATCGCGCTGGCGAGGATGGCATCTTTGCTCATGAAACCGCTTGTTAGCGGAAGTCCTGCAAGTGCGAGCGTTGCAAACGTGAATGTAGCGAATGTCCAGGGCATGTGTTTTCTCAGGCCGCCCATCCAGCGCATGTCCTGTTCATGGTGCATCGCATGGATGATCGCACCGGAACCGAGGAAGAGGCATGCCTTGAAAAAAGCGTGCGTAAGAAGGTGGAAAAGCGCGGCGGAGTAGGCGCCGACACCGAGGCCGAGCACCATGTAACCGAGCTGGGAAACGGTGGAATAAGCCAGCACCCTCTTGATATCGTTCTGGGTGATCGCGATAGTGGCAGCCATGAAGGCGGTGAGAGCGCCGCAGAAAGCGATCACGTGCAGAGCATCCGGTGTGAGGAGCGCAAAGATTCTTGCTACGAAATAGACACCTGCGGCAACCATGGTAGCTGCATGGATAAGTGCCGAAACGGGAGTCGGACCTTCCATGGCGTCAGGAAGCCAGATATGCAGGGGAATCTGTGCTGATTTACCGACGCATCCCATGAAGAGCAGCACACCGGCAGCTGTCAGCCATGCATTTGACATGGTGAACTTGCCTGCAGCGAGATTATTGAAAATTTCCTGGTAGCCGAAGGTATGGAACTGCGAATAAAGGATCAGGATACCGAGCCACATGCCGATATCGCCGACACGGTTAGTGAGGAACGCTTTTTTCTGTGCATCGGCCGCGCTCTGCTTTTCGAAAAAGAACCCGATCAGCAGATAGGAAGAAAGACCGACAAGCTCCCAGAACATGTAGATCGAAAAGAGGTTGTCCGAAAGCACGATGCCGAGCATCGAGAAGGTGAAAATACCGAGATAGGCAAAAAAGCGTCCATAATGCTTGTCGCCTGCCATATACCCTGTCGAGTAAAGGTGCACAAGCAGACTGATGAGCGTTACCATGGCGAGCATGATGACCGTCAGGTTGTCAATCACGATGCCCATCTTGATTTTCAGCGGTCCGACATTGGGTACATTTCCAAGATCGATCCAGGTGAAATCCCAGGCAAGTTTGAAAGCAGGATCATAAGTCTGTACAATAACCGTCCAGAACATGTAGAGGGATATTGCAAATGCAGTGCCAAGTATTCCCACCCCTACGAAATCGCCTCTTCTCGGAAGCCGGCGGTTGAAGAAAATAAGAATGACGAAAGAGAGCAGCGGCAGCAGCAGTACGACTATTGATAACTGAATTAAACTGTGCATGTTCTATTTGTGTTTACAAGAAAAAATTAAAACTGATAGTGCGGATTACGCCCTTCACTCCTTCAGGGTATCGATGCTCGAGACATCGACGCTCCTGAACAACTTGAAAATATTGATCACGATTGCAAGCGCTATGGCGGCTTCGGCCGCAGCGAGAACAATCACGAACAGACTGAACATCACCCCGGCCATGTCTCCGTTGTATTTTGAAAAAGCAAGGAAATTGATGTTCGCGGCATTGAGAATAAGCTCGACGCCCATGAGGATGACGATGGCATTTTTTCGGGTCATGACCGCGAAAAGGCCGAACCCGAGAAGAAAGGCCGATATCGTCAGATAATGGTTGAGGCCTATGTGTGTCAACTGTTCCATGTTCTCTCTTCTTATTGTTCTTTATTTCCCTGCTTCTCGAAACGCGCGAGAAAAGCAGCACCGAGAAGGGCTACCAGCAGTACGATCGAAGCCATTTCAAATGGAAGCACAAACCCGGACATGGTCTCGAACCCGATACGTTCGACGATGCTGCCCTGCAACTGTTTCGTGGATGGCATCCATGAATGAGTCGAATAAAAGGTGTACAGAATACCGGTGAGCGTAGCAACAAGCAAGATGGTACCCGGCACCATATTAAGCACATCGGTCTTCAGATCGGTCTGCATGATGCTGTTGGTGAACATGACACCGAAAAGCAGCAGGACGAGGATACCTCCGACATAAACCACGACCTGGGTGACGGCGATGAAATCGGCACTCAGGAAAACATAGATGGCCGCCGCACCGAAAAAGGTGAAGAGCAGTGAAAATGCGGAGTAAATGACGTTCCGGGAAAAAACCACGAAGGCCGCGGAAAAGACCGTGATCGCCGCAAAGAGATAGAAAATTATTGTATACGCTTGGTTACTCATAGCAATAGAGCATATTGATTATGTTCGCTTATTCTCCGCCCTTCTCACCCGGATTCGCTGCTGGAGCCGGCTTTGCCGCCGGTGCCGGTTTTGCTGCGGGTGCCGGTCGCTCTCCCGCTGCTTTCTTTTCAGCTGCCGCTTTTGCTGCTGCTTCGGCAGCCTTGCGCTTTTTCGCTTCCGCTTCGTCTCTTGTAAGGTTGCCGAAGTGGTATATGAAGTTGCTGCGGTCGAATTCCGAAAAATCGCTGACCTCGGTGTGCACAAGGCACTCGGTCGGACATACTGTTGTACAGATGCCGCAGGTCATACATTTTGCGACATCGATATCAAAAACTGGAATCCAGAACTTTTTCTGCTGACCGTCGGATGTCTTTCCGCACACGGCGAAATCTTCAGGCAGAACCTTGATGGTTTCCATCATGATGCAAGAAATAGGACAAGCCCTTACGCACTGGCCGCAACCGATACAGTCGTTGATATCGTTATGAAGACGATAGCGGCCGATTTTCGGTGTCGGTATCACTTCCTTCGGATACTGGAGTGTACAGAGACCGTCAACCTGATTGAAATAGTCCTTTTCAGCGACGCCTGCGTCACCCTTGCGATGGATCGCATTGATGAAGTGCTTCAGGGTGATGCCCATGCCTGTGGCAATGGTAACGGCACTGTTTTTTATATTACTGAAATACTCGCTCATACTCTTTCGTCTTTGCTGTTCCGGCTTTGACTTGTTGAACTTCTCTTATGGCACATAAATGACCCAGATTGCCGTCAGTACGAAACTGACAAAGGCGAAAGGGGTAAGAACTTTCCAGCAGAGGTACATGAGCTGGTCAACCCTGAGACGGGGAAGCGTCCAGCGAAGCCACATCTGCACAAAAATAAAGAAGAACCCTTTCATGATGATCCAGAATGCACCCCATGACGGCCCGCTGGTCCATGTATTAAGGGCCAGACCTCCGATATTCGGCAGCGGAGAATTCCATCCGCCGAGAAATACGATCGATATGATCGCGGAAACCATGAACATGCTGCCGTACTCGGCAAGGAAGATCACGGCGAACTTCATGCCTGAATATTCCGTAAAGTAACCGGCTACAAGCTCCGATTCCGCTTCAGGGATATCGAAAGGCGCACGGTTCACTTCTGCGAGCGATGCGATGAAATAGATAAGGAAAGGAAGCCATGCGATAGGGCTCTGAAACAGATAAAAATGTGCGAAACCGAAATCACCGGACTGCAGCATCGTAATCTTCTGCATGTCGAGTGTACCGGCCATCATCGCACCGCAAAGGAGGGCGATCGCAGCAGGAATTTCATAGCTCACGATCTGCGCGACACTGCGGACAGCCCCGTAAAGCGACCATTTATTGTTGGAACCCCACCCTGCGGCAAGAATGCCGACAACCTCTATCGATACGATACCGATCGCATAAAACAAACCGACATTGAGGTTCGCCCCGATAAATGCCGGGCTGAAAGGAAGCACCGCAAAAGCGAGAAAAGAACCGACAAACAGGATTCCGGGGCCAATCACAAAAAGGAACTTGTCCGCCGAGGTCGGAACAACATCCTCCTTCTGGATAAGCTTGAGAATGTCGGCAAGCGTCTGCAGGATTCCCCAGTAACCGACTTCCATCGGACCAAGACGGTCCTGCATGAAGGCGGAGATCTTGCGCTCTCCGTAAACTCCGTAGGTAAGCGCATAGACCGCAATGAACACGAGCGGAATAGCGGCAAGGATAATGAGTCCGAGGGGAATTCCCATCGGATTGAAGCCTGTCATCCAGTCGGACCAGGCGTTGATCGAACTACCCATAAGAAGCGGCATGCTGATTTGCGATAATGCGGATATACTCATCTGTCAACCTCCCCGAGAACGATATCGATACTGCCGATGATAGCGACAAGATCAGGGATCAACTGACCTCTGGAAAGGTCTTTCATGGCCGAAAGGTTCACGAAACACGAGGACCGAGCCTTGCAGCGCAGCGGCTTCGTGGATTTTCCGTCGCTCATGATATAGAACCCAAGTTCGCCTCTCGGATTTTCTGCACGGCCGTAAACTTCACCGGCTTTCGGCCGGATACGCTTAGGGATGGCCGCTCTTGGATCGAAACCTTCCGATGAAGGCATTTTCTCGAGGCACTGATCGATAATATTGAGGCTCTCCTCCATTTCGATGGCCCTGACAAGATGGCGTGAAAGACAGTCACCGATTTCGGAGAACTTTCCGTCCGGAACAGGAACATCGAAATCGAGTTCCGGGTATACCGAATAGGGATCGTTCCTCCTGAGGTCCCATTTGACACCGGATCCGCGGAGCATCGGACCGGACCATCCGTAGTTGATGGCTACATCGGCCGGCATGATGCCGATTCCTTTCGTACGCTTGACGAAGATCTCGTTTTCAGTCAGAAGCTTGAAAAGCTCACGGGTTTTAGGTCTGAAATAATCGACAAACTCCTTGAGCCTCCTCGGAAAATCAGCAGGCACATCATAGGCAAGGCCACCGATCCATATATAATTATAGAGCATTCTTGCACCGGAAGCCCATTCGAGAAGGCTGAGAATATGTTCACGGTCACGGAAACAGAAAAGAAACGGAGTAAATGCACCAAGGTCGATAGCGTAGGTACCGATTGCCACAAGGTGGGAAGCGATCCTGTTGAGCTCTGCCACAATGACCCTGATAAATTCGACACGCCTTGGAATTTCGACGTCGAGGAGTTTTTCGACAGCCACACAGAAGGCAAACTCGCTGTTCATACCGGCAAGATAATCCATCCTGTCGGTATACGGCACAATACCGGGGTAATCGACATTTTCACAATGCTTCTCAAAACAACGGTGCAGATAACCGAGATATGGCTCAGCCTCGGTGACAACCTCTCCGTCGGTAAGACATTCGAGCTTGAGAACACCGTGTGTCGAAGGATGCTGGGGACCCATGGCAAGCACCATCTGCTCGGTCGCAAGGTCCTTTTCAAGAACAACAACGTTGCCGCTTTTCCGGGTTACCCTGATCGAACCCTGTCCAGCTGTATCTAATTCCTTCATACTTGAGCTGCTTTTTTCTATTGTAAACCCTTTTTTCCCTGTCAATAAGGCACTTTCACACCGTGGTACGTCTCCTGCACCTTGTAATCCTTGAGAAGCGGATAACCCTCCCAGTCCTCGGGACAGAGAATCCTTCTCAGATCCGGATGACCGGCAAAAACCATACCGTACATATCATAAGCCTCACGTTCGTGCCAGTTGGCCGTATGCCAGACACACGAAACTGTCGGAATTGAACCGCCGGTACGAGCGCACCTGACCTTCACGGCGATCCTGTGGTTCAGCTCCCCGAGAGACTCGAGATTGCAGACAATACCGACTTTTTCTTCCGCCGGATAATCGACACCGGAGAGGCAGGCCATGTAATTGAACCTGAGCCTGGGATGATCACGCATGAACAGAGCTATCTTCTGCCAGAGAGCAACATCGAGCACCTCGAAAAACGGCATGGTGGGGTTGGCATCAAAAGCCGACACCGCATCGCCGAATTTTTCATGGATAACCGCATAAGCTTCTGCGCTTTCCTTCACTGCCTGCGACAAAACCGCTCCTTCTTCCATCTCTTTCCTGGCCTTTTAATGATTATACACTGACAGCATTGCGTTCCCGCTGGATCACCATCTTCGGATCAGCACTTTTCTCGGCGAGCTTTTTCAGGGCATCGGCACGGGAAATCCCGATCTGCTCCATCCTG
Organism: Chlorobium sp.; assembly: GCA_005862285.1. GTDB lineage: Bacteria > Bacteroidota > Chlorobiia > Chlorobiales > Chlorobiaceae > Chlorobium. The sequence goes on along the minus strand of SZXW01000010.1, from coordinate 626,964 downwards.
ATCAGCTCCTGGACTTTCATCAGACCGCCAATCAGCGATTCGGGCCTTGGCGGACATCCCGGCACATAGACATCAACCGGTATGATACGATCGACACCCTTGAGCACATGGTAGCCGTGCTCCCAGTATGGACCGCCGCAGTTCGAACAGCTGCCCATCGACAGGACATAACGAGGTTCCGGCATCTGTTCGTAAAGGCGGACAACCCTTTCAGCCATTTTCATGGTAACGGTACCCGCAACGATCATAAGATCGGACTGACGAGGCGATGACCGGGGAAATATCCCGAAACGCTCGAGATCGTAATTGGATGCGTTGGTGGCCATCATCTCGATAGCGCAGCAGGCAAGACCGAAACCCATCGGCCACAAGGAAGAGAGGCGCGCCCAGTTAAGAACATTATCAACCGATGTCACCAGCACGTTGTGCTTTGTTATTGCGGCATCAAGTAAACCCATAACGTCTGAGGTAAAATATGGTGAATAGTATTTAGTCCCCGATTGTCCGGGATGTTTCCGACGGCATCTCGGGCATCTTCGGAATATTGGGAGTCGGCCTTACCCAGTCGAGATCACCCTTGACCCAGGCATAAACAAGCCCGAGAATCAGGATACCTGCAAATACAAGAGCTTCTATAAGGGCAAACTGACCGAGCTGCTTGAACACAGTAGCCCAGGGGAAAAGAAAAACAACCTCGACATCGAAAATGATGAAAATCAGCGCGACGACGTAAAACCTGATATTGAATTTCACCCATGCGCTTCCCACCGCGGTTTCACCGCATTCGTAAGTTGAATTTTTTTCAGGATTGGGTCTGTTGGGGCGCAGAAGACGGGCGGTAAGAAAACCTCCTGCTACGAATACGATACCGAGAAGGAGGAATGCAAAAACATTGCCAAAATTACTTAAGGTTTGATCCATGTTATGCCTTTTGAGTTAAACCCGGCCAACCGGCACAATGTTCTTTAAACTCTTGATAAATCCGGTCTCCGGCTCAGGTGCGCAAATATAAAAAAAATTTCTTTTTGATGCCGATAATAAATCACCTTTTTTAATAAACAGACTTTTTTCAGGTCAACAGAACAAAATCCCTAAAAAATTACAACACAAATAATATCAAGTTGCATAAAGCATCATTCATTCAGACTTTTCACTGTAAACTCTTTTGTTGAAACGCCTGAATACCGTCAACAACAGATAGGTGAAAAGAAAGGCAAATATTACGATGATCAACTGTGTGATCACCCATGAACCGGTCAGGACATAGAGAACCGGGCCAAGCAGTGCGGTAAGTACCATCCAGATGATAGGAACCCAGGCAAAGCCGAGGAGAAATGGAAGACCGGTTTTCATGAACCGTTTCTTCGTTTCGTTATCGGGAAATAGTTTCATGGCTCTTCAGGTTGTGAAAAACAGGCTTCCGATCTGTTCCGCCATCGATGCATCAAGTGTTTTCAACAGTTCGTATTCTCTTTTCAGGCCTTTCATATCGCCCCGTGAAAGATAATACATGGCAATCTTGCAGTGAGGCTCGGCCTGCTCCGGTGCAAGCTCGACAGCTTTGTCGAACGCTTCCTTTGCCTGGTCATATTCGCAAAGGTCGAGATGGACATCGCCAAGCACACAATAAAGGTCTGCACAATCCGGATCGATCGCAAGCGCTTTTCTGATCGTTTTCATGGCAGCCTCCTCCTTGCCGAGCATGAGCTGGATTACTCCGAGATGCCTGTGAGCATCCACATTTTCCGGCTCAAGGACAAGAACTCGCAGAAAATCATTCCCGGCCTTGCGGTAATCGTTCAAAGAGAGGTATGCAACCGCCCTCGCATAGAGAGCTGCCGCATCCCTGCTTCTATCCTGGATGCAGCGGTCAAGAAGCTCTACAGCTTCGGCATTGCGCTGAAGATCGATATACGCCAGCGCCAGATCGAGCAGTTTCCCTGCATTCTCCGGATCACACCGCAGGACTTCCTCCCGCCGCTCGACTTCATCGAAAGTTACTGTATTCAATTCTTCCGGCAGTTTATTATTTACGTTCAAGGCTTTCAAAAGCATTCTGCAGGTTGCTGAGCGCCTGAACCTCTTCAAGCACCCTGTCAGCCAGCCACCGGGCAAATTCCGGTGAATCGTTTATACATCTTATATACTGTGACAAAGGGAAATTCGCCTGATCGAGCTTGCCTTTCGAGTCGAATTCGGTTTCGCTGTTGTCGGCGAAAAAACCGTACGGAAACATGACGACAGCCTGGTACCCTTCTCTTTTGAACTCTTCAAGGGCTTTGTCGACAGTGTCTTCCGTCCATTGCCCGCCTCTCGAATGATTGATGCAACCCTGCCGGACATCGAGAAAAATGTTTTCAGGATGTTCCATAATCTTCCGTTTCATGATCCTGAAAAACTCCTCGGTCTCTTCGAGCCCTGTAAAAACCTTCGGAGGATTTCCGGCTCTGTCCCTGACAAGTGTACCGTGAATGACAAGCACCAGACCAACCTTTCCGCCTCGAATCCCTTTTATCGCTCCGTCGAGCTGCCTGAAAAGATAATCGGTATAGATACGGTGCAGCCGCTCATCCTTCCACATTTTGCTGATAACCCTCACAGTACCGAGCATGCCCTCCTTGCAGGTATCCATTACCATCTGGCAGGCAATCCCGCAAGAAAAAGCTGATTCGACAGGAATCATCGGCACCAGAATGATACCGTCATATTCCTTCTGCAGCTTCTCGAGCATGATATCAAGATATGGAGGAACAAAATAATATGCCTCGATTACCCTGACATCTTTGTTGGCTAGTACCGGGCTGCTGCTTTCAGCGATGTAACCTGCCACCTGTTCTGTCTGCGCCCGGTGAATGGCAAGGAACGATGAATGGTAGCGGTTGAGCTTCCAGTTGATATAATGCTTAGCAGAACGATAATCAGCTATAAAATAAATCAGTGTTTCGGGAATTCTGACAATCTGTCGGGTCACGACTTTGAGAATCTTTCTGGAACTTGGCCAGAGATTTGCTACCGTCAGTTTTTCAACTTCTCCGTAAGTCGTTATGACAACGGCAAATTTTTTCCTTTTCACAATCCTGTCCACCATTTTAACTCCGCAAACATCACCGCAAACCCGACAATGGTGCCAACAAGTGTCTGCATGAAGTTATGAGCCTTAAGAAAAATCCTCGACCATATCAACAGGGGCAAAACGGCAAGCAGCCAGAGCGAGTTGAAACCGAACTGCATAAAAAGCAGTGCAACCGATGACGCGAAGGAAAAAAGATGGATGCTGATTTTCCACTGAAGGGTGATCAGCAGAATCAGAACAGTATTGACGGCATTGAAAAGCAATATGCCTGACAACAGTCTCGGAGGATGAAGCTGCTGCATGAATTCATACCCGAGCACATTGACCGCAACGAGTACAAGCAGAGGAAGAAATCGCTGCTCCCTGAAGGTGATATTGTAATCGGAAACCTTCCCTGTTTTTTTCAGTCCGTAGATCAGAAGCATGGGAACAATGGTGCTTGATGCAAAAAGCACAGACAGATGGGAAATATTTTCAGGTTTATTTCCATATCCGACAAGGACAATCGCCATATATGCCACAGGTGCAACTACAATCGGACTGATAACCCATGAAACCAAGTTTGCAAAGCGGTGTAGATCAAACTTCATGGGCTTTCGGGTCTCACGATAGTGAATTTTTTTAGTTACATACCTGAAAAAGTATGTCGAAAGATAGTTTTTATTAAAATAAAAACCACGTATATTCTCTGGCACTCATGCGAGAGTGGTGAAATTGGTATACACGCTAGTCTTAGGAACTAGTGCCGTGAGGCGTAAGGGTTCGAGTCCCTTCTCTCGCACGCCTCGATAACAAGCCAAAGTGGCGGAACTGGTAGACGCGCTGGACTCAAAATCCAGTGAGTGCATAACTCGTGTGGGTTCGAGTCCCACCTTTGGTACCATACAGAAACTTGCAATTTATCGGGATACCTTTTCCATGCAAAGAATGTACTCACCGTGGCGTGAAGTATATATGCAGTCTTTCAAGGAAGATAAAACCCTCGGCGATTCAGGGAAATCGATTTTTTCAGATATCCCTCCCGAAGAGGACGAGCAGCACTTTGTTCTTCACAGGGCAAAAAAATGCTTCATCATCATGAACCTCTATCCTTATAATTGCGGACATCTGATGGTGATCCCCTTCATTCAGACCCCTGAATTTTCCGAACTGGACAAAGAAACCAAGCTCGAGGTCATGGAACTGACCGACCTGTGCATGAAAGCCCTGAAAATCACGCTGAGGCCTCATGGCTTCAATCTCGGTGCCAACCTGGGCAGGATAGCGGGCGGCAGCGTCGACAACCATATCCATTTCCATATTGTCCCGCGCTGGGACGGCGACACGAATTTCATGCCTGTTCTCGCCGACGCTAAAGTGCTCAGCAACGATATGATACTGACTTACAGAAATCTGAAAAAGGCTATCACCGAACTTCTCGAAGCGGAAAGTCAATAACCTCTTCCGCCCGTGGAAATCCCCCCCTGCCCAATCAGCCTTTCAACGGAGTTCTCTTCGTTTCTTCATGTATCTGACCGGTTTGATACAACGGGTGAAAAAAAATGGAATCTCGTCCGTTCCTGCAAATCGGGACTTCTGATGCTCAATCCACGCCCCGGGCAGGCGGAAATTCCATTTTACTACCGCAACGGCCGCTACGATCCTCATTTAACAGGTGAAGATACAACCTGCAGCGGCGAACAGATTTATCTCGCACTGCACCGGCTGCTGCTTGGATATCGTGCCGGAATCATCATCCAGGAAACGCAGAAACCGGCCCATAAGCTTTCAGTTCTCGAAATCGGTTGCTCAACCGGTGATCTTCTCGACTATCTGCACCGGAAAAAAGGCATCCCTCTTCAGCAGCTTGCAGGAATCGAACCCGACACCGCTGCAGCGGAACATGCAAGGAGCGCATTCAATCTTGAAATACACGGTTCAATTCACTCAGGAATGTGGGAAGCAAGAACATTCGACCGCATTGTCCTGTGGCATGCTCTCGAACATATCCATACCATAAATGAAACACTTGCCCGTATATCAGAAATGCTCGCCCCGGAGGGCAGAATAGTAATCGCAGTTCCCAATGCAGATAGTTTCGATGCGGAACATTACCGGGAAAACTGGATTGCCTGGGATGCACCCCGCCATCTCTTTCATTTTTCTCCCGGCACTCTCGAAAAACTTCTCGAAAGGCATAAACTCAGGATCCTCGCATCCAGAACTTACTTTCCGGACACGCTGTATAATTTTTTCTTCAGTGAAAAACTCGCGTGCAGCAACCTGAAAAAACCGTTTCATCTCTTCAGCAAAGCATGGGCGCTCTTCAAGGCCGGCTTTTATGGAGGCAGAAGCATTATCCACCCCGGCCGGTCATCGAGCCTGGTTTATTTCGCCGTCAAAACCTGAGACGAGGATCTACCCAAAGACTTGTCAAGCTGAACGCTGGCAACAAGATAGTCGTAGATTGCCTGCAGATGATTGGTTTTTGCCTTGTTGAGCTGCAGTTCGGCATCGGTGAGTTCCAGTCGCGAACCAATTCCTTCCCTGAAACGCAACAGGGAAATTTTATAACTTCTCTCGGCTACGCCGATGGTTTTTGACTGAACCTCGATCCGTTTCTGCGACTCCCTGAAATTCGACAGTCTTATTTCAATTTCCGCACGGATATTTGCCTTGAGATCCTCATACCTTGTCTTTGTCTGAAGCTGAGCGATCCTGGCCTCCTGAACTTTTGCGCTTATGCGGAAGCCTGTAAAGATAGGAAGCGATACCTTCAGACCAACCGAAGATGATACAGGCCATAGAGCATCGGCAAGCCTCGTATCGTCGTTGAAACCAGTCTGTTTTTCCCATTTCCCGAACGCTGAAAGTATCGGAAAATGCTCGGCATTTGCTGCGGAAACCTGTTCTCCCTCCGCCTTGACCTGAAGCTCGAGTTGATGAAGATCCGGCCTCGATGCAAGGGCTTCGCTATATGCTGCTGTGATTTCTGAAGGATAAGATGAAGGAAGCACTTCGAGCTTTCCGGTAAGGATAATACTGCTGTCAGGAGATATGCCCATGGCGTTTTTCAGCTTCGTCATGGTGATACCGACGCGGTTCTGGGCCTGAATGAGATCGGGCCTTAGGTTTTCGACCGAGAGAAAAGCTTTGAGGGTATCGATGTCGGCGGCTATTCCCTGGCGGAACATCGCCTTTGTGTCTTTACGTGATTCTTCCCAGCGCGAAATGCTCTGTTCGATGAGCCTCAGTTGGTCTTTCGAGATCAGTGCATCGAAATAGGCCATTTTAATATCGGTAATGACTCCGGTTTCGGCATTCCTGTATGCCTCGTCACTCATTCTGCGAACGACATTTGCCGCCCTGATACCCGCAATCGCGGCGAGGTTGAAAACAGACTGGTTGACATTGACATTCGCGGCACCCGCGTTATCGGTGCTTATATTAAACTGGCCATTCGGGAAAAGAGGACTGGGTGGAAGAATGAGCACCATTGGCTGGATAGTGCGGGTATAGGTAAAATCCGCCGAAATCTGCGGAAGAACCTGTGACCAGGTTTCGCGGATTTTCTGGCCCGCCATCTGTCTGTCGAGTCGGGCGATTTCAAGTGCGCGGCTTTTCTCGAGCCCTATACGAACGGCATCCTCAAGAGAAACTGGCATGCCGGCAGATGTCTCTGCCGCGTGAAGCTGCGAGAATGCCGGATACCCGAAGAGCAGGAAAAAGAAAAACAGTAACGTGCTTATCCTCTTGTTCATAACTGGATCTTTCATGATGAAAAAAGCCTGCATTCAATTCCCTTTGAAAGCATTGGCTTGAATATACAAAGAGCAACCGGTTTCACTGCAATCATAACCGGTATCGATCGTTCCATAAACCATCGAGCCGTTCCCTGAGAAACTTTTCCCTCCCCTCATCACCGGGACGGTAGTATGCCCTGATATCCATTCCTTCGGGAAAATACCGCTCCCGGACAAAATGCCCCGGAAAGCTGTGGGGATATTTGTACCCGGCCCCATATCCCTCGTTTTTCATGAGTTTGGTCGGGGCGTTGCGTAAATGAAGCGGAACAGGCAGATGCTGGAGATTGGCTGCATCACCCATCGCTTCATTGAGCCCCTGGTAGCTTGCATTCGATTTCGGGGCTGATGAAAGGTAGGTAACCCCCTGGGCAAGGTTGATCCTCGCTTCCGGAAGCCCGATAAGCTCAACTGCATGAAATACGGAAATCGCAAGGGTCAATGCGTAAGGATCGGCATTGCCGATATCTTCGCTTGCAAAAATCACCATCCTGCGGGCGATGAATTTCGGGTCTTCCCCTCCCTGGATCATCCGGGCAAGCCAGAAAAGCGCCGCATCGGGATCGGAACCGCGCATCGATTTTATGAATGCCGAAATGATGTCATAGTGGTACTCTCCTCCCTTGTCATAGATCGGTGCACGATGCTGCAGTGCCTGTTCGAGGAGTTCACGGGTCAGCACAAGTTCCGTTGCATCCTTCGGGAGAAGTGAAACAGCGGCTTCAACGGCATTGAGCGCTTTGCGGGCATCGCCTCCGGAAAACTGCAGGAGAAAGTCAAGATCGCGTATCCTGATCGAACGGTCCTTCAGCAAGCGGTCCTCCTTCAGCGCACGGTGAACGACCGCTTCGATTTCTCCGGGTCCGAGAGGTTTGAGGATATAGACCTGCATCCTGCTGAGAAGAGCCGCGTTCACTTCGAAGGAAGGATTTTCGGTTGTCGCCCCGATCAGCACGATCACGCCCTGTTCGATGGCATGAAGCAGCGTGTCCTGCTGGGCTTTGTTGAAACGGTGGATTTCATCGATGAAGAGGATCGTACTGAATCCGGCACGTCTTGATTTTTCAGCGTTTTCAAGCGCCCTCCTGACATCCTTCACCCCTGAATCGATAGCTGAAAGCTGCTCGAACCGGTAATTCATGGAATGGGCGAAAATTTCGGCAAGCGTTGTTTTACCGGAACCCGGAGGTCCCCAGAAAATCATCGACGGAACCTGGCCTGAAAGAAGATAGCGGCGAAGCGGCCCGTCGGGGCCCACAAGATGCTCCTGCCCGGCAATGTCGTCAAGCTTGTGCGGACGGACACGTTCAGCAAGGGGCTGAAAAAGCTCTCCGCCTCCGGCTGACGGTGAAAACCCGAAAAGATCGGGCTGGATATCTGCTTTTACGGCCATTTAAAATCCATGTTCACGAAGCCAGGACTCGTTTATGGTTGAAACCGGAGGTTCAGGTGACTGCCGGGAAGCAAGCTGCCGGGCAACATATTTGCCGAGAATGTCGAACTCGAGATTGACACTGCTGCCCGCCCTGAGCAGGTTCAGGGTGGTATGCGAAACTGTATAGGGAATAACCGCAACCGCGAAGCGCTCGGTTTCAAGTTTTGCAACAGTGAGGCTCACACCGTCGATGGTGATGGAACCGGCCGGAACGATGTAGGGGTTGAACGTTTCAGGAAACGATATCCAGATCTCGCGGCTGGTGCCAAGTTCCTTTATTTCATGGACAGATGCGGCACAATCGACATGGCCGAGCACGAAATGACCGCCAAGCCGGTCCATAGGCCTCACTGCCCGTTCGAGATTCACCCTTGAACCATTACGCAGTGAACCAAAGGTTGTCTTCGACAGGGTCTCTTCCACGCTGTCAACTTCAAACCAGTTTTCGCCAAAGGCTACGACAGTCTGGCAGACACCGTTGATGCTGACGCTTTCGTCGACAGAAAGCCCGCCGAACTCTCCGATGTTTATATACTGCACCCTGAGCCTCAGCCCTCCGTTCCGCGGGGTAACCCCTTTTACCATTCCGACATCCTTGACAATTCCGGTAAACATCGTTCAGCTTTTCATTGTTGGATAACTTGCAACAGCGGTAAAAATTATTCGAACAGTAATAATATATAACGCTTACCTGTACACAACAAACCCCGCAGGAGGTACCGATATGCGGACAGCAGAACCCATTGCAGCCGATACCTGCGATTTATCCCCCGCCTGCAGCGGATCGGTTGAATAGAGACATTCCATAAGGCTGCCTGAAGGATGAATACCGCTGTCTGCAACGACCCATATGCTGAGCCCGCGTTCGGTATCGGTATTGATCGCACAAAGGTATTCGGACCTGTCGAAAATCCTCGACCAGGCTACAATCCAGTGGAGTTCACCGTTGACAGGCTGCGGGTAGTAAAAGTCCCGGTCCAGCCCGCTTTCCGATACCTGTCTCAGGTACTGTCTGCCTCTTCTTAGCGCTATGTGCTCTTTCCTGAGAAGACTGACCTCCTGAACGAACCGGTAAGCCTCATGCTCCTCATTGAAAAAATGACGACCTGTGCTCTGGTACGAGCCGAATGGCCCGCCGAACATACACTCACGCAGAAAAACGTCACTCCATGAATCGTCATTGCTGCTCCGATTGTCCGCACCGTCGAATGCCTGTTCCGTTCCATAGTAAATACAGGGAATGCCTGCAGAGGTAAGGTTCAGACCGAGCGCCGGACGCAGCAGCCGGGTGCTGCGGGAAGAATCTCCACAGAAACGGAACTTGTGCCGGACACCGACCTGGTCGTGATCGTCGAGCATCGTGACGATCTGTTTCGAATACCACTGATGGCTTCTCCGGTTATCGAGGATACTGTTCCTGAACAGATCGAAATACCCTTCCTGATCGGCCGTTTCGGGATTACCCGGGCTTCGCCACCCCTTCACCAGAAACTCGAGCTTGTCCGGAATATCATCGATTCCGAGGGCGGCATCGAGACCTGTCGCATTGAGGAGTGTTTCCGCATTGGCACGACCTCCCGTGATTTCACCGATAATCGTGAAATTCTCTTTTCCGATGGATTCCGCAAATTCATGAATGGCGGTGACAAAAAACCTTACGGCTCCCGGTTCCATATGTTTAACGGTATCGAGCCGGTAGCCGTCGATATCGGCATAGGCAATCCAGAACCGGTAGACATCGGTGAGATGCCGAAGGGCGTCCGACGGAACGAACTCCCTGATACGCCGTTCTATATCCTGTAAAGCCTCAGGATCCCTCAATGCATTTCCAAGGTTGACATCCTTCAGGCTACAGAAGTCCCCGTCGAGAAATTCAGGAAATGTATCCCATGCCCTTATTTCACCTTGCCTGCTCCAGGTTTCCGGCGACTGAAGTTCTTCAGGCCAGACACTGCCGTCAGGCCAGGCACCGCTTTCATAGCATGAAGGAGCCGCCCTGAATGCCAGGCTTCCCGCTTCTCCGCTTGAAAGCCGGTATCCGCTCACAGGCCACTGCAGACCTTCATGGTAGAAATAACGCTGGTTGCCTTCGTAAGCGAACACATCGCCGGCATGGTTGATAATGATGTCGAGGATCACCCTGATGCCAGCTTCATGTGCAGCCTGCACAAAATCCTTCAGTTCATCCCTTGAGCCGAAATGCGGATCGACATCAAGAAAATTCTGTATCCCGTAACCGTGGTAATCATTGCTCCCGGTCACCTGCCTGAACACAGGGCTTACCCATATGGCGGTAATGCCGAGCCTCGACAGATATCCGAGCTTCTGCTTCATACCGGCAATAGTGCCTCCGCACCATGTTCTGCCGGCTTCGAACCAGGCTTCCCTTTCAGCGGACCCGCTGTCGGTAAAAGGATCGAAAAGAGGCGTGGTTCGAGCATCTGCAAGAGCTTCAACCGGAACCCCTTTGCTATCAGCGAATCCCCCGTATTCCTTTCCGTCTGAAAAACGGTCAAGAAAAAGAAAATAAAGCACTTCATCTGCCCATGAAGCCGGAGAAGGATGGAATGTCCTGTGTTCAACCAGCGATTGAAAATCGATATCGCAAAGACGTTTTTCTATATCGTCCTTACAGAGTACAGAGAGTTCAGGAGTCATGACGGTGAGGGTTTTACATGTTGTAAGTGACGTCAATGAATAAACATACAGCAGTATAAGGTACGTTGAAAAATAGAAAGCCGGCTAAAAAAACCGGCTTTATTGCAATTTAAATCGGCATAAATATTTCAGATCATCCAAGAACCTCGAACGCGCTTGCATAATCCGGTTCCTGAACTATTTCGGGAACCTGTTCGGAATAGATGACAATACCATCGGAATTGACAATGACAATAGCTCTTGAAAGGAGCCCCTTCAATGGTCCTGAAGTAATGGTCACACCGTAATCCACACCGAATTGGGGCGAACGGAATACAGAAAGCGGCACAACATCATCCAGACCTTCCGTTTCGCAGAAACGTTTGTGCGCAAAAGGGAGATCTGCAGAAATACAGAGCACTACGGTATTGTCGAGTGATGAAGCTTCCTGGTTGAACTTCCTCACTGAGGCCGCGCAAACAGCAGTATCAAGGCTTGGAAAAATATTCAGCACCATTCTTTTGCCTGCAAAGTCGGCCGGACCAGCTTCGGAAAGATCGGTTCGGACGAGACAGAAAAAGGGCGCTTCGGAACCCTTGACAGGCAGTGTGCCGACTGTTTCAACTGGATTTCCTTTGAGAGTGATAAGTGCCATAACATAAGTCGTTGATAGTTTAAAATAACAGGTGCGTATTGAAGATCAGGGAAAAAATCAAATGTTTCAAGTGAAAGCGCTGTTGTGTGGTTTCAGCTCTCTATAACCAGGGTAACCGGATCTCCCAGACGTATCCAGTTGAAAAGACGCTGGGCATCTACTTCGAGCAGCCTCACGCACCCGTGTGAAGCCGGGAATCCCGGCATCGACTGCTGGTGAATGAAATACCCTTTGTTGAAATTGATCGAAAAAGGCATCGGGGCATCATCATATTTCAATGAACGCTTGAAACGCTGCTTGTAATTGACGAAGAACCTACCGGGCGGTGTATTTTTTCCTTTCTTCCCCGAGGAAACAGGACCCCAGAACAGCAGTTCCCCTTTCTCGTAGGCACCGAAATACTGATGATGGAGAAATATCCGAATTTCGCGCTCACCTCGGCTGTCGGAAAGCACCTTTGGTACAGGAACATAATTCAGGGATTTCTCTTTATCAACCGGAACAAGAATATTTCTGCCCGTGACCAGATGCCGCTGGTCAATACGGTTTACTTTCATGAGCACGATTTCACAGCTCGAGTCGGCCTTGCAGAGACCGGACAGTGACTCTCCTTTTTTGAGCGGCCTCCGTAAAAAACCTTCCGGAACATCTGCCGCGCTGTCACCGGGTTTTACAGATACAGGCGCAACAGATGATTGTGAAGACTGAACAGGTACAGTGCCGGAAGTACCGTGTACATTAATTCCATTTTCCGCGGAAAAGGCCTTACCGGAAATAGCAAGCATGAAAAAAGGAATAACTGTAAAAAGCCTTTTTATATGTGACTGCAGGGTATTTACGGAATTCATGGTATCTGGCAGATGCGATAGTGAACAAAGTTATCTAAACACCCGGTTCCGGAAGATCTCCTGGAAGCCCGTAAGCAGCATCCGCTCATAAACGCGGGAAACAAATCATAAACATCTTAAGGCGGCATCGATCTGATGCATGCCCTCATATCTTTCCGTAACCAACACATCACATGGCTTAAGGAGATGATCCCATTGGGCATAAGAGCGCAGAAGCAGCTTAAAAAGTTCCGGCGCAGCAACTCATTCTTCAAACAGTTCGTCTTCACTTTTTAAAGCTGGAAACACTTCATAGTAACCGTTGAGTGAAACAACTTCAAGGGGGTAATCGAACAAATCCGAAAGCACTACTGATGTGAGAAGTTCTTTTTTCATTCCTTCACCGGCAACCCTCCCATCCCTGATCAGTACCACCCTATCGATCTCAGGCGGTATCTCGTTGATATGGTGCGTGACCAGAATGACCGTTTTGCCTGATCTCATGAGTTTCCTCAGTGTTTCAAGATAAATCAGGGAAGCTTTGATATCCAGTCCCGAAGTCGGTTCATCGAGCAAAAGCGCATCGGGATCGTTGACGAGCGCCCTGCCAAGCAGAAAACGGCGCTGTTCACCGGTCGACATGGTACCGAACTGGCGGTTGGCAAGTTGTCCGATTCCAAGCATCTCCATGACCGCTTCTGCTTTTCCGAGATCGGATGAGCTGAACTGCTGATGCCTCCAGGTATCGATACTCGCGTAAAACCCGGAAAGGATGACATTGATCCCCCTCGCCCCGGTGAGATAACTGTGCTGCAGATCATGAGAAACGATACCAAGGCGAGTCCTCAGTTTTTCAACGTTCCAGCGCTCATGCCCGAAAATTTTCACATGACTGCTTTCAAGAAATACAGGGTACAGTTCACAGGAAAGCAGCTTCATGAGGGTGGTTTTCCCCGATCCATTCGGACCGAGGATCACGGTGTTGCATCCATTTTCCACCGTCAGTGAAAAATTCCTGAAAACGCATGTACTGCCATTGTATGCCGTGATGTTGCGGATATCGATGATATGCTCTTTCACACCTCGACACCCCTCAATTCCATGGACTTTGACCTCTCGAAGCGCTGAAGCGCCCTGCGCCGAGAAAGAACACCGCAAGGGAACCGAATAAATAAAGCGCTTGCAGCTCGAGGGCATAGGCTCCGTGATCGGCAAGAGAGTAAAGCTGGCCGCGGTGTACCAGGTAAACCGCCATACCCATACCGAAGGCCTCGGCAAGTGCAGCCGGACGGGTGAAAATGCCAAGCACGATCAGAATCGGCGCAAGCAGCTCGCCTACAAGCACACCATGAGCGATGTACCCGGGTAGATGTGCTTTCTGAAGCAGAGGGTTGATAAATGCATACCCTGTCTGAAGCTTGTTGATACCGTGAAACAGCATCAGGCCTCCGACCGGAACGCGGAGCAGCAACTTGCCGAGATCACTGTTGTTCATGAAACGGTCCACCACAGCCATTCTCCTTTTTGAATTTTTTTTCATTTCGACACACTGTTTTATCAAATCCGTCGCAACCGTCCGCCTGTTCTCCGTAAAACTGCAGAAAACCGGAAGGTGACGGATTATGGAATGATCTTCAATATTTGATATACGTTTCCAAAAGTATGTCTTTTCCGTAAAATTTCGGAGTTTCAAAACAGAGATCGACGGCCTGATCCGGCATGGTTATGCCAAGCGGAGCAAACGTGCTCAGTGCATCTCCGCCGAAAATTTTTGGAGCGATGAACATATAGAGCTTGTCCGCAAGTTTTTCACGGATGAACGATGCGGCAAGACGGCTTCCCCCTTCAACAAGAACGGAAATGATGTTCCTGCGGTACAGTTCTCCCAGAACTTCCCGGAGATCGAGTCCTTCGGCATGATCGTTTACGAAGACGAAATCCACGCCCATTTTTTCAAGCTTTTCAGCCTGAGGAAGAAACCTGCATTCTCTGGATGCAAAAACAATGGTTCGGGCTTCCGGACCGAAAACAGAAGATTCCAGAGGAAGGCTCAGTCTGCGGTCAGCGACCACTCGAACCGGGTTTCTGCCCTCACAGTTTCGGACCGTGAGAAGTGCATTGTCATGTCTTACGGTTGCCTCACCGGCCATTACAGCGTCATACCGGGCTCTCATGCGGTGCACTTCCGTTCTTGACTCTTTCCCCGTAATCCAGCGCGATGCACCTGAGGAAGTTGCAATCTTGCCGTCAAGCGTCTGGGCAAGCTTCAGGGAAACAAACGGCAACTCCCTTGTATGAAACTTGATAAACGCCTCGTTCAGTTTCATGGATTCCTCTTCGAGAACGCCCTCGATAACCGTAACACCTGCCGCAAGCAGTTTTGCAATTCCCTTGCCCGCAATGGCAGCATGAGGATCACGGCATCCTGTTACGACCCGGGGAATACCGGTTTCAATGATGAGATCACTGCAGGGCGGAGTTTTTCCAAAATGCGAACAGGGTTCAAGGTTGACATACAAGGTCGAATGCCGCAGCCGGTCTTTATCGGCCACAGAAGCAATTGCGTTCACTTCCGCATGAGGACCACCGAAACGCTCGTGAAACCCCTCACCGATTATCTCTCCATCATGGATGACAACCGAACCCACCATAGGGTTGGGGCTTACCTTTCCGGCCCCTTTCATGGCAAGTTCGAGGCAGCGTTTCATAAAAAAGGCATCACCAGCCTGTTTCATGCCTGTTCCTTCGTATTTTCGGCGACGTTTACCTGAACAAGCCTTATACCAGACAGCCTGAGCAGTTCATCGATATGCTCGATTTTATAAGGCTTGTCGTAGAAAATGGTTTTGATACCGACATTGATCAATACCTTCAGGCAGTGAATGCAGGGGCTTGCCGTAATATAGATATCCGCATCCCTGATTGATACTCCATGCTTTGCCGCCTGAGCTATGGCATTGATTTCCGCATGGATGGTATTCACGCAATTCTCCTCAACAGTTCCGTCGGGGTGTGTACTGCGGTAGATTTTGCAATTTGTTTCATTACAGTGCGGCAGACCTGCGGGAGCACCATTGTAACCGGTGGAGAGAATATTGTTATCCCTTACGATCACGGCTCCTATATGGCCTCTCGTACAGGTGGCCCTGCGTGAAATAAGATGCGCCACACTCATGAAATATTCATGCCATCCAAGTCTTTTCAAGGGCTCCCGTCCACCCTCTCCTTCCGGACAACCACATCCAGTTACATTATATTCCGGCATGCTGGTTCTGATTTTCTTGTGCTTTGATGCTGACTGCTTTATATAACCAAATTATTGAATAAAGAAGAATCAATCCCCGGGCAACCCTTTGAGTATCAAACCCTTTCAATTGCTTTACACCGACAGGAAACAACTTACTCACCCATACGTATCGCCCCATTTCGATCTCATCCTCCATTTCCACTCTAAACTTCAGGGCACCTCTCCTAAAACAGGATCCTCTTACGATGGCCATCATTACAGCTCCAGTTTTGCTGAAGTCTGAAACAGATGGAATGAACGGGATTTAAGCTAATGGTCATGGAATTTGACAACAGTACGAAATACACAGGGCTCGATGTGTTATTAAATTATTTTTTGTAGATTACTTGACGATTTTTTGCCACTCGCCCCCCATGTTCAGTAATCTTAACTGATTATGAAGGCAATTTATACACATTATGATAACCTCGGCGTATCGAGAAATTCGCCGGATGATGTTATCAAAGCTGCTTACAGGATCCTCTCGAAGAAATATCATCCCGACCT
The DNA here is from genome assembly GCA_005862285.1 of Chlorobium sp. Classification (GTDB taxonomy): domain Bacteria; phylum Bacteroidota; class Chlorobiia; order Chlorobiales; family Chlorobiaceae; genus Chlorobium. The sequence goes on along the minus strand of SZXW01000010.1, from coordinate 610,762 downwards.
GAATCCGGGAAGCCCGGAAGCAGCTGACCGAATGAAAAGCATCAATGAGTCCTATCGAATACTCTGCGATCCAAACAGGAGAAAACTGTATGATGAGTGGATCATGGAACAGGAGATGCATATAAGTGATTCCAAACCGGAAAATCAGTCATACAATACTCAAAAAAACATCACCCGGCAAAAACCCGAAAGTGTAATAAAAAAACCTTCAAATCAGAAAATTGTAAAAAACACCTATCACGATCAGATTAAATTTGTTATAACTGCAGGTATAATAATTTTTGCAGCACTCCCGGTTTTTTTATTATATGAACCGATACAGCAAAATGTAGTTGATTATAATAAATTACAAAAAAGACCATTTGAAAAAACTGCAACATCTGCCGAAATTTCAACACAGCCGGTTATCGAACAATACTCTTCCATTATTCCGAAAAATTTCAGTGGTGACGATATTTCCGAACTTTTTAAAGAAGTGCTTAAATCATTTCCACAAAAAGATGAATTTGAAAAACCGGATGATTATAACAACAGATTCAAATCAACAGCATTTCATAAACCATATTATTTTATCTCCAGATATGCGCAGGTAGCTTCATATGATATCGACAAACAGATTATTTCGATAAATATTATCTGTAACGATGAAACATCTCCTGAAAAAACAATTGTAATCGATACAAGAAGAACCTTGTTAAACACCGAAAACCCAAACAATGCCATTCCTGAAACATCGACTTTCCTTGTAAGGGATATACGTCTCGAACCTGAGTTTGCAGAGATCCTTAAATCAAATATCAGGTTCAGAATTGAGCCGGGTAATGGGAGAGAACTGAAAAACCATCTTGGCTTATTAATAATCGCAACACCTGAAGCAGATAAAAACGGACAGGTTGTTTCCGAAAATCTCTATAATGAATATGGACCTTTTTATCAGATCAATAAAAAAATTTCCAGTAAATACATCCATTCCGTTATAAAATCCATCTGGGTATACAATACAGATTCCGGTGTAGTTTATTACAAAAAAAACATTCCGGAAAACCCTGATGATGAATACAAGCTTGGACTTGCTTTTGAAACCGGCAACGAACAACTGAAAGATCGCGTTACAGCGCTGAAATGGTATGCACTTGCGGCAAAACATAAAAGTACAAATGCTCAATATAAATTGAGAAAAATGTATGCAAGAGAAGTTAAAACCAACACCGCTGACAATGAACAAAAATGGTACCATTCAGCATCAGATACCCATAATGCAAATCAGGATATCAACTTCTCTTCGGAAAACTGAAAAAATAAAATCGCATCGGAACCTCTAAACAAATAACAACCGATAAGCGAGCAGCTTGTCCCGTACAATACCGTCCTCTTTCTTTTTAGGGTACCTCTATTTATTGTCGTGAGAAGCACGAGTGCAAGGCGGACGGAGCGGAGAAACCGGAGTGTACATGTAGTACATGAGGATTTCGAGCACCGCCCAAAGCGGCAATAGGGCTTCGGAACAAATAAATAGAGGCGCCCTTTAGAAAAACAGCCAACCAATCTTTACCGTATTCATGCACCGGAATTATTTCACACTCTATCAGGCCGCACTGGAACTGAATGAACGGCTTGCTGGAGCTACAGTCACCGGTATCTGTTCACAGAATAAAAATCAGCTCACCGTCTCTTTCGAAACGGCTGATCACGAGCACCTTCGACTATTCATCATTACCCGAATTCCCGGGTTGAGCATTTTCGTCAAAGCAGGGCCGGATTCGAAAAGCAGGCAATCGGTAAACCTCATGACGGAAGTTTATGGAAAAACCGTCTCCGGAATCGAGATGTCCCCTTATGACCGGGAAATAACCATTCGTCTTCAGGATAGAACGGTAATCATCCTCCAGCTTTTCGGGCAGAAATCCAATGTTCTTCTGGTACACAACAACGTTATTGCGGACGCATTCAAAGAGAAAAACAGCCTTATCGGTCATCCGTGCCAGCAAAATACATCCGGCAGGCATATCCTGAAAACACTCGAAACACTCGCTTTCGATAAAACACATTTTATCAGGCAGTTGAATGAGAACAAAAAAGAAAATATTGTTGAAACAATCTGCGCAACTTTACCGGGATTCGACCCGAAACTATCGAGGGATCTTCTCAAACGCGCCGGTACAGATGCAGACCCTTCGGCTGTTTACTTTGCATTCCGTGACATCTTCTACGAACTGCTCGATCCCCTTGCAACCGTAGAGGAAAAAGAAAACGGTGAACCTGAATTCACGCTTCTCGCAGATTCCGGAACTCACTCGCGCACATTCGATTCGGTTCTCGAGGGGCTTTCCTTCTACAGCATCTCCCTGCTGAAATTCCTCGATACAAAAGAGGATCTGAAAAGCTTTCGATCAAGACTACAGCAGCAGATCAGAAAAAAAGCAAAAGAACTCGAAGCTTACAATCCTGCAATGCTCGAGGAACTCATCCGGAACTATGAAACATGCGGTCATCTGCTCATGGCTTCACTCGGCAATGAAGGAAAAGGCAGGAAAAGCATCACCCTGCAGAACATTCTTGAAAAGGAGGTGCCCGATGATATAACCATTGCTTTGAAAGAAGCTCTCTCTCTCCGTCAGAACGCTGAAGAGTATTTTTCAAAAGCCTCGAAAACAAGAGGAAAGCTGAAAACAATGCAGGACAGACACCTTGTTCTCGAACAGGAAAAAAAGGCAATGGAACAGCTTCTCGAAAAGATGGAATCGATTGAAAGCCCCAAAGAGGCTCGAAAGTTTCTCGAAGAACATGATGCCGGCAAACCCGGAAAAAACCTTGCCGGAAGTAAAAAACATGAGCCGTTAAAGCAATTCCGGACGTTCCGGTTATCTCCCGAGGTCAAACTTTTCGTCGGAAAAAATGCAGAAAACAATGAACTCCTGACCTTCGAATTTGCTAAACCCGATGATATCTGGCTCCATGCCCGTGGAACCTCGGGGTCCCACTGCGTGCTTAAAGGGGCAGGCATGGACCATATCGACCTTATAAAAAAAGCCGCCGGTATCGCAGCCTGGCACTCGGCAGCCAAACACTCGAAACTGGTGCCGGTTATCTATACCCAGAAAAAATTTGTACGCCGCTCGAAAAAACTGCAGACCGGCCAGGTTATCGTCGAACGTGAAAAAGTGCTTTTCGTCAAACCGGCAAGAGAACCTGAATAACCTTTCCTTACCGGTATTAATCCACCGATCGCCGGATATACACTTTCACTCTTTTACGTGTTCAGGATGTTTCCGTCTTCCCGGCATGACAAGACGGGCTACAGCATTTTTACACATCGAAGAATGCGATATCTGATATCTTCAGATGCCGGAAAACCGCAATGCCGGGCGGTGAAAGGTTTACAGCCCGGCTGAATCATGGTTTCCCCGCGTGAAACTGTGCTCAATAGTTGATGACGCGGGGCAGTTTTTTAGCCTGTTCCACCCAGGAGACAACCTGATCAAGCGAAGGAAAATGTTCAACCTGATGCTTTGCCTGGTTTACTTCAACCATTTTTGCATGAAGATTTACGGGATTCCTCTGGGCAAGCTCGGGAACGGTATCGACACCGGACGATTCAAGCAGTTCGGAATAGACGAAACCTATGCCCTTGATCCTTGCAAGGTCTGCACGGTTCACCAGCGTCAGTACCTGGTCTTCAGCGATACCCGATGATCCGGAAAGCTCCTTTCGGCCGTTGCGGTCTTTTCCTCTCTGGAGAAGGTTGTCGAAGTTTTTCACCCCAGCCTTCACAAGCCTCACGGCATGTTCTTCCCTGATTCCCGCAAGGTCCGCCACATCAACTGGCGATGAAGAGTGGGCAACCGATACCGGCAGGGACTGCAGGCCCTTTGCGCCGACAGTCAGTTGAATACGCTCGATCTGTTCAGGAGGGGCTTTGGGACCGAAAAACGGCAGATTGATCGGAATGGGCAGAGAAGGCAATGGCAGGGAAGGCAATGGTAAGGATGGCAGCATGGAAAGCAATCCCATTGCCTGTTCCCTGAACGGAATCATCTGCGGCAGCGTAGTCGCTGCAAGCTGGAAAGCCGCACCAGCTGATTCGAGAAGATCTCCAAGCGAATTCGGAGTGCCGATTTCCCTCCTCACGATCCTTCCAGCAAGGTTGGCGATACCGGGACCGATCCTCGACGCGGTATCCTGCCCCATTGTGGCTCCATAGGCAAAAAGGCCGAGAGGATTGCTGAACAGCAGCCTGCGAACTTCTTCGGGGCGGGACAGCACCCTGATCGTGCCATCCTTTTCAATTTTCGCCTGACAGGCAAGACGTCCGCCGCTGTGGATCTGCCGGTCGGACAAAAACGCCTTTTCAATGTCGGAAAGGGGTGACAGGCACTCCCCGCCTTCCTGAACGGTAACATAGCAGGCCTGGCAAACGCCGTGCCCGCCGCAAACATACCCCACATGGCTGTGGTTGAGCCTTGCGGCTTTGCCGAGTGTCTGGCCGGGTGACGCCGCACACGCCAGATCATTGATGAAAAGGTTCATAGCCGTATCGTGTTAGCGGTTTATGAAATAAAAATATCAATTTCATCAGGGCAGGAAAAGAACGCCGGTATCCGGCAGCTTCTGCATTGAAAAGCCGCTGGAAATCCGTCTGAAAAAACAAACCGTCACTGTCCGCGGTTTTTCATCTGTTCCTGCATTTTCTTCATCATCGCCTCCATCTGCTTCCTGTCTCTGGGTGCCGAGCCGTAGTTCATCATTGATGGAATTTCGGCTTTAACATAGCCATCGGGAACCTTGAAAAGCGATGCATCGAGACCCTGTCTTTCAACTTTTGTAAGTTCGGTAACAACGGCAGACTCTTCCTGGCCTTTTGCCGTAGTCCTTGTCATGCTCATGCGGGTCCTGACCGGAAAACCATCCAGCCCCGCATCTTTGAGCTTTTTGGCAAGCGTCGGCATGTTCCTGTCACGACTGCTCTGCATTTTTGCATAGGTGAAGTAATCGATGATCTCTTTTGAAACCCACATTTCCATAACATTTTTGTCGCTTGTGATACGGATATGGGTACAATTGAAGCCGTTGACCGTTTCATTGCCGAGATTCTCGATTTTTGCATCCTCGTAGAAATCTTTGGTCCCGGCTTTTTCGAGATCTTTTTTCATCTCGTCGGTATCGATGACCGTATAGGTTTTTGCGGCGTCATTGATGAGATAAATGAGATTCGGAGTCGCAGCCGGAGAAAGCATGACCATTCTGACGGGAGATTGTATTTCCTTTATAGCGGTCGAGGTTTCGTATCGCAGACCATCTTTCGAAACGAACATTTTCGTTTCAGCGTTTACTGCACCGGGAATGGTGGTCTGCATGGTCAGAATGCCTTCGAAAGGCTTGCTGATCGGCAGAATGGAACTGATCGGGGATCCGCCGGCAGGAGCGTTCCCGTTCTTTTTGTCACCGCATGCTCCGAGCGACAACAGACTCACAAGCACAAGGACCAGAAGTGGAAAAAATTTTCGCATAGAGGGTAAAGTTTTATCGTTTATGAAGATATGAATGCGCCTCTATCAACAATGTACCAACAATTCAACTCCGGGCAATCATTTTTCTGAACTGTATTCGAAGTATTATCAATACATCAGGCATCAACTGCCATACACCCGGCATTATGGCTGAGGCAGGCGCTTGTAACTGTAATCAAAGGCGATAGTACCTATTCTGCCGTTCAGGCCCATGACCGGGAGAACGAAAAGGCTTTTCCCGTCCCGAAGCGGGTAAGTAACAGGCTGCTGAACATCAAGCGACAAACCGGGATAAAGCGATGAAAACGATGATCCGAGAAGTCTCCGGTCGGTCGATACCCTGATGTTTCCTTCCGGCTCGACGAGCAGGATAATGCCAAAACCTCTGACCTTGACAAGTTCGCTGAAATATTCATCGATCTGGGCGTAATTGCCCTGTATCACTTCCTTTCTGACCGACCATGCAAGTGGCAGGGCAAAAAGGCTGATGTCCTGACGCTGGATATCGATGCAACTGAGCGAAGCTTTTTCGACAAGCTGCCGTTTTTCAACTGAAAAGCGTTCATTCGCTTGCCTTAGCTGGAATACTCCAAGAAAATAAACGATGAATATCCCGCCGCACAGAAGCAGAAAGAGCACGGGAATACCGATCCTCAGAAAGCGCTTCCGGAAGGAAGGTTTCGCAGGGGAAACTGACTGAACATCACCGGAAGAATTCATTGGTCCTGATGATTATCGATTTGCCCGGAAAAGGTTTACGTCAAACTGCCAAGATAGAAAGCCTCTTTTTCCTGCATCTTCGTACGTTCAAGGGGAGTACGGTCATCATAGCCGATAAGGTGGAGAGCCGAATGCAGCGTCACCCTGAGAAGCTCCTGCTGAAAATCAACGGCAAATCTCGCAGCATTTTCCCGTACCACATCAAGTGAAATATAAAATTCTCCGTCGACTTCCCTGCCTGTATTGTAGCGGAAAGTTATGGTATCGGTAGGATAATCATGCTGCAGGAACTCGCGGTTTATGCGGCGGATCATCCTGTTCCCGCAATATACGCCGGAGATCGACTCGACGGCAAACCCTTCTTTTTCAAGGACAAGCATGACAGCCTTCCGGAGCGCCTGCTCCGGAATTTCCTGCTTCGTGGTGTTATAAAGCTGCAGCGTCATGATGGAACTGTTGTGATGAGGCAATGAGCGCATCGATATGCTTTGCGCGGTTTTTATGCACCTTGAATGTCAGTTCCACCTCTTCGTCGAGGAAGCGTTTTCCGGTCACCTCAGTCTGGTCGTAGAGATATCCGATCAGCTTGTAGTTCGATACATGCGTAACGATTTTTCTGTCGAGAAAATCGAGGGCCACATGCTCGGCGATTATTTCTTTAAGAATCGAGATATTGAGCCCCCGGACAGCTGATATACAGACCGCATCGGGATATTTCGCCGTGATGTCGCGAAGCACCGAATGGTCTTCGAGGGCATCGATCTTGTTGAACACATCGATGATATTCTCGTGTCTCACACCTATTTCCCGGAGGGTCTGCCGGACAACCTGCATCTGCTCCTCAAACCCCGGATGGCTCACATCGATGACATGGAGCAGGAAATCGGCCTGCAGCACTTCGTCAAGAGTCGATTTGAAACTCTCGACAAGATGATGAGGCAGCTTCCTTATGAATCCGACCGTGTCCGAGAGCAGGACAAGCTTGTTGATTTTCAGTTCAAGACGCCTTGTTTTCGTATCGAGCGTGGCGAAAAGCCTGTTCTCGGAAAACGCTTCGGCATCGGGGCAGAGAATGTTCATCAGGGTGGACTTGCCGGCATTCGTATACCCGACAAGCGCGACCCTCGGCACCATCTGCCTGCCGCTGGTCTGGGTATCGTGCTGAAGTGAAACTTCGCGAAGCTTTTTCTTCAGCAGGGAAATGCGGTTACGCACCAGACGGCGGTCCGTTTCGATCTGGGTTTCACCGGGACCTTTGCTGCCGATGCCGCCCTTCTGTTTCGACAGGTGCGTCCACTGTCCGGAAAGCCGCGGCAGCATATATTCAAGCTGGGCAAGCTCGACTTGCATGCGTGCCTGCGAAGACTGGGCCCGGATGGCGAATATCTGCAGAATGAGACCGGTACGGTCAATCACCTTGCATTTGAGCGCCCGTTCGAGATTGCCGGCCTGACCGGGGGTGAGGTCATCATCGAAAATCACGATATCGATGCCCTCTTCTTCAACATATTGCACAATTTCGTCGACCTTCCCCTTGCCGATACAATAGGCCGGGTCGCGTAGTTTGCGCTCCTGGACAAATACTTCAAGGACATCCGCTCCGGCCGTATCGGCCAGAAAAGCCAGTTCCGCAAGATATTCCTCAACAAGGGATCGTGGTAAATCGGGAGGAGAACAGAGACCGACAAGCACGGCCTTCTCCCTTCTGTTTTCTTTGTTCTGTGTATTCAATAGATAAAAAGTAAAGTAGCAGGAAATTCAAGCATTCATGATCTGCAACAAGGCATTTTGCTATATTACGACCATTGTTTTATCTTGACAACTCTTCTTGTAAACATATTCAGGCTGTAAAAAGTTACATCCCAGGGTTTTCCCCGATATGCTGCCGACAGAAGGCAGCATCATTGAGATGATACGAGGCCAATATAAGCATGCATGTTCGATGAATGAGCGCTCAGAAGGAAATATTCCCGACAGGGACGCCCGATTTACGGTAACGCTTGAAGATGCCTATGAATACTGCAGGCAGATGTCGAAGCATCATGCCAAGACCTTCTACCTCGCAAGCATGTTTCTGCCGAAAAAACAGCAGAAACCCATTTTTGCCCTCTATGCGCTCCTCCGAACGGTAGACGACATCGTCGACAAGGCTGAAGAAGAGCTGAAAACAGGTCAGATCACCCGTGAGGAGATCCAGAACTTGCTCGATGCGTGGAAATCGCGCCTCAGGGCATGCTATGCCGGAAGGATCGAGAATGATCCGATCATGCTGGCCTGGAACGATACCCTGAAAGACTACCGGATTCCCATCGAACTTCCGCTCGAGCTGATCGACGGCGTCGCGATGGATATCAATTTCAAGCCGTTCGAAAAGTTCGAGGAATTGTATGTTTACTGCTACAAAGTGGCATCTGTCGTGGGTCTCATGACGTCCGAAATTTTCGGATACACAAATCAAGATGCGCTCGAACACGCCGTTGAACTGGGCATTGCCATGCAGCTCACGAACATTCTCCGCGATGTCGGCGAAGATATCGACCGCGAAAGAATATACCTGCCGCTCGAGGACCTCCGGCGGTTCAACTATACTCGTGAAGAGCTCATGAACAAAACGATGAACGAAAATTTCATCGAGCTGATAAAATTCGAGATCGAACGGGCGAGAAAATATTACCGGTCGTCCGAAAAAGGCATTCCCATGCTGAAAAAGGAGAGCCGTTTCGGCGTGAGCATCAGCAGCCTGAATTACAGCAATATTCTGACGGCCATTGAAAAAAACGGCTACGATGTCTTTACAAAACGGGCGTACCGCTCTTTGCTGCAGAAGATCAGCACGATACCCTATATCTGGTTTAAAACCTTGACTGAACCTTGATATTCCGAAGTCAGGCCATACACTTTCAACATAGTACAGCACTACTCACAGCACCAAGAAACCATGTCCAAAGAAAACACAGAGAACTTGAACAACCCGGAACAGCAATCACAACTTTCACTGAACGACCAGATGAAACGCCGGCTCGAAGAACGGCAGCATCTGCTCGATGCCGGAATAAATCCCTATCCCTGCCAGTTCGATGTCAGCCGATATTCTGAGGACATCATCACCGGCTTCCGGGAGGATTTGAAGGAAGATGTTTCTGTTGCCGGAAGGATCATGACCATAAGAAAGATGGGCAAAGCATCGTTTTTCCATCTCCAGGATTCGATGGGAAGGATCCAGATCTACCTGAAAAAGGACGATGTCGGCGAAACCGCCTACAATACGTTCAAACTGCTTGATATAGGCGATATCGTTGGAGTGAAAGGCTTCACTTTCAGGACAAAGACCGGAGAGATTTCGATCCATGCACAGGAGTTCGAGCTGCTCAGCAAGTCGCTTCGTCCGATACCGGTCGCAAAGGAAAAGGAAGTGGAAGGGCAGAAAGTGGTTTACGATGCATTCAGCGACCGTGAAATGCGCTACCGGCAGCGTTACGTCGACCTGATCGTCAACCCTGAGGTCAGAAAGACATTCATCAGGAGAACCGCGATCGTCTCCTTCATGCGCCGCTTCTTTTCTGAAAAAGGATGGCTCGAAGTGGAAACACCGGTGCTCCAGCCTGTTTACGGAGGTGCTGCCGCCCGGCCTTTCACCACGCACCACAATGCGCTCGACATGGAGCTCTACCTGCGCATTGCGAACGAACTCTACCTCAAAAGGCTTATCGTAGGCGGCTTCGAAGGCGTCTTCGAATTCGCGAAGGATTTCCGCAACGAGGGTATCGACCGTTTCCACAACCCTGAGTTCACGCAGGTCGAGCTCTATGTTTCCTACAAGGATTACAACTGGATGATGGAACTGGTCGAAGAGCTCTTCTACCGGACCGCGCTTGAGGTGAACAAGTGCGACGTGACGAATTTCCTCGGCAGCGAGATCAGCCTCAAGCCGCCTTTCAGGCGACTCTCGATAACAGACGCCATTGCGGAATATACCGGAAGGGATATCAGCGGCAAGGACGAAATCGAGCTCCGCAACATCGCCAAGGACCTCGGACTCGAGCTCGATCCGAAGATCGGCAGCGGCAAGATCATTGACGAAATCTTCGGCGAATTCGTGGAACCGAAGCTTATTCAGCCGACCTTCATTACCGACTACCCGTCGGAAATGTCGCCTCTTGCCAAAGGGCACCGCTCGAAACCGGGCATCGTCGAGCGTTTCGAACTTATCGCGGGCGGCAAGGAGATCTGCAACTCGTTCTCCGAGCTGAACGACCCGGTCATCCAGCGCGAACGGCTCGAAGCCCAGGCAAAGCTGAGGCTGCGCGGAGATGACGAAGCTATGATTGTCGACGAAGACTTCCTGCGCGCCCTCGAGTACGGCATGCCGCCCTGCGCGGGCCTCGGTATCGGCGTTGACCGCATGGTCATGCTGCTGACCGGCGAGGAATCGATCAGGGACGTGATCTTCTTCCCGCACATGAAGCCGGAATAAACAAGAATTTATATTATCTGCACTTGCAGAAATATTTCAGCACGTATATGAGCCGGAACTCCCGATAATATGGAAGTTCTGGCTTTGAAACTTAAAAAAAGGTGAGAATGGAAATAAAGATCGATGCAGGCTTCGAGTACTTTCGGGAAAAGATTATAGCAACAATGTTTTATGGATTCCGTAGCGTCGACAAACCGGTATCCGTAACCGTGCACCCTGAGTTAATGATAAAAATAAGGGAGAGTTTCAAGGGTAAAACAATGGCACCGAAAATCTTTGACGACCAGGAAATATTTTTTGGTCTGCCGGTAATTGAGGACCCGACAAAAGACAGGAATTATATCTCTGTGGATTAATGCCCTCCTTGACCGGCTTATTAGTCCGGCGAATAAAGGTATTAATACTGTTTGGCGCAAAATGTCATTCTGAGGCCGATGCAGCCTGACGAGGAATCCATTAAACTCTTAATTTAAAATAAGATAGATCCTTCTCTACTCTATACTTCGTTCAGGATGACAGGAAAAATCTCATACCCGTCTCTACCTACAGTTGCCGGGGCAATAATTCTTTAAACAATTCATCCCGAATTGCCTCTATAACATCAGCCGGATGGTTCCGGATAAACGAGCAGATTAAAGCTGCTTTTTAAACCAGAGACCCACCTCCCACTTTCCATCACCCATTACCCATCACCCATTACCCATTACCCATTACCCATTACCCATTACCCATTACCCATTACCCATCACCCATTCCCCACTCCCTAACACCTGTAATATTCGCGATACCATAGAACGAATTTTTTTATCCCCTCTTCCACCGTAGTTTCCGGCCTGTAATGAACGTCCTGTATCAACTGTTCGACATCGGCATAGGTATCAGGCACGTCTCCCGGCTGCAGGGGTAGGTACTCCTTGATCGCCGTTCGTCCAAGCTCTTTTTCCAGTGCCCCTATATAATCCATGAGCTCCACCGGCCTGCTGTTACCGATATTGTAAACACGCCATGGTGCGCGGCTCGATCCGGGGTCCGGGTTCATGCCTGTCCAGTCCGGGTTTGGCCCGGCAACATGATCGAGGGTCCTCAGTACACCTTCGGTAATATCGTCGATATAGGTAAAATCCCTCCGGTGTTTACCGTGATTGAAAATCTTGATCGGCCTGTCATTGAGGATGGCATCGGTAAACAGAAAAAGGGCCATGTCCGGCCTTCCCCATGGGCCGTACACGGTGAAAAACCTAAGGCCTGTTGTGGGAAGATTATACAGATGACTGTAAGTATGGGCCATCAGCTCGTTGGCTTTTTTGCTGGCGGCGTAAAGTGAAAGAGGATGATCGACATTGTCATGCACCGAAAATGGCATTGCTTCGTTAGCACCATAAACCGAGCTCGAGGAAGCGTAAACGAGGTGTTTTACACCGTTATGCCGGCATCCTTCGAGAATATTGAGAAATCCCTGGATGTTACTGTCGATATAGGAATATGGATTGATCAGGGAATAACGAACACCTGCCTGTGCGGCAAGATTGACCACACGCTCGAAACCTCCCTGTCTGAAAAGCTCTTCCATGGCCTGCCGATCGGCAATTTCCATCTTGCGGAACGTAAAAGTTTCATACGGTTGCAGCAGAGCCAGACGGGATTCCTTGAGGGAAACATCGTAATAGTCGTTCAAGTTATCGACCCCGGTTACCTGATCACCTCTGTCAAGCAGCTGCCTGCAGACATTATAACCGATAAATCCGGCTGCTCCGGTAACTAATATGTTCATCTCTTCATGTAATTAAAATGACAGTGCATTACTGAAATGAGCGTTACTATTTTGGAACTATGATAATAGCCAAAAAAACATCACAGGAACCGTGCTAATTCGGTTCTTTAAACGCTGGACCATTGCAGCAATCCCAAACAGTGGCAGAAACCGATATATGAACAAACTATTCACAGGAAAAGGGGGAATAAAGAAAAACTACGATCAAACTGTAAACACAAATTACTCAGGTTGTATAAATATCCCGGTACTTATCGATATTTTCAAGGACTTCTCCCATGCCTTTGGCAACTACTGTCATCGGCTCCTCGCAGACATGAACGCCAAGGTTCGTATCTATGTTAATTTTTTTATCGAGGCCTTTCAGCAGTGCACCACCACCAGCAAGATATAACCCTCTGTCAAGAATATCCACCGATATATCGGGTTTGATAACGAGAACTTCGAGACTTTTCTTGATTGCCGTGATAATCTGGGTAATTGGAGTTGCAATCACTTCCCTGATTGTTGCGGAATCAACATCCCGCGATTCAGGCAGACCGGATGCGAGGTTCACACCTCTGACAATCATACTGATTTCCTTGTCAAGCTTATAAGCGGAACCAAGCTTGATTTTCACATCTTCAGCGGTCGTATCACTGATGGCAAGATTATACGATTTGTTGAAGTGACGGATGATAAGGTTTGTCATATCATTCCCTGCAACCCTGAGACATTCGCCCGAAACAATGCCGTTGAGAGAAATGATGGCAATCTCAGTTGTACCACTCCCGATCTCGACGATCATATTGCCCATAGCTTCCTTGATATCAAGGCCAATGCCGATAGCCGCGGCCATGGGGTTCGTCAGAAGGTAAACCTTTTTGGCTCCGACGTGGTGAGCAAAATCACGGACTGACCTCTTTTCGACTGCGGTTATTCCAGATGGAACACTGATCACTATATTATTGATACCGAACGAGTAATGAGACTTGGATTTCTGGATCAGTCCTTTGATAAGTTCCTGTGTTGCATCATAGTCAGCGATAACTCCATTGGCAAGCGGACGTATCGTGATAATACCGGGATGTATTTTTTCGTGCATGATCAGAGCTTCTTCGCCGATAGCTACAACTTTTCCCGTTTCGCGTTCCCTGGCTATCATCGAAGGTTCATTCAAAGCAATACCTTCGCCACGTATATATATCAACGTGTTGGAAGTACCGATATCGATGGCAATATCCCTGTACAGATTACCTAAAAAGCTCATATCGTTTTTATCAATTTAATTTCACCCAAGATTCATTAGCATTCTGTTCGAAAACATTAAGCAACAAACGCCCCTGTTATCAGCAAGTCAATTCACTTCATTATTATATAGAGGCGAATAAAAAATCATCACGATTTCAAAACGACTAATATAAGGAATATAAGCTCCTTTTTAAGGGTATCAACTGTAAAAATGTATGATATATGTCATATAAAACAGCTTTTAAAAGAATATGTGGCGTATATTATACGCATTTAATCCATATCACTTTATGACAAATCAATTATCCGTCATGATTTTTTCAAACTCATATCCCGCAATCCGTAATAAAAAAGCTTTCGCTTATGATTTTTCTCTACAGTTGAAACTGTTTGAAACCGTTCTGATCTCAAACCCTTAAACCGGAATTTTGAAACTTACAGACTCAGCAGAATCCTTAAACCATCGATTCCCAGGGGATTTCAATTTTCATAGAACAATAACTCAAATAGAACAAACCATTTATATATTGTTAATTTATTGGTAAAGATCTTTCACTTTACCGGATTTCTATTTATTGTCGTGAGAAGCCCTAAAACAAGGCGGAAGATGCGGAGAATATGAAGCATAAGAAGCGTAATCAACTACCCCGCAGCAAGCTACGGGGTATTACACCCTTAGAGATTAAAAAGTATTATGAGCAACACCCAACGCATTTAATCGGAGCTCGGAACAAATAAACAGATGTTCCTTTAAAATCATCTGCTTAACCATATCATTTGATGATGGAAACTTACAAACTCGTCTTACCCGAACACCTCAACCATTATGGATTCCTGTTCGGGGGAAATCTGCTCAAATGGATAGACGAAATCAGTTATATCGCAGTTACGCTCGATTACCCGGGGTGTAATTTTGTCACTGTCGGGATGGACAAGGTCGAGTTTAAAAAAAGCATACGTGGAGGCTCTATTCTCTGCTTTGTAGCTGAAAAAAACAAAACCGGACATACGTCTGTTGAATACACGGTAAGTGTTTACAAAAAAAGTATTGAAAGCGGTGAAAGGATCCTTGCATTCAGTACAAGCATCACTTTTGTCTGTCTCGATGAAAAGGGTATGAAAAAACCACTCTGCCAGGGTTATAAAAACAAGGAACAGTCAACATAATGCTTTTGACAGACGGTCATCGTGACATTTTAAGCACTGTACCGTTCAATCTGACAAGAAGCAGAACACCTGTCAAAATGATAACAATATTCCCGAGCCACATCGAAATCATAGGATCAAGCAAACCCCGTTCGGCTATTTTTTCTCCGGTAATCATCAGTGCCCAGTAAAGAACGAAAAGGATCATGGAAAAAAGTGCTCCAAGACCAAAACCTCCTTTTCTTGCCAGAACTCCCAGTGGAGCTCCAACAAGCACAAATACCAGACAGGCAAATGAGAGCGAATATTTTTTGTGAAAAGCCGCCATATAACGATTGTACGTCTTCCTGTTCTCCTCTATCAGCTTCATCTCGGCATTGATCATCTCATTCAGCTTGCCTGCAGAAGCAAGTGTTGCAGTGCTTCCCTCAGGCAAACCCTTCACGGCTTGACCTTCCTCATCCTTTCCATTTTCCGCAAGAAGCTTTTGCCTGTTTTGAGACATAAGCCGGACAGCATTTTCAGAATCAGCTATCCTTTTTTTCAATTCACTGCTGATGAAAATCAGTTCATTTGCAGAAAGCTCGTTATCGCCTGAACGCAATCGATTTGCTGTAGAACGAGTCAGAGAGAACCCGTCTGCTTCAGTGACAAAACGGTTTTTTGAAAACTGCAGAGTACTGTATGATGCCGGATCTTTCGATTTAATCTCATGGATTTCACCATTGTACAGTGTCATGATAAGATAATGAGAATCCGCACTGAATATAATGGACCCGTTTTCAGCTGTTACCATGACACTTGTGTCAGGATTTTTATTATCGTATATGACAACTCCCCTGATTTGCTTCGTCCGTTCGTCCGAATCCCGAATAAAAATGGAATAGCCGTCCACAATCGATGAAAAAGCATTTTGAGTAAGGCCGAAGGTCGGCTTTGTCTTTGCCAGGTCGATCATCATCGATTGTGCAAAGTAGTTTGCCTGGGGAAGCACAACATTGCTGAAACGCTCGACAATCAGCGAGAGAATGCAACCCGCTATGAGCAATGGTACCATAAGCCGATAAAGGGATATCCCTGAAGCCTTTAAGACTGTAATTTCAGAAGTCGTAGTAAGCGTGCTGAATGTAAAGACAACCGCGATAAGCACGGCCATAGGTGCTGCAAAACCTACCATCCAGGCAGATTGCAGGAGTATGAGTTTGAAGATGAAGGAAACATCGATCCCTTTACCGATAAAGCGCTCTGCAAAGATGGTAAAGAACTGAAGTATCAGTACAAAAAGTATGGTAATGAAGGCAAAAACAAAGGGGACAAGATGGGATTTAAGAATATACCGGTCGATAATTTTCATAAATACTGCGCTCTTTCCCTGAGACTTTTCGTTCTACATTATGCCGTGACAACTCTTCGAGGGCGAAAACCAATCCTGAATATGATGAATATATAATAAAAATACGGTTGACATGGATTCACGTTAATCCTGATCTATATCCCCTCACTTGCCTAACGCAAAAACGATATCGAGAATCTGGCAAAAAATACTCTTGCATTTTTCAATGCTCAATATCATAAGAACATTCTCGGTTTCAGCCATGATGTGCTCCGTATGTTTCGTGAATATAACTGCCCCGGAAACATCAGAGAAATCCGGAACGTCATTGAACGCGCCGTCATACTCAGTACTAAAGACAAGATTGATCCGGAGCTTCTTCCCGAACCAGTCACGGTAAAAAAAGCGCCAACAAGAATCGGTGACCCTGTTCCGCTTGATGCTATAGAAGAATTACACATCCGCAGGATTCTTGAAAGTTCGAGATCTCTTCATGAAGCGGCCTGCATCCTTGGAATCGATCAGGCAACCCTCTGGAGAAAAAGGAAACAGTTAGGAATCCTGTTATACTTCGAAACCCATCATCTATAGCAAAAAGCAATATTTCCTGGAGTACTTATTGCGTTTTGCAAATCCAAAAACCGGTACTGAATCTGAAAAGCCCTGTAAAATAAGGCTTTATAGCATTGGCATGGTATTTGATCTCCTATTTCAAATAACTGAGGAGAACGCCATGATCGGAATACGGCAAAAAATTTTGTTAGGGTTCAGCGGCCTGCTTGTCATCATCGCCGTAATAGGATTGCTGACCCTCGACCAGATAGACCATCTTGGGAATGCCATAGACATCATATTGAAGGAGAACTATCGCAGCGTCATAGCAAGTCAAAAAATGAAAGAGGCGCTTGAAAAAATTGACAACGACATCCTTAATGCTTTTGCAGGAAAACAACAGCCCGATACAGAAGATATCGGACAAAATGAACAGAAATTCAGAGATGCCCTCAAACTTGAGCTCGGTAATATCACGTTACCTGGAGAGGGTGAAAAAGCAACTCGTGTTGCACAGCTCTTCGACAGCTATGTAAAGATATTGCATCAGGTTTCCGATTCATCCATTCCTGTTCAAACACGATGGAGCTCCTATAACTCCACACTCCTGCCCCTGTTGTCTGAAATAAAAGCCCTGGCACAGCAGATTCTGGATATGAACCAGGCAAATATGAACGATGCCAATAACGCAGCAAGGCGAATGTCAAACTCCGCTCACAACAGCATTCTTGCAGCAATTCTTGCCTGTGCACTGATATCGGTTCTTTTCAGCTTCCAGTCGAGACGCTGGATACTGCAGCCCATACGGAAACTCATTGCTTCTGCAAACGAAATCAAGAACGGCCATTTCGAACTTGTCATTGAAAAAGAATCGAATGACGAGATCGGATTGCTTTCGGAAGCATTCAATGACATGGCACAAACATTGAGACAGGTTAAGAAAAACGATGATGAAACGTTGCAGAGAACCCGGCTGGCAACCCAGGAAGTCATGAATCTGTTGCCAACACCTATCGCCATTATTGATACTGAAGGCATCGTAACGGTATCGACACTGAGTGCGGACAAGTTTTTCGGGCTCCGTCCTGACAAGAAAGTATCAACTCTTGATTACCCCTGGCTGTCAGATATGATCAGCCGCTCGATTTCAGAAGGCAGAACCGTTGAAGCTGAGGAAAAAAGGTACATCCAGTGTTTCATCAATAACCAGGAATATTTTTATCAGCCTGTGGTTGCCCCTGTACCGCCTTTTCAGAAAACCGGCAAGATCATCGGTACGTTACTGTTGTTCAAGGATATAACACAGGCTCATGAACAGAAAGAATTGAAACGCAGCGTCGTTTCCACGGTTTCCCATCAGCTTCGTACACCCCTCACTTCGCTGAGAATGTCCATTCACCTGCTTCTTGAAGAAAAAATCGGATCGCTGAATGAAAAGCAGAACGAACTGCTTGTCGCCGCCAGGGAGGACAGTGAACGGCTGACCGGCATTCTCGATGATCTGCTTGACCTTAACCGTATAGAGTCTGGAAAAGACCGACTGAACATCCTGGCGCTGCAACCGGCAACCATCATAAAAAAAGGAATCGAACCGTTCCTTCTCGATGCGAGAGACAAAGGAGTTTCGATTGTCACCGATCTGGCGGACAGCCTGCCGGATGTCCATGCAGATATGGCAAGCATGCAGCACATCTTTGCGAACCTGATGACAAACGCAATTCGCTTCACACCTCCCGGAGGCACCATAACGGTCAGAGCATTTCCAGAAAATTCCGCTGTCAGGTTTTCTGTGGAAGACACCGGTGCAGGTATTGCGCCGGAACATCTGCAGCACATTTTCGAACAGTTCTATCAGGTGCCGGGTCAGCAAAGCAAGTCGGGTGCAGGCCTTGGGCTCGCAATTGTCAAAGAGATGATCGAAGCCCAGGGAGGAACAGCTGGAGCTGCGAGTACACCCGGAAAGGGATCGGAATTCTATATCGAACTTTCATCCCGAAAAACCTGAAAGGAACAGTATTCAACCAATAAAAGGAGTTCGCCATGCTGAAAGTATATCACTATCTGTTTTTTAGCATTCTGATTTTTTTCGCCTTCGCGGCTTTTGCAATACTCATCAACATCATAACCAAATAGAGAGGCGCCTGTGAACATAATTGTCCTTGTCACCCTGATTGCATGCATGATCTACCTGGTATTCGCGATCCTGAAACCTGAAAAATTCTAATCAATCATCCTATGGAACTGTTACTCGGATTTATGGTCCTTGCCATTCCGGCCCTGCTTTCGTGGCCGCTTGGCAGATATATGGCTTATGTTCTCGATAACAACACCAGGTCCGGAATGAATCCGGGCAAAATAACCGGCCCGATCGGAGGGGAAATCACAAAGAAACCCCAGAACTGGAAAGAATATTCCTGGTCCATGATGCTTGTCAATATCCTGATGTTCGCAGTCGTGACGATCATTCTCGCCTTTCAGCAGGGACTGCCTCTCAACCCCGACGGAAAAACAGCACTGGAGGCAAGCCTGATTTTCAATACCGTGTCTTCGTTCGTAACGAACACGAACCTCCAGCATTATTCCGGCGAAGTATTCATGAGCTATTTTTCCCAGCTGTTCGGCCTCATGTGGCTGCAGTTCATTTCCGCGGCGACAGGGATCGCCTGCCTTGCCGCCCTTGCGAGAGGCCTGGCGGGCAAGACCATGATGGGTAATTTCTTCCGGGATTTTACCAATGCGACGCTCCTGATACTGCTCCCTCTCTCCCTGATCCTCGCCATCATACTCATGGCCGGCGGTGTCCCCATGACTTTCGAAGGTGCTGCGGTTGCAAAAACGCTTGAAGGAGCCACGCAAACCATTGCCCGGGGTCCCGTTGCCGCCATGGTTGCGATCAAACAGCTGGGCACCAACGGCGGCGGATATTTCGGTCCCAACTCTGCCCATCCTTTCGAAAACCCTTCGGCATTCACCAACATTGTTGAATGTATGGCAATCATCATCATCCCCATGGCATCCGTCTGGATGTTCGGGTTCATCACCGGGCGCAAAAAGGATGCGGCTGTCATTTTTTCGGTGATGATGGTACTTCTTGTCATCAAAGTCTTGATTGCCATGAACCTCGAACATGCTCCATCCGCAGCATTCGCCGGACTGCCTGTTACATCGGGACCGAACCTCGAAGGAAAGGAGCTTCGCTTCGGGCAGGGAGCAGGTGCCTTGTGGGCTGCCGTGACCACGGCAACAAGCAACGGTTCGGTAAACTGCATGCATGACAGTCTCAACCCCCTGACAGGACTGATTCCTCTTGCGGGTATGTGGCTGAACGTCGTTTTCGGGGGTGTTGGAGTAGGATTGATCAACATGTTCATCTTCATCATCGTCGGTGTCTTCATCTGCGGTATGATGGTGGGAAGAACTCCCGAATATTTCGCAAAAAAGGTCGAAACCCATGAAATGAAGCTAGCCCTGCTCGCCCTTCTGGTTCACCCCCTGTTGATTCTTGGCGGAACCGCACTGTTCGCATCGACACCGTGGGGTGCATCGACGGTGCTGAACAGCGGAGCACACGGATTTACCGAGATCATGTACGAATTCACCTCGGCAGCGGCAAACAACGGTTCCGGTTTTGAAGGGCTTGGAGATAACACGGTTTCATGGAATATAGCTACAGGAATCGTTATGCTTGTGGGCAGATATGTGCCCATCATTCTTCCTCTTGCCATTGCCGGCTCACTTGCGGCTAAAAAAACGGTACCGGAAACCAGCGGCACTCTGAAAACCGACACGGTGCTCTTCGCATCGATCATACTCGGCAGCGTGGTTTTCATCGGGGCCCTTCTTTTTCTCCCGGTGGCTGTGCTCGGGCCGGTGGCTGACCATCTTTCTTCGGTAATGCATTGAAAAGCAACTTTATATCATCAACATCACAGCATTGACAAGATGAACGACACGATTACAACGAACGGCACATCGGCGAAAATAACCCGCCGACATACAAGAACGGCATCCATATTTGAAAAGAAACTGGTGCTCAAAGCTTCGGCAAGAGCCCTGGGCAGCCTGGATCCCCGGGCAATGGTAAAAAATCCGGTCATGTTCGTAACGGAAGCCGGAGCATTACTCACGACTCTGGTAACTATTTCCGATAACTTCTCGGGCAGGGGAAACTTCACGTACAATCTCTCGGTCACCCTGGTGCTCTGGCTCACCGTGCTTTTTTCGAATTTTGCCGAAGCCCTTGCCGAAGCACGCGGTAAAGCGCAGGCTGACAGCTTGAAAAACGTCAGAAAAAAAACATCGGCGAGAAAAATTCTCGATGGAAAGGAGATCATGACAAGTTCCGACGAACTCCGGGAAAACGATGTCGTAATTGTTTCGGCAGGCGAAAACATTCCAGGGGACGGTGAGGTAATCAAAGGAGCGGCCATGATCGACGAGTCAGCCATTACCGGAGAATCGGCTCCGGTTCTGCGCGAGGCTGGAAGCGATCAGGCCGGTGTTGTCGGAGGAACACGCGTTCTTTCCGATACGATTCTGGTGAAAATCACCGCTTCATCGGGAAACTCGTTTCTTGACAGAATGATTGCTTTGGTGGAAGGAGCGGTCCGCCAGAAAACCCCGAACGAACTGGCACTTACGGTAACCCTTTCGGGCCTCACCCTTGCATTTCTTCTGGTAACCGGTTCGTTGTGGCCTATCGGAAAATATTTCAATATCGATATCCCTGTTCCAACCCTTGTCGCACTGCTCGTCTGCCTGATACCAACCACCATAGGCGCCCTGCTTTCGGCAATCGGACTTGCTGGAATGAACCGGGCCCTGTCGGCGAACGTCCTTGCCAAAAGCGGAAAAGCGGTTGAACTTGCAGGCGATGTGGACACCCTTCTTCTTGACAAGACCGGCACCATAACCATAGGCAACAGACAGGCCAACTGTTACCGGCCCCTGCCCGGTATAACGACTGAACACCTTGCGGCTATAGCCATGCAGGCATCTGCAGGTGACGGTACACCCGAAGGAAAATCCATCGTAAAACTTGGCGAACAGCTGCTCGGGACAACGGCTCCGGAAGAAACTGCCGATACCGTCATTCCGTTCACAGCACAGTCGAGACTGAGCGGAGTAGACCGTCAGGATGGCACTTCCCTGCGGAAAGGCGCACCGGATGCCATCCGGAATTTCATCATCAGACAGGGAGGGATCGTTCCCGAAGAACTGCAGCTCCTGGTTGAAGAGGTAGCAAAAAAAGGAATGACCCCTATTATCGTTGCAGAAGGAAATGAAGCGCTCGGTGTCGTTGGGCTTGCCGATATCCTTAAACCGGGGATATTCGAGCGTTTTACGAGATTGCGAGCCATGGGATTGCGCATCGTGATGGTTACGGGTGATAATCCGCTGACTGCCGCAGCAATCGCCAGAGAGGCCGGTGTGGATGATTACATTGCGGAAGCACGCCCTGAAGACAAACTCGGCTATATCCGGAAGGAACAGCAGAAAGGAAGGCTGGTTGCCATGATGGGTGACGGCACCAACGATGCTCCCGCCCTGGCACAGGCCGATATCGGCGTTGCCATGAATTCCGGAACACAGGCGGCAAAAGAGGCTGGAAACATGGTAGACCTCGACAGTGACCCGACAAAACTTGTCGAAGTTATCGAAATCGGCAAACAGCTGCTGATGACAAGAGGAGCTTTGACCACGTTTTCCATTGCCAACGATATCTCGAAGTATTTTGCCATCATTCCCGCCATGTTCATTCTGGCGCTTCCGGGGCTCAATATTCTCAATATCATGCACCTGAGCACACCGCAGAGCGCTATTCTATCGGCACTCATTTTCAATGCCGTCATTATTCCGGCGCTCATTCCGATAGCCATCAAGGGAGTGAAATACAGGCCGTTCGGCGCAGATGTCATCCTGAGAAAGAATCTGCTTGTCTATGGGGTTGGAGGCATCCTCATGCCATTCGCAGGAATCAAGCTGATTGACATGGTTCTCGCCTTGACAGGATTGTTTTAACTTTAAAAATTTACCGAAATGAATGAAAATCCGACATCATCTGTAACAGGGCAGATCGATCAACTGTCGGCCGCTGTTCGCATTCTTGCAGTAACGATGTTTGTCTGCAGCGGCTTGTATACGGCGATTCTGCTTTTTGCCGGCAAAACCATTTTCCCTGCCGGCGCTTCAGGGTCACTGATCAGTGCTGACGGGAGAATTGCCGGCAGTGAACTGATCGCCCAGAAATTTTCACGACCTGAATATTTCTGGTCACGGCCGTCCGCAGTTGACTATAACGCTGCTTCCGCGGGAGGAAGCAATCTTTCACCCGCTTCAGCCGAGTTGCGCAAACGGGCTGCAGCAACATTGAAAACATACGGTACGACGGTAAACAACCCGGTTCCAGTCGATCTCGTCGCAGCTTCCGGCAGCGGTCTCGACCCGCATATCACAGCCGCAGCCGCAAGATATCAGGCCGTACGCGTGGCCAATGCCCGTCATCTGCCGGCTGAAAAAGTACTTGCAGTTATCAATGACCAATTATCGGCCAAAACACTGCCAGGCGAAAACAATCAATTGGTCAATGTGCTCAAACTGAATCTCGCACTCGACCATCAGCAATATTGACCGTGCTTCCCGCAATATTTTCATACTGAAAACCATGGAACCGGACCGGGCACAAAGCTTTCTGAAACTGATACGGCAATCCCAGAGGGGAAAGCTTAAAATATACCTCGGCTATTGTGCAGGGGTCGGTAAAACATACCTGATGCTGCAGGAGGCAAAGCGTCTCAGATCGAGCAGTATCGATGTTGTGGCCGGCATCGTTGAAACCCATGGAAGAAAAGAAACGGAAGCATTACTTGAAGGTATTGAGTTTATTCCAAGAAAAGCTGTCGAATACCGGGGCATCGAGATAACTGAAATGGACCTCGATGCCGTCCTTGAAAGGAAACCGGATGTCGTGCTTGTCGATGAACTTGCCCATACCAATATTCCCGGAAGCAGAAACGCCAAACGGTATGAAGATGTGGAATCAATCCTGGCCGCAGGGATCCATGTCATATCGACCCTGAATGTCCAGCATCTCGAAAGCCTTTACGAAACTGTCGAAAAAGCTACGGGTGTCAAAGTGAAGGAACGGGTTCCGGACAGGATCATTGCTCTCGCGGATGAACTGGTCAATGTCGATATCACGACGGATGACCTGAGACAGCGTTTGCAGGAAGGTAAAGTGTACGTTCCCGGAAAAATAGAAACCGCGCTTGATAATTTTTTCAGACAGGATAATCTCGAACAATTACGGGAACTCACGCTCAGGGAGCTTGCAGCGCAGATCGACTCGAAAAGACGGATTCCCTCGCTCGATGAAACCACTTCGATTCCGGATCAGTTGATGGTCTGTCTCAGTTCGAAAACGACAAACAGCGAAACGATTCTCCGATACGCTTCAAGAATCGCGGGCCGTCTGAACAGGAACTGGTATGCTGTTTATGTTCAGAGATTATCAGAAAATCCAGTTAAGGTAGATGCCGGAGTTCAGAGAGCGATGTCAAAAACGCTGGCTCTCGCACAGGATCTCGGAGCCACAGTCTTTACCTACAAAGGTAACGACCTGGTAAAAACAATCCTGCAGTTTGCCCGTGAATATCGGGTGGGAAACATCATAATCGGCAACTCCGGCCGGAAATTGTCGTTCCTTGAGAGGCTCGCCGGCAAACAAACCGTTATCGAACGATTGATCGACGAAAGCCGTGACATTCGTATTACCGTTCTCGACGTCAGAGATACAGGTCATGAAAGCACATCCAGAACTCCCGTGCAATACCTCTCGGATATCAAAGACAATCTTTTCCCCGGAAACAGATTGCAGAACGAATGGAAGCAGCCGCTCAGAAAGGCACGTGTTATCGTCTGGGGAAACGTTATGGAAAAAGAGAAAGCTATTGCGCAACTCGTACATGAATGTTCGAATGCAAATCCTGAAATCAATGAAAATGATGCGTTTGATGCCGTATTCGAACGCGAAAAGCAAGGAAGCACATTCATCGGTGAAGATATCGCCATCCCCCATGCAAAGCTTGAAAACATGAAAATGCCTGTTGTTGCTGTAGGGGTCAGCAAAATCGGCATTTATGACAACGATTCCGGCAATTCGGCAAGGATCATGTTCCTGCTCCTTTCGCCGGGTTCAGAACCAAATATCCACATCAAACTTATCGGCGCTTTCAGCAAAATTGTGTCGGACAGTCACCGCCGCAATTCGATACTCAGGGCCGCAGGTAAAAATGATCTTGTCAGACTGTTCAGGCAATATGTCAACCAGATCTGACATGAAGCTGTTACACTCAAATGATGGAAGTACCGGAAGCCGGCAACAAAAAACCTTTCGTATCCAAAAGGAGATCCGGCACCTGCATCTCCGGATTTCTTTCAGCCTTTGTTCCCGGATATTGATGGATAATCAGGAAAAATAATTTGTATATTTTTGATGATAAGAAATTTCCGGACATCATTCCTGTAGAAAAAAACGACCTTCTCTCACGAAAAACTTGCCAAGCAAACCTTGACTCTGGTATAACTGATTTTCGGAATGAATGATATCCGTAAAATATATCGCGTTACAACAATTTCTGCCGGTTCTCCCTTCTTTCGTGTAAACCGGTAATGCCATTGACGTATTCTTCAATTTTGACCGGTTCCAGGATGGCATACTTCAAACACGTCTGTCTTGTCGAAGCACCCCAGTCGATGACCCCGCCGATTCCGAGGTTCATCTCCGACGCTATCGGGGTCTGCTATCTTGCCTCTGCTATAAAAAACGATGTCGAAACCCTTGTCATGCCTGACAATTATTTCAACGAAGGCATCTTT
This sequence comes from Chlorobium sp., assembly GCA_005862285.1. Taxonomy (GTDB): domain Bacteria; phylum Bacteroidota; class Chlorobiia; order Chlorobiales; family Chlorobiaceae; genus Chlorobium. The sequence continues at coordinate 585,152 of SZXW01000010.1, read as the reverse complement.
GACAGTTTCCGGGCTATGTTCAAGCGGCATCCTGTCGATCTGGTCGGTATTTCATCGATGACCGGAGGGTTCAATAATGCAGTAAAGCTTGCAAGGATTGCCAGGGAAAACGGAGCTTTCGTCGTGATGGGAGGCTTCCATCCGACTTCCCTCCCCGAAGAAGTTCTCGGGCTCGGCTGCGTCGATGCTGTCGTGATCGGCGAAGGTGAAGAGACCTTCAGGGAACTGGTTCTGAAAGGACCATCGAAAGAGGTCAGGGGTCTCGCCTGTATGGAGAATGGAAGCGTAACCTTCACAGGTGTGCGACCAGTGATCGGCGATGTCGATTCAATAGTATTTCCGCTGCGCAGCCTTCGTCCCGAACGGTTCGGCGAAAAAGGCTCGAACTATTCAATAGATACGATATACACTTCCCGCGGCTGTCCCTGGAGCTGTTCATTCTGTGCGAACGACCTGATGCACAAGAGCTGGAGGGGAAGAAGCGCGGAGAATGTTGTCGAGGAACTGGCCCTGCTCCATGATCCGAAAAAGAAAAAACTGATCAAGATCTGGGACGCGAATTTTCTCACCAACATCACCCGGGCTGAAAAAATCTGTGACCTCATGATCGAACGCGGATTTACGAATTTCAAATTCGGCTCGGAAAGCCGCGTCAAGGATCTGATCCGGGCTGAACGGATACTCGAAAAACTTCATCGTATAGGACTTTGCCAGATTGGACTCGGCATCGAAAGCCCCAATCCGAGAACCCTCGAACTGATGAACAAAAAAAACATGCTCGGTGATGTCGAGCGTGCGATAGAACTTGCCAAGAAACACAAAATCAAAACGGAAGGCTATTTCATCATCGGGCACCATTCCGAAACGGTCGAAGATACAATGGCTTACCCGGAATACGCCAAAAGCCTTCGTATCGACAAAGCCCTCTTTATGGTCATGACACCATATCCTGGTACTAAAATATTCGATGAATATAAAAATGCCGGAAACATCGTTTCATACGACTGGGACCTCTACAACAATTTCTCTCCGGTAATCAGAACAGCATCGATGGATGTGCAGACCATCGTGAAAATGATGGCTTACTGCCATTTTGCCTTCAGCAGCTATCACTCGGTTATCAGGAAAAATGGAGCCAGAAGCATCCTGATCGACTTGTTGAGCCGGTTCCTCACGCTGAGCCTGCTTATGAAAACCAACAAGATGCTTTCTGAAGAGGAGTTCATCGATGCCTTTTACGGTGCACTCGCGATGTATTCGGCAAAAGAACCGGTGATCGAGCTTGAAAGGGATGACTTTACGAAAAAGAAATGGAAAAGCCCGATGGTCATAAGCATCGAACATTCTCTCGGAAAAGCAGTGGATATAATGCTCGATCAGGAGGGCACAAAACGCATGATGAGGTTTACCGAAAGAAAAGACGAACGCACTGCTCCGAATGCCGTCATCAGGCTGAAAGACCTTGTCGCCTATGCGAAGTCAGTTTCTGTTGACAGGATCAACAGCATCCTGTGTTCCGGCGAAATCATCAAGAACAATCCCGACCTGCTGCTGAGCAGCATGACATTTATCAGGCAGCACCTTCTGACTTTGAGTGACCTTGAACTCTGGCGTTTCTTCGGTTCGACATTTTCTCTCTATACAAGCTTTCTCAAGCCGGAGCGTTCTAATATCATGGCACTATCCCCGAAAACAGTCAGGCAGAATAGCTGAAGAGTCATCCTTTCCTGAAACTGAAATTCAAACCTTTCGAAGAAACAGGGATGGAACGGAAAACTGACAGAAAAGAATTGCCGCTATAACTTTCATACGGGAACGCTATGACAGGTAACTTACAGCGGATGGAGCTTCATCTCCCTGATACTGACTTCCATAAACTCTCTCTTCTCTGCAGAGAAAGAATCATCGGTAATACCGGCAAGGTTGATTTCAACATTTGCCTGTGCCGAATACAGCGCGGCAAGCAGCAGGTATCGCCCGACAACGACATCACTCCTGACAGCGGGATTGCAGATCTGTTCGAGCCGGTCAGCCAGAGGCAGCATAAAGAGACAGGTTTTGAAAAGTTCGAACGGCACGTCAGAGCAGGTTTTCAGGGCACTCTGGATCTCCCCCGCTCTCGCCTCAGCCTCCGTCTCTGTTTCCTTTGGGAGCTTGTATGCAGCCATAACGGTCTGAAACATCCGGATATCACTGTCAGCCAGTTCCTGAGTAATTTTCAGATCGTTATCGAGAGTGGCAAGGATCGACCGAACCTCATCCTCGACATCAGCGAATTTTTTCTTTCCGATGGTCAACCGGCATACCATGGCAAGCAGTGCCGTACCCTGCGCAGCGGTCAGGGCTGCCGCAGAACCTCCTCCCGGCGTTGAACTCGCGCTCGCAAGCTCCTGGAGGTATTCGGATATCTTTGTTTCTCCCAGAGTCACTTTGCTTTCTGATGATAATTGCGATAGAGCTGTAACGTGTTCCGCATGCAGATAGCCACGGTCATGGGCCCTACCCGCGGTATATAAAGGCCGGCCGCTTCCTGTGCTTCGGGGGTGAAGTTCTGTATGGAGGAAAAATTCAGGCAGATCGCTCCTTCTTTCAACTCCTCCGCCTTTATTTTGTCGAAATTCCTCGACGGAACACCAGTTATGACAACATCCGATTCTTTCAGGGCCTTTTCCCGGGTCACGAAAACATCCTCTTTCCGAGAAGCGGCGAGATCGATAACCACGCCGCCGTTTATATCGAACGAATACACTCGGGCACCATCGTTTGAAAGCATGTAAGCCAGAGGTTTCCCGACAACTTCCGAACGGTTGAACACGGTAATGGTCTGACCTTTGAACGGCAGTCCGTAGGGCATGTATGCTTCGGTCTGTGCCAGAATTTTGATGATCGCAAGCGGAGTACAGGGAAGGATCGCCTTGAATTGCTTATGATCCCCGTCAAACCGGTCGTTCGCATAAAGCTTTTTTATCCAGAAGGAAGTCAGCCCCTCCAGATCCTTCTTCGGCGACATCAGGTCGCGGAACTCGGCATCCCTCGCATCATTCCAGATCGGGTAATAGATAAAGATACCATGAATAGTGCTGTCGCGGTTGACCTCATCTATGAGTTGTTTGACGGATTCAGGTTCAACCGTTATCAGATTGAAACTGATGCCGACCTCTTCACAGGAACTGCGCGTGTAATTCGCATAGGTTATCGAAGCGGGATCGGACGTGGCAAGAATACCCGCAACATTGATTTTCAATCCATCCTTGATGATTTCGTCTTTGACCGTATCCCGTAAAACCGAGGCTATGGCATTGGGATTGAGAACATTCATGATTTCTGTACCGATGAAGCTGTATGTGATGTAAAGATTACTTCCCTCTGCTTCCGGCAGTCTGTTTACACCGACAGACCTGCATGGAATGCTGTATAATGATGAAGCCGAATTTCCTGTAATGAGTTTCTTTGTCTGGAACTTAACCTCTTCGCCAGTTAAAAAAAAGCCATTTCTGCATTACCATTTAGTCATTGTGCTTTGGCGTACTTTTCTGAATTGGGTTCCGGGATAAAATGCTGAAAGACACAATAATACTGAAGAAAAATTGGTCAGGCAGAGTTCTTTTGAACAGTGGATAAACAGATTATGTTCGAGGGAAATTAATACCTGTAAATCGAAATGTAATCGGGATTATTTTACTGTACTTAACAACACGCAGTAATTCCCCTTCTTCAACTTACGTTTTTTTACTCTTTTTCTGAACAACCTCTGAGTGACCATAAGACTTAAGCTCAATTTTAATATACAATTACTACAAAATAAATACGCCTGAAACTTTGAATCAGCGTATATCGTTTTCATATCTACGCAGAGCACGCATAAAATACGACTTTATTAGTCTATTATTAACAATTAAGAAAACCTCTAAAAACTTAAAAAAACACTGCATACAGGATCACGAAGCATCGCTTCAATTCCCAGTCTTCATTATTTGATTTGAGAAAAATTCTTTCAACGGCAGCTCAAAAACCTGTCACAGATAATCAAAAAATGAGTAACATAGATCCAATCCTAACCTCCTTCAGTGGAGCTGTAACCACGACAAGCGAAGACACTGACGCCACCATTACTTTTACGGATCTTCTGACAAATGGAAATGCAACGGATCCCGATGGAACCATCACAGGGTTTGTCATAAAATCCGTGACTGCCGGAACCCTGAAGATCGGCGCCGATGCAGCGAGTGCGACAGCTTACGATCCATTGACGAACAACCTCATTGATGCGACTCACCATGCTTATTGGACACCCTCTTCCAATGCCAACGGGACGCTCGATGCCTTCAAGGCTGTCGCAAAAGACAATGAAGGGGCCGAATCATCAACCGCGGTTCAGGCAACGGTAACTGTAACACCGGTGAATGACGCGCCAGTCATGACCCGCACCCTCGATCTTTCGTTTGACCCGAAGGTTGATTATGGCACGGGCAGTAATCCAGAATCAGTTTGTACCGCTGATGTCAATGGGGACGGATATGAGGATGTCATAAGTATGAACAATAGTAGCAATAGTATTTCAGTATTGCTGAGCAATGGGGATGGCTCGTTTGTAGCGAATGTTGATTACAGTACAGGTTCTGCTCCTCGTTCTTTGAGCATTGCTGATGTAAATGGAGACGGGTATGCTGATCTGATCACTGCGAATTGTCTAAGTAATGACGTTTCCATTTTGCTGAATAATGGTAACGGAACGTTTGCCGGAAAAGTCAATTATTATTCGGGGTATTGGCCTATTTCGGTAACGAATGCTGATATCAATGATGATGGAAAAACGGACCTGATTGTTGCGAACTATTATGAAAATAACGTTTCCGTATTGCTGAACAATGGCAACGGCACGTTTGCTGCTAAGGTCAATTATGGCACCGGCGAGCATCCTCATGCGGTTACAAGTGCAGACTTGAATGGTGATGGCGATGCGGACCTGATCACGGCGAATGAGGGTAACGACACGGTTTCGGTGCTGCTTAACAATGGCAACGGCACGTTTGCTGCTAAGGTCGACTATTCCACAGGCAATTATCCAACTTCCTTAACGAGTGCTGATGTAGATGGTGATGGTAAGGTTGATTTGATTGTTGCGAACCTTCACAGCGATACCGTCTCTGTGCTGTTTAACAATGGTAACGGCACCTTTGCCCCGAAGATCGATTACGCTACGGGCAGCTATCCACACTCAGTGACAAGCGGGGATATCAATGGTGATGGAAAAACAGACCTGATCGTAACGAATGGACATAGCAACACCATGTCGGTACTATTGAACAATGGTGATGGTACTTTTGCATCGAAGATTGATTATGCTACCGGCAGTTTTCCTGTTTTCGTGACGAGTGCTGACATAACTGGCGATGATAAGACAGATCTATTGGTTGCGAACAATTATAGTAATACCGTATCGTTATTTATCAATACCTCGCAGCCCGATTTGACTACCTCATTCACCGAACAGACCCCGGTTGTGGTGAGCGATAAGATGGTTATTTACGATCCTGACGGTGACAGTGAATGGAACGGTGGTACGCTGCTGGTGCAGATCACGGCCAATGCCGAAGCAGCCGACAGCCTCAGCCTGCCGACAAGCAATCCCGGCGGAAACGGTATCTGGATCAACGGGACTACATTGATGGCAGACAGCACTCAAATAGGCACAGCCTCGGCATTATCAGTGAGCAATGGAAACGCATGGACGTTCACCTTCAACACTAATGCGACCAATGAACTGGTGCAGGCTGTTGCGCGAGCGGTGGTTTTCAACAACAGCAGCGATGCGCCCAGCCTCGATGACCGTGAGGTCACGTTTACGGCAACCGACAGTAGCGCCGCATCGACCTCGACCGTACAGACGATTACCGTTACGCCGGTGAACGATGCGCCTTCGGGCACGGACAAGACAGTGACGATAGCGGAGGATGGTTCACATACCTTTGCGGCGGCTGATTTCGGTTTCACGGACAGCGACGGCAACAGCCTGCTGGCTGTGAAGATTACGACGCTTCCCGGTGCAGGTGCACTGAAGCTCGACGGCATAGCTGTAAGTGCTAGTCAGTATGTAAGCGTGTCTGACCTGAACGCGGGCAAGTTGGTCTACACGCCGGCAGCTGATGCGAGTGGGGCGCCGTATGGCAGTTTCACGTTCCAGGTGCAGGACAACGGCGGTACAGCGAACGGCGGTGCTGACCTCGATCCGACGGCGAACACGGTAACGATCACGGTGACGCCGGTAAACGATCCTCCGACCAGCACCAGCGACAGCGTGACGATCGATGAAGATACGAGCAGAATACTAAGCCTTTCGGATTTCGGAAACTACAGCGATACCGAGGGAACAGCGCTCAGTAGTGTCAAGATCACTACGCTCGAAACCAAAGGAACGCTGCAATACCAGATCGGCACGGCATGGCACGATGTCACGCTGAATCAGGAGATCAGTGCTGCGGACATCGAAGCGGGTAAACTGCGTTACACTCCTTTGGTGAACGAGAATGGAGATGGGTATGCAACGATCGGGTACAAGGTAAGTGACGGCAGTGATTACAGCAGCAGCGCATACACTTTGACGATTGATGTCGCGGCAGTGAATGACGCACCGGTGATGACTCGCACCCTTGATCTTTCGTTTGCACCAAAAGTCGATTATGGCGCAGGCATTAAACCCGAATCAGTTTGTGCAGCTGATCTCAATGGAGATGGATACGATGATGTAATAACTATGAACAATATTAGTAATAGCATTACAGTATTGATTAACAATGGAAATGGAACTCTAAACGCAACGGATGAATACTCTACAGGCTCTGCACCTCGTTCTTTGAGCATTGCTGATGTGAACGGCGATGGATTTACTGATCTGATCACTGCGAATTGTCGGAGTGACAGCGTATCCGTACTGTTGAACAAGGGTGATGGGACTTTTTATCCGAGGGTAGATTACTACACAGGCGAATGGCCTATTTCGGTAACGAATGCTGATATCAACGGTGATGGAAAAATAGATTTGATCGTTACAAACTATTATGAAAACCACGTTTCGGTGCTACTGAACGAAGGTGACGGGACATTCGCACCGAAAGTTAATTATGTAACAGGAAGTGGTCCATATTCAGTGACGAGTACTGACGTTAATGGTGACGGGTTGGCTGATCTGGTCACAGCAAATATTGATAGCAACAACATATCGGTGCTTATAAATCAGGGGAATGGTACTTTTGCTTGGAAGGTCGATTATGCAGCTGGTAGCGGTTCGTGTTCTCTGACGAGTACTGATATTAATAACGATGGAAAATCTGATTTAATTGTAGTGAATTATTTAGGCAACACCGTCTCGGTGCTGATAAACGAAGGTAATGGGATATTTGCAACTAAAATTGATTATGCTGTCGGAAGATTTCCATGGTCTATCACGAACGCTGATATTAATGGCGATGGTCATTCTGATCTGTTAGTTACGAACAGAGATGACAACACTGTCTCGATTTTACTGAACGAGGGCAACGGCACGTTTGCTCCGTATGTCAATTACACAACGGGAGAGCATCCAGATGCGATTACTAATGCAGACTTGAATAATGATGGAGCTATAGATTTTATTGTTGCTAATACTTCGAACGATAGCGTTTCGGTCTTTATCAATACCTCGCAGCCCGATCTGACTACCTCGTTCACCGAACAGACCCCGGTTGTGGTGAGCGATAAGATGGTTATTTACGATCCTGACGGTGACAGTGAATGGAACGGTGGAACGCTGCTGGTTCAAATCACGGCGAATGCCGAAGCAGCCGACAGCCTCAGCCTGCCGACAAGCAATCCAGGAGGCAGCGGTATCTGGATCAACGGAACGGTTCTGATGGCAGGTATGACCCAGATCGGCACAGCCTCGGCATCATCAGTGAGCAATGGAAACGCATGGACGTTCACCTTCAACACTATTGCGACCAATGAACTGGTGCAGGCGGTTGCACGTACGGTGGTTTTCAACAACAGCAACGATGCGCCCGGCCTCGATGACCGTACGGTCACGTTTACGGCAACCGACAGCAGCGCTGCATCGACCTCGACCGTGCAGACGATTACCGTTACGCCTGTGAACGATGCGCCGGTTATGCAGCCTACTCTCGAACTTTCTTTTGCGCCAAAGGTCGATTATGGCACAAGCAATCATCCGTTTTCCGTGACAAGTGCAGATATCGATGGAGATGGCGATGCGGACCTGATCGTTACAAACACACATAGCGACTCGGTTTCAATTCTGAAAAACAATAGTGACGGCACTTTTTCTTCTAAAGTCGATTACGGCACAGGCAGTTATCCGGTATCCGTGACAAGCGCAGATCTCGACGGAGACGGCAATGCAGACCTGATCACAGCGAACTTCTATAACAACACGGTTTCGGTTCTGAAAAACAATGGCGACGGTACATTTGCGCCCAAAATCGATTACGGGACTGATAGTAATCCAACTGTCGTGACGAGTGCGGATGTAGATAATGATGGCGATGCGGACCTGATCGTTTCGAACGTCAATAGCAACATGGTGTCGGTGCTGTTGAACAATGGCAACGGTACTTTTGCTCCTAAGGTTGATTACTCGACAGGCAGTGGACCACAATCCGTAACGAGTGAGGATGTCGATGGCGACGGAGATGCTGACCTGATCACAGCGAACCAACGAAACAACACGGTGTCAGTGTTACTGAACAATGGTAACGGTACTTTTGCTGCTAAGGTTGATTACTCGACAGGCAAAGTTCCGTTTTCCGTGACGAGTGCGGATGTCGATGGCGACGGTAATACCGACTTGATCGTTACGAATGCAGAAAGCAATACGGTGTCAGTGCTCAAAAACAATGGCAACGGCACCTTTGCTGCCAAGGTCGATTACGGCGTAGGCAGTTATCCTCTTTCCGTGAAAAGTGCAGATGTCGATGGCGACAACATGGTTGACCTGATCGTTTCGAACGCCAATAGCAACTCGGTATCGGTGTTGCTGAACAATGGTGACGGCACCTTTGCACCCAAAATCGATTACGCAGTCGGAAATGGACCATATTCAGTGACTAGCGCTGATGTCGATGGGGATGGCAAGGTTGATCTGATTACCGCTAACCTCAATAGCGACGCGGTGTCGGTATTGCTCAATACATCTCAACCTGACATCACCTCGTTCACCGAACAGACTCCGGTTGTGGTAAGCAGCAAGATTGTTATCTACGATCCTGACGGTGACAGTGAATGGAACGGTGGAACGCTGCAGGTTCAAATCACGGCGAATGCCGAAGCAGCCGACAGCCTCAGCCTGCAGACAAGTAATCCAGGAGGCAGCGGTATCTGGATCAACGGAACGGTTCTGATGGCAGGTATGACCCAAATCGGCACATCCTCGGCATTATCAGTGAGCAATGGAAACGCATGGACGTTCACATTCAACGCAAACGCCACGAATGCCTTGGTGCAGGATGTAGCCCGAGCGGTAACCTTCAACAACAGCAGCGATGCGCCCGGCCTCGATGACCGTACGGCCACGTTTACAGCAAGCGACAGTAGCGCCGCATCGACCTCGACCGTACAGACGATAACCATCACGCCTGTGAACGATGCGCCGGTGGTGACGAGCGCGGGCATGACGGTGAGCGAAGGGGGCACGGTAACCCTCACGCCAGGCGACTTCGGCATCAGCGATCCCGACAGCAGCAGTTTCACCTACAGTGTGAGCGGCATCAGGGGCGACTACTTCCAGCTGAGCGGTGCTGCAGGCGCTCCGGTAACGAGCTTCACGAGCGCGCAGCTATCCGGCGGTCAGGTGCAGTTTGTCGATAACGGCGACGAGACTGCTCCGGCCTTCAGTGTCACGGTCAATGACGGCAGTTCGGATTCGAATACGCTTGTCGCCTCGATTACCTACACACCGGTGAACGATGCGCCGGTGGTGACGAGCGCGAGCATGACGGTGAGCGAAGGCGGCACGGTAACCCTCACGCCAGGCGACTTCGGCATCAGCGATCCCGACAGCAGCAGTTTCACCTACAGTGTGAGCGGCATCAGCGGCGGCTACTTCCAGCTGAGCGGTGCTGCAGGCACACCGGTAACGAGCTTCACGAGCGCGCAGCTATCCGGCGGTCAGGTTCAGTTTGTCGATAACGGCGACGAGACGACCCCGTCCTACAGTGTCACGGTCAATGACGGCAGTGCGGATTCGAACACCCTCGCCGCCTCGGTGACCTACACACCGGTGAACGATGCGCCGTCGGGCACGGACAAGACTGTGACCATGCTCGAAGACGGTAATTACACCTTTGCAGCCTCAGACTTCGGGTTCAGTGACAGTGACGGCAACAGCCTGCTGGCCGTAAAGATCACGAACTTGCCAACGGCAGGCACGCTTACGCTCAATGGCACAGCGGTAAGTGCTGGTCAGTTTATCACTGTTCCCGACCTGAATGCGGGCAAGCTGGTGTACAAGCCGGCCGCGAATGCGAACGGAGTGTCTTACAGCAGCTTCACCTTCCAGGTGCAGGACAACGGAGGCACAGCGAACGGCGGCAAGGACCTCGATCCTGTACCAAACACGATCACGATCAACGTGACACCGGTGAACGATCCTCCGACGCTCACAGCGTTCAGCGGCACGGTAGCTTCGACACCTGAAGACACGCAGGTGGCGATAACTTTTGCCAATCTCGCGGCAAAAGGCAACGAAGCCGATATCGATGGCACGGTGACGGCGTTCATTGTTGCCGGAGTAACGAGCGGTACGCTGAAGATCGGAGCCGATGCCGCGAGCGCGACAGTTTATGATCCAGTGGCCAACAATACGATCGATGCGACCCATCTTGCCTTCTGGACGCCGGACGACAATCAGAGCGGCACACTGAATGCCTTCACGGTCGTCGCAAAGGATAACGGGGGAGCTTTATCGTCCACGCCTGTGCAGGCGACAGTCACGGTCACAGACCCCTCGCCAGGCAATGATGTTCTGACAGGAACGTTTGGCAACGACCTGCTGCGAGGCTTCGGAGGCAATGACAGGCTGAACGGATTATCAGGCAATGATACGCTGGATGGCGGCATCGGCAGGGATACGATGACGGGTGGATTGGGCAACGATGTCTATATTGTCGACAACATATTGGATGTCGTCATTGAACAGCCGAATGGCGGTACCGACACAGTACGATCGAGCATCAGCTATATACTCGGTCCGAATGTCGAGAACCTCGTGCTCACGGGTACATCAGGACTCATCGGAACGGGCAACAACCTGAACAACGTGATAACGGGCAACAGCGGAGACAACCTCCTGCTCGGACTTGACGGGAACGATACATTGTATGGAGGTGACGGTAACGATATACTGCTGGGCGGAGCGGGAGCCGATGTACTGACAGGAGGAAGCGGCAAAGATATCTTCCGGTACCTGAGCGCTGGCGACAGTGGATTGACGGCAGCAACGATGGACCTGATAACGGACTTCACGCCGGGCCAGGACATCATCGATCTGTCGGCCATCGATGCGAACAGCGGGTTGAGAGGCGATCAGGCTTTCAGCGGGACGATCCTCAGCGGTTCGGCTCCGTTCACGAGCGCGGGACAGCTAAGGTTTGACAGTGCGACGGGAATTCTGTACGGCAATACGGATAGCGATGCGGACCCGGAATTCGCCATCAAGCTGTCGGGAGTCAGCAGCATCAGGGCATCGGACATCATCCTGTAAGGTTTGGGTCAGCAAACAGGCAGAAATGAATTTATTTATCCCCGGATCAAGCTTGAGAGCAGCCTGGTTCGGGGAGTTTTTTTTAAAAAAAAGATTGCCGTGTCTTTCGGTACAGGCTTTTTCCAGCGTTGAGATACCCGGTAAAAGAAATATATTGCTCTCTTTAAACCCGCAGTATTAATTTTATTTCCCGTAAATAAAGGAAGTCCGGTATTTATTTTTCAATGAACATGCCGTGCGAGGCTGCATCATTTATACAAACAAGTTTTCATGAAATACAGGAAGATTGTCATACCCCTTGCGCTCATTGCCGCAGCAGGAATTTTCATTCTGACGGGCATCAATACGAAATGGTTTGCCGCGATGAAACGAATGGCTGTTTCACAGAAAAAAATAGCAGAGTTTGAGCTGATCAGTCCCGAATCTTTCAGAATAAGCCCTGACAGCAGACAGGTTGCCTATGCCGCAAAGCAGGGGAATAGAATGTTCATCAGAGCCGGAGGGTCGAAGGGGCCGCTTTTCGATTCCATTATTCGCAATACACTTGCTTTCAGTCCTGACAGCAGGAGGATCGGTTATGCAGCTATGAAAAACGGCAAAGCGGTTGTTGTTGTAGATGGAGCTCAGGGAGCTGAATATGACGATATCAGTTATGAAACTCCGCTTTTCAGTCCCGACAGCAAACGGGTTTCATATACGGCAAGAAAAGGAAACAAGTGGTTTGTTGTAACCGATGGTAATGAAAGTCCGTCATATGACAATGTCAAAAATCTTGTATTCAGTGCCGACAGCCGGCATTTCGCTTATCTTGCCGAGAAAGGCGGTAAATGGGTCGTGGTTATGGATGGAAACGAAACAGCTTATTATGAAGGGATCGGTAATCTGATTTTCAGTCCCGACAGCCAGGGGATAGCATATGCTGCAGTAAGAAATGGTTCTGAAATTGTTGCTGTCGTCAATGGAACGGCTGGACCGGCTTATGAAAGTATGGGCAATCTGTCCTTCAGTCCGGATGGAAAACGCTTTGCTTACGCCGCTCAAAAAGGAGGCCGTTATTTCGTGATTGTTGATGGCAGGGAAATTCCGGCGTATGACGGAGTTGGTGTGGATACACCTGTTTTCAGCCCTGACAGCCAGCGTATTGCCTATATGGTAATGAAAGGGAACAAATGGATTCCCGTTGTTGATGGAAAGGAAGGTACTGTATATGACGGTTTCGGAAATCTTGGCTTCAGTCCTGACAGCAGGCATGCAGCTTTTGCTGCCGCAAAAAACAACACTCAGATTGTTGTTGTCGATGGAACTGAAGGCAAGTCTTACGATGTAGTGGGCGCTCTCACTTTCAGCCCGGATGGATCCCGTGTCGCTTATGCCGCCAGGAAAGGAGACAGTTTTTTTGTTGTATCGGGCAAGTCTGAAGGACCTCCTTATGATGCCATCGTTACCGGAAGAGGGGGGAAGATCGTTTTTGATTCACCCTCAAGGATTCATTATCTGGCAATGATTCGTAATTCACTTTATCTCGTGGAAGATAAAGCCGGGAATTGATTGTTATTTTGTGAATAGTGAATGGAAAAACGATGCTTGATTTTGAAATCAGTATAAATGCCTGCACACGCTGCGGCGAGTGCGTTGCAGATTGTCCTGCAAGAATCATCAGTATAAAAGGAGAGGGATACCCTTTTATTCCGGTTGAAAAGGAAATAAACTGCTACAGATGCCAGCATTGTTTAGCTGTCTGTCCTACTGGAGCATTGTCAATTCATGGACTGAACCCGTCCGGCAGCAGTTCTCTTGAAAACGGTTATCCCGATCCTGACAAACTCGAACTGCTGATGAAAGGAAGGCGCTCGGTTCGCCGGTATCTCGATGAAGACCTGAACCCCGCGCTTCTGCAAAAGTTGCTGGAAGTGGCATGGCATGCACCGACTGGTGTGAATTCACGTCAGGTGCTTTTCACATTGCTCGACAGCCGGGACAAAGTTGCACGATTTCGTGATCAAGTGATGTCCGGTATTTCAAGGCTTGTCAGGGAAAATGCCTTGCCGAAGGGAAAGGAATTCTATGCGAATTTTTTAAAACTCTGGGAAGAAAAACAGGTCGATATTCTGTTCCGCAAAGCTCCCCATCTTCTTATAGCATCGGCACCTGAAACAGTTGCCACCCCGGCGCAGGATTGCCTTATTGCGCTTTCGTATTTCGAACTGTTCGCCCAGGCGAACGGTGTCGGTACACTCTGGAATGGTCTGGCAAAATGGGCCATCGACGGCCTGTTCCCCGAGACCCGCAAGAGCCTCGGGATTCCGGCAAGCCATCAGATCGGATATGTCATGGTATTCGGTAAACCGGATGTTCATTATGTCCGAACGGTTCAGCATGGACCAGTTCCGGTGAACCGACCATATCAGGAATAGACGAAGAGATAAAAAAAGCAGCTGCTGTTGTTGATGATCCAGGCAAAGGTTCATTACATTTACAATAAGCCGTAAAGTTCTTATTGCAAGGGTTAGTCCGATAAATCAGCCGTTTTTCCACCATGCAGATGAGTTTCGATCATAACGCCTTTCGCGTTCACGAGGGAGAAAAAGTCAATCTATCAAAACGGCCGACGTTTGCCGATCCCCTCTACAGCTCGAAAACCCACTGCAAGGACATGCTTGCCGAACATGTCGAGCAGCTCAGCAAGCTTCAGGATATCCATTATGCCGACAACCGCTATTCGGTGCTCCTTGTATTTCAGGCTATGGATGCAGCAGGCAAAGACAGTATCATCAGGCATGTTATGTCCGGTGTCAACCCTCAGGGATGCCAGGTATTCAGTTTCAAGCATCCTTCGGCAGAAGAGCTTGAACACGATTTTCTCTGGAGAAGTTACCTATGCCTGCCCGAGCGCGGACGGATCGGCATCTTCAACCGTTCTTATTATGAGGAGGTGCTTATTGTCCGGGTTCACCCTGAAATACTCAATGGTCAGCGCATACCGCATGAGCTGATCAACGGTGAAAAAGTGTGGAGCAACCGGTATGAATCGATTGTCGATATGGAGCACCATCTTCATCGGAACGGCACGAGGATCGTCAAGTTTTTTCTTCATCTTTCAAGGGAGGAGCAGCGGAAACGCTTTCTGGAGCGCATCGATGAGCCTTCGAAAAACTGGAAATTCAGTGTTTCGGACGTGGAGGAAAGAAAATACTGGAAAGAGTACATGGCTGCTTATGAGGAGTGCCTGAGCTTGACAAGCACGAAACATGCTCCATGGTACATTGTTCCCGCCGATGACAAGGCCAATGCCCGTCTGATCGTATCGCATCTTATCCTGCATGCCCTTTCAGAACTTTCACTTTCTTATCCGGCAGCGGACGAACAGCGAAAAAAGGAACTTGCGGATATCCGTCAGAAACTGATGGAAGAAAAGGGAGAATGACTATCCGTGTTCAATTGCATTCGCCCTTGCCTTCGGTAAGTATCATGTAGTTTCTGCAGCCGCATTTCCAGCCGTTGTCGCAGGCTTTTTTATACCATGACAATGCTGTTTCGATATTTCCGGCGACTCCTTTTCCTTCTTCGTACATTTCGCCAAGATTGAACTGGGCTTCAGCATATCCCTGATCAGCGGCTTTACGGTACCACGATGCAGCTTCGGTGTCATTCTGTTCTGTACCGATGCCTATTTTATAATAGGTGCCGACCTTGTTCTGGGCTTCCGGGTTTCCTTTTTCGGCTTCGATCATGGCTGCCTGGAACCTGCTGAGCGTCTCGCCGTAAACGGAGCCTGAAAAAAGCAGGAGAACAACTATGCAGAAAAGCGGTTTTCTGTACATCGATCATTCACAGGTTGTTAATTTTCAGAGCCTTACCGGAATTCCACGTTCCCTGAGGTATTCTTTCGCTTCGCGGATCGAATGCTGCCTGAAATGGAATATCGATGCAGCGAGCGCCGCATCGGCATGGCCTTCTATAAATCCTTCGTAAAGGTGCTGCAGGTTTCCGGCACCACCGGAAGCGATCACAGGGATATGGACCGATGTCGATATCATTGAGAGAATCGTATTGTCATAACCTTCCTTCGTGCCGTCCCTGTCCATACTGGTGAGAAGAATTTCCCCGGCTCCGAGATCCTGAACCTTATGTGCCCATGCGAGCGCTTCGAGGGTCGTAGGTTTTTTTCCGGAATGAGTATGAACAATGTAATCGTTGCCGATTTTTTTGACATCGATGGCAACCACAACAGCCTGGGACCCATATTTTTCGGCAATGCGTGTTATAAGCGTCGGATCGTTTACCGCTGCGGTGTTGACCGAAACCTTGTCAGCTCCGTGCAGGAAGACTTCCTTTGCGGTTTCAACCGAATTGATGCCTCCTCCAACGGTAAGCGGGATAAAAACTTCCCCGGAAACTTTCAGCACCTCTTCGAGGGTTGTTCTCCGGGATTCAAGCGAAGCTGAAATATCGAGAAAGACCAGTTCATCGGCCAGTTCATTGTTATAAAAACGGGCCTGTTCCAGAATCGATCCGGCATCTCTCAGGCCTTCGAAATTGATTCCTTTCACAACCCGTCCGTCGCGGACGTCGAGGCATGGTATGATGCGTTTTGCCAACATTACTTTTTGTGCTGATTTCTTGTGGAAAGCTGTCTTAAGAAATCAATAAAGTTTGAACTCTACAACATTATTTTAATGTATTATATTTTCATGCATCAAAATCCGGTGAAAATAAAAAGATAAAACTATGAAGTTTCCTGTTTGTGAATACGCCGAATCAGAGGAAGGTTTCTACTCCCAATGCGCATCCTGTCCGATCGATGCCGCATCTCCCGGTTGCGCCCTTACGGAACTTGAGGACGGTAATTACGAGTTCGAGGGAACGACACCTCATGGCGGAGTCAGGGCAGTTTTTTATTTCAGGGACAATGAGGGAAACCAGGTGCCGAAAAGGGATGCCATCCATGTCGAAATTCATGAACTTGACGATCTGGGTCATCTGATCACGATTCTCTATGGCATGGTTGACCCCGAAGGGATCATCTATCTGAAAAGATCGATTTCAGATCAGGATCAGAATGAGGGCTAACATCCAATAATATGGGACACCTGTACCGATGACCATCAACAAACTCTATTTTGACAGCGGTGAAGAGATCCGTGACCTGACTATCGTCGGCGGAGGTCCAACCGGAATATTTGCGGCATTCCAGTGCGGCATGAACAATATCAGCTGCCGGATTATCGAAAGCATGCCCCAGCTCGGGGGACAGCTCGCCGCTCTCTATCCGGAGAAACATATTTACGATGTGGCCGGCTTCCCGGAGGTTCCAGCCGCCGGTCTGGTGGAAAGTTTATGGACACAGACTGAAAGGTACAATCCCGAAATCATTCTTGGAGAGACGGTGACGATGTACCGCAAGCTCAAGGACGGTACATTCGAGGTTACTGTCGGCTCAGGGCAGGTATTTCTTTCGAAAGCCGTGCTGATAGCCGCCGGACTCGGGGCATTTTCGCCCAGAAAACTGCCGCAGCTCGGTAATATAGACCATCTAGAGGGCAGTTCTGTCTTTTATGCGGTCAAGAATGTGAAAAATTTCGAGGATAAACGGGTCGTTATCGTCGGCGGCGGTGACTCCGCTCTCGACTGGGCGGTCGGTCTTCTGAAAACAGCGCACAAAGTCACCCTCGTTCACCGAATGCACGAGTTTCAGGGGCACGGCAAAACCGCAAGGGAAGTGCTCGATGCCCGCGAGAAGGGGCTTATCGATATTTTCCTGAATACGGAAGTCGAATCGCTCGTTACCGATGGAGATCAGATCAAGGCAGTGAAACTTCGTTCGAAAAACCGCAGCAAGTGCTGTATCGAGGCTGACAGGCTGCTTCTGCTCATAGGGTTCAAATCCAATCTCGGTCCCCTTTCCGAATGGGGACTCGAGCTGATGGACAATGCACTGGTCGTGGACAGCCATATGAAGACCTCGGTCGACGGTCTCTATGCAGCAGGGGATATCGCCTATTATCCTGGAAAGCTGAAGATCATCCAGACAGGGTTGAGCGATGCCGCAATGGCGGTCCGGCACAGCCTCACGTATATAAAGCCGGGCGAAAAGATCCGCAATACATTCAGCAGCATTAAAATGGCAAAGGGAAAAAAAGGTGTCTCTGAATAAAGCCGATAACAATCTGCAGAAACCGGATGCCTTCAAGGCCTGGATGCTTGCTGTCCGCCCGAAAACCCTGCCTGCAGGAGCTGTTCCGGTTATTCTCGGTTCCGCTCTCGCCGCTCACGACGGGGCCTTCCAGCTCCTTCCTTCGCTGGTCGCACTGATCTGCGCTCTTGGAATCCAGGTGGCAACGAACTTCATCAACGAGATTTATGATTTCAGGAAAGGAGCTGACACCGCCGAACGGCTTGGCCCCACCAGAACGGTAGCCGCGGGAATTATCACCGAGAAAACCATGATAAGGGTATCGGTGACCCTTGTTTCCGTCGTTTTTCTGCTTGGGCTCTATCTTGTCTACACAGCGGGCTGGGTCATACTTCTGATCGGAGTACTCTCACTGCTTTTCGCATGGGCATATACCGGCGGTCCCTATCCGATAGCATACTCAGGGCTGGGCGATATTTTCGTGTTCATTTTTTTTGGTCTTGTTGCAGTCGGGGGCACCTACTTTGTCCAGGCTCATGCCGTGAACCTGTCCGTGCTTTATGCAGCTGCTGCCCCGGGCTTTTTTTCCGTGAATATCCTTCTGGTCAACAACATCCGCGATATCGATACCGACCTTAAAGTCGGGAAGATGACCCTGCCCGCGCGTATCGGAGGCGAAAGGGCAAGACGTCTTTACCTGCTGCTCACCATTGCGGCATATCTTGTTCCGGTCGTTCTCTGGCTGAAAGGCTATCCTCTGTGGATACTCCTGTCCCTGCTCACTTCACCGCTCGCTTACTTCACCGTGAGGGAGCTTTATGCAAGCGAGGGCAGAGAGCTCAATCATGTGCTTGCAGAAACAGGCAAACTTCTGACCCTGCATGGGCTTCTGTTCTCGGCGGGCCTTCTTTTTCATTAATCACGACTTCCTGTATGAATTCCGATATTGTTACGATTGCGCTTGTTCAAAGTTCCTGCCGCAGCACTCCTGAGGAAAATCTTGCCGAAGCATGCCTGAAAATCCGTGAAGCCGCCTCATCGGGGGCGAAGATCGTCTGTCTTCAGGAGCTTTTCATGACACCCTATTTCTGCCAGACGGAGGATTACGAGCCGTTCGGCTATGCAGAAACGATACCGGGGCCGACAACCGGCGTCCTGCAGTCTCTTGCTCGTGAGCTGCAGGTGGTGATTGTCGCTTCTCTCTTCGAAGCAAGGGCAAGGGGCCTCTATCACAACACTGCCGCCGTGATCGATGCGGATGGAGCCTATCTTGGAAAATACCGCAAGATGCACATCCCCGACGATCCGGGCTTTTATGAAAAATTTTATTTTACGCCGGGAGATCTGGGTTATAAAGTTTTCAGTACCAGGTATGCCGCGATCGGCGTTCTTATCTGCTGGGACCAGTGGTATCCCGAGGCCGCAAGGCTTACTGCCCTGAAAGGTGCTGAAATTCTTTTTTATCCGACTGCGATCGGGTGGGCTGCAGGTGAACATTCCGCCGATGTCCGGCTTTCCCAGCAGACGGCCTGGAAAACCATGCAGTTGAGCCATGCTGTCGCCAACGGGGTTTTTGTCGCTGCAGCCAACAGGGTCGGCAGAGAAGAGGAGCTTGAATTCTGGGGCAAAAGTTTTATCTCGGACCCGTTCGGCCAGGTTATCGCTGAAGCCGCTCATCAGAACGAGGCTGTTCTTCTTGCGGAATGCGATCGCAGCCGCATCGGGTTTTATCGATCCCACTGGCCTTTTCTGCGCGATCGCCGCATAGAGACCTATGGCGACCTGCAGAAGCGATTTCTCGATGAAGCCTGAGTCTTCGCCATTATCCGAAATGATTTCCATTTTCCATTACATCTCGCCGATATGAACAGTTACGGTATTATTGTTTTTCTGACGCTGGTTTTCACATTCTCCATCAAGGTCATTTCTGAACTGCTCAACGTCAAGGCTGCATCCTCCGGACTTCCTGCTGAGTTTTCCGGTGTATATGATGAAGAAGCCTACCGCAAATCCCAGGAATATCTTCGGTCGACTTCCCGATTCTCGCTTGTCACTGCCGGATTTGACCTGGCAGTTCTTCTGATGTTATGGTTTTCTGGAGGGTTCAATGTTCTCGACCAGTATTTGCGGGGACATGGTTTCAATCCGGTTGTGACCGGTATTCTCTATATCGGGACGCTTCTGCTTGTCCAGTCCATTATAGCCCTTCCCTTCAGTGTATACAGGACCTTCGTGATCGAGGAGAAATTCGGGTTCAACAAAACGACCCCGGCTGTTTTTGTTTCGGATATGCTGAAAGCCCTGATCCTTTCAATACTGCTCGGCGGGCCGGTCCTTGCGGCCATACTCTGGTTTTTCCAGGAGGCAGGGCCGATGGCATGGCTCTGGGCATGGGCGGGCATCACGTTTTTCAGTCTCCTTCTGCAGTATGTCGCTCCGACATGGATCATGCCCCTTTTCAATAAATTCGTGCCGCTTGAAGACGGGGAACTGAAAAGCTCCATCATGCAGTATGCAGGCGAGGTGAATTTTCCCCTTACCGGAATTTTTGTCATTGACGGTTCAAAACGTTCGTCCAAAGCGAACGCATTTTTTACGGGCTTCGGAAAACGCAAGAGGATCGCGCTTTTTGACACCCTTATCAGAAACCATCCGGTTCAGGAACTGGTGGCGGTGCTTGCCCACGAAATCGGGCATTTCAAGAAAAAGCACATCATCATCAACATGGTACTCAGCCAGGTGAACCTTGGTGCGCTTTTTTTCCTGCTTTCGCTCTTCATGAACAACCGGCAGCTTTTCGATGCTTTTTTCATGAAAGATGTTTCAGTGTATGGCAGCCTTATTTTTTTCCTGCTTCTCTACACTCCCGTGGAATTTATTCTTTCACTGTTACTGCAGGTACTTTCAAGAAAACATGAGTACGAGGCGGATTACTACGCGGTATCGACCTATTCGGGAGGCGCACAGCTTGCGGACGCCTTGAAGAAACTGTCGCGGACCAACCTTTCAAATCTTACGCCGCACCCACTGTATGTTTTTCTCAATTATTCACATCCGCCCGTGATCCAGCGCATCATGCGTATCAGAGAGCATTTTACCAACATTTCCAGGTGATGTAAACCTTATATGAGCGATCAGAGTTATTTCATGCCCGCGGAATGGGCTTTTCACAAGGCAACCTGGCTTTCCTGGCCCCACAAGCTGGCGTCATGGCCGGGCAAATTCGAGCCGGTTCCTGCAGTATTTGCCGAGATCGCATCCTGGCTGAGCTCTTCGGAGGAAGTGCATATCAACATTCTCGATGAAAAAATGGAGCAGCAGGTGCGTGAGCTGATTGCCGGCATGGCTCATGAACAGCTCGTGATGGAGCGCATTTTTTTTCACTGCGTTCCGACCGACGATGCCTGGTGCAGGGATCATGGTCCTGATTATGTTTTCAGGCAAACCGGAGAAAAAGTCGAAAAAATCATTCTTGACTGGGAGTACAACGCCTGGGGGGGGAAGTACGAGCCTTACGATGACGACAATGCGGTTCCGCGGAGGATTGCGTCGATACAGCAGTTACCTTTTATCTCCCCCGGCATGGTGCTCGAAGGCGGTGCGATCGATGTGAACGGTAAAGGACTGCTGCTGACGACCGAAGCCTGCCTGATGAACCCGAACCGCAACCCGTCGATGAGCCAGAGCGATATCGAGCGGGAGCTTGGCCGGTATCTCGGCATAAAGAAAGTGCTCTGGCTCGGTGACGGCATAGTTGGCGACGATACGGACGGACATGTCGATGATCTGGCCCGTTTTGTCAATGAAACGACCGTCGTCATTGCGGTGGAGGAAGACCCGAATGACGATAACTACACCCTTCTGCAGGAAAATTATGCATTGCTGAAAACGTTTACGGATCTCGATGGCAAACCGCTGCGTGTATTGAAACTGCCTATGCCTGCTCCGGTCTACTATGAAGGTGAGCGCCTGCCGGCGAGCTATGCGAATTTCTATATCGCCAACACTGTTGTTCTTGTTCCGACATACAGATGTGAGCAGGACAGGAAAGCGCTCGATCTTCTTCAGGATTGTTTTCCGGACAGAAGGGTAGTCGGCATTGATTGTTCTGATCTTATCTGGGGCCTCGGTGCCATACATTGTATAACGCATGAAGAACCCGGTTTACCGCCTCCGGATGCTCCGCTTCAGTGAAGTAGTCTGTCGATTCATTGATTATTTCTCCGACAACAATAAGTCGCAGGTGGATATGAGATTTTTTTTGTCATCCTGAACGAAGCATAGCGTAGTAAAGGACCTATCTTATTGTTAAGAAAAGAATTATGGATTCTTCGCCCGACAGCATCGGCCTCAGAATGATTTTGCGCCAAACCGGAATACCACCCTTAATCACCCGAGTAATAAATCCCACATCTGTAAGCATCCATACCCGATAGATTAAAAAAAATATTTGAATTTTATTTTGCCTGATCGATTGGTTTTGGCATGGTAATTGTAAGTATATATATGAAAATCCTCACGCCCGTGGGGATGAACAGGTGTTGGGGGACATCTGTTCACAAAAAAAGCGGCTTTACAGCCGCTTTTTTTATTTATGCACGTTTTTGGCTGCTCAAATTGTTTCATGTTGATGAAACAACTGTCTCATTATAAACACCAGTTGACTCAATATGAGACAATTTGACCTATCGGGATGTGTCATAAATCGGTTTGATAAAGATAACGTGCAGAAAATGCATTTTTTAAGATGTTATAAAATAATATGATAAGCTTGTATTCATAATTTTGACGAAATATTGGCATGGTAATTGTAAGTATATATATGAAAATCCTCACGCCCGTGAGGATGAACAGGTGTAATGGGGGACATCTGTTCGATATAAAAAAAGCGGCTGCTCAGCCGCTTTTTTTAATGTATGCATATGAAGTTCTGATTCTTCAGGTAGTCAGGCAAGCATTTTTTCGAGGTTCCTGCAGTTTTCCTTGACAAGGGATGCAGAATGTCTCAATGCTTCAAGCTCGGCCGGAGCGAGTTCAATTTCAAGAATCTGCTCAATACCATTTTTTCCCAGTTTTACCGGAACACCGCAATAGATTTCGCTGATACCATACTGGCCTGTAAGATAGGCAGTGCAGGGAATGATGCGCTTGCGGTCTCTTACGATCGATTCGATCATATCGACGGCGGATGCTGCAGGAGCATAGTAGGCCGAGCCGGTTTTAAGGTAGTTGACAATTTCTATACCGCCATCCCTGGTGCGCTGGACAAGGGCATCGATTTTATCTTTCGGCAGCAGCTGGTTCAACGGAATCCCGCCGATATTGGTGTATTCAACGATCGGCACCATCGAGTCGCCATGTCCGCCGAGAACAAGGGCATTGATATCCTGTACCGATATGTCGAGAGCTTCGGCGATAAAGCATTTAAAACGTGCGGCATCGAGAACGCCTGCCATGCCGATAACGCGTTCTTTCGGCAAGCCGCTGGTTGTCTGGGCGAAATAGGTCATGACATCGAGAGGGTTCGAAACCATGATGATGATGGGATTTGAAGAGTACTTCATAACCTGGGTAGTGACATCCCTGACGATAACCGTATTTTTCATCAGTAGATCCTCCCTGCTCATGCCCGGTTTCCTTGCAAGTCCGGCAGTGATGAGAATAATGTCTGAATCGGCGGAATCCTTGTAATCGTTTGACCCGTAAACTCTTGTGTCGAAAAGATCGACCGGACCTGCCTCATACATGTCAAGTGCCTTGCCCTGTGGAATGCCTTCCACTATGTCGATCAGTACAACCTGGTTAGCCAGCTGTTTTTCAGCGATTCGAAGGGCGGCGGAAGCACCTACGTTCCCAGCGCCGATAACGGTGATTTTCATAAAGCCTGATGATTTATTTGTGTAAAGAAAAAGTGGCAGCAGCACATGCTTCTGACACGGAAAGCTCTTTGCTTAAAATAAAAAAAGCCGCCTTAACAAAAAGACGGCTTCACTGAAATTTGATTTGTCTGGCGTCATCGGTTCAACCGGGCAGGACGTCAACCATTTTCTTGTTGTCCCTTCCGTTACGGAATGTAACGACTCCATCTACCAGCGAGAAGATGGTGTGGTCACGACCGATTCCGGCATTGCTGCCCGGTTTGATTACCGTGCCTCTCTGACGGACAATGATTGTGCCTGCAGCTACAGTAGAACCTCCTGCAGCTTTTACGCCGAGATATTTAGGATTACTGTCGCGACCGTTCTTGGTCGATCCGCCGCCTTTTTTATGAGCCATATCTGAAAAAAATTAACGTTTGAAATCCTTGAAATCTTTATTTAAAGTGACACGACCTCGATCTGGGTCATCTGCTGGCGGTGCCCGTTTCTCGACTGGTAGCGTTTTCTGCGTTTTTTCTTGAAAACAATGACCTTGTCGTCTTTTACATGACCGAGGACTTTCGCCTGTATGCTTGTACCGGCAGGGTTCAGGACGGTATTTTCCCCGTCGATGTTTGCTATGGATGCAATTTCCACGGTATCACCAACTATAGCTTTTTGTCTGGGTACGAAAAGTTTATCTCCCTGTTTCACCAGATATTGTTTGTCAGAAATCTTGATCAGCGCCTGCATTATGCACGTATATTTTAGTGGTAAAGGTCTTTAATATAGTATTCTTTCTCTGAAGTTCAAAAAGGAGAAAAGAGTTCTTTTTACAGGAGAAAGAAACTTGTCAGGAGAACAAGGGCAAACATCGAAAGTGAAATGGCAAACAGCCGGTACCACCGGCTGTATTCGGACGGGGAACAAGGATAGTTGAGCGGCTGGATCGCACGGATGATATACCCGAGCGTGAGTATGATCTGAAGTACCAACAGTCCCGATTTTACGAATATCCAGACGGTCCATCCATGATAGACGGCAGCAAGCAGGATTCCCGATATGATCACACCGATGACTCCGACATCCGCGACTTTTGTTTCCAGTTTGATATACTTCTGCAGGAGTGCGGCATATTCCATTACATTATTCCCTTTCTTGCCGGACAGTATCGGTTCCATTGTTTTCAGAAGAAAGAGAGACGACAGTACGGAACCGAACCATGCCGCAAAAGAAACGATATGAATAAAACGCAAGATCGAGTGGTAATCCATGTGCAGGAAGTACTTTGTGGAAATTATAAGTTCGATTTTTTTAAAATAGCCTCTCGTATTCTTGTTGTCAAGAGGTTTAAGTCCTGTATTGCCTGTTGATACACTCCTTTCCCGAAGTTTGTTTATCTTTCCGCTCTGGATTAGCTTCTTTTTGCAGGGTGGCATTTCGTTCCTGAAAGGTATAAATCACTGAAAACTCGATATGGGCAGAGAAGAGGGTATATCGCAGAAAGATCATTCTCCGATGATGCGGCAGTATCTCGAGGTCAAGGAACGATACCCTGATTACCTTCTGCTTTTCCGGGTCGGTGATTTCTACGAGACTTTTTTCGATGACGCCAGGGAAGTTTCGGCCGTTCTGAACATCGTGCTAACGAAAAGAACCGCAGACATTCCAATGGCAGGCTTTCCCCATCATGCGAGCGAAGGTTATATCGCGAAACTTGTCAAGAGAGGGTACAAGGTGGCGGTTTGTGACCAGGTGGAAGATCCTGCTTCCGCAAAGGGGATCGTACGCAGGGAGATCACCGATATCATCACTCCAGGGATTACCTACAGCGACAAGATTCTCGACGACCGGCACAACAACTACCTTTGCGCGGTAGCGTTTCTCAAGGAAGGAAGGAAACTGCTTGCAGGGGTGGCTTTCATCGACGTGACGACCGCCGAATTCAGCATCGCAACCTTTTCATACGAAGAGCTCAGGGATTTCATTCTTTCGCTGCATCCTTCGGAGGTCCTCGTATCGGCAGACGAAAGAGAACGGTTCGAACCTCTGAAAAAATCATTTCCGTCCGACATGCTCGTTACGGAGCTCGATTCATGGATGTTCAGCGAAGACCACACCGCAGAGGTGATCGCAAGGCAGTTCAAAACCCACTCGCTGAAAGGGTTCGGCATCGAGGGGAACCGTGCGGGAAAGGTTGCTGCGGGCGTCATTCTTCAGTACCTCGAAGAGACCCGACAGAACAGGCTTCAGTATATCACCCGCATCAGGGAGGTGCAGAGCGGCGAATACATGATGCTCGACCTGCAGACCAAACGGAACCTCGAGATCATCTCTTCCATGCAGGACGGCAGTGTCAGCGGCAGCCTTCTCCAGGTAATGGACCGTACCTGCAACCCGATGGGGGCGAGGCTCATCCGCCGGTGGCTGCAAAGGCCGATGCGCAGGGCCGGCGATATCCGGCTGCGGCTTGACGCGGTCGAAGAGCTGAAGGAATCGAAACCGGCCAGGGACGCTCTTCGCGAACAGTTGTCGGCCATCAATGACCTCGAACGCTCCCTGGCGCGTATCGCCACCTTCCGCACCATACCGAGGGAGGTGCGACAGCTCGGACTTTCCCTGCAGGCAGTGCCTCTCCTCCAGGAGATCATCGGCGGCGCTCTCGCATCACGGCTCCGTCATCTTTCCGCTGCGCTCAGGCCCCTTCCGGAACTTGCACAGCGCATCGATTCAGCCATCGATCCGGAGTCTGGCGCGTCGATGCGGGACGGGGGATATATGCGGGAAGGCTTCAATGCCGAACTTAACGACCTTCGGACCATCGCTTCGAGCGCGAAAGACCGTCTTATGCAGATTCAGCAGGAAGAACGGGCCAACACCTCGATCTCGTCGCTGAAGGTGCAGTTCAACAAGGTTTTCGGCTACTATATCGAAATCAGCAGGGCGAACCTCGACAAGGTGCCGTCCTATTACGAGAAGAAGCAGACCCTTGTGAATGCCGAGCGATTCACCATTCCGGCATTGAAGGAGTACGAGGAAAAGATTCTCAACGCCGAAGAACGAAGCCTCGCGCTCGAAGCCCGGCTTTTCCACGAACTCTGCGCCGACATTGCCGCACTTGCTTCCGATATCCAGCAGAATGCGGCTGTAATTGCCGAGATCGATGCGCTTGCTTCGTTCGCGTTGTGTGCAGAACTCTATGGCTACCGCAAGCCTGAAATCATGGAGCATGAAAAACTCTCGATCGCAGGCGGCCGCCATCCGGTGCTCGAAAGGATCATGAGCCCGGACGAGCCCTATGTGGCAAACGACTGCACTTTCGATGAACGGCAGCGGATGCTGATCATCACGGGGCCGAACATGGCCGGCAAGAGCTCGTTCCTGCGCCAGACCGGGCTGATCGTGCTGCTTGCCCAGGCGGGGAGCTTCGTGCCGGCGGAACGGGCGGAGATAGGGCTTGTCGACCGGATTTTCACGAGGGTAGGTGCGTCGGACAACATCACATCAGGCGAGAGTACTTTCCTCGTCGAGATGAACGAGGCGGCCAGCATTCTCAACAATGCCACATCGAAAAGCCTTCTACTGCTCGACGAGATCGGTCGCGGGACCAGCACTTTCGACGGCATGTCCATCGCCTGGTCCATGAGCGAATACATCTGCCATTCCATCGGGGCGCGGACACTTTTCGCCACGCACTACCATGAGCTTGCAGAACTCGAGGGACGTCTTGCGGGCGTGGTCAACTACAACGCCACCGTTGTGGAAACCCTCGACAAGGTGATCTTTCTGCGAAAGATTGTCAGAGGAGCTTCCGACAACAGTTACGGTATCGAGGTGGCGAAAATGGCCGGTATGCCTGCGGAAGTTATAGAACGTGCCCGGGAGATCCTTGCCGGTATGGAAAAACGTGAAATTGAAATTCCGCCAGACCGGCCCTCTGGACTGAAAAGCATGCAGATCAGTCTGTTCGAGGAGGCAGACAATCTGCTGCGTCAGGAAGTAGAGGCTATCGATATCGACCGGCTTGCGCCGATCGACGCCCTTCTCGAGCTGAAAAAACTGCAGGATATTGCACGCAAAGGGGTCAAATACCGGTGATTGGGGATATGGCGGAAAAACAGGTATTGCTGATTTTTATTCAGGCCGACAGCGGTGTGGACGGTGCATCGCATCTTGACAGCGCCATGGTGAAACGCAATGTGTTCAGCTCGTTGAAGGATGCCGCCATGAGCAATATCATACGGCGTGCTCAGTTTGCCATCCCGCCCCTTTCCCTGATGATCCTCAGCTCCCGGAAGGTTCAGGGAGTGAGCCAGTCCATCTGTGATCTGCGTTTCGAAAAGCTTCCTCTCGACCGGCACTGGGATATGGCGGGCATCAGCGTCCAGACCGGAGCGGTGAAGCCTGCTTTCGAACTTGCCCGCCTCCTGCGCTCGAAAGGGATCAGGGTCGTGCTCGGAGGACCTTATGTGACGGTCTTTCCCGACCGCTGCCGCGAGCATGGCGACGCCCTTGTGATAGGCGAGGCCGACGATATCTGGGAAGAGGTGCAGCGCGACCTGCTTGCGGGGCATCTGAAACCCGAGTACCGTGTCGAAACCTATCCCGATCTCGGCATCGACCGGCCGGTATCGAAAAACGCGCTCGATATCCCGAGCTATTTCACCACCAACGTTGTCCAGACCACGAGGGGGTGCCCCTACAACTGCGATTTCTGCAACGTGCATGTGATGAACGGCCATCGGCTGCGCCATCGCAGCATCGGCAGTGTTGTAAAAGAGGTCGAAACCTTCCTGAAAGAGGACAAACGGATTTTCTTCTTTCTCGACGATACCGTCAATGCCGATGAGGCCTATGCCGAAAAGCTTTTTACCGAGCTCATTCCTTACGGGATAAGCTGGGTCGGCCAGGCTACGACTGCCCTCGGCGAAAAACCGAAGCTGCTCGAAGCATTTTCGCGGTCGGGGTGCGGCGCGCTCCTGATCGGCATCGAAAGCCTCGCCGACCGGAGCAACCACGCCCACCAGAAATTCCATAACCCAGCGGCCCGCCAGTCGGCATGCATCAGAAACATCCGTGAAGCGGGCATCTGTGTTTACGGCAGTTTCATTTACGGACTGGACGGGGATTCGCTCGATATGCCTGCGATGCTCGAGGAGTTTATCGAAGAGACCGGTGTGGATGTGCCCGGAATCAACCTTCTGCGGCCTATTCCAGGTACCGCCGTGTTCGACCGGCTCGCCGCGGAAGGTCGGCTGATCCCCGATCCGTACGACCATGATGCGTTCCGCTTTTCATGGGCGCAGGAGATGCTCTACATTCCGAAGAGCGTTCCGCTGAAGCAGTTCATTCCCAGCTACACCGCTATGACCGAACGGGTGTTCACGGTACCCAACGCGCTCAGGCGCGCAATGAAAGCCCCCCGGCTGCGTTCCGCCGTGCTCATGTTCAACCTTCTCTACGTGCACATGTACAGCATGGCCCGCAAGGACCTCGGCCGGCAGCTCGAATCTCTTGCCTGAGCATGTATAAGTTTTACGGTTTTTCGGCGAGCAGATAGATCCTTGAAAATGCAAGCCTGACAAGGTTGTCCTCCCCGGCCTGTGATGAGAAGTCGCGGGCGATAACCCTGCGGGCATTTTCGATGTAGTCCGGGGGAAACGGGCCGATGTAGCACTCCTCGTTGAAGTATGCGGCAGCCGCACTGGTTTCGAACATCCCGAAGACTTTTTCAGGCGGGCAGAGCATCATCATCTCCCTGATTTCGGAAGTCACCACACTGAATCCTGCCAGTTCGAAAACAGCCGAGTATTCCTCAGCGGTATCGAAAAATACCCACGGCGACCGGAAATTCCGGAAGGTGCTCTGCGTGGACTCGTCATCGAGCATTGCCTCGGCTGCATGGATGAAATTGGGGCAGTAATTGTGCGTTGCCGGTGCCTGCACGGCCATCCGTCCTCCGGAACGGAGGGCCCGGCAGCAGTTGGCAATCGCCCTGTCGAGATCACGGAACCATTGCAGTGTCGAGTTGCAGAAGATCACGTCGAACTCTTCATGCATGCCGAGGTTTTCTGCGTCACCGACAAGAAAAGTGATTCGCTCGTCGGGGTAGGCTGCAGATGCCTTGGCGATCATGCCTGGAGATGGATCGATGCCGGTGACCCTGCCTTCGGTCAGTTTTCTGATCGCTGCCGCAAGATGTCCCGGACCGCAGCCAAGATCGAGCACATCGTCCGATTTGCCGATTGGGGTCATACTGAAAAGCTGCTCGCCGGCGGATTTCTGCAACTCGGCCGCATGCTGGTAGAATTTCGAAATATCGGTGAAATTGCTCATTTGTCCGGATTGCTGAAAAATGTTCGATATGATTTACCATGATCCATGCAGGGAGACACCATAATAGTTGCTTGCTACATGCGGTTTGAGGTTCCAACCCTTGTATGGAGTGGTGAAGAGCATGCTGCTGCCAATTCCTATCGCAGCTCCTGCAAGTACGTCATGCGTGAAATGATTGTCCGATTCTATCCGGCTGATACCCACAAAGGTAGCGATGACATATGCCGGTATCCCGTAATTCCATCCGTATCGTTCACGGACAAACTCTGCCGAAGCGAAGGAAACGGCGGTATGACCTGAAGGGAAAGAGTGGTCTCCGCCATTCGGTCTTTTTTCGTTTATGATATATTTCAATCCATAGGTAGCACCGAAGGTGAGAGCTTCGGAAGCGGCGAACTGCAGCAGCCCTGAATGGTCATCGATGGAAAGTGCATATCCTGCGGCAGCAACCGGTAATGCTACCGAAAAGATATCTCCGGCGGTTTCATATCCATCCATTGCTTGCGCTTTCACGGTTACGGTCAGAGAAAGCAGAATAATCATGAAGAGCGAATTGGCTCTCGTCATAAAAATGTTCATGGCAGAGGGGGTTGGAGTGGTAGAGTTCCTTCGGAATATAATCAATTTCATAGCGGGAATTCCATGTAATTTCAAGCGAAACAGCCCATCTTCAGCCGGGTTTGATGGATGGTGTTTTTGTTAAAAACAATGTATGCAGTATATTAACAATTGAAAACCGGACCCCATAATAAACAAGGCAGTCCGGCCCCTTCATACTCACCATTCAGTTCAAATAAGAGAACAGTCAGGAGAAATATTTTCCTGGTTACGGTTTTTCTTAGTCGCTTTTACCGGAAAGGGCAGCAGGATGGTCCTCACGGTTGAAACAAGCTTGCTATATATCTTTCATACCGGATCAAAAAACAGGAGGAGATGATGTTTGGACTGGAAATGCTCGATGTCATGATTGGCCTGGTGACGGTCTACCTCGTTTTCGGGCTGGCCTGCACCTCTATTGTCGAAGCTGTGGCAGCTCTGCTTTCACTGCGGAGCTCGTTTCTCGAAACAGCGATGAATGAATTTCTTGCAGGAGATATTTCTGAAAAAAAAGCCTTTGCTGCAGCATTTTTCGAGCATCCGCTGATTCAATCGCTCAGCAGGGATAAAAGGAAAGGAGGCAGGGACCTTCCCTCCTACATTCCGCCGGAACTTGTCGGCAGGGTTGTGGAAGCACTGCTTGTATCTCACGATGATACCCTGTCACTCCCGGATGCAGTCAATGCATTGCCGGGCAAATCCCTGGAGGGTGAGAAAAACCGTATCAAAGGTCTTCTTCATGCGCTGGTTTTACAGGCTGAAGGTGATGCCGCAGCTTTTCGGAAAGCTGTCGAAACGCATTTCAATGCGGTTATGGGCCGTACTTCAGGATGGTTCAAACGCCGGCAGCAGACTATCTCGATAGCGGTTTCGTCAGCACTTGTAATCTTTGCAAACGTTGATTCGGTAAACCTTGTTGCTTCGCTTTCCTCAAAACCGGATACGAGGGCGGCAATGGTAAAAAATGCGGGCGAACTGCTCGAAAAGAGAAAGGCTGAAACAGAGAAGCTGAAGAAAGATAAAACGTCAACGCCACAATCAATAACCGAAGCTGACTCGAAATACGAGGCAGCGCAGGCTGCATATGACACCGCTATACATTTCAGTGAATCCGCCGGTCTTTCCCTGGGCTGGAGGGGATGGTGGACAGCAAGAAAAACGCTTACTGATGTTGCCACCAAGATTGCCGGCCTTCTTGTCAGTATATTTGCCATTTCTCTTGGTGCGCCTTTCTGGTTCGATGTTCTTCAACGTTTCATGCAGGTGAGGTCAACCGGGCCGCGCAATGAAATCGAAAAGAAAAAAAAGCAGATTCCAGCGTGACAGCGACACACATTCGCTGCATTTCACTTTCCTGCTCAATAATTTTCCGGTTCTCAAACAGGCGGACAGATACCTGATTTCCTATGAGCATGGTTATCTCAAGCGTGAACCCGAGGCATTCCATCAAATTATTGGCAGCGTGCGCTCCAGTCAACCGGATGAGTTTCTGCTGATCGATGATGGTGAGGATAACTGCCGGCGGTCAGAATGTCAACAAGGTTATGTCTATTTAACAGTTTTTTTGAGAAGCCATACAAAGTATAATATTGGCACTATCTAAAGTTCTTATTTTGTTCTTTTTTGAGTAACTTCTAAGGAAGTATTAATAACGTCTTAACGTTTTATACTTGCATTGTTAAAGATACCCTACATCTTTTTCTTTTGGCACTTGATAGTTTCTCTATTAAAAGTACTGCCGCATATAGCCATTCAAATGAGTTAATCGGTTTCATTTTTTATATATATTTAGCCAAATAAACGCAATGAAATCTATATTTAATAAATATTCTATCTTAAATCTAATAACACTATTAGGTTTTATTGCTTTATTAACAGCTTGTAATAAAGTCAATACTCCAATAATTGATAAAGATGTATCTATTATAAAAGATGGTGTTTTAAAATTTGATAATACACTTACTGTTGGTCAAGCATTTGATAATTATAAGTATTTTAATAAAGTACAATGGAATTCCAGTAAGAGTGAAAATGGAAGGCGTATTGTTACTGTTATTGCTAATATAGATTTGGATAAGGCTAATAATTCAACTGATTCAGATAATACATCAGATAATCATTTATCAAATATTAAACATATTC
This sequence comes from Chlorobium sp., assembly GCA_005862285.1. Classification (GTDB taxonomy): domain Bacteria; phylum Bacteroidota; class Chlorobiia; order Chlorobiales; family Chlorobiaceae; genus Chlorobium. Next base: position 552,334 of record SZXW01000010.1, on the reverse strand, counting down.
AGTTTAAGCAAGAATTTATTATTAATGTTGATAATACCTTTAATGCTGGGTGGTATGGCGTAATTGGAGAAATTAAAGATGGTACTGAAGTTTATCCAGAAAAGAAATCATTATCATATAGAAATATAGCTTTATTAAAAAAAATATATGACAATGAAGTAATTCTATGGAGTGATGAATTGATAGAGTGTTGTGCTTCTGCTCAACGAAGTGAAATTGAGAAAAAAATTAAAGAACCTCTAAATGTCGTTCAACAAGCACCAACAGAACCACAAGTTCAAGAATCAAATGAAGTACCTGCTTATCCGTTAGAAAACGAAACAAAAATAAATGATAATTATACAAATATTATTAGGTCGATAGTTAACGCTGAAGATAGTAGAAATATTGACACAATAATTCAATATTATTCTGATAATATGACAAGATACTGGGATATAACAAATCCTAAAAAAACACAATTAATTAATCGTTATCAGCATATATGGGGTATAACTTCAAACTCAAAAAACAATATACAGAGCATTGAAAAAATTGACAACTTAACATACTTATTAAATACTATATATACATATCAAAACTTAAAGCAAAACAGAACTATAACACAAAATAGCGTTGTAAGATATGTATTTGGTGATGATGGAAAAATAATCGAAGTTTATGGGCAATAACAATAACTCTCTTTACTATAATATAGATTGTTAATAATAGAGAATCTATTTTATATTTTTAAATTTTTGGGACGCTATTAAATTATAATGTTGTGAAGTCTCTCTTTGCTCAAGAAAGAGGACGGTTTGTCATGATGATATTATGTCTAATTTATCTTATCTTTTTGAAATTATGCACAATGTATGCTGAATGTAAATGCTGATGGTTTTTTTTGTTCTTTGTTACGTAACTTCAAATGAATAAATGATAATATCTATAGGTTTTATTAACTATAAATAATTTTACTATGGAACCTCTCGATTTTGCGACAACTTCTAACAATGCTTTATTAAGAAGATTACTTGAGGAAGGAAGTTTATCATTCTTTTTAACACAAGACAATTTCTTTTCATTTAATGATAATTTTGCAAATATTGATTTAGATGATTTAACACCTGCAAGAAGAAAAACTGTTGAATTCTCAATTATATTATTTTTTATTAGAAGAAATTATCGCATTAATGAAGATATAGATGATAGTGAAAATATTGTTTTTACAATAACACTGCAAAGCTGATTATTTTTTTATACAGGAGTATTTTTTCAATAAGATTAAAAAATTATAAAACAAATACAGGAGTATTCATGATTGTAGAAGCATTTCTTTCATGTGATGGTGCAAATGACTCTCGAGGCAAGCTTAATATATTAGGTACATTTAATTCTATAAACTCAGAAGTGATACCGGTTGCATTGCCTTGCTTTTATATCATCGGAATAATACGCTACAAAAAAAATGAAATAGGTATTCATAAAGTAGACGTAAAAATAATGCAGAATAATAATGTAATATTTAGTGCTTTGGAAGGTCAAGAAATAGAGTTTAATGATTTTGATGGTAACGATACTTTCAACATGAACATAATTGTTAATGTTATAGGTTGTGAGTTTAAAAATTACGGGGAATATTATATAAATTTACAAATAGATGGGATATTGTTAGCGAAATCAACTCTTTATATAAAACCATAAAGAGATACAATTATGAGTGAGAAAGCCACTAATAGTACTGATGAAACATATTTAAAGAGAGTTATTTTCTTCGATTCTACCAAGATAGAATATACTGTTGATGACAATGATTTAAATATGCTTATTAATTCATATGGTAGCGATAATAGGGGCAATTATTTGTTTTGGTTTGCCTTAGCTATTCCAAGTATAATAAATACTTTAATAGAATTAAGTAGTGTGATTTATAAGAAATCACCAACATGGTCATTTCTTATAAATATTTCTTTTGGAATTGCCGGTATAATTGGAGGAATTATTTTTTTTATTATAAATCAAAAAGACAAAGTGTCGAAGAAAAATATTGAAAATAAAATTAAAAACAGAAAATCACAATTAACCAATATTCAGCAAAAGCCTACTTCATCACAAAATTCTTCGTTATTTAAAGTAACACAACCTAATACTTAAGACAATAAACATAAATTCAATAGCTCATAATAAGTTGGTATTCTTAGTGAAGTTTTGCGTGGTGCATAGTCAATTCCTGATGTAATTTTAATAAAGATACTGGAAGTATATCACCCCTTATAAAGATTCTAATATTAAGACTAATGAGGAATATATTATATTACCAAATAAGTATAATATTTATTTTGATTTATAATATAGTATTAGCTGATGTTCATGTTAGAGGGTATTTTAGACAAAATGGAACTTATGTTATGCCTCACTATAGATCTAATCCGGATTGAGTATTTCAAAATAATTGGTCAACATATGGAAATATAAATCCATACACAGGCAAAATGGGAACAAAAACTTACACAAACAATTCAAATATTATTTATAGCGATTCTGACTCTAAATATAATAAATCAAATCAGCTTAAAGGAACAGAGATCAAAACATCAAAATTATTTTGCAATTATATTTACCGAAATCATATAGAAAATAAATATCGTTATTATAAAATTAAAGATATAAATCATACAAAATATTTGAAAACAAAAAGTTATTCATTTGACCCTGAGTATACTAATGCATATATGATGGATTTAAAGGTTTGTGACATAGAACGGGCAAAATACTGGAAGATACAAAGTTATTCATTTGACCCTGAGTATACTAACTCATATATGATGGATCAAAAGGTTCGTGATATCGAAAACAAATAAACGCATTTGATCGGATTTTAATATATTCTCCCCTTTCTTAATCTTAATATAAAACAGTATATAAATTATTTATATGCTATGCGTAATAGAGCATATAATCGCCATGCAATTGTTTGATTTTATTGCATACACTTCATTAATACTAAATATTTTATTTAATAGATTTATTTTTTATTAATATTAATCAAGATATAAAATGATACAGTTTTGATATCTGTAGTGACCTGTTTTGGTTCAGCGTGAATTGGAGAATTCCGCCGTTTGAGTTAGCGTACAAAAACGGAGAAATTCACCATGCGCAAACATCGAAAAAATTACACCCCACAAGAGAAGGTTTTCATCCTCAAACGGCATCTGGTTGACCGAATACCGGTTTCTGACCTATGCGACCAATACAAGCTGCAGCCAACCGTCTTCTTCTACCGGTGGCAGAAGGAGTTCTTCGAGAACGGAACGGGGAACCTTATGAAATTGAACGGGCGGGGCAGGTATCCGATTATCGATGCCGATCTATCTCGCCAAGTATGCACGCATGAAGGGCGATGATTTCAGGAAATATCCCCTGAGACAGTTTCTTTTTATCTGCCCGGAGTTCGTTGTCATAAGTACTATATTGTTTCTACTGTATTTTCCGCAACATGGGACGGGAAATTTTCAGGAAAAAGATATATATCAATGCAAACATGACAAAACGGAGGATTGTACAATGAACAATCAAGCAGGCGGCAATTTCACCGCACTGAGCGCACTGCTCCTTGCCGCATTCGCTGTCTCCTTTTTCATGTATCACAGCATCAACAGTATCGGCAACCCGATATTCGCCATTGATTTTTCGCCCTATTACGTTGCAGGAAAGCTGCTCGATTCAGGCAGTACTGCGGATCTTTTTCCTCTGTCAGGGGCCGAGCTCATAACAAGTTCAAAAGCGTACCTGGATCACTTTCAGCACTTTTACTTTCCCCGGAGTCCTCTGGCGACTGCCTGGCTATATCCTGCAGCTTATGCCTGGATATTTGTTCCCTTGTCCCGCATGGATTACATCATAGCGGCCCGGATCTGGTTTGCAATCAACAGTGTGCTCACCTGTCTGGCAATCCTTTTCATCGTGCTGGCTCGACCGTGGAGTGGGGATCCGCGGTTTTCCGGCTTGCGCAATGCATGGATCATTTTCATTTGCCTGACGTTCCAGCCGGTATTCGATAATCTCTGGCTCGGAAATATCTCGGCTCTTGTGCTGTTTTGCTTTACCATGTCTTATTACTTCCTGAAAAAGGGATGGAAGTTTCCTGCCGGTGCCGTTTTCGGCCTCATCGTTCCCCTGAAATTCACACCGGCGCTCTTCATTATCTACTATGTGTGGCGCCGGGAATGGAAAGTGGTGGCAGGGATGCTTGCCGGCGCCATTGCGATAGTTGCCGCAAGCTGGGTGACGACCGGGCCGGCCGGTATACAGGCCTATGTAACGTTAGTTCTGATGCAGTTGAAGTCCGGCGGGATAGCTGCCTTCAACAACCAGTCGATAAACGGTTTTCTGCTTCACGCTTTAACAACGGGTGATGTCAACGGATGGGAAATGGTCGGCTCGTCTCAGCAGGTCACACTCCTGCGTTACCTGCTGGTGTTCATTCTGCTCGCAGGGGTTGTCCGAGCAATGCGCAGGCGGCCGGAAACCATGCAGGATAAGGGAAAAGGTGAAGATCTGGATATCGTGCTGCTTGTCTGCTTCATGATTCTCGCGTCCCCGATTTCATGGTACCACTATTATATGCTTTTTCTCCTCCCGCTTGCAGTGGTTTTCGACGAACTGCTGCTCAATTCTTTGAATAAAGGGCGGTTCATGACTTTTGCGATTGCTTACGGATTGCTCGTTACCCAGGGTTTCTCACAGATACGGACTTTCGCGCCCCAGGCTATCCAGGATGTCAGGGTTCTGCGTATCATGCTTTCTGCGAGTTTTTTCGGCGCCGTGATATTTACCTTGCTGACGATTATCTTGCGTGAAGAGGCTCAATGAGCAGAATTTTCATTTAAGCGATCAACTTCGAGACAACAATGGGTATTATTCTGCTGGATATCGGCAATGTGATCGTTGAAGTCGATTTTAATAAGTTCTGCAGTTCGGTTTCACTGCATGGAGCAGCAGGGGCTGAAACGCTTTTCCACCGCTATTGTGTGAGCGAAGTCAAACTGATGTTCGACAAGGGACTTGTCGCTCCGGCAGAGTATCTCTCCATGATAGCCGGTGATCCCGATATCCGCAGGATGCCTGTCAATGAGCTGAAAACGGCCTGGCAGGATATATTTACGCTCAAGGAGGGTATAGAAGACGCCCTTCTGAGGTTCCGCGACCGTCATGCGATCTGGATCACGAGCGATACAGATCCGCTGCATTTCACTTTCCTGCTCAATAATTTTCCGGTTCTCAAACAGGCGGACAGATACCTGCTTTCCTATGAGCATGGTTATCTCAAGCGTGAACCCGGGGCATTCCATCAAATTCTTGGCAGCGTGTGCTCCAGGCAACCGGATGAGTTTCTGCTGATCGATGACCGTGAGGATAACTGCCGGTGTGCGGATGCTTGCGGAATACCTGCGCACCTTTTCACCGGCTGGACGCGGGCTTTTGAAGAACTGGGGGATTTTTAATCGGGTTTATGATTCACTGCTGAAGCGATGCTGTATATAAGCCGTTCCATAAAGATACCTGACCGGGAGATCCGCTTGCAGACGATGCGTTCACAGGGTGCCGGCGGTCAGAATGTCAACAAGGTTGAAACTGCGGTGCATCTTCATTTCGATATCCGGGCCTCTTCTCTTCCGGATGAGGTTAAGGAAAGGCTGATGAAGCTGAAGGACCGGCGCATCACCGCCGAAGGTATCATTGTAATCAAGGCACAGCGTTTCCGTTCACAGGTGAAGAATCGTGAAGACGCGCTGCACCGTTTTCAGGTCCTGCTCCAGCGTTCACTGGATGTTCCGGCAAAGCGGAAGCCAACGAAACCGACTTCGGCATCGAAGGAAAAACGCCTTGAAAGCAAGACCGCTCATTCGGAAATCAAGAACCTGAGAAGAAAGATTACCTTGTAAGTCATCCCTGCCTGAAGTTTCGGGACAGGATAAATTGAAGTCAACTTTTAATAATTAAATATCGGGATGGCAAAGAAAATCATGCTGCTCGGCAGCGGAGAACTCGGCAGGGAATTCGTCATTGCGGCAAAACGCCTTGGTCAATATGTGATTGCCGTCGACAGTTACAACGATGCACCGGCACAGCAGGTTGCCGATGAACGTGAAGTGATCAACATGCTCGATGGTGCAGCGCTCGATGCCATTGTTGCGAAACACCGGCCAGATGTTATTGTTCCTGAAATCGAGGCGATTCGTACTGAGCGCTTTTATGACTATGAAAAGCAGGGGATACAGGTTGTTCCTTCGGCCCGTGCGGCGAATTTCACCATGAACCGAAGGGCGATACGAGATCTGGCCTCGAAGGAGCTCGGTCTTCGAACGGCGGACTATCGTTATGCCTCTACGCTCGAAGAGCTCAGATCGGCGGCCTGTGAGCTGGGGCTGCCCTGTGTTGTTAAACCCCTGATGAGCTCGTCGGGCAAGGGCCAGTCCGTGATCAGAACGGAAGAGGAGATCGAAAAAGCCTGGAGTTATTCGCAGAGCGGCAAGCGCGGCGACATCGCGGAAGTGATCGTGGAATCGTTCGTGAATTTTCATACGGAAATAACGCTGCTTACCGTGACCCGGAAAAACGGCGAAACGCTGTTCTGCCCTCCGATAGGGCATCGCCAGGAACGCGGGGATTACCAGGAAAGCTGGCAGCCATGCGTTATCAGCTACGCAGATCTGAAAGAGGCGCGGGAAATAGCAGATAAAGTAACCCGATCGCTGACTGGTGCCGGCATCTGGGGGGTAGAATTTTTCCTTGCGGATGACGGGATATATTTTTCCGAACTTTCTCCGCGTCCTCATGATACCGGCATGGTAACTCTTGCCGGAACGCAGAACCTGAACGAGTTCGAGCTGCATGCCCGGGCTGTACTCGACCTTCCCATTCCTGAAATCGAGCTGCTGAAGGCTGGCGCAAGCGCCGTGATCCTTGCCGGCAAAGAGGGCGGAAATCCTGCTTATACCGGTGTGGAAGATGCCCTGAAAGAACCTCGCACCGACATTCGCATTTTCGGCAAGCCGAGTACGCGTCCCTACAGGCGAATGGGTGTGGCGCTTGTTTATGACGAACCGGACAGCGATATCGCTGCACTGAAAGCAAAAGCGATCGCCAACGCGAAAAAGGTGAGGGTCGAGAGTGAGCAGGCGAGTTTATGAGATTGAGAGGATTTCCTCCTCGAGGAGCTGTTGGTTGTAAAGTTCGGCATAGAGATGCTGCTGCTTCAGCAGCTCTTCATGGGTTCCGCTTTCTGCAATGGAGCCATCCTTGAGAACGATGATGCGGTCGCAGTTTTTCACCGTTGAAATCCTGTGGCTGATAAGGATGATCGTAGTATCGGGAAGTTTCTGCAGCAGCGCCTCGAAAATCCGGGCTTCCGTTCCGGTATCGACGGCCGAAAGCGCATCATCGAGCACAAGCACTCGCGGTTTCCATGCGACAGCTCTTGAAATGCATGCCCGCTGTTTCTGTCCGCCGGAAAGATTGATGCCTTTTTCTCCAAGCATGGTTTTGAACCCGTCTGGAAAATCGACGACATCGTCATGAAGCATGGCGATCCTGCTTGCGTCAATCACATCGTTCACGTCATCGTTGCGGCTTCCCCAGTTGATGTTGTTTTCAATGGTATCCGAAAAGAGGAAATTGACCTGCGGGACAAACCCGATCTGTTCCCTGAGAGTTTCCAGAGGCAGGAGCCTGTTGTCGATCCCGTCAATCAGGACAGATCCGGCGACAGGGTCGTAGAGTCTCGGTATAAGGTTCACCAGTGTCGTTTTGCCCGAGCCTGTAGCCCCAACGATAGCGACTCTGGAACCTGGAGCGATATCGAGCGAGATATGTTTCAGGATCGGATGGTTTTCATGGCCTGGGTAATGAAAACTCACATCGCGGAAAGAAAGCGATCCCTGAAAGGTTTTGACGGATGGCGAAATACCTTCATTGGCGGTGATGTCCGGTTTTGTATGGAAAATTTCATTGAGCCGGACCTGAGCGGAGGATGCTCTCTGGATAATGCTGGTAACCCAACCGATCGAAATGATCGGCCATGTCAGCATGGATACATAGACGATAAACTGTGCGATTCCTCCGATGGTCATACTGCCCTCGATGACGCTCAGACCTCCGACCCAGACGACTGGCAGAAGCGAGAATGCCGTTAGGGCGGTAAGAAAAGCATAGAACAGCGCCTCAAGTTTTGCGAGAGAAAGGTTTTTCCGGTAATAATCCCTGTTAAGATCTTCGAAACGTTTTACTTCAAAAGTTTCTCTGACATAGCTTTTCACGATCCGTATGCCGGAGAGGTTCTCCTGTACCAGATTGGTTATTGCGGCATAGCTCTCCTGAATGCTTTTCGTGCGCTTCTGCATGTTGCTGCCGATCTTGTAGACCGAATAGCTAAGGATCGGAGCGGGGAGAAGTGCAAAGAAGGTCAGTTTTGGCGAAAGGGCGATCATGGCGATCAGGGCAAAAAGGAGCCGGAAAAAAGTATTGCATGAATACATGATGCCGGGACCGAGAAATTCCCTGATAGCATTGAGGTCATTGGTGCCTCTTGAAATGAGTTCTCCGGTCGTGGTTGTATTGAAGAACGATCTCGACAGTTTCTGCAGATGGCGGTAATAATCGTTTTTGAGATCGTATTCGATAAGCCGTGACGTGACGATGATTTTCTGGCGTACGAGAAACAGAAAAAAACCGCTCAGGATTGCATAAAACACATAGAAACCGACAGCAGCGGTAACAGAGCCTATTTTGAACGGCCTGTTCATTGTATCAATGGCAATTCCTATGTATTTTGGTCCGATGATGGCAAAAAAATTCGTCAGGACGATGAATACGAAGCCTGTAAGGAGGTTTTTTCTGTACCTGAGCAGGTAGGGTTTAAGGCTGAGCAGGTTTTTCATCCGTCATAGGTTTTTGAAGTGACGGTAGTAATGTATAAAATTATCTCCAATAACTTTTAAAGCTTATTAATTGTATAAATTTTAATGATTTAATGATATCTGTCGCTTCAAGTTAAGACTTGAAATGTGCAACAGCTTATCAGATCAGAACAAAAGATTTATCTCGGTTATATTTTCTGATGTGTTCCGGGTAATAAAACCTAAAACAACAAAGTCTTTAAAAATAAGACGTAATCTATATTTATAGAAGTGATAACAGTAACAGTAATAAACAGATAACATTGTACTTGAAAATTCACTCAATAATTGAGGTATATTTTCAATTGAAGAATCAGATTAAACCCGGATAATTCTCATGATTTGAAAGGAGCCAGCTGTCTTGTCAGTGTGATTTATGGGAAAGTGTTTTTAGAAAATACGTTATTTGGAATATTGCCTCTCGTAGGGTGATTTTTTGCCGTAGTGAAATTGCCGATTTAAAATAACAGGATGTCTAAAAGACTGTACCGATTTACGAACTTGTCTTACAGAAATAAGACTGTTTAAGTTAGCCACTCTGCACCCGACCAAATAGATAATAATAAACATGTTAGCTAATACTGACGAGCAAATCATAACCGCCGGAGAGCTGGGGATCGACCCGGAGGAGCTTTGGCAGGCGGCTGACAAGCTTCGCGGCTCTATTGATGCAGCGGAATACAAGCATGTTGTGCTTGGCCTGATTTTTCTCAAGTATATATCTGATGCTTTTGAGGCTCGTCGGGCGAAGCTGGTGGGGCTGGGATATGACCTTTGATCCCAATATTCCTTTTGATGCGTTGCCTTCGTTGCCTCCCCGGGAGGACATCGAGACCGCTCCGGTGCTGAAGCAATGCCTCAGGGCAACCCGTGCGCTGGCCGAGTTGAAAGGAGCGGGCGGCCTGATCCCCGATCAGGCAATCCTGATCAACGCCATTCCGCTTCAGGAAGCCCAGGCCAGTTCCGAGATCGAGAATATCCTGACTACGCGTGACGCCCTTTTTAGGGCTGCACTGGACGAAGCAAGGTCTGCCGACCCGCAAACCAAAGAAGTCCTTCGATACCGCACCGCTCTGCACAGGGGATATGAGGTTGTCAGGAAACGTGGTCTTTCCGTGGAGTTGTTCAGCGACATATGCTCGATTCTAAGTGACGAAAAGGTCGATTTCCGCCAGGTCGGCGAGGATGTGTTCATCGGAAACTCCCAAACCCGTGAAGTCTATTACACACCGCCGAGCGGAGGAGATCTCATTTCCGGGAAGCTTGAGAATCTTGTCTCCTGGCTGTCCTCAAATGACGGTCCGGATGAGCTGATTCGCATGGCCGTGGCCCACTACCAGTTCGAAGCCATTCACCCCTTTTCCGACGGCAATGGGCGCACCGGCCGAATTCTCAATATCCTCTACCTTATTCACGCCGGTTTGCTCGATCTCCCGGTGCTCTACCTCAGCGGTTATATTATCAGGAACAAGAGGGAGTACTATCGTCTGCTTCTCGAAGTTTCCAAAGGGCAGGCTTGGGAATCCTGGATTGTTTTCATGCTCCGTGGCGTAGAGGAGACTGCACGCTGGACCGCCGGTCGCATCCTCTCCATCCGTCAACTGCTCGACCAGACTATCGAGCTTGTTCGCCGCGATCTGCCGAGGATCTACACAAAAGAGCTTGTTGAACTTATATTCCACCAGCCATACACCAAGATCTCATTCCTGGTCGATGCTGGAATCGCCAAACGCCAGACCGCCGCCGACTACCTCCGTGCTCTTGAAGATGCAGGCATCCTTTCCAGCGAGATGGCAGGGCGTGAGCGTATCTACGTGAACCTCGTCCTGCTCGACCTGCTCAAGGAGGGACATCCATGATCTGTCAATTGTCAGACGTCGGATCGACATGTTCCCATGACCTGTTGATGCCATCGACACGTTTTGATTATGTGTCGAAATCCGTGACCAATATCGACACGTTTCTTTTATATGTCAAAGGGATCGACAGGAAGGGTTTCGTCTCCAGTAGAGCAAAACAGTCATCAGAGCTTGACGACCAGATTCGCTGCCGTGAACGCGTTAATATCGTGCAGTCGCGGGGATTTCGTGAATCTCTCGAAACCACATTGACACGTTACATCAACCGTGCCATTACGACAGCTCAGGTTATCGAGGAGCTGATCGGTCTTGCCAGGACCATTCGATGTGAGGTGGAGAAGGGTAAGTCGTCAGGCCTCAATGAAGAGGAAGTTGCGTTCTACGATGCGCTCGCAGATAATGAATCGGCCCGTCAGGTCATGCAGGACGAGACGCTCAAGCTGATTGCGAGAGAGCTTTCTGACCGGATCAAATCCAAAGCCACCCTCGATTGGACAAAGCGGGAGACGGTTCGGGACGATATGCGCCGAACGATCCGCCGCTTGCTTACGAAGTATGGATATCCTCCGGATGCTCAAGAGAGTGCCACATAACTGGTGATCCGTCAGGCCGAGCTTATGGCAGAAAGTATTGTGAGTTGATGTGAAAGGAAATGATCAGATTTATTAATAAGTATATCGAAAACAAAACTTCATCCATTATATCCTGTTATGGCATTCGAGTCCAGCAAAAACTATTACACGATCAGCGAGGTCAGTAAAATAGCCGGAGTTCCTGCATATCTTCTCAGGTACTGGGAAAGTTTCTTCACCGAACTTGCTCCGGCAAGGGACACGAGAGGGAACAGGCGGTATACCAACCGGGATATTGCCATGGTACTCAATATCAAGGAACTGGTCCATGAAAAGGGGTACAAGCTTGGCAAAGCCAGCGAAATTGTGAAAGGAATCATTCGCGACAGCGAAGAGGATCATAAGATCACTGAAATACTGAAACTTCAGAAGAAGATAGGCCAGGAGAAGAAAAAGCATGATGTCGTCGATGAACGGCGAATGCTGCTGCTCCAGGAAATCAAGGAAGAGATAGAAGATATTCTTCAGCTGCTCGGATAAACGGTATATAGAAAAAACAGAAAAACCGGCTTTTTGCCGGTTTTTCTGTCTGATGAATGACTGATGTTTTTACTGAGCGTAAAGGACTTCGAACTGTCCGGTGCCGCCCTTGCAGACGTGCTCGACCCAACGTGCATAAGCGCCTCCGCTCCAGCGATATTCCTCGAGGTTCTGTGAACGGAACTGAGGAGCCGCATAGCGGACCTTGTATCCTTTTGGAAGAACGATCTTGAGCTGGGTATCGACGGTGAAGTCGTTGAATTTTCCGACCATGCCGTGGTGTACCAGCGGAATGAGCGGGTGGTTCAGGATCCTGCGGAGACCGCCGCCTGCATCGACCGATACGCCCGGGAATTCGCCGTCAACCTTAACTTCGATACCCTGGGAGTCGGAACGGAAACCAGCTTCGACCGATGCCGGTTTGTTGAGCTTGTCTGACGGGAAGAGTTCTGCCCAGCGTGCAATGGAATCCACGATACCGGAGCCGCCGTGAGAGAAACGCCATCTTGTTACACCTACGGGGCCTTTGTCGCCGCTCTGGGTGCCGATGCTGTTGACTTCGATCTTGGAAATTCTCTGACCGCCTTCGTTCAGTGCGGTGAAGGCAGGTCCGATAAACCAGAACTCACGGATCCAGTCATTGAATGAGCCGGTTGACTGAAGGGCTTTCAGGGTGCCTTCCCAAGTGTCGATGACATCGTTGTTGTCGAGGGGCACTTTCATGATGATGTCATGGAACTGACGGCCCTGCATATAGATCGGGTTAGGAACGTTTCTGCGGACAGCGTCGGAACGATAGTAGAAGAGATTGACGACGGAACCTTCGAAGGAGAACGCATGAGAGAAATCGCCGACGGAAACCGTTCCTTCGCCGACACAGATTCTTCTCTCTTTGGTTTCATTGGCTATGTCAGCTTCCACAACCAGCTTGTTTTTTGTGCTGTCGACGATTGACTCAATAACAGCAGAAAACCTTACGAAACCTTTTGCAGGATCCAGAGGTTTTACATTGATTTTGACGTTGCAGTCTGCGGGCAGAAGGGGCAGGGCCGGAGGCACGTTCACTTTCGCGCGGCCTTTAATTTTACCCCATGAGCTCGCGCCGCCCTCAAGGATTATTTCATAATCCGAGTGTGCGGTGGTGGTGTCTTTTGTGCCGAAAAGAGCCATAGTCAGTTCTCCTTTTTCTGGTGGCGTTGAAATTGGATATTATCAGGAAGTCCTTGCACGTTATTCCTGTTAAATAACAGCTTGAAACAAATTCAAAGAATAAAAATCAATAATTAAAGTAAAATATGTTCCTGACGGTGTTCACATCATTTTAAATAACGTATACTTGCATCACTTCGACGTGAAGGTTCAATAATTTCTATTTCTTTTTTTTCAGGCGAATAAATTCTTGATGTTCAGATGACTTCTTTTTTGCGGACTGCAGTCATGGGAAACGGATCGCGTCATTACGGCCCGCTTTTGAGCGGTGTGCTTCTCGGTATTTCATTTCCGACTTATCCGTTCATACGCCTCGAGATTCTTGCATGGATCGCGCTCGTTCCCCTGCTGATTTCTCTCAGGACAGTCGAAAAAGCAAGTGAACTGTTCCGGCGGGTTTATCCCTGCATGCTTGTTTTCTGTATCATCTCGCTCTGGTGGGTATCGCTTGCAACCCTTCCGGGCGGGATTCTCACGATCCTCATCCAGTCGTTGTTCCTTACAACCCCACTGCTTGCTTTTTTTGCCTTCAAGAAAATGGCGGGTTACCGTTTTGCACTTGTTTCCCTCCCGTTTCTCTGGGTTGCCTGGGAGTGGGCCTATATGCAGCAGGACCTCTCCCTTGGATGGTTAACCCTCGGGAATTCACAGGCAAACCTCAATTTCATGGTCCAGTATGCCGATATAACCGGTGTATGGGGTATCAGTTTCTGGCTGCTTTCCTTCAATGTTCTTGCCGTTCTTGCCCTGACCGGCCAGAGGAAGGAGACGGTGCGCTGTCTTGCCGCCATGGCCGTCATGGTTGTTCTTCCTCTGCTCTATGCGTCGATTGTTTTTCAAACAGAGGCGGTCGCATCGGGCGAGGAGAGGCATCTGAGGGTAACCCTGGTCCAGCCGAATATCGATCCGTACAAGAAATGGGAGAGGTATAACAGCACCGATATCATGGAGCGGTATTACCGGATAACCGACAGGGCTGTTCGCGAAAACCGCCCTGAACTGGTGATCTGGCCTGAAACCGCCATACCGTTCTATATTCTCGATTCCACCTATGAAAATGACCTGAACTCTTTGCATGGCTCGTTGAGGAAATGGGATACAGCCCTGCTTTCGGGTTTTTCGGATGTGGTCTATTATCCGTCCGGAAGTCACCGCGACCCTGACAATCCGGTTGCTGCGGGCGGTTTGAGAAACGGTTCCTTCGAGACATTCAACGCGTCGATGCTGCTTCTGCCCGGCAGGGATGCCCCCCAGGTATACCACAAGATGCGCCTTGTGCCTTTCGCGGAACGTGTTCCCTATGTGGAGTATATTCCCTGGCTTGAAAAGCTCAATTTTTCCCTTGCAGGCCTGAAAAGCTGGGGGAAAGGGACCGATACCACGATCATGCAGCTTGAGTCGCTGCGCTACGGGAAGGTGCTCACAGCGGATGTCATTTGCTATGAATCCATATTTCCCGGTCTTGTTTCGGAATTTGTCCTGAAAGGCGCCCGGTTCCTTACACTTGTTACAAACGATGGCTGGTATTCCAAATCTTACGGCCCTTATCAGCACCTTGCGATAGGACGGATGCGCTGTATTGAAAACCGGAGGGCACTTGCACGGTGTGCCAATACCGGCCTTACGGAGTTCATCGACAAATTCGGGCGGACGATTTCCGCAATGCCCTGGTGGCAGGAAGGCACCCTCACTGCAGAGGTTCCCCTCGAGAGCCGTATGAGCTTTTATACGCTTCATCCGGATCTCTTTCCGAAAATTCTTGTTGTGATTTGCCTGGTTCTTCTTGCTGCAGCCTTGACCGGCCGTTTCAGAAAAGCATGATGGCAAACGCTACAATCCGTAGGCCTTGATTTTCCTGTAGAGCGTTCTTTCCGTTATGCCAAGGAGCCGCGCGGCTTTTCTTTTGTTGCCCTGACACGATTCGAGAGCTTCGGAAATCGTTTTCTTTTCCACATCGTCAAGGGTGTGCATGACTGCGCTTTCCTTTTTAGGAACACTTCCGGACTGCACGGGTTCGACAGGTTCTCTCCGGGAATACGATAATTCTGAAGATTCGGGCAGAAGGAGAGGCGGCTGTGACCGTGCATGCAGAAGGTGCTGGAGCATCTGGCGGATTTCGCCCACTTCCTGCCGAAGCTGCAGGATATTGCTGTAAATCACATGCATTTCATGCTTTTCCGATTTTGACGGATCATGGACCAGGCTTTTATACCTGTTTCGCTGTACGAGATGTTTTTCGAGGATCACGGGTGTGATATAATTTCCCTTTTCCAGTACAAGCAGCGACTCGATGAGATTTTTCAGTTCCCGGACGTTTCCCGGCCACGGATACCGCATCAGTATCTCGGTTGCTTCCGGGCTGAACCCTTCAAACACGATGCCGTGCTTGTGTTCCGACTCATGGACGAAATTTTCGGCGAGCAGAAGAATATCCCGCCCTCTTTCCCTGAGCGGCGGCAACTGCAGTTCGACGCTTCGCAGACGGTAGAACAGGTCCTCCCTGAAATTTTTTTCCGCAACGGCCTGGTACATATTCTTGTTTGTTGCGGCAATGATCCGTGCATCGGAATAGACCGTTTCAGATGATCCTACCCGCTGGAATTCTCCGGTTTCAATAACCCTTAGAAATTTTACCTGGGTTTCGAGAGGCATTTCACCGATCTCGTCGAGGAAGATCGTTCCCCTGTCGGCGCTTTCGAAATATCCTTTCCGGCTTTGTACTGCACCGGTAAATGCACCTTTTTCATGGCCGAAAAGTTCAGACTCGAGAATTCCTGACGGTATGGCTCCGCAATTGACAGGTATGAAGCTCTTGTCGGCCCTTTTGCTGTGAGCGTGGATGAAACGGGCGAGGACTTCCTTGCCGGACCCCGTTTCTCCGATGATAAGGACCGGGATATCGGTTTCGGCGACCTGGAGGGCAAGCTGCTTGAGCTGTGTGATCAGCGGTGACTGGCCTATAATTGCGACATTTCGTCTCATAAACGTTCCTGCTTTTCTCTGCACCGAACGGGATGTTTACCTGACCGGAACGACAATAGCCTGGAATGGCAGCTTTCGTGCACCGTCGGCAGCCTCTTCGCTCGAAGTGAAGGAGTTTGAGAGACGGACTTTATAAACTGTGCCCTGCTGGACAATTTCAGCTTTTTCATAAAATGATATTTTTTTTGCAAGCGTTTCGGCATTTTTAGCACTACCGAAGCTGCCGAACTGCAAGGTGAACGCGCCGTTTTTTTTCGTCTCGTTTTCTTTTCTCGTATTTGCTGCGGGTTGGTCAACTGTTTGCGTGCGGTTTGCAACCTTCTGAGTTATCGTGTCCCGTCTCGAAGGGGATTTCACATTGGCATTTCCGGAAGTGTTCTGGACTGAACCGGGAACCTGCGGCGGTGGAACGCTGCTGTTCAGAACACGATTGTAAGCCGTTATCCTTGATGTACTGATGCGGTCAAGTTCCGGGTCGGGATAATCTTTCAACTGCTTTTTAAAAAGAGCCACCGCTTTCGGACCGTCTTCCGAAAGAAGTGCCTCGATAATTGTTTTTTCCGCCGGCCGGGTGACTTTTTGCCGGATATTTTCTAATAAATAAACTTTATCTTCATCGACACATTTCAGGATGAACGGAGCATTGGAGATTTCACTGGCGGCTTTGACAGGTGATGTGCCTGCAAGTGAAACAGAAATCACCATGCCGAGGATAGCAGTGATATTGAGAAGGATCGAGCGCGTCTGATGTGAAAGCATCGAAGTGCGGTTATTTCTTTCAAGGTGTTTCCATGCGGCTGTTCATCTTTCAATATGCCAAATATTTCTCTATAAAATCAATTGCATTCCATGCTTCCACTATCCGTAAAAGCTTTCGCGAAAATCAACCTCGGGCTTCTCATCACCGGGAAGCGAGAGGATGGTTATCATACCCTCGAGACCGTTTTTGCTCCGATCAACTGGTACGATGTGCTGGAATTTTCCGATTCGGATGACATTTCGATGAGCTGTACAAACGTTTCGCTGCCTGTTGACGACAGCAACCTGTGCATCAGGGCGGCGAAATCCCTGAAAACATTTTCCGGTACCACGAAAGGAGTTGCCATACGCCTTAATAAGCAGGTGCCTTTCGGAGCCGGGCTCGGAGGAGGAAGCAGCGATGCCGCAACCGTCCTTCGTGTGCTGAACAGGCTGTGGCAGATCGACACCTCTCCGGCCGAACTGCATGCCCTGGCGGTTTCCCTGGGGGCAGATGTGCCGTATTTTCTTGAAATGAAATCGCTTGCATTTGCAAAGGGAATCGGGGATGAGCTTGAAGATCTCGGTTTCACCCTGCCGTATCACATCGTTACGGTTTTTCCCGAAGAACATATCGCAACGGTCTGGGCATACAGGAATTTCTACAGGCGGTTCGACCGTCAGGTTCCCGATCTCAGGTCGCTTCTGCGCGAGCTGTGCCTTGACGGGAAAAAGGAGAATTTTCCGGCATTTGAAAACGACTTCGAAGCTGCGGTCTTCGATCATTTTCCGGCCGTCCGGGAGGTAAAAACCGCGTTGCTCGAATCCGGAAGCGTTTTTGCTTCTCTTTCCGGCAGCGGGTCCGCGGTATTCGGCCTTTTCGAACAGGAGTCGGATGCGCTCGAAGCCATGAAGTGCTTTTCGTCCAGGTGCCGTACAAGCCACACCCCGAAAGGCTTCTCCATGGATCAGGAATGAACGGTACGCGCAGGAAGTGACATGCTTGTCCCCGCCTGCAGGCATAGTTGAATGCAGGCGGGAGAGCGTTTTGCTTTTTTCAGTTTTTCGGTAGTGAAAGGTATACGTTCCGGATTTGACGGGAACACCGGTAATCCCGGCAGGCACTAATTTATTGTGTTAGAGCCTCCATGACCCGTTCCAGTTTCACGCGGATTTCATCTGCTATCCCGTCGATTTCCTCATTTTCAGCGAGCGGAAGAATGGCCGTTGTATCCATGAACTCGATATGAACTACTCCCTCGGCATCCTCCCTGATCACGATATTGCATGGCAGCAGAATTCCTATCGAAGGATCGGCTTCGATCGCACGTTTGGCGAACGGCGGCTTGCATGCGCCAAGAATGCGGTATGGCGGCATATCATGGTTGATCTTGTTTTTCAATGTTTCGGAGACATTGATTTCCATGACGATGCCGAATCCTTCATCCTGCAGGGTCTTGGTGAGTTGTTCGTAAGCTGCGGCAAAAGGCAACGAAACGGCTTTGCCGAAACCATATTTCTTTATCATATCTCTGCTCCCGGTGAACTGTTGTAATAATTTGCTGAAATTGAAAATTCATCGGCTCCTGATGGCCTTATTGTAATCGGCGAGGAATGAGTCCCAGCCGGTTTTTTTGCTGAATTCAAGCTTCGGGTACAAGGGCGATACGGTAGTCAGTGGAAAATAGATCGCCACGCCGTTGGAGTTTTTCATGGATTTGTTCCTGAAACCCTGTTTCAGGACATAACCGTTCTGCACTTCGGTGATCACATTCTGGCAGGCTTTCTTTATGGTTTCGTTGACACCGCTTTTCGCAAGCAGCGAGCAGAAATCGACCAGGTCTATATTGTCTGTCACATCATAGGATTGAACCTTGTTGCGAACGCTCTGTATTGCCTGCTGGAGAGTGACATCGCCGAGGTTCGAACTGAGGTCTGAAGCAAGTCCGGCAACGGCATTGGCGAGAGACCCCGCTTTTGAAAGATCGCAGGACGACATGGTTACCGCTTCCTTGTCGGGGTACGAAGCGATATATTTGTCCACGATCAGATTGCTGAGGTCTTTCGGGCTCATTCCCGGATTTTTCGCAAGAGCGGCAAGAATGGTATTGTACGGCCAGCCGTTTCCCGGTTCCGTCTGCTCCGATCCGACGGTATATTCCGTGCTGTCGGAAATCTGGTACCCGACCTCGGCCATGCTCATGAGGCAGGCATCCATACCGAGGATGTCAAGCTTTCGTCCAAGTTTTTTCGCAGTATCGGCAAGCACTTTCTTCATCTCCTGGTTGTCGAGAAAGTCCTTGGCGTTGTCGTCGAGCAGAATTGCACGGTATTCCTGATTGTTGATCGCTTTCTGCAGTATCTTCCGCTGAGGTGACCTGAAAAACGAGTGCCGGGTCGGCCTGCTGGCAAGGCGCCGCAGGCTGCGATAGCGCTCATCGGCATAGATATCCGTATCATCCCATCCCTGTCCATGGTTCCAGAGCACCAGCAGATACCTTTCCGCAGGATAGTTTTCGATGCCCCACTGGATGAAATCAAGAAGGCTTGCCGGGTCTCCGGTGTTGACAGCGCCGAGAGAGGCGACTGCGTCGCCCGTCACGATTCCTCCCTTGCGCACATAGTATCTCCTCGCGACATGTCCGGCGGCCCGGTCGAACTGCGCAATGATATTGAGATCGTCGGTCGATCCCACCTTTTTCATTTCACGCAGATCCAGAGAACCTTCGGGATCGAGGTTGTTGTCGCCTGCCATGTACACCATTACCGTCCATGATTTTTTCGCTGCACTCTTTTTCATTCCAGACCTCCCGGATTGTGTTGGGTTATCGTAGATTTTCCCTGCTTGTGCAGGTTTACTGACACAAAGTGTTTCCGGCTTTTCCTGCCGGGTTTACAGCTGTTTTAAAACTTATTGACGCCTGTATCGGCCAGTGATATCGTTCAGTTCAGCACTTATCAGCCTGAGATCCTCATCGAGAAAATGCGAAGATTGCAGACGTGACCGTTTGATATCGGCAAAATCGATCAGCGTGTCCATGACATGCTTTTCGAACAGCGGGGCGGCACAGACTACGTTCCCTTCAGGTCCTGTAAGCGATGAATTTCCCCAGTAGGTGAAACTGTCCTCGTTACCGACACGGTTTACACAGGCCACATAACTGCTGAACAGGAATGCGTAAGTCGATGCGATGGTCTGCCACTGGGTGACGATAGCCGGTGTACCGCTGCCCGGCGAAAGCCTGAGCGGGCTTGACATGAGCACGAAAAGCAGCTGAGCGCCCTGATGTGCCAGAAGATAGGGTACCGAGACATGCCAGAAATCTTCGCAGATAGCTACTCCGATCCTGCCGAGCCTTCTCGAGTTCAACGCCTTGATATGCTGTCCGGCAGAAAAATATCTCAGTTCCTCGAACATGCCGTAGGTTGGCAGATAGATTTTGCGGTGGATGCTTTTTCCTGCACCGTCTTCGAACATGAAAGCCGAGTTGTAAACACCGTAATCCTCGCTCAGTTCGATACCGCCGCAGATGATGGTGATTTTTCCGCTCAGTTCGCGAAGCGTATTTAACCGGGCATCATCGATATGCATGGCGATATCCTGCGCGGCATCCTGGACGTTGTAGCCTGAGAGGGACAGTTCAGGGAAAACGATGGCATCGGCGCCGTCCCGTATGGCATCTTCGGCAAGAATGCAGTGCTGTTCAAGGTTCTCGCCGAAGTTGGCAAGTGTGCAGTCGATCTGGGCAATACGCAGTTTCGCTTTCAGCATTGATGCTCAGGGTTGATGGTATGGGTAAAACAGATAAAAGGTAAATGAAAGCAGGGCAAGAATCCACATCCCGAGCCGCACTTCGCTGATCCTGCCGGTAAAGAGCTTCAGCAAAACGTAAGCGATGAAACCTGCGGTTATGCCGACTCCGATATTGAACGTGAAAATCATGAGAACGATCGTGAGGAATGCAGGAAGCAGTTCGCTGTAATCACTGAAATTGAATTTTGTCGCCGAATGCATCATGAACATGCCCACGACAACGAGAGCGGGGCCGTACGCATAAGGTGGAACGATGGTGAGTATCGGTGAAAAGAACAGTGCGAGCGCGAACAGTAAGGCGACAACAAGCGCGGTGAACCCTGTTTTTCCACCCTGTTCGATACCGGCGGCCGATTCAATGTAAACCCCGGCTGTGGTTGTGCCGAACAGCGCTGCGGCAATTGTCGACAAGGCATCGACCAGCATGGGTTTTTCGATTTCAGGCAGGTTGTCCTCCTCGTCGAGCAGGTTGGCCCTCGAAGACAATCCGAAAAGGGTTCCCATGGTGTCGACGAAATCCATGATCAGAACGCTCGTGATGACGCCTGCGAATCCCCAGGTCAATGCGCCGTTCACATCTATTTTCATGAAGATCGGTTCTATTGAGGGAGGCATGCTGAACACGGTCGGCGGCAAGGGGATCAGCCCGGTGAGCAGGAATACCGCGGTCGTTACAGCCATGCCGGCAAGAATTGCCCCGGTTACCTTCTGAATGAGCAGCACAGCGGTGATAAGCAGTCCCAGAAGGCTGATCAGCACCGGCAGTTTCGCAATGTTGGCTAGCTGGACCGGAGCGCCGGGGACGCCGAGGCTTATGATGCCCATGTCATTCAGGCCGAGGAACGCGAGGAAAAGACCGATACCGACGGAAAAACTGTGTTTCAGCGAACCGGGAATCGCTTTTGCAAGCCATTGGCGAAGTCCTCCGAGCGTGATCAGCGTGAAAAGAACACCGCTGATGAATATCGCAGCCATTGCGGTCTGCCATGAGTATCCGAGTGTTTTTACGACTGTATAGGCTATAAACGCGTTTTCGCCCATGTATGGTGCGACAGCGAAAGGACGTTTTGCGTAAATTCCCATGAGAAGCGTTCCGAATATCGATGTCAGGATTGTCGCCGTCATCGATGCACCTTTCGGGATTCCGGCTGCTTCAAGAATGGCCGGATTGACGATAATGATGTATGAAAGTGTGAAGAAAGTCGTGATACCTGCCAGTATTTCCTGCCGGTAGGTCGTGCGATGCTCCTGAAAATTGAAATAGGATTGCATGATCTCGAGGGTGAAGGTTTTCACAGGCTGTAAAAAGATACATATAAAGAACGAAAACCGTAAGGTGCGCTCCGGTCTTTCTTCTTTTACTTCAGATCTCTTCGAGACAGAACAGGTAATTTATTCGTATTTTCAAATATGGGAAAAATCCTGAAACAAGGGAAACGGTTCGGCAATTTTAAAGAAATCCTGAAACACCGATGACAAAAAGAGATTTGAAAAAAGAGCTTCGATATCTTTACCATGCTCCTTCCAAAGAGGCAGTGCTGGTTGATATACCTGAAATGGCTTACCTCATGGTTGACGGGGAGGGTGACCCGAATACCTCGCAAAAGTTCGCTGAAGCGATCGAAGCTTTGTTCGCTGTCGCTTATTCCGCCAAATTCATGCTCCGCAATGGTCCTGAAGCCATCGATTATGGTGTCATGCCGCTCGAAACGCTCTGGTGGGCTGACGATATGTCGAGTTTTTCGGACGGGGACAAATCGAAGTGGAAATGGACCGTGATGATCATGCAGCCGGATTTTGTCTCATCTGACCTTATCGAACAGTCAATTGCCGAAGTCGCAAAAAAGAAAAACCCGGCAGCGCTTTCCCTGATTCGTTATGAACGGTTTACTGAAGGCAGGTGCGCACAGATCATGCATATCGGTCCGTTTTCAGAAGAAGGCCCGGCAATTGAAAAAGTGCACAGGTTCATCGATTCGATCGGCACAAGGAGCGGCAGGCATCATGAAATATACCTGAGCGATATCCGGCGGGCCGCCCCGGAAAAATGGAAAACCATCGTCCGCCAGCCGTTCGATTGAGCTGCCCTTGAGTCTGGCGGGCAGGACAGGCTTTATTTACACCCTGCTGGTTTCTCCCCTGGATAACCTGACCTTGACGTGAGATATGGAAGGATCGTTCGATGCCCGGTTAACGTTGTACAGGATGGCCGGATAGAAGATGGGCCAGCTTAACGGTGAAGTGATTGCCTCTTCCGGGCACTTCATTTCACAGCATACGCAGAGCAGGCAGTTCTTTTTCCATACCGGGCGGCCCGAAGAATCGGCCGAGATATTCTGTGTCGGGCAGATCTGTACGCAGATGTTGCACGCCGTGCACCTGTCCCGTTTGACGCTGAAGAGCCTGTAATAGATGCGGTTCACAAGCCATCGGCTCGACAGCAGCCGTTCAATACGGTACATCAGCGGCAGTTCCGGATCTTCGGGAGGAGGAACGTAAGCCCTGCCGGACATGATCCCGGCAACTGTTTTCCCGAACCTTTCCGCCTGCCTGAGTTCATCTGCCGAAGGGTTGTCGGCGGAAAAAAGGTATCCCTCCCTGAGGTAGCCATTGAAAAAATCGGCACCTCTGCACTTGAAATAACCGATTTCCTCCGCCCCCGCGGAAGAGAGTGTCTTGCGGATATCGTTGCCCGTAGCGCCGGGGTAAGTGCCGTAAAGGGTGAAAACGAAGACCTGCATGCCATGGAGATCGCCGAGGCTTCTGATATACTCCGTTATGTTGAAGGCCGGCCTGAAATAATATGCGGGCGTGCCAATGCCTATGGCGTCATAACCTTCGATGTCCCTCGGAGCGCCATCCCTGATATTGTGGAGCTGGACTTTCTGTCCCGCGTTGCGGAGCCCGAAGGCAATCGTTTCTGCAACCTTCGCAGTAGTTCCGCCCTGGGAAAAATAGACAATCAGTGTTTTCAGCATGATCCGTGAGTCCTTGCGTAAGCTTTTCGTTATTCGATATTGTTTTTCATACGTGGCAAGGGGGGAACGCTTCAATAATACAAAAAATACAGCAGAAAAACTTTGCCGAAGCGGATCCTAACGTGAAATATTTTTCTCACACAAGGTATGCGGGAATTTTCACCGGCTGTCATCGGGTAACGTGGTCAGCTGGAAGGTGCAGAAAATGAAATGCTGAACGTTCCCTGACGGCGTCCGGTGGAAATCATCCTCGTGATGAAGCAGGGTGAATGACTTTCCGAGAGCTTCCGACAATCGTTCCGGAGAATAACGCACGACAGGAAGCCCGCTGCATTTTTCCGGTCCGTCTTCGGCAAAGACCGCCATGATCAGATATCCGCATGGTTTCAGTGCTCCAAGCACCTTTTCCCGATAGGCAATCCGGTCCGTTTCAAGGGTGAGGAAATGAAAAACCGCCCGGTCATGCCAGATATCGAACGATTTTTCGGGCAGTCTGCAGGTGAGTACATCATCTTCGATCCATCGAATATTTTCCGCCGCACTTCCGGCTTGCGCTTTTGCCGCTTCGAGGGCCGATCCTGAAAGGTCGAGTACCGTAAGGTTGGTGTAACCCGCTTTCATGAGGTCCCGGACAAGCGCGGATGCACCCCCGCCGGCATCGATGATTGCGGATGATTCCGAAGCGGCAGCTTCTCTTGTCAGTTTCAGAGAAGGACCGGCTTGTTCCTGAAACCAGCTCAGGGAATCCGGAGCTTTTTCGGAATAAATTTTTTCCCAATGTTCTTTTGCCTGCATGAACCTGTTCAGGGATTGTGTCTTGTCGGATCGTTTTCCATATCTAAACTTTTTTTTCGCTTCCATGCAAGAATTCATGAAAAAGGTAAATGAAAAGCCTTTACCTGTTTTTTCATTACCAGGGTTATTTGTCCTCGATAAATCCGGTTATAGGTAATATGGACGGTGCATTTCGCAACTGCATGCACAGGAATTGCCGCGATAACCTCCGGGTTGAATGTAACAGCGGAGTTGACGTATGATCAGTGAAAATGACATTGCCGAAGGTTTTACGGCCCGCTGGTATGAACATACGAGGGACGGGAGCGTCGATTGCCGGCTATGCGCAAGGTACTGCCGCATTGCAGCAGGCAAGCGGGGGTTCTGTTTTGTCAGGCGCAACAGGGGAGGACGTCTTTACACTACCGCTTACGGAAATGCCGTCGGCTTGTCGGTCGATCCTGTGGAAAAGAAACCGCTCTATCATTTCTATCCCGGATCATCGGTGCTGAGCTTCGGTACGCTCGGTTGCAACATGGCCTGCATGTATTGCCAGAACTGGGAGATCAGCAGGCCGGAGGAAGATTTCACGGAAAGCAGGATTTGGTCGGCTGAAGAACTTGTCGGTATGGCGGTCCGTACCAAAAGCCGGGGGATAGCATATACCTATAACGAACCGGTCGTTTTCGGCGAATGGATGACGGAGGTTGCTTCCATTGCCCGCCGGGAGGGGTTGAAAAACGTTATGGTGACCAATGGTTACGTTTCACCTGAAGCACGTGAGGAAATTTTCAGGGATATCGATGCCGCAAATGTCGATCTTAAGAGTTTTACGGAACGTTTCTACCATAAACTGACCGGCTCCCGTCTTGCGCCTGTTCTTGAAACGCTCAGATGGCTTGCTTCGGCAACGAGCGTCTGGGTCGAAATAACGACGCTCCTGATACCCGGAGAAAACGACAGTCCGGATGAAATCAGGGCTCTTGCGGGTTTCATTGCCGCCGAACTGGGCAACACTGTTCCGCTTCACCTGACGGCGTTTCACGGTGACTACAGGATGTCGTCGCATCCTTCGACTTCCCGCGAGACCCTGATTCGCAGCCGTGAGATTGCGCTGGAAACCGGTTTGAAGTATGTCTATACCGGAAATACGGCAATGCAGGAGGGGCGGGATACCTGCTGTCCTTCATGTGGAAAACCGCTTGTCATCAGGGAGCCTTATTCATCCGTGCGGATCGTTATTGCAGGTGCGGCCTGTCCATCCTGCAGAACAATCCTTCCGGGACGGTTTCCCGTATCAGGAGAAGGCAGCAATGACAGAAATCCGTAAACCGGTTGCCAGGAATTTCTATCTCGGAGATTGCGCCGCTCAAATCCGGGAATTCCTCAAGGATTTTGAACCTCCCGGCGGTATTCCGCAAAAACTGACGGCGGCCGTGTTGCCGCATGCGGGCTGGTCCTATTCCGGCAGGATCGCGGCAAGGACGCTCAAAACCCTTTTCCTGCACAGCGATCCGGAAAGATGCATTGTGTTCGGATCGGACCACACCGGCCAGAACCGTCACTGCCTCTATGCGGAGGGAGCGTGGGAAACACCGCTTGGAAATCTCGTGATCGATGCAGAGCTGGGGTCGATGATCTTCGATCGGGCGTCGGAGCTTCTTTTTCCAGACACGTCCGCCCACCGGTATGAGCATTCCATCGAGGTGCTATGCCCCATGCTGAAATATTTCAGGCCGGATATCAGGATCGTTCCCATAATCGCCGGTGCCGATGATTCTGCAGTGCTGCTCGGGCGGAGGATCGGGGAGCTGCTCAGCGAGTTGCGCTCTCCTGTTGTACTGCTCGCGTCG
Organism: Chlorobium sp.; assembly: GCA_005862285.1. Taxonomy (GTDB): domain Bacteria; phylum Bacteroidota; class Chlorobiia; order Chlorobiales; family Chlorobiaceae; genus Chlorobium. The sequence goes on along the minus strand of SZXW01000010.1, from coordinate 526,076 downwards.
AGCGATCTTACCCATTACGGTGCGGATTACGGCTTCGCTCCTGAAGGGACCGGACCGGATGCCGAGAGATGGATGCGGCAAAATGACCGCAGGATGATCGACCGGCTGCTGCGAGCCGACGCCGAAGGGATTGTGCCTGAAGCATTTGCCTGCCGGAATGCCTGCGGACCGGGCGCTCTTGCCGCCCTGCTTGCAGCTGTCCGTGAAAGCGGCATAGAAATGGGTTACCTGGTCGGCTATACGAGCAGTTACGATCAGGAGCCGGATACCTGGTTCACTTCCGGGGTCGGTTATGCAGGGATTGTATATTGAAAATCAGGATAATGAAGGTCTTGCATTTGTATCCATGATCACTGTTTTTCCGGCATTTCATGAGCAGCTGCAGGTTTTCCTGCGCAAAGATCTGCGGGGCGCGATGCTTTCGAAAAGCCTCGAACACCGGACGACGGTAAAGGATATCATCGAATCATTCGGGGTGCCCCATACCGAAGTCGATATCATAACCGTCAACGGCAAGTCATGTGATTTCAGCTGTCATGTCGAAGACTGCGACCGGATCTGCGTTTATCCGTTTCTTGCAAATTCTCACATTCAGGAAGCTCATCATCTGCAGGAAAGGGCGCTTCCCCGTGCTCAATTCGTTGCGGACGTGCATCTCGGAAAAATGGCAAGGAAAATGCGCATCCTCGGTCTCGATGTCAGCTACCGCAACGATTACAGCGATGAAGAACTGGTTGCTGTCAACCTAAACGAAGGGCGCGTTCTGCTGACCCGTGACCGGTACCTGCTGATGCACAACAGCGTCCGTTACGGGTACCTCGTGAAATCATCCGATCATTTGGAGCAGGTGATGGAGGTGATCCGCCGGTACAGGCTGCTCGATGAACTGAAACCATTTACCCGCTGTGCATCCTGCAATGGAGAGCTGCATGGCGTAACGAAAGAAGAAATCGATGCAGAGCTCGAGCCGAAAACCCGTTTGTATTTCCAGCGTTTTGCCCGGTGTGCCGGCTGCGGGAAGATTTTCTGGGAAGGATCACATTTCCATCGTCTCAACGAGCTTATCCGCCGTCTTTCTGAAACTTGCGCCTCCTAATGGTTATGGCCCATATCCTGATCGGGTTTATCCGGCAGGAAAGAGAGGTCGACAACATATTTCTTCGGATCGTTCTTTTTGATGAACACCCTGATCTTTTCAGTCATGATCATGAGTGACGGGTCGTACCAGATATTCCTGCTTTTGAAAACATGCAATTTGCCGTTTGCAGGATTTACCCATTCGGAGAGGATCTGGTACGGGCTTTTTCCCCCAACCCTTACCGAAGTCCTGTGAATAACGGCATGAAGACGGGTTTCAATGGCGGTTCCGTTTTGTTTCAGATAGTTTTCCTGCCGCTTTTTCATCATCGGAATGACGAACATGCCGCCCCCTGCAAGGAAAAATATGCCTCCAGTGATGCCTGAAAGAATGGTCAGGCCCCAGAGCTGAAAAAGAGTATCAATCCTCGCATTTTCGGGTATTTCCGGCTGGTAGAGAACGTTCACGGTTTCCCCTTTTGCGAAGGCAGGCGGGTCACTGCCTGTTTGAGATATGAATACAATTGTCCTGCCCGAACGGTCGGTGAAATGCACAACCGGCCGAACAGCCTTCGATTTTTTCGATCGGCCATGAACCATGTTCACGACGGTTCCCTTCGCCCTATATGCTTTTGCAATGAACGATCGGGTATCCTGCCAGTTTATTGCAGCAAAGGTGAGAAATCCTGCGCTCATGAGCACAAGGATATATTTTATGTAGCCGGCAGCTTTCATCGGATGTTTTCTGTTAAATGATGAAAATGACAAAACCTGTTTCCGGAAACATCAGGGGGTCAAATTGTAAAAATCAAGGAAATATTTAAAAATTCGCAAGAATAGACGTGTTCAGTCATCAAAAAGATAACAGGTTTATGTTCTAAATTAATTACCATTGCGGAAACGGTTGAATTGAACAGGCGGAAATTCTCAGGAATGGCAATGAAACCGACGAAAAAAATACTGGCACTCAACACGGGTTCTTCGAGCATCAAGTTTTCTCTGTACGAAATCGGTGCGGAGGAAAAACTTCTGTTGACCGGTTCGCTCGACCGGATCGGCAGGGATGGGGGCAGGTTTGCCGTCAGGGACGGAAGCGGCGGGGTGCTTGCGGATGAAGGTGCCTCTCATGAAGACTACTCCGCGGCATGCGGACATGTTTTTTCGTGGCTTCTTTCTCATTTACCCGATAAGCTGGATGCCATAGGGCACCGCATAGTGCACGGCGGACCTGATTTTGCCGGTCCGGTTATCCTCACGCCTGAAATTCTCATTTCACTCGATGAGCTTTCCCTCTATGCCCCGGAGCATCTGCCTCCGGCCCTCGGCGCCGTGCGGCATGTATGGGAAGTGCTTCCCGGCACGCCCCAGGTGGCCTGCTTCGATACATCGTTCCATTCCTCGATGCCTTCCTTTGCCCGTTTTTACCCGCTGCCCGGAGAGGTGAGGATGCAGGGGGTGCTGCGCTACGGCTTTCATGGTCTTTCGTATGAGTATCTCATGAGTGAGCTCGAACGCCAGGGAGGCCGTACAGCCGCAATGGGAAAGGTGATCCTTGCGCACCTCGGCCACGGGGCAAGCATGGCTGCCGTGAAAGAGGGCAAAAGCATCGATACGAGCATGGGGTTTTCCCCTGCAGGCGGCCTCGTCATGAGCACCCGAACCGGCGATCTCGATCCCGGCGTTATCCTTTTCCTGCTGCTGCGCGACAGGATGTCGCCCGGCGAAATCAAGGAGATGGTCAACCTGCGTTCCGGCCTGCTCGGTATTTCCGGCATCAGCGATGACATGCAGGTACTGCTTGCAAAGGAAACGGAGAACCTTAAAGCCCGGGAAGCTGTTGAGATGTTCTGTTACAGGGCGAAGCAGTGTGTCGGTTCCTATGCGGCAGCGATGGGTGGTATCGATACCATTGTGTTTTCCGGTGGGATCGGCGCTAACTCCCCGGAAATCCGGGCCCGGATATGCGAGGGGCTGGATTTCCTCGGTATCACAATCGACACCGGGAGAAATCGTGTTTCCGCACCCCTGATTTCGGAAGGCGGATCACGGGTGACGGTGCGGGTAATAAAAACGAACGAGGAAATCGTCATAGTCAGGCATACCCTGAAAAAGCTGGAAGAGAGTGAAGGATTTTCCTGAATCCGGCAAATCAATTTTATGTAATTCAAAACCTGAACCATGGACCAATATCCGCTTTCCGCGGAAGGAGCGCTTGCCGCAGACGATTTTCACCTTATCGATGCCTGGTGGAGGGCTGCCAACTATCTCTCAGTCGGTCAGATCTATCTCATGGACAACCCGCTGCTGAGGGAGCCCCTCAAGCCGGAACATGTCAAGCCCCGCCTTCTTGGCCACTGGGGAACCTCCCCTGGTCTCAATTTCATCTATGCACACCTGAACCGTGCCATCCTTCAAAGGGACCTCAACGTGATTTATGTGACTGGTCCCGGCCACGGCGGTCCCGCCATTGTCGCGAACGTCTGGATGGAGGGTACATACAGCGAATATTATCCCGATATATCCGAAAACGCTGCAGGCATGAAACGCCTTTTCAGGCAGTTCTCCTTCCCTGGCGGCATCCCGAGCCATGTCGCTCCCGAAACCCCGGGATCCATCCACGAAGGCGGAGAGCTTGGCTACGCGCTTTCCCATGCATTCGGCGCGGTGTTCGACAATCCCGATCTTCTGGCCGCATGCGTGGTGGGGGACGGTGAAGCCGAGACCGGTCCTCTCGCCACCTCCTGGCATTCGAACAAGTTCCTCAATCCGGCCCGCGACGGGGCGGTGCTTCCGATCCTGCACCTCAACGGGTACAAGATCGCCAACCCGGCAATCCTTGCCCGCATCCCGCACGACGAGCTGGAGAGCCTTCTCGTCGGTTACGGCTATAAACCATATTTCGTGGAGGGTTCGGAACCGCTCGCCATGCATCAGCAAATGGCCGCCGCGCTTGACGCGTGCCTCGACGAAATCGCCGGAATACAGCTCGAAGCGCGGCAGCACGGACTGAATGAAAGGCCCTTGTGGCCAATGATCGTGCTGCGTTCCCCCAAGGGGTGGACCGGGCCGAAAGAGGTGGACGGCAAAAAAACGGAGGATTTCTGGCGCTCCCACCAGGTTCCGTTTACCTCAGTCCGGGAAAACCCGGCACATCTGAAGCTTCTCGAAGAGTGGATGAGAAGCTACAGGCCCGAGGAACTGTTCACGGATTCGGGTGCTTTGAGGCCTGAGTTGAAAGCCCTTGCCCCGGCCGGGCAGCGGAGAATGGGGGACAATCCTCATGCGAATGGTGGTTTCCTGCTGAAATCGCTGCATATGCCCGATTTCCGGGACTACGCAGTCGAACTGCCTTCGCCCGGTTCCATTGAAGCTGAAGCCACAAGGCATATGGGTTTTTTCCTCAGGGATATCATGAAGATGAACCTGCATGAGGCAAGCTTCCGTGTGTTCGGTCCTGACGAGACCGCTTCGAACCGTCTCGATGCGCTGTTCGAGGTTACCGGGCGCACCTGGATGGACAGAACTTACCCGTTTGACGATCATCTTTCCCGGAACGGAAGGGTAATGGAAATCCTTTCGGAGCACACCTGCCAGGGGTGGCTCGAAGGTTACCTGCTGACCGGCAGGCACGGCCTGTTTTCGTGTTATGAGGCATTCATCCACATCGTCGATTCGATGTTCAACCAGCATGCCAAGTGGCTGAAGGTAACTCGGGAAATAGCGTGGAGGCGTCCGATTGCCTCGCTCAACTACCTTTTGACCTCGCATGTCTGGCGGCAGGACAACAACGGGTTTTCCCATCAGGACCCGGGCTTCATCGACCATGTCGTGAACAAGAAAGGGGGCGTTATCAGGGTTTACCTTCCTCCAGACACCAATACGCTTCTTTGCGTGACCGACCACTGCCTGCGTTCACGCAACTACATCAATGTGATTGTTGCAGGCAAGCAGCCTGCATGGCAGTGGCTCGACATGGAATCGGCCGTCCGCCACTGCACGAAAGGGGCTGGGATATGGGAGTGGGCTTCGAACGATGCTCCTGAAGGGGAGCCCGACGTCGTGATGGCCTGCGCTGGTGACGTCCCTACACTCGAAACGCTTGCGGCGGTGGAAATTCTGCGGGAGAAAATTCCCGATATACGCATCCGCGTCGTGAACGTTGTCGACCTCATGGCGCTGCAGCCGAGGGAGGAGCACCCCCACGGCCTTTCGGACAGGGATTTCGACGATATCTTCACCCGGGACAAACCTGTTATTTTTGCCTATCACGGCTATCCGTGGCTTATCCACCGGCTAACCTACCGCAGGACGAACCACGACAACCTGCACGTGCGCGGTTACAAGGAGGAGGGAACCACCAGTACCCCCTTCGATATGGTGGTCATGAACGACCTCGACCGCTTCCATCTCGTTGCCGACGTGGTTGACCGTGTGCCGAAGTTCCGCGGGAGGGCGGCTTACATCAAACAGTATGTGCGTGACTGCCTGGTAGCCCACAAAGAGTATATCCGCCAGCATGGAGAGGATATGCCGGAAATCAGGAACTGGAAATGGAAAGGAACAGCGTATACGGCATGAATTTCCATGTCATACCGGGGCTTGATCTGTCCTGGGGTTTTTATGCGATGATGCTCTTCATGGGGCTGATCTTTATCGGGATGATCGTGTATTTCCGGACAAGGAAATGGTTTTAGTGAAAAAACACCGGACATGAGTGCTTTTACGGCTGATTCTGATGGTCTCGATAAATGCTTTCACGTCGGCAGAAACAAAGTGTTTTCGCCCCTTCATTGTTTTGTCCAGTACTCGGGAACAGCCGTTTGATTCAGACATTAAAATCGTTATATTCATCAATGCATATCGAAAATTCAGGAATAAAGCCTATATCTCTTAAATTTATATTGTTATGAAACGATTTGGTCTTTGTATTATTTTGTTAAGTTTGTTGATCATCTCTGTACCCCCTGTCGTCAAAGCCGATCAGCTTTCAATAGCCGCAGCGGCAGACTTGAAATTCGCCATGGACGAGATCGTTTCCGGTTTCAAGCAGGAACACCCGACAGACACCATTATCGTGACCTATGGTTCTTCCGGTAAATTCTTTACTCAAATTCAACAGGGTGCTCCCTTCGACATCTTCTTTTCTGCCGATATTTCGTTTCCGAAAGAACTTGCCTCCAATGGATTTGCGGCTTCTGCGGTCCAGCCATACGCTATCGGAAGGATTGTGCTGTGGAGCAGTGAAATGGACGCTTCAAAAATGACCCTGGCCAGTCTCACCAATCCCGGGATAAGCAGGATTGCCATAGCCAATCCTCAACATGCTCCTTATGGTAAACGGGCAGAAGAAGCCCTCAGGGCATCGGGCTTATGGGACAAGCTGCAGCCCGAACTTGTTTTTGGTGAAAATATTGCCCAGACCGCTCAATATGTTCAAAGCGGTAATGCCCAGATCGGTATCATTGCCTTGTCACTCGCACTCAATCCCGAACTGTCGAAAAGAGGCGGTTATTATCTCATTCCGGAAAAACTTCATCAGCCTCTTGAGCAAGGTTTTATTATCACGAAGGCCGGCTCAGACAAACCTCTGGCGAAAACATTCGCAACCTATATGAACGCAAAAAAAGTCCGCTCAATCATGTCCAGGTATGGCTTTGCGCTGCCGGGTGAAGCCAAGGGACGATAGAACGGAGCAATCATGTTTCTTGCAGAAAATGATCTTCAGGCAATCTGGCTGACACTCAGGCTTGCAGGCGTTGTCACCTTCATTCTCCTGCTTCTCGGCACTCCTCTTGCCTGGTGGCTGGCGACTGCTTCTTCACGTCTGAAAGGCCCAGTTGGCGCAGTTGTTGCCTTGCCGCTCGTTCTTCCTCCGTCAGTGCTTGGTTTTTATATGTTGTTGGCCATGGGGCCGCGCGGTCCGGTCGGGATGATCACGAAAGCTGCAGGAATAGGTCTGTTACCGTTTACTTTCTGGGGGTTGGTGGTTGCATCTGTTTTTTACTCGCTTCCATTCATGGTCCAACCTCTCCAGAATGCTTTTGAAGCTATAGGAAAAAGACCTGTACAGGTTGCGGCGTCACTCGGGGCATCGAAGCTCGATGCTTTTTTCACGGTAGCCTTGCCGCTGGCACGACCCGGTTTGCTGACAGCGTCGATCCTTACTTTTGCTCATACTGTTGGTGAATTCGGTGTCGTGCTGATGATCGGAGGCAATATTCCGGGGGTTACCCGGGTTGCATCGGTCCAGATCTATGATCATGTCGAAGCGCTGGAATACAATGAGGCTTATCATATGGCGGCAGTATTGCTGATATTTTCGTTCCTGGCACTGCTTGCACTGTATGTCTGGCAACCGAATATCAGGAACGTCATCCAGACCGAGCGATGAATCTTTCCCTGTTTGTTCAGAAAGAGTACGGTTCTTTTCATCTTGCTTCAGATATCACGGTTGCCGGAGATCGTATCGGCATATTCGGCGTATCAGGCAGCGGAAAATCAACCCTTGTCGGGATGCTTGCCGGCCTGGTCAAACCTGATCAGGGGGAAATAACACTGGATGGAGAGACCCTGTTCAGCACTGCACAAGGCATCGACCTGCCGCCTTCGAGGCGCCGGATTGCCATGGTATTCCAGCAGCATGAACTCTTTGCTCATCTGGATGTGAAGCACAACCTGCTCTATGGATATAAGCGTTGTGCCCGTGAACATCGCAGGATTGATTTCAATCGTCTTGCAGACGTTCTGCAGATAGCACCCTTGCTTGACCGCAGTATCAATAATCTTTCCGGAGGCGAGAAACAGCGCGTGGCTCTCGGGAGAGCCATTCTTTCAAATCCGCGACTGCTTCTGATGGATGAGCCGCTTTCAGCCCTCGATGACACTCTCAGGTTCCAGATCATTCCTTATCTGAAAAGCGTCAGCGAACAGTTTGCGATACCGTATCTCTTCATTTCTCATTCGCTTATGGAAATGCGCCTGATGGCGGAGCAGGTGCTGGTCGTTTCCGGAGGAAAAGTTTCCGAACCAATCCCTTCCGACCAGCTTGCCCGAGCACGTATGGGAGAAAGCCCCTACGGCTATATCAATCTGCTGAAATTATCCAGCCCTGAGCGTGTCGGCGAACTGTACTCCTATCCCTGGGGGCAGGAAAACCTCCTGATTTCTGATGGCTGTGACGAGCATGAAGCGCTATTCGAGCTTTCTTCAAAAGACATCATTCTTTTTAAAAAGCATCCCGAGGCCATCAGTGCCCGCAATCTTCTGAAATGCCGTGTTGTCGGAACCTTCGTTTCCGGAAAAAGAATCGGAGTAGAACTGGACAATGGAGGAGAAAGGCTGATTGCCGAAGTGGTGAAAGCTGCGGCACAGGAACTGGAGATCGTCGCAGGCAGCGAATTGTATGCGGCAATCAAGGCTTCTGCTTTCCTTCGACTGGGGGTTAGCAAAATGCATTTAATCGCCTGTTGAATGGGGCTTTTATGCGATTTGCGCGAAATAATGAAAGTGATTGGCCGTCATCGCGATGGTCTTGATACCCATTTCCTTTCTTCCGGCGTATACTGCATGAATTTCCGCGTCAATTCCGGGCTCGAACAGTCCTGGGGATTTTATGCGATGATGCTCTACTTGGCTGATTTTCACCGGCATGATCGTGTATTTCCGGACAAGGAAATGGTTCTGAAAAGAGTGCCTGTCGTTTCAATTCATATTTTTGGTATATCTTGTTTCTGAAAAGTTTTGAGTATTATTTTATTGCCTTGAATATTTTTGTATCTGCCAAAGCTTGCCGGTACAAAGAGTCAGGATCGTTTGCAACTCATCGGATCATTCATGGAAGGTCATATAATCCCGAAACATTGGATTATATAGGTTGGCAAAGAGAGATACGGGGATGTCAATATCATTATTGCTAAGGCAACAATAAGTCGCAAAAAAATCCATGCAACGGGTCTGTCATTGCGCAATGAAGCGTAGCGTAATGAAGAACCCATTTAGTTACTATACAATAATTTATGGATTCTTCGGCCGACTGCATCGGCCTCAGAATGACAGGATCAAAGCTATTGTTGCTGACCAGGATTGACAGTTTTAATCGCCGGATTAATAATGCTTAAACCGTAATAAAGCCATATAAGCTAAAAAGCAAACCCATGGCAAAGAAAGAAACGGCAGGCCGCCGTAAAACCCTGAAGCCTGAATTCAGCAATGAATTGCATAAAGCTGATTTCTCTTTTCCTGTCATAGGTATCGGTGCTTCAGCCGGAGGACTCGAGGCTATGGAAATATTCCTCAAGAATGTTCCCTCGAGATGCGGTATGGCTTTTGTTATCGTTCAGCATCTTGATCCTACACACAAGGATCTCCTGCCGGAATTGCTGCAAAGGACTACCGAAATGCCTGTGGTCCAGGTCAGTGACCGCATGGCGGTTGAGCCGGATCATGTTTATGTTATTCCCCCCAACAAGGATTTGTCGATGCTCCACGGGATATTGCATCTTCTCGATCCTGCTGAGCCCAGGGGATTACGGCTTCCCATCGATTATTTTTTCCGTTCTCTGGCTTACGATATGCAGCAGCAGAGCATCGGAGTGATTCTTTCGGGCATGGGTTCAGACGGAAGGCTCGGTTTGTCCGCAATAAAAGAAAAAGGCGGCGGTGTTTTTATCCAGGATCCGTCAACCGCCAAATTTGACGGGATGCCGCGCAGCGCGATCGATACCGGCCTGGCGGATGTAATAGCACCGGCGGAAGAGCTGCCGGACAAAATCATTGCATACCTGAAACATGTTCATTCCGTTATCAAACATGAATCTCCGCTTGAAGACAAGGCTTTGAGTGCTCTTGAAAAAGTGGTGATCCTTTTACGCGCGCACACCGGTCAGGATTTTTCACTCTATAAAAAAAGCACGATCTATCGCCGTATCGAAAGGCGTATGGGCATTCATCAGATTGAAAGGATTGCAGACTATGTGCGCTTTCTGCAAGCTAATCCCCATGAAACCTTGTTGCTTTTCAAGGAACTTCTGATCGGGGTAACGAGTTTTTTCCGCGATCCGGAGATGTGGGAAGTCCTGAAAACAAGGGTAATACCGTCACTTCTCGTTTCCCGGCCGTCAGGCGGTATTCTGCGTGCCTGGATAGCAGGATGCTCTACCGGAGAGGAAGCCTATTCGCTGGCTATCATATTCAGGGAAACGCTGGAAGCGGTCAAGCCTATCGGAACGTTCAAGCTTCAGATATTTGCAACCGATCTTGACAAGGATGCCATCGACAAGGCACGTACCGGATTCTTTCCATTGAACATCACGGCTGATGTATCACAGGAAAGGCTGCGGCGTTTCTTTGAAAGTGAAGATAACGGGTTCAGAATATCGAGGGAGATCCGTGAAACGGTGGTATTTGCTCCCCAGAATGTCATCATGGACCCTCCCTTCATCAAACTCGACATTCTTGTGTGCCGGAACCTGCTTATCTATATGGAGCAGGACCTCCAGAAAAAGCTGATTCCGCTTTTTCACTACAGCCTCAATCCCGGAGGGTTTCTTTTTCTTGGAAGTGCGGAGAGTATCGGCTCCTTTTCCAATCTTTTCAGGCCGCTTGACAGTAAAACCCGTCTTTTCTGCAGGCTTCAGCCGAACGGACGTTCGGAACCGCTTGATTTACCCTTTGCATTTGTTCGTGCACTGCCGGCTTTCCCGGATGTGGCGGCCGAACAATCAAGTTCAAAAAGCTCTTCTCTGAACCTGCAGACGCTGGTTGACCGCTTTCTTCTCCAGCATTATGCACCTGCCGCGGTCCTGACGAATGACAAGGGGGATATCATCTATATCTGCGGTCACACGGGAAAGTATATTGAACCTGCGGCAGGCAAGGCAAACTGGAATATTTTTGCCATGGCCCGGGAAGGTCTGCGCTTTGAACTGGATCTTCTGTTCAGGAATGCGCTCCGTCAAAAAACCGCTGTAACCAGGAAAGGCCTGACCCTGGGAATGAATGGCGACACTCAGACGGTCAATCTCACGATAGAGCCGCTTGAAGCGCCTGACGCCTTGCGAGGCCTCATTTTAATTGTATTTAAGGACGATGACAATGTTTCCGGCGAAATCTTGCCGGATACCTCTTTTTCAGATGCCGCCGGAAACCGGTTGACATCACTTCATCAGGAACTGAGCATGGCCAGGGATGAGATTCTGAGCATCCGCGAAGAGATGGAGACTTCCCAGGAAGAGCTCAAATCCACAAATGAAGAGATGCTGTCGGCCAATGAAGAACTGCAGAGCACCAATGAGGAACTGACAACTTCCAAAGAGGAGATGCAGTCGATGAACGAGGAACTGCAGACAGTCAACCATGAGCTGCAGTCGAAAGTGAGAGATCTTTCGCAGGTAAACAACGACATGAAAAACCTGCTTAACAGTACGGATATTGCCACACTGTTCCTTGACGATTCCCTCAATATCCGTCGCTTCACCACAAGGACAACCAGCATCATCAAGCTGATTGCAAGCGATGTCGGGCGGCCCATAACCGATATCGTGACGGATTTGCATTACCCTGATCTTGCTGAAGATGCAAGGGAGGTCATTCAGACCCTGATTTTCTGTGAAAAACAGGTTCCGGCTACCAATGGCCGGTGGTTCAACGTGAAGATCATGCCTTATCGTACCCAGGAAAACAGGATTATCGGGCTGGTGATCACGTTCAGCGACATCACTGAGGCAAAGAATCTCGAAGAGAATCTCAGGGAGAACGAAAACCGTTTTCGAACAGCAATTGAAAGTTCGAACATCATTGTTGCGGTTTTTGACAGGGAGTTTCGCTTCACTTGGCTTTGCGATCCACGGCATGAGATGTTCAGACCTGATTTTACAGGAAGACGTGATGATGAGCTTCCTGATGAATTGCATTTTAAAGAACTCAGGGAGGTCAACAGGGAAGTTTTTGCCAAAGGTAATACTTTTTGCCGGGACCTGACGGTTCAGCTTGCAAACGGATGCAGCCGTTTTTATGAACTCGTCTCAAAACCGCTGAAAAACGGAAACGGTGAAACGATCGGAGTGATCATGGTCGCATCGGACAATACCTGCCGTAAAGAGGCTGAAAGGGCAAGGGAAGAATGCGAGGAAAGTTTCCGATTTTTATTTGATGCGATACCTGAGGGAGCTATTTTTCAGGATCCGGAAGGAAAAATTCTGAGGACTAATCATGAAGCGGAACGTATTTTGGGTTATTCAAGGGACGAGATGCAGGGAAAAACCGCAATGGAACTTCGCTGGAAAACCGTTCGGCAGGATGGTTCCGATTTTCCGTTCGAAGAGCATCCTGCCTTTATCGCATTGGGGACTGCTCAACCTGTGAGAGGGGTCGTCATGGGTGTTTTCCATCCGGGCAACAACACCTGCCGCTGGATCAGCATCAACGCGCTTCCAAGGTTCAGGGACGGTATGTCGGCACCTTATCAGGTCTACGTGACGTTTCATGAAATCACCTCTCCAAAAGCCCTTCCGTCAGCTTTCAAAAAGAAGGAAAAACCATTATGAAAAAAATTAGTACACCTCCTTCGGAGTTAGAGGCATTACGCCACAAAGCTGAAGCAATGCTCAAACTCGGACTTAAGAAAAAATTTGCCATTCCCGCTTCAAAAGAAGAAATGCAGCGGGTTGTTCATGAGCTGGCGGTTTACCAGATCGAGCTTGAAATGCAGCAGGATGAACTGCTTCAGACGAGGCTGAACCTGGAGGAAAGTCTGGAATCCTACACGGAACTTTACGACTTCGCTCCGCTTGCCTATCTGACCCTTGACAGAACAGGAAAGATACTCAAGGCAAATCTGACGGCGACACAGCTGCTTGGTGTGGACCGTTCCAGTCTGATGGGCAATCGATTGGGAATGTTTATTGTTTCAGATGACGTTCCTCAGTTCAATGCGATGCTGGAGAGGGTGTTCAGCAGCAGAGATCACGAACATTGTGAGGTTACCCTCCTGGTTGCCGGGACACATGCTTCTTCTGCGGACAGGTACCTTTCAGGTGCAGCTGCTCCCGAACATGGTCATAAGGTGCGTATTGTTGCCGTGCAAAGCAGTAATGGCAGGGAGTGTCGTGCGGTCATATCGGATTTGAGCACGCAACAGCATGTCGAAAAAGAGGACGCCAGTCCTCAGAAGCTTTTGATTCATGACAGGATGACAAAACTGCAGAGAAAAGGAGCGGGTGCAGATTCTGATTTCAATCATAATCTGCTTGACAAAGTCATTCATTCCAGAATCCGGTTTGCCGTGATGTCGTACCTTCATAGCGTAAATGAGGCGAGTTTTGTCGATATCAGAAAGAAAGTCAGGACAACGGACGGAAATTTAAGCGTTCACATGCGGATACTCGAGTCTACAGAGTATATCAGCTGCGACAAGGATTTCCAGGCACGCAAGCCTCAAACCATTTACCGGATAACTCTGAAGGGTCGTGATGCCTTGATCAACTACAAGAATTGCCTTCTTTCATTTGCAGCTGAATAATTCCATCACAGCGTTTATTAGTCCAGCATAACGAAGAGAGTGATTGTTTCCTGAAAATCACCCTGCCGGGTGAAACTTATTGTTTTTTTTCTTTGTTTTTTAAAGTACATGAAAAAATAAATAGCAGATAGAAAAATTATTCCTGTAAATAAATAGCGCTTGTATAAATGGTGATATCCGACCCTCTCAGCCATTGCGGTCATTTTGCTGATCCTTCTCGATCCCCGGGTTTGCAGGAAAAAGAAGCGTGGGAGTTCTGATTCGTTTTAGCAATCATTGTCATTCATTTCGGAGGGTCGACGCATTCAGTTGCAGACGCTCATGTTCAACAGATCATCGATACCGGATTAAAACGAGAATCGGATGATAACTCCAGGGGTGTTGATCGTTCGAAAGAAAGAAACCAGGCGATCATGATCGGTATGTATTTTCACGTGAAGTTATTGACACTATTAAACCAAGGAGATACATGATCAGCATCATGGACGCTTACAAAAATAGAACAGAGCCCGAACTGGAGCTTGTCCAGGCGAGCTTGGCTGAATTGATTGCAAAAGAACAAAAGATGGAAGATGAAGTTCACGTCAGATATGCCGATCAGATCGACACCTTTGAGCGCGTGATTGATTCGGCCATTTTGAAACTGAAAAAAGTGTTCGATGCCGTAGAGGGTGCATGGGTGCATCTCAAGGACGGATTGCAGAGAACTTTGAGTTCATTGGGCTCCAGGAATTCATGATCTGGCTGGCAAAAACAAATGAAGAAAGGGTGAAGGATACTCCGAATTTTGCCTGTCGAAGGAAAAGAGATGCCGGGTAAACTTCCGATCGAAAAAGTGACATGATATTGACTTGAAAACAGGGGTTGAAGTGGGCTTTAACCCGATAAGAGGAGCTGAAATGATCAGGAAAAAAAGATCACCGGCGGATTTGATGGATGATATCTACAGTCTTGCCTACTGGATGACCGGCACCGAGAAGTCCGCAAGCGAGCTTGTTTACTCTACCTATCTTAATGTTGAAAGCAACACTCCTGAACGTGAAGTATTCAGGATATTCAGGGAGTGTTTATTGCTGAAATTAGATGAGGGTATGTCATGTTCCAGGCCGAAATCACCGTTTAAACGGAAAGAACCGCAGGGGATGTCGTTACGCGAGCGGTTTGCTGATATAAAACTCTCCGTATTGCTTTCCGAAATTCCCGGGCTGAAACACAATGACATATCGAAAATAATCGGAAAACCTCTCAACACCATAAGATTATGGTTGTCTACAGGTCGCCAGTCGCTCGCGAGTGGAATGTTCACTGTGGGCTGCTCACTCCCTTTCTTTCATTTCAATTAAGAGGGAAGCTGCAATATGAAAAAACTCAGAATAGCCCAAATTGCACCGCTGGTAGAGCGGGTCCCTCCGAAAAAATACGGAGGGACGGAGAGAGTTGTCTACTATCTGACCGAAGGTCTTGTCGCGAAAGGGCATGACGTCACCCTGTTTGCCTCGGGAGATTCCATCACCAGTGCACGGCTTGTCGCACCGATAAGTGAAGCCCTCCGTCTTGGCAGAAAAGGGTATTCGCCTGTAGTCGTCTCCATGATGATGCTGAGCAGGGTGTATGAGAAAATGCTTGAAGAGTTCGACATCATACATTCGCATCTCGAGTACCTGACCCTGCCATATGCCTACAAGACCACGATACCAACCGTTCTGACGATGCACGGCCGGCTTGATGTCGGCAATTACAGTGATATGCTGCGCCTGTACCCGAATATGGCATATGTCTCCATCAGTGATTCGCAGCGGCTTCCGGTACCGGCAATCAACTGGGAAAAAACCATCTATCACGGCTATCCCGAATCCTGTTTCGAGTACAATGAGAAACCGGGAGATTATTTCCTGTATCTGGGGCGTTTTTCCGAAGAGAAAAGGCCTGAGCAGGCGATCATGCTTGCGAGGGCATGCAATATCCCGCTGAAAATCGCCGCGAAAATTGACCCGACCGACCAGGGATATTTCGACAGAAAAATCAGACCGCTGCTTGATCATCCGCTGATCGACTATGTCGGTGAAGTCGATGACCGGCGCAAGGTCGAGTTGCTGAAAAACGCGAAGGCGCTGCTCAACACGATAGACTGGCCGGAACCATTCGGCCTGGTGATGATCGAGGCCCTTGCCTGCGGCACTCCGGTGATCGTCAGGGGATGTGGTTCGGCACCGGAAGTGATCACCCACAGTAAAACCGGGTTTATCTGTGACAGCCGGATGGACTTCATCGAAGCCATACGCAATATCGGCCGGATATCGAGGAAAGCCTGCCGGGATGAATTCGAGCGGCGGTTTTCACTGGAAGAGATGGTGGATAATTACGAAGAACTCTATTACAGCCTGCAGCGGAAGAATCAGAAAAAGCAGGCAATATTGACTCCTTTGCTCCTCAACGGGGCCGGAGTATTCCGCTGATCCGGAGGCAGATCGTACCCGATAGCGAACTGATGACTGGATGCATAAAGATGACCGGAATCAGCGGAATAGTTATTTGAACAATGCCATGGATCAACGCTTGAACATAAAGGAACTGAGGTCGCCGGATATAAACTGCCGCCTCTCTGTCCTGATAGTCTGTCTGGTACATCCGGATAGTAATTCAAAAGGAGGTGGAATACTGCAATGAAAATCCTGCTCATCTACCCTGAATTTCCCGATACGTTCTGGAGCTTCAAACACGCGCTGAAATTTGTCGGAAAAAAAGCGGCTCTGCCTCCGCTTGGAATGCTCACCGTAGCGTCGATGCTGCCTGAAGATTGGGAACGTCGGCTGGTTGATCTTAACGTCAGACCGCTTAAAGCAAACGATCTTGCATGGGCCGATATGGTTTTTGTCAGTGCCATGGCTGTGCAGCAGCACTCCGCCCGTGAAGTTATCGATCGATGTCTTCATGCCGGAATAAAAGTTGTCGCCGGAGGCCCATTGTTCACCTCATGCCATGAAGAGTTTCCCGGCGTCGATCATTTCGTGCTCAATGAAGCTGAACTTACCCTGCCGGCTTTCCTTGAAGATCTCCACAACGGAGTACCGAAAAGATTCTATAAAAATGAGCTCTTTCCTGAAATCACCAGCACTCCTGTTCCACAGTGGGAAATACTTGAAATAAAGAAATATGCATCCATGGCGATCCAGTTTTCAAGGGGCTGCCCATACCAATGCGACTTCTGTAATATCACCACGCTGTTCGGCCATAAAATACGCATAAAAACCAGTGCCCAGATTATCGATGAGCTTGAAGGGCTCCGGAAGATAGGATGGAAAGGCACGGTCTTTTTTGTCGACGATAATTTTATCGTCCATAAATCATACCTGAAAAAACAGCTTCTTCCCGAACTGATCGCATGGCGGCAGTCGAACGATGTGACAAACCAGTACTATACGGAATGTTCGATCAATCTTGCCGACGATCCGGAATTGATGGACCTCATGGTTCAGGCAGGTTTCAACCAGGTCTTCATCGGCATCGAAACACCCGATAATTTTGCTCTCAAGAGTTGCGGCAAGCAGCACAATACGTCGAGGAACCTGCTTGACAACATAAGGCAGATACAGCATGCCGGTATGGAGGTCATGGGCGGCTTTATCGTTGGGTTCGACAGTGATACCCCCTCGACATTCCGGAGACAGATCGAGTTTATCCAGAACAGCGGAATTGTAACTGCCATGGTCGGCATTCTTCAGGCTCTGCCGGGCACAAAACTGTATGAACGGATGAAAAGCGAAGGACGCCTGTTGAACACGTTAAGCGGTGACAATGCCGACGGCAATACAAACATTATACCGAGCATGGGTTCCGATATCCTGCGGAAAGGGTACATGAGGATGATGCGCTATCTGTATGCCCCCAAGCACTATTATCGGCGTATGCGAATTCTTCTTGAAGAATACCGGGTACCGGAATTGAAGAGCAGCATCAGGATGAATCAGCTTGTCGCTTTTTTCCGCTCTATCGTGCTGCTCGGCATTATAGGAAAGGAACGGTTCCAGTACTGGAAAATGCTGGTATGGACATTTTTCAAAAATCCCCGGGCACTGCCGCTTGCGGTAACACTGGCAATTTACGGGCATCATTTTCGTAAGGTCTGCCAGCTGCATCTCAAGCAGACAGAACCGGTTGCAGATACGGCCTGAAAAAAGTCCCGGATATCACAACCAGTAACCGTTCCAATGTTTAAATCCTGGAACAGGATAATGGCGCATGTCGAAAGAAATTATTTTGGGATTGAGCCGTCTGTTTGATAGCTTTGTTTTATAAAGCGGACGAAGTGAGAGTTGGAGAAAAAACCCTGATATGACTGAAAATGTAAGCCAAATCAGCTGAATACATTTACAACCAGTTTCAGGCATATCTTGTGGCGGTCTTAATGATATGTTTTTCTATGGTGATTCTGTTACCCCTATACATGTTTTTTAAGTAATGCATTACCCGAAAGACAAGGTAATGGTTTGTTAACCCCTAATCTTTCCCAGAATGACCATCGAAGTATTTGAACGAGCCGATATCTATTTTCTTTTTGTTTGGATCATCTTTGTGGCAGGCGCCTATTGTATTGTCTGGATAAGAGTAA
The DNA here is from genome assembly GCA_005862285.1 of Chlorobium sp. Classification (GTDB taxonomy): domain Bacteria; phylum Bacteroidota; class Chlorobiia; order Chlorobiales; family Chlorobiaceae; genus Chlorobium. Next base: position 507,873 of record SZXW01000010.1, on the reverse strand, counting down.
AAAGCAGGCGGAATAAAACGGAAAACCGTACCAGAAAGACCTCCGGTAATTCAGGGTCTTCAAAATTCAGCTAAACGCAAACTCAGACAGGTATATCGTAATCACTTTGCTTCCCTTCTTGAAACGTCAACCATCCCGGTGATCTCCCTTGTATCATGCTCAAGCCTGCTCAGCACTGGGGCAAAGGGATTCCTGATTTTTCCAGGTTCCCTTGAACGCGCTGTTTAAATAGGGTACAAAAATTTATTTGAGTTCTTTGAAAGGCCATCCACGGAGAGCGAAAAACAATGCCAGCAACAAGCATATAGTGATACTCAATGGCTCAGATAAAAAAGACACTCCAAATGCGAGCAAATAAAGCGGTGGCCCGAATTTATATTGCTTCGTGATTTCGATAGCCTCCTCTTTTTTCAGGATTATTGCATCTTTTGACAGCAGACGCTTTGATACATGCCGCCAGAGCAAATCATACGAGATTGAGATAGCCAGGAATATTCCGGTATAAAAGTTAGCGGCCACTTTTGCTTCACGATACAGCAGGAATTCAGCCAATAACGCTGTCGGAAAAGGTATGAACGTAACGAACAGAAGTAATAGTCCATTATAGTAAAATAACTTATGATCATATTTGTTGAGTATCGCAAAAATCCTCTGGTGATGAACCCAAAGAACGAGGACGGTGACAAAACTTGTTAAAAATGCAAGATAACTTGGCCAGATATCAATCAGAGAATACAATAATCCTGTTTTCGCAACCTGCTCGTGGCCCGGCACCTTGATTTCAATAACAAGCAATGTCATCGCTATTGCAAAAACTGCATCACTGAATGATTCGATGCGGACCGTTTCATTTACTTCATACATTGAATAAATCGTTTATATCATTCATATTTGCTGATCATTTTTCGACTATGTTATTTATTAACTGATATTCAATAAGCCCGGTTTTTCTGGTGCAGTCACGGTTACTTATTGTATTTGAATCTGTTCCGATATTATTCGGCATTCGCCTGCTACTATATTCCGTATTGTTTTTTATGAGGCACTGTAAGGAAATTCATAGCTTCGGTTGGTAACGAGTGTATATGTTTTATTGTATAGGTTAAGCGGGAGTGATTGTTCTTCTTCTGATGAGATCAGGATTTCAATCTTTTCATGGTAAACCGTAACAGCAACCATTCTTTCTTTCCAGTGGACCCTGAATGAGAGGCTTTCCCATTTTTTCGGCAGCCATGGTTTCAATATCAAGCGATCTGATTTGATTGAAAGCCCTCCGAAACCATAAACTGCCGTTTGCCACGTACCTCCGGCTGCTGCGGCATGAATGCCAAACGCGGTGTTTTCATGGAGGTTTTCCAGATCGAAAAGAGCTGTTTTCATGAAATAGCTGTAAGCCTTCGAACGACGGCCGGCAGCCAGGCCCATCATGGAGTGCATGCAGTGGCTCAGGGAGGACTTATGGGCAGTACGTGGCTCATAAAAATCGAAATTGGCAATTTTTTCCTCGTCGGTGAAGGCACAGGGATAGAGCAACATCATCGCAAGGACATCGGCCTGCTTGATGAGCCGGGTCGACTGTATGCTGCGGGAATTGACTCCGCGCGGCAGCAGAGGGTGGCTTTTCCGGTCGAATGCGTCGATGACATAATCCCTGAGTGCGAAGTAACCGTCGAATTGTTCATAAAGCCTGGTTTCCGGATTATAATTCAGCTTCATGTTCCGGCTGATCACAAGCCAGGTCTCTGCCTCTTTTTGTCGCAGACCAATCTTTTCATCAAGTTCATCGAGGAAGAGGGGATTGTTTTTGCGCATGTATGTGTATAGCAGGAACGCAAGTCTCAAATGCCAGCGTACCATGAAATTGGTATAGGCATTGTTATTGATGTGTTCATGAAACTCGTCAGGGCCGATAACACACCTGATTTCATAATGTTTGCCGTTCCTGACAACTCTCGATGCCCAAAACTGTGCAGTGAGAAAAACCATTTCGAGCCCATGGTCGAGCAGAAATTGCACATCGCCCGTGACGCGGAAGTACTTCTCTACGCCGTAAATGACATCTGAAACAATATGGTCCTCCTCCATCCCTGTATAAATAAGCCGTATCGTCCTTTCAAGTTTTGTTGCGAACCTCGGGGTTACATCCTCACCCGTCGTTGCGGATTCCCATGCATATTTGGCGCCGAGGTAACCTGTTTTCAAAGCGTTTTTCCTTGCCCCGTCGAGGGTATTGTACCGGTAGAGGAGCATATTTCTGGCTATCTGCGGGAAATTGTAAATGAAAAACGGAAGGATGAAGATTTCCGTATCCCAGAAAATATGTCCGAGATAACCTTCGGAACTCAGGAATTTGGCGCCAATGCTGGCGGGCCTTGTCGGACCGTTTATCAGAAGCTGATAGATATTGTAACGCAATGCATGCTGAGCTTTTTCGTCTCCGTTGATCACGATATCTGCCTGCTTCCATTTTTTCTCCCATGCATCGAGATGGGAATGCAATTCCGTATTGACGCCGCTGCGGATATAGGATTTCAGCCTGCAGACAGTTCTCTTGAACATCTTGTCTGCTTCGATTTCCCGGCTTGTCAGGACAACTGCAAGTTTTTCAAATACATAGTTTGTTCCTTTTACCGCATCGATGGTGATTTCGTTGGTAAACTTTTCACCGTAGATCCTTGGCTCGGCCCGGTGATTGTTACTTGTCGGATAGATAAGCTTCCAGGATGCTGCTTCCGAAATACGAATTCCTCGTTCACGGGTTTTCATCTCGAGGTACATGAATGTCCGGCCTCGTTCGATTCTTTCGAGATGAAGATGTTTGAGTGTTTCATGCCGGAAATAGCCCCTGTTGTATACCTCGCCGTTCAGGCCGGTGAAAACCCGGATTGGTCCGGAAAAATTTGTTGGCATGATTTTGACAAGCATGTAACCAAGATGATCATCGTGCATGAAGACAAGACGGATGGTCTCGAGCGTTATGATTTTTCCATGGGGATTTCTGAAGGTGGTTCTGCGATGGAGTATGCCTTTTCGCATGTCGAGAACCTGCTCATGAGAGATGGCTTCGCAGGTCGAGAGGCAGAATTTGTGCCCGTCGCTCCAGACCGATACATCGGTCCACATGGGACATTTGACAAGTTCTTCGACCGCAGCCTCCGACTTGTCGTAAATCCCGCTGATATACATGCCGCCGCAATGTCCGTGAGGCAGTTCTTCAAGGCTTCCCCGGATATTGAGGTAGCCGTTTCCAATGGTCAGCAGTGACTCGTTGACCTGGATGCTTTTTTCGGAATTCCGAAAGCCTTTGCGTCTCAATAACCACTCTTCGGAAGAGAGTGAGAGCAATTCTTCGGTAAAGGAAGGAACTGTATCTGTATTTTTAAAATAACCCTGTACCATAAAACACACTCCGTGTGTTTATTCATGAATCCGATGTCAGGGTAAAAAAGGTGACAGAATTCAGTACCCGTTAAAGGAAAATACCACCAACGTTCAACATTAATCAAACATTGTGTCGAGTCTAATAAATCCTGTAAATCATAAATAGGCAGAATCATAGAAGAGTCACTTCTCGTTACATGCCGCTCTATTGCATGAATTCAGTGTGAAAGTTGAACCCTGCGATAACGAGTGCAATCGCTCCTCCGAGGTAGAGAATCAGCCGGCAAGAGAGGTTCCTGTTGATTTCTCTTGCCGGCTTTATACAACACTATGAAGTCGGATAGCGCCTGTCAATAGTTTTTTACGCAGCGAACGGCAAAACCTTGCGTTTTGCTTGTCGATATGCGGTAAACCGCCGAGTAGCTGTTGTACATGTCACGGTACCATGCGGAATAGGCGTTTTCTTCAGTTGCAGTCCAGAAGCTGCTGTTGGTTCCAAGCAGTGAGAACGTGCCGTTGCTGCTGCGGTATCCGGACGGGATGGCGGTAAATCCGGAACTGTTGTCGGAGCCGACAAGAGAGGTTTTCCAGAGTACCGTCGATTTAAGCCTGGTGCCGGCAGCTTTTTCACCGCCAAGGGCTGCGACGATATCGTTCCATTCGTTGTCGGTCGCTACATGCCATCCTTCGGGAGCGAGTCCGCGAGGATCGTTGACTGCATACCAGTTATAAAGTTTGCCGTATGTCACGCCGTTTTCGCTCCTGTTTTCGTAATAACACCATGCGCCGGTAGTGAGCTGGACCCATTGTTCAGGATCTTCAACCATTGGAATGGGGTCGCCGTTCCTGTAATGGTCGACGGCAAGGTTTTCTACCATCCACTCGTGCCCTGCGATAGTGACGATTTTGCTGCCGTTTTGTTTGCTTGCGTTTTGTTTGCTTGTGTTTTGGCGTTTTGGTGTTTTGGCGTTTACTGTTAAAAATGGAATAACAGCGGCAATTAAAAGGATAATTACAGCTTTCAAGGGTGTTTTGTGGTTTCTTTTCATTATGTTTGTTCTTTAATGTTATTGTGAGGACATTTTCATCCGGATTATCCCCTTAACCGGAAAATTGCACAACCTTACTTTCCCGGCATGTGTTTTTCCGTGGACTTTATTACTTGCAACCGGATAAGTACGGTTCAGTCAATTCGGCCGTGACGCTGGTTTTTTGCTGATTTATTCTCATATTAACTTCAGAAAGTTTGAAAAAGTTTTGACTGAACGGGCCGGAACGGTTTACCGTCTCGAGGTTTCTCGAGTATCACGAACCCCCGGCAAAAATGATGGAATGTAGTGGCAAGACAGCGCAACAGGCGGAAATTAAAACCTTCCGGACAGACTGAACAGTCCGTACCGAAGGAGCAGAAAGCACAGAAAGAACAAAAGGCTCGGAGGAGCTCGCGAAAATCACCTCAGGTCAGCGGCGAGCGTGTGCGGCCGAACGACCATATCCTCATCAACGAATTTCTTTTCAGGCGCGGTGAAAGCTCACTCGCCTCCGAAATCATCAATTTTTTCTCCGATCGTGAAGGCGAACGCTTCCGGTCCCTCGACATCGCCAGAATGCTCGGTTACACGGAGTCCTGGCAGCTTCCCGGTTTCTGGTATGTTCTTCACAAGCTTCAGGAGGAAGGGGTAGTCGACAAGGACTCCAACCGCTGCTATGGTATGTCCGGAACGGAACCGGCGACCTTCGAAGAGGTCATCGAGCTGGCAAAGCCTTTTCCGGTGGACGGCAAGGAGCGGTACAAGGTCAACCAGAGCTATACCGGCCATATTTCCACGCACCCGAACGGTTACGGTTTCGTCGATGTCGAAGGGTTCGACGACGACGTATTCATCAAGGCGGGCGACATCAATGCCGCCATCCACGGTGATGAAGTCGAAGTGGTCATCACCAAGGTGCCGGAAACATATACCAGAAAATCCACTCCCCACGAGCGGTGCGAAGGCATCATCATGAAGGTGCTGTCACGCAAGATTACCACAATCATCGGCACTCTTGTCAAGGCGAACCGCAAGTTCACCCTCAAGCCCGATGTGCGCAAGATCCTGCCGGAAATCGTGGTGCCGATCAAATTTGCCCCGAAAGCAGGCGACGGCCTGAAAGTGCTGATCGGCGAGCTCGATTTCAGCAAGGAAGGTATTATCCAGGGCAAAGTGCTGGAAGTTCTCGGCAAGGCCGGAGATTCTATGGCCGAAGTAAGCGCGATCGCAAGAAGCAAAGGCATCGACGAAACCTTCGACAAGCCACTGCTTGATTACGCAGCATCCATCCGCGAAGGTATTTCGGACAAGGACCTTGAAGGGAGGCTTGATATCCGGGACAAGACCGTTTTCACCATCGATCCTGTCGATGCGAAGGATTTCGACGACGCCCTTTCGGTCGAGAGCCTCGAGAAAGGTATGTATTCGATCGGAGTACATATTGCCGATGTTTCCCATTACGTACCGGAAAACTCGCCGCTCGACCGTGAAGCCCTGAAACGCGCAACTTCGGTCTATCTGGTTGACCGTGTCATTCCGATGCTCCCTGCAAGGCTTTCCGAACAGGTCTGCAGCCTCAATCCCGGCGTGGACCGGATGGCTTACTCGGTGTTTTTCACCATGAGCGCTGAAGGAGAAATCCACAAACACGAGTTTCACAAGACCGTCATTCATTCGAAACGGCGTTTTACCTACGAAGATGTCGAAGAGATCCTCACGAGAGGGGAGGGTGATTACGTAACCGAACTGCAGCTTCTCGAACGTCTGAGCATTATCCTTCGCGAAAAACGCTTCAGTCATGGCGGACTCGATTTCGAGACCGAGGAAGTGCGTTTCAGGCTCGGCAAGAACGGCGAACCCCTCGAGGTCATGAAGAAAGAGCGGCTCGGCAGCCACCGTCTCATCGAGGAGTTCATGCTGCTTGCAAATCGCAAGGTTGCAGAATACCTCACGAAGAACTTCAAGGTAGAGAAGAAGGGTTCCCGGCCTGTCATCTACAGGGTCCATGACGCTCCCCAGCAGGAAAAGGTGCTGATCCTCGCCAATTTTGTCAAGCGGCTTGGTTTCGACCTGAAGATCAACCGTTCGAAAGAGGGGCCTATCGTTTCAGCCAGGGCATTGCGTCAGCTGCTGCAGCAGGTGAAAGGGTCGAATATCGAGTTCCTGGTCAACGAGCTCGTGCTTCGCTGCATGTCCAAGGCGATCTATACCGGCGAGAACGGAGGGCATTTCGGCCTCGGGTTCGAACACTACACGCATTTTACCTCTCCCATCAGGCGTTACCCCGACCTGCTGGTGCACCGGCTGCTCTTTGAATACGAGGGCCTGAGGAAGAAACGGAAGAAAATATCCGATGCCAGGCTCAAGGAGCTTGCCGAGAAGATCAGCACCGTTTCCCAGATATCCAACGAACGCGAGAAAAGCGCTACCGAGGCCGAGCGCGAGTCAATCAAGCTCAAGCAGGTCGAATATATGGCAAGCCATGTCGGCAAGGTCTATCCCGGCGTGATTTCCGGCGCAACCGATTATGGCATTTATGTCAGGCTGGTCGATTTCGCGATCGAGGGAATGGTGCACATGCGCAACCTCACCGATGACTATTACGAGTATGACGAGGCGACCTATTCGCTTATCGGCAAGCGCAAGAAGAAAAAGCTGCAGATAGGCAAGCGCCTGAAAGTCAAGGTGCACAGCGTAGACATCGATCGGCGCACAATCGATCTTGCCCTGGAGTGAGTTCGAAGGGTTTCAGCACCCGAAACGATTGATGTATTTTTCAACATCGAACTTTCTCGCACAGCCGGAAGCGTTCATGTAGCGGATTTTGCCATAGACCGGCCTCTCGAACCAGGGCCGGTCGTGCACTCCTCCTATCGACCAGGCCACTCCCGTATAGCCGTTCGGGTCTCTCCCGTCAAGTGCGAAGCGGTCGTTCAGCTTAAGTGCCGTCTCGAAAGCCATCCTCGGGGTTTCACTCCACTCGAGTATTTTCTTCGCCCAGTACATACGCATGTAGCCGTGAATCTTTCCGGTTTCGAGAAGTTCCCTCTGGGCTGCGTTCCAGAGCCTGTCATGGGTAGCGGCCTTTTCGAATGCTTCCTCACCGTAGATATAATCCCGCGGGTCTCGCGAGTGGAGATCGAGTGTTGCACGGGCCCATGCCGGTATGCCGTCGTATGTGTCGTAACGGGCGTTGTAGTGACAGTAATTTTCAGAAAGCTCCCTTCGAACGATAAGCTCTTCGAGAAACGCCGCGGTATCGGCCTCGGATGCTCCGGCCGTTATTACCCGAAGGGCGACGCTCTGAGCGCTGATTTGGCCGAAATGCAGGTATGGCGAAAGGTTCGAAACAGCACAGGCATTGGGATCGTTGCGCTTTTCCGAATAACGGTGAAGCCCTCCGGAAATGAACGATTCAAGGCAAAGTTTGGCGGCATTCTCACCCGGCACAGGCCAGCCTGCGGGAGTTGAGTCATGCATGGAATCCGCGAACTCGAACGCTTTACGCCAATCGTTCGAATGATCGGCAAATGGATAAGGCAGTGGTTTCAAATCCGGGAATGGCCTCAGAAACTCGCCAAGCATCGCAGTGATTTTCGGGCGCAGCGTTCTTGCCGAAAACTCCTGTTTCTCTGAAGCGATCCGGCATGGAACGATGTTGTGGGTATCGACCTCGTAAAGCGGCACCGTAATGTTTTTCGCGACGGCTGACTTCCATCCCCTTGAGATCTTCAGAGGGGAATAATCACTTACCACTATCCCTGCACCAGTTTTGTCGAGATAATCGGGAAGCACTTTCTCCGGTTCGCCGAAGAGAAGCGTGAAAGGGATGTTGAGCTTTCCGAGGCCGGTTTCTATTTCCTGCAGACCTTCGAGCATGAAGCGGTAGTGGGCCGGAGCAGCTCCGGGAAAAGAGGGTGCGAGCGTGAAGACCACCGTTAAAGGCTGTTTCCGGGTCGCGGCTTTATGGTGTGCGAAGAGCAGCGCCCAGTTGTTTCTCACCCTCTGGTCGCGCGACATCCAGTAGAGCACCGGCCCCCCAATATAGGCGCATTCATTCAGAAGCGTGATCCGGCGCGGATCGACCGGTAATGTATCCGGTTCAGGCAAGGCCCGCGATCCGCAGAAAATTGTTCATGAGTGCCAGTCCTGTTGCAGTATACTCTTCCCTCAGTTCTTCGAACTGACGGGTGAGAAGGTTCCGGTCCATGGTTTTCAGGTCTGCGTCGTTATCGAGCCAGCTGAAAAACATTTCTTGTGTAAGTTCGAAATGGCATTGCAGGCCGTAGGCGTTTTTTCCCGCCCTTACCGCCTGGACCTGGCATCGGGAGCCCGTTGCCAGCATTTGCATACCGCTCTTGGGCAGCTCGACGGTTTCGCCGTGGAGCTGGAAAACCGGAAAACTTTTTCCGAGGCCCGCAAAAAGAGGATCTTCAAAACCGGCTTCTGTAAGATCGATCCGGTACGGAACGCCTTCGGGATCGATGAATCCCGTTTCCTTCTCCGGGCATTTCAGGACTTTTCCTCCGCCTGCCTTCACGAGGGTCTGCATCCCGAGGCAGATGCCGAGGAAGGGGATTTCATCAGAGAGCGCTTTTTCAATCTGCCTGAGCTGCCGATTCATGACGGGGGTATCGTCATTGGCGCTCGACGGGCCACCGAGCACGAAAAGGGCCTTGAAATTTCCCGGATCGGGGAACTCATCACCTCTTGAAATATCGGCTGTCAGTGACGCGATGCCATGTGTATGGAGGGCGTTTTCAAGAAGGCCGGGACCCTCGCGGGTGATGTTTTTGATGATCAGAAGCGGATGTGCCATGTGGTGAGCCGATAATATTGCTGAACGTCAGGGTAATGGTGATGTTGATATTTTCCAGGTATAAAAAGCTTCCGGGACAGATATGAAAATGCTTTTTTCCTGAAAATAGAAAAAGAGTGAACGGTAAAAACCGCGATAATGTATTTGTTCTTTACGGTGAACGATTCCGTTCATACTTTTTCCGGATATCGTTTCAGGGGTTGAAACGGATCTCTCACAGGGAACATGATATCATAAACCGGAGGTTCTGCAATGGAGAAAAGAATGCCTGCCATTTTTTTCGGGCACGGAAACCCGATGAACGCCCTTGAATCCAATGCCTGTACTGAAGGGTGGCGGCGCTTCGGTTTGTCGATACCCCGGCCTGAAGCGATAATTGCCATATCGGCGCACTGGTATGTCAACGACCTTGCGGTAACAGGAAGCACGAATCCTGAAACCATTCATGATTTTTACGGGTTTCCACGCGGGCTGTTCGAGATGGTTTATCCGGCACCGGGTAACCCCGGACTTGCGGCAAGGGTGCAGCAGCTTCTCGAACCGCTCGATGTGCGTATGGATTTGAACCGCGGTCTCGATCACGGTGTCTGGGCAGTGCTCTGCCATATGTTTCCTGACGCTGATATTCCGGTAGTGCAGCTCAGCATCGACAGGAGGAAAGGTCCGGAGTTTCATTACGAAACCGGCCGCATGCTGCAGTCCCTGCGCGATGAGGGGATCCTGATAGCCGGGAGCGGGAACCTTGTGCATAACCTCCATACGTATCTCTGGGGCGACGGGAATGCACCACCGTTCGACTGGGCGGCACGGTTCGAAGGAAAAGCAAGGCAGCTCATGCTTGAAGGCAGAGACCGGGAACTTGTCGATTACCGGAATCTTGGAAACGATGCGAATCTTTCGGTCCCTTCCCCCGATCATTTTCTGCCGCTGCTTTATATTCTTGCCCAGCGGAACAAAAATGAAGAGATCTCTTTTCCGGTTGAAGGTATCGAGGGCGGTTCGCTGTCGATGCTCTGCGTCAGAGTGGGCTGACAGCATGTGCAATTGAATGATGATAACAGTTAAAATCGAACTATCATGGACCATTACAGGATTGCATGTATTATCGGCAGTATCAGGAAAGAGTCGTTGAACCGGCGGCTTGCAGAAGCGCTGATACGGCTGGCCCCGCCGGATTTTTCATTCAGCCGGGTGCGGATCGATGATCTGCCGCTCTACAACCAGGATGACGAAACAAACCCCTGCGATGCTGTAAGGCGGCTGAAATCGGAGATCGGTGAAGCGGACGGCTTGCTTTTCGTTACCCCCGAATATAACCGCTCTGTTCCCGGTGTGCTGAAAAATGCGATCGACCATGCGTCACGTCCTTACGGACAAAGCGTCTGGAAGGGGAAGCCCGCCGGCATACTGGGCATTTCGAGCGGCGCTATCGGTACGGCCCTAGCCCAGCAGCATCTCCGGAATATTCTTTCCTATCTCGACGTACCTGCGTTTGGGCAGCCGGAAGCTTTCATTCAGGCAAAGGAAGGATTGTTCCTCGAAGACGGATCGATCGGGGAGGCGAGCAGACAGTTCATGCAGAACTGGATGGACCGTTTCGTTTCATGGGTCAAGCAGCATGCGAAAGGATGAACCGGGGGGGGGGGGATTGATGAGCACCGGAAAGTTTTAACGATTGGACAGGCAGTCCTTTAATCCGGTCCGCCTGTCCTCGAGAGCATTGTCACTTCTTTTCCTGGGCAATGAAGAAATACCATCCCAGTGCAGTAGATTTTCTGAATATCGATGTCATTTTCTTTCCGTTTAGCTTGTAGTCGAAAACTCCCTCGTTTTTATTCATGGCAGTCCTGAATTCGTTACCGAGGCTTTCATCCCCGACATCGCTTACGGTCTTGAACATACGTTCTGCATATTTGTGAAGGACGATTTTCGTTTCCGGGTCGAGCGCATAGAAATAGGTGTTGTCCGGGAGGTTCAATTGAGCGGCGACAATATCTGAAATCAGGTGAACCCTCACTGAAATGCCGATAGCCGCAACAACTTTTCCGTTCACAGTTACCGGGCTGGCTACGATCACCGAACGATGACCTGTTGCCTTGCTGATCACGAGATCTCCAAGAACGTCCTGACCGGCAAGAATCCTTGAGAAATAGGGCCGGTCTTTCAGGTTCTGGCTGTTGAGCGTGCCGGATTCCGTTGTATAGTAACTGCCGTCAGGCATTGCATACCATGTTGTCGCATCGGTCGGAAGCTCTTTGCTGAACTCATCGAGAAGGGGTTTTACCGATTCCCACTTTCCTGATTTTGCCTCATCCGTCAACGCGATAATTTTTACGGTACGCAAAATACCGGCGAAATGTTCTTCAACCATTCCCGTATAGGCGCCCAAAGCAGTTCGCGGGTCCAGTTTGAGGTTTGCATTTTTTGCCTCGACTGACCGGGGAGATAAAAAAGCCAGGAAGATTGCTGCGGTTAGGAGCGAGAGAATCTTTGACATGAGGAACCTCCTGTTTTGTTTATTGAAGGATACAGAGCCCATGTTTACAACCGGGAAAAGAAAAGTGTATAATTAAAAATACCGAAAAAAAGAGGCAGAAAAAAAGTTCTTTCCGGTTTGCCCGTGATTTTCAAGGGTTAGCTCGGAACTCAGATTATTGCAGTTGATGGATCTCGAGTTTTCTCAGTTTTGGGGCCATTTTTGCCGTAACGGCGATTACCGAGAGCGTCATGATCCCTCCGAAAAGCACCGATGGTACAAGTCCCAGCAGCCGGGCGGCTATACCCGATTCGACTGCTCCCAGTTCATTCGACGAACCGATAAAGATGCCGTTTATCGCGGAAACCCGTCCCCTCATATCGTCAGGTGTAGAAAGTTGAATGATGGTTGTCCGCATGACAACCGATACTCCGTCGCATATGCCAGAAAGCACAAGAAGCACAGCGGCAAGCCAGATATTCCAGGATACTGCGAAACAGATGATGCAGATGCCGAATCCTGCGACAGCTCCGAGCAGCCACCGGCCCGCATGCCGGTTGATGGGGCGACGGGCAAGCATTATTCCTGTGGTCATGGCTCCGACAGCCGGTGCGGCGCGAAGAATTCCCAGCATTTCCGGTCCGGCATGGAATATATCATTGATGAATGCCGGCAGCATGGAAATAGCCCCGCCGAAAAGTACCGCGAACATGTCGAGAGACAATGCCCCGAGAATGATTTCATTACTGAAGACGAAACGGAGCCCTTCGGCTATACTCCTGAAAATAGGGGCGCTTTCCTTCGGAGGCGGTTCTTTTGTCCGTATCGAAAACAGGGATACGGCGGCAAATAAACTCAGGAGTGCAGCGGCTCCGTAAGCCGGCGTTTTGCCGCTCCATCCTGTAATAATACCACCCAGTGCAGGACCTGTCACCAGACCGAGCTGAAAGACGGAGCTTCCTATTCCCGATGCTCGTGCAAATGCTTCACGAGGCAGAACCAGTGCGAACATTGCGTTATATGAAGGGCCGATAAACGCCCGGGCTATTCCTCCGGAAGCAACCGCTCCGTATATCCAGAAAACAGGATTGCCGGCAATCCAGCCGGCAGAAACCGCGGTCAGCACCAGCGAGTTGATAACCAGAACCATGCTTGCCGCGACACCGAACAGGCGCTTCGAATAATGATCGATGGCATAACCTGCGAAAAGGGCGCACGAAAAGAACGGTATGACCTCGGCAAGGCCGATCATACCGAGAGCGAGCGTGTCATGGGTAAGTTCATAGATATGCCAGCCGGCGACGACCGCAATGATCTGGTAGGAAAGAACGATAAAAATGCGAAAGGACATCAGCTTGATAAATGAGCTGTTCTCCCTGATAGTTAACTGCATGAAAATCTTTTTCGAATTGTTTTATGTTTGCATGGATTGTTCTACAATAATAAAAACTAAATCGTGCCCGTAACGTTCTGTTTATTATTACTCAGGCATCATTAAGCCGTAAATAAATTCTGAACAAAATTTTGTCATTCCGCAATGAAGCGTAGCGTAATGAAGAATCCACCTTCTTATAAAGCAAAAACTTCCGGATTCTTCGCTCCGCTCAGAATGACAGTGCCGGAATAATACAATTCGGGAAAGAACGCCACATCATGACGTTTCTGGCAGATTTCCGTTATTCCGGTTGCAAAGAGGGTTATATTACGTTTTTTAAAATGATTATGAGTTCAGTTATGAGGGCTTTCATTGTATTGGCGCTGTTCGCAAGCCTAAGTTTTACATCCGGTTTTTGTGACGATACCGTTCCCGGAAGTTGGCGGAAAGCGGATTTGGAGCAGGTTGTCAAGAAACCGGCCCTTTACCTCTATCCCGAAAGCAAAACAACCGTTGAAGTGCGGCTCGGCCCCAAAGGCAGGATCACGAAAACCATCCCGGAGTATAAGGACAAATGGAAGGTCACCGTAGACAGCAAAGGCCGGATAGATCGTAAATACCGGTATTTGTTCTACGAAGCGCAGCTTGATACTCCGATCGCCCAGCCTCAGGAAGGATGGTGTGTGAGGAGCGGTGAGCTTGGAACATGGATGAGGAGCCATCTTCCCTTATTCGGGCTGAACAGTCGGGAGGCTAAAGATTTCAGGGCATACTGGCTGAAAAATCTGCCGAAAAGCACATGCTGGATTATCAGGATGATCCAGCCCGAAGTTGTCGATGACCAGCTTGGACTGATTATCAGACCGGAACCGAAGAGCCTTCTGAGGGTTCTGCTCCATTTTACACCTTCAAAAGAGATGGTTAAGCTCAGAGAGCCGGAGATACGCCGTTTCGAAAGAGAAGGTTTTGTCGCAGTCGAATGGGGGGGGATTATTGGCAGCACAGACAGAAAGGAGATGGTGAAATGAAGAGCACCGGGAGCAGGATAATGTCAGATGATGCCGGCCATTTTCCTGGTTCGGAGTTCATCGAGATCGGCGGGTTCAGGCTGCATGTCCGAAGAGCAGGAAGCGGCAAACCGCTTGTCGTGCTGCTGCATGGAAGTTTTTTAAGCATGCGCTCATGGCGGCATGTCTTTGACGAATTGTCGAAAATAGCTTCGGTCATCGCATTCGACCGGCCGGCGTTCGGTTACTCATCCCGGCCCCGTCCATCGAAAACATCAGGAGTGAGTTACACTCCGGAAGCGCAGAGTGATCTGGTGGTTTCGGTCATCAGGAAATTCGGCTGCGATAAAGCGGTGCTGGTCGGAAATTCGACAGGCGGGACACTTGCGCTCCTTACGGCTCTTCGCCATCCCGGAGCTGTCGAGGGCCTTGTGCTTGCCGCACCGATGGTATACAGCGGCTATGCCACCAGTGAAATACCGGCTTTCATGAAGCCCATCATGAAAGCAATGAGCCCGCTCTTTGCCGGTTTCATGCGTTTCATGATCACAAAGACTTACAACCCGGTCATACGAGCTATGTGGTACCACAAAGAGCTTCTCGATGATGACCTGCTTGCCGCATGCCGCAGCGATTTCATGAACGGCGACTGGTCGAGGGCCTTCTGGGAGCTGTTTCTTGAAACGCATCGCCTGGGCCTCGACAGGCAGCTGAAAACCCTTTCACTGCCATGCCTTGTCGTTACCGGAGACCATGACGTTACGGTAAAGACCGAAGAGAGTATAAGGCTGTCAAGGGAGCTGCCTTCTGCGAAGCTGGTGGTTGTTCCCGACTGTGGACATCTCCCCCAGGAAGAAAAACCGGAAGAGTTTGTTGCTGCCACGGTTGAATTCCTGGCCGGGTTTTCCTGATAACCGGTTTTCCCGTGTTTATATACCAAGATAGGCCTTCTTTACAAGCGGGTTTTCGAGCAGTTCACTTCCTCTTCCTGACAGCACTATCGAACCTGTCTCCATGACATAACCGCGGTCGCTTGCCATGAGTGATTCGCAGACATTCTGCTCGACCAGGAGCACCGTGACTCCGCTGCGTTTGATTTCTCCGATAGATTTGAAAACCAATTCCGTATAAAGTGGCGAGAGTCCGAGGCTTGGTTCGTCGAGCATCAGCAGCTTGGGATTGCCCATGAGCCCTCGTGCTATTGCAAGAATCTGCTGCTCTCCGCCCGACATGGTCCCCCCAAGCTGATTGCGGCGTTCAGCGAGCCTCGGGAAGAGGCTGAAAGCCAGTTCGAGATGCCGTCTGTAATCCCTGGGGTTGAGGAAAGCTCCCATTTTGAGGTTTTCTGAAACGGACATTTCAGGGAAGATCTTTCTTCCTTCAGGTACATGGACTATGCCTTTCTCGACGATCGAATGTGGTTTGAGTCCGTTCAGTTCGGTGTCGAGGAAAAGAATTGAACCCGAATAACGGATAATCCCGGAAATAGCCTTGAGGAGGGTCGACTTGCCAGCACCGTTGTTACCTGCGATTGAAAGCACTTCACCTTCGGTGACCGAAAGGGAGATCGATTTCAATACCGTCATATCGCCGTAACCGGCATTCAGGTTGCGGATTTCAAGCATGTTTGTACCCTTTTCCGAGGTATGCCGCTATGACATCATGATTGCCGGTGATATCGGAAGGAGTGCCTTCGACAAGCTTTTGTTCGGATTTCAATACAACGATCCGGTCGCATAGCCCGGTGACGGCCTTCATGTCATGCTCGATAAAGACGATCGAGACGCCATTGTTTCTGATAATCCGGATGGTTTCCATAAGTTCCAGAGTTTCGGTATTGTTCAATCCGCCGCAGATTTCATCGAGCAGGAGGAGCTTCGGCGAGGTAGCGAGAGCTCTTGCAAGCTCGAGTTTTTTTTTCAGGCCGATCGGGAGGTCTCCCGCTGTATTCGATGAGAGTTCGCTCATACCGAGCAGGTCGAGCTGTGCGAGGGCAATTTTTCGTGATTCTCCCGCTGAGCGGGTTTTAGAGAAAGCTCCGATCATGACATTCTCAAGGACATTCAGGTTGCCAAGGGGTTTGACCCGCTGCCATGTGCGGACCATGCCGATTCGGCAGGCTTTGTCAGGTTTTATTCTGGTGATATCATGTCCATCGAACATCACGCTGCCTGAAGTCAGGGAGTAATAACCTGTAATGCAGTTGAAGAGGGTGGTTTTACCTGATCCATTGGGACCGATGAGCCCGACGATCAGGCCTTCTTCCACGTTGAACGATACATTGGATATGGCCGTGTTACCGCCGAAATGTTTGCTCAGTGAAATTATTTCAAGCAGTTTTTTCTTCATGCCTCGCCTTTCCTTCTGAAAAATCCGAGAATGCCTTTCGGAAGGCCAAGAATGCATAGCACGGTAATGATTCCGTATACAAGGACATGAGCGTGCGCGAGATTGCTTTTCAGAAATGCTCCTGTTGCCGATCCTTCTGATACCATACCAGTGTTGACGAGGTACTCTCCGATCATGTTTGAACGGAGCGCTTCTGCGAGTGATACAAGCAGAACTGCGCCAAGCACCGGCCCCCAGAGCGTTCCGATACCTCCAATGATGGTTGTCAGGATGATTTCGATTGATAACCGAAGAGGAAGCACGGTGCTGGTATCGATAAAGCTGATGTAGACGGCATAGATACTGCCGGCCACTGATGCGATAGCTGCAGAAATCACTAACGCAATGTTTTTGAAAAGATAGAGGTTGATCCCGAGCGAAGCCGCGGCATCCTGGTCTTCTCGAATTGCGAGGAGGTAATACCCCGTTCTGGATCGGTAAATCAGTGCCGAGATACCGAGTGTGACGAGAAGCAGGAACAGCATGGCGTAGTAGAAAGGGACCTTGCTGTTAAGGTCGAGCGAACCGAAAGAAACTTTCGTGACGAGGATTCCCTGAGCACCTCCGGTTATGTCGAGGTTGAGGACTGTCAGCCTCACGATTTCGGCAACAGCTATGGACGCCAATGCGAAATAATGCCCGCGAAGTCTGAAGACAATAGTTCCCGTCAAGAGAGCGATGACGCAGGACACTAGAACTCCTGCGGCTATGCTGACCGGTATGCCCGGGTTAAGGGTGGTGAGAAGAATGGATGTCGTATATGCTCCGGCTCCGAAATAGGCGGCATGGCCGAAACTGAACTGGCCAGCATACCCTCCCACAATGTTCCATGCCGAAGCAAGCGATGCCATCATGAGTATCGTTATGAGGATATCCGCTATGTATGGATTGTCGCCAAGGAAACCCGGCAGCGCCGCCATTACAGCTGCAAATAGCGCTATGACAACAACGGATTGCTTCATTGCTCCCCCTTTTTTCCGAAAAGTCCCTGCGGACGGAGCAGGAGGATTGCAAGGAAGAGTATGAAAACGAGGACATCTTTCCAGTCGCTCGACAGGTAAGCGGAAGACATCGCTTCTGCCAAACCGATGATGATCCCGCCGATACCAGCGCCGATTACCGAACCAAGTCCGCCAAGAACGCAGATGGTGAATGATTTCAGAAGGAATATATGCCCGGCGAACGGATCGATGTAGTAGGTCTGGGCTATCATAGCTCCGGCCGAGGCGGCCAGGAGTGTTCCTGTCCCGAATGCTATGGCGCTCATACGCGATACGTTGATTCCCATCAGCTGGGCAGCTTCACGGTTCTGGCTTGTGGCTCTCAATGCCATGCCGGTCCTCGATTTCGCGAGAAAGAGATAGAGCGCGGCGGTCAGGATGCAGGTGACAAGGAAAGACAGCAGCATTGGAATGGAAACGGATATGCCTCCGGGCAAGGCAATCGAGCTGCTCGAATAGGAGGTGGTAAGGATTTTAGGGTCGCTTGTGAAGGCGAGCAGGGCCGAATTGCTCATGATCAGCCCGAAACCCACGGTCAGCAGTATCTGGTTTTCGGAAGGATGGTCCATAACCCGGTCAATCATGGTTTTTTCGATAACATATCCGAAAACGAAAGTCAGAGGCATGATGATCAGCAGCGAAAGGAACGGGTCGATGTTGAGCAGCGTGAACAGGTAATAGGCCATATACATGCCGAGCATCATCAGCTCGCCATGTGCAAAGTTACTGATATTCATGACCCCGAATACGAGTGACATGCCCATGGCAGCAAGGGCATAGACGCCCCCGATGAGTATTCCCGATATAAGAGACTGGAAGAAGAGCATTGACGGTTGAAACTCAGTTTTAATGCCTGCATATTACCCCGGAGGGATCATGCAGACGCCTGGCTCGCCAGGCGGGAATTAATGACCTCAGCGGTTGTAAGGATAAACCAGTTTTTTCCTGCTGAACTGCGACGGGTATACGGTTTCATATTTTCCCGACTGAAGCTGCTGTACCAGCATTGGATGGTTGTTCTGGTTCGTATATCCGCTATAATTGATGAAGCGCACAGGTCCCATTATGCCGTTCCAGCTGCCAGCCTTGAGTGTGGCGCAAAGAGCCTGAGGACTCTTCGAATTCAACGCACTGAGTGCCATGATGCGGACGGCTTCGTAAGTGCATGCCGCATGGTAGGTTGGCTGTTTGCCGAACCGGGCCTTGTACCGGACTGCAAAATCGGCAGCCCCTGGCCAGTTAACGTCATCGGTCCACTGTGTGGCTGAAATTACCAGTGAAGAGATATCCTGCTGGGAAGCGAACTGTGCTGTAGTGTATCCTGCACCTGCTCCAAGAAATGCATTTGGCGTCAGACCGATTTCCTTTGCCTGACGCATCAGGAGAATGGCATCGGCATCGTAGGAAACCAGGAAGACGAGATCGGGCTGAATTGCCTTGATTTTGGCGAGCGTCGCCCGGTAATCGGGTTGCCCCTGCTGGTATTTTTCACTGGCAACTTCCTTGAGTCCCATAGCGGCGGCGTTCAACTGAGCTGTTTTCACGGTCGAAACCCCGAAATCGGTTGCCGCGTAAACGTACGCTATTGTTTTTGGTCTGTATGGCGCAATGGTATTGAGTAGCACTTTCGAGTAAACGTCTGCGGGAGCGTTGAGGCGGAAAACATTTTTATAGCCTTTCATCGTAATTTCTTCCTTTGCAGCGGCAGGAACGAGCAGTGGCACCTGGTACTGATCCGCCCGGGATGCCACGACATTTGCACTTGCCGATGTATAGGGACCAACGACCCCGATTACGCGGTCGCGTGTTACGAGCTTTTCATAGGCAGCAAGCGCGTTTTTCGGATCACCGCCGTCATCTTCCTGCACCATGACGATCTGGATCCCTTTAGACTTGAGGTCATCGACAGCCATGGCTGCGCCGTTCGTAAGGTTTTCACCTATCTGGGCTTCTTTGCCGGTAATTGAGTTGATGAAACCTATCTTTACCGGGCCGGTTCCCTGAACCGGAAGCGCCAGTAAAAGCATGAAAGCTGCCGTGATAACGAAAAACATGTATTTCATCGTGACAAAAATTTTTGTTTCAGGAGAACAGCGGTTGTCAACTGATTCGGGAACCGGGTTAACAAACCAGTTGGCAGATGGTCTGCCGGTCGGAACATCAGATGGCAGGAGCTTTGTCGGACAATACAGGATATTTGTACGATTCGAGGTCGTGCCTGTTGATCTCTCTATTCGATAAAGCTAATAAAAATAATGCTTCAGGCAAAAATGAAGTATATTGGCTCATTTAACGATCAAAGTCACTCCGTAACCCGGAATTCCTGGAACTGGATAAAAAACGGAGCAAATTCATGATGAAATCCGGTTTTTCATAAGGGGTTTCAATCTCGTCTCAAAGCTGCAGGAAGATCTCTGACGCCTGGTTATTGTTATATCAGTGGGGAGATGGTTTGGAATGGAAAAGATTCATCCGATAGAAACATAGCTGTATAAGGAAAACAGACAATGGTTATGCATAAAAATCATGAGGATAATGTGGAAGCTGTAAAGAAAATGTCATTGCAGTTTCTGGCTGAAGCGATTGGTCAATGTCCGGCGGGACTGGAGCACAGCACGAACAGGGATATCGTGTTCGCTGTGATAGGATTTCAGTACGGCGCCGTCCAGAGCGCCGCTTATGTTGCCGGGCTGGGAGAAGACGTTTCGACAGGCATTGCCGAAGAAGTTCTCTGCAGGATCAACGGCATGAAGAGGGAGACGGTTATAAAATTTCTCGATATGATGCCGGTTCTCGTCCGGAAGGGATATCCCCCGATCGGTATTGGCGGAAGAGCGATTATCGGTTTTTACAATTCTGCCACAGACGAGGAGAGGCTGACCGCTGCCGCATCTCTTCGGGAAATCCTCAGGCAGATCGATGAAGAGTGAATCACCTGAATTCAAGGTTCGAGTGAACACCCCAGGATTCCGGCAAGGAACCCCCTCCTTGAAAGATTTCCGGGTGCCGTATTTTGCATATTTATCTGTCCATTGGCCGGGAAAAGGAGACAGTCTCTCGTTCATGGCAAGCCTTTATGGAGTGGATGTCCTGATTCATGGCGATGAGGGTAGTATTTTAATGCCCGTTGTTTTCCATGTTGGGATTATACTCTTCGAAATTGCTTTCGTAAAATTCAGATGAACTGAAACCCGGTTCTTCAGCTGTTATTCGTTTTATGAGGTTTTCCGCGATTGTATCATATGACTGTTCACTTTCTCCGTTTTCAAGACTTTCAATCCTTTTCATCCAGATGGAAAGCAGTTCCGCTTTAAGATGCTCTACAGTGCTCACTTTAATCTCCTGTGATTTATTTGCTGTGGAATTTCCTCTAACGGATGCAAAAGTAACAATTTCTTCGTAAACATGCGATATCATTGTTTGACCTTAGTGCATTGAATAGAATTTGGTTATGCCTTTATTGCCGGTCAGTGGAGCGGATTGATCGAATACACAAAAGTGCATGACAAGAAAGCACTTCATGAAAAACAAGATCGTGAATGAGGCCTGGTTTGCCAGCTTCATTCAATGACGAGCTGTTCCTGATTATCGAATCTGTTGTATGCAACGGTTATGCCTATGGCGAACACCATTGACCCGATGCCGAGCAGCACATTGAAATACGGCGGTGCTGTCAGGGTGAGCCTGATGAGCAGTGTGGCAACGGCAAAACCCGAGTTCCGGAAAACAATCGGATAGGTTGAACTGTACCGCAGGGAAATAAGCACCAGCAGCACATCACTGAAAATTAGGATCGTGTAGAACAGCGAAAAGAAGTCGCCGGGTATTTCTCCGTTCAGATATTTTGACCCGTTGATGATACCGATAACAATGAATACGACGAGGAGAAGGAGCGAAACGATCTTTTTCGATGCGATGAAATTCTTTGCGGCTCCCGAATGCCGGCTGATGGGACGATGTTTCTGCAGTTTGTAGTACACACCGAGCAGCAGGAAGATACCAAGGCCGCCAATTGCATTGGTGATGAGGTAAAGCACTGGATTTAACGCTTTTTCCCATACCAGCGGTTCGCTGAAATTGACGATCTCCTCGAATGACTGGCGAAGCAGGATAAGCGAAAGAATCTGGAATTGCTTTCCTACCGACACTGAGACCGAACTGGCAAGGCTGAACACCAGTCCGAACACCTCGATGCCCAGCAGCATGGAAAATGCTATGTTGATAGCATAATAGTGGCTTTTCGGTAAAAGCGCGGCAAAATTGTCCGGAAGCAGGCTCTGTCGGGAAAGCTCGATAAGGAGAAGCGATACGAGGAATACCATGATCAGCAGGTTTGCCGCAATGCGCTCCGTTCGCCTGTGTTCCCAGAAGTGCTCCAGCGAATCGTAAAGGCTGATAACCCGCCTGATAATTGATACCATTCTTTCCTTTCTTTTAGCAGATTGAAAAACGGTCTACTGTGGATTACCGGTCGTTTTGTTTCCTGACGGCCGTAGAGGCCGCATGACATTTATTTCCGTCTTGACGTAGAATAAAGGGATCGGCACTCCAGTAACTCCAGTAAAATTAACCGAAGATAATACGGAAAAACGTCAAAGATGGTAAATGAATGTGTGAATGTTGTGTAAAATATTTTCCGGCTTTATCCGGAAGTATGGGGAGACCCCTCGGAAATCAATATTCCTTCCCTATATTTCTTAATACACCGTTTTCGCTTTAAGCCTGAATATCCCCTTCTTTTTTGATTATTCGAAGCAGCAGCAATGACCGACGCTACTCACAGCAGCATTGCATTCTTTATCCGGTGGATTTCCGGCGATCTTCTTCAATACCTTTTCCAAAAGGGAAAATGCCAATGTTTTATTCATCAAATGTGTGACTTCATGATTTGTATGATGTTTCCGAACTGATCAATACAGCGTTTTCGCGATGAGATAATATGCCTGTGAAGAGTGCAAGCAGGATAAATGTTTCATTATACAGTAACAGCTGAACGGAGGACTTCTGATTTCATAAATAAATCAAATGATTTATGCGCGAAACAATAGCTAATTTCTTTGTGAAAGCATCAAAGTACATTTTGCTTTTTTTGATTATTATGCTGGCATTCAGTATGCTTTTTGGAACAGTACATCTAACCTGGATATGGTTTGATAAATTATTGTCTCCTGATCCGCTGATGTTTGTTTTCAATATAAATGAAATGTTTGAGATATATGAAAAAATATTGATTATTGTTGTAGGTTATGAGGTTTTGAAGTCTATTTATATAATAATTACATCGAATAAAATACCTGTTAAGGAGATACTCAAGATTGCAGTGATTGCAATATCAAACAAAATTATAACTCTTGATCTTCATAAAACAGATTATAGTTCAATGGTCGCTATTGCCTGTATTTTGATTTCAATTGGAGGAACTTATTATTTGTTAAACAGATTTAACCCAAATGATACGGATATATGATTCAAGCGTAGTTTCAGATTGCGAACTTGACAGAAATCCGTAAGGGTTCAGCGATGGATAAGAAATTCCGGCTTATCGAGGGGTGATTGTCATCCTTGAAACCATCCGCCGGTGCACACTCTTGTTGAGAAAGGACTATGCCGACACCCTGAAAAGGCAAGGGTTTCAAATGGCCGGCATAGCCATTCCGCAAAAAATCGCTGCGAAGCGGCAAGATTTTCTGAAAGAAACCTCTCCAGCTGTTCGTAGTATCAGTAGGAAACTGAAAGAATCCTGATTCTCATTCAACCAGCAATAGATAAAAATGAATAGAAGACTGACATTTGGATTGCTCGCAGCATTGATGATGAGTTTTATTATAGGTGGTGTTTCTTTAGCCCGTGACACAGCAACAGCCCCAAAGCCAGCTGCAGGTGTAGATGCTGCTCCTGTTGCAAAAAAGCACGTCAGGAAGGTCTCTAAAAAAGCAGTGAAAAAAGTCGAAGCCACTGCTCCTGAAGCAAAGAAATAAGCAACTTCCTGTATAGATTGGCAAGAAAAGCCTCTTCGAATGAAGGGGCTTTTCTTTGAAATCAATAAGGAGGGTTGCGGTAACAGGTATTCACAAAATCCCGTAAAAAAACATTTATAACTGTTAACCATTCATAAACAGGAAAAGACGATGAAAAAACACTTTTTGATTGCCGCGGCAATTTCAGGCATGCTTCTTGCCCTTCCGAACGTCAATGCTCAAGCTGAACCCGGAAGGGGTCGAAGTGACGAATATTACAGAGACTATCGCAGACATGATGATTACAGGTATGAAAGAGATAGAAGGCACAGGTTCGAATGGGAACGGAGACGCCGGGAAGAAGAAAGAAGACGTCGCGAATACGAATGGCGCAGACACCACCGCCATCATCATGACGGAGATCATTACAGAAGATACTAACTGACGGATCTTATCGGGATAAGGACAATGGAGGCGAAAACCGTTAGCTTCCATTGTCCTTTTTTTAATCATCAGCATGGAAAAATAAAAGGTTCCTGTTGCTACGGTATACCGGAAGATCTGGTTACAGATGATGTTGATCCTGAAAGCCGTTTCTGCTGTTCCACGTGCCTTTTCCCGCCACTGATGTGCGGCAGCCAAAATAAATCAGGATAGGACCCAAGACTCTCACAGGTGATATGATGGCTGGAACCGGTTTCCACTTCTTGATCCAGGCTTGTTCTGATCTAATAACTGTACCGCAAGTATATGCCTCTCATACAGATAAAAAATTTGACAAGGAAGTTTGAAGATTTCACTGCGGTTGACAACGTATCTCTTGATATAGATGAAGGAGAAATATTCGGGCTTCTGGGGCCGAACGGTGCAGGAAAAACAACAATTCTTTCAATGCTCGCAACTCTTCTGTCGCCAACCAGCGGGGAAGCCTTGATCTGCGGGCATGATATTGTGAAAAATCCGACGCAGGTCAGGCATTGCATAGGATTTGTTTTTCAGGACCCGAGTTCGGACGATCTTCTTACGGGCAGGGAAAATCTGTATCTCCATGCTTTGATGTATGGGGTCAGGAAAAGTGAAATAAACAGAAAAATCGATGAGGGATTGATGCTTGTTGATCTCACTGACAAGCAGCATGTAAAAATGAGAAAATACTCCGGCGGGATGCGAAGGAGGCTCGAGCTCGCAAGAGGATTCCTGCACAACCCGAAGGTATTGTTTCTGGACGAGCCGACGTTGGGCCTCGATCCGCAAACAAGGGAAAGCCTCTGGATATATATTAAAAAGCTGTCGGTGGAAAATAAAATCACCATTATTCTGACGACGCATTATATGGAAGAGGCCGACAAGCTTTGTGACAGAATCGGCATCATCGACCGGGGAAAAATAATTGCGCTCGATACTCCTTTCAATTTCAAAAAAAACATGGGTGGAGATCTGGTTTCCATCAGTACGAGTAATCCGGATTTGCCTTCACTTGAAAAAATAGCCTGCATCACACAGGTGAAATATGAACATGACCTGCTCAGCCTGACTGTCGATGACGCTGGCCGACATTTGCAGGAAATTCTGGCACATGTCGGCGAGGCGTTGAAAGTCGAGATTCATTCGCCTACTTTGCACGATGTTTTTTTAAAGTTGACAGGCAAGCGCATGAGAGAAGGTTCAGGCGGTGGAGAAGGCGGATGGATGACCAGATCCATGCATGCAGGGAAAAGATAGCAATATGACAAAGGGAGCTGTAACAGCAGAGTTGAGAGGTCTGTATGCGATCTGGTACCGGGAGCTTCTTGTTTTTATGAGAGAGCCGTCAAGGCTTGTCGGATCGATTATCCAGCCGCTTTTATGGCTGGTGATTTTTGGTACGGGCGTAGGTTCGATTATCGAGCCCGGAACGATAAGCGGTGTCGATTATCAGCAATTTCTGTTTCCGGGAATTCTGGTAATGACTGTGTTGTATGGCTCGCTGTTTTTTGGACTGTATATCATACTGGACAAAAGAATCGATTTCCTGAAAGAAGTTCTGGTCGCACCGCTGCGCAAGAGCACCATGTTTTTCGGCAAGGCGCTGGGAGGCTCAACCGATGGT
Source organism: Chlorobium sp. (assembly GCA_005862285.1). Classification (GTDB taxonomy): domain Bacteria; phylum Bacteroidota; class Chlorobiia; order Chlorobiales; family Chlorobiaceae; genus Chlorobium. The sequence goes on along the minus strand of SZXW01000010.1, from coordinate 482,349 downwards.
CTGCTGCAGATCATTATTCTGATGGTGCTTGGCGCGATCTTTTTCGGAATTCACTTCACTTTGTTGTCAATCATATTGACCTTCATCATTGTATCTTTGCTGCTCATTTCAATAACCAGTCTCGGCCTGGCCATCGGCTCGCTCATGGATAGCCCGGAGGGTTTCGGCCTGATTTCAAGTTTTGCCATCTTCCCCCTGTTTTTTCTCAGCGGGGCATTGTTCCCGGTCAGGAACCTGCCTGACTGGCTGAAAACGGTTGTTATGATCAATCCGGTTTCCTATGCGGTTGACGCACTGAGGTCTGTCATCCTGGGAATAACCGGTTACAGCCTGCTGCTGGACTTTTCAGTGCTTATTATTTTTACAGCCTTGACGGTAATCACGGGTACGTGGGCGTTTAAAAGAATAAAACTTTAACGCCAGTGTCAGATTGTGTGAAGGCTGATATTTTACCCAGGACAGTCACGTGGTCAACCGGGGTAAAATTCTTTCATGTAATCCGAACGGCTCATCAGCGCGCAGACAATCCAGTCGTTCGCTGTGCTGTTGAGCGGGCTTCCGCAGAACGAACACTTGATATCGAGCGTATCTTTCACAGGGCCTCCGCAGAGCGGGCAATTATGCTGATAGATCGAACCTTTTCCTTCTCCTGCGCCGATATCCCGGTTCAGCATGAGGACTTCTTCACGCATTACGATTTCGGGATCCACGAGCTTCACTGAGTTATTGGTGATCAACGCCCTCTGGTAAGAGCAGGCAAGCGAAAAAATGAGCAGGTTCATATTGTCTATCTTTTCAGCACCTATAAGTGTAACGTTGTTCAGGAAGATACGGTTGAAAATCTCCTGATGTTTTTCGATCTGCGGAGCCAGTTGACGGAACAGGGCATCCGTGACAAATCGCCGCATGAGCGAAGGATCATGCGTGGCATATGCCATCATGATCTGCATATAGGCATTGGACGCCTTGTCCTCGAGCAGCTGTACGGCAAAATCTCCGTATGTCGATACCATTTCCCTGACCTTTTCATCCAAGCCGGCCATTTTTTCGGTGAACCTTCCTTCGCGACGGTAATCGTCTTCCTGGGTGATTTCGGCAAGAACCCAGTCAAATTCTCCGGAGTTGACCATGGCATTGCAGTATCTGCATTTACAGAGTTCACCCATGTTTTCCGACAAAGGAGCGCCGCAATTGGGACATTTCGGGGAGTCGTATATATTTTTGCCCTCTGCACCCCGCTTTCTCAGGAAAGACCAGTATTCGACAAAGTCGTTATCCCCTTCTTCGTCGAGCTCATGGTTCAGTGCACATTCGAATTTGTCGTTCATGCTTGCATGAATAGCGACGTTTGCGATATCGTACATGCCGTCGTGCTCGATGCTGTCGACACGGACATCGAGGATTCTGATGTTGGTGAGCGGGTTTGACTGCCGAAGCAGGCTCATCATCCTGAATTGGGTGTTGAAGCGCTGATAGACGCCATCCGTGATAAACCTTCGCATGCGATCCGAGTTCTGCTCGGACCATGCCGTCTGCACTTCGATAAAGGCCTTGCGGACTTTTGACAACAACCCGTCAAGGTCGAAGTCGGATTTGGCGGCAGGAAATTCCCGTGATTCCGCTATTGTTCCGGCAGTCGGCTGAACGGTGGCGGCCGCATTGAATCGCCTGTTGTTCGATGAGTTCCTGAAGTAAACGACGAGACGGTATATGACATAGATAGATATAACGAGAACAATGATCGTAAGGAGCGGGGAACCGCCGGAATGCCCGGAATTTCCGTAATAGGCGCCATGGCCGGAATATCCTCCAGAATATCCGCCTGCGCCATGGCCGAATCCCCCTCCGTGCGATCCTCCGCCATGGGAGCCTCCGCCGTGTGATCCGCCGCCATGCGATCCTCCACCGCCACCGGCACGAGCGATAAGCACCTCGCTGAAGAACGGCATACCGAGAAGGACAATGGATACTACGGCGGGAAATCTGGAAAACAAGGTTTTTTGCATGGCGGAATCAGGCAATTACGTTGATTGGAAGCAGTATAAACGGCGCACGGCTATAATTGCGAGAGAATCTGCTGCTTTTTCGTATCGTATTCCTGCTGGCTGATGAGACTGTTGTCGAGCATCTGTTTCAGTTTGGCAAGCTTGGCAACGGGATCATCCGACGCCGGTTGCTGCACACCCATGTTGTTCATCATACCCGACATGACTTGTCCGAGGCCCATGCCCGCTCCAAGCCCAACGCCCAGACCTGCCGTTCCTCCCTGGTTCTGCGCAGCATCCCGAAGTGCCGCAAGCTGCTGAAGTTGAGAAAAATTCATGCCGACGGCCTGTGCCGCCTGAGATTCAGCCTGCATATCGGCGATACGTCCCACCCTGCGTCTCGTATCATCGTCGAAATCGGTATTCTCGATACGGAAATCGACCAGTTGGAACCCGAGGGTCTGGAAAATCGGAGAGACCTTTTCTCTCACTCCTTCGGCAATTTCATTCCTGTTGGAGTCGATTTCGTTGTATCCGAAGCCGGATTCAGCAAGGAAATCGGTAAGAGGCTGGACAATCCTTGCCACGATCACGGAGCGAAGATCGTCAACCAGAAGTTCATCTCTCTGACCCATGACGTTGATGAAAAAACTCGACGCATCGGAGATTCGGAACGAGAAGTTTCCGTAGCCTTTCATACCAACGGGAAACTTGTACTGCGGATCGATGTATTTGACCGGTCCCGGCGTACCCCAGCCCTGGTTCAGAATCTCGGCTGTCCTGAAAAAATAGATACCGACCTTGTGTTCGCTCCTGAAGGCCTGCATGAATTTTGTAACGGTCGTCCAGAAAGGGATGTTTTGCGTTTTCAGATCCGTGAGGCCTGGTTCGGTAATGACGGCCTGCGGCTTGCCTTCATAAACGAAAATCGCGCCTTGTCCGGGTCCGACAATAAGCTTCGATGCGTTTTTAATTTCATCTCCGTTATCCGTCCAGCGATGAAAAAGCACATCCGGAGCCGGATTCTTCCATTCGATTACCGATCGTAACTGGCCTGTTACTGAAGTCCACAATCCCATACATCCTCCTCTCTTGTTGTATGTTTTTTCTGATTTCAGGTCACTGTTCTGCAGGAAGCTTCCTGTGCCGGGTTCAGCGGCAATGGTGTTTCTCTCTTAACTTCCGTTTATAAAACTGAATATACAGGTTATCATCCGGTTTCACGAGAAATTGCAAAAAGTTGTGTTTCAAGATTTTCTTGGCCGCAAGTTTTAACATTAAACCCCTCGGTGTGCAGGCTTCAATGATATCAACTCTTGATGGGATGCAGGGATAATGCCTGCCAATAAATCAAAAGAAGCACATTCAAAAAACGTAACAATACGGCTTATATTTTGCTGTTTTTCATGGCAGGCTGTGGTACTGACCTTACAGATCGATGAGCCCCCGAAATTGATGTAAAAATCTTGCCGATCTATGCCGGTTGATAAGATTTTGTGATATTTTCGTATTTGTGCTATTTTAATTAACGATATATTTTCCTATATTTTACGGCTATATCCCCCGCCCCCATTCAGGATAGAGTAAAGAAAAAAGTGTAGTGCAGTGCGAAAGTGCATATTTGTTGCTTCTATCGTTTTGTATAAAAATATCGTCTACCGTAACTCAAAAATTGGAGTAATGGGAAAGTATTATGGGCGGGTTTATCATCCCCATGCAAAAGGGACTGAAAAAAATGTATTCAAGGGATTTTCCTGGCCGTGTCTGGTTTTAGGTATTTTCTGGTTTGCTGTAAAAGAGATGTGGGGCTGGTTCATAATCTCGACGGCACTCACATTTTTAACCTTCGGGATAAGCTGGTTTGTCTTTCCCTTCTTTGCCAATCAGCTTTACGCGAAGGATCTGATGGACAAAGGATACCAGTATCTGTAGTCTTCGGTGTGAAGAGTGTCATGTAAAAGCCCGGTTGATCGCCGGGCTTGTTTATTGCTATCCATCTTTATCCGCGATCACATCGACTGATGTCATAATGATTGAGGGAAAGGGTTGGGGGATGGAATAAAAAGCGAACTAAGATTCCAGAAGGGCGTTTGAACACGAAAGCCCGCGTTTTGCGGGCTTCGATGATGGAAAGTCCTGATGTGTTGCAGGGATGATTCCTGCATTCCGCGGAGAGGGTGGGATTCGAACCCACGGTACACTTGCGCGCACAACGGTTTTCGAGACCGCCCGATTCAACCACTCTCGCACCTCTCCGTATTATTTCAAAAGAACTTGCATTCCAGGATCACCTGATTTCTGATCTGCGGGCCCGGACATCCGTCAGGCAAGGAACAGAATGTAAAAAATTAATACGAAACGCGCTAATGTTCGAGATGAAATCAAGTGAAAGATACGGAAATGAAAGCTGAACATCGGTTTGTTGCCGATCTTCAGCGGTTTTCATTATTTTTGCAGCACCGATATCGACGATATCATGGAAGACGAATCATGCATATTCGAGGCAAGAGTGATGCCCAGGCCAGAGTCACTGTATGAGAAACAGGTCGTTTCCCGTGGGGTTTAACTTCAGAAGAATCTGATCATAAAATTGGGTAAGCAGGAAAAAGAAAAAGCTGAACCCTGAGAATGTGAGGAACAGGGTCCAGAAATAATCATGACCCTGTCCAGCAAAAAGGATAAATATTGCGCCGAGCAAAAATAATCCCTGTAGGACTTTGCCGACTAGGAGAAATATACCACGCAACCACATCATCGGATAAAAGATGATAGACTTGAGTATGTTCATTGCTTCTTGTCCTGTTTTTTAGCTTATAATTAAATACATAAAATTATCTATTAATATACGTATAAAGCACTTTATTTAAAATAGGTTCTCAATCAGTTGAATTATTGATTTTTACTTCTTTTTGTGCCGGACCTTGTCCGGAATCCAAAAGATGTTTTGCTTTCATGTATTTTGACTGCAATAGCAGATGCAACATGATTCAAGTATGATCGTGGATTGTTTTAATCGAATGAAGAATGGGGAATATGTAAACTGACTTGTGATGCTCCAGATTATCCGGGGCTCTTCATCAGAGCAAGAGGGATGGCAAGAATACCCGTTAATAAAGATTTAAACCTTTTCCCTGAGAAGTGCCATCGCTTGTATGCATCACTTGTCGTTTGGCGACAAGCATCTTATCGGCACCTTTCTGAAATCTGTACTTCACTTTTCGCAAAGAAACATACAGTCCGTCTTTTTTCAGTTCCGATATTACCGGCACGATATGTTCAGAGGGTTTACCTTCGAGCGTCACGACAGGGTATATTCGGACCTCCTTTGCCACTCGGCAGAGTTCCTTCATCGAATTCAGATGCACTTCGAGGCTAACATGGCGGCTGTAGAGGAACAGGAAATGAGAGCAGAGTGCAAGGTCGAATGCATCTGTTTCAAAGGGAAGGTCGGGAAGGGAGGCTTCTACGTAGCGGCCGGTGCTTTTTCCCTGTTCAAAATCGGTGAGGAAAAGCTCCATGGCATCCATTCTTGCCTTAATGAGATGATCTGTATCGAGGATCTGTTCCCAAACATAATCATTGCGGTTTTTCGAGACCTCGGAAACGATGAGCGGGCAGACTTCCACCACCCTTTTGCGGATCTCTCCGGTGCTGAATCGGTAGACTGGGTCGGCCGAAATCACTTTCCCGCCTATTTTCGTCAGTTCGGCGTTGAATGATGCCGGGCCGTCGCTGCATCCGAGAATGGGTTTCTGCAGCTCGTCGTCGGAGAGGAGAAACATGTTCCGGTACTCCTGGAATGATCTTCCCCAGGTAACAACATCGTTCAGTTTCAAGGTGGTTCAGTGCATCATATGTTTCTGAACGATAAAACCTCTACAACCCTGTCAGCGCTCATGATAGACCGTATGCTTGTGCATGCTCGATGTCCGGCAAATCCTGGGCAGGTTTCTGACGGCTGTTTCGAGCTTTTCATAAGGAAAAGCAACAATAAGCTCGTCCGGTTCGAGCGAAAGCCCTGCATTGCCGCCGGTATCGCCAAGCGTGAAGGTCGGTTTCCCGGATTTGACGACATAGCTTGAAACCATCTCGCAGGTAGACCCGCCGGCGATACCATGAATCAGTTCACCGCTGTCGAAATCATAAGCCCTCATGATGTGCTGCCCCTGGAAAGGTTTGCAGACGATCAGCACCACATCCGGACGCAAGGTGTCGTCGTTCATGGCGGCAAGCGGACCGACGATCTGAGCTTCGAACTCACCGTCTTTGAATGGCAGGGTAGATGCAAGGGAGCATCGAAGGGCATCCATGTTTCCGAAGAGTTTACCATCCCCGATCATGAATTTCTCGGCGTTCTCGAGTGGCAGGAGGGTTCCGAACCCTGCTGCTATGGTGCCGCCACCGCAGTAATGGTCCTCTTTGGTTGTGTAGAAAGGTCCTGCGCCCCTGAGGCAGTCCCCCCACATGGCGCAGAGAAATGATTTCGGCAGGCGTTCCCCTGAAGAAGAAGCGAATTTTTTAACCCCTTCGGGGAGGTCACTGAGCGACGTAACGAATTTGATAGCGACGGGATTGTAGGCAAGTTCTTCACTCTGAACGAGTGTCCTGGACAATTGCTCTGGAGTCATGACGTGTAACGGGATGGTTACTAACATATTTACCGGAAATCCGGATTTTCATGCAGTATACTAAAACTCATGAATATCAGGGAAAAAACGGCAGCTTCCTGCAAAGTTAACGGTTTCAACTCCGTAATATCGATTTACAAATATGTGGAACCATCATCTCTATTGCCCCATCCCGGGCTTTTCGCTCCTGATATTAAACTAACGCATAATCGGGTGATATTGGACTAACCACAAGAAAACTGGAAGTTCAGCGTGAGAAAGTCAGTTTATTGCCTATGGGACGGTAAATTTGTTGTACGCTTTGATTTTCACCATTTCAGGCTGATTTCAGTGCCGGGATACGTCTCCTTGAGCTGCATAATCAGGATGTCTTCATCAAACGGTCCAAATTTACTTACATCAAAAGGGAAATCAGCGTCATCACTGTCCATGATACGGCAATACTTTCCATCATTATTGCGGCCCAGAATTTCGACATTCCATGTATCTTTGCCGGTTGTTGTATCATACACGATGATAATTTTTTCCTGACACATGCTTTCCTCCCTGAAGTTTTGTTTATCGCCCATATCTTCAAGTTAAAGAAGCAAATCCTGTGCCAGGAGGGGAAAGTCCTGAAAATTCAAGCTTATTCAGGTGTTGATGCTTACCGTAGTATTGAATAATGCAATCTGAACGTATGGAAGTCTTGCATTTTTCAAACAGGAAAGCTCAATTTTGGAACCTTTTCAGGATGGGAAGATGCAATGATTGACTTATCTTGATGAATTTGTGAGGATTTATTTCAAATCACGATGCAGGCAATTCATGAGTTGAATGCGGTGAAACCCATAAAAGCTCTTTGGGATACAAACGTCCTCAGGCAAGTTGCGTGATTATTACATCATAATCTGTTCGTGAACTTCAGGAAGCAGAATACGCCGATTTTCATATTTTCGTTAAACCGCTTACAGTGCAAGGTTAAACATTGATTCTTCTGCCTGCCATCCTCAATGAAATATATTGAATTCAGGAAAATTGAATGAATACATCCGTTATCCAGCGGTTTTAAAATATTATAACCTTTTTATGGATAAACGTTTCACATATCCTTTATTGATAGTCCTGCTGGGATCGCTTGCTTTTATTCCTTTTCTTGGGGATGTTCATCTCTTCGATTGGGATGAAATTAATTTTGCCGAATCTGCCCGTGAAATGCTGGCAACGGGAGATTATACAACTGTCAGAATAAACTACCTGCCTTTCTGGGAAAAGCCGCCATTGTTTATTTGGTTTCAGGCAATATCGATGCATTTTTTCGGAGTAAACGAAATGGCGGCACGGTTGCCGAATGCTATATGTGGTATTGTTACATTAATGATTATTTATTCCATCGGATGTAAGCTATATAATGAAAGATTCGGTTTGTTATGGGTGATGGCTTATATTGGCTCTATTTTACCGTTTTTCTATTTCAAGTTCGGGATTATCGATCCATGGTTTAATTTATTTATTTTTTTAAGTATATATTTTCTGATACGTTTTCAGCATAGACAAAATAATGCTGAGGCATGGATGTTCATTATTTTATCGGCTGCAGCTTCCGGCCTGGGTGTGATGACCAAAGGCCCTGTTGCCATCCTTCTTTTAGCCCTTACTGCCGGGGTTTATCTGCTGATACACAGGTTCAGATTTCCTGTGAAATGGTATCACATAACCGTTTTTATTCTTGTTTTGAGTCTTGTTGGTGGTATCTGGTTTATTCTTCTGCTGATAAATGGAAATTATTCAGTAATAAAAGACTTCATTTCCTACCAGATCGATCTTTTTCGCACACAAGGGGCCGATCATGGCGGCTTTCTGTTCTATCATTTTATCGTTCTTTACCTGGGTGTTTTTCCTGCTTCGATACTGGCTCTTCTGTCGGGTCAAAAAGTTTCAGATGAAACAGCTTTGCAGAAAGATTTCAAGTTGTGGATGGTAATATTGTTCTGGGTTGTACTGATTTTATTTACTGTAGTGAATACCAAGATTATACATTATTCATCCATGTGCTATTTCCCGATAACATATCTTGCTGCATGGGCCGTATACTATATATCGAATCAGGAGATATCTTTTAAAGCATCTGCCCGATACTCTTTAGTGGTTGTTTCAATATTTTACACAATTCTTGCCTTTGCCGTTTCACAAATTGATATTATTAAAACATATCTTTTGCAATACAATTTGATTCAAGATGAATTCGTGAAGGGAAATTTGCAGGCAGTTGCAGGTTGGAACGGATGGGAGTGGTTTCCTGCTGTTTTATTACCTTCCGGTGTGTTTGCTTGTCTGTATTATACTCGTAATAAGTTATATGCCAATGGTTTTGGCATTTTGTTCTTTTTTACAATGCTCTTTACCTTTTTTTCAATGATGCTTCTGCTTCCCCGTATTGAAGCATATTCGCAACGTGCGGTAATTGATTTTTATAAAAGCCTCAAAGGAAAAGATTGTTATGTCGAAAGGGCCGGTTTTAAAAGCTATGCGAATCTGTTTTATTTCCAAAAACCACCGGTTTCTCAATTTGACCCGCACGACTATGACAGATTATCGCAGGGAAGCCTGGACAAACCTTTATATATCGTAATGAAAGCAAATGATAAAAAAGATTTGCTCTCAAAAAACCCGAAATGGAATATTATTTACGAACGAAACGGATTCGTTTTCTGCATCCGAAATCCTGAAAAATTAAATGATCAATAACAAAATTGTAACAGTCGTATTGCCGGCTTATAATGCAGAAAAAACACTTGAAAAAACGTATAACGAAATTCCATTTGAAATTGTTGACCATGTAATTCTTGTCGATGATTGCAGTCATGACGCTACGGTTGAGCTCGCTAACAAAATTGGCATAAATCATGTGATCGAGCACGACAACAACAAGGGTTACGGTGGAAACCAGAAAACCTGCTACAATAAAGCTCTTGAGCTCGGTTCGGATATTGTGGTCATGCTGCATCCTGATTATCAGTATACTCCGAAGTTGATCCTGTCAATGTGCCATCTGATTGCCAACGATACATATGAGGTGGTTTTCGGTTCGCGCATTTTAGGCAAAGGAGCCCTGAAAGGAGGGATGCCAATTTATAAATACATTGCCAACCGTGTTCTTACCTTGTTACAGAATTTTGTAATAAACCAGAAGCTGTCCGAATATCATACCGGGTACAGAGCTTTTTCCGGAAAGGTGCTTCACTCGGTAAATTACAATACCTGTTCTGACAACTTTGTGTTTGATAACCAGATGGTTGCCCAGATATTTTATGCCGGTTACGAAATTGCTGAAATAACCTGTCCAACCAAGTATTTCAAAGACGCTTCGTCGATCAATATCCGTCAGAGCTTGATCTACGGGTTCGGGGTAGTATGGACCTCGATAGCATATCGTATGCAGAAATGGCATTTGGCTGAATTCCGTATTTTCAGCTGATATTGCAGGACAAGTGAAGCCCTTTCTGTTTCAAAATTGCCGTAATGAGAACGAGCCCGTTTCATGTTAAAGGAACGAGCTCGTTACTGACCACTATCAAGCTTTAAAAAAGCATTCTGTCTGTTTACGGACTTTACATGATGATGTCAGACGAAGATATCGGACCGTTAAGCTTGATGGCAAAATCGGCAATGTTGTCCGAATTAGTGCTGCCATAGAGGATGTTATTTGTTGTATCGAACCAGAGCTGACCAGCGGCACTGAACGTATAAGATGTTCCACTCGCAAGGCTTGTAAACATCTGGTCTCCGGTAGTAACCGTGTTCGCATCGATTCCGGAAAGATCAAGTTTGTCAACACCCGAGGTGAAGTCGGTGATTTGATCCCAAGTGGCCACTGTGGTTCCGGTATCGGATTCTGATTTATAGATAAATGTATCGATGCCGGAACCTCCAGAAAGTGTATCTTGTCCTGTACCGCCAATCAGAACATCATCTCCGTTTCCGCCGACAAGGCTGTCGTTGCCATCTCCTCCCAACAGGGTATCCTTGCCATCACCTCCAGACAGGGTGTCGTTTCCTGAACCGCCATTGAACAGGTTATTTAACGTATCACCAGTAAGAATGTCATCACTGGACCCGCCGATAATATTTTCAATATTAACAATCGAGTCTTCACCGACTCCTCCAACGGTGACTGAGGCTGGAGTTGAACCAGTCAATGTTACAACCACTGCCGAAGATTTATCGGCATAGCTTGCGGTATCTGAACCGGCACCACCATCAAGAGAATCTGAGCCGCCACCGCCACTGAAAGTATTGGCAAACGAGTCACCGGTAAGAGTGTCATTACCGGATCCGCCAATGATATTTTCAATATTGACGATCGAGTCTTCAACTGTTCCTCCAACGTTGACAACAACTGCTGTTGATCCATTCAGAGTAACGCTTACGGCCAAAGATTTGTCGGCATAACTTGCGGTATCTGAGCCTGCTCCGCCATCGAGGGTATCCTTGTCGCCACCTCCAGCCAGGGTGTCGTTACCTGATCCGCCACTGAATGTATTGGCTGACGAATCACCAGTAAGAATGTCATCACCGGATCCGCCAATGATATTTTCAATATTGACTATCCAGTCTTCACCGGCTCCACCAACGCTGACAGATGCTGCTGTTGGTCCGTTAAGCGCAACAACCACTGCCGAAGATTTATCGGAGTAGTTTGCCGTATCGGTGCCGTCACCGCCATCAAGGGTATCTGAACCGGCGCCCCCCGCAAGAGTGTCGTTTCCAGTTCCGCCCATTAAAAGATTATTCGACGAGTCTCCGGTCAGGGAGTCAGCACCGGATCCGCCGATAATATTTTCTACATTTACAATCTTATCTTCATTGGCGCCTCCAACCTTGACATCTGCAAGCATTGAGGTCAAAAGAGTTACAGCCACTCCCAAAGTTTTGTCAGCATAACTTACTGTATCCGAACCGGTTCCACCGTCAATAGTATCGCTCCCATCTCCTCCGATGAACGTGTCGTTGCCGTCTCCTCCGGCAAGGTAATCGCCGCCGGCTGCACCGACAAGGCTGTCGTTGCCGGATCCGCCATTCAACATATTGCTTGATGCATCACCGGTAAGAGAGTCATCACCCGATCCGCCGATAATGCACTCTATATTCAGGATCGAGTCTTCAAGTGTTCCACCGACGAAGACATTAACCGGGTTTGAACCGTTCAGCGTAACGTTGACTGCCGAAGTTTTGTCGGCATAGCTTGCGGTATCCAGACCGGCTCCGCCATCGAGGGTATCAGTGCCGTCTCCTCCTGCAAGAGTATCATTACCATCTCCACCGATGAGATAATCCTTGCCGGCAGCTCCTGCAAGGCTGTCACTTCCGGAACCGCCATTCAATATGTTGTCAAGTCCGTCGCCGGTAAGAGTGTCATTGCCGGACCCGCCGACCAGATTTTCAATATTTGCGATACTGTCTTCAGCGACACCTCCGACACTGACGGTGACGAAGCTTGATCCGTTCAGTGAAACACTGACAGCAGAAGTTTTCTCGGAGTAATTTGCGGTATCGCTTCCGCCGGCCCCATTGAGTGTGTCATTCCCTAAACCGCCATTGAAGATGTTATCTAGCCCGTCGCCGGTAAAAGAATCGGCTCCCGAGCCACCGACCAGATTTTCAATATTTGCGATTCTGTCTTCATTGACACCTCCTACCTTCACATCGACAAATGTTGATCCAGCCAATGCAACACTGACAGCTGATGTTTTATCAGAATAATATGCTGTATCACTTCCGATTCCGCCATCGAGCGAATCATTGCCATCTCCGCCTACGAGATTGTCATTGCCTGCTCCGCCATTGAGTGTATCGTTCCCTGAAGCTCCATAGAGGGTATTATCCAGCAAATCACCGGTAAAAGAATCCGCCCCGGATCCGCCGACCAGATTTTCAACATTTATGATTTTGTCTTCATTGACACCACCGACTTTTACATCGGCATAAGACGCTCCTGCCAGTATGACACTTACCGCTAAAGTTTTATCTTCATAACTTGCGGTATCGATGCCATCCCCACCATCCAATGTATCGATGCCGCCGCCGCCGATAAGTGAATCATTGTCGAGGCCGCCATAAAGGCTGTCATCTCCCTCCCCGCCATAAAGATTGTCACCGCCGGTACCACCATCCAATGTATCGTTTCCTGCGCGGCCAAAAAGAGAATCAACATCAGCGCCGCCATTCAGCATATCATTGCCGTCACCGCCGTCCAATACATCTTTTCCGGCGTCACCATACATTTTATCTTCGCCTGCGCCGCCATCGAGGTAATCATTACCGGCGCCTCCATAAAAGCTGTCATTGCCGTCACCGCCATTCAGATTGTCGTTGCCATCCCCGCCATCGAAGTAATCATTACCGGTACCGCCGACAAGATTGTCATTGCCGCCCATACCATAGAGGGTGTCGTTTCCCGCTCCTCCATCAAGCATATTGATACCGCTGTTGCCTGTCAGGATATTGTCAAGATCATTTCCGGTGCCATTGATATTCGCGGAACCGGTCAATACCAGATTTTCAACGAACTGAACTCCTTTGTACGCATTCAGGTTGAACGATACGGAACTGAAAACCGTGTCGATACCCCCGGCGTCAGTACTGCTTGTTGCCGTAGTTGTTTCGTATACTTTGTCGCTTATGTTATCGACATAGTAAATATCGTTGCCACTATAGCCAAGAAGGGTATCGGCACCTGCTCCTCCGTCAAGTGTATCATTTCCGGAACCGCCGTTAAGCAAATTATTCTTGCTGTCACCTTTAAGAAATATGTTTGTTGGTACAGGAGGCATGGTTGATAGGGATAATGTTAGTAAGAAACAGCAATGCTTTAAAAAAACAAGATATACCTCAATTTATGATATCCGAAGCCTTATAATCAGGTCGTTCACATCATATGAAAGGTTTGATGAAGGGAAGTTATCAAACCTGCTACTGGTATTACTAACCATAGTTCATAGATACAAAACCCACAGCCTGAAAGCAAATATTTTAAAAATCGACGTACTGACGGTGTGTTAAATGTCTGATAAACCTGATAATGATATTGATAAGTAACTACTTTAATGATGCAAGTGAGTCTGAGCTTCCTTATAGGGTCGTGGGGAGTTGATGATTTTCCGGAAAAATGATCCGTCAATCCGCTGAATAAAAAAACCCGCCGTCAGGCGGGCTTTGCAAGAAGAATAATCGAGGGTTTATTCGCTGATCGCGAAATCTGAAAGATAGGTTTTGATCGACTGGTGCTTATCCAGCCCCAGTTTCTTATGCAGTCTGTATCGAATGCTTTCCATCCCTCTTGTGGAAATGCCGATGGATTCTGCAATATCCCTGGTGTCGTGATTGAGTTTCACAAGGTGCAAAACTCTCATTTCACGCTGATTCAGGTTTGGAAATTTTTTCTGGAGCTTTGACAGGAAGGTTGAATCCATTTCCGTCAGCTCCGTATTGAGCATTTTTCCAATAGTCTGGCTGTCGATCATGCTAAGACATGAATCCATCATTTTTTTCTTTTTTTCAGGATCCATATCAAGAGCTGCTATCTGTTGAAGGATGTCCTTCAGCCTGCTCGTTTTTTCAGTGATCGCGGTGGAAATTCTGGTCAATTCCATATCCTGAGTTGCGATTGTGGCTTTCAGTTCCGCAATTTCCTTCTGCATTAGCCTGCTTGTCTTTTTGCTTTGAGCCGCGGGAGCTTTCATGGTTTTATCCTTTTGATTACTCTTGCTTTTATTATAATAACGTCCTTTGTGCCGTAAAAATTCTCCGATTTACTACGAATTTGTTGAGTTCTCGGCGCGAAATGATATCGATTTTACTCTTATATAGTTTTGTTTACGTAATATACCTGATATAATAACGAAAATATTCAGTTTTTCCTTGATAAAAAAGCGATTTCAATCCAGCCGTCCTTTCTTTCCGGAAAAAGCCTCCTGTCAGGATGGAACTGTCTTTCAATATCTGACAGTGAACAGCATCTTTCAAGGATCACATCCGGCTCGTTTTTCAGCTTTTGTTCACTCCAGTGTGTAAGCGAGGCAGAGGAAGAGCAATAGGAGATAATTTCCTGAAAGACCCTTTCGGGAATGTATTTTCTTGAACGGGAAACCATTGAAAGCGGGACAAGGTACTCAAAAAGGATTGTCGATCCTTTCGCCAGCATTTTCCATTGTCGTCTGACAGATGTCCTGGAAACGTAATAGGAAATGCCTTCAGTAATCAGAAGCGTAGGTTCGTTTTTTTTCCATCCCGCTTCGGCAAGGACAGTTTCACATCTTTCTGGATTTTCAATGTCGGCTATGAGACAAAGGAGATTGCTGTTGGTTGCGAATGGCAGTCCTTCTGTCAGTTTTGCCTTGGCCTGCATATTGTCGATATCGAGTTCAAATACGGTAACATCCGGAAAGCGAGAGGCCAGTTCAATTCCCTGCATTGCGAATCCGGCTCCCGGAATGACTACCTGGCGGACATTCCCTGTTTTGAGAATTGATTCTGATACTTCGGCGATAAAGAGTTTGCGGTACCTTATTACTGAACCATAGTCAGGCCAGATTGCATTACACCGATGGTAAAGTTCATTTCCTTTTCTTAGATCAAGTTTTTCCGCATAGTTTTTTACGGCTTTGCTTCGGTATATTTCGGGGCCGCACCAGAGGAGCACAAGGGCCGACGTATCGCCAATCGCTGTTGTTGTGTCAGAGCTTTTTAAAGAATGGTTACGATCTGTCATCATTTATTCGGTGCGCTTTTATGGAGCAGAAGATATTTCGGTTTTATTGAAAGGTTACGTCTCTTTCGTGATCAGGCTTAAAACGGTATGAACCAAATCAGGTATATGCCATTATAATACATGATGACTATCTGTTAATTACACCTGTTTTCGTGTATGAAAAAAATATTTTTTATAAATTTTTGAAAGAAAATGATAATAAGGCGCGTATTACAATTGGTTCTCAGATAAAAAAGAACAGTTGTATCCCTAAAAACCTAATTTAACAACAAGTTATGAACACCAGAAAGATCGTCGCCGGCCTGATCGTTTCTCTCGCTATGAGCGGAGTATTTGGAACAGTTTCTTTCGCTGCTGACAAAGCTGCTGACAAAGCTGCTGTAAAAACTGAAGAGAAGGCTCCTGAAGCTCCTAAAGCAAAGAAAGCCAAAAAAGCAAAGAAAGTTAAGAAAGCAAAGAAAGCTGCAGAGAAACCAGCCGAAGAGAAAAAGTAAGCTTTCAACAGCTTTCCAGTTTGACGGGTAACCGTCCGATTGGTAGATAGATGACCATAAGCTGCCTCAAAAGTCAATTTTGAGGCAGCTTTTTTTTGCTGATTCTGTATGAAGTGAAAACGGAAAGAGGTTGCCTCATATACTGATCATGAGGCAGCCTCTTTCTTTTAGAGAGAATCCGGATATTGCTTCTCAAATACTGCTATTGCTTTTAAAATAATGTATTAACTATGTATGAAAGCAAAGGGCCGCCTTTTCAGGCAGCCCTTTTTCATTATTGGTAAACCACTTGTGATAACTTTTTTTTCTCTTTTCATACTTTCGAATATTATCAGAAAGCGCTGTATAAAACAAGAGTGGTCAGATTGTTTCCTTCTTCGCTTGTGTGTGTATTTCCCGAATAGAAGCTGTGGTTCAACTGGAACTGGATGTTTTTAGCAACCATATACGCCAGTCCCAGGGTGAATGCATTGTCTGAGTCGCTGGCACTTGCTCCGGTATTGGCAATTCTGTACGCTGCACCAAGTGAGAGCTTGTTCGGAATGACTCCGAGCATTCCGGAAAACACAAATGCGTTGAGGTCCTTGCAGGTATTTTCATTGAAAACGTTCACCGGGTTTCCGTCAACTGATTTTGCTGCATTTCCATAAGAGGCATATACACCGAGAGGCAGATCGCCGACTTTTCCCTGAGCCTGGAAATCAAGTGCCCATGCATCTGCTCGGTTCTCGATCATCAAACCACCGTCATTTTTGATTTTCGATGTTCCTGTCCAGATCTGGAAGCCTGCTCCAAGGTCCCAGTCACCGATAGACGGGGTAACCGCACCCCTGATGTAGTGAGCTGGCTTTTTCGTTGCAAAATCTCCCTGTGTCATGACATAAGGAGTATAATTGATGAACCCGTATTTATTGTAAACGACAAATGCTACGCCGGTTGATTCGATAGCGGTTCCCATATACTGCTGTGCCGAAGTTTCTTCACCATTTTCCAAAGCGCGAGCGAACTCGACCGCACCGGTATTCAACAGCTCGAAACCGTATGCCGGTCCCTGCGATGAAGTCGTGAACGGAATTGCGCTCAGCACGAAGTCGTTAACTTTTGTGGTGATCGGGAGCTTGAAATCAGCCAGAACCTTTCCATCTTTAACGTCTCCCGGAACAACAGAGAGCCCGAGTTCAAAACCGATGTTCTTTGTCAGCCGACCTCCTATGGCAAGAAAGGCTTCGTCCGGAATCGAAAAGTTTCCATCGTTCGTAAGAACATCCGGTGAATTTCCGTTTGTTTTCTGATAACGCAGCTTACTTACAAAAGCGGCGTTCAATGTCGATGGTAATGAGAGGTTTTCGTCATCAATGCGTGACTGTTTGCCGTTACCGGTTGCAGTATATCCTTCAGCTTTGAAATTGCGGCCGAAAGCGTTCAACATCGGGTACTGCTCAAAATGGCATGCAGTACATGAAAATCCCGTCTGACGGGCAAATACTGGAGTAGCTGATGCTTTTTGAGCACAGCATGCATAAAAACTCAATACTCCGAAAACGAATAAAACGGCACGCAGTTTAAATTTCATAATTTGATTCTCGTTTAAAGGATTGAAAAGGTTGATTGTTAAAGGAAACTTGACAAGATAAATAAGTAGTCTTTCAGTGCGTTTAAGAGGCCATATACGCAACTATGTTTTCTATATCCTTGTTGCTGACAGAATCATTTCCGCCTTTTGCAGGCATATTGTTAACACCTTCTATCGCATTTTTAACGATATGATTCCAGCCGCCGGCCATTTTTGATGACCATAAAGCTTTGTTTCCGGGTTTTGGTGCGCCCATAACACTATTGTCATGACAGGCGCAGCATCCGCAGGATGTGTATTTTTTCTTTCTTTCGGTGATGTTAAATGTTGAACTCATTGCATTTTCATTGACAGTTATTTTATCCTGCTTTTGACAATCCTTTTGTAAACTGTCAGCATATGATTGTTGATTGACATTGTATGCGGACATAAATAAGAAAAACATCAGTACACCTTTCGTCTTCATAATTTCTCCCTTTTTTTACAGGTTATTATTTAATTTTATTCTTGTTCTTTTTATAAAATATGAGCACAGCAATTCCTTGGTGCTATTATTTTAAGTACAATATTCTAATTAATTCTATGTATGATTTGGATCGTGAACAGGTAAAAAGAATGCCTTTTAAACACTGTTTCTCCAAATCAGGTTCTGAATAGTTGCGTGTACCAGAAAGCTCTTGAATGCATGCCTTTGTAATTGGTATGAAAAATTATATAAGTATAAAGGTGTAAATAATACGAAATAGATACGAATAATACAAGTGATAAGGGGCGATATATTTTTTTACCAGCAGAGAAATGCCAATCTTCGGGTTCATGATGGCGAAGTAAAAAAAGGTGTCAGTTCAGGTTTTGATGATTGAAACATGAAAACCTGTTGTTGTAAAAGACAATGACAAACTGATTTTTTTATATCATTCTTGATGAAAACAGACCTGACCGAAAAAGCTCAGAAGATTTTGAGTCGATTTAATATTTTGATCATCCGTTGTATTTATTGTTGTGATGAAGCTGTATGCTCAGAACTATTTTCAAAAATAATAATGCATTGAAAATGGGGGGGGGCAGATGGGTACAGAAAAACGGGTAACAATTGTTAATATCCGCAATATGGCTAATGATCCTGGATCGTTTTTCATCGGTCAATAACGATGAATTAAAATGTTATGAAAAGTTCGAGAGAAAAATTACAATGATCTTATGGAGATAAGTATACGTTACCAAACCTTAAAGGATCATTAATCCAACCTTAAAAAAATCTTAAAATATTTTTTGTTATAAGGTTGAGCAAGGGAAAGGGGCGTGTTCATGGGATTATTCCCGGATGGGAAGAAGGTAAAGAAGCAGGGCATAAAAAGCGAAAAGCCTCTGCTGTTTGAGAGGCTTTTATTACTTATGTTTATATGGAGCGGGAAACGAGACTCGAACTCGCGACCCCAACCTTGGCAAGGTTGTGCTCTACCAACTGAGCTATTCCCGCGTTATGAGGCATAAATATACGGATATTTTTTTTTTCTGCAACTCCTCCGTACAATTTCTTTTCAATCATTTATCGTTCCTTCAGAAGGGATTTCAGAGGTTTAGTTCCCTGATGATAGTTTCCATATCCTTGTCCCCGCGGCCTGAAAGGTTGACGACAAGCAGGGAATCGACCGACATTGACGGTGCTCTTGAAATGGCATAGTGCATGGCATGAGCCGATTCGAGCGCACAGATGATTCCTTCGGTTTCTGCCAGCATTTTAAGGGCTGAGAGCGCTTCCGTATCGGTTGCCGAGGTGTAGGTAACCAGTCCGAGTTCCTGAAGATAGCAATGTTCCGGACCGACTCCGGGATAATCGAGTCCGGCAGATATGGAATGGGCTTCCAGTACCTGACCATCGTTGTCCTGAAGAAGTTTTGTCATGGCCCCGTGCAGAACACCGGGTTTTCCCAGAGTAAGGGACGCTGCGTGACGGCCTTCGAAACCCTCTCCGGCTGCCTCAACCCCTACAAGCTCGATCCTGGCCGTATCGTTCAGGAATTCGTAAAACATGCCGACTGCATTGCTGCCACCTCCGACACATGCGGTAATGACATCGGGAAGCCTGCCTGCCTGCTTCATTATCTGGCTGCGGGTTTCCTGCCCTATGACTGCCTGGAAATCACGGACGATCATGGGGTAAGGATGCATGCCGACAACCGAGCCGATAATGTAGAAGGTCTCTTCCGGATTGTTCATCCAGTCGCGGATCGCTTCGCTTGTTGCGTCCTTCAGCGTTCTCGAACCGCTGCTGACCGGCCGGACCGTTGCTCCGAGCAGTTTCATTCTCGCTACATTCGGCGCCTGACGCCTGATATCTTCTTCACCCATATAGACAATACATTCAAGGTCGAAAAGTGCACATACCGTTGCTGTGGCAACGCCATGCTGACCTGCACCTGTTTCTGCGATAACCCTTTTCTTGCCCATGCGTTTTGCCAGCAGCACCTGACCGAGAGCGTTGTTGATTTTATGTGCCCCGGTATGGCAGAGATCTTCGCGCTTGAGGTATATCCGGGCGCCCTTCAGTATGCTGCTCAGGCGTTCTGCATGGTACAATGGTGTCGGTCTTCCTACATAATCATGCAGAAGGCGGTCGAGTTCGGCCCGAAAAGCCGGATCGTTTTTTGCCTTGATATATTCCGCTTCAAGGTCGGCGGCATTTTTTATCAGGGTTTCAGGGATGAATTTACCGCCGAACTGGCCGAAATGTCCGGACAGGTCGGGTGCACTGTAGTCTTTGGGCAGCATGGAGCGACAAAAAGTTAAATAATTCTGAACAGATTTCCGGAAGGTTTTCCGGTCATCACCCGTCACCAAAAAACGCGGGCTGAATACCTGAATAAAATAATATATTTAAACTTTTATCATCGAATCATCACAATACAGTTGTGGAGCGGCCCTGCGTGAAGTTTATCCATTCTGAAACCTCTATCCTGACTCTTGTCTGTCTGCTTGCACTTGCGGAGCCATTTTCCTGCAGGAACGCACTGCAAGCCGCCGAAAAGACCGAAAAGAAACAGGCTGGTTCAACCAGTCGGAGCACAACGTCCGGTTCGGGGTTTGCTGCTTCCGGCCTTAATGAGATCGTTTATTTCAGCGCAAAAGACTCGCTTGTCTACAATCTCGATGGCAAGTCCATGGAGCTCTGGGGAAAAGCACGTCTCAATCACGCAGCGACGACCGTGAAAGCTCCGAAAATAGCTGTCGATCTCGAAACCTCCAGCCTTCAAGCATCCGGCAGTGCCGATACAACGAAAAGTACGGCCGGCCTTGCAGAATTCTCCGACCGTCAGGGAAGTTTCAGCGCCTTGAATATGACCTACAACTTCAAAACCGGCAGAGGGGAGACATCGCGCATATCATCTTCTTCGAACGGTGTGATTGTAAATGGTGAAAAGGTTGAGAGACGGGAGAACGGTGAGCTTTGCATCAAGGACGGGACCTTTACGACATGTGACGATATCGATCCTCATTACTGGTTTTCTGCTTCGAGCATGACGATCGTTCCGGACAGCCGGATCAGTGCAAAGAATCTGGTGATGCACATCAAACCGGAAATTTTTTCCAAACGCCTTCCGCCTCTGCCCCTTCTTGCCTTGCCGTATATGGTTTTCCCGCTCAGGGAAGGGCGCGTTTCAGGCTTTCTTGTCCCAAATATCGCAAAGGATGACCGCGGTTACCTGCTTTCGAAGTTCGGCTATTTCTGGGCGATCAACGATTACATGGACCTCAGGCCGGAAGCGGATATTGCCCTGAATGGAAGCTGGCGCCTCGGAGAACGTTTCAGGTATGCTAAAAGGGATGAATTCTCCGGGGAGATATCGGGTGAGTACAGCGATTATTTCCTGGATTCCGGTTCACAGACATACCGCAACTGGAATGCGACAATCAGGCACAACCAGGTTTTCAGTCCTTCCACCCGTTTCGACGTCAGCATGCGTCTGATAGGAGGGAACCGCTACTATGACATGAATACCATGGACTCCGAGACCATTATTGAAGAGCAAGCAAATGCAAGGGCTTCACTTGCCAGAACCTTCAATAATGAGAATGGCATAGCTGCCGTGTTTTATGACCGGACCGACAACCTGCTCGACAAGACATCCAACCAGAAAATGGGCGTGTCGTACTATCAGAACAGGCTCTATCCGTTCAGGTCAGCAACGGGTGAAGACAGCGGTGACTGGAAATCGGATGTGTCGTTTACAACTGGGGCGTCCTATACCGGCAACCTCACATTGCAGGGTGACGAACCTTCCTATGGATACACGGCAAATGCCAATGTCGAGCTTGGCTTGTACCGGCAGTTCGGTGAAGGAAGCAAAGCTCTGTTTACCCAGGGAGTAGCTGTGCAGAAAGTGAATCCCAATCCCCTTCTCGAAGACACCATTTATGACGGGACCACCGTAACGCTCCCGTTTCGCATGCAGTCAACGCTGTTTCATTATTTCAATGTAAACTCAGGAATGACTTTTACCAGTTTTCATCATGCCTATGATGATACGAAGGATTTTTCAGCGCCGATTTTCAGTGTCGATGCCAGTACCAGGCTTTACGGCACCATGAATACCGGTTTCCTCGAAAACCTTTTCGGCCTGAAAGCTCTGCGCCATACCTTCATTCCGATGGTGAGCTATCGGTGGAACCCTTCGTTCAGCGGGAGCGTATATAATTATTATCACAACCTTTACGACTGGACCGACAGCCGTTTTTTCAACAGGTTCGACAGCACGCCGCTTTATCCCGGGTTGCCTGAAGGGCAGAGTTCGATCGGCATCACGCTGAAAAACCTTTTTCACGGCAAGTTCAGGGGTGCAGGTCCTGCTGGTGAAAGCGGTTCAATGGATGGAGATCATTCAGTACAGCTGCTTTCTCTTTCGGCTTCAACCGCATACAATTTCGCATCAGAAACCTGCCGCTTCGATCCCCTGACGGTGCTTGCCTCGAGCAATGCCATGTCTTCAAATCTTCTTTTCACTTCAGGGGCTATGTACGATTTCTACAGTTATGATCCCGTTACCGGGGTAAGGATCAACCGAACCAATCGTGAAGACGGCAGAGGATTGCTCCGTTTCATCAAGGGCTTTTTCAACATGAGCTACAGTGTGCAGAGTAAACGAAACGACAATTCATCCGTCCCGCCGCTGACCGATCCCATGGCGCCGGTGATACCCAACACCTCGCAGGCCCTTTTCCGTGAACGGTTCAACTTCGGCAATTTCAGCACGATCGATTATTCACTGCCCTGGGAATTGCGTTTTTCCCTGTTCATGCAGACCGACAGAAGCAATCCTCTGCAATCGGCAGTGACCAGTTCCCTGATCAATGCATCTGCGAGGATCTCGTTCCTGAAAGAGTGGCAGCTTGGCCTCGATACCGGTTATGATTTTCAGAATGATGAACTGGTGTTTCCCATGATACAGATTTACCGCAACCTCCACTGCTGGCAGATCGGGATTCAGGTTGTACCCGTTGGTGAGTTTAAAAGCTATGCCATCCAGATCGGTCTCAAGGCACCACAGCTGAGCGATGTCCATTTCAAAACCAGCGGCAGCACGAAAGGCTGGTTTTGAAAAACCGGCGGGTATTTCTTCGCTGACTGTTAAAGAATGGATTTGAGGATATAGGCAAGCCTCTGGTTGAAGGCTTCATGGGCATCATGATGAATACAGTGCGAAGCCTTGGGAACAAGGAATGCCCCTGCCTGGGGAAGCAGCTGCTGAAATTCTGGGATGATTTTATTTGGAGGCAGTGCCGTATCTTCCGCTCCCCAAACGAGAAATGCCTGTCCCTTGTAGTTGCTCGGCCTGGGAAGATGGTCCAGCCTGAAATCATGAGGCCTTTTTGACGGAGAGAGATAGGAATACTGGGCACCCTTGTCCCGAAGGGGCAGTGAGAACTGGTTGATCAGCCTGATATCGACCTTGTTCTGGTTATAGTAGGTCGGCATCAGGCTCTGGCTGACGCCCATGGGGTTGGCGAAAGCCGAAAACAGGACTTCGCCGATGATCGGAGACCCGACCAGACCGAAAAAGACGCTTGTCATGCCGTCCATGGTGTTCCCGAAAAGACCGGAAGGATTTGCAAGGACGAGCGCTTTGACTTTTTCCGGTTTATGATGGGCGAAATAGATTCCGCTTGCTGCACCCATCGAGTGACCGACTATGATGACCGAATCAATTTTTTTCAGCTGCATGAAGGCTTCGATCTGGGCGGCAAACAGCTCCAGGCAGTAACGGACATTCGGTTTCTGTGATTTGCCGAACCCGATCAGGTCCATGGCATATATCTTATATTCGTGGGAGAATGCCGGGATATTCTGGTTCCAGTGCTCGATCATGGCACCATAACCATGGATGAAAAGCAGTGGCGCACTGTCAGTATTATCGGGGCCGTATTCCTGGTATCTTATTTTCGCTTCATCTTCAGAGGAAAACTGCCAGATAAAATATTTGTCCTTGACATGCGAGCTCATGAGCCGGTCCGGTAAAATCGGGAGAAGTTAAAAACTTATAAGAAGCCTTGCCTGTTCTACGTCTTAATATAAATAAATCGGCAATGTTATAAAGTACAGGGAATACAACTCCCTTTCAACCGGAATTCAACAGCATGCTTCAGGTTTCAAGGAAATTCGAATACGGTCTTCACGCCGTTACCTATCTGGCGACAAAAGGCCAAGACAAGGTTATTACCGTCAAGGAAATAGCTGACGACGTCGGTATTTCGCAGGAATTTCTCTCCAAGGCCATGCAGAGCCTGAAAAAAGCAGGGATAGTGGCTTCGGTTCAGGGAGTGAAGGGCGGCTACAAACTGGTTAAGACGCCTGATGAGATAACGGTGGCTGATATCGCTGTTGCTATCGAGGGAGCACCGCATATGGTGCGCTGCGATGTAAAGGCAAGCAGCTGCGAAATCAGTTCATCATGCCAGCACAAAGGGTATATGAACAGCCTGCAGCACAAAATACAGGATCTGCTGTCGGCAACGACCGTCAGATCTCTTCTGCAGCGTGCCGTACAGTGACCGGAAAAAAGTTCAGGACAGCGAAATCATCTGAAAACGCTATCTTACCCGGTTCAATTTTCAGGAGAGAAGTTTTATACAAGACCGCATCGAACATGACCACTCAAAGGCTCGGGGAATCGTCAGCTGCCGTAACGAGTCTGCCGGATATTGTCCTCAAAGGCATTACGACCCACAATCTCAGGAATATCACCATACGTATTCCGCGCAACCGGTTTGTCGTGCTGACCGGCGTGAGCGGATCGGGAAAATCAAGCCTTGCGTTCGATACGCTTTATGCAGAAGGCCACCGCCGGTATGTGGAATCCCTTTCCGCCTATGTCAGGCAGTTTCTCGAACGTATGCCGCGGCCGGATATCGAGAGTGTCGAAGGCATCGCTCCGGCCATCGCCATCGAGCAGAAGCCGATTCCGAAAAACCCTCGTTCCACGGTCGGCACAGTTTCGGAAATCTATGATTACCTGCGACTGCTTTTTGCAAGGATAGGTAAAATCTACTCCCGCGATACGGACGAGCTTGTCCTCAAGCATACGCCTGATGATGTCAGTTTGCAGGCATCCTTTTTAGACACGGGTACTAAGTTTTACACGGGTTTTTTCTTTCCGTCGCATGAGAAGACGGGGAGCCGGCATTGTTCTGTGCAGGAAGAAATAGATAACCTGCTGAAAAAAGGGTTTTTCAGGGTTGTCGAGGATGACAGGGTAATCGACCTGAACGATGAGAAGGTCTGCAGAAAGCTGATCGAAATGTCTGCAGCTGATCGCTCGAACCTGCTGGTGCTGGTCGACCGGTTCGTTGCAAAGGCCGATGAAAAGGTGTACAGCAGGGTATCACAGGCTGCTGAAACCTGTTTCAACGAATCCGGCGGACATGCGGTTCTGAAGGTTGCGGGAGGAAAAACCTACCGATTCAGCGACCGGCTCGAATTGAACGGCATCGATTACCAGGAGCCGTCTCCACAGCTTTTCGCATTCAACTCTCCGATCGGGGCCTGTACGGCATGCCAGGGATTCGGGAGGATTGCCGGTATCGACGAAGATGCCGTCGTGCCCGACAAATCCCTCTCGATCTCCGAAGGGGCTATTGCCTGCTGGAATTCGGAAAAGTACAGCTGGAACCTTCGTCAGCTCCTCTCTGCCGCTCCCTCAATCGGTATTCCGGTTGACGTTCCCTATGAAAAACTTTCCCATGCCCAGAAGGATATCATCTGGAAAGGGCTGGGTGAAGAGCGTTACAAGGGGGTCCGACCTTTTTTTGCAGAGATCGAAAAGGATGCCGGCTATAAAATGCACTACAGGGTTTTCCTGAGCCGGTACCGCGGGTATGCGACCTGCCCCGAGTGCGAGGGAAGCCGACTGAACCCTGACGCAAGGCTCGTGAGAGTATCGGGGTGCACTATCGGCGACGTGACACGTATGAATATCGACGAGGCGTCCGACTTTTTCCGGAACCTCGATATTTCACCGTTCGACCGTAAGGTTGCCGAAACGGTGCTGCAGGAAATCATCAAGCGCCTCGGGTACCTGCTCGATGTCGGGCTGAACTACCTGACCCTCGACCGCCTCACTCACACGCTCAGTGGAGGCGAGTTCCAGCGAATCAATCTTTCGACCTCTCTCGGCTCCCCGCTTGTCGGGGCCATCTATATTCTCGACGAGCCGAGCATCGGTCTGCACCAGAGCGACTCGGAAAGACTGATCACTCTGCTCCGGAAGCTGAGAGACCTCGGTAATACGGTTATCGTTGTCGAGCATGACCGTGAGATCATCGAGGCAGCCGACGAGGTTATCGATCTCGGTCCTTTTGCCGGCCGGCTGGGGGGGGAACTGGTTTTCCAGGGTTCCGTGGAAGAAATAAAATCTGCCGGAACCTCGCTCACGGCTCAGTACCTCAGCGGCCTGAAACGGATTGCCCTGCCTGAACTGCGCAGGACGCCCGATTTCGGTTCCTGTATCGAAATAAAAGGCGCTTTGCAGAACAACCTGAAAAACATCGATGTGCGTTTTCCGCTCGGTATCATGACCTGCGTGACCGGGGTGAGCGGGTCCGGAAAGTCCACACTCGTGAACGATATCCTGAACAGGGGGATTCTCAAGGAAAAAACGGGACTGAAGGAAAAAGTCGGCACGCACCGTTCTCTTACCGGAACATGGCTTGTCGACAAGGTCGAACATGTGGACCAGTCGCCGATCGGCAAATCGAGCCGCAGCAATCCTGCAACCTACCTGAAGATTTTCGACGACATACGCATGCTGTTCGCGCAGACCAAAGATGCCAGAACGAGGGGATGGAAAGCCGGTTATTTTTCCTTCAACATTCCCGGCGGCCGGTGCGAAACTTGCGCCGGAGAGGGAAGCGTGCATATCGAGATGCAGTTTCTTGCCGACATCGAAGCAGTTTGTGAAGAGTGCAACGGGCTGCGTTACAAACAGGATACGCTTGAGGTGAAATACCGGGGTCGATCCATTGCCGAAGTGCTCGACATGACCATCGAGGAAGCGCTTGAATTTTTCGAAGGGGAGAAAGCCATCACAAAGAAACTTCTGGTGCTCGATGAAGTCGGTCTTGGCTATATCAGGCTCGGGCAGTCGTCGAGCACACTGTCCGGAGGCGAGGCCCAGCGGCTCAAACTGGCGAGTTTCATCGCGAGGGCCGATGTCGAGCATACGCTCTTCATCTTCGACGAACCGACAACGGGACTGCATTTCGAGGATATCAACAAGCTGATCAGGTGCTTCCGGAAGCTGCTCGAACAGAACAACACACTGGTCATTATCGAGCATAACCCCGATATCATCATGCAGGCCGACTGGATAATCGATCTCGGCCCCGGCGCGGGGGACAAGGGAGGTGAAATTGTTGCAGAGGGTACGCCTGAAGAGGTTGCCGCCATGGACCACTCTCTGACCGGCCGCTGTCTCAGGCCGCTGATGGGAGGCTGAAATTCAGGCTATCGGGTCGTCTTCGAGCGCACCGCCATGCAGTCTGACATGCGGAAAATGCGATTGCGAGGTGCGTTCAACCCAGACTTGTTTTCCTTCCCTGAACGCTTTTTCATTGCAGGATACAGACACCCTGTTCGCCGCGAGCCCGACGATTTCACCCAGCAGGTCGCCGAGCAGCCTGTCTTCCGGCGTAACCGTATCATCGATCATTTTCGATCTGATGCTATCGAGTTTCTCCATGGCAACCTTGCCGATGGTGCAGTAGAATTCCCTCTGTGGATCGCTGTTCATATGCAGTAGTCTATCCGGGTCGTTGTGTTTTCGGTTCCGGTACTAAAAAGCAGAAAAAAGGACAATAAACCAATAAGAGAGGGGATGAAATCGGCAGGAATGGGATTTGACGTTATAGTCCAGGCAGGCAAGCTTCGCCTGATGAGCCATAATCAGGTTGGGACTTCGGCAAATGTTTACAGAATCGACACATAAAATCGCAGTATATTCGTATCGCTTAATCAAGGTTTACTGATTGCAAGTCTTTTGAATAAATCAATTTATAGTTTGCCATGAGATTCAGGGCTTTAAAATACGGGGAATACTTTGTCGGGCAGGTTCTTGTCTGCAGGCATAAAAGAGGGCTGTTTGTCATTTTCAAGGAATGTGTCGATGCAAAGCACGACGAATGGTGTGTAAGGCTGGAATCGGATGCCGGAATAAATACGGGATCGATCCTTCAACTCGAAGAAGGCGTTTTATGTGAGATAGTAAAAAAGAGAGGTACGATTTACCATGCCCGTTTTCTGAAAACAGTTTCAGAAAAAAGCAGGGCCTGGATAGAACAGAATCTGATGGCTATAGCGTGATGGAATGAATTGTGCTGAACTGCCGTATTTAACCCCTATGAGTAAATTCTCCGAAGCTTTGCTTCGTGAAAGAATCGATTACATATGAATTAATACCTCTATCTCTGCTGCGAGGATTCTTTATTAAAATTGCTGATATGATATTTTTGACGGATAATGCGAGAGACGACAGTATCGAGGTCATAAGGACAAGGGTTCTTAAAGATATTTATGATGCTCGAAAGGTAGGCCGGGAACCGAAGTCAATCGTTGCATCGCCGAATAACTTTCATCTCTGCCTGATCGCTTTCATGCATCAGGTGCGGATTTCCGAAAGCGGGATTGAATTGATGGGAGTTCCTTTGGTCGTCGATAACGATATCGCTGATATCCAGGTGCTCTTGAAATAATTGCCTATCAATTCCTTGAAGCAGGTACTCCCTGCTCAATGCAAAATCGCTGCGCTGAGTTTTTCCGTTACTGAATCATGCCGAAAAG
This sequence comes from Chlorobium sp., assembly GCA_005862285.1. Taxonomy (GTDB): domain Bacteria; phylum Bacteroidota; class Chlorobiia; order Chlorobiales; family Chlorobiaceae; genus Chlorobium. Next base: position 453,591 of record SZXW01000010.1, on the reverse strand, counting down.
AATGTGGAAAGCACATTTCATTCCGAAAAAAATTTGGCGGTGATGGAAATTTTCATATTATTAGATGTTTTTATTAGCACTCGATGTTCGTGAGTGCTAATAAACGAGACTTTCCTAAGTCTCAGACAATATGTCGTAGTAATAAATAATCTAAAACCCAAACACGAGAAGACAATGAACTTGAAACCCTTAGCTGATCGAGTTATTGTTAAGCCAGCACCGGCAGAGGAAAAAACCAAAGGTGGTCTTTACATTCCCGATACCGGGAAGGAAAAGCCGCAGTACGGTGAAGTCGTTGCTGTAGGAACAGGAAAAGTTGCTGATAGCGGCCAGGTGATTGAAATGCAGGTAAAGGCAGGTGACAAAGTTCTTTACGGTAAATATTCCGGCACTGAAGTCAGCGTTGAAGGCGATGATTACCTCATCATGAGGGAGTCGGACATTTTCGCTATCCTTGGCTGAACCCCTTACAAAACACATTAATCAATTTTCCAGGAGGAAATCCCTACAATGACTGCTAAAGATATTCTTTTTGATACCGACGCCCGTGCCAAACTCAAGGTTGGCGTTGACAAACTCGCCAATGCGGTGAAAGTAACCCTCGGACCTGCCGGCCGTAACGTGCTCATCGACAAAAAATTCGGCGCACCGACCTCGACCAAGGACGGCGTCACCGTTGCAAAAGAGATCGAACTTGCCGATGCATTCGAGAACATGGGTGCTCAGATGGTCCGCGAAGTTGCTTCCAAAACCAGCGATGTCGCCGGTGACGGTACCACCACCGCTACCGTGCTTGCACAGGCCATCTACCGCGAAGGACTGAAGAACGTTACCGCAGGCGCACGCCCGATCGACCTGAAAAGAGGTATCGACCGCGCCGTGAAAGAAGTTGTCGCAGAGCTGCGCAACATCAGCCGCAGCATCTCCGGTAAAAAAGAGATCGCTCAGGTCGGCACCATCTCTGCCAACAACGATCCTGAAATCGGTGAACTGATCGCCGAAGCCATGGACAAAGTCGGCAAAGACGGCGTCATAACCGTCGAAGAGGCAAAAGGCATGGATACCGAACTGAAAGTTGTCGAAGGCATGCAGTTCGACCGCGGTTACCTCTCACCGTACTTCGTCACCAATCCTGAAACCATGGAAGCCGAGCTCGAAGAGCCCCTGATCCTGATCCACGACAAGAAGATCAGCAACATGAAGGAGCTTCTTCCGATCCTCGAGAAATCCGCACAGACCGGCCGTCCGCTGCTCATCATCTCCGAGGATATCGAAGGCGAAGCTCTTGCCACGCTTGTTGTCAATAAACTCAGAGGTACCCTGAAAGTCTGCGCCGTCAAGGCTCCAGGCTTCGGCGACCGCCGCAAGGCCATGCTCGAGGATATCGCCATCCTTACCGGCGGTACCGTCATTTCCGAAGAGAAAGGCTACAAGCTCGAAAATGCAACCCTCACCTACCTCGGCCAGGCAGGCCGCGTTACTGTCGACAAGGATAACTCCACCATTGTCGAGGGCAGGGGCAAGCAGGAGGAGATCAAGGCCCGTATAAACGAGATCAAAGGCCAGGTTGAAAAATCAACTTCAGACTACGATACCGAAAAACTGCAGGAACGCCTTGCAAAACTTTCCGGCGGCGTTGCCGTTCTCAATATCGGCGCATCGACCGAAGTCGAGATGAAAGAAAAGAAAGCCCGCGTCGAAGATGCGCTGCATGCAACCCGCGCTGCCGTGCAGGAAGGCATCGTTGTAGGGGGCGGCGTCGCACTGATCCGCGCAATCAAAGGCCTCGACAATGCTGTCGCGGACAATGAAGACCAGAAGACCGGTATCGAGATCATCCGCCGTGCGCTTGAAGAGCCGCTTCGCCAGATCGTTGCCAATACCGGCACTACCGACGGCGCAGTCGTGCTCGAGAAAGTCAAGGCAGGCACCGGTGATTTCGGTTTCAACGCCAGGACCGAGCAGTACGAGAATCTGGTCGAGGCCGGCGTCGTCGATCCGACAAAGGTTACCAGAAGCGCTCTCGAGAACGCCGCATCGGTAGCAAGCATCCTGCTCACCACCGAAGCTGCAATCACCGACGTCAAGGAAGACAAACCCGAGATGCCGGCAATGCCTCCGGGCGGCATGGGCGGTATGGGCGGAATGTACTGATATCCGTTTCCAGATTAGCATGGAACAGCCATCCCGGAACAGCTCCGGGGTGGCTTTTTTTTTGCCGCTTTCCATTTAAGACAAAAGAATTTCATACCTTTCAAGAAATTTTTTCGTTCAGGGATAACAAAACCGGCAGGCCAACCATGAAAGCCGTCATTCTCATCAGCGGAGGGATGGACAGCCTCGTTACAACGGCGATCGCCATTCAACAGGGGTTCGAGCCAGCCGCCATGCACATCAATTACGGACAGCGGACATGGAAGAAGGAGCTCGAATCGTTCCAGTCGATCTGTTCCCACTACGGCATTACCCGGCGTCTTGAAGTCGATGCCGCATATCTCTCCAGTATCGGGGGCTCATCACTGACCGATTATTCCATGCCGGTAAGCGGTCCCGATCTCCAGGGTACGGCCATTCCAACAAGCTATGTGCCTTTCAGAAACGCTCAATTTCTTTCGATGGCCGTGAGCTGGTCCGAAGTGATCGGCGCGGAACGGATTTTCATCGGGGCTGTCGAGGAGGATTCATCTGGTTATCCTGACTGCCGCAAAGTTTTTTACAATGCGTTCAATACCGTAATTTCACTTGGCACGAAACCTGAAACGCATATCGAGATCGTGACGCCGCTTATCGAGATGCAGAAATCGCAGATCGTGCAGAAAGGGCTTGAGCTCGATGTGCCGTTCGGATACAGCTGGTCATGTTACAAAAGCGAGGGAAAGGCCTGCGGGGTTTGTGACAGCTGCGCGAGGCGGCTCAGGGCGTTCGAGCTTGCCGGTGTAAAAGATCCCATTGAATATGAACAGCGTCCCCGGTATATTTGAAACAATACCAAACATCTATCAGTCATGAAACCTGTCAAAGCACAATCATCCGGATCCGATTCCCTTTCAGCGAGGTTCAATCTCTCGTTCGGCCTTATGGCGATGATCTGGATACTTGGATTAATCGGCCATTTCAGCCCCCTTCATGAATGGCCAGCGCTTTTCCTCTACCTTATCGGCTCCATCGCTCTCGTGATTTACAGAGGTAAAACCAGCGGTGAATGGGAACAGATGTACATTGCAGGAGGAGATCTGCGGAAATCGCTCCTCTGGGGCGGTATTGCCGGACTGATCCTGTTTCTCATGGATGTCATGAATACCTTCATCTATTACAAGAACGGCGGCGCTCCAATGGCAGGCATGGAATTTCTCCTTGTCAACATGTCGCTGCTCTATCTCTTTCCCCTGCTTGTGCTTGCCGAAGAGTTTCTCTGGCGCGGCATCATGTTTTCCTCCATGATCGAGCGGGGCTTCAACAAGCACCTGACGGTCTTTCTCACGACCATCTTCTATGTCGTCAACCATTTCGCAGTCGCTCCGGTAGGCATGAAGGAACGGGCACTGATGGCCATGATGGCATTTCCGATCGGTATTTTCGGCGGCTACCTTGTCCTTAAAACCCGCAATGTATGGGGAAGCGTTCTGGTGCATATGATTACCATGCTCTCCATGATGATAGATGTTTTTGTCATTCCTAAAATGGTGTTCTGATTGACCGCAACTTATGTCTCAAAACAGGATTTCAACACTTCTGCAGCAGGATAAAAAGCTGCTGATCGCTTACTATATGCCGGAATTTCCGGTTGCCGGAGCTACGCTGCCCGTACTCGAAGCTCTCGAGGATAGCGGGGCGGATATTATCGAGCTGGGCATTCCTTTTTCCGATCCGATCGGTGATGGTCCGGTGATACAGGCGGCAGCCTTTACGGCTATCCGGAACGGCGTGACCCTGAGGAACCTGCTCGAACTGGTTAAAAAAGCCCGGAACGGTGAAGGATGCAGGAAAATAACAGTTCCTGTTCTGCTGATGGGTTACAGTAACCCGCTTTTTGCCTACGGTGGGGATTGCTTCCTCACCGACGCCGTCGAAGCCGGTGTTGACGGGATACTCATTCCAGACCTCCCGCCGGAGGAAGCCACGGATTACCTTGCAATGGCAAAAGGCGCGGGTCTTTCGGTCGTGTTCCTTATTTCGCCGGTCACTCCTCCTGAACGGATCGAGATGATCGACAATCTTTCAACAGATTTTTCCTACTGTATTGCCGTCAATGCCACGACCGGCACGGCAAAGCTTTCAGATTCCGCAACCGAAGCTGCTGTCGACGACTATCTGAAACGTGTCCGGAAGCATGCCAGGAAAAAAATCGTTGTAGGTTTCGGCATCAAGGATAAAGCCCGGGTCGAGCATATGTGGCAACTGGCGGACGGTGCCGTGGTCGGCACAGCGCTGTTGCAGCACATTTCCGGATGCACGACTCCTGATGAGTGTGCCCGTGAGGCCGCCGGATTCTGGAAATCACTGCGGTAATTACGGTTGCCATGAGCCCGGAAAGAGAGCTTCGGCCTTCAGTCGATGTCATTATTCCCCATTTCCGGAGGCACGACATGCTCGAGCGCTGCCTCGATTCCCTTGCGGAAACTCTTTATCCATCAATGAACATCATCGTTGTCGATAACGGGGGAAAGCAGGCAGGTCTGGTTTTCCTCGTAAAGCGCTATAGGAATGCCCGTCTCATAAAGCTTCCTGAAAACAGAGGATATGCCGGCGGATGCAATGAGGGGCTGAAAAGCTCGTCTGCCGACTATGTGGTTTTCATGAACGACGATACCATACATGATCCACAGTGGCTCGACCGCCTTGTCGATGCTGCCCTCGATGACTTGCAGACCGGCGCACTGCAGCCCAAGATTCTTTCGATGCAGGCTTACCGCAGGGGTAAAAAGGTTTTTGATTATGCCGGAGCGGCCGGAGGAATGTCGGACAAACTTGGTTATCCCTATTGCCTCGGCCGGGTATTTTCTGCCGTGGAGGAAGACACCGGCCGCTATGATGCCGGCCGGGAAATTTTCTGGGCGTCCGGTGTCGCAATGTTTGCTAAACGGAGCGTAGTGGAAGAGCTTGGCGGTTTCGACGAAGATTTTTTCATGCACATGGAAGAGATCGACCTTGCATGGAGGATGAAGCTCAGAGGCTACCATGTCCGTTCCGTGCCTTCATCGGTCGTGATCCATGAAGGGGGTGCTTCACTCTCCAGGGGATCGGCTGAAAAAGTCTATCTCAATCACCGCAACAACATAGCCATGCTCCTGAAAAACCGGGGTATGGCAGGGCTTTTGTGGATAATCCCGGTCAGGCTGTGCCTTGAAATTGCAGCGGCGCTGTTTTACCTCACGCAATATCCGGAGGCGATGGCAAAATCGCGTGCTGTGATGCAGGCAATCGTCGACTCACTGAAGGATTTTTCTGGAACGATGCAGAAGCGCCGCCAGGTACAGTCGACAAGGGTTGTCGGAGACCGTGAGATATTTCGCCGGCTTCCGCTTTTTTGCATCTTGCGCCGTAAAGCCGGCTATATTCATCAGGTCTGACTGTGGCCTGTACGCACTTTTTCCGAACCGGTGACGGGCACGGATTTCTTCTCTTCCTGCAGCATTGAAGCTCTTTTCTGGTCCTGGAGCAGCGATGCTTCAGCCTGTTTTTTCATGGCGACCATCATCCGGGGGCAATCGCGTTCCTGGACATTTTTTACAGCGAAACCGGGAGCAAAAAAATCCGGTTTTACTTCCGCCCTGTAGGTAAGAAAAGTTCCCTTGCCCTGCAGATGTTCGCTGAGGATCCATTCGCCCCTGTAAACCTTGAAATCACCTTCGATCTGCTGGAAATAAAGGTGCCTGGACCGTTCTCCCCATACCCGCATTTTCGTGTACACCTTTTTCGAAAAGAGGAACAGTCCGCTTTTTCCTTTTTCGAACATGACTTTTTCATTGCCATTGTCGGAAATTATGCCGCTGTCGAGCACATTCGGAACAAAATTCTTGTGGTTGTCGTAATCGGTTATGACTTCCCATACTTTTTCAGGGGGGGCTGCAATATAGATGTATCCAGTAACCCCCGTGACCCCTTCGTCAAGGCTTGCGAGTGAAACGATAACATCTCCACCGAGCAGCTTTGCTTTCTCTGCAACCGGGGTATCGGCCGTATTTGCAGGCACAGGTAATGCATGAATGGGTGATGCGACAAATAACATCACGAGGGTTGTGAGCATCAGCAGTACTCGATCAATCGTTCTGAAACCTGTTTTCATAGTGCAGTGCTTGATGTTGTTCAAATAAATCTCTTTTTTCAAATCGGTTCAGTTACAGTGTTTTTTCTGTGATCAGGAATTTTTCAGATGTCCCCATTTCATCAGGTCTTCAACTGTTTCGATGACGGATGTTTTTGCGGGAATGAAAGATATGCCGAGTTCGCGTCTGATTTTTGAATTATCGTAGCATAACGTTCTGCCGACGTGGGTCCGGATATATTTTCCAATGTTTTTCGGCTTGGTCATTGAAAGTCCCTTGATGATTGCCGATCCGGTTTTTCCGGTAAGATCGATGCGGGGCAGTGAATGCTTTTTGCATCTGCTTGTTTTCAGCAGTTCAACAATTTCCCTCATATGCAGCGCATCACCCGAACAGAGATAGCGCCCGCTCGCCTCTGCTTTTTCCATAGCGAGTATATGGGCACTGGCGACATCCCGCACATCGACAATACCCCAGTTGATGTCCATGATTGCCGGATAAACCCCGGCCATCATGTCCCGGATCGTTTCGCAGCTTGTACTGAGAGAAGGACCGAGTGAAGGTCCAAGGACAAGGAAGGGGTTTATCACAACAAGGTCAAAACCAGGTTTTTTCTGCATGATAAAATCCCATGCCGCACGTTCGGCAAGTGTCTTGGAATAATAATAGGGATTACGATCGAGCGAGGACATGGTATTCCAGTCCTTTTCATTATAAACTTTTGAACTTTCAGGTTCGTCAGTCATTGCCGCTATCGAGGATGTCAGGATGACCCTTTTGATGCTGCCGGCCTTCATACAGCTTCCCAGTACTGATTCCGTGCCGTTCACAGCCGGATCGACAAGATCGGTCTGGGGATCCTTGACATTCATCTCGAAAGGACTGGCAGTATGTATGACATATTCGCATCCGGCAACCACCTTGTCGAACGATCCTTCCTCGAGCAGATCCGCTTTTTCAAGCTTGAGCCGTTCATGCGCTCCGGGAAGGTTGAGAAGGAAAGGGTATTCCCAGGGATTTTTTCTGACGGTCCCTGTAACTTTGTATCCTAGGGCGAGCAGTTCCCGGACAATATGCGCAGCAATGAACCCGGATGCTCCTGTAACGCAGACTGGTTTCTCAGTAATCATGGTTTGAAAAAAAAGGACAAAATGATTGATCATTGGTAACGGCGGACCGGTGATGTCCTCCTGCCGGATTTTTTTCGGCTATGCCGTCAGAGCATTTCAGCTCTTTTTTTATGTGCTTTGAGTATCCCCGGCAGGTCCTGGTACTGAACGAAACTGACAAGGACAGACGGTGCAAAAAAAACCGGTTTGATTTCAGCTCTGTAAGAAAGCACCGTTCCCTGAACTTCGGGATATGTTTCAATGGTCCAATCACCCCGGTAAATCCTGAAATCTCCATCGAGCTGTTCGAAGCTGACTTTTTTCAGGTAATCTTCCCGTGCTTTCAGTCGGAAATGTACGGTTTTTTCAAAAATGAAAATACCGGTTTTTCCCGTCTGTTCAAGAACAATTTCGTTGCCATTCCGAGAAATCAGCCTGCTCGACAGGACTTTCGGCAAATTGCGGCTCAGGTTGTCATAATCGGTAATTGCCTCCCACACTTTTTCAGAAGAGGCATTTATAAGGATCATGCCGCTGACGCCGATAACATCATCGGGCAGAAAGGAAAGAGTGATGGGAGTGTCTCCTTGCTGCAGCCGTTTTATCGTTTCTTTGTCCATGCGGGCATGCTTTTTATAAAAAATAGTGCGAACTCAATTGCAAGGGAATTACCGGTCGAGCTGCATGGGAGAATGCCCTGCCGATAATATACATAAGACGGAATGACTCTGCAATGGTTTATGATCCGCTCATTTGGCAACAGAAAAAAGCGAACGAATTTCCGGGCTTACATCGGTCGGCTTGCCTGTTTCCCTGTCGAGAGGGCACCAGACGGTCCTCGCCTGTGCAAGCAGTCGCTGATCGGAGGCCCGCAGTATTTCTGTATGACGGTCGAATGCTATACGGGAAGCGGTCCCGATCCATGTTTGCACAAGGACCGTGTCTCCTTCCATTGCAGCTTTTTTATAATCAATTTCATGACGACGGACTACCCAGACGAGTTTTTCCTGGTCGTCGCGGGGAGCAAGTGTACTCCAGTGCGCAATAGCCGCTTCCTGTATCCATCTTACATAAACGATGTTGCTGACGTGCCCGAGCATGTCTATATCTTCCGACTGTACATCGATACTTATTTCAAACCTTTCGGATTTCATAGGGCTATGCAACAAGCTTTTGGAATATTCAATACCTTGACAACGACATTTCCTATGTATTTCAATTGCCTGTTTTTGCAAACAAGAAAGCTTATCGTTACAATAAATAATGGGGATTTCCCAAGACGATAAGGAATTCACCGGGTACCGCATAAAGAATTACTAAATATATTCAGTAATACTTATGATAGCAACATTCGAAGATCGCCTGTTGAGCGCCCTGAGGGCTTTCAATCACATTCTCCATGCCCTTCTTGCCATTGCCCTCGTACTTGCAAGTATCATGGTCATCTGGGAATTTTCCGTCGCCGTACTGCAGGCCATTGAGCATAACAATCTTGCACATGGTTTTCTGCAGGCCCTGGGCACGCTCTTTATCGTATGGACCCTTTCCAGCCTCATTGCCGCTGAAATCAACTATGTCCAGACCGGCGTTTTCCATGTCGTGGTTTTTATCGAAGTAGCCATGATCACGCTTCTCCGGCAGCTTATCGTCGAACCGGTCAAGATTGTCACGGCAGGCGGCAACCTCGAATCGGTTTTCAATCCATGGCATTACGGCCTGCTACTTGCAGCACTGCTTGTGACCGGTGTCCTCCACAAGCTTGTTACGAGTTCAGAACGGCAGGTATTTCAGGATGAAGAACAGTCTGAAAAACAACAACGGAGTAGAGGCTGATCGGTGTTGTCCGGCAGACAGATGCATTTTCAGCTATTGCAAACAGCTCAATCTCATGGTTTCGGATCAAGATGAGAGCGAAAAACCGTGAATCCTGTTTATGAAAGCTGCTCGAAAAAGATTTCGAGCGAGGATTGCGGAACTTCCGCACCCCTGATTAATTCGAAGGTCATGTTGCGGGCTTTTGGGTGCCAGAGTGAGACAACGGCGCATTCAGCCAAATCGCTCCGGTCGATAACGCCCATGAGTTTGTCCCCTGTGCCGAACTGCAACTGATGCAGGAAGGGGTTTCCATCCTGAAGACCTCCAGGGCGAAGGATGGTATAGGAGAATCCTTGATCGGTAAAGATGGAGCGAATGGCGTTTTCCCCCTGGAGTTTCATGTCAAGTACATTTCCATATTTATTCATCGGGTGTTCCGGTTTTGTCACGGCCAGCGAGGTAACCTGAATGAATTTTTCTACTCCCCGGCTTCGTGCTGTCTTCGCGAAGGAGCCCATTCCGTCCCTGTCAACCACCGAAGAGGGAAGAGCGGACGGGTCAGTGACGTAAGCACCGATCGCCGAAATGACCGCACTGCAGCCGGTGACGGCTTCATTGATTTCCTGTGGATTTTCGATCGATCCAGTTACAATCCTTTCGGCATGTTCAGGGCCGAATATATCGAGAGCCTTTGCTTCAGAACGTACAAAAAGACGGTAATCGATATTATGAGCCTGAAGACGCTTGACTATCCACTGTCCGGTCCTGCCGGTTGCGCCCGCTACGAGTACGATTCCTCTGAACCTGTTCATGAATGGTTTTTCATCATTATTTGTTCATGATCACTTCGAGTAACATGGATAATGCCTTGGCTGCTCTTCCCGAGACATTATCCCCGAGAGCTTCCTTCAATCTCAATGCTGCAAGATGAGCACAGAACTCGATTTTACCATTGAAACCATTTGACGTTTTAACTGTATTCAGTTCATTCAGGAGCTCCGAAATAGCATCATGAGCCAGGACTACACAGAATATCTCGTCTGAAGTAAATTCTCCAAGGTTCTCATGCATGAAAAAAATGAGCCCTTCGAGGTTCACAAAAGCTTCAAGGAATTTCTGATTTTCCAGCTTGAAAATGATTTCAGGGATCATTTCTTTCAGCATGACATGAGCTGTTACTGATTAAGTATGACAGTATCAAGAATATTCAGCTATTGGCAGGATTTAAGCCCCGGTACAACTTTCCCGAGGGTTCCCTTTGCCTGTATGACTCGCTTATAGCAGATTTTAAGCGAGAATTATGGGCACCTCTATTTATTTGTTCTGAAGCCCTATTGCTGCGTTGGGCGGTGCTCGACATCCTCATGTACTACGTGTACACACCGGTTTCTCCTCTCCGTCCGTCTTGCACTCGTACTTCTCACGACAATAAATAGAGGTGCCCTTATGTTAGAAATTAATTTACAAAAACCCTTTAAAAAATATTATATATCTGATAAAACTTATTTGCTTGTTTGTTGGGTTTTTTTTACCCGGTAAATGAAGGATAATTATTCTGGTTGTTTACAAGGGTTTTTTTGTACGTTGCAGGCATGAGCAAAAAGCGGTATCGAATACGTTTTTAATCAGTTACGCGATTGAAAAGCCGCATGATTATTCGCTTTCCTGAAAAATGAAGTCCGTTTGTTGTGAATAATATTCTTGTTACCGGGGCAACCGGCTTTATCGGTTCCCGTCTTGTTGAAAAACTTGTTGCAACTCCTGACAGGATTTCTGTTCTTGTCCGAAAAAATTCAGATCTGTCAGCTCTCACCGGCAGGCTTGACAAAATACAACTTGTTTATGGTGATGTAACCGACAGCGATTCTGTCACAAACGCAATGGCTGGTATTGATTATGTTTATCATGTTGCCGGACTTACGTACATGGGTGATAAAAGAACGGAACAGCTTTACAGAATCAACGTCATTGGTACGAAGAATGTTCTCCGATCAGCATTGGAATCAGGTGTAAAGCGTGTGCTTCATGTCAGCTCGATAACAGCAGTAGGAATTGGATCGCGAAAAAAACCGGTCGATGAGAATGTAAAATGGAATTTTGATGCCATAAAGCTTGAATATGCAAAGACCAAACACCTTGCCGAGATCGAAGTTGCTGATGCGGTCAACAAAGGACTTGATTGTGTTATCGTGAATCCTGCATTCGTTTTTGGCGCCGGAGACATGAATTTCAATGCAGGAAGGCTGATCAAGGATGTCAATAACCGGCTTCTCCCTTTTTATCCCCTGGGCGGTATCTGCGTCATAGATGTCGATATTGTTGCGGAAACCATCATGACGGCTATGGAAAAGGGAAGAAAAGGGCAGCGTTACATTATCGGTGGAGAAAATGTTTCTTACAAGAAGCTTGTCGACACCATTTCAAAGATTACCGGTGCACCTAAAGTACTTTTGCCGCTTCCGTTCTGGTTTGGAAAAATCCTGAAAACAGTGCTCGACCGCTACAAAATCAGGAACGGGATATCGAAACTCTTCAATCTTTCGATGTTCAGGGTTGCGTCCGAATTTCTTTATTTCGATTCATCAAAAGCTTTACATGAACTGAATATGAGGCAGGAGCCTTCCGAAAAAAGTATCCGCAGTGCCTATGAATGGTACCGTGAACGCAATATGCTGAGATGATCCTCTGATGTTATGATGAAATTCTGTTTTCCTGCTATACGAGTATTTTTTCCCTTGCCATTCTTTTTTTCAGGCAGTAAGCCTCTTTATTCTAATCTCCGAAGCGTTTAACTACCTCTTTTTCAAAATAAGGGCGATTTCCTTCCATTGATGAAAATCCTGAAGTGGCTTTTAACGTATTTTCAGAAAGAGAATTGCAGGAACTGCAGTGAGTTTGATCCTCTAAGTCAGGCAACGATTGCGCTTTGCGCATTTTCTCGAGCAAATATCGCATCATGAAAGTGATAAAGGTCTCAAGCTTCTCATTCAGCCACTCATCCTCCATTCCCTCCGTGGCAGATGCAATCCGATCCTTGATGTTTTCTGTAAAAGAATCCGATGAGTACTGAGCCATTTCAATACTTTTTAGTGATTTTCCTTTAAAATGTTATCAGAAAATGAAATAGGTGAAACTTTCCTCTCTTTTCGGATTGATGGATTCAAAACCGGAGTGTTGCAGCCAAACCCTGATATTCCTAAAAAACCCAAACCCATCAAATAAATGTGATATAAATTATAATTATTATGTAATTTTAATAATAAATATAGCGGTTGTCCCGTGGAGTATCGAATTGAAGTTTCTGAATGCGTTCGGACATGTCAGTGAACCCGGCACTGAATTATTTAAAAGAGCTTATTACATCGCCGTGGGAGTATCAAACATATCAAACAGGAGGTACAATGATTTTTCATGAGAGTATGGTAATTCCCTCACTGTATACAAGGGATGAGCAGATTGTTCTGCAACGATGGATACAGAAAACCCCTGGATATCTGCAGAAAGACTTGCTCATGGATTCAAACAGGGTCGCAGAGATTTCAGTTTTTTCTGTGCAGAAACGGCTGCCCCAGGGGTTATCAATCCAGGCTGACGGTTCGGCAGTTATCGGGCGCAAGGCATGGGATTGCGCGGTGCGCATGAGAAATGAAGTGATATTTCCGGCTCATCTGTTCGAAATAAACTGGGATGATTCACAACCGGGATTATCATGGCCGGAAACCTATTATGCAACATATCTTCCCGGTTATGATATTCATGTCGTCACCACCTCTGTTGATTCTATTGACACTTATGGGTATATGGACCTTGCCCTTGGTTTTTTCCTTGCAGACAAGACTGAAGATGTTACATTAAAAGCAGTTTCGGTGATCCAGTCATGGTGGCAGTATCTTCATGAAACATTCGATAAGCCTGTCTGGAAAGAATTCATAAAACCAGGTCTGATTGATGCCGGAAGAGCTGTTCTGCTGCGTGACGAGGTATGGAACAAGGTAGGAAATCCTGACAGTGTTGTTTCATAAAGGTCCGCTGTTTGGATATGGGTAATCAGGATTTTACAGGCATTTATGGCTGAAATTATTAAAAAAAGTGATTTACAGTATTGTCATAGTTTGCCGATAATAATTTTTATACGTAAAACATCAGCTGGACAACATACGTTGACCATATGTCTCAACGAAGGTTCAGCAGTTTTCTTGTCATCATCAAAGACTCGTATGCAAGAAGATTTGTGAATCCCATTGCGAAGGCAAGTTCGGCAAGTAAAACAGTTGTTGGTGGATTGTAGGTGCAGAGCATAACGGGACGCCAGACGGGAGAGAACTTGTTTTTGAAACGATAGAGGGTTTCATAATCATAAGCGTATTTGCAGGAAGATGCTATGGTCAGTATGAGTTTTTCGACAGGATTCTGCGGTTCCTCCGCAGCCTGATCCGGAAACACGAAAGGGACTTCTCCCAGGCTCCATTCCTGAATTCCTTCACTTCTCAGGATTTCAAATATTTCCGCCACCAGGCATTCCATGATATCACCAGGTGCATTGCGATGCCTGAGCATGAGCTCAGTATGAAAAGCAAACCGGTCACGCCTTGAAATGGTGATTAAGGCAAGCCATTTGCCGGAATACGAGCAGAACACAAATGTTCGTTTGTCCAGTGAAAGGTTTTGCCTGAATACATGAGACAGCTGCGGTTTTTCAGCATGTGTTGTTTCCCTTCTGAATGCATCGAATTGATGAACCGTCGAGTTGTTTAAGGAAATTTCTTCAACTTGTCCATGCTTTATTCCTCTGTTCAGAGACGCCGATATTGTTTTTCTTTTCATATGCGGTCGGTTAAGATCGAGAACCGCTTCAGCTCCAGATCTCACCATATAGCACTTTTCAAGGTGAAAAAAATCTGCCATTTCGGGAGTGCATCCCCTTATAACATATCCATCCGGATAAGTCCGGCAAAGGTCTTCATAAAGAATCTGAAAAGTGTATTCGTGAGGTATATCGGCAAAAGTAACCCAACGGGTACGGGATACCGGAAGCAGAATATCCCGGTAAACAGCCTTTATGCCTTCGATTCTTGTCCAGCTTAAAGGGAGAAGTTCCTCCATAAATCAACTCATTTTTACTATCTCAACAGCTGTTTCGGGAAAGGATTCCAGATAAAAAGATATCTGTCTGAAAAATAATCACTGTGAGAAAGTAAAATATCAGACTCTTTTAAAGTGAACAACAATCTGATGAAATAAGGCAAAAAGATATGAATTGCAGCTGCAGAAAAATCATTTATGTGAATAAAACTGGATTTTTTCCGGTTGCCTGGTTTTTGTGCTTTCTTTTGGTTTAAAAGGATTATCTGCTCCTGCTATAGTTTCAACTACTTTTAATGCAAGGGACCCGACAGCGAAAACTCCGAGACCGACGACGGCTATACCTGCAAGACCATGCAGTAAAGGAGGAGCAATAGGCGCAACAGGCGCAATTAATGCAGCTCCACCAGCGACGCCCACTGCGTTTTTCACCAGATTTGCAGTGTCAGTTTGATTCATAGGATAAATATTCTAAATAATGAAAAGGACCTTTTTTTATTTGTCTTTATGAAAGCAGGTAAACGACAGAATCTTTATATCTTAATAAACATTGCTAACTCAATCTGTAAAACAAAAAATTCAAGTTATATTTTGATTAAAGATCATAAAGGAATAAAAATACGGATTTATAAATATTTATTATCAATTAAGATTTGGTTCGCATTTCTTGTTGCCAAGCATATAATTTGCATTATGTTTTTCACCAGCAACAAATCCGGCTATAAAGATGTTTTCCGCGAATTCTTCGAGTGTCATCCCCATATCAATTTTCTGACTGAGATACGACTCCATTTTGCTGTGCATTAATATACTACTCATTCTTTCTATGTAAGCATTCCAGGCCCCCTTGACTGCCTGCATCCAGAGAATTCTCGATATGGCATTATTTTCCATTACTCTTGTACCTTTTTTTCTTATTTGATTTTAACAGGGTCTATTACTTTTTTCTCGAGACTTGAATATGTATCAATGAGCATGTTTTTTGTCGCTTTAAAAATGCTTTTTTTAAAAGGGGCGATTATAGGTGAAAGAGCAAAAAATCCAATTCCCGTAAGAAATACTCCGCCCATTGCATGAACAAAAAGAGGAACACCGACGACAGGCGCCATCATTGCCAATCCTTTGATTCCATCGGAAGATGCGTTTGCGGGCAAGGTTTTTGATTCGGACATGGATCTTTATTGTTTTTTTTGAAATAGATGTGGAAAGCACCTCTCGATTTACGGGAGGTGCTTTCATCACAACAGTACAGCTTATTTTTTTGGAGCGATCGCTGACGAAATGTTCTGCAGTGCCTGGTTAAGGGCATTTAAAACGTTACCTGTAATCTCAATAGATGTTTTGCTTAATGGCTCAAATACAGCTGTTGCCGATTTAATGCCATTGGTGATCAGATCAACCTGCATTTGTCCAAGTTTTCCGATTGATTCCGTGAGATTGTTCATAGGGTTTGGTGTTTCGTTTGCCATAGCTGTTATGTTTTATGGTTGATGAAAGATTGAGTATAGAGAAATGCCTTTTTTAGTTTCAGCAGCAGGAAGTGCCTTTCTTAGCAGATTACCTATGTCGCCCCCTTAATTTTCACATCTCGTACTGATCCAATTTTCCTGCTTTTTAGTCTTCCACAACGAAGGCTAAAGAATTCTAATAATTGCGATGTAATAGATTTGTAAGATAGAATCTGATTGTCAGCAGAACAATCATCAATTACGCTTTTTTATTCATTTAAGTGTATATAAAACAATATGATAAATGAACAAAGTGTTTTAAGTCATCTTGCTGGTAATTATTATGATAATTGTAATAAATGTAATATATTTTTCAGAAATTGAAAGGTTTTTACAATGACTTTTTGAGAAGGACAGTATGAAGCCGGTATGGAATTCTGGCTTTAACTGATTGTCTTAAAACAAAATGAGGCGTTTATGTCTTTAATCAGGTTAAAAAAAGCAGAAAAGAACCCCTCATATAGAGTTGGAATTAATTGGGGAGAATTAAAGGACAGAACGAATGAGAAGCGAGAAATCAGTTATGAGCATATCAGCAGGAATGAGTACGACGTTTCTTCATCAATAACAGAACGGTGCAGTGAAGAGCCGGCTGAAACTTGCCTGAATGAATATGGTGGAATGTGCGGATTCGCAACAGGAGTGGATTACATCAAAAAACATTCAAATATCCGGGAAATGTTAGAATCGGAGTCAAAAACACTTTTTGATCGACTTGAGGCAGATGAATTGTTTCGTCGGCAAATATTGTCTGCCGCAGACATGGACGAGCGCATGGAAATCATCGATGCTTACGGTTTGCACTGTACGAAGGAAGAGGCGAAAGCACAACTTGACAAATTCAGGGATGACGAAAGCCCTGTTGAAACGCAATTCTATACTTTGTGGGGAAATCGAGTCTCTCATGTAAAAGCATAATATTAAATGATTTTTCAGATCAACATTTAAACGGATAAAAAATGAGCAGCATTAACGGAGCTTTTGTACAGGGAGCCGAAGCATATGGCCGCTTACTTGAAGTGTTTATTGACGGGCACTGGTGGGTTGTCGGTGATTATCTCGAAAATGTCGGCAAATGTACCAAAAGGCTGGGCGCAAACGCCTATCCCTATCTGTATGGCGGCTCTTCATCAATTGGCGGTTACAAAGGAAGTTCTCCGGAAGTTTCAGGATATGCGAAGGCCACGAAAGAGATCAGGAAAAGATTTGATGCCTGAAGGCCTGTTTTGGAGAGTTTTATTCAGAAGTAATTTTACCCGCAGAGAGTAAGCCGCATGCTGTCAGCAAATACAAACAATCCGAAGTCGACAATAAGCCATCATGCATCCGGTTATCCGAAAAAGAGTGATTCGGCTGACAATTCTAAAACTAAATGGCTTCTTGTCCAGCCGAAAAGCTCGACAAGCATGATGGTTGATTCTGGTAGTGTCAGCATGCCCCTGAACCTTATTATGGTTGCGACACTCGCCGGCAGACTATTTGATGTAAAACTGATCGATGAGAGGATAGGGGATCGGGTCCCTGAAGATTTTTCGGATTTCGATGTTGTGGCGATTACTTCCCGTACACTCAATGCACGAAATGCCTACAACATTGGAGACAAGGCTCTCGCCCAGAAAAAGATTGTTTTGCTGGGCGGAGTTCATCCGACAATGATGCATGATGAAGCGATTCATCATTGTACAAGCGTCGTTTACGGAGAAGTTGAATCGATATGGGATGAACTGGAAACCGATATTATCAATGGAACAATAAAGCCTGTCTACAGGGCAAAAGAACTCCGATCCATGACCGCTATGAGCTCGCCGGATTTCGGGTATGCCCTTCAATCGAAAAATGCCAGAAAATACAGTTCCAGAATTCCGATCCTTGCAACAAAAGGATGCCCTGTCGGGTGCAATTTCTGCACAACTCCTACAGTTTACGGAAAAAGTTACCGTTATCGCGAGATAGGACTGGTGCTCGATGAAATGCGTTCTCATCAGGAGCGTCTGAACCGGAAGAATGTGAATTTTTCTTTCATGGATGACAACATCAGTTTCAGGCCCCAGTACTTCACTGAACTTCTCGGGGAGATGGAGAAACTGGGAGTTCGTTGGAATGCGAATATCTCAATGAATTTTCTTCATAAACCGGAAGTTGCCGAGATCGCAGGAAGGTCAGGGTGCGACCTGATGAGCATCGGCTTCGAATCACTCAACCCCGATGTCCTGAAAACAGTGAACAAGGGGGCCAATCGTCTTCAGAACTATTCTACCGTTGTCAATAACCTTCACAGAAACGGTGTGGCTATCCAGGGATATTTCATGTTCGGTTTTGATGACGACAATGAAAAAAGCTTTCAGGCCACTTACGATTTCATTATGCAGAACCGGATAGAGTTCCCTGTTTTTTCCCTTGTAACGCCTTTTCCCGGGACACCGTATTTCGAAGAGATGAAGCCAAGGCTGAGGCATTTTGACTGGAGCAGGTATGACACTTACCACTACATGTTCGAACCACGAAAAATTTCCGGCGAAAAACTCCTTGAAAACTTTGTGAAGCTCCAAAAAGAGGTGTACCGGGGACGCGCCATCATGCAGAGGATGAGCGGAAAACCATTGAACTGGGTCTGGTTGGCCAACATCATGATGAACCGGTTCACAAGAAGACTTGCACCGGAAATGTACCTGTAAACAAACAAGCGAAACATCAACGGCCTGTTTATCCATATTCCATCACTTCAGAACAGTAATTCCATGTCACCAAATACACGAGCACTCTTTATCGACAAGGTCAAGGCACATATAGAGCTGCTTGATCCAGTTACGTGGATAAGCGTTTTTCCCTGTCTTGCTGCAGGGGTAATGGCTTCAGGAGGCATGAAACCAACGTTACACGATTATCTCCTGTTGCTGGCGCTTTTCATAATGTACGGCCCTCTCGGTACTGGTTTCAGCCAGTCAATAAACGATTTCTACGATCTCGAGCTTGACAGGCTCAATGAGCCTACCCGTCCGATCCCTTCAGGCAGGATATCAGAAAGGGAAGCAGCATGGAACTGGGGCATTGTGCTGGTAACAGCTATTCTGCTTGCAATCTGGATCGGATTCGATATCGGGGGAGTGAGAGGTATTGTTTTTGCTGTCTCCCTGTTATCCGGTCTTGTTATCGGCTATATCTATTCGGCCCCTCCGTTGAAACTGAAAAAAAACATTTTCCTTTCTGCACCGGCAGTTGGCCTCTCCTATGGATTCATTACGTATCTGTCCGCAAATGCTCTGTTCAGTGACATAAGGCCTGAAGTGATCTGGCTCGGCATCCTTAACTTCTTTATGGCCGTTTCTCTTATCATCATGAATGATTTCAAATCTACAGAAGGGGACGCAAAAAGCGGCATGAAATCGCTTACCGTCATGATCGGGACCCGTAAAACATTTCTTGTCGCATTTGGTATCATCGACATGGTCTTCGGTGTTTTTGCTTTTCTTGCCTGGAACTGGGGATTCCATGTCCTCATGTATATCATTATCGCCTCGACGGCATTCAGCCTCTATATCCAGATTTCAATTTACCGGAATCCGAAAACAGGCGCCTCTTTCCTGCAGCATGCCGTCGACGATGGTTTCGGCAATGCGATCGGCAAGAGCGAAGTTCATGCGCACAATGCTTTTCTGCGTTTCCAGATCGTGAATAATTTCCTTTTTCTAATCAACCAGTTTATCGCTGCCGGACTGATCGGTATCAAGTACCTCGGTTGAACATTCTTCTTTCATTTCTCCATCACCAGTGCGGGCCGGGCTACACGATTTTGACGCCCGGCCAGCATTTTTTCGTTTCATCAGAAACGATAATACTATCAAAGTGCTTCATTTGGCGAGTGGCTTCCCTGGGATAACTATACTTTGAACAGATTGTACATTGAAAAGTGTGGCTTTTTATGTATGAATTGTAAGCGAGGTGAGAAAATATCTTGTAAATCTGATATTTTTTTTACTGATAAATCTCATACGATGAAGTGACAAGCCTGCTTTCCATCATTTTTGATACACATGAAAACAATCGCTCAAAACAGCAAGCAGTTGTCTGAAATTTCCGCAATCCTGGAAGCCCTTCCTGATTTAGTGTACCTCATCGACAGCGAAGGTGTAATTCTGAATGCCAACAGCGTTTTTTCATCATGGTTCGGTTTGACAACCAGTGAATGCATCGGTGAAAATATCTATAACCTTCTTGCCGATGTCCTGCATCAGCCGGAACTTGCCGACCATCAGAAAAAGCTTATAGACGAAGTATTGATAACCGGGAAACGGAAAGTATTCGAGGATGAAAGGGATACTTGGCGGGTAACTATAAATCCTGTCAATTCCGGCAAAGATAACATAAACAGCCTTCTTGTTTCCATCCAGGATATTTCAGGTTTTCGTAAAACCAGCAGGGATCTCAATACGGAACGGTCATTGAAGACAGCCCTGCTCGATACCATGCCTTGTTCAGCCGTGATCCTCGATGCCGATCTTTGCATGATCGTCTGGAACAGATATGCCGAAGAGATGCTATACAGTAAAGGCCGGTCTGACAAAAAGATTCCCAAGCCCGCAGAATTTTTCAGTCCTGCCGATATGCCCATGCTCAGGAAGAGAATCATGGAGGTTATCAACAAGGGGGTTGATGATTCAAGAGTTTTAAAAATACATCCGCATGGCTGTAGCGGGCATTTGTGGATGCTGACACGAACAAGCAGGATATTCATTGACGGCAAAGCGTGTGCGCTCTCCATCGGAATCGACATCAGCGACCGTAAAAAGTTCGAAGAGGAGCTGAATAAAAGCAAAACAAGGCTCAATCAGGCGCTTTCGGCAGCGCATGCGGGTATATGGGAATGGGACCAGGAAACTGATGAGGTTGACTGGTCGGATGAAACATGGAAGCTCTATGGTATGGAACCAGGAAAGGAAAAAGCTTCGATTGAACTCTGGGAGAAAGTGGTGCACCCTGACGATATCGATAAAGTCAAGAAAATGGTCAAGGGAGCTGTTGCCAGCAAGAGTGATTTGAATGTGGAATACCGTGTCTGCCTTTCTGATGGAACGGTTCGCTGGGTTTTATCCCGTGGTAAGCCCATGCATAATGATTTGACCAATAAACAGAGCTTTATCGGTACAATCATCGATATCACCGATCGGAAACAGATAGAGATCGAGCTTCTGAAGAGCAAGGTCCGGTTCAATTACGCTCTCGATGCATCCCAGTCAGGAGTATGGGAGTGGGATGTTTCGACCGATACCCTGAGCTGGTCTGAACAGGTATGGCGATTGTACGGTCTTGAACCGGGAAGCGTCCCCCTGAACAATCAGCTCTGTGCCGATACCGTTC
Source organism: Chlorobium sp. (assembly GCA_005862285.1). Lineage (GTDB taxonomy): Bacteria > Bacteroidota > Chlorobiia > Chlorobiales > Chlorobiaceae > Chlorobium. The sequence goes on along the minus strand of SZXW01000010.1, from coordinate 432,456 downwards.
ATCCTGAAGACCGGACTATGGCCTCATGGATCATCAAGTCTGCCGTGAGCAGGGGTGAGGCTGCTTCTCTCGAGTACCGCACCGTTCACCCGGACGGTTCAATCCGCTGGCTTACTTCCCGTGGGATGCCGATCAGAGATTCCAAAGGAACGGTCGTTCGTTACATCGGGGCGATAATCGACATCACCGAACGCAAGAATATAGAGATGGAACTTGTCGAAAACAGGGAAAGGCTCAATATGGCTCTGGAAGCCGCCCAGGCGGGTGTATGGGAGTGGGACCTGAAAAACGATGCCATTAACTGGTCAGATGAAACATGGGATCTTTACGGCCTTGAAAAAAGTTGCACTGAACCTTCCTTCGATCTCTGGGCCAGCGCTATCCATCCGGATGACAGGGACTCTGCCATCAAAACCGTCACTGCCGTTGCCGGGAAGGGAACGGAATTGAATGTGGAATACAGAGTTATCCATCCTGACGGTTCGGTTCACTGGCTCATGTCACGAGGTAAACCCCAATTGAACAACAAAGGACGAACGGTTCGATATATCGGTACCATTATCGATATCACGGAACGCAAAACAACTGAAATTGCACTTCTGGAAAGCAAAGAAAGAATGACATTTGCCCTCGACGCCACCAACTCAGGCGTCTGGGAATGGGATGTCGTTGAAGACAATGTAACCTGGACCGACAGTGTCTGGAGATTGTATGATCTGGAACCTGACAGCAAGAAGACAACGCATAAACTGTGTGAAACCAATATCCACCCTCTCGACAAGGATATAACATTCGAGAAGGTCATGTCTGCGGCCAACAATGAGAAGGATATCAATGTCGAATACAGGGTCTGTCACAAGGATGGTTCGGTTCACTGGCTCATGTGCCGAGGTGTGCCGTTCTACTTCCCCGACGGAAAGATAAAAAGTTATATCGGTACCGTATCCGATGTTACCAAGCGCAAGGAGCTTCTGAACGATCTTATGGAGAGCAAGATGAGGCTCAGCCAGGCACTTGAAGCCGCACGTGCCGGCATTTGGGAATGGAACATGAAAACCGGCGAAAATATCTGGTCGACAGAAACATGGCCTTTATACGGTCTTGACTGGCGCAATGGAGAAAAACCTTCATTCGATCTCTGGAAAAGCGCCATATACCCCGAGGACAGAGAAAAAACTGTTCAGGCGGTAAACTCGGCATCAAAAACAAAAATCGAGCTTAATACTGAATACCGTGTCGAACATCCGGACGGTTCAATCCATTGGCTGATGTCGCGAGGCAGGCCACTTTACAACAACCATGGCAAGGTCGATCGTTATATCGGCACCGTTATCGATATTACCAACCGTAAAAAAATCGAGGAAGAGCTCCAGAAAAACCGTGAGAAACTTGATTTTATTCTCAAGAAAAGCCATGTAGGCGTCTGGGACATGAGCCTGATGAATTACCATGTGGAGTGCTCTCTCGAGCATGCCCATATTTTCGGGTACGATTCGATTGAGCCGGACTGGTCCCTTGAAAAGTTTATCAGCCATATCGTTCCGGAAGATCGTGCCCGGATCCAGGCTTTGATCATGGACTCCATCCACAGAAAAGAAAATTATACGTTCGAGTGCCGGATTCATCGTCAGAGCGGCGAACTTCGATGGATATGGGTTACCGGTTCAAGTCAGACAGATGTCACTGACAACGACATGCATGTACTCGGTATCGTTCAGGACATCACCGAACAAAAGAAGGCCGAAGCGGCTGTCAGGGCAAACGAAAGCAAATTCCGGAACATCTTCGATCACTCTCCTGTTGCGATAGCCATCGGGGAAGTCGAAAAAGGTATCATGTACGATGTGAACTTTGCTATGCTCGAACTCTTCGGGTTCGATCGGGAAGAAGTTATCGGGCGGAATATTTTCGAGATCGGGATTGTGATGAACGATGAAGATGAGGAACAGATCAGGAGGGAACTCTACGGTTGCCGTAAAATCATCAATACCCCTTTCCATTTCAGGAAAAAGACGGGAGAACCCCTGAATATCCTGTTTTCAGCCGAATATATCACGATCAACGACAGGCAGGCCTTACTGGTCATGATTACCGATATCACGCTGCAGGAAGTGCAGCAGATGAGCATCGAACGGCTCGAGCAGGCTGTTGCCGAACGGACCGCTCAACTGAACGAGGAAGTGAACCGCCTGAACAGCTTTTTGAGCATGATAACCCATGAATACCGTACCCCTCTTGCAATCATTCGCGGCAATCTTGACCTTATCGAGCTTAAAAACAAGCGCTACAACTGCGTCAACCCGGTCGAAACAGGTAAAATCCACAGGGCAATCGATCGTCTTGTGGATTTGATGGAAGAATCGATCCATGAAAGCCGTGTGTTCGAGTCCCGGACTCAGATGACATTCAAGGTATTCTATATATCCCAGGTCGTCTCGGCACAGCTCGAGTCGTTTAAATCGCTCTGGTCCGACATCACGGCCAAGTATACTGATAACCTCAAGGATTGCAGGATTTCGGGTGATTCAATCCAGTTTGGACTGGCGATATACAACCTGCTCGACAATGCCAGGAAATACTCTCCTGACGATAAGCCGATAGAAGTGGAATGCCAGCATGAAGGTCATGAGGCGGTAATCAGGATCAGGAACCAGGGAAAACCGATTACCGAAGAGCAGGCCGAATCGTTCTTCGAGAAATACCACCGGGGCAGCAACTCGATGAACACAAGCGGAGCAGGACTGGGTTTGTGGCTTGTCAAGAACATTATCGAACAGCATAAGGGAACGGTAAGCCTGAAAGGTATCCCAACCGGTGTAGAAGCGATGGTACGCGTTCCGTTATATGAGAAAGCTCACTGAATTTCCGGAAAGGGGCAATGACTCCATCTTCTGTAAAAAATAGTGACATTTTCACTATACTGTTCTATTGAAAGCAGATACAACATATCCTTCAGAATTTATGGACAATAACAGACGTGTCATCATTGTTGAAGATGACAAGGATTTCTGCGACAGTATGGTCGAGTACCTCAGGCTTTCAGGTCTCGATGTAACCGGAGTTGATTCAGCTCTTGAGTTTTATAGGAACATTGCTGAAGCAGGGTTTGATGTCGTTGTTCTCGATATAGGTCTTCCCGACCAGAACGGCATTGTGCTTGCAGAATATATCCGTAACAATACCGACATGCGCATCATTATGCTCACCGCGCAGTCGTCGCTGGAAAGCAAAATAAATGCCTACAAAGCCGGAGCTGATATCTATCTGGTCAAGCCTGTCGATTTTTCAGAATTGTCAGCTTCCATTTTAAGTATTCTCGGACGTCTCGAAAATGATCATTCGTCAAAGGATGAAGCAAAGAAAAATGAGCCTATTAGGTTGCAAAAACAGGGATCGAGATGGAAGCTGTTAAAGAACGGTCAGTTCCTGCGCTCTCCGGACGGAAATGAAATTAATCTTACGGCTAAGGAATTCGATCTGATAGAACGGCTTGCTTTATCATATAATGAAGTCGTTGCGCGCCCGGATCTGCTCAGTGCGCTTGATTATGACAACAACGATTATGGCAATCGTTCTCTTGATGCCCTGGTTCACCGGCTTCGCCTTAAAAACAAGGGTATAGGGCGCCGGATTCCCGTTAAAACTTCACACGGCTCAGGATACTGCTTTTCAGAAGCAATTTCTATCGATTAAAAACTGATTTTCCTTCAGTAATACGTAATTTATATTTTACTTTTTAAAAAATTAAGCATGCTTTATCGTATCTCGATTCGATACGCTCCATTTTTTTAAAAGGATATGGTCTGCTGCTGTAAGCTAACCAGGGAAACAATGTATGAACAACACGAAACAGCGGTATTATGAATGATGAGAGCCTGAATGGTATAATGGAGCTCAATCCGGAATATGAAGGGCCATCCTCTGAAAAGAGACTCGATTACTTTGAGCGGTATATAGATTCCTATCTGTCGGTTGCCGGTACGAATCCTTTCCTGAAAACCGTGTATTTTGACGCATTTGCCGGCAGCGGCTCAAGACGGGATCCGAAAAGCCCTCTGCTGCAGCAGCTGAAATTCACTCCTGCTGAAGAGATCGGATACAAAGGTGCCGCGGAAAGGATTTTGAACCTGGAGAAAGGATTCGATTACTACTATTTTGTTGACGACCATCAGAGCCTTGTCAAGCTCAAGGAGAGGCTTGCGGTAGTGCCCGGAGCAGAACGGAAAAAAATGATTTTCAGGCCGGAAGACTGCAATCTTGAACTCGACCGGTTCGCGGACGCATTGCGGTCGGATGAGTTTTCGGCTCTGATCCTGCTTGATCCTCTGGGGTTCAATATCGAGTGGAGGTCGATCGAAAGGATTCCATGCAACAGGTCTGACCTCTGGCTACTTCTCCCAACAGGAGTTATTGTCAACAAACTGCTTGAACACGATGGAAAACTTGGTGATATCGCCCGTCTTGAGCCGTTTTTCTCTCTTCCTGAGGAAGCGATCAGTGCGGAATTTCTGTGTGAAGAAAAAAATTTCTCGCTGTTTGGCGAAGAAACAGTTATGGAAAAGATCAATAATTCCATCGATCAGCTCGCATATCTCTATGTCCGGCTGCTGAAAAAGAACTGGACCTATGTCACCGATATTCCGCTGATGTTGCGCAGTTCAGGGAATATGCCGCTCTGCCGGCTGATTTGCGCCTCATGCAGCAATCCTGTTTTTGAAATTTCCCGCATGATCATCGGGGATGAACCGTGACCAGCATGTCATAGCGATTGCCAGCCGGATTTTCTGCATTGAAAACAACAAAAGGAAAATGGAACGGATATGATTACCAGGGATACACTTGCATTTCTCACGAAGTTGAAGGCCAACAATGACAGGAACTGGTTCGAAGCAAACCGCAAAGAGTATCAGTCCGCCTACGCCGATTTTTTCGATACGGTTGTACAGCTTCTCGCCGGTGTTTCGGCATTCGACGATGAAATCGCTACGTCAGGGCTCGATCCAAAATCCTGCATCATGCGCATCAACCGCGATATCAGGTTTTCAAAGGACAAATCACCGTATAAAACCAATTTTTTTGTTTTCATCGCCAGGGATGGCAGGAAAAGCCCTTTCGGTGGCTACTACTTCCATCTCGAGCCGGGAGCGTCATTTGCCGGCGGCGGTATTTACATGCCGGAACCAGCGGTGCTCGATCAGGTCAGGCGGCAGATAGATATGCATTTCAATGAGTGGCAGACGGTAGTTTCGGAAAAAACGTTTTCATCGCAGTTTCCGGAGGGAGTGCTTCCTTCAGGAAAACTGTCGAGGCCTCCGAAAGGGTTCGATGCATCGAGCCCGGCTGTCGAATACCTCAAATTCAAGGGGTATTACACACAGCGCTTTTTCTCGGACAAAGAGGTGATCTCTGCTGGATTCACCGATGAGCTTTTCAGGGTTTTCAGGACGGTACAGCCGCTTGTCGGGTTTATCAACGAGAGGCTGTCTTAGGGATGAGCGGAGGAACCGAATCTGACAGATCTGACCGATCGGACGGATTGGACCGATTTTCTTCACTCATTGCATCAGTCCTCAGCACTCAGCACTAAAAAAAGATGCCGCACTTTCCATCTCCCAGAACTTCTCCCCAGGAAACCGCAGCTTTTGGCAAGGCTGCCCGGCATCTGATCCCATTCCTGTTTCTCTGTTACATCCTCGCATACCTCGACCGGGTCAATGTCGGGTTCGCAAAGCTGCAGATGTGCAGCGACCTCGGTCTCAGCGATACGGCCTACGGTACCGGGGCCGGTATCTTTTTCATCGGATACCTTCTTTTTGAAGTGCCGAGCAACATCATTCTCTCGAAAATAGGGGCGCGCATCTGGATCGCAAGGATCATGATCACCTGGGGAGTGATTGCGTGCCTGCAGGTATTTGTTTCGAGCGAGTTCCTGTTTTACCTGCTTCGATTTCTTCTCGGTATCGCCGAGGCCGGTTTTTTTCCCGGCATTATCCTTTACATGACCTTATGGTTTCCATCCGGTTACCGGGCGCGGATGGTTGCCTGGTTCATGACGGCGGTAGCTGTTGCCGGTATAATCGGCGGGCCGGTTTCCGGTTCGATTCTCGCTTCGTTGCACCGGATTGCCGGTCTTCAGGGCTGGCAGTGGCTTTTTGTGCTGGAAGGAGTGCCTTCGGTGATTGTCGGCATATGGGTATTTTATTTCCTTGACGTTGGTCCGGCCCATGCTGCCTGGCTTACAGAGGCGGAAAAAAAGGTATTGACTGAAAGCATTGCTGAGGAAGACAGAGTACTGAAACAGAACCGCTCAACACACCATACACTGAAAGATGCTTTTTCCAGTCCTGCTGTATGGATACTCAGTGCGGTTTATTTTTCGATTGTCATGGGGCTATACGGGATATCGTTCTGGCTTCCACAGATCATCAGGGAAACCATCACCACGGAAGTGTCCGCGATCGGCTGGATTTCAGCGATTCCCTGGCTTGCAGCAGCCGTGGTGATGGTGCTGAACGGGATGCATTCGGACATCACAGGTGAACGCAGATGGCATATCGCCGTTCCGAGCCTTGTCGGAGCGGTTGCGTTCTCATTGAGCGCCATGCCGTTTGTTTCCGGATGGTATGGCATCTTCACCCTGTCACTTGCGACAGCAGGAATCATGTCGGCGCTTTCCTGTTTCTGGTCGCTTCCCCCGGCTATTCTTTCCGGCACGGCCGCCGCAGCGGGTATAGCACTCGTCAATTCGTTCGGAAATGTTGCAGGATATGTCAGCCCTGAGTTGGCGGGCATGATCCGGGATGCGACAGGAGGACGGATGGCTCCGGTTCTTGCGCTGTTTTCCTTCGGACTTTTTCTTGCGGCCATGCTGACGATTTATGTTACCGGGCGATATATCCGGAACGTGCCGTCAGTTGCATTTCAGGTTCAGGATCCCTGACGGTTTTTCCAGGATTGTATCGCCGCTGTCATCTCGTCCATTTTTTTGACAGTCAGAGTCGGAGTGAATTCCCACGGGTCCATGATGATGGATGGGGAGCGCTGTACCCAGACGGCCTTCATTTTTACTGCAACGGCACCAAGGATATCGAACGGGTTCGAAGAGACCAGCCATGCATGTTCAGGTTTCGATGCTGTCTTTTCGAGGAAGTGCCGGTAGACCGCGGGATCAGGCTTGAATGACTGCACCTCATCCACACTGATGATATCGATAAAGAATTCTCTGATTCCGGCATGGACAAGCAGTTGTTCTATATCGGATGGTTTTCCGTTTGAAAAGGCAAAAACCCTGAACCCGGCTTTTCTGGACTGCTCGAGGCTTTCAGTCACATCTTCGAAAACCGGCAGAGCGCGGTATTTTTCGAGCAGTTCGTTTTTTTCGGCGGGTGAAAGGAAAATCCCGAACGTCAACAGGGCATAATCGAGAGCCTGGACAGTGCAGACATCGAAATCACGGTACAGTTGCATGAGCCCGCGGCGAAAGGAGTATTCAAGCTGTTTCTGGCGCCAGAGCAGTGAAAAGGCTCCGGAATTGTGTCCTGCATGTTTTTCGAGCATTCCGGTAATGCCCTGCGTGTCGATGAGCGTACCGTAGATATCGAATGCAAGAGTATCAGACATAGGTTTCTTCAATGTGCTTGATTGGAAATCAGACAAAGAGCGGTTCGGCGTGAATGATAACCCTGCAGGCATCGGGAATGGCATTGTATATCGCGCCTTCAAGCCGGCTCGTGAGCCAATGTACCTCTTCAAGCAGCACGTCTTTGTTGAACGAGCAGTGCATGGTCATGATAAATTTCTGCTTTTCTGTTTTTCGGATCCGGATGTCGTGGACATTCTGGATCTTGTCGAACTTTTTCGAGCAGTCGAGAATAATTCCCTGCAAACGGTCAGCCTCAGCCTGGGGGATTGCCGATGTGCTTCGTTCCTCGTAACGAAGGGGATCGAGATGGATGCAGATTTCGATGTCACCGTCGAATTCCCGGTGCAGTTCATCTTCGAGAGCGGTTACAGTATCATGGGCCTCCTTGATCGTAAGCTGCTGATCGACCTCGACATCGAAGGTGATATGCTTTTTTTCGGCATCGAGGCTTGTTGAAATATTATGGGCATGAAGGTTATGGTTCAGACCGATCACATGCACCCGCTCAGCAATGGTTTCGCTGTTGAGCGCAACTGGTTTCGTGTTGATGGTAATGTCGGCGACGGGGAATTCGTTCCTGACGTTCTGCTCTATGATTGTGCAGATCGCCTGGACTTTTTCGACTGAAAGCGTTCTGTTCACACTGATCGCCATTTCAACGAATACCTGCGGTCCGGTCGGCTTCACCCGGAGCTTGTCGATATCGATGACCCCTGCGACAGATGTTGTGATCTCTCTGATCTTATCGGCAAAGCCTTCAGGAGCTGCGTCGATAAGCACATCGATCGTTGTTTTTCCAAGACGGATTGCGGCTCTTGTAACCATGATCGCGACGACGATACCGGCAGCGGCATCGGCCCAGGGAATGCCGAAGGAAACGAAGGCGAGCCCTGCAATGACGACCGCAGAGCTGAGGATATCGGAACTGAAGTGAAGCGCATCCGCTTCGAGGGCTTGGCTGTTGGTTTCCTTTGCAACTTTTTTCAATGCCCTTGCCCGTGAAAAATCAACGACTATGGAAACAACCATGACCGCGATTGAATACCAGGTCACTTTAATTTCCGTCATTCCTCCCAGCAAACGGGTGATCGCTTCGTATATGATCCACACGCTCGTGACGATGAGCAGACCGGTTTCGATAAGCGCTGAAACGCTTTCGATTTTTGCATGTCCGTAATGGTGTTTCGTGTCCGCGGGCTTGTCGCTCATCCTGACAGCAAAATATGTCAATGCGGCGGCACCGAAATCGAGCGCGGAGTGCGCCGCTTCGGAAATGATGCCGATACTGCCGGTCAGGAAACCCACAACGAGTTTCATGAGAGTCAGCAGTATGCTTGCTGCGACTGAACTTATCGCGACCTGCTGTTTTTTATGGCTTGCTTCCATTACTTGTGTTTTAATCTGCGGTTCCCGCATCCAAGGTCTGACGGACAATAATAACTATTTGCCATGAAAGTTTCGATTGGGTAAGTCATAATTGAATATCGAAGCCGAACTCTCTGTATCCGCACTCGATAGTGTTGGGTTTATTTAGTCCGCATTTCCTGCACTCATCGTGGTTTGTTGCCGATCCCTTCACATGTGCCGGTCATTCCAGAGGGCACCTCTATTTATTTCTTCCGAAGCCCCATTGCTGCGTTATCCCAACACGTCGGGATCGAAATCTTCATCCCGAAAGCTTTCGGGATGAGGATTTCTCCGCTCCGTCCGCCTTGAACTCGTGCTTCTCACGACAATAAATAGAGGTGCCCCAGAGTTATTCTCGTATAGGCACAATTTTCCGAACTTGAAAAATGATTGTTTACAAAGGTTTTACAAAACGAGATAACATTTCTTGTTATGTTCGTTAGATCTAAAATCACTTATTTCCCCGGGTTTTGTTTGAGCCAATAATTAGCAGGACAAAATGAACGACATTGTAAGATTGATAGAAAATGAAAGCTTTTTCAAAGCTCTTGCAGCCGTGAAGGAAATCCAGACATCCTTTGTTGACTGGAGTTGCTATGATGATAATGATGAGCATAACGATTCAAGCATGCCTTTTCAACAATTCAAAGCAGGGCAGTACCAGGCTATTCTCAATGATATTGATTCTGCAAGACTGACACGCGGACCTGTCCGGGAACATTTCAAAAAACTCTCTGTATTGCGGCTCAATATATTGAAAGAGGACGAAGCTTCTGTTCATGAACTTCAGCGGACTGAAACTTGGTAATGTATCGGCAGGAAAACGTCCCGTTGCTGATGAACCAGCATAAAACCTTATAATTTGAATAATTATCAACCCGTTATTTTCAAAATATAAAAACTGAAAATATGAAAATCGATATGCGTTTTTTCCGTTTGCCTTCTTTCGTTTTGATAGTGTTTTATTGTCTTTCCTGTCTGACTGCTTCAGCCTGGGCTTCGGATTCTTCAAGGCAGTACTTCCAAATACAGAGACTACAGCCCCAATTGCTTCTAACTCCACCGATCGAGGGAAGCAGAGCCTGGGAAAAGCAAATAAATGAGGTTTTGCGTGAACAGCAGGGTTTGTCGGAAAAGGAAATTGACGCGATAAAGAATGAACAGCGCTCAAGGATCGAATTGATGACCTCGGTACTTGATCCAGCTTTCAAGAAGGAGCTTTATCCCAAAACATTTGCGATGATTGATCTTGTTGCCAAAAGCACGTCGCAGATTATCGAGGCTGACAAAAAATTCTGGCATACTCGCCGTCCATATCTCACTGATGCAAGAGTCAAGCTTTATGTTGACCCGATTAATGACAGTCCTGCATATCCGAGCGGACATACAACGTTTTCGCGAGTAATAGCTGAGGTGCTGGGTTTGTTGTTTCCGGAAAAACTCGAAGCCTTGCGCGAAAGGGCCAAAGCCATAGCTCGTCACAGAATTGAAGCCGGAGTCCATTATCCTGTTGATATTGAAGGAGGTCAAAACCTTGCCATGCTGATCGTCGGAGCACTGGCCGCAAGTGATGATTTTCAGGCTGACCTTGAATCTGCGCGCAATGAAATTGCGGATAGAGCCGGAATTCCTCCGCAAAAGCCTTAACTGAAGAGTCTTTTCAATTCAGGAGCATCAGCACAGGAGGTATCAAACCCTTCCCAGGCTTTTTATTAAAAACAATGTGATGGCGTATGGATAATGTCAAGCCTTACAGGATCATCATTGAATGGAATGGAAAAGAAGATTTTTATTTCGAATGTGATTATTCTCACTGTGAAATACAAAATCAGAAAAATAAAAGCAATGTTGATGTATCAGGAATATTTCCTTGTATGACAAATGCCATGGGAAATGTTCTTCGAAAATTACGGAAAGAACATATTTCATTTCCTGTTTTTCTGGTTTCCCTCGCTTTTAATCATCGCAATCTCTTACATGAAGTCGACCAGCTGCTTCACCTTCTTTATACTCATCTTGAAAATAAGGAAAGCGAGGGCACTTTTTCATGTTATGTTTCCTCAAAATGTCGTGAGGAATGATCAGAGTATTTAGCCGTATTAACTTTTAATATAAATGAAAATATACTTCCTGAGAAATTCAAACTGACCATGGTCCTTCTCAGAAAACCGGATTCTATTATATGTTTTATTAAAACACGGTTTGCTATTTTCTGTATACCACTTTTTTGTAAAATCACGGGAGTAGTACTGCGCATGAAATAACAGTTGTCCAAACCCCGTTTTCTCCTTCCGCAGACTGGGTGATATTAAAGGAATTGATAATTTTTCCGCTCATCTTGTAAATACCTTCTCTTTCATCCCAGTCTTTATTGGTATCAAACTCGATGCCAAGAGTAGTTGCAAGCATCGTTGCCGCAAGATCTTCCGCATATTCCCCAGCGAATTCTGCAGATTCTCCGAAGTGATGATGCTCTGAAAGATAACCGTATTGAGTTTCATCTGCCGGTATTGCTACGCCGATTGAAGACGCGATAAGTCTATTGTATTCATTGGTTGAGTTACGTGCTAAAACAGCAAAAGTAATTTGTCCTGGTGTAAGAAGTTTAATGCCTTCTTCAACACTGATTCTTTCACAGTGAGGCGGATAAATACTGGATACTGTAACAAGATTACATTTTTCAATTTTAGCATCTCTCAATGCAAGCTCAAATGAAGATAAATATTCTTTGTGTCTGCCTACCCCTTTTGTAAAGAATATTTTATTTGGTATAAAAGACAATACAGTATCTCCTTTCTTATAAAAAGAATAATTTTATTTTATGAAATGAATTAGAATATAAATTTACAGTTTAATTTATTTGAATGCAATTAGAGATTGTTAAATTAATGTTAATATTAATATATGAGTAAGATTATAAAAAAGTATGAAATATATTCATTTTATTTTAGCGGAAAAGGAGCTGCTCTATTTATCCTTTAATGCTTATCCATCAAAGAATTAATGACTTAAAGAGCGCTAAAAAGCTTGAGATCCTTTATCTAATAGCGGTTTTCAGTAAAGTCCGTTGTTGTTAAGAAATACAGATATTTTTATTTGTTAAAAGTATGAAAATACTTCTTTATATAAAAAAAAGAACTGAACAAGTTGGTATATTCGTACATCAATTTTTTGCTGCTACCGAAATAAATATAAAATTATCAACAAATGAAAAGTATGACGATATGGCCGGAAACGATCAATGAAGCCGTAGAACGGATGATCGAAGTAATGAGCTCTGCAGATAAAATAGAGGTCTTGAACACTAAAGAGAAAGAACTTTACCGGTTACTTTCCTCTCAGGGAATGCTCATCGGAGGAATTTTGGGGCTTTACAACGGAAACAAAGCTCTGCTTAAAGCATGTGCCCATACCCGAAAAAGCGAGATCGAACAGCTCCTTTTCCTCGATGACCCTGAAGAAGCATCCTACATCATCCTTGAAGCGATATGGAAACGCTTGAGGACAGAAATGCGCGTCCCGGTAAAACCTTTTTCCAAAAAGGATACAATTATGTGAACCAATGTGTGCCAAAGTCGAATCTGCTGTTTTCAGATTTTTCAGGCTCATGGAAGCGGGCACCCGTTTTAGAGTACATTTCAAGTTGGTAACTTCCCTGAATCATGGGGCGATTATGAACGAAGAGAAACGGAAAAGCTTCAGTAATCAGCCCCATCCTGCTGGCATCAGGCAGCTTAAAGATGGCCATAAACCCGCTTCCACCGCAGGATTTCAAGACTACAGGTGATGGCTTGATTGAGAGGGGAAAACGATTCGCACCTGTGTTTAAAAGGAATCGGCAAAAAGGTGGTGCTTTTACCAATGTCCATAATAATTCCGTAACGAATCAACACGTATTCTTTCAAAAATCAGAAAGAAAAATTGATTTTACTGTTCATTCCATACGGTTTTCCGGTTTGGAAATAATAGCAGGTTGCAACGATATTTGCGGGTCAGATTTTTTCATCTCGGGCTTTACATGTTTTTTTATAGAAGATCGTTTTAAAAAAGCAAGCTGACTGTCAACCATCGGAGCTTCAGTTTCAATTTTAGAATATGTGCCGTCGGGATTCATCATCCATGCCTTTACATTGTCGGTCAGAATCAGATCAAGGTCGGATTTGATATCATCGATGAGTTCTTTATCAAAAACAGGAAAAAGTGTTTCAACCCGATGATCAAGGTTTCTCGGCATGATGTCCGCACTTCCGAGAAACAACTCTTCATTCCCGCCGTTGTTGAAATAATAAGCCCTGCTGTGTTCAAGAAAGCGTCCAATAATGCTGATCACATTTATATTTTCACTTACTCCTGATATCCCCGGATTCAGGCAGCATATTCCCCGGACAATCAGGTCTATCCGGACACCTTCATGAGAAGCCATATACAGTGCACGGATGGTTTTAGCATCGACAAGCGCATTCATCTTCATAATAATTCTTCCAAATCCCTCTTTACGTTTCCATTCAATCTCTCTTTCGATCATGCCGATGACTTGCTTTCTTGTATGATTTGGAGAGACTATAAGTTTTTTATAGTCAGAATGCCCTGAATATCCTGTCAGAACATTGAACAGTTCAGAAACATCATTGGCCAATTCTTCATTTGCTGTAAACACGCTGTAATCGGTATAGATTTTAGCAGTTACAGGGTTGTAATTACCGGTTCCAAGATGAAGATAGCGCCTGAGTTTCTGCTGTTCGCGGCGAACAACCATGGTAAGTTTGGCATGGGTTTTCAGTCCGGAAAGACCATATACCACATGAGCACCGACATCTTCCAGAGAACGGGCCCATACAATATTGTTTTCTTCATCGAACCTTGCTTTCAGCTCGACAAGAACAGCAACCTGTTTTCCGGCATCTGCTGCTTTGATAAGCGCCTTGACAATAGGTGAATTGCTGCCGACCCGGTAAAGGGTCTGTTTTATGGAGAGCACATCGGGATCTACAGCAGCCTGGTTGATAAAATCGACAACCGGCTGAAACGACTGATACGGATGATAAAGAAGCTGATCTTTTGCCCTGATCGCACTGAAAATATTGTTTCCAAACTTTTTCTCAATGGGATTTCCAGGAACAAATGGGTCATCCTTGAGTTCGGGCCGGTCCAGCTTGAGCAGATCGATCAGACAACCGAGCCCCAGCTGCCCATCAATTTCATAAACATTCCTGCTGCTGATTTCAAGGTTATTGATCAGTAATTCCCTGATATGAAGGGGCATTTCCGGATTGATGTCAAGCCGAACAACTTTGCCATAACGTCTTGACTTGAGGCCGTGTTCAATTGTCTCAAGCAGATCGCCTGCCTCATCTTCCTCTATTTCTATATCTGCATCTCGAATCAGTCTGAACAAATGCGATCTAATGATCCGCATTTCAGGAAACAACTGATCAAGATTATTTTCAATCAGGTCCTCAAGCCATATGAATCTGATACAGTTGCCGACAACATCAAACCCTTCAATTTTTTCAAGTTGGAGAAGTCTTGGGAGTATACTGGGAACTTTCACACGTGCGAACTTCAAGGCATGTGTTTCCTCATCCTCAAGCTCGATTGCAAGATTGAGCGAAAGATTCGATACGAAAGGAAAAGGATGACCGGTGTCGAAAGCCAAAGGTGTCAATACCGGATAAATATATTGTCGGAAATAGCTCCTGAGTTTTTCCTGCTGTTTTTGGTCAAGAAGAGAAAATCGAACAAAATCGATCCCTTCGTTTTTTAAAGCAGGCAGTAGATCATTATAAAAACACTCGTTCCTCTGCTTCAATTGCTGCAGGACCATCACCCTGATCTTGTCAAGCTGTTCTGCAGGTGTCCGTCCGTCAATCGTTTTCTCATGAATACCAGCCTCGAACTGATCCTCTATACCAGAAACGCGGATCATGAAATATTCATCAAGATTTGAGCTGAAAATCGATATGAATTTCACCCGTTCAAGCAGGGGATGAGCATTGGAATTGAATGCCTCTTCAAGAACTCTCTGATTAAAATATATCCAGCTCAACTCCCTGTTAACGTAATAACCGGGATTATGAAAGTCAGGAATTGATTGACTTTTCCCGTTATTACTCTGTTGAAAATTTTCTTGCATATCAATATTGAACCAGTGATGAAATGAAATAGGATCGTTTGATAATTTATGAAGTGTTTTGAAAGAGTTGCAGACAGCCTACATCTCAGTGAGAGGCCGATAATAGATCCTGGAAGCGCCGTTCGGTATCATCATTATCAAACTCTCTGAAGGTTTCATGAAAATGGAAACGGGCTTTTTCCTTTTTCTGATAAATAATGGTAATCAGACTGCCGATTGAGGCAATCAGTAATTTGTTTTTCTTGCGGATTTCAATAGATGCAAGATAGTGTTGCAGATAATCGAGCTGAATTGAAACATCGATAAAATTTCCAAGGTTATCCTGAAGTTTTTTCAGTTGGCTTACAACAGAATCGATAGTGTCATGAGGAAAAATCGAGGCGAAAAATTCGAGTAGATATCGTAATTTCTTGCAATCGATGCGGATGGAATGCAACTCCGCATCTGTCGATTCGCGACTGATTTGACGTCCATTCCTGATTACTTTTTTCCATGCTTTCCTTATGCTTTTTAATGCTATTGAGCTTGTCGGATGCGAAGCATTGGGAGTCCTTTCAGAATCTTCAGGCACAGGTTGATTGATGAATTCTTCCCATTGCCGGATTAATGAAAGGTATTCAGCTGAAACAAGATATCTGCTGAATTCCTTGTGAACAGCTTTGCGTGACGCTGCAATTTCATTGAAAAATTCATGAAGTGAAGGTTGAAAAGATGCCGGCAGACAATTGCAGTAATTCACCTTGTCAAGCAGGTATACGTCGTTATCACGTATTTCGTTGGTTTGTCTGCCGATGTCCCTGAACGCATCGAGGAAATATGCGGTGGCTTCAGGTTCAAAAATTCCCTTCAATTGTTTAAGAATCGATCGCGTTCTCCTGACGGCAACGCGGTAATCATGAAGAAACTCTGTATCGATATTTTTTCTTATTCCGGCTTCATTCACCCTCATTATAGAGAGGGTATACCTCAGGACTTTTTGTGCGCTCTCATAAATTGATGTATTGGGATCGAGGTTCAGATGCAGTTTTGAAGAGTAGCCCTGGACATTCAGTCCGGCATAACTCATGAGATCGATAAAAAAATTCTTTAAATCAATAGCTTTTAACTTTTCACTGTTTTCGGTCAGGGAATTTTCAATGTTTTCTGATTCTTCCTTGTATCCTCTGAATGGTTGAAGAGAAATGATATGGACAGGGGGATTGTGTTTATGTTTTTCTGAATGCTCAATTGATTCTTTTATGAGAATACCGATTATTTTTTCGTTACCGTCATTAATGTCATAAATATGGAAGGCCTGAACCTTAACATCAAAGGAAGCAAGTTTGATAAATGCCCTGATATCGGTACATGAACTTAGGAGTTCACAAACCTTGTTTGAAGGAAAATCATCAGAAAAAAAATATGACTGTCTGACGGGAGACATAACAGATGCTCTGGTATGTCCGGTTTTATCGTCGAGTAAAAAAAGCGCATTCCTTTTTTTAACAATGATAATTCCTTTTACGAATGCCTGCCATTCAAACGTATCGTAGAAATCCTGACGTTCAGTGCGGGTATAGATTTCTTTAAACTTCCAGTTGTCCTGTATTATTTTATCTGGAAAATTGTTCAGAAAATCAGGATGCTGAATCTTATAAAACTTTTTTTTTGGAATCAAACTCATCGCTTATTAACCTTTACGCTGATGAATTTTATTGAGACACTTCCACGTTCTGGACAATATTGCCTTTTATGATACAGGATGTACGAAAAACAGACTCTTCTAATGTTGCATCATTTTCGATACAAATGAAATTTCCGCCTATTTTTTTTATAGCGCTTTCGAATGTTGTTATATGATTGTTTGAACAATCGAAATCACCTTTCACCTTTCTTGGCGCTCCTTTAAGCGAATCCAGCCGGTTTCCTGAACAATTGAAATTACCTTTGATTTTTTTTGGGGAGCCTTTAAGGGAAGCAAGCTGATTGTCTGAACAATCGAAATCACCTTTCACTTTTTTTGGTGCATATTCAAGCGAAATGAGCTCATTGTGTGAGCAATCAAAATTCTCTGTTTCATATGGTGCGCTTTTCAGTGAAGCGAGTTGATTGTGCGAGCAGTTAAAGTTTCCTTCAATCTCTTTTGGTACTCCTTTTAATGATGTAAGTTTGTTAAATGAGCAACCATATGTTCCATGAATCACTATAGGGCCATTTTTCAGTGTTTCCAAATGATTTTTTGAACATAAAAAATCTCCTTTTACAAATACAGGACTGCCAATCAGTGAAGTGAGCTGATTATCGCAACAATCAAAATCACCATGAACTTCATGGGGTCCGCCTAAAAGTGAAGTAAGGAGGTTGTGTGAACAATCGAAATCACCCACTTCGTTCGGTGCACCTTCGAGAGAGGACAAATTATTGCTGGCACAGGAAAAATCACCTCCGATTTTATAAGGTGCACCGTCAAGTGTTGTCAACTTGTTATCGGAACAATCGAAAGAGCCTTTTATTTTTTTTGAGACACCGTTAAGGGATATGATGCTGTTGTCAGAACAATCGAAATCACCGTACACTTCTTGAGGCCCGCTCGAAAGTGAAATAAGACGGTTGTGTGAACAATCAAAATCGCCTTCGATTGTCTTTGGTGCACCATCAAGTGTTGTCAGGTTATTTCCTGAACAATTGAAGTTGCCTAAGACAATTTCCGGACACCCTTCAAGAGAAGTAAGCGATCTGTTAGAGCAGTCAATGTCGCCTTTTCCATCCAGAATTCCCATTATATCTCCAAAAGTCACATTCTTCTTTTTATTAGGCATCTCTCATTTCATGAATAATAATTGGCAAATCAAATCGCTGCTCAATCAAGCTCTTCATTGGTTATATCAAGAAAACTTTCATACGAGCATTCTTTATGACGGACAATTTCACCCGTAACAAGATAGATGACTTCGTGGGCGATTCTGGTTGCATGATCGGCCAGCCGTTCGATATAGCGCGAAATACTCAGGGCAGCGATAAGTTCATCGGTTTCCGAACCCTGGAATTTTATCATTTCGGTGACTTGCTTGAATATTTTACGGTGTTTCATGTCAATTGCTTCGTCAAGCATACAGACCTCTTCAGCAAGAGTTCGATCCCTCTGCACGAATGCCTCGATGGATTTCCTGACCATCTCCCCTGCATGGACTCCCATGGTTTCGAAATCAAGCGATACCAGCATTTCCGTGCTGATTTCAGGCATCCGGTCGATGATGTGCACGGCAAGGTCACCGATGCGTTCGAGGTCATCGTTGATCTTGATGATCGTGACAATCGTGCGAAGGTCTCTCGCTACCGGCTGCTGCAATGCAAGAAAGGCAAGGCAGCGCTCTTCGAGGGTCACCTCATCCTTATCGATCTCATTATCGGCCATTCTGATCCTTCGTGCTATCTGTTCATCCTTGTGCTTGATGGCATGCATCGCTTCGAAAAAATTCTGCAGCACTTTGTCCGATAATTGAACAAGCACCATGGAAAGTTCTTTGATAAGTTCATGAACAGGGCGTTCTGACATGGTTTTGAAATAGTTACGTTAGCTGAATCTTCCAGTTATGTAGTCTTCGGTCATCGAATCCTTCGGATTGGTAAAAAGCTGGGCCGTCGAAGCATGTTCGACAAGCACCCCTTCGTAAAAGAACATCGTGTAGTCCGAAACCCTCGATGCCTGCTGCATGTTATGGGTAACGATCATGATGGTGTAGCTGCCGCGGAGTTCCTGGATCAGGTCCTCGATCTTGGCCGTCGCTTTGGGATCGAGAGCCGAAGTCGGTTCGTCGAGCAGCAGCACTTCCGGCTCGACCGCAAGCGTGCGGGCAACGCACAACCGCTGCTGCTGGCCTCCGCTCAGTCCAAGCGCATTCTTGTCCAGGCGGTCGCAAACTTCATCCCAGAGCGCGGCTTTGCGAAGGCTGCGCTCGACAATCTCCATGAGCTTTTTCCTGTCGTTTATACCGTGAAGACGAGGCCCATAAGCGATATTGTCGAAGATCGACTTCGGAAAGGGGTTTGGCTTCTGGAACACCATGCCGACTTTTTTCCGCAGCAGTACTTCGTCGGTATACTTGCCGTAAACATCTTCATTGTCGAAATGCAATGCTCCGGTTGTGTGACAAGTCGGTATGAGATCGTTCATCCGGTTGATCGAGCGGAGAAAAGTACTTTTACCACATCCGCTCGGACCGATGAGCGCCGTCACATACTTTGATGGTATTTCAGCGTTGACCCGCTTGACCGCCTCGAATTCGCCGTAATAGATTGAAAACTCTCTTGCAACGACATGCGGCTTTCCGCCATCGGTAACTTTCTTTCTTGCCGGAGGCAGGTAAATATCCTTCGTCGATTTCTGGGCAGACATCAGCTCCGGGGTTTCCAGTGTATCAGTTGTCATGATTATGGTCAGCCTTTAAGTTTTTTTGAAATACGTGCCCGCAGAATGATAGCCGACAGGTTCAGCAGCAGCACGACCGTTATCAGGGCAAGCACCATGCCGTACTGGACATGACGGAGCTCACCGGCCGCCTCGTGTTCACTGGCGAGGTTATAGATATTCCATGAGAGCGCCGGGGTCGGTGAATTGAAAACATCCGCAAGACCGATCGCCGAACCTACACTCACCGCAGCGGTGAAAATGATCGGCGCCGTCTCGCCCGCGGCCCTGCCGAGACTGATCACGCCGCCGGTTAGAATACCGGGCAGTGCGGCTGGAAGAATCACGGTGATGATAGTGTTCCATTTCGTGGATCCAAGGCTCAGCGATGCTTCCTTATAGGTTTTGGGAACGGCGAGGATTGCCTCTTCCGCCGAGCGGATAATGGTCGGCAGGATCATTATGGCAAGGGTAAGCGAACCGGCAATCACGCTTTTCGAGTCCGAAACCTTCAAAGTATTGATGAAAAATGCGAGACCGAACATGCCGAATACGATACTCGGCACTCCTGCAAGCGTGCTGTTGGCACTGCGCAGCATGCTGTTGAAAAATCCCGGCTTTGCGTATTCAGTAAAGTAGATGGCAGCGATTACGCCAAGCGGAAAAGCAAAAAGCATGGCACCGAAAGCGAGGAAGAACGTTCCCTGGATTTCAGGCCAGATGCCTCCGAAAAAATGGGAATCGACGGAGCTTTCCGTAATGAATCCCGAATAAAAGGTAAACTTTGGCAGCATCATCTTCTCAATGTTCTGCTCGACATATGGGAAAAGCTTCTCGAGAGATGTGCCCTTGAAAGACTCGGCACGCCTGACAAAATACTCGGTTGACATCGCGTTGGGATTTGACGTATCCCACTTTGTTTCGTAGAGCAGGTCATGCAACTTTTCCTGGGCCTTGTCCCATCGTGTCTGCCCGTATTTGAAACGGGTCAACATTGGCGCGGGTTCACCGGGCAACGGTCCAAGCAGCGCCTGGAGAGAACTTTTCACCTGTCCATATTTGTTCTTGTATTCGGCTTTTTTCTCCGGGTCCATCCTGTCAAGCTCACCTTCGAAGCCAGACAGCATCGAATAGATGTTTGCCCTGTAGCGTTCTGAAGCCGCTGCCTCTGAAGTCAGTTCGCGGGGATCGCCTGTGTGGAATTCAGCCGAAAGCATTTTACGGTGTTCGATTGTACCGGTAAAAAAGACAGCCCCGATTCCTTTCACTGCTATCGGCACGATGACAACCAGAAGGGCCAGCGCCATGACGACAAGAGAACCGAAACCGAGGGCGGTAAACGAACGATCGAGCAATTTCCGGGTCCTGAGATTCATGATGGTAACATTAAAATAACGATGCTGACAGTTTTGATGGTACGAAACGTTCAGTTGCCGGATAATATTTTCCTCTGGCGGACAACGATCCTTTCACTGATGAGATTGCTGATAAAACTGATGACGAGCAGCAGCAGCCCCATGGCAAACAGCACATGGTAACGGGCCGAACCCGTCACCTGGTCAGCTTCGCCCATGTCTCCTGCAATGGTTGCAGTCAGCGTTCTGACCGATTCCAGATAATTGAACCAGGGCTGCGGAATGTGCGCCGAATTGCCAGATGCCATCCACACTACCATGGTTTCGCCAAGCGCGCGCATGACACCGAGTATTACCGCTGCAAGGATGCCGCTGCTTGCTGCGGGCAGAAGGACATTGACAATCGTTTCCGCCCTGGTTGCGCCAAGAGCGTAACTTCCTTCACGCAGCTCCCTTCCTACTGCCTGAAGCGCATCTTCCGAAACGCTCACGATGGTGGGCAATGCCATGAAGCTCAGTATTATCGATACGTTCAGGGCATTGGTGCCGCTGAGTATCTGGAGTTTCGACAAAGCAGTTCCGACAAAATAGAGTATAAAGATGGTCACGATACCGAAAAGGGCGGTTAAAACATAATTGAAGCGGTTCCGGCTTTTCCGGTCGGCAATCCGCGAGGTGAAGAGATCGGCTGTCACCACCACAACCAGAGTCATGAATGGAGCTACAATGATCCACCACGCCCACATAAGGATACTGCCTCCGTTGTTCTGAAGCAGAGGGGCCAATACCACAAGGGCAAAGAACCCGTATGCGACCGAGGGGATCGCCGCAAGCATTTCGATGACCGGCTTTGCATACTGACGGATGGAAAAAGGCAGAATATCGCTGAGGCAGATCGCGGCTATGATACCCATCGGCACGGCAAGCAGCGCTGAACCGACAGTAACCATTAGACTGCCATAGATAATGGAGAGAGCTCCGAATGCTGGAGGGTCATCGGCGGGGTACCAGTCGGTGCTGGTGAAAAACTCGCTGAACCCCCGGATCTGAAAATAAGGCACCGCATCCCGTGCAACGAAGTAAAAAATAAAGAGCACGACAATAGCGACAAATGAGGCAATAACAAGCAACAGCGCTTCTCCAAATGTTTTACCAACCTTCTGGATTGCCCGTTTCCGGGCACTGATCACAAAAGCAGTCGACCGCTGATTTGTAAAAGATTCTTCTACCGCCATAATTCTTCGTTTTGGTTGCCGCTATGATTAAAGTCTATCATAGATATGATTTTCAGTGCACATAATCTATCAGCTTTCTCCATATGAAGCAATGGGTCTATTGTTACAAGTTTGTAAACAATGATCCTGTTGTATTAATAATGGATTGGAGTATTGATTTGAATGTCTCTTGCGGGCTAAATAATTAAATGTTTAGAGGTTGGGAGCCGGATGCCGATTGTAATATATTGTTGATAAAAAAAAGAAAATAATAATTCAAAGTTTACAAAGAATTAACAATGACTCTATGTATTGTCTTCTTCTTTTTGAATAATTTATTTAAATAGTTACTCAATATTTGAAATGAATATAAAATGTTGATTCATAATAATAGACATTGCCTTTTGCGAAAAGTAATGCAAGATGCCGTAACGATAAATATTGATAACTCATCAAAGATTGTGATTCTTAGTGATTTGCATATGGGTAATGGCGGAAGAAATGATGAGTTCAGGCAAAATGCAGAGTTAGTAAAAAATATTCTTGATAATTATTATTTTAATCAAAAATATAGCCTGTTACTTAATGGTGATATTGAGGAGCTTTACAAATTTTCATTAGAAAGTATTTCTGCCAGGTGGCAAGATATGTTTGATTTATTTCTGAAATTTCAAGAGAATGGTTTTTTCCTGAAAACATATGGTAATCATGATGCGATATTGTTCAATAATGAAAAATATCCTTTTTCAGCATCATTGGTTGAATCAGTCAAGCTGAAATATGGAAATGAAACAATACTGGTTTTTCATGGTCATCAAGTATCAACTTATTTGTGGAAAAAATATTCATTTTTAAATGATGCTATAGTATTTATTCTTCGCTATTTTGCCAAGCCGATCGGAATAAAAAACTTTTCAGTCGCTTACAACAGCAGAAAAAAGTATGTTATCGAAAAGGCTATTTATGAATTTTCAAACCGTTTTAAAATCATATCAGTTATTGGTCATACCCATAGGCCTTTATTTGAATCATTATCAAAAGTTGATTATCTTAAATTCAGAATAGAAGCACTTTGCAGGACATACCCTGAGCTTGATGAAGAAGAACGGCTATCGATCAAAGAAACTATTGATGAACTGAAAAGCGAACTCTGCGCCTGTATAAGTAAATCGAAAAGAAATGGAATAAGAACAAGTGTATACAATGAAATTACCATCCCGAGTGTTTTCAATTCTGGCTGTACGATAGGAAAACGTGGAATTACGGCTCTTGAAATTGATTCAGGAGTTATAAAGCTTGTCTATTGGTATGATGGTAAACAGAGCCCGAGATTTAAAAGTGAGAGAAATAATCGTCCTATTGTTCTTGAATCGACTGATATTTCAAGAATTGTTCTGAATGAGGATTCTCTCGATTATGTTTTTTCCCGTCTGCATCTTCTTTCCTGAAGGCCTTAATAACCGCCTTTATAATACTCTGCTGATAATAACTGCTACATGAAAGATTTTACACAATCGTCACAAGATTGTCATCATTCAGTAACAATATATCCTTTTATTATAGTTATACGATTAAGGGTTCTGAGAAAGTAGAGGAGCGCTAAAAGGAAAAATCTTATGAAAAAAGATTATGGTTATTTTTTCAAACCTCTTCCCTTTTTAACTGAGGGCAAAGCTTTGTTGTTACGTCTTTTCATGCTTCCAAACTTTTTGTTGACAGAAACTTACGGCATTGAACATCTATTTGAAAATAATGGTACCCTGATTTATGCTTTCAACCACAACAATTCGTTAGAAGCTCTCATGGTACCAGCACTCATCATTTATCATCAGGGAGGGCGCAGAATCAGTTTTGTTATAGACTGGATGTACGGCAAAATACCCATCATTGGTCAGATCATGGATATGATCGATCCTGTTTATGTTTACAACAAGAGAACAAATATACCGTGGATAGTAGGAAAGAAACAAAAGGCTACTCAAGATAATGTTATAGAACAATGCACCAGAAAAGTACTTGCCGGTAACAGTATCGGCATATTCCCGGAAGGCAAGCGTAATAAACATCCTGAGATGCTGCTGAAGGGAAAACCTGGAGTCGCTCATATAGCCTTGCGTACAGGCGTTCCTGTTATTCCTGTAGGCATTGATTTCAAGACTAAAAAGAAAAGGAATAAAATTCCTGTGATAGGAAGAATGACCGTCAGGATCGGCTGTCCACTTTCATTCAGGAAAGAATCTGAAACTTATCGAGAGATCATATCGGGATCGGTTGCTTCGAATAGTGACCGTAAGCAGTTGAGCAGAATCGCTGAAAATGTGACCCATGAAATCATGATATCTCTTGCGGTTTTATCAGGCAAACAATACAGCCATCCGTGTCCATGTTAAAGCTTTCTCATTTAAACCCATAAAAGGAGCGACTATGTCCAGCATAACAGTATCCAAAGTTGTAAATACCGCTGATCGTGATGCCGCTCTTGACATTATCAATCAGGTGTTCTGTATCGAAAAAAACTGGATCAGTTCGGTTAACAATCAAATTCCGGAAGATGTTTCAGAAAACAGAGTGTATTCATGGTTTATGGCTAAAGTGAACGGTAATCCGGCCGGATTGCTTCGTCTTCAGTATGATCCCGCTCTGGATATTCCAGCAGAGTACGAAGTTAGGCTGATGCCTGGAATTGAAATTGAAACACTGAAAAAAACAGGGCGTTATGTGGAAATCGGCAGGTTCATGATTCTCGAAAAGTTTCGCAGAAACCACAAAGTAGCCCTGCATCTTATGAGAGCTGCTGTCGCAGAGGTCATTGATCGTGATTATACCCATTTCATTACGGACGTGTTTGAGGGAGAGAAGCATTCCCCTTTGAATTTTCATACGCGTGTACTTGGCTTTGAAATCATCGGGACACACTTGCTCGGAGAGCTTAACTGTTCTTCAACCCGCATTATTCTCACTCTCGATATCCTGAAACTCTACAGTCGTGTAAAGGATAGCAGGAGCAGGATTTATCAGGAGTTGATCTATGGCTTGCATGGAATTTTTGAACGGAAGTCCGGACTTCCGAATACAACGATTTCTTGACGGTTACTTGATCTGACAAGTTTACTTACAGGCGGTTGACAAATGACACATTTAATGCGGGGGGACTGCCATGCTGCATCTTGAAGAACTGAGAGCTGAAATCAAAGGGGAATTTTTTCTTCGGGAGGAATTGAAAAAACATGGTGTCAAAAAAGTTGACGCTGTTGCGGATGTCATTATCAAACCTGCAGGAAAAAAAGAGCTGATCAAACTAATGCATTTGCTTCATAAGTCAGGCTACCCTCATCTCGTGATCAATTCCAAAGGACGCATAGTTATTCCTGAAAAGCATTTTCACGGCGTCGTTGTCATTTCAGAGCCGAAAAAATAAGCACTCAGGGATGATGCTTAATTGTTTTCAATATCGTAACAATCCCGTAACAGTTCCTTAACACTACTAATCGTATGTTTATGTGCACTTAATAATGAGTTGAGAACTTTTGATTTGACAGAAAAACACACACCAAAAAAACAACTATTTGAATTATGAAAAAAATTTCCCTGCTTGTCGGTCTTGCCGCAGCACTTGGATTCAACAATGCCCAGGCTGTTGACTGGAACTGGAAAGGCGATGTGCGCGAACGTTGGGAAGACCAACGGACATTGAAGGATAACACAGATACTTTCAGTTCAAGCCGTTCACGTACCCGTGTGCGCCTTGGTGTCTATCCCTGGATCAATGAAGAACTCTCAGCAGGTGTTCAGTTTGCGACAGGCAACGATAAACCTGAAGAAACAATATCCCGCAACCAGTCCGAGGGAGGTATTTTCCAGCCTAAAAATATTTATCTGAACGAAGCGTTCGTTGATTACCATCCGATGTTCCTTGACGGACAGGTTAACCTGGTTCTGGGTAAGAGAGACTGCTCCGCTGAAATTATCAGGGTCAAAAACCTGGTTTACGATCCCGATCTTACCTTCGAAGGTGCAACCCTTCAGTATGGAAAAGATGCTGACGGTAAAGAAAAGAACGGGCCTATAGCCATTGCCGGCTACTATTTGCTCAATTCATGGTCTTCGGCTACGAGAACAGATCCAGCTTTGTTCATAGCACAGGGCGCATACAAAGGAGAAGTCAATGATATCAGGTATATGCTCGGTGCCGGCTGGAATTCTTACTCAAGCGTCAATAACATCTGCACTGATATAAATGCCGACAAGTCAGGAACCGGAACCGGATTTACCGTTACGGATCCTCGTGTTAAGGACAAAGAATACAGAATAGTCGAACTGTTCGGCAATATTGGTGGACAGATCACTGAGACCTTGCCATGGAGCATTTACGGTCAGTATGCATTCAATACTGGTCTGACTTCCGTGATGAAAGAAAACAGGCGGCAGGCATGGCTTGCAGGTTTGACGATAGGCGATGCAAAGCAGGTCGGCCAGTGGATGCTCGACGCAATGTATGACTATATCGAATCGGATTCGGTTTTCCCTCTCTTTACCGATTCTGACAGAAAACTTGCCACGACGGGCACCAACTATAGTATAGTCAACGTTAAAGGCTTTGAAGTCGGGTTATACTATCATCTTGTCCAGAACATGACCCTTGGAGCCAGGTACTTCTTATATAACAATATTGACAAAACTCCTTCGGATAAAAACCAGACGCTGCATCAGCTTCAGGTCGATGCTGTTGTGAAGTTCTAATTTCTGTGTGTCCTGTTCTTTCTTTGGTTGGTTGTGTGGCCGGTTTTCAGGACTGCCTGTGATTCTTCGGGGCAGTCCTGTGAAACCGAGCTGAATCGACAGGAAAAAACTTTTTTTTAATTTTAATTGAAATAATGATCATGAAACTCTTCAGAAAAATAGTATTTGGTGCAGCTGTCCTTGGAGTGATGGCTTCAGGTAATGCGCAGGCAGCAGGTAAAATCGTTATCGATGGCTCGACGACAGTCGGACCGATCGCAAAGGCTTTTGCCGAACAGTTTACCAGAACCACCGGTGTCCAGGTTACTGTTAGTGAATCAGGTTCGGGCAACGGAGCCAAGAGCCTCATCAACAAAACCTGTGATATCGCCACGATGTCCCGTCCTATGAAGGACAATGAAATAGCCGCAGCCAAAGGCAAAGGTATCAATCCAGTCGAACATGTAGTGGCACTTGACGGGCTCTGCATGATCGTTCATCCGAGCAACCGGGTGAATGGATTGAAAAAAGATCAGATCCGCGGTATCTATATGGGCAAATATACAAACTGGAGCCAGATTGGCGGTCCGAATGCACCTATCGTCATGATCCAGCGCGAATCGAACAGCGGTACCCAGGACTCTTTCAAGGAGCTTGTCATGGGCAAGGACAACCCGATTTCAAAAAAAACCGAAACCCAGGCGAGCAGCGGTGCAGTCAAGAGCCGTGTAGCTTCGACTCCTTCCGCTATCGGGTTTATTGGTATGGGTTATGTTGATCAAACGGTGAAAGCACTGCTTGTCGATGGTATCGACCCGGATACCAAAACCGTCAAAAACGGAACATACCCTATTCACCGTCCGTTGTTCTTCTACACAAACGGACAGCCGACCGGAGCTGTCAAACAGTTTGTCGACATGCCGAAAACACCTGAAGGAAAGAAGATTATCAGTGAGACCGGGTTTGTAAATTATTATTGATTGTTTTTATCTCGCAGTTTTTCAACGCTGCGGCTTCCCCTGCAAAAAAACCGTCTGCTCTCGAGGCGGTTTTTTTGTGGTATCTCGAATCATTAAAGTGTAGAGTTAGTATAGTTGCAGAAGATATCGAGGCAGAATGAAGTGCATGAAATGATAATTAAAGTAGTCAGGAACAGAAATGGTTACAGATATGCCGCAGAAGAAAATCATAATGTTTAAAGACAAAAAGATCGCGTTGGTTGCTCATGATAATAAAAAATTTGATTTGCTTGAATGGGCGGTCTTTAACCGTAATCTTCTGTCAAAACATGAAATTTATGCAACCGGAACAACCGGGGAAATCCTCAGGGCCAGGCTGGGTCTGAAAATAAAAAAACTGCAAAGCGGTCCTCTGGGAGGAGATCAGCAGGTAGGCGCTAAAATTGTCAGTAACGAAATCGATTTCCTGATTTTTTTCTGGGACCCGCTTGAACCGCAACCGCATGATCCTGATGTAAAAGCGCTTCTGCGCATGGCTGTTGTATGGAATATACCGATAGCGTGCAATCGTGCATCGGCAGATTTTATGATTTCATCCCCGTTGATGGCAGGGGAGTACAATCGTTTGATTCCTGATTACGAAGATTACAGAAAACGCAGGATTAATTGAGTCAAATAGAATAAAGCAATCCGTAGAGATGCAAATCTGCATATAAATTATCTTAATGTTACGCAATAAATCACACTCTTATCTGTTGATAACATGAGCTGTCAAAAAGTTTTTCAATTAATTTTTCCTGCAATGCTGTGTGGCGTCCTTATGCAGACAATGCCTTCTACAGTATCTGCATATAATGCGGAACATCTTGCCGCGCTTAATGGCGGAGTAACTTCATGGAACAAAATGAGAAAATCGAACGGAGATTTTGTTCCTGACTTTTCCGGGGCAGTCATCAAAGGACGTAATTTAAGCAGCATCGATTTACATGGTGCAAATCTGAAGGGCACCGATTTCAGTCAGTCAAACCTCAGTCATGCCAACCTGCAAAACGCACAGCTTGAACATTCGAAAATGAGTGGATGCATGCTTATGAAAGCTGATCTTGAACATGCAGGAATACAGGAAGCGGATCTTGAAAGCGCAGTAATCGATGGGGCAAAACTTCATGCTGCTATCCTGACAAAGAGCATTCTGAAAAAAGCGGACTGTTCAAACACCGATTTTTCAGGTTCGGATCTTCGGGAATGCAATTTCAGGGAAGCGTCTCTGGTCAATGCCGATCTCCGTGAAGCTGATTTAAAGGGAACCTATTTATGGCGGGCGAATATCAGTGGAGCAAAACTCAAAGGTGTCAGGGTTTCGAAGGTTACTATTCTCGATACAGGTAAATATGCTTCTGCTGCCTGGGCTGAAAAACAGCAGGCAGTATTTGTTGATGAGGAGCCGAAACAGTTGAACTCGCTTCAGGAGAAAACGATTGTATTGGTTCCTGATAAAAACAGTCAATCTGAGAATGTTCATTCACAAAAACCCGGTAAAATTGAACGTTCTCTTCAGACCTCCCGGGATATTGAAAAAAATGACAGAAAAGAAGAGTTCAGGGAAAAGAAGAAATCCGCTGAAAATATATGGCGTCAGTCACCGGATGGTATTGTTCAGGTTCCATACAGCCGTGAGCAATATGATCAGCTGAAACGTAATGTTTTTACATGGAACGATATGAGAAAGCGCGACAGGGATATGCACGTAGAACTTAATGCAGCACCATTCAACGGGAAAAATCTGGTGTATGCCGATTTACATCAGGCGTCTCTTGCCGGGGCAAATTTCAGGCATGCAGATTTATCTGAATCCGATTTGCGTTCAGCCGACCTTCAGAATACTGATTTCAGGGAAGCGAACCTGGAGCATGCAGATCTTGGAGGGGCTGATCTGAGGGGTGCCAATTTATGGAGGGCGAACCTGAGCCGGACAAGGCTTGATGGCGCAGTGGTTTCAGGAGCAACAGTTCTTGATTCGGGAAAAAAAGCAACAAAGGAAAATGTGAGACGTTATAATCTTATTTTCAGTGAAAAATAGGGCTGAATAAGATAGGCAAACCATTCCGGCAGTATCCCCATGGCGGGCGAGTTCTATGAGTAAGAGAGGTGCGGGGAAGTCCTCATGATCAGGAGGCCTTCCCCGCCGCTTCATGCGTATTATGTGACAACCTGTCTGAAAGCAACTGATATCCCATTTATTCTTATTATTACTCCGGCGATTAAAGGTATTATTCCGGTTTGGCGCAAATTGTCTGCCGCTTTGATAACAAAAGGCCAGAATCTCCCATTCCCGATAATCAGTGACTGATTTTGCCTCCGCGGTATAGAAATAGCGAAACCCGGTCATTGTTCCTGATAGCTTCCTTGACCGACTCGACATTCTTTTCACATCGCAGCAGTGTTTTCCACGACAGCAGATGGCGCCTTTCGTGAAAATCGGAATTGGCGATATAGTTGAACTTTTTCAGGCCGATGACATTGAACAGATCATCCCTGTTTGCTACTTCCCAGGCATCGAAAAGGGTGGCAAGCCGTTCGTGATTTTCCCAGAGGTAAAATGAAGGATCGTCGCCCGAATGATTCCTGAAATATGGATGACATGCGACAGATATTCCCTGCTGTCTCCTGGCAGATTCGATGATCTCCTCAACGGGCAGATCAGGTGAGATGTACTCCTTGATATCAAGGGCCAGGATATGGTACCGTTCAGTGTTGTTAGTCAGTTCGACACCGGGAATCAGCAGCATTCCATATGACTCCCACGCTTTTCTTGCCGCCCGCCACAAGGCCTCCTGGTAAGTGTCGAATTGCGATCTGCCCATGACAAAAAGTTCCGAAACCGGCAGTCCGGATCTTTTGATGCTTTCACTGTCGAGCACATGATCGGTTATGGCAATCACATCGAACCCCGCATCACCGTAAAGATCGACAACTTCGTCAAGCGAACATTCCCCGTCACTCCAAGTCGTATGGATGTGAAAATCACAGTAAAGCCATTGCATTTGCATTCCGGTAAAATTAAAAAAAGAAAATAGCAAAGGCAGGCGCTAAAGGGAGTGGTTCATGTGTGAACTCTGTGCAAACTTTTCACAGCAACAACCCGGAAGCATGGCAAGGAAAAGGGGATCATCATCAGCTCCCGATCTTTTTGAAAACAGTGCAACTGAAGAGCAGGTGCATGTGTGGCTGGAATATGCGAATATATCTACGGCAAGTCTCCATGACTGGGAAAAGCAGGTTCAAGGTGAACCCCATGCTTCATGCACATTTCTCCCCTCCCTCCAGGATTTCCAGGCACTCCAACAAGTTGACCAAGGCGATCTGTGCAACGATGACATTAAGCGACCAGTGTCGACTTTTTCATATGAATGTGACGGAATGGAAAACTTTTTCCGGCAGCATGCCGTTTTCTGAATATAATATTTCAATTATTCAACAAATATTGTAATATCAGACATGAACAAGAACTCAGCAATCACGATTTTTGAATCGCTCTCATCGCCTGTGCGCCTTGACATCTATCGATTACTCATCAAGCAGGGCATGGATGGTATGGTGGCAGGCGAAATTGCAGCATCGCTCGACTTACCGTCGACAAATCTTTCGTTTCACCTGAAGGCACTGACGCACGCCGCTCTTATCAACGTTGAACAAGAGGGTCGTTTCCTGCGTTACCGGGCGAATCTGCCGCTTATGATCGACCTGATTGCCTATCTCACTGACGAGTGTTGCGGAGGGAAGCCCCAAACGTGCGGCGACTTCAGCGCGGCAGCAATCTGTCCCCAGTGTTCGGATCAACACTCGGCAGTCCGTTGAGATGGTTGTCGATAATGTCGTAAGCCGGTTCATCGAATTCTAAGTTATAACAAACAAAACATCCGTATGAACATCCTTTTTCTCTGCACCGGCAACTCATGCCGTTCAATACTCGCTGAAGCCACCTTCAACCATCTTGCTCCAGCAGGGTTGAGGGCCATGAGCGCTGGCAGCAAACCGGCTGGATACATCCATCCGCGCTCGATTGCTCTGTTACAGCGTGAAGGCATTCCGACCTCCGGATACCATAGCAAATCATGGGACAACCTCCCGGTTACACCGGATATCGTCATTACCGTCTGCTCGAACGCCGCAGGTGAAACCTGCCCGGCATTCCTCGGCCCTGTGCTTCGTACCCACTGGGGCGTTGAAGACCCGGTCCACGCAACCGGCACCGAAGAGGAGATCGATGGGGCATTCATGACTGCCTACAGCATCCTTCGTGCTCGTATTGAGGCATTCCTGAGGCTTCCTCTGGATGAAATCAGACACGATCCTCAGCACCTGAAACTCGAACTTGACCGAATCGGCACCTTGCTGCCTTCCGCAACCTTACACTGCTAAACTTACATTCATTATGAAAACCATACAGATATTTGAACCGGCTCTCTGCTGCAGCACTGGCGTTTGCGGTGTGGACGTTGACCAGACCCTCGTCACCTTCACAGCTGACGTGAACTGGGCCAGGCAGAACGGCGTTCCGGTGGAGCGGGTCAATCTCGCTCAGCAACCGATGGCCTTTGCCGAAAACGCGACCGTCAGGGAGTTCCTCGAGCGTTCCGGCCAGGAATCACTGCCCCTTACCCTCGTCGGCGGAGACATCGCCATGGCCGGACTTTACCCATCCCGTGCGGATCTTGCCCGATGGTCGGGAATCTCTCTGTCGGCAGCTCCGAAACCGCAAAGCTGCTGTTCAGGAAAGAGCTGCTGCTGAACGGGATTGAAAAAATGAAGTTTCTTATTACTCCCCCGCGCTATCTCTTCTTCACCGGCAAGGGTGGCGTGGGAAAGACCTCTATTGCCTGCGCAACAGCTCTGCAGCTCTCGGAGGAAGGACGGCGCGTACTGCTGGTCAGCACCGACCCCGCCTCGAATGTGGGGCAGGTATTCGGCGTGGCCATTGGCAATCGGATTAAAGCCCTGACAAACACTTCGCCAAACCTTTTCGCGCTCGAGATCGATCCTCAGGCTGCGGCCAGGGCTTATCGTGACCGAATTGTCGGTCCCGTGCGGGGTGTGCTGCCTGATGCGGTAGTCAAGAACATCGAGGAACAGCTTTCCGGTGCATGCACGACGGAGATCGCCGCCTTTGACGAGTTCACCGCTCTTCTTACCGATACGGAATTGACCGCTTTCTACGACCATATTGTTTTCGACACGGCGCCCACGGGGCATACCATCCGCCTTTTGCAGCTGCCGGGTGCATGGAGCGGTTTTCTTGAAACCTCGAAGGGCGATGCTTCATGCCTCGGGCCACTTTCAGGGCTTGAGAAGCAACGGACACAATACAAAGAGGCCGTCGAGGCCCTCTCAGACCCGAGGCAGACCCGCCTTGTTCTGGTTGCCCGTGCCCAGAAGTCCACGCTGCGGGAGGTCGCCCGGACCCATGAAGAACTTGCTGCAGTCGGGCTCTTACAGCAATACCTTGTCATCAACGGTGTTATGCCATCGGCCGAAGCGGAGCAGGACGATCTGGCAGCGGCCATCTTCGAACGTGAACAGGCGGCATTGGCTGCCATTCCGGTAACGCTGCAATTACTGCCTCGCGATATGGTGTCACTCAAGCCGTTCAATCTTGTCGGTCTCGACGCACTTCACCAGCTGCTGAATAACGACGTTGCTGCGACTTCGGAGCTCTGCATTGAAATCCCCACTTCATCACAGGCCGCCCTGGCACTTTCTTCGCTGGTCGATGATATTGCCGGTGATGGTCATGGCCTCATTATGTTCATGGGTAAAGGCGGGGTCGGCAAAACCACTCTTGCGGCTGCTTTCGCCGTCGAACTTGCCCTGCGCGGCCTGCCGGTACATCTCTCCACCTCCGATCCGGCGGCGCACCTTTCCGATACTATTGAGGGTAAGATGGACAACCTCATGGTCAGCAGGATCGATCCTCACGAAGAAACGGAACGTTATCGACAGCTCGTACTTGAAACCAAAGGCGCCCATCTCGATGCAGAAGGCCGGGCGCTTCTGGAAGAGGACCTGCGCTCGCCGTGTACAGAGGAGATCGCCGTATTTCAGGCGTTCTCGAAAATCATCCGTGAGGCAGACCGGAAATTCGTCGTCATGGATACTGCTCCGACCGGTCATACGCTTCTGCTGCTCGATGCCACCGGGGCCTATCACCGCGAAATCACCCGACAGGCAGGCGCTTCCGGCTTGATTGAAATCACTCCGATGATGCAGTTGCAGGACCCACGGCAGACCAAAGTGCTGATTGTCACCCTTGCAGAACCCACACCCGTGCTGGAGGCGGCCGCTCTCCAGGAGGAGCTTCGTCGAGCAGGCATCGAGCCATGGGCATGGGTAGTCAACAACGCCGTCGCATCAGGCGCGCTGCACTCGCCCTTGCTGAAGCAGCGTGAGTTGAATGAGCGTCGGGAAATCGACCGCATAGCCACCCGGTACTCCAGACGATATGCCGTCGTTCCGTTGCTTAAGCTGGAGCCAATCGGCATAACCCAATTGCTTGCACTATCTCAATCGAACGTAAAACATTCTGACATGGAAAATAAAACCTATAACGCACTTTTCATCTGCACCGGTAACTCAGCCCGGAGCATCATTGCCGAGTCTGTCCTGAACCGTCTTGGCAATGTCCGGTTCAAGGCGTTCAGTGCCGGCAGTCATCCGCGAGGCGAGGTCGATCCGATGGCGCTCGAGTTGCTCGAAAGTCTGGGTTATGGTGTCAAGGGTCTGCGGAGCAAGAGCTGGGATGAATTCGCCGGACCGGACGCACCAAAGATGGACTTCATTTTCACGGTGTGCGACAAGGCAGCAGGCGAAGCCTGTCCAGCATGGCCAGGTCAGCCTATCACGGCGCATTGGGGTTTTCCTGACCCGGTCGCAGTCCAGGGCTCGAAGGAGCAGAAGCACAAGGCATTTCACGACTCGCTGATGCAGATTTCTCATCGTATCCAGCTGTTCCTCAGCCTCAGGATCGAGGATCTCGACGCGATGTCCTTGCAAAATGCCGTACGTGAACTTGGACAATCCCCCGTCAACTAAACCCGATAAAACCAGATTACCTATGTCCGTTCAATGTGAAGTCTCAATAAAAAAATCCGAAGGCTCAACCATGAGTGTATTTGAACGCTACCTGAGCGTTTGGGTATTTCTCTGTATCGTCGCCGGTATCGCGTTCGGCCAGCTGCTGCCTGGCCTGTTTCAGGCGATCGGCCGCATGGAGGTCGCAAAGGTAAACCTGCCGGTCGGCATCCTGATATGGGTGATGATCATCCCGATGCTGGTGAAAGTCGATTTCGGCGCATTGCACGAGGTTCGCCAGCATGTCCGCGGCATCGGCGTCACCCTCGTGGTGAACTGGCTCGTCAAACCATTTTCGATGGCATTCCTTGGCTGGCTCTTTATCCGAAACCTCTTCGCGCCGATGCTTCCGGCAGGGCAGATAGACAGCTACATCGCCGGACTGATCCTGCTTGCCGCCGCGCCGTGCACGGCTATGGTTTTCGTCTGGAGCCGCCTTACCAACGGTGATCCGCTGTTCACGCTCTCGCAGGTTGCCCTGAACGACACCATCATGGTCGTGGTCTTCGCTCCGCTTGTGGGTCTTTTGCTCGGAATTTCGGCCATTACCGTGCCATGGGCCACGCTGATAACCTCGGTAGTGCTCTACATCGTAATTCCGGTCATCCTTGCCCAGGTGTGGCGCAAATCGCTGTTTGCAAAGGGGCAGGGGTCTTTTGATGCCGCTATGGAAAAAATCGGGCCATGGTCAATCGCTGCCTTGCTCGCAACCCTTGTGCTGCTCTTCGCGTTTCAGGGTGAAGCCATCCTGAGACAGCCGCTTGTCATCGCATTGCTTGCCGTTCCGATTCTCGTCCAGGTGTTTTTCAACTCAGCCCTTGCTTACGGACTGAACCGGCTGGTCGGCGAGAAACACTCAGTAGCTGGTCCTTCCGCTCTGATTGGTGCATCCAATTTCTTCGAGCTTGCCGTGGCTGCAGCCATCAGCTTGTTCGGGTTCAACTCAGGCGCAGCGCTTGCAACCGTCGTAGGCGTTCTTATAGAAGTGCCTGTGATGCTGCTGGTCGTTAGAATTGTCAATGCTTCAAAAGACTGGTATGAACGTACAAATGATTGACAGGCCTATAGGCACTCAGTAATACTTGACAAAGATTAAGCAAAAAAGACTCTTGGCGAGTTATCAACTTTTATTTGTGCACTAAACAGAAAAAGACCGACAAATACAGATATAAAAACAAAGGAGACGGTTACGGCGACTGGTCTTAAAGGAATCCTTGACAGCATGAATTTTACTCGATTGATCCTTGAAGTTTATAGCCGATCCCGCGTATCGTTTTTATCATTTCTCCTTTTTCACCGAGTTTATCACGTAACCTTGTAATGTGTGTATCGATGGTTCTGGTATTTATATTTGTATCTGTTTCCCAAACATCGCTGAGAAGTACTTCTCGAGAAAGGGCCTGATCTTTTCTTTTTAAAAAAGTTACAAGCAGCTTGAATTCCATCATCGTCAATATAAGCTCTTTACCATCAAGAGTGACCTTATGGCATGTCAAATCAATATCTATACCATTACTCTTGAGTGTGTTTTGTATTTTGCTGCCAGAACGCCGGTCGCGTTTTAAAACTGCTCTTATTCTAAGTATGAGTTCACGAGGGCTATATGGTTTGACAACATAGTCATCAATGCCGAGTTCAAACCCGAGGATACGATCGATTTCTTCTCCTTTGGCTGTCAGCATAATAATCGGCATCTCCCTGTATATCTGATGCTGTCGGATTTGTCGGCATACTTCGAATCCATCAATTCCAGGAAGCATGATATCCAGGAGGACAAGATCGAAACTTTTTCTTGGGAGTTGATTTAGAGCATCTTCTCCTGAAACGGAAACAGCGCAGTTAATACCGGCACGTTCAAGGTTATAAACAAGTAGATTTGCAAGATTCAGGTCGTCTTCAACAACGAGTATCATTGGTAGTGACATAATGTCTAATTTTAATCCCTGTCTCAATAATTATAGATACTAAATAAATATTGCCGTAAGGGGTGATTCTGTTTGATAAACAATAGATTTAAACGCTTATTGTGTGGAATCAAAGCAGTTGTAAAAAAAAGAATAAACACTACTAAGTATTTTAAAAATAGTGCCTTATTATTTTGTTACACAAAATAATAATTTTTTTTTTACGAACATTTTAGAGTTGTAAAGCAGATATGGAATTGTTTGCAAAGTTTTAACAAAAAAGCTTGAAAATGGGGGATGAAGAGGCTATGTAAGAAGTGCTTTATAAATTGATATTTGAACATAAACAAGACGTGATGCCTGCAAATCGTAGAAATTATCTTAAAATCATTCGATTTAATTCACATGGAATACATTGTCGTCTACTTGAAATTATGTCAGGAGAACAGGATTTTAGCCTAAAAAACTGGAACGCTCAAATAGAATCTCCAACCCTGTCTGATTTTCCTGCAATATTATTCTGACATTCTTTGTTACCGATATGTCACATATTGGTTGGATGAGCTTCAATCAAGGGAAAAATCAGAAATCGCCTCTGCCACTGATTTTCCACCCTTCAGCAGACCGTGAATTCGCCTTGGGCGAGGCGGGATGTGAAATTGCCGATATTTGCGAGTTCATCGTCGATAATGGCAATGATATCCTTTTCGATATCTTTCAGTTTGACATCATTTTCCGGAATTATCCTTGCCGAAGCGGAAAGGGGCTGATCGAGAGGTTTGCCGATCTGGCTGCAAAGGAAGAGGGAAATTTCCGCTATACCGCAAACTTCCCTGTAAATGCGGTATGCCATTTCCCTCGCCAGCACATTGTATATTTTTCCGATATGGCTGACCGGGTTTTTTCCTGCAGCGGCTTCGAGGCTTACCGGCCTTCCGAATGCGATGAGTCCGTTCACCCTGTTTCCCCGGCCGACTTCGCCTCCGTCAGCGCCTTCAGCTGATGTTCCGAGCACGGTGAGGTAGATGCCGTTCTCCCCACGGGATGGATCGTCAAGCGTATTGAGTGCTACATCCACCTTATCAAAGGAGTGGTTTTTCGAAGAAATGTATGCATGAATGGCATCGAGCGCGTTCTGCTTGCGTTTAAAGTAATCTGACGGGCTGGAAACAAAACGGTCGACGAACGCCATGGCAATGGTCAGGGTGAGGGTATTGCGGTTTCTGTACCCCATGACCTTGACATCCTCTCCTGTTTCCGGGAAGGCATGTTTGAATTCCGGAGAGTTGAGAAACCGTTCCGTTTCGAGCACAAGCGTTTCAGTTGCGCTTAACGGTGCATAACCTGCTCCAACCGATGTATCGTTGGCGGTCAGGATCCCGCGTGCGAAAATGTCGCTCAGTTCTGCCGAACCGGGCTTGATTTCATTCTGGAAACAGACGTGCTGATCCGGGTCAACAAAACGGAGATTTTCTTTCAGCCATTTTTTCGCGGCAGCTTCGGCGATTTCACCAACGGGAATCTCGGTATCCCTGAATGTCTGGGTTGCCCGGTCGCCGAAAATGATTTTTATGGGTTCCATGATGATACCGCCACCTGGTTTGACAAGGGTCCTTCCCGCAACAAGCATTCCTTTGTCGATGTTGTGGTGCAGAATACGCCCGGCACGGTTCATGTATTCTTTGCAGAGGCTCAGGCAGACGGCTTCCATAACCGAGTCGCAGATCGTGTCAGGATGTCCGGTGCCTTTGCGTTCGATCAGTTCGACATGCTGCAAGCCGACTGGAATAGTGCCCGCTTCCTCTATACTGATGTTCCTGGAAGAATTCATTTTGCTTGTCTTTTCTGTATTTCCGGGGGAAGAAACCGATTACTTCATAAATGTAACTACCTTAAAATACGCATGCAACTCTTGCGTAATTTTTCTCAAAATTATGGATATCTTTTTTGTTTTTTCTTCAAACGGCGGCTTTTAGTTAATAAAACAAAGGGTGATAGGGCAGATATTGCAATAAATGATTGATTATGCGGATATACAGCTGTAAAATGCTCGGAAAAAAAATGATAATATGCTGAAAAGTACGTATATTAAACTGATGTTGAATGGTGATTGTCCCCCAATCATATTCGATCACTTCTCAAACCCCCAACATTGAAAGCTATGAAAGTAAAGTCAGAAAATGGCGGCAAGTCAGTTCATAGTCTGAAAAAGGAACTATCGGAACTGCAGGAAAAAGTTGCTTACAGGGATATGGAATTGACAAGGGTCTCAACGGCAATTGCTGAAAAAACAGGCAAACTGAGAAAACTGTTTGATCAGATAACGGCTCTTGATATCGATCCAGTTCTAAAAAACAAAATGACCGATTCGTGTCTCAGTCTGATCGAAACTGAAACGATCGAAAAACGCCTCGATGTCGAAATGACTGAAATGGATTCCGTTTTTCTTTCGAAACTGCAGAAAAAACATCCGGCTCTCAATCAGCGTGAGATGCAGATAGCTCTTCTTGTCAAACTCAACTATGATACGAAGGATATCGCTCTATCCCTCAGTATAACAAAGAGAGGAATGGAAAGTGTTCGCTACAAACTTCACAAAAAACTGGGGCTCGAAAAACATCAGTCAATCAAGACCTATCTCTCGGATTTTGCGATAAGATAACATGTTCATCCTGCCGGATCATCATAATGATTTTCCCATAGGCAGGCTTTCTGTTGTCAACCTGGACATAATATTTGTTGTTGTGTGTTCTTAAGGGAGCTGGATTCAAATTCAGTTCCCTTTTTTTATTTGGAACTGATGCGGCTTGGCGGATGTGTTTCTGATTTTCTATCAAGTTAAACTGTATTTGACAGGATTTGTGATAAATTTATACTACAAGGTCTTGAAAATGCAGTAAATAAAAGGTCTTATATGAAAATCGGGATTTTATGTCATC
This sequence comes from Chlorobium sp., assembly GCA_005862285.1. GTDB lineage: Bacteria > Bacteroidota > Chlorobiia > Chlorobiales > Chlorobiaceae > Chlorobium. The sequence continues at coordinate 392,669 of SZXW01000010.1, read as the reverse complement.
ACACCTATGGCGGGAGCGGTGCGATAGCTGCAGAGCTTGGCAAGGCGCTGGCGTCCAAAGGCCACATCATTCATTTTTTCAGTCAGTCGGCCCCTTTCAGGCTCAATACCTATTCGCGGAACATCCACTACCATGAGGTTGAAGTACAGCACTACCCGCTGTTCGAATGCCCGTTATATTCACTTGCACTGGCCTCGAAAGTTGCCGATGTGGCTTATTACGAACAGTTTGACATAGTCCATGCGCATTATGCCATTCCCCACGCCTTGAGCGCCATGCTTGCCCGCCAGATCCTCGAGGATAAATGTTCCGGTTCGAAGTGTTTCAAGCTTGCCACGACACTTCATGGGACTGACATCACGGTGGTTGGTGCAGACAGAGGTATGCAGGATGTCGTTCGACTTGCCATCAATAAATCGGACGGGGTGACTGCCGTTTCGGAATATCTTAAGGAAGAGACGGTCAAAATGTTCAGCCCGAAAAAAGAGGTGGTAGTCATTCCGAACTTTGTCGATACCTCCTTTTTTTATCGTTCTCCCAAACCTGAAATTAATGAGCAGCTTGGTCTTAGGGGTGAAAAAATTCTGATCCATATTTCAAATTTCAGACCTGTAAAATATATCCGAGACATTATCCGGGTCTTTTATATTCTGAGCCAGAGAATAGATGCCACTCTTCTCCTCGTTGGGGACGGCCCAGACCGCAGCGAAGCTGAAGTGCTTGCACGAAAGCTTGGTATAGAGTGCCGGGTGAGATTTCTCGGAAAGCTGGACGATATCGTGCCGCTGCTCTCGATTTCAGATCTCATGCTGATGCCGAGCAATGCCGAGTCGTTCGGGCTTGCCGCGCTTGAAGCCATGGCATGTGGAGTTCCGGTAATCGCAACGAAGGCTGGCGGATTCCCTGAATTCATTGTTTCCGGTGAACATGGATTCCTGCTCGCTCCCGGCGATGTGGAAGGAATGGCCGGGAAAGCTCTTTCCCTGCTCTCGGATCGGGAACTATGGGTCAGCTTTTCGGAAGCATGTGTAAAACAGGCAAAGCGGTATGAAACCGCTCTGCTTGTTGAACAATATGAGAGTTTTTACATGAAGCTTCTCGATGAGGCTTGAGCCGGAAAGAAAAGACTCAAGCTCTTTTCAGTACCGTTTCGTCGAAAGGAGTACAGCCCGGTATTTTTCAAGGTTTTCAAGCACTTCAGCGGTACCCCTCGCAACGGCGGTAAGGGGATCTTCGCTGATATGCACGGAAAGCTTGGTTTCCTCGTTGATTTTTTTGTCGAGCCCTTTGATCAGTGCACCTCCGCCGGCCAGGAAAAGACCTCTGTCGAGGATATCGGCGGAAAGTTCAGGTTTGGTTGCTTCAAGGCTCTTTTTGATGGAAGTGATAATCTGGCTGATCGGGGTAGCAATTGCTTCGCGTATTGTCGCCGAATTTACCTCACGCTCTTCAGGGAGTGCCGTGACAAGGTTTCTGCCCCTCACCATCATGGTCAACTCCTTTTCGAGCCTGTAAGCCGATGCGATTTTTATCTTGACATCCTCAGCGGTACGTTCGCCGATGGCAAGATTGTAAGCTTTACGGAAATGGCGGACAATGGCGTTGGTAATGTCGGTCCCGGCGACGCGAAGGGATTCGCCGGATGCAATTCCACCGAGAGAGATAACGGCGATTTCTGTTGTGCCGCCTCCGATATCTACAACCATGTTTCCCATCGGTTCCTTGACATCGAGCCCGATACCTATTGCCGCGGCCATCGGTTCCGTTACAAGATATACTTCCTTGGCTCCGACATGTTCAGCCGAGTCCCGCACGGCTCTTTTTTCAACTTCCGTGATACCTGAAGGAATGCCTATGACCATTCGGCGGATACCGAAGGAGAAATTGGTTTTTGTTTTGCTGATGAGTCCCTTGATCAGTTCTTCTGTTGCTTCATAGTCAGCTATGACTCCATTGGCAAGGGGGCGTATTGTGATTATGCCGGGATGGGTTTTTTCATGCATGAGAAGGGCTTCGTGCCCGATTGCTACAACCTTTCCTGTGTTACGTTCGCGTGCTACGATTGAAGGTTCATTTAATACGACGCCTTTGTCCCGGATGGAAATCAACGTGTTTGCTGTTCCGAGATCAATGGCGATATCCCTGAACAGGTTGTTGAAAAAGCTCATGTTGTCATAGTTCTTTGTGTGCTGTCATAGTGGCTTGGAAAGGAGCTGATTTGGCTGTATTCCAAGGGTTCAACTGAACTATAAAGGTAGCTAATGAACGAATTATTACAAATGAAAAGAATGGCCCGCAGGTCACTTTTTTGTAAAATTTTTCCGGTTTTCAAGTTGAGCTTGCAGGGTTTCTATAATTATAGCTATTGAGTACATTAACAAACAGGAAAATTCCATTTGCAAGGGTAATAATAAAACCAGAAAAGAAGTGTTGCAGGTATACCGTTTTGCTGAAGACCGTTCAGCTTTGAAAAAAAAATTGAACCGGAGTGTCGTTTATGAAGCTGGTGTTCAGGCGGCAGTCGATGAGATTCTCTCGAATGTTCAGTCCCGCGGCGATTCCGCTGTCTTCGAATTCACTGAAAGGTTTCAGGGTGTCAGGCTCGAAGAGATGACGGTTTCCGCCGATGAGATAGCTGAAGCCTACAGCCGTTCCGACAAGGGGTTTATCGAACTTCTTGAAGAGGCTTTCGGCAACATCGTCCGGTTCCACCAGCATGAAACCGAGAAGAGCTTTTTTTATGAATCCCGTGGAGGCGTTATTCTCGGCCAGCGGGTAACTCCGATGGAAAGGGCCCTGCTGTACGTTCCCGGCGGAAAGGCCTCGTACCCGTCTTCGGTGCTGATGAATGCGGCTCCAGCTATCGTTGCAGGTGTAAAGGAGATTTTTCTTACAACACCTTGCGATGCGTCCGGCAGGGTGAATCCTGTCATTCTTGCCGCAGCTGCCGTTGCAGGCGTCACATCGGTATACAGGCTCGGCGGGGCGCAGGCCGTTGCGGCCTTTGCTTTCGGAACTGAAACGATACCGAAGGTCGATATTATAACCGGGCCCGGTAACAAGTATGTCGCCCTTGCCAAAAAACAGGTATTCGGCCATGTTTCCATCGACAGTATCGCGGGTCCATCCGAAGTTGCCGTTATCGCTGACGGTTCGGCAAATCCCGAGTTCATCGTTTACGATCTTTTCGCCCAGGCAGAACACGATCCCGATGCTTCAGCCGTGCTGATCACACCTTCCGAATCGCTTGCATTGGCGGTCAGGTACTGCATCGACGAACGCCTGCCCTCCATGGACCGCCGCGATATCATCGCCGCGTCGCTCCGGGACAACGGGGCTATCGTGCTGGTCGGATCGCTGGAGGAGGGCTGCGAGGTTTCCGACATGATCGCACCGGAACATCTCGAGCTGCATGTTGAAAATCCATGGGATATCCTGCCGCTGCTCCACCATGCCGGTGCCATATTCATGGGAGGGTACTCATGCGAAACAGTGGGAGACTATTTCGCCGGCCCGAACCATACTCTGCCGACAAACGGGACTGCCCGGTTTTTCTCGCCGCTCTCGGTCCGTGATTTCATCAAGCACACCTCGATTATCTCCTATTCGAAGCAGGAGCTCAAACGGTGCGGCGAAAAGATCGCTTCTTTTGCCGATTCCGAGGGGCTTCAGGCACATGCCGAGGCTGTACGGGCAAGATTGAGGACGTTATGAGAGCAGGTGATTTCGACTACGAGCTTCCTGAAGAGAACATAGCCATCTACCCGCCTGCCGAGCGCGGATCGACCCGTCTACTGGTTCTTGACAGGGGGTCGGGTAACGTGAGGCATGAGCGGTATGCAGACCTCGACCTCTTTCTTCAGCCCGGCGATCTCCTTCTGCTGAACAAAACCAGGGTTGTGCGGGCAAGGCTTTTTGCAGGCAAGCCAACCGGTGCAAGAATCGAACTTATGCTTCTTGAAAAACATGAGGATGAACAGGATCTGGTGCTCTACCGCGGGAAACTGAAAAAAGGCGATATCCTGCTTGCCCATGGCAGGGAACTGAAGGTGGCTGAACTTACCGGTCAGGGTATTGCCCGTCTTGCACTTGCAGGAGAGGGATCGGTCAGGGAATTTTTCGGGCAGTTCGCAGCCATGCCGATTCCACCCTATCTGAAGCGCGAGGCCGGGGATGTCGATACGGAACGCTATCAGACGGTTTTTGCCGAACTGCCCGGTTCTGTTGCCGCCCCGACGGCATCGCTGAACATTACTTCCGCGCTTCTTGAAAAACTTGCAAAAAAAGGGGTCGATGTCGCAAGCCTTGTCCTGCATGTCGGTCTCGGCACTTTCCTGCCTGTCAGGGTGGAGGAGCTTACCGAGCATGTCATGCACCGTGAGTTTTATACCATTCCTGATGAAACCGTCAGGCAGATCCTTCGGGTGAAAAATTCCGGGGGCCGGATCGTTGCGGTCGGAACTACAGTTACAAGGGCGCTCGAACATGCTGCAGACCGCATCATGAATCATTCCGGAACGGCACCCGTCACAGGGGAAGCGGATATTTTCATCTATCCGGGTTACCGGTTCCGGGTTATCGATACCATGCTCACCAATTTTCATGCCCCCCGATCGACGGTTATCATGCTAACCGCTGCATTTGCGGGACTCGACAATCTTCAGGCAGCCTATGGGAAAGCCCTTGCTGAGGGGTACCGTTTTCTCAGCTATGGCGACAGCATGCTCATTCTCTGATTACCCGGCACTTTCTGAATCAAGTACCTCAGCCCCCAGTCCTCAGCCCCCAGTCCTCAGCCCCCAGTCCTCAGCCCCCAGTCCTCAGCCCTCAGTCCTCAGCCCTCAGTCCTCAGTCCTCAGCCCCTGACCGGAAGGAATATGTCCGAGGGTTTCAACCAGGAAATCCCAGAACCTGCCTACCGAACCGATATGCACTTTTTCGTCGGGTGAATGAGGATAGCGGATGGTGGGGCCGAAAGAGATCATGTCGAGACCGGGATAGGTACCGCCGAGAATACCGCACTCCAGCCCGGCATGAACAGCCGTGACATGCGGTGATTTACCGAATTTCCGTTCATAGACTTCACGCATGGTTTTCAGTACCGGAGAATCGATGTTCGGTTTCCAGCCCGGATATCCATGATCAAACACAGAAACCGCTCCGGCCAGATCGCTGATGCTTCCGATCATCGTCTGAAGGTTTTCACTTTCAAACTCAACCGAGCTTCTCAGGAGGCACTCGATGACAATGGACCCCTCTCCGGAAACGACAACAGCAAGGTTGTTCGACGTCTCGACAAGGCCTGCCATGTCACTGCTCATCCGCATGACACCGTCAGGAAAGGCATAGACTGCGTTCAGCATCCTTTCAGAAATACGTTGTTCAATGACCTTTTCAGGGATATTTGCCGTTACAATTTCAATCTTCAGCCCCGGATCGGTGGTCCGGTAAACATTTTTTATCTTCAATGCCGCAACCGAGAGCATGTCAGCAAAAGCATCCGCATGATTTGAAGGGATGGCGACATGAGCGAAAGATTCACGCGCAATGGCATTTCGCAGGCTGCCTCCTTTCAGTGATGCGAGCTGCAATCCAAAGCTCCTGCTGCCATGGTAGAGCAGACGGTTCATGATCTTGTTGGCGTTGCCCCGTCCAAGATTGATATCCATCCCGCTGTGCCCGCCCTTCAGTCCGGTTACCTGAATCGTGAAACCTTTGTAATCTCCGCTTAAACGCTTTTCGCTGAAGGGGAACGTTATTTTTGCATCGACACCTCCCGCACAGCCGATAAACAGCTCTCCTTCCTCTTCCGAATCCAGGTTCAGGAGAACAGTACCCTTCAACAGACCGGGCGCGAGTCCCCTGGCCCCGCTCATGCCGGCTTCCTCGTTGGCCGTAAACAGCGCTTCGAGCGGTCCGTGCACCAGATCGTCCGATTCAAGCACCGCCAGTGCAGCCGCGACACCGATGCCGTTATCGGCGCCAAGGGTTGTGCCGTTCGCACGGACCCATTCGCCATCTGCAACGGTTTCTATCGGATCGCATTCGAAATCGTGTATCCTGCCGCTGTTTTTCTGGGGTACCATATCGAGATGGCTTTGAAGGATAACTCCTTTCAAATGTTCCATCCCCGGTGTCGCAGGTTTGCGGACAAGCACGTTTCCAGCGGAATCGACAATCGTTTCGAGCCCGAGACTGGATCCGAACCCGGCTGTATATTGCCTTATCCGCTCTTCTTTACCCGACGGCCGGGGAATCTGAGTCAGACGGTAAAAACGTTTCCAGACCTTGTCGGGGTAAAACGGCAGTTTGTTTTCCATTTCCTGAGGATGTTGTTACAAAGTTGAAGCCATACTTCAGGTCTTGCAGGAGCAGATAGCTCGCTATTTTTCCTGACGGCGGACCAGTTCCAGCAGTTCAGCGGTGCGTGCAGCCTGTTTTTCAACAGCTTCGGCAAGCCTTTCCATTTCGGTGCGGCGGGTCAGCTCTGTTTCCGTATCGAAAAGAATCGGTTTCTGAAAGCCTTCCGACAGTTTGAAGATATGCCAGCTCTGCCTCATCAGCAGCACATAGAAAACCGGCAGGAACAACTCGCCGAGAAATACCGGGAGTTCCTTGTAATACCTGATCATTTCCAGCCAGTCTCCGGTAAAAAGCGCGCTCCATTTTACGAAAAAGTAAAGATAGATCACCGGATGAAAGCTCAGGAATAAGCGCATGATCCTCGATTGACGCTTGAGAGGGGATTCATGCTCATATTTCGACAATAACCACGGAAAATGACCGACGATAACGGCGGCTTTCCGGTCATTCAGGTAATGAGCTCCCTGCAGTGCAGATGCAAGAAAAGTTGAAACAAGATTGAGCAGACCGGTTGAAAGGATCATGGCAAGAAAAGCATAGCTGAGATCATCGAACTTGAAAGATCCGGACAGATAGGGCAGGGTGACGGATGTAGGCTTGATGACAATGAAAAGCAAGGCTATTCCCGCAAGGATGAGAGAGAAGGTATGCAGTTTCCGGGCGTGCTTGAGGCTTTCGATAACCGCATCGGCGTTTGCCCCCTGCATGGTGTTGCCAGGCGGGTCGATGCGCATCAGCGATGCTGAATCGGTACCGGGCGAATAAAAACCGTTTACACCGATTTCACATCCCTTGATACCGGTATAAATAGTATTGATATCGATAGTGCTTCTGCTGAGAAGAGCATTCGACAGGTCGGCGCCGGTGAGATCGGCACCGCTGAGTTCAGCCCCCGTCAGGTCCGCGCCGGTGAGATCGGCACCGGCAAGCACAACCCGGTTAAACTTCGCAAACCGGAAATTACCTTCCCGTAGGTTCATCCCCCTGAGGTTGGCAGATTCCAGAGCCGGTATTACTTCGGGGTGCTCCTTTCTCCAAATGTTCCAGCTTTCAATGCCTTTGCCGAGTATCTCCAGATGTTCAGGATTTTTCATGAAACCAGATTTTCTTTACCAGCCTGTTTTCAGCAGGAGGTGTTTTTTCCGACGTAGGCAAGGATAGCCCTGAAAAGCGAAGCGCTGTGGATAATCTGCGTATAGGCTTCCTGCTGGGTCATGTTCCTGTTCTCCTTGCGAATCAATGCACCGAGTTTGCGCGTAAGCTCGGCAACCCGGGCAATTTCACGTGCGAGGTCTTCCTCGTTCTGAATCTTTATCTCATAGATGCTTCTCTGGATGTAACCGATATTGTTGAGGGCGTTGCATTCGATTACACCGTCGTTGATGGAATGACGTTCCTTGTTGAAGGAGTCGTACGCCGTATTGTGAAGCGGCATGGAAAGATCGCCGATATAATGAGAGGTGAAAACCAGTGGATAATCGGCATATTTTCCGGTAGCTGACAGTTTTTTGTAATCCCTTACCGATCCGATGATGGCTCCGTAAAGATGACCTTCGTCGTCGTCTGGTTTGTTGAAGCGGGCAACCTGATCCATCACCATTTTTTCGGTTACCTTCTGACCCGCGTTGTTATTGAAATAATGGTTTTTTTCCTCAACCGGTCTGAACTCGTCCCTCGATTTAGCGACATCAGGAGCTGCGGCGCTGTACCAGCGCTCGAATCCTGCTGCCTGGGCAATGGCAAGATGTGTTTTGTCATGCCATCCATAAGCCTGAACCGTAGATAGAAAAAGTGAAAGAACAGCTGAAAAACATGCCATTCCTCTTGTCAGATAGCGCATGATGTGTCCCCTGATTGTTAAACGTTACCGGAAAACCGATCCTTATCGAAGAAGTGTCTTGAAGAAAAGGTAATCACAATCTGCATCAAAAATATCATGTCAGCTCTCTTCTTTTCAATTACTTACCATAACAGATCGATAAGTGACAGTTAATGACTCTTGGTGCCGAAGTCAGCCTGGCGTCATTTCAAGCATCGTCCTGATCGAATGAAGCGCTGCCAGACGAAGCTGTTCTTCAATGACGATCTCCGGTTTGCGGTTCACCATGCACTGGTAGAGCTTTTCGAGAGTGTTCTGCTTCATCTGTTTGCAGACGCTTCTCGGATTGTCAGGATCCTTGGGAGCGGGTATGAACTTTTTATGCGGTGAACGTTTCTGCATTTCGTAAATGATGCCGGGTTCGGTAGCAACGATAAAGCTTGCCGAAGAGCTCGAAACCGTGTGGTTCAGCAGCATCTGTGTCGAACCGATGAAAGCCGCATGACGGAGCACTTCCTCACGGCATTCAGGGTGGGCTATCAGTTCGGCCTCCGGATGTTGCCTGCATGCCTCGAGTACGGCCTGTTCAGAAAACGCATCGTGCACGTAACAGTATCCTTGCCAGAGAATCAGGTCCCTGCCGGTTTTCCTTGCAAGATAACCCCCGAGGTTTCTGTCCGGTCCGAAAATAATCTGACGGTTTTCCGGAATCTGCCGGATAATATGTTCGGCATTGGAAGAGGTACAGGTGACATCGGACAATGCCTTGATTTCTGCGGTCGAATTGATGTACGTGATCACGACAGCCCCGGGATGGCGTTCCTTGAACGTCCTGAAATCATCGGTCGGACAGCTGTCGGCAAGCGGACAGCCGGCATATTCATCAGGCATAAGGACCAGTTTCGATGGATTGAGAATTTTCGCGGTTTCGGCCATGAAATAGACACCGGCAAAAACAATCACATCCGCGCTGTTTTTCTCGGCGGCCCTGGCAAGCGCGAGGCTGTCGCCGACAATATCGGCGACCTGCTGTATCTCGGGTAATGTATAGTAATGGGCAAGTATGATAGCATTCATCTCTTTTTTCAGAGCATGTACCCTGGAAAAAAGCTCTTCCTGCGACAGAATGCCGGTCTCGGCACTTTCTCTGATGATGGTCATAATCTGGATCAATCGTTTAAAAAAGCGGAGTTGCTGGCGAAGGGATCATGTTCAACCCTTTTTACAGTGGCAGGATTCCCGGTGAAGGATTATTTGAGATAGTAATCGAGATCGTCATCTTCCCTGATAAGAACAAGGATGGCCGAGTTAGGGACAATGATATACCGTTCGTCTTCATATTCGATTTCATAGGAACTGCTCTGGATAAAAATCGCAAGGTCCCCGACTTTTGCCTGAAGAGGAATATACTGCGCAACTGAAACACGTTCTTTCCATGGTTCGTCGGACTCGGGCGGGGGGCCGACCGGATAACCGGGACCGGTTTTGACAACATAGCCGCTCTGTATTTTCTCTTTTTCCTGTACACCGGGCGGAAGATAAATACCGGACTTCGTTCTTTCGTCAAAAGATTTAGGCTTGATTAAAACTCTGTCACCAACAACAACAAATTTATCTGTTATATTTCCGTTTTGTGTCATATGTTTGCTCTCGACGTATTGTACTGAAGTGTTTTCTGCTTCCGTTAGATGAGGAAAATGTAAGAAAAATTATGCGCCGGGCAAATCAGCTTGAACATGCCTGGTAAATGAACTTGATTTCTCCCTTCGAAAGAAAAAAAACCATATGACAATCATTCAACTGCTATCCGCTGTTATAAATTCTGTTACTTTAACTCGCGCTGAATAGTTCAGATCAAATGTTTAATACTGAAAACGACAAATTTCGCCGATATACCGCTTTTATAAATAGATACAGCACTTACCTGCTTTTTCTTCTGTACTGCAGTATTTCGGTGCTTTTCATAAAATTACAGAACAGGGAAACCCTTGATGCGATCCGTACAGGCGCGATTGAATTCAGTTCTTTCCTGAGTGAGAAAGTGACAGATATCGGTGAAATATTCAATGTCCAGAACGAAAATGAAAGGCTGCTTGCGGTAAACGCTACACTCCTTTCGAAAATCATGAAACAGGATGCTGAGATCGCAGATGAAAAGAGCCGGTATAAACTTGTTGCCGATACTACCATTAACGCATCGCGTTTCATTATAGCGAAAGTTGTAGGCCGCAAATTCAGCGACCGTGAAAATATGCTCATCATCAATGTCGGAAATGAAAGGGGTATAAAACAGAATATGACGGTTTTCACTCCTTCCGGACTTGTCGGCAGGGTTGTTTTTGTGTCGGAGCACTATTCGAAAGTCATGCCCCTGATTCATCATGAGTTCAAGGTTATCGTGGAGTCTGACAAGTCCAACAGCATGGGAATCCTGAGCTGGAGCGGAGGAAGGGAGGATATTGCCGAAGTCGAGCATATACCTATCAGCACTTCTCTGAAAATCAATGAACGGATGCTCACATCCGATTTCAGCACTTTTTCAGTTCGTGGTATCCCTGTAGGAAGGGTGATCAGCATGAAACCCGACAAGCTTTTTTACCGTGTCGAGGTGCAGCTTGCGGTTGATTATTCGACCTTGTCATATGTACTGATCGCACCGTTGAAAGCCGAACATGAAAAAACGGGACTGCTCAAAACAAGCAGTGTCCCTTCAAACGAAAACGAAATACAATAATTTTTCTTTATCGAATTGTGATAAAAGATATTCCATTCCTGATCGTTGTGTTCTGTATCGTCCTGGCAATCCAGATTTTCGGGTTGTCGTATGCTGCCGTTCTGAACGTCACCCCTGACGTCACAACGATTTTTCTCGCACTTGTAGGTGTTACGATTAGTCAGAGAGCAAGCGCAAGCTTCGGGTTCATTGCAGGTGCTATCCTTGGTATATTTTCCGAAAGTTCGGGAATGCTGATAGGATGGATCATGCTTGCAAAAACGGTTGAAGGTTTTCTTGCCGGGTATTTCAATGTGCCTGAAAACAGCCATGCAACTGCAAAGCAGAAAACAAAAAGGATCTACATTGCGATTATTTTTGCCGGTTTTGCTTCGAGCGCTATTATCGCAGCTGTATACAACCCGCTGGGATTTCCGCCGGCTATAGGAATCGCAGCTTTCGGTCTGCTTAAATCAGCCCTTACGCTGGTCCTCGCTTTTATCATTAACCTTTTGTTTCTGAAAAAAATTCTTCTGGACTGAAGTAAATGGATATCATCCGGCGAGGCACAGCACTCGTAACATATTTTTTCATTGCCGTTTTTGCTGTTCTGATTGGCCGCCTGTTCTACCTTCAGGTTGTCGAGTCCCAGAAAATGGGAACCATGGCGGGAATCAGCAGCATTCGCAGGATTTGGGTAGAGCCTCCGAGAGGAAGAATGATCGATCGTCATGGTGTTGTCATGGTCGATAACCAGCCGCTCTACACGATCAGAATCATACCTGACGAATTCAAAAAAAACCGGATAGCTTTTCTCGCAAAGCTTATGGAAATGCCGGAAGAAGAGCTTGCTGAAAAGATCGCAAAAGGGCATGCTTTCAATCGCTATACACCGATTGTTATAGCATATAATCCCAACCCTGTCATTATAGCAAGGCTTACGGAAAATCTGTGGCAGATTCCCGGAGTGTCCATAGAAACGGAGAATAAAAGGAAATATGCCGACTCTCTCAACGGTACTCATCTTTTCGGTTATTTACAGCCGATACCAAAAAACGAACTCGAGGTACTTGCCGAGCAGGGCTATGTCCAGAATGACAAAATCGGGTACAGTGGGCTGGAGAAAATATATGAAGACCGCCTGAAAGGGTTCAAGGGGGTCAATTATGATCTGGTTACCCCTTTCGGAAAATTTGCGGGAAAATACAACGAGGGGAAAAACGACATCCCCTGTGTCCGGGGTGATGATCTTTATCTCTCGGTCGATGCCGGCCTTCAGAAACGCGCCGAACAGCTGCTCAGGAAAACAGGCAAATCCGGTGCTGTAGTTGCACTGGATCCTGCGACAGGCGGAATTCTCGCGATGACCAGCGTGCCTGATTTCAGCCTCGAAATATTCAACGGTTCGACTGACAGAGCGGGCTGGAACGCCGTTGTCACTTCTCCCATGAAACCCCTTATCAACCGGGCGGTCCAGGCAGCCTATCCTCCCGGTTCGACCTTCAAGATGGTTTCGGCGATGGCCGCACTCGAAGAAAAAACAATGGACCCGAAAAAGAAAATCCTCGATAACGGCAGTTTTGTCTTCGGAAACCGGCGTTTTCTCAGCAATGAAGGTAAAGGGCATGGTCTTTGTGACATGAGGGAGGCTATCACTGTTTCCTCGAACGTCTATTTTTATAACCTCATGTTCAATATCGGTTTCGATAACTGGACAAAATACGGCCGGATGTTCGGGTTCGGAGACAGAACCGGTATCGATCTGCCCAACGAGCGGTCAGGGATTCTGCCTTCGACCGAATATTACGACAGCCGATACGGAAAAGATAAATGGACAAAAGGCTATCTGGTAAGCCTTGCGATCGGACAGGGTGAAGTCGGTGTCACTCCTGTTCAGCTTGCTGCATATGCCGCGGCTATCGGCAACAGAGGAACTCTTCTGCAGCCGCATATCGTCAACGGTTACCGCGATACCGCTACAGATCAATACATTCCCTTCATTTATGCCAAGCGGCAGCTTCCAATTTCGAAATCGACTTTTGACCTCATTCATGATGGTATGATCGGCGTTGTCGAAAGAGGCACCGGAAAACTTTCCCAGGTTCCTGATGTGGTTGTAGCCGGTAAAACCGGTACGGCACAGAATCCTCATGGCAAATCCCATGCCTGGTTTATTGCCTTCGCTCCTGCCGAGAACCCGAAAATTGCCATTGCGGTCCTTGTTGAAAATGCTGGCTTCGGCGGAGCCATTTCCGCTCCGATAGCCGGTGCTCTCATCAAGTATTACCTGAAGGGTGACGATCAGACCTCTTCAACCGGCACAGCTGAAAAACCGACCGGAAATGCACCTTCGGACAGTGTCTACAATGATCTGCCGTACATCGAATCCGTCAATCCGGATACCGGGGCAACGACAATGCCGCCTGCCAAGATCATACCGATTCCTGATAAAAAATTGGTTCCGCCTCAAGGAAAGCAGATACAAGGCAAAGCGGTAAATCCTGCAGCAGAAATCAAACCTGCTCCAGTCACAAAATCAACTCCTGAAACAGCAGCAAAACCGGTTCAGGTAAAGCAGGTTATCCCTCCTGCAGCAAAGCCCGTGTCAGGTACATCAGCAGTTCCTGCGCCCGCTTTAAAGCCGGCTCAGGTTAAGACAGTCACACCGGCCGCAGAAATCAAACGTGCCCCTGTTTCAACGCCGATTCAGGGAACAGACACAAAGCCGGCTCCTGCAAAGCAGGTTATACCGGCACCTGTAACCAAACCTGCATCTGTTCCGTCAGCAGTTCCAGCTGCCGGTATGAATCCGGCTTCGTCCAAAAAGGTGTTGCCGGCTGTCGAAAAGCCGGTTTCCGGAACGTCAGCAGTTCCTGTGCAAGAAATAAAACCGGCGCCTGTCAAAACGGTTACATCGCCTTCGGATAAAAAACCGGTTGCGGTTAAAAAGATTATTCAGCCAGCAGAAAGGCAGGTGCCGGATAAACCGGCAAATCCCGCTGAGGACAGCAATCCTGCTCAGACTAAAAAGCCGCTTCATGCTAAAGCGAAGCCGCCAGCCGTTACAGCAATGACTCCTGAAACGGTTACAAAGCCTGCAACTCCAAAAAAAGCAAAGCCGGCCGTTACCACGAAACCGGAAGGGGATAACAATAAAAAGCTCACCGGCAGCGAAAAGACTGCTGGCGAAAAGAATGTCAAATCTACGGCCAGTGACAAGCTGTCTGTTGATAGAAACGAAAAACCGGGTTCCGCGAACAAAACGGGTACCGATACGAATGTGAAGCCCAGCAGCGGAGAAAAACCAGCTTCCGATAAAAGCACAAAACCTTCTTCCGGCAGCAAAACCAGTTCCGGCAGAAACGCAAAACCATCATCGGAGTCAAATCCGGCGCCTGAAAAACCGGTGGACTAAAAGACGGAAAGGAACGAAGAATGATATACAAAGCCGATCCGTCATCAATCAGAAGCTTTCTTGAGGATACCAGCAATATTAAAAACGGGTATACTCCCGGTGTATTTTTCCCGGAAACGGTAGAAGAACTTACTGAGCTTCTTGCAACAGCTGTTTCCAGTAACCGGCGATTCACCATTGCCGGAAACGGCACCGGAACGACCGGCGGCAGAATTCCATTCGGCGATCATGTCATTTCCATGCAGCAGCTGAACCGGATCGGTGAACCCCGGAAGCTCGATGACGGCAATGCGGTCATTACAGTACAGGCAGGAGCGGTTCTCGAGGAGATCCAGAAGAAAACCGAAGCCTGCGGCTGGCTTTATCCGCCCGATCCAACGGAAAAACTCTGTTTTATCGGCAGCACGATAGCCAACAACTCATCCGGTGCAAGAACATTCAAATACGGACCGACAAGAAACCATATATCGAGAATTCTTGTGGTGCTTCCCGAGGGAGATGTGCTCGACCTTTCCAGAGGCACCTGCAGGGCTGATGAAAAAGGGATGTTCCGCCTGAATCTTCCGATTGCCGGTGAGATAACTTTCCAGAGCCCTCAATACCGGATGCCTGACACCTCGAAGCACAATGCGGGATATTTTTCCGGCGAACGGATGGACCTCATCGACCTTTTCATCGGTTCCGAAGGAACCCTCGGCGTCATTGCAGAAGCCGATCTCAGTCTCATTCCTCTTCCGGAAACCGTTCTTTCAGCGCTTGTTTATTTCATGGAGCATGACGATCTGTTCAGGTTCGTTACTCTCCTGAAAAATTCCGCAAACGCTCTGAATCCAAGGGCTATCGAGTTTTTTGACCGCAATTCGCTCGGTTTCCTCGCCGGGAAATATCCCGACGTTCCTGTGAAATCGGCAGGCGCTGTTTTCATCGAACTTGAATCGACGGAGAACAGTCGGGAAGAGCATCTCGAATTGCTTTTCGAACTGATGGAATCTTGCGGCGCCATGACCGATGAATCCTGGATGGCGCTCGACCGTGAAGACCAGACGAGGCTCCGGGAGTTCCGTCATTCGCTGCCCCTGCTCGTCAACGACTGGCTGAGCAGGCAGCAGGAAAGCAAAATCAGTACCGACATGGCTGTTCCCGATGAAGCATTCAGGGAGCTATTCGATTTTTACAAAAGCTCTTGTGAACAACAGGGCTTTGTCTATATTATTTTCGGTCATATAGGAAATGCTCATGTGCATCTGAATATCCTGCCGCGCAACCATGACGAATTCCTGCAGGCAAAAGCCCTGTACCGGAAATTCGTCGGGAAGGCTCTGCAGCTTGGAGGGACTCTCTCAGCGGAACACGGCATCGGCAAGCTGAAATCGGAATATCTTGTCGAAATGTATAAGGAAAGCGGCATCATGGAAATGGTCAGGATAAAAAAAATCCTCGATCCATCGCTGATTCTCAACAGAGGCAATCTCGTGCCCGAGCGATATCTTGCAACCGAACAACCTGTGAAATAACTACTCAAGGTGTCGAAAAAACAGCAAACCCGGCAATACGTCCAGTCGATTCAAAACAGGAAAGCCCGTTTTGAGTATTCGATTCTCGATACCATCGTGACAGGGATTCAGTTGTTCGGAAGTGAGGTTAAATCTGTCCGGCTGGGAAATGCAAGCCTCAACGACAGTTTCGCCATTATCCATCACGGCGAAATCTGGCTGGAAAACATGCAGATCACGCCATACGAACACACCCATATCGATAAGCTCGAACCGAAAAGAAGCCGCAAGCTGCTGCTGCACAAAGACGAGATCCGCAAAATTCAGGCAAAAATCCAGGAAAAAGGCCTGACCCTTGTTCCGCTCAAGGCATTCTTCACTGCAAAAGGCATCCTGAAAATCGAACTGGCCCTCGCAAAAGGCAAGAAACTCTACGACAAACGGGAAACCATCAAATCCAGGGAAAACGAGCGCCAGCTGCAGCAACTGAAAAAACAATACTGAAAATAAATATTTCATTTCATGCATTTTCCATCAGTAAAGGAACAGATCGATATCATTACCGGTAATACCGTTGAAATCATCAGTGTCGACGAACTCGAACGGAAGCTCCAGAAAAGCCATAAGACAAGTAAACCGCTCAGGATAAAGCTCGGTGCCGATCCTTCGAGGCCGGATCTCCATCTCGGACATTCCGTGGTGCTGCGCAAGCTCAGGGAGTTTCAGGATCTCGGCCACGAAGCCATTCTCATCATCGGTGATTTTACCGCCATGATCGGCGACCCCTCGGGTAAAAGCAAAACAAGGCCGCAGCTCACCGCTGAAGAGACACGCCTGAACGGACAGAGCTACTTCGAACAGGCCTCGAAAATCCTCGACCCTGAAAAAACCACGATCTGCTATAATTCAGACTGGCTCGGAAACATGCAGTTCGCCGATGTCATCAGGCTTTCAAGCCACTATACCGTTGCGCGAATGCTCGAAAGGGACGATTTCGAGCGCCGGTACCGTTCGCAGGAACCGATCTCGATTCACGAATTTCTCTATCCCCTCGCCCAGGGCATGGATTCGGTACATCTGAAAAACGACGTGGAACTCGGCGGCACCGATCAGAAATTCAATCTCCTGGTAGGCAGGGACCTTCAGCGCGAATACGGCATAGAACCGCAGGTATGTATTACCATGCCCTTGCTTGTCGGAACGGCCGGGGAGGAAAAAATGTCGAAATCGCTCGGCAATGCGATCTGTTTCAACGATCCGCCTTCGGATATGTATGGCAAGGTACTCTCGATTCCTGATCCGTTAATCGAGACTTACTGCCGCCTGCTCATGCCGCAGGATCATGACGAGAGAGGGAACATTCTTGAAAAACACGAAGTTGACCCCAGGACCGCAAAACGCAATCTGGCAAGGCAGATCGTAGCGCAGTATTATTCGCCACAACATGCAGAAGAAGCTGAAACACATTTCGATCAGGTGTTCATTCATAAAAAAGCTCCGGAAAACATCGAGCTGTTCGAGTTTGAAGAACCCTCGAAACCCCTGGTCGATATTCTGGTCGCGGCAGGAGCGGCTTCATCAAAAAGCGATGCGAGAAGGATGATCCAGCAGAAAGCGGTAACCGTCGGCGATGAAAAAATCGGCGATATGAATATCCATGTCGAACTCGATCATTATCCGAAAATAATCAAAGCCGGAAAAAGAAAATTTTTCAAAGTCGCCGCAAAAAAATCGTTTTGAATACCAAGGGTTTTTCCTATAATTGCTCAGTTTCAAAACTGGAAAAGTATTGAACAACTAACCCATCAGGAGGCACGTCATTGTCATTTGTCCCGACAAAAGTTTTTTTCACCAAAGGTGTGGGAAGACACAAGGAATATCTCTCCTCATTCGAGCTTGCCTTGAGAGATGCAAAAATCGAAAAATGCAATCTGGTTACTGTATCGAGTATTTTCCCCCCTCATTGTCAACGCATCAGTGTGGAAGAAGGAATTAAACTCCTTTCTCCAGGTCAGATCACGTTCGCTGTTTTAGCACGCAATTCAACAAACGAATTCAACCGCCTCATCGCGGCTTCGGTCGGAGTTGCCATTCCTGCCGATGAGTCACAGTATGGTTACCTTTCGGAGCACCATCCTTTCGGTGAATCTGCAGAGCAGTCCGGCGAATATGCCGAGGATCTCGCTGCAACCATGCTTGCCACAACGCTCGGCATAGCATTCGATCCAAACCAGGACTGGGACGAACGGGAAGGCATCTACAAGATGAGCGGCAAGATCATCAACTCCTACAATATCACCCAGTCAGCCGAAGGCGACAACGGTCTCTGGACAACGGTCATTTCCTGCGCAGTACTGCTTCCATAAAGGTTCATTTCTGTCTGCTGAAGCCACTCGTGCTTGTACAGAAGGAAAGGGACTGCTGATCATGAATTAAAAAAGCCTGCTGAACGGGGAACAGGAAATTTGATCCTGCTCCCCGTTTTCATCATGCAGCGCAAAGTGGTGGATAACATTCAAACTCCCGTTGCCGCGCATGAGTTTCCTTTCATCGTTACAGAATATCCATACCCTCGATGAGCTGATCCTCTGGGGAGGCTACCTGCTGCTGTTCTTCATAGTTTTTGCCGAGACGGGACTTTTTGCAGGTTTTTTTCTTCCGGGAGATTCCCTTCTCATCACCGCGGGCCTGATAGCCGCTTCGGGCAATCTCGATATCGTCACGGTCATCGTAACCCTTTCATCGGGAGCGATCTGCGGCGACACTACAGGGTATATCGTTGGAAAGCTTTTGCAGAAAAGGGTCTTCGAGAAAAAAGAATCGAGGTTTTTTCATACGGAACACCTCGAGAAAACCCGTGAATTTTACCGGAAACACGGATCGAAAACGGTTTTCCTTGCACGTTTTGTGCCTGTTGTGCGCAGTTTTGCCGCATCACTTGCCGGTGTCGCCAATATGCCCTACCGTTCCTTCCTGTTCTACAGCGTTTCAGGGGCCGTTATCTGGGTGCTCTGCTTTACCATGGCCGGATATTTCATTGCAAATGCTTTCCCTGGAATTGTCAGCTATATCCATTACGTTATCTTTGCCGGAATCATCATCATCATTGCCAGTTCCGTGAAAAACCTGAAATGGAAAAAAAAGAAAAGTTGAAGGGGCCTGCTTTTTAACGGCATGCATCACGGATATTTCTCTTGGCAATGGTATTTTCCTGACATCAACTTTTTTAAACCTGCATCACTGTTATGACTGAAGCGATAAAAACCGATGTGCTTGTAATTGGCAGCGGTATAGGCGGGCTTTACTTTGCCATTCACATGGCTGATCACGCAGAGGTTACGATCATCACGAAAAAAGAAAGCTCGACATCCAATTCCAACTGGGCGCAGGGAGGTATAGCCGCTACGATAGATCACTCAGACAGTGCTGAACTGCATGTTTCCGACACCCTCATTGCCGGAGCCGGCCTCTGCAACACGGAAATGGTCGAACTCATGGTCAGGGAAGGACCCCGGCATATCACACGCCTCATGGAACTCGGCGTTCAGTTCACCAAAGCCGACGATCACCATCTCCATCTCGGAAAGGAAGGCGGCCACTCCAGAAGCAGGATCGTACATGCAAAAGATCTCACCGGACGTGAAGTGGAAACCGTGCTTCTCGAACGGATCAACAGCCACCCGAACATCACACTGCTCGAACATCATATTGCCATCGAACTGCTGACCGAACATCATCTCGGAATAAAAACCAATGATATCACCTGTTATGGTGCTTATGTGCTCGATTCCATGCAGAGGAAGCCGAAAAAAATCCTTGCAAAAATCACGATGGTCGCATCCGGCGGGCTCGGTCATGTATACCCCTACACGACTAACCCCGAAATCGCCACAGGGGACGGTGTAGCTATGGGTTACCGGGCAGGGGCGGAAATCGCGAATATGGAGTTTATCCAGTTTCACCCAACTTCGCTCTATCATCCGAAAGCGAAATCGTTTCTCATTTCCGAAGCAGTGCGAGGGTTCGGGGGCATCCTGCGACTGAAAAACGGACAGGAGTTCATGCATAAATATGATAAAAGGCAGAACCTTGCCTCGCGGGATATCGTCGCCAGGGCTATTGACTCTGAGATAAAGAAAAGCGGCGAAGAGTGTGTTTTTCTTGATGTGACGCATATCGATCCCGACAAGACGAGGGAGCATTTCCCGAATATTTATGAAACCTGCCTTGAATTCGGCATCGATATGACCAGGGAGATGATCCCGGTCGTCCCTGCCGCACATTATTCCTGCGGCGGCATAAAGGTGGATGAACAAGGCAGGACAACGATCAACCGCCTCTATGCCTGCGGGGAGACAAGCTGCACCGGGGTTCACGGAGCGAACCGGCTTGCAAGCAACTCCCTGCTCGAAGCGCTTGTCTTTGCCTGGCGTTCATGTAACGATATCCGGGGGCAGATCGTGCATGTTGACAACATTGTCGATTTTCCTGACTGGGATGACAGCGGCACCGTCAATCCGGAAGAATGGATCCTTGTATCGCACAACAAACGTGAAGCCCAGCAGGTCATGAACGACTATGTGGGTATTGTACGGAGCGATCTCCGGCTCCAGAGGGCGAAAAGACGAATGGATTTTTTAAAGGAGGAGACTGAAGCGTATTACAAGAAAACCAAGATCACCACACAGATTCTTGAACTGCGCAACATCATCAAGGTTTCGAGCATCATCATCGAAAGCGCCATCAAACGCCGGGAATCGAGAGGACTGCATTATACGACCGATTATCCGAGCACTGACGACAAGCATTTCCTTAATGATACCATCCTGAGGTCGTTCTGACACAAAATATTCCAGGGGAATGGGGTCATTTCATCTCCTGCCAGTCGCGTGCATATCTGAAATCGATACCGGTCGTACGTCCTGAAATTTTGGCGATAACCGGCGTCATTCTCTTGTACTGGTTACGGATGACCATTTTCCTGACCCTGTCGTAAAAAGGTTCGAGTACCCCTTTGGCAAGAATATCTTTCTTTTCCATCCTTTTTTCGAGCATCATATAGAGCAGCAGGTCCACCTCTTCGTAACTGAAACCAAGATCGGCTTCATCGCTTTGACCCTGCCAGAGATCAGCGGAGGGTGCTTTTTCGATGATACTCAAAGGAATTCCGAGATGGCGGGCAAGCCCCCGGACCTGAGTTTTATAGAGATCTCCGATCGGATTGATCGCTGAAGCCATGTCTCCGAAAATAGTCCCGTAACCAAGCAGAAGTTCTGTCTTGTTGCTGGTCCCGAGCACAAGCCTTCCGTCCCTTGCAGAAACATCGTAGAGGTATACCATCCTGGTTCGAGCCATGATGTTTCCTCTGCGCAGCAGCTCCTCTTTCGGTACCGATACAAAGAAGGCATCGACAGCCGGTGTGATTGAAACTTCCTCTGCCTGGATCCCAAGCCTATTGATCATGAGTTCCGCATGTTCGAGGCTTTCAGGGCTGCTTGTAGCATAGGGCATCATGACGGCCAGCACGTTTTCCTTTCCGAGCGCCCTTACCGCAAGTTCACAAACGACAGCGGAATCGATACCTCCTGAAAGACCAAGCAAAACCTGGGTGAATCCGAATTTGCGGATTTCGTTGCGGATAAATGCCTTGAGAATGTCCTCGACAATCAGATAATTGTAATGCAGGTCCTGTTCATTCATGAAAAGGTTATATAAAGTTGAATAACCGCATGAGAGCTTTCTCCAGGAAAAATACCGCGCAATTGACGGCAACCTGAAAGAATGTGATATTTCTCAGTGCATTTCGGCTATCGGCTGTATGGGGTTCAAAAAGAAGGTTGAAGCCGTACCGGCTGATCACTACGGTATAAAGAATGGCGGAAACAGCGAAAAGCCAGCTCCATGCACCGGTAAAATAAAAAAGTTCGGAAATCCAGACGGGCGTCATCGAGTAACTGAAAACCGTCAGCATGTCTGACTGTATTTTTTCGGGCCGTTCCGGATCGACAAGATAGACAGCTCCTCCTATCAGCAGATAGAGCACACCGACATCGATCAGGAAAGTGGCAATTGAAAAAAACATGGCAGGCCGGGGAACTCCGATCAGAGGAAATTTGCTAAGCTGCGCCAGGGCTATGACCGGTACGGCATAATCCCTGAGGAGTCCGGATGTATCAGAAGGCATACTGTCTTTGAGCTTCTGCCAGAAACTCCTGTAACGGAACAGTACTGCGAAAATAGAGATAAAAAGTTCTTTCGGTCTCATAAGTTGTTATCTTCTAAGCCATTTTTCAGGATTCTGCTTGGTCCGGCCTTTCCATATCTCGAAATGTACAACCGATCCACCTTCAGGATTCTTGCCTGAATAACCGACAAGTTGCTGTGATCTGATAAGTTCGTCCTTGACTACGCTCAACTGCCCGAGATTCGCATAAACGGTAAGATAAGAGTTCGGGTGGCGGATGATGACAATATTGCCGAACGTGGGAAGAAAAGCGATCTGTACTACTTTTCCCCCTGAAACAGCTTTAACCTCGGTATTTGCCGGAACAGAAATATCGATCCCGTTATTGGTCGTCACGATTGCAAGGTCCTTGTCCTCCACCGAACCGAATTTCCGCGAAACAACGCCCCTGTTTACAGGCCAGGGTAGGGAAGCCACTGCCTGATCGAAATCGGCTGAGACCTTTTCGATATCCATCGTAGCTTTGTCTGCTGGTACCATCGCGACACTTTGCTTTTCAGTGGTGACACTCTCCGGAGGCCTGGAGGGTTTGGTGCCTTTTTCGACAACAACGGGCGGTTGCGGCTTGAATTTTTCTTTCTGAAGCATTTCTCTTCGGAGCGCTTCTTTCCGGGCGGCGAGACGCTGTGTTTCGAGCATCTTTTTTCT
Source organism: Chlorobium sp. (assembly GCA_005862285.1). GTDB lineage: Bacteria > Bacteroidota > Chlorobiia > Chlorobiales > Chlorobiaceae > Chlorobium. The sequence continues at coordinate 369,974 of SZXW01000010.1, read as the reverse complement.
CCTGGCTTTTTCCGCTTCTATGGCGCGCTGCTCAGCCATGATCAGTGATTCGATCCTCGATTGCAGGATACGCCGTTTCTTCTGGGCAGCGCTGATCTGTGCGGCATATTCCTCCTTGTTTTTTTTCAGCTGCTGCAATACCTCCTCTTTTTCCTTTTTGCTGGCAGCCCATGTTTTAAGCTGCTTTTCCTGCTCCTTTACCGTTGCAGCTTTTTCCCGGAAAGTCTGTTCAAGGGCGGTGCGGTTGTATTGAAGTCTGACGGCTGTCTTCTGCAGCTGATCGACATTCCGGTGCACAGCACCTGAAAAGTACCCCATGTATTGCGCTCTCACCAGGGCGTCATGAAACGAAGCCGAAGCGAAGAGATGCTCGAGGTCACGGTTGCCGCCGTACTTGTACACCGAGACAGCCATTCTCCTGAAATTATCGGAAACCCTGCCGTAAACGGCCCGGTTGCCCTGATATTCCTGCTGCAGCCATTCAATTTCGTTATCGAGCTTCACAAGGTATTTCTGATTTTCACTGATCATTTTCTCGAGCACGACGATCCGTGTCCTTATCGTTTCAAGAGCCTTGAGAGAATGGGATTCCTGGCGCTTCGTGACCGAAAGTTTCGTCTGGTATTCCTGGAGCTGTTCCTTGAGGTTCCTCAGATTCTGTTCGATCTCGGCCCGTTCCTTCATGATTTTCGATATTTCAGCGCTTTTCTGTGAAGCGGTTGCTGCAATAGCGGGCGCGGGTGTAGAGGAAAGCAGAAAAGCAAGCATGAAAGGGAAAAATCCAATCATCAATGCGATACGGCTGTTCCGGAAAAAAGCGCTGATATGTATTGATATTTTTCGGAGCATAGGCATCAGGCTGAACCGGATAAGCGGTAAATCATCAATAAAAAAGGATTAGCATCGCATAACGCAAGGTAAAGGATACACAACCTTCCATCCAAAACAGAAAAGGAAAAATAATTAGTTTTTCTTAACCGGAAATAATAGTAAATATCGCTTTTTTCATCAGCTATTTCTATACATGGACAAGCTTGTCATCAGGGGCGGGTGCCGCCTTTCCGGTACGGTAACGGCTTCCGGCTCGAAAAATTCATCCCTTCCGATCATAGCGGCAACACTGCTCTGCGGAAATGGCACTTTCGTACTCCATAACATTCCTGATCTTCAGGATATAAAAACCTTTACCCAGCTGCTGCAGCATCTCGGTGCCGAAACAACGTTTTCCGATAACACGATGACAATATCGACGGAAAAGGTGAAAAGTGTTCAGGCCCCCTATGAGCTTGTAAAAAAAATGCGAGCATCGATCTATGTGCTCGGACCAATGCTTGCCAGGTTCGGAACTGCACGGGTGTCACTTCCCGGGGGCTGCGCTTTCGGGCCGAGGCCGATCGACCTGCATCTGATGGCCATGGAAAAGCTGGGAGCCCGAGTCAATATCGAAACCGGTTTTATCGATGCATCACTTGATGGAGGGAAACTCCGGGGTGCTCATATCGAATTTCCCGTCACCTCAGTCGGAGCAACAGGCAATGCGGTAATGGCGGCCGTTCTTGCAGAAGGGACGACGACAATCGGCAACGCCGCTGCCGAACCTGAAATTGAAACCCTCTGCAGGTTTCTCAAGGCAATGGGTGCCGATATCAGGGGAATTGGAACCACAGAACTGAAAATAACGGGAACCGGGTCTCTCAAGACGGTAGAGTTCCATAATATTTTCGACCGGATAGAGGCGGGTACCCTTCTGGCCGCAGCGGCGATAACCGGAGGCGAAATTACCGTAAACGGAGTGATACCCGAACAGATGAAAGCCGTGCTGAAAAAATTCGTTCATGCCGGATGTATCATTGAAACAACCGAAAACAGCGTTACCCTGAAAAGCCCTGAATTACTGGTCCCGACCGATGTGATTGCAAAGCCGTACCCATCTTTTCCGACCGATATGCAGGCACAGTGGATTGCTCTCATGACAAGGGCCAGCGGAACAAGCCATATCACTGACAAGATCTACCATGAACGGTTCAATCATATTCCCGAGCTGAACCGGCTTGGCGCCCAAATCGAGATCCGCAAAAACCAGGCGGTTGTTCACGGACCAGTGTCGCTATCGGGTACAAAGGTCATGTCGACCGATCTGAGAGCATCGGCAAGCCTTGTGATTGCCGGGCTTGTTGCTGAAGGTACAACGGAAGTGCTCCGTGTCTATCACCTTGACAGGGGTTACGAAAAGATAGAAGTGAAACTCCACAGCCTCGGGGCCGATATAAAACGTGAACAATATAAAGAATTTGAGTAACTGCCAAAAAAAACTGAAAAACGGTTAATTCGTTTTGCATATTATGCTCAAAACGTTATATTGACAGCCTCTAAAGCCAAGCAGCGAGGGCCCTTAGCTCAGTTGGTCAGAGCAAGCGACTCATAATCGCTGGGTCGTAGGTTCAAGTCCTACAGGGCCCACTGGTTTAAAAGTAACGGCTTTGAGAAATATAACCTGGCGTGTTCGTCTAGTGGCCCAGGACATCGCCCTCTCAAGGCGAAGATCACGGGTTCGAATCCCGTACACGCTACACACATCAAAGCACCCGTAGCTCAACTGGATAGAGTATCTGACTACGGATCAGACGGTTAGAGGTTCGACTCCTCTCGGGTGCACCACTGAATTCCCCCTCTTTCTTCTGAAGGAAAAACTCCCGGCAATCAATACTGAAGGAATGAAGTTTTTCATTCCACACTGCCGTTCAACTCATTTCAATTGTATCATTCTGCGTTTTCAGGCCCTGATCAAAACATATTCCGTTTCGTTTTTCCAGTATTTGATACAAGAAATAATTATTCCCTTGCGATACTTTCTGTCATAAAAAGGCATGTTTTTGCATTCTGCCACGCTATAAATTTTTGAAAAAATTTAAAAAAAAGATTTGGAATAAGATTTTCTTTGCTAAATTCTCTCCGCTACTGAGGAGTGGCCAAATTGGTAAGGCTCCTGATTCTGGATCAGGCAATTCCAGGTTCGAGTCCTGGCTCCTCAGCAATCAGCAAGAAATGGAATGAAGACACAGGTGAGCAGCCTGTGTCTTTTTTTTTGTCCGGAACCAAAAAAGAAGAAAAAAAAAGAGACAGAACGAAAATTCTGTCTCTTTGATATAAGAAACCGGTAAAGCCGGAAACTTATTTTTTCTCAGCGGCAGGAGCTGCAGGAGCTGCAGGAGCTTCAGCGGCAGGAGCTGCAGGAGCTGCAGGAGCTTCGGCTTTCGGTGCTTCAGCGGCAGGAGCTGCAGGAGCTGCAGGAGCTGCGGCAGGTGCTGGTGCTTCTGGAGCAGGAGCTTCAGTTTTCTTTGCGCAACCTACGAAAGAAACAGAGCTCAAAAGGAACAGAAAAACGAAAAGTTTTTTCATTGCTGGAGTATTGTTTTTGTTGTTTGATAATTGACAGCTTCTTCAGCTTTCCAATATTATAAAAAAACAGCGAGTTTTCAAAAACATCACTGTATGGAGAGAATATGCAAAATATTTCCGTACCTCGCCATAAAAAATATTTTTTTAATCCATTAACACTTCAAGCTCCTTTTTTGCAAGCTTATGGAAGTTCAGGTAACGGTAAATCTCGCCTTCTTTGCCTCCTGAAAGTGTTTTTGAGATAATCTGCAGATATTCGTCCTTGTCAGGAAGATGGCCAAGCAGGGCGCAAACAGAAGCAAGTTCGGCCGAACCAAGGTAAACCTGGGCTCCGTTACCCATTCGGTTGTCGAAGTTCCTTGTGCTGGTTGAGAACACAACGGCATTGTCGGCAACCCTTGCCTGGTTGCCCATGCACAATGAACATCCCGGGCTCTCTATACGTGCACCGGCTGCACCGAATACCGAATAGTACCCCTCTTCCATGAGCTTGTTGGAATCCATCTTTGTGGGAGGCACGATCCAGAGCCTTGCAGCGGCGACTCCCTTGTCCCTGAGAATTTCGCCGAGCGCCCTGAAATGGCCGATATTGGTCATGCAGCTGCCGACAAAGACCTCATTGATGACCTTCGGCCTTTTCGAGTCATGAAGTACTTCTCCAAGTGTCATGACATCGTCCGGGTCATTCGGACAGGCAAGGATCGGTTCGGTAATCCGGTTCATGTCGATCTCGATGACCGAAGCATACTCCGCATCGGAATCCGGTTCAAGAAGCACAGGCTTTTCGAGCCACTCTTTCATCTTGCCGATTCTGCGGCGCAGTGTATCGGCGTCACCGTAGCCTTCCTCGATCAGCTGTTCAAGCAGGGAAATGTTCGAACTGAGGTATTCTATCACCGGTTCTTTATTGAGCCTTACCGTACATGCTGCAGCGCTTCTTTCCGCGGAGGCGTCGCTGAGCTCGTATGCCTGCTCGACCTTGATATCCGGAAGCCCCTCGATTTCGAGAATACGGCCTGCAAAAATATTTTTCTTCCCTTTTTTCTCGACGGTCAGCAATCCCTTTTTAATTGCGACATACGGAATTGCATTGACAAGATCACGAAGCGTAATACCCGGCTGGATTGTACCGGTGAAGCGCACAAGCACCGACTCCGGTACATTGAGCGGCATGGTGCCCGTAACGCCGGCAAAAGCAACAAGGCCTGAGCCGCCGGGGAAAGATACGCCGATCGGGAAACGTGTATGAGAGTCTCCGCCTGTTCCGAGCGTATCGGGCAGCACCATCCGGTTGAGCCAGGTATGAATGACGCCGTCACCCGGTTTCAGCGAAACACCTCCCCTGCTCATGATGAAGTAGGGCAGGCTCCTGTGCATTTTTACGTCGGACGGCTTCGGATAAGCTGAAGTATGGCAGTAGCTCTGCATGAAAAGGTCGGCACTGAAGCTCAGTGCGGCAAGTTCCTTCACTTCATCCCGGGTCATCGGACCTGTTGTATCCTGGGAACCGACAGTCAGCGTTTCCGGTTCGACATACATGCCGGGACGAACTCCCGGGAGACCGCAGGCCCTGCCGATCATTTTCTGTGCAAGCGTATAGCCTTTTCCGCTGTCTGCGGGCTGGTCCGGACGCTGGAAAATCGTATCTTCGCCAAGTCCGAGCGCTTTTCTCGCTTTTCTGGTGAGGTTTCTGCCTATGATCAGCGCGATACGTCCTCCGGCCCTGACCTCGTCTGAAATCGTGTTGGGAGAGAGCTCAAAACGGGAAATGACCTCTCCATTCTTTTCTATCTTCCCTTCATACGGATAAAGATCGATTACATCGCCTGTTTCCATTGCATTGACGTCGGCCTGAATCGGTAATGCACCCGAATCCTCAGCTGTATTGAAAAAAATGGGAGCGACAATACCGCCGATCACCACCCCTCCGGTGCGCTTGTTGGGCACTGCAGGAATATCTCTGCCGAGGTGCCACTGAACGGAATTGATACCGGATTTCCTGCTGGAACCGGTGCCGACAACGTCTCCGACGTAAACGAGCGGATTTCCTTTTTCCTTCAATGAAGCGATCGTGCCTATAGGATCGTTCATTTTGGCGCCAAGCATGCAGCGGGCATGAAGAGGAATGTCGCTCCGGGTAAAAGCTTCGCTTGCAGGTGAAAGATCATCGGTATTGGTTTCTCCCGGTATCTTGAAAACCGTCAGTGTCATTTTCTCCGGAAGCACGGGTTTTGACAGGAACCATTCGGCCTCGGCCCATGATTTCAGCACCTCTTCAGCATAAGGGTTCGATTTTGCAAGTTCCACGACCACATCGAACAGATCATAGACAAGCATCGTCTTTTTCAGCATCGATGCCGCTTCTGCCGCAACTTCCGGGTCATTGCTGTCCAGAGCGTCGACAAGCGGTTTGACATTGTAGCCGCCGAGCATCGTGCCGAGAATCCTTACGGCTTCAACTTTACCGATCACACTGCAGGTCATGTCCCCTTTGACAATACCATCGAGAAATGCGGCTTTTTCAAAAGCGGCATCATCGACACCGGGACTGATATGCTGGCAGAATAACTCGAGCAGGTACTCCTTGTCCTGCACCGGTTCCTGCTGCAGAAGGTTGTTAAGCATGCGGGCCTGTTCGGCGCTCAAAGGTAACGGCGGAATGCCGAGTTTTGCCCGTTCTTCGGTATGCGCACGATATTGGTCAACAAGACTCATAAAAAATCTCCCGGGATTGTATATGATTGAAACGAAAATTCTTCAAGATAATAAGGCAGGAAAAAAAACACTTGCCGTGTAGAAGCGGGCAAGAAAAATAAAAATATCATCCCGGTTTTTTAAAACCAAAACAGCCAGCCTTATAAAATACATGCAGGCCGAAATAATTAAACCATGATGCCGTTTTCGCTTGCTTTCTTTACTCATAGGAGGGTTATCGGTCACCGCCGCAAAAAATGATGAACATCGCAGAAAGCGTTTTTTTCTTTTTTCAATCTGACACCGGTTGCTGTTGATGGAAATTGCGGGTCAGGCGCCGCTGCCTGATTCCGTTTGTGTATGTGTTTTTTCATGCATGAACAACACCGGATAACCGATATTTCTTAACGGCTTGTTTTTTGGTCTCATAGCTTTTGCACCAGACTGTCCGGACAGCTGTCGATGAATTTGTTTAATGTTATCTTCACTTGAAGAGTTCGCATGAAATCTTGTCGTCGCTGTAAATTTCGATAAATAAATTTATCTTCCAAAAAGCCCGGAATCAAAGTGGGCTTTGTTTTGCCTGTAAAGGCAAGTGATTATTTTACAATAGATTACTTGTCCCACTCCTAATCTGATCCATAAAAATCTTTATGAAAATTTCCCGCTTGTTCACCTCTCCCGGTGAGAATGTCTACGACCGGTTTGAATACACCACAAGGAGTTCGGTGCTTCGCAATCCTGATGGCTCGAAGGTCTTTGAAATGACCGATATTGAAGTGCCGAAACAGTGGTCTCAGGTTGCTGCCGACATACTCGCCCAGAAATATTTCCGCAAGACCGGTGTGCCGCAGCGAAACAGGAAGGGAAAAATTATTCTCGACAGCGACGGGCGTCCGGTAACCGGAAGTGAACATTCGATAAAAGAAGTGGTTCACCGTCTTGCAGGATGCTGGAAGGCATGGGGTGAAAAGCACAACTATTTCGACACACCCGATGATGCCCAGGCTTTTTATGACGAAGTTGCATTCATGATTCTCAGGCAGATGGGCGCTCCGAACTCGCCGCAATGGTTCAATACCGGCCTCAATTACGCATACGGTATTACCGGTCCGGCACAGGGCCATTACCATGTCGATCCGGCAACCGAAGAGGTGAGGGAATCGGAAGACGCATACAGCAGGCCGCAGGCGCATGCCTGCTTCATCCAGTCCATCAAGGACGATCTTGTCAACGAAGGCGGTATCTTCGACCTTGCGATACGCGAAGCGAGGGTTTTCAAGTTCGGCAGCGGTTCGGGCACCAACTATTCCAATCTCCGTTCGTCGGGGGAGAAACTCAGCGGCGGCGGCAGTTCATCAGGACTGATGAGTTTCCTGAAAATATTCGACTCGGCGGCCGGGGCAATCAAATCGGGGGGCACAACCCGCCGTGCGGCAAAGATGGTTATTGTCGATATCGACCATCCCGATGTTGAAAAGTTCATCGAGTGGAAAGCGAGGGAGGAGGACAAGGTAGCTTCACTGGTTGCCGGATCGAGGATCTGTTCTCGATTCCTGCAGGCCATCATGGAGGAAGCGGTGACGAACGGTACCGACTACAAGCAGAACCCGAAACTGCAGCAGCTGATACAGAATGCGCTCAGCAGGGCTGTTCCGATGAGCTATATCGTCCGTGTGCTTGCCCTGGTCGAACAGGGGTATACCAGCCTCGATTTTGAAGAGCACAGCTCGAATTATGAATCGGATGCCTATCAGACTGTCGGCGGACAGAACTCCAACAATACCGTCAGGGTCACGAACGAGTTCATGAAGGCCGTTGAAAACGACGATATATGGCAGCTCAGGGAGCGTATTACCGGCAAGCCTGCAAAGGCTGTCCGTGCCCGCGATCTCTGGGAGAAAATCGTCATGAGCGCATGGAAGTGCGCCGATCCGGGCCTGCAGTTCGACAGCACCATCAATGAATGGCATACCTGTCCGAAAAGCGGGCGCATCAACGCGAGCAATCCCTGTTCGGAATACATGTTCCTCGACGATACCGCCTGCAACCTTGCAAGCCTCAACCTGATCCATTTCATCGACGAGGAGACAGGCCGGTTGAAGGTCAGCGAATTGCGTCACGCTTCGAGCCTCTGGACGGTTGTGCTCGAGATCTCGGTGCTCATGGCTCATTTCCCGTCGAGCGAGATTGCCCGGCTGAGCTACGAGTTCAGGACCCTTGGCCTTGGTTTCGCCAATCTCGGCACGGTCCTCATGGTGCTCGGCATCCCTTACGATTCTCCGAAAGCCCTTTCGATTGCCGGCGCGATATCGGCCATCATGACCGGTCAGGCTTATGTGACCTCGGCCGAGATGGCCCGCGATCTCGGGACTTTTTCCGGTTTCAGGGCCAACTCCGGCGATATGCTGCGAGTGATCCGCAACCACCGCAGGGCGGCGCATAACATGTCCGAAGAGGAGTATGAAGGGCTTACCGTCAGACCGCGCGGCATCGACTCGGAATATTGCCCGAAGGAACTTTTCGATGCGGCCGGAAAAGTATGGGACGAAGCGCTACAACTGGGAGAGCAGCATGGGTACCGCAATGCACAGGTCAGCGTTATCGCTCCGACCGGCACGATCGGTCTTGTCATGGATTGCGATACCACCGGCATCGAACCCGAGTTTGCCATCGTGAAGTTCAAGAAGCTCGCAGGCGGCGGTTATTTCAAAATCGTGAACCAGTCGGTGCACAAGGCGCTTGAAAGGCTCGGTTACACGGCATCACAGATCGACGACATCGAACATTACTGCAAAGGCCACGGCACGCTTGCCGGTTCCCCCACGATCAACCGCCAGTGGCTGAAGGCGAGAAAATTCACCGACGACAAGATCGAGCTTATCGAAGGGCAGCTCGAAACGGTCTTCGATATCCGTTTTGCATTCAATAAATGGATTCTCGGCGAGGAGTTCTGCGCTTCGCTCGGATTAACCGACAAGCAGCTTAACGATCCGGATTTCGATATGCTGCAGGCGCTCGGCGCATCTGCGGAAGATGTCGAAGCGACTAACGATTACGTTTGCGGTACCATGACCATTGAAGGTGCCCCACACCTGAGGCTCGGTGACCTCTCCGTGTTTGACTGTGCCAGCAAATGCGGCAAGAAGGGCGTCCGTTTCATCACCCATATGGCCCATGTCCGCATGATGTCCGCGGTTCAGCCATTCATTTCAGGAGCTATATCCAAGACGGTCAACATGCCCGGTTCAGCCACGACCGTAGAGATCGGCGAAGTCTACCAGTCCGCCTGGCAGCACATGGTGAAAGCGATTACGATCTACCGCGACGGTTCGAAGCTTTCCCAGCCGCTCAACATATCGAGCTATCAGGACCTCGACGAGGTCATCATGCTCGGCACCGAGGATACCCTCGATGAAACCAAAGGCCCGAAGGAGGTGCAGGAGCGTATCATCGAACGCGTTTACCACCGTTCCGAGCGCAGGTACCTGCCGAAACGGAGGAAAGGGTATATCCGCGAAGCCTATGTCGGCGGCCACAAGGTCTTTCTCAGAACCGGGGAATATGAAGACGGAACACTGGGCGAGGTTTTTATCGATATGTACAAGGAAGGGGCTTCATTCAAGGGCCTTCTGAACTGCTTCGCCGTGCTTGCTTCGAAAGCCCTGCAGTACGGCATGCCGCTCGAGGAGCTTGTGGACAGCTTCACCTTTACGCGGTTCGAGCCTGCAGGTGCCGTACAGGGCCACAATGCCATCAAGAATTCTACCTCTATCCTCGATTACGTGTTCCGTTCGATCGGCTACGATTACCTTGGCCGAAAGGATTTCGTGCATGTGAAAGCAGTTGACGAAGTACCGGAAACCGATGCCGAAGCGAAGCTGAAAGCCAACGGATCTTCCGCCCATGCGGATGTACTTGAACCTGAAATCGTGGAGCATGCCGAGCCGGGAGTGTCGGGGGTCCGCAAAAGCCAGGTTTTCCAGGCAAAGGTCCAGGGCTATACCGGCGAACAGTGCGAAAACTGCGGCTCGATGCGTGTCAAACAGAACGGTACCTGCAAGGTTTGCGAGGATTGCGGTATGACCACCGGGTGCTCATGAAGAATCGGACCGATCAGACCGATCAGTCCGATCGGTCTGATCCTGAGGCCAATCAGCCTTCGGGCTGATTGCTTGCCGCAGGTCTGAAGCCGGTGGCTGAAGGCTCGATTGTTGTCTCGACAAGTTTCAGGTTCGCGATCTGCAGGGTTCTGGAAGGGGAGTGCCGCACCAGTTCGTAATCGTGGGTTCCGATGATGACGGTAATGCCTTCCTGGTTGATCCTCTTCAGGTATTCGAGGATCTCGATCGAGGTATCGGGATCGAGGTTGCCGGTCGGTTCGTCGGCGATCACAACAAGGGGTTCCCGGACAATGGCCCGCGCGATGGTAACCCGCTGCTGTTCGCCTCCTGAAAGGCAGTGCGGCATCTGCCGGGCGGCCTGTTCGAGGCCTACGCTCGCAAGCGCGTGCATTACTTTTGCGTTGATCTGTTTCTCCGGTGTGCCGGTCACCATGAGCACGAAAGCGAGGTTTTCGTACACCGTTCGGTCTTCGAGCAGACGGAAATCCTGGAAGACGATGCCGAGTTTCCTGCGAAGGTGCGGAATCTGTCTTTTTTTGATGGTGCGCGAGTTGAAGCCTGCGATCTGAATCTCCCCTTTTTTCGGCCTGACATCCATATAGAGCGACTTGAAAAGGGTCGTCTTCCCGCTGCCGCTTTTTCCGACTATATAAACCAGTTCACCGGGCTGTACGGTGAGGTTCAGACCGCTGAAAAGCGGTTTTTTGTCACGTTCTATATCGACGTCGATAAATGAGATCATGTCCGGAGGCTTGATTGTTGTCTGTTCTTTGCTATGGTAACGGCGAGCAGCGTCGACTCGATGAAACTGTTTTCCGAAGCGATGCCTTTGCCGGCGATATCGAAGCTTGTACCGTGATCGGGCGAGGTTCGCACGATGGGCAGCCCCAGCGTCACGTTCACGCCTGTATCGAAAGCGAGGAGCTTGAACGGCAGCAGCCCCTGGTCGTGGTACATCGCTACAATAATATCGTAGTTACGGTATTTTCCCGAACCGAAAAAGCCGTCCGACGCGAAAGGCCCTTCAACCCGCAAATTTGCAGACAGACGGTTGATGCTTGGTATTATGATTTCAAGCTCTTCTCGTCCCATTACACCTCCGTCCGACGCATGGGGATTGAGACCGAGCAAGGCGATCCGCGGCTGGGCGAGTGCGAAATCCTGCTTCAGCGAAGCCTCGAGAGCCATGAGAAATCCGTCAAGGTCCATCTCCCTCAGAAGCCCGGGTACTTTTTCCAGAGGTTCATGGATTGTCGCGAGAGCGACCTTGAGCCCCGAAACGCGGTCCGCGAACATCATGCAGGGTGAATCGACATCGAACATTTTTCCGAGAAAGCCGGTATGGCCTGTATCAGCATACCCTGCAAGGGAGACGGCCTCTTTGTGAATCGGCGCGGTTACAAGTGCCTGGCATATGCCGGTTGCGCAGAGCTCGGCCCCGGCTCTCACCGATTCCATAGCGATATGTCCTGCTCCGGGCGATACGATCCCGGGTTCTGTCGTTTCCGGCTCGCAGATGCTCAGTACCGTCAATGCGGCTATATCGGTATCGATCGTACTGTCAATGGATGAACGATCGGAAAGGCTGGTCAGGGTTATCGGCAGGCCGAGCTTGTTCCGGTAGTATTCCATAACCGAAAACGAACCCGATACAAGGAATGTATGGCCTGAATCGCGAAGCTTCAGGAAGCTTTTCAGTATGATTTCCGGACCGATTCCGTGAGGATCACCGATTGACCAGACGATACGCATGGTTACAGCCTCTTGTATGCATTGGCGATTTTCTCGTCCTTTTTCACGCCTTTCATTGACAGAATAAAGAGCACAGGTTCCGGAAGCATCAGGAAAAGCCCGGCTTCAGGTTTATGGGTTATGGCTGTTCCGGTGCTTTGAAAATGCTGGTTCATGAAATGTGCTGCGGCAAGGCCTGAAAAGAGGTCTCCTATGAAAAGAAAAATCGCGACGATGATCAGCTGGTTCTGGAGGTTCCGGTTTTTATAGAGAAAAATCGCAACGACGGAAACAATTGCAGTCAGGGGTGAAAAAGCGCTTCCTGCAAAGCAGGCTATTGAATAGGTTACATCCGAAAGTTTTGAGGCGGCAAGGTCTGAAATGATGAAAACCTGACCGGAGCTGAAGCTCCAGAATGGAAAAAACATACTCGCAATGGCAAACAGTGCGGCGAGAAAAAGATAAAGGCTCTGAATTCTGGCTAGCATGGCTTCTGTTGTTTAAATCTTGGTAATACCTCACAGGAATATAACATAATCATGATATGTTGAGGAAATGGGCGAGATGCCGCTGATCTTTGTCTGGAAAAGCGGCAGAGGTTTTGATGGATGCTGGCTGGAGAGAGGGATAACACTCTGGAGAGCAGGCTGATTTTCAAACCGGAAGAGATAACCTCGAGAGGTATGCCTTTATTGACTGGTGTTTTTCGAGCCCGAGCTTTTTGTGGAGCCTGTACCTGATGCTTTCCATTCCTCTTTTTGTTATTCCGAATGACCGCCCTATCTCTTCTGTGTCATGATTCTGTCGGACAAGTATGCAGATCTTCAGTTCCCGTTGTGTCAGGTTCGGGTGATTGCTGTGAAGTGCGTTCAGAAAAGCCGATTCGGGTTCTGTCAGATCATGTTGCAGATTTTTTTCAATGATCTCAGTTTCTATAAGGTTTTGACAGAGGTTCAGCATCTTTTTTTTCGTGCGGGCTTCAACTTCGAGATTTACTATATGATCGGACAGTTTCTGCAGCGTGGCCGTTTTTTCCCTGAACACTCCGGAAATTCTGGAAAGTTCCGATTCAAGTGAAGCAATGATGGTTTTCAACTCCCATATTTCTTTTTCCTGGTTTTGAGTTGTTTTTTTATTCAGTTCCATCTGTGCGTTCATCTTGAGGTTCATATGGCCTATCCGGTCTTTGAACTCTTTTTTTAAAGCCCGGATCTCTTTTTTCTTGTCAGTTTCCTTTGACATAAGATCACACCTGATTTCATCGACGGCTCTGAAATACGGATAATATTTATTGTCTATGGGTGGTACCGGGACAGGTTCTTCGAGCATACCAAGCCATGTCAGTTTGGCAACGGATTCGAGAAACCGCTGTCTCATAAGGTTTTCTTCGCTGCCGTTATCAAGCAGATTGAAATCTCTTCGTCCCGACGTCACCTTTTCGACAATTTGTTCATAGGTATCGGCAATAATGAAGAGAAGGCTCTGGGGAACAACGGCTGCAAGGGATTCGACAACTATTCTTATCGGCTGGTAAACATTGTAGAGTCCGACCGTGCGAAGGTCAGGTTTCCAGTTATAAAGCAGGTTTGCAATGGAATGTTTGTAGTTGCTGGTGACTTCGCGCACATGCATCAGGTCCATGACAACATGAAACGGCTTCATTTCCAGTCCTGTTTCCTGGAGGACTTTCAGCAGCAGGTCGTCGTCAACCGAGTTGAGTATGATTTCATGGTCCGTTTCTATCCAGGTATTGACGATGCAGCCGTTTATAACGTTAAGGCGTTTTATATATCCCTCTTCCGGATGATCTTTATACCAGTGTTTTTTTTCGGTTATCTGCAGGTTCAGCTTGTTGTATGGCATAAGCATATAATCGGTTTATAAGTAATCTAGTCAGTAAATCGCTAAATATCAGGGTGTTCTGTCAGTAAATTTCAACATGGCAGATGGAGGATAAAAAATCGGGTGAAAAAGAACTGTGCAAGACTACTCGTGTGTTTTCTGATAAATCCGTGCGATAAAAAATTGATAAATAGAAGTAGTGGTTTTGTGTATTATAGCAATAATAACGTTATTAATGCAGAAAAAAACAAGGTTATTTTACGCTGAAATTGAATTATGTTTTTTTATTTTATTCAGACGGGAAATGCAGGCATGAGGCTTTCGATACCGGAGACAATTTTTGCAGTTCCCCCTGTTCTTTCCTCGACAAATTTTCCAGCCAGTTTACCTGCATTTATTCTTCGTGAGGGGTCAAGGACAAGGTTTGTCAATATCGTGTAAAGTTGTTCGGCATTATCAATGACAAACGCTCCGCCTGTTTCTACGAGCTCTTCGGCTTCCGGGGAATTCTGGATATTCGGTCCGCTGATGACCGGTATTCCGTAGACTGCGGGTTCAATTGTGTTATGCACATTATCGATGAATCCCCCTCCGACATATGCGATTGATGCAATGGAGTAAAGCTCGGCCAGAAAACCGATACGGTCTATGACAAGGATATGACGATCAGGATCAAAGCTGTTATCGAGATTCGAGAATGACATAAACGGCAGAGAGCGATTCTCGAGGTTGCGGTATATCCGTTGCATATTCTGCTGATGCACTTCATGCGGAACAAGGATAAGGGATGGCTTCTCCGCCATTTTTTTCCATGCGTTGATCATCACCTCTTCATCTTTTTCCCAGACGCTTCCGGCGACAATCACCATCCGGTTGGCAAAAAGCTCTTTGAGACGGCCGATTTTACCGGTGCTCCGGCTGCGAAGCACCACTTGGTCAAATCTCGGATCACCTGCGGCTTCTGCCTGTGAGCAATTGAAATATTGCCTGAAGGCAACGGCATCCTTTTCCGATACGGTATAGATGCGGTCGAACAATGCGAAAATACTTCTGTAGAAGCTTTTGAGAAAAGGATGGAAATATTGTGAATGTTCCTGGAGCACCGCTGCGGCAAGGATCAGTTTCGCTCCCTGTTTTTTCAATTCGAGGAGATGGTTAGGCCAGAAGTCGTAACGCATCAGTAAAAGAGCATCCGGTTTTATCATCGAGAGCAGATGCCTGGCATTTGAACGGGTATCGGCAGGTAAATAGAAAATAGCCGTGGCGTCAGCGTAATTCCTGCAGGCATTGAAACCGGAATCGGACAGGAATGAGACGAAAACGGTCATATCCGGGTACTTCTTTTTCAGGGTTGAAATGACAGGACGGGCCTGTTCGAATTCTCCAACCGATGATGCGTGTACCCACAATTTGAAATCCGAAAGTTTGGCTGATGAGATTTTTTTTTCGAGATCTTCGAACAGTCCTTCTCTCGCCTTGAAAAAATTCCTGATTTTCGGGTGGAAGGGCGTGGCCATTTTCGCTATACCGGAAAACAGTGGTATCAGATTAGAATAAAAATGAAGGGTAAAAGAGTTCATGTCGGTTATGATTTCAAATAAAATAGCGTCAATGTATATATAATATATCATGTTTTCGTGCTCGACTTTTCTGATGCATCGATAAAAGAAGCGGAAAGCTGTTATTGCCTAACAAGGAAATAATAATGATTGGCGTAAATAAAATGTAAATACCTTCAGTTTTTCTGCGAACAATAGCTTTTTTCTTATCCTGCAATTCAAATCAAAAACAGAACCGGCACGATCAATGGATTTCAGGATGCCATATTGATCGCTTTGAAATATTCATATATACATTGCCTCAGGTGACAATGCGAACAGACGTGATTCTATTGTATTACTGACGGAGAGGAAAGGCAAGGGTGGGCAAGTTTCTTCCACTCCATGCTTTCATACAGGGAATGTTAAAAAAATGATTGTGCTTATAGAATTTAGTTCGAGTTATTCACCGATGAACTCTTTTTCATCGCTTTTAACGATAAGCACCGGACAATCGGATTTACGGATAACGGCATCGGCAACGCTTCCCATAATCAGGCGGTTAAGGCCTTTCCGGCCATGGGAACCCATAATGATGAAATTCACCTGCAGCTCTTCCGCTTTTTCGAGAATGATATCGGCCGGATTTCCTGTCTCGAGACTGCCGTCTACTTTCAGACCCGAGGAGGCAAGCGAATCCTTGAGAGTGTTGAGGTCGGTTTCCGCTGCTTTTTCAAGTTCTTCTTCGATCTGTATATAATTCAGCGAAGCGTCAACCGGTGGAATGGGAATGGGCTCTACGACGTGCAGCAGGTAAATCGCTGCGCCCGTTGTGGCGGCGAATTCTTTCGCATAACCGACAGCTTTATGTGCGGCATCCGAGAAATCGACAGGGCAAAGAATTGTGTTGATTTTGAACATTGGCTTATGATTTTATGACAGGAGTATTGTATACAACTATAATGTAATAAATAACGGGAGAATTGATTTAAATACTCAAATATAAGGCAATTAATATTGCAATAATACTTTTTCATGTTGAAGTTTTAACGTTTTTTAATATGACTGTTTTATTGTTTTGTGTTAGAGTTGTTTGCCTATACACCGCCGGTTATGATAAATGTACTAATTAATTACGCCTTCTGTTTGTTTTTTAAAGTTTAAATGGCTTGTGTTGATTTTGTGAGTTCAAATATTTGGAATTTTTATTTAAAAACTCTTAATTGTAGTTGTTAGGTATTACTTCCCCTAACAACTAAGTAGCTTTAGTTCTTGTTCTCTTGTATTTTGAATAATCAAATCAAAACAGAGGTCATCATGAAAAAATCATTGATCGCAGGTCTGACCGCAGTTGCCGTTATCGGTATCACTGGTGTATCGTTTGCAAGCAGCAATTCCGCTGGTAACATCACCACCGATATCACAAAAACAACGGATATCACAACAAAAACCGATATTAATGTCGATATCACCAAAAAAACCGATATCACCAAGATCACCAATATCGACATCACGAAAGCTATCGCTATCCAGAATGGCCATATCTCTTCGGTATTCCCTGATCTGAAAGTGCTGACCATCGGAAACGAAGCCAATGCTTCCAACAGGCTCTTCGTCGATGGCGCTGCTGCTGCTGCTGCTGCTGATGCTGCTTCTGCTGGTGTTGCTGCTCCTGGTGGAAATGGCGGAAATGGTGGTAATGGTGGTAACCTTGCTTTAGGTGGTCCTGGTGGTGTTGGCGGTGATGCTGCTGCTGCTGCTGAGGCTTCTGCCCGGGCTGATGCTGCTGCTGCTGCTGCACATGTCATCAATACCGATCAGATTGCGAAGACCAATGGTGGAACAGTAACTAACACCATGACCTTCGACTTCAACCTGAGCAACGTGGCATTCGCAGTCGGCGGTGACTACAAGTCTGTATCGGTCTCTGCTCCAACTGCTCCATAATCGCTGTATGCAGCAATTGAACGCGAGTTCTTGAAAAACCAGATCTGGTGGTTGGCCGGAGTTTTCCGGCCAACCTTCGGGTTTACTAAAAAGGAAGGTGCTCAATGAGGTTTTTTTTATGCTTGTGTTTTTCTGTTGTGATGTTTGCCAATGTCGCTTTTGGTACCGACTCGGGTAGTGCCAATGTCAATAACAATAATAACAATATTTCGATTGACGACAGCAACAAGGCTATCTCGAATGGTCAATATACCAATTATGGCGGCGGTAGCATCACGCAGAACTTCGAGTCAAGTATCCAGTTACCTGGTACACTAAATGCTCAGGCGGTACCTCCAACACTCTTCGCATTTCAGGGTCTGCCTGCACAGGTGACGGGTATTCCGTTGCTTTCCAGAAACTTTTTCTCTACGGTATACCACGAAGTGTCGATAGGGTGCAGCAAAGGTACCAAAATTATTTATAACGGTGCGAAACTGCCGAAACGCGGCGGAAACGATAAAAGGATCGTTGCTTGCAATTTCAACGGTATAGCGAAAGGAGAGGTAGTCGGTTCGATCACCATTCAGAGCCGCAAGGACAGAGCTGATGAAGTGGATGTTCCAACTCTGCTTTATGATGCTGTCCACTTCGTCAATTGTGTCCACGAGCTGAAAGGGTATAATTTAACCCTGCTTTCAATTCCCAACACCATTACTTACGCTTCCGGTGTGGATGCGAGAGGCAGTGGCTTTTCTATATCTCCCTTGCTTTCCGGGCTCTTCGAGATGGCACATATGATGGGTGGTGTGGCTGCCGGCTATTCAAGGAACGGCGGTGTTACGGTCCCGACAGCAATCGTTGGCTGTACATTTCTTATCGTTGCCGAGACCGATAATTCCGGCATAGTCAATATCGCATCAGCTTACTCCAGGCCTGCAGAACCGGCACCGGTGGTTGCTCCCAAGGTAGAGAATACTGGTAACGGAATGAACGGTAATAGCCACGGTTCGTTAAAGAAAAAGAAGTATGAAGCCGCTCAGGCAATGAGGTGAGCAGGTAATTGACAGCTAAAAAAAAAGCCGCTGATTTGTCACAGCGGCTTTTTTTATTGTACAGCTTTTATATCAGGTTGAAGATCATATCCTGATCAAACCTGATAATTTACGTTTTATCTGCAATACCGTCGTTATGTCAAAGAAAACCGATACAGCGGCAAAGAGAGTCTTCATCGGCATCCCGGCAGAAAAAGAGCTTAAAGAGGCGGTGAGGGTATTCAGGAAAGATCATGACACCCTGCCTGTTCGATGGATAAATCAAGACAACCTGCATCTTACCATTGTTCCTCCCTGGCTATGTTCATCGGTGGAGCCGGTTTGTACATTGCTCGAAGAAATTGCATCAGTTCTTCAGGATATCGATGTAACCTTCACGTCCGTTTCTCCGGGACCGAATGCACGGAAACCACGCCTTTTATGGGCTACGGGAAGCGCTCCTTCCGTTTTATCGACCCTTCAGCAGGATCTTTCTGCTCTCCTGTCAACCGATCAACAGGAAAAAAGATCTTATCTTCTTCATCTTACCATCGCACGAATCCGATTTGAAAACCAGGGCATAATAGCTTCCAAAATGCCAGCCTTGCAGGTAGAATGGTCAGCAAAACTCCGGAAAATATGTCTTTACGAGTCTCTTCTGAAACCATCCGGAGCCGAATACAATGTTTTGTGCGAAGCGCCTTTCGGCTTGAAAAAAGTAAAGGAATAAAGGGATTTCAGTTCTCTGCTCGATGGCAAAAGCTGTTGTTGATAAGTGTTTTTGGAATGATTCTTTTCTTTGCTGCTCGACATAGTTGCTTCGCGGTACCTTCCAATGATACATTTTCCTATATGCCCCGGCAGGGAAGTCCGGAACGCAGGGAAATTCTCGATGCAGTCCGTAAAAAAGTCTTGGAACTGCATCGTATCGATGTGGTTTTCAGAGTCGGGCAGATAACAATCAGCAGAGGATGGGGATGGGTTCATACATCGACTGAATCAAGGGTCGGGAAGCAGCGGTACGAAGATTTTTATGCGTTGCTCCGGAAAAACGGGGGTTTATATCTAACGAAATAAGCGATATTTACCTTATTATTAACTGACAGGAAAAAAGTCCTATTCAGTCATTTCAGGTTTATGATTACAAGTGCAATGGAATATCAGAAAAAAACAGTTCGCACAGCCTGCCGCGTACTTATACTTTCTTTTACCCTCTGTCTGACCCGCTTCCTTAATCTCGGTGCCGAACCGGCAAATGTACTCGATCGTCAGGATGCCGGACCCGAACCATTCCGCTCTTTTCTTTCAAATGAAAACAAAAATTCACAATTGGGCTTATGGGATTTTGGAGGTGAAAAAGCGAAAGATACCCTGAACAAGGCCTCTAAAAAAGGTAACCCTGGTAATGTGAGACAAAAATCCAAAGAAAAAACATTCGTTCGAAAGGTCATACCCGGAGAAAAAAAACCATTGAACAATGAAAACGAATTACTGGAAGCAAAAAAAGCAAAAGTAAAAACAAGAGCTACAAATTCAGTCAAACCTGCCAGAGAGTTAGAAAAGGAGAGTGCTTCAGATAGTTTACGCCATGCAGCTATTAATGAAAAGCACAAAACAGCGATTGAACAACCAGACCGGAAAAAAGAGGGGCCGGATTCGATCAGGGTAAATCCCAGGAGGAACAGGCTTGAAGATATTCCGTCGAGTTCAGAATTGCAGGATATGGTGAGAAAGAACCGGATGGATGACAGTTTGAAAACGGCGGCATTGAAACAGCAGCGGCTGGAACGATTGAAGCAGGAAATGCTTAAAAGAAAAAAACTTGAGCAGGAAAAACGTCAGGAGATCGCAAAAGCCAGAGCGGAAGCGAGGCTTCGGCATGAGGAAAAGATCCGGTCAGGCCAGTCGGCAGAATTGAAAATAACGCTGGGAAAGTATGATATGCTGGATACTCTGAAGCCGGTGCAGACGAAAGTAAAAAAGAAACCACCGGTAATCGAAGGCAAAGAGAGTGTCGTCAAGGCTCCTGCGGAAGAGAAGGCTCAGCCGGTAAAACCGGCCTTGAAGCAACCCGATAGCCTCAGAGTTGCCATGCAGAAAACTGAAATAAAAAAACAGGAACCTGAACGCGTTGTGAAAGCAGTGAAGGTGCCGGTTGAAGAAAGACAAAAACAGGGTGCCGGGCCTGACAGTCTCAGAATTACCATAAAAAGAGATGTCGTACAGGATTCGTTGAAACCTGTACTATCGATGACACAAAGAAAAGCGCTGGAACGGCAGCGCCGACTGCAGATCGCGAGAAGTAAAGCGGAAGCAAAAATCGTGCATGAAGAAAAGTTCCGTTCCAGACAGCCCTCAGGGTTGAAGATGATGCTGGGAATATATGCGGCACAGGATACACTGAAGCCGGTGCCTCCAAAAATGAAAAAGAAAAAACCGGACGCCGAAATTTCAGTGAGTGTCGTCAAGGCTCCTGCGGAAGAGAAGGCTCAGCCGGTAAAACCGGCCATGAAGCAACCCGACAGCCTCAGAGTAACCCTGAAAAAAGCCGCCATTCGGGACAGCCTGAAAGCTGCCGTTCATAAACCTGAAATAAAAAAACAGGAACCTGAAAGCGTTGTGAAAGTAGTGAAGGTGCCGGTTGAAGAAAGACAAAAACAGGGAGGATGGCCTGACAGTCTCAGAATTACCATAAAAAAAGATGTCGTACAGGACTCGTTGAAACCTGTACTTTCGCTGTCGGAAAGAAAAGCGCTGGAACGGCAGCGCCGACTGCAGATCGCGAGAAGTAAAGCGGAAGCAAAAATCGTGCATGAAGAAAAGTTCCGTTCCAGACAACCCTCAGGGTTTAAGATGATGCTGGGAATATATGCGGCACAGGATACGCTGAAGCCGGTGCAGACGAAAGTAAAAAAGAAACCGCCGGTAATCGAAGGCAAAGAGAGTGTCGTCAAGGCTCCTGCGGAAGAGAAGGCTCAGCCGATAAAACCGGCTATGAAGCAACCCGACAGCCTCAGAGTAACCCTGAAAAAAGCCGCCATTCGGGACAGCCTGAAAGCTGCCGTGCAAAAACCTGAAATAAAAAAACAGGAACCTGAAAGCGTTGTGAAAGCAGTGAAGGTGCCGGTTGAAGAAAGACAGAAACAGGGTGCCAGGCCTGACAGTCTCATTATTTCGCAGAAGAGAGAAGAAAAGCAGGACAGGATGAAACAACTTCCTAAACGCACCGCGAATGTGTCGGACAGCACTCGGGCAGTTGTGAAAGAAGTTATTCCAGCTGAAAAACCTGTAGTAATAAACAGGGACAAGGTAATGCTTGACAGTCTTGTTGCGGCTGCCAATACCTCCTATATGCGGGGAATGTACGACAACAATACCCTTACTTCTGCGAAGCAGGTCCTTGTTCTATCGAGAAAAGTCTATGGTATGAGATCTTCATCAGAAGCTGCTGCCCTCAAAATGCTTGCCGATGTGTATCTGTCCCGAAAACAATTTGCAATGGCCGAACCGCTTTATAAACAGGCTCTGGATATCAGGGAGTCTCATTCCGGAAAAGATCGTTCAGGTTTCGGACTACTGCTGACTTCCCTTGGAGTGGTTGCGGCTGAGCAGGAAAACTATGCTGTTGCGGAACGTTACTACAAACAGGCGCTGGACGTTCCGGAAAATGCCGGCGGTCTCAATTCATTCGGCATGGCCACGACACTCAGCAACATGGGGCGCATGTACCTTAAGCAGCGGAATATGAATCTTGCCACGTTGTTTTATAACCAGGCAGTTGCTTTGCGTGAAAAGACGGGGGCGCCGCCTGACCCTGGTATGGCTTCGATCCTTAACAATGTTGCCGAGCTCTACAGTGAATCGAAGCAATTCGATGCGGCACTTCAACTGTATCAGAAAGCTCTCGCCATATTTGAAAAAACAGAAGGGCCGATGCATCCTGATGTCGCATCCTCAATAAGCGGTATTGCGTCGATTTATCTTCGCCAGGGTCAATATACCGGTGCCGAGCTGCTTTTCCAGAAGGCCCTCACCATTCAGGAGCAGGCTTACGGGTCATTCCATTCTGAAGTGGCCAAAACGCTGCAGAACATCGCTTCGGTCTGCAGGCTTCAGCAGAAATACGATGCAGCCCAGCAATATATGAAGCGATCCATAGACATGACGATGAAAATATTTCCGCCAAATCATCTGAATGTCGCGAAATCACTGAACTCGATGGCTCTGATCTATGACTCACGCGGACAGTATGCTGCAGCAGAGGCTTATTACCGCAGGGCTCTTGTCATATGTGAAAGCAACAGGGGCAAAGGTCACTACGATTATGCCCAGATTCTTGATAACATGGCCCAGATGTACTTGAAAATGGGACGGCAGAAACAGGCTGAATCGCTTGCAAACAAAGCCCGGAGTATTCGGGATGAAGTCGACAGCAGGTAACTCCCGTTTTCGATTCCGGTAACGTGGTTAAATAGTTGTCGTTTTATAAAAAATAAAATCGTACTATGCTGACGGTTTTATTATGTGGTGAATATGCTAAGAAAGGATGCACGGATTTGCCAGGGCGTTTGCTGATTCCATGGTCCCTGTGTTTGTTGCGAAACGATGACAGGCGGTTTTTGCCCCTGCTTTGATCGTATGTTTTCGGTTAACGAGAACTCTTTTTCATTTTTTTCTTTCCTGCATTGCGGCCACTTCCGCCTCATTCGAGGCTTTTTTCATCAATGACAGGAAAAGAAAACAAAATGAACGAACAGCAATTGCTTGTGACCGATTTCCGCAGCCTCGAGCTTCCGGAACCACTTATGAAAGTGCTTGAAGATGTCGGCTATGAAAACCCGACCCCGATTCAGGCCCAGACAATTCCACTGCTTCTCGAAGGCCGTGATGTTGTCGGACAGGCTCAGACCGGTACCGGCAAAACCGCGGCATTCGCTCTTCCCGTACTTTCCAATATCCGCCTAGCCCGTGCCGAACCGCAGGCGCTCGTGCTTGCACCTACGAGGGAGCTTGCCATTCAGGTTGCCGAAGCTTTCCAGCGTTATGCCGAGTACCTCACTGGATTTCATGTATTGCCGATTTATGGCGGCCAGGATTACGGAGTGCAGCTTCGCATGCTGAAGCGCGGCGTGCATGTCGTTGTCGGTACGCCGGGAAGGGTGATGGACCATATGAGGCGGGGTTCGCTGAACCTTGATGCGATACAGTGCCTCGTGCTTGACGAAGCCGACGAGATGCTGCGCATGGGCTTCATCGACGATGTCGAATGGATCCTCGAACAGACGCCGAAAGAGAGGCAGGTCGCTCTTTTCTCGGCGACCATGCCTGCCCAGATACGCAGGATAGCTCAGAAGTACCTGAAAAATCCTGCAGAAATCACCATTCAGAAAAAAACCGCAACCGTCGAGACGATCCGACAGCGTTACTGGATTGTCGGCGGAAGCCACAAAATCGATATTCTTACAAGGATTCTCGAATTCGAGCCGTTCGAAGGGATCATCATATTTGTGCGCACGAAAACCATGACGCTCGAACTGGCCGAGAAACTTCAAGCGAGAGGTTATGCCGCTGCAGCCCTGAACGGTGACATGGCCCAGGCACAGCGTGAAAGGACCATCGATCAGCTGAAGGACGGGTCACTCAGCATTCTTATTGCAACCGAT
Organism: Chlorobium sp.; assembly: GCA_005862285.1. Taxonomy (GTDB): domain Bacteria; phylum Bacteroidota; class Chlorobiia; order Chlorobiales; family Chlorobiaceae; genus Chlorobium. The sequence continues at coordinate 346,023 of SZXW01000010.1, read as the reverse complement.
GTTGCGGCGAGGGGGCTCGATGTCGAACGGATCAGCCATGTGATCAATTACGATATTCCATCCGATACCGAATCCTACGTGCACCGCATCGGTCGTACAGGAAGGGCCGGGCGAAGCGGTGAGGCGATCCTTTTCGTATCACCGAGGGAAAAAAACATGCTTTATGCAATCGAGAAGGCGACGCGCAGCAGGATCGAACTGATGGAACTTCCCTCGACTGAAGTGATCAACAACAAGAGGGTAGCGAAATTCAACCAGAAGATCACCGACCGTATAGCAGCTGAAGATCTCGGCTTTTACAGCAACCTTATCGAGCAGTACTGCCACGAGCACGACGTTCCTGTAATTGAAGCAGCAGCGGCCCTTGCCTCTCTGCTTCAGGGCGACACGCCGCTGCTGCTCTCGAACAAGCCGGAAAAGGTAAGGTATAATGAAGATCGTCCAGGTACTGAACGGCGGGATCGTGGAGCGCAGAAAGATCGGGGACCATTGAAAAAGAAAAGCAGGGGCGAGGCTTACGGCGAAGAACGCAGGGAGCGTTACCGTCTCGAGGTCGGAAGCACCCACGGCGTAAAGGCTGGAAACATTCTCGGAGCTATTCTCAACGAAGTTGGTCTCGATCCCGAATCGGTCGGTCAGATTTCCATCCAGGACGACTACAGCACGGTTGAACTTCCGGAAGGGATGCCGGACGAAGTGTTTCACGAGCTTCGCAAAGTCAGGGTCTGCGGCCGTCAGCTCAGACTGTCGAAGGTAAATGAGGATGAACGGCATTCACCCTACGGCCCGAAAAAAGCGTTCAAGAAAGCCCCCAGAAAAGCCGGAAAGGAAACTGAATTTTTCACCGGCAATAAAAAGAAGCGGAAGGGATAATGCGCCTTCAGTGTTACAAAGCCCTGATTGTCGTATATTGAAGTAAAGTCGGAAGACAGAACCGGTCGTCATGACCGGTGATGTCGGAACGATTAAATGGAGCAAACCATGGAACTTCAGTTTTACGGTGCTACAGGGCGGGTTACCGGATCCTGCCATATTCTCAGGGCCGCCGGATTCACCATTCTGCTGGATTGCGGCCTCATTCAGGGGAAAAAAGAGGAAGAAGCCCTCAACCGGGCCCCTTTTCCCTTCGATCCATCGTCCATTGATGCTGTCGTTCTGAGCCACGGGCATATCGATCACTCGGGGCGTCTTCCACTCCTTGTGAAACATGGTTTCAGAGGCCCGGTTTATACCCAGCAGGCAACGATAGACCTCTGCAGGATCCTGCTTCTCGACTCCGCTTCGCTTGCCGAGCATGATGCCGCTTACCGGAGAAAGAATCCCGAGGTCAGGCGCGATCTTCATGCCGAACCGCTTTATACCCGTGAGGATGCCCTGCGTGCCCTCGAAACCCTGTCGGGTTTGCCTTACAATGTCAAACAGCAGATACTTCCAGGAATAACCATCCGGTTCCAGGATGCCGGACATATTCTCGGATCGGCGTTTATCGAAGTATGGATAGTGGAAGGAGAGGTTTCCCGGAAACTGGTTTTCAGCGGGGATGTCGGGCAATACGGCAGTCCTATCCTGAAAGATCCGGAAACCATCGATGCAGCTGATGCTGTGATCATTGAAAGCACTTATGGAGACAGACTTCACCGGGCACTCAATCTGACCCTTGCTGAAATCGGCGGGATCTTGCGTACTGCATGCGACAGTTGCGGAAACATTCTCATTCCGGCATTTGCCATTGGCCGCAGTCAGGAGCTGCTTTATCTTTTCGCTCAGCATTTTGAAAACTGGGCTCTCGATCGCTGGCAGGTCTATCTCGACAGCCCCATGGCTATAGAAGCAAACAGAATCTACTGGGATTATCCTGAACTGTTCGATGAGGAAGCGCTCGAGTTCCGGAACGGCCGGAAAGGGATGCCGTACATGAAGAACCTTCATCTTACCGCCAGGGTTGAGGAGTCACAGGCAATCAACAAAATCAGACAAGGAGCCATCATCATTGCCGGGAGCGGTATGTGCAATGGCGGCAGGATTCTGCATCATCTCAAGCACAATATCGAACGGCCGGAATGTTCCCTGATCATTACCGGTTACCAGGCTGAAGGTACCCTTGGCCGGGAACTTGTCGATGGTGCGAAGAAGGTTATGATTCATGGTACAAGTTATCATGTCAGGTCCTCACTCCATACAATCGGTGGTCTCTCGGCCCATGGCGACCAGGATGATCTGCTCCGCTGGCTCGGGGGTTTCAAAAACAACCCTGAAGTATACGTGGTGCATGGTGACCAGGGAGTGAAAAAGATTTTCAGGGATGCCATCGAAGAGAAACTGCATATGAAGGCTTCTGTTCCGCAAACAGGGGATGTCGTCGATCTTGCCGCATTGACACGTTGACCGGAATCCCGGAGAATTACCGGTCCTGCCGTCTTATTATAAACCCATCTTTCTGTTGTATCTGACGGATCTATTCCTATTTTGTTGGGGACTCGAAAAGTTGAATGTTCTGTTCCATAGCTGGTCAGAATGTGCAGGTATGTTTTTTTATGTTGATAAATGTGATACCATGTCAGTTACTTCATTCAGGGAGTTAGTCCCTATTCTCCAGACCGCAATCGGTCCTGTGATCCTTATATCCGGCCTCGGTCTGCTTATTCTCACCATGACCAACAGGCTCGGCCGGATCATCGACCGGTCAAGGTCTCTGCTTGATGATCTTGAATCCAACCCGGAATCGTATGTCCTGAGGATCAACAGAGAGGTTGCCGTTCTCTGGAAAAGAGCCAGGTATATAAGGACCGCTATCCTTTTAGCCTGCATGACCTGTTTCGGCGCTTCAATTTTGATCATTATGCTTTTTTTGAGCTCACTTACGAATATCGATCTGCCGATGCTTCTCTCATCGGTTTTTATTTTCAGCATGCTCTGCCTGAGCGGTTCACTTATCTTTTTTTTCATCGATGTGAACCTGGCTCTTTCGGCTTTGAAAATAGAGATGGAGAGCCATGACAAGAAGCGGGTCATACTCGAAATGAAAGGGTATTGATCGAAACCTCCCTTCAGCTGTTCAGAGGCCTGCAGTTTTTTCCTTATCCTCTGGGGTGAAATGTTTTATGCACTTCCTTGATGAAGGACCTGTCAAGATGCGTGTAGATCTGGGTAGTGACAATCGAGCTGTGTCCCAGCATTTCCTGAACAGAACGCAAATCGGCACCCCCTTCGAGCAGATGGGTTGCAAACGTATGACGGAAGGTGTGTGGGCTGATCTCCTTTTCTATTCCGGCCAGGGATGCATACTGCCGTACTATATTGAAAATAGCCATACGTGAGAGCTTTCTGCCTCTTGCATTGAGAAAAAGATAGTCTTCCGAATCCCGCCTGACAAGTGATATCCGCATTTCATTGATGTAACGGGTTGTCCATTCGATAGCCGATCGTCCGACCGGCACAAGCCTTTCTTTCGAACCTTTACCGAAAACCCTTGCAAAACCGGCATCGAAATACAGGTTCTGCTGCTGCAGGTTCACAAGTTCGCTTACTCTTATACCCGTGGCATACAGGACCTCGAGGATTGCTTTATCCCGGAGATGGAATTTGCCCGGGGGAATCTGTGCGAGCGGTGCATCGAGCATACGCATGGTTTCATCGACCGTGAGCACTGAAGGGAGGTATCGAGACTGCCTGGGCTGATGCAGGTTTTCCGCAGGGTTTGTAACGAGAATACGATCGGATGCAAGGAATTTGTGGAATGACCGTATGGCAGAAACATTCCTGGCCAGGGAGCTGGCTTCGAGGCCGGTATGATAAAGGGATGTAATGAATTCCTGGACAAGGGGAGGTCTGATGTCGGAAAGTGTACCGATATGGTCCTGCATGAAAAGCAGATAGCGTTCGAGATCATGTTTATAGGATAATCTCGTGTTTTCCGAAAAGTTGCGTTCGATAAGCAGGTAGTTCAGGAATCCATCGAGAACACTCCTGTATTGGACATCAAGCATGAACCTGCATGGTGGCGGATGTGTGAAGAAATACCAAAAGATACAACAAAAATCAGTCTGATCTGACCGATCGGTCGGATCAGTCCGATTTTGTAAATCAGTCCGATCGGTCGGATCTGTCTGATCTGTCGAATAATTTTTATAAAACGAAAAATTTGCGTAATTATCAGAAGAAGACATAACCGGCAAATTCTCAAAACAACGGAGAGATTATGGGCAGGATCAAACCAGGGGGAGGATATCGTGAATTGCGAAGCTTTCAGATTGCGACGATCATTTATGATGCGACCTGGCGGTTTTGTGAACAATACCTTGATGCTCGATCGCGAATGAGTGATCAGATGATCCAGGCTGCCCGAAGCGGTCGACAGAATATTGCCGAGGGAAGCAGGGCATCCTCGGCCTCATCGCAGACCGAGCTCCGGCTGGTAAATGTTGCCCGTTCAAGTCTTGAGGAACTGCTGCTCGATTACGAGGATTTCCTGCGGCATCGTCATCTTCCTCAATGGGCACCTGATTCCCCGGAAGCCATGGAGGTGAGAAGGAGTGGTGTTTTTGATCGGACCGATATGACCGATCGGTCCAATCGGACAGATCAGTCGGCAACCAGGCAATCCGACGATCTCCGTTATTCTGTTTATAATCGCTGGCTGGATCACGCGGAACCCTCGATTCGGGCCAATGCCACGATATGCCTGATCCATCAGGCAAACTATCTGCTTGATCGTCAGATTGAGGCCCTTGAGCGTGAGTTTATCGATGAAGGGGGGTATAGTGAGCAGCTTGCTGCAGCCCGTCTTGCAGAGCGGAACAGAAAGAAACAAGATATGACCGATCAGTCGGATCGGACCGATCCAGTTCCAGAGTGTCCGAAATGCGGCAAGCCTATGGTACTGCGTACAGTACGAAATGGCAAGAGTGCCGGGAGGCAGTTCTGGGGCTGTACCGGCTATCCGGAATGCAAGGGAATTGTGGAAGTCTGAGGTTTTCATGGTATTATTATCAGACCGATATGTCCAATCAGTCCAATCAGTCCGATCGGTCAGATTTTCTTCATCCTCTGGCAGAAGCCTCCGTCGAAGCTAGGCAGATCTCCCGGTAGGGTAAGGAGTGAGCCGTTTTCTTCAGCTTCATTTCTGAAGCGTTCAGGAAGCAAGGAACAATCGGTATCTTTTTTAAATTCGGGGTGTCTTTCAAGGAAGGACGCTATCTGGAGTTCATTTTCTTCGGGTTCGATCGAGCAGGTTGCATAGACAAGAATTCCTCCGGTGTCGAGCAGTTCGGCGGCATGGTCGAGCAGATCAGCCTGAAGCCCGACAAGTTCCGTCAGGGTTTCGATGTTCAGTTTCCAGCGAAGTTCCGCACGCCTTCCGAGCACTCCCGTTCCGGTACACGGCGCATCGAGCAGGATGAAACCGGGTTTCTTTTCCGGTTGAAAGCTCCTCGCATCAGCGGCTATTGTCTCAATGATGGAAATTCCGAGTGCCCGGGCATGTTTTTCGAGCTTCAGCAGTTTCTGTTCGTAACGGTCGACGCAGATGATTTTACCCTTGTTCTGCATGAGTTCAGCCATGAACATTGACTTTCCGCCGGGTGCGGCACACATATCGATCACCGTGCTTCCTGAAGACGGGTTCAGCAGAAGACACGCGAGAGCCTGAGTGGGGTTCTGGACGGAAAGCAGCCCATCACGGATGGGTGCTTCGAAATTCAGAAACTCCTTTGAAAAAAAGAAAAACCCGATTCCGCACTCTTCTCTTTCGATGTCCGACAGTGCAGGATTTGCAAAGAAATTCTCAATCGATGTTTTCAGCCGGTTGATCCTGAAGCCGAAAACCGGAGACTGGTTGTCGCAGGCAAGGAGCGCTTCAGTCCTGCTTCTGCCGTATGTTTCGATCCAGCGGACGACAAGCCATGCAGGGTGAGAGTATTTCAGCGAGAGCTGCTCCAGAGGTTCTTTATCGTTCAGCCATTGGTCAAGCTGCACATTTTCGGGGGTAATTTTGCGCAGAACTCCGTTGGTGAGTTTTGCCAGTCGATCCCCCTTGTATTTCCGGGCAAGTTTGACGCATTCATTTACTGCCGCCCAGTCAGGAACCTTGTCAAGGTAAAGAAGCTGGTACGTTCCCAGTCTCAGAATGTTCAGCAGCACGGGGGCTGCTTTTGCAAGCTTGTGATGATAAAAATGCGAGATGATGAAATCGAGCAGGTCCCTGTAACGCAGTACACCGTTGACAAGAGTGGTGGCAAGTGCCCGGTCGGGACGGTTGCATGAAGAGTTGTCGAGTGCCTGATGCAGGAGCGTATCCGATTTCGATGGTCCGGTTTCAAGTGCCTGTAGAACATTGAGGGCCAGTTCCCGTGCCGTTTTCATGATGATAAAGAGAGACTGATTTTATAACGTGCTTCTTTCCTGTGACTTGTAAAATACTATTCCCTGTTGTATACTGTCCAATCATAATGTTCTTTTATTTGTTTTCCAGCTATCATCCAGAAAGGCGGAGGGACTGGCCCTGAGAAGCCTTGGCAACCTTCATCGCAAGATGAGAGGTGCCAATTCCACCCGGAATGAGTCCGGGAAAGATGGTGGTATGCATGCCCCGCAGCATTTTCATACCTCACTTCATAGATTTCCGCAGCCAGTCAAGGCTTCTTCCGATCATTCCGGAATCGATAGCGGTTTTCCATAACCGTTCACTTATGAAAAAGATCCAGCAGGATTTCAGGTTTGAAACGTTGCAGGTACATGCGGGACAGAAGCCGGATCCATCGACGAAATCACGGGCCGTTCCCATATACCAGACAACCTCATATATTTTTGACAGTGCACAGCATGGTGCCGACCTTTTTGCATTGAAGGAGCCAGGCAATATCTACACGAGGCTGATGAACCCTACAACCGATGTGCTTGAACAGCGGATTGCAGCTCTCGAGGGCGGCAGGGCTGCCCTTGCCGTTGCAAGCGGCCACTCGGCGCAGTTCATTGCCATCAGTACGTTATGTCAGGCCGGAGATAATATCGTTTCGTCGAGTTACCTTTACGGAGGCACCTATAACCAGTTCAAGGTTTCATTCCGCCGTTTCGGCATCGGAGTGAAATTTGTTGAAGGGTGCAACGCCGAAGCATTCAGGAAAGCGATAGACGAAAACACCAGGGCACTTTATCTCGAGTCGATAGGGAATCCGGCTTTCCATATTCCCGATTTTGAGGCGATTGCTTCAATCGCTGCTGAAAACCGTATTCCGCTGATCGTAGACAACACGTTCGGATGCTGCGGTTACCTCTGCCGGCCCCTCGATCATGGCGCTTCGATCGTCGTGGAGTCCGCAACGAAATGGATCGGCGGTCATGGAACATCGATGGGCGGCGTCATAGTCGATGGCGGTACCTTCAACTGGGCTGACGGCAGGTTTCCTCTCATCACCGAACCTTCCGAAGGGTATCACGGCATGAAGTTCCATGAAACGTTCGGTGACCTTGCCTTCATCGTGAAGGCGAGGGTTGAAGCCTTGCGAGATTTCGGTCCCGCAATCAGTCCGTTCAATTCCTTTATGCTGTTGCAGGGCCTCGAGACGCTTTCGCTGAGGGTACAGCGGCATGCGGACAATACCCTTGCGCTTGCCGAGTGGCTTCTGCGCCATCCTTCCGTTGCGTGGGTCAACTATCCCGGCCTTGAAAACCATCCGACCCACGGGCTCGCTGTAAAATACCTGATCAACGGGTTCGGCGGTGTCCTGACTTTCGGTATAAAGGGTGGATATGAAAAAGCTGTCGGGTTTATCGACAACGTCAGGCTTGCAAGCCACCTGGCCAACGTGGGTGATGCAAAAACCCTGGTGATCCATCCGGCATCGACCACTCATCAGCAGTTGTCCGAAAGTGAACAGGAGTCTGCCGGAGTTTCCGCTGACATGATCCGTGTTTCCTGCGGTATCGAGCATATCGATGACATTATCGCTGATTTTGAACAGGCATTCGCAAAACTGACATAAGAGCATGAACGCATATAAAGGGCATATATCTGACAAGACGAAATTTTTCGAAACGGACGAACCATTCATTTGCGAACTGGGAGGAACTCTGCCTTCGCTGTGTATTGCATACAGGACATGGGGAAATCTGAATGAACGCAGGGATAACGTCGTGCTGATCTGTCATGCACTTACGGGCTCTGCCGACGCGGATGGATGGTGGGACGGTATGTTTTCAAAGGGCGGAGCTTTCGATGAAACATCGGATTTCATTATCTGCAGCAATGTGCTTGGGAGCTGCTACGGCACGACCGGACCACTTTCTGCGAACCCTCTGACCGGACGCCATTACGGTCCCGACTTTCCCCCTATAACCATACGGGATATGGTTCATGCACAGCGAAGGCTTCTCGCATCGCTGGGAATTGACAAGGTAAAGCTCGCTGTCGGTGCATCCCTCGGAGGCATGCAGGTGCTCGAGTGGGGATTTCTCTACCCCGAAGTCGTTGATGCACTGATGCCTATGGGAGCTTCGGGACGCCATTCCGCATGGTGCATCGCCCAGAGCGAAGCTCAGCGTCAGGCGATTTATGCTGACCGGGACTGGAACTTCGGATGGTACAGTGAGGACCTGCCTCCGGCAAAAGGTCTTGCAGCTGCGAGGATGATGGCGATGTGCACTTACCGCAGCTTTGAAAATTTCCAGACAAGGTTCGGCCGGGAAATCCAGAAAGGCAGCACGTTCAAGGCGGAAAGTTACCTTCACCATCAGGGGCGGAAACTTGTCGAACGGTTCGATGCCAATACATATGTGATCCTCACGAAAGCCATGGACAATCACGACCTTGCCCGGGGCAGGGGAGTGTACGAAGAGGTGCTTGCCTCCATGAAGCTGCCGGTGGAGATACTGTCGATATATTCTGACGTTCTCTATCCCAGGGAGGAGCAGGAAGAACTTGCGCGGTATATGCCGAATTCAAGGCTTCTCTACCTGCATGAACCATACGGCCACGACGCTTTCCTTATCGACGTGGAAACGGTAAGCCGTATGGTCAGGGAGTTTCTTGACAGGTAACCCCTCGATGCTCAGCCTGCGGTCTGAGTGATTTCCGCAAATCCGGTGTAGGGCTGGAGCACTTCGGGAACCCGGATCGTGCCTTCGGGCGTCTGATAATGTTCTAGAAGGGAGACCATCAGGCGTGATGTTGCAAGTCCCGATCCGTTAAGGGTATGCACGAACTCGGGTTTCGACTTGCCGTCTGCCTTGAAGCGGATATTCGACCGTCTTGCCTGATAGTCCTCGAAGTTCGAGCAGCTCGATGCTTCCAGGAACTTTCCTTCCGCCGGTGACCAGACCTCGATATCATAGCATTTCGCGGCATTGGCACTGATATCGCCGCTGCAGAGCAGCAGGACACGGTAAGGGATTTTCAGAGCTGCAAGGATTGCTTCGGCGCTTTCGAGAATCTCTTCAAGCGCTGCATAAGACTCTTCCGGTCTTGTGAATTTCACCATTTCCACCTTGTTGAACTGGTGTACCCTCAGGAACCCTCTGGTATCCTTGCCGTAGCTTCCGGCTTCCCTGCGGAAACAGGCCGAATATGCTGCGTAAGAGATCGGCAGTGCTTTCGGGTCGATCATTTCGCCTCGGTGCAGATTTGTAACCGGTACTTCGGCGGTGGGAATGGCGTAGAGGTCGTCTTCCTGCATGTAATACACCTGGTCGGCAAATTTCGGCCACTGGCCTGTTCCTCTCAGCGATTCCCGGTTCACGAAAAACGGCGGAAAGATTTCGGTGTATCCGTTGGCGGTATGGTGGTCGAGCATGAAGTTGATCAATGCCCTTTCGAGCCTGGCCCCTTTTCCGATATAAACGGGAAACCCAGCGCCGCTTATTTTTGCCCCCCGCTCGAAATCCAGAATTTTCAGGGATTTCCCAAGCTCGAGATGATTTTTGAGAGGAAAGTCGAGATTGTAGCTGAAATCGACAGGTCCTTTGAAGAGCTGGTTGTCTTCGGCTGAGCGTCCTGCCGGAACGGATTGGTGCAATTTGTTCGGAAGAGCAAGGAGGATATTTTCCATCTCTTCTTCAAGCTGTGCGAGCATGGTATCCATACCGGAGATTTCATCAGATACGGCTTTCATTCTGCCGATCAGCTCTTCGGACGAACCGGTACCGCTTTTCCTGATGTCTGCAATTTCCTTTGAAACCTTGTTGCGAAGGGCTTTCAGGTCGTCAGACAGCTGTACAAGTTCCTTGCGTTTTTTATCGAGGTCGAGCAATTGCGATACTTTCGGTTCTTCAATTGAGAGCTGCCGGTTTCGGAGCATAAAGGCGACCTCATCCGGGTTCTGACGGATGTAATTGATATCGAGCATGGTTATGGGGAAGAGTGTTATGCTGAAAGCAGCGATTTGACGATTTCCTGCACTTTGTTGCCGTCGGTTTTGCCTTTTAGCGTCTTCATGGCTTCACCCATGACTCTGCCGATGTCTTTCATCGATGATGCACCGGTTTTTACGACAATCTCTGCGATAACCGACCGGACTTCGTCGTCGGACATCGGTGCCGGAAGGTATTCCTCGATGACTTTCAGTTCCGCCTGTTCGATCACGGCAAGATCGGGACGGTTTCCTGCAGTGAACTGCTCGATGGCGTCGCGCCGTTTTTTTGCAAGGCTCGAAAGCACTTCGATTTCCTGTTCCGGGGTAAGTACGGCTTTTCCTCCCACTCTGATCGAAACTTCTTTTTCAAGCAGTGCTGCGCGTATTGAACGGATTGCGTTAAGGCGGTCCTTGTTGCCGCTTTTCATGGTGTCTTTCAGGTCCTGGTCTATTTTTTCTTTCAGGCTCATGGTGTTTTGATCAATATTTCGTAAACGGAAAAGGGAAAATACAGGAAAAAAAAGAGCTTTCCCACAACAGCTTCAGTTTTGCTCAATCATTGATGTCTCCTCCGACAGGTCTGAAAACAAGCTCTTCAACCGTTGTTCTTCCCGGCAGAAGATAGGCTCCGACAAGCGGTCCGGAAATATCCTCAGGCATCATCATGACTTTTTTCATTTCTTCCGGGACATTGCCCCACATGGGAGTATGGACAGCTCCAGGCATGACCTCCGTTATCCTGACATTACATATTCTTGCGTGCAGACGCATGACCTCGACAAGACCTTTCTGGCCGAACTTCGACATGCAGTAAAGTGCCGAGCTTTTGAAAGCGGTTTGGGCAGCAATGGATGTGATGAAGAAGATATGGCCGGATCGCTGTTTTTCCATTACCGGAAAGACTTTCTGTGTCAGAAAAAAAGTGCCTTTGAGGTTGACTGACATGGTATATTCAAAATCGTCCTCCGTCAGCTCTGCAAGTGGGCCGAAGCGGCCGACCCCGGCGTTGTTAACGAGGCAATCGATTCGTCCGTAACGCCTGATGGTTGTGTCGACGATATGACCGATTTGCGAGGTGTCTGCAATATCGGCATGGAAGATTTCGGTTTCAGCTCCCAGCCTTCCGCACTCCGACGAAAGGGCCTCGAGGTCTGAAAGTGTTCTTGATATGAGAATCAGGACGGGATTGAAATTATTGTGTTTCCCGGCTTCTTTCGCAAAATCTATAGCGATGGACCTGCCGATTCCCTTGCCGGCTCCGGTTATGATTATGATGTTTTTCATTTTTGATGTATTTTGGAAGTGAAAAATTTTATTTTTCTTGTTGAAAATTTATGGTTTTTTATTAACAATTGTTATTTTTATCGTGCGGTGTGAAATAACAGAGAAAATCATATGTTTAATTGCGGTTTAGCCTGTTGCAGCTATCCTGTTAAGTTTTGTTTTGCTCTGATTTATTTTAATGAATTATCCCCGAAGTTATCATGGCAAGAAGTAAAGTCAAATGGTTCGACGGTAAAAAAGGCTACGGATTTATTTTGAATCCTGAGGGTGGTGAGGACATTTTTGTTCATTTTTCAGCAATTGTTTCAGAGCAGAGTTTCAAGGTGCTGAACCAGGATGCTGAAGTGGATTTCGAGCTGGACAAAACACAGAAAGGTCTGCAGGCGAAAAACGTCCGTGAAATACCGGTCGTCGAAAGCCTTATTGAAACTCTTCCTGTTAAAGCCGAGTCATTCGGTTGAAGATGGCTTAACCCCAAAGCTAAAAAAGGCGGAAATATTGTACAGGCATGAAAATGCCAGGGGTGTTATTTCATAACATCATTGCGGAGCTCTGTACATCTCCTTCTTTTTGCCTTTTATTTTGATATAATTCTATCCGGAACAGTCAAGTACCTCTCAGGCAAGCAGGGCGTTTTCCCTGAAGCTGAACCATCCTGTTTTCCCTATGATGATATGGTCAAGCAGCTCTATTTGTATAATCGAGCTTGCCTGTTTGAGAAGGCTTGTTACCTGCCGGTCTGCATTGCTTGGCTCCACATCACCCGACGGATGGTTGTGCACAAGGATGATGGCGTGCGAACTTTCCCTGATTGCTGACTTGAAGACCTCTCTCGGATGAATGAGTGAAGCATTCAATGTGCCGACCGAGACAAGCTCGTTTTTCATGATCTGGTTTTTGGTGTTCAGGTGCAGAACATAGAGATGCTCTTTTGTATCGTCATGTATCCTTCCCTCCATGTATTCGAAAACATCGCGAGCTGCATTGATTTTTCTGCAGAGATTCCGGGTATAAACAAGTCGGCGGTTGAGTTCGAATATCGAAACGATCTGCATGGCCTTCGCTTTACCGATCCCTTTCACTTTCTGAAGCTCGACGATAGTGCAGTCAGGGAGCTTTTCAAGCCCGAACCGGGCAATGATTTCATTGCAGGTATCCAAGATATTGAGATGCCTGGTGCCTGAGCCGAGAATGATTGCAAGAAGTTCTGCCGGACTGAGTGACGCCGAACCGCACCTCATGAAACGTTCTCGTGGACGGTTGTCAGGATCGAGGTCGTGGATCCTCATGATTATGGTATTTTTCGATATCCGATGAAAGGAGTAAAATAAGTGTAAATTTTGGATTACAAAAACCGTAAATGAAAATAATGCCGGTTATCATTGATGAATGAAAAGACCGGGGGCAGCTGTATTTTTGTTTGGAGATCAGGAAGCGTATTCGGGTGAGATTGGTGCTTTCCGGAGCGCATTTTTTATTCAGCCAGGGTCCAGATAAAAAGATGAAAAAATCTATTTTAAGGAAATATCAATTATCGTTCTGTTTATCGCCATGGTCATTATTTCTTTTTTTCTGCTGTAGATAACGGCGCAGGCTGAGAATACCGAATATGGCACTGACAGAAACAATCCAGGCAAAAAGTATCAGCAGCTTTGTCGTTTCATTTACATTCTCAAGCATGTTATCCAGTTCCAGGTATTGCCGGTTGACAATCAATCACAAATATATGAATAACGGATCGAGTCTTCAGATTTATTTTTCCTCTTGATAAATGGTTTCGTGATTGTCGTATCAACGGTAAGACCTTGCCGGTTATCTGATTATCCGGCATTTTGCATGCTGGATAGCGGATTGTTTTATTGAAGGTAACTGCGTTCCGGAAAATGTGATCCTGCAGGGTAAATGGGGAATATTCGGATGATTTACTTGCAGCGCGACGGGTAGAGATTATGAAAAGGGATGCATCGCAGTATCAGAGATAATCGAAAAGGGAACGCCTTTTCTTGTTATTGTTCTTGTCACATCTGTTTTTCTTATGCATTACGCAACGGCGAAATCTGAAAAACATGTAAGAAGATCCGACAAGTAAAACCCAACCAAGAAGCAAATGTATATCGCTTCTTTCAAATACTTCCATAAAGTCTTCTCTGGGGGATGAAGGGGATAACAAAGCTAATATACGAACTTGTGAAAAGAAAATTCTTCCTTTTATCCTGAAACCAATAAAAAAGTGATTGAAAATCCGATGAGTGACTAAAGGCAGGAAGATTAATGCTGTAACTCGGAAAGTGATGTTCAGGTTACGACGGCAACATACGGTGCCGCCGTAACCTGAATAACAAGAATCTGAATTCGATCAGCAGGCAGGGACAGCTGATTTGTTCATGAAGAGATGATAATTGATGCTGTCCTGGAGCGCCTGGAGGCTGGCTTCTATAATATTTGTCGAAACACCGACTGTTCCCCAGGTTGTGCGGCCGTTGCCTGTTTCGATCAGCACCCGTACTTTCGCGCTGGTCCCGCGTTTTTCCTCGAGCACACGCACTTTGTAATCCACGAGACGCATTGCCTTTATCTCAGGATAGAAACGGCTCAGGGCCTTGCGCAATGCCTTGTCGAGCGCATTGACCGGTCCGTCACCGTCAGCTGCAGTCAGTTCCACTTCGTCGGCGACCCGGACCTTGAGGATTGCCTGATCGACGTTTTTTGCATCTTTCCCTGACTCGATGTGCACTTTTGTTTCCAGCACTTCGAAAAAGGGCTGAAAATTGCCGAGTTCTTTCTGCAGGATAAGTTCGAATGATGCTTCAGCGCCGTCAAACTGGTAACCCTTGTGCTCGAGTTCCTTGATGTTGTGCACGATTTTCTTGAACACCTCGCTTTTTTCAGGGATCGTGATGCCGAGTTCCTGGGCCTTGTAACGGATGTTGCTCTGTCCGGACAGTTCGGACACGAGTACCCGCTGACGGTTCCCGACAAGAGACGGATCGATGTGCTCGTAGAGCGAGCTTTCCTTCATGACCGCGCTGACATGGATTCCCCCCTTGTGCGCGAAAGCTGATTTGCCTACAAATGGAGCTTTCGATTCCGGCGGGAGGTTCAGTATCTCGTAAACATAGTTCGAGAGGGGTGTCAGATGGCTCAGATGCTCGACAAAGGTGAATCGGCCCTGCAGCTTTAGCATGACGTTCGGAATGATGCTGATGAGATTCGCGTTTCCGCATCGTTCGCCGATTCCGTTGATCGTGCCCTGGATGTGCGTCGCTCCTGCCATCACGGCAGCGATGGAGTTAGCAACGGCAAGGTCGCTGTCATTGTGGCAGTGGATTCCGACAGGAACGTTCGCTGCTGAGCGTACGGATTTTACGATCTCGGTTACTTCATGGGGCAGTGTACCGCCGTTAGTGTCACAGAGTACAATTCTCGATGCTCCACCCTCTGCCGCTGAACGTATCATTTTCAAAGCGAACTCCCGGTCGCTTTTGTACCCGTCGAAAAAATGTTCCGCATCAAAAATGACTTCACGTCCTTCCTTTCTGAGAAATGCCACCGATTTGAAGATCAGCTCGGCATTTTCCTCGTCGGAGATACCAAGTCCTTTCTTGGAGTGTGCATTCCATGTCTTGCCGAAAATGGTGACGACAGGCGTTTCGGACCGCACCAGCCCGAGCAGGTTGGGATCGATCTCCACTTCCGATGCCAGCCGGGAGGTCGAGCCGAAAGAGCAGAGCTTCGCATGCCTGAAGTTCAGGTTGCGGGCCTTGATGAAAAACTCCTCGTCTTTCGGGTTGCTGCTCGGCCATCCGCCTTCGATGAAGTCCATTCCGAACTCGTCGAGCCTTTCGGCGATGAGCAGCTTGTCCTGCACCGACAGGGTAATGTGCTCACCCTGCGTGCCGTCGCGAAGTGTCGTGTCGTATAGTTCTATCAGCTTTGCACCTATGGTCATAAATCAGCCCTGGGCCATTAAATTTTCCTGCCTTGCGTAGGCAAATATTCCTCCTGCATGAACGATGCTGAAAACATCTCCGAGAGGGTTGAGCTTGTAAACGGTATTCGTACTGATGTTCTCTACCGTGTTAGCCTCGATGTCGATTTTCAGTTCGTCGCCTGTTTTCACGATCTCGTTAAGGTGCTCAGCGGTTTCATATGGAATGACGAAGCCGCCGTCAACGCAGTTGCGGTAGAAGATCCTCGCGTATGATTCCGCTATGATCGCTTTCGCACCCGCAACCTTGAGTGAAAACGGGGCGTGTTCCCTCGACGATCCGCATCCGAAGTTCGGGCCGGCCACGATGATGGCAAACTCGGATTCGAACTCTCCGTCCTTCACGAACGGGATGTTGCCTTCAGGAAGTCCGCCTTCCGGAAGCGGTACGCCAGAAAGGGCATACTTGCCGTACATCTTCACCTCATCCGGTTTGGAAAGGCTGTAAACGAGATGTTCGGCCGGAATGATCTGGTCGGTGTCGATATTCTTGCCTAACACGTAGGCTTTTCCCTGAATGATGTTTTCCATTGCTGTGTTTCTTACAAGTTCATTCAAATCATTGACTTATCCTTTCATCGATCAGAGGAAATCCCTTGGATCGGTGAGTTTTCCGGTTACAGCCGAAGCGGCTGCCGTGAGCGGAGATGCGAGGTATACGCCCGCATGTTTGCTGCCCATGCGTCCGGGGAAGTTGCGGTTCGTTGTAGATACCACGACGTCGTTGTCGACCGAACGTCCCACCGTGTCTGCCGGACCGCCAAGGCACGCTGCGCAGGAAGGAAGTGCGATGCTGCAGCCCGCATTTTCGAATATCGATTTAAGCGTTTCTCCCTGGTACTGTTCGCATTCCAGGTCCTGCATGACCTTGACCGTTGCAGGAACGATATTGGTCAGGACCGATACTTTCTTTCCCTTCAGGATTTTGGCCGCCATCCGGAAATCTTCGAGCTTTCCGCCGGTGCACGAGCCGATATAGGACTTCGTGATTTTCGTGCCCTGCACGCTTCTTACCGTTGCCCTGTTTTCCGGGCTGTGCGGCTGTGCGACGACAGGCTCGAGCTCACGAACGTTGTAGCGGTATTTACTGTGGTAGCGAGCACCCGGATCGCTCTGGAAAATCTCGTACGGTTTCGATGTCTTCGACTTCACATAGGCTTCGGTGATGCTGTCGGCTGCGATGATGCCGTTCATGCCGCCGGCCTCGATGGCCATGTTCGTGAGCGTCATCCTTTCTTCCATAGGCAGGGAGAAGACCGCCTCACCGTCGAATTCCATGGCGCGGTATGTGGCTCCGTCGGTACCGATATCGCCGAGGATCTGCAGGATCAGGTCCTTGGCCGTCAGATATTCCGGCATTTCGCCGTCGAAAGTGAACTTCATCGATTCAGGCACTTTTTCCCAAAGCTTGCCGGTGCCGAGAATGAAGGCGGCATCGGTGTTGCCGATACCGGTGCCGAACATGCCGAACGCGCCTGAGGTGCAGGTGTGTGAGTCGGTGCCGAACAGTACCGTGCCGGGCAGGTTGAACCCTTCCTCGGCAAGCGCGACGTGGCAGACGCCCTTGTAACGGTTTGTTCCGACATCATAGTAGTTCGGCAGGTTCTGTTCTTTGGCGAACTGCCTGAGCAGGTCGATGTTGCGGTGAGCATGTTCGTTGGCCGTGAAAATGTAATGGTCGGGAAGGACCACGATCTTTTCAGTGTCCCAGACTTTCGCGTCAGGACCGAACTCCTCCTTGAAGATATCGAATGTCGGCGGGCCGCAGACATCGTGTGTCAGCAGTATATCGACGTTGAGCCAGACGTTCTCCCCGGCATCTACGAACTTCCGGTTTGCTGCCCTGGCAAGGATTTTCTGGGTTAT
The DNA here is from genome assembly GCA_005862285.1 of Chlorobium sp. Lineage (GTDB taxonomy): Bacteria > Bacteroidota > Chlorobiia > Chlorobiales > Chlorobiaceae > Chlorobium. Next base: position 328,542 of record SZXW01000010.1, on the reverse strand, counting down.
TGTCTGTTCCATGGTTTGTTAAACCCCGTTGTCTGTTATTGTTTCGGTTGTATTGTTCACGTCATGAAGCCTGCGCAGGCCGAGTGCCTGAAGGTACGCTTTCGCGCTGGCTTCGATAATGTCGGTCGATACACCTCTTCCGTTGAATGAGATATTTCCGTCCCTGATCCGAACCAGGGCTTCACCGAGGGCCTGCCTGCCGGCTGTGGCGGAACGTACGGTGTAGGTGCTCACCATCGATTCGATGCCGAGAGCCCTTTCGATAGCCCTGAAACAGGCATCGACCGGACCGTCGCCGGTAGCGGATTCCTCATACACTTGGTTTTCATGTATGATCCTCACGGTTGCCGTCGGGATCGATGCGGTTCCGCTGTTGATATGCATATAATCGAGCTCGTAGGTTTCTCCCGCCCTGTTCATTTCATCTCCCATCAGCACCCTCAGGTCATCGTCATACACTTCCTTTTTCTTGTCGGCTATATCAAGGAAACGGCGGTAAACAGCTTCAAGTTCCTGGTCGCCGAGTTTATAGCCAAGTGCAAGAAGCCTTGACTGAAGGCCATGCTTGCCGGAATGGCGTCCGAGCACGATGCTTGTCTGCGGCACACCGACCGATTCGGGTGTCATGACCTCATAAGTCTCGCGGCTTTTCAGCATCCCGTCCTGATGGATGCCGGATTCATGCGCGAAAGCGTTGTCACCTACAATTGCCTTGTTGGGCTGTATGATCATGCCGGTGAAAGCGGAGACCATGCGGCTGGTGTTGTAAATTTCTTCGGTCACGATGTCTGTCCGGAAATTGTGCAGGTCGCTCCGGACTTTCAGTGCCATGACGATTTCCTCGAGGGAAGCGTTTCCTGCGCGTTCGCCGATACCGTTCATAGCGCATTCGATCTGGCGGGCGCCATGCTCGACGGCGCTGAGCGAATTGGCAACGGCAAGGCCGAGGTCGTTATGGCAGTGCACGCTCACCACGGCATTGCCGATATTCGGCACATTTGCGAAAAGTCGGGCTATTTTTTCACCGAATTCGGATGGCCACGTGTAGCCGGTAGTATCGGGTATATTGACCGTTGTGGCTCCGGCTTCGATAACCGCACCGATTATTTCGGCAAGGTAACAAGGATCGGTCCTTCCGGCGTCTTCGGCTGAAAACTCCACATCGGGTGTGAAGGTTTTCGCGAACTTCACGGCATCGACCGCCATCTGAAGCACGGTCCGCTGTTTTTCCTGAAGGCTTGTTCCGTAGCGGTCGCTTCCGAACTTGCCGAGAATGTGGATTTCGGATGTGCTGATGAAGGTATGGATCCTCGGTTTGCCGGCATCTTTCAGCGCCTTCCATGCAGCGGTGATATCATTTTCCACCGCTCTGGCAAGCGCCGCGATGACCGTTTGCGATTCCGAGCAGATACGCTGCACCGCCTCGAGCTGCAGAGGGGAAGAAGCCGGAAAACCGGCTTCTATCACATCCACACCGAGCTTTTCGAGCTGACGGGCAATCTCAACCTTTTCCTGAACATTCAGGGAGGCCCCTGGGGACTGCTCTCCGTCGCGCAGCGTTGTATCGAAAACCAGGATTTTTTCTCTCACGTTACCTTCAGCCTCTGTTTTGTCAGGCGCCGAGGTGCCTGACGATTGTATTTGTCATATCGGTTGTCGAAACACTCTTTTCACCCGGTTTCGCGATATCTGCGGTCCTGATGCCGGAAGCGAGCGCGTTCTCGATCGCTTCATAGATTTCCGAAGCAATGTCCGTTCTGCGGAAACTGTGCTCGAACATCATGGCAAGCGAAGCGATGGTCGCGATCGGATTGGCGATGTTCCTGCCCGCGATGTCCGGCGCGCTGCCGTGGATAGGCTCGTACAGTGCATGTTTTGTGCCGATGCTGGCCGAAGGCAGCATACCGAGGCTGCCGGTGATCATACCGGCGATGTCGCTGAGTATGTCGCCGAAGAGGTTGCCGGTTACGATGACATCGAACTGCTTCGGGTTGCGGACGATCTGCATCGCTGCATTGTCGACATACATATCGCTCAGTTCAACATCCTGATACTCCTTGTGTACCTCGTGCACGACGTTCCTCCAGAACTGGGAGACTTCGAGCACGTTTGCCTTGTCGATGGACATGACCCTGCCCGTCCGCTTGCGGGCCGCCTCGAAAGCGAGCCTGGCAATGCGTTCGACTTCGTAGCGTTCGTATACCATGGTATTCCAGCCGCGGTTCTCGTCATATCCGCGGGGCTGTCCGAAATAGATGCCGCCAGTGAGCTCCCTGAACACGAGGAAGTCGGTGCCCCTGACCACCTCGTCCTTCAGCGACGAAGCATCGACAAGTGCGTCGTAAACCTTCGCCGGCCTGAGGTTCGCGAAAAGTCCAAGCTCCTTGCGTATCCTCAGGAGTGCTGCTTCCGGTTTCTTTTCGTGAGGCAGGTTTTCCCATTTGGGTCCTCCAACCGCACCAAGCAGGACAGCATCGCAGTTTCTGCATGCTTCGAGCGTGTCCTCGGTGAGCATTTCACCATGAAGGTCATATGATGCACCTCCGAAGGGGTGCTCTTCGACCGAATATTCAAGTCCATGTGTTTTTGCAACTGTGCCGAGTACCTCGAGGGCCCCCGCGACAACTTCCGGGCCGATTCCGTCGCCCGGGATCGAAACTATTCTGTACATGATTCTCCCGTCCTTCTTATTTCCTGACAAGCCAGCTCATCATGTCGCGAAGCTTGGCGCCGACTTTTTCGATCGGATGGCCGCTGTTGTCCTTTCTCAGCTGGGAAAGGTTTTTGTAGCCTCCGTTGCACTCGTCGATGAACTCTTTCGCGAAACGACCGTCCTGAACTTCGGTGAGGATTTTCTTCATTTCAGCCTTCACCGCCGGGGTGATGACGCGGGGTCCGCGGGTCATGCCGCCGTACTCTGCCGTATCGCTGACGGAAAAGTTCATTCTTGAAAGGCCGCCTTCATAATAGAGGTCGACGATAAGCTTCAACTCGTGCATGCACTCGAAATAGGCAAGCTCTTCCGGATATCCGGCTTCGACAAGGGTTTCGAACCCGGCCTTGATCAGTTCGGCAGATCCGCCGCAGAGCACGGCCTGTTCGCCGAACAGGTCGGTTTCGGTTTCGTCCTTGATGTTTGTTTCTATAACGCCGGCTTTTGTGCCGCCGAGGCCTTTCGCCCAAGCGAGAGCCTGCTGTTTCGCCTCACCGGTATAATCCTGGTGAACGGCGATAAGGCACGGTACGCCGTTGCCTTCGGTGAAGGTGCGGCGGACGAGATGGCCGGGGCTTTTCGGCGCGATCATGATGACGTTTATCGTTTCAGGCGGTACGATCTGCTTGTAATGGATATTGAAACCATGAGCGAAAGCGAGTGTGTTGCCCGGAACCAGGTTCGGCAGGATCTCGTTTTCATAGATGGTTTTCTGGTACTGGTCGGGCAGGAGCACCATGATGATATCGGCCCATTTCGCTGCATCGGCAACCGTGTTGACCTGGAGACCGGCTTCCCTTGCCTTTGCACAGGAGGAACTGTCGGGGCGGAGGCCCACACAGACGTTCAGGCCGCTGTCCTTGAGGTTCAGGGCATGAGCATGGCCCTGACTGCCGTAACCGAGTATCGCTATATTTTTCCCCTGGAGATAACCGAGATCGGCATCCTGCTCATAGTAAACGTTCATCTTCGAATAGTTTAGATTGATTGATAAAATAGTTCATTCTCCCCGGTGTATCGCGACAACGCCGGAACGGGCAAGCTCCTTTATACCATAGGGCTTGAAGATATCAATGGACGTATTGATCTTGTCCGGAGAACCGATGACCTCAATAGTAATGGATTTTTGCTTTATATCCACGACTTTTCCTTTAAAAACGTTGATGAGCTCAAAAATCTCGTGCTGCGTGGTTTTGCTGAGCTTCAGCGTCATCAGCAGCAACTCCCTTTCGACATGGGGCTGCCTTGTCAGGTCGGTGACCTTGATGGTGTCGATCAGCCGGTTGAGCTGCTTTAGCACCTGGTTGATGATCTGGTCGTCACCCCTTGTCACGATCGTCATACGCGAGATTTCCGGGTCCTCGGTTTCACCGATGGAGATGCTTTCCAGATTGAACCCGCGAGCGCTGAACATGGCTGCGACGCGGTTAAGGGAGCCGAACCTGTTTTCGACGAGAACAGAAATGATGTGCTTCATAGTCCGATTCAAACCATTGTTTTAGGGTTTAACCTTGCAAGGAGCATATCCGAAATCGCTCCTCCCGCAGGCACCATTGGGAATACCATATCTTTTCTGACAACCCTGCAGTCGACAAGGACCGGACCCTCGTTGTAGTCAAGGGCGATTTTGATCGCTTCCTTCGCATTTTCGGGGTTGTCGGCCATCAGGGCCTTGCATCCGAACGCTTCGGCAAGCTTGACAAAATCAGGATTGCTGTCGCCGAGATCGGTGAAGGAGTACTTCTCCTTGTGGAATAGCTCCTGCCACTGGCGTACCATGCCGAGATAGCTGTTGTTGATCAGGAATATCTTGATCGGTATCCTGGAGTAGACCGCTGTGACAAGTTCCTGGATGTTCATCATGAAACCGCCGTCCCCGCAGAAAAGAATGATGGGGCGGTCCGTGACGCCGAACGCCGCGCCGATGGCTGCCGGAAGGCCGTAGCCCATGGTGCCGAGCCCTCCGCTCGAAATGATGGAGCGCGGGTTCAGGAACGTATAAAACTGTGTCGTCCACATCTGGTGCTGGCCGACATCGGTAACGACAACCGCATTACCGGCAGTCTGTTTCGAAACCTCCTCGATCACGAACTCGGTTTTCAGCGAATCCGGTTCGATCGTATAGCTGAGAGGACATTTTTTGCGCCACTTCTGTATATCGGCAAGCCATGGCTCACGATCTTCCGTCTTTTCCGGCATCTCCTCAAGCAGGGAAGCGAGGAAATCCTTCGAGTCGCCTACGACAGGCAGGTCAACCTTGATATTCTTGTCGACGTTGGTCGGGTCGATATCGTTGTGGATTTTGTATGCCTGCGTAGCGAACGCGTCGATTTTTCCGGTAACCCTGTCATCGAAACGGGCGCCGACGGCGATGAGCAGGTCGCAGTTGTTGACCGCCTGGTTAGCCCAGTAAGTGCCGTGCATGCCGAGCATGCCCATGCTCAGGGGATGGTTGCCCGGGAAGGAACCAAGTCCCTGCAGGGTCATGGTCACCGGGATATTGTATTTTATGGCCAGTGTCCGGAGCTCTTCCGATGCTTCTGCCGTAATGACGCCGCCTCCGACGTAGAGCAGCGGACGTTTTGCCTTCGCAATTTTGTGCGCGGCTTTTTCGATCTGGTTCTTGTGGCACTTGAATGTCGGTTTGAAACCGCGGATTTCAACGGTTTCCGGCCACTCGAACGCGCAGGTGGCAGCCAGGACGTCCTTGGGCATGTCGACGACAACCGGTCCGGGCCTGCCTGTCGTGGCGAGGTAGAAGGCCTTGCGGATGGTGATCGCGAGCTCTTTGACATCCTTGACCAGGAAGTTGTGCTTGGTGATCGGCCTGGTTATGCCCACGATATCGGCTTCCTGGAATGCGTCATTGCCGATAAGCGAGCTCGGAACCTGGCCCGTGAAAACAACTATCGGAGATGAGTCCATGTAGGCATTGGCAATGCCGGTGACGGTGTTGGTTGCGCCTGGCCCCGACGTGACGAGGACGACGCCGGGTTTGCCGGTGGCACGCGCATATCCTTCCGCCATGTGGGTCGCGCCCTGTTCGTGACGGACAAGGATGTGTCTGATGTCTTCGACATCATGGAGCGTCTCGTAGACTTTCAGCAGCGATCCTCCGGGGTACCCGAAGATATATTCGACGTTTTCACGCCGCAGGCATTCGAAGAATATTTCCGATCCATTCAGTATCTGGCCTGTTGTATGCATAGCTTCTATATTTATTTGATTTCACAGGAAACAGGGCTTTTAAGGACTGCGCCGGTATTTGCCGATGTTACCAGCTGGGAATACCTTGCCAGATAGCCCTTCTTGATTTTCGGTTCGAATTCCTTCAGAGCGGAGAGCCGCTCGGCTATTGTTTCTGCCGAAAGGTTCACTGAAATGCTTCTCCCGGGAATATCGATGGTTATCGTGTCTCCCGTCTGCAGTGCGGCGATAGGGCCTTTTTCTGCAGCTTCCGGTGATACATGCCCGATACACGCGCCCCTCGATCCTCCCGAAAAACGTCCGTCGGTGATGAGTGCTACCGATGACCCGAGGCCGCGTCCCATGATCACGCTGGTAGGGGAGAGCATCTCCGGCATTCCAGGCCCGCCTTTGGGTCCTTCGTAGCGGATAACCACGACATCGCCGGCTTTCACGTCTCCGTCCATGATGCCTTTGATCGCATCGTCCTGACAGTCGTATACCTTTGCAGGACCGGTATGCTTCATCATTTCCGGTGCGACCGCTCCGGTTTTCACCACGGCACCCTGCGGAGCGAGGTTGCCGTAGAGCACGGCAAGGCCTCCGGTCGCTGAATACGGGTTCTCGATGCTCCTGATGACCGTACGGTCATTGACATCCGCATCGGCGATGTTTTCGCCAAGTGTCCTTCCGGTTACGGTCATTGCCGAGAGATCGAGCAGACCGTCGATTTTAGAGAGCTCTTTCAGAATTGCTGAAACGCCGCCGGCACGGTCAACGTCCTCGATATGGACATCCATAGTGGCGGGGCTCACTTTGCAGATGTATGGCGTCCTTGCCGAAAGTCCGTTCAGTTCCGAAAAATCGAAATCAAGTTCCGCTTCCGTGGCGATAGCGAGCGAGTGGAGGATGGTGTTGGTGCTTCCACCCATCGCGAAATCGAGAGCAAATGCGTTCAGGAGCGCTTTTCTCGTAAGGATGTCCCTTGGCCTCACGTTTTCGTTCACGAGCCCGACGATTCGGCGGGAAGCCTCCCTGACAAGATCGATCCGTCTCGGATCCTGGGCGAGGATAGTGCCGTTGCCGGGCAATGCGAACCCGAGCGCCTCGCACAGGCAGTTCATCGAGTTGGCGGTGAACATGCCGGAGCAGGAGCCGCATCCGGGACAGGCGTTGTCTTCATAAGACTGAAGTTCGCTTTCGCTGATGTTTCCGGTACTGTACTGGCCCACCGCTTCGAAAACCGAGATCAGGTCGACGGTTTTGCCTGAGGGGGTATGGCCCGCCTTCATCGGACCGCCGGAAACGAAGATGACGGGTATGTTGATGCGAAGCGCGGCCATCATCATTCCCGGTGTGATCTTGTCGCAGTTGGGAATGCAGACCAGTCCGTCGAGACGGTGTGCCTCCGCGACGGTTTCAACACTGTCGGCTATCAGCTCGCGGCTCGCGAGTGAATACCGCATGCCGATATGCCCCATGGCGATGCCGTCACAGACCCCGATCGTATTGAACTCGAAAGGAACGCCGCCGGCCTTGCGGACCTCTTCCTTCGCTATCCTGCCAAATTCCTGCAGGTGGGCATGGCCGGGGATCAGCTCGTTGAAAGAGTTGCAGATCCCGATAAAGGGTTTTTTGAAATCATTGTCGGAAGCGATTGAACCGGTCGCTTTAAGCAGACTGCGGTGTGGAGCTTTTTCAAACCCTTTTTTTATGGTATCAGATCTCATTTCATTATCAGTATTTTATTTTTTTAAACAACAAAAAATCCTGGGTAGCGCCGTTCCCGAAGCCACTGAAATGAATAGTCTGAAAGAGGTAAATGGACTTGGGACCGGCTCTGAAAATCAGAGTATAATAATGCTCACTACCGGGAGCACCACTGGGATGACGATTCCGATCCTGGAAGAGAAGGCGTTCGACAGCTGCTCTGCCCGGGCAGTGCGGCCTGAAGGAGTTATTGATGCAGAAGCACAGGAACTCCTGCAGGAATGAACATTATGCTGATCAGATGCGGACATTGACGCGAACAGGTTTCTTCCAATAAGAAAACTAAATAATCACCGCAATTTAATGTGAAAGTTTTATTAAAACAAAAACAAAAAAATTACACTGTCCATGATGTTTACTTTTTATTCTGAAGAGTTAAAATGATATTTTTTATGCATTCAGAGTACTGTTCAGTGTTTTTTTCAAGTAAATAACAAATCAGAACCATGCTGAACCTTCAAGATCCTTTGCCGCATGACCTCCCGGCCTTTTTTCTGACCATCAGCCTCGTTTTGTTTTTTGTGCTTCTTGCGGAAATGCTGACGAGGAAATTCAGCGTCAATACCTTAGTCGCCAGAAAAGTTGTTCATTTTTCCCTCGGTGTCGCCATTTTTTTCCTGCCGGACTATTTCCAGTCAAACTTTTATCCAGCTCTTGCCGCCTTGTTTCTCATAGTTCTCGGCAGCCTCAACCTGAAATTCGGGTGGTTCAGATCCCTGCTTTCCGGTCATGGCATCAGCGAAGCTCAGCCGGGTGCGGTAAAAAGCTACGGCTCGATTTATTTCCCTCTCATATTGCTGATCCAGATCCTTTTCCTGTGGGAATCACATAAATGGATACTCCAGCTTTCAATGCTTGTCATGGGGATAGGCGATTCGCTTGCCGCGCTGGTCGGCAGCTCGGTTGGTAAGAAACATATCGAGCATCTGACGAAAAGCCCGAAAACCATCGAAGGCTCTGTCACGATGTTTTTATGCTCGTTCCTGCTGCTCTCTGTCGGGTTCATGGTTTTCAACACGAATTTCAGCGGCGGACTTTCCGGGCAGCCGGTCCTGATGCTTCTGGCCCTCGCACTGCTTCTCGCCCTTGTGGCAACGGCTGTCGAAGCGATGCTCTCCCATGGTCTCGACAATTTTTTCATTCCCGCTTCGATATCGTATGTGCTCTATGTTCTCGAAGTGAACCATACCGTTCAGCTTGGAAATTTCCTTATCGGAGGGCTTTTTGCATTTCTGCTCGCTGTTTTTTCCATCAAGGTCAAGTTTCTCAACAACAGTGGCGCTACGGCCACCTTCCTTCTCGGGACCACGATTTTCGGTATCGGCGGGTTGACCTGGACGGTGCCTCTGCTCACATTCTACCTTCTTTCCTCGGTCCTCTCGAAGCTGGGCAAAAAAAGGAAGGCGAAATTCGATCTCGTTTTCGAGAAAGGATCCCAGCGTGATGCCGGTCAGGTCTATGCCAACGGAGGGATAGCATGGATAATGATGATCGTCTTTTCACTGACGAACGATCCGGCGATATTTTTCGCTTATCTCGGAACGCTTGCGGCTGTCCAGGCAGATACGTGGGCAACGGAAATCGGCACCATGTGGCCGAACCCCAAAGCCTGGCTTATCACTACGTTCAAGGAAGTTCCGGTCGGGACCTCCGGCGGAGTGTCCGTTCCGGGGACATCAGGTGCTTTCATAGGTTCTCTGTTCATCTGTGCAAGCTCGGTGCTCATGAATGTTCAGTGGGTTGTATCTTTCGGCATCATTCAGTCACTTCTCCTGATCGGTTTTTCAGGACTTCTTGCAAGTCTTGTTGACAGTTTTTTTGGAGCTACGGTCCAGGCTCAGTATTTTGACCCTATCAGGGAAAAAGTGACGGAACGGACCCATAGCGTCGCCCCTGATGGTGTACTGGTTGAAAACAGGCTCCTTAAAGGAATCCCCTTTGTCAACAACGATCTGGTCAATACGTTTTGTGCCATTTCAGGTTCGGCGCTTGCCTATTTCGTTATCGAGAACCTGAAATAGTGTATTATGATGCATTATGAACTATGAACCTTAATTTCCGTTATACTTATGCATGATTCCAAGCTCGGGGTTTTCGGCCTCATTTCCGATGCCGGTCCTGTCGTACTGTTTGTCCTTGCCGTACTTCTGCTTTTTTCAGTTGTCTCCTGGGCCATAATCGCCTACAAGTTCAATTATGTCAGGAAATCACGTTATGAGTCCGCAGCGTTCCTTGATTATTTTTTCGAGGTATACAACGTCGAAAAGATTTTCACGGAAAGCGAAAATTACAGAAACGGTTCTCTCCCGAGGGTTTTCCGGGCCGGGTATGTAGAATACCGGGCTATGAGCGACCTTAGCGATGTCCGTCAGGCAAGGGCGAGGGTTGCACGCGCAATAAGAAGGGAGTCGAACGCGGAAGCAAAGAGACTTGCTGCACTTGTTCCTTTTCTTGCAACGGTAGGCAATACCGCACCGTTTATCGGACTTTTCGGTACGGTATGGGGGATAATGAGCTCTTTCCAGAATATCGGTCTTACACAATCGGCATCCCTTGCAGCAGTCGCCCCCGGTATATCCGAAGCGCTGATCGCGACAGCCGCAGGTCTTGCCGCCGCCATACCTGCTGTTATCGGCTTCAACTATTTTACCCATGAGATCGGCACTATCCAGCAGGATCTCGATGAGTTTTCTTCGGAATTTGTTTCGGTCTGCATCAAAGAACAATAGATTCAGGACAGGGCTATGATGATTTCAGGAAAAGGCAGGCTGATGAGTGATATCAATGTCACTCCATTTGTCGACGTCATGCTGGTACTGCTGATTATTTTCATGGTGACAGCGCCGATGATGACCCATGGCGTGAAAGTGGATACCCCGCAAACTTCGCATCAGCGGATGGATGTCGATGAAAAAGCCGTTGTCATAAGTATAGACGCTTCAAGGAAGGTTTTCATCAACCAGTATCAGCTCAATTCTTCGGAAGTTCGGGACCGCCTGCCGACTATCCTTGATGTTAAGCGGACAAGAGAGGTTTATCTCAAGGCGGACAAATCTCTTCCCTATGGTGCAGTGATGGATGTTATGGCTCAGATAAGGGATGCCGGTATCGAAACGATCGGAATGGTGACCCAGCCGGCAGCAGCTAAAAAGGATGGCAGGAAATAACAGGGGAGTATGAACAACAGCCGGAAGCCGATTCATACAACAGACAAAAAATTTCTTTTTTGGCTTGGAGCAGCTGCTGCGATGCACGCTGCGGTCATAGCCCTTTCGCTTTTTCTCTGGATGCTCGATGCAAACCGGCATATCAGGACGAGAACGATAGATGTCACGTTTGTATCTCTTCCGGGTTCCGAAGGTTCCAGGCAGTCATCCGACAAAAATGCAAGTATGGAAGCTGCTTCCTACCAATCTCCAGAAAAGCCCCTTGCCCGGAAAAAGGAAAAGAGTGTTCCTGAAGAACCACAGGTTCCGCCGAAGAAAATTCCCGAGGAACCGGTAAAGCCCAGGGAAAAAGAAAACCCTGCCGATATCAGCAAAACTCTTGAGCGGTTGAAACAGAATGTCGACAAAAAACCCCAGACTCAACCGGCGAGCGGATCGATCAACAGCGCGCTTGCCGCACTCCAGCAGAAAGTCAAGTCCGACGGTAACTCAGGAACGGGTACCGGATCCGGTGGCAGAGGCGGCGTTGGAGACGGTTTCGGCAGCGGGGGAAATGCCGATCCTTACCTGGCGCAGATCGCCTCGATCATTCAGAATAACTGGGAGTTTTCCAATCTCATGCTGAGAAACAGTTCCGGCATTGAAGTCTATGTCCGCATCGATATTCTTCCTGACGGCACTATCCGTGAAATTGTGTTCGACCGGCGTGCTCCGATCGAGTACATGAACAATTCGGTCAAAAGAGCACTTGAAAGATCTTCTCCACTTCGTCCTCTGCCCCCTGGAAAGGGAAAACCCGATCTCTGGGTAGGTTTTGTCTTCACGCCTGAAGGTATCAAGAAGAAGTAACGCCGATTCATTCTCACCACGACTCAGCCGTTTTTTTGAGGTAACGTTTACCGGCTGATCCTCTCCTGGCCTCATTTCCTGAAGTGCCAGTCTTTTGCTGTATTTGCGATGATTATCAGTCTCTGCGATTTTTCTTTTCTTCTTTGCCGCAGGATATTTTTTGCTTATTGGTATTATAGAAGAACAATGCATGTATAAATTGGTAAAATTATGAATAATATAATGCAGAGTCCTCAGACCGCAGTCAACTCCACTGTTTCATCCTACCTGCTCGGAAGGTTCATGGAACTCGGAGTCCGGCATCTGTTCGGTGTTCCCGGAGACTACATTCTTGATTTTCTTGATGACGTCATAAGCAGTCGTCTTGCCTGGATCGGTACCTGCAATGAGCTGAATGCAGGTTATGCCGCTGATGGCTATGCCCGCCTGAACGGTATGGGTGTTGCTGTAGTAACCTACGGTGTCGGTGGCTTCAGTGCCTTGAATGCTGTTGCAGGAGCCTATGCGGAAGGCGTACCTTTAGTGCTTGTAAGCGGAGCTCCTCATACCAAACGAAGGTCGGCAGGAGAGATGATGCACCATATTGTTGCCGATTATGACCGGCAGTTCGACATTTTTAGAAAAGTGACCATCGACGCGGTTCAGCTTCTCGATCCCGAAACGGCACCTGATATGATAGACAGGGCTTTATCCAGCTGTATCCGGTATAAGCTGCCGGTTTATCTGGAATTGCCCGCGGACTTGGCTCATGCATCATGCTCTCCGCCAGCGGGCATGCTGAGGATTGAAAAACCTGTATCAGATCCGGAAAATCTTGGCCTTTGCCTCAGGGATGCGGCGGGATTGCTGAATGCAGCATCGAATCCGGTAATTCTGGCCGGTATAGAAGTGCTTCGCTTTGGACTTGGAGATGATCTGCTGGCTTTGGTTGAACAGGCGGAAATCCCATTTGCTACCATGATGGGAAGCAAATGTGTGCTTCCGGAACTGCATCCGCAGTTTATCGGGATTTATCAGGGAAGCTGGAGCCGACCCGAGGTTCAGAAACAGGTCGAGTCATCCGATTGCCTGCTTTCCCTCGGTTTATGGATGACCGATATCAACACCGGAGCATTCAGTATGAATCTTGACGTTGACCGGATGATCCGCGTTGCAGACAAAACTGTGAAGATCGGCGCGCGTTGTTATGAAAATATTGTTTTGAAAGACATCATCAGGGGTATCGTCTCATTGTTACGTACCCGATCCTATCTTGATACTCATCCGTCAGTACCATTTTTTTCCATCGGAAATTATGTGCCTGATGCAACTGCCAGACTTACAGCTGCAAGCTTGTACAAAGCTCTCGATGATTTTCTTGATGACCGGAAAATAATGATGGCCGAACCTGGGGATTCTTATCTCGCAGCACTTGATTTCAATCTTCAGGAACCGGAAAATTTCATCGTTCAGAGCCATTATTCTTCCATAGGTTTCTGTACACCTGCAAGTCTTGGTGTCGCTCTTGCCCGACCCGAAAAACGTCCGGTTGTACTCACAGGTGACGGAGCCTTCCAGATGACGATGCAGGAAGTTTCAACACTGATGCGTTGGCATTGCCCGGCAGTTCTGGTCATAGTCAACAATGAAGGATATCTTGCTGAACGGATGCTGCATCAGGATGGAATTTACAACGATATACAGATGTGGCGATATGCTGACATTCCGGCTGTTTTCAATAGCGGCGGACAGGGCATCGGTTTGCGTGCAGAGACGGAAAGAGAATTTCATGATGCGCTTGCCATTGCTGAACAGAACCCTGACAAACTCATTCTCATCGAGGCATGTATCGGTAAAATGGACTGCTCTGAAAGACTCAGACAACTTGGGACTTCCCTGAGACAAGGTTAAAAAGCACTTTATGCTTAAATAGTACTTCATTCAGTTTGCTTTTGCCCTTTAATAGAAGAGTTTTGTTTTTGTGTATACTCTTATTGCTTATATTTAAGGAAGTTGAGATTATTAAGGCAGATACCCTGTTGTATATGATGAAAATGTAAACGGACATGCATCACAGAACTTTATTTTTTCTGTTCAATTCTTGTTCGGGACCCCTCAAACATTAAAGCGATCCGGTGTGTTTATGCGAATTTTCAGGAATACAGTTGCATATTTTCTTGTTTGCCTGTTCTGTTCAGCCATTATTTCTCTGCCTTGTATTGGTGCAGAAACAGGCGAGTATATTGCAATTCGAAAGGAAGGGGCCAGCAAAATAGCTATAGTGCTCAACAAACCCGAAGCACAGGGCAAGAAAGAGATTGACTGGGCTCAGAACCTGGATACCGTTGTCAGCAATGGCCTGAGTTTTACCGGCTTGTTTTCGATCATTCCTCCTCCTCTCAATGTCAAGGATACCAGCGATCCGAAGAATACAAAGATCAATTTCGGCGCTCTCAGTTCAGTAGGATCGGAAATTTATGCGGGAGGTACGGTTACGAAAAAAGCCGGGGATGTGGTGCTCGAAATGGAGGTTTATGAAACTGCATCGGCAAAACAGATTCTCAGGAAAACCTATTCCGGACATGAAGATCAGCTGCGAGCGATGGGCCATGCCTTTTGTGCCGATCTTGTTGAATTGCTGACCGGAAAGAAATCGTTTTTCGGAAGCAAGATTGTGTTTGTCTCGAACTCAACGGGTTCGAAAGAGATCTATCAGTGTGATTTCGACGGAGAGGGAATCAGGCAACTGACCGCGCTGAAGTCGATATCTCTTACACCGGCATATTCTCCCGATGGCAAATATCTTGCCTATACCAGCTTCAGTTCCGGTCCTCCGGCCCTTTTTATCAAGAATCTTGCCACCGGTATTATCGCCAGGGTGGCAAAGGAAGGAATAAGTATAGATCCCGGGTGGAGGAACAATGATGAAGTCGCAACGACACTGTCTTTCGAAGGAGATCAGGAAATCTACCTTATAAAACCAGATGGTTCGATTGCACAAAGAGTTACCCGCAACAGAGGGATCGATGTTTCGCCGACATTTTCACCGGATGGAAGCAAAATGGCGTTTGTTTCTTCGAGGAACGGTCTGCCCCAGATTTTTATCCAGGACCTTCAATCCGGTCAGGTAAAAAGGCTGACATTCAGCGGTCGGTACAATACCCAGCCATCCTGGTCACCCAATGGCGATAAAATAGCATATTCAACATGGGAAAGTAACGGTGAAATAAATATATTTGTTATAAATCCCGACGGGACGGGACTGGTGCAACTGACACGCAAATGCCGTGAAAATGAATATCCTTCATGGTCACCCGACGGGAGCATGATTGTTTTCGGTTCCAATCGTGAAGGGAAGAAAAAGTTATTTGTCATGAATGCAAATGGTGAAAACCAGAGACATCTTTTACAACTGGATGGTGAGCAGATGCAGCCATCATGGTCTTTATTCCGGTAGTACTCTTTTTCTCTTTTGAAATAACCTTAAAAAGGGGGTATCATGAAAAACTTTCAACCTTTATTAAAGAGCATTTTTATTCCTGCGATGTTCTTTCTTGGAGCATGTTGCTGCGAGAAGGATATCGTGCCGCCGCCGCCGCCGCCACCGCCGCCGCCACCGCCGCCACAAGTTGTTCTTGGCGATATTTTCTATGATTTCGACAAATCCGACATCAGAATGGATGCTGCCGAGCAACTGAGAGTAAATGCCAAATGGATGAATGAAAATCCATCGAGAAATCTCATTATCGAAGGACATTGTGACGAGAGGGGTACCAATGAATACAATATGGCTCTCGGCGAACGTCGTGCCAACGCTGCCAAAAACTCCATGGTCAACCTCGGTCAGAATCCTGCCAGGATGAAGACTATCAGCTATGGTGAAGAAAGGCCGTTTGCAACAGGT
This sequence comes from Chlorobium sp., assembly GCA_005862285.1. GTDB lineage: Bacteria > Bacteroidota > Chlorobiia > Chlorobiales > Chlorobiaceae > Chlorobium. The sequence goes on along the minus strand of SZXW01000010.1, from coordinate 312,974 downwards.
CATGATGAAGCTTCATGGGCTCAGAACAGAAGGGCTCACTTTGTTGGTGAATAACAGGCTGTAGTGAGAAACATCAGGGGCAGGCATCTTTCATGTCTGCCCCTGATTTATTCAATTATAAAACGAGATGAAGCCATGAGAAAGCAGATCAACGGTGTACTTGTGATTGCAATGATGATGATCGCCGGATGTTCATCAAATGAATCAGTGGCTCCTTCCGGAGGAACAGCTACCAATGAGCCGACTCCTCCCCCCCCGTCAACTTCCATAAAAACAGGTTATGGATTTGATCAGTGGCAGCAGGGCCCCCTCGGTGATGTATTTTTTGATTTCGACAGTGCTGATCTCAGTTCTGATGCCGAGCAGCAACTAAAAGACAATGCGGATTGGCTGAAGGGAAATTCCCCGAAATCGGTTATGATCGAAGGTCATTGCGATGAAAGAGGAACTTCAGAATACAACCTTGCCCTTGGAGACAGGCGCGCTAAAAGTGCCAAGGAATTCCTGACACGATTAGGTATAGGGGCTTCCCGTCTTGAAACCATTTCATACGGTGAAGAACGTCCTTTTGCACTTGATCATAATGAAGAAGCGTGGGCAAAAAACCGCCGCGACCATTTCGTCGTGAAATAGTGAAATATCGGATATAAGGCCTCAGGTTTGTGAGGCCTTATTTTTGCCAGACGTACGTATTAATGTCAGGCCCAACCTGCCTATAATGAACTATCTTTGCTGATCATGAACAATAAAATAAGACCATTTTTCATTGTTTCCCTGCTTGGCGTATCAGCATGTGCCTCTCAACAGGATCTGACCGTTGTCCAGAGTGATATGCAGAAACTGAAAACGGATACGGAAACCGTCAAAACTCAGACAGCCGGCTCCTATTCCGATATTCAGCAGATGCATGACGAGATTGCATACCTCAAAGGACGTATCGAGGAAATCAATCATAATAATTACGAGTCTTTCGGACGCCTTGGGATGGAAGATTCTCTTCTGGTGCACAAGGTCGATCAACTGGAAACAAGATTGCAGAAAATCGAGCAGTATCTCGGGTTAGGAGAAAAACCTTCGGTTCCGCCGCAAACACAGGTTTCCGCTGCGCTTCCTTCTTCTTCACAATCAACGGCGCCCAAACCTGCTGAAACACTGAAAAAGCCTGTGGAAATTCAGAGTGATACTGGATTGTTCAAGGATGGTCTCGACAAGCTTAACAGGAAAAACTATACGGCGGCAAGGGAAAGCTTCAGCACTTTGATCCAGAAATTTCCGAAATCAGAGCTTGCTGACGATGCACAGTTCGATATTGCCGAATGTTTTTTCAATGAGAAATGGTATGAGAAAGCCATTCTTGAGTACCAGGTCGTCATAGCAAAATATCAGAAAAGCAACAAGCGTCCAGCTGCGCTCTACAAACAGGCACTTTCTTTTGAAATGATTGGTGACAAAACAAACGCTCAGGCAAGGTATAAAGATATTGTGAAGCTCTATCCGAAATCCTCCGAAGCGATTCTGGCACACAAAAAATTACAGTAAAACCGGATTATCCAGCGAATTCAAAACAGGAATCGCAGATCAATCAGAAACATAACGAAGCTGTTTCAAAAGGAACGATGGTAATGCAAAAGGGCTCCCTGAAAAGGTGCCCTTTTCTATTTAGACTGCAGCAGTGGAGAGCAGGTTACCGTTTGTTGAACAAAGCCGAATACTTACTGAATATTTCAGAAAAGGGGAAAAAAAGAAGGCTGCCTCATAATCAGATAATGAGACAGCCTCTTTGTGTTTTTCAAATCTTTTTTCAAAAATTCCGGGATGGAAAGGCTCCGGTATTATTTGAAAAATTCGTCAAGTGTATACGTTTTCCGGTCTATTTCAACAGAAAGCTGACGGTGCAGGGTATCGTAGAAAATGGGGATATCTCTCATCGTCCATTTGACACCGCGTTTATCGAAATCGATAACATAACGGTTTTCATTATCAAGCACTTTCTGTTGCAGATTAATTCCTATATCCGGTTGAGTCGTCAGAACATAAAGTTCGATTTCCCCGGAAATAACCTTGTCGATCATTCCCTTTGTCGGTAGGAGTGTGCGGCGACCGGATGCGGGGCTGATTTCAAGTTGAAGCTTTCCGCTTCTGTCCCGTTTTGCGGAAGTGATAAAATATTTCTGGGCTTTGTGTACGGCGTTGCCTGACCAGGGTCCTGAAGTGCTTACTCTGACCTGATTCATTGCGGTGTCCGGACGGCTGAGCTGTGGTCGCATCGTTTGCAGGGTTAAAATTTGCAAATAAAAACGAACGGGTGTTCTGCCTTTTATAATTTGTAAGTTACCAAAACAAGTATAAATAACAAAGGGATTCGTGCGAATCCCTTTGAGACATTTCAACTTTTGTATCGAGATTATTTATTGTTGCCATCGATTACTTCGTACTCGGCATTCTGGACTTCACCGTCTCCGCTGCCGCTCGTGGTTCCGCCGGATGAGGCTCCCGGGTTGGTATGCGGTTCTCCGGCTCCCTGCGACTGATAGAGCTGCGAAGCAATGTCGTTCCACTCCTTGTTGAGCTGGTCCATGGCATCCCTGATCGATTCGATGGTGCCGTTTTTGTATGCTTCCTTGAGCTTTTCAAGAGCACCTTCAAGAGATACCTTTCTGTCTGAAGGAATTTTATCGGCCAGCTCCTTCAGCTGTTTTTCGGTGCTGAAAATCAGAGAATCCGCAGTGTTCCGGGTGTCGATCTCATCCTTTTTCTTCTTGTCTTCATCGGCATGCATCTTTGCATCCTGCTTCATTTTTTCGACTTCAGCATCGCTGAGCTTGCTGCTTGCCTCGATTCTGATGCTTTGTTCCTTTCCGGTGGCCTTGTCTTTTGCCGATACATTGAGGATGCCGTTGGAATCGATATCAAAGATGACCTCGATCTGCGGTATTCCCCTCGGTGCAGGAGGAATGTCGCCGAGATGGAACCTTCCGAGCGTTTTGTTATCACGGGCCATCGGACGCTCACCCTGCAGGACATGGACTTCAACAGAAGTCTGGTTATCTGCCGCTGTCGAGAATACTTCCTGTTTTCTTGTCGGAATGGTGGTGTTCGCATCGATAAGCTTCGTCATAACGCCGCCAAGGGTTTCGATGCCCAGAGAGAGCGGAGTGACGTCAAGCAGAAGCACGTCGGTAACATCGCCTTTCAGAACGCCGCCCTGGATAGCTGCTCCAATTGCGACAACCTCGTCCGGGTTGACGCTTTTATTCGGTTCCTTTCCGAAAAATTCTTTTACGAGAGACTGGACTTTCGGAATTCGTGTCGAACCGCCGACCAGTACGACCTCGTCGATATCCTTCAGTTCGAGTTTGGAATTCTTGACCGCGCGGTGGCATGGGTCGAGCAGTTTGTCGAACAGGTCGGCAGAAATCGCTTCGAATTTCGCACGGGTAAGGTTGATGACAAGGTGTTTCGGACCTTCCTGTGTCGCGGTGATGAACGGGAGGTTGATTTCAGTGTCGGTTCTCGATGAGAGCTCGATTTTTGCTTTTTCAGCAGCTTCTTTAAGACGCTGCAGCGCAATCGGGTCATTCCGGAGGTCTATTCCTTCCTGTTTTTTGAATTCGTCTGCCAGAAAATCGATGATTTTCTGGTCGAAGTCGTCGCCACCGAGATGGGTGTCGCCGTCGGTGGACTTCACTTCAAAAACGCCGTCGCCGAGCTCGAGAATGGAGATATCGAACGTGCCGCCTCCAAGGTCGAACACCGCTACCTTTTCATTCTCCCGTTTGCGGTCGAGCCCGTATGCAAGAGCTGCAGCGGTAGGTTCGTTGATGATTCGCTTGACGTCAAGGCCTGCGATACGTCCAGCATCCTTGGTCGCCTGCCTCTGGGCATCGTTGAAGTATGCAGGTACGGTAATGACCGCTTCGCTGACTTTTTCACCAAGGAAATCCTCTGCGGTCTGTTTCATTTTCTGAAGAACCATCGCCGAGATTTCCTGAGGCGAGTAGACTTTGTCGTTGATTTTCACCCTTGCCTCGCCGTTTTCGTTGACGACTTCGTAAGGGGCAATCTTTTTTTCATTCGGAACCTCGTCGTATTTGCGTCCCATGAATCTTTTGATCGAAAAAATAGTGTTTCTCGGGTTGGTGATAGCCTGTCTTTTTGCGGCTTGTCCAACCAGACGGTCTCCTGTTTTGGTTAATCCGATGATGGACGGAGTAGTGCGGCTGCCTTCAGAGTTTTCAATAACTGTTGGTTGAGTGCCCTGCATGACCGCAACACAGGAGTTCGTGGTGCCGAGATCGATGCCGATAATTTTACCCATAATGAATTTCCTCTCTTGTGATATATAAATTCCGGGTTCTCCATCTGTGATGTGAACCCGGATTTATGGTTAACTTAACTGATGGCTATTTCTTTTGTCTTTTTCACCGGTACGGCTTTCGGAAGGCTTACGTGAAGCACACCATTGTCGAAATCTGCGGTTATATGCTCCTGATCGATGATTTCCCCAAGATTGAAGCTCCGTGAAAAGTTTCCGTATGTTCTTTCAATCCGGTGATAGTTCTTCCTTGTTTCTTCCGTTTCCTGCTTTCTCTCTGCTTTTATGGTCAGCATATCATCCTCGATATTGAGTGCAATATTTTCTTTGGTTATACCCGGTAGTTCGGCATCGATATGGAAAGACTTTTCATCCTCGGAAATGTCGACTTTGAATGCCGGAGTTGCCGGCATTTGCGCACCTGACCAGATATCATCAAACAGCTTGAGAGGATCTTTTGATAATTTTACAAGCATGATTTTCTCCTTTTTAAAATGTGCCTTTTTGATAAAAATTGATAGAGATGTTCTCTCTCTGCCATTAATCAATCAAAAACCATGCCAAACCGATTTATTTCCTGTTCAGAATAAAACAGGTGTCATAAATGACATAAAAAGCGCAAAAATGTCATATTTATTGACGGGGGATTGTTAATACTGTCAGACAACATTGGAACATGATTTTCTATCCAGGGTCAACAAGTGGTAAAAGGTGGAGCAGGATGATGTAGTTTCTGCAATCAAGGAAGGAGAGCGGGTGAGAAAACTGAAGGATGGGGTGCTCAGGTTGCAATATTCGCATTGATTTTCTGGACCCAGCTTAGACGGTCCTGGAGATTTTCAACTACGCTTTTCGAAATGAGATAGCAGGCGTAGACAATGCTTTCATCCGCTATCCGGTAATAACATTTCAGGCCGGCTTTCCTGCGGTTCACAACGCCGTTGTCATGCATCAGTGCCAGATGTTTGGAAATGTTGGCCTGGCTGGCATTGACCTTTTTAACGATTTCCTGAACCGTATGTTCCTTTTCACATAGAACCCTCAGAATCTTAAGCCGCATCGGTTCGGAAAGCAGCTTGAATCGGTTCGAAACCTCTTCGAGCATTTCATCCGGCGTATTGAGATTCCATTTATTGACCTCTTCTTCTGTGATCGTAATGATCTTGTTCATAACCAACCTGTTGCAGCTCCGTGTATTATGCCTGTTTTATACAAATATTCCATTAAGGATATATTAGTTATATAGCCATAAATTCATACAATTCAAACCGGAAAAGTTATTTAAAAGCCGGTTATTAAAAGTATTCCGGGGCATATTTCAGAGGAGAGTGTCTTCGGTTTCTTTGGTGTCGATGTTGGATAATTGCATGATCGTGGATACAAGGGAGGGGGGAGCTTTGAATCTCACTATTTTTTCCCTGATGATCATTTTCGTTTTTTTCGCGTCTTCATACTCGATTCTGCATACCTCACATTCTGAGAGGTGAAGAAGAAACATCTGTTCTTCTTTAAGGGTCAGCTCGCCGTCAATGGCAACGCTCATGAGTACCCGTGTCTTGTTGCAGTTCATGATATAAAATATTTTATGCGAATTGATGGTATTACTCTGTTTCGGTATTGAAGCCGAATTTTTTTGCATAATTTTCAAGTTGTGCTCGAAGCAGCTTTCTTCCTCTATACAACCTCGATCTGACCGTGCCGATTGGGCTCTCTACCATATTTGCAATTTCCTCGTAGGTAAATCCTTCAATATCACACAACTGTATAACTTCCCTGAACTCCTCGGGTAACGACTGAAGGGCCATATAAACCTCTTCATGCATCAAAGTATGGAAATAATCGGCTTCAGCTTCAGTCGTATCGGTTCTTGTATCCTTTATCGAATGGTAAAAGTCTTTGATGAGATCATAATCGACTTTACCCGGTTCTTTGGAATTTTTTCTAAAACTGTTGATATAATTGTTTTTAAGGATTTTAAACAGCCAGGCCTTGCAGTTTGTTCCCCGCTCGAAAGAATTAAAAAATCTGTATGCTTTCAGATAGGTTTCCTGGACAAGATCTTCTGCGTCATCCGGGTTCATGGTGAGATGAAGGGCATAGTTGTATAGTGAATTGATATGGACAACGGCCTCTTTCTGAAACTCCAGCTGTTTCTGAAGTTCCTCACGGGAGTGAAGTTCTTTTTTCGACACTGCTTTCACAGGATGTTTTGTATCAGATTTAGTCATACGACAGAATCTTCCAGCTTCAGTTGAGGGTTAAAGGCAATATGTAACCTATAACCATAAAGTAATTATTTTTTAAATAATATATTTTCATTCATTTCCGAACTACCGGACAGTAAAATATCATGCATGACGTTATTGACAGATCTGCCGATGTGATCATTATCGGCTCAGGGATCGGGGGCCTTACAACTGCCGCACTCCTGCAGCAGCAGGGGATTTCAACGCTTGTTTTCGAGAAGAACCGGTATCCGGGCGGAAGCTGTTCTTCCTTCCAGCGTGAAGGTTACCGTTTCGATGCCGGTGCTTCGGTTTTTTACGGCTTCGCTGAAAACGGCCGCGGCGGAACGCTCAATCTCCATACCAGGATTTTCAGGCAGCTTGGTATCGAGGTGAAGACGGTGCCGGACCCTGTTCAGATCCATTACCATCTGCCGAACGGTTTTTCGGTACCAGCCTGTTATGACCGGCAAGCCTTCATCGACGCGCTTGCAGCCCGTTTTCCCCATGAGAAAAAAGGGATAGCGGAATTTTATCGTGAGCTTGAAGAGGTATATGATATTCTCAGCTCCCTTCCGGCAGGTTCGCTCGAGGATATCGTGCACCTTGGTGTGGTTGGATTCAACAATCCGTTGAAGACGGTAGCGCTTGCCATGAAATCATTCCGTTCGATGGGCAAAACCGCCAGGAAATACATAGCCGATGAAGAACTGCTCAGGTTCATCGATATGGAAGCCTATTCCTGGGCTGTCCAGGATGCGGTTTCAACTCCTCTCGTGAATGCCGGCATCTGCCTTGCCGACCGTCATCATGGAGGGATCAACTATCCGGTAGGCGGATCGGGAGTGATTCCGCAGGCATTATGCCGGGGAATCGAAAAATTCGGTGGTTCCATCCGGTTTCTATCGGAGGTTACCGGAATTATTCTTGAAAACGGAGAGGCGCGGGGTGTGAGACTTGCTGATGGCACAGAATATGCAGCCAGGGCAGTGGTCAGCAATGCCACGGTCTGGGACACCTTCAATCGCCTCGTGACCGATTCCCGGTTCAGGATGGACGAGTCACGCTTTCTCAGGGCCCCGAGCTGGTTTCAGCTTTTTCTCGGCGTCGATGCATCAGTGATTCCGAAGGATTTTTATGTCCATAATATTCTTGTCGATGACTGGAAACGGTATAACCAGCCGGGAGGAACAATTTATTTTTCCGCCCCGACTCTGCTCGATCACTCGCTTGCCCCGACAGGCAAGCATACTATCCATATGTTCGTTACCGCGGAAGCGGACGACTGGGAGACGTACCAGAGAGGGAGCCGGGAGTACCTTGAAGCCAAGGAAGTTCTTGCCGCAAATGTCATTTCCCGGACGGAGCGGATTCTTCCGGGGTTGTCAGAAGCCATCGAATTGAAGGTTCTCGCATCGCCTCTGACCCATGTGCGTTACCTGAACCGATACAAGGGGTCCTATGGTCCATTGCTCAAGCCCGGTCAGAATATCCTGCAGAAACCGCAGAATACCACACCGGTCAAAAACCTGTATGCCGTAGGTGACAGCACCTTTCCCGGGCAGGGGGTGATTGCCGTTACCTATTCGGGAGTTTCCTGTGCTTCGTATGTAGCAAGGAAGCTTGGAAAGCCGCTCGAATATCTTTTATGAGCTTGTTCAGCATGCGGCAAGAAGCATTTCGATCTCCCTGAACGGAAAATCGGTTAGCTCGGACAGAATTTTCTTGGTGACATACCCTTTGAAAACATAGGTGCCTTTTCTCAGGCTGTGGCTTTTCCAGAGGATGTCTGCAATGGTTTCATGCTCCGTGAGTTTCAGGAGGAATGGCAGCAGAGTATTCGTCAGTGCGAACGATGCGGTTTTTGCCACGGCTGAAGGGATATTGGGGACGCAGTAGTGTGTTACGCCATGTTTCACGAAAATCGGATTGGTATGCGAGGTGTGGCGGCTTGTAGCGAAACATGCGCCCTGGTCGATCGATACGTCTATGATCACGGAACCTGGTTTCATCGATTTGACAACCTGTTCGCTCACCAGCGGTTTGCTGATCTTCTGTTTGGGGCTGAGGGCACCGATGATGACGTCTGAAATTTTTGCAAGCTGTGAAATGTAATGATCGTTTGCAATCGCCGTGACAAGATGGCGGTTGAAAAATGCTTCGAACCTCCTCAGCCTGTTGATCTCCTTGTCTATCACGGTTACCTGCGCACCGAGCCCGAGCGCGTCCTGCGCGGCAAAGAGCCCTACGGTTCCCGCTCCGATGATCGTTACATGCGCTGGAGGAACTCCGGCGATGCCGCCGAGCAGGATGCCGCTGCCTCCGTAACCCGTTTCGAGGTATTTTGCCGCGGTCTGGACGGCAAGTGATCCGGCAATTTCACTTACCGTTCTGACGATCGGCAATTCTCCGTCCCTTGTTTCGATAAACTCGAATCCGAGAGCGGTGATATTTTTTTCAAGCAACGTCCTGATCATATGTTGGCTGACCGTTCCCAGATGGACCGCTGAAATAAGCATCTGTCCGTTCATGAGAAGAGAGAGTTCCTCCGGCTGGGGAGGTGAAACTTTCAGAATGACATTTGCCTGACTGTATAGTTCGTCGGCACTCTCGGCAATCTTTGCGCCGGCTTCCGAATAGTCGATATTGGAAAAATTGCAGAATTTGCCGGCTGAATCCTCGATTATGACTTTGATTCCATGTTCAACCAGTATCTGCACACCCGGTGGAGAAATCGCAACCCTACGTTCGTCCTGAGCCCGTTCCCTGGGAATGCCGAGAACGATGTTCATGGTTTTTTCAGGCTTGATCAGCCAGCGTTCAAGGGTTTTTGCTCCCAGTTCGAACTCGATATTTCCAAAATCAGACGAATACCCCATCTGGAGTCCATGATTGTCATTATGCTATTTCTGCAAAAGCGCTAAACCTGTTTTATGGTAATGGTCACCGGTTCAACGGCAGAAGCTTGCCCGGATTCACAGCAGGGTCCGCAAATTCCAGGCAGTTGCAGACGGCCGCCGGTCAACATGCTGACGGCATTTCCCGCCGTACTGACAACTCCCCTGGCACCGCCGCAGAGGAGGGATGCCGGGTATTGCAGGAATGGAAATGTTTCCTTGAATGAGCTGATTGCCAGCAGCGAAGCCGGTCCCAGCCCGCTTCCGATTTTTTTCAGCGTGTCAAGGGGGTTCAGCCTGCCCTCCCTCACGCGGTTGAAAATATTGGCCGTGCCGCCTGGAAGCTGGTTGACGACATTGTACCCGATTGTCTGGGCATAGGTGATGAAGCCGGGAACGTTGAGCCCGAGCACGATTCTTCTCAGGGTTTCGGCCCTCGTAATGACCTTGATCGAACCTTCCTTCCTGATGGTGGTACGGCAGGCGAGACGGCCTCCTTCCTGCAGCAGTTTATCGGAAATGAATGTTTTTTCTTCCGCTCCGGGTTCGGAGAGGCAGTCAGCGCCTTCCTTGACATAAACAAAACAGCTCTGGCAGATGCCGTTCCCGCCGCAGATATAACCGATGTGGCTTTTATTGTTCTGGGCAACTTTCAGGAGAAGATCGCCCACCTGCGCGTCACAGGGCCTGTCATTGATATGAATGATCATGGTTTCATGGATTTATTGAACATAAACAAACATCAGCTTTCTCAGACTACTCAATATAATCATTTTTTTCCGCAGCCTCAACCGCGGCCGGAAAGCAGTAAATGAACAGGCCGCGGCTGAAAAAAGAGAGCGTGAAAGAACGATGCAGCCGGCAGTAATCAGGCGGCAATGGACGACGAAATCGGAATCGGTTTTTTCTCCCTGCCTTGCGCGTCCGTCATCGTGCAGGTCCCCTTTGTATCATGGCCACCAGTGTGCGGGCTGTGAGCCGTGCTGCCGCAGCCGCACCCTTCTGAAGGTGAAGACGTGGGCTGGAAGGCATCGAAAATCAGTATCAGTGCATCTCCGATTCCCTTCAATACATCGGAAATCAGCTGAAGCAGGTCAAACTTTCTTCCTGCCTGAATGCGCATGGTGTCAGGAAACTTTACAAGCGCTTCACGGCCCATTTTTCCTGCGTATCCGACAAGCTCTACGGGGTTTGTTTCGAACATCTGCTTGACCTCTTCGACAGTTGAAACAATCCTGATGATACCGGGCTTTTCGATCGTCGTCAGGCAGGCCATTCTTGTTCCTTCATGTATGAGATTGTCGGACAGCAGCGCCTTTTCGTAATCGCTGAGTGGTGAAAGCAGATCAGCCCCTTCAAGGACCGTCACGTAACAGGTCTGGCAGATACTGTTTCCTCCGCAGAAATACCCGATGTGGGCATGGTTCTTTCTGGCTATATCCAGCAGCCTGTCACCTACATTCGCCTCGTATACTTTATTGTTGATGGTGATATTCATTGATGTAAAGTTTTGTTATTAATCAGACAAATTCAATCTTCTTTTTTGAAACAAAGCCGTCAGGGCAAAAGTTGCTCGAAATGCCAAAAAACGGCACTCTTTTTTTTACTCCGGCAACGATAAGTTGCAAGAAAATTCTGATAAAGGGGCTGTCATTCTGAATGAAGCTTAGCGGAATGAAGAATCCATTTTATTACTATGCAATAATTTATGGATTCTTCGCTTTGCTCAGAATGACAAAATTGGAACTATTTTTGCTAACCAGGATTGACAGTTTTAATCACTGAGGGTCAAATTCCCCGAAGCTTGCTTCGTGAAAGAATAATCTCCATATGAATTCATACCCCGCTGCTTGCTGCGGGGTAGTTGATTCGTCCGAGTAATAAATGAAAGCTTGATGTATTATGAAAAGATGTCAGGCTTGATTTTGAACCGCTTGCACCTTCGATGCCTCTTCGAGTTTACGGAAAAACCCGATATAGCGGAGGATCAGCATTTCCGGTGTTTTTTCCGAATCGCCGGGATGGTTCAGGACAAGCTTCATTTTTTTATCGAAGCGGAACCCGGGTTGATATTCCTGCATCCAGGGCTCCTGCACAGCGGTGAAGAGGTACTGGTAGAATTCCCTGTGCGAGAGATGCTCGTTCTGCTGGTCGGGCAGGAACAGGGTGAGGGTTTTCGCCTGGAGGTCTATTTTTTCCAGGCCGATCGCCGTACCGGCAAGCTTGAATCTGCTGAGCGCGAGCAGGTTCGTAACTTCCTCAGGCAGGGTGCCGAAACGGTCCCTGAGCTCATTTGCAAGGGCATCTAACTCGATATCGGACGGGGCTTTTGAAATTTTTTCATAAAACGCGAACCGTTCGTGTGTTGCACTGATGTAGTAGTCAGGAATGAGCGCGTTGAAGTTAAAGACAAGATCGCAGCTTTTCGCAAGGGCCGCGGAGGTAATTGCTTCCGCATCGAACAGGTGGCTGAATTCCGTGGATTTCAGTTCGGCCACGGTTTCCTCGAGCATTTTCTGGTACAGGTCGAAACCGAGCTCATGAATATATCCCGACTGCTCGGCGCCGAGCAGGTTGCCCGCTCCCCGGATATCGAGATCCCGCAGGGCGATGTTGAAGCCTGAACCGAGTTCGGTGAAGCTTTCGATGACGGCAAGCCGCTGTAAAGCCTCTCTTTTCAGCGTATGCAGCGGTGGAGCGATCAGGTAGCAGTAGGCTTTCCTGTCACTTCTGCCGACCCTGCCGCGGAGCTGGTAGAGGTCGGACAGGCCGAACATGTCCGCCCGGTTGATGAGGATGGTGTTCGCGTTCGAGATGTCGAGACCCGATCCGATGATCGATGTGGAGATCAGTACATCGACCTCTTTCTGCATGAAATCCATCATGATCTTTTCGAGCTCTCTTGGCGGAAGCTGTCCGTGCGCATAGACGATGCGTGCCGAAGGCACCAGTTCCCTGAGGGTCTCCAGGACCTCCTCGATGGACGATATCCTGTTGTGCAGGAAAAAGACCTGGCCGTCCCGCTGGATTTCCCTGCGGATCGCAGACTGGATAAGCGAGGTGTCATAATCGGTAATGATCGTCTCGACCGGCTGTCGGTTTTTCGGCGGGGTCGATACAATGGAAAGGTCTCTCGCTCCCAGCATGGAGAACTGCAGCGTTCTCGGTATCGGTGTAGCCGACATGGTCATGGTGTCGACGTTCGGGAACTGCTCGCGCAGCTTCTCCTTGACCTCGACGCCGAAATGCTGTTCTTCATCGATCACGAGCAGGCCGAGATCCTTGAAATGAACATCTTTCGATACCAGCCGGTGCGTGCCGATCACGATATCGACTTTGCCGGATTCAATCTTTTTCAGGATCTCCTGCTGGTCCTTGCGTGTGACGAAACGGCTCAGTACCGCAATCGATATTGGAAAGTTCTCGAACCGTTTCGTAAACGATTCGAAGTGCTGGTGTGCGAGAATGGTTGTCGGCGTCAGCACGGCGACCTGTTTTTTCGATTCCACAGCCTTGAATGCCGCCCTCATGGCGATCTCGGTCTTACCGAACCCGGCATCTCCGCAGATCAGCCTGTCCATCGGATGGGGAGACTGCATGTCTTTCTTGACCTCTTCGATCGCCTTGAGCTGGTCCGGCGTTTCATCGAAGATGAAGGATGCTTCGAATTCCCGCATGAATATGGAATCGGGACCGAATGCGAAACCCGGCTGCATTTTGCGCTGCGCGTAAACTTTTATGAGATTGATCGCGATATCGCGCAGCTTCTTGCGGACCTTGTCCTTTTTCGAAGCCCATTTCGAGCTTCCGAGTTTCGAAAGGGTCGGACTGGAAGTTTCAGCCGCTGAATATTTCGAAAGCAGGTTGATGTTCTGGACATTGACATAGAGCTGGTCGCCTCCCTCATACTCGATCAGCACGGACTCCTGTTCGGAATTGCCTACCGTGATGGTTTCGAGGGATTTGAAGATGCCGATGCCGTAATCTTCATGCACGACGTAATCACCGACTTTCAGTTTCTGGAGGTCCTTTAGTGAAATGCCCCGGATTTTACGCTTGCGGTGGGCCTTGTGCGCATGCAGCTTTCCGAAAATGTCGGATTCGGTATACAGGTCGAGGTTTTCGAATATGAACCCGGAATACAGGTTGACCGGAACCCAGCCAACCTCAGGGATTACGGAACTTCCTGAGTGGGCGATCTCGTCGGCGAGAAAGTCGCTCAGCTCCCTTATTTCACGTTGCGAGCCGGTCGCGAAAACCGGAGTTTTCCTTTCGGCAGCCTCCTGCTGGATCAAAGCCGCAAGAACCCGGAAATTAGCATTGAGCTTTTTCTGCGGCAGGGAGCCGAAATTGATCGCTGACTGTGAAGAAGGCTGTACCCTGATGCAACGGAAGCGAGAAATATTGCTGAAGAGTTCGTCCCGGTTGTCGAGCGCTGAAAATTCCTGCATGTCGTCGAGTATGACGATCGTTGCAGGGTCGAGGTAATCGAAAAGAGTCGTATTGCCGCCGCTTTCGGTAAATCCTGCGGTGAGGCTGGCCTGCTGCATTGTTTTGCCTGAAAGCTGGCTGTTGATGTCGAATACGCGTATCGATGAGACGGTATCGCCGAAAAATTCGATCCGGAGCGGTTCCGTCGCCCCGAAAGGAAATACGTCTATAATCGAGCCCCTGACGGAGAATTCTCCTTCATCCTCGACAAATTCCCTCGCTTCGAAACCGTTCGAGGCAAGGAAACGCTTGAGATTTTCATATCCTGCATCCTGTTCTGCCGAAAGCGTGAAGATACGTGCAGCCGATTCATCAGGCGAGCAGAGGGTATGGTTCAGGTCGTCGAAGAAGGAGAGGATGACCGATTTTCTTTTTTCGGTTATCGCGAGGATCGAAAGGGAAAGTTCATCCGACGTATTGCAGACCGAACCTTCGGGAAGCAGGGCTTCGAGATCGTTTTCATAGAGTTCAAAGCTGTTCTGGCCGCAAAGGAGCAGGACAGGTGCCGGCTGATCGTTAAACAGGATCGATACGAGCACCGAATTGAACGATCCCTGCAGACCGGTAATCTCAACCGGCTCGTACACTCCGGCATCGCTGTCGCGAACACAGGAGACTGCCTGTTTGAGTGAGGTATAGGGTACTGACTTCGTTACGGCATCGAAAAGAAAGCGGGTATTCCTTCTGGTCACTGCAGCACTACTTGCCCCGTCATGTAATAACGTTTTCATATGAAGCTTACAAACCATATTTTCATGCATGATCCCGGCAAAACGTAACCTTAAATCAGCGCTGGCAGGGAAGATAGGTATATATGGAAAAAATTCTTGAACTGAAAAACCTCAGGACCTACTATTCGACCGACAATGGCACGGCAAAAGCCGTCGACGGCGTGAGCTTTTCACTTGGACGAAACTCAACGCTCGGTGTCGTCGGAGAGTCCGGTTGCGGAAAATCGGTGACCGCTCTTTCCGTCATGCGGCTTGTTCCCATGCCTCCAGGCTACTTTGCCGGTGGGGAGATACTCTGGAAAGGAACCGATCTCCTGAAACTATCCGAAGAGCAGATGCGCAAACTGAGAGGTGACGAGATCGCCATGATCTTCCAGGAACCCATGAGCTCGCTCAATCCGGTCTTCAACTGCGGCAGCCAGATTATGGAACAGATCCTCATTCACCGGGATATAAACCACGAAGAGGCGAAGAAACGTTCGATCGAACTGCTGCACCTTGTCGGCATTCCCAACCCTGCGGATCGATTTTCCTCGTATCCCCATGAACTTTCGGGCGGAATGCGGCAGCGAGTCATGATCGCCATGGCGCTTTCCTGCAATCCTTCACTTCTGATCGCCGACGAACCTACAACAGCACTCGACGTGACCGTGCAGGCGCAGATCCTCGACCTTATCGGAAAACTCAAGTCCGACACCGGTATGAGCGTGATGCTCATCACGCATGACTTTGGTGTTGTAGCGGAACTTTGCGAGCAGGTTCTTGTCATGTACGCATCGAGAGTTGTGGAAAAAGGGGCTGTCAGGCAGATTTTCAGCAATCCGCTCCACCCCTATACGCGGGGCCTTATGAAATCCATTCCCAGGCTCGGTGCTCCCAAGGAGCGGCTTCACGCCATCGAAGGCAACGTGCCGAGTGCCGTGAACCTGCCGGAGGGGTGCAGGTTTGCCGGCAGGTGCCCGCTTGCGGATGACCGGTGCCGCCGCGACCAGCCGGATCTTCTTGAATATGAGTCCGGGCACGAGGCGGCGTGCTGGAAGGCCGGACAATAAACCGGGGGAGGGATTCACTTGTGTCCAATGTTGATGAGAACGAAGAGCGCAGACGGAAAGACCGTATATTGAAAAAGGGATGCGAAAACAACATGAGAGAGAAACAAAAACGGCGAAAACGTGACTGAACCAGTTATTCTCATAGTCGAGGATGACCAGAACCTTGGAACCCTTCTGGTTTACAATCTTGAAAAAGCAGGTTTTCACTGTCATCTCTACAGCAGCGGAGAGGTTGCGCTTCAAGACCTTTCACAGAAAAGCATCGATATAGTTCTGCTCGATATCATGCTGCCCGGCATCGACGGTTTCGAAGTTTGCCGGAAAATAAGGCAGCATCAGCTTTACCGGGATATACCAATCATCATGCTCACGGCAAAGGGAGAGGAGATCGACAGGATCCTCGGCTTCGAGCTCGGCATCGACGACTATGTCGTCAAACCTTTCAGCCCTCGTGAACTGACCTTGAGAATCCGCGCGATCCTCAAGCGTGACAGGCGCCATGGCGGAAGAGTGGCCGATATTCTCAGAGCTGGAGCTCTCGAAATCGATATGTCACGCCATACCGCGTCGCTCGACGGAAATGAACTGGTGCTCACCATGATGGAGTTCAAGCTGCTGGCGGCGCTCCTGAAAAGGAAAGGGGAGGCCCAGTCGCGCGAATCGCTCTTGAGCGACGTCTGGGATATCGACCGTAGCATCAATACCAGGACCATCGATACGCATATCACGAGGCTGCGTGAGAAACTCGGCGGGACCGGGCGCATGATCAGAACGGTCCGGGGATACGGCTACAAGCTCGAGGAAAACGGGAGCTGAAACCATGCAGGTTAAAGCTTCGTTGAGGTTAGGCGCCATAACCGGTTCGGTTATTTTCATATCCGTATTTGCAAGCCTGCTTGTATTCGGTCTGCAGGTGAAGGAGCGTATCCATGCCCTAGTCCGCGAGGAACTTCACCGCGATCTTCTGTTCAATGCGGAATTGCTGTCTGAAAAGCCCTCCGAATGGGATGATCCAGCTTTTCCCGCCGGGCAGGCCCGTAAAATAGGTCAGATGCTCGATGTCAGGGTTACTTTCATCGATACCGGAGGGCGGATTATCGGCGATTCATCCCTCCCGTTAGAAAAACTGCATCTTGCCGAAAACCACGCGGACCGTCCTGAATTCCGGAGTGCGCTTGAAAAAGGGTTCGGAGAAGATTCGCGATACAGCCGGACAGTCAGGGAGAAGATGCTTTATCTGGCGGTTCCGCTTGGCAAGGGACACCCTTATGCCGTCATGCGTTTCGCGAAACCGCTTTACCAGATCGGTATATTCGGCAGCGGCATCGAGGATGACCTGGAACGGGCTTTGATCTTCTTGCTGATTTTTTCCATTCTTGCGGGTACCCTGCTTGCAGTATTCTTCAGGCGCCCTCTAAGGGACCTGGCGGAAACGGCGGAAAAAAGAGTGCGCGGTGATTTCAGCGGCAGCGCCGCAGTCGATCACGGGGAGGAAACCGGGAGGATAGCCCGGGCAATAAACTATCTCAGCGATGAGATCAACCGGATGCGGTTCAGCGGAGAGTGGTACCGGGCGGCTTTTTCCGGTATCCGCGAAGCGGTGATCGTGACCGATACCAATGGGGACATCATTCTTGTCAATCCCGCAGCATCACGGAAATTCCGGATCGAAGGCGCGATGCTCAAATCGAGGCCGTTGAAGAACCTCGGTGACAGGGAGCTCCGTGAACTGCTGGAAAAAGTCCATGCCGAAAGGTCGATACTGCTGAAGGAAGAGTTTTCCCTCCTGACCGACAAGGGAGCGCGCATCATGCAGGTCAGTACCATGCCCATCACAAAAGATGAAAAATTTCAGGGCATGGTGTTCGTGCTCAACGATATCACCAGACTGCGCAATCTCGAACGCATGCGCAGGGATTTCGTTTCGAGTGTTTCCCATGAACTGCGCACACCGCTCAGCAGCATCAAGGGATACACTGAAACATTGCTCGAAGGTGCCATCAGCGATCCGGAGTATGCAACGGCCTTTCTGCAGATCATCCTGCAGGAGAGCGAACAGCTGGAAGCCCTTGTAAATGATGTGCTTGATCTGTCGAAGATCGAATCGGGGCGTATTGAATACCACTTCAAACCGGTATCAATTGCAAACGCGGTCAACAGATCGGTCGAACTTCTCCGGCGTCAGATTGAACAAAAGCAGATCCGTCTGGATGTTACGATCCCTGAAGATCTTCCGCCGGTGTTTGCCGATGAGGAATATCTCGATATTATTGTTCGCAATCTGCTCGACAATGCCATCAAATATGTGGACGACCGGAACGGAAAAATCAGGATTTCGGCCTTCAGAAGCGGTGATAGCGTGCATCTCGATGTGGAGGACAACGGGATCGGCATCTCGACGCAGGACCTCGACCGCATTTTCGAGCGCTTTTACCGGGTCGACAAAGCCCGTTCACGCAAATCGGGAGGGACCGGGCTCGGGCTCTCGATCGTGAAGCACATCGTCCTTGCCCACCGAGGAAATATCACTGTCCGCTCCCGCCTGAACCAGGGTTCGGTATTCAGCGTTATCCTTCCCGTGGCGTCTGAAAAGCAAGAAAGAGTTGAAAAGCGGCAGGCGATTTAGACGATATGCTTTCTCTAATGTTATGCAGGTTCATCGCTAAACGGATTTTCCCATATCGTAAGCAGTTTTCATTGCCCTGCTGTTTTTGATATCCCCTATATTCCATGCGCCGGTGCCGTAGATAATCCCTTTTTCCGTTGGGTTGTCGAGGCATGAGGTGAATCCCCTGAACTCTTCGATGGTTCTCTGTATTGCCTGCGTGCTTTCGACCGCAGCGGTTACGATAAAGAAGAACTCCTTGCCGCTGATCTCGGTGTAACGGGCACAGGTCCTGTCGATACAGGTTTTCATCTGTCCGCACATGGTATAGAAGTAAACGGGCGTCGCCATTACAATGACATCCGCATCGATCATCTTTTCCAGGATTTCTGACATGTCGTCTTTTTGCGGGCAGCTTTTGTTTCTGCTGAAACAGCTCCCGCAACCTGTGCAGTAACTGATGGTTTTGTCTCTCAGGAATATTTTTTCCGTATGATGTCCGGCTTCCATGGCTCCTGATACAAACTGGTCGCACAGGGTATCCGAGTTCCCTCCTTTTCTGGGGCTCGAGGATAGTACGAGTACCGACTTACTGATGCTGTTCATGGGCATGGTTAAATGATTTTCTTGCTCTCACTCATTTTATCGCCGAGGAGTTCAAGCTGTTTGTGATGAAGACTATTTTCCAACGAGCTCCTGCAGATGCTTTGGGTACCGGTCACCCTGAATCGTCATACGCGACAGGGTCTCTTCGATTTTCTGAAGGTCGGCTGGGGTCAGTTCGAGCGATGCTCCGCCCAGGTTTTCTTCAAGCCTGCTGATTTTTGTGGTCCCCGGAATTGGAACAATCCAGGGTTTTTGTGCCAGGAGCCATGCAAGGGCAACCTGTGCGGGTGTTGCCTTTTTCTCGACGGCAATCTCCTTGACATGGTCCACCAGCACGATATTGGCTTCGATATTTTCAGGAGTGAAACGCGGCACTATGTTTCGGAAATCATCTTTGCCGAATTTGGTGTTCCTGGTGATCTGTCCCGTGAGGAACCCTTTTCCCAGGGGGCTGAAAGGCACAAAACCAATGCCGAGCTCTTCCAGTACCGGCAGGACTTCTTTTTCCGGTTCGCGCCAGAACAGCGAATATTCGCTCTGCAGTGCGGTGACAGGCTGGACGTCGTGGGCTTTGCGGATACTCGGGGCACTTGCTTCGGACAAACCGAAATGCCTGACCTTTCCTTCGGCAATCAGTTCCTTCACGGTCCCGGCTACATCTTCCATGGGTACGTCAGGATCTACGCGGTGCTGGTAAAACAGATCGATGCGGTCGGTACGCAGCCGTATCAGCGAATCTTCGGCTACCTGCCTGATCCTTTCGGGTCGGCAGTCCAGACCGTCGGCAGGACGGCCGTTCCTGAATCCGAATTTCGTGGCGATCACTACCTGGTCGCGCACAGGTTCCAGTGCTTCTCCGACGATCTCTTCGTTGCTGAAGGGACCATAGGCCTCTGCTGTGTCGAAAAATGTCACGCCTTTGTCAAATGCATGCCTGATGAGCTTGACAGCGTCCTGTTTTGTGATGGCTGTTGTGTAGCCGAAATTCAAACCCATACAGCCGAACCCGAGAGCTGAGACTTCAAGTCCGCTTTTTCCGAGGATACGTTTTTGCATCGTTAACCCTTATTTGTGTTGTTGATACCGTGTTTTCCTGTCGATTTACCAGACGACGCTTTTTCTTTATGGACGCCAAGCCTGTGTGTTTTCATGGTGATTGTCCTTTCAACAATAGTGATGACCGTGACGTTGAGCACTTGCCATTCCTGATGTGAGCCACTACAGGGCGTTCTGCAGGATGGCGGTGACGACATTCAGCTCGTATATGTCGGCAATGCCGAACCACCGGGCGTTGCCGAGGATGTTTTCGATTGTTGCCGGCAAATCATCCTCGGTAATTCCAAGTTGTGACAGGCGTGTGGGGGTGCCAATCTTGTCGAACCACTTTTCCAACGCGGTGATACCTTGCTCGGGGGTATCAACACCGAAGATGTATTTAGCAAAACGCTGGAATTGTTCAGGTTTACGACCGTGATACCACTTCATCCAGGCGGGAATGATCACCGACAGGCCGGCACCGTGCGGTACATTGAAGAGGGCCGACAATGAATGCTCGATCATGTGATTGGGATAGCTGAAACCGCCTGTACCGGCGTAGATCAGGCCATTCAATGCCTGGGTGGAGGCCCAGGCGAACTCGGCACGGGCGTCGTAATCCATAGGGTTTTTCAGCAGGGTCTCAGTCGTTTCAATCACCGTGTTGATAATGGCTTCAGCCATTCGCGAGTGAAATTTCGGCTGCACCCTGGCGGTGAAGTAGCCTTCGATCGAGTGGGCAATGATGTCTGCTGCGGAATACACCAGATAATCTCGCGTTACTGTCTGCATCAGGACAGGATTCACGATAGAAACCTTCGGGAAGGTGTGCGCTGAGCCGATGGCAAACTTCTCTCTGGTTTCTTCGTTGGTCACCACCGCACCGCTGTTCATTTCGCTGCCGGCGGCTGCCAGCGTCAGGATATCGAATACGGGCAGCGCCGCATTTATTTTTCCTTTACCGTTGAACAAATCCCACACGTCACCCTGGTAGAGAGTGCCTGCGGCAATCGACTTGGCACTGTCAAGGACTGAACCTCCACCCACGCTCAGAACAGCATTGACCTGATGCTCACGGGCCATTGCAATGGCTTCGCGAACCTTGGAGATGACGGGATTGCTGACAATTCCGCCGCATTCGACGAATTGAATACCATGTTCATTAAGACTCTTTGTGACAGTCGTAAACAGGCCATCCCGCTTGATACGGTCACTGCCATAGCAAAACAGAATCTTTTTTACTCCATGGTCGGCCAGAACCTGACCGATCAGTTGCTCTTTGCCGGTACCAAACTCGATCCTGGTCGGGTTGAAAAAGGTGAAGTTATTCATTTATGTTTTCCTCGTTTGTGCTTGTTGATCCTGATCTGAAGTTTTTTGCATATCTGAGATAAGAATTTTCCCTCTCATGCTTGTCAATTTACCTGCGATAGTACGGACACTGGTAGATTGATCCTGTTAAATTCTTGCCTGATTCTCTATATGTTCCTGGAAAGTGTTGTATCTTGCCAATTCTTGATGATATTGTCAGTGAAGCAGAAACAGGAAATATAATCATGCATGAGAGAGAAGATATTGGTTTGAGTAAATCCGGCGGAAACGGGAAAAACCTGATGCTCCTTGCTGAAAAGATTGCACGATTGACTGCGAGAGGCAGTTTGTCGCCCTCCGCTATACCTGAATTGTCACTGTTCCGAAGGAACGCCCCTTCCGAACCGGCAAGCTATCTTCACGGGCCGAGTATCTGCCTAATTGCGCAGGGAGCCAAAACGGTCATGCTTGGCGATGATATCTACAGGTATGATGAAAATCATTTTCTTGTAACCTCTATCGACCTGCCGGTTGTTGCGCAGGTTAACCGGGCAAGTGATGAAAAACCCTATCTGGGCATAACGCTGCGCTTCAATATTCAGGAGATTGCGCAATTGATCATAGATGATAACCTTCCGTTGTCTAAGGAAAGCGGATCCGGCCGGGGCATGGCGGTAGGTTCAGTATCGCTGCCGTTACTCGATGCTTTCCACCGTTTGATTGATCTGTTTGATGAACCGGAGGGAATTCCGATCCTTGCACCCCTCGTAAAGCGTGAAATCTATTACCGCCTGCTTGTCGGTGAACAGGGTTTGCGGATTCGGCAGATCATCGAGGCCGGAAGCCAGAGCAATCAGATTGCAAAGGCTGTCGAATGGCTTAGAGATAATTATAAACGACAGTTCCGGGTTGAAGAACTTGCAGCATATGCCATGATGAGCATTTCGAGCTTCCATCACCATTTCCGTGCTTTGACTGCCATGACTCCGTTGCAGTTCCAGAAGTGGCTGCGTCTTCAGGAAGCGAAGCGGCTCATGTTTTCAGAGCATCTCGATGCGGCGACCGCGGCGCTGAGGGTGGGTTACGAAAGCCCGTCCCAGTTCAGCAGGGAGTACAGCCGTCTCTTTGGTGCGCCGCCCTTACGGGATATCAGGAATCTGCGTCACAATACGGCTGTTGAAAAGGGATAGCAGTATCCTTGAGCGCCCTCAACTGCTTAACTCGACATATGATCATTCCCCCTGAACGATACATGCCTGAACGGGTTGATCCGGCGAGGCTCGGGAGCTGGCTGAGCTTTTCACTTGATTTCTTTTCCGGCCCTGAACTGCAGAACCCCTATCTGGATGTGACGCTGCAGCTTGATATTACGGAAGCATTTGCCAGATATACTGCAATCAAGTCATCCGGCGGAAAGGGCACATTTTTCGCTTACCTCATCTGGCATCTTGCCCGGACACTGCAATCCCACCCTTCATTCAACCTTCGCCGTACCGGCGAAGAGTGGTATTTGCTGCATAATCCGCCGATCTTCATTCCCGTAGCTGTAGGAGGTCCTGCTCGTTTTCGCGAAATCGTGCTAGAGGATGTTTACCGGCAGGATTTCCGGAGCTTCATCGACTTATATCTCGAAAAACTTGCAATCGCTCGCAGGCCGGACGGAGAACCTGAAAATTCCACAGAGGTTTTCAATTTCGCACATTTCATCGGCAACCTGCCCAACCTGAGGTTCACAGGCTTGACGCTGCACTGGCGTCCTTCACAGATGCAGGGACAGAGCTTTTTCTATTTCGGGCAGCGTTATTCCGACAGTGGCCGGCTGATGATGCCTCTTTCAGTAAAGATGCATCATGCCTGCACGGACCTGTTTGTTCTCGATGAACTCATTACCGATTTCAACCGGCGACTGACGGGGCAGTAGACTGTTTCCGCCGGTAGTTCTGCCGGTGGATCTATTTGCATGTTAATGTTATCCGGCTGATCATGAACCCCTCTGTCCGTTCGACAGAAATCCTGACAGGGCGGCATCGCTGATGATTTTGCGATGGAGTGGAATGCGTACTTCAGGCCTCTGTTGAGGGGCGTAGAATCCAGCTTCGAAGAGTTCGTGGTTGATCGCGATGGATGCATCATCCACGATAACCTTGTAGGCGATAACGAGCAGCGATCCGTACATTTCGACTTCACGGTGGTAAACCCCGATCAGGCCGTCGATTTCGCCTCGCAGCGAAGTCTCTTCGTGCAGCTCCCGCAGGCAGCCCTCATGAGGTTCTTCGCCCGCTTCGAGGAATCCGCCAGGAAGCGCCCATTCGTTGAATGCAGGTTCGTGAGCCCGCCTGACCAGCAGCAGATCGTCGTTCCTGTTGACCGCATACGCAACGGCGACAGGCAGGGGATTGATGTAATGCACCCATGAGCAGGAAGGGCAGAACATCCGGTCGCGCCCGTCTACAAAACCCTGTTCAAGGGTATTTCCACAAACCGGACAAAAAAGGTAACGTTTCATCCCGTGCAAGAAACTTTTAGTAAAAGCGTTTCATTTACAAGGGAAAACATATCAATAATTGAAATAAGTTTCATTCATGACAGCAAAATTACTTGAAGCAGGCGTTCCGGCACCTTCATTTACGGCAAAGGACCAGGATGGCAAGACGGTTTCCCTTGAAGAGTACCGCGGGAAGAAGGTACTGCTTTATTTCTATCCGAAGGACGATACTCCGGGATGTACGGCCGAAGCTTGTGCTTTTCGCGATAATTTGCCTAAATTCAGCATATCAGGGGTTGATGTCCTTGGCGTGAGTGTTGATGACGAAGGAAAGCACAGGAAGTTTGCCGACAAGTTCCAGCTCCCGTTCAGGCTGGTGGCTGATACGGAAAAAAGCATTGTAGAAGCTTACGGAGTGTGGGGTCTCAAGAAATTTATGGGACGTGAATACATGGGCACCAACCGCGTCACTTACCTTATCGATGAACAGGGAGTGATTGAAAAAGTCTGGCCGAAAGTGAAGCCGGCCCAGCATGCTGAGGAGGTGCTCGATTATCTTCAGAAAAAAACCTGAACAAATCGAATGGTCAACGAATTTGAAAAACTCGAAGCCGGAAAACTCCTGCTTGCTTCAGCCAATCTTCTTGAATCGAATTTCAAGCGGACGGTCCTGATCATGTGTGAGCATAATGAAAAAGGATCTCTCGGTTTTATTTTGAACCGCCCGATGGAATTCAAAGTCTGCGAAGCCATAGCCGGGTTTGAGGACATAGATGAAGTCCTGCACATGGGAGGCCCGGTGCAGGTCGACAGCGTGCACTTTCTCCATACAAGGGGGGATGTGATAGACGGTTCTTTTGAAATTCTTCCCGGCCTGTTCTGGGGAGGCGACAAGGATCAGCTGAGCTTTCTTATCAATACCGGTGTGATTCAGTCGTCCGATGTCCGGTTTTTCCTCGGCTATGCCGGCTGGACTGCCGGGCAGCTCGAAACAGAGTTCGAAGAGGGTGCCTGGTATACTGCGGAAGCCACGAAGGAGATCGTTTTCAGCGATGCGTATGAAAGAATGTGGAGCCGTTCTGTCCGTTCTAAAGGCGGAGAGTACCAGATTGTCGCGAATTCTCCCGAACTTCCCGGACTGAACTGACCGTTTTTGATAATATATCTCCGCCCGGGAATCAAAAGGGTGGAGATGTTGTTGTTCTATTGGTTGAAAAATGATATATACCACTGCGTTCAGTCTTTGGTGTTCTTTGTAAATATGGGGATGACAGGCTTTCGACAGGGCAGGTGTGATATGGAGTTGCACTCCGAGTTTCAGCATGGATGGACTCGTTAAAGAAGTCTATGTACCTATTACATGCAGACGATCATTCGTATGCAATGGCTGCCTGATTAGCAAAAGTTAATTCACCAGCCATCGTCCGTCCGGGGGATGCGCTTACTCTGAATCCGGCGGATGGCATAACCCGCGCTTGAGCTTCGGTTCGCGCAAGTAGGCTCCTTCTTCTTTTTCCCTGGAAAGGGGAAGGGTAAACACAGGGATAGTGAAACGGCCTTTACAGGTGTAGTTCCGTTTCGCGAAACACCGAACACCTGAGATGAGTGTGGTAGCTTTATAGAGCAATGTTCTGGACGCGGGTTCGACTCCCGCCATCTCCACTGACAAGACCTCTGACAGATTCTGAAGAAGCCCGAAAACCCCTGAGAAATCAGGGGTTTTCGTATTTGTGCTGTCTTTTATTGTCCAGTGCAGTTTTGCCAAATCCGCCAATTATCGGTATATCTGTCGATCAGCAACGCTTTTCTGCATGCGAGATTTAGGAAAAAAATAAAGAGTGCTGATATCAGTCAACACCCTTTATCATCCGGTAGAAACTGGTCACTCATCCAGTGCTTTAAATAACAAAGTAATAGTGATAAAAATTCCATGAAATATAGGTATCAACAGACCTTCCGTTTATCTTCGATATCGTTGCAGGCTTGAGCTTCGCTTGCTCATTCAAAAGCACTGACAATTTCAAATCAGCATCCTATTTAATCAATTCCTCCGCCATGTGCCCGATCGATTCAAACGACTGTTGCGGTGATAACAATTTCTGAACGTTTGGAAATTTTCGATTGCCGGAGTTTCAGGAGTGACATTCGTGTAAGTCCTGGAAAAAAGGTGGTCGGCCCCATCCTTAGAATATGTCATCCAATAGGCCCGGGTATAAATATCATGCCATAGCTTTACCTGCGGTAAATGGTTGCTCCTTGGTTTTGATAGCTGCTGTAATGAAACTATTGTCCAATGAAAACTCCGAGAGGCTACAGCCTTGACTTCCTGGAGGATGTGTGTGTATTTTTTTACTTTTAAAGCAGCTTTGTTTATCAAAGTGGTTTAGTAAAAAATTATTTATATTTTTTCCAAAATCTTTGATTGAAAAGAGACGAATATCCGTTGAGAGTTTTATAGAGTTCGATTGATGAGGACATGCCAACCACCTTCCGCCCAAAAACAAGGGCAGTTATAATGTTCTCCAACTGTCTTTGTTTTATCTGGAATACGTAAAATAAACGAACAGGCATCTTTGCATAGGTGCAAGAGAAAGGTATAAATGGGGGTTGATGAAATCAAAGAGAATCGAAAAGTTTATTTTTACTGGAACTAACAGAAAAACAGGTCTATTTAAGTTTTCAATCACAGATATAAGTCGTATCTCATAATCAATTCCTGACTCACTATGTCATTGGGTAGTAATGATTTTTTTCTGTTCAAGGATTTCTCTGAACCTGCGTTTATTATTGATTCTGAAGGCACTATCCTCGAAGCCAATACGGTTTTCATTAACAGATTTTTCAGCGAACACGTGGATGTTCACGGTATGAACGTATTTAAGCTCATATCAAGCGTATATCATGATCCTGAACTTTCGGTCAGCCGAAAAGCAATGGTTGATCGTGTCATCTCCACGGGAGAGCATGTCATTTTCGATGATGAATCAAAAGGTCATATCTTCAGAAACTCACTCTATCCCATAAAAACTCCGGAAGGCAATACCACCCGCCTTTTGATTGTTGTTCACGATATTACAGCCCAGGTCGCTGCAGAGAAAAAGGCAAGGAAAACTGATCGTGTCTACAAAGCGCTTCTCAACGCCATTCCCGGATCCGTTTTTGTCCTGGACGAAGAGTGCCTTGTACACACCTGTAATGATTATGCTCTTGAACTCTTTGGTGACTACAACGAACAAATAAAAAACAACAATTTTTTCAATCTCATCTTTAACGAGGATCGATCGCATATAAAAGAGATGTTGACCGATCTTTTTGATTCCGGTTACGTTGAGGCTGAAGAAGCAAGAATGCATACCCATAATAATCAAAAAAGGTACGACTGGTTCAGCATCCATGCCCAAAGAGCAGTCATCGATAATCGTCATTATCTTGTCGTTGTCTGTATTGATATCAATGACCGAAAATATGACGAAACGCGGTTGATCGGGCATAGAAAATGGATGGTCATGGCGATGGAATCCGGTAATACAGGACTCTGGGACTGGAATGTCAAGACAGGTGACGCACTGTGGTCAAACAAAATATGGGGACTTTTCGGAATCGAAAAAGTACCGGGACTGCATCCATCTTTTCAGCTCTGGGAAACATCCGTCCATCCCGAAGACAGGGAGCTGGTCGTTGGAGCATTGGATGCAGCTATTGAACTGATGGCAGACATAAATATTGAATATCGCGTTGTTTATCCGGATGGTTCAACTCATTGGATCCTTGTTAACGGGAAACCGGTCTTTGACAGTAATGGAGAGGCTAGCCGGTATTGCGGGATTGCAATCGATATAACCGATCAGAAGCATCTCGAAGAAGATGTTGTTATCACACGAGAACATGTTTATCTGGCACTTGAAAAATTACACATCGGCTGGTTCCAGACGAACATCAAGGACTACTCGGTTATCAGAACGCTTGAGCATGCCCGAATTTTCGGCTATGAGACCCTCGATTCTGAATGGTCTTTTGATACATTTATTAAACACGTTGTTGATGAAGATCGTGAGAGAGTCAAAAAATATGTGGCCGAAACGATCTCAAAAAACAAAGATTTTGTGCTCGAATGCCAAATCATGAAAGCTGACGGTGAAAAGCGCAGGATATGGGCATCAGCATTCATTCAATATGATAATCACGGAGAAGCTACTCATATTTTGGGGATGGTTCAGGACATCACTGATCTGGCGAGATGAATAAGGGGCCTGAAATCATGCAGTTGAAAAAAATATTCTCAATGCCCGGCATAAGAATCTAAGAGGAAA
Organism: Chlorobium sp.; assembly: GCA_005862285.1. Classification (GTDB taxonomy): domain Bacteria; phylum Bacteroidota; class Chlorobiia; order Chlorobiales; family Chlorobiaceae; genus Chlorobium. The sequence goes on along the minus strand of SZXW01000010.1, from coordinate 284,911 downwards.
GTTCCCCTATCCAAATGTCCGGTATAGTCTTTGATCTGTCCGTTTAACGTATATTGACCGTATTGCTGCGAGAGGGTTCTCCGAACCCTCAGCATTTCGGATATACAAAAGAAGAAGACTACCCCGCCTCTAAATCCAGCAGAAGCTGCTCGAACGATGCTGAATAAGCATCATGATCTTTCCACCGGGTGAAATTCCCGATATGCCGTTTTTTCTTGATATTGGCGACCCAATCAGCATCACTATCCATGACTGCCTCATCTAACCGTACCGGAAACAATATGCTCTCTTTACGCTCCTTCTCGATGACCAGGGCTTGCTTGACCTCATGCTCAACCCAATCACTATGAACCGAGTGCTTGGAGAGAATCAGCAACAGCTTGTCATGCACACGGATCATGTCATCAATCACCGGCAGGATTTTATCATTGATCTTCATGTCATGCGGAGCGTACCAACACCGGACGCAGTTGGCCTGCAGTCCTTCCCATAAGTGCTTTGCAAACTCCTCGTCCAAATAGCTGTAACTGATAAAACAGGAATAGAATCTTATAGGGCTTTCTGTCAGTGACCTGGCGTACTCGATCATCTGATCCGGTACACCGCACCCAAAAAGAAATACTTTGGGAATGTCTCCTTTCGATTCGTAGAGGGTATCTATACCTATACTCGATGGCAAAACATGTATTACGGTTTCAAGACCTTTTACAGTACTTAGATCAACCTCTATAAATGCAGTATAGCCAGCTATCGTGTTGCTGAAATTGGCTTCATGGAGAAAGGCTCCACGGAAATTGGCTTCCTTGAGGTTGGCCCCTTCCAGGTTTGCTTCCTGGATGTAGGCTTGACGGAAATCAGCTCCACGCAGATTTCCTTCCTTGAGGTTGGCTCCTTCGAGAAAGGCTCCTCGGAGATTGACTTCCTGAAGGTCGGCCCCTTTGAGGTTGGCTTGCTGGAGATTGGCTCTGTTGAGATCGGCTCTGCTGAGATCAGGGATAACCTCGGGATTATCCTGCCTCCAGCTATTCCAGGCCGCCACACCCTCCTCGATGATCATCAAATGTTCAGGATTCGCCATGGTTTTTTATTATTTGATGTTCGAGCGATATTTTTTAACAAGTTCAATCCAACCTGTTCCCGCTTTTCCATCTTCAGTTCCAATCATTATCCCCTGCTTCTGGAGCTAATTTTTATGAATCTTTATATTCTTCAGTAACATTCTCCGATTACTGTGGCCATTTGATGAAAGAGTTTCGCCAACAAGCCAGGCCCTGTCTGACAGTATCCATGAATTTATGCGATCAACAGACCTTCCTATTATCTTCGATATTGCTGCAGTCTCGAGCTTGGCAATCTCACTCAGGAGCACTGTCAATTTCAAATCAGCATCCTGTTTAATCAATTCCTCCGCCATGTGCTCGATCGATTTTGAAGATGGCTTCGGAATGCAAGATATTTTCCCATTGATAAAGCTGTCGAAGTAACCATCTCTGAACGTTTTGAATATTTCGATTGCCGGAGTTTCAGGAGTAACGCGCAAGTAAGTCCTGCAAAGAAGATCGTTGGCTCCATCATAAGAATCCGTCATCCAATAGCCCAGGGTATAGATATTATCTTTCAAATCGTTTGGAGTCCATTTTTTCGATGCCATAGTTTGCCTGTGGTAAATGGTTGCTTCGGTGTATTGAAAACAGTTGAATTGAATTTATTGTCAAACAAATAATCGGTCGTAGAAGCCACAGCCTTGACTTCCTGGAGGGGGGGATGTTTTCCTTTTTTAAAAAGAACTTTGGATAATAAAGTAACATAATAAAACAATGATTAAATTCCTTCAGTAATTTTTGATTGAAAGAGACGAATATCCGTCAAGAGTTGTATGGAGTTCTACTGGATGGCACTGTCATGGAGAGTGATGCCAGAGTTGGGCAGCAAATATCAAAGATACCCGCCACATCGGCGATTTTATCCTTCCAAATTGGAAATTGCTTACAATAGAACGAAGCATCTCAATGTTCGGCGTCGCATGATGCAGACCTGGGCTGATTATCTGTAGAAGCTGACGGTCAGTACGGAGCGGATGTTAAGACTGTGATGAATTTGCCTGGACAGAAAAACATGCAAAAAACACCCGCTTACCTGTATGCGTTCGATGAAGACATGAGGGCTGGGGTTGAATGGATTTGAATAAAGACGTATCAGCCAGGATCCTCATTTGCATAGTTCGGTAAAGGATTTACAGATAGTGCACAAGGCCATCATGTGCAGGATTGCTACCGGCAGGATTCATGTCGATCGCATTACAGGGGTGTTGCGAGGTTCTCTTAATTCTATACAGATAAATAGTTGTGTCGATATTGCCTTTTCAGAAGCTTGTTGAGAGCATTCCTCCGATTACAAGGAGGTGTGTTAATAGACAGGTTGGGTTTGCTGCTGCTGTTGCAGAGGTACTGAAATCAACGGGGATGACCCAGTGAGAACTTGCCGAAAAAATCGGGAAGAAAGAGTCTTATATCAGCCGGATTTTGTCAGGCGATGCCAATCCTTCCCTGAAGACGATTTCCGAACTGGAAGAAGCTTTGGGAGAGGATATTATCAGTTTTAATCTGCAGAGAAACATTGCCAGACAAAGCCCGGTGATCCTGATGAATGAGGATTGAGCTTGTCACTCTGCCATCTGCATCCAGGAGAGACACCTATAAAAGCCTTTACGTTGCGAAGTATGTCCTGAGGCTGTTCTGTGAACCTGCATAACGGCGAGAAGCCATCCGATCCTTTCAGCCCTGGGGAATTCAGGCAGCTCCCGAAGAAACGCCATGGGGTGATCGTGTTTATGTTGTTCGTGAGCAAATAGAAATACCGGTAGTTCTTACTGATTCATTTAAAGTCCCGGCGCCGGAGAAACGCCGGGAAGGTGTAACAAAGAAAGAACAGGTTACTGCGGAGAAAACATGATTGCATAAAACTCGTTATGCCGGTTTATTTTTTACAGTTCACTGCCGGGATGCCGGCATCGACTTTTATGACCTCGATATTGTTCACCCATTTGACATGGCGCGGACCAGTCAGCTTGTCGTTGGAGCAGAAAACCACGAAAAACCCGTCCTTGTCGATGGGTTTGCCGTTTTCCTCGAAGATCAGGAAGGTATTGTCTCCCGCGGAGCCATAGTACAGTTCGTTGTAGGAAAACAGCACATTGTAGTTGTCCGTAGATCGAACGAGTACGGCAAATTCGCCGCGCTGATGGGGATTTGACATGACAACTTTCGCTGAATCGAGAATATCACGAAGCAGAACGCCTTTGTATGTTTTCAGCGTCTTCCGGGTCTCACCTGAACCGCAGACTATCGCACTGTTTTCACGTTCAACGGCATGCATGGTTTTCACGCTCAAAGGCGTGATGGTAAACGGCTTCTCGACAAGACCGGTTACGGAAACAATTTCCGAAACGTCGTTTTTCGTTTTAGCCATCGCCGGTGCAGCTGTAAACAGCAGGGCAAGAATCGCGATGAACAGTTGAGTGCTGGATAAGTTGACTTTTTTCATGGTTTTTAATCCTTGTTAGAGATTGTGAATCTTCAGCCGGAAAAGAGTTTTTTCAAGGCTCCATTCCGGCTGAACCGGTTATTGGAATGCTACATAGAACAGGTAACCGAAAGAACGAACTGCCGGCCCGGTTCCGGATACCCTTCAGAAACCGCATAATTGCGGTCGAACAGGTTTTCAACAGCGAACTGAGCCGAGAATGAACCGGAAAGCGCTGCATTTGCCCTCAGGTTGACAAGACCGTACCCTCCCGCAGTGTATTTCCCGTCACTTGTGCTGTAACGCTGTGAATCGAATTCGGTTTCAACGAGTATCCAGGTGTTTCTGCTGTAAAGGAACTGCAGGTAGCTGTTTACTTTATGCTTCGGTACATCGGTGAAATAGATTGCAGGATTGCTCTTGTTTTCCCTTTCGATATAACTGTATCCTGCAAATCCCCTGAACCATGAAGCCGGCTTCCAGTCAGCCGAACATTCGAAACCGGTGAAAGTGGCTGTTCCTGTGTTCTGGAACTGGTATCTGGTGCCGCTGACATTATCGACGCGCTGGATGACATCTGAAACGCTGCTCTGGAAAACAGATGTTGTAAGTTTGAGTTCCTGAAGCGGTTTGACAGAATAATCCAGACCGTAGTTCCAGCTCTGTTCAGGAGCGAGGGCCGGGTTGGGTATCGCTTTACCGAGCCTGTACGAATAGCGGTCCTTAAGTGTCGGAAATCTCGTGGTTCTTGCAACATACCCGGTGAGTTCCTGGTTATTGCCGATATGTCCGTTCAGAGCAAGCTGATAGTTTGTCGCCTCGTTGTCGTTGAGCGGGAAAGAGGTGATGACATTGCTTACCAGATCTTCAGCCTTGATGGTTTTCCGGAAATCATGCCTTGCGCCAGCGATGACCGTGAGATTTCGGGAAGCAGCCCAGGAATCCTCGGTCGCAACCGAAATGGTGTTGTCTTCGAACTCCTTTGCTTGCTGGCCCACATTGTATTCCCTGTGCATGTCGTACTTTTCATGAAGAGCGGCTTTCAGCGTGTTGTTCTTGAAGAGTCCCGTTCCCAGCTCCACGGACGCTCCGCAGGTTTTGTCGTCATAAACGCTTGTGAACGATGACGATTTGAGCTGGGTTTTGTAGGTGGCGTCGTCATATGCGTCCAGGACATTGTAATAGAGGTCGCAGTATGCCCTTGTTTTCAGGTATGTTTCACCTCCCAGGGAAGTTTTTCCGATATAGTAGAAGCTTGCCTTGTCCCAGTCGCGGTATTTCCAGAACCTTGCATTTGCTGCCGGATTGTTGGAACCGGTATAGACAGGAACTCCCTTGCTGGATGTGATACCGTTGTAGGCAATGGTGTATTCGTCGGTTTCGTTAGGTGTATATCCGATCTTGATTCCTCCGCTGACATCCTGATACTGTGAGTTGTCTCTTTTTCCGCCGTCTTCGTTGACCGTCGAAGGCGTAAATGATACCGATAGCGGCCAGAAATCCGTGTTGATCGCTGAAAGCGTGCCCTGGATATACCATTTTCCGAGATTTGATCCGATTTTCAAACTGCCGAACTCAGTTGAAACACCCTCGTTTCCCGTTGCGATTCCGCCTTTCAACGATGCTTCGAAAGGTTTTTCAGGCTTGCGGGTAACGATGTTGATAGTACCGCCAAGTGTATTCGGTCCGAAAAGAACCGAAGAATACCCTTTGGAAACGGTTACCTCCGAAAGGTCAAAAGTGAGGAAGCGGTTCGGGTCCACATAACCGTCATAGGGCACGTATTGCGGTATGCCATCCAGGTAGAGCGGCACCTGTCTCATGTCGAAACCTCTGACATAGATCATTCCTTCGTTTCTTCCGCCTGCATTGCTGATGTTGACACCTGGAAGCAGGTTCACTGCCTGGGTGATGGTTTTTTTATCGAGCTTTTCCATATCGTCCGATGTGACTTTTTCGTTCGCATATTTTTTTTTTCCTGAAACGGTAATTTCTCCGGCGGTGAAGACTTTCGCCGAGGTTTCCTGCGTATCCTGCTGAGTTGCCGCCATGGCCTGAATCTCGGGACATGCAAGGAGGAAGACAAGGAGTACTGCTTTTTTCATGATCGTGTGTGTTGTGCTTCGTTATGTTTATTGCTATATAACGTTGGATAAAAAAATGCCGGAAATACTATATCCTGTGGTCATATATCCTTCAGTTACGATTTGTGTTTTATTTAGATAAATGTTTTCTGTTCCGATGTTTTTCTGTTGAGCCTCATGTTCACGTTATGTTATGAAATATATAACGATGGCGCAAGAAAAGGAGCTTTTCCCAGGCGAGTATCAGAAAAAGCCCCTTGCGTCAGTTAATTGATCAGGTGGTCCTCACAGGCTTCGCCTTCTTCGAGCGCATCGAGAATCTCGTCGATCTTGTCGGTGCTGTCGATCTCTCCGTACCAGAAGTTCTCGGGATAGACGACCAGCACAGGGCCTTTTTCACAGAGGTTCAGGCATCCTGTGGCCGATACGGCGACGTCGCTCATGCCGCGATCGGACAGTTCGCTTTCGATATATGGTATCAGGCCAAGCGCCTCTTTTTTATGGCAGATGCCCTGCGGGGTTCCCTGTGCCCTGAAGCTTGCGCAGACGAAGATGTGGTGTTTCGGTTTGTCCATGATTGTTGTGTTGGTTATTAAAAAAAGATCGGACCGATCCGACCGATCGGACTGATCAGTCGGATCAAGTTCAATCAGTCGCATCCGTTGCCGGTTCCGGAACATCCGGACTTGCAGGCATGGATCTGGCTGCTTTTCATGAGATGTTTCAGGTTCTGCCCTGTAAACACACCATAAACCGCTTCCTCGATCACACCCTCGAGCGACATGACTTCAATGCCGTGTGTGTTGAGCACGGTTTTCGGCGAGTCACCGGCGCTGTTGACGAGCAGAGCCCGGCAATCCGAAAGTGTATGCGCCAGGGCTTCCCAGCGGTCTCTTCCCCCTCCCGGAGGAGGTGCAATACGGGAATCGACGAGCGAGCAGCTCCGCCTCTCCTTGTCGAGCGCATAGACGAGGAACCGTTCGGCTTCGCCGAGGTGCTGGTTCACGAGAACCCCCTCGATGCTTGCCACGGCGATGAACGGGCGGTTGTCTCCCGGATTTTTCGGCAGGAGAGAGGCTTCAGCCATTTTCTCTGTCATTTCCGGGCTGTTGAGCTCGCCGATAATGCCGACCGCATCGGCACGGCAGCGGGCACAGTGCTTCATCTGGGGCAAGAGCTTTCCGGCCTCTTCCTGTATTTCCAGCACCATGACCGGGTCGGGTTCCGCAATGTTCTCGAACACGGTTTCCGTCGTGTTGTAATAAGGCAGGCAGTTGAGAATATCGGCTCCCAGCGCCGATACCTGCCGGGCGACTTCGATCACATGCGTATCGTTGATGCCCGGGATGATGATCGAATTGACCTTTGCTGTGACTCCGAGCCGCTTGAGCTTCTGCAGGGCGGCAAGCTGGTTCTCGAGCAGGAGCTGTGCCCCTTCCAGCTCACGGTACATGCGTTTCTTGTATCGTACCCACGCATAGATCTCCGCACCGATTTTCGGGTCGATGGCGTTGATCGTGAGCGTTACATGGCTCACCTGCAGATCGGCCAGCTCATCGATATAGGGCAGCACATCGAGGCCGTTGGTTGCAACGCAGAGGAGCATCTCCGGGTATTTTTCCCTGACGAGCCGTAATGTCTCCATGGTTTCGTCCGGATTGGCGAACGGATCCCCGGGCCCGGCGATGCCCACCACTGCGATGTTGGGGGACAGCTGCAATGCCTGATCGAGATAGTAGAGCGCCTGCTTCGGCGAGAGTACCTTGCTGGTGACCCCGGGTCTGTTTTCATTCATGCAGTCGAACTTGCGGCTGCAATAGTTGCACTGAATGTTACACTTGGGCGCCACAGGAAGATGAATGCGTCCGAACTTGTGCCTCGACGTATCGTTGAAACAAGGGTGGTTTTTAATGTTGATTGTCATGATGGTTCTTCCTTACATATAGGTGTAGCCGATTGGCGAAGCGTTCTGACGTTGTTCGATGACCGTGTTGACGATCCGGTCAAACAGTTCCTGTGTTCCACGGTATCCAAGATGGTGCAAGCGTTGTCCGCCGAACCGGTCATGGATCGGAAAGCCGATACGGACAAGAGGCAGCTGACTTTTCTTCGACATCGTGAAGCCTTTGCTGTTGCCGATGAGCAGGTCGGGCTGGAGCACAGCCGATTCGTTTTCGATATCCACGAAATCGACTCCGTCGCGGACGGTGATGCCGTTTTCATCCATATCGGGAATCAGCTCTTCAAGCCGTTCCCTCATGAGGCCGCTTTTTCCTCCGGAAGCACACAGTACCGGCACTACACCGATTTCGTGCAGGAAGGAGGCCATGGAGATAACCAGGTCTTCTTCACCGTAAAGGATCGCTTTTTTCCCGAAGACATATTTATGTCCGTCGGCATAGGCATCGACAAGTCTTCTGCGTTCATCCTGATACTTCTCTGGCGTCGGTTTCTCTGTCAGTTTTTCGAGCAGATCGAAGAAACGGTCTGTTTCCCTGATCCCGATCGGCATGGCCAAATTGAGGCGGGGAACATCGAACTGTTCTTCGAGGTATCCTCCCGCGGATTTCGATGCTTCGAGCGTCGAGCCGAACTCGATGCTTGCCGCCGCGCTGCCGGTAAAGGTTATGGCGCTTCTCGGGGTGCCTCCCGGAGGTATCCGGTGGTACTCTCCCCACGGTCCTCCGTCGAGGGTCTGTGAATAGTCGGGCAGCAGGACATAAGGCAGATCGAAAGCTGTAAGTATTTCCTTCAGATAACGGATGTCAGCCGGTGAAATCATGCCCGGGAATATATTGACAAGGTGCTTTTCAGCCCCGCCTTCGGCAAACGTTTTCACTGCTGCGCGCACGGCCGCATGGAAACCGTCGATATGACTGCCCTGATAGCTTGGCGTGGAAGCGAATATCATCTCCGGCATGGGAGCATCGCTGCCGAAAGCCGCGACATACTCCCTCAGGATCATCGGTACATCCTCGCCGATCGTTTCCGACAGGCAGGTCGTCGCGATGCCGATAACCTCCGGCTTGTACTGTTTCGTCACGTTTTTCAGGCCGACCTTAAGGTTGTGGCTGCCGCCGAAGACGGCGGTTTCCTCGTTGAAGTTCGACGAAGCGATATCGATCGGCTCCTTGTAATGGCTGATCAGGTAACGCCGGATATAGGTCGCACATCCCTGGGAGCCGTGCAGGAACGGCACGCATTTTTCTATGCCCCTGAATGCCAGGCAGGCGCCCAGAGGGTTGCAGAGCCTGCAGGCGTTCTGCGTTGCCGTTTTTGCTGTTGCTGTCTGCATCATTTTATACCTCCTTTTCTCGGAGCGAACTGCCATACGGGGCTCATCACCGATTCATAAACCTCTTTTGCGAAATTGTACATACCTATAAATCCGGCAAGCGGTATTTTCCGCTCATGGTTGTGGTCGCAGAAACCGACGCCGAGCTTGAAGGCTATCGGGCGTTCCTTGACGCCGCCGATGAGAAGGTCGGCACCTTTTTCCAGGATGAACTTGGAAAGTTCCACCGGGTTGGAATCGTCAACGATCACGGTCCCTTCCTCGCACATCTCCTTCAGGCGTCGGTAGTCATCCTTGTTTCCCGTCTGCGATCCGGCGAGGACAACTGACATGCCTATAGTGCGCAAGGCCTTGATAAGCGAGAATGTCTTGAAAGCCCCTCCCACATAGATCGCCGCCTTTTTGCCAGTCAGCGCTTTCTTGAATTTCTGCATCTCCGGGTAGTAGTGCCGGATCTCGTCATGGACAATCTCCTTGGCTTTTTCCATGATTTCCGGACTTTCGCCGAAGTACTGCGCAACATCGTAAAGCGATTTCGACATATCCTCGAACCCGAAGTATGATACCCGGATATACGGGATACCGTACTTTTCCTCCATCTCCTTGGCGAGGCTGGTCATCGATCCCGAGCACTGCACCACGTTCAGCGATGCGCCGTGCGAACGCCTGATGGCGTCTATCCTGCCGTCGCCGGTCATGGTGGCTACGACCTGGATGCCCATCTTTTCGTAATATTCCCGGATGATCCAGGCTTCCCCTGCGAGGTTGAACTCGCCGAGAATGTTGATGCTGAATTTGCTGATCCCTTCGGTCGAACCGGTACCGATGAGTTTCATGAGGGCAGTGCACGCGGCTTTGTAGCCGTCTTTCTTGGTGCCCTTGAACCCTTCGGAATGCACCGGCATGACCGGAATCCCTTTTTCCTTTTCAACTTTTCTGCAGACCGCATCGATATCGTCGCCGATCACGCCGATGATGCAGGTCGAATAAATGAATGCCGCATTTGGTTTGTACTGGTCGATCAGTTCGATGAGCGAACGGTACAGTTTCTTTTCGCCGCCGTAAATCACGTCCATTTCCCTGAGGTCGGTTGAAAAGCTCAACCTGTGCAGTTCAGGGCCTGAGGAAACTGCACCGCGGATATCCCACGTATAAGCCGCACATCCGATCGGGCCATGCACGATGTGAATGGCGTCAGCTACAGGGTAGAGCACTACCCGTGAACCGCAGAAGACGCAGGCTCGCTGGCTTACGGAACCTGAAAGGCTCGTTGTATCGCATGCGATATCGACCTCTGTCTGGCCGTTTTTCTTTTCGTAAACCTGTTTTTCCCTGCCTTCGAGAAGGCTGATGTTCTGCGTGTCCATAGCTTTTACCCATTTACGGTCGCCTCCGGCAGGATTGCCGGAAGCTTCCGGATTGCAATACGATTACTACTTTGTTCCTTGTTGATGCATCACATGACCAGTTCGAATTTCTCTTCCGGTGCATCGCGGTCCTGCCGGTCCAGCAGAGCTCCGAGGATCTTTTCGACCAGCCTCAGTCCTCCGCTGTACCCGACACTCGGGAAATAGCTGTGGCCGATACGGTCGAGGATCGGGAACCCGAACCTGATGAACGGTATATCCTCGTCGCGGGCGATGTACTTGCCATACGTGTTTCCGATGAGCAGATCGACCGGTTCGTTCTTGATCCACTGGTGGAGAAGGAACATGTCGGCGCTCAGGCCGTTTTTGAAATTCGCATACGGTGCCCTTTCGAGAACCTCCTTCATACGTTTTTCGAACCGCTGTCCCGGTGTGCCGCTGACGATGTGCACAGGCTTCATGTTCAGGTCGAGCAGGAACTCGACGAGAGGGATCAGCTGATCGGGATCTCCGAAGAGCGCGACCTTCTTTCCGTGGAAATACTGCTCCATGTCTGCAATGACGTCCACAAGGCGGCCCCGCTCGCTGGTGATCTCGGCTGGCACCTTTACGCCTGCAGCCTTGCTGAGCGACATGATGAAGCGGTCGGTAGCACTGAGGCCGATCGGCATGTCGAGCGTTTCGAACGGTACCTTGCACTTCTTGTCGAGCGCGATTGCGGCCGGTTCGGCGCTTATGCAGCCGAGGGCAAGTGAAAACTTGCTGTCACCCGTGCTTTTCAGCTCTTCAGCGGTTGTGCCGCCTTTCGGGTAGAACTCATGCTTTCCGGTCTGGGGTGCATCGAGCACGTCCGAAGTGTCCGGGAACAGCACGATATTGGCCCCGAGATCTTTTGCATAGCGCTTGATCTCGCGCATATCCGAAGGTTCCATCCAGCCCGCAATGACGTTGACCTGGTTCTTTTTCTCGCCGGTCGATACTGCAAACTGTTCGGCCATGCCGGTCACCATGTTCGCATATCCGGTGATGTGCGAGCCGACAAAGCTCGGGGTGCTGGCATAGATCACTCGCTTTCCCTGGGGGATCTTTCCGTCGTCGCTGGCTTTCTTGGTGATCTGCTGCAAGTCGTCGCCGATGGTTTCCGACAGGCAGGTCGAGTGTACGGCGATGATTTCCGGATCGTAGACCGCGAAAATCGTTTCGATAGCCTGGAGCAGGTTCGCCTGGCCTCCGAACACCGAAGCGCCTTCGGTGAACGAACTGGTGGCGGACATGACAGGCTCCTTGTAGTGCCTGGTCAGGGTGCTGCGGTGGTATGAGCAGCATCCCTGGGACCCGTGGCTGTGAGGCAGGCATCCGTGGATGCCCAGCGCGGCGTACATTGCTCCGATCGGCTGGCAGGTTTTCGCCGGATTGATCGTCAGCCCTTCGCGCTCTTTAACTTCTTTTGTAGTGTGTCTTAATAACATGATACTGTAATCTCCTTATCGTTACTGAGTGACGTAGCTGGCTTCCAGCGATTCTGTTTCCGCTTTTTCCCACGGGGCCTTGATGAGCTTCCATACCGGGTTGTTGACCATACGATCGATATCCTTGTAGAAATTCACCGCACCTTCAAAGCCTGTATACGGTCCGCCGTAGTCATAGCTGTGCAGCTGCTTGAGCGGCACGCCCATTTTCTGGACCACATACTTTTCCTTGATGCCTGCACAGAAGATGTCCGGTTTGTAGAGTTCGATGAGCTTTTCCGACTCGTAATGACTGACGTCGTCAATTACCAGTGATTTCCTTTGCATCTGTTTCATCATTCCCTCATAACCGTTGATTTCGAGACCCTTCTCCTTGAGCGCCTCAAGCTCGGCTTCGCTTTTTCTCGGGCTGTAAAGTTCCGGGTCGGCCGTTACCTTGAGCTCCTCGATATTCTTGCTGTCGGCATCGATCTTGATGCTCGGCAGTACCTGCCTTCCTTCATAGTCGTCGCGGTGAGCGAACTCGTAACCGGCAGCGATTGTCGTCATACCCAGTTCGTTGAAGAGGTCCTGGTAGTGGTGGGCACGTGAGCCGCCGACAAAAAGCATGGCGGTTTTGCCCTCGGTCCGCGGACGGATCTCGTCGATGACAGCCTGCACTTTCGGCATCTCTTCGGCGATTACCTCCTCGATCCTGGCCCTCAGTTCGGCATCATCGAAGTATTCGGCGATCTTGCGAAGGGATTTCGCGCTCGATTCTGCACCTACGAAATTGACCTTCATCCACGGGATACCGTATTTCGTTTCCATCATATCGCCCATGTAATTGATCGAACGGTGGCACAGGATGACGTTGAGGTCTGCCATATGTGCATTCTCGATCTGTCCGACGGTCGAGTTGCCGCTGAACGAGGCTACCAGATTAAGTCCGCATTTCTCGAAGATGCGCTCGATTTCGAAAGCGTCACCGCCGATATTGTATTCGCCGAGCAGGTTGATCTTGAATTTTCCTTCTGCCGGCTTGCTGTTGCGTCCCACCATGTGCTTGAACACGCCGTTGTTGGCGATATGGTGGCCGGCCGACTGGCTTACGCCGCGATAGCCTTCACAGCTGAACCCGAACACGTTGCAGTCCCCGAGCTTCTCCTTCATTTCCTTTGCTGCGGCATGGACGTCGTCTCCGATAAGTCCGACCGGGCAGGTCGAGAAGATCGCGATGGCTTTCGGGTGGAAGAGGTCGTATGCTTCCTGGATCGCCACTTTCAGTTTTTTCTCACCACCGAACACCACGTTCTCTTCCTGCATGTCGGTCGAGAAACAGTAGGTGATGAAGTTTTCATGTTCGGGACTTTCCGGTCTCGTCTGGTTACGGCGCGTCAGCCAGCTGTAAAAGCTGCAGCCGATCGGGCCGTGGGTGATATTGACGATGTCTCTGGTGGGTCCGAGGACCACGCCTTTACATCCTGCGTATGAACAACCCCTCTGTGTTATGATGCCCGGAACGGTACGGACGTTCGCCTGAACTTCAGGGATAGTTTCCGGGTCGTTGATAACGATCGATTTGCTGCGCTTTTTGGCAACCTTGGCCGGGTATTTGTTTATCAGCTCCTCCTTGATAAGGGCAGGATCTGGAAAATGTATGTTCGCCTCCATGTAACTCTCTCCGTTTACACCTTGAAAATTGTTTTTATTAATTCAGCGCGGCTTGTCCCTGTTCTCCGGTTCTTACCCTTACGGTTTCCAGGATCGGCGTTACAAAAATCTTGCCGTCACCGGGTTTGCCTGTCTGGTTTGTCTTGATGATGATGTCAATTGCTGTTTTGCACAGATCGTCAGGGACAACCACGGTCAGGATTCTCTTCGCTACAAGCCTCGGTGCGTTGCCAAGCTGGGCGATCGCTTCGGGATGGCCTGCTTCCGCGCCTCTGAGAATGTCATAGTGAACCTGTCCCTTTCCGCGCCCCATAACTCTTCCGGTGGCTGTGAATGCCGGGATGCCTGCATCGACGAGCGCCTTTTTCGTTTCGTTCACCTTGTTGATCCTGATAACTGAAATGATTTCTTTCATTCAGGCCTCCTTCGATGCTGCAAGCAGCGGTTCGGTTTCCAGTTCACCCGTGCTGATGGTATAAACCTCTTCAACGGCTGAAACAAAGATCTTGCCGTCACCGAATTTGCCGTCAGGGCCGGACTTAGCATTCTCGAGGATGGCGCGTATAACGAAATCCTTGTCGGTATCCGGCACAACGACAATCAGCATCTCCTTGGGGATTTCATCATACACCACATCTCCGACGCGGAGTCCGCGCTGCTTGCCGCGGCCGACAACTGGAATTTTCGTTACTGCCGGATAGCCTGCATCGAGCAGACCCTGCATGACTTCATATACTTTTTCCGGTCTGACGATTGTTCTGATCATTAACATGTTTGTGTGCTCCGTTTTTTTTTAGTTGGCGATACCGAAATCAATGAGAAGGGTTTCAAGTTCTTCGATTTCCAGAGGCTTCGGGATGACGAACATGTCGTTCTGGTCGATCTTGTTGGCCAGCGCCCTGTACTGGTCAGCCTGCGGATGAGTCGGATCGTAGTCGATCACGGTTTTCCTGTTGATTTCCGCACGCTGGACAAAGTTGTCGCGGGGCACGAAGTGGATCATCTGGGTGCCGATCTTGCGGGCAAGCTCCTCGATCATTTCCCTCTCGTTATCGACCTTTCTGCTGTTGCAGATGAGACCGCCGAGGCGCACACCGCCTGCGTCTGCATACTTCAGGATACCTTTGCAGATGTTGTTCGCGGCATACATGGCCATCATTTCACCCGAACAGACGATGTAGATCTCTTCGGCCTTTCCGTCGCGGATCGGCATGGCGAAGCCGCCGCACACAACGTCACCGAGAACGTCGTAAAAGACATAGTCGAGGTCCCACTCTTCATCGTAGGCACCAAGCTGCTCGAGCAGGTTGACCGAGGTGATGATGCCGCGGCCGGCGCATCCGACACCTGGTTCCGGTCCGCCGGATTCGGTGCAGCGGGTCATTTTGTACCCTTCTTTTATGATATCTTCGAGTTCTACTTCTTCGCCCTCCTCGCGCAGGGTATCGAGAACCGTTTTCTGCTGAAGTCCGCCAAGAAGAAGACGTGTCGAGTCGGCTTTAGGGTCGCAGCCGACAACCATGACTTTCTTTCCCATTTCCGCGAGACCGGCGACCGTGTTCTGTGTCGTCGTCGATTTGCCGATGCCGCCTTTGCCGTAGATAGCAACCTTTCTCATAGTCGTACTTATTTAGGTTATCAATGTTGTTGTTATAAAATATTCAGGCAATGTTTTTTAAAATCCTGAATAGTTATGCTTTTAATAAGCAAGATGCGTGCCAGAGAGAGAAGTTTTCCGGAATAAAAAATGAAGAGGAATGCACAGCGGTCGGGAGACGTCCGTGAACAAAGGATTTGCGGTTTCATGGAAGGTTTATTTTTTTCAGGGGAAGGGAGGTTTTGATCTTTCAGATGGCGCGGAAAAAGGGTCTTAAAGATTACAAAAATGTAGAAACTGTCTCTCGGATACATTTTTGTAGGAAATGTTGCATGTTTGTATGGCCGGGACTTTTCTTTTAAAGGCATTATCGGTAATCTGCTGCAGCCATCTATCAATTCATTATTTTCGAAGGAGTTGCCATGCAGTCGGATTCAGTGAAAGAGCTTTTTGACCGCTCGGTAGAGAGGTATGACGAGAACAGGCGGCAGCTTATTCCCTGTTTCGAAGAGTTTTACAGGACAGCTGCCGAACTTGTTTCCTTCAGAGCGGATCAGGCTTTCAGCGTGCTTGACCTTGGAGCAGGCACCGGGCTCCTGTCGATGCTGATCTCCGAACGATTTCCCCGTGCATGTTTTACCCTGGTGGACATTTCGGGCGATATGCTCATGAAAGCCCGTGAACGCTTTGCCGGGCAATCCAGCCGTTTTTCTTTCCTTGTAAAGGATTATTCAGCGGAACTGCAGGGTTCATTCGATCTTGTCGTTTCTGCGCTTTCGATCCATCATCTCGAAGATGAACGGAAAGCGGAACTCTTCAGGTCAGTCTACAGTGTTCTCGGTCCGGAAGGGATGTTCATCAACGCCGATCAGGTAAAAGGAGCAACTGAACCGATCGACCGTATCTACCGTGAGACCTGGGTCAGGCAGGTACAGGAAAGCGGGATCAGCGAAGCTGATTTTGCAGCCGCTGAAGAAAGGATGAAAGCCGACAGGATGGGCACTCTCGAAGATCAGCTCGGCTTTTTACGGGAAGCCGGGTTCAGGGAGGTGAACTGCTGGTACCAGAATTAAAGTTTCGCGGTCTATTCCGGCCGGAAGTAGGGCGACTATACAGTCTGTAGAAGATATTGAGTTTTATTTGCTACAAAAATGTAGAATATTGCTTTCAGAAGAAACATCAGTTTTACTGAGGTATGAAGCATTCGAAATCAATGAATAACTGTCGAATATTTTTCAGCAAGAGATTTCGATAAACGGATTTTATTCGCGAACAGTGTCGTCGTCGAGAGAGGTTTTGTGATTACTGCCTCAACAAATACCGGAGTTCGGGCATACAGTTCGGTCAGGATAGCCCGGCTGAAACCGAAAACAAGCGAAATTCCCATTGTAAAAGTTTTTCGAACCCTTCACAGATCATACAGCTGCCATATTAAATCAATGACGAGCCTCATACCGGTTTGGGGATAAGCGTTATCATTCGGGCATTTGAACCACATCTTCGGCTCATGATCCGATGCGTCGAGAAGCAGGACCTTCGGCTTTTCTTGAAGCAGGCTAACAGAAAAAACGTTAAAGCTTCTCTCCATTCCGAATCGAACAGCAAGTATTTCAATGGCTCAGCTGGTCGGTTCTTGAAACCTTATCGCTGATATCTGTACCGTCATTGCGGTATATTCGGGGTATTTTTTGTACAGGCAAAAGGGTCGTTGCATATATTGACTTGCAGAATCCGCATCAGGTAGTTCAGGAACAGTTAAAGGTCAGGTTTCTCTAAGCAGCAGGAATAATTATGAGCACATTACAGCAGAACAGGAACAAAAATTATCAGTCGGCAGAAGATGCAGATATTTCATCTAAACCGGCAACTCAGGCCACTAAAGCAGCAAACAGGCAGTGGCTTTCGAGACTTCCTTTTTCCGATACACGGGATTTCGATCTTGCAACCAGGGGATTTATCGGCACAATTCATGACGGTATCATCCAAAAAAGTGACGGTACCGAAGTTGTCAATCTGAATGATTATGATTTTCTCGATGATGAAACCGCACCTGACAGCGTTCATCCGTCTTTATGGCGTCAGGCCCGCCTGAACAGGATCAATGGCCTGTTTCAGGTAACGGAAAGGATATATCAGGTCCGGGGCTTCGATATTGCCAATATTACATTTATCGAAGGCGATGAAGGCCTGATCGTTGTTGATCCACTGACAACAGTAGAAGCAGCTTCTGCAGCCATCGATCTCTACTTTCGTTACCGGCCTCGAAAACCGGTTACAACGGTTATATACACACACAGCCATGTTGACCATTTTGGTGGAGTGCTCGGAATTGTTTCTGAAGAGGAGGTCCATTCCGGTTCGGTCCGAATTATAGCTCCTGCAGGATTCCTCAATGAGACGGTCAGCGAAAATGTTCTGGCCGGTCCGGCAATGGCCCGGCGATCCCTCTACCAGTTTGGACAGCAGCTTCCTGCTGGTGTGAGATCGACAATCGATGCCGGCCTCGGCAAGGTATCGAGATCAGGAACGATCAGTCTCCTGCCCCCCACACAGGAGATCAGCCAGAAAATCGAGACACATGTTTTTGACGGTATCGAAATTGTCTTTCAGTTAACACCTGAGAGCGAAGCGCCTGCAGAACTGCATTTCTACCTGCCACAATGGAAAGCCCTGAACCTTGCGGAAAATGCAACCCATACCCTGCATAACCTCCTTCCGCTCCGCGGAGCCAAGGTCAGGGATGCCAAGGCATGGTCGGAATATCTCAATTTGGCACTGGAACGTTTCGGCCGGGAGGCGGAAGTCGTTTTCGCCCAGCATCACTGGCCTGTATGGGGCAATGCCTCTATCCTGGACTATCTCGGCAAACAGCGTGACATTTACAAATATATCCATGACCAGACTCTCAGGCAGGCTAATCAGGGATATACAGCACCTGAAATAGCCGAGATTCTGACGTTGCCTTCAGAACTTGAGCAAGAGTGGTCCGTCAGGGGACTTTATGGAAGCGTGAAACACAATATCAAGGCAGTCTACCAGCGGTATCTTGGCTGGTATGACGGAAACCCGGCGAATCTTGACCCGCTCCCCCGTCAGATTCAGCAAAAAAGTGGGTCGAGTATGCCGGAGGAAGTGACAGTGTACTGAAAAAGGCGAGAGAAGATTATGAAAACGGTGAATATCGTTGGGTTGCAGAGGTGTTGTCAAAAACTGTTTTGGCCGAACAGGAGAACCGTGAAGCGGAACTCCTTCTTGCTTCGGCTTTCGAACAGCTCGGATACCAGTCAGAATCCGCAACATGGAGGAATGCATACCTGCAGGGTGCTCATGAATTGCGTAAAGGAGTTGGTGAGCTTCGGCTTAACCTGAGTTCAAGCATTAATCACAGATTGAATGCCGCCAACCTGTTTGATGCACTTGCCGTCAGCCTGAACAGCAGGAAAGCTGAAGGCAAAAAGATTGTCATAAACTGGTATTTCAGCGATCTGCAGCAGGAGCACCTTCTGACACTGGAACGGTCGACGCTCAATCATCTCGCAGGATTCAGCTCGGACAAACCGGATGTTTCACTGAAACTTACCCAGGAAACGTTTCGAGCCATTCTTTTCAGGGAGATTTCCATACCCGGTGCGGTGTCAGATGGATCTCTCGCGATCAAAGGAAATCCGGTGAAACTTGTGGAATTTTTCGGGCTTTTTGACAGGAAAGAAAATGTTTTTCCGATCGTCAAGCCAAGAATTTCCGGGACCCGTTTCCAGCAAAAGCCATCACGTGTAAACGAATTGGCTACAGGCGCCCTGAAGAAGGTTGAATCAGTGCTTGCCAAACTGAAAGCATAAGACTGGCTCTATGATCCTGCACATGCTTATCAGACCTGGGGAGTAAATCATGGGAGATATTGAAATCGAGTGATCAAAAGGCCGGAGCGCATGATGCCCGGAGACGCTGTCGTAAAGATGATTATTGTAGGTATGTGAGTGTTACAAAGCAGTGATGATTTGCGATAATGAGGAAAAGAAAAACATATAAGGAAGTTCTGGTTATTGCCGATATCCAGTTTCTGATTACCGTTGCTTTGAAAGCAATGCTGACATCGGCAGGATACAGGGTGTTTGTGGCGCAAAGCCGGGAAACGCTGGAAGATCTGCTTCAGAAAAAAACTGTTTCACTGGTCATCACCGATCATACCAATTTCTTTAACGGCTCAACTAAAGAATTGACAGCCTTGAAACGATCTCATCCTGAAACCGCTGTTCTTGTTTTGACGGGCTCGGTCAGCAAATCCCGGTTGAAAGAGCTTGACGGTGCAGGCATCAGCAACATTGCCATGAAGTCAGATGATCGGGATGAAATACTTCGGGCTGTCAAGGCTGCGCTGAAAGAGAAAAAACATTATTCACCCGAATTGCTTGACCTGCTGCTGAAAACGGACAAGCAGCATACTGTCGAGTCCCTTTTACTGACGTCTTCGGAAATTGATCTGATACAAGCGCTTTCCAGGGAGGTATCGCTCAATGAGATAGCCATTAAGAAAAAAACAACATCTGCCGCTGTCGATAGGCAACTGAAAAAAGTATTTCGAAAGCTTGGTGTTACAGATCAAAAACAACTGATAGCGGTTGCCGTCAAGTCAGGATTGATAGATTCAATTGAATATTATATCTGAATGCATTACTCAGTCTGGTTTTCACAGGTTATTCGAGGGGGGAAGTTTTCTTTGGATTCAGACAGGCACCGGCCTTTGTATAAAGCCAGTCTGATATTGTCAATTCCTTGAATCTCTTCGGGTAGATTCCCCGAAGCTCTGCTTCGTGAAAGTAGCAATGCAAGATGAATTCATACCCCGTAGCATGCCGAGGGGTAGTTGATCAGGCCGGTTCAACCGGTTTCTTCCAGGGTATCCTGTCTGAGCCGGCAAGTCCGACCAGCAGTAACAGCATGAAGAAAACGAGGTCTCTTATGATAGCCCCGATGCCGATTTCCTCTTTCAGTCCAAACCATTGGCCCAGGAATTCAAAACAGCCGCATTCG
Source organism: Chlorobium sp. (assembly GCA_005862285.1). GTDB lineage: Bacteria > Bacteroidota > Chlorobiia > Chlorobiales > Chlorobiaceae > Chlorobium. The sequence goes on along the minus strand of SZXW01000010.1, from coordinate 264,893 downwards.
TGTTCGATATCCCTTGTGAGGTTGTTTACCATCCCGGCAATGAAAAGCGCTGTAATGATTGACAGTACAAACGCATTGCTTCGGGAGAAAAGATTCATGACAAGCATAATACCGCATAACAGTTCAATCAGGGATAGTGAGAGGGCGGCGGCAGGGATGAGGGCTGGCGGAACGATCTGATATTCAGCAATGATCAGTTCGAAAAATTTCAGATCGATGATTTTCTCAAAGCCTGATGCGATAAAGATCATACCCATCACAATCCTGAGTGTTGTCAGCACCGGAGAGGGAATGTGCAATCCAGTCAGAAGTGACATATCTGTTTGAGATTGGCTGGAAATATGACCTCAAGGAATGAATGGATGCTGAGGATCATTGTTCAAGAGGGTAGCCGGCAGCAGACCATTCAAGTAAACCTCCGGTGAAGACTCTGACGTCCCGGTACCCGTTTTTTTTCAGTTTTTCAGCTACATGTTCGGCTTTGCTGCATCTGGGGCTGATGCAGTAGACTACGATGGGGGTCTCTGTCGATATTTTTTGCCTGAATTCGGGAAACTGTTCCTCAAACCTGCTGTCCGAAAGAGAACGGGCACCTTTGATGTGAGATTGATAATATGAATACTCTGAACGTGCGTCGACAAAACAGGCTGATTTGCTGTCATAGATCTCTTTGACGCTTGCAAGATTCAGCCCGTTGACTTCTCCGGAGGCTGCGAAGGCGTTGACAGTAAAGAGTAACCAGACAATCAGCAGTAAACCTTGAGTCAGTAACTCTGAGTGGATAATTGCTTTTCTGAGCGCTTTTTTGGTCAGTGTATGTGACAAGATCAGCATCTTCCTGTTTTAAGAAACGCATTCCGGGTTGCCAGATGGATTTTCACGTTCACCAGGCATTAACCTGAAGATCACTTTTGGGTTCCGGATATGAAATCCCGTAAACATGGTATTTTATCTACCTTGAAAAAGGTCAGATGATGAGTTTGTACTCCGGCATTTGTCACATGTTCTGATTCTGCATCAAACAGGAATTGAGCCGCAATACAAAAATTACTTCCCGATTTCCGATGTGCATGCCGGGCAGCGGGTGGCTTTGAGCGGCACGGCGGTAAAGCAGTAGGGGCACTCTCTGGTTGTCGGAGAGGGCGGAGGTGCCGGTTTTTCCCTTCGCAGCGTATTGATCCCTTTGACAAGAAGGAAAACGGCGAAAGCCATGATCAGGAAGCTGATGAGGGAATTGAGGAAAAGCCCGTAGCCGATCGTTACCGCACCGGCGGCATGGGCATCGGCCAGAGATGAGTACGGGCCTGCTGCCTTCGTTCCATCCCGCAGAAGGATATAGAGGTTCGAAAAATCTATTCCTCCGATCAGTGCTCCAAGGGGAGGCATCATGACCTGGGAAACCAGCGTGTTCACAACCGATCCGAAAGCACCGCCGATAATGATGCCGACGGCCATGTCGATCACGTTGCCTTTCATGGCAAACTCTTTGAATTCCTTGAACATAATCCGGCTCCTGTTAAAATGTTGACTGATTGTATCCCTGGTTTCTTTTTTCAGATACACCCGGGTGATTGGGGGTTGTGCTGTTATATCATCTCCCTGCAGGTCCATCTGCACAGATTTGCCGCTGATACTTCAATAGCTGTACGCTCATCAGAGCAACGGAATCAATTTAGCAAAAAAAGGCTATTGCTATCGATGCTGCCGGAAGCAGAGATGAACAGATTTATGGAAGGTAGTGTTTTTTTATTCCGAGCGCATCGATACGCGAAAAGAGCGTTTTCGGGTTGATATCGAGTATTTCGGCTGCTCCTCTTTTACCGCTTACCCTTCCTTTGGACTGGTCGAGCGCAGCAAGAATGATCTCAAGCTCTTTCTGTTTCTGTTCCTTCTCGAGTTCCGGCAGCGTTATCAGTCTGCCCTGAGCGGAGTGCATCTCCCTGGCCGGAGCTTTCGAGGTCAGGATGCCGGAAAAGTCGAGAGTCTCTCCTTCCGACATGATCACGGCCTGTTCGATGCAATGAGCCAGCTCCCTGATATTTCCCTTCCACTGCCTTGAGCAAAGTTCCCTCATGTCCGATTCCCGGATCGAAGGCATCGGGCGTCCGAACTCACGTGCATATTTCCCGGCAAAATGGATGGCGAGCAGGGGAATGTCGCTGCGCCTTTCCCTCAGCGGGGGAAGGAACAGGGGAAAGACATTGAGCCTGAAAAAAAGGTCTTCGCGGAACCGTCCCTCGGCAACTTCTGTTTCGAGTTTTCTGTTTGTCGCTGCGATTACCCTGACGTTGACCGGTATTTCCTTACGCCCGCCGATACGTTCAAGTTCCCGTTCCTGCAGAACTCTCAGCAGTTTTGCCTGCATTTCGAGCGGCAATTCGCCGATTTCATCGAGAAAAATGGTCCCGCCGTCCGCGAGTTCGAATTTGCCGATCCTGCGATCTACAGCCCCGGTAAAACTTCCTTTTTCATGGCCGAACAGTTCTGATTCGATGAGCGATGCCGGCAGAGCGGCGCAATTCACTTTGACAAGGACCCTGTCTTTCCTTGGTGAAAGGTTATGGATAGCCCGGGCAATGAGCTCCTTGCCTGTTCCTGTTTCGCTCTGCATGAGAACGGTAGCATCGGTCGGGGCGACAAGCCGGACTTTCTGCAGGACGGATACGAGCGCTTCGCTGTTGCCGATGATCTCTTCAAAATTGTGCGTTGCCCGGATTTCTTCGATCAGGTATGTTTTTTCGCCTTCGAGTTTCCTGCGAAGTGAATCGATCTCTTCGAACGCCAGGCAGTTCTGCAGCGCAAGGGAGAGCTGGGGCACGATGAGCTTGATTGTTTCCATATCCTCCGGATCGAACGCCCGGTCTGTTGCCGCGAGGAACAACCCGGCCTTGCTGCCGTAATGATTCCAGAGCGGTATCGAGATCAGGGAACAGATCCGGTACCTTTCCTTTACCAGTTCGATGATTTTATACTCTTTCGACAGGTTGTCGAACTGGTCAGAAGAGTACATACCGGATTTCGAAATCAGTTCATAACCTTCCACGCCGAAATACTTGCTTTCAAACTCGGTATCGAGATATTCGAGAGGTGAAAAGTGCATGAAACGGCTGCCTGAATCGCACTTGTAGTTGTCGGATACAAGATATGTTCCGTTATGGCCGATCACCCGGATTGCCATGAAGGTGTACGAAAAAAGCTTTGCAATCTGTTCGCAGACGGCCAGCATCATGCTGTGCCTGTCCTTGATGGTCAGAAGGAGGTTGTTTATTGCAAGCTGCAGGGATGTTTCGACTTCCTTCAGCCTCAGTTCCTCATAGGCGAGCGCATAGCTGACGGACATGGCAATCGGGAGGGAAATATCCGAAAGCAGGTCTTTTCTTGTCTGTGTCCATTCCCTCCGGTCTCTTGAAATGAACGTCAGAAAACCGATAAGTCTTCCTCCAGGTCTCAAAGGTGAAAGAATGATCTGACGTATTCCGTGTTCCTGGAAAACCTGCAGGACCCTGCGGCTGTTTTCACTTGCCCCGTAAGGAGGATTTTCCATGCTCAGCGCCTGAACCTCCTGATTCTCGAGATTGTTTTCAATAAGTGCTTCAGCGATAAGCTCTTTCTGATCCTGCAGCCATTGAGGAAGTTCGATCCTCGAAGTGTCGAAAAAGATTTCGAGGTTCCTTCCTTCCGTGTTCAGGGTGATGATTGCTGCGGAATCGAAATAGAACATCAGGCGCAGCCGGTTGATAACGGTTCTGAAGAGCTCTCCCGGATCCCGGATGGTTCCTATGGCATCGCTGATATATTTCAGCAGCTGGCGCGATTCTGACAGCTTGTATTTCTGCATGATAGAATTCTGATTATTCAGAAGATAATAGTACAGAAATATCTGAATATTCAGAAATATTAATCACAACATGCATTGTTTGCGGTTCGTTAAATGGTTTTAAAGCTGACTGTTATAGCTATTTTTGAATTCTTTTGTGTTATGGCATGATTTTTGAGATATGGATGTCAAACAGAGACTGTATGAAATCAGGACATTTTTCCATCATTCGGCTTCTGTTCCAGGTTTTTCTTTTTTTCGGAACAGCTTGTTCAGCAGATTCTCCATCCGTATCGACTCTCTTTATTACGCTTGGGAGATGCGATGCATTTGCCTTGAGACATGCAGCAGGTGATATACTGGATCAATAACAATTAAAAATCTCTTCTGTTATGGAAAAGAAAGATTCACAAGTGAGGAAAATCATCCTTTGTCCCGTCGATTTTTCAGGTCCATCCGAGATGACCCTGAAGCATATCGGCCGGTATTATTCAAAAGATGCCGACTTGCAGCTTGTTTACGTTTGTAACCGTAATCCGGCGGATTGCGATGATTCAGGGAAGAAAAATCTGTACAGGCTTTTTTCGAGATATATACAAATACTGAACAGCTTTGACTGTAATTATCATCTCGATATTCAGGGGCTCGACGGCTATAATTCGCCTGCCGATGCCATCATTGCATTTGCGAAAAGCAGCAAGGCCGATACGATAGCGATAGGTTCCCATGGCGAGACCGGCATACCCTATCTGCTTATGGGCAGTACCGCGGAAACAGTGCTGCGGAATGCTGATTGTCCTGTTCTGCTCATAAAGACGCTTCATGAGGAAGCTGCAGCCAATGATGAAACGGACGGACAGCCGGAAGAGAGCCGGACGGAGGACATGTTCTGGTTTTAGGACGGGAAGTGACCGTCAGATGAATGTGCATATCATTTTTTTTCCTTGCAGAATACAAAAGGAGTGAGTAACGATGCATCGACATGCAGTCTGGAGTGAGAAAATCAAAACCGTGGATAGAAGGAGAGGATGAACATGAATATGAAAAATGCCCTGATAACATTGGTGTCAACAATCTTTATGCTGTTCGGATGCGGTCTGATCGTATTGCTTCGAACACCGGAAAAACAAAAAGAACCGGTCCGGATCGAATATTGACACTTTCGAACAACTCGACCGGACAACCCGAAGCTCCTTTCAGGCGACATAAAAAAGGGTTATGGATCCTTTGTTCGACTGCTTCGGTCCCGGAATGACAATATGTGCCAAGCCGGACTGATACCTTTGATCGCCTGATTGATAAAAGCCGGAAGCATGTTCAGCAGTTTGTTTATAATCATATCATTACAATCATGAATACTTTCGGCATGGATGTCGATATGAAACGTTCATACAAGGATTACTTTTCCAATGTATCGCAATCGTACAGGGAATTCAGGCCGGTTTATCCCCGGGAGCTCTTCAAATGGCTTGCCGGGATTGCTCCGAAGCACGATGTTGCTCTCGATTGCGGTTGCGGTACGGGTCAGGCTTCGATCGGATTGGCAGCGCATTTTAAAAGAGTATACGCCGTCGATCCGAGCAAATCACAGATAGCAAGTGCCGTCAGGGATGCAAAAGTGACCTATAAAGTATCGGCGGCTGAAGAAACGGGACTTTATGGCAACAGCGTTGATCTCATCGTTGCTGCCCAGTCGCTGCACTGGTTCGACATCGGCCGCTTCTATCCGGAAATCAGGCGTGTAGCAACGCAGGATGCTGTATTTGCTGCAATTTCTTACGGGCTCGTGACGGTTGATGAAAATGTCGATGAACTGCTGCTGCATCTCTATTGCGATATTCTTGCCCCATACTGGCCTCGTGAACGCAGGCATGTCGATGACGGTTACCGTTCCCTCTCTTTTCCTTTGAGGGAGATAGCCGTTCCGGAATTCAGGATGAAAACGAACTGGGAGCTGGATCGTTTTCTCGGTTACCTGTCAACCTGGTCGGCAATCGGTCAGATGCGCTCCAAGACCGGTATCGATATTCTTGCGATGATGGATGCGGAACTCAGGCAGGCCTGGGGAAACCCGAAGGAAGTCAAAACCGTTTCATGGCCTCTGAACCTGAGGGCGGGAATCGTGGAATAAATGCTTCGATGTATGGAAAATACCGGTATGAAGACCTTTTTTATTACCTTCACTGCATCCATGACGCTGCCGCCGTCCAGTCCGATAACCATGTCACAACAGTTTCGCAATAAGGTTTCCGTTTCAGGGCCGGATTGAAGGGGGAATCCGTAATGCTCAAATGGCAGTGTTTCCTGTTCCGGATTTGTCATTTCTCGAAAGAAAAAAGGCCATCAGTACGAATACGAAGATGCTCGAAATAATCTGGACCAGCATGGACTGATTTCTGCGCTGATAGATCTCATCGATACCCAGAGAACCGATAACCATGTAATCGTCATAGATCCTGTAGATGAAAAGTGATTTTTTGCCGCCAATGTTTTCAAAGAACGATCCTTCGTAACCTCTGAATGCCTTGTCTGAAAACCCGAAAGCAGTTACGTTTTTTCCTATGTTGCCGCCGTCTGTACTGCTCAGTACCTTGCCGTCAAGATCAGTGACGATGATTGTTCCCGTCTGTCTTATTCTGTAGCCATTGGCGACTTTTCCGATATCTGCGGCGGCAAGGGCCCGGTAAAGCCTTTCCGGTTTGTAACCGATCTGCACGATACCGGGTTCGTCAAGACGGGCTACACCGGTGTACTGAAACATTTCTCCCTTTTCAATACCCTTCGGCATCGGTTTCTGGGCAAGTTTGAAATCCTTGTAGTAGATAGCAAGCAGGAACGGTTTGGATTGCGGATCGGAAGCGTATTTGTAACCGATATAACTGTGAATGGTGCTTCCGACAAGAATGCCGTTCTTGTCACTGACGTGAAGTTCATCGACATCGAGGAGCTTGCGGATTTCTTCCAGTTTCTGTTCATCGTGTATAATGGCAGGGTTCTGCTGGATCATGAACGCGAAGGCATGGGCTTTGGCAATGGACTGCGCATCCGATTCGAGCCTGAGGGTATAGAGTGTCTGGTCGTTCTGTCTGATTTCACTTGCGATGTGAAGCATGTTGAGGTTCACAAGATTCCGGGTAGTGTTGATCGCATGCTGGGACAGCAGCATCCAGGATATGACGAGCGAAAGAAGCAGCACTCCGGATATGATCGAGAGAGGAATGAGGGGGAGTTTTCTTATAACTGGTTTCTTCATGTCTTTTTACTTTTTCCTGGTTTAACAAAGCGGTACTTCCGGTTGGATGCATCATGCAATCTGCCGGTTGGCGAGTTCCCTGAAAAGTCCTTCCTGAGACATAAGTTCTTCATAGGTGCCCTGCTGGACAATCCGGCCCTCATCGAGGCAGTAGATCCTGTCCGCCTTGCGGATGGTGCTGAGCCTGTGGGCGATAACGACCCTGGTGACCTTGAGTTCTTCCAGGCTTCTGCTGATTATCTCCTGGGTATGGTTGTCAAGAGCGCTTGTTGCTTCGTCGAAAAAAATCATTCCGGGTTTTCGAACGAGTGCTCCTGCAATCAGAAGGCGTTGTTTCTGTCCTCCCGATATGGTTTCGCTTCCCTCGCTGATGATGGTATACATGCCCATTGGCATTTTTCGGATATCCTCGTCAATACCCGCCAATTTAGCCGCTTCCCAGGCATCTTCGACTGTCAGTGCCGAAGAGCCGACAATAGTGTTCAGGATGAAACCCGGCTGCAACTGCGCATTCTGAATAACGACGCCGATCTGACGGCGTACCGCCTGCACATTCAGGGTTGCGAGGTCGATGCCATCGTAGAATACAGTGCCGGAATCAGGTTGTTCGAAGCCGAGAAGAAGTCTCATCATGGTTGATTTTCCCGAACCTGAGCTGCCGACTATTGCAATGAACTCTCCTGGTTCCGCATTCAGTTCAATATCGTGAAGTACCTGGGGACCTTCTGTGGAATAACTGAAATTGACGCTTTGCAATTCTATCTTCCCTGTCAGTTTTCCAGGCTGTGTCCTGGTCTGGGTCGTTTCGGGAAGGGTATCGAGCACCGGTTTGATGCGTTCGTAGAGGGGAATGATGTCGAGGCTTGCGATGATGGTCAGCGTCGATTGCAGAAGGGCTGTCTGAAAGGTCGTATAAGCAGTCATGAAAGCAATGAACGAGCCGCATGTGAGATATTCTCCGGTTAACAGGCTTCCGGCAGTAAAAATGATGAATGCCATGGTTATAACCGGAAATGAAGCTGCAGTTACATCAAGAATGTTCTTGAGAACTCCTGCCTGCAGGGTCAGGTCACGTTCCTTTCTGAATTTTCCGGCCCATTGTACAAATGCATGCTTTTCCGTGCCGGTAATCCTTATTTTGGCAATTCCGGTCAGGAGATTGCCCAGGAGCCCGGAGATACTTCCCTGGGTTTCAAACAGGAGCTTTTTGAACCGCAGTTGCCGGTAACTTGTCAGAACGGTAATACCGATAAGCAGACCTGTAAGAGCAGCTGCAACAAGTGCGAGCTTCCAGCTGTAAAAAAACAGCAGGAAAAAATTCAGGAAACCGAACAGCATGCCGAGAAGAGCGGACATAACTGCACTGCTCAGGGTCTCCCGGATCCTGGAAATGCCGAGGATCCGGTTAGCAAGGTCTCCTGCGGAAAAATTTCTGAAAAAGATGCTGGGGAGATTGAGCAGGCGGTCTATGAATGCCGGTTGGAGTTTTATATCCAGGCGGGATTGCACTCTCGTTACCAATATCTGCCTTGCAAGATCGAATCCGCAGGCAGCTGTCACACTGGCGGCAAGGATTATTGCAAAGGGAAGCAGTTGTTCTCTTGATGACTGGAGAATGATCGTATCGAAGAGAATACCGGTCATTACCGGAGTCAACAGGCCGATCAATGCTCCTGCCATACCGAGCAGGATAGTGCTGCCGATATCGGATCTGCTTCCGGAAATACCGAAGCGGAGGATTTCCCGAAGGTTCAGTACCCTGTCCAGGAATGGCCTGTAGAAAGCCCAGGCGGTTTCTGTATCAACTTCACTTTGCAGGTCAGCATCAACAATGAATGTCTCTCTGGTTTGAGGATCGATCATCATGTACCCTTTGCGGCCAGGAATGAGGGCGACAGGATTCCGGCAGGGACCCCGGTAGGCAAGAAGCGGCCCGTTCTCCTGTTTCCACCACGGACCGTCTTTTGAAAGATTTACTTTCCTTATCCGGATACCTGAATGCCGGCAGATCAACTGAAGGGGATCCTCAAGGAAAGGGTCCGTTTCCTGAGGCGGCGCACTGATGACGATATCGGTGGCATTTCCTACCAGGACGCATGCGGCAAGGAGAGGATCGGAATATAACGGAAAGGACCCTGTTTTGTCTTTTTCAAGGATACCTGCCAGGCTTTCGAGAGCTTTTTGGTAACTTTCCTCCCGGAAAAGAGATTTTTCGGCAAAGCGCTTTCCTGAATTTTTTCCTGCCGTCTGTTTATTCAGATGTTCTGTTCCGGTTTCCATGGGCAAATCTATCCTTTTGCGATCAGTCCGGCATATGTACCTCCGGCTTTCATCAGAGCGGTATGGGTACCCCGTTCAATGACCTTTCCGCCTTCAAGAACGATAATTTCGTCGCAGTCACGGATTGTGCTGAGCCTGTGGGCTATGATCAGGCAGGAACACGACCTCCTTCGAATATTCATATCGATTATTTTTTCCGTCGTCGGGTCCAGGGCGCTTGTCGCTTCGTCGAGGATCAGTATGGAAGGGTTATATGAGAGTGCCCGGGCAATTTCGATCCTCTGGCGCTGACCGCCGCTGAAATTCCTGCCTCCTTCGCTCAGATCCGACTGATATCCACCAGTTCTCGCAATGATCACATCATGGATTGCGGCATCCATAGCCGCCCGGGTTATCTCATCATGCTGGAGTGTCATATCCCACATGGCGATGTTTTCCGCTATCGTTCCTTCAAAAAGAGTGATTTCCTGATCAACCATACTTATTGATGAAGCCAGCTGATTACGAGGAATATCTTTTCTCCGGTTATTGTCGAAAAGCACTTCACCGCTCCAGGGCTCATAAAGTCCGGCTACAAGTTTTGCAATTGTGGATTTGCCCGAACCCGAGCTTCCTACAAGAGCAATCCGTTCTCCAGGCCTGAGCTTCAGGGAGAAATTTTCTATAAGTGGCGGTTCAAGAGGATTATAGCCGAAAGTAATGTTTCTCAACTCGATATCGCCCGTCAGTTTTTCGAACTCTTTGCCACTTTCCATATGGTCAGCCGAGAGCTTGCTCTCGTTCTCCATTACATCGTCCAGCCTTTGCAGGCAGGCCTGAGTGTCCTGAAGTTTCTGTCCGAGGGATACCATCTGGTTGACCGGGGCAAGGAATGAGAGCAGGAGGCTCTGGAAGGCGACAAGCATGCCTATTGTCAGGTTTCCTTCCATGACACGCAACCCCCCGACGGTTAGAATGGCTATGTTTCCAAGCGACTGAAGGAACGGGGGAAGAGCGAGAAGAAAAACGGTTGCGATCTGAAGCTGCTGGCGTCCGTTTACCATATTGGCGAAAAGTCCAGTCCATCTGGAAAAATAATCCTGTTCACCTCCCGATGCTTTAAGGCTTTCGATAGTCCTGATACCGTAATAGGTCGTACCCATAAGCTTTCCATTGTCATGCAGGAATTTCCGGCTAAGGATAATGCGTTTTCTCGATGCATAGAAAAGCGCGGCAGCATTCAGACCAGCTATCACTATAGCTCCGGCAGTGAGGATGGCATCATACCTGAGCATAAGGAGAGCATAAAAAAAGATCAGGAGCACATTGAGGGATTTTGAAGAGAGTTCGCCTGCCAGCAGTGACGCAACCTGATCGTTCAACTGCACCCGATTGGCAATTTCCCCAGCCTGACGCATGGTGAAAAACCGCATCGGCATGGCGAAGACATGGTTGAAGAATTTTGCGGACGATGCAAGCGCAAGTTTTGTTTCGGCCCTGAGTATGTAATACTGCTGCAGCCATGTCATGAAACCCTGAAAAAGAGCTGTCAGAAGCATGCCCAGCAAGAGCGGTCTGATCCAGTCGGTCATTCTTTTTACAAGGACGTAATCGATGAATATTCTCAGAAATGAAGGAACTACCAGTCCGGGAAGTACAAGCAGGACTGTAGCAAGAATGATGAAGGTAATTGCCTTTTCCATTCCCGACACCCTTTTCTGTAAAGCTTTCAGGAGGCTGAATGGACGTCCTCCCTTTTTGAAATCGGCAGTTGGCTCGAATGTAATGGCAATTCCGGAAAATGAGTCGCTGAACTCATTCAATGTGATTTTTCTCTGGCCCGATGCAGGATCGTTGATGTAATAGTATCCTTTCCTGAAGCCCTCGAGCACGACGAAATGGTACATGTTCCAGAACAGGATCATGGGAAGTTTCTTTCTGTGGAGATCGTCAAGGTCCAGCCTGCATCCTTTTGCTTCTAGGCCGTATTTTCCGGCAGCTTTGATCAGGCTGCTTGCCTTGCTGCCGTCACGGGTTACTCCACATTCGGCCCGGAGCTTCTCCAGCGGGACATGACATCCGAACCAGGCAAGAACCATTCCCAGCGAGGCGGCTCCGCACTCGACAGCTTCCATCTGGAGGATGGTCGGTGTTTTGATCCTGGCTTCATCCCAGAGTTTTTCGGAAGGAAAGAGCATGAAGCTCATGCTTGTATTCCTCTGTCGTAACTGTTGAAAAGTATTTCAGTTGAGTTCTTCATAATTTATCGGCTCTTTCGTGAACATGCAGATAAGAGAAAACTGTTGGAAATATCGTCGTTACATGAAATCGGGAAACAGAGTATTTTTCATCATCGGAATTATCAGTTCGATTGGAGACTGTTCTTCGACCACAATCTTTCCCGTACAGAGAATACCGGATGAGATGGTTGTCCGGGGATCTCTGCCGGAAGTCCACCTGAAACCGCTGCTGTTGGAACGGTCCCTGAGGAGTTTGACAGTCACTTTGTAGGGGGGGCTTGAAAGGGCGAATTTACGGGCAAGCTCCTCGTTTCTTATTTCTGCAGCAATGGATTGTGCGGAAACCGGGTATTCGCTTATATAAAGCACTTTTCCGACGATATACCCATATTCCTCAGGTTTTACGATCGAGGGCGCAATATATGCTTCCATACCTTTCCTGATTTTTTTCGCATTTCCCGAAGCGATGTACAGGTCAAGTTTTATGTCACCGGACTTGTTGTTTATGAAAGGTTCAACCTGAAGCAGTTCAATACCGGGGGAAACCGGTTGTCCATTTGTAACTTTGATTTCTGTCACCATTCCGGTTACAGGAGAAATGACAGTTGAACGCCATTTATAATTCTCCCTTGATTTTTCAAGGTTTCTTTCTGCGTCGGCAAGGTCGTTGTCAAGTTTGTAAAGGCTGTTTTTGAGCTCCATGATCGATTGTTCGGTCGAAGCCCGGGTTCTGTTATTCAACGTGGGTTTCCCGGGTTGCTCATGAACTCTTGCAGCCTTAAGCTCCATCAGTGCAATTTGCCTTTTCAGAAATGAACGTTTCTCTGCCTGATGAGAGAGCTGAAACTCATAGGTCGAGAACGCGGAATGAAATTCATGTTTCAGTTCAGGCTGTTCGATGATACCGAGAATTTCACCTTCCTGAACCGTCTGTCCATCCTTGAGATTGAAATCGGTAACGGTACCTGCTGAACGGGATGAAATCGATTGTACGGTCTCGGCACCCATGGTAATACCTTGTCCCTCGACTGTCGTATCAATTTTGCCCCAAATGAGCCAGGCAGTCATTGCCAGGATGAAAATTGCGGCTGAAAGAAGCGCTATCCAGCCACGCCGGTCCGTAACCGGGATCAGACGGTCAAGATCATCAGGGGAACTGAGCTTTTTGAGAGCTTCCTTTCTGAACTCGATGGCCATGAAGGAATGTTTGAAACAGAGATTGGAAACTGGCTGCAAAAAACAGGGTTTATATGTCCCTGCTATAAAAAACGCAAGTTATCGCAGTCCTTTTAACGTTTAATTTATTGTTAATGGCTATATATTTCCAATATAAAACATATAACCTGCTGATATTCAAACAGATGAAACCCTGGTCCTTTTACAATACCCTTTTCCATTCTGAAAAGTCAGGCTTCTTTCTTTACAATGCGCTGTCAGGATTTATGCTGGAGCTCGACAAAGAACATTACGAAACAGCAGCCGGGCTTCGTGATGGTCGTGAATGCTTTGAACCTCAAAAGGATTCCGAATTTCCGGCATTTCTTGAAGAACATGGTTTCCTTGCACAGAGGGACGATGAACTGTTGCAATTGATGCAACTTCAATATGACCGCAATGCAGCCTGTTTCAATACATCAACGCTCGGGCTTACCATCTGCCCGACACTCTCTTGCAATTTTTGTTGCTCCTATTGCTTCGAGCATAGCCAGAGCGATCCGGAGATAATGAGCGAAAATACAATGGACGCTCTGATTTCCTTCATAAAAAAGCATAAGGAGGCAAAGAGCCTTACGGTTAACTGGTATGGAGGTGAACCTACGCTTGCTTTCGAGGTTGTCACGGGCCTTACCGCAAGGTTCCGGGAGCTTTACCCTGATTTCGACAATGCCGGTCTCATTACCAATGCCTACCTGCTTGACGGGAAGTGGATCGATGAACTTGCAAACCTGAAAATCACCACAATACAGATTACACTCGATGGCAGCGAAGCGACCCACAACAGCAGAAGGATGCTGACAGGCGGCGGTCCGACCTACAGAAATATTCTCGACAATATCGATATGCTGATGAACTCCAACTGGAATGGCCGGGTTGCAATCCGGGTGAATGTAGACAAATATAACCGTGATGAATTTGCCGGATTGAGAAAAGAGTTGCTGGAACGGTATGCCGGTAAAAATCTTGTAGTCCGTCCCGGTTACCTTACCATTCCTCTTTCTCATCCTTATGGTTCTCATTCCGGTTTGAGTGTAAGCGAATGGAAGGATTTTTTGTTTGACGGATATAAAACCAGCGGGATTGTTCCACATGGAGGAAATTTCCCGCAGAGCGGAGCCGTGAATACCTGCACCGCAACTTCCCGTTTCGGTTATGTGATCGGACCAAGAGGAGAAATGTACAAGTGCCTGGAAGATGTTGGGAACGGCAAGATGGTTATCGGTTCTGTCTATGACGAGGAGGCGGTCAGGAATAAGGATATCGTTGCCCGGTACGCTACCGTTGCAGATCCTTTCAATGATAAAACGTGTATGGAATGTTCCTGTTTTCCGGTCTGTGGAGGAGGATGCGTCAATAAAAGAATGAGAATGAAACAGTTCGGCGAGGAAGGGCTCGAATGCTGCTCTCCTGTCAGGTACTCGCTTCTACAGGATCTTGAATCATATCTCGATCAAAGGCGAACGAAGGAAATCTGTGATGCCCTGCTGGGAAAGAAGGAAGTGCCTGATATGAAGCAAGGGTATCGCCTGGTGCACCCTGAACAACACCGCCACAGGGGGGTCGGTAACCCGATTGCAAAACAGGGTTCCTATGCTGGGGCATGTGTGCCGATATCGTGACAATTCCGGAAAAGAAAAGATTTGCCCACGGTGCTGCCGGGCTGTACGTCAGTCTTGCACATTTAAGGAGTTCCTGACATATCTCTCTGCCGTTTTTCAATAGTAATGATGATAACGCCCCGGTTTACCCAAGGAGAAAACAGTAGCATGATGCCCCTGAAGGGTTGTTGTCAAGGTCCATCCCGCTGCCGGAAATGTCGCCGTAATGGTCCATCTCACGGGACGCTTCCCGGATTTCCTCCATTGTTATGGAAAAACCGGCATCGTGGATTGCCCGCATCCGGGCTTCGGTATCTTCAATCGACAAGATATATTCCCGGAAAACCTTGTCGAATTTCATTTTTTCGATACAAGCTTTTGCCTGCTCTATAGACATGACCGTCTCCTTTTACATGGTTTTTGATAACAGCTTTATTTTGCATATAAAATATAAATAAATCACGTCACATGCATATCGTGAGGATCACCGGATGAGTGATGCTTCCAACTTATTCGAAGCGATCTTTATTTTTTCTGAATTTTATAATCTCTTCAGATAGTTTATGCTCCTGAAAGCGGTTCAACATCATGCTGTAATGAAATGATTGGAAAGCCGGATTATACAAGGCTCCTGATTTTAACGGTTGCCGTAACCGGTATCAGCATGTTCCATTATTTCACGCCGCTTCACGCTTCCTATCTCCATGACATTTTTCAGCGCCTCTACTATATCCCGATCATCCTTTCCGCACTCTGGTTCGGCCTGCGCGGAGGATTGTTCTGCTCAGTCATCGTCAGTATCGTGTATGCACCTCACATTCTCTACCAGTGGGGCGGCGATTTCTCCATGGAAACAGGGAAATATCTCGAAATACTGCTTTTCAATATCGTCGGAGGCCTGACCGGTTTTTTATCCCAGCTTGAAAAGGAACGCACGGCCGAGCTGAAAAAAACCGCCGAAGGCCTTGAAATATCGTACAGCAAACTCAAGGCGCAGTCTGAAAGGATCATGGCGATCGAAGAGCAGCTTAGAAGGGCCGAGAAACTTTCAACCATGGTCGAGCTTGCTGCCGTGCTGGCCCACGAAGTGCGGAACCCGCTCGGTTCCATCAGGGGGACGGCTGAAATACTCAGGGATGATTACCCGCCGGATAACCCGAAACATGAGTTCATCGATATCCAGATCAGGGAGACCGAGCGCCTGAACCGGGTTGTCAGCGAGTTCCTGCAGATGGTTCGTCCCCGGCCTTCCGACATGCAGCCCTGCAATGTCATGGAAGAGCTTGAAACCATTGCAACCCTCCTGACAAACGATGCGAGAAATCATCATGTGGAAATAGTTCTCGAACCAACCGGCAAGCAGGTTCCGATCATGGCTGACAGCGAAAAACTGCGCCAGGCTTTTCTGAACATTATCCTGAACGCGCTTCAGGCGGCACCGGCGGGAAGCAGCGTTTCCATTGCTGTCGATGCTTCCGACAGTGTAAGCTTGAGCATCCGCATTCATGACAGTGGCCCCGGTATCGATCTCGGGAATCTGGACCGGCTTTTCGTACCGTTCTTCACCACGAAACCGGATGGGACAGGTCTTGGTCTTTCCATCACGAAAAAAATTATCGAAAGCCACAACGGCACCATTGCAATAGAAAGCCTGAAGGGGAAGGGCACGACCGTCATCATCAGGCTTCCGGTTTCGGAAAAGACCAAACAGTAACGGCATGAAACAAAGAATTCTTGTCATCGACGACGATCCTTCGCTGCGCAGGGTCATGGAATACAATCTCCAGCAGGAAGGTTACGAGGTATCGGTCGCCGCTTCAGGTGAAAAAGGACTGGGCATGTTCGATCAACTGATGCCAGCCCTCGTGATTACCGACATGAAAATGCCTGGTATCGATGGGCTTGATGTTCTCCGGCATATCAGGCAGCGATCCCCGGAAACACTGGTCATCATCATCACGGCATTCGGAGAGGTCGACAGAGCCGTGGAAGCCATGAAAGCCGGAGCATATGACTACATCCAGAAGCCGTTCAGCAGGGACTCCCTGAAACTGACGGTAAGCAAGGCACTTCAGTATTCCGGTGTGATCGAGGAGAACCGTCGGCTCAAAAGCCAGCTTGATGAAAAAGCCGGCTTTCGCAACATGATCGGGACGTCGAACGAGATGCAGAAGGTTTTCGATGTGATAAACAAGGTGGCGGATACGGAAGCAGCCGTGCTGATAACCGGAGAATCCGGCACAGGCAAGGAGCTGGTCGCCCGCGCGATCCATGCTCAGAGCTCACGCAGGAATGCTCCTTTTGTAGCCATAAACTGTTCGGCCATCCCCCGCGAGCTCATCGAAAGCGAACTTTTCGGATATGCAAAGGGGGCGTTTACAGGGGCTCTGAAGGACAAGGCCGGCAAATTCCAGCTGGCCGAGGGTGGAACGCTTTTTCTCGACGAGATCGGCGAACTGCTGCCCGAGCTGCAGCCAAAACTGCTCAGGGCACTGCAGGAAAAGGAAATAGATCCGGTTGGAAGCGATAAGCCCCTGAAAATCGATGTCCGTGTGCTTTCGGCCACCAATCTCGATATCAGAAAAGCAGTAACGGGCGGATCATTCCGTGAAGACCTCTTTTACCGGCTGTCGGTGATCGAGATCCATCTTCCCCCGCTCAGAGAACGCAGGGACGATATCGCGCTGCTTATCCGCCATTTCTGTGAAAAGCACGGCAGCGCCGAGGTTCAATTCAGCCGGGATGCGCTTGAAGTGATGAAGCATCATCCGTGGCCGGGCAACATTCGGGAACTTGAAAACACGGTGGAACGCATTCTGATCCTGAGGCACAGTGACAGCATCGGTGTTTCCGACCTCCCTGAAAACATGCTTCAAAAAAAGACCGAAGCGAACAACATGATCAACCTTCCCGATGAAGGGTATCCCCTGGACGACCTCGAAAAGAACATCATTATCCATGCGCTCGAGAAAAATTCCTGGAACCAGGCCGCTGCCGCCCGTTTTCTGAGTATTCCTCGCCACGTTCTCATCTACCGGATTGAAAAATACGGCATCACTCTGCCTTAGATCAGGCTTTATCCTGACACATTCTCCGGTCACAGTTTAATCGAACAGTGTGCAGAATATTCTACATGGTGATGAAGGATATTCTTTACTTTTATTGGGCGCGGGTTCATGAATACAGGAGTGGCAAGGGTGCGAGGGGGGCGGCACGATCTTTGCTGGTATAAACTTATAAGCAATAATCAGACATGACATTGCCATGATTTTCATGAAAAACATACGAGTGCAGGTTTTACTCTTCCTGTTTTTTCTTCCCGTATCTGCACTTGCACAGGATATGGCAGTGCCTGCCGAAAATCTTCAGGCTCTTGTCAGCACGGCAATCGCAAACAATCCGGAGCTCAGGTCTTCGGAATCCCGCTGGAAAATGTATGCCGCGAAAGCCAGACAGGCATCATATCCCGAGGACCCGATGTTCATGGTCAAACTGCAGAACATGATGGCAAAAGACCCTTTCGTTTTCAACAGGGACCCGCAGTCAGGAATTGTTTTCGGTGTTTCGCAGCAGCTGCCGTTATGGGGCAAGCTCGGTTTGCGGAAAGAAATGGCAAAGAATGAATCAGAATCGTACCGCTGGGCCCTGGAAGAAAGGAAACTCGAGCTCGCACTGATGGTCAGGGAAGCTTACTACAAGCTCTGGGCGGTTGACAAGGAACTGGCTTTAGTCGATAAAAGCCTGAAAATTCTCGATAACCTTGTGACCCTCAACGGACTCCGGTCAGCCGCCGGTCAGGGATCACAGCAGAATATCTACAAAGCGGGTCTTGAGCAATCGAGGATGCTTGCCATGCAGCTCTCCCTGCAGCAGCAGCGCAGGAGCATCGAGGCGAACATCAATTACCTGCTTTATCGCAAACCGGCAACCAATGTAGGACCAATTGGCGATTTTACCCTTCCGCAGATACAAGTCGATTCCGAAAAGCTGCTTGAAACCGCCCTCGACAAACGCCCTCAGCTGAAAAGCCTTTCGAGCCTGCTTCAGAAGGCGCAGGCCGGCAGACGCCTGGCACAAAGGGAACTCCTGCCCGATGTCAGCCTTTCGGCGGAATACATGCTGCGCGAACCGGTAACGAGCGGCATGGTGCAGGATCCCGGTGAGAATATGTTTTCTCTCGGCCTCAGCTTCAACCTTCCCCTGTGGCCGGGAAAAAGGGAAGCAATGGTTGCCGAGTCGGTTTCCGAAACGATGATGGCGCAGGAGGAATTGAATGCCATTAAGAACAGTATCGGCCTTGCCATCAACCAGACCGTGCTGGAATACGAACGGCTCCGCAAGACTGTCGAGCTTTACAGGAAAGGTATCGTCCCGCAGGCTGAACAATCCGTACAGTCAGCCATGATCGGCTATCGCGCAGGCAAGAGTGAGTTCAGCATGATCCTCGAGGGTACGATGGCGCTTTTCACTTATCAGCGAGAGCTTTTCGATGCCGAAGCGGACTTCATGATGAAGCTTGCCCGGCTCGAAGCCCTGACAGGAACGGAACTGCTTCCTGCACGGACAGCCGATGTCCAACACCTTTCCAGTGGAACACTTGCAAAAAACCCGGAATGACCGATGGAACAGAAAACGAAACAATGGATTGCACTGATTGTGCTTCTTCTTGCAATCGCGGCCGGGACCGGCATCATGCTGTGGCAGAACAATCAACAGGGAAATGTTCCTGCAAAAACAGGGCCCCAGGCAAAACAGCTCTGGACCTGCTCGATGCATCCCTTCATTGTCAGGGATAAACCGGGGAATTGTCCTGTCTGCGGCATGCAGCTCATTAATAAGCCCGATACTGCTCCTGTTCCCGGTGCAGGTGCCGGCAATGATGCCCGTCAACCTGTCATGACAGGCCATATAACCCTTTCTCCGACACAGCGTGTGATGGCCAATGTCGCCACAGCCGAAGCGGCTGAAGAACCGCTCGACAAGGAAATCAATGCGGCAGGTATCGTTCAGTATGACCAGTCGAGACAGGCAAAAGTGACGGCATGGGTTGCCGGACGCCTCGACCGGCTTTTTCTGGGCACGGCAGGATCGACTGTCACCAGGGGGATGGCTGTAGCGGAAATCTATTCTCCGGACCTCTATACGGCGCAGCAGGAATACCTGCTTGCCCTCAGAAGCCGCGAACAGTTGAAGGGATCTTCATTCCAGTCGATAGCCGAAAACGGCGAGCTCCTTGTTTCATCGGCAAGGCAGCGCCTCAGGCTGCTCGGAGTCAACGAAGGACAGATTGCCCGGCTCGGAAAAACCGGTAAAGCTTCGGTCAATCTCGCTGTTTTCACTCCTTATTCCGGTGTCGTCATCGAAAAAATGGTCCAGCAGGGGCAGTATGTCAACGCAGGAGATGCGCTGTTTTCGATAGCCGACCTTTCGAAAGTCTGGGTGGAAGCCGAAGTGTACGAAAACGATTTCGCATCGGTGCACAAGGGCCTGCCTGTCAACATCACCTCACGGGCCTACCCGTCGAAAACCTTCAACGGGAAGGTATCACTCGTCTATCCGGTTCTCGACCCGAAGACAAGAACCGTCAGGGTCAGGGTGGAGCTCATGAACCCGGATCTGCTCCTGAAGCCGGAAATGTTTGTCAACACAACGATAAGGGTTCCCCTGAAACCGGCAATCGTCGTGCCCGTCACGGCTCTCATCGATACGGGCAGACGCCAGGTGCTCTGGGTTGAAAGCTCGCCCGGCATGTTTGAACCGAGGAACGTCGAGGTGGGACAACGCACAAAGGACAAGGTGCAGATCCTTTCGGGGATCAGGAGCGGAGAGAAAGTCGTTGTTTCAGGTGCTTACCTGATCGATTCCGAATCACAGCTCCGGGGCACGGCAACCGGGGAAATGTCCCCAAACATGCCTGGAATGAAACAGTAACAGTCTCAAGCCTGAAACGATGATAGAGAAGATTATAGAATATGCTGCCCGGAACAGGATCATCGTTCTGATGGCTTTCGGGCTGGTAGTTCTCTGCGGGATCTGGGCGGTGTTGCGCACACCGGTCGATGCTATTCCCGACCTTTCCGACAACCAGGTGATCGTTTTCACCGATTATCCCGGACGTTCTCCGCAGGTGGTCGAAGACCAGGTCACCTATCCGCTTTCGGTCAACCTGCAGGGCCTTCCTCAGGTCAAGGCGGTGCGTGCATCATCGGCATTCGGTTTCTCTATGATCTACGTGATTTTCGATGACAAGGCTGACATTTATTGGGCACGGTCCCGTGTGCTCGAACGCCTCAATTACGCATCTTCGTTCCTGCCCCAGGGTGTCGTTCCCACGCTCGGGCCCGACGGAACGGGCGTCGGCCATGTCTTCTGGTACACCATCGAAGGGAACGGCTACTCGCTCGAACAGCTCAGGACGCTGCAGGACTGGTTCGTTCGTTACCAGCTCAACACAGTCCAGGGCGTTGCCGAAGTGGCTTCGATCGGCGGCCTGGTGAGGGAGTACCAGATAGACCTCGATCCAGGGAAGCTCTATGCCTTCAATATTACGGCCGGCAAGGTCATGGAGGCGGTGAAGGCATCGAACAGGGATACCGGAGGACGGCTGATCGAACAGGCTGATGCGGAATATCTTATCCGGGGACGAGGCTATGTCAAGTCCATGGAAGACCTCGAAAACATTGTGGTCGGCAGTGATATGCGTGGTAATCCGATCTACGTGAAAAATCTCGGCACTGTTCAGCTCGGCAGTGCAATCCGGCGGGGCTTGCTCGATCTCGACGGAAAAGGCGAAGCCGTCGGCGGCATCGTGGTCATGCGGTACGGTGAAAATGCAAGGGAAGTGATCGACCGGGTCAAGCAGAAAATAAAGGAACTCGAAAAAGGATTGCCTCCAGGCGTGCATGTCAGGGTTGCCTACGACCGTTCCGACCTTATATCACGGGCGATAGAAACCCTGAAGGGGAACCTCTTCGAAGAATCTGTGATCGTGTCGCTGGTCGTGCTGGTCTTCCTGCTCCATTTCCAGAGCGCCCTGGTTATCGTGTTTACGCTTCCTGTCTCGGTGCTGATAGCCTTCATCACCATGAAGCTCATGGGGGTCACCTCCAACATCATGTCGCTCGGGGGGATCGCCATCGCCATCGGGGTGCTTGTCGATGCCGGTGTCATCATGGTTGAGAACTGTTACCGCCGCCTGTCGGAACTTCCGCCCGAAGAGCGCGAGGCGAAACGGCTCGATGTGGTCATTTCGTCAGCGAAACAGGTCGGCAGGGCGATTTTCTTTTCACTCGCCATCATCGTGCTTTCGTTCGTACCGGTATTCATGCTCGAAGGGCAGGAAGGAAAACTCTTCCACCCGCTGGCATTCACGAAGACCTTTTCGATGACCGGTTCAGCCGTTATCGCCATTACGCTCGTTCCTGTACTGATGTACTATTTCATGCGCGGCAGGATGCCCGCGGAAAGCGCCAATCCTGTTTCATCCTTTTTCGTCAGGATCTACTCGCCGGTTATACGATGGGTGCTGAAATGGAAGAAAACCACCATTGCGCTGAACATCCTCGCGCTTGCCGTGGCCGTTCCGGTTTTCATGAGCATGGGTTCCGAATTCATGCCGCCGCTTGACGAAGGTTCTCTGCTGTACATGCCGGTAACACTGCCGAACATCTCCATTACCGAAGCGAAAAGGATCATTCAGGTCCAGGACAGCATCATCAAAAGCGTGCCCGAAGTCGAACAGGTGCTCGGCAAAGTGGGCAGGGCCGAAACCTCGACCGACCCCGCTCCGGTCTCCATGTTCGAAAGCATCATCATCCTGAAGCCCAAAGAACAATGGCGGCCAGGGATGACCAAAGCCGGTATCGTGTCGGAGCTCGATTCAAGGCTCCAGCAGGTCGGGGTGCGCAACGGCTGGACGCAGCCCATCATCAACCGGATCAACATGCTTTCCACCGGTGTAAGGACCGATCTGGGGGTGAAAATCTTCGGCAGCGACCTGAATGTGCTGCGGGACCTGGCAGTCAGGGCAGAGGCGATACTGAAACCGGTGAATGGTGCGGCCGACGTGGTGGCGGAACGGGTGACCGGGGGCAATTACATCGATATCGATATCGACCGGGAAGCTGCCGCACGCTATGGCATCAAGGTCGGGGATATCCAGGATGTGATTGAAACGGCGCTTGGAGGAGAGATGATTTCAACATCGGTCGAGGGACGAAACCGTTTTCCGATCCGTATCCGCTACCTGCGTGACTACCGCGACAACATTCTCTCGATCGGTCGTATTCTTGTCGGAACCATGGACGGAACGCAGGTGCCCCTCTCCCTGGTCACGAAAATCAGGGTATCGACCGGAGCTCCGGAGATCAACAGCGAGGGCGGCCTCCTGCGTTCGCTGGTCTATCTGAACGTCCGGGGCCGCGACATGGGAAGTTTCGTCACCGAAGCCAAGTTACGGCTCGAAAAAGAGCTTAAGCTACCCCCAGGGTATTATGTCGCCTGGTCCGGACAGTGGGAAAACCAGGTCCGCGCGAAAGAACGGCTGCAGCTGCTCATCCCGCTCGGGCTGGTCATCATTTTCATCCTGCTCTACTTCACCTTCCGGTCCGCACTGGAAGCATCGATGGTCATGCTCTCCGTGCCCTTCGCGCTGGTGGGCGGGGTATATCTGGTTTCCGCTCTCGGCTACAACCTTTCCGTCGCGGTCTGGGTAGGGTTCATAGCCCTCTACGGCATAGCGGTTGAAACAGGCGTCGTGATGGTCATCTACCTGCACGAGGCCCTCGATAAAAAGCTGCAGATCGGCCCCTGCACCCGGCAGGATATTTACGATGCCGCCTATGAAGGGGCCGTGCTCCGCCTCCGCCCGAAACTTATGACCGTGGCGGTCGCCCTGCTCGGCCTCGTGCCGATAATGTGGTCTTCGGGAACGGGGGCGGAAGTCATGAAGCCTATAGCCGCACCCATGATCGGGGGAATGATTTCATCGGCGGTGCATGTTCTTATCATGACGCCGGTCATTTTCGTGATGATGAAAACGAGGGATCTGAAAAAAGGCCGCCTGCACTATTCAGGCATGAAACATTGAAAAACAAAAGGAACAGATATCATGAGCAAAACAATTATTGCCGCAGCAGTATTGATCATTGCAGCCTTTCATGCACGAGCGTATGGCAATCCGCTGCCCAATACGCAGGAGACGCTCACGACGGTCTATAGTGCCGCCGGTGATATCAATCCGAGATCATTTACGGTTGCAGCAGGTCATAAAGTACGTTTTCAGGTAAATCCGAAAGATACGGGTTCAGGCTGCATGAGCGACATCATGATCCCGGGGTTGTGGAACAAACCGGTACTGCTTGTGAAAAGCAAACCGGTCGTGATGGAGTTTGTTCCGCAGAAACCGGGGATCTATAAAATAACGTGTTCGATGGGAGTGAGCAGGGGAGAGGTCATTGTGAAATAACCGGATCAGGTATTGTTATTCGGAAGCCATTTATCAAGGAGTTCGCGAAGCGAATGGATGAAGAACGGTTTGGTGATAAAATCGTTCATTCCTGCCTTAAGGCATTTTTTCCTGTCTTCTTCGGTGGCGTTCGCCGTCATTGCGATAATCCTCACGTCGGGGTTCATTATTTCATTTCCCATTCTCCTTATTTCCCTGGTCGCTTCGATGCCGTCCATAAGCGGCATCTGCAGGTCCATGACCACAAGCGCATAGGGAATCTTCTTCAATGCGTCTATAGCTTCGATGCCGTTTGCAGCAATGTCGACCTTGTAGCGCAGTTTGGTGAACATCGCAACGGCAACCTGCTGGTTTGTCGTATTGTCTTCGACGAGCAGTATCTTTTCCCCTTTTGACGAGGCCTGACCGGGGTAATCCTTGTTTTCGGTTTCTTTTGTTTTAAACGGCATGCTGTATGCCGTATCGTTGTTTTCTTCAATTGCATTCACCGTTTTTTGAAAAGGGATCACAAACCAGAACTCCGATCCTTCATCAACCTTGCTGTCGAGATTGAGTTTTCCGCCCATATACTCGACAAGCTGTGTCGAAATGGCAAGGCCAAGTCCTGTGCCGCCTTCCTTGCGTGTAGCGGAAGAGTCAAGCTGGGTGAATCTCTGGATGATAAGCTCCTTTTTCTCTTCAGGGATGCCTATTCCTGTATCTTTGACCGAAAATCGAAGACTGGTTTCATCGGCAGATTCCGTTTCCAGTTTGACCTTAATCGTGATTGTTCCCTGATAGGTGAATTTTATCGCATTCTGTATGAGGTTGAGAAGCACCTGCTTGAGATAGACCGGATATCCGTTCAAGGTATCCGGAACTGGTTCGGCTATGGATATTTCGAGTTTCAGGTTTTTTTTCAGGGCGTTCCCGATCAGAAGTGTAGAAATCTCGTTGCAGAGAGTTCTGATATTGAATGATGTCTGTTCTTTTTCAAGCTGGCCCGACTCGATCTTGCTGAAATCGAGGATATCGCTGATAAGCTGATACAGCTGTCTGGTGCTGATCTGAATGGTTTCGGCAAAATGCTGCTGTTCCCCGTTCAGGGGAGTGTCGAGCAGGAGTTCCGTCATGCCTATGACAGCGTGCAGCGGTGTTCTTATTTCATGTGACATGTTGGCAAGAAACTCGCTTTTGGCCTTGCTCGCAGATTCCGCTTCGATTCTTGCCTTTTTCAGGTTTTCAATCAGTATCTGCTGGATCTGTTCTTTTTCCTCGACATTCTTTTTCTCCTCCGACAGTTTTTTATTCAGAATGCGTGAATTGTTCAGCGCCTCTTCGATTTTCTGCTTCTGTTCTTTTTCGGTTTTCTGGAGTTCCTTAAGGTCATTGTTCAGAAGTGAAATGATGGTGTAGAGATCGTACAAAGGATGTCCGGGCGAAACGAAATTCTGTTTCTCGTCGACGATATAGAATTCATCGAAGAGGATGTGTCCGCAAGTTGCGGCGAAATTGTCAATTTCCTCCTGGGTTATGGTTATCGGATGGTTCGTTTCAGCAAAGTTCAGCCCTTTGCCTGAGTTTATAAGTTCGAACGCCTCATGTACAGTCTTGACGAAGATGAATTTTTGTTTCACATAGGAAGCGAACAGCCTCAGCATCGTTTTCAGCAAGAGTGAAGCTCCGCAGATGTATGTAATGACCGGGCGGCAGTGATATTCCTCGTTCAGACGGTTCAGAGAATTTGCATAAAGCATCCTCGTATTGATACTTGCTTTCGTGACGTCTGTATAGTCGGCGATCCTGATATACTCACAATTGTTGAGCACATTGCCCTTGAACATCGTTTCAAGGATGTCTATAGCCTTTTTTGCACTGTCAAGCTGTATGTTTCCTCCGAGGAACGTTATGAAAAGCTTTCCGGGGATAACACCGTTTTTATAGAATACTCCGGTTTTACTCTCTTCGAACTGCCATTCCGGTCTGAATTCGACCATCTCCAGTGTCAAAGAGCATTCGGGTACATTGTTCTTCGCAGAACTGTTCATAACGTTTCACTATGCTGTTCACTATGTTTCTGTTCCTGATCCTTCCGGAAAAAGGGGAGTGCAGACAGATATTTCAGTATGCTGTGCTTCGTTCAGGATGACAGGAAAAATCTCATACCCGTCTGCAAGCTATAATTGCTGCAGTAATAAAGAGATGCTTTGGTTCAGGGGAAATCTCTTTACATGTTTTCGGCGAACCGGGATATTTACAGCAATGTAATGCAAAAAAATCAAAGATTACAGCATGTGTCGTGTGTTAAATACGCGGGTCCGGTTAATCTGTTTGTTATCGGAGGACAGGAAAATGCCTTTCAGAGGCGGAACTTTCTGTAATCGATATCGAATTTTTTTACACGCAGTCCCATGATCCGGTCTGACAGCCCAAGCTGGACAGCGGCCCTTGACATGTTTCCCTTTGTCCGTTTCAGCGCTTCGATGATCATCTCTTTTTCTATCGCATCGAGCTTCTGCTGCAATGAACCGGTATAAGGTGTTCCGCTCGATTCGGCGGTCTGGAGCGTCGGTGGAAGATGATAGCCGTGTATGACGTTGTCCTCGCTGAGAATGACCGCCCGTTCGATGCAGTTCTGCAGTTCACGGACATTTCCCGGCCAGTGGTAGCGCATCAGCATGTCGATCGAGGTTGTCGAAATGCGGCGGACCCCTTTATGGTTCAGGGCATTGTATTTTTCGACAAAATAATCCGCAAGCAGCAGAATGTCCGTTTTGCGTTCACGGAGCGGCGGAACGGTGATCGGGAATATATTCAGCCGGTAATAGAGATCCTCCCTGAATGTTCCGTTTCTGATAAGTTCTTCGAGGTTACGGTTTGTTGCCGCGATGACACGAACGTCCGTTTTGATGGTTTTTGAACCGCCAACACGCTCGAACTCCTTTTCCTGCAGGATCCTGAGAAGTTTCGCCTGGACCGGCAGGCTGAGCTCGCCGACTTCGTCGAGAAATATCGTGCCGGTATGGGATAGTTCGAACCTTCCCTGACGGGTAGCGGATGCACCGGTGAAAGCCCCTTTTTCATGTCCGAAAAGTTCACTTTCAACGATGCTTTCCGGAAGGGCGGCACAGTTGAATTTGATAAAAGGCTTGTCGGAACGGCGGCTCTTGAAATGAATCGCACTTGCCACCAGTTCCTTTCCTACGCCGCTTTCACCAAGAATGAGCGCTGTCGCACTGGTTTTGGCAATTTTATCGATCATTTTGAACAGGGCGATCATCGGTTTAGCGTTTCCGATGATATTTGAAGGCCTTACCGATTCGAGAATGTAATCTTCATCATATTCGTCGATACTGACTTTTTTGCTGTTCGTTTTCCCTGATACTCCGGCAAAACCGTTTTTCGTGCTTTCTTCAAAGGCGAGCTGTTTCAGGCGGACAGCCTGGGAGATCATTGCCGCTATGATGGAAAGCTGGTCGACATAGTGCTGCAGCAGGTCTGTTCGGGCCTCTTCGATCCTGCTTTTTTTCATGTTTTCATCAGATAGGGACTGGTCGATCTGATGGTCTGCACTTAACGTTCCGATGATTTCCGTTCCATCTCTGATCGGAATGCAGATAAAGCAGAGCCGGTCTTTTTTCGCTTTTGAGCGCGAACGCGTCCGGTCAAGGAAAAGAGGTTCGTCACTGATGTTCGGCACGATGACGGATTTTCCGGTTTTCACGACCTGCCCGGTAATTCCCTCTCCGATCCGGTAGCGGCCACGTTCCTTCTCTTCCTGTGTCAGTCCGAACGATTCATTGATCACTATTTCACCGGATTCACGGTTCAGGATCGTGATCATGCCTCTCAGCATGTTCATATGTTCCGACATGATGAAAAGTACCAGTCTCAATACTTTACTGATATCGTTTTCATTCGTGATGGTTCTGCTGACCTCGGCAAGAAGGCTGATACTGCTGTTATCCTTTTCCCTTGTTACGAGCATGACAATTAAGGTCTGATGATCAGTGTTTCACTGAATTTTTTCTGTAGATGAATTCGACTTCTTCCGGACGCAGGGAGCGTTTCTTTTCATTTGCTGCCGTGCGGACTTTTTCGAGCAGCCGGTTCGCTTCGCTTCTCGTTATCATGATTCCCCTTGCTGAAAAAAAATGCTGCAGTGACGCGCTTCCCGAATGCTTTCCGATCACGAGCTCGTAATTGCTCCGTCCAACCTGCTGAGGCAGGAACGGCTGGTAGGAAAGAGGGTTTTTCAGCAGCGCGGCACAATGAATTCCTGATTCATGCAGAAAAGCCGATTTGCCTATGACCGGTTTCTGGTCGAAAATGATTCTCCCTGCCGCTTTGCTGACCATCGAACAGAGCAGGGATAGCCTTGTCGTATCGATACCGGTATCGTATCTGCCGGAAAGTTTCAATGCCATTGCCAGTTCTTCAAGGGCGGCATTGCCCGCCCTTTCACCAAGTCCGGTCACAGAAACGCTTACTGCTTCACATCCACCTTCGAGCGCCATGAATGCATTTGCAGTTGCCATACCGAGATCGTTGTGTGCATGAAACTCGAGTGGAATGCTGACTGAAGATTTCAGTCTGTTTACAAGATCAAGGATGGATGTTGGCGTAGCCACCCCTACCGTGTCTGCAATTCTCGCTCTGTAAGCTCCACATGCCCCGGCCTCAAACAGAAAGGTTTTCAGGAATTCATGATCAGCCCGTGTCGCATCCTGTGCGCCGACGCTGATATAGCTGAAATATTTTTTCGCATGAGCGGTGAGCTCATAAAGCTGCCTGCAGACCCAGGCTCTGTCCTTTTCCATTAGCTGGAGGTAGAGGTCTGAAACAGGGAAGCTGATATGCACCGCTTCGGTACCGCATCCGGCAGCATGCTCTATATCCTGCACTCTTGCCCGGGACCAGCAGGAAAGCCGGACAGGCAGGTTCAGTGAGGCAATTTCAGTGATCGTTTTTCTTTCATCCGCACTGATTGCCGGATATCCGATTTCAATTTCATTGACGCCGGTTTCGGCAAGCAGGCGTGCGATTTCAATTTTTTCCCTGCTGCTGAAAGCGACTCCCGGCGCCTGCTCTCCATCTCTCAGGGTTGTGTCGATGATCCAGGGTTTCCTGTCGGGAGAAGATGTACTGCCTTTGTTGATCATATTCGGGTCCTTGATGTTGCTCCGTCAGCGCAATGATAAAGAAATAGTGTCGGTCTTTCGTGCCTTTATTTAAGATTAACTTTATTTTTTCCTAAAAATATAAGGAATAAATAATGAAATAAAATACTAATTCAGACAAATATGTATAAATAAGTTGATTATTTTTGTGTTTATGCTCCCTTTTGAACTTATTGATACGGTGATTGAAGGGATTAATACGGTTTGGCGCAAATTGTCATTCTGATTTCCCCGTGTCCGGTAGCGGCTTGATACAGGGAGCTCAGGATGACAGGAATATTCTCCTGTCCAGGAGTTCCGGGGTTATCACCCCGCTATACCGGCATGCCGCTCCTTCGGAGCTGAGAAGATATAATTGGGGTTGGCGCGTTGCCCTTCCCCGGCGCTCACGCATCCGGCTACCGGTATCCCGCCCCTTCGGGGCTCAAATCAAGTGAACAGCAACGAACAATGAGCAATGAGCAATGAGTGCTTTCCCCCCTTCCACCCACTCTCCGTCTTCAATCCCGTAGGGATGGCATATCGGTAGCCGAGGACGTAAGCCCCGGGGTACATGCATTATAAAATTCGGGTTTCAGCCCCGACATATTGGTTTATTACTCCGGCGATCAAAGGGATTAATACGGTTTGGCGCAAATTGTCAGGTAAAGTCTCATACCCGTCTGCGACCTGCAGCTGCCGGGGCAATAATGGGAGTATTTCCGGAAACTCTCGTCGAAAAAAACGGACAGACAGGGAAGGGGAGTATGTTCCGGCGGAAAATCCCCTTTATGTATGCTTTTCACTTGAAGAATTGAAACGCTTCGGCCATTCCCGGCGTTTTTTAGTTGCAGAGAACAATGATTTGTCTTATATTGGACTAAATAAGTCTTATTTAATCTGAAAATTCATAACAAGGAGAAAATTACAATGAGTGTACTGGTTGGCCGGAACGCGCCGGATTTCGATGTGGCCGCAGTTGTAAACGGATCACAGTTCGTCGATTCCTGCAAGCTGTCCGATTACAAAGGCAGATATGTGGTGCTGTTTTTTTATCCGCTTGATTTCACGTTTGTCTGTCCTACGGAACTTCACGCTTTCCAGGAGAAGCTCGATGAGTTCAAGAAGAGGAATGTCGAGCTGATCGGCTGTTCTGTGGATTCCAAGTTTTCCCACCATGCATGGCTGCGTACGCCGAGAAACCGCGGCGGCATCGAAGGCGTAACCTACACGCTGCTTTCCGATATCAACAAAACCGTTTCGAAAGACTATGATGTGCTTCTCGATGAAGCCGGCATTTCACTGCGCGGTTTGTTCCTGATCGACAAGGAAGGGGTGGTTCGTCATCAGGTTGTCAATGACCTTCCGCTTGGACGAAATGTCGACGAAGTGCTGAGAATGGTAGACGCTCTCCAGTTTACCGAGGAGTTCGGTGAGGTCTGCCCCGCCAACTGGAACAAGGGGGACAAGACTATGAAACCGGATGATGAAGGATTGAAGGAATTTTTCAAGGACGCCTGATTTTTCATCAGGAGTTCAATAACAGGTCCTCTCTCGTTCCTGTACCGTGGACGGGGGATTCAATTCCGGAAATTCCAATGTGTTACAGGAATTTCCGGAATCAATTTTTTACCGGGTTGTCAGTATGCTTTGGCAAAGACAGCCTTGCCAGCTGCAGGTTTTCCTGAATAAATGCAGGTTCCGGGTATGTCGGTCTCATACTTCCTGATATAGTCCTGTTCTATCGGAAGCACCCTGATCGTGGCTTTCGTTTCCTCCTTGATTTTCGCTTCAGTCTCCCCTGTGCCGTCCCAGTGTGCGATGACGAACCCTTTATCGATCTTGTCCTTGAATTCCTCGTAGCTGCTGACAACGTAGGTGTTGTCGTTGCGGAACTGCAGCGCCTTGTCGAACATGCTCTGCTGGATATTGTTGAGAATTTCGCTGATGTTCGTTACCAGGGTGTCGTCGAGCGAGAGCTCTGTTTTTTCGAGGGTGTCTCGACGGGCGACGATGCAGATATTTTTCTCGATATCCCTAGGCCCGAGTTCGATGCGGAGGGGGATACCCTGCAGTTCATATTCGGCGAATTTCCATCCCGGCGAGTTCTGTTCGCTGCAGTCTACAAAAGCCGGTATGCCGCTTTTTTTCAGGGAGCCGGCAATGGCTTCGGCGCGTTCGATCACAGCGGCTTTATCGCCTTTCATGATAGGAATGATCACGACCTGTCTCGAAGCAAGCTTCGGCGGCAGCACAAGTCCGCGGTCGTCGGAGTGTGCCATGATCAATGCTCCGATAAGCCTCGTGGATACTCCCCAGCTTGTAGCCCAGACGTAATCGAGCTTTCCTTCCTTTGTCTGGAACTGGCAGTCGAAGGCTTTGGCGAAGTTCTGGCCGAGATTGTGGGACGTTCCGGCCTGAAGGGCCTTTGTGTCCTGCATCATGGCTTCGATGCAGTACGTTTCAACCGCGCCGGCAAATTTTTCACTGTCGGTTTTCCTGCCCATGATCACCGGCATGGCCATGTACTCTTCGGCAAAGGTCTTGTAGACGTTGATCATGCGGATTACCTCTTCCTGCGATTCTTCAGGCGTTGCATGGGCGGTGTGGCCTTCCTGCCAGAGAAATTCGGCGGTTCTCAGGAACAGGCGCGTTCTCATTTCCCAGCGGACGACGTTGGCCCACTGGTTGATCAGGATAGGAAGGTCGCGGTAAGACTGGATCCATTTTTTGTAGGAGGACCAGATAATGG
Organism: Chlorobium sp.; assembly: GCA_005862285.1. GTDB lineage: Bacteria > Bacteroidota > Chlorobiia > Chlorobiales > Chlorobiaceae > Chlorobium. The sequence continues at coordinate 233,152 of SZXW01000010.1, read as the reverse complement.
TTTCTGAAGTCGGGCGCACATAGAGCTTTTCCGCGAGCTCTTCGCCGCCGCCGTGCGTGACGACCGCGCATTCGGGCGCGAACCCTTCGATATGCTCGGCTTCCTTCGCGATGAAGCTTTCCGGGATGAAGAGGGGAAAGTAGGCGTTGACATGGCCGGTTTCCTTGAACATCCGGTCAAGGGCGGCCTGCATTTTTTCCCAGATCGCATAGCCGTTCGGTCGTATGACCATGCAGCCCCTGACGTCGGAATAGTCCGCAAGTTTTGCCGAACGGACCAGGTCAATATACCATTGGGAGTAATCCTCGCTTCTTGAAGTGATCTTGTCTGCCACGATACCGATAGATGATTATTGTTGAAAAAGAGCTGTAATGTATAATGAAATACGGGTACTCGGCTACAAAATAATCTCCGAAATCAAGAATTCCCGCCACTGAACATACAAAAAACCGGAACAGGGATGAATACGGGCCGTATTTTTCCTTACCCCTGCGAAGCTTAAGATAAACTTTCAAAAGATCGATTGGTTGAAAACTCATTTGAAAACGAATACGTAACTTTAGTGCTTTGAACTCCTTTTTTGTCTGCCGTATTTGCCGTTATACAGAATGTGTAATGAGGAGAGGTACTGCAGCCGGTATCGCTTTGAATTAAACTTTTCGGCTTTGATGTTACGGAACAACGTCCCGGAGTTTTCGGAGTTTTTTACTTTTTGAAAATGATGAAATGATATCATAATATAGTATCATGAATAAAAAGCATCAGAAGATTCTTGACAAGATTTTTCAGAATCCGATATGTTCAGATGTCGCATGGAATGACATCGAAAATCTTCTGATTGCTCTCGGCGCTGAATTGTCGGAAGGGAAGGGTTCCAGAGTTCGCATTGCACTCAATGGCATTCGAGCTGTTTTTCACAGACCTCATCCACAAAAAGAGACCGACAAGGGTGCGTTGCAGTCAATGAGACGTTTTTTACAAGAAGCCGGAGTTCGTTAATCATGCTTTTTTACAAAGGATATACAGGGCAGGTGGAATTTGATGGAGAAGCTGGAATCTTTCATGGAGAAGTTCTCGATACCAGGGATGTCATCACCTTCCAAGGCAAAACGGTGGATGAGATCGAAACGGCGTTCCGTGAATCGATAGAAGACTATCTTGAATTCTGCAAGGCAAGAGGGGAGGAACCGGACAAACCTTTTTCGGGCAAACTGGTGCTGCGGATAACTCCGGAACTTCATCACAAGGTTTACCTGAAGGCGGCAAAATCCGGGAAAAGCCTGAACCGGTGGATATCTGACACACTCGAATCGGCTTGACCGGGCGGGGGACACTGAGTGCTGAGTGCTGAGGACTGAGGACTGAGGACTGAGGACTGGGGACTGGGAAAGATAGCCCCGTAGGGGCGGGATATTGGTAGCCAGGGGTGCAAGCCCCTGGATGGAGGGGAAAAAAATTTTGGGTTTCAGCCCCGCAGGGGTGGCATGTTGGAAGTGGGGTGTCCTCGTTGCACATTGCTCATGGCAGCAGGCTTCATTTTGAAGATCACTTCCGAAAGCGGTTTTCAGCCGGTATCGCTTTGAATTAAACTTTTCGGCTTTTGATGTTACGGAACAACGTACCTGAGTTTTCCGAAAATATATCCCCACGCCACAATAAATTGATTCGAAAAGCCATGCTGTGGTTTGCCAGTGCCAAAAAGGATTATGCCAATTCCGTTCTTGAAAAACGTCTATGAGACGCCGCCGACCAGCTTCGAGCGAATTCCGACCTCAAATCGCAGGAATATTATTTTGAGCACGCATAGCGTTTTGATATCAATGCAGGATGAGGAGCAATTCAAAGGGTGAGGATGGAAAAAAGTAACTTCACTTGTTGACTAACGTCCCGCAAGTTCTCGGCTCGATTCAATAAATTTTCATGATCATTATTTAAAAAAAATGTGCCAAAGGCTTTACAGTGACTTTGCCAATAATGTGTTTATTTTGTAAATAGTTGATGCAGGTAACGTGTATCTCCCGTGTCCCATCGTTGCCGGTTTGCAGTTCAGGATGTTCGTCAGGTACCCATGGATGATGAGGTTTTCATCTGATGTATCCGAATGGAATCACGCTTCAAGACCCTCATTCTTCAACGTATCCGGCGCATTTTTTTTCGTATCGGACACTTTTTGTCCCAGGTACCTCACTATGTTGCTCTTTATAGCTCCTGAATTCTGAACAATACAGGAATGAGACAATCGAGGCCACCGCTTGCACGCATGCAGCATATCGATCGCGAACTTCGGAATCACAGCTATCCGAATTGTTCAAGGATTGCCCTTCATTTTGAAGTCTGCAGCAAAAGCATCCAGCGGGATATCGACTTCATGCGTGACATGCTTCATGCTCCTATCGAGTATGACCCCGCTAAAAAAGGCTATTTCTACCGGAAATCCTGGACTTTCGAACCATCATCGTTTCTCAACAAGGAAGAAGTTGAAGCACTTGCCGCAACGTCAAGAGTACTTGCCCAATACCAGGGTACGCCTTATTACGAAGAGATATCCCGTGCGATTGAGAAACTAATGCAGTACATGCCTGTTTCCTGTTCCGGAAACGGCCTGTTTGACATCTATTCGTTTGACAATCCTGTTCCGGCGTTCAGTGTCGATCAGGAAAACTTCGCCCTGATTGAACAGGCTGTACGCAACCGGTGGAAAGTTGCCATAAATTATAAATCACCTTCGAGACAGGTTGTCAACGAGCGTATCGTTCATCCCTATCGTCTCCATTACGATCAGGCAGGCGGAACATGGTATCTCATCGGTTACTGTGAATATCGCAAAGCCTTCAGAACCTTTGCAATCAGCCGTATTCTGACGCTGGTACTTACTGAAGAACATTTTACCATACCGGAATCATTCAGCATCGGCGAATATCTTGCAAAAGCCTTCCTGCAGACTGTCGGTCCAGCGTCATACGATATTACCGTCAGATTCACGCCATATCAGTCCCAATGGATCAGGGAACGCCGTTGGCACCCCACACAGAAAATACAGGAGCATGAGGACGGCTCGCTTACACTCAATTTGAACGTCGGTGCACTCGATGCTGTCAAACGCTGGATCATGCATTATGGAGCACAGGCCGAAGTCCTTGAACCTAAAGAACTGCGGGATATGATCAGGGAGGAAGTGCGGAAAATGAATGAAATGTATCTGGAAAAAAAGGAGCATGCGGGATGATCAAAAGGGCCATTGCAAGTCCAGAAAACAGGTTTATAGCCGTTGATGTCGAAACAACAGGTCTGTCCCCATTTCGGGGAGACCGGGTGATCGAGGTGGCGGCTGTAGCGATAGTGAATAGATGTATTGAAGAGCGTTACTGCTGTCTGATTAATGTAAATGCGCCTATTCCGCTTGATGTACAGAAGATTCATGGAATAACTTCCGAACTGCTCTCTGGTGAACAGCCGCCGGAAACTGTCTGGCCGAATTTTTTGGCTTTCATTGGAAGCAGCACTCTCATCGCCCATAATGCCTCGTTCGATATCTCTTTTATCCGTAATGAATTGGGACTATTAGGATTGCCGTTATCAAACCCATGTCAGTGTACACTGGAAATGAGTCGACATAAATTTCCTGAACTGAAGAGCCATAAACTGGAAAATGTTGCCCGACATGTTCTAAAAGAAATGCCAAAAGGCATCAAACTACACCGGGCATCTGGCGATGCGTTGCTGACAGCCATGATCTGGCAGGGAATTAGATGAACGTAATTGTGTTGCTTGAGTTGTTTTTTATGTGATATGAATAATAATGTTATGGATAATATTTCACCTTCAGATTTAAAAACCATTCTGCATTCTAAACGTGCAAGTATATATCTTCTTGAACATTGCAGGATATTGATGAATGGAGGGCGTGTTGAATACGTTACTGAAGCCGGTAGTAAATCGATGTATTGGAATATTCCAATTGCCAATACCACAACAATATTATTAAGTACAGGCACCTCGATTACTCAGGCTGCTATGCGTGAATTGGCAAAAGCAGGTGTACTTGTCGGTTTCTGTGGTGGAGGTGGGTCTCCGCTTTTTTCTGCAAATGAAATGGAGCTTGATATTTCATGGTTCTCGCCTCAGAGCGAGTATCGCCCAACAGAATATTTACAAGCTTGGGTGAAGTTTTGGTTTGATGATTCTCAGCGTCTTGAAGCAGCAAAAGCCATACAACTGAAGCGTCAAAACTTTATACGTCACCATTGGCTTCATCAGGAACTTAGAAATGAGGGCTTTTTAATTGATGACGGAGAGTTGAAATATACTCTCGATAAGTTTTGTGAAGTTCTTCCTTTAGCGCAGGACACCATGCAGTTGCTTACCATGGAGGCGCGTCTAAGCAAACAGCTGTTTAAATTTTCAGCTAAAGCTGTCAACTATGGTGGTTTCGTTCGATCAATAAGAGGCCAAGGCTCTGATCCGGCAAACAGGTTTCTTGACCATGGTAATTATCTGGCATATGGATTGGGTGCCACAGGAACATGGGTTTTAGGCTTACCGCATGGCTTAGCGGTGTTACATGGAAAAACCCGTCGGGGCGGCCTTGTTTTTGATGCAGCGGATCTTATAAAGGACGCACTGGTTTTGCCGTTAGCTTTTATTGCTGCGGTGCGAGGTGACGATGACAGCGACTTTCGTCAGTCTTGTATCAGAAGCTTCGTCAAACATGATGCTCTTGATTTTATTATTGATTCATTAAAGGAGATCGCCTTAACTACCGGGGGAGCAAAATGAATGTTTTGTTCGTATCGGAATGCTCAAAAAATGCACTGCCTGAAACAAGAAGGATTCTTGACCAGTTTGCTGAGCGATTTGGCAGCCGAACATGGCAAACTCACATCACGATGGAAGGTCTCAATACCGTAAAAAAATTACTGAAACGTACGGCAAGAAGAAACAGTGCAATAGCATGTCACTGGATTCGAGGTAGAGATCGTACTGATCTTGTCTGGATTGTTGGAAATGCCGCTCAATTTAATGAGCGAGGGATGGTTCCTACAAACAGCACCGAGCGTGATGTTTTAAGGAAAAAAGATGAAAACGACTGGCATACCATACAGGATATTCAGATCATGGCTTCGATCGGTGCACTTTTTCATGATTTTGGCAAAGCAAATCAAGGCTTTCAGAAAAAACTTACCAGTAAAAAAAAGCCTGTCGCCGATGCTTATCGTCATGAGTGGGTTTCCCTGCGCCTATTTCAGGCGTTTGTCACAAAAGCGATTATTGGCATTTCTGATGATAATTGTGCAAAAGACACCGCATGGTTAACCTGTTTAGCTGACCTTGGGAAAGGCAACCCCGGAAAAGAGCTGAATACATCTTTTCAGGAATTGGTTAAGGATGGGTTAGAAAAAAATGCGACGACAAGTCCGTTCACAACATTGCCTCCGTTTGCTCAAGCAATAGCCTGGCTGATTTTAACCCACCATCAACTACCAAAACAACAGTGGCAACAATTGGATGGCCAGTCACAAAAACCGCAGTTCAATCCAAAGCGGCTTACGTCTTTACTGGGGCAGTTAGGTCCGGAATGGAATGCATGTCGAACTGATGCGAGTAAAGAGGAACAGATCCCTTTTTGGGCATTTAAACAACTGCCAATACACAGCATTCATTGGCAAACACGTGCCCGATATCTGGCTGATTCAGCATTAAAACGTCCAGGGCTACTCTCGACAAACTGGCTGAACAATATCTACTCATTACATCTTGCTCGTTTAGGGCTGATGTTGGCAGATCATTACTATTCCAGTTTGCCTGAACAACCTGAACTTGGGGATGTCGGGTTTCCGCTGTTCGCCAATACTGACCGTAAAACCGGAAACTGTAAGCAGAGACTTGACGAGCACTTGCTTGGCGTGGAAAATAATGCCAGAAGGGTTGTGCAAATGCTGCCGATGCTTGACCGATCTTTGCCGCGGATTGCTCGTCATAAAGGGTTTAAACAACGTTCGACGGATGAGCAGTATCGTTGGCAGGATAATGCTTATGAACTTGCATGTTCGATACGTGGGTCGGCGGTTACGAATGGCTTTTTTGGTATCAATATGGCATCGACGGGCAGCGGCAAAACGTTTGCAAACGCCAAAATTATGTATGGTCTGGCAGATCCGCAAATCGGTGCGAGATTCACCATTGCTTTAGGTTTACGGACGTTAACGTTGCAAACGGGTGAAGCATATCGAACGAGACTGGGATTAGAATCAGATGATTTGGCAATTATGGTTGGTTCTACCGCCGTCAAGACGTTGTTTTCACTGGAATCAGAAACGAAGCAGGAAATTCAGGATCAGGCAACTGGTTCAGAATCGGAAGCGTTGCTATTACCAGATGGCTACAGCTATGTTCATTTTGATGGCGCTTTGGATATTGGCCCTCTGAAACGCTGGATTCAAAACACACCATCAGCTCAATCCTTGATCGCCGCCCCTATCCTGACCTGCACGATTGATCATCTTGTTGGTGCAACTGAAGCAACAAAAGGAGGAGGGCAGATTGCCCCGATGTTGCGGTTATTGACGTCTGATCTGGTTCTGGATGAACCGGATGATTTTGATATATCTGATCTGCCCGCCTTGACTCGCCTTGTACATTGGGCTGGTTTGTTGGGCTGCAAAATCCTGATCTCATCGGCAACCCTTCCTCCGTCTTTGGTCGAGGGCCTGTTTAATGCCTATAGTGCCGGCCGAGCAGAATTTCAAAAAGCAAGAGGTATTCCCTGTAAGCCGGTTAACATCTGCTGCGCATGGTTCGACGAACATAAAAACAGCGCCGTAGCCAGTTTCCATCACGAATCGTCGAGTTTCCGTCAAACACATGACAAGTTTGTTTCATCACGCCTGAAAAAACTGTCCGGCGAACCATCCCGGCGGCGAGCAATCATCGTACCGTTAACAAGCAACAGCCAGCAACAGAATAGCATACAAGCAGATGTTGCCAAGCAGCTTTATACCCTGTTGCACCAGTTACACAAGCATCATCACAGTATTGACCCTCAGACAAAAAAACAGGTAAGTTTTGGATTGATCCGACTTGCAAATATTGATCCTCTCATTGACATTGCCCAAACTCTTTTTTCACTTGGTGCCGAGCAAAATCACCAGATCAGACTCTGCTGTTATCATTCCCATCACCCCTTGCTGGTACGTTCAGCAATAGAATCCAGTCTTGACCGTTTGCTTGATCGCAAAGAGCCCGATAAGATTTTTCAGAACCCGATGCTACGGAACATGATTGATGAAACCAGTGAAAGCAATCTTCTTATTGTGGTGCTGGCAACACCGGTAGCTGAAGTGGGCCGTGACCATGACTACGACTGGGCGATTGTGGAACCCTCTTCCATGCGCTCAATCATCCAGTTAGCTGGCCGGGTCAAGCGCCATCGACCGGACCCCTGTGTTATACCAAACATCTATCTTTTGGGAACCAATATAAAAAGCCTTAAACAACGAGGCGTCAAGGCGACCTACTGCCGCCCCGGATTTGAGACGGATTCTTTTCTTCTCAATACTCATGATCTTGAAAAGCTTTTAAACCCAGAGCAATATTCCGAAATTGATGCTTCTCCGAGAATTAGTGCAAACCAAACGCTTTTACCTAAAGAGAATCTGGCTGATCTTGAACATGCAAGATTAAAAGCTTTGATGCTTGGACAGGATAACCCCTCAGATGATCCTGTCAACATATGGTGGGAATCTCAGGCTGCTTTAGCCGGTGAATGGCAAAGGGCAACACCATTCAGATATGATTCATCAGGAAGAGAGCGGTTTGCCCTTTTGATTGATGATGATACAGACATTCCTTGCTTTTATGATTTGGAAGGGGATAAACCAAAGGCTACTGATGGTTTTTTTCCTCGTATAGATTTGGCGAGAGGAGAGCGTATAAGCCCTTTTATAAAATCGGATTACCTGACAATGGCAAATTCTTTGGCTGAGCGACTCTCTATTAGTCGTAGCGTATGTACCCTGCGTTTTGGCTGGGTTGATTTGCCAAAAAGAGGTGCTGAGCAAGGTTGGCAATACCATCACGTTCTGGGATTCCGCCGATTTTGCTGAAGAAGTAAATATAACCGCGAGAAGAAAACGCAATCAAGAACTTTAAAAAACTGATTGAATGGAACAAAAAAACTCTGTTATGACTGAGGCTGCAGCATTAAATGAATTGATGCACAATTTTCTGCAGGAACGACTTGATAAAAAACTTGATGAACTTAAAAAGGAGGAAAATAAACAAAAGCGGGACAATACACTTGAAGTGGCGTTTGGTCAGCTAAAAGATGAAAATGAAGAAAAAAAACAATCCCTGATTGAGAGCTATAATATCGAGGCTTGGCTCGATAATAAATCACAGCGAGTTAAGGAATTAACGTTGGTTTCTCATGCTGTCAAATATCAAAATCCTGATGCCAGGGGTAGTTCCCTGTATGCAGCAAATGAAGAGAACTGCGAGTCATTTTGGGTATCTACGGCCTGCTTAAAGCATCCTGCGAATGATGTCGTCGGCAATGCAGCCGCATTGGATATATACAAATTTTTACAACTGAGTCTGAGTGTTCATGTGGAGACAATTCTTTCCCGGATGTTACGTAATGATGATGCGTTACGTGCAGCATTACCTGTTTCAGAAGAGAAGAAAGATAGGTGGTTTCAAGAGTTTAGTGCTATCAAAAACCCTAAAATCCCGCCAACTTCAAACACGTTAGCAAAACAGCTCTATTTCCCGACAGGTGATGGCAAATATCATCTGCTGGCCCCCTTATTTCCAACTGCTTTGGTACATGAGGTTTTCTTGAAGGTTCAAATCCGCTTTGATGATGTAACCAAAGAAGCTCGCAAAGCAAAGCGGGAGAGAAAATATTATCCTCACGGTTATCGTGACTATCCGAACTTAGCTGTTCAAAATTTTGGAGGAACCAAGCCACAAAATATTTCTCAGTTAAACAGTGAGCGTAGAGGGCAGGCTTTTTTGCTGCCGTCACTTCCCCCTTCATGGAATCCAGCTGCAGTTCGTACCCCTTTAGGTGTTGAATCTGTATTCCCGAAAATATTTGCGAGTAGAGTAAAGCCCCTTACTCATGAACTCAAGAACTTTTTAGTCAAAGTACAAGATCGCGAGAGTAATGATGAGATGCGTCAAACCAGAAGCGAATTAGTAGAGAAAATTATAGACGAGTTGCTTCAGTATTCATCAGAGATTCAAGGGTTGCCTCCCGGATGGTCAACAAAGCCCGAGTGCTTCCTTAACCAGGCTCAAGTGTTCTGGTTGGATCCGGAGCGACCTGATGACGAATGGCAAGCGCAAAGGAATAGCGCAAATTGGGAAGAACGGATAAGCCATGAGTTTGCCAACTGGCTGAATGCAATTTTGCAGACTGATCATCTTCGTTTTGGTGATGCCGAACGACTGGAATGGAAAAAACTTTTACAAAAAGAGCTGGCATGGCTCACTCCGGAGATAGCTCTATGAACCATAATCCTGATGCGTTATTGGTATTACCTTGGCTGCGTGTTCAAAACGCCAACTGTATTTCCAGTCCATTGACTTGGGGGTTTCCTGCCATTTCAGCCATTCTTGGATTTGTACATGCCTTGGAGCGTAAAATAAAGTCTCGATATAGTGATCTGAATTTTAGTGGCGTAGCCGTGATTTGCCATCGTTTTGATCCTCAAATATTTTCTCCCGGAATACGGGATAATGTTTTTTGCTTAACCCGTAATCCGCTTAACGAGAAAGGAGAGTCACCTTCGTTTGCTGAAGAGGGGCGAGCACATATTACCATAAGTTTGTTGATTAAGATGGAGAGTGATGCTTACTATGAACTGAACCCATCACAAAGAGAAGAACTTGCACAGGATATATTAAAGACTTCGCAAGGTTTGCGATTTGCAGGTGGAAGCTTCTTGTCTCCTTATACGAAAAAGTCGAAGGCTCGGTTGAGTGATTGGGATGTTACCGGTGATTCACTTAAAGCTGAACTTCGTCGTTTATTGCCGGGCTTTTTGCTGACAAGCAGGGAAGATTTGCTGATCGACCGCACCATTGAATTGCAAAAAGTTAATCCTGAAGCCACATTTCTTGATGCATTGCTTGATTTATCCAGTCTTAATTATGAGCCGATAAGTACTGAGTCCGATGCAGAAGTTGTTGAATGGCACATACGTAAAAAACCTGGCTGGATTGTTCCGATTCCAGTTGGATACCGTTCTATTTCAAAATGTTACGATGCCGGGGAAGTGATCAATGCGCGTGACACCGAATATCCATTTTCCTTTGTTGAATGTATCTATTCACTTGGGCAATGGATCAGCCCGCATCGTTTAACTGATACCAGAAAGATTTTCTGGAAGTATGATGCTGATGTGGAAAAAGGCATATATCGCTGTATTTCTTCGTAACAGATTTTTTTACAATCTCAATAATTTAAGGAAGGTGAACTATGGCTGACATTAAAACCGCCTCAGTATTGGCTTTTGAACGCAAACTCGATCCTTCGGATGCCTTGTTTTTTGCCGGAAAATGGGAGCAACGCTCTGATTCCAATAAATGGCCACCAATAACAATTCGTGAAAAAGCTGTACGTGGCACTATCTCTAATCGGCTTAAAGCAAAAGATACTGATCCAGCAAAACTTGATGCTGCTATTGAAAATCCGAATCTTCAGCGGGTTGATGTAGCAACGTTACCTAATGATTGTGATACTTTGAAAGTTCGATTTACGTTGCGGATTTTGGGTGGTGCCGGGACTCCTTCAGCCTGTAATAATTCAGCATACAGAGAAAAACTGAATCAGATTGTTCAAGACTATGTTCGAGAAAAAGGATTTGGTGAACTATCAAAGCGTTATGCTATCAATCTTGCCAATGGCCGTTTTTTATGGCGTAATCGCTTGGGTGCGGAGGCTGTTGAGATCAGGGTCAGTAACCGTGATAGTGATAAGGCTCAGTTGTGGGATTTTGATGCCCTAAAATTTGGGCTACGTAATTTTGATATTCCTGCCGAATCCAATGAAGCCATAAAAAGTTTAAGCAATGTTATTGAAACAGGGCTTAAAGGTGATGGATATGTGTTGTTGGATGTCGTTGCATTTGTTCGCATCGGCGATGGCCAGGAGGTTTACCCAAGCCAGGAATTAATTTTAGACAAAGGTAGTTCCGGGAAAGGCCAAAAGAGCAAAACACTCTATGCTATAGCTGATATTGCAGCCATGCACTCCCAGAAAATCGGGAACGCTTTGCGGACCATTGACACATGGTACCCCAACGCAAATGATTCAGAGAGTGTTGGGCCTATTGCCGTTGAACCTTATGGCTCGGTCACTACAGTGGGAAAAGCATACCGGCAACCTAAAGAAAAGGCGGATTTCTACTCTTTACTTGATGCTTGGTCTACTCGCGACAAAGCCCCTGCTGAAGATGGATCCCAGCATTTTATGATGGCAACATTGATAAGAGGCGGAGTATTTGGTGAAAGCGGAAAGGAGTGAAAATATGAGCCATTATATAGAGTTTCGGATTCTCCCAGACCCGGAGTTTCCCTCAAGCATCATTATGAATCTCCTTTATAACAAGTTGCATAAGACGCTGGTTCAGACGGGTAGCACCGATATTGGCGTGAGCTTTCCGGACTTCGACAATAAAAGAAACCGACTCGGAGAGAAATTACGATTGCATGGCAGTGATGTTCATCTCAAAAACTTGATAGACAATCTGACGTTGTCAGCCCTACTTGATCATTTGCGGGTAGGGGATGTTCTAGAAGTTCCAAAGCGAGTCAGTTTTGTCACGGTAAAACGGGTGCAATGCAAAAGCAGTGCAGAGCGTATGCGGCGAAGACTAATCAAACGTTGTCAAGTATCTGATGAAGATGCGCTGAACCGTATTTCGGATTCGGTTCAAAAACAGTCAACTCTGCCTTATGTGAGATTGAAAAGCAACAGCACTGGACAATCTTTTCGGTTGTTTATTGATCAGCAGATAGCGGAAAATCCTGTGACTGGCACGTTTAATGCATATGCTTTAAGCAATGGAGTAACTGTTCCTATGTTTTAACCCTTTTTTTATCTACATCATCTTACTCGTTGATTGATCAGGGTAAAAAGATCGTTCTCCAAAAAGGGGATTTTGCTTAAATAAGCAGATAACCTCTTTTTGGAGAATGGTTTGTTTGAAAATATTTGTAGTTCACTGCCGGACAGGCAGCTTAGAAAAGGGGGTCGATAGGTTGCGTTGGCATGTATCAGTTCACTGCCGGACAGGCAGCTTAGAAAAAAGATTTCGGCCTTGAAATGAGCGGTGAAGAGTTCACTGCCGGACAGGCAGCTTAGAAATATTCCCTTAATGTCATGATTGGACGTATATCGTTCACTGCCGGACAGGCAGCTTAGAAATGTTCCTTCGCGTCCTGCTCTTTTCGTTTCAGGTTCACTGCCGGACAGGCAGCTTAGAAATTGTGTCTTTTTTTGAACCTCATTAAGATCTCGTTCACTGCCGGACAGGCAGCTTAGAAATGAATCGGATGATAACATGGCATATTATTTTAGTTCACTGCCGGACAGGCAGCTTAGAAAGTATCGACTTTCTGCAACGTGCAAAATATTATGTTCACTGCCGGACAGGCAGCTTAGAAAGTTTTAAAGCAGACGAACTGTAAGACATGGGAGTTCACTGCCGGACAGGCAGCTTAGAAAAACAGCAAACAACGGAATCGAACTCCCTCCAGGTTCACTGCCGGACAGGCAGCTTAGAAAGTAAGCATGCTGGTCATCGATGTGGATTCTGTGTTCACTGCCGGACAGGCAGCTTAGAAATTGAGAACATTCGATGTAATCCTTGCTGATAAGTTCACTGCCGGACAGGCAGCTTAGAAAAGTACTCAAAAAGCAATCCGCCTTTACACGTTGTTCACTGCCGGACAGGCAGCTTAGAAATTATGCTTCCCCCTTGCGCGGTTGTGCCTGATGTTCACTGCCGGACAGGCAGCTTAGAAAACAAGAGAAGCGTAGTAATCGATTATGCCGTCGTTCACTGCCGGACAGGCAGCTTAGAAAAAAAGCGCCTCAATTTTTGCCCGAATATCTGCGTTCACTGCCGGACAGGCAGCTTAGAAAAGTGTAGATCATGGCAGTGTCCTTTTTTAAATGTTCACTGCCGGACAGGCAGCTTAGAAAGAAAACATCACTTGATGAAGGTCAATATGTGAGTTCACTGCCGGACAGGCAGCTTAGAAAAACGAAACAAGGTATTGATTACTTCCCGGTAGGTTCACTGCCGGACAGGCAGCTTAGAAATCATGGGCGGGAATTGGGGGACGTTGATCCGTAAGCGAAAAAGATATTGAGAATCGTATATCTCAGAAAAAAGAGGGGAATCGAAAAGCTGTGGAGGGATATCAATGCCAAGAGGAGCGAGACTTGATGAACCCGGCACCTTGCATCACGTGATCATCCGAGGAATCGAGAGAGGTTCGATTGTTCTTGACGACAAGGACAGAAAACTGTTTACGGACAGGATGGGACTGCTTGCGAAAGAAACCGGAACAAGCATATATGCGTTCGCGCTGATGACCAATCATGCGCATATTCTGCTGAAAAGCGGACCGAGCGGCCTGTCAACCTATATGCGCAGGCTGCTCAGTGGTTATGCGCAATATTTCAACCGAAGGCACAAGCGGGCCGGTCATCTGTTCCAGAACCGCTATAAATCGATTATCTGCGAAGAAGAAGCCTATTTCGACAAACTGGTAGCCTATATCCACCTGAATCCCTTGCGGGCAGGACTTGTCCAAACGCTTGAGGAGCTTGCCGAATATCCATGGAGCGGTCATGCGGTGCTGATGAAGAAGCTCAGGTGCGACTGGATGGAAAGTGATTACGTGCTGAAGTTTTTCGGACACCGGGAGGGTGCAGCAAGGAAAGCCTACTATGAATTTCTCGAAGAGGAGATGGGGATCGATCGGGAACAGGAGCTGTCAGGCGGCGGGTTGATCCGTTCGCAGGGAGGATGGGCAAAGGTGCAATCGATGCGCAGGCATGGCGAGAAGGCTCATGGTGATGAGAGGATTCTTGGCGATGGCGATTTTGTCTCGGAGGTGCTTAAAGCGGCAGAAGGACGAAAGGATTTCGTCATACCGGTAACAGAGCGAATGGCAAAGTTCAATGAATTGATCGAACAGACGTGCAATGCGGCATGCGTGACGGTGATCTTCCTGCGCAGCGGCAGCAGATGCGGGGTGTTGCCTGGATTGAGAAAACAGCTGGCGATGCAGGCTGTGAATGAGCATGGAATATCGATTGCCGATACGGCAAGGCAGCTTGGTGTGACCGCCAATGCGGTAAGTTATATGCTGAAGGCCAAATAACAGCCCCGGAAGGTCGGAGTAAAGCAACTATTCAGAAAAGACCGTTATAGTTTTTTGAGTATTTGACAGCTGTTGAGGTTACGGATCAACGTCCCTCATATCCTTCATATCCATGCTCTCATATCCATGCTCATATCCCATGGATGCATCCGGCTTAGCCGTTCGTGCTTGTCGCGCCCCGCGTGGGCGCGTGAATTGAAACACGCCTGACCCGACTGAAGGCGTGGCGGCCTGAGTCGCGCCCCGCGTGGGCGCGTGGATTGAAACGTTTTAATTGTGAAAATTCATTACTATTCTTTCAGTCGCGCCCCGCGTGGATTGAAAACATAGGTGAACATCCGAACTCTGGGAGTGACTTAGGGACATTCCGCAGCAAGTCAAAAGGATACGTAACAGCGATTTTAGAAGAATTTTACGATCTGGCTTACTTTTTTTCGTTATGCATCACGCCTCCAGACTTTAGTCATAACAAATCGTACATCCGAAAAATCATGTTATATCCGGAGGCGCAGGAGATAATCATCAACGATGGGCGTAAATCCTTGCAAATCGATAAATCTTATATTTCAGTGTATTAAGATATTCCATCTCAATACTTCGCACTCATGATTTCCTGCGCTTTCTGGAAAATGCAACAATCCAGCTTATTGCAATAAGCACAGTACGAATATCAGAAAAATCACTATACATTAATAATGGTACGGAGAGTACAATCATTATAGAAATGAATGCTATCCATTCAATACGGTTTTTCATTTTTTCGCTCATCTTAATCCTCCTTTATTCATAAAATTAATATGGCTTTTCCATATAAGCGCATATTTTTCACAGTAACAGATTATGCAAAAGACATTTTTCAACAGCATGAATCATTGGATTAATCAACCATCCCACAGCAGAGCTGCGGGGTATAAATTCATTCAGTAACAATTTTTTCTCAAGCAATGCTTCGAGAAATTTACCCTTAGCAACTAAAACTGATTACTTGTTTTTAAAAATATTTAAAATACGAAGCCAGCATAATAGGGCAAATGGATACAAAATTACACCAACAGTGCATGTTATATAATCATCAATAACGCTGCTGCCGAATACAAAGTTATGGATTATTCCAACCCCAAAAAGTATGGCTGATATAATGCCTGCTATTTTTGTGATGATGTATAAATTCATTTCTATTATTATTTAATAGTTATTTACTTTAATAAATATCTTATCAGTATCTTGTCTATTTTTTATTGCTTTGCAGTCAAGAATTTCATGGAGGGGCGTGAATATCAACACCGCTCAAGGATATTGAACGCACAATCCAGATAGAACCTGAATGAAATTCTGTTTTAGCAGGTATGTAATGAGTGGGCATCATGATCTCCTTTTCTTTGGTTTTACCATCAGGAGACCGTAAACGAAAAAACCGCCTTTGACATCAGGCGGTTTTTAGCTTTTTCCCTTACGGGCACATCTGCTTTGATGCATTGCCACCGTGACCATTTGGCTCGGTTGGCGAGTCTCGTAAAAAGACTTCTCCTGATGATTTATAAACGTAATCAACAAACACCTATTTCATTCCGTTCCAATTATTTTGTTATTAAAAAAATTATTTACGTTTGTATCCTTCGAACTGTTCATGATTTTTATATAGACTTCTCATATACCGCTTGATATCAATTACTCCTTATCAAAAAAACGCTTACAGGTGTTGCAAAAATATTTGCCCGGCTTTGGTCCATTGGGAATGAGCTTAAATTTTGTTGTAGCACCGGCGATATACATCGTCCTGGGGATAATGCCCACATTAACCGCGGCAGTATCTTGAGATTTACATTGAGAGCATGCAGGAAGATCTGCTTCCTCGAAACTACGAATCTGAGCTTCAATGCCTGGATGGTCTGCTTCCATCTCACTTAGAGTTTTTTTATCGATCTTGATCATGGCTTCATTTTTCATTTAATTATTTTAAGCAATCACTATTTTTTCAGGTCAACTCCGCGATTGATATCTTCAGATTGGCTGTGAAGAGCGGAAAGAATACCGCACGATTTGGCATCGAACATGTATTCGCTCCTGGTATAGCCGATCTGACTGATAACCTTACGAACGATTTTTTGTATATCAAGAGTACCTTCCCACTTCGTTTTAATTTCTCCACCAACGATCACCAGTCCAGTTGTGACAAAAGTCTCACAGGCAACACGAGAATTGGGGTCATGGAGGAGATATTGATCAAGTATTGCATCTGAAATTTGATCAGCAACTTTATCAGGATGACCTTCTGATACGGATTCTGATGTAAAGAAGTATTTTGTTTGTGACATAGTTTTGAATGTTTTGTTTGTAGTAAACGGCATCGCATATTATGATGCTTGGTAACGTGTAAATCCGATCAGCAGTCTCCTTGCATAAATGGAGTTAACCGATTTCGTTTCCGTAATTGAAAGCTCCGCCCATTGGTAACGATAGGCGTGGCTGTGCCTGTCGGCAGAGTCGAGAGATGTAGTGATGGATTGATTTTTTTTGCTCATGTCTTTTATCCTTTTCCTGATGATGAATGATCTGCGTTGCAGATCATGATCAGGATTTCATGAGCTACGACGCTTTAGCAGGTTTTATTTTAAGTCGCACTGCAAGTTGTCGGTGTTAAATCCCGCGACTGTTAACAGGAAAGCCTGTTGTTGAAGAGTTATCCTCCCATGTTATATTGTTGATTGAGTTTTATATACAAGGCAGCTCGTAAAAGGTAATAAAACCACAAAATACCTTTGCAGCTTGCAGAACCGACGCCGATGGCAAAGCCATTGTTGCAGACCGTTGTGTTGGGTTGTTGTTCTGTTCGTTTGTTGAAAAAAAGTTGACTCATGGTTGTTGGTCCATCCTTATTATCCGGTTATGTTCCCTTCGGAACCGGTCAGGATCTCATGAGTCCTGACGCTTTAGCGGTTTAGTTTAGAGTCGCCCGCAAGTTGTCTATTAAATCGGCGACTTTGTAATATTATAATCAATAATAAAAATATTTCGTTTCAGCAAAAAAATATTTAGCGTCTGTGATTTTTGCGAGGACTTATGGACGCTCCGCCGCAAGTCAAAAGAATCGTAACATCCATTTATAGAAAGATTTGACCATTCAGCTTACGCTTTGCGTGATGCATCCCGCCTGTCCCGGAATACGCGACGTATGTTTTTTAGATTATGCCGACGATATGTTCCTGAAGGCAATGGTGCCTGATACAGGACATCAAGGAAGAAGTGATTCCTCATTGTTGAGAATAACGGAGAGTGGCGTGACAGTAAATTTTCCTGTCATCTATCAGGAATTGAGCTTTCCTGAAACATTCCGGTGGATCAGGCTGGAAACAAGAGTCTGATAGGGGAGTCCTTCCTCGAGAGATTTTGCCTTGAGGCGGTTCAGATCACTTTCCGATATTCGAATATTGATTCTCTTGTTTTTCCTGAAGGTATGAAGCGCGTATGATTCAACCTCTTCCTTGAGCTTTTTGAAATCAGCCGCTGATTTCCATTCGTTGTTTTCATAGGATTTCAGAATATCTTCTTCATTATCATTCTGCTTGTTCATCGCTTTCTCCTTTCAAATATTGTTTCGTGGCTTTTCTGCTGGGAATAATGGTTTTCAGGCAGATTTTCATTGAGCATTCATGCTGTTTTTTTCGTTTTCCACGGTTTCAGGATGGAAATAAATATGGTGATCATCAGAACCGCAACCTGAACGGTGCCGAAAATCAGGTTCATCTGTTGATTGTAGAGGTAAGAGGCATTACTCAGCGCAGCCGTGCCGATTTTCCCTGAAATCTCCATCATAGCCGTTTCCCAGGGGCCAAGGTAAAAAGTCCCGAACACAATAGCGGTTACTGTTACTATCCATTTGCAGGTCAGCCAGTTGTGCCTGAAAAACCCCCAGTTACTGAATATAGAATAGATTAAACCCTTCAGCAGGCTTCCGATAGCTCCGGGTACGACGACAATGGACATATCGACATGATGAATGCTCCGGTTAATACCATACAAAACATTGCCGTCAGTCACACCGTATTTCAGGAAGTACAGCGAGAGCAGGGAAACGGCACCTCCCACCCAGCATGCAACAGCTATGAGGTGAAACCCTTTCAGCCATTTCAATCCTTTTGGTGATAATTTTTTCATGTGAATATCATGGCCACTGAAGTCCCTTTTATCTGCGGCAGTCATTCAGGTTTCAAAAATACAAAGTATTCATTCAACAATCATTTTTTTGCCTTTAAAGCTGCCCATTAAAGGAGTTTATCCTGGACAAAGAGTGGATATGAGAGGTTTTGGGGATGCTCCTCAGCAAATCGATATGAAACTTAAAATCTATTTAAGTAGAAAGTTTTCACGATCCGGTTGCCGCTTTGCTTGATGCATCCCGCCTGTTCCGTTTCAGTTCATATTCACGATCGATCCGTTCCCTCAGGAACAGTTTCATGAGAGACTGGTATGGCACATCTCTATCGTTGGCAAGAACCTTGATGCGGCTCGGGCATCACTTCGGGAAGACGGAGTGAAATGGTTTTCATCGACGGTTCAGGTCAGATGACAAGAGCACCCCACGCGGGTGGCAAATTTTCGCTGGAATACTCTTACGAGTTTCATATATTATACTTCAATACTTCAAGTCCCCTAATCAAGCCAAAGCGACGAGATGAGTGCAGAGCGAAAGTGATTATCAAATATTTCATTCGTTCTGTTTTTGATGTTGATCCCGTTGACGTAAATCCGGGATAAATGGACAGCTTAATTGGTCAAGTGTATAATTCCCGCGTAAGAGGGTCTGAGAAATTTGTATTCAACGGTTTTTCCTGGTCTTGCCTGGTTTCAGGTGTTTTCTTGATTACCATATCTGCCCGTTATTGTTCTAACAGCTCAACAACACTTTCCCCATGAAAAAAGGACATTACGACAATCATTCAGGGCAGGCGGAAGATCCGGCCGAAGCTTCCGCTGCTGGGTATTATCAGCGTGTGAACCATTTAGAAAAAATACTTGACAAAATGGTTGACGCCTTTGTCTACTGCCATGTCATATATCAGGATGGGCGCGCTTCGGATCTCATACATGATGTTATCAACGAGGCTTACAGGAAACTTACCGGTTTAAACGATGTAGTCGGACGCAGGCTTACAGAGGTCATGCCCGGAATTGCCGAATCCAATCCGGAATTCTTCGAGAGACTGCTCAAGGTTGCCGACACCGGAATCCCCGACAAGTTCGATATCCATCTTGAAGAGTTGGGCAAGTGGTTCAGCAATACGGTTTACTGCCCTGAAAAAGGCACTCTGGTTGCCATATTCAATGAAATCACCGAGAAAAAGCGGGTTGAGCTGATCATAAAGAATAACAAGGAACAGTTTAAAGCAATCATTAAAGCGGCAAATGTCGGAACATGGGACTGGGATATACCCTCCGGCAGGGTCATCTGTAATGAACGCTGGTTTGACATTGTGGGATACCGTAGCGAAGAGCTTGAACCGGTCAGCATTCAGACATGGATCGATCTGGTGCACCCCGAAGACCTGAAAGAGTCAACCCGCCAGCTGCAACAGCATTTCAATGGTGAATCGGAGGATTATACGATGGAATGCCGGATGAGGCATAAAAACGGGCAATGGATCTGGGTGCTCACCTCTGGTAAAGTGCTGGAACGGACGCCGGAAGGAAAACCGGTGCGTATGCTCGGAACCCATTATGATATCACCAGGCATAAAAGAGCTGAAGAGGAACTGAAGAAAAGCGAGGCACGCTTCAGGACGCTGTTTAACAGTGCGAGTTCAATCCAGGTGCTCATTGATCCTGATACCGGAAGAATACTCGATGCGAACCAGACGGCAGTGAACTGGTACGGGTGGCCAATTGATGAAATGAAGAGGATGTCCGCCGGCGACTTCAATATGATGGCGCCGGAAGCGGTTATCGACAGTCTCGCAAAAGTGTCTGCGGGTCAGCACAATATATTTGCAGGGCGCCACAGACTGGCTGACGGATCGGTACGGGATGTAGAGGTATACCGCAATTTGGTAGAGATTGATGGAAAGCCTGTCGTCCATGTCATTATTCACGACATCACCGAACGCAAATCAGCCGAAAATGCATTGATTGAAAGCGAAGAACGGTTCCGGAACATGTTTGAAGGACATTCTGCCATCATGATTGTGGTTGACCCTGACACTGGCAACATTGTCGATGCCAACGAGGCTGCGGCAACCTTCTATGGGTGGTCTGTCAGTGAACTGAGGCGTATGCATATATCGGTACTCAACATCGAATCACGGGAGTTCATTCAGCGAGAGTTTCAGAAATGGGAGCATCTGAACCAGCGCAGCATGACATTCCGCCACCGGAGAGCTGACGGGTCGGTTCGTGATGTCGAGATATTTGCTAAAAAGATCCGGCTGAAGGGCAAGGAGCTGATTTATGATATTGTTCATGATGTCACATCGCGCAAACGCATGGAAATGGTCAACAGATACAGGATTCGATTGCTGAATATTGCAGACAAGTATCCAGCGGTAAAACTTCTACAGAAAACACTTGACCATGCTGAAAAAGTTACGGGCAGCACCGTCGGGTTCTGTCACTTTGTCAATGATGATCAGGATTCACTGACGCAACAGGCATGGTCAACCAATACTTTATTGAACATGTGCAGTGCTGATGGTACAGGTCTGCACTACAGCCTTGACAAGGCCGGAGTCTGGGCGGATGCGGCAAGGCTCAAGAAACCGGTGATTCACAATGATTATGCATCACATTCTGATCGCAAAGGGATGCCGGAGGGGCATGCCGAGGTAAAACGCGAAATGGTTATCCCAATCATCCGCGATAAAAAAGTGGTAGCAGTTCTGGGACTCGGCAACAAGCCGACAGACTATGATTCGGAAGATGTTGACCTGGTCGTATTGCTTGCCAATCAGATTTGGGACATCATTGCCAAAAAAATAGTGGATGAGAACCAGAAACAACTGCAAACCCAGCTCGAGCACGCAAAGAAAATGGAGATGGTAGGTCAGCTTGCGGCAGGCATCACTCATGAAATAAACAATCCCCTCAATTTCCTCGTACTCAATAACGAGATGCTGAAGTACCATTTTACCGATATATGTGACCTTATCGCTTCTTTCCGCAGAACTATCGTAAATGCAGAAGCTTTTCCCGAACTCGCCGATGAGGTTCGCCAGCTCATGAATAAGGAAAAAGAGCTGGATATCGAAATGCTGCTCGATGACATCCCTAATATCCTGGATGATCAGAAAAGAGGTCTTCAGCGCATATCGGCCATTACCCAAAGCATGAGGGGGTACTCTTTCAAGAACCCTTTAAATTCGATAATAGCGTCTGATTTCAGCAGGCTTGTCAATGAAGTCGTCGCCATCGTAAAAACGGAATCCATATATGATGCCGATATCGATTTGAAGCTTGAAAATATCCCGATGGTTCAATGCAATCCATCACAGATCAATCAGGTGCTTCTGAATCTGATTCTGAACGGCGTTCACGCCATAAAGTCGGAAAAAAGGAATACGCGGGGTAAAGTAACAGTCAAAACCTGGTCGGCGGACGGTCAGGTCTTCTGTTCTGTCAAGGATGACGGTCCGGGAGTCGCCGAGGAGATCCGCGATAAAATATTCTCACCCTTTTTTACAACCAGGGAACCTGGACAGGGTACCGGTCTGGGGCTTTCCATTTCCTATGACATCATTGTCAATAAACATAACGGGAAAATTGTTCTTGACTGTCCGCAGGATGGCGGAGCAGTTTTCACATTTTCTCTGCCGATAAACCATTGAATCTCTATGGGCACATTACCCGTAACGCTGTAGTCCAACTGATCCGTTTCGGTTCGAACTCCCGGTCTTTATTCTCATTTTTGCCCCCTGATGCTGTATTCAGTCATAAAAGGAATCAGAGAGCAATATCAGGTAACAGAAGGAAAGGCGTCTCTACTGTTCAAATTTTTTCATTTTTTCCATGAGACTTTTCAGGTGCGCTTTCTGGCTTTTTTCCAGAGGTTTCTGGCTGTTGGTGATTCTCTGGTAGCCCGCAGGAATACTGAATTCGGACGGTGGAACTGTCTTGGGCTGGATCTGCCTGAGTTCCATGGTTGACGTGCCGTTTTCGTTCTGTTGCACGATTTTCACCGGAAAGCCTTCTATCCCTTCCTTGCTGAGCGTTTTTGAGAGAGCCGTGTTTGAAAGACGGGGATTTTGCGACTGAAGGATGCTGAATGTCGAGAAATTCCCAAGATCACTGCTGACCCAGAGGTCAAGATTGTCTGTTGTGCTGGCTAAATTGATATGTTCGCACGAATAGCCTTTTATGGTTTGTTTTCCAAGTTTTTTGAGTTTATAGTTGCTGTCGAAATCGACCAGCATGGCGTTTTCTGCGGCAGTCCTGAGGTTTACAATCGAATAGCTTTTTGTTTTATGGTTGACGATCCACGCCTGATCAGGGTTGGCTGCCTTAGTGATGACAGTAGTTTTCAGCGGGTCAGGAATCTTGTCCATTTTCATGAGCATATCCATCCGCTGGGCGTCATTGCCGAAATAGTAGGTAAGATCGGCTGAACCATTCGGCATTTTAAGCGTCATTGCCATGATACCGTTGAATTTTGCAGCGGCAGATGCTGTATTGGACGCATTCGCAAGGAAAAGCAGGAAAAATACGATCAGAACTTTTTTCATCGCGTCTTGCAGTTATGTTTTGGCGGTTTTTCTCTGTAACGATATCATGTATAATGAAGGTTTGTCTGGATAAAGTTACATGAGGCTGATCTTTTTCAAAATAAACATATGATGGCAGGAAAAACATTTTTTTAAAGAAATTCCATGGCGGAAAATTTTAAGGAAACCGGATTCGGATTGTGAGTAATCCTTTACCGGAGTTACTATCGCTATGACTGTGCATATTACTTTTACTGAAACCTGATGGAAGATCTGAAAGAGTGGCAGGTTGTTGAACTGCTGAAGACAACCACGGAGTTTTTTTCGGCAAAAAATGTCGATGAGCCGAGGATCAGTTCCGAACTGCTTCTCGCCCACGTTCTCGGCAAGAACCGGCTTGAGCTCTACCTGAACCATAACCGGCCGGTTTACCGGGATGAACTTGAACGCTTCAGGACCCTCTGCCGTCAGAGGCTTGCCGGCCGCCCGGTCCAGTATATAACCGGGGAGCAGTTTTTTTACGGCTTGCAGCTCCATGTCGATGAACGGGTGCTCATTCCCCGTCCTGAAACCGAGCTGCTGGTCGAACATGCGCTCGAATGTCTCGCAATGAAGGAACGTGAAGGTATTGCAAACCCGGCAATTCTCGATATCGGTACCGGAAGCGGATGTATAGCTGTCGCCATGGCCAGGCTTTGTCCTTCCCTGGGGATAACCGCAGTTGACATATCCCGCGATGCACTTGCCGTTGCAAGGATGAACGCGGAAATGCATGATGTAAACTCGCGTATTACTTTCATCGAGGCCAACATGTTCGGTGAACGGTTTGCCGACAGGCTTCCGGCAGCTCGATATGACATGATCGTTTCAAATCCGCCCTATATTCCGGTTTCCGAATGGGAAGATTTGCAGCGGGAGGTCCGGCAGTATGAACCAGCCCTCGCGCTGACGGTCCCGGAAGGCATCGAGTGCTACCGTGCGATTGCAGAACTTTCCGGACAGCTTCTTGCACCGGGAGGAAAGATCTGTTTTGAACTTCATGCCGATGCAGCTGCCGCTGTTTCAGAACTTCTCGGAACGCAAGGGTTTTCCGATATCAAGGTATTGAAGGATTATTCCGGACATGACAGGGTGATCTCCGGAACCGCTCCTGACCGAAATTAACAGCCTCCCTGTATTGTTGTTATTACTCAGGTGATTTAAGGTATTTATCCGGTTTTGCGCAAATTGTCATTCTGAGGCCGACGCAGTCGGACGAAGAATCCATAACCATTATTTGAACAATAAGATAGATCCTTCACTACTCAATGCTTCGTTCAGGATGACAGGTAAAATCTCATTTCCGTCCGAGACTTTGAGTTGACGCAGTAATAACAGGAGAAGATGGTTTGGCTGCGTTTTCTGTTACTTGAAATAGCTGATATGCTTCTATATTTTCAGGATTTGTTATAATAAGAGTTTACACGGTGCAGAAAAGATTAGTTTTTTTAAATTCACCTGTTTGCCTGCTTCCGGCACACTGTATGCAATTACAATGGTTGAGATAGATGGATTCTCGTGAACTAACCCTCAGGGAACGTCAGGTCCTTGGGATCATCATTCAGTCATACGTCGTTACCGCAGCTCCTGTGGGATCGAGAAATATTGCCAGAAATTACAATCTTGGTCTTTCCGATGCCACGATACGCAATGTAATGGCCGAACTCGAGGATGAAGGATATATAAGTCAGCCCCATACATCGGCGGGACGTATTCCCACCGACAAGGGCTACCGTTACTATGTCGATCTGATCATGACAGTCCAGAGTATTGACGAAAAGGAGAAAAAACGGATCGAGGCAAATATCGGCCAGATCGGAAAGGAACGTACCGGCACCCCATCGGATGTCCTGCTTTCGGCAGCGAAAGTGCTCGGGATCATTTCAAGGCAGCTGAGCGTTGTACTGTCGCCGACGCTGTCGAACGCGATTTTCGAAAAGCTCGATATCGTTCTCCTGAGCTCGACCAGGATGATGGTTATTCTTTCGATTCAGTCCCTCTTTGTTAAAACCATTGTCATGGAGCTGGATATCGAGGTTTCGCGTCAGAAAGTGGACGATGTCGTCATGGTTCTCAACCAGCGTCTTTCCGGTCTCACGCTGACGGAAATCCGCCAGTCCATCACATGGCGTTTATCGGATTGCGCCTGCGACAGAGACCTGAAAAATCTCATTGTCCGTTCAGCCGGCAAGCTCTTCGACGAGTCACCGATCGTTGAACGTCTGTATATATCCGGGACCGAATATATCGTCGAACAGCCCGAGTTCAAGCAGCCGGAAAAAGTGCGTGATCTCATCGCAATGATCGAAGACAAGTTCAGTATCGCAAGACTGGTGGAAAACAGCGGTACAAACACTGCCGAAGGGTTGCATTCTCCCGGAAAAGAAGTTACCATAAGCATTGGAAAGGAAAACATCGCCCGTCAGGCTGAAGATCTCACGATCGTTTCGACTCCTTATTATGTAGGGAACATGGTCGGAAAACTGGGCATTTTCGGTCCAAAGAGAATGGATTACGAACATGCGGTCAGGGTACTGAACTATATGGCCGGCAGTCTTTCTGCCACATTGTCGAATGTCAATTAAACTGTTTATCGATTTATGATCAAAAGAGGCTCTGAAAGAAAAGAACATCATCAGGAAAACGCCGGAGAGAAACAGCAGATCCCGGTGACCATAAAAGGATCGGAAGAAACGTCACAGAATGCGGAAATTGCGGTGGAAAATCCGGGGGCAAAGGAAGTCGAAGCGTTGTCTGCCAGAATAGCGGAACTTGAAAGTGAACTTGCCAGGCAGAAGGAACTGGCTGACAAGTTTCGTGACGAGCTGCTCCGTAAAGCCGCTGAGTTCGAGAATTTCCGCAGGCAGAAAGAACGGGAAACCATGCAGGCATCCTCAAGGGCTCTTGAAAATGTGATCCGGGAACTCCTTCCGGTTGTCGATGATGTGCAGAGGGTTCTCGACAATGTTCCCGCCGATCTGGAAACAGCCGGGCAGTCTAAACCGTTCATTGACGGGATTGAGCTGGTCAGGAAAAACCTTGACAAGTGGCTGGGTGAAAAAGGAGTGAAGGCAATTGATTCGAAAGGACAGAAGCTCGATGTGAATTTTCACGAAGCGATCTCGCAGATCGATCACCCGGAAGCGGAAACAGATACTATCGTCCATGAGTACCAGACAGGTTATCTTCTTGGCGACAAGGTTATCAGGCATGCGAAAGTTATCGTTGCACGGTAACCCGTTTGCGTTATCAATTATGAATGATATCCATGAAAAATTGCCGGTTTTATTATGAAAACAGACTACTATGAAATACTTGGGGTGAGCCGGACAGCGACCAAGGACGAAATAAAAAAAGCCTACAGGAAGCTGGCGCTTCAATATCACCCTGATAAAAATCCTGACAACAAGGATGCCGAGGAGCATTTCAAAGAGGTGAACGAGGCGTACGAAGTGCTGAGCAATGACGACAAACGCCGCCGTTACGACCAGTTCGGCCATGCCGGTGTGGGTTCTTCAGCTGCTTCAAGCGGCGGAGGTCATTATGGCGGAGGCCCTGGCGGTGCAGCGGATTTCAGCGATATTTTCAGCGCGTTCAACGATATGTTCGGAGGTGGAAGGGGACGTTCGGGTGGTGCGCCATTCGGCTTCGAGGAAGTGTTCGGTGGCGGCGGTGGCGGCGGCAGAAGAGGCCGCGCTTCAGTGGGAATCCCGGGAACCGACCTCAAAATCAGGCTCAAGCTCACCCTTGAGGAGATTGCCAAGGGTGTCGAAAAGACGCTCAAGATAAAAAAGCAGGTTGCCTGCAAGGAGTGCAATGGGACCGGTTCCAAATCGGGTGCCACAGATACCTGCCAGACCTGTCATGGCACCGGAGAAGTCCGTCAGGCATCGAAAACCATGTTCGGCCAGTTTGTCAACATTGCCGCATGTCCAACCTGCGGAGGTGAGGGAAGGGTGATCAAGGACCGCTGTACATCATGTTATGGCGAAGGTATCAAACAGGGAGAGGTAACCGTCAAGGTAACAGTTCCTGCCGGAGTTCAGGACGGCAATTATCTTACGCTTCGCGGCCAGGGCAACACCGGGCCGAGAGGAGGAGCGCCGGGAGACCTTATCGTGGTTATCGAGGAGAAACCACACGATCTGTTCATCCGCGAGGGTGACGATGTTATATACAACCTTGCGATAAGTTTCCCTGATCTTGTGCTCGGCACGAAGATTGATGTGCCTACGCTCGATGGTCCGGTAAAGCTGACGATTCCGCCCTCAACCCAGCCCGAGACGAGGCTCAGGATCCCCGGTCACGGTATCGGTCATCTGAGAGGTTCATCGAGGGGCGACCAGTATGTGAAAGTCAATGTTTTTGTGCCAAAGGACCTTTCGCATCAGGACAAGGAGATGCTGAAGGAGTTGAAAAAATCCTCTACGATATCACCGGCAGGTCATCATGACAATAACTCGAAGAGTTTTTTTGAGAAAGCCCGGGATATTTTCAGCTGATCCGCTTTTTGTATCGACGGAAAACGAAAGAGGCTGTCTCAGGAGTAAAATTGAGGCAGCCTCTTTCGTTTTAATACAGCGATTGAATCTTACTTTTTGTTGTAGGCCGTGAAAACCTCGTTCACGAATTGTTCGATGATTTCAGGGCTTGTGAGCTGCTGAGGGGCCAGGATCCTTTCGGCAAGAATGGTCGTGCCGGCAAGGTTCAGTTCCAGCTGTGGAAGATAGAGCAGGTTTGCCATCGGCTCAGGACTTCCGCAGGCCAGAAAGAGAGCGACTTTTTTACCCTGGAGGAACTGTTTGAGGTTGCTTTGAATCAGGGCTCCGAGAAGTTGGGACGAAACAAGCAGGTAATAGATCGGAGCGCCAAGTATCACGAGATCAAAATCCTTGACAAAGCTGAAATCCCCTGTGCTTTTACATTTCGCTTTTTCAACGTAGGCTCCTTTTTCCGCAAGTTTGGTGCCGACCGAATCGATGAATTTTTCAGTCGATCCGCCTGCCGACCGGCTGTCATAAAGGATAATGGCTTTCATGGTTTCAGGAGAAGGAAGTGTTATTGGATAATAACCGCTCTGGACCTGTAAAGAGGAATGTTCAGAAACGTTTTCTTCAAGGTACGGTAAAAACAAAAAAAAAGCGTCCCGGCTGGAACGCTTTTTTGTGTGTGTCTTGTTTCCGCTTTCTTATACGAACTTCGAATAGATATCGAGCAGGTCGGTTACCCTGGTCGCGTATCCGAGTTCGTTGTCGTACCAGCCGACAACCTTGACCATATTGCCGGAGCTCATGGTCAGCAGGGAATCGAAAATACAGGAGTGGCTGTTTCCGACGATGTCCATGGAAACGATCGGGTCTTCACAGTATTCGAGGTAGCCTTTCATAGGACCGTCAGCGGCGGCTTTCATGGCAGCGTTGATTTCGGCCTTCGTTGCGGGTTTGCTGAGAATGGCTGTGAAGTCAGTTACGGAGCCGTCAGGTGTCGGGACCCTCATGGCGAAGCCGTCGAGCTTGCCGGCAAGTTCAGGAATAACCTCGCCGATTGCTTTCGCTGCGCCGGTGCTGGTCGGGATGATGGAGAGCGCTGCGGAACGTGCGCGGCGAAGGTCCTTGTGCGGCAGATCGAGAATGTTCTGATCGTTCGTGTAGGCATGCACGGTGGTCATGAAGCCCTGTACGATGCCGAAATTGTCCTGTAGCACCTTCACCATCGGGGCGAGGCAGTTCGTGGTGCAGCTTGCGTTAGAAAGAATCTCTTCCTTGCCGGTGATCGAGTCGTGATTGACTCCAAGCACGATTGTCGCATCAACCTTGTCCTTTGCCGGAGCGGAGATGATCACTTTTTTCGCACCTGCGGTGATGTGCTTTGCAGCAGCTTCACGCGAGGTGAAAATGCCGGTCGATTCGACGACCAGGTCGCAGCCGAGAGCTTTCCACGGAAGTTCTTCCGGGTTGCGCTGTGCGGAAATGGCGATGGTCTTGCCGTTTACGACCAGATTGTTTCCATCGACACTGACGTCACCGTTGAATTTCTTGTGTGTTGAATCGTACTTGAGGAGGTGGGCGAGAGTTTTCGTATCGCAGAGGTCGTTGATAGCTACTATTTCATAATTCGGGTTGTTAATCGCCTGGCGAAGAACAAGGCGTCCGATTCGGCCAAATCCGTTAATGCCGACTTTTACTTTTGCCATAATGTCATTCAGATAGAAGAATTGATTGAAAATATCGGTGTACAATAATGATGAATTCGAAAGTCGAAAATATCAATCAAAATATGATTTCACAATTGAATTATTCATGAATTTTATTAAAACTTTCGATCAGCAGGTTTTTCAGGTCGGCAAAGCTTCCGTTACTGAGAATAACCACCACATCACCCGGCTCCACCAGGCTTTCGAGAAAAGAAACGATATCATTCGGATAGGATTCCGGATTTTCACCTGCAAGAAAAACTTTTTTTCCCTTCTGTTCAAGTTCCTGTTTCAACAGGCCGGTATCGAGCCGTTCTTCCGGACTGTACCGATCGGAACGGTGAACTTTACCCAATACGACAACGGAGGCCGCATCAAAACACTGGGACAACTCCTTCTGGAATATGTTCCTGGTCGTTGTGTTTGAACGCGGTTCGAAACAGGTAACGATCCGGCGCCCTTCATAGAGCTGGCTGATTGCTTCGAGTGTTACCCTGATTGCCGTCGGATGGTGGGCGAAATCTTCGACAAGGGTAATGTTCCTGCCGAACGTGCCGACCGTCTCCATCCTGCGTTTGGGCCGCCTGAACAGTGGCAGGCCTTTCGACACCGCTTCGAATGACAGCCCGGCGGCGTTGGCGGCGGCAACGGCCGCGAGCGCATTCATGATATTGTACGTTCCGAAAAGCGGTACATGAACCGTTCCAAGCAATGACCCGCGATGGAGAATGTCGAATGACGTTGTATCATGACCGGAACTGATGTTGGCTGCCCTCCATTCGCATCCATCGGCCATACCGAACCGTTCAACCTTGCAGAATGCCCGTGATGCGATCTCGAGTGCTGCCGGGTCCTCTCCATTGACGATCAGTCTGCCGTTTTTCGGGATGAGGTTCACAAAAAGCCTGAAACTCTGTTTGATATCCTCAAGCGAGCTGAAAATGTCCGCGTGGTCGAATTCGATGTTGTTGATGATGGCGATATCGGGACGGTAATGCAGGAATTTGCTCCGCTTGTCGAAAAACGCCGTGTCATATTCGTCACCCTCGGTTACGAAATAGCCCGGGGTTTCACGTCCTGATGCCCTGCAGCCGAGAGAAAAATTTTCCGGAATGCCTCCGACAAGAAATCCCGGCTTGAGCCCTCCGTGTTCGAGCAGCCATGCGACAAGCGAGGTTGTCGTTGTTTTTCCGTGGGTTCCCGTTACCACGATCGATGTGTTTCCGCCAATGAGGGTTTTGCGGACCAGGTCCGGCATCGAGACAAGTTCGATATGGTTGTCGAGAGCGTATTCCAGTTCGGGATTGCCTCGGCTTATGGCATTGCCGACAACCATCATATCCGGAGATGCACTCTGCAGGTTGTGTTCCGAAAATCCGTTGAAATATCTCAGACTGTGCTCTTCGAGATAGGTGCTCATGGGGGGATACAGCTGGGTGTCCGAACCCGTGATTGCATGTCCGGCATGAGACAGTGCCACAGCGACCGACGCCATTGCCGTACCGCCGATACCGAGAAAATAAATGGAACTCATCTGTGCAGGTTTTCTTTCAGTTTGCAGGGCCGAATGTGAGGTTGCGACTGCCTGTTATATACGTAAAAATACGATGGAGCACAACTGAGCCGGTTCTGCGGTCATGTTGCAGGGAACATCAGGTATGGGCAATGTCTTTTGCATCGTAACCGGGATACCTGAGACGGACGTAGATACCGGCAAGCATGACCAGTGCATTGATGGCCCCGACAACGATGAACGGTGCTTTCGGGCTCAGGGTATCGAACAGCCTTCCTCCGATTGAGGTGATCACAAGAATTCCGAGAGCACCGAAAATGTTGAACATGCCGATGACCGATCCTCTCTCGGCTTTCGGCGCTTCCTGGCCGATAAGCGACTGGGCCCCGAGAAAAGAGCTTATCTGACCGATCCCGAGAAGAACGAAATAAAGAATCGAGGCTGGTTCATGGGGATTGCCGATCAGGGCAAGGGATAGGTAGCCTATGCTCGCCAGGCCCATGCAGACGACGAGGGCGGTAACCCGGTTCCAGCGGTCTATGAAAGGCCCGATAAGGGGTGCCCACAGAAGAGCCGCACACTGGGAGATAATGAAGATGATCATGCCTTTCTTAACGGCTTCGGCCGGAGCAAATCCAAGGGCAATGGCTGCCGTGGTGCCCCAGAGCGGCAGGAAGGTGCCGATAATCGACTGGTCCCCCCTTGCCACGAAAGCCGCACTGTAGGATAGAAGGATTTTGGGGTTTCTGGCACAGCTTATACCGCTGGTAAAGAGGGAACGGAGTGCGGGACGGTCCTTTTTTTCGGCAGGCGTGCCGCTTTTGAGGCCGATACCGATAATCAAAGCGGAAAAGAGCGCAAATGACGCAATTAAGAGATGGGTATACAGGCCGGAATCATATCCGCTGAACCCTTTTGCGGCAAGCATGTGAGGCAGGCCGCCAAAAAAGCGGTTCAGGACAACGATGCCGAGACCGCTCAGGAAACCGGTTAACGCGATCAGTTTTCCCCGGGACCTTTCGGCAGGGTAGTCGGTCATGACGGTAGCGAGCGCTCCTGTAATCGCTACAATGCCGGCAGCATAGATCATCCTGTATATCGTCAGTTCACCCACCGACCGGGAGAGCGGGTAAAGGGCGTATGCAAGTGCAACAAGCACGAAACCCGCCATGTAAACCGGTTTTCGTCCGATGTGGTCCATCAGAACGCCGGCAGGAATAAATAACAGCAGGGTGACGATCTCGGTCCAGAATACGAGATTGCCGCTGATGGTGCCCTGCTGTGAAGTGGGGATCCTCAGGTTTTCATTGAGGATGTATGTCTGGCCGATCGATACGAAGGTTATAAGACCGATGGAAACAAAGGCGGCAAAGAGAAAAGTCCAGCCGTGGCGGGGAAGCACCGACGGGGCGAGCGATATCGGGCCTATTTTACGGAGAGGAGTTTCGTTCATCGGTGGGTTCCCTGCGGTCCGCATAGCTGAAGTACGCCGTCCTGCATATGGAGGCACCTGTCCGAATGGGAAGCGTATTCATCGTTATGCGTGACGATCACGAAAGAAGTTTTTCGCTCCTTGCTCAGTCCGGCCATCAGTTCGTAAAGCATCCGGCTGTTTTTGCTGTCGAGATTGCCGCTCGGCTCGTCTGCAAGAACAAGTTTCGGATTGTTCATCAGGGCGCGGGCAATCGCTACACGCTGCTGTTCGCCACCGGAGAGTTCCGATGGCAGGTGGTCGAAGCGCTCTCCGAGGCCGAGTTCCTTGAGAAGACCGGCCGCCCTTTGTTTGGCTGGAGGCAGTTTTCCGGTCGCGATGAACTCGGGCATAGCGACATTTTCAAGTGCGGTGAAATCCGAGAGCAGATGGTGGAACTGGAAAACGAACCCGATTTTACGGTTCCTGAATTTAGCGAGTTCCTTTTGGGAGAGGGCATACTTTTTATTCCTGAAAAGAACCTCCCCGTCAAATACGATTTCACCGCTGTCAGGCGTATCGAGAGTTCCGAGCAGGTTCAGCAGGGTGGTTTTGCCGCTGCCTGATGCGCCGATAACCGTGACCATTTCCCCCTCGCCGATGGAGAGATTGATTCCCCGGAGGATTTCAAGTTTCTGCCTTCCGGGGATGGAATATGACTTGTCGAGGTTCTTCGCTTCGAGCATGCTTACTGAAGTCTGATTTGACCATCTCCTTCGATGATCCATTTATAGGTCGTCAGTTCCCTCAACGCCATCGGACCTCTTGCATGGAGCTTCTGTGTGCTGATGCCGATTTCCGCTCCAAGGCCGAACTGCGCGCCGTCCGTGAAGGCGGTGGAGGTATTTGCATAGACCACTGCGGCATCGACCCTTTTCAGGAAGGTTTCCTTCGCTTCGGGATCGGCTGCGATGATCGCTTCGCTGTGGCGCGAACTGTACCGGGCGATATGGTCGAGCGCCTCATCGATCGACGAGACGGTTTTTATGGACATTTTCAGCGAAAGGAACTCTGTTCCGAAATGTTCAGGTTCGGCTCGATGCAGCAGTATTTCAGGATAAAAACCTTCAAGCTTGCCGTAAGCCTGCTCGTCAGCATAAATCACGACCTTTTTATCCTGAAGCGGTTCGACAAGCGCAGCGAGATCGTCGAGACGGTCGCGATGGATCACGAGCGTATCGAGCGCATTGCAGACGCTCGGCCTCCGGGTCTTTGCATTGAAGACGACCTTTTTGCCCAGCTCGAGGTCGCCGCTTCTGTCGAAATAGGTATGCACGATGCCTGCGCCGGTTTCGATGACCGGGACCTTCGCATTGTCCCTTACGAAATCGATCAGCTTCTGGCTGCCGCGTGGAATGATCATGTCGATATATCCCACGGCGTTCAGCATGATGCCTGCAGCTTCACGTTCGGCAGGCAGGAGATAGAGGATGTCGGGATTGATCGAATGGTCTCTGAGAACGGTATGGATCAGGTCGACGATCGCGATATTCGAGTACATGGCGTCGCTGCCGCCTTTCAGCACGGTCGCATTGCCCGATTTCAGGCAGAGCGCGAAAACATCGAACGTGACGTTTGGCCTCGCTTCATAGATGATGCCGATAACGCCGATCGGCACCGTGACTTTTTTCAGGTTCAGGCCGTTGGGCAGCACACGCTGCTCCATGACGTGGTCGAGCGGTGAAGGCAGTGTGGCGACGTTTCGGATATCCCCGGCAATCCCGTCGAGACGTGAAGCGTTCAGCAGAAGCCTGTCGTACATGGGATTCGAAGGGTCCATCCGTTCGAGGTCCTTGCCGTTCGCTTCGAGCAGGTCATCCCGGTGCTGAGGGATCCTGTCGGTGAGATCGAGCAGGAGGCTGTTGATTGCAGCGTCGCTGAGCGTTATGATTTCCCGGCTCGCCTGCTGAACGGTTGTAAGCTGGCGTATGATATGTTCCTGCATGGATGTAAGATGGATTGTTTTAAGGCATAATATAAAGATAGTCGTAATGGATCAAGGGTTTCTGGTCTTTATGGCCTATGATCGACTGGGTTTTTTCTGAGCTGTACTGGGCCATGCCGTAGCCGATCACTGTCCCGTCGACCGAGCAGATCTTGATGATGTCGCCTTTCTTGAAGGTACCCTCGACCGATACGATACCGACAGGAAGTAGGCTGTTGGCGCGAACATCGGCTACAAGGGCTGTTTCAGCTCCCTTGTTGATGGTGACAGCCCCTTTTTCGAGGCCTTCGCTTGTCGCGATCCAGCGCTTCGGTCCGTGTGTCGTTTTCTGGGGCAGAAATTTCGTACCGATTTTTTCCCCCCCGAGAATCAAGAGAAGAATATCCGGTTTACGTCCGTTCGCGATATGCACAGTTATTCCGAACCTTGAAAGTTTGTGCGCGATATGGCATTTGGTCAGCATTCCGCCCCTGCCGAATTCGGATTTCCCCGGGCTGATATACTGATGAAAATGTTTTGTCGCTGAATCGACCTCGCTGATGATGCTTCCGTCGGTTTTCGACAGGTCGAACAGACCGTCTACATGGGAAAGTATGATATAGCCCTCGACATCCATCATCGATGCGATAAGCCCCGAAAGTTCGTCGTTATCGGTGAACATGAGTTCCGTCACGGCAACCGCATCGTTTTCATTGACGACGGGAATGATTTTCTGCTGAAGAAGGGAGGTAAAGCAGGTCTGCATGTTCAGGTAGTGCTGACGGTCACGGAAATCGCTTTTGGTGACGAGGATCTGGGCAGTGGTCAAACCCTGGCGGCTGAACAGGTCGCTGTAAGTGCTGATCAGTTTTATCTGTCCCGTTGAGGCGAGAACCTGGCGGGCGGCTACAGGAGTGAGCGTTCCGGAAGGTTTTACAATAGAACGGCCGGCCCCGACAGCTCCCGATGAAACCAGAATCACCTGTATTCCTTTTTTCAGGAGTAACGCAATCTGCGAGGTCAGGCTTTCAAGAATCTCGATATCGAGCTCACCGTTTTTATCGGTGATGACATTCGTGCCGACTTTGACGACTATTTTTTTATAGATGGGATGATGCAGTTGCTTCATGTCCTGTCCAGTTTCTTTTTCCACTGCTCAATGAACTCTGTCAAATCTCAAGAGGCAATTTTACGAAAAAATTTTTACTTGAGGGCACCTCTATTTATTTGTTCCGAATCTCGATTACTGCGTTGTCCCGACTCGTCGGGATCGAAATCCTCATCCCGAAGGATTTCGGCACTCCCTCCACCTTGCACTCGGGCTTCTCACTACAATAAATAGAGGTACCCTTGAAGCGGGTTAACCATCTGCTGCGATAAAACCCGGGATAATTTATCCTCTGAGATGAACCATGTTTTTGCAGGTGTTTGCTCCAGAGACCGGTATCGGTCTATTCACTGTTTCCCTTTTCGGGGTCGTTCATGTGTTTAAAAAGTGAAGCAAGCATGACTGACAGCCTGTTAAAAAGTCTTTTCCTGTCTGTTGAAAATAAAAGCAGAAAGTCCTTCGGAATATCATAATAAGACAATGGTAATGCGCTATTAATCACTTAAAGTCCTGATGTTTTCAATTGAAATAACGGAACAGGATGCTGCCACACATGATGAGTTTAGGGGGGAATGACATTTTCGAATTGAGTGCTTTTCTGGTATTCAGAATGTTTAATTTACAAGAATTAACCCGGTATACTGCTGGTGAGGACTAAAATCAATGGAATATGACATCAGGATTTCGTATAGAATCTACTTTAGCATGTAATAGTATGACAATCCTTTTTTTATCGGTGAAAACACCTGTATTTCTGTTAATGTAAAATTATGAACAGGTGATTTATATAACAGAAAATATATTTAAGCCAGACCTATCCTATGTTGACAGGGATGTTGATAATTGTGTTGATAAGGTGTTTATTGTTTGTTGATAACTGTGTTGACAGATTTTATTACGGTGACTTCCTTTTCGGTGCGATTTATTTTTAAGATATTTTATTGATATGTTTTAACGTGTAGTACCGGAATTGTTTGAATGTTGATAAAGAGAATGTGTTGACAGCGTGTTGACAGATCTGTTTCGTCGTAATTTTTTGAGGGAAGGAATGCTGTAAAAAGCGGTAAAGCAGGATTAAATATGTGATAAATATCCTCTATATTTTTTGTTAAATCAAGTTATTATTCAGTTCTATTAATTTTAAAATGATATCAAAATAAGGTTATAAAATCTGTTTCTGTTTTTTAATACGTATTTCATGAAATCTTAAATTGCTTTAAAATAATAAAATAAATAACTCTTACAAGCATTTTTCGGATAATTGTTGCCGACTGTTGCAAGACTGAAAAACAAAAATCAGAACAAGTTTTTTTGATTTTATAATTCGAAGATATTTCTGTTCGCCAGACAGATCGAGATGGCTTCTTGATCGAGTTTGGTGCTCCGATTGACTTTTCTGAAGCTGTTTGTGTTCATCTGAAAAGAAATGCATATTTCCTGACGCAGCATACAACTGCGGGCTCGTTGACGATTAAACCACGACAGTAAGCGATGTTATTGATGAGCCTGTTTACCATACCCCTGCCGCTGAAAAACCCGGTTTTGCAGTTTTCCCTTCTGCTGTTCATCATTCTTTTTGTCCCTCTTTTTTTAAATCGCCTGAAGATACCGAACCTTGTGAGCCTGATCATCGCGGGTGCAGTGGTCGGTCCGCATGGTTTCAATCTCATGCTCCGTGACAGCAGTATTCTTCTTTTCGGTACGGTCGGACTGCTGTATATCATGTTCATTGCCGGGCTGGAAATCGATGTGGAGGATTTCCGGAAAAACAGCGGTAAAAGCACCTTGTTCGGTCTCTATACTTTTTTCATATCCATTACACTCGGTATTGTCGTGGGTCTCTATGTTCTTCAATTCCCATTGCTTTCATCCATTCTCATCGGCAGTATATTCGCATCGCACACACTGATCGTCTATCCGGTTATCAGCAAGCTGGGGATAGCTAAAAACAAAGCTGTCAATATTGCAATTGGCGGCACCTTGATTACCGATACCCTTGCCCTGCTTGTTCTTGCAATTGTATCCGGAATAGCCGAAGGAGGCATTACCAGTGTTTTCTGGCTGAGGCTTACCATTGGCATCATGCTGTTCGGCAGCATTGTCCTGTTTTTTTTCCCCGTTGTTGCTCGTTGGTTTTTCAAGCGTTTCGAAGATAATGTCCTTCAGTACCTTTTTGTGCTTGCGCTTGTGTTTTTCAGCGGATTTCTTGCCGAGGCTGCAGGAGTGGAAGCAATAATCGGGGCTTTTCTCGGAGGGCTTGCCCTGAACCGTCTGATCCCTCAGACTTCAGCACTCATGAACAGGATCAGGTTTGTTGGAAACGCTATCTTTATCCCTTTTTTCCTGATCGGAGTCGGGATGCTGATCGATATTCGTGCAGTGTTCAAGGATTTCAATACCATAAAAGTCGCTGTTGTAATAACGGTTGCTGCATCGGCAGCCAAATATCTTTCCGCCTGGATCACCCAGAAACTGTTCGGCTTTTCACTCGATCAGCGCAGGCTGATCTTCGGGCTTATCAGTGCGCATGCTGCCGTGGCCCTTGCAACGGTGCTGATAGGGTACAACATTATTATCGGACAAGCGCCTGACGGCTCTCCTCTGAGACTGCTGAACGAGAATGTCCTGAACGGAACAATTCTTTTTATCCTTGTGACCTGTATCCTTGCTACGGTCATAGGGCAAAAAGGGGCGCACAATATCGCTGTTACTGAAACGCTGGATGACGTTTCCGAAAAGAGCAATACCGGGGAAAGTGAACGGATTCTCATTCCCCTGAACGATGGCAGTCCGGTTGATGAACTGGTGAACCTGAGTGTTACCATAAAATCTCTCAGAAAGCATCACAACATTTATGCGGTCCATGTAGCTGATCACTGCATGTCCGATGAAGCTGTGAGGAAAAAGGCAGGTGCACTTCTTGAAAAAGCTGAAATTGCGGCATCATCGTCCGACAATATTCTTACGCCGCTGGTCAGGTATGACAATAATGTCGCGAATGGCATTGCCGGCGTAATCAGGGAGAGGAACATCTCCGATCTTATTATGGAACTTCATCACAAAAACAGTGTAACCGAGAGTTTTCTCGGGAGTTCCTCCGAGGGTATTCTTGGAAGGTGTAACGTTACAACCTTTATTTACCGGCCGGTTCAGCCGCTTGCCACAATCAGGCGAACGATCCTGCTGATACCTGATGAAGCGGAAAACGAGATCGGTTTTTCACTCTGGATGCAGAAGGTTATCAATATTGTCCGGAATACCGGAACCAGACTTGTCGTGTATGCAAACAAACCACTGCTTGGTATCCTGAAAAAGTCACAGTCATGGAGGTTTTTCATATCGGATTACAAGATATTCAGGGATTGGGACAATTTTCCCGCCCTTGCAAGAGAGGTGCAGAACGACGACAACATCATCATCGTGATGAGCAGGAAAAACCATCTTTCCTATCATCATAAAATGTCAAGGATCCCTTTTTACCTCAACAAATATTTCAGGAACACAAGTTTCATTCTCGTTTACCCCGTTCAGTCCGGTATGCCTGATGACGGTTGTGAAAACGCTCCGGCGGAACCGGTATCGAAAGCTCTGGACCGTATATTTGATCTGGGTAAACAGATTGAGAAAATCTACCGGAAAAAGCCGGTTGATCCATCGCCGGAGCAATAGGGAGTGCCGAAATCAGGAGTGCTTCGACGGGAGTGATGTCTCCTGTGAACAGGAGCAATTACCGAAGAGCTGGAGAGTGAAATTTTCAGGTTCGAACCCGTTTTGTCTGCAAAGTGTTTCAAGCATGGAGGATAACCGGCTGTCGGATATCTCCAGGACCCTTCCGCACACGTTGCAAACCATATGCAGGTGATTTTCAACACCGTAGGCTTTTTCATAATGCGTGTGCTTGTGGCCGAGGTCAGTTCTTGTAACCAGGTGAAATTTCAGCAGGAGATCAAGGGTGTGATAAACGGTCGCACGTGAAATCCCTACGCCCTTGTTTTTCAGTTTTACAAAAAGTTCGTCTGCATCGAGATGACTGTTCGATTCGTATATCTCCCTCAGCACCGCAATGCGTTCGAGCGTGCATCGCAAACCATGATCCTTCATCTCGGATCGGAAATGTTCTTCGGCAAGTTTTGCCTTGACATCAGGTTTTTTATGTTTTTGTCTGAGAGTAACGGGCACGGTGTTAATTTCTGGTGTCAAGTTGCCAGGATCTTGATTGGGAAAAAAACGACGTCTCAACAGGAAAAAGAAGAGTCACGTATCAAAATGATTTCCTTTCAGCCGTAATTCTTCCATAAAGTAAGAAATTCTTCGAAAAATCACCGCTATTGAAGAAGCATGTCAGGCAAAGGAAAGTATCATATCGATCATATTGTACGAATAGCCATGAGATGAGGGGGGAAGAAATTATTTCCCGACCATCGTCCGGATTAAATCGATCAACTCGTTTTTTTTGACCGGTTTCGTTATGAAACTGTCACATCCCGCATCAGAGGCTTTTTCCCTTTCCTCCGGAGAAACGAAGGCTGTCAGTACAACTACCGGTAATTCCGGCCGAATCTGTCTGATCAGCTTTGTAACCTCGTATCCGTTCATATCAGGCATTTTGACATCCATCAGAACCAGTTCCGTCTCGGGATGCTTTTTAACGAGTTCAAGGGCATCCTTTCCGTTTTCAGCAAAAATCAGCATGAAGTTTTCATCTTTGAGAACTTTTTTCAACAGAAGGCGGCTGATCTTGTCATCATCCGCTATGATGATGGTTTGGGAAGGTTGAGAGATTGCCATGACTTCAGAGTCTGAATGTCCAATGTCATTTTTTCGGGGAGGATTGTAGGGCAGGGTGAAAAAGAATTTGCTGCCACCGCATTTGCAGGGTTCGACGTGGATGCCGCCACCTAGCATTTCGATATATGTCTTCGTTATGCTCAGCCCGAGACCGATACCCTCATGAAGTCGCGAGAGTGAGTTGTCGACCTGCCTGAAACGGTCGAAAATTTTTTCTGTCATTTCTTCCGGAATGCCGACACCGGTATCGTCAACATAAAACTCCAGCATGTCATCCTTTTTCGTGTAGCCGAAACTGATATGTCCGTGGTGTGTGAATTTAAGTGCATTCTGAAGCAGGTTTGTCAAAATCAGTTCAAGCTTTTTTGCATCAGTTTCGATAATGCTGTCAGAATCGCGCAGACCCGGGTTCCAGTACAATTGCAACCCCTTGTTTTCAGCTTTGGGGATGAAACTCCGGTAAAGATGTTCAAGCAGTTCGTTAAGCGGTGTTTCGGAAAGTTCGAGAACGGTTTCCTTGGCATCGATGCGTGAAATTTCGATGATGTCATTGATCAAGGTCATCATCCGTTCTCCGCTCTGCTGTATGAGCGCGATGTATTCCTGCTGCTCCTGGCCTGACAGATGAGGTTCTTTCAGGAGTTCGGTAAATCCGATGATGCCGTTCATGGGGGTACGGATTTCGTGACTCATGTTGGCGAGAAAGGCGGTTTTCAGGCGGTCGCTGACTTCAGCGTTGTCTTTTGCGGCAACAAGTTCATTCCAGAGCTTTTTCTTTTCGGTGATATCTTCCTTGACCGCTACAAAGCTTGTTATTGTGCCCTTTTCATCCGTGATGGCCGAGATGAATGCATCTTCCCAGTACAGCTCCCCATTCTTTTTTCTGTTGTGAAATTCACCATGCCAGACGTTCCCGGACAGGATGGTTTTCCAGAGATTTTCATACAGCTCCTTCGGCATAAGTCCGGATTGCAGCATACTCGGATTTTTTCCTTTCACCTCCTCAAATGTATAGCCGGTAAGTTTGGTAAATGTAGGGTTGATGTACTCGATATTTCCCAGTGCATCAGTGATGGAAACGACAACGGGACTTTGCTGCAGCGCGACGCTCAGCTTTTTCAGTTCTTTCTCGGCAAGCCTGCGCTCCGTAATGTCATGTATGATGCAGTAGACAAACCATTTGCTGCCGAACTTTATTTTATGAGCGAAAACTTCGACATCCCGGGTAGTGCCGTCAGCTTTTCTGTGAGAGGTGATAAAATTTCGTCTTTCCACATTATTCCATCCATCAAGGATATTTTGTGAGACGTCAGGAGAATTGGAATTGATTTCCTGGATGTTCATTTCCCGAAGCTTGTCCTGTTTCCATCCGTAGAATTCCTCGGCAGCGATATTGGCGTCAAGGATATCACCGTTTTCCTGGTCGAACAGGATCATAACTGCGGAATGCTGTTCGAAAAATGTTCTGAACCGTTCCTCGCTTTCTTTCAGCTTCTGTTCAGACTCTTTCAGATCGGTAATATCAATGACAATACCGATATAGTTGGTGATATTGCCAAAGACATCTTTGAAAGGAAATACTCTGATCAGAAGCCAATGCAGAGAGCCGTCGGAATGTCGTGTTCGAACTTCGAGCTTGAAGGGAATGCCTTTAACAATGTTTTCGGTTATCTGCTGTTCGAGTGTTTCCCTGTCTTCTTCAATTATTAAATTTCTCCAGTTTTCAGGGGTTGGTTCGAAGGCCTTTTTTTCAAGTCCGTATAACTCCCAGATTTCATCGGACCATCTGTTGGTATTAGTCTTGATGTCCAATACCCAACTGCCAGTCTTTGATTGTGAAAGAATGAACCGGAGCTGTTCGTTGCTTATGCTGAGTTCCTGTTCTTTTTTCTTGTATTCATTGATATCGTTGCCTGTGCTTAACAGGAACATTTCATTATCGACGAATATCCGCTTTGTCGATATCCTGAACCACCTGTACTCAGGACCGCCATGGACCATTATCCTGATTTCCCCGATTTCTTCAGTGCCTTTCTGCAGGATATTGTTGAACTTTTCATATGCAAAGGACCTGTCGTCATGATGAAACAGATCGAAGGAGTTCAATCCTGACAGATTATCCTCTTCATTTCGCGCGATTATTTTCCGGAAATGTGAATTACTGTTGATAATGGCGCCTCGGGGATCGAGAACGACAAACGGGCCGGGAACTGCTTCCATTGCTTCCCGGCTGAATGCGGCCTGTATTTTTGATTTGGTTTCAGATCGTTTTGTTTCCGTTATATCCTGGGCCAGTATATAGATATTTTCGATAATACCATCCTTGCCGGGAATTGGATAAAGCGTATTTCTGAAAAAACGGCCATTTCTCTCATCTTCGAAAAACATGCGTTTTCCGTTCCGGAATGCATGGTCGATATGTTTTCTTCTTTCCTCAGCCAGGTTTGTGTCTAACAAACCGAAAACATTCAACCCCACACAATCAGCGCAATCTGTGAACTGTTCGCTGAAAAGCGAAGCAAAAGCTTTGTTCGCATCGAGAATTGTTCCTTCACGGTCAATGATGAATGCTGGATCCGAACTTTCATCAAATATGATCCGGTAGGTGTTTTCGCGCTGGTTCTCTGTGCCCTCCGAATTGATATGCATAACGTCTGGATTGCTTTTCGGTTCACATTTTTATTTAAAAAATGATCCGGAAGAAAGTCACCGGAAATTCATTTCACCGTTCAAACCAGTCAGATGCAGCAGGGGGGAGGCTGCACAGAATAAGTATCTATAATAAAAACAATTGTTTGTCAGGGGACTCGGGGCTATCCGCCACAAGTTTATTTCTAAATCAATGTTTACAAAAAAATGTTTTATCTCAAACAGCATATATTACACCAATATTGCGCTGTGAAATTTTAATATATTCTATAATAACATATTGTTAATTTTTTTACATCAATGAGATTTGTTTTTTTCACTATTTCAACGTAAAAGGGAGTGTTTAAAGATTAAGGGGGGGGAATGTTTAACAAAAACAGAGTTGTTTTTCCTGCCGTCATATGCTTAAAAAAAAGGAATAGCATACCTTGCCGGTCGAATGTTCGGCTCATACAAACTTTTTCTATATTCATTCCTGTTCCTTAGCATGCCGGGAAAAGCATTATATCTGCACACTGCAGGCAGCAACTTTTTCATGAGAAGGGAAGTTCCTAACTGTAAAGGAGAAAATGACGCATGATAGTACCGATCAATATATACAGCGACGATGTACTCAGAAAGAAAGCCAAACCACTGAAAGGTGTTGACAGCGATATCGATGATCTTATCGGAATCATGTTCGAATGCATGCGTAATGCGTCCGGGATCGGGCTTGCAGCCCCCCAGATCGGACATTCGATTCGACTTCTTGTACTCGATATTTCCTGTATAAAAGAATACATGGACGTAAAACCTATGATCGTCATAAATCCGCATATCCTCTCTGTGAGGGGTAACAATATGATGGAAGAAGGATGTTTGAGCATCCCCGGAGTTCAGGGTGATGTCACACGGCCATCGGTAATCACCCTGAAATATCGGGACGAACATTTTGAGGAAAAAAGCGGCGAATTTTCGGGAATGCTTGCAAGAGTGCTGCAGCATGAGATCGATCATCTTGACGGAACGCTCTTTGTTGACAGGCTTCTCAAGCGCGACCGCCGTAAAATACAGCCGAAGCTTAATGAACTTGCATCAGGCATTGTCGAAGCACCCTATCCGCATAGCCGGGTCTCTCTTTCCGAGCTTCAGGGTTGAGAATTCTCCGGATATGCAACAGATTAGTGAAAGCACATTTTTTTCATAGAAAAGACTAAAGATTTCCGGCCTTAATGCGAATTGTATTCATGGGAACGCCTTCGTTTGCCGTTCCTTCCCTCAAAGCTATCGCTGCAGCAGATAAAGATTTTGAACTGGTTCTGGTGGTTACCGGACCGGACAAGCCTCGTAAGGGAAAGCATGCCGCTTACGAACCTTCGGAGGTCAAACAGGCGGCAATGGAGCTCAGCCTTCCGGTTTTCGAAACAGATGATGTCAGGGACCCCGCTTTTGCCCGTCTTGTTGCGGAGTACCGGCCTGACGTTATCGTGGTAGCCGCTTTTCGTATCCTCCCACCAGTGATTTATGAACAGGCCAGTCTTGGGGCGTTCAATCTCCATGCGTCGCTGCTCCCGGCATATCGGGGCGCGGCACCGATCAACTGGGCAATTATCCGGGGTGAACATGAGACCGGAGTCACGACATTTTTCCTGCAGAATCGTGTCGATACAGGCAATATCATTCTGAAGGAAAAGACTGCTGTCGGGCCCGGTGAGAATGCTACTGAACTTTCAGGCCGTCTTTCGGTGATAGGTGCGAGGGTTGTTGTCGACACTCTTCGTCTCATCGCTTCCGGCAAGATTGATGCATCATTGCAGAACGAGGCACTTGCATCGAAAGCCCCCAAACTTAACCGTGAAAATACGAGGATCGTCTGGTCGCAGCCTGTGTCTAAAATCAATGATTTCATCAGGGGGCTTGCCCTGAAACCAACGGCGTGGACCGCAATGGCAGGTAAAACCCTCAAAATCATGAAGGCTGCTCCGGTTGTCTCTCATGACAAATCACATGCAACACCCGGAACTGTTCTTATCGACAACGGCAAGTTCTATGTCAGCGGTTCGGACGGCTGGATCGAAGTGCTTTCGCTTCAGATCGAAGGAAAGAAACCCATGCAGGCCGATGAATTTCTGAGGGGGTTCCGTCACCAGGAAGAACCGCTTGTTCTGTTCTGACAGATATTCATATCG
Organism: Chlorobium sp.; assembly: GCA_005862285.1. GTDB lineage: Bacteria > Bacteroidota > Chlorobiia > Chlorobiales > Chlorobiaceae > Chlorobium. The sequence goes on along the minus strand of SZXW01000010.1, from coordinate 188,209 downwards.
CTTACCCTAAGGATTCACCACTTGATTATGGTTAGCCCTGTTCCAACAATATCAGCTGTTTCCTGACGTTCACTGCTTGTTCAACACTTTCATCGCCCGTCCGTACCACAAACAATCCCATTTATTCATTATATTCCCACTTTGCAATTTTCCGTTCAATCAAACGCTCTTTTTATGTCTTTTTCCGGTCCGGAAGTCAGCAGCCTTAGAAACTTCTGCATTATAGCCCATATCGATCATGGAAAGTCCACTCTGGCAGACCGCCTGCTCGAGGTGACCCATACCCTCGACCGCACCCAGATGTCTTCCGCACAGGTTCTCGATGATATGGACCTCGAACGTGAGCGCGGCATCACTATCAAAAGCCATGCCGTCCAGATGAGATATACTGCTGCCGACAGCCGGGAATATACCCTGAACCTGATCGATACACCCGGTCATGTGGACTTCAGCTACGAAGTTTCCCGTTCACTTGCTGCCTGCGAAGGGGCTCTGCTTGTCGTTGACGCTACACAGGGCGTTGAAGCGCAGACAATCGCCAACCTGTATCTCGCAATCGAGGCAGGACTTGAGATCATACCGGTTATCAATAAAATAGACCTTCCCTCATCCGATGTCGAGGGGGTTGCAAGACAGATAATCGACCTTACCGGTGTCGAACGCCAGGATATCCTGCAGGTTTCAGCGAAAGCCGGAATCGGCATCACCGAGCTCATGGAAGCCATCATTTCCAGGGTGCCTCCTCCGGCTGAAAACAAGGATAAACCTTTGCGGGCACTGATTTTCGATTCGGTGTTCGATGCATACAGGGGTGCCGTTGTCTACCTGCGTATTGTTGAGGGTGTACTGAAGAAAGGAGACAGGGTCAAATTTTTTGCCAGTGACAAGATTTTCATTGCCGACGAAATCGGCACCATGAGCCTGAAGCGGAATCCTAAAAACGTTCTTGAATCGGGCAATGTCGGTTACCTGATCTGTTCCATCAAGGATGTGAAGGATGCCAAGGTCGGCGATACGGTCACGCTTGCCGACACTCCTGCGCTGGAACGACTTGCCGGATACAAGGATGTGAAACCCATGGTGTTCAGCGGTCTTTATCCGATCAATTCGAATGAATTCGAAGACCTGCGCGAATCGCTCGAGAAGCTTGCCCTTAACGATGCATCGCTCGTTTATACCCCCGAGACCTCGGTTGCGCTCGGGTTCGGGTTCCGTTGCGGCTTTCTCGGCCTGCTTCATATGGAAATCATCCAGGAGCGTCTCGAACGGGAGTACAATGTCAATATCATCACGACGGTACCCAACGTCGAGTACCGTGTCGTACTGACCAATGCCGAAGTGGTTGTTGTCGACAATCCGTCGAAAATGCCCGACACGACAAGGATCAAGCAGGTGGAAGAGCCGTATGTGAGCGTACAGATCATTACGCTTTCAGAATATATCGGCAATATCATGAAGCTCGGCATGGACCGGAGGGGTGAATACAAGAATACAGATTACATCGATACGTCAAGGGTGATCATGCATTTCGATTTCCCCCTTGCCGAAATCGTTTTTGATTTCCACGACAAGCTCAAATCCATTTCGAAAGGCTATGCCTCGATGGATTACGAGTATACAGGCTACCGCCCGTCTGATCTTGTCAAGCTCGATGTGCTGCTGAACGCTGAACCGGTCGATGCCCTTTCGATCATCGTGCACCGTTCGAAAGCATATGACTGGGGAAAGAAACTCTGCCAGAAGCTCAAGGGGATCATCCCGAAGCAGATGTACGAGGTTGCCATTCAGGCGGCTATCGGCAGCAAGATCATCTCCCGCGAAACCATATCAGCCATGCGCAAGAATGTGCTGGCGAAATGTTATGGCGGAGACATAAGCCGAAAACGGAAGCTGCTTGAAAAACAGAAAGAGGGTAAAAAACGAATGAAACAGGTCGGAAGGGTCGAGGTTCCGCAGGAGGCTTTCCTTGCACTGCTGAATATCGAGGAATAAGAGCAGGATTTATTCCTTAACCGCATAAAAAATATGGTTAAAGGGGCAGGAATTCATTAAAAAAGACGTCTTACAGGTCAATTGATGCCGCTGCAGGACATTTTATAATCAAAAACTATCATATCATTGAACACGCAGAATAACAAGCCGGAAAGGAAACATTCGAAGGAATGGTTTGAAGCTCTGATCATTGCGGCGATTTTTGCAACGATCCTTCGGATTTTCGTTGTCGAGTCCTACAGGATTCCGACCGGGTCGATGGAAAGGACATTGCTTGCCGGTGATTTCCTTTTCGTCAACAAATTTGTCTACGGTCCGAAAGTACCATTTTCCGATATCAGGCTGCCTGGACTGCACCCGGTCAATCGCGGGGACATTATTGTTTTCAAATATCCGAAAGATCCTTCGCTGAACTATATCAAGCGCTGTATCGCCCTGAGCGGTGACACGGTGGAGATTCATAACAGCCAGCTTTTTGTCAATAAAAAAACCGTTCCGTTGCCTGAACACGGGCAGTTCATCGGAAACAGGGTTCCGGCCGGAGAAGCGGACTACATGATTTTCCCCCAGTATTCGGACTACAACAAGGACAATTACGGCCCGCTTCGTGTGCCGAAAACGGGCGACGTGATCAGACTGACACCGGCAAATTTTACGACATACAGTTCACTTATCGCCAATGAAGGCCACGAGGTCAGCCTGATGGGCAAGCAGGTTTTTATTGACGGCTCACCGGCAGAACAGTATACGGTCAGGGAAAACTATTATTTCGCAATGGGTGATAACCGGGATAACAGCCTTGACAGCCGTTTCTGGGGTTTCCTGCCTGAAAAGCACATTCTTGGCCAGGCACTCATGGTATACTGGTCCTGGAACCCTGACTTATCGCTGCTGACCGATCCAGTCAACAAACTGGCATCGATCCGGTGGAACCGCCCGGGGATGATGGTTCATTGAACATGATGTTTTTCAGACAAAATCAGCCTGCAAATTGCATCGAGTGATGACTTGCGGTCTGAAGTGCTGAACATGAGCTTCTCCACGTTTCTGACAGGGAGGCTGACTGAGTTAATGGATATCAGGGTTTCATGTCGGTTAACACTCTCCGGAGTGGTAACCGGATCGATGATATCTATGCGGTCAACGGAAATGTTATCGAGCCTGTAACAGGTATGAAGCTGCCCCAATTCAATTCTGGATGAAGGACCGGCAGCAAGGTTCAATGACCTGATGAGTTCTTTTTTATAATCCGTATTGAGGTAGATAACCGTTCCGAGGTACAACAGAAGGTAAGCAGCGGGAAACAGCACTCCGGGAGAGACAGCAAACGCTTTCAGCCAGTTTATGATAAATTTTCTTTTCGGGGGGCGCACAGCATTGATTGCTCTTTGTTTTCAGCGGCTTATTCCGGTTGTTTTTCCCGGAACTATACCATACAATACAATACGAAAAATTTCGCTTTTTTACGTTGTTACAATAACCAATTAAGCTTCAAGCTTTTATGACAGTTCACAAGCAGTGTGTATCATACCTGCTCAAGCCGCTCTACAAGGAAGTGCATGCCGATACCGAGACGCCGGTTTCGGTTTACCTTAAACTGCAGCGGCCCTATTCCTGCCTGCTCGAATCGGTCGAAGGCGAGGAGTTCCTTGCCCGCTTCTCCTATATTGCGATAGATCCCGTAGCCATTCTCAGTGGATCGGTCGACGGTCCTGTCACTATCGATATTTTCAATGAGAAGTACAGCTTTCTTCGAACGATTGCGGACAGGGAGCCTGATCTGCGAAAAAAGATCGATCGTTGTCTCGAAGCGTTCGATACCGAAGAGATTCCAAGGAAAAAGAACGGTTCTCCTCAGATGATCACATCGGGAGTGTTCGGTTATTTCAGTTACGATGCCATGCATCTTATCGAAAGGATACCGAAGCCGGAGCTTCCCGATCCGGCAGGAATGCCTGACGTATTTCTTCTTTTCTGCGATACCCTGGTCATTTTCGACAATATCATGCGGAAGGTGTTCATTGTTTCCAACTATCTCGATGAATCCCATAAACCTGCCACTCATAGGAAAATCGAGGAAATAGCCGAACAGATGTTCCGTCCGCTGTCAAGGGAGGAAGTTGTTTTCAGGCCGGAAAAGCATGAACCGGTTGTTTCAAATACCGGGAAAGAGGATTACCTGAAAAAAGTCGGTATAGCGAAAGAGTATATCCTTGCAGGTGATATTTTTCAGGTTCAGATATCCCAGCGTCTCCGGCGGAAGCTCAACACCCGCCCATTCGATGTCTACAGGATGCTCAGGACCATCAATCCATCACCTTACCTTTATTTTTACGATCTGAAGGATTTTCATATCGTCGGTTCATCCCCTGAACTGCTTGTCAGGGTAGAAAAGGACAGCAGCGGGAGGCGTATCGTCGATACCCGTCCAATTGCAGGAACAAGGCACCGCGGAAACACATACGAAGAGGATGAACGGATTACCCGGGAACTGCTTGCGGATGAAAAGGAGTGCGCCGAACATCTCATGCTTATTGACCTGAGCAGGAACGATATCGGCAGGATCGCCAAGATTGGAACCGTTGAAACCAACGAGATGATGGTGATTGAAAAATATTCACACGTCATGCATATTGTCAGCAATGTCCGGGGCGAACTCAGCGATGAACTTGGAACCATGGATGCTTTCTGGTCCTGTTTTCCGGCAGGAACACTCACAGGTGCTCCGAAAGTTCGTGCAATGGAGATCATCTATGAACTTGAAAAGGAAAAACGTGGTCTTTACGGAGGTGCGGTTGGTTTTCTCGATTTCAAGGGAAACCTGACTACGGCGATTGCAATTCGCACCATGGTGGTCAAGGATGACACCATCTATTTTCAGGCTGCCGGCGGGATTGTTGCCGATTCGCAACCCGAATCGGAATACCAGGAGACGATGAATAAAATGAAAGCCGGCTTGACCGCTGTTGAAACTATTGAATCCATGAATCCATAATGAACGATCAATAACTCTGAGAAAAGCGATGAAAGAAAGAAAAAAAACCGTCAAATACCTGCTCCTTGTTATAGCGGGCATTGTTTTGGGGGCTCTTGTTTTTTCAAATTTCGAGTTCAATATGAGCCCTCAGGGCCTGAATTTCTCAAACAGGCCCAGTTTTGCTGCAGCGACAAACAGTATCGAGAATTATCCGATCCAGACCCTGAAGAATTTCAACGATGCTTTTGTCCAGATCGCAGAATCGGCAACCCCATCGGTTGTGACAATTTATACCGAGAAAAAGCTGAATGAACGGCTTATATCTCCATTCGATTTTTTCGGCCATCCGTTCGATGATTTCTTCGGATCTCCCCGGAGGTCTCCCGGAAACGGGCACAGGAATGTTCAGCGCGGTCTCGGTTCCGGAGTCATAGTAACCGATGACGGCTATATCCTGACCAACAACCATGTGGTCGATGATGCTGATCAGGTCTATATCAGGACATCCGACAACAGAAAGATCGATGCAAAAGTTGTCGGCAAGGACCCGAAAACCGATCTTGCCGTCATCAAGATCAATGCGAAAGGTCTGAAACCGATCGTGATCGGCAACAGTGACAAGCTCCGGGTAGGGGAATGGGTAATCGCGATCGGCAGTCCGCTTGGTGAAAACCTCGCAAGAACGGTCACACAGGGTATCGTGAGCGCAAAAGGCCGGGCGAATGTCGGGCTTGCGGATTACGAGGATTTCATACAGACCGATGCGGCTATCAATCCGGGCAATTCCGGTGGTCCCCTTGTCAACATCAATGGTGAACTTGTAGGTATCAACACGGCTATTGCAAGCCGGACTGGCGGGTTCGAGGGGATCGGATTTGCCGTGCCGTCCAACATGGCGAAAAAGATACTGACATCGCTCATAACGACCGGCAAGGTTACCAGAGGTTATCTCGGCGTCAGTATCCAGGATATCGATGAGAATATCGCCAAAGGTATGCAGATGTCGAAAACCGAAGGTGTTCTGGTAGGCACGGTTGTTGAAGGCAGCCCGGCGGCGAAAGCCGGTATAAGGACTGGTGATGTCATTCTTGAATTCAACAATGCGAATGTATCCAGCAGCGTCGAGCTTCGGAATTCGATAGCAAGTCAGTCTCCCGGCTCGGCCGTAAAGCTGAAGGTGCGCAGAGATGGAAAGCTGTTGCTGTTTACGGTTCGGCTGGAATCGTTGCCTTCCGGAGAGGTTGCCGAATCAAGGAGCGATGAACGTCCAATCGTTCCATCTGTTCTCGGATTCAAGGCAGAAGAGCAGGTGGGACAGATTGCTGAAAAACTCAACATGAAACCCGCGCCCGGTATGGTTGTTGTTTCGGAGGTCGATCCGTCTTCCAATGCGTTCATGGCCGGTTTGAGGAAGCGCGATATCATTCTTGCTGTCAACAGACAAGATGTAACATCGCTTGCTGTATACAGATCGCTCATCAAGAGCGTCAAGAAAGGCGATCTTATTTTCCTGCTTGTCAACCGGGGCGGAGAGAAGATCTATTTTGCGTTTAATCTGTAAAGTTTTTTGCCGGAAGGAATAAGAATTGTACATTTATCGTATAGTAAAGTCAGCGTTGAACAGCTGGCTTTACTTTTTTTGTGTTTTTCCTGACAGCCGGATTGTATCGTGTTTATCAATGTTTTTTAGCATTTCAACTATAAAAGACACATGAGATGAGTGACAGAATTTATCTGACAAGAGATGGCTATAACCGGCTGAAAGACGAACTGCATGTGCTGCTGCATGAAACCAGAAAAGAGGTGCTGGAAAAAATAGCTGAAGCGAGGTCTCATGGCGATCTGAGCGAAAATGCCGAATATGATGCAGCGCGGGAGGAGCAGTCCCAAACCGAAGCGCGGATTGCCGATATCGAGCACAAACTTGCATCGGCTTCTATTCTTGACCCCAAGCAGATCAAAACCGATAAAGTCTATATCCTCACTTCGGTAAAGCTGAAGAACCTTGACGACCAGAACGAGATAATTGAATATACCCTCGTTTCTTCGGAAGAATCTGATTCCGATCTTGGAAAGATTTCAGTACGCTCTCCGGTTGGAAAGGCCCTGATAGGCAAGACCGTCGGTGAAAAGGTCGGTATCAGAGTTCCGAGCGGCGAGCTTCATTACGAAATTCTCGAGATTTTCGTCAAGTAAGTTTATTCATTTCGGATAAGATTCACATTATTCAAAACAAATCAGGAGGAATCGATGAAAAAAATGATCCTTGTATTTCTGAGCCTTTGTCTGTTTACCTTTTCTGCCCAGGCCAAACAGAAACCGGTTCAGGTTCAGTCCAGGTCAGCCGTTCAGCCATGCCCGATGATGAGTAATATGCAGATGCCCTGCCCTATGAGTGGAGTCATGCAGTCGATGATCGATGTCATGAAGATCGAGCAGAAACTTTTATCGGAGATCAAGGATAGCGATAAAAAAGCACTCAGGGCTGAGCTCGACCAGAAGATGGCCGCACTGGAGAAACAGATGGCCGATATGAAGTGCTGCATGCCGATGATGCAGAATGCACCGGCAGCAGGCGGTAATGCCGCAAAGCCATGCCCGATGCAGAATGGCCAACCCTGCACGATGAAGGTTACGCCTCTGCCCTGATGCTGAAGCAGGAGCGGTGCTTTCAATTTCATACCGTCAAAGCCCGGTTTCATGCCGGGCTTTGACATTTATTGAATTGCATATTTTTTCAGGGAAGAAAAAGTCCGGAGAAATCTGCGCTTTTTTTATATTCAGAGGCCTGTTTTTCGCTGAAAATCTCGGACAGATACAGGGCAGGCAATGAAGGGATAGTGTAATGTTCAATAAAACTGTACGTTATAAGCTTCCCGGGAAATTTTTACATAAACAGGGGATAACCTTAAACAGTTATTGTGTATGGGCAAACGTCAGGTCATTTATCGTCAGGACAAGATAGGCAACAATCCTGATCTGCTGAACCGTGAAGTTAACCTGGTAACCAAAGAGAACAGGGTATGGCATGGCAGGATAATCGCTGTTGGAAGCGGAGACATCATGCTGAAGGACGACCGTTCATGGAAGCATCAATTCACTGTTGACAATATCGATAAAATCTACTGCGACATTAAAACGGATTATTAGAGCATGCGAACAAAAATTGTTGTCGGCAACTGGAAAATGAACAATACCATTGCCGAATCGACTCAGCTTGCACAGGAAGTGCTCGCTCAGCTCGGTGAAGGATTTTCAGGCTGTGAGGTAGGGATTGCGCCCACTTTCCTTGCGATACAGGCCGTTGGCTCGGTGATTGGCGGAAGTCCTGTCCAGCTCACGGCCCAGAACTGCCATTACGAGAATGACGGTGCGTTTACCGGTGAGGTTTCGGTAAGAATGATCAAGGCCGCAGGATGCTCCCACGTCATTATCGGACATTCCGAACGCCGTCAGTATTTCGGAGAAACCAACTCTACCGTGAACCTCAAGGTGAAAAAAGCCATGAGTGAAGGATTGACGGTGATCATGTGCGTGGGCGAGACCCTTGAAGAGCGTGAAGCCGGTGTCACCGGAGCTGTGGTGTCATCCCAGGTTCGTGAAGGGCTCGAGGGCATCGACGATATAACCGGGCTTGTCATTGCATATGAACCGGTCTGGGCGATCGGTACGGGCAAAACGGCATCGTCGGCACAGGCCGAGGAAGTGCACGACCTGATCAGAACAGTGATTGTGAAACTTTACGGAGAAGCTGTAGCATCAGAGCTTCGTATCCAGTACGGCGGAAGCGTGAAGCCATCCAATGCTGCTGAACTTTTCGCCATGCCGAACATTGATGGCGGTCTGATTGGAGGAGCGAGCCTCAATGCCGCCGATTTCGTGGCAATTGTCAAGGCGGCTGCCGAGAATTGAGTGCTGAGGGCGGATCGGACTGATCGGACTAATTCATCTGATCGGTCCGATCAACCACCCAATCCCCAGTTTCCCATTCACTGTAACGCGGTGACCTCTTTCGATTTTTTCATCGAGCAGAAATCCGGGCCGCACATCGTGCAGAAATCAGGGTTTTTCTCTGTATGGCCGCCAGATGCGAGACTTTCCGTATGCACCCTGCGGTTCCGTTCTTCGTCGAGCGAAAGGTTGAACTGGTCCTCCCAGGCGAAGGCGTAGCGCGCTCTGCTCATCAGTTCGTCATGGAGCCATGCGACAGGGTTTCCCTTGGCCAGATCGGCGGCATGGGCCGCAACTTTATGTGATATGATCCCTTCACGAACGTCATTCCTGTCAGGCAGGCCGAGGTGTTCTTTCGGTGTGACATAGCAGAGCATGGCGCAGCCGTGGCTCGCTATCAGCGCTCCGCCTATAGCTGAATTGATATGGTCGTAGCCGGCGGCGATGTCGGTCACGAGCGGCCCGAGTGTATAGAAAGGCGCTTCATGGCAGTATTCGAGCTGCTTCTGCATGTTTTCCTCGACCATATGCAGCGGGACATGTCCCGGCCCTTCTATCATGACCTGGACATCGTATTCCCAGGCAACCTTCGTGAGCTCTCCCAGCACTTTCAGCTCTCCGAACTGCGCCTCGTCGTTTGCATCGGCTATCGAGCCGGGACGCAACGCATCACCGAGTGAAACGGCGATGTCGTAAGCCTGCAGGATCCTGCAAATCTCGTCGAAATGCGTATAGAGGAAATTTTCCTGTTTGTTCACCCGGCACCATTTCGCCATGATCGAGCCGCCCCTCGACACGATTCCGGTCATCCGCCGCTCAGCCGCCGGGAGATGGCGGAGCAGGATTCCTGCATGGATAGTGAAATAATCGACACCCTGCTCGGCCTGTTCGATCAGGGTATCCCGATAAAGCTCCCAGCTGAGGTCTTCAGCCCTTCCTCCGGCTTTCTCGAGGGCCTGGTAGATCGGTACGGTACCGATCGGGACGGGAGAGTTTCTGAGGATCCATTCGCGTGTGCGATGGATATCTTTGCCCGTGCTGAGGTCCATAACGGTGTCCGCTCCCCAGCGGCATGCCCATACCGCTTTTTCGACCTCTTCCTCGATGCACGAACCCAGCGCGGAGTTTCCGATATTGGCATTGATCTTCACACGGAAATTCCGCCCGATGATCATCGGTTCGAGCTCGGGATGATTGATGTTGGCCGGGATGATGGCGCGTCCCTCGGCGATTTCTTTCCGGACGAAATCAGGCGTAAAGGGAGTAAAGGAGCGTCCGCCTTTTGAAAACGATGCTGTCCAGCTTTCGAGCTGCTGATTTTCCCTGATGGCGACATACTCCATTTCCGGGGTGATGATTCCCTTGCGGGCGAAATGCATCTGGGTGATGCCATGTCCTTCCTTCGCCCTGAGGGGAATGCGGGTTGAAAGAATTCCCGGTGCAGTGCAGCATGTGGACGGTTCGGTCTCTCTTTCGGGGAAAGGCCATGTGTCCCTTACAGCAGGAATACCTTTGTCGGGGTCGATGGTGATGGAACAATCGGAAAAAGGCCCGGAAGTATCGTACAGTGGAAACGAGGAGAATTCATGTTTTCCGCAGTTGTAGGTCCTGCTCAGGGCAAGCGTTTTCATACCGACTTCTATGGGGTAGAGCGTCCCTTTCACGAAGGTTTTTCTGATTGCGGAACCTTCAGGAGAAAGCTCCGGACTGCATATGTTCTCGATGGCGTTGCTCATAAATAACAGTTAAGACGATAAGGATGCGAAGGAGCATGAGAACGGATAAGGATGGTCGGATTGAGGATATCCGGCTTCATCTTTTCTTGCGTCAGCATTACCTGCATCAAGTTACAAGGGTTTGATCTCAGCTGAATACCATGTTAATCAGCACCCCCAAGATGAGAATCTTTCGGCACAATAGTTAAATTCACCATATTTTACAAATCGGCAGGGGAATGCTTGCTGTTCCGTAAATGCGGTACATGGAAAATCTTTTGAATGATGAAAGAACTTGAAGCGGGAAATATCCGATATACATGAAATTCCTTTATCACCCGGAGGAGACGAACGCATCAGCGGGGTGGTGGATAAAGTGACCTTTTTCAATGCCGAGACGGGGTTCTGTGTCCTCAGGCTTAGCGTTAATGGGGAGCGTGACGGCGTGACGGCGATCGGGCATGTGGCGGCAGTGAACCCGGGAGAGCATGTCGAAGCTGTTGGAATTTGGCAGAACGACAAAACCTGGGGCAGGCAGTTCAAGGCTGAACGCCTGACGGTAATACCTCCCGACACTATCGAAGGGATCAGCAAATATCTCTCGTCCGGCATGGTCAGGGGGATCGGTAAGCATTTTGCCAAAGTGCTCGTTCAGGCATTCGGCGAGGAGGTGTTCGCGGTGATCGAGGATCAGCCGGAGCGTCTGCTCGAACTGCCGGGTATCGGACGTAAACGTATGGATCAGGTGGTTGAGGCATGGGCTGAGCAGAAAGCCGTGAGGAAGATCATGGTTTTTCTGCAGTCCCACGGCGTAGGTACGGCAAGGGCGGTAAGGATATACCGGGTTTACGGCGACGAGGCGGTTTCCGTTGTCAGTTCCAATCCATACCGGCTTACACTCGACATTCAGGGGGTCGGTTTCCGCTCCGCCGACCAGATCGCCCGCAATATCGGTATACCGGCCGATTCGCCACTGCGGGCGCGCGCCGCGATCGGCTATGTGCTTCAGGAGCTTTCCGCCGGGGGACATTGCCGCATTCCGCAGGAGATGCTGATCGAATCGTGCGGTTCGCTTCTCGATATTCCAGCACCCGTAATCGAGGAAGCTGTCAGGCAGGAGCTTTCCATAGGAAATGTCGTGGCCGTGGGGGGAGGAAGGTGAACGGTGTTATTACCTCAACGAGCTGTACCGTGCTGAAAACGGTGTCGCGGCGCATATCCGCCGCCTTCTGCAGGGCAGGCTTCCATGGGGTACATTCGATCCTGAAAAGGTTATTGCAAAAGCCGAACGCCAGTCGGGCATCGAACTTTCGCTATCGCAGCGAGGCGCGCTTGCGCTTGCACTTGCGAACAAGCTGCTTGTCATAACCGGCGGGCCCGGGGTCGGAAAAACCACCATCATCAATACCCTTCTGAGTATTCTCGGTACGGGCAGCCTGAAATTCATGCTGTGCGCTCCGACCGGAAGGGCCGCTAAAAAGCTCGCGGAAGCTACCGGCAGAGAGGCGAAAACCATACACCGTCTTCTCGAATTCGATCCGCACCTGCGCGATTTCAAACGAGGGGCATCGAACCCGCTGCAGGCCGATGTGGTGATTGTCGATGAATCGTCGATGATCGATGTGGTTTTGATGAACCGCCTTCTTGCTGCTGTTCCAAGCCATGCGGGTATCATATTTGCCGGAGACATGGACCAGCTTCCGCCTGTCGGACCGGGCTTCGTGCTTGCCGACATGATCCGTTCTGAAGCCGTTCCGGTGGTCCGCCTTACCGAAATATTCCGTCAGGCACAGTCTTCGATGATCATTGTGAACGCACACCGTATCAATCGCGGAGAGCCGGTTGTGAAGCCTTCCGGACCTGACCTTTCCGACTTTTACGTGGTCGATTCAAGGAGAACCGAAGATATCCAGCGGAGACTGCTACAGGTTATCTGCGAAAGGATCCCGGAGCGTTTCGGTCTCGATCCCCTGCGGGATATCCAGGTACTGACACCCATGAACAAGGGGGTTCTCGGTACGAAATCCCTCAATACCCTGCTCCAGGAGGCAATGAACCCTCGGGCCAACAGGAAAATCGTGCGTTTCGGCACTACTTTCGCACAGGGTGACAAGGTGATTCAGCTGGTGAACAATTACGACAAGGATGTGTTCAACGGCGATATCGGCCGTATTGTTTTCGTGAACGACGAAGAAGGCCAGCTTGGTGTGCAGTTCGACGAGAGGGATGTCGTTTACGAGGCGGGCGAGCTTGACGAAATTGCACTCGCTTACGCGATAACGATCCACAAGAGCCAGGGGTCCGAGTATCCCGCGGTAGTCATACCCCTTTCCATGCAGCATTATACCCTTCTCGAACGAAACCTCATCTATACTGCCGTCACGAGAGCCAGAAAAATCGTCATGATCATCGGTGACCCGAAAGCCCTCGCCATGGCGATCGACAACAGGAGGGCATCCGGCCGGCTGACAGGCCTTGCCCGGCTGATTGCCGGAAACAGTGAAAAGAGCACCCGGTAACGATCATCCGGCTTTTTTGTTATATTGCCAGCCTTGAGTTTCTGGGGGCCACGCAATGCGGACGGCCGCCGTCTTTTCGGAAATCATCAGCTTTCTTCTATGAACAAGATAGTGAAGACCCTGAACCTGATACGCCTTTCCATGTTCCAGATGGGTTTCGGGCTCATGCTGGGCTTTGTACAGGATATCCTGAACAGGGTCATGATCAAGGAACTGCTCCTGCCGGCGACGATAGCGCTCGGCCTGATCAGCCTGAAAGAGCTGATGGCAATTTTCGGAGTCAAGGTCTGGGCCGGAAATCTTTCCGACCGCAAGAGTTTTTTCGGGTACCGCAGGACCCCTTATGTTCTTATCGGGCTTGTGTGCTGTGTGATCTCATTCATGCTTTCTCCGGCTGCAGCCTATGAAGTGAAAGTGGGCGGAACGGCGTTCTCCCAGATGCTGCCTGCAATGCTTACCGATATCGGCCTCTGGAAGCTCTGCATCATTTTCCTCATGTTCGGTTTCGGCCTCCAGGTTGCAACGACGGCATACTATGCGCTAATCGCCGATATCGTGCCGGAAGAGCATATCGGCAAGATCACCGGCGCGAGCTGGACCCTCATGGTGCTCACGGCAATCATATCGAACTGGAACATCGGCAACTATCTCAAGGTTTTCTCTCCCGAACGTCTGACACAGGTTGCGGAAATCGGCGGCCTCATAACGCTCTGCTTCGGGCTGTTCGCCGTCATCGGTATAGAACGGCGCAATGCGGAGAGCGGGCCAGGCAAGGAAAAACACAGCATTACCTTTGCCCAGTCGGTCCGTCTGCTTTCATCTTCTCCGAAAACCCTGCAGTTCGCGCTGTATATTTTCATCTCAATCTTTGCGCTCTTTGCGAACGAGGTGGTCATGGACCCCTTCGGAGCAGAAGTTTTCGGGATGCCTGTTTCGGTCACCACCAAGCTGTTCAAGCCGACAATGGGCGGCACCCAGCTTGTTTTCATGCTACTTACCGGCTTCCTTCTTTCGAGGATCGGTTACAAAAAGGGCGCATTTTTCGGTAATACCTTCAGTTCCATCGGTTTTGCCATCATCATAGCTGCGGGTTTCAGCCACGACATGAACCTGCTTCGCATCGGGCTTGTCGTGACCGGCATGGGCCTTGGAGCATCAAGCGTTTCCAATATTTCCATGATGATGAACATGACGGCCGGCCGCAGCGGCATCTATATCGGGCTGTGGGGAACCGCGCAGAGCCTTGCGATCTTTATCGGCCATTCAGGTGCCGGAATAGTCCGAGATGTGGTTTACACCCTGTCCGGGAACCATATGCTGGCCTATGCCTTCATATTTATTATTGAAATCCTTGCCTTTACAGCGTCAAGCCTTGTCCTTCCCCATATCTCCAAGGAAGCGTTCGAAGCGGAGAGCCATGCGAAAATGACGGAATACACTGAAGCGGCAAAAGCAAGGTAAGGGAATCAAGGAGTGTCAATCATGAAGCATGTGTTCGGTCCGGTATCTTCGAAACGCCTCGGGCAGTCCCTCGGGGTCGATCTGCTTCCGCCCAAGAGCTGTACCTGGAATTGTGTTTACTGCCAGCTGGGCAAGACGCGCAAGCTCATGACCGAAAGGCAGGAGTTCTTTCCCCGTGAAGCGATTCTTGACGAGATCCGCACGGCAATCGCCGGAAAAGAGAACATCGACTGGATCACCTTTGTCGGTTCGGGTGAAACCATGCTGTACAAGGGGGTCGGATGGCTTGTTTCAGAAGTTAAAAAGCTTACATCCATTCCGGTCGCGGTTATTACCAACGGTTCGCTGTTATACCTTCCCGAAGTAAGGGAGGAACTGCTCGAAGCTGATGCTGTTCTTCCCTCGCTCAATGCCGGTTCCGAGGCTCTGCACGACAGGATCGGCCGTCCGGCCCCCGGCCTGACATTCCGCCGGCATATCGAAGGCCTTGCCGCTTTCCGGAAAGAGTACAAAGGGAGATTGTGGATCGAGGTCATGCTGCTTGGCGGGATCAACGATTCCGATGAAGCGCTGCAGGACATCGCCGATGTGCTCAAAGAGATCAACCCTGATATGGTTCATCTTGTGCTGCCGACAAGGCCTGCACCGGAGCAGGAAGTGCATCTTCCATCGGAGGAACGCATCGAACGGGCAATTACGATCCTTTCACAAGTCGCGGCCGTTGTGCACCCTGCAAAAGGGATTATGGACCTTACAGGTTCACCCGACCTTCTGCAGGCCGTTACAGCGATCGTATCACGCCATCCGGTTCAGCAGCGCGAACTGCAGAAAGCCGTGGAGAACTGTTTTTCCGGTGAAAAAGAAAAGGCTGCCGGAATGATGAAGACCTTGCTTGAATCCGGCAGGTTCAGGATCATCGATCATAACGGTGAACCTTACTGGGTCATCAGCGAACAATGAAGCTGCAACGAAAAAAGGGAGACTCTTTCGAGCTCCCTTTTTTCGTTGACCGGAAAACATCTTCCGGATATAACGTTTCCTGAATTATCTCGGGCCGCCTGGTCCGGGGTTGCCATGAGGACCCTCAGGTCCATGGCCTGGGCCATCGGTCGGGCCATGCCCGCGATCATCATTTCTGCCGCGGCGTCCGTCATGGTCCCTTCCGTCATATCGCATACGGTCATGTTCGAACTGATTGTCCCAGTAACGGCGGTCGTGCCGGTTGTATTCCCTTTCGCGGTAACGCCTGAGATCTTCCCACTGATACCGTTTTATCCTCGAAGGCAGGGCATTGTTCCTGACGACAACCCACGGACCGCGGTGATGGGATGCTGCGTACCAGGAACCATCACGGAGCACATAATAGCGGTTGCCGTAGAATATGATATCGAAAGGTCCGTTGAAGGATACATAAAACCCAGGTTTCGGGAGATAAATGAAGTCGGGCCTGGTGTCGATCACTATTTCATGAGCAGGCCTTCCAGGCCCGTCCCAGCGTTCGGCAAGAGCGTCTGCCAAAGGAGTTCCGAGCAGGATGCCTGCGATACCTGTTACCATTAAAATACTCTTTTTCATCGTTTTTTCGGTTATCGGTTTCTGATTGTCAATACACGTTACTCTTCATTATATCATGAGTTACTCTTGTTATACGAGGAGTTCAATAAGTCTGACGATGTTTTATTTCGATTCATGCACAGAAAATTGAAAAATTTCTGCAAACGTTTTTTTTATCAGATCTGCAGGGATATGCAATCGGGGAATATCGAGGATTTCCGGGTTATTGCTGTTCCGGAATCAGCATGGAAGGTTGAATCGTGAGGAAAAGAAAAGAGGATTATGAATCGATGCCGTCTTCTCCCTGGTACTCTGCGAAGTTGTTGGGAGTTTCATACCAGCGGATCTGTTTCAGAGTGATCCCGGCTGGAAGCCGATGACGGATCTCGTTGAACGCCCATTTTGCGAGGCATTCGGCAGTTGGCGGATCGTCGGTGACGAGCACGCGCGAATTGCGCTTCGTGATGAACTCGAGGTCTTCATAGTCATGTTTCCAGACAGCGAAGCCGTGATCGAGCCTCTCATGGATGTGCGTTACCATGATTTCTTTCAGGAACTTGAAATCCATCACCATGCCTTCTTCGCCGTCGCCCCGGCGATGGATGACGCTGCCTTCAACCGTTGCGATCACAACCCCCCTGTGCCCGTGTATCTGGTTGCAGAAAGAATAGCTGTTCGGAAGGGTGTGGCCGTAATCGATCTCTATTTTACGTGAAATGCGCATGGTCTGGAATACAGTGTCTGGAAAATGACCAAAGATAAGAGATAAAACGGAATTTAAAGAATCTCTGCCTGTTCAGCCTGATTCTCTGTTCAATCGATGTCGTTCAGGAAAGAATGATTTCTGGTTTTGCAGTTTTTTCCGGTATGGTTTTGTCCGGTTTTCTCATACATAATGACCATCTTTTTTTATAAATTCCGGTGCTGCTGCCGGGAAGCCAAGTGAATTATTTTACCCGTCAGCTTGTTCCTAATGTAAAGACAGTGTAAAAGCCGAACAAGGCTGAATTAAAGCGCTTTAATTTTTTGCGATACGTTTACGAAGCGCTCATTATGTAAATCGAATGCCAACAGAAGTACAGAATATTTGGACGAGAATCCTCGCTGAAGCGGCCAACGAATGCGAGCGGGACCATCAAATCAGCATTTTTCTCGAGCAGCACATTCTTCGTTACGATAATTTCGGCGATGCGCTTGCCATGCTGCTTTCCGTGAAACTTGGATCGAAGCATTTTCCGCCGCTCGTGCTTCAGGTTCTGTTTGAAGATTTTTACCGTCACTGCCCGGATCAGGTCGAAAATGCCGCCTGCGACCTTGTGGCGACACAGGAGCGTGATCCGGCTGCCGTGTATTATTTCGAGATCATGCTGTTCCTGAAAGGGTTCCAGGCGCTCCAGGCATACCGCCTTGCACACTGGCTCTGGAAGAACGGCCGCAAGACAATGGCGTATTTCATACAGAACCGCATTTCGGAAGTGTTTGCGGTCGATATTCATCCTGCGGCGGTTATCGGAAAAGGTATCCTTCTCGACCATGCCACCAGTCTCGTCATTGGCGAAACTGCCGTGGTAGACGACAATGTATCGATCCTCCACGAGGTTACGCTTGGCGGGACCGGCAAGGAAACCGGGGACCGTCACCCGAAAGTGAGAAAATCGGTGCTGATCGGTGCAGGGGCCAAGATTCTCGGGAACGTGGTTATCGGCGAAGGTGCGAAAGTGGGAGCGGGAAGCGTGGTGCTCGACGATGTCCCGCCGCACTATACGGTTGTGGGTGTTCCCGCCCAGATTGTCGGCAAGACCGAGGTTCCCGAGCCATCCCTCGACATGAACCAGCGGGTGGACGCCGCCAGGCGGGAAACAGGCGAGAACCCTTAACGGGTGAAAATCTTCCGGAGTTTTTCACGGTAAAGGTCGAGCCTTTCCCGGATCTCATCCAGATTATCTCCTCCGATCTTTTCCAGCAGAGCATTTGCTATGACAGGCGCTACAGCCGCTTCCGCAACAACTCCGGCAGCAGGTACAGCGCAGCTGTCGCTGCGTTCGAACCGTGAGGGTACCGGTTGCATGGTTTCAAAATCGAATGACTGCAGCGGTGAAAGCAGCGACGAGATCGGTTTCATTGCCGCACGCAGATGAATGACCTGCCCGCTCGTCATGCTTCCCTCGATACCTCCGGAACGGTTTGTTTTTCTTGAGAGTCCTTCGCCAGGGACAAGATGGAATTCATCGTGCACCTGTGAGCCTGGTTTTCTCGCATTTTCAAAAGCCGGTCCGATCTCGACGCCCTTGATGGCCTGGATCGACATGATGGCCGAAGCGAGGGCCGCGTCGAGCCGACGGTCGTGCTGGACATAGTTTCCAAATCCGAGGGGTACACCCGTTATGAAGATCTCGATGATGCCTCCAAGCGTGTCTCCCTTTTCCTTGACGGCATCGATCGCCGCAACGGCTTCGGCTTCAGTCTGTTTTCCGAGCATGCGTACAGGTGAACGGTCAGCTTCTTTCGCCACTGTTTCCGCTCCGGCAGCAAGCAGTTCCTGAAGATCAGGCGCCGGTTCTGTTTCGGCTGCGGGACCTATCGCCGAGATATAGCTTCCTATTTCAATGCCGAGCTGCTTCAGAAATATCCGGGAAAGCGATGCTGCTGCTACCCGTGCCGCTGTCTCGCGGGCCGAGGAGCGTTCGATGACGGGACGGATGTCGTCGAACCCGTATTTTATCCTGCCTGCAAGGTCGGCATGACCGGGCCGTGGAATGGAGATGCTGGGGATATCTTCCGCCGGTCTGTCAAACTGGGACATGGTGGTTGTCCAGTTTTCCCAGTCCCGGTTTCTGATCAGCAGCGCGACCGGCGATCCGATCGTTCTGCCGAAACGGATTCCTGACAGCACTTCCGCCTTGTCGGTTTCGATTTTCATTCGCCCGCCCCTTCCATGCCCCTGCTGGCGTCTGGCGAGCTGGCAGTTGATCTCCTCGAGCGTAACGGAAACACCTGCAGGCATGCCTTCTACGATTGCCGAAAGCGCCGGACCGTGTGACTCACCTGCTGTAAAATAACGTATCATGTTGTGTATCAGTAAAATGCCCGGCTGTGTCCTTGAACTCCAGCCGGGCATGTTAAATTTGCTTCTTCCTGAATGGTTATGCCTCAGCGAAGTTTTTTCGCGGCTTCCTTGGCGTAATAGGTGAAGATAAGGTCGCCGCCGGCACGTTTCATGCAGAGCAGGGACTCCATCATCACGCGGTCTTCATCGAGCCAGCCGCGCTGGGCAGCGGCCTTCACCATGGCATATTCACCCGAGACATGGTATATCGCTACAGGAACGTCGAAACGCTCCTTGGCGCGGTATACGATGTCGAGGTAGGCAAGGCCCGGTTTTACCATAACGATATCGGCACCTTCAATGATATCGAGCTCGATTTCCTTCATGGCTTCATCCGTATTGGCCGGGTTCATCTGGTATGTTGTCTTGTCACCGAACTGGGGTGCGGAATTGAGCGCATCACGGAACGGTCCGTAAAAGCTCGAAGCGTATTTCGCCGCATAGGAAAGAATGCCGATATCGGAATATCCCGCGTCGTCGAGTGCTTCACGGATAGCGCCGATTCGGCCGTCCATCATGTCGCTCGGAGAGACGAAATCGGCTCCGGCTTTCGCATGGGAGACAGCCATTTTCTGGAGTACCTCTACGGTTTCGTCGTTGAGGATGATGCCGTCTCTGACAAGCCCGTCATGTCCGAAAGGAGTGAACGGATCGAGTGCGACATCGGTCATGATGCAGAGATCGGGAACCTTGGCCTTGATGGCACGGATGGCTTCCTGGATGATGCCTTTGTCGTTGTATGATTCGCTTCCGTCTTCCGTTTTCTGTTCAGGAATACCGAAGAGGTCAATGCACTGGATGCCGAGGTCCCAGAGCTCCTGGCACTCTTTTACCGCATTGTCGATTGAAAAACGAAAGCTGCCGGGCATCGAGGATACCTCTTCGACAACATTGCTTCCCGGACACACAAAAAGCGGGAAGACAAGGTCGTTGACGGTAAGGGTATTTTCCTGGACAAGTTTTCTGATAGCAGCAGATTTGCGAAGTCTTCTCGGGCGCTGGACAATGTGGAGTAAATCGAGCTGGCTCATGGATGATGGCATGTTAGGTTTTAAAAAGCCAAAAATACGAAAATCCCTGAATATCATGAAGTTCGAGACTGAAAAACCTGCCCGATTGCCAAGTATAAGCGTCCGGGGATTCATTATATTTATGTTTAAAGACTTGCGTTTTCACATGTAACCATGAAACGGAGGCAGAAATGGGTTTTTTCGACATGTTTTTCCAGAAAACGCCGGAACAGTCCCCCCGGCCGCTGCAGGAATACGGGAAGATCGATATCTCGGAAGTTTTCGAAGGGCTTTCGGCCTGGACTTCAGGAAAAAGGTTTTCCGACTCTGACCCAAAATATGCAGAAGTGATCAGGGGGCTTCCTCCCGGTACCGGCTCCAGTATGAGACTGTCGAAAATCAGGGGTACGATGACCCTCGGCGGAGAAAATCCCAGGATATTCGGTTACCCCGGTTCCATTGAACCGAATATGCCGGCCGTTACTTCTCTCGGAGGTATGGCGAGGATCCTGATCGAACTCGGTTATCAGGGGGTAGACCAGGAAGCTCCTGTGATTGCCGCGGCACTGGAGAAAAGGCATTTCAGGATGAGAATGACCTGTTTCCCCGAACAGCACTATCCGCTCGTCAGGCTCCAGCTTGCTTTTTCTGAAGGGCTTGGTGAACCGCTATACCTTGAAGTACTTTCCGATATTCTCGACTTGAACGTTCAGGATTTCTACCGTGGTATTGTTACGACAGGGGTTTACGAAATCTCGATGCATGTACAGCGTAACCATTTTGCCTCGGTATTCTGCTCGTTATCGGATAACGAGAGGCTGTCGCTTGCAGGCGGCCTCAAACAGCTCGCTGAAAGGCTGAAGAGCACATCCCCGTCGGGGTGGAACTTCCAGGAAGCTGTCCGCGGGTTCGAGCGACGTCATCCTCTCGGGGAAGGAATGTCATAACAGGCTGCCCATCATGATACCTGCAGCGACGGCCGATCCGATAACGCCGGCGAGATTGGGTGCCATGGCATGCATGATCAGGTGATTCGACGGATCAGCCCTCAGACCTTCCTGATGTGCGACCTTTGCGCTGTTCGGGACAGCAGAGACTCCTGCTGCACCGATTAGCGGATTGATCCTGTTTTCATCGGACAGGAAAAGGTTCAGGAGTTTTGCGAACAGCACGCCGCCAGCCGTCGATATGACAAATGCTCCCGCACCGAGAATGAAGATCTGCAGTGACTCCCTTGTCAGGAATGTGGTTGCCTGGGTCGAAGCCCCTATCGTTACGCCAAGGATGATCGTTACGGTATCGATCACCGCATTTCTTGCCGTGTCGGCAAGCCTTTTGGTAACCATGGATTCCCTGAGCAGGTTGCCCAGGAAAAGCATGCCGAGCAGCGGGAGTGAACCGGGCGCGATGAAACCCGTTACCAGAACACCGATGACGGGAAAGAGCACTTTTTCCCTTTTTCTGACTGAACGGGGCGGTCTCATCCTGATCCTGCGCTCCTTTTTCGTCGTCAGCAGACGCATGACCGGCGGCTGGATCAGAGGGACAAGGGCCATATACGTGTAGGCTGCGATCGTTATTGCTCCTATCAGGCGGGGCGCGAGCCTCGATGAGAGAAATATCGCTGTCGGACCGTCAGCACCGCCGATAATGCCGATCGATGCCGATTCGAGGTTATTGAATCCGAGTGTTATGGCGCCGATATAGGTCAAAAAGATCCCGAGCTGGGCAGCGGCACCGAGCAGGAAGAGTTTCGGATTCGATATGAGGGGAGAGAAATCCGTCATTGCACCGATTCCAAGGAATATCAGTGGCGGAAAAACCCCTTTGAGTACGCCCATATACAGGTATTTCATCACGCTTCCATCCTCGTAAACCCCAAGCTGCAGGCCGGCATGTTCGAGAAACGGAATGTTGCCCAGCACCATCCCGAAGCCGATCGGGACAAGGAGCAGTGGTTCATATTCGAATCGTATGGCGAGGTAGATGAAAACCAGTCCTACAAGGATCATCAGGAAGTGGCCAGGCGTAGCATTGGCAAAACCTGAGAACTCGAAAAAACGTGCTATTCCTTCCATGTAAGTGTTATTCAATTTCAATCAGGACATCTCCCTGCATGACGGTATCACCGACGGAAACCCGCACGGTCTTGACGATTCCGGGTTTTTCTGCAAAGATGTTGTTTTCCATTTTCATGGCTTCGAGCACGATTACCGGCTGGTCCATTTTGATCTGCATCCCCGGCTCGACCGTGATATCGATAATAGTGCCCGGCAGAGGGGCCTTGAGAAGGCTCAGTCCGGGTTTGATGAGCGGTTCCGGCGGTTTCGGAGGAAGCGGGGCAGTGCGCAGGATTTTCGGTGGTTGCGGTCTCGGTATTCCTTTATCCAGTTCGACAAGGTATGATGTGCCGTTTACCTCAAGTTCGGCTACGTGGTCATCGAAGGACCTGATTTCAACGTTGTACCGGTTGCCGGCAATCGTGAATTTGAAGCGCCTCATCGTTTACCCTGGTTAAAGTTGATGACATTATAGATTTTCGAATTCCAGGGAGAGTAGGTTTTCCCGATTTTTTTTATGGTCAGTACCGACGTTTCCTGGTCATGGAGCTCTTCAAGGTAGAGTGAAACCGCAAGTGCGATTGCTGCGCTAACCTCTCCAGGCACTATCCGGTTCGATATTTCCGGCATTCCCTCCTGTTCGAACTTTTTCCTGAACCTCCGGTTTCGTAAAGCAGGTATCAGGCTGAAAAGCATGAAGAAAAGAAAAAGAGAGCAGATGACGGTCATATAGCCGAAGATGGCAAGGATCATCTGATCCCTTGTGATTGCCGAAAAATCAACCGGCAGAAGCTGATTAAAGGATGGCATTGTCGTGCTCCATGGTTACAATGGCAAGGTCGAGTGCTTTTTCGGCGGATTGCTGTCTTTTTTGGTAGACAGGGTCTGTAAAGCCCGGATGATCCTGAACCGGGTGTTCCGCGGCTCGATGATGTCATCGATATAACCGTATTTTGCCGCTTCATACGGATTGGAAAACTTCTCGCGATACTCAGAGGCATTATCCGCGACAAACCGGGCTCTCTCTTCGTCGTTCGAGAGCTTTTTCAGTTCCCTGTTGTAGAGCACCTCTATTGCTCCTCTGGGACCCATGACGGCTATTTCGGCAGTCGGCCAGGCATAGTTCACATCACCGCGAAGCTGTTTGGAACTCATCACGCAGTATGCCCCGCCATACGCCTTGCGTAGTATAACCGTGATTTTCGGTACAGTTGCTTCCCCGTAGGCGAAGATCAGTTTTGCTCCATTGGTGATGATACCGTCGAATTCCTGTGCGCTTCCAGGCAGAAAGCCCGGTACATCGACAAGGGTTACAATGGGGATATTGAACGCGTCGCAGAAACGGACAAAACGCGCGCTCTTCCGGGAAGCGTTGATATCGAGGCACCCTGCAAGATAGTTCGGCTGGTTGGCGACAATGCCGGTTGATATGCCGTTGAAGGTCACAAAGCCGATCACGATGTTTCGTGCGTACTGCCGTTGTACCTCGAGGAACTCCCCATTATCCGCGATGGAGTGGATGATATCCTTCACATCGTAGGGAATGGAGGGTTTTTCCGGTATGATGGTATTGAGATTCTCGTCAATTCTGTCCGCTGGGTCGTCGCAGACTGAAACGGGCGGCTCCTCGAGATTGTTCTGGGGAAGGTAACTGAGCAGTTTCCTGATCAGCAGGATGCTCTCTTTTTCATCGGCCCCCACGAAGTGGGTAACCCCGGATTTTGTCGCATGCATGGATGCACCGCCAAGGTCTTCATCGGAAATCGTTTCGCCGGTCACAGTCTTGACCACCTTGGGACCGGTTACAAACATACAGCTTGTTTTGTCGGACATCAGGATAAAATCGGTCAGGGCAGGCGAGTAGACTGCTCCACCGGCGCAGGGACCGAAAATCGCCGATATCTGCGGTATGACCCCTGATGCCATGATGTTGCGCTGGAAAATGCTCGCATAGCCGGCAAGACTTCTCACACCTTCCTGGATTCTCGCGCCGCCGCTGTCGTTGATGCCGATGAGCGGTGCGCCGACTTTCATGGCCTGGTCCATGATTTTACAGATCTTGAGGGCATTGGTTTCGGACAATGAACCTCCGAGAACCGTGAAATCCTGTGAGAAAATATAGACCGTGCGGCCATCGATCGTTCCATGGCCGGTTATGACGCCATCCGAGAGGTACAGTTCCTTGTCGAGTTCGAAATCGCTCGTACGGTGTGTGACAAACATATCATATTCTTCGAAACTCCCTTCGTCGAGCAGCATGTCGATCCGCTCCCTCGCGGTGAACTTTCCTTTGCTGTGCTGCGCTTCTATGCGTTTTTCACCGCCGCCGAGGCGTGCTTTTTCGCGTTCTGCAATCAGGCGTTTCATGGGCATGATCAATGATGTGGATTGACGGACATGAGGGGCAACAGCTTCCCTGTCCAGATAATCTTATGGAAATTTCCGGCACGCTATAAGCCCGCCTGTGAGCATCCGGCAGGCCTTTCAAGCTGATATGTTCAACTTTTTTTTGTTTTCCCTGCTGTAAACTTTCAATATTGAAAAAAAAAAACGAATATCCGCCTTCATTATCGGCAATCAACATCGAATAATGTTATATTTTTTCATTATGGTACATTAAAATACCTGTAGATGACTCCCGACCTTCAGCTTGCAATTGAACTTGCCGAACAGGCAGGTAAATTGACATTGGGTTATTTTTCCCGCAAATCCCTTCAGGTTTTTACAAAAAGGGATGCAACCCCGGTTACGGAAGCGGACCGGAATACCGAAGAATTGATCAGGGATGTCATTCATTCCCGGTTTCCCGATGACGGACTGCTTGGTGAGGAATTTGACGAGCGTCCTTCCATCAGCAACAGGCGGTGGATTATCGATCCGATAGACGGGACAAAGGCTTTCATTCACGGAGTGCCGCTCTACGGAGTTATGATTGCGCTTGAAGAAAATGATGAGCTTCGTATCGGTGTCGTTCATTTTCCTGCTCTCGGTGAACTGTATTATGCCGAACGGGGGTATGGCGCCTTCCTGAACGGCTCTCCGATATCCGTATCCGAAGTCCCCGAGGTTGGTAACGCAACGGTGCTGTATACTGAAAAGGAGTATCTGCTCGATCCGCCGTCATCTCATCCGGTCGATCTTCTACGCAGTGAAGCAGGACTCGTGAGAGGTTGGGGAGATTGTTACGGCCATATGCTTGTGGCTTCCGGACGTGCCGAAGTTGCCGTTGACAAAATCATGAGCCCATGGGATTGCGCAGCCCTCATTCCCGTGGTGCTTGAAGCGGGAGGGTGCTGTTTTGATTACAGGGGCCGGACGACTATATCTGGAGAAGGTTTAGTCAGCGCGAACAGGATTATCGGAAACGGATTGATAAGAGCTATTGAAAACATGCGGAATCATTCAGAATGATCATTTTTCTGCTCATTGTCATCATACTCCTGCTTGGGGGCATCATTGCCATGATGGTGACCGGGTGGCCGGCAGAGAAAAAAAATGAAATTGATCGAACCGGACAGGATATACGCAGGGAGCTTGCCCAGCAAAGGGCGGATACCGTACAGCTCCTGCACTCCATGCGTATAGAACTTGAAGATTCCCTCCGTGAGGTTATAGAGCAGAAATTCGATTCGTTCGAGGTAATGCAGAGCAGAAGCAGTTCAAGGAGGAGAAGATCGTATACGGTTTCCCGTGAATCAAATGCTTTATACTCAGCCGGTACATCAAACGGAGATGATACCGTTGTGGGCGAAAATGGGGCTAAAATGACGGGGGGCACCTTCAATTGTAATTATGAAGAAGACCGGCAGCTGCAGCTCTTTCAGGCTGCGGAGCCTCAGAAAGTAGTAACAAGAGCTGCTGTTGAGGAACAGATGCGATCCCTTCTTGAGCAATCGACAGCTGTAACAAAGGTTTCAGGGGAATTTCGATCTTCAGAAACAACAGAGAAGAGTGATGATGACGGATACATCTCGATGATCAGGGTCCATCCGTCACCTGAACTTTATGACGATATTCCCGATATCGAAAACCTCCCGAAACTGGAAGAAGAGAGTGATAGAGAAACGGTTGATGAACCGAAAACGATCAGGATAAAATCCTCGATCGATATCGATGATATTCCCGATATCGACGATATCTGATATAATCACTGAATCAGACCGAAAAAAGAATATTAACCTTCAGCGAGCGCCCTGGCTATAGCTTTCGCAAAATTCGGGGAATCGAAATATTCGGGGATGATGTCCGTTCTCACACCGAGTTTTTCAAGCGCCTTTGCCGTCGTCGTTCCGATAGCCGCGACAAGGACATCTTCAGGAAGAGCTGTTGTCCCGATCGCTTCGAAGAAATTGACTGCGGTTGACGGACTGGTGAACGAGAGGCATGAAAGTTCCCCGCGTTCGAGAAGCGCTTTCACTTTGCCTGTCTCCTCGAGCGAGGGCGGGATATTTTCGTAAACCGTTATTTCAATGCACGTTCCGCCTCGCTTTGTGATTATGTCGGGAATTATGCCGAGCGAAAGGTTGCCCCTGAGAAACAGAAAGGTGCGCCCCTGGATTTCGTCGCTGTCGATCTCTTCCATCATCGATGCCGCATCGGCAATTTTCGGTACAGGCTGTGTTGAGACGCCGTAACCTGCAAGGTCCTGGGCGGTTGTCTTGCCGACAGCCCAAACCTTGAGTTTTCCGAGATGTTCGAGTTCTTCGGGTTTGTCCTTCAGCAGGGGTTCCATGAAAAAGCTCACGCTGTTCGGGCTGGTGAAAAAAACACCTTCAAACCGGGTGAGGTCTGGAACCTGCCAGCCGGGAACAGGCCTGATTTCAATTGTCGGAAAAACAATTGAAACTAGGCCGTACTGTTCCAGTTCCTTTACGAAAGATTCTGCCTGGTGCCTTGGACGGGTAACGAGAACTGTTTTCATTACCTGGTCTTGCGGATTTCAGACAGGATTTTGTCAGCACCCTGCTTCAGCAGTTCTTCAGCGAGCGCGATACCGGTTTCTTCAGCCTGGTCCGGGCTGATAAGACCGGTTTTTGTGATTTCGTTGCGGAGTGCGGTTTTTCCGTCGACCGATCCGACATAAGCCAGCAGTTTCAGTGTTCCGTTCTTGAACGAAGCATAAGCGCCGATCGGAATCTGGCATCCGCCCTGAAGATGACGAAGCAGAGCGCGTTCGGCTTTGCAGCAGTATTCCGTATTTGAATGGTTGAGAATCCTTACAATTTCCCTTGTCTGTTCGTCATCGACTCGGGTTTCGATACCGAGCGCACCCTGGCCGACTGCCGGAAGCATGATATCGTGTGGAAGGATTTCAGAGATACGGTCACTGAATTTCAGGCGGTAGACGCCGGCATAGGCAAGCATCATGGCATCGAATTCCCCATCGTCGAACTTCTTGAAACGGGTGTTCAGGTTTCCCCTGATATCGCGGATATCGAGATCCGGGCGCATGCTGAGGAGCTGCGACATCCTGCGGAGGCTGCTTGTAGCAACTCTCGAATTCTGCGGCAGGTCTTTCAATGCCGCGCCGTTTTTTGAAATAATGACGTCCCTTGTGTCCTCACGCTCAGTAAAGGATGTGATAATGAGGCCTTCAGGAGTGGATGTCGGCACATCTTTGAGGCTGTGGACGGCAAGATCAATTTCCTTTGCTATGAGATGTTTTTCAATATCCTTTGTGAAAAGTCCCATATCCCCGATTTTCGATAGGGGGGAGTCGAGAAGAACATCACCGGTTGTTTTGACAAGTTTCAGCTCGATATCAAGCTCTGGAAAATGCCGGGAAAGTTCGTTTTTTGTGAAATCTGCCTGCCACAGAGCGAGAGGGCTGGACCTGGTACCGATAATAAGCTTTTTTTTCAAGGCAATTACGAGATTATGAATTTAATATGACTGATTGGGTTCTTCAAGATCGAAGATGTTGCGTACAAGATTGACCCTGCTCGGGATTGAATCCGCCGTATCGATAGGAGCCTTGAGCATCTTGATCGGATGATGGAGGATTTTTTTCAGGATCCTGTCCGTCAGATGCTCCATCCTCTGCAGCTCTTCTTCGCTTACTTTGTAACGGTAGCGTTCGAGCTCCTTTTCCTTGATCTCAATGAATTTCGACTGAAGGTCGACGATGGTCGGCCTTACTTTCAGCGTGTTGATCCACTGGGCAAAACCGACAAGCTCCTCGTCAATGATCGCCTTGACCTTTGGAAGTTCAGAGCGGCGGCGTTCGAGGTTTTTGTCGATGATATGCTTGAGAGCATCGATATCCTTCAGGAACATGTTCTGCAGTTTTCCGATATCAGGATCGACGTTTCTCGGAAGGCCGAGATCGAGGATGATCACCGGTTTCAGCTTGCGCTTCATCATGCTCTGATGCATTTCAGCTTCGGTAAGTATATAATCTTTCGTGCTGACGGCGGTGATGATGATATCGAATTCGTGAAGGTGTTCCTTGAAGGTTTCGAAAGGCAGAACTTTGTTGGTCCCGAGCTCTTCGGCAAGAGCCTCGGCTTTTGATTGTGTACGGTTTGTAATGACGATATTCCGCGCGTTTTTCTGGAACATATGCTTTGCAGCCAGCTCGCCTGTTTCACCTGCACCGATCAGCAGCATCTTCTTGACCGAGAGGTTCAAGAAGATTTTCTGGGCAAGCTCGACAGCCGCATAGCTTACCGATACAGCGCCCTCCATGATTTTTGTTTTTGTCTTGACCTTTTTGGCGACACTGAAGGCGGTGTGGCAGAGACGGGTCAGAAGAATACCTGCAGCCTGTGTTTCAGCGGCAATCCTGTATGCGTTTTTGACCTGTCCGAGAATCTGGCCTTCGCCAAGGATCAGTGAGTCGATAGCGCTTGACACTTCAAAAAGATGGCGTGCGGTCCCGCAATAGAACCTTCCGAAAAAGTGTTCGGGGCGAACCTCGTTACGGGCATCCTTGTAAGAAATAAGATATTCCTTGAGGAATTCGCCTGTTACTTCATGCATGGCCGGAACGACATAGAGCTCGGTTCGGTTGCAAGTGGAAACCACCATTGCTTCATGGGCGAGTCCGCTCGAAATCAGGCCCGAGATGAATTCCTTGTTCTGGGTTTCTGTAAGTGAGATTCTTTCACGGATTTCAATAGGTGCTGTTTTATGGTTGACACCAACTGAAATGATGTTCATGGCAGGGTTGTTTTAGTGAACTGATCAGGTATGAATGCAATGAAAAACAATGCTCCCTCAGATCTTACGGGATAAACCGTTGAATTACTAATATACCTTAAAAGCCTTTTATTTTCAAGCACAATGGACTTTTTAAAAGGGGATCCGGTGAAAAGTCGGAGAAAAAAAGGTCATAAACACGATCAGAACGGTAACAAAAAGAAAAAGGAAAATGAAAAGATAGGCCATGTGTTTGAGATCCCAGCCGATCAGGGGCTTGACAAATATGCTTGCGCCGTAGAGCAGCCATATGACGATCAGAGTGATCATCTTGGGCTCGAAGAGTGATATAACCTTTCCTGAAGCCTGTTGTTCGATGATGCCGGCAAAGAGCGTGATCGAGAGGAAAACGAACCCGAAAGCCACTGCATGCATGGTCAGCATTTCAAGCACTTCGAGACTGGGCAGCCGCTGAAAAAGCAGATCGAAGCGGTTTTTCTGAATCTGCCGGAAAAGCAGCAGATAGAGTATGCTGTAAAGTCCTGCGATCGCTATGGCGCTGAATCCGAAAATCGAGGCGATCAGGTGGACACCTATACCGATGCCGCTGAAGGTGATTCCTGTATTCGGTGTCAGAGCTGTCAGGATTGACGAGATCAACTGGGCTCCGGTGGCAAACGAGATGATGAAAAAGCCAGTCCGGTCGCTTTTGGTGGTAAACTCGACAAACAGGTAGGTGATGGTCAGGGTCACTGCCACCATCGTCATGAGGTTGAATGTCGAATATCCGAGCTTGTATCCTTCGGTCGAAGTCAGCAGGCCGAGATAAACCACGTGCATCAACACTGTAACAGCGAGAAAAGGCTGCTTGTATGTTTTTGCCCTGTTGTTTTCGCTGAAAAAGTGCACACCGTAAAGAATCGCCGTGAAAAGATACAAGAGAGAGACGATCTGGTTGAGAATTAACAGGGGCAGGTTATTGTATAATATATTGTTCATTATTTATGAAAGAGGGAAGTATGAAAACGTTTAAAAATTTTTCCTGAAATCCGTTACGGAAGAAAGTGAAGCTCTTTATCAGGGCACAAAGATTGTAGACGTAAATACGGTTGAAAAGTGTATATTCCGCCACGAGAGATTAAAATATACTTATTTACAAGGGAAAAAAACGATGGGTACGAAAAAGAATATCAGGAATATAGCGATTATAGCGCATGTTGACCATGGCAAAACGACTCTTGTCGATTCGATTTTTCAGAAGACAGGGGCTTTCAGGGAGAACCAGCAGGTAAACGTCAGGGTGCTTGATTCAAATCCGCAGGAACGTGAGCGGGGCATTACCATATTTTCTAAAAATGCGGCTGCGATCTACAAAGAGTGCAAGATCAATATTGTCGATACTCCAGGCCATGCCGATTTCGGCGGTGAAGTCGAGCGTATCCTTAAAATGGTCGACGGTGTTCTGTTGCTTGTCGACGCGTTCGAGGGTCCGATGCCTCAGACTAAGTTCGTGCTGCGCAAAGCGCTCGAGCTCCATCTGAAGCCCATTGTCGTGATCAACAAGATCGACCGTCCCCAGTCCGATCCGGTAAAGGTTCACGACCAGGTTCTCGATCTGTTCATCGCGCTCGGAGCAGACGAAGACCAGCTTGATTTTCCTTATATCTTTACATCCGCGAAGAACGGTATTGCCAAATACAGCATGACCGACGAGGACAGCGACATGAGCCTCCTGCTTGACACGATCATCAGGGAGATCCCTCCGCCTGAAGTTGACGACGACGCTCCGTTCCAGATGCTCGTGACCAGCCTCGACTACAGCGATTACATAGGCAAGATAGCGATCGGCCGTATCCAGCGGGGAAAGGTTTCTCCAGGTCAGCAGCTTGTGGTCGTGGGACCTGAAGGCATTGCTGGCAGGGGTTCAGTCACCAAACTTTTCCTTTTCGACAAGCTGCAGCGTTTCGAAGTTAAAGAGGCCGGTGCCGGCGATATTGTCGCTATGGCCGGCATAGCCGAAGCCACTGTCGGCATGACACTTGCATCGGTCGATGCTCCCGAGGTGCTCGAATCGTTCGAGATCAGCAAACCGACCCTTTCGATGCTCTTTTCGGTCAACGACTCCCCTTTCGCAGGCCAGGAAGGCAAGGAGGTCACCAGCCGCAAAATTCGCGAGCGTCTTATGAAGGAAGTGATGACCAACGTTGCTCTCAAGGTCGAGGAGACCGACAGCGCTGATACGTTCAGGGTTTCCGGCAGGGGTGAGCTTCACCTTTCAGTATTGATAGAAACCATGAGGCGCGAAGGGTACGAACTGTCCATCTCACGTCCCGAAGTGATCATGTACAATGACGACGACGGCACCCTGATGGAGCCGATCGAGCATGTCACAATCGATATCCCGGAAGAGTACACCGGCGTGATCATCGAGAAAATGGGCCGCAGGAAAGCCGAGATGACCCACATGGGAACACTTCGCGGCGGCATGGTGCGTCTCGAGTTCGAAATTCCTACGAGGGGCCTCATCGGCTACAACCTCGAGTTTACCACCGATACGAAAGGCGAAGGCATTCTCTCGCACATATTCCATAACTACCAGCCCTTCAAGGGAAAGCTGCCTTCGAGGGAAACCGGTGCGCTTGTTTCTGCTGAAACGGGTATCTGTGTGGCTTATGCGCTCAGCAGCCTCGAGGATCGCGGGACGTTTTTCGCTTCTCCGAACACCAGGGTTTATGAAGGCATGATTGTCGGCGAGTCTACAAGAGGGCTCGATATCACCCTCAACGTCTGCAAGACGAAAAAACTCACCAATATGAGGGCATCGGGAACAGATGAATCGCTCAGGCTCACACCGGCAAAGATCCTTTCGCTGGAGCAGGCGCTCGAGTTCATCAACGACGACGAACTGCTTGAAGTCACGCCTCAGAGCCTGAGGCTTCGCAAGAAGATCCTTGATTCCAACCTGCGCGCAAAGGCGGCGAAGAAAGAGAAAGTAGGATGAGCAAAGGCTGACCCTCGGCAAAGGGGAACGGTTCGAACCAAGTATCGATCACATATTATATTTAAAGCCTGCAGGGAAACCCTTTGCAGGCTTTTTTATTCTGAAATTCGTCAGTGATCTGCTTTAAAAAGAATCCGGATCGAACGGACTGGTTATGGATTCGTCTTTTTTTACGACATGGCTTTGCTTCTGAAAACCTGGAAACTTATCGCATATGTTTGTTTCGTTGTGGGCCCTGTTTTTCTCATCATCGGAAATGCGCGTCCGGGAAGGAGAAGTGCTATGCAGTGTACTTGTACTTCCGTTTCAGCTCGAGCTTTTCTGGATTATCCAGTATTCATTTTTCAATTCGAAATCCGTTTTTTCACAATGTTTTTCTTCCTTACTTTTCAATAACTGGATAGCAGTGTCAGGCAGGGAACCCCAAACTTCATCACGATGAAATACTCCTGGATGCCGAGAATGATGGCTGTTATATCCCTGTTTCTTGTTTGCGGATGTGCCACGGAAAAGACGATCGAAAGCAATATACGCCCGGCCACGGTCGAGGAGTACTATGCGACCGACCGCGATTTTATCGGGGATGCAGAGCATGGGAAACTCTACGGCAAGAGTCGTGCTTCCTTGACGTACGGATATCTGAAACTCTCCCGCCCGCCGGGACACGCGATAGGTCGCTTGCAGAAAGATGATCTGACGGGTGACAGCCTGAAGTGTTTCGTGCTCAGGCAGCACAACCTGCGGATGAACGAAACGGAGTTTCTGAAAGAACTTTTCGGGAACGAAAAACATGGAGCCGCCGGGGATATCCTGCTTTATGTCCACGGTTTCAACACGACCTTTGAACAGGCAGCGGTGACGATGGCACGGGTCGCGAGCGACCTCGATTTCAGGGGGAGAGCTGTCTTTTTCAGCTGGCCGTCGAATGGCAAAGTAATGGGATATGTCGGGGACCAGAACAATACCGACTGGTCATCCAAAAACCTGACACTCTTCCTGAAGGAGCTTGCACAGAAAGCCCAGCCTAAAAGCATCTGCATTCTTGCGCACAGCATGGGGAATCGCGAGACCGTCAACGCTTTCGCCGGGCTGATGGCGGATGCTCCCGCACTCATGGACCGTTTCAGATTGATCATCATGGCTGCGCCCGATGTCGACTCTGCGATTTTCGAACGGGATTTTGCCCCTGTGCTGAAGCGCTCCGGGGCTAAGGTGACGCTCTACGTTTCCCGGAATGACAGGGCGATGGAGCTCTCGAAGGATGTCAACGGATATGTCAGGCTCGGCGGGGTCGATGGATATCCGTTCGTACATCCCGGCATCGATACGGTCGATGTCACCAACTTGGCTGACGGCTATCTCGGGCATGACTATTTTACGACCTCCCGGCAGGTGCTTTCGGATATCTATTATATCATAAAAAACAAGCTCGATGCGAAGGATCGTTTTTCACTGAGCCCTGCCCGGTTTACCAAAGACGGAGAAACCTTCACCTACTGGATATTCGAGAAATGAGTGCAGCTGTTATCGCTTCCGTTGATGGGCTTGTCAGCTTTTCACTACGTCAACGTTGATCCATAGGGCGGATTAATGGGAATACAAAGGATTGCAGCCGTCACCTATGCGGGACTCACAGTCGACATCGTGGTCTTTCAGATCGCAATGGCTGCAGGTATGCCATGGGGTGCCTATGCGTTGTTCGGATGTTCTTCGAAGCAGACAACTCCCGGTAAGCTTAACCGTTGGTTGGTATGGAAGGGGAACGTATAGCAGATTGCCGATCGTGAGTTTATGAGTGTTAAAGAGGTTTGTGCGCGCCCCCGAATTCTTTCTACCCTGAAGCGCTCACGAACAAGCTCACATCATTATTTTTTTACCGGCAGCGGCCACCTGATCGGTTCGTCACCGGATTTTTCCGGTATTTCGGATCCGATACCTTTTACTTTAGTCTTGGTTTCAGCAACGGCAGTGACACCCATGATCTTGTTAAAAAAGAGTTTGACGTTGTCAAATGCCGATTTGATCTGGTTTTCAGCTTTTTGCAGAGTCGTTTCAGTTGTCATGATGGTTATAAACTTAAGATCGATTCATTGAAAAATAATAGCGTTTCCATTATTGCACGTTTTCGTTACGTACCTATACATACGCATAAATAGGGTGACTTGCACTATGTATTATTTCTCCGGCGATTAAAACTGACAATCCTGGTCAGCAACAACAGCTCCGATCTTGTCATGTTGCATA
Organism: Chlorobium sp.; assembly: GCA_005862285.1. Lineage (GTDB taxonomy): Bacteria > Bacteroidota > Chlorobiia > Chlorobiales > Chlorobiaceae > Chlorobium. The sequence goes on along the minus strand of SZXW01000010.1, from coordinate 153,479 downwards.
GAATAATTAATTACGACCCGGATTCATGAACGATTTATCGATCTTGATTGTACTTATAAAACAAATATTGTTTTGATAAAAACATATCGGTATGTTACAGGAAAAAGCTTGCAAGAACACAGCAGGAGTCCGCTATGGAGATGATAGCAGATCGTCAGAACATCACATCTAAGGATCGTGGAGCTCTTGCCAGAATGGTTATGACTCTGTTCGATCACTGGATGCTGAGCACGGAGGAGCAGGCAGTGCTTCTTGGACTTGCAGCGTCGAACAGGTCGGCATTGACAAGATATCGCAAGGGGGAACCTATCGGAACAAGCCGCGACCAGTACGAGAGGGTCGGTCATCTTCTGGCGATCCATAAAAATCTTCGGTTGCTGTTTCCGGAAAATCGTAACCTTGCATATCGCTGGATGAGCACTCGCAACAAGGCTTTCGATAATCTCACTCCGGTTGAGGTTATCAGGGAGTGGGGATTTTCCGGCCTTCTCATGGTGCGTTCGTACCTCGATCGGGCACGGGGCGCATAGCCGGAGTCGTGAGCATGGAACGCCTTTTTTCGCGGCTTGCGCTTGCCGATACACACGAGGATCTGTTTCGCAATGTCGTGTCGCTGTTTGAATCGCAGAATCTTTTTGATGACTTGAGCAGCGCACCTGATGAGTGGCGGCTTGCACAGCAGGTGGAAGCAGATGCAAGGCCGTTGCCGTACCGGTCGCATCAGCCTGAAATCGATCGGCCGTTCGAGGATTCCGTGTGGTACAATGCGATACGCTGGCCTTTCAGGAACTGGCAGGAAAGCCGTTTTTCAGACGGTTCATTCGGTGTCTGGTACGGCAGCGACAGGATTTATACAACGATATACGAGACGATGTATCACTGGTACCGGGGTCTGGTGTGCGATGCCGGTTTCGAGCAGGAGCAGGTGGCTATCGAGCGAAGGGTTTTCCGGGTTGCATGCGATGCATTGCTCCTGGATTTCCGGCAGGCAGCCGAGGCATGGCCTGCAATGCTGCATCCTGCGGATTACACATTTACGCAGCTTGTCGGGGCAAGGGTGAAAAGGGAAGGGCATTCCGGCATTCTGACGCTTTCGGTCCGTCACCATGGAGGTCTGAATTATGCAATCATGAACCCTCACATACTCTCCAGCCCTCGTCATCACAGTTACCTCAGGTATCAGCTTTGTGATGGTTCGGTCAGTGTCGACGGGTCCGGCGGCATTCTGCCGATTGAGGTCGCCGTCGAATCGTTTGGCTGATTTTCACCATATCTGTATTACCTGTATAGATTACAGGATGGCTGCAAGCGTAATTGTCGGCCTTTTTGGTCATTGTCCTGCAAAATTATCAGGACTGGAGCCAGGGAGACTGCGTCGCCCGTTGAGGTACATGAGGTGGGGCAGACGGTTCGGCCCTGTTCTGGAAGGCGTCTATCACTTCCATGGCTTTCCGGCGGAAACCGAGCGGATCGCCGATGCCCGGTATCGGTGTTATCCCGCCGCCTGTACCGTTTATGCTGAGCGTTCCGTAACCCAGTAAACGGCCGGGAACGCTCTGGTCGACATGGAAGCTCTCCACCTTGCTGTGGTTCAGTTCTATCGTCCTGCGTTTGATGAACCCGAACTTTGCGATCACCCGTTTTGAGGTTACGGCAAGTTCTGTCGTCTGCCGTTTCACGAAGGCTTTGCCGGTATACCAAAAACCCGCAAGCAGAATGATCACTCCGCTGAACCTGGCAGCGGAAGTCGGTTCTGAACTGCCGTCAAACCTGGCCAGGAACGAATAAGCTATCAGTGCGAGGGCAATCGCCGTCAAGAAAATCGCTTTTGAGAATACTGTCCAGTGCAATCTGGCTTTCGCATAAAGCTTTTCGCCCTGCATGAGATTTTTTTCGACATATCCCATAACTGTTATCGATGAATTGTGCATTATCTGAACAATTTCCCCTGCTGCTCGAAAACAACGTTCAGTTTATTGATTCCGAGCCTATTGCACGGCCATGATCTGATGTTGTGCGATGGAGTAAAATACCAGGAGTGAATGTTTCCTGCGCACTTTCGTTAAAGATACCTTTTATTCCGGTTTCCACAGCTGGTGAAGGAAGGTTTTGCCCTTCTCAATGAACGGCACCATATGCTGCATGACGGAAAGGAACTGGTGCGTCTGGACTTCAGAAACAAATGAACACTTCATTCGATTGGTGAAACAAACGAAAAAATTCCGAAAATCTGATACCAAAATATTATTATACCCGAAATGGTATATGAAAATTAATTATAATTTTATTCAATACCTGAAATGGTATAATTTCATTTATAAAAAATACTTTTATACCTTAACAGGTTAAAAAAATAAAATATGCCTGATTTATCCGACTTTGTCCGTGAAAGACGAAAGGTTCTGGGCTTGACCCAGCCGCAGCTGGCTGAAAAAGCAGGTACGGGACTGCGTTTCATCAGGGATCTCGAACAGGGAAAGAAAACGCTGCGTATGGACAAGGTCAACCAGGTTCTTGGATTGTTCGGTTACCGGCTTTCACCAGTTATGCAGGAAAGGGAATGATAGCTGATGCGTAAAGCGGAAATAAAATATCTCGACCGGACTGCAGGCTGGCTGATCGAGGATGAGGAGGGTTTCCGTTTTTTATACTACAAGGCATATCTGGAATTCCCGGATGCCAGACCGGTAAGTTTTTCGCTGCCGCTGCAGGTTGAAGCATATGCCAGCAGGACAATGATTCCTTTTTTTGACGGTCTGATTCCGGAGGGGTGGCTTCTCGATATTGCGGCAAGGCAGTGGAAACTCGACCCGCGGGACCGCATGGGGCTCCTGATGCACTGCTGCAGGGATTGCATAGGGGCGGTCAGCGTGCATCCTCTCATCCTGGAGTGAGTGATGGAACCTCGATGTCTCTTCTGCTACAAGCCATTGGAGCAAGGTGAACCCGACTATCATCCGCTATGCAGCAGGAAAATGTTCGGGTCGGCGACACCACCGGCTCTGCCGTTTGACGAAAACCACTGCGAAAAGCTTGCTTCAGGAATGATCACCCGCCAGGTTACGGTAACCGGGGTACAGTCTAAACTATGTCTTGATCCGATACCGGAAGAACGAGTCTGCAAAAAACAGCGGTTTTCCATTGATGGTCTCCGGGCATGGTATATACTCAAACCTCCTTCACTGAAATTTCCGCAACTGCCCGAGATAGAGGACCTTACGATGCATATGGCTGAAGCCGCGCGGATCGCTGCCGTTCCGCATTGCCTGATCCGTATGCAGTCGGGGAGCCTGGCATATCTTACCCGACGCATCGACCGGTTGAAGACGGGCAAGCGGCATATGGAAGATATGTGCCAGATAACCGGGTACCTTACAGAAAACAAATATCGAGGTTCCTATGAGCAAGTAGCCAAAACTATACGCCGTTACTCCGCAAATCCCGGTCTCGACGTCATCAACTTTTTCGATGTAGTGCTTTTCTGTTTCCTGACCGGGAATGCGGATATGCATCTGAAGAATTTTTCTCTGATCGAAATTCCTGAAAAAGGAGGTTTCAACCTTGCTCCAGCCTATGATCTGCTTTCTACGGCGCTCGTCATGCCTGCCGATAAAGAAGATCTTGCCCTGGCGCTGAACGGAAAGAAAAGAAGAATCACGATCAAAGATTTCAGGACGGCACTGGATGTGTCTTCAGTCGATAAGGTAGTACAGGAGCGGATGTTCACGAAGTTCAGAAACGTGATGCCAATATGGGAGAAACTTGTCGAAAGTAGTTTCCTTGATAAAACAATGCAGGACAGGTACAAGGAACTGATCAAGGAGAAGTACCGCCAGATACGTCTGGTTTCATGAAGAAGTCTCTTTACGTCACTCCTCCGGCAGTCGACCTCGAATTGTATGAGGGTCCATTGTATCGGCAAGTCCTATTCATATTGCAGCAAAAACTGAGAATGTTTTTTTCTTTCCCGTGTTTTTTCCTGATTGTTCCGGTATTTTCACTGGACAAGGGAACCTTTTCTGCTGTAGAATACCTATAGAATTCATAGTTTCAAGAGGTTATCGCTGGTTTCTGTTCCTGGCACGGTCACTGCGTGAACTGGAGTATGAAATACCCGTCATTTTTTCACGCTCTTATCAATACGGTAAACAGAGATGCCATCAAGCAGTAATAAAATGATTGTGAGGCAATGATATGGGTAAGTGCATCAACGATCATCTGAACCGCTACGGTGGTCTGGCTGTCGGCCATGAAGATGAACAGAAACGGTATTTCGCCGAAAAAAAGCTTTATGCTCTGCAGATCGAAACCACTGATGCATGTCAGCAGGGTTGTATTTTCTGTTATGCCGGTTCCACCATCAGGGAGAACCATGGGCTAACTTCGGATGAAATCCGCAGCTTGCTCGACGATGCGGCATCGCTTGAGATTCGTGCCATTGACTGGCTGGGGGGCGATCCGCTTGTCCGTTCCGACTGGTATGAGCTGATGCAATACGCAAGGTCGCTCGGTCTTGTCAACAATGTCTGGACAAGCGGCCTGCCTCTGAAAAATAAAAAGATTGCCGCCAGGGTTCAAGAAGTGACCGACGGAGGCTTTGTTTCGGTACACGTCGATTCCATCACGCCGGAAGTCTATGCCAGACTCCATCGCGGCGGCAATCCGCAATACATCGATGCGATCGTCGAAGGTGTGACGAATATGCTCGAACTGGGCAAGCCTGCCGAAAAAATGATCAACTGCATCACCTATACCGCACTGCAGGGCCCGGAAGATGCCATTAAAACGATGCGCTGGTGGTTTGAGGAAAAAGGGCTTCGCACTTGCCTGACCATGTTCAATCCCGCCGGGATGGGGGTAGAGTTGAGAGCGCTCGAACCGGAACTTGCCGAAGTTCAGCAGGTCTATACCGAGCGCGACCATATCAATTACGGCAGCGACAACATCTCAATTGCTTCCATGGACACCGACAAATACTACTGCGGCACCATGGCGACGGTGACATTCAAGGGCGACGTGACACCATGTTCGGTGATCCGCGAAGGAGTGGCCAATATCCGGTCGATGCCGTTCAGGGAAATCATCGCGAAATATGGAAACACCCTCGTTCATGGAGATCTGCACGATGTCAGCAACCTGCCCGCTCCATGCAATACCTGTATCAATAACCCCCATTGCTGGGGATGCCGTGCCAGCGCATATAATTACAACGGCGATGCGGATGGTCTGGACCCCAAATGCTGGCTGATTCGCAACGAGCTGAAAGAAACGTAACTTTTTCAAACCTTACAGGAGGTACTGAAATGAGCAGGAACAAACTCGATGTCACAATCGGAAATGTGAATGAAGTGTATGATGGCCCCGGGGGTATACTATGGGAGATGCTCATGGGGGATCAGATCCATGTCGGCGGTGAGGAAGAGACTGGAATTCTCGCAGAGAAAGCCGGAATCGACCCTGACAGCCACGTTCTCGACGTCTGCAGCGCGCTGGGTGGACCCGCACGCCATCTGGTACAAACTTACGGATGCCGCGTTACCGGACTTGATGCAACCCTGCGCATGCACGAAGAGGCTGTCCGCCGCACAAAAGAGGCAGGGCTTGACGGCAGGATCGAATACCGGCTTGGAAACGCTCTCGACATGCCTTTTCCGGCAAACACATTCGATGTGGTGTGGGGACAGGATGCCTGGTGCTACATCACCGATAAAAAACGGCTGATCGAAGAGTGCGCCCGCGTGCTGAAACCCGGAGGCGTTCTTGCCTTTACCGACTGGCTGGAAACCGGCCCGATGACCGAAGATGAATGGCTTGCCCTGAACACCTTCATGGTTTTTCCCTATATGGAGACACTGGAAGGTTATGTGGACTTGGCCCGTGCAGCCAGTTTGACTGTCATCGAGCAGGAAGACCTTACCCCCGATTTCGCCCGGAATATTCAACTGTACCTTGACAAGGTGCAGAACGAGTTCAAGGCGGGGATCGTGGGAAACTACGGGCAGGGAATGTACGACGAAGTGGAACGCGGCATTACACTGTGGCGCGATGCTTCGGCTGCCGGGAAGGTTGGACGGGGACGGATTCTGGCCCGTAAATAACAGTATTATAAAAAAAAGCTTGTGCTATAAAGCAGGGTATCATACCCCATGGAAAAAATCAGTGAACGCATTACTGATAGAGACAATATGCCTCATGATAATTGTCTTGCCATTCTGAGTAGACTGAGCATGCTTTCAACATGACATTTTATTTTTTCGACCCATCAGATTTTGATGGTGTGTCATCGGTATTGATGGCACTGGTAAATTCCTCTTTCAAGTCCGACTGGGCTTTTTTGAACTCCTTAATTCCATGTCCCAGGCCTTTCATGAGATCGGGCAGTTTTTTCGGGCCGAAAAGCAAAAGAACGGCGCCTCCTATCAGTACGAGATCCATCTGTCCCAGCATTGGTTCCTCCTTTGGTCAATTGTTTTTCTGTGGTGTTTCAGATATGGCATTATAAAATGAAAATACCTTAATTTCGAAAATTATCAATTGTTAATTGATTTCAATAATTTTTCCTGCAAAAAAGAGAATCCGTTTACAGCTCGAAGAAGAGCTTTTTCAGCTGTCTTCTGGCCTGGGCGAGCACTTGCAGCACCTCGTTTTCGGTAAGAAGCTTCAGTGAAGCGATTTCGGCGGAGCTTCTTTTTTCCTGTTCCGCCATGATATAGATCTCTTTTTCCTTTTCAGGGAGCTGTTCGATGCAGCGGATCATTTTCTCGTCGTCATTTTCAACGGTACCGTTCCCTTTTTCCGCATCAGGAGTTGCTTTCCGGTCATGTTTACCGAACATCTCTTCAGCGGTTGCCGGTACCGGTTCGTCATCGCTGACATCGCCGAAGAGGCGCACGAACTGGTTGAAATCGAGTCCTCTCGCCTCGCACGGGTGAATCCGGTCTTCGAGGATATCGATGGCGAGTTTGCGGAATTTTTCACCGATTTCCGGCAGCCGGACGGCAAAGTCGAAACTGTCGTCCCTGTCGCGTGCATCGGTGTTGTATGGCACCCTCATGAGCACCGAGATGCCTGCCGCTTTGGCATATTTTTCCGCGACCCCGCTGCCGTCGTCACGGTTGATGATCAGGCCCAGCAGACGGGATTGACCGCCGATGGTCTTGAAGTAGTTATTGGCCTGGCAGATGTTGTTGGCCGTGAAAATCGACTGCCGGTCGTTGCTTGTCACCAGGATGACCTGTTCGCTGAGAGAGCGGGCAAGAGGGGTAGCGAACCCTCCGCAGACAACGTCGCCGAGAAAGTCCATCAGGATGATGTCGATATCCCATTCGAAGATCCCGAGCTTTTCGAGCACGTCGAAACCGGAGATGATCCCTCTTCCGCCGCACCCCCTGCCTACCTGGGGACCGCCGAGTTCGATGCCGTAAATCGGCTGCGGGAAGTCGGGAATGTCCCTGCGGAAGACGATATCGCTGATCGCTACCTGCTGGTTCAGGGCATTCTTTTCTGCAAAAACGTCGGTGACCGTCGGCAGCGGAATACCGCCGAAGAGAGATGTAGTGGAATCGTGTTTGGGATCGCAGCCAAGCTGCAGCACCCGCTTGTTCATGAGCGCAAAGGTTGCGCTGAGGTTCGTGGTGGTAAAGCTCTTGCCGATGCCGCCTTTTCCGTAAATCGCTATGGTTCTTGGTGCCATTGCAGCCTTTCAGGTATTTCCGGTTACGTCGCAGGCCGCTGCCGTTGAGGGATCTTCCGTTTTCCAGTAAAGGATCATTTTCAGGCAGTCCGGGTCACTGAAAGCATGCAGGTATGCCTTGGTGATATCCCCGTCCACGGTCTCGCGGTGTGTGAAAATCCTTTCCGCATTGAGTTTCCGCTGCTGTATCAGTTCCCTCACTCTTTCGAGGTCGCCTTTTGCCCACTGCTTCGCGGCGATGAATGAGAGCTCTTTCTGGAATGCCTGGGAATAGTCGATGTTCATTCGCTGGTAATAGCCGCCGAAAATCACGACGCCGTGAAATTTCAGGAACCGCAGTCCCAAGTCGATAGCGCTCATGACACCCGTGCTGTCGATAAGAACGTCGAACTCGTGGCCTGCGAGGGCGACCGAGACATCCTCTTTTTCAGGGTTGACCTTGAGGTCGGCCGAAGAGAGGTTGAGGCGGTTCTGGTAGGGTTCTGTCGCGGCGACAAGCGTAGCGCCCATATGTTTCGCCAGCTCTACAGCAAGAATTCCTACCGCACCCTGTCCAAGCACCAGGACTTTCTTTCCCGAGACCTGTGCAAGGTCCACGATATGAAGCGCCGTGGCACCGAGTGGCAGAGCGATGCCGCATTTCGGGTTTTCGATATTGTCGAGCACGGTGATGCTTTCAACCGGGCAGGCAATGAATTCCGAAGAGCCTCCGAATGCGGCGTTTACCCCTTCATAACCGAATGACCCGGCAACATAGGCGAATTTGCCGATCAGGCTTTCGTTCACATGTTCACCGACTTTGATGATCTTTCCGACGGTTTCATAACCCGGGATGAAAGGAAAGATGAATGGCCAGGAAGGAATGAGGCCGTTGAAGGCCATTTTTTCCGTGCCGGTACTGATCGATGACCACCAGGTTTCAACAAGCACATCGGTCGAAGAAAGCGGCTTCAGTGAAACTTCGCTCAGCTCGATCTGTCTTACACCCTTGAAAACAATGGCTTTAGCTTTCATGATCGTTTTTTTTCCTTTTCCGCTCAAGCGCTCTGCTGCCGTTTGAGCACTTTTTCGTTGTGTTTCTCGAGAAGCAGGCGGATAACGAATTGCGCTGCATTGACGAGATAGCTCAGGTAGGCAAGGAGCGCTGTCCAGATGAGCGTATTTTCATCGAGCCCGACAAAGAACAGGATGAAGTACGAGACATGCACGATCATGGCGATGGCGCTGCCGAAATCCTCCCAAAAAAATTCAGGCGCGAAGGCAAAGGCTCCGAAAACCTCTTTTTCAAAAAATCCCCCCGTGATGAAGATCAGGAACAGCATGAAGGTTTTCAGGGTCACAAAGACCGTGATCCAGGTGAAATCATGGATCAGGATATGCGCTTTGTACATATAGGTAACCGTCAGACCGGCAAGGAATATCAGGAACTGGATCGGCGCGAGGATAGCCTGCACCTTTGTCCAGACCGATGCGTTTCTGCGGGCAAGCTGTTCAGGAGTATAACGGGGCATAGAAAGAAAAGTTCACGGATAGTGGCTGAAAGAGATTGACTGCATTGGAAAAAGAGGCTGAATATAGCAAAAAACGCCGCAGGCGGCAAATGCTGCCGGACATATACAAACGGCAGGTCTCACTCGATGACCCATTCATACGCGTTGTACAGTGTTGAAATCAGGTTCACATCGGTGTTCTTCACCCGTTTGTTGAACCCTTCAAGTTCATCGTAATAATAAAGGAACGTTCTCGGCTGTTCTGCATGCAGGATTTTCTGGTAGTTTTTCCAGAGTTCGTGTTTGCGATGGCTGGTTAGCGGTCCGCTGAGTTCGGCGATAATGGTGTCGAGTTCACGGTTCTGGAAAGCTGCGGAATTGAAAGGCTTGTTAGCGAAATCGGAGCCCCAGATGACAAGCTGGAACGGAAGCGTTTCAGCCGCCAGCCCGGAAAGCGCGGCATCGTAACGGTACTCGTTCTGGTTTTTGTTGAAAATCAGGCTCTCGTCGAATTTCAGGCGGCAGTCGATGCCGATAGAGCGAAGGTTCTGCTGGATGATGGTTGCCGCATAGTTGCGACGGGGATTTCCTACCGGCGCGGCAAGTTCGAACGAAAATTTCCTGCCGTTTTTAGCCAGGATGCCGTCCGGTCCCGGCACCCATCCGGCTTCACGTAAAAGAGCCGAAGCTTTTTCGGGATTGTATTCATAGGGTGCGAGAGCAGTGTTCGCTATCTCCTTGTAAGCCGGCGAAAGCGAGGTGTTCACGATAATGGCGTGCTCCGGGCCCATGAAACCGTCGATGATGGACTGCCGGTCGATGGCATAGGTCATTGCCTGGCGGACAAGCCTGCTGCCGAAAAAGAGATTCGGCTTGACCTCTCTCCGGGTCCTCCATGCCTCACCGTCGATATTGAGCCAGACGATACTGTCGAAAAGGCGGTTTCGGACAGGTCTGATAACGGTCGACGGGGAGCTTTTCAGGAGTTCGGGCAGGTCTTTAGGACTGATGCCGCCCGCTGAGATCATGGCGTCGATCTGGCCTGATTTCAGCATTGCAAGACGGGTCGTGTATTCAGGGACGACCGTGAATACCAGTTTTTTGATAACGGCAGGTTTCGGAAGGCGTGAGGTGAGGTTAGGGACCAGGACAAGTTGCGACTGACGTGTCCATTTTTCAACCTTGAACGGTCCGGCACCGATAACAGGCAGTGTTGCCGCTTTAGGGCGGATATCATCAGGAAGGTATGATTTGAAAACATGTTCAGCTACTGGCATGAGATCGTTGAAATGATCGAGTACGATCTGGCTTACGAGAGGTTTGCTGAAATGCAGTACAAGTGTCGAATCGTCAGGCGTTTCAACCCCTTTCTCTATGTCTGCGGTGCCATCGCCGAGCAGCAGAAGATCGTTAAGATAGTGCTGCCGTGAACTGGCGATTTTCGGGTTTTTGTAGAGGGCATAGGAGAATTTGAAATCATGCGATGTGACTTTCACTCCGTCCTGCCAGAGAGCATCGCTGCGCAGATGGAATGTCGCGGTTTTTCCGTCCGGCGAAAACTCCCAGCTTTTCGCCGTATTGGGTTTGTAGTCGATTTCTCCTTTCTGCTCATCGTAGAAAGGCTTCACAAGCGACGGGTAGATCAGGTTGCAGACCTCACGGGACATGGAGAGCTGGATCAGCAGGGGGTTGAGATGGTCGAAATCGGCAGATATGCCGGTGACGATCTGTTCCTGCCGGATTTTTCCGGAATTCTGCTGGCATGAGGAAACAAGTGTGAGCATCAGCAGGAGAACTATCCCGAACAGCGAATTCCTTGAAACAGAGCGCATCATGTCGTGAGAGGTTTTGGTTTGCACATCGCAGCTGCAACAGATGGCAAAGTAGCCAAGTTTCTCCTTTTTTTTAAACTTTTGTCCGTTCAAAGTTTTCAGGAACAGTGATGAACAGACGGACACCTGTTTTGACCAGCACGGATAACTCCGAGCATTGTTTTTTTTGGAAAAAGCCGGGTTGCAAAACAGGCTCAGAGGCCGCTATGTTAGTGTGTTTAAATCTATTTTTTTACATTTGATGTAGCCCTCATCATAATTTCAATCAGTTCATACCGGGTTTGCTTTCATAACCTTATCAGGAACTGCATATGGCATACATCGTCACGCCCGATCATTTATCGGCCATTGCCGGTATAAACACCCCTCTGATGCCGCCGCTTGCCGAATGGATCAATAAAATATGTCCGACGTATGAGATTGATTCACCGCAGGAATATGCCCATTTCCTCGCGCAGGCATGTCATGAGACCGATCACTTCAAAACCCTTCGGGAGTATGCTTCGGGCAGGGCTTATGAAGACCGTGCCGATCTTGGGAATACCCGGCCCGGTGACGGAGTCAGGTTCAGGGGCCGCGGGATTTTTCAGACCACAGGCCGGGCGAACTACCTGCAGCTCGGGATCAAAAGAGGACACCGGGACATGTTCATCAACACACCCGAGCTTCTCGAACAGCCGGAATTCGCCGTCTGGAGCGCCTGTGAATACTGGAGAACGCGAGGCCTCAACGATACCGCCAATCACCCCGACAGCGACCTGTTGAAAAAGAAATACAAAGGAGAGCTGATCGATGTCTCTCCCGTCGAGTTCATCAGCATTACCATAAACGGCGGTTACAACGGCATGGATGAACGGAAGAAGAATTACGCTGCAGCAAAACGGGTGCTGACCTGAACGTAAGGTTTTTGTTTATTTGCTCTTTAAAGCATACCCTTTCTTGAACCGGCAACAATCATCATTGGTGCCGGTTTGCGGTGATTTTCAGGATAATGCAATCAAAGGTGGTTGCAAGAGGTTGTCTTAATAAATAAACGGATAGGAACTATGGATCAAGTATCGAAACGTCTCGGATTAGGCTGGTTGCCTGATTATCCTGATACCAGGGATTACACTGCAGAGCAGAACAAGGTATCTCTGCGCAAGAAGAAACTCGGCGAGAAGGATTCTGTCAAAGCTATGCTTTCGTCAGCCGGCGTTCTGAAGCCGGTTAAAAGTTTTCCCTTTTCTGTCGATCTCAGGCAGTGGTGTTCGCCGATCGAAAACCAGGAGAGCATCGGTGCCTGCACAGCACATGCCGGAGTCGGCATCGTAGAATATTTCGAAAGGAAGGCATTCGGAAAACATATCGATGCATCGAGGCTGTTTCTGTACAAGGTAACCCGGAACCTGCTCAACTGGACAGGCGATACGGGCGCATTTCTCCGTTCGACCATGGAGGCGCTTGTGCTCATGGGCGTGCCGCCTGAGGAGTACTGGCCCTATGTTGTCGACGATTTCGAAAAGGAACCCTCCGCTTTCTGCTATGCTTTCGCACAGAATTACCAGGCGATCAGCTATTACCGGCTCGATCCCGAAGGGATGGCAAGGAACGTGCTTCTTGCCCAGATTAAAACATTGCTCATGGCGGGTTTGCCTTCGATGTTCGGATTTACGGTTTTCAGTTCCATCTTCCAGGCGGACAAGACAGGCATGATCCCGTTTCCTTCGAATGGCGAGAAAATACTCGGCGGACATGCTATAGGAGCTTTCGGATTCGATGATAATATCAAAATACAGAACACCAGTACCGGCGGTATTGAAACCAAAGGGGCCCTTCTGATCAGAAATTCATGGGGAACGGAATGGGGTGATGCTGGATACGGATGGCTGCCTTATGACTACGTTCTGAAAGGCCTGGCCCTTGACTGGTGGTCCCTTCTGAAAAATGAGTGGATCGATACCGGTGAGTTCAAGGTAAGCTGATACTGACCCATCTCTGTTTGTTTCAGGAAAAGCCGCCTCGAAAAAAAGGCGGCTTTTCTGCGATATGGAGCGGTCAATTTCAAGTGTTCATCCCGGGGAAAGCGGTTTTGAAGGAGTGGACTGCAATTCTGGAGGGACAGAGGAACCCTTCGCCATACATGACGCCGATCTGCTCGCCGAAATAGTGGCATCGGGCTTCGAGGGCTGTAAGAAATTCCTTTCTCTTGATCAGGGTTTTCGGCTCGTCAGCTCTGTCTTCACTGTAGAACTGCGATTCAAAAGCCAGAACCCCTTTCTTTGATTTCGCGTAGGTATCAGAAACATCGACGATGATGTCCGGTTCGAGATGTTTGAACTGGATGTAGTGAAGCAGATGTCGTGGACGGTGGGGTTCCTGCGGAACTCCGTCAAGCTCGCTTCGAAGCTGCTGCAGACCTGCGTAGTAAACCGCATCGCTGACCAGTTTTGAGGCTTTCATATGGTCGGGGTGGCGCTCGTCGGGAGCGTTCGCAAAGACCACATCGGGTTTGAAATGCCGTATGACGCGGATGATTTCGGCAATATTTTCCTCGGTATAGAACAGTTTCGAGTCACCGAGATCGAGGGTTACCCTGCAACGGTATCCCATGATGCGGGTTGCTTTTTCCGCCTCGGCCTTTCTTGTTTCAGGTGAGCCATACGTTCCCATTTCGCCTTTCGTGAGGTCGCAGACGGCGACATCGTTGCCTTCACCGATGATTTTCAGAAGCGTGGCCCCGCAGGAGAGTTCGACATCGTCAGGATGTGCTCCGAATGCAAGCGCATATACCTTTTCAGGTGTACCGGTAATTTGACTGCTCATGAATGTGTTATGTTTTGTAAGATGTAAAAAACTTTGACTGTGAAAGGTGTCCTGAAAGTAAGCAGCATCTTTGTTAAAACTTCAAAACCCGGCATCCGTTCAATGGATTGGAATGTCAAGCTTTTTGCCCAACGCTTCCGTATAATGTGAAATGGTGGAGAGCCTGACATCTTCGGTATGGTTCTCAATGCGGTAAATAGCGGACTTGCCCGGTTTTCAGCTATTTGGCAACTACGACCTGAGACAAACCTGCATTGAGCTTGACTGTTTGAGGAGTGTCCCTAAACGTGGATTCCTGTATCCTTCTCCTTCATCATACCTTTCGGTAAAACCGGGGAGCAAGGTTATATTCGCTCTTCGATGTATGCCGCTTCCAATACCCCGTCAATCCCGTATCGAATTGAAGAAAGGGTGAGTTCGTCCAACAGCTCATTCCATCGGAATGATTGTCTCTCGCCCGGTTCCTGGCTTTTATATCGCAAAGCAAAAATCGACCCCTGATGCCTTCCGCTCAGGCCTCTATGTTTTAATCTGCTGATAATTTCCTCTCGAAGGGCTCCTGCGTTCTGCATTATGCTGACCTCCTCAATGTCTGTATCCGGGTTTTTTTTGCTTTTTGCCTGTTCACTTTTCACTGGCTGTTAACAATAATTATCCTGCTTGATAAGCATTACGCTATCAGTATACTTAATTTCAGGAGTGTCAGAAAGGTTCCATGTCATCTTTATTACATGTGTTTATGTTTTCATGTGATCAATTCTTTCAACGAATGAGTTTTTGCCCGATATATTCACAGCTTTCGCACTCGGCTGTATTCCCTTCATTCCATGACAGTCATTGCGGGAAAAGCAGTCCAGGGTTCGAGGGCTCCTGAATTGTCTCAAAGCTCAATGCTGCTTGACCGACCGTTTTGCCGGACCAGTCCGGCTCCGGAAAAATGCAGCAAGTTCACCCATTGAGACTGAGGACTTGTTCGTAAATAAACCGGCTTTGACCACATCAATTGATTTGGCTGGTTTTATGATGTTCAGGTCGGCAGCTCCCGGTAAAACAATGAGGGTCCAGGTTCAGCTTGTCGCATTGATTGTATCGCTATATGGTAAGGGTACTTACCTATAACTATAAATAATTAAAATAATTATAACGAATAATTAGTTGCAGGTGTGTTGATTAATTGTTATATAGTGATGTGAAAATAAAGAAAATGCGATGTTTTATTCGCGCGATATTCACTTGGGTAAAATTAGTCAACAAGGGCAAAGATGAAAAACAAAACGAACAATTGTACAGAAAAGTCACCTGAACAGATTGAAGAGGATGTGAGACTCACGGCTTATTATCTATGGGAAAAAAAAGGTTCAAACAATGGCTCAGATATCGAGGATTGGGTTGAAGCGGAATCATTCTTGAAGAACTTGAACACTGTTTCGCAGAATTAGATCAAAGGCCATTCTTCAGGGAATGGCCTTTTTTTTATCCGTTACTCTCCGGCACGTCTCTATTTCTCCACCTTGTCAAGCATTATCGTTTCACTGACAATACCCCCCGGCACATTCCGGCACCTGAAAACCACAAAAAAGCATAGTTATATCCGCTTCGCGGAAAGGGAAGTCTTCGAATTCGAATGCCGGTCCCTTCGCCATGTTTCCATGAAGAAGTTCAAGCCAAAAGTATGTTTCGGACTTCCATTTACGAGAAACGATGCTTCGACCAGGAATGAACGGCGGTCGAGTATTATATGAATAGTTGCAAAATTTCTCTTAAAGGCTTACAGCGTGCGAATATGTTATATTCTACTTCGTTGAAGCCTCTTTCAGGCATCTAAAAAAACCAATCACTTGCAATGTTACAAGTAAAGATTGTTCGTCTGAACAAACAAGCCGTATTGCCGGCATATGCAACCGCTCATGCAGCGGGCATGGACATATCCGCCTGTCTCGATGCTCCGGTAACTATCCAGTCCCTGACAACGGCACTGATCCCGACGGGTTTTGCGATAGAACTTCCTGAAGGTTTCGAAGCGCAACTGCGTCCGAGAAGCGGACTCGCTCTGCGTTCGATGATCTCATTACCCAATACGCCGGCAACCATCGATGCCGATTACCGCGGAGAGGTGAAGGTGATTCTCATCAATTACGGCAAGGAGCCTTTTACGGTTAGTCATGGTGACCGCATTGCGCAGATGGTTGTCGCAAAGGTCGAGCATGTTTGTTTTGAAGAGGTGGCCGAGCTTGGAGAAACGCAACGGGGTGAAGGCGGGTTCGGTCATACCGGTATCGGCCGCAAATAATATCCGTTTTTTCGGCACCCAAACAAGAAGCGAGCGGAAAAACCGTCAGGATCAGGTTTTTCCGCTCGCTTTGTCAATATTCACCGTTTTCTCTGAATCGCTTTCTGAAAGAAAAGTAATTCAGCTTTGTGCCGGTTTTTCAGGTGCTGCAGGCGCGTCTGGAGCTTTCGATGCTGGCTGGGCAGCCGGTGATGAAGCCGCCGGAGCAACTGGAGCCGGGGCTGCGGGTTTGGCAGCAGGCGCAGATGCTGCCGGAATAACTGGAACCGATACGGGTTTTACTGGCTGAGTTGCCGCAGGGGTAACGGGTACTGGAGCGGCAGCAGCAGGAGCCAGGGATTTTGGTTCAGGTGCATGGCTGCAGAACGGAATCTGCTTGACTTCCTTTTTTTGGTACTCATCATGTCCTCCAGACATAACCGGAGCGAAAACATTGTTCATTAGCTGGCCGAGGCCGAAACTTACATTGTTGAACAGGTTCTGAATCTGTCCGGAGTTTACCGTGGAGTTTACATTCTCGACCAGGTTTTTCAGCATTTTGCCGAACTCCTGGACCTGCTGGGAATTGATCGTGGCGTTGACGCCTTCGATGAGCTGGCCTGAAACGGTATTTACCCCTTCAATGAGCTGGCCGGAGACAGTGTTGACATTCTGGATAATTTCCTGTAGGGGTTCGGATTTTATGGTACTGTTCACACCTTCTATCAATTGTCCCGTCACGGAGCTGACGGAATTGATCATGCCCTGGACGGTATCGATCGTAGAATCAAGCAGAACGCCGACATTGCCGATAAGATTGGCGAAATCGCCATTACCTGCATTGCTCTCGGTTTTCTGCGGTCCCCCCTGGCCGGGTAAGTTTTCTGTTTTTTTAATTTCGTCTGCAGCCATAACGTTTAAGGTGTTTAGAGGATTTTAGGTTTTACTTTGGTTTAATATAATAATCTCATCTTTCCGTTTTTTCAGAAAAACGCCAAAATTGCTCTTATTATCTGCACTTCCGGGTTGTTGTGTCATGAATCGATGCACTGGTTCCTGATGAATATATTTCCGGGTTCTTTATGGCATCCCCTTGATCGGGAACAACAGATGTAATGATTCGTTCAGTCCTGAACCTGGAGCGTGCAATTACGCGATATTTTCCCTGTAATAACGAACGAGAGTTTCCTGGTCCGCACCGACCGCATAGAGCAGGTGGATTGTGCCGAATATCAGCTGGAGCCGGATGATGCCGTTGCTGTGATATTTTCTCGCCGAAGTCACGACGACCCTGTCGAGTATATGGAACGAGGTTTCCTTTTCGATCCGGGCGATGATCTCGATATCCTCCATGACCTGCATGAATTCGGTGAAACCACCGATTTTCCTGAACAGTTCCTTTGTGATAAAAAGCGACTGGTCGCCACCGCGGCAAAGCTGGAAAGGGAACCTGGTAAACCATCCGTACATTCCCATGATCGGGTTCGGATCGTCGAACTGCATCTGGAAACATCCGGCCTCCTTGCCGTTTCTGACAGCAGAGAGGATATCGTCAACGAAACTTTGCGGCGGAGTGGTGTCCGCGTGCAGGAAATAAAGGGTATCATGGCTTGCAAGTGCTGCTCCTGCATTCATTTGCCGGGCGCGTCCTTTTTCCGTCCGGCAGAGGGTGACCGGATAAAGTGATACAATCTCCGAGGTACGGTCAGACCCCGCATCGCAGACGATTATTTCGATATCGCTATATTTTACCGTGATATTCAGCAGATATTCAAGTGTACCGGCGATACCGTTTTCCTCGTTCCAGGCGGGAATGATGATGCTCAAACCGGTTGCTGACATGTGATAGCGCTGCTGTTTATAGTGTTCGTTCTCTCCGATACTATTGTACTCCGTATTCATCAAGATACAAGCAGGACAGGTTTTCATTCCATAAGCGGCTTTGTTTCAGGTCTTCGAAGGTATCGATGTCCTGAAGTTCCGGAAGAAGCATATATGACATTCCTTTTTTTTCGAGTGTTTCGATGGTTTCCCGAAGCACTGAACAGGTGCTCCATGTTCTCTGAAGGAAAAGCCCCGGACAGCTTTTTTTCAGGCCGATCAGATAGAACCCTCCGTCTTTCGCCGGACCGATGACGGCATCGTGGTTTTCAAGTGCGGAAAATGCGTCCTCGATGATTGCGGCATTCAGGTCCGGACAGTCGGTTCCGATCAGCACGACGTGGCTGAAACCGCTTTCAAGCATATCGCATATCGCGTTGTGCATGCGTTCTCCGAGGTCGTCGCCATCCTGCAGTTTCGCTTCTGCTCCCTCGTTGAGGAAGATGTCGGAAGCCGGTATGAAGTCTGAATAGAAGACAACCCTTTTTGCCTTTGCCAAGGCAGTGACGCTGTCGGTATGCCGTCTGAGGATTTCATAGACTTCGAGCGCTTTTTCGTTTCCTATGGACTTGGCAAGACGAGTTTTGACCTGCCCGGTAACAGGGTTTTTTGAAAAAATCGCAAGCATCCTGGTGCGCTCAGGCATAAAAAGTCCTGAAAGGCGGGGATGTTCCCTGAAACAGTCCCCGAGCGGGATTATAGTGTAACGAGGTGCGTTCATATGAGGCTACCATGACAGCTTGAACCTGCACCAGCCGAACAGCCGAAACAGTGCTGTCCGATCGTGATTGAGCGTGAACGGAGCAGGTTTTCATCGAAATCTCGAATGTGGCGCGGTGATGGGGGGCTCAGCGGAAGTTTCAGCATCTGGTTGAAGTCGCAGTCGTAAAGCGTTCCGTCCCAGCCCACGGAAACGGTTGTCCTGCACATCAGATTATTAATGGCACGCGGGTTGAAATGGTCAGCGAGCAGCTTCATGTATTCACAATACCGTCCCGAATCGAGCAGGGATTCGAGGAACCTGCTGATCGGCATGTTGGTGATGGTATAAAGAGTGCTGAAAAGGATTCCGAAGTTCTCGTAAAGCTGCTTTTTGTATTCCGCTTCGAGAGCCTGCTGCTGACCGGGAAGAGAAGGCCCGCCGGGATTGAAGACCAGGTTCAGCCCGAGTCCGCTGCCATCCTTTCCATATCCTATGGAGTTCAGCATTTTCAAAGCCACGATTGACTTTTCGAATACTCCTGCTCCCCGCTGGGCATTGACATTTTCCCTGGTATAGCAGGGGAGGGAGGCGATGATGGTCACCCGGTTTTCCTTGTAAATATCCGGAAAATCCCTGTACCGGTTTCCGTTAACCAGGATAACGAGATTCGTCCTGACCATGATCTCTCCATCCTGCATGATTTTTCGTGCTTCACGGATAAACCAGGGAAGTTCGGTGTTCATTTCCGGGGCTCCTCCGGTTATGTCGAGAGTCAGGATCCGGCTTTTGCCAAGTGCATCGAGGCAGTACTGCATTGTTTCTCGGCTCATCTCCTCCTTCCTGTCCGGTCCCGCATCGACATGGCAGTGCCTGCAGAGCAGGTTGCAGCGGTACCCGGTATTGACCTGAAGGATAGACGTGCTGTCAGACTCGATGGGAAAGAGACCGCACTCGGCCAGCTTTTTGCAAAAGAAAGGTATATGGCAGTCGGTCTTCTGGAGTACCTTTATCTGTTCCCTGGCGTCAGCAAGCAGACTTTGCCTTTTATGGAGAGAAGTCTGAGGGTTCATTGGTACATGAAGTTACGTTAAAGCTTTCAGTGGACTAACCGCACATCCGCCGGAAATCGTTCATGTTTTATCTTTTTCCGAGCTTCGATACAAGCTTTTCGGCTGCAAGTTTTCCGCTCAGTGCGGCGCCTTCCATCGAGGCGAGGTAGTGCTGGTCGGTATAATCACCGGCAAGGAAAAAGTTGCTCACAGGGCTTATCTGATCCGGTCTGAACTTGTCGACATCCGGGACTGCCTTGTAAACCGACTGAGGAATTTTGACAAGGGTCGATTTCAGTAGTTTCGCGTTCCTCGACAACGGGAACCGGTTGTGGATGTCCTTCATCACAAGCCGGATGATGACATCGTTCGGAAGGTCCATAAGCTGATGTGCAGGCGCAAGCACAAGGCTCATGACGCTTCCTCCGTTCGCTGTGCCGTTCCCTTTCTGGAAATCATCGGGACAGGTGAGGGAAACGTCGGCAAACGTCGCGAAAATCGTGCCCTGTGAAAACATCAGGTTGTCGGTATCGGTTATTTTCCGGTCGAACCACAGCTGGCAGTTTGCCACCGGACTGCCGGTGAACTGATGGAGGTTCAGGAAATAATCGTGGGCGAGCCAGGGTGCCGGAAGGATTTTCTTCAGACTATGTACCGGCAGGGCGGAGATATAGGCGTCAGCCTCGATTTTCTGGCCGTCGCTGAAAATCGCTGATTTGACGGAACCATTCTCCTCCAGCTCCAATCTGCCGAGCCTTGCATCGACGAAAATTCGTCCGCCTCTGCTCTGGATATATCGGCGCATGGGCTCGATCATCGATTCTCCAGGGTTCTTGCGGAAGAATCCGAATTTGGTGGCAGCGTAATCAGTACCGAAATATTTGAAGATGGTAATCATCGGACGGGCGCTGATGACGTTCGGTTCGATGAAGTTCATGGCAAGCGCGATCGCCCTCCACAGTTTTTCAAGCGAATGTTCCGAGGCGCCTCTCATCCGGTGCCATTCAGCATATGTCATGTGGTCCTGGCTCCGGAAGTACTCTTCGTTGCCTGCAAGTGCCGGATAGAGACCTTTGATGAGGGATATTTTATCCCACATGGTGAGAAAATCGGTCTGCAGTCCTCCGACAACTTCAGCCCAGGGGCTTGGCAGGTTCGCCTTTCTGAAGAAAGACTGTCTGCCGTCAGGTTCGGCGTAGATCAGTGCATGCTCTTTCCACTGGTAGTTGTTTTCCGCCCCGATTTTTGTCAGGTATTTCTGCAGCTGGTCGTACCCCCCGAATACAATGTGCAGGCCGGACTCTATGGAATCGCCATCATTATCCTTCCATACAGAAACTTTTCCGCCGAGAATTTTCCTTTTTTCATAAATCTCAACCGAATGGCCACGGTCCACGAGTTCTATTGCTGCGCTGAGACCGGCAACTCCGGCACCGAAGATCGCTACTTTCACCGTTGCACAAGATTTGTAATTAATATTCGCTGATTTGGTAATGGCGGTAATATACGTAATGATGATCCGATAACGAAAGCGGGCGGGTAAAGGGGAGATGTATGCTTAGAAAGGGTGCTCAGTCGCCTTTCAGTTTCTTAACCATCCTGTCGACTTCCGAAAGCATGTTCATGCCGAGTTTTAGGGATTCCCGGAAAATGAAGTGCAGGTCTTCGACAGCCGAACGGACAGGGAGTTGCGGTATATGGCCTGTTTCAAACGGTTTGTCGGTATTGATGCGGGGTTCAATGGTCTTATTTACCTGGGGCATGTAACAATGATAAATTTTTTATTGATAACGGCTTATCCAGCTTGATGCATGTCAAGACTGTATCATGAGAATTAAAAAAAAGATAAGAATCGGCAAAATATTTCGATATCGTAAGTAATGCGGTTAAAAACGATTTGATCCCTTAAATATTTAAGAAAAACGCAAAATAGTTTTTGATTATTAAGAAAATAAATGTTTATTTCTTACAAATAAGTAATAATCAACAAAAAAAAAATCAAAATCAAACCTCGTATGTCCGGACATCTCGATCTTATCGACCTGAAAATTATCGAGTCCCTGGGTGAAAACGGAAGGGTCCGATTAAGTGAGCTTGCAGAAATAGTCGGTCTTTCAATCCCATCAGTCAGCGAGCGCCTTGACAAGCTTCAGAAGAGCAATATCATCAAGGGTTTTACCATGGAGGTCGACGAACGGCAGCTTGGTTTTGATATTCAGGCATTTATCAGGGTCAGGATTGATTCTTCCAAACACTACAAATCTTTCATGGAACATGTCATGAAAGAGGATGAGATCATGGAGTGTTATTCCGTTACCGGTGAAGGTTCACATATCCTCAAGGTCATGACCCACAATACCTCTTCTCTCGAAAGCTTTCTTTCAAGGATCCAGAGCTGGCCGGGCGTGCTTGGCACCAATACCAGTTTTGTTCTGTCGCAATTGAAAAAGAAAAACAAGATCAGCTCTGAAATCGTTCGCAACAATCTTCAGGACCGGCAGGTACTGATCACCTTCGAAGAAAAGCGGTCAAGGAAGCAATAACTGATTATCCCGATATTCTGAACATTATTCGTTGTCAAAACACCAAATCATGCAAAAAAACAAGGAGGTTCACTTGAGCAGTGAAAGTAAAGTTCCGGTTTCCGCCTACTACGGGTCATTGACATTTGACCATAAGGCCATGCGTGCAAGGCTTCCGAAAGAAGTTTTCGTGGCATTGCAGGATACTATCAAGGCGGGAAAAAAGATTCCAGAATCAATCGCAGGCGTTGTTGCCCATGGTATGAAGGAGTGGGCGATGGAGCAGGGTGCAACCCATTACACTCACTGGTTCCAGCCGATGACCGGTTCAACGGCCGAGAAACACGACGCATTCCTTTCGATAGACCGTGACGGTACCCCGATCGAGCGTTTTTCCGGCGAGCAGCTTATTCAGGGTGAGCCTGACGCATCCAGTTTTCCTTCAGGTGGTATGCGCACCACATTCGAAGCCCGCGGATATACCGCATGGGACCCTTCGAGCCCGGCATTCCTCATGAAGGGTGGTAACAACCTTACGCTTTGTATTCCGACAGTCTTCATCTCCTATCATGGTGAAGCCCTCGACTCAAAGACCCCGCTTCTCCGTTCTATGGATGCGGTCAGCAAGTCTGCCATCAGGCTTCTCGAAATTCTCGGCGTCAACGGTGTTTCCCGCGTGAAGACTTTCTGCGGATGCGAGCAGGAGTATTTTCTTATTGACAAGAAATTCTACACCCAGCGTCCTGACCTCGTGATGACTGGCCGTACTCTTCTCGGTGCACTTCCGCCGAAAGGCCAGCAGCTCGAAGACCATTACTTCGGCGCCATTCCCGACCGCGTGCTCGAGTTCATGCAGGAAGTCGAACAGGAGCTTTATCTGCTCGGTATCCCTGCCAAGACCCGCCACAACGAGGTTGCTCCGCACCAGTTCGAAATCGCTCCGATCTTCGAAGAGGCGAACATCGCGGTAGACCACAACCTGCTCACGATGGAGGTCATGCGCAAGGTAGCCGACAAGAAAGGATTCGCTCTTCTCTTGTTTGAAAAACCTTTTGCAGGCATCAACGGCTCCGGCAAGCACAACAACTGGTCGATCGGCACCAACACTGGTGTTAACCTGCTCGATCCGGGCGATACTCCGGCCGAGAACATCCAGTTCCTCGTCTTCCTCGTCGCAGTTCTCAAAGGTGTACACAAGAGAGCTGACGTTCTCAGGATGTCCATTGCCAGCATCGGCAACGACCACCGCCTCGGTGCGAACGAAGCCCCTCCGGCTGTCGTGACCGTCTTCCTCGGCGAACTGCTCGAGAACGTGCTCGATGCTATCGAAAGCGGCAAGACCGATCTGAAAACAGAGAAGCAGTTCCTCGACCTCGGGCTTTCACAGGTGCCTTCGCTCAACAAGGATTACACCGACCGCAACAGGACTTCGCCGTTCGCTTTCACCGGAAACAAATTCGAGTTCCGCGCCGTTGGTTCCTCACAGTCGCCTTCCGTGCCGAACATGGTGCTCAACACACTGATGGCCGAAGCGATCGACGAAGTTGCCGAAGCGATCGAAGCGAAAATCGCTGCAGGGAAGGACCGGGATTCCGCAATCCTCGAAGCCCTTCGTGAAGGCATAACCGCCACCAGGGATATCCGCTATCCGGGCGACAACTACAGCGAAGCGCTGCAGTCAGCTGCCAGGGAAAGGGGTCTTCCGAACATGAAGAACACCCCGCAGGCTCTCCGTACCCTCGAGAAAGCCGACGTCAGGGCAATGTTCGTGAAATACGGTGTTCTTACCGAAGAGGAGATCCATTCTCGTCTGCATATCCGCCTCGAGCGCTACATCAAGGGTATCGATATCGAAGCCCGCACGCTGCAGCTCATGCTCAAGACTATTGTCATTCCTGATATTTCCGAGTACCAGGGCGATATCGGCAATTCGTTCAACAACCTTCTTGCAGCTTCTGAAGCCATCGGTCTCAGCGAAGCTGCGGTATCAAGCCAGGCAAATCATCTCAAAAACCTGGCCGAAGGTCTTTCCGAACTGATCGATCTTACCTCAGAGCTCGACGAGCTGGTAGAGAAGATCGAAAGCTTCGATACCGAGTTCGAAAAAGCCGACTTCTGTGTTGAAACACTGTTGCCTCACATGGTCAGCGTTCGCGAGGTTGCCGACAGGCTCGAACTTATGGTCGACCGCAGCCGCTGGCAGCTTCCGACCTACCTTGAAATGCTTTTCGAGCACTGAATGGTTCTTTGAATTGACAGCATTACAGCGAAAAAAGCCCGCAGCTGCGGGCTTTTTTCATGTATATCTGTATAATTGCACTTACTCTCCGATGATTTTAATCAGCACGCGCTTTCTTCTTCTTCCGTCGAACTCGCCGTAAAATATCTGTTCCCAGGTGCCGAAATGCAGTTTTCCTTTGGTTACCGCAACGACGACTTCCCGTCCCATGATCTGGCGCTTGTGGTGAGCGTCGCCATTGTCTTCTCCTGTCCTGTTGTGGAGGTAACGGCTTACCGGTTCATGCGGCGCAAGCTCCTCGAGCCATCGTTTGTAGTCCTGGTGAAGACCGGGTTCGTCGTCATTGATGAACACCGAGGCGGTAATGTGCATGGCGTTCACCAGGCAGAGGCCTTCCTGTATGCCGCTTTCCCTCAGTGCTTGCTCAACATCGCGCGTGATATTTATAAAATCCATTCTTGCCGGTACGTCCAGCCAGAGTTCCTTGTGATATGATTTCATTCCAGGATGAAGGTTTGATTGATGTTTTCTGTTTTACACCTGATCATTGATACAAAGCAGGAAAACGTGAAATGATATCGAAAAAATATTCATAAATGGAGAATCGGGCCTGATGCGGTGAGCATATAGTTCAGTGGCCTGGTGAACCATTTAAATCGGCTTAAAATATTGCGATCTTTAAATGCAATATAACTGGATTATCCTTATATTTAAGTGACGTCATAATTCCCCCGTCTTCAATTTATGACAACCCCGATTCAGTAAATAATATGCCGGCTTCAGAAGAAAATGCCAAAGTTCTTGTTGTTGATGACAGCGATCTGATACGCATTTCCACAGCCCATATTGTTAAAAAACTCGGCTATGAGCCTCTTGTGGCTGATAACGGTGAGAGCTGCATTGAAATGCTGAACAGCCATGATGTTTCTTTGCTGCTTCTCGATATACATATGCCGAAAAAAAGCGGAATGGAAGTTCTTTCTTACCTGCAGGAGCATCACTTCTCTCTTCCGGTGATCATGATTTCTGGATCGAGTGATATCGAGCAGGCTATCGAATCACTGAAGATGGGAGCATATGAATTTCTCCTGAAACCGATCGATCCGGACAGGCTTGCAGTCACAATTAAAAACGCTCTCAGTGAGCAGGCACTTCGTGAGCAGGTAAAACTGTTTTCTGCGGCGACGATCCAGAGCCCGTTGTCAATTGTCATTACCGATCCGATGGGAAAAATAGAATATGTCAATCCTTCTTTTACAGCAGTTTCAGGGTATACCGAGGAAGAAGCGAAAGGGAAAGGAATGCAGCTACTTTCTTCCGGCAAACATAATGCAAAGTTTTACGGCAGATTCTGGAAAACCATCGCGTCCGGTAAAGTCTGGGAAGGAGAATTCATAAACAGAAAAAAAAACGGTGAGCTGTTCTGGGAGTTTGCTACGGTAAGTCCGATTACCGACCATTCCGGCAAGATTTCCCACTTTCTCGGAATCAAGCAGGATATTACCCAACGCAAAAAGGAAAAGGAAGCTCTCGCTGAAAGTGAGAAGCGGTTCCAGGAACTTGCCGACCTTCTTCCACAGCCTGTTTTTGAATGCGATCCCACAGGTATGATAACCTATACCAACCGGCTCGGTTTTGAGTTGTTCGGATATACAAATGAGGATTTCGAACAAGGAGTTTCCTGCCTCTCGTTGTTCGCTCCCGGGGAAAGGGAACGGGTAAGGCAAAATATTGAAAGCCGCCTTAAAGGGGTTCCTTTTGAAACTCATGAATATTCAGCACTTAAAAGTGACGGAACCACATTCCCGATTCTTGTCTTTACATCCCGTATTATCAGGGACGGCAAAACTGTCGGTATTCGTGGAATAGTTCTTGATATCACGGCCCGCCGGCAGATCGAGGAGAAACTGCAGCATCTTAATCAGACGCTGGAACAGAAAGTCGAGGAACGGACCAAAGAGCTTGCAAAAACACATCACCAGATGGTCCTGCAGGAAAAGCTCGCGTCTATCGGCCAGCTTGCCGCCGGACTGGCTCATGAGCTGAACAATCCGATCAATTTTGTCAGAATCAATTTTGCGGCACTTCAGGAAGATATCGAAGACCTCCAGTCAATTCTCGAGAGTTACCGTGATGCTGTAAAAAAAATCGAAATATTACATGGTGTCGATGATAACCTGAAACAGCTTCACAGGAAAGAAGGCGATCTTTCCATCGATTCTCTTCTTGAAGATATTCCAAAGATCTTTTCGGAGTCAAAAAACGGTTTTGACCGCATTACAACCATCATCGAAAGCATGAGGAACTTTTCATTCCGGCATGCTGCCAATGAAATGGTTTCATTTGATATCAACCGGGGAATCAGGGACACGCTTGTCATTGCAAGAAATGAATACCGGTATTATGCGGAAGTGGAAACCGACCTTGAAGAATTGCCCCCTGTTCCCTGTAATCCTGAACAGATCAATCAGGTTTTTCTGAATCTTGTCATCAACAGCGCCCATGCAATTGCGTCACAGCGGAGGAGTTCAAAAGGTATCATAAAGATTCATTCCTGGCATGATAATGAACGAGTATACTGTTCCATAACTGATGACGGGCCCGGAATTCCAGAGGATATCATGCGGCGCATATTCGAGCCTTTTTTCACTACCAAAGAACCGGGAAAAGGCACCGGACTTGGTCTCAGTATCTCATTTGACATAATAGTACAGAAACATAATGGAAAAATCGATGCAGCCTGTCCTCCGGAGGGAGGGACGGTTTTTACGATTATGCTTCCTTTGAAACAAACAGCAAGTGACTGGACGCATGAAGGACAGGAGTGAAATCGCCATACTTTTCGTTGATGATGAACTGGATATACTCAGTTCGCTGAACCGTTTTCTGCGGCGGGAACCCTACATGAAAATGTTTGCGGAAAACGGACAGAAAGCGCTTGAATTGCTTGAAAGCAATGATATATCCATTGTCGTTTCCGATCTTCGCATGCCGGAAATGAATGGGCTGGAATTGATCAGCGAAGTGAAGAAACGCAAGCCCGAAGTTCTCCGTCTCATATTGAGCGGATCCCAGGATTTCGATCAGATCATCAATTCCATAAACAAAGGAGAGGTGTTCCGGTTTGTTCCGAAACCGGTCGATCCGGAAGCATTCAAGCAAGTGCTCAATGATGCCATCGACTATTATTGTCTTAAAACCGAACGCGAAGAACTGTTTGATGAGATTTCGAGGAAAAACTCGGAACTGCTGAAGGTAAATGAAGCCCTCAGTCTTATGGCACAGGATCTCAGGCGAAGCGAGGAAAAATTCCGCTCCATGACCGATGCTGCACAGGATGCCGTTTTCATGATCAATCCTGACGGCAGGATTATCTACCGGAACAATGCCGCCGAGTCCATTTTCGGTTACAATCGTAATGAATACGATGATCAGCGCCTGATCGATATTATTTCATCAGGATTCAGGGAGGTCGATGTTTTCGATATCTGTAAATCAATGTTGGAGAATACATCCGGTAATGGTGAATCCCTGATCTGGCAAATCAATGGATTGAGAAAAAACGGTACTATCGTACCGCTCGAGATTTCCAGGGGATCTGTATTTATCGATTCAGTACGGCATACCGTTCTGATCGCCAGGGATATAACGGCCCGTGTTGAGGCTGAAGAAAGCCGGATGCGTTACGAAAACATGCAGAAGGAACTGGAATCCGAAATCGAGAGGAAACTTCTCCAGGGGCTGGTGCCTTTGACTTTCCAGGGAGCTTCCATCAGCAGGCTGATGATGCCCTCGGGTCATCTTGACGGTGATTTTACCGAATTTGTGGTTTATAACGATTGTCAGGTTGATATTCTCATTGGTGATGTCATGGGTCACGGCATTCACTCTGCACTGATCGGTGCAGGCATCAAAACACTTTTTGTTAAAGTGCTTGCGCAAAAAAAATATTCTCAAAACGATCTGCCCCTTCTACAGGACATCGTTGCCGGAGTTCATGAGCTCTGCATAACGGAACTAATGGAGCTCGGATCTTTCGTGACAATGCTGTTCATGCGTCTCGACCTCGAGTCGGGCAGTCTTGCCATGGTTGATTGCGGACATCCTCCGGTCATTCATTTTCATGCCGCCACCAGATGCTGTTCGCTGCTGAAGGGTGAACAGATGCCGATGGGTATGATCAGAGAGCAGGACTATTCCGTGCATGCTTACCCGGTTTTTGAGAACGATATTCTTGTTCTTTATTCCGACGGAATCACTGAGAGCTGCTCTCCTGATCATACAATGTTCGGCGAAGAACGTCTTGTCGAGCTGATCGAGAAGCACCATGAAAAGCCGCCGCATCTGATGATCGAGGAAATCAAGGCGGCTCTCTCAGGGTTTGCCCGGCGGGAGGCCTTTGACGATGATGTTACCTGTATCGTCATACGTATCGGAAATTCCGGTTTTTCCATTGGTTGAATAGAGATGGCATGTCAGAAAGGTTTTTTATATCCGGCCGAGAAAAGGAAAAGTGAAGGAGTAGCGAAACGCAAAATTCAACATATGTCAGCCATGTCCGGTTTCATGGATAATGGTAAACATCCATAACATTAGAACTATGCGGACTCTACTTTGCGATGTATCTTTCGACCAGGTGACATTTTCCGCGGCTGTTTCACAGGTACTCGATGCTGCGAGGCAGGGCAGAAAAGGTCTCGTTGTCACTCCGAATGTCGATCATCTTGTGATGATTCAGGATGATGCCGAGATGCGAAGGATCTATCAGCAGGCTCTTTTCAGCTATGCTGACGGCATGCCAATCGTCTGGCTCAGCCGTATCAAAAAAAATCCCCTTCCCGAAAGGGTCTGCGGTTCCGATCTCCTGATCGCCCTTTGTGAAAAATCAGCCGGCACCGGCCTGAACAGTTATTTTCTTGGCGGAAACCCGGGTATTGCCGATCAGGCGGCCAGCAAGCTGCGTGCCAAGTTTCCAGGATTGAATATCGTCGGTACCTGGTGCCCTCCCTTCGGATTTGAAAAAGACAAGGAGCAGACCGAACAGATCATCGATGACATCAACTCGAAAAATGTCGATCTGCTCTTTATAGGTGTAGGCGCTCCCAAACAGGAAAAATGGGCTGATGCCAATCTGGACCGTCTCAAGACAGGACCCATTCTGTGTGTAGGCGCATCTTTCGATTTCGCTGCCGGCTCAGTGAAGAGGGCTCCGTTATGGGTTCAGAAAAGTGGTTTTGAGTGGTTATGGAGGCTCTTGAGCGAGCCGCGCAGGTTATGGAAACGTTATCTGGTCCGGGACAGCCGTTTTATACCGCTGGCTTTCAGGGAAATTTTCAAAACATGACAAGTATATGCTGCAGCTATGCTGTGGCAGTGCCGCATTTGATGGGACATATTCACTAACAGCTTGAATAAAAAATATTCATGGATCTTGATCCTACAGTTCGAAAAGAGCTGATACGAACTATAAGCAGTTCGATCAATCCGAGGTTCCGGTACCGGCGGCAATTGAAGGTCAGAGCATGGGAAACGACAATCAGGTTTTCCTATCTGCTGAAGAGGCTGCTCGATATTGCCATTTCGATTGCCGCGCTGATTGTGCTCTCTCCGCTTTTTCTCTTAACCTCTCTCGCTATATGGATTGAGGATCCCGGCCCTGTTTTTTATGTGTCAATCCGTGTCGGATGCAACGGAAGGCATTTCCGGTTTTACAAATTCCGCTCTATGGTGGTCAATGCGGAAAAGATCAAGAAAGAGCTTGAAGCGCAGAACGAATCATCAGCCGGGGTAATTTTCAAAATGAAGAAAGATCCGCGGATCACAAAAACCGGGAGCATCATCAGAAGGTTCAGCATCGATGAACTGCCGCAGCTGCTCAATGTTCTCAAGGGTGATATGAGCCTTGTCGGACCACGGCCGCCAATACCGGCAGAGGTCGCGGAATATACCCTCGAGCAGCGCAAACGCCTGCATGTCATACCGGGCATCACCTGTCTCTGGCAGGTCAGCGGCAGGAGTGATATTCCGTTCACTGACCAGGTCAGGCTTGATCTGCAGTACATTCAGAGCGCCGGTTTCCTCAATGATATACGTCTCTTGCTAAAAACAATTCCAGCTGTGCTTTCCGGAAAGGGAGCATATTAAAAGGAGCAGATTATGAATTTTCGAATCGATACAACTGCAGATCCTAATGTCGGTGTCGTTACGTTGAGCGGGAGGATCGACGCAGGAAACAGCAATGAATTGCAGAATTCATTCATGTCATGGGTGTTGGAAACCTCTCTGTTTGTTTTTGACTGTACCAATCTGGATTTCATCGACAGCAGCGGGCTCGGTGCGATAGTTTCATGCCTGCGGAAAGCTCTGGAACGTAAAGGCGATCTCAAACTTGCCGGTCTCGGGTCGAAAGTCGCAATGGTTTTTGAGCTTACCAAAGCAAAAAAACTTTTTTCAATCTTTCCCGATGCCGGCAGTGCAGTACGGTCATTCGAAAATAGCGAACCGTAAATAGTCCGAAACCTCATGAAAACAATCATTGTCATCAGAGAAAAGGACTATCGATGGGTGCGTCATGTTTTTCCGGATATCCATCCGCTGCTCCTGCCGATATGCAACAAACCTTACATCGAGTTTCTTATCGACTTTTCCGTGCTTTCAGGCAGCAGGGAGATAAGGCTTGCCAGCGACGGACCGCTCGGTGAAGTTGAAGCATATTGTGAGAACGGCAGCCGCTGGGGGGTTCAGACAAGCTATGCAAGCATCCAGGGCACCGATGACCTGGAGGTTGTTCTGGAAAAAAACAGGCACTTCTGTTCCGATGGGCGAAGCCTGGTCATCAACGGGATGGTTTTCATCAACTATGACCAGAAGCAGGAATACAAAACAGTGTTTGCCTCATTGCCCGCCGGTGAACTTCTTTCCTGCAGCGGCGGCAGCCTGATGTTGACCGGGGTTCCTGAAAATTCCGGAAGCATTTCCCGTTCCTGCCCGTTCAGCATTTCCAGCATCGACTCCGTCAGCTTGTACTACAACCTCAGCATCGATATCCTGAACGACGCCTCCACGCCTTATGTGCTTCCCGGATACAACAACGAGGAACTCTGCCATATCGGAAGGAATGTCATCATCGGCAAAAGTGCGGAAATCAGGAAACCGGTTGTCATCGGTGACAATGTGCAGATCCAGGGGGGAGCGGTTGTCGGTCCCGGGGCGGTTATCGGCAGCAATGTCATTATTGACAGGGAGAGTTCCGTTATAAGGAGTGTTGTTCTCGCCCACACCTATATCGGCGAACAGCTCGAGGTGGAAGACAAGATTGCCGCAGGCAATATGCTGATCGAGCCTGAAAGCGGAGCATCGTTGGCAATAGAAGATCCTCATCTCCTGACCGGCATCAAGAAATCAGGAGCCACGGTACCTTTTTTACGGTATTTGCTGCATACCCTTGTTGCCCTGACTATCGTTGTTTTTCAGCTCATACCGTTTCTCCTGCTTTTTCCCGTTCTGAAGCTGCAAGGCAAATGGAAACAGCGCATGCAGGAGTGTTTCGCAGATATGTCAGGGAAAACTCTGAAACTGTCCGAAACAGCCATCGAGACCGGAGGCCCGATAAGCACTATCGCTGCTTTTCTCTCTCTTGACCGCTTTTTCCTGCTTTTCAGGGTACTGGCCGGACAGCTTGCCGTTATCGGGAGCCGCCCTGTACCGGCAACCTCTGAAAACCGTGACCTTCTGAACCGCATGCCTGGCTACAGGGCAGGGGTGTTCAGTTATGCCGAAGCGGAAGACTGGCCTGTCGAAGCTGATGATATGGCAATAGTCGAACGTTTTTATGCTGCTCAAGGCAAGCCGCTGCGGGATATAACCTTGACGATGAAAGCTCTCTTTAACAGAATCCATGACAAATCCCTGCCATGATCATCAGTGAAAAAATCATCAGCAATATTTCCGTCCTGACTCCCGAAGGGTCGCTCGATGCCGCGACCGTCCCGCAGTTGAAGAACTTTACGGCAAAATCAGAGGTTACCCCCACTCTTGTCCTCAACCTTTCCGGGGTGGATTTTCTCGACAGCAGCGGTCTTGGTGCAATAGTCGGAATGGCCCGGAATAAAAGGGAATCGGGTGGGGATGTGGTACTGGCGTGCATGAACGACAAGGTCAGAAAAGTATTTGAAATAACACAGGTGGCAAGGCTGTTTCATATTTTTGACGACCTCGAAGCAGCTGCAGGGTATGCGGAAAAACAACAGAAAAGCTTATGAACACCACGATTATTCTGCCTGCAGAGATGCGCTATCTCCGGCTTGCCACAATTACGGCATGGACGGCAGCTGAAATCTTTACAGATACTCTCGAAATAAAAGAGGGTGTTCATGACTTCTGTCATGCATTTGAACTATCAGTCTGTGAAACTTTTTCAAATTCTGTGCGTTATGCTGACCCGGCGAATGAGGAGAAAAACGTTACCATTTGTTTCAGTTCATGCAATGACAGCCTTACAGTTAGCGTCAGCGACACCAATCCTCCTTTTGACCCAGTAACATCCCTGCCTGATATAAACAGTTATCCAGAAAAAGGATTCGGACTCTTTATGATCCATCAGCTCATGGATGAAGTGACCTACACAAGGGAAAAAGGGGGGAATCTGATAACTATGACAAAATCGGCTGGGAAACATGAAAAATGAACCATTTAACCAGTTTTAAATCCTGAGCTTTCAATGAGCAATCGATATAAGGCAGACAATATGGAAAATGACCGGATAGTAACTGTTGTCAACATTTTCCGGGCACGGAAATAACATGAAGAACAAGAAAATGAAGGTTCTGTTGATTATTGAGCAATGTAATCCGGAGTGGGCTTCCGTTCCTCTGGTTGGATATTGTTTCTATAAGCACATCAGCCAGCATGTCGACACAACACTTGTTACTCATGCGAGGAACAAGCCGGCACTCGAAAAAGCGCATCCGGACAGGGATATTATTTATATCGACGAAAGTGATTTTATAAAAAAATATTATGTTTTTGCAGAAAAGCTCAGCAAGATAAAAGGCAATATCATCTGGCCGATATACCATACGCTTACCTATCCTGTTTACGGTGAGTTCAACAATCTTGTATATAAAAAGGTCAAGGGTTCCATCCTCAGAGGCGATTACGATATCGTACATGCCATTACGCCCATGATGCCGCGTTATCCGGTGAAGGCTGTAAAGGCATGCAGAAACACTCCATTCATTATAGGTCCGTTAAACGGTGGAGTTCCTTTTCCAAAAGGTTTTCAGGAGGTTGCCCGAAAGGAGTTTTCCGATCTGAATTTCCTGCGTGCAGTCGGCCGGTTCATCATCCCCGGTTATCGGGAAACCTATGAAAATGCGGATTATATTCTTGCAGGTTCAACATACACATTGAATCTGATCAAAGATCTGTTTGATATAAAGAATGAAAAGATCGAGTTGCTTTATGAAAATGGAATTCAGGATTCTTTTCTGAAAGGCGCTGAGAATATTTCAGAAAGAATTAACGAAACCGATAAAAAATTCAACCTTATTTTCGTCGGCCGTCTTGTGCCATATAAAGGCGCCGACATGTTGATTGAGGCAACAGGCAGACTGGGTAAGTCTGTTCGGAATAACATATCTGTGACAATCGTAGGTGACGGTTCCGAACGAAAATCACTTGAAGAACAGGTCAAGAAGTTGAACCTGGGGGAAACAATTACTTTCGCCGGTTGGGTCGAGCAGCAGGAAACAATCGGATATTACAGCAGATCGGATTTATTCTGTTTTCCCTCCGTTCGTGAGTTTGGCGGTGCAGTGGTCATGGAAGCGATGGCTAACGGTCTTCCCTGTATTGTAGTCAATAACGGAGGTATAGGTGAATATGTAACCGAAGATACAGGATTCAGGATCGATCCGGTTTCAAAGGAATTTGTCGTGCAGGAATTGGCGAAGTGTATAGAGCGATTGTTCGTCGATCGAACCCTTCGGGAAAACATGTCGCGAAATGCGGTTCAGCGTGCGAAAGGATTTTCATGGAGCTCGAAAGGTGACGCGATTATAGGAATTTATCATAAGATGCTGGCAGCTCGAACGAGGATATGACCGCTGTTTGTTTCGTTTGTATGAAAAAATAATTTATAAACAATATGACAGCACAGTCAATACCCGGCAATCAGAAAAAAATAGAAGAGCTTGAAAGTATAAGAGGATTGGCGGCTTTGCTTGTGGTTTTCTTTCATACTCCAAAATGGAACCCGATATTGAATATTGCGATAATCAATAACAGCAATCTGATGGTCGATTTGTTTTTTGTCTTGTCCGGATTTGTGATTTTCAATGCATACTCGGATAAGATATTGACACAAAAAGATCTGATGCGTTTCCAGTTTCTTCGTTTTGGACGTCTTTATCCGGTTCATATTATTTTTTTGGTTGCATATTTACTCATTGAACTTGCGAAATATATAGCCCAGATCAAGTTCGGCATTGTCAGTCCAAACAGCACTCCATTCGAGCGAAACAATTTGAGCGCATTTATAAAAAACATTTTTCTTGTTCAGTCAGTGCTTCCAAACCAGGAAATGTCATTTAACGAGCCCTCATGGTCGATAAGCGTAGAATTCTACACATATCTCGTTTTTGGGTTGTGTGTTCTTTATTCTGGTAAAATAAAGATTCCGGTTATTATTTCTATAGCGGTTATATCACTTGTAATGCTGGCTACTGATTCTTCATTCGGGTTTGTAAGTTTGATACGTTGCTTTGCCGGATTTTTTGTCGGGTGTTTGACTTCAATTGCAACGAAAGGAAGAAAGGTAACACTTTCTCCATACATCGCATTTTTTGTAATCATTCTTTTGCTGTTGTTTTTACAATTAAAAAATGAGAGTACACCTACACAATATGACCTTCTTATTTATTTCATAACGTCAGCATTAATTGCTTCATTGATACTTTCACCGGAAAACAGTCTGATTAAAAAAATTTTAAACCTGAAAATATTTACATGGTTGGGGGCGGTTTCTTATT
Organism: Chlorobium sp.; assembly: GCA_005862285.1. Classification (GTDB taxonomy): domain Bacteria; phylum Bacteroidota; class Chlorobiia; order Chlorobiales; family Chlorobiaceae; genus Chlorobium. The sequence goes on along the minus strand of SZXW01000010.1, from coordinate 117,966 downwards.
CAGTCTATATGTCTCATCTTGCAATCATATGGGCTGTCACTCAACTTTTCAGGTTTATCTGGAAAAGACCGGAAATCATCGGTAGCGATGGAAAAAGCATTCTTCAGCTTTCTGTCCCGGACGCTCTGGTTGCATGCAGTGTTATTGTCGTGTCGGTGCTTCTGGTAAGTGCATTTGTCTACAACTTTGTCGAAAAACCTCTGAGGGCAAAATCACGTGATTTTGCTTTCAGCAAGATTTAATAAAATTGTCATCCGGAATTTATGGCTGTTTCGAAAAAGCAGGAATATTATAGATTGGCACGATATAAATGATTACCTTTACAGAACTGTGGTTCTTATACAAACAATACGTTTGATTTGAGAACTCCCCCACAGGAATATTACGCGGAACTATACTTTAAACTTCGATTAACTTGCTGGAAACCCTATGGTATCCATTGTAATTGTAAGCTACAACACAAAGGAAATTCTTTGCAACTGTCTTCATTCTCTCTTTGAAAACAGTAAAGGGATCGACATGGAAGTTTTTGTCGTGGACAACAATTCCCATGATGGTTCTGCCGATATGGTGAAAACTGACTTTCCCTCTGTCATTCTGACTGCAAACAAGCAGAATCTCGGATTTGCTGCTGCCAACAACCAGGCTTTTGCCGATGCAAAAGGCAAATATATCATACTTCTCAACCCTGACGCCTATATCCGGCCATTTGCCCTTCAGAAATGTATAGAATTTATGGACCGTACTCCACAATGCGGTCTTTGCGGCGGCAAAATCATTTCACCGGCAGGCAAACTTGAACCATCAGCAAGACGCTTTCCTTCTATCGTCTCAAAGATCCTTTCTTTTACGGGGTTGAGCGGAAAATATCCGCGATCCGGAATATTGAATCGTTATGAATTCGGCGGTTTTACCTATGATCGGCCAATGGAGGTTGATTGGGTACCGGGGACCTTCACCATTGTCCGCAAGTCAATGCTCGATGCCATCGGCTGGTTTGATGAAAGGTTTTATATCTATTATGAAGAAACCGATCTCTGCATGAGGGCAAAGAAGGCCGGCTGGAAAGTCTATTTTATTCCTGATGCTGAAGTTACGCATATAGGCGGGGCCAGCAGCAAAACAAGAAAAGACAAAATATTCGACAATCATGCGGCCCAGGTGCTTGTCTTCAGAATGCGGAGTGAATGGCTCTATTACCGTAAAAACAGAGGATTGTCCTCAGTGCTTTCATGTGCCGGATTCGAGCTGTTCTGGTATGCTGTGCGTTATGCGAAAAACCTGATTTTGCCATCAGGGGATGCTGTTAAAAAACGTTCGGCAACTGTTCAGGTAATGAAACATATAATCCAGTCACTTCAGGATACGAGATTAGGCAGAGTTTCTCCCCCAACCCCCTGGTAATAGCGCATGAATTTTTTCCCCCACATACGTGCAGACCTTGCGACCTACAAGGGTTGCTGGAGCAGTCAGGGATTCTGGGTCATGATCGTTTATCGTTTCGGACGCTGGCGTTATACGATTAAGAGCGGGTTGGTCCGCAAACCTTTTTCATTGCTTTACAAATTCCTTTACAAGATCGTCCAGATACTTACCGGTATAGAGTTTCCGTGTGAAGTTCCCGTTGGAGAAAACTTTCGTATAGAGCATTTCGGTGATATTATCGTCAGCGGTTATGCGAGTTTCGGTTCCGGCTGCATAATCCGGAACGGTGTTACCGTGGGACTGAAGAACATTGAGGAAAAGGTGGCGCCAAGGATAGGGAACAATGTCAATATCGGGACCGGGGCAAAAATTCTTGGAAATATCACTATCGGCAATAATGTCGATATCGGAGCAAATGCCGTTGTAATCACCTCTGTGCCCGATGATTCGATCGCTGTGGGAATTCCGGCTAAAATCATTCCAAAAAAGAAGTCACCGGCGGATAATCCAGTTTTGTAACGGTCGTCTTATGAGCATGAGAGCAAGTTATTCCAATGCTATACAGTCCGAAAGCGAAAACAGCAGCTTTATAACCATTGATCATTCTATTTGACAAGGGGTTCATCATTCGAACTATGAACATCGAACGATCCATTTTTTTCTCAGGCAGTCACTGCATCGGCGGCAAAGCAGCTCCTGGTAATATCCTGAGAGCCATTGGCATTGTTTTGTATCTGTGCACATTATTCGTTTTGAGCTCATGCGGCAGCATATCTCCCGCTCCGACACGAGTTGCTCCATCCTCTCCCGACAAGGATTTCCATGTCGATATGCCAAAAAAAGTACAGGAATATGCCTCCCCTGAGAAAATTGATGCTGTTACGCCTCATGAGAACTATAAGTATACCATAGGTCCCGGGGATGTCGTCAATATCCAGGTCTGGCACAGGCCGGAACTGTCACAGGAGAATACGGTGGTTTCTCCAGACGGTTTTATTTCCGTCCCGAGAGTCGGCAGCCTCAATGTGCTGAACAATACGCAGGATGAAGTGGAGAAAATGATCATCAAAAAGCTTGAAGTGCTTTATATAAAACCGGAGGTCACGATTCGCATTCAGGAATTTCACAATAACAAGGCATTTGTGCTCGGAAGGGTCAGCAAACCAGGGGTTATCAATTTTCCCGGCAAGGGAACACTGCTTGAAGCGCTTGCACTTGCCGGGGGAATACCGGACAACGTTAAAGAGACTTCTCTTACAAAATGTTCGATTATCAGGGGCAGTGATACCGTCATCTGGGTCAACCTCCAGGACCTGCTGAATAATGGTAACATGGCGCTCAATGCAAGGATCATGAATAACGATATCATCTATATTCCTGAAGCAGCGGACGAAATGGTATATGTGATGGGCGAAGTCATGTCACCCGGAGCGATTCAACTGAAAAGCGGCATGAGCGTTGTCAAGGCAATCATGCTGGCTGGCGGCTTGAATAAATATGCCAATCCGAAAAACGTTTTCGTTATCAGGCAGCAGAATATAAAGGGTGATGTTATACAGGTAAATGTTAAAAACCTTGTAGAGCACGGTGATTTTTCACAGAACTTTGCCTTGATGTCAAACGATATTGTTTTTGTCGGTTCAAGCGGTATGGCAAAGTTCAATTACACGCTTGAAAAGCTGTTACCGTCATTGCAGGTTTTCAGTACAGCGACGACGGCAACCCTTCTTTACAAGACCATTAAATAGGTTTGAAAAATGGTCATGGAAGCGCAGATGAAAAACGGCAGGCTCATGAGTTTTCTGTCTGTCGATAAGGAACAGGGAGCTCTAAACTGCAAAAAATTAAAAAGTATGTTTTTACAGGAACAGATTGGAAATATCATATAAAGCCGGAAAAGAGCAAATGGACAGCAAATTGCAAAATCATCATCTGGCTATTATTCCGTCTGTTCCTGTCTGGAAAGATCAAACTGTTCTGTTTTTCGATCGCAAGTTTTACGACGGAATAATACAGTATACAGAGAGGTGGCCAGGTAAAATCACCTGTATTTTATGTGTAAGCAGCACTTCGCTTTCAGGTTTCGGTGTTATTGAAGTCGATGAAAAAGAACTTCCGTTTCAATGCATTCTTCTGAAGGAAGGCGAGCAAATTGCTGAAACTCATCTGAGCAATGTTTCGATTGTCCTTGCGTCAGCGGATGCACACGACCAGCTTCATGTCAGTTCGCTGTGCAGGAAAGCGGGAATAAAATGTGTGTACGTGATCGAATACATTCCTGAAACCAGGTATCAGATTGCAGCCCTTGAGACAAAAAACCCGCTTCTTCTGCTTCGCAGGATAATCTATCTCCGGCAGCAGGAAAAAAAGAGGATGGCGGCATTCGATATTTCCGACGGACTTCAGTCAAACGGCACCCCGGCATATTATCAGTACCGGAAATACAGGAACAATCTGCTTTATTTCGATACCCGTGTCTTCAGTGAACACATGATTGCCCGGAATGATCTTCAGAAAAGACTCGATGATCTCTCTTTGGGAAAACCGATCCGCCTCGCTTTTTCCGGCAGGCTTATTCGAATGAAAGGGGCCGATCACCTCGTAAAACTCGCCGGTATGCTTAAACAAAGAGGGCTGCCTTTTTCTTTTGTTATCTATGGGACGGGTGATCAGGAACAGGAGATGAAAAGCTATATCAGTCAGCACAGCCTTGGCGGTGAAGTGAGCATGCCGGGAGCAGTGGATTTTTACAGGACGCTGCTGCCCGAGATCCAGCAAAAAACAGATCTGTTCGTCTGTCTCCACAGACAGAGCGATCCGTCATGTACCTATCTGGAAACCCTGTCCTGCGGCGTTCCCATAGTAGGGTACAAAAACAGGGCGTTTGCCGGCATTCTCGATCTTGCCGATACAGGTTGGGGAACAGAGATGAATGATATAGAAGGTATTGCCGGAATAATAGAGCGTTTGAACGGGAACCGGGCTGAAATTGCTGAAAAATCAAGAAACAGTCTCAATTTTGCTTCGAAGCATGATTTTGAAACAACGTTTCAGAAAAGGATAGATCAGCTGCTTTCTGTTACCGGATGAAAGTTGAATGTAATCAGTTTTAGCTTTACAAATTATCCCCCTTTCAAGATGAATGAAAAAGTCAATATCGTTTTTGCAATAGATAACAACTATGTGCAGCATTTATCCGTTGCGCTGGTTTCGCTACTCGATAACAATAAAGATTTATCGTTCAGGATATATATTATCAGCAGTGGTCTGTCTGATAAAAACATAAAAAATATACATAAAATCTCTGACAGGTATGATTGTGAAGTAAAAAATATAACGGTTTCAGATGATCTTTTTGTGACTCTTGCAACAGCACATCCATTCTACCCGAAAGGGACCTATTATCGTTTGCTCATACCTGAACTGATAAATGAACAAAAGGTTTTATACCTCGATTCGGATATTGTTGTAAATGGTTCAATCAAGGCACTGTATAACCAGGATACAGGAGAAAATTATGTGTGCGCCATCGAGGACCCCGGTTTTGACCGTCATGTTCAGTTAAAAATGGACCCTCGTGCAGTTTACTTCAATTCAGGCATGATGCTCATAAATCTTGCAAAGTGGAAGAGAGACGGCATTCAGAAAAAAGTTATTGACTTCATTGAAAACAACCAGGAAGCGATATGGTTTCCGGACCAATGCGGTTTGAATGCAGTAATCAATGGCCGTTGGAAAAAAGTTCCTCTGAAATACAATCAGCAGTCTTCGATATTCAGTAAGGATTTTGAAAAGAAATTCAACTGTTTCAGCAGTGAAGAACTCTCTCAAGCAAAGGAAAGACCGGTAATAATTCATTATACCTCAGGTTCAAAACCCTGGCATTATAAAAACAGGCATCCCTATAAGCGAAGATATTGGGATTATATAAAAATGACGCCGTACAGGCATGCTATCTATTCGGACCTTATGCCCTTGTTCCTTCTGAAATCAATGATACCGGCAGATCTCAAGAAAATAATCAAGGGTGCTCTTAAAAAATCATGATGACAGGGGAAATGCGGTGCATGATCTCAAATGAATCAGATGAAATTTGATGGAACAGACAGCTAAAGCACAAAACAAACTTGCCGGAAATGCACTGTCTGGTATGGTGGCGATGGTTATCTACATGGTCAGCCGGCTGCTGCTTACTCCATTCATTCTTCATTATATCTCTCTCGCGGAGTTCGGTCTCTGGTCTCTGAGTTTTATCATTCTTTCCTATGCAGGGATGGGGGGATTCGGCGTAAACAGTACCTATATCCGCTATGCAGCGAGATATCTTGCAGAAGGCAGGGAAAAGGATATCAGCAAGCTGCTTTCCACCGGTATTGCCTATATGCTCTCCTTCAGTCTCCTTTTTTGTGCCGGTTTATATCTGATCATGCCATTTATCCTTGAACGATTCCATATAGACAAGGCACAACAGGACCTTGCGACAACAATATTTCTTGGTACCGCAGCGGTATTCGGTCTTGAACTCACACTTGGCGGGCTCCGTTTTATCATCAACGGAATGCATGAGTTTGCAAAGGAAAAAATCGTTACCACCTTTGCCGGATTGGCCGAAATCATAGCGATAATCACTTTCCTCTACTTCGGATCAGGTGTAAAAGGATTGTTATATGCCTTTGCATTCAAACTCGTTCTTGAAACTGCGAGCTGCTGGACTATCGCCCGCTCGCTGCTGCCGTCACTCCGTATTTCCTGGAAACTGGTCAGCAGGGAACATTTCCGGCTGTTTCTGGGATTTGGAGGCAAAGTGCAGGTCCTCGGCATTCTCGGCATATTTCTTACCGTACTTGACAGGATGTATATAACAGCGATATCGGGGCTTGCCGCCGGCGGCATGTTTGAAATCGGGCGAAAGTTTCCTTCTTCTGTAGGTGGTATCTCCACTTCCGCATTCGGACCATTTCTCTCCACTGCCGCCCATATCGAGGGAAAATGGACAGGAGACAGACCCAATCCGGTTTCGGAGAGGATAACAACGTATCTGCATATTTCTGTTACTGCGCTCTGCTTTGCGATTATCCCGATCGTTTTTCTTCCTCATCTGCCGCAATGGCTTCCAGCATCGATGCCGGCAATTTCGCTTGCAGCCGCAGTTGTAACTGTGGTTCTTTTCATCCCGCTGTATAAAAAATTCAGAAACGATAACCGGCTTGACAGCAGGGAACTGAAGGAACTCTATCTCAACGGCGTTCGGTTTACCAACATGCTGAGTTCGACCCTTTTCATTTTCCTGATAGCCATAGCTCATCCTCTGATCAATGCATGGGTCGGACCGCAGTATTCGACCGCTGCCGATGTCATGATTTTTTTATCCACAGCTTATGCGATACAACTCAGTACAGGACCGATAACCATGATTTTCCGGGGAATTGACCGGAATGGCAGGGAATTGGAATATACGCTGGTTCAGGCCATACTGATGCTGATCTGGATACCTCTCGGCACCGCTTCTTTCGGGTTGACCGGCGCGGCGGCCTCGATTGTCTGCAGTTCATCTGTAAGTACCCTGTTTCTTTTCTGGAGGAGCAATATCACCTTTACTGTCCGTCTCCGTGAATTTATCACGTTTTCGATTCTGCCATCATTTATCCCGTTGTTGCCGGCGGCGCTCATTTCCTATATAACGTTCATTTTTCCGGTTTCCGGACGTCTTCAGGGGATAATCCAGGTTCTGGCATGCGGTACGGTGTACGTACTTACAGCTGTAATGCTGTTATGGGCAACTGTTCTGAACCGTGATGAAAAAAAGATAGCACTGGATTTACTGCCTTTTAAAAGGAAAGGAAACTAATCATGCTGAAAGAGCAATCTCTCAGGGATCCGCTTCCATTTGGAAAGCCGTCAAAATCTTTCCATGTCCCTGGTTTTGCCAAACGCTATGGTCTGTTTGTTCTCGTAATCGCATCGTTTCTCTTTACAATGACCGTGCCCATTGTATTGTTTTTAAGCAAGCCCAACTACGAGGTGCACGCCCTCATGAGAATCGAGCCTGTCATTCCCTCATTGATCACAACCTCGGAAGACCCTTCGATCATCACTTATTATCAGGATTATGCCAATACACAGGCAAAGCGCATGATGGGCTTCGAGGTTCTTAAAAAAACTGTGGAAAAACTGACGCCTGACCAGAAAGCATCCATCCTTCCTGCAAATCTTCCGGCGGATAAATGTGCGGATATTCTTCCGTTCATCGTAAAAGTCAATCCCGTTCCGGGAACGCACCTGATCGAACTGACGGCTTCAAGTCCTAAGAAGGCCGGCCTTGCCCCTCTTCTGAATCATCTGATGGCGGTATTTCTCAATAAAGTGAGAAACGCCAATGAAATGCAGGATAATGAGCGGCTTGTTTTCCTAAGGAATGAAAGGCAGTTGTTAAGTACGGAAATTACCTCGCTTGAAAATCAACTGAACATCCTCACCAAAGATATTTCCACGGCGAATTATACGGAAGACAACAATCTGGCCAGAAAAAAAACGGAAGTATTGCAGACTCTCTCTCTCAATGCCTATTCTGACCGGGTATCATCAGAAAACAATTATTCGGAAGTCGAGAAGGCAGTGAAAGCAATCGCGGCCCTTTCTCTGAACCCGATGGTAGAAGAGCTGGTTATGAATGACCAGTCCCTTCATTTCACTTCGTCATGGACCTATCAGCAGCAGCAGCAACTGCGAGCCACTACCGATGGGCTTACGGTTAATAATCCGGACCGCATCTATGTTGAAGATCGCATGAAGGCGATGAGGAACTATGAGAAAAAGCTCCAGAACGAAGTCCGGAATACTGCGAAAACCATCGTATACGGCAAGCGCGATTATGAAAATCAGAAAAACCTGTTAGATGCAAAAAGCAAATCGGAAAAAGCCAAAAAAACAGAGACGGAAATTCAGCAGGAGCTGGAAAAGAGCAGGGCAGAAGCCGTCAGGGTCTCTTTGGGGCTTCATATCGGAGAATCGCTCAGTGCACGCCTGAAACACAGCCGCGATCTTCTCGACCGTGTTGATACAAGAATTCACGAGCTCGAGGTGGAAGGGAAAGCGCCCCTGCGAATCTCGGTAGAATCTGCAGCGCGTGAACCCGACCGGCCTAAAGGTTCGAATACTCAGAAACTGCTGATGGGCTTTTTTGCTTTTGCCTTCGGAAGCGTTGGCGGTGTTTTTTTATTCTTCGACTTTTTTGACAACCGGATCAGACGGCCTGAAGAAATCAGGCAGGCGCTTGGTTATCCGCCTGTTGAACCGATTGCTAAAGTGCCGCCGAGTATACCGTTTCACCAGCTTCTGATATCGTCTCCGGATGAACCGGCAGCAACAGCCATCAGCAGTCTTGCCGTACGGTTCGATCTTGAAAAGAAAAAAAACAATGCCAGGGTACTACTCTTTACCGGTGTTGACAGAGAGGTTGGAGCGACAACTCTTGGCTTCAACTGTGCACAGGCACTTGCCCGGATATCTTCAAGGGTACTTTTTATAGAAGGGGATTTCGAAAAGCCGATACTCGGCAATCTGACCGGTTTATCTTCCGACAAGTCAGGGTTTGGTGATTTTTTACGTGAATCCGCGCCTTTAACTGATTATATCGTCAGCAGCCCGGAATACATGGTCGATATTCTCTATGCAGGAAAAAACAGTGAGCAAATTGTCCCGAGGCATCGCATTCCTGCCATGATCGAACAGGTCAGAAGTGAATATGATTTTGTCTGTATCGACTGCCCGCCGGTGCTTGAAAGCGATATGACAGAGTACATGTCGCTTTTTGCAGATATCGTTGCACTGATCAGCCTGGGAGAAAGTACGATGTACAAGGACCTGAGGCGAGCTGCGGAACGACTGATAAGGCTCGATGTTCCGGCTATCGCGCCTGTTCTGAACTGGGGAGGGAACAAACGGGTTGTAACGATCGATAAACTGCTTGCCAATCCTCCGGGATTCCTGAAAGAAATCAATACAAAAAACCTGGAGGAATTTATACGCAACCTGCCGCCGGCCACTGATCTCATCAAAAAACTGAACGGGATCATTTCCGGATTAAACGAGCGGGTAAAAAATATGCTCGGCTCATCTGGAAAAAAGAAAGCTAAAAAATCAAAATCAGAGAATAAGTAATGCAATCCTTATCGGCATTTTTCGGTTGTCTTGCCTCGAATCTCGGAAACAGCACTCTATCGATTCCTCTTTGCCTTTACCGGGGCGAAGCAGGCATCGGTGCCGGATGTTCAGTGTCAGATTCCGAAATTGCAATTGCAGAAGATGGTTTGATAAAGCATGATTCTGACTTCAGAGCGAAACCCCGAACCCTTGGATAGAATAGTTATGGAAACGATTTCAGCGACACAGCCTGACTTGAGCCGTGAAACTATCATTCGGGGCCGGTATGAGCCTGGAAAATATCTACTTGCGGCTCTACGCAGGTATCAGCGGCTGAAATCCCGGGGAGGTGCAACCGCAAAATTATTGCTTCCTCTGACGGTGTTTTCACATCGTTTCTGGAGCGCGGTATGCGGAACTGACATTCCTCTGAATTCAAAAATTGGCGGCGGGTTCATGATGCCTCATCCGAACGGCATTGTGATCCATCCGGATGCGGAAATCGGGCCGAATTGCCTGTTCTTTCAGCAAGTTACCATCGGCACGGGCCCTCTGCCTGGAACGCCGGTCATCCAGGGTCATGTAGATATCGGAGCGGGAGCGAAGGTTCTCGGCGGAGTCAGGATCGGCGCCCATGCACGGATAGGAGCCAATGCCGTGGTGATCAATGACATACCCGATAATGCCACTGCGGTCGGAATACCTGCGGTAGTCAGAAAGAAAGAATAAATGGCACGGATATGAATACGTTCAGTTATTGCCGTGATTTTTATCAGAGGGACATTTTTACAAAACAGGGTATTGATTCCGTTGTGCGGTTCAATAACAGGGAGCCGATTTTTCCGTTCTAAAAACCAGGTTTGACATGTGTTGCGATTATGGAAGATGGTTTTTTAAAAAAATACTCTTTAATGGACGAGAGCCATGGGTAGCATACCCGGAAATGTTCTGGTACCGATAGCTTACGCAAGCTGGCCTGTCGTTGTCATATCTCTTTTCAAGAGGCTTGATCATCGCCAGGCAATTGCAATAGGTTTTATCGCCGGCTGGATGTTCCTGCCGGTTGCAAGCCTGGATATCATGTTCCTGCACAACACCAAAACAGTTGTTATCTGTCTCAGTATTCTGGTGAGCGCGTATCTTTTCGAGAAGGAAAAACTTCTGGCATTCCGGTTCAATTCCGCTGACCTTCCGATGATCCTCTGGTGCACATCCCCCTTTTTCTCCTCTATGGTCAACGGGGATGGCCTTTATGATGCCCTGTCGCAAACACTGACACAAAGTGAACGATGGGGAATGCCCTATTACATCGCAAGGGTTTATTTCAGCGGTGTAGAAAGCATAAAAATCCTTGCTATTGCCATTTTCATCGGAGCGATTGTCTACATCCCGTTCTGCGGGTTCGAACTGGTCATGAGCCCACAGCTGCACCGCCTTACGTACGGGTTTCATCAAAGTGACTTCGTGCAGTCGCTCAGGGAAGGGGGCGGGTACAGGCCGATGGTATACATGGACCATGGACTGATGACCTCTATGTGGATGGTTCTTGGCGTTTTGCTTGGCAGCTGGCTGTTATTCAGTGGTATGCTGCCGAAAAAAATCCTGTTCATACCTTCCCAGTACCTGCTTCTCGCCCTCGTTTTCACGACCATCATCATGCGGTCAGCAGGAGCTGTAACCCTCCTGTTGATCGCGCTTCTCATTCTGTACGTTACAAACAAAACAAAAAACATCGTACTGGTTGCCATTCTTTTCCTGGTTCCCTCACTTTATATCGTTACCAGATCTACCGGTTACTGGGACGGACGGAATCTATCCGGTCTTGTCGCTGAAAAATACAGTGTTACCCGATCAGAATCACTTCAGTTTCGCTTCGACAATGAAACAATTCTTGTTCAGAAAGCTTTGCAGGGAAGTTTTTTCGGATGGGGAGGGTTCGGACGTTCAAGAGTGTATGACGAAAAAGGAAGAGACATAAGCGTTACAGACGGCCTGTGGGTCATTACGCTTGGTGTCAATGGAATATACGGCCTTACCATGCTGGTCATGGCCATTCAGTGGCCTGCCCTGCTGTTTTTAAAACGCGTCAAACCTGAGCTGTGGAATTCCAGAATGTGGGGCACATCCGCAGCCATGGCGATTTTTCTCGGTATTTACATGATCGACAATTTATTGAACGCCATGATCAATCCTGTTTACATGCTGTTTGGCGGTTCACTGGTCAGTATGTGTTACAACGAGGACCCAGCGCTTTCCGGAAGTTATGAAACCGAAAGCATTCAGTCTGTAAAGGAGTTGACTGTTATAACTCCGGGAACTCGTTTTATTCCATCACTGAATGCACCGCCATCGCGATTTATCGGATAAAATTTTAAGCGTTCGTCTGGATGAAAACCATGTTCCTCAAAGACAATATTCTGAAATCCGAGTGGAATAATTACCAGACTCTTCTCGGGTACTGGATACTGTTGCTTTTCATGGTCTTGGCAGGAAGTTTCATGCCTTTTTTATCCATCGTTCATTACTTTTTTTTTGTTGATACTGTTGCGCATCTGATTCTTTTCAGCATACTTGCTTTCATTCCAATGATCCTGATGCAGAACAGAAAAGCGGCGTTGCTGATTTCTCTGGCAATGACACCTGTCGGGTACCTGCTTGAATGGCTGCATATCGTAGTGACAGATGAAAGTCTCAGTGCCGTTAATCTATTTGCCAACAATGCGGGAGTTTTTGCAGGAATGACAGCAGGATTTATCGTACGCCTTAAAAATCATTATTCACAGGAAGAAAACAGGTGACGGTATCGGGTTTATCAGCTATCAGGCGGTGAAAAAATTTTAAAAACAGTCAATACAAAAAGAAGGATCTGACATGACTGCTCCATCGGAACTTCCCGGGATTGATTGCGTCATTATTGGCGTCAACTGTGAGAAAACGCTTGAACGCTGTATAAAATCAATTCTTTCGGGAAGTTACCCGGAACATAAACTGCATGTTATCTATTCTGATGGAGGTTCGACTGACCGAAGTGTTGCCATAGCCCGTCAGTTCAGTCAGGTAACGGTAATAGAACTGACTCCTGAATATCCAACGCCGGGCCTCGGAAGAAACGCCGGATGGAAAAAAGGCCAATACCCTTATGTCCAGTTTCTTGACTCGGACACCATTCTCGACCCTGACTGGCTGGTGACTGCTGTTGACACAATGAAGAACCCGGCGGTCGGGGCAGTGAGGGGATACAGAAAGGAGCTGCATCCGGAACGCTCCTTTTTCAACTGGATCGGTGATCTGGAGTGGAACACCTCCCCCGGAGAATGCGACTGTTTCGGAGGTGATGTGCTGATCCGCCGTTCCGCACTTACAGAAAGCGGCGGTTATGACGAAGAACTTGTCGGAGGTGAGGACCCTGAGCTGAGCTGGCGCATCGGCAGGTCGGGCTGGAAAATCATCATGCTCGATGCGCTGATGACGAGCCATGATCTTGCCATGCTGAAAACGAGCCAGTACTTGAAACGCTCTTTCCGTTCAGGCTACGCTTTTGCGGCTGTCAAACGCAGGATTTCGGGCACCCGGAGCGATTTCTGGAAAGCCGATTGGCGCAGGATCGTTATCAAGAGCAGCGGTTTTATCATCTTTTCATGCATCGGCTTTCTTTTTCTGCTGTTATTGAGAAACCTTCCGGGTCTCGTGATTTTTCTGCTTTCCATCATGGCGGGATCCACCATGCTCTTTTCACCCCGCCTTTTCAGGGTAGAAAAGTTCATGAAAGAAAACACGTTGAACAGAACCGATGCAAAAAAATATGCATGGCACTGCTCGCTGGTCGTACTTCCACAATTTTTCGGGTTTATCCGTTTTTATTATGGCGAACTATTCAACAAACCGCTGAGAAACAAGCGCAGCGCTCTCAAAACAGGACTCTCAACCCCCGGCACATGACAACAAAACCGATCGGCTATCTCTGCAGCGAGTATCCCGCGATTTCCCATACATTTATTTACCGGGAAATCGAGTCCCTCCGTGAAGCAGGAATGACTGTTCATACCGCCTCTGTTCACAGGCCTGAGAAGCTCCAGGTTATGACGCCTGACGAGCAGAAGGAAGCAGCAGAGACCCTCATGGTGCTTTCCCAACCTTTATTGTCGATAGTTGGAGCGCATTTCAACTGTATCAGGAAAAACCCCGCAGGTTACCTGCGTATGATGGCAGCAGCGCTCAAATTATTAAAGAAAGGACCGAAAAGCCCGGTAAAAGCTGCAGCTTACTTTGCAGAAGCCGGTATCGTGTTGCAGTGGCTGCACCGGCACGGAATAACGCATGTCCATGAACATTTCGCAAATCCCACGGCTATTGTCGCCATGCTGATGAAAACCTACGGCGGGGTGACCTACAGCATATCTGTACACGGTCCTGATATTTTTTACAATGTCGACTCCCTGCTGCTTCAGGAAAAAGTCCGCGAAGCGGCGTTTGTACGCAGCATCAGTCATTACTGCACAAGCCAGCTCATGCGCATCAGCGATCCAGACGAGTGGCACAAACTCCATATCGTCCGGTGCGGGGTCAATCCCGAGCTCTATTCGGTAAGGCCGGAACCGCACAATGCAATTCCGAACATTCTCTGCGTAGGCAGGCTGGTGCCGGCAAAAGGGCAGCACATCCTGCTGGAAGCCTGCCAGAAGCTAAAAAAAGAGGGAATCCCCTTCCATCTCACATTCGTCGGTGACGGTCCCGACAGAAAATCCCTTGAACAATATGCAGTCTCTCACGATTTGAGCAGTTCTGTCACCTTTACCGGCGCGCTGGGGCAGGATACCGTCCGAACGTATTATGACAAGGCTGATCTTTTCGTGCTTGCAAGTTTTGCCGAAGGAGTCCCCGTTGTCCTGATGGAAGCCATGGCGAAAGAGATTCCGGTCGTTTCGACACGGATCACCGGTATCCCGGAGCTGATCGACCACGAACATGACGGTCTGCTTGCCACTCCCGGTGATGTCGATGACCTTGCCCTCCAGATAAGCAAGCTGCTCGCGAACCCGCAATTGCGGACCTCGCTTGGAAAGGCTGGCCGGGAGAAAGTGATGTCACTCTACAACCAGCACAGCAATAACCGGATGATGGTCGAACTTTTCAACAAAGAGTGTCAAACTGCACCATGATACTATTTGAAATCATAGCGGAAATTCTGCTTGTCATACTCGCCCTGCCTGCATGCTACCTGCTGCTGTGCACCATTGCGGCATACCTTTTCAGGAAAAAAGTCCCGGCTGAAAACAGGTTCCTCAATATCGGCATAGTCATCCCTGCCCATAATGAAGAAGAGGGGATCGCCCGCACTGTCAAGGGGCTTTTCAGCTGCGATTATCCTGCTGATCGGTTTACAGTCTGCGTCATTGCCGATAACTGTACGGACCGGACGGCCGAAAGGGCCCGACAAGCCGGTGCGGTTGTTTTTGAACGCTTCGACAGCATCAACAGGGGCAAAGGCCAGGCACTCGACTGGTTTCTGAAAACCTGCCGGGATATCTACACGCAAACCGATGCCATCACCATCATCGATGCCGATGTCATGCCGGACAGGGGTTACCTGCGTGAAATAAGCCTCTCGCTCAGTCAACCGGATATTCAGGTTGTCCAGGCATTCAACAGCGTCAGCAACCCGGAAGCCGGCTGGCGTCCTGCGCTCAGTGACGCGGCATTCAATATCATCTGCCATCTGCGGGTGGCGGGCTCGGTAAAACTGGCGGGAACCGCCGTGCTGAAAGGCAACGGCATGGCATTCCGTACCGCCATACTCAAACAATACGGATGGCCCTGCCACTCTATCGTCGAAGATATGGAGTTCACCCTGCGCCTTCTTGTCGACGGCATCACGGTGCAGTACAATCCGGATGCGGTTATCCGCAGCGAAATGGTCACCTCCGGTAAAAGTGCATCGAGCCAGAGAAGCCGATGGGAAGGAGGACGTTTCATGCTTGTCAGAAATATGTCCGGGCCGCTCCTAAAGCGATTCGCCACAACCGGCCGGTTACAATACCTCTATGCTTTCGCTGAACTTGCAACACCGCCGCTTTCCCTTCTTGTCATGCTTTTCGCTGTCGCTACGGCTGTGTCTTTTCTTTTGCTCAAGGGTGCATGGCTTGCACTGCCTGTATCGTTCTGGGCGATTCTCGTATTCTATGTCGTTTCAGGACAGATTCAGCGCCGGGCATCACGTTCAACGTGGATGTACCTCGCGGCAGCGCCTTTATATGTCCTGTGGAAAATCCCGCTGTATGCCGGAATGCTGGTGAAGAAAAAAAGTACCGCCTGGGTCAGAACGGCCAGAGAATCGGAAAAAGTTGAAAAAAAATAACAACCCCCTGCAGGCGCTGATAACCAGAGGTGATCATTGCCTGCAACCATCATGCTGAATGCAGAATATGAAAACAACGATACTTTACGCCGGGCTTGCGACACCACACGTCGGCTGGTTACCGATTGATGAATTTGCAGAACTGCTTGCGCTCTATTTTAATGCAGAGGTCCTCTCGACCAGACCGGTTCATGAATCACTGACCGATCGTCTTTTCCATCCCCGCCGTGGAGGTTTTGAACCGCTGCAGAATGTTTCCGGCGGCGATGTTCTGATTGTAGTGGCAAGAGGCCCCAACGATCTGGCCATGATCAATGCAATACCTGATTGCCGCAAAAAATTCGGCAAAATGTTCGGGTTCATTACCGATTCCTATTTCCAGCAGGGGTTTGTCAGGGAAACAGCACTCTTCGACGCGATAACGGTTACCGCCCATGATGATGTCGATTATCCGAAATCACGATTCGGGATACCGGTTCATCAGTTGTACCAGGGTGCCGACTGCCTGACCTGGGCGCCGCGCGAACTGAAGAAAAGAGAGATTGATCTTATCAGTTTCGGCAGGACACCGCCAAGCTATCAGGAGTGTTTTTCAAAACGGTTCCATCCGCCGGGTTCACCATATCTCTATCTGCACTCTCCCATAGGCAATATATCGGGTCCCGGAGTTCATCTGGAACGCGGCATGCTGCTGAAACTGCTGCACCGGACACGCATATCTCTCGCTTTTCATCTTTATGTGGAACCGCAGGGTGACCGGCCCCGCTCGATGATGGTGACCAGCAGGTGGCTTGAATCACTGCTTTCGGGCTGTATCGTCGCCGGCAGGCGTCCCGTATCACGTATGGCGGACGATATGCTGTTCTGGCCGGGATCGACGATCGAGCTTTCCGAAGACCCTCGGACGGCATCGGATGAACTTGTTGCCCTTCTCGGGGACATTGACGGGCTCGAGCAGCAGCGACGCGACAATATTTTCATGATGATCACCCATCATGATTGGCGTTACCGGATAATCGATTTCTGCAGAATAATGAACCTGCCGGTTCCGGAGGCAATTCATGAGGATCTGGACCGCCTGCGCGAGTTGGGGACTTCATTCATGCAACCAGTGTGATGGGAATAAAAAACTGTACTTTCGACTGCCGGTAATTCCCTGGATTCTGTCAACGAATTATCTTTGCGTTTTTCACAGACAGTATTTTTTATTTGATCATCATGCTGACTTGGGATGAACATATTCCTGATCAAATTGCAGGATTTATGTTCGGCAAAAGTCATCTGCCTGCTTCTTTATTATTTCAAAACAAACGCCCGGTACGATAAAAAGCCGCATCAAAGGTTACGTTTTCACCTGTATCAAGCTGGCTTTTTTGTTGCATGATCGTATCACGATGCTTTAAGTGTGCAAGAAGGGCCGATCGGCTTTTTGTTTAGTTTATTCTTTTTACCGGCATGTCGCACTTATCCCCCCTGTTGAGCCTGTCTGGTTGCCCAATCAAAAGAATACTGTTTCAAATGGTGTAAACCATATCAGCAGCTATTCCGAAATATTTCTTCATAAATGTTTACATGATTCCTTGACGGTTCCTTATTGGCGTGGAATTTGCTAGCGATATTGTTGCCGATACATTTTTTCGATTGATAAAACAACTTGTCGATTTGAATTGATTTCACTGATCATACGGATAAGCAGATATCTGTCGGATTGAAATCAAAACAGAAAATATCACAACAATGAAACCTGAAAAAAGAAACCTCCCGGTCGATACCCTCAGGGGCATCGCCTGTATTTTTCTTGTCGCATACCATGTGGTAGGCATGAATCCCGAAAGCGGTCTGAAATTGCATGACGGGTTTCTGAAAAATGCCAACGAGTTCCTTGCATACATCCGTATGCCGCTTTTCACCTTTCTTTCAGGATATGTCTACGCATGGCGGCCGTATAAAGCTGGCTGTAAAAAATTCATGAAGGGCAAAATCCGCCGCCTTATCGTTCCCATGCTTTTCGTCGGGACCATTTTCGCCCTTTTTCAGGCGTTCACGCCCGGCACGAACTCTTCGATCGCCGACTGGCGTTTTCTCCACATAATTCCAGTCGCACATTACTGGTATATCGAATCCCTTTTCCTGATATTCATCATGGTCGTTCTTCTTGAGCATTTCAGGTTTCTCGATAACAGAATAGGATTTGGAATTGTTTTTCTTCTTGCCGCCATACTGAATATCGCAAATGCAGGTACGCCGTGGTTGGGCATTGCCGGAGCTTTTTACCTGTTTCCCTATTTTCTCTGCGGAGTTTACTGCTTTCGTTTTCCTTTTGAATACAAATACAGGAAAACAGCAGGATATGTGTTTCTTGCGCTTGTTATCCTCTTTCTCGTGTTTTACGGTTATCAGAATGTAGGCGGAAGGCGTTCTTTCAATGCTCTCGCGATAGGCGCCGTTTCCTGTGTTTCACTGCTTTTTATCGAACTGGAGTCCGGCTTTTTGGCAAATATCGGTTTTTATTCCTATACGATTTATCTTTTTCATGTCTTTTTCACCGCCGCATCGAGGATTGTTTTCAAGTCAGCAGGTATATCTGATATCTGGATGCTATTCCTTCTCGGCATCATTGTCGGAGTTTCAGGGCCTGTCATTGTTGATCTCGTTGCTTCCCGATACAGTTTTACAAGATTTTTTCTGCTTGGCAAAGGGCCCAGGAAAAAAACGGAAAATTTCCCCGAAAGGTCATTACTTCTGAAACAATTGCAGTATGCATTGGGTCGAAATGCCTCCCCCGGAATGAAATTGCAATAAGGTTCACATGCGTTCCCGGTATGAACCCAGGCAGTTATTCAAGATATATTCCGTCATGATTGAACCGTTTTTGTCAGGGACTGGCAGGAACGGCGCTACATAACGACAAGCCTTCTTACGATTCTGAATATCCAGGAAGACTGCTGATTTGCTTTCTGGCGAAATGAAGCATAGAAACATGGCTATGCTCACCTCGTAAATGGAGGTTTGAATACAACAATTCCGGAATCAGCCGAAAAATATTCAGGAAAATTAGTTTCAGAATTGAACGTATTGATTTAAGACTTTGTTTTGTAAAGCATATTGAAAAGTAAAGCGAAGAGAGGTTGATTGCTGAGAATGCAAGTCTCTTCAAACAAATGGAGAGATGCCATGCTTGAAACCATCGTAATTATTCTGCTGATCCTCTGGCTTCTTGGACTTGTCAGCTCTTACACCATGGGAGGATTGATTCATATTCTTCTGGTCATTGCCCTCGTTGTCATTGTCATTCGGGTCATTCAGGGCAGACGGATTTAACATGGATAGAAAAGATGCTGCGCGAAAGGGTGCATCATGCCGCCGTTATTGCTGCATCTATATAAAACAGCAATCCCGGAGCATCAGATGGATAATGGGGAGAGAAAATTTTCAAAACACGGAATAAAGGTTGGGGGCTGTTAGACACTTGGAATTCGACAACCCAAAAGTGATCTCAATACACTGATTAACCTGTTAACAGGAGAAAAAAAATGAAAAAAAACATCTGGCTGGCTGCCGGAATCGCAGGCATGCTTCTCGGTAATCCATTCACCGATGCAAGAGCAGAAGTCAATGTGCAGATAAGCACCTCGGACAGTCCGTCTTTTGTGATCGATTCGGCCCCGAATTTTATCTACCTGCGAGCCCAGGGATTTTCGATATCGGTAGGAAGCCCCTATGATATCGTCTATTACGGGAACTACTACTACATCTACCATAACGGCCATTGGTACCGTGCTTCCAGCTATCATGGACCGTGGTTCATCATCGTGAACAACAGGCTTCCTTACCATATCAGAAGACATCGCTGGGAGGATATCCAGAGGTACCGTGATATCGAGTACCGCAGGCCCGACAGCCGGAATAACCGTTATCAGCTCAATGACGACAGAAGGAGAAGAATGCATGATGAACGTAATGACGCCAACAGCAGAAAGCTCCAGGATCGGCAGAAGAAGACCATCAACGACAGGCAGATTCAGGAACAGCATAAGACTGAGGTCAAAAACATAAAGCTCCAGGATCAGCACGAAAAGAATGTCAACGACAGGAAGCCCCAGGAACAGCATAAGACGGAGGTAAAAAGCACAACGGACCAGGACCATAAGAAAACGGAAGTCAGGAACATAAAGGTTCAGACCCCGCAGAACAGGGAGACCAGGAGCATAAATGTTCAGGAGCGTCAAAAGACGGAGGTCAAAAACACAAAGGTTGAGGAACGGCAGAACCAGGGATCCAAAAGCATGAATCGTGAGGATCAGCAGAACAAGGAGGTCAAAGGCAATGACAGAAACAACAGCAATGACAATCGTCAGAATAAAGGCGAAAAGAGAAACTGACTGATTTATTTCTCATGACAAGGCAAAAAGAGATTGAGTCGCACTCATCCTCTTTTTGCCGATTGATTATTTCCATCAACAACCAGAACAGGCGCCGATTATGAAGCACTATGAATTATTAATTCTGATGCAGGCTGCTATGGCGGGTTGCTCTACATCCTGCAAAGGGAGTATAAATGGATCCAACATTCCTGAACCATCGAAAAATGGTAATAACCTTGTGAGTTATACCACTGCAAGTCAGTCTCATGCAGTCATAAACAAATGATGAATGACTTGGATTTGCACCAAGCCCCGAGAACGGTCGGGGCTTTTTTTATGCATGCTGAATAACGCAAGCGGTAAAATGATCGGAGTGATAACGGGAAGGAAAAACCATCATGACAAAGAATAGTACACCTTCATCAGAGTTTGAGGCATTACGCCACAAAGCTGAAGCAATGCTCAAACTCGGGCTTAAGAACAAACTTGCTATTCCCCCTTCAAAAGAGGAAATGCAGCGGGTTGTTCATGAGCTGGCGGTTTACCGGATCGAGCTTGAAATGCAGCAGGATGAACTGCTTCAGACGAGGCTGAATCTCGAGGAAAGTCTGGAATCCTACACGGAACTTTACGACTTCGCTCCGCTTGCCTATCTCACTCTTGACAGAACAGGAAAGATACTCAAGGCAAATCTGACGGCGACACAGCAACTTGGTGTGGACCGTTCCAGTCTGGTGGGCAATCGATTGGGGATGTTTATTGTTTCAGATGACCTTCCGCAGTTCAATGCGATGCTGGAAAGGGTGTTCAGCAGCAGAGATCACGAACATTGTGAGGTTACCCTCCTTGTTGCCGGGACGCATGCTTTTTCTGCGGACACGTTCCTTTCAGGAGCCGCTGCTTGGGAACATGGTCATAAGGTGCGTATTGTTGCCGTGCAAAGCAGTAATGGCAGGGAGTGTCGTGCGGTCATATCGGATTTGAGCACGCAACAGCATGTCGAAAAAGAGGACGCCAGTCCTCAGAAGCTTTTGATTCATGACAGGATGACAAAACTGCAGAGAAAAGGAGCGGGTGCAGATTCTGATTTCAATCATAATCTGCTTGACAAAGTCATTCATTCCAGAATCCGGTTTGCCGTGATGTCGTACCTTCATAGCGTAAATGAGGCGAGTTTTGTCGATATCAGAAAGAAAGTCAGGACAACGGACGGAAATTTAAGCGTTCACATGCGGATACTCGAGTCTACAGAGTATATCAGCTGCGACAAGGATTTCCAGGCACGCAAGCCTCAAACCATTTACCGGATAACTCCGAAGGGTCGTGATGCCTTGATCAACTACAAGAATTGCCTTCTTTCATTTGCAGCCGAATAATTCAATCACAGCGTTTATCAGTCCGGCATAACGAAGAGAGTGATGTTTTTCCGGAAAATCACCATCCGGAGTGAAACTTGTTGATGCACAACTTTGTTTTATAAAGTACTTGAGGAAATAGATATAGTTCAACAAGCTCTGTTTTTTTCCATGCAAGTCTCTTAAATCAAATGGAGATACGCCATGCTCGAAACCATCGCAATCATTCTGCTGATCCTATGGCTTCTTGGCCTTGTCAGCTCTTATACCATGGGAGGGTTTATTCATATTCTCCTAGTTATTGCCATCGTTGTCATTGTCATACGTGTCATACAGGGCCGACGCATTTAACTGCAGGTGTTCCACCAGTTGGTCAGATAAGAGATGCACTTGCTTATACCTCTTTTCGGATGAAAATGCAAGAACTTATACCTATGTCCGTCACCAATGATCTGTGCTTGAAGACAGGTGGAGACGGAAAAGATTTTTATTAAACCCGGAGAATCCGGAAAAAACGGTGTGGGACTGGTATGCTCTCGTAACTCGGCAGCCGAACAGTGATCTCATCGCTCTGAACAACATCTCAAAAGGAGAATAACGATGAAAAAAACCATCTGGCTTGCCGCAGGTGTTGCGGGAATGCTTCTCGGTAATCCCGCTATTGAAGCTCAAGGAGCCGTTCGCGTACAAATCGGGCGCTCGTTTGCAATAGAGTCGCGGCCGAATTTTATCATGCTTCCTGACCAGGGGTTTTCCGTGGCGGTAGGAAGCCCTTACGATATCGTCTTCTATGGTAATTATTACTACATCTGTCAGGACGGATCATGGTACCGTTCTTCAAATTACCGCGGTCCCTGGAGATACATGCGTAGAAACGATCTTCCGTCGAGGATCAGAAAAAATCGTCTCGAAGATATAAGACGGTACCGTGATGCCGAGTATAGCAGGCGCAACCATGGTAATGTTATGGATCAGCAGCGCTGGAACGAAGACAACAGGAGACATCTCGATCAGCAGCGCAACGACGAAAACAACAGGAGAAATCTTGATCAGAAGCGCAACGACGAAGACAACAGGAGAAATCTTGATCAGAAACGCAACGACGAAGACAACAGGAGAGATCTTGATCGGAAGCGCAGCGACGAAGACAACAGGAGAGATCTTGATCGGAAGCGCAGCGACGAGGACAACAGGAGAGATCTTGATCAGAAGCGCAAAGACGAAAACCGTAAGTGACAGCGAAAAATGCCGGCATGCGTGAGATTACAGAATGCCGGATGAATCGATGTCGATGAAAGAAGCAAAGGGAGCTGAAGATTTTCAGCTTCCGTTTGCCGGGATGGTTCGAGAAAGCAACGGAGGGGTTACATGTTGGAACGCATCACGTTCAGCAGGTATAGACACTATTAAACAATGGAGATTTCATGATGAGCATCAGAGACGCTTACAAGAAGAAAGCAGAGGCCGAGCTTGATCTCGCCCAGGCAAGATTGGCTGAATTCAAGGCCAAAGGGAAGACTATGGCAGAGGAAGTGCATGTCAGATATGTTGATCAGATAGGCAACCTTGAGCGCGGTATCGATTCGGCCAAGGTGAAACTGAAGGAAGTGGGCGAAGCCGGTGAGGATACATGGGATCATCTCAAGGAAGGGTGGAGAACGCTTTGCGTTCATTGAGCTCGGGTATTCATGATCTTGCTGACAAGGTGAAATAACCTTTCTGCCGATTTGCGCGGGTACGTGAGAGATAAAAACACCGTACCCGCATGATTTTAATAACAACGAAATCGAAATAACTATCCGAGTGATTTTTTGATCTCTGATCTGATTGAGAATGAAGCTGCAAGGGCGAATGATACACCGGAATCCTCCTTTTTCAGGAAATGAGATGCCATGAAAACTTCAGGGCGAAAAAATGCTTCGATATTGACTTGCAAACAGGGGTTGAAGAGAGCTTTAACCCGATAAAAGGAGTGATCATGATCAGGAGAAAAAAAACACCGATCGATCTGATAGATGATATCTATAGTCTTGCCTACTGGATGACCGGCTCCGAGTCGGCCGCCAGGGAGCTTGTTTACAGCACCTATCTGCATGTTGACCGTAATACCCGTGAACGTGAGTTATTCAAATCATTCCGGGAGTGTTTATCACGAAAATTAGATGAGGATATTTCATGTTCCAGGCCGATATCACCGGTTAAATGGAAAGAATTGCCGGGGATGTCGTTACGCGAGCGGTTTGCGGATATAAAACTCTCCGTATTGCTTTCCGAAATTACCGGACTGAAACACAAGGACATATCGAAAATAATCGGAAAACCCCTTGATACGATAAGATTATGGCTGACTGCTGGTCGCCAGTCGCTCGCGAGTGGTATGCTTTCCCTTGACAGTACTCACCCTGTCGGTCATTTCAATTAAAAGGGAGGGGTGCACCATGGATAGGAAAACACGTTAAACGGGGGATAAAATGAACACAATCAGGATTGGGGCTATCGTATTGATGGTGTCCGGTATTCTGGGACTGGTCTACGGCAGTTTCAGCTATACGAAAGAGACTGAAGAAGTAAAGCTTGGACCTGTCGAACTGTCCATAAAGGAAAAAAAGACAGTCAATATTCCGGTTTGGGCTGCTGCTGGAGCAATAGTGATAGGCGGAGGGATGCTCCTTTATGGAAGCAGGAAAAGCTGAAGTTTTAATCAATGAAAATGTCTCAGGGCAGTTTTTTTACCATTGAAACATCATGTTGACAGCAAAACATGTAATTAAAAAATGCAGCTTGCTGGTTATAAGTATACTGGGAATATTTTTGTGCAGTCCTTCATCAGATGCAATTTCTGAAATCATCAAAAATGAAAGGCAGAACCCGGCTATTACCCTTAAAACCCGGCCTGATTTTATCAAACTGCATGATTGGGGAGTTTCTGTATCTGTCGGAAGCCCTTATGATATAATCCATTATGGAAGACTGTACTACATTTGCATCAACAACACATGGTACCGTTCACTGGATTGCAATTGGCCCTGGTTTGTTATGGAGTATCGCCATCTTCCCGCTTTGATAAGGAGACTTGGTAGTATGGACATAAAAAGGATACGTGAGGCTGAATATACGAAGCATGATTTTCGCAGTGAAGAAAGCCGGCGATTTGTCAGGAACAATCATGAGAATAATATCATCAGCGGTAACGAAAGCGCAAGAAGTAAATGAGACGATATGACGAAACTCAGGCCAGGTATGCAAACGGCTTCATCTGCCAAGTCAGAGTAACTGTAAACGGATAGCGTTGTATGAAATGGGCTTGCAGGAAACAAAACGGACACCCGAATAAGCCTGGTTCTTACCTCGTCGATAAAGATTGATTGAATTGACCGGACACAGGTAATCTGATGCAGAATGCCTGCGGTTTTCGGTTTCAATATTGCCGAAAAATCACATTGGAAATGAACGTATAGTCTTATAGCTTTGTTTTATAAAGTAATTAAGGGAAAGTTGACGAAAAAACATTGTGTAGCTTCAAATTTAGACTGATCTATGAAAAAATTTATCTGATGTTGGTAAAATCCATGATCAAAGGTGAAAAAACACCGAAGGAATTAAAGGATGACATCTATAAGCTGGCTTACTGGATGACTGGATCTTTGACTTCTTCTCAAGAACTTGTGTGTGACGCCTATCTGAAAATCGGCGTTGATACATCTGAAATCGAAGCATACAAAATCTTCAGAAAGTGTTATTTCGATAGTTTCTTTCATGACAAAAAAACCTGTATAACTCAACACATGAATAACACTATCGAACATCTGGCAGAAGCAATGCTTTTAAAGGAAGCCGATGTAAAATTAGCGGTACTCTTATCAGAAATTTCCCGGTTAAAACCAATAATAATATCCAGAATCATCGGCAAGTCCCTGGATACTATAAAACTATGGTTATCGATAGGATTCAAATTGCTTGCAGGAGGATCGCTTTCGCTTGATGTCCTCTATCAGCCAGAAATGTCCTCTGAAATGATGTAAAGTTATAAATCGTACAGGCCTTCTTGTGATATTACTCTTTTTGCATGATTACTTAAGAGAGTGACGTTTGACTTGAAAATAAAAAAAGGAGCTCGAGATGAAAATAAGCTTTTTGATAGTTGCCGGAATAGCAGGCCTGCTTCTCTCCGACCAACCAGCAAATGCGCAGGATAACAGTGATACTTTTGTGGCAATGGGAACTCGTGGCGGGCCAACATTTATAATAAGCGTCCGCCCGGATTTTGTTTATTTATCAGATTCCGGGTTTTACGTATCATATGGCAGCCCATATGATATGCTTTTCTATGGTGATCTCTATTATCTTTACTGGGGAGGAAGCTGGTACTACTCTTCCTACTTTAATGGCCCATGGAATTTAATACAGGAATTCAATCTCCCTGTAATTATCAGAAAACATCGTTGGGTTGATATAAGAAGGTTCCGTGATGACGAGTACCGCAGGCATGATCGCAATTACTGGGATAACCAGTTCCAGTTCGATCGACAACGCTTTGGAGGCCCGAGAAAAAATGGTTCCGGCCCAGGTCCGTCAGGACCACCACCTCCGCCGCCGACACATGGCGCTCCTGCGGGTCAACCGCCGCCTCATGCAAACTCGGGTCCCGGACCAAGTGGAGGTAACCCGCCACCTCCGCCGCCGACACATGGCGCTCCTGGCGGTCAACCGCCGCCTCATGTAAACACAGGCCCAGGACAGATTGGTGGCAGCCCTCATCCCCCACCGAGTGGAAAAGGTGCACCTCCGCCTCAGGGAGGAAAGGGTATTGGTGGATCACCTCCTCCAGTTGGCTCCGGCGGAACCCCGCCGGCACATGAAGATCGGCCGGATGATAATCAGCCGGGAAACGGCCCAAGAAGATAAAAGGCAAACAATCAGCATCGAGTGGGAGAATTAATACGATCGGGAGCCGAATCATATATCGGCTCCCTTATTGACTGGAAATGCAAAAAATACAAATGTTTAAATGAAAAATGATATGAAGATACTTATCGGTTTGACCGCTTTGGTTACAGGCTCTTATATTGCCGTATCCTTAATTTATCGGAAGAAAAAAATACATAACCACGACACTTGTTACAGCTCGATAATCTATTGAAAAGGTGATCAAGAAATGAATCTTTTCCAGCAATTCCTGCATTCCGTTATGTGTCAGATATGCCATTCTAAACATATTTTTTTTCAAATATCATCTAAAAGCTTGTATGAGAAGAAAAACTATGGCGAAGAAAAAAAGAAACTCGATGGAGTTGATGGATGATATTTATAATATTGCATTTTTCATGACAGGCTCCAGGGATGGAGCCTATCATCTTGTTTACAGAACATATCTTAAAGTTGATTATGAGACTACTGAAATCGAAGTATTCAAAGCATTAAGGGACTCATTTATCGATTGTTTTATCCATGATAAGATAACATGCATTCCTCTTGCATCTGTTAAGGATATGGGATATTTGGGAGAGATAATAATTCGACAGGAAACAGACGTGAAATTATCGGTACTCCTTTCAGAGATTTCAGGATTAAAACCAGCTGCCATATCAAAAGTAATCGGGGTCCCATCGGATACCATAAGATTATGGTTATCGTCAGGCCGAAAATGGCTTTTTGACGGATCGTTATCCTGGGATGGCCTTTTCAAACCTGTGATATATGCTGAAAGTAATGGTAAGACATGATAAAGGAATAAGAAAGACTTTACTCGTAAAGAATGACATATCTCCGGAAACTCCATGGATTTCTGTTGTCGGCTTTATATATATATTTCTTGCAATGAAAAATCGCAGGACAAAAAAAACACAGGATTATTAAAGCCGAATTTTGCAAAAAAGAATAGATATAGAAATAACTTCAATAACACATGCCATAACAGGATAGTAGAATATGAATAAATCTTTCACATGGAGAATTTTTATAAGCTTCGGGCTTTTTATCTCTTTTTTCATGCTGCTGCTATCAGGAGTGATCCTTTATCTCGGACCGTCCGGCAGAGGCGCCGGAGCGATTGTCTGGCTCATAATCGGACTGACGAAACCAGAGTGGCAAAACCAGCACATCATTTTCGGATTTGCTTTTTCCCTGTTTGCCCTTTTTCATCTGCTGGTCATTAACTGGAAGGCGTTCTTTTCATACCTGAAATCAAAAACGAAAGAAGGGCTTAAAAGCCCCGCGGAGCTGCTTGTCATCATCGTTCTTTTTCTGATTTTCGGTACCGGCACCTACTACAAAATTCAGCCGTTTTCGGGTATACTGGAATTTGGCAAAAGCATTTCCAAATTATGGGACGGCAATAAAATGCAACAGCCGGGAGGGCAGCGGAGATCGGGAGATGTTTTTAAAGAGCCAGGCAAACCTGGCTGAATGAAGATTGCAAGGCAGGTCAGGAGCTGTTCAGAAAATCAAGCCATGCATAGCGCAAAATCAATAAGGGCTCACCTCCATAACGCTTGGTCATTGATAAAACATCCTCATGTAAACAGTTAATATCTCAAAATAATTAACAGGTTTTTTTATCTTGAGTGATTGTTTTTCAGCATCCCCGCTTCATTTTTAAAAAAAGGGGAAGCGTATGATTTTATTATCCCGGTCAATTATTCTGAAAATAAACAATACCGATATGTCCGAGGTTTTTCAATACCCGATGGCCTTTCCAGCCTGGTGGCTCGACTACTATTACCTCGTGACCTGGATTCTCGGTATGCTGTTTCTCAGTCTTGGGTGGGCTTTATTTTTCCGCTACGGAAAATTTACCTACGGTGTCGATCTTGGCTGTTTATGGAAAACAACGGTTCTCATTCTTCTCACTACAGCTTCGCTGGGCGGTCCCAGCTACTACAACACCCGTTTTGTGGGGGAGCACGGTCAGGATGGGGACGCGGTGAAGATTTCCGGTGACAAACTCCTGTACCTCGACCGGAAAGGCACCCAGAAACAGTTTGATCTCAAGGATGTTACAGCCATATACCAGGAGGCGATAACCTATAATCCTCCTCCGAAAATTTTTATTATTGCCGGAAAAACTGCCCACAAGGATTCAATTTTCGTTACCAGAAACCTGCAGGATTACAGGCGCTTTATTTCGGATCTGTCAGCAAGGACTGGAGTAGACGCCAAGCTGAAATGATACGTTTCAAAGGAATGACTTCCATGATCATCAGCATGGATATAAAGGGGCTACAGTACATTGCTGCTTGTTGTTGAAATAGGCAATACAACCACTTCATTCGCCGTTTTCGACAGCGGAACATGCCTGGAAGTAACGAAAACGCAAACGTCACATCTTTCGGACGCTCAGAGTATCGCAACGCATATTTCCCGATTGCGGGAATCGTTTCCGGAGCTTCGTGATTCGGCTTTCTGCAGTGTGGTTCCCGGTCTGAACGGGGCGCTGCAAGAGGTTCTCGAGGAGTTTCCCGGAGGAAGTATTTTGAGGGTTTCATCAGCATTGCAGCTTCCTTTCATGCTTCATTACGAATCGCCCGATACTTTCGGAGCCGACCGTATCGCTCTCTGCGCTTGGAGTTGCGAGCGTTATCCAGGTGAAGCTGTCATTGCGCTCGATATCGGCACCGCGATAACCGTCGATGTGCTGAGTTCGGCAGGAGAGTATCTGGGCGGCCATATCGTTCCCGGCCTCGATCTCATGGCCAAGGCCCTGCATGAATATACTGCACAGCTTCCTCTCGTGAAGATCGGTCAGCCCCAGGCCCTTGTCGGGTCTTCCACCGTGGATTGCATCAGGAACGGGATTATCTGGAACTGTGTGTCCGGTTTAGAGGGAGTTGTCCGGAAAATCAGCTCATGGCTCGAAAGAGAACGTCAGGAAACGAATATCAGGGTTGTTGCAACTGGAGGCAGTGCTTCCCTGATCGCTTCCATACTCGATATTACTCCGGAACTTGATGAGCTTGCAGTGCTCCGGGGAACCCGGTACCTTTTTGAAGTCAATGCGGCTTCTTTCCGCTGAAGAATTCTTTCGCGTCATCGATTGCCTGAATAACAACTTCGTTCTCGACATTTTTTTCCAGGAGAAAGGCCTCTCCGAGCTTTTTTAGGAGCACAAAGCGAAGCTTTTTGTCGAGTTTTTTCTTGTCTGAAAGCATATTTTCAAGCAGATCACTGCTTTCTATATCGAGAAATCGCCGTTTGACCAGTCCTCTCGGATATCGGAACCTGCCAAGAATGGACAGCCCTTTCTTCAGCGATTTCTCATCGAGATACCCGAGATTGCGTGAAAGGAAAAGAGCGCAGACCATACCGATCGACACCGCTTCGCCGTGTCTCATGTGGCGGTAATCGGACAGCTTTTCAAGTCCATGGGCGAAGGTATGTCCGAAATTCAGTGTTGCCCTCAGGCCGCTTGTTTCACGGAAATCCTTTTTAACCACATCTGCTTTGGTATCGGCACTTTTTCTTACCGCTTCCGTCAGAAAGGGTTCCTTCAGCCCAATGATGTCATTGAAATGCCGGTCAAGAAAAGAGAGAAAATCTTCATCCGAAATAAAGCCGTATTTGACCACTTCAGACATTCCACCGAAGATTTCACGATTCGGAAGTGTTCTCAGGTATTCCGGATCGATAAGCACGAGTTCAGGCATGTGAAAGAACCCGATCAGATTTTTGCCGAGCGGGTGATTTATGGCGACCTTTCCTCCAATGGAGCTGTCGGTCATTGCAAGCAGCGTGGTCGGGAGCTGGATGACCGGAATGCCCCTGAAATAGCTTGCCGCTATAAAACCGCCGAGGTCACCCACAACCCCGCCGCCGCAGGCGAGCAGGTTCCAGCTTCGGTCAACATCGGCTTCGATCATGAGGCTGTAGAGCCGGTAAGCAGAGTTGAAGCTTTTCGAAGCCTCTCTTGCCGGGACGACGAGTTCCTTCCACTGGAATCCTTCTTCACGAAGCGTTTCGATAAGTCCGTCCCCGAACAGCTTTCGGGTATGTTCATCGAATAGCACTACGGTTTTAAGCGAAAGCCCGTGTGATTTGAAGAGTTTTCCCAGCCCGGCCGTTACCGGAGTTCCTACTATGATTGTGCTTGCATTCATTGGTTATTCTTTATTTCCGGATGCGACGGAAGCCTTGCGGACAAATCGCTCGATTTTACGGGTCAGTTCCTCAACGGTCGATCCGATCCGCTTGAAATCGCTCTGTACGGTTATTTCCGCGTTTTCATACCGGGGCTGCCGTTTTGCAATGATTGATTCGATTTTCTGTTCCAGTTCTTCCCTGGATAGCTTCCTGCCGTTTTCACCTTTCAGCAGCGGCCTGTCGGTTTTATTGCAGAGCCTTTTTGCAAGAATCCTTGAGGACGATTTAAGATAAACCAGTGTGCCATACTGTTTGATCAGCTCGAAAGAACGGTCGTTTTCAAGAACGCCGCCGCCGAGCGAAACAACCAGGTTGCCTTGTTCGACAAGAGCATTCAGAATGCTGAACTCAAGGTTTCTGAAATATTGTTCTCCGTCTTCGGCAAAAATCCGCGTGATGGATTTGCCTGCATTTTTTTCTATCAGGTGATCGAGATCGATGAATTCATAACCCAGAGAGTTCGCAAGCAGAGGGCCGATGGTCGATTTTCCGGACCCGCTGAAACCTGTCAGAAAAATAAGTGATGGATGTTTTTTAACAGTCATTCCCAAACTTGTCAGTTGTCCCTGTCGTTTCCTTTTATAATTCTATCCTGCTGACAGCCGCAAATATATGAAAAATGCTGAATATGCGCCTTATGGAGCCTGCGGATCAAGGAAATCGCAGGGCAGGGTGGTGTGTTCAAATGACGGCAGCCTGTTGTCTTATTGCCCTGAAAACCATAGCTTCAGCCATGAACAATGATAGATCGGTAACTTTCCGAACATTATGAAAAAGCTTTATATCCTGAAAACCGGATCGACTTTTTCTTCAACACTTGAAAGGCTCGGTGATTTCGAAGGCTGGATCATGGCCGGTCTCGGAGAACATGCATTTCCTCTGAAAGTAATCGATACCGTTAACAGAGAGCCGTTTCCTGAGTTAACCGACTGTCTCGGCATAATCGTGACAGGATCGCATTCCATGGTAACCGACAATCAGCCGTGGAGCCTTCGGCTCGAATCGTGGATTCCATCCCTTGTGAAGGCAGATGTTCCGTTTCTCGGAATCTGCTACGGTCATCAGCTTCTCGGTCGTGCCATGCAGGGCGAGGTTGGATACCATCCCCTTGGCAGTGAGGTTGGCACAGTTTCTATCAGACTGACCCCGGCAGCCGCAGAAGATCCGCTTTTCAATGGTATCCCGGAACAATTTCCCGCACATGCCACCCATGCCCAAACCGTTCTCAATCTTCCTCGAGAGGCAACTCTTCTCGCGGTCAGCGATCATGATCCGCATCAGGCTTTCCGTGTCGGCAGCTGTGCCTGGGGAGTACAGTTCCACCCCGAATATAGCACCGTTGTCATGAAGGCCGATATAGAAGAACAGGCCAAAAGCCTCGAAATATCAGGACGAAACGTCGCTGATCTGATAGAAAACGTTAAAGAGACTCCATTTGCCGGTAAAGTGATTGTCAATTTTGCGGAATTTTGCCGTTTGTACGGCTCCTGAACCGCTATTTCATTGCAAAAACCTCGCTGGTTTCAAGCTACGGGAGGTAAGCAGGAAAAGCCCCCCGTTTTTTATTAGTCCGGCAACAATCAGTCGCAAGAAAATTCATGCAACGGGTCTGTCATTCTGAATGAAGCGTAGCGTAATGAAGAATCCATTTTGCTACTATACAATAATTTATGGATTCTTCGCTTTGCAAGAGAATGACAAGATCGGAGCTATTGTTGCTGACCAGAATTGACAGTTTTAATCGCCGGAGTAATAACACGCAGCGCATCCGGAGAGTCATTTATATTGCCGGCAGGATAGTGCCGATCGATATTAGATGGATTGCTCTTTTATTGTAAATTTGCATTTGACATTCAGCTATTCTTACTCATCATTTTCGGTACCCATGATCCAGCGTTTTCTGTCATCTATCCCCTTGTTCGATAAAAGGTCGCTTATGATTTCCGACAAGGCGATATCCCTTCTTGTGCTTCTTTCCCTGAATTTCAGCGTGATAAGGGCGGATTTCATGATCATGACGGTTTATCTGCTTCTATTTCCCTATCTTCTGCTGACTAACCGGCGTCATGCGGTATTTCATCTTCTCATTGCCTCTGCGTTTGCCTGCTGCTGGATTTTTATAGCGAGGGATCAATACGGCTACAACCGGGATCTTCTGGTCATTGCCGGCTACAATGTTTATCCGCTGTTCGCCTGGGCTGTAGGTCTTTTCGGTGTTTACCTTATGTATGCGCACTGGGTACCGTCATTCCGAACCATGGCATTTCCCAAAAAAATGGCTTTTTTTTCAGTACTTTACTGGTCGCTTCTCTTCGGTGCCGAGATTATTGCCTATCACTATTTCAATTTCCGCAACATTGCAACATCGCAGTATGCCGGTCTGCCCTTGCTCGACTGCATTCATGTTCCTGACTGGATGAAAGCGTTCTATCTGCTGAACGGACCGGTCTATTTCCTGATCTGCGAGTTTCTGGGACTGCCTGACCCGAATACCACTCAAAAAGAAGCTGAGCTGCTTGTAGAAACCTGAATTTTACCACAAGGGTTTATCAGTGTTTACGTTCAATCGGCCGGTTCCCATGCATTGATCAATGCTTTGTTATAACCGGTTGACAATTAACGGAAACCATCCTTATCCTTCTGCGGGATTGCACGTCAATTGATCGTTTTATGAGTTTTAACTGACACGGAATCCTGACCGGCATGAGCCATTTTCAGGGGGGATTCATGAATATTTAACACCATCATAACTTGGAACCGGACGTAGAAGTTGATGGATATATCTGGAACAAATAGGGTAACACAGCGCCTGCCATATAGATGGTATTTATAAGGTATGTCTTTGGATTTTATGAAGATAGATG
Organism: Chlorobium sp.; assembly: GCA_005862285.1. GTDB lineage: Bacteria > Bacteroidota > Chlorobiia > Chlorobiales > Chlorobiaceae > Chlorobium. The sequence continues at coordinate 84,326 of SZXW01000010.1, read as the reverse complement.
ATTCATTTAGTTGTAGGTCAAACACAATACACAATACTCATATGAATTTATCTTTCTTTACAAACCTCGAATTCAACTGCAATTTCGGCAGTTGTTGTTGTCTTTGTGCAATCCATACAAGACGAAAATACGGTTTATGTACAAATAAGTTTCTGTCAAGCAGAAAGGATTCATGAAAAGCCGGTTTTCGACAACGAATAACCGGCTTTTGATTTTTATTCAAATTTTGTCTTATACGACATCAAATAAAGGAGATTTAACAAATGAAAAAGATTTTATCGCTTTTAGCTGTATTTGTCGCATTGTCCTACTCTTCCGATGCTTCGGCTGATCTTAAACTGGCAGGAGAAGCAGGGATCCGTCTGAGGGACGATTTTAACAGTATTAATACATATGGAGTCAAAACTTCAAAAGACGATCAATATTTTCAATACAGGGTACGCCTTAAACCATCGGCAGACCTCGGTGACGGCTATTACTTCAAGGCTCTTCTCCAGGACGAATCCTATGCGGGAGCCTGGTCCACGGTATCGTCAAACAACACGGAAAAATACAGCCTGACAGTTTCGCAGTTCTATTTCGGGCATAACAGTGAGAATTCTCATTGGACGATCGGCCGTCTGCCTCTCGGAAGTTTTGACAACCCGATCCTCGATCTTACTCTTTATGCAATACCTGGTACCGGGCCACAGGGGACGAAATTGTATGCTGTTGATACACCGATTTCAACAAACCATTTTGATCGTCTTTTCGGTTTCAACTATGGTGCAAACGTTGCAGGAGGTGAATGGAACGCCATCGTTGTGAATTTTGACAACAATGCAACTAGCCAGCTGCTGAATGACGGTTATGGCTTCTACACGAATTTCAAGGCATCGGTAGGCGACATCACTCTCATTCCGCAGGCCTACTTTACCCTGACCCATCTGGGTGATGGACGCAATCCGTACTCATTAGGTACGCAGGTTATCATTCCGGCCGGTAAGTCGAAGGTATCCCTCAGCGGCTTCTATACTGCGGACAATAACACCTATTACGGAAACAGTTATAATTACAACGGTTATATCTTCAGGGCAAAGGCGGAATCGGGTCCTTTCCTGGCATGGATTGATTACAACAGAACGAATGACGATCAAAACAAAAAAGACTTCAACAACACCTTCGTGTGGGTTCAGTACAATGTCAAGGTTCACGAATCGGCAGCCGGGACATTCAGCCTGACACCTACTGTAAGGTACCGTGCCAGCAGGGAAAACAACACGACCGGTGCGATAGACAACAATCTGTTCAGGACCGAGCTTTATGCAACCGTGACGTTCTGATAAAAGTTATTTACCTCCGGCATCCGGACTTCTGCAGCGAAAGTTTTTTGAACTTTAATGATGAGGTTGTGCATCTTAGCTGCAGATAGTCCGGATGTTTTTTTATGAATATCCGGCCATCAGGGGCAAGAAAAAGGGATGGCTCTGAAATGATCGGGGTCTGAAAAATAAATGCCTGCGCAGGAGTCAGGTAATGAAAATAGTCGGGTGTTCTTCTGCCATGCGGACTATGATCTCTTCTTCCAGCGTTTGAAAGCGTTTACGATCACTCTCTGTATCAGGTTTTAAAACCGGGACTGCATTATTCGGAACTTGTTGGGATTTTCCGGAATGTTGAAACCGGTTCACTGTCGAGAGATGAACCCGGCTCAGGAAATCCAGGAGCCTGTTTAAAGAAACCGTACCTGAGTGTGACATTGGCGATTCTTGTTTGCCTGATTTCAAAAGTCATATCCCTGAGCCCATGGTGCCTGTTTACCGGCATGGCCCACCAGTATTAAAATCAGCAAAGGACAACACATTATAAATCCCCCAGGAAGGGCATATTGCGTACCGCAAATATGGTATTTTCTGCGGAAGGACACGCATTCAAGCCTGCAGTCTCCCTGATCCATAACGAATTGCTGTTTTCCCACAATTTTGACCTTTATCGGCTATCAGCCACTAACATACCATATTTACGGTATTTATGGGGTATATGCTTGGATATTTGCCCATCCGGAGCTTAATTCACGATTGTTAAAAGTGTTTGTTGTTGCCTGCCGAGAGGCAGGAAAATGCATGGCGACGTGGGTGAGCGGTCGAAGCCAAGGGTCTGCAAAACCCTTTACCGCAAGTTCGAATCTTGCCGTCGCCTCGATCAGTGAAGAGAGCTGTTTCAGGAATTATCATTCAGCGAAAGGTCAGTAAGTCTATGTCAGTCAATGGCTCAGGTCCGGCAATTTCCACTATGAGCGGTGTCATGCGCCAGAAACAGCCGGAAACGTATGTTTTGAGATTGAAGGCAGTTGCCGGAGATCTGAACGTCAAACAGCTCAAACGGATTGCACGGGTTGCCAGGAGATATGCAAAAGGCGAGGTGCATCTGTCCACACGGCAGGGAATCGAAATACATCATGTCCACCGTGACAACCTTGAAATTGCCCTTAAGGAACTCCGGGAGGCCGGGGTTGAACTGGGGGCGTCAGGAACACGGGTCAGGGTGATTGTTGCCTGCCCCGGTGAGCAGGTATGCAAATGGGGTGTTTTCGATACCAAGCGTATTGCCGGAACACTCGATTCGAATTATTTCAACCAGGAAACCCCGTCAAAATTCAAGATGGCGGTTGCCGGCTGCTCGAACAACTGCACCAAAGCAAACGAGAACGACATCGGCATAAGGGGGGCAATTGAACCGGCATGGAAAGCGCAGGATTGCTGTGATTGCCGTTTGTGTATTTCGAAATGCCCGGTTGCCGCCATCGACAGGTCGGAAAGCGAGAATGGTGATTATCGATATGAAATAGATCATGATACCTGCATCAACTGCAGCGTCTGCACCATGCATTGTCCAGGGGAAGCATGGTTTGTCGCCAGAAAAGGGTATAACCTCTTCATCGGCGGTACAATGGGGAAAATACCGCGCTTTGCCACTCCGCTGAAAAAGCTGGTGGAGAGCGAAAAGGAACTTTTCCTGCTGATCGAAGAGAGTATGGCCGTTTACCGCAAATATGCCCGGAACAGGGAACGGTTCGGACATATGATCGATCGCATCGGCATTGAAAAAGTCACTTCGGAAATTCTCGATGCTGCAAGCGAAAAAAACAGGAAACGTGCCCGTGTGAAAGGCCAGGCACGCAAAACCGCTTCCCAGGAGGTAGCGGAAAGAGTGTGAGCTTCGAAGATGTCAGGTAATATCCGCTCTGCCACATTTCCCGATATCCGCAAAGAGAGATCCCATTGCAACGGCTATGAGCATGCCGCCTGCAGGAGGTATAGACCATGACACTAACACGGATTGATAGCAGTATGAAAAAGGAAATTGACAAGTTTAACCAGGTATTGGCGGGTAAACCTCCCGAAGCGATCCTCCGGTATGCGTCCGATTTATTCGGAGCTGAATCGATAGCGTTCGCATCGAGCTTCGGGGCCGAAGACCAGGTCATAACCGATATGATCCACAGGGAACACCTCGGTATTCCGGTTTTTACGCTCGATACAGGGCGTCTGCCGGAAGAGACTTACGACCTGATGGCCGCTACAGGAAAACATTACGAAATCGGTATCGAAGTGTTATTTCCCGAGCAAGCTGCTGTTGAAGCTATGGTGACCGAAAACGGTCCCAACCTTTTTTACGAAAGCATCGAAAAGCGGAAAGAGTGCTGCAGGGTCCGCAAGGTCGAACCGCTCCGCAGGAAACTGTCATCGCTCAAAGCCTGGGTCTGCGGCCTGCGCAGGGAACAGTCGGTTACCCGGACCGGAGTGGCCCCGATAGAATGGGATGAGGCCTTCGGTCTTTACAAGATCAATCCCCTTGCCGATGTCACCGAGGCATGGGTATGGGAGTACATCAGAACGAACGGCGTTCCTTACAACACACTTCATGACCACGGATATCCGAGCATAGGCTGTGCACCATGTTCCAGGGCCATCATGCCCGGAGAGGATGTCAGGGCTGGGCGCTGGTGGTGGGAGCAGGCGGTGCACCGCGAGTGCGGATTGCACGGGGAAAAACGATAACCGTAATAATTGAAAAGCAATGGATCATCTCCAGAAACTCGAGGCGCAAAGTGTCTACATATTGAGGGAAGCTTACCGTGAATTCCGGAATCTCTGCATGCTCTGGTCGATCGGCAAGGACAGCACGGTCATGCTGTGGCTTGCAAGGAAAGCTTTTTTCGGGCACGTTCCCATTCCGCTTGTCCATATCGACACGCATTACAAAATACCGGAAATGATCGAGTACCGCGACCGTATCGCGCTCGACTGGAACCTCAACATGGTCTACGGGGAAAACCGTGAGGCGCTTGAAAATAGAGAGACCTTTCCCGACGGCAGGACGGACCGCATCACCTGCTGCCGCAACCTCAAGAGCGAAGCGCTGAAGCATACGCTGTCGGGTGCATGGCCCCGATACCGGCTCGATCACGAACTGGGGCGTTATGTGCCTGATAAAGACAACTCACCCTATACGGGAGTCATTGTGGGCGTCCGGGCTGATGAAGAGGGGAGCCGTTCGAAGGAGCGCTATTTTTCACCCCGCGACCAGGACAACTCCTGGGATGTCGGCGATCAGCCTCCCGAGTTCTGGAACCAGTTCAAGACTGACTTCGCACCCGGCACCCATGTGCGCATCCATCCGCTGCTCGACTGGACCGAACTGAACATATGGGAATACATCGAGCGGGAGAAGATTCCTGTGGTTTCGCTCTACTTCAACCAGGGAAACGGCCACCGGTACCGTTCGCTCGGCTGCTATCCCTGCACGAACCCGGTGGAATCGGATGCACGCACACTCCGGGATATTATCGACGAGCTCGGAAGCGGAAAGCTTTCGAATATCGCCGAGCGCTCCGGCCGGGCACAGGACAGCGAAGATGGCGGTGGACTTGAAACGCTGCGGCGTGAGGGGTACATGTAACATGGATGGAAACGTCAACAAACCGGAACAGATGGAAATCAGTAACGAACGCGGACAGATGAACATTGTCATCGTCGGCCACGTGGACCACGGCAAAAGCACGGTTATCGGCCGCCTGCTTGCCGACACTGGCTCGCTTCCCTCCGGAAAACTTGAAGCTGTCAGGGAGACCTGTCGCAGGAACTCGAAACCGTTCGAGTACGCATTCCTGCTCGATGCCCTCAAGGACGAGCAGTCGCAGGGAATCACCATCGACATGGCGAGGTGCTTTTTCAAGACTCCTTACAGGGATTACATCATCATCGATGCTCCGGGCCATATAGAATTCCTTAAAAATATGATCACAGGCGCATCGAGGGCCGAAGCCGCACTTCTTGTGATAGACGCCGTAGAAGGCATCCAGGAAAATTCGAAACGGCACGGCCACATGGTTTCAATGCTCGGGGTGAAACAGGTAACGGTGCTTGTCAATAAAATGGACCTTGCCGGTTACCGCCGGGAGGTTTTCGATCGCCTCCGGGAGGAATATTCCCGGTTTCTTTCCCAGATCGACGTGACCCCTGTCAGTTTTATCCCCATAAGCGCAAGGGAGGGGGATAATATCGCCACACATTCGCCGAAAATGGAGTGGTACCGGGACGCAACCGTGCTCGAACAGCTTGACAGGTTTCTCAGCTGCCGGCAGCTTGGGGGCAAGCCTTTTCGTTTTCCCGTACAGGACATCTACAAGTTCACCGGGAGCAACGATGACCGGAGGATTGTCGCTGGTACGATCGAAACCGGGAGCGTCTCGGTCGGCGACGAGGTACTTTTCCTTCCTTCAGGCAAAAAATCGGTCATACAGTCGGTGGAAGCGTTCAACGCTCCATTGAAAACCCTGGCAACCGCAGGCGAATCTTCAGGATTTACGCTTTCGACCCAGATATACATCAGGCCGGGAGAGCTTATGGTCCGCACGGACGAACCCCTGCCGGAAGTGGGGAACCGGATCCGGGTCAATATTTTCTGGCTCGGGCGTGCACCGCTGGTCAAGGGAAAGGAATACAAGCTCAAGCTTGGTTCCGCCCGGGCGACCGCCAGGCTTGCCGAAGTAAGGAATACCCTGGATGCTTCCGATCTAAGCTTCAGCCGGAGCAAGCAGCAGCTCGACTGCCGCGATGTCGGGGAGTGCGTCCTCGAAACCTCACGCCCGATTGCATTCGATCAGGCCTTCATCAACGAAACGACAGGCCGGTTCGTTCTGATCGACAATTATGAAATTGCAGGCGGCGGCATCGTGCTCGAGAACCTCTCGAGCGGAGAATCGCTTCTGCAGCGCCATATCAGGGAGCGCGAGAGCCACTGGGAAAAAGGGCTTGTCAGTACGGAACTCCGCGAAACGGTCAACGGGCACCAGGCAAAATTCATAGTCTTTACCGGCAAGCCCGGCACAGGGAAGAGGGCAGTTGCCCGTGCCCTTGAGCAGGCGCTTTTCGAGAGGGGGCTCAACGCTTATTATCTCGGCGTCGCCAGCATCGATATGGGGCTCGATGCCGATCTCGGGTACCATAATGACCAGACCGGTGAACGGTTGAGGAGGATCGGCGAGCTTGCAAGGATTTTCACCGACGCCGGCCTTATTTTCATTACCACGATCGATGATGCCGACGATTTTGACATCGAAACCCTCAAGCAGCTCAACGAACCGAACGAAATCCTGGTCATCTCGACCGGCGAGCATGGTTTTTCAAGGTATGAACCTGATTTTCAGCTTCCATCCGGAGATAATGTGGAAGAAGCTGTCAGTGAAGTCGCCCGGCTGCTGAAAAAGAGGGAGATTATCATCGAGTACGAGATTTGAGGTACAGGAAGCCTTCGTGCCATCAAGCACGGATCAACGCGGGGAACAGCGAAAAGAAGCCGTTCCCGGCAATGACATGATTATATTTCGTAATCCCCGGTAAAGACTTTCACTTTGTTCAGGGTCACGAAAACTTTTTCACCTCTTCCAAGTTCGAGGTTCCTGAAAAGCTCCCTCGAAATTTCAGCCTCTATCGGTGTATTAAATCCGTCGCATTCCAGTTCCAGCCCGATCTGTCCGCCGAGAAGGCGTACATCTGTAATGGTTCCCAGAAGGTCGGACCCGTTGCTCTGTATTCTGCTGATACCAATTTCGTAAGGCCTTACAAAAGCCTTTCCGTCTTTTTCTTCGAGGTTTTTAAGCTCGTCGGGTGCTTCCACATGGTGCTGTTCCCCGAGAATTACCCAGCCGTTCCTTATCCTGCCGTGGAAGACGTTTACGTTTCCGAGAAAGTTGTAGACAAACGCGTTTGCAGGATGGTCGTAAACCTCCTGGGGTGTGCCTTGCTGTTCTATCCGGCCTTTGTTGATCACGACAATCCTGTCGGCCAGTTCGAGCGCCTCTTCCTGATCGTGCGTCACGAAAATACTGGTGACATGGATCTCATCGTGGAGCTTCCTCAGCCAGCGCCTGAGCTCCTGCCGGACTTTGGCATCAAGTGCCGAAAACGGTTCGTCAAGGAGCAGGACCCTCGGATTGACCGCAAGCGCCCTGGCCAGGGCGACCCGCTGGCGCTGTCCGCCTGACAGCTGCGAGGGATAGCGCTTCATTGCCCAGTCCATCTGTACCAGCTTAAGGAGATGCTCCACCCGGTCTTTGATTTCGCTTTTTGCAGGGCGTTTGTCTCGAGCAAGCACCTTGAGCCCGAAAGCCACGTTTTCAAAAACGTTCATCCGGCGGAAAAGCGCATAGTGCTGGAAAACGAAGCCGACGTTTTTTTCCCTCGGTGGCAGCCAGGTGGTATCCCTGTTTTCGAGGATGATTTTTCCCGAGTCCGGCAGGTCGAGTCCGGCGATGATACGCAGCAGGGTGGTCTTGCCGCAGCCGGAGGGGCCGAGCAGAGCGACAAGGTCGCCCGATGCGACGCTCAGGCTGATATTGTCGAGTGCGGTGTATGCCGCAAATTTTTTCGTGATGTTGAGAAGTTCTATACCCATGTCATTACTGAAGTTGTATGCTGTTTTTCCGGAATTTTTTTTCGATCAGGCCCTTGATGAGCACGATGATCAGTGAAAGGAAGACAAGCAGCGATGCCACGGCGAACGATGCAGTGAAATTGTATTCGCTGTAAAGGATTTCAACCTGGAGCGGAATGGTATTGGTCTGGCCCCGGATATGCCCTGAAACAACCGATACGGCACCGAATTCACCGATTGAACGTGCCGTGCAGAGGATCATGCCGTACAGCAGCCCCCACCTTATGTTGGGCAGGGTAATCTTCCAGAATACATGCCATCCCCTTGCACCGAGCGTGATTGCGGCTTCTTCCTCTTCGCATCCCTGGGATTCCATGAGCGGGATAAGCTCCCGTGCAACGAAGGGAAAGGTCACGAAAAGGGTGGCGATGACGATGCCGGGAGTTGAAAAAATGATTTTGATGCCTTGTTCACCCAGCCAGGAACCCAGCGGCGTCCGGCTGCCGGCAAGCAGAACGAAAATGAGGCCTGCTATGACGGGAGAGACGGCAAAAGGAAGGTCCAGCAGGGTTTTCAGCGTTGACTTGCCCCTGAAGTTGAACTTGGTTATCGCCCATGCAGCCGTTACTCCGAAAACCGCGTTCAGCGGAACGACGATAGCCGCAGTGAGGAGCGTAAGTTTTACCGCTTCGATGGTGAAAGGGTCCCGGACAGCTTCGAGATAAATCTCCCATCCTTTCTGGAACGCCTGTGAAAAAACAAGGGCGAGCGGCAGGAAGATAAACGAAAAATAGAAGAGCAGGACGAGAATAGTCAGCAGGACCTGCACTGCAGCAGGATCTGAGTTTTTTCTTCGGTTGTCGATCATGATAGCATCAGTGATTTGCTTTTTGCTGCCAGTCCTGCACGCCATTGAGCACGAGGAGCATGGCAAAAGAGAGAAGCAGCAATACAAGTGCGACGGCCGATGCTCCTGCATAGTCGAACTGGTCGAGTTTCGACATGATCATCAGCGGAGCTATTTCGGTTTTCATGGGCAGGTTGCCCGCGATGAAGATTACCGAGCCGTATTCGCCTATGGAGCGAGCGAAAGCGAGCGTTGCCCCGGTAAGAAGCGCAGGAAAGAGGTGTGGAAGCAGAATTTTCCTGAACGTCTGCAGACGGGTCGCCCCGAGGCAGTAAGCCGATTCCTCGATTTCCGGTTCGAGCTCTTCGAGCACCGGCTGCAGCGTGCGGACTACGAAGGGAAATCCGATGAATATCAGTGCGATAACTATTCCGGTTGGCGTGTTGATTATCCCGATATGCCATTTATCCGCAAACTGTCCAAGCCATCCGACAGGGGAGTAAAGGGTCGCGAAGCAGATACCCGCAACGGCTGTCGGGAGCGCAAAAGGCAGGTCGACAAGTGAATCGAGCAGTTTTCTGCCGGGGAACCTGTAGCGGACCAGCACCCATGAAACAAGAAATCCTGCAAATGCATCGAATATTGCCGCAAAAAAAGCCGCTGAAAAGCTCAGCTTGTATGATGCAAGTACCCGGGGTGAGGTTACGGCGTTAATGAACGGCTGAACTCCCATATGCAGCGTGTTGAGGAAAACCATGCTCAGCGGCACTATCACGATTGCAGAGAGATAAAAAACCGTGTAGCCCATCGAAAGGCCGAATCCGGGAAGTATCGTACGTTTTTTTCTTGTCAGTGATGCCATGTTCTTTTCGGGTAGTGATAAACACAAAGGAAGACAGGACCGTTTCCGTGTCCTGTCTTCCCGTGCGGATGATTATTCGTTTTCAGCCTGACGGTTGTCAGGGCACATAAATCTGGTCGAACACTCCGCCATCGTTGAAGTGGGTTTTCTGGGCGGAGCGCCAGTTTCCGAACACTTCGTTGATGGTGAAAAGTTTGATGTTCGGGAAATTGGCTGCGTATTTCTTAAGCGCTGCGGCACTTCTCGGCCTGTAGTAGTTTTTTGCGATGATTTCCTGAGCTTCCGGAGTGTACAGGAAGTTCAGGTACGCGTCCGCCAGCTTTCTCGTGCCATGTTTGGCAACGTTCTTGTCGACGACGGCAACAGGTGGTTCTGCAAGGATGCTTACGGGCGGAAGGACGATTTCATACTTGTCAGCTCCGAACTCTTTCAGGATGAGGTGTGCTTCGTTTTCCCAGGCAATCAGCACATCACCGAGACCTCGCTGCGTGAAGGTAAGTGTCGAACCACGCGCACCGGTGTCGAGTACCGGGACATTCCTGTAAAGGGACTTGATGAAGTTCTTTGCCTGCTCAGTCGAACCGGTCTGTTTCTGTTTGTAGCCCCAGGCCGCAAGATAATTCCACCTTGCTCCACCCGATGTTTTAGGGTTTGGAGTGATGACCGAGACCCCCTGTTTTGCAAGATCATCCCAGTTTCTTATCTGTTTCGGGTTTCCCTTGCGCACAACGAAAACAATGGTTGAGGTATAGGGTGTGCTGTTGAACGCAAGTTTTTTCTGCCAGTCCTGTGAAAGCAGGCCGCTGTCGGCGATGGCATCGATATCGTACGCAAGCGCGAGCGTGACGACATCGGCTTCGAGCCCGTCAATCACAGCACGGGCCTGTTTTCCGGAACCCCCGTGCGACTGGTTGATCACAACGGACTGGCCGGTCTGTTTGTGCCAATACTGGGTGAACGCGGCGTTTTCGCTCTGGTAAAGCTCTCTGGTAGGATCGTATGAAACGTTGAGCAGTGTTGCCGGGGCTGTTGCCGCCAATGCATCAGCCGACTGCAATCCGGTTGAAATGAGGAGCGAAGTTATGAAGGTGATTTTTTTTATCGTGTGAAATTTCATGATAGTATCCTGTAAAATTTTGAATATCAAAGACTTATAAAAAAACCGGTCAACTTTTCATGCGGCCGGTTTCTAAATGGTTTACTTTGTGTCTGTTCAACAACAGTAACCGGTCTTTTTTGCGGTGAAGTATTGCCTTTTCCGGCAGCAACTGATGCAACAGGCTGCAAAGGTGATCTTGTTCATGCTTTTTTCATTCTGTGTTTGATTGACAACGGTTAATAAAGCGCAATATCCTGTGCCTTTCCAAGCTAATACCATATAAATACCATAAATACGGTATGCCGGGGAGTGGGAAATGGGAAATGGGTAATGGGGACTGGGAATCGGGTTCTTCAGCCCCGTAGGGGCGGTATATTGGTAGCCAGGGGAGTAGCCCCTGGATCGAAGGCCTCCAATTGGGTTTATTCCCGCAGGAGCGGCATATCGGTTTACCGGTCCGGCATCGGTAGATGGGGATTGGGTAATGGGAAGTGGGGAGTGTGTAATGGGAATTGGGTAATGGGATTTGAATCCCGTCAGGGGCGGTATATTGGTAGCCAGGGGTGTAGCCCCCTGGATCGAAGGCCCTAAAAAATTGAGTGTAGCTCCGATTATGAAGAATTAAATCAAAGCCAGGTGCCGATTTTCCTTGCGGCGGTGAAGCTGCCCCAGGCAAGGGCAGAAAGAAGTTTGTCATCACCGGGAAAACGATCGGCATAGGGTGAGGCCAGTGAGACCAGTTCGGTCTTTACCCGATAGGGGGCGAGCGCTGCGAGGAGTGCAAGCTTGCCTGCCGGTATGTCCGCTTCGTTCAGGCTGGCGAGTGCTTTTTCGATCCATGCGGTACCGGTTCCGGGATCGCTTCCGTTCCAGTCTGCAAGAGCAATTTTTACTGCGCTTCTTGCCGATTTCGGGAGTGCCGTTTCGCCCGCCTTTTCGATTTCCCTGGCGAATGCCGCGAATGCACCGGCCACATGGGGCGATGGTTCTGCCCATGCGAGATCGTCGGTCAGCGGGGCTTCCGGCAGCAGTTTCAGCGACGCTCCAGGTTTTTTTTTCAGGCGGATCGCTCCTCCGAAGAACCATGCGGCCATGCGCAAAGCGACCGTTCTCGGAAAGCCTTCGGTGAACGGCAGCGGAGAATTCCCGAGCAGGATTGTGACCATGCGGTTGATGTAGTGGAAAAAGACGGCAGTGCCGATAAATGCGGGAGCTTCCTCAGCAGTGAACGGCGGATCGGCAATAAGCGGAGAACCGGGTGACCGGGTGGCCGCCGCCCACCGGGAAACGGCCCGCAGGTAAGGGTCTTCTATAAGTTCTGGTTTTCCTTCAGAAAGCGCTTTCGAGTAATCGCTTCCGGATGCTTCGAGCAGCATGATGCTGTGGGCGTCGACGCAGTAAGGGCAGCGGTTGATGGCGGAAACAGTTGCTGCGACAGCTTCCTTCGCATCCCTGCGGCCTTCTCCTGCAAGCAGAGTTTCGCGGCTTGCCATCCAGGCTCCGGCAAGCAGTTCCGGAACAGGCAGATGGAGGGTGAATGGCGGCACCTCGGCGCCGAATTCCCGGCGAACTTCAGTGAGGACTGTCGCAGCAAGGTTTCCTTTTATTGCTGTAGCTTGCGGTTGATAATGCTTTATGGACATCAGTCGGTTATGTTGATTGTAAGAGATGCTGTTCCGGTCACGTTGTCATAGCCTTTTCATCCAACAGCAGGTTCACGGAATAAGTCTGTCTGCGTTCTTTCCTGCAGCTATGGATTTCAGTGCAGCGTCTGCAGGATGCAGCCGTGCAGTTCGTATGCGCTTGATTCATCGATTGCCGCCGTGCAGAAAATGCCGGGGCGGATGTCAAAATCGCCTGTTTCGAGAAGGCATTCGTTGTCCACTTCCGGGGCGTCGTACTCTGTCCTGCCGATGGCTATATCGCCTTCGACGCTGTCGATCAGCACCTTCACTTCGCGGTTTTCGAAAGCGCGGTTTTTTTCTGCCGAGATAGATTCCTGCAGCTCCATCAGTTCGGCTACACGTTCCTCTTTTTCTTCCGGGCTCACATTGTCGTCGAGCGCATATGCAGGTGCGTGTTCCTCGTGGCAGTAGGAGAAGCAGCCGAGGCGGTCGAACTTTACCGTTTCGACGAATTCGAGAAGTTCCTCGAACTCTTTCCTGGTTTCCCCGGGATAGCCTGCTATCATGGTGGTGCGCAGCCTGATGTCCGGGTTCAGCTCCCTGATTGATTCTATCAGGCGCTCGGTACCTTTGCGGTCGATGCCCCGGTTCATCGATTTCAGGATGCGGTCGTTGCAGTGCTGCAGAGGAAGGTCGAGGTAGTTGCAGATATTTTCCCGCTCCCGCATGGTGCGGATGACTTCGAGCGGAAAGTTCACCGGGTAGGCGTAGAGCAGGCGGACCCAGTCGAACCCGATGTCTGAAAGCCTGAGCACCAGATCATTCAGCAGGGACTTGCCGGCAAGGTCGTAGCCGTACATGCTGATATCCTGGGCTATCAGGTTGAGTTCCTTCACCCCTTTTTCCCTGAGCAGCCTGGCTTCACGCAGAAGCTGATCGGGCGGCTGGCTTTTGTAACGTCCCCTGATTTTAGGGATCGAACAGAACGAGCAGGCGCGGTTGCACCCTTCGGCGATCTTGAGATAGCTGTAATAAGGCGGTGTGAGCATCGAACGGCGGTCGTAGAGTCCTTCGTTGAACTCCGCTCCAAGCGCGGTGAGGATTTCAGGAAGTTCGCTCGTTCCGAAAAAAGCATCTACCTCGGGCATCTCCTCCTGCATCTCCCTGCGGTAAAGCTCAAGAAGGCAGCCCATCACGTAGATCCGCTGGAGCCTCCCTTCGGTTTTTCTGTCGATGGCGGCAAGTGTTTCGCTGATCGATTCCTCTTTTGCATCGGCGATGAAGCCGCAGGTGTTGATGATGATCGTGTCGGCCTCATCGGCACTTTCGGTGAAGCGGATGCCCGAAGCTTCGGCCTGGGCCATGAGCCGTTCGGAATCGACGGTGTTTTTCGAGCAGCCGAGGCTGAGAAGAAAGACGTTATGCTTTGTCATTTTCATTGAACCTTTCGAGGAAATCGTTTTTCCACTCTCTGAATGAGCCGTCGAGAATTCGCTCCCTTGCCGTCGCGGTGAGCCACATGAAAAAAGAGATGTTCTGCAGGGTGCAGAGCGTAAGCCCGAGGATTTCGCCGACGTTCAGCAGGTGGCGTATATATGCGCGCGAGAAATTGAGGCAGACGTAGTTATCGAACCCTTCGTCGATCGGGCTGAAGTCCTCGGAATATTTCGCTGAGCGGAGATTGAGTTTGCCGGAGCGGGTATAGACCCTGCCGTTGCGCCCTTCACGGGTCGGGATTACACAGTCGAACATGTCGATGCCGCGTTCAATGGCGTTCAGGATGTTTTCAGGTGTGCCGACCCCCATGAGGTACCGGGGCTTGTGTTCGGGCAGCAGCGGATGCGACAGTTCGAGGATGCGGTACATCTCGGCGGCAGGTTCGCCGACCGCCATACCTCCGACCGCATATCCGTCGAAATCGAGATCGACCAGCGCTGTGGTGGAGAGGGTACGCAAATCGCTGTGAGTGCCTCCCTGAGTGATGCCGAAAAGCGACTGCTCATGGCCGTAAAGCGGGGATGTGTCGCTGAAATGCTTTCTTGCGCGTTCGGCCCAGCGGATGGTGAGCTCTCCGGATTTCCGGATGTACTCCCGTTCGGCCGTCGAAGGCGGACATTCGTCGAGCGGCATCATGATGTCGCTGCCGATGATGCGCTGGGTATCGACGACATTTTCCGGTGTGAAATGCAGCTTCGAACCATCGATGTGCGATTTGAATGTAACGCCCTCTTTGTTGATCTTGCGAAGCTCGGAGAGGGAGTAGACCTGGTAGCCGCCGCTGTCGGTGAGGAGCGGCCCGTCCCAGCTCATGAAACGGTGGACGCCCCCGGCTTTACGGAGAATTTCGTTGCCCGGCTTCAGGTAGAGATGGTAGGTGTTGGCCAGGATGATATGGACATGGTGTTCCCTGAGTTCCCTCGGTTCGACCGATTTCACGCTCGCTCTCGTACCGACCGGCATGAACACCGGCGTAGGAATATCGCCATGGGCAGTTGAAATGGTTCCGGCCCGTGCGGCGGTGTTAGTGTCTTTCTGTGTAAGCGTGAATTTCATGAATGTCGAGAACGAATCGAAGCTGTCATTGGTTCCGTCCCTTTCAATCGCTCATCTGTCTGGGTTCGGATTGGAATGCTCCAAAGGTAGCCAAAGCGCTGCACAAAACAAAAGTCGGTATAATGTCCTTTTTTGATTATAAGGTTCTGTTTTTCAGGTTATTGTCAGTTATAGTGTTCTGGTAAATTATTTAGTGGCTTGATCAATTGTGCTTTTTGGTGTCGTTGCCAATAAGCTGTATAATTACTGTGTGAGTTTTGACGATTTTCTGGAATGCACAGCTTCGTATCGAAAGGAATAAGGCTGATTGACTGCTTTGATGAGCGGTCGTTTTTTTGAAGGGTTCAGGCTTTTGAACGGGTTTTCGGCTAGGTTTTAACATGTTGCAAAATAAAAATGGCTTAATTAATGATATTAGAGGAGATTATGGATGAATATATCTGAATTGAAAAAAATGAGTAAATGTGAACGTTTACAGGCAATGGAGGTGCTTTGGGATTCACTCCTTTATGAAAATGATGATCTTGAAGCTCCTGATTGGCATGAGAACATCCTTCAGGAAAGAAAAGAAAAAATAGAAAGCGGAAATGCAAAATTCATCTCACTCTCGGAGCTTAAAAAGAGTTGGCAGCAATGAGAATCAACGATGTTTTTCTTTTGGAAGAAGCATTTGATGATTTGAATGAAGGCAAAGGCTTTTATGATTCACAAGAGGCAGGAGTTGGTGATTATTTTCGGGATTGTTTGATTTCAGATGTTGAATCCTTGATCTTGTATGCAGGCGTTCATAAAAAACAGTTTGGTCTTTATCAAATGTATTCCAAACGATTCCCCTACAGCATTTATTACGAGCTCATCGGGCACATTGCCTATGTTGTTGCCATCTTACCTATGCGCAGAAATCCATCCTGGATAAAGAGAAAAATTAAAACAAGACGGTAGTCAGAAGGTTTAGCAGATGTCTGCAACACAACCAAGCAGGCACAGTCTGCTGCCGACTTCGTTCACAGCCTATATCGAAAGGGTGTTCTTTCCCAATCAGAGCTGGAAAATCGCCTTGCTACTCTTGAGCAACTAAAGCAAGGAAAGCTTATTCCTAATCGTGAGCTTTTTCAGAACGGGCTCTAAATAATCTATAATGCTGTAATATTGCGCCATCGCCACTCTTATTGCTTGTTCCATTTTATTCAGAAATGGGCGGTTTTGAATTACTACTGCTTCACGAGTTTACGAGATCTATCAGCTTCGGATAGACGATGTCGATGCGCTGTCCGGACTGGGTCGGATCGATAAGGTCATGGGGCAGTTTGAGGGAAGGATCGAATGAATAGGTAGAAATATTCCCCCCTTTTCGTGTCCAGATTTCCGCAATCTGTATCGCCATGTCGTTGTTGACCATCTCATCGCTCGGGTTCAGTACAAGAATGATTTTTTTTGCTGCCGGTGCTTTTTCCACGGCCGCATCTTTTACGGTAAATCCAAGCCGGAGTACTTCGGTGAGCGCATGATGGGAATATTGCGGATAGGCGTAAAGAGGTGTGCCGTTTTTCTTTTTTTCCGGGTCCCACCATTCGAATGAATCGGGAATGTTCCGGTAGAAAATCATAGCCGCGTAGGTAAGGATTGTCGGAATTTTCCTGAAAGCGAAAGCCGGCGATACCAGTAGAGCCGTATCGATCTCTTTCCGGTTATGAGCCGCCCATGCGGTCGTTACACCACCGGCTGACAATCCAAGCATGTCGACCTGGTCGCCAAGTCCCGATGCTATATCGACCGTGCGGTCGGCATATATCGCCAGCTCATCAGCTGTGAGCCTGCCGTGTTCTTTCGTCATCCTGTCGGCCAGGCCGTGATGGGGAAAAGTTGCAATAAGCACATTGTACCCCGCACTGAAAAACTGCTGGCCGAGTTCGAGAAACTGTGCAGGACTGGAAGTGTAACCATGTACCAGTATGATGGCCTTTTCAGTCCTTTTTCCATGGGTGAGCAGCCGGTTCCGGCAGGCCGGGTTCATATTTCCCGGCTCCTCTGCCTGCAGTGAAGAGAAAAGTTTCAAGGCTTCTGCATAATCTTCTGCCGGGTGTGGATGGGACTGGGTCATGAAGGAGTTACTTTTTTTGACCATCAAAACAAGGATAACAGCTATACATGCAAAGGCGCCCAGCAGGTATTGCAATGCTGTGCGGAGACGGTGAAAAAGCTGATGAAACATCCCTGATGGTGCATGATTGTTCGATCGATCTGCAGGTTACGCTTGAAAGGCTGCCAGCCATATCCGAGGAACCTCAGGATGCGCCGTGCATCCCTGTCACCAGGCCGCGCAGCTTTCTGTGCATCCTCTATGGCACTTTTTTTTCGGACGGATGCAAATCGGCAAATGCCGCATCACAGGAAAAAGACGTGAATACAAGGGCAAACAGATACCGGCATGCTTGTTTTGATACCGTAATCAAATTGCAGTTGGCTTTTTCAGCGAGTGAAGCCGATGTTATTTTCAATTACAGTAATGTAGTGTTCCGGATGGAATTCCGGAATTTTTTTCAGGAGGGGCTGTGGTCAGGGCGGATTATTCCATGGACCTGACTTTGACAGAAACGCTCAGTTTTTCTTTGGCGTTGCCTTTGTATGTTCCCCTGACCGGCGGTACATCGCCATAATCCCTGCCGGTGCCTATCTTGATGTAGCGTTCGTCGACAAAGAGGGTTTTGTGGGTGGGGTCCATTCCGATCCATCCTTTTTCCTTTCCGCAATATACCTCGCACCAAGCGTGGCTGGCTTCATCCATGCCGTCAGGTGTACTTCCGCCGTAAAGATATCCGCTCACATAGCGCGCAGGGATTTCCATAAAGCGGCAGGAAGCAAGCATGATATGGGCGAAATCCTGGCATACCCCTCTGCCCAGAGCCATTACCACCGAGCTGGTGCTGTGCACATCAGTGACTCCCGGTTCGTAGATAAAGGTTCCGTTGATCTCTCTGCAGATATGTTCGGCAAGCTGGCAATTGTCTTCAAGGTTGCTGAACATGGTAGTGAAATCCCTGACAGCCTGATCGAAATGCACATAGCGGCTTTCGGACGAAAAATCGGTCAGCAGGATTTCTTCGTCTTCCTGGGCTTTGGTAATCCCGTTTCCGGTTTCCACAACTGAAGTTGCGATAATCTTTACCTTTTTATGGCTCTGCAGGAGATTGAAATGGTTGACGATGTTACCGTAGAAATCGGTGTACTCGAAGATTGTGGCCGGTGTATCGAGCAGGAGCTTGAAACTTGCGCAGCGCTGCAAACCAGCCGGATTGCTGTCAGGGTGGAGCCGAACCTCGGTTGCCGTTTCATAGATCGGATTGTCGTATTCGAACAGCGTGGTGTGTTCTACCGTTAAAATCATGCTTTATCAGTTTTGTTTATTGCTGCTGTTGCTGCTGGGCCTGGCTCCAGATTGCCCTTCCTCCGCCTATTCCCGTGAACGGCAGGGCTTCTTCGATTTCTGTCGGCTCTATTTCAGGCGTGTGATAGGCGAAATAGGTCAGATGCACCTGTTCTCCGATTTTCATGAGCCGCTCCTCGAGCTCTTCCAGATAATTGTGCAATCCTTTCGACAGGATATCATCGATGGATGTGTAGCTCAACTCGGCTTCCATTTTTCCGATAAGCAGGTCGGCATTGTTCACGTACCGGTGTCTCGAACTGCCTGAGATCCGCCAGAGGGCATCTTCTGCGGCACAGACAGAGAAATTGATGCTGCGCGGGAAAGTCCTGTCGAGAATGAGAAACTGCAGGATGGTTTCGGGATCGATTTTCGAAAGGTAAACTTTGCGGAATGCCTCGAGCGCGCTGCAGCTCTTCAGCACCGCCATCCACTGGATGATATCTTCGGAGTCCTCGATAACCTCCTCTCTGCTCCGGTTTTCGGGAAGAAGCATGTGGTATTTCACATCGATCAGCCGCGCGACGTTGTCGGAGCGTTCCAGATATTTGCCGATCTGTATGAAATCCCATCCTTCGTTCCTCGAAAAGGTGTTGTCCGTAATTCCCTGGAACAGGTGGGATGCATTCTTGATCTCCTTGTAGAATCCTGAAGGATCGGTATGCACCGTCTGGGGGGCCGAGCTTTGCAGGAAATGGTACAGTTTGTTCACCTGTTCCCACATTTCGCTCGAAATACTTTCGATAACGCTTCGTGCATTCTCCCTTGCAAGATTGATGCATGAGATAATCGAGTTCGGATTGTTGCGGTTGAACACGAGATAATCGGTCACGGTACGGGCCGTATACTCGTTGTAAAGATCGTTGAAACTATCCCTGTCGCTCGTTACAAGGATAAGGGCTATCCAGTAGTTCGGATTTTCGACCAGTGAGATTTTGTTCAGATCGAGCAGAAGATTGAAATTCACATCGAGGAACCTCGCGGTATTCTCGGCGCGCTCGAAGTAACGGCTCATCCAGAAAAGTGATTCAGCAACACGGCTTAACATAAGATGGTCAGGTATTATAATTTATTCGTCGATAACCCAGGTGTCCTTGCTTCCGCCACCTTGGGATGAGTTCACCACAAGCGACCCTCTTTTAAGCGCGACCCTTGTCAGGCCCCCCGGCAGTATCGTGATGGTTTTGCCGAACAGGACGTATGGTCTAAGGTCTATATGGCATCCGTAAAGATCGGTATCGTTATGGAAGCTCGGGTGCCTTGAGAGCGAGATCGTAGGCTGGGCAATGTAGTTGCGCGGATTCGCCACGATCATCTCTGCAAATTTTTCCTGCTCTTCGAGCGTCGATTCCGGTCCTACAAGCATGCCGTACCCTCCGGATTCGTTTGCGGATTTCACCACAAGCGACCCGAGGTTTTCGAGAATGTACTTGAGGTCGGAAGGATTGCTGGCGAGCCAGGTCGGCACATTCTCCAGAATGGGGTCCTCACCGAGATAGTAGCGGATGATTTTCGGCACGAAGCTGTAAATAACCTTGTCATCTGCCACACCGGTGCCGATGGCGTTGGCCAGAGCGACATTTCCTTTCCGGTATGCGTTGATGAGGCCGGCGACACCGAGTTTCGAGTCGGGACGGAAAACCAGCGGATCGAGGAAAGAGTCGTCCACCCTGCGGTAGATCACATCAACCCTTTCGAGCCCTCTGGTGGTTCTTGTGTAAACCCTGTTGTCATTGACGACAAGGTCTTTTCCCTCGGTAAGCTCGACGCCCATCTGCCGGGCAAGAAAGCTGTGTTCGAAATAGGCCGAGTTGTAAATGCCGGGCGTAAGAACAACAACGTTCGGTTCGCGCCGGGAAGGAGGACTTATTTCCTGCAGGGTCCTCAGCAGCTCCTGCGGATAGTTCTCTATCGGCCGAACCTTGTATTTTTCGAAAACCACCGGGAATGCGCGCTTCATGGCCTGCCGGTTCTGAAGCATGTAGGAGACGCCGCTCGGTGTGCGCAGGTTGTCCTCGAGCACCATATAGCTGCCGTTCCGGTCCCGTATGATATCGCTTCCTGTAATGTGGATATAGACGCCGAGGGGCGGATTGACGCCTACGAACTCTCTTGCGAAATGTTTGCTGCCGAGGATCAGTTCAGCGGGAACGACTTTATCCTTCAGGATTTTCTGGGTATGGTAGATATCGAACAGAAACTCGTTGAGGGCCGTTATCCGCTGCACAAGCCCTCTTTCGATGGTTTTCCATTCATCCGCGGGCAAGATCCTCGGTATCAGGTCGAAGGGGAAGATACGCTCGATACCTTCGTCCACACCGTATACCGTGAAGGTTATTCCCTGGTTGCGGAAAAAAATATTGATGATTTCACGGCGGGCCTTTATATCCTCAGGGGAAAACTGCCTGAAACGATGAAGCAGTTTATCGTAATGGACGCGAGGGTTCCCGTTCGACGAAAATACCTCGTCAAAGAACCTGTCAGTTTCTGCTTTATACTGTTCAAAAAAGCGGATCATACGATAACACTTACCTGGTTCATGAGTATGGTTGCGAAAAATCCATAAATCATGTAAAAAACTTAAATATTTATGGAATGTAATAATTATAACCTAAAAATATACAATTATGTCGAAATTTTGTTTTTTATGATGTCATATACAGCAAAGTTCAGATGAGGATCGATTGCCTTGCTATGATAACCGGACGGAAAGAAAATGTTTGTTGAAATCTGCTGTAGTTAACGCTCCATATTCATGTTCCGGTAACCACAGCGAGCTTTTTTTTGAAAAGGATAGGTAAATTACAGGAGCATTTTCTCTTAGGGGCAGCTTTGGTATATTTTTGATAGTTTTGATGCTTACTACAACATCTATCAACTTTGCAAACAATGAAGAGTATGGAAGAACATCCTGTTACCGGAGAACAGAAAGTCGTGGTCACCGATATCCGCATGCCTTTCTGGTCGATGGTTGTATTCATGGTGAAATGGGCATTTGCGAGCATTCCTGCCATGATTGTCCTTTTTTTTGTTGTAGGTATCATCATGGCGGTCATGATGACCTTATTCGGTGCGATATGGGGAATTCACGGTATGTTCCCGAAAGGTCCGGTATTCTGAAATCACTGATATCTTGAAAAACATTGCAGAGTAATTCATCTGCAGCAGAAAGAAAAGTGTGTATTTTTCCTTTTAATGAATAACCGCCTGTCTTATATGAACACAGAGGTTCACCGATATCCAATCATAAATCTCTAACGCCATGTTTAAAATTCAAACTGTTCTCTGCCCGGTCGATTTTACGGACGCATCCCTCAAAGAGGTCAGCTATGCCCGGGAATTTGCAACAGGTATGGGAGCGTCGATCTATCTGCTCAATGTTATCGATATTCCGGAAGAAGTGCTGGTGAACAACCTGCCTCTCGAGGAAAAGTTTGAAAAGAAAGAGCACGACCGGCTCGGGGAAATCATGAATAAACTCTCTTCGGAAGGGTTGCAAGCCGATGGTTCCGTCGAATTCGGAGATCCGGCCGATATTATTCTCGAAAAAGCGGAAAAACTGGGCGTGAACCTCATTATCATGGGTTCGCACAGCAAGCACGGGCTCAATCGGCTTCTGGCCGGAAGCGTCACGGAGAAGGTAATCCGGAAAGCCAAATGTCCCGTCCTGATCGTCAAGAGCCATGAAACGGAATTTATCAGCGAGTAAACCGGAAAACCGCTGCATCGCAGTCATCAAACCAGTGAACAAAGCATGAGCCTTACCCTGAGTTCCCGCCATGGATGCGTTCTGCAGTCGGAGATTCGCAACATGTCCATCGAATGCAACCGTATCGGCGGGATCAACCTTTCACAGGGAGTCTGCGATACTCCTATTCCTCCTGTGGTTGTGCAGGGGGCTTCGGAATCCATCGAAAAAGGAATCAATACCTACACGCATTACGCAGGCCTTATCCAGCTCAGGGAAGCCATTGCCGCAAAGCAGAAGAAGTATTCCGGAATGGAGTGCGATCCCGAGCAGGAGATCATTGTCAGTGCAGGAGCAACCGGGGCTCTTTACTGTTCCTTCCAGGCCCTGCTCGATCCGGGGGATGAAGTGATTGTGTTCGAGCCCTATTACGGTTACCATATCAGTACCCTGCAGGCAGCGGAAGCCGTGCCTGTTTATGTTTCCCTTGCTCTTCCGGGATGGACGTTCGGTATCGAGGAGCTGGAACGGGTTGTTACCCCGAAGACCCGAGGCATCATTCTCAACACCCCGGCAAATCCTTCGGGGAAGGTTTTTTCCCCGTCTGAATTGACCCTGATCGCCGATTTTGCTGAACGGCACGACCTCTTTGTCTTTACAGATGAGATCTACGAGCATTTCATCTATTCCGGTCATGAGCATCTCTCTTTTGCAACGCTGCCGGGCATGAAGAAGCGTACCATTACTGTCTCCGGGGCTTCGAAAACTTTCAGCGTAACGGGATGGCGGATCGGGTATGCCATCTGCGACGCGCGATGGGCGAAAACGATAGGCTATTTCAATGACCTTGTCTATGTGTGTGCACCCGCGCCCCTGCAGGCCGGGGTGGCGAGGGGGATGCGTGAACTGGGAGAAGACTATTATCTTGGTCTCGCCCGTGAATACGAAATGAAGCGAGACCGTTTCTGCCAGGCTCTTTCGCGGGCGGGACTTCATCCGTATATTCCTGATGGGGCGTATTATGTTTTTGCTGATGTTTCCAGTGTGCCCGGTTCGACCGGCAAGGAAAGGGCGATGCACATCCTTCACAAGACAGGGGTTGCGAGTGTTCCAGGCAGCGCCTTCTATCAGGACGGGAAAGGTGAGGATATCGTCCGGTTCTGTTTTGCCAAGGAAGATGCGATACTCGACGAAGCTTGCAGCCGCCTTCAGCTTCTTGGCTGATTAGAATATTGCCGGTATCAGGGTTGAAGGCCGGAAAGATGTCGATGTCATCATAAAATAAGTAAAGGAGGAAAACATGAACATTCTCGAACCGGTATCCATCCAGTGCCCATATTGCGGTGAGAGCATGGATTTCGAAGTGGATTTGTCGGAAGGGAACCAGGAGTTTACCGAGGACTGTCCGGTATGCTGTAAACCTGTCACCGTGAAAGTTTCCATCGGTGATTACGGAATCGAAGCAATCGAAGCCATACCTGAGGACGTCTGAAAAAAAACCGAAACCGAAGCTGTAAGCCGAATTCTGTGAATTGCCCGGTAGCCGGGCAAAACTGCAGCCATTTATCTGATGCGGCTTACCCGAAAACTCTCCTTTCGGAATTGAACGGGCCGCTCTTTTCCCCGCGGGGGGAAAGCTTTCCTATTTAGCCTTGCTTCGGGGAGGTTTGCCGAGCACACTCCATTACTGAAATGTCTGGTGGTCTCTTACACCGCCGTTTCACCCTTACTCCGGTTGCCCTGAGCGGTATGCTTTCTGTTGCACTCTCTGTGATAAGCGGCTTGCGCCGCTATCCCCGGCCTTGAGCCCCGAAAGGCTCTCGACCGGCACCCTGCCCTGTGAAGTTCGGACTTTCCTCTGCACGGTTTTTATGCCGTACAGCGACTGCACGCTTGCGGTTTCGGTAATTGTTGAACCTAAATGAGAGAAAGAACGTTCCTTATAGAAGCTGTTCAACCTTATTTGGAGGCCTCTTCGAACAGCCGTTCATGCACAACGATACGTCCGCATGATTCGCAGAGATAAAAACCTCCCTGAACGATCATGGTATGCCGGTTGGTCGGAACCCTGGTATTGCAGCCCGAACAAGCATTGCGGTTCAGTTTCACGACGGCATTCTGCAACGTGCCGCTTCTGAGGTGGTCATATTTGTCGAGCAGCCTGTTCGCTTCAGCTTTAATGATCTCACGTTGTTCGTTGATCAGTTTATTAAGATGATCGACATCCTCTGCTGTCTCGATAACGATGCTGTCCAGCTCTTCCTTCTTCTGGTCCACCTGCTTCTGCAGGTCTTCGAGCTGCTGATGGAGAACATCGTCTGGCATCATCTCTTCCGAGATCTCGTCATAACGGTTCTCGGCGATCAACTGGCGGCCTTTCTGCTGGATATCCTGCATGCGCTGTTCGGCATGGACGATATCCTGAAGCTGGATCTCGGAATGAGCGATCTCTTTTTCCTCATACTCGATCTGCTTGGAGAGCGCATCATACTCCTTGTTGTTACGCGCAAGAGTCTGCTTTTCCTTATATGCCTTTATTTTGTTCCTGCACTCTTCGATGGTCTCATGCAGCTTCAGGCGAAGCTTTGCATTGTCATCTGCAATTTTTTTACGGGACTCTATCTGGCGGCCTGTATCAGCGAGGTCTTCTTCGAGTGCGGTAATTTCTTCGGGAAGGCCTTTCTGAAGACTAACGATATTTTCTATTTGATTGTCAAGGTGCTGAAGCTTGACAAGAAGGCTGATTTTTGTATGATCCACTACTACTGATGTTTTGGTTAATTAATTAAAACATAAAAAAAAGCACCTTTTTGTGAAAGGTGCAGGGCTTGTTTTCTATAGAAAAAAACCAATTGGTACAATTTCCGGTCAGTGAAATAGCGTTGGATAATTCTTTCTGCATATCGCAATGATCATTTATTAGTGCCCGAAAGGAGATTCGAACTCCTACACCTTGCGGCGCTCGTCCCTGAAACGAGTGCGTCTACCAGTTCCGCCATTCGGGCTCAGCGTATGCTATGAATAAGAACAGAAAAAATTTCAAACCGTCAACGAGTACCCGATCCAACGCTTACTTGATCTCCTTGTGCAGGGTATGGCGCTGCAGATTTGGATTGTACTTCTTCAAGATAAGACGATCCGTGGTATTTTTCTTGTTTTTTGTAGTGGTATATCGTGAAACGGGTTTTCCTTCTTTTTTCGCTTCAGTGCACTCGAGTGTGATAACGATTCTGTTTTCTTTTCCTTTTGCCATGATAACTAAGTCCGGAAATAAGTTATAAAGAGTTGTGAATATAGCTTTCCTGACAGGAATTTGCAAGTTAAGGGTTTTTTTCTTTCCGTGATAAAAAACAAACGCTATTTTCAGGCTCATCAATATTAAAAACCAAGTACTTATACCGTGTTTGACAGCAACAGTTTTCATTACATCGGCAATACGCTCTCCTGTGAAGAAGTTAGCCTTCAGGAGCTTGCCGGAACATACGGAACCCCTCTTTTCGTGACATCCGCCATAAGCCTGACAGATAGCTATCTGGCTTTCGAGCATGCTTTTTCCGCACTGCCGCATTTTACCTGCTATTCGGTGAAAGCCAATTTCAACCTTAGCGTTATCAGGACGCTCGCTGAACTTGGATGCGGATGCGATGTCAATTCAGGAGGCGAGCTATTCCGTGCCCTGAAAGCCGGGGTCAAACCGGAAAAGATCATTTTTGCCGGTGTAGGCAAGAAACCTGAGGAAATCGCCTATGCTCTCGAAAGCGGTGTGCTCATGCTGAAAGCGGAGTCGGTTTCCGAACTGAGGGCAATCGATCGGATTGCCGGGGAGCTTGGCCGCAACGCGACCGTTGCGATCAGGATCAATCCGAACGTGACGGCCGAAACGCATCCTTATATCACGACCGGGGACAGCAAGGAGAAGTTCGGTATCGACGAAGCGGAGCTCGAAGAGGTTTTCGATCTTTTCGGCGCGCTCGGGAACATAACGCTCAAGGGTCTCGACATGCATATCGGATCACAGATATTCGATACCGGTTTTTACGTTGAAGCCACCATGAAGCTGCTCGATATCTTCAATTCGGCGAAGGACCTGGGTTTTGGTATCGAATACCTTGATATCGGCGGCGGATTCCCTGTAACATATGATCCGAAGAAACCGGCGACGCCGATCGAGCATTTTGCCGAAAAGCTGATCCCGCTACTCGCTCCTGCAGGAGTGACCGTGATTTTCGAGCCGGGCCGCTACCTTGCCGCAAACGCTTCGGTTTTGCTGACGAGAATTCTCTACAGGAAGCGCAATCATACCGGAAAGGAATTTTTCGTGGTCGATGCAGCCATGACCGAGCTGATCCGTCCGGCGCTCTACCACTCGCATCATGAAATTCTCTCCGTTACCAGGCACGACAGCACGATCAGGGCCGATGTCGTAGGGCCGGTATGCGAATCGAGCGATTTTTTCGCACGTCACCGTGAACTCGATGCGGCCGAAGAGGGAGAACTCTTCGCCGTGATGTCAGCCGGTGCTTACGGCGCCGTCATGAGCAGCAACTACAACGGCAGGCTCAGGCCCGCCGAAGTGCTGGTGAACGGCAGCGAGGCGAAGCTTGTGCGCAGGCGTGACACCTACGAGCAGCTTATCCAGAACGAGGTGTTCTGACATTCATAGAGCTGTACAGGAAAGAATCTTTTCCATAAGGATCACCAGAGACTCAAAAGGGCTGCCTGAAAAGGCGGCTCTTTTATTGCGTTAATTTGCCCGTAGCGCCATGCTCCAGTCTGGATATGGAAGGCGAAAGAACTAAGAATTTTTTGCTCGGAGAGGAAAAGATTGTCAGGCTGGTGGTCGAGGGCATCAAGCGCTTAATAACATGCAGAGGCTGCCTCATTTTTGCTTCCGGGACAGCCTCTCATGAAAGTAATCCGCAATAATTTAAAAAGGGATCTGTTGTTTATCTGCCGAATGAATTTACGGTCCCTTTCGTATCACTGTCGGAGGGTGTAACTGCGCCTTCTGCTCTCATTGCGGAGTTGAATGAAAGCAATGCCACTGCGATGCCGATAACAAAAATATTTTTCATTTCAGGTTGCTGATCTTATTGTTGAATCGATACATGAAGTTAAGGAAAATAAAATAGATAGCGTTACTTAAGAAACTCTGAGTTACTGCTTGACTGACATCATACGTCATCACAGTTTCCACTCAATCTATTGTGATAATTGGTGGTTAATTGAGTAACTTGCGTTATAATTTCCCCTTTTTTATATATCTGAAATCCGATCACTCTCAAAAAACAAGAGTGTTATGCGTCTTGAGATCATTTCCGAAAAACCGGCCTCGACTCCGCGACCGGTACCCCTCCTGTTTGTTCATGGCATGGGGCTTGCGGCATGGTGCTGGTCTGAACATTTTCTGCCGTATTTTTCCCGTCATGGGTACGAGGCCCATGCCCTGAGTCTCCGCGGTCATGGCGGCAGTCAACGGTGTGACGATATGCGCTGGTTGTCGCTGAAGGACTATCTTGCCGATGTGGAAGAAGCTGTCAGCCATCTGGGGCGTCCTCCGGTACTGGTCGGTCATTCCATGGGAGGTCGTGTAGTGCAGGAATATCTGGAACGGCAGCGTCCAGCAGCGGCGGTTTTGATGGCTTCCGTACCTCCAACCGGGCTTTTCGGTGCGACATGGAGGATTTTCCGCCGTCAGCCTGTTGATGCAATCAAGGGAAGCCTGATGATGAACATGAAGCCTATTGTAGAAACTCCTCATAAGTTCAGGGAGCTTGTCTTTTCAAGCGATGTGCCGGATGAAGTGGTTTCGTCATGTTATGCCCGGCTCAATGAAGATTCCTACCGCGTCTATCTTGAAATGCTGGTGCCGAATTTGAAGAAAAAAGAGCCCGCTGATATACCGATGCTCGTTCTTGGTGCCGGAAAAGACATGATCATGTCGGAAAAAGATGTCCACAAAACGGGCCGCCGGTATGGTGTGGCAGCGGAAATCTTTCCGGATATGCCGCATGGCATGATGCTCGAGGACGGATGCCTGAAGGTTGCGGACAGAATAATCAACTGGCTGGACAGCCATGGTATCTGAGATCTACTGTCAACCTGGGAAAACAAAAATATGAAGAGGCTTGTATTTTAAATAACAAATGCTTTTACCGGATAAGACTTTATTTTATACCCAAAGCCAGGTTTTTCTTTCATTCCAGATCGAACAGGCTTGATTTATGGGTATAGCGAAGGTGAACGGTATCAGCCTCTCATACGATATCAGTGGTTCAGGAGAACCGTTGCTCCTGATCGGCGGGTTCGGCATGACGAAAGAGTTCTGGAGCACGCTGGTCCATCTCCTCTCTTCCCGTTTTCAGGTCATTGCTTACGACAACAGGGGAGCCGGCGGAAGTACGGTTTCACCTGCCCCTTATACGATCGGGGACATGGCCGGGGATGCAATCGGGCTCATCGAAGCTCTGCACATGGACTCAACGCATGTATTTGGAGTTTCGATGGGGGGAATGATAGCCCAGATGCTATGCGCAAACCATCCGGACAGGATAGGAAAAGCGATTCTTGGATGCACCTCACCAGGAGGGACCAATGCTGTTTCGCCCGGTACGAGGGTTACTGCAGCCTTCGGGCAGGCGGCAAACCCTGATTTGTCTCCTGAAGAAGCTGCCCGTCTGATCATGCCGTATATGTTTTCCGAAAATTTTATTCGCAATGAAACGGAACGCGTGGAGGCTTTTATACGATTGAGTGTCGATCATTGCATGACTCCTGATGGCGCCGCCGGACAGATGCATGCATTGACGGGATTCGATGCAGAATCGCTGCCGGAAGAAATCCGGTCACCTGTTCTTGTCGTTACCGGGAGTGACGATCTCCTGATTCCTCCGGAAAATTCCAGGATGCTGGCCCGAAGGATTCCGCAAGCTTCGCTTGAAATAATCGAAGGGGCCGGCCATAATTTCTTTTTTGAGAAGCCTCAGGAAGTAGCCCGTCTGGTTATCGAGTATCTGCTTGAACGGTCACAGCTGTCCGGTGAGGTAAACAAGTTCTTCAGGTAACGGTGAATTGATGGAAATTTAATGAGTTTGTAAAGCCTGAAGACATTAATGTTTTTCCTTTCACTCGGATTCTCCCGCAAAAATATTATCTTTGACGTTTCGACTTTGTATACCCCCTGTTCAGTGATTTGCTGGCGGTGATGGATTTCAATGAAACCGGTGGCGCTTTTGAAATGATGCCATTACGGGATCATCCGGATCCATACATTGCCTCTCTGCGGATTGGTGGTAACTATTCTGCCAGATTTCATATTACCGGTTCTTCCGGAAATGGGCCGTGCAAGTTGCGCGATTCAAATTTTCTGAAGAGCACCAACTGCAGCTGGTTCTCCGTTGCCTGACCAGTCAATGGTCCGGAGTATTTTTGCGCAGTCTGGCGGTTTCTGTTTTGCCTTCAGGGGCACTGAAGATGATGTTTTTCCGAATTTCAATGCATTTCAAAACGCATGATGGATAAAAAAATCAAAAAGGTACTCGTTGCCAATCGCAGCGTACCGGCTGTGCGGATCATTCAGACTTGCCAGGACAGAAAAATTCCTACAACGGCTGTATACAGTACTCCGGACCGTCTTGCAGCCCATGTGTTCATGGCAAACGATGCGGTCCATATTGGCGAAGCTCCTCCGGTAGAGTCCTATCTGAACATGGACAAGATCATTGCCGCTGCGCAGAAGAGCGGGGCTAATGCAATTCATCCCGGCTGGGGTTTCCTGTCCGAAAACACGAAGTTCGCACAGATGGTAGTAGATGCGGGCCTGATCTGGATCGGACCGAGCCCCGAAGTGATCCATATGATGGGTGACAAGATAGAATCAAAGAAAATTGCCGTGGACGCGGATGTTCCCACCATACCGGGGATCAACTCGCCGAACGGTGCAGAGGATATCCGCAGGTGGATGAGGGATGAGGACGTATCATTTCCGATTATCATCAAGGCCTCTGCGGGCGGCGGAGGCAAAGGCATGGTGAAGGTCAACATCGATTCGGAAATAGAAAATGCCCTCGCACAGGCCAAGTCCGAAGGGAAAAAATCGTTCGGCAGCGACGAAGTGCTCGTTGAAAAGTATATCGAAAAAGGCCGCCACATCGAAGTCCAGATTATCGCCGATCAGCATGGCAACGTGATCCACCTCTACGAACGCGAATGCACACTTCAACGCCGAAACCAGAAAATCATCGAGGAAGCTCCTTCCCCGAGTATCGATGACGACATCCGCCACTCGATCTGCGAAACGGCAGTAAGGCTGATGCGCAAGATCGGCTACTCGTCTGCAGGTACTGTCGAGTTCCTCTTCGATTCCGTTACAAGCAAATTCTACTTCCTTGAGGTGAACACCCGTCTTCAGGTAGAGCACGGCATCACCGAACTTGTGACAGGCGTTGACATTGTGAGCCTGATGCTCGATGTCGCTCAGGGCGAGAGGCTTCCTTTCAAACAGGAAGATATCAATCCCAACCGCTGGGCACTTGAAGTCCGCCTCAACGCAGAGGACCCGTCTAATTTCAGTCCTTCATTCGGCAATATAAGCCGTCTGCACCTGAACCTGTATCCCGGTTCAAGGGTATCTCAGGGTGTCTACGAGGGCTCCGACATACCGCCATATTACGATTCGCTCATCATGCTGATGATGACGAGCGGCCCTGACCGCGAAACAGCCATCATGAAGATGGACAGTATTCTCTGCCGCAACCTCAGGGTCGAAGGCGTCAAAACCCTTGCACCGCTTCTCTTGAGCATCATACGTCATGAGGATTTCATAAGCGGCGACTTCTCGACGCGCTTTATAGAAGAGCACATGGACGAGCTTGTTTCGAAGTTCACTGAAGATGACAGTGAAGAAGAAGCGCTGAAAATTGCAAGATATGTAGCTGAAATTTCTGCTCTTGGAACACCGAACTGGATTTAACCGATATGACCGATTCTGTTTTTGTCAAACCGGGGATGTCCCCGAAAGAAATAGTGAGCAGTGTCCGCAATCTGGGTGCTATAGCCCTGACATCGACCGGAATGAGGGATGCCGGTCAGTCGGACTATAAAAACCGGCTGCGCATGCGCGACCTTTCCACCCTCTCTTCCAACTACGACGAAATGGGGCTCTTCAGTGCGGAGTGCCATGGCGGCGCAAGGTGGCATGTCGGGATCATGAACCGCCGCGAAAGCCCTTTCGAGGAGATCGCGCTCCTCAGGGAGAAGATGCCGAACGTGCTTCTGCAGACTCTCGTGCGCGAAACCAACCTCTGGGGTTACCGGCCATACCCGAAAAACATCATTGAGCACGTGATCTCACGTGTCGATATCGATGTGTGGCGCTGTTTCTCGTTCCTGAACGATGTTCGCAACATGAGGACCGTCGCTGAAGTGGTCATGAAACGCAGTCGCCTGTTCCAGCCGGCCATCTCCTTCACACAGGCGGACTGGACGACGAACGATTACTATCTCGGGCTT
Organism: Chlorobium sp.; assembly: GCA_005862285.1. Lineage (GTDB taxonomy): Bacteria > Bacteroidota > Chlorobiia > Chlorobiales > Chlorobiaceae > Chlorobium. The sequence continues at coordinate 52,801 of SZXW01000010.1, read as the reverse complement.
GTAAGGGAGATGGTCGATCTGTGCGGCGGCACGGAGGAAATCATTCTCTGTATCAAGGATATGGCTGGTGTCGGCAGCCCGAAACGCATTCATTCGCTGTTCGATGCCATCAAGCAGGCCTGGCCCGGCCTCGTTCTGCAGTACCACCGCCATGCCACCGACGGCCTCGCTCTGCCGGCGATCCTTGCTGCCGCACAGGCCGGCGCAAGCATCGTCGATGTCGAAGAGGACTCTCTTACCCGTTTTTTCGGCCAGGCCCCGCTGCTGAGCGTGGCTGCATACCTCGAGGAATCGGGCATGAACGTCCATCTCAACCACAAGGAGGCGGATGCAGCCGTCCAGAAGGTGCGCGAGTGGATCGGGCATTACGAGTGGGCCGAGTCGCCGTTCAAAGGGTTCGATTACGGGGTGGTCATGCACCGGATGCCCGGCGGTGCCTTTCCGAGCTCATTCGAGCAGGCGCAGAAAGGCGGGTTCCTGCATCTCATGCCGGCTATCCTGAAAGTGATGTCGCTCTATAACCAGATCGTGAAATATTTCGATGTGACTCCAGGTTCACAGATCACCTGGGTCACTTCAAGCGGCATCGTGAACCACTACGCCAAGGAGCGCGGCATGGCCGGTGTCAATCATGTGATCCAGCTTCTTTCCCGCTTTGTCGAGGAGAAGAAGCAGGATTTCGGTGCCATGTCAGCCGAGGATCAGGAAGAGCTGCTTCATCTTTTCAGGTCCGCTCCAGGAGATTTCAAGCAGCTGATTATGGGAAGTTACGGCAAGCTGCCCATGGGCTGGCCTGCCGACTGGGTTTATACCAGCACCTTCGGTGAGGAGGGGCAGGAGAAGATCCTCCAGCGGCACGAAGATTCCCCGCTGGATGCTGTAGCTGTGGAAGACCTTGCCCGAATCCGCCACGAACTTTCCGAGCATCTCGATCGTTCACCAAGCGAAGAGGAGTTCATTCTCTACCTCATGCATCCGAAAGATGCGCTCGAGTTCATCAGGTTCCGTGAAAAATACGGTGAGGCACCCTGCGTCCTGCCGACGGATGTCTGGAGGTCCGGTCTCAAGAGGGCGGGAGCCAAGGTCGAATTCGAATACAGGGGCGTGCCTTACTCCATCGAACGCGTGTCGATAGGTGCGGAACACGACGGTATCATTCACGCCGTGATGAAGGTCAACAATCAGATGCGTGTGTTCCAGATCGAAACGCCCCGCGCCAGAAAAGAGGAGATCAGGATGGCCAAAGGCCTCGCGGACATCGGAGCACCGATCAACGGTACCGTCTGGCGCATTGGAAACCCTGAAAGGGGATCGGTCAAAGTCGGAGATATTGTCCACAAGGGCGAAGAAATTGCAAACCTCGAAGCCATGAAGATGGAAAACGCGATTTTTGCACCCTACAATGCCCAGATCAAGGAGATTCCGGTCAAGCTCAACCAGATGGTGAAACAGGGCCAGCTTCTTTTTGTGCTCGAAGAGGTGAAGGAAGAGTCCTGACCCGGGATCAATCGATATGATGTTTGTTTCTGAAACTGGCAAAAGATGGTTGGCAAAACACGTGATCATGAGTGGCTGGACTACTATGGCCGGTTCAGCTATTTTTCCCCGGACAACGTCCGGGATGGCTGTTATCCGAGAATCCTGGAGCATCCGGGAACAGAACGGAAAGCGGTAGTACTTGTGCACGGACTTTCGGATTCACCCTACTTCATGACGGCGATTGGAGAGTATTTTTTCTATCAGCTTGGCTACAATGTTTATATACCCCTGCTGCAATGTCATGGTCTGAAAGAGCCTGACGGAATGGAGGGTGTTGAGCTCGAGGAATGGAAAGCAAACGTCAGTTTTGCTGTCAATGCAGCCGTATCCAGATCCGGGGATATATCGATCGGCGGACTTTCAACGGGAGGTACCCTCAGTTTCTACATGGGGGCGGTAAACCCGAAAGTCAACGGAGCTGTCTATCTTTTTTCCGCGGCGCTCGATCTGGCCGGAGGACCATTCGGTATCACGGGTGAATTGAAGGAAATCCTGCTGAGGACTTTTCTCGCCGACCTGCTCGACAACAATCAGCCACTGATAGGAGAAAACCCTTACCGCTATAATCATATTGACCTGGATGGCGCCGCTCAACTGGCGAGGCTCATCGGGGAAACGGATTCCTTAACCGGCGGGTTCAGTCAGAAATTTCCTTTTCCCAAAAAAGTGTTTGCCGCACATTCTGAGTGCGATACGACAGCAGATATCACCGCTATAGAAAAGTTGCAGAACGTCTCGGTTCAGGAACAGTTCAGCTTTTTCAGGATCCCGAAGGATTACGGTGTTGCTCATGCGAGCGTCGTACTGAAAGAACCGATCGTACACGATGGAAAGCTTCTGGAAAATGCAAACCCCGAATTTCAGAACATGATGGATGCCATAACATTCTTTGAGAGACTTTAGGTAACAGAACAGTTCATATCCGCTTTCAGGCTGTCCCGGTTTTTTTCTGCAGGGGCGGCCTTTTTTGATTTCATTCTGCTTTTTTTGATGATATTTTTATATTGAAATATCTGCATTAATTAAGTAAATCATTATTGAGCTGAATGAATGAAAAACCCCTTGCAAACAAGGGGTGGAAAGAAAGAGCCTTCGAGGATTATCAGATTTGTTGTATCCGGCTGATGGTCATTCGTGTATGTTCCTGAAAATCCTGAGCGTGGCGTCGGCCATGTTGAGGGTGTAGAAGTGAATACCGCGGATATGGTTGTCGATGAGCTCCTGGACCTGCCTTGTCGCCCATTCGATGCCGATTGCCGCTACTTCGGTATCATTGCCGGCTGCAAGGACCTGTTTCATGAGAGGTGCTGGAATTCTCGCTCCAAGCGCCAGTTCGGACATCCTGATCATCCCTTTGCGGGTAGTGACCGGCATGATCCCTGGAATGATTGGTATTGTGATACCGGCAATAGCGCAACGTTCGACGAAGTCGAAGAAATCGCGGTTGTCGAAAAAGAGTTGTGTTACGATGTAATCGGCACCAGCATCAACTTTTGCTTTCAGATACTCTATTTCCTGCATCCTGTTTGGCGTTTCGGGATGCCCTTCCGGAAAGCCAGCAACGCCGACTCCGATGGACGGAAAGTTCTTTTTTATGAACCGGACAAGATCTATCGAGTGGGGAAAATCCTTGATCGCCTCTTCGAGCGTGGCTATTCCGGCGGGTTTATCGCCCCTCAGGGCCAGGACGTTGTTGATGCCGTTGTCAAGATAGTTCTGCAGGATGGTTCCGGTTTCTTCTTCGCTGGAGCAGATGCATGTCAGATGTGAGACTACCGTCAGACCTGTCTGTTTCTGAATTCTTACCACCAGGTCATGTGTTCTCGAGCGGGTAGAGCCGCCTGCGCCGTAAGTGACACTTACATAGGAAGGATTGAGAGGGGAGAGTGCGGCAATGGTTTCGAAAAGGGTTTCCCAATCCTCGTCCTTTTTCGGAGGAAAGAACTCGAAGCTGAAAACAGGTTTAACGGCAGAGTTCAGAATGTCTTTGACAAGCATGCAGGCAAGAATGTTTAAAGGCTTCATGAAAACAAAGAATATACAAAACAATGATTTGCTGCGAACGAAAAATATAGGCAGGCAAGCGATAACGTTTTCGCTTGCACCGTATCCTGCCGTCAGGCTGCTTTTTTGTATAATGGCAGGGATTCTTTTCGGTGTTTTCATACGGCTCGATCTTGAAATATGGCTTGCCGTTTGTGCAATTTCTCTGATTTTTCTGATTGTCTGTTCGGTTTTTGAGAAATTGAAACGTACCTGCAGGTTTCCTTTCCCCTTCACCGTTTTCAGTTATACCCTGTTTGTTGTCATATCATTTGCAGCATTTGCTGACTACCGGCTCAATTATGCATCCGTGAACGGGCTGATTCCTTATGCCGGGAAAGTTTTACTGCTCTATGGCCGTGTTGAAAGCCGTCCCGATTGTTCGGAGAAGGGCACAGGTTTCATGATGGAAACGGAAGAGGTATTCGAAAACGGTAAAACCGTGCAGGTTCATGACAGGGTAAATGTGTTTATCCGTACCGTTTCGGACTCTCGACTGCAACTTCAGCAGGGTGACATGATCAGGGTCAAGGGAATGCTCGACTATCTTCCCGAAGCTGCCAACAGGGGTGAATTTTCTCCTCGGCAGGCCGCAAGGATGAAGCAGATTTCCGTTCAGCTTTATACTGCGGGTCCCTGGCAGGTGCAGAAAGAAGGGGAGTCTCGGCCTGGTTTGTTCGAACGCTTTATCGTGAACCCCGTTTATCGGTATATTACGAGAACTCTCGAACAACTCATGCCTGACGGTGAGGAACGCAAGCTTGCCGCTGGTGTGCTGACCGGTGAAAAGCAGTATCTGCCCGAAGAGGTGTTCGAAACATTCAAGATTACGGGGACAGCCCATATTCTTGCAGTTTCGGGGTTCAATGTCGGGTTGCTCGTGCTTGTCGTTCATGTTTTGCTGCAGCGCCTGAAGGTCACTACAGCGGGACGGTGGACAGCATTCCTGCTTGTTCTCTTCATTATTGTCGTCTATTGTTATGTAACAGGTAATTCTCCTTCGGTGAAGCGGGCAGCAATCATGACGGCCGTGATGCTTGCCGGCCAGACTCTTGGCCGGAAGAGCTATCCTCTGAATTCTCTTGCCCTTTCCGATATCATCATTTTGTTTCTTGATCCCTTTGATCTTCTGAACCCCGGATTTCTGATGACAAATGGTGCTGTTCTCGGGATACTTCTGCTATATCCCTGTTTCAATGCCACAAAGCCTGAAAAAAAGGGAATCATTCGGGCGGCTTGGTACTTTTTGTACAGCAGCTTCCTTGTTACCGTAGCAGCTATTGTCGGGGTATCGCCAGTTGTTGCCTGCTATTTCGGCACCTTTTCCCTTGTCAGCCTGCTTGCCAATATTCCTGTCGTGCTTTTTTCCACGTTTCTGATGTATGCACTGGTTCCCATGCTGCTCCTGAACCTTGTTTCAGCCTATGCTGCGTCGATTTTTGCGGAAAGCGCACTGTTTTTTGCCACTCTTACCCTGAAGTCAGCGGACTTTTTCAGCCGATTTCCCTGGGCAACGATAAGCCTGAAACCGGATCTTACAGAAGTTCTGTTGTATTACACGAGTCTCGTAGCTGTGATATACAGCGCATACCTTAAGGCATGGGGCAGGCTTGCCGTTTCGCTTCTGATCGGGATAAATCTGTTGTTCTGGTATTCGTTTTTATTGCATGTATCTCCCGATGCGCCATCGCTTGTTACGGTGAACCTCGGGCGAAACGTTGCGGTACTGGTTTCTGCCGGTAACCATACTGTTCAGATCGATGCCGGCAGTGCTGCAAAAGATAACAAAAGGATCGCCCGCCAGATCGAGGAGTACAATCTGGCCCCGACCGAGGCAGCTGTCCAGTTCTTTTCTCCAGATTCACTCATTTCACTTGTTCCGGCAAGATATCATTTGCAGCGTGCCGATTCTCTGCTGGTCCTGCCGACGATGGTGATTGCGAGGCCCGGAGAAAAGGTCCTGAAAATCTGGTACAGGAACCGGTCACTGCTCTTTGTTTCAGGCACAAGCCGTTTGAAGCAGGAAGAGCGTTACAAGGCAGACATTGTTTTTCTCTGGGTCTACCGTTTTGCGGAAAAACAACGTGAAGAGATCACATCATGGTTGCATTATGTTCGTCCCGAGCTGTGTTATTTCATACCGGGTTCATTTCTTTCCCGCGGTCATCTCGCAGCCCTGCAGCTTTTCTCATCCGCAAATCCAAAGTTTGCTGTACGCTCGAAAACCAGTCAGATTGTGCAGTGGGAGGGCAGGTAACTGGCATTACATACATGAATCGCCTGATTACTGCAGCATCTGCAGGTCGAGTAAAGGTATATGCTAATAACCTGAAAAGCTGTATACGTATATTTGATGAAAGGATGTTTTTCCAAAACCGGTATACGGCGGTTTCCTTAACCAATCAGGTTTCATATCGCTTATGTTGCGCCTTTTCCTGCTTATTGCCTTCTTACACCTGTCCGCAGGCCGGACGTTTGCCGAAGACCGTCAACTGGCGGAGCTGTTCATGAAGAATGGCATTCAAGGCACTATGGTCATCCGCTCTCTGAAATCGGATAGAAGCTTCATTTTCAATGACATGCGTGCGCGTCGCAGGGTTTCTCCCGCATCGACCTTCAAGATTTTCAATACGCTGATCGCCTTGCAGGAACATGCAGTGACCCCGGAAAACAACCTGCTGAAATGGGATGGCACTCACTATGATTATCCTGAATGGAACAGTGACCAGACGCTCGAAAGCGCGTTCAGGGTTTCCTGCCTGTGGTATTACCAGGAACTTGCCCGAAAGGTTGGTGCCGAAAAATACCGCCGGTACCTGCACGAGGCCGGCTACGGCAGGTTGAGCGGACCCTTTGAAACAGATTCCTTCTGGCTGGACGGTTCTCTTTTGATCAGTCCAGTAGAACAGGTGAAGTTCCTGAAGAAGGTTTATCTCCTGAAGTTTCCATTCAGTTCTTCTGTCTATGATAAACTTGCGGAAATCATGGTGAGCGAAAAAGGTCAGGGTTATACCGTCAGGGCAAAGACAGGATGGGCTGCGAGAGTGAAACCGCAGATTGGCTGGTATGTCGGCTATGTTGAAACTGCTGACGACGTCTGGTTTTTTGCCACGAACATAGATATCCGTTCGGATGCCGACCTGCCATTTCGAAAAAAGCTTGTTTTCGAAGCACTTAAGAAAAAGGGGATTATCAGATAACTTCAGTATGCATATTCCCGGTCCAGCCCCTTATTATTCAGATCGGAGAGGGGCTGAAAAGGCACAAGGGGTCTTTCGGTTCAGCATTCCCTGGGCAAGACGGTAAGGCCGGGTTCGGTCAGCGATACCTTGAATACCAATCTCAAGTGAACCCGGCGTCATGATTGACAATACCGCCATAATACGATCATCTAAATCCTCTTTACAGAGTTCCGTTCATCTGTCGTTTTTTTTTATTGATTAAGCTTGTATAAAAAAAATTGAGCTTGTATAAAAAAATATAATCAGTACATTTACGCAATAATAAATGTAATTCCATAATAGCTCGTGTAATGTGTTTCAGGTTGGTTGTTCAACTATTTTATTGTAATGATCGCCAATGAAAAATAAATTAAGCTTTTTTCTCCTTGCCCTGCTGCTGTGTCTGAGCTCCAGTACACGGGCATTTGCGCTCGATCCGGGCAATACCGCCCCTGATTTCGATCTTCCGGGCACACAGGGAAACGTGAAATTGTCGAATATTGCGGGTTCTGTAGTTTACCTCGATTTTTGGGCATCATGGTGCGGTCCCTGCAAACAATCGTTTCCCTGGCTGAATTCCATCCATGACAAATTCAGGGCCCAGGGGCTTAAAGTCATCGGTGTTAACCTCGATGCGAAAAATGAGGACGCCCTGAAATTCCTCTCCCAGCTTCCCGCTAAGTTTCCTGTGGCTTTCGATTCAAAAGGAATGACGCCTCGCAGTTACGGGGTCAAGGGTATGCCGACAAGCTTCCTGATCGGCAGGGATGGAAAGATCATATTCCAGCATCAGGGATTCAAGGAGTCCGACCGGACCGGTCTCGAAAAACAGATTCAAACGGCACTGGAGACAAAACGATGAACAGGAAGTCTATTCAGAAATCGTTCCACGCTTTTCTGCTGCTTCTTCTGCTCGCATTGTCTGCCTGCAGCAGCGTCCAGTCATGGGAGAAGGGAACACTTGCCCGTCCGGAGATGACGTTCGGGGGCGATCCTCTGGATACCAGGTACACCGAGCATATCTACAGCAGCAAGGAGGCTGCATCAGGAGGTTCCGGTGTGGGCGGCGGAGGCTGCGGCTGCAATTAACGGCAAAAAATACCAAAGGGAATATGACACCTGTTTCGATGAAGAACTTTGCGGTTTTCGGGGCAGCCCTGCTCGGCGCTGCAATGGTGGCACCTTCGTACAGAACCGCATATGCAGATGCAGCCCCTGAACGGGGCATAGTGAGCCTGAAATACCTCAACTACCAGGACTGGCAGACCGGGGACAAACCTCTTACGGCGGGGATGACGCAAGACCGTGTAAGTGTGGAGGCCTTTTCGCTGATGGGCATGGTACCAATCGCAGGCGAGTGGTCTCTTGCAGTAACACTCATGAAGGATACCGTGACAGGTGCTTCTCCGGCACATCACACAGCCGATATCATGCACCTGCATGATTTGCGCAAATCAGGAGATATTCAGCTTACCCGATATTTTTCAAGGGGAAGCCTGACCGGGGGTCTCAGCTATTCCCAGGAAAACGACTACATTTCCAGGGGTGCCTCGCTGCAGGGAAGCTGGGAGACGGAAGAAAAGAACACGACCTGGACGCTCGGAAGCAGCTTTAGCGATGACAGCGTTGAACCGAATTTTCCCGGGTTCGGGCAGAAAGAAAAAAAGAGTGTGGCCGGATTGATCGGGGTTACCAGGGTACTCACAAAAAATGATATCGTACAGGTAAACCTGGGTTATTCCCACATTACCGGTTATACCTCAGACCCTTACCGATATTATGATAACAGACCGGATCTTCGAAACATTGTGACTGCTCTCTGCCGCTGGAACCATCATTTCGATGCCGGCGAGGGCACTGTTCGACTTTCTTACCGCTATTATCGGGATACTTGGAGCATCAGAGCCCATACGTTCGACGCGGAATATGTCCAGCCCTTACTACCGGGATTGAGCATTACACCGGCAGTTCGTCTCTACACTCAGACCGGGGCTGATTTTTATCTCCCTGTCAACCCGGCCGATCCGTCAAATCCCGCCATTCCTCCGGCAGGTCAAATTCATTATAGTGAGGACCAGCGTCTTTCGGCATTTGGCGCGCTGACTCTCGGATTTAAAGTAAGCTGGGAAATCGGCAAGGAATGGACTGTTGACGGCAAGTATGACCATTATGAACAGCGTGGAGAGTGGAGCCTGGCAGGAACGAGGGACACTGGGCTTGCGACATTCAAGGCCCACTATTTCCAGTTTGGCGTGTCAAGGCTATTGTAATTCATCAACGTCTGCTCTTTCTGCTGAAAAGGCTGCTGTTGACCAGGCTGTCAACGATTTTTACAGCTTCGGGCCCGAGGCCGGGAGGATTGATTTTACTGATGACCTGCGCAAGGGTATAAATTTTCCCTTCGATCGGCAGGAATTTGTTTACGACAACCACGTTATCCTGCCTGACCCTGCAGTCACCGCCAAGGAAATTGCCTTTTTCATAGCGCAGGGAGTATCCGAGCGATTTTATCGTTGATTCAAGGAGGGAGAGCTGTGCCGTTTTTTTCATGATCGCGATACCGCCAGGATATTCACATTCCAATCCTTGAGAGGTATTTGAGGAGTGGAGCGACATGCAGGGCCTGCATGATCCCGCCTTCAAGCACGATAGAGCGCAGCTCATCGTGCTTCACCAGATGTACGGAAATCTCCTCGGTCGCATCGAGGGTTTGCGTTCCGATCTGCTCTACCCCTTCAGCGAGAAAGGTGTAGCAGATGTTGTTCTGCAGTGCCGGATTTGCGCTCAGTTCCATCCACAGTTTCCATGATCCACCGCCGAAGCCTGTCTCTTCCAGCAGTTCCCTCCGGGCCGATTCGATGATTGATTCACCTTCCCTGTCGTGGACACCTGCCGGGATTTCGTAATGAACTTTTCCAAGTCCGTGACGGTACTGCCGGATAAGCACCACTTCACGGTCTTTCGTGATAGCGACGACATTACACCAGGGCGGGAATTCCCAGACATAGTAATCGTCAATAATCCTGTCGTTCGGCAGACGTACTGAATCACGACGCATGGTAAGCCATGGTTTTCTGTAGAGATATTCCGTAGAAAGGGTCGTCCAGGATTCCGGTTCGTTGGCTTCAGTCATGGTTATCCCCTCATTCTCGGATCGAGCGCATCCCGCACACCGTCGCCGATAAGGTTGAAACAGACCACTGTCGAGAGAATGGCGATACCGGGAAAAGTCGATATCCACCAGTAGTTCAGGAGGCTGTCGCGTCCTTCATTGATGATATTGCCCCAGCTCGGGACCGGAGGCTGTACCCCGAGGCCGAGAAAGGAGAGGCCGGCCTCCGTGAGAATGATGCTGCCGATCCTCAGAGTAGCAGCAATGATGACGGGAGTGAGCGTGTTAGGGGCGAGATGCCTGAAAATGATTCTTGTATTTGAAAGCCCGAGAGATTTGGCTGCGAGGATGAATTCCTGTTCCTTGAGCGAAAGTACCTGGCTGCGGACAATCCGGGCGACACCCATCCATCCGGTAAAGGAAAGGGTTATGACGATCAGGTAGATCGAATTGCCGAATGTTGCAATGATGATGAGAATCAGGAAAAGGGCCGGAAAAGCTATAAGCACATCGACAATCCTCATGACAAGAGCATCGATCCAGCCGCCGAAATATCCGGAACTGACCCCGATAACCGTACCGAGCGTGACGGATATCAGAACGACGAGAAACCCGATGGAGAGCGAAATTCTGGAGCCGTAGATAACCCTGCTGAGAATGTCCCGGCCGTACTGGTCGGTACCCAGAACAAAAGTGCGTGAAACGATGAAATCGTCTCTGCTTCCACTTTCCAATGACGCTTTTCGAAGAGAACGGAGGTCTTTTAAGGAAATGGTTTTTGAGCGAATTCCCTGACGGTAGACAACCGTCTCACCTTCGATATGATAATCGTTGATGAAACGCAGGGAATACGGTTCGTTTCGAGTCCTCAGGTCCTGAAAGTCGGAAATAAACCTGTTTGTCAGCCGGATTTCCGGTCCATTTCCTGACTGGAGCGGGATGATAAGGTTTTTCGGTTCCTTCAGTATGAGAGCATTGATACGGGTCAGGGGGGGCTGATAGGCTGTAACGAGAAAATCCTGCTGGTCATAAGGGTTGAAAGGAGCAATGAAAGGAGCAAGAAATGCAGCTGAATAGAGAATGAATATGATCGATGAGGCGTAAAGCGCTATGGTATTGCGCTTGAATGCCTTGAGGCTGATTTTGCCAAGACTGAGTTCCTCCATTGACTTCTTCTGTTTTTCAGGGCTTTGTTTCCTGAGAAATCTTATGGCCGTGAAAAAAAGAATGACCGGTACAAGGACAAGGTAGATGGCGCCGATCCAGAATTCGATGATTTCCGGTGAAAAAATCTGTTTCAGCTTTTCAGGGTTGGCAAAAAGGAGAATTGCTGCAGTGAAGAAGGAGTGAAAGCTGAGTATCACCATTTTGAAACGTATGACGAGAACAGCAAGAAAGGCAGACAAAGAAAACAGAAGAAAAAGTATTTTTCCTGTTTTCTTTTGCTGGACCGTCTTTTTTTCCCCGGACGGTTTTTCGGATAACAAGGATTTACCTGTTGCTGTTTTCACTCTTGTAAGTCTAACGGTGATGCTGAACGGATGCAATAGAAAAAAACAATTAAGACGGCAGAAAATCAAATGTTATCAAAATAAAAAAAGCTGCTTTTCCAGTCGGCAAAGCAGCTTTGAAAAGGCTTACAACATCTTGCTGGCAGCAAAACAAGGTTTTTCAGCTTGCGCTTTCTGCTGCGACGGCTGTTTCTTCGGTCTCTTTGTTTGCACCCTGCACGGTGATAACCGGAGCTTTCGGATCAACCATGATGGTGAGGCCGGGATAGCTGGCCATCGGGATTTCGTTGACATGAATCGAATGACCGATCTCAAGAGCCGAAATATCGATAACGAGATGATCAGGCATATCATCCGGCCTGCCTTTCAGTGTCAGTGAATGAAGGCTGATGAGCAGTTTGCCGCCTTTTTCAATACCGATGCAGTTGCCGGTGACAGAGACGGGAACTTCGAGTTCGACAACTTCGTCAGCCGAGAAGAGCTGAAAATCGGTATGAATGATCCTGTCTGTAACCGGGTGGAACTGTACATCCTTAATAACCGAACGTTTGACTTTTCCGTCCGGAAACTGAAGATCGATAATATGGGACTCAGGCGAATGAACCAGTTTTTCAAGAGCGATTTCGTTTACGCTCACCGGAACGGTTTCTTCACCCTTATGATAAATGACACCTGGAACCTGGCCGTTGCTGCGCAGTTTTTCAGCACCGTTTTTGGTTATGGCGCGGAGCTGAACTCCTAATACAATAGTTTCCATGCTTTTCCTTTCTTTGCTTTTATCTCTTGTGTTTAATGAATATTCGAAAGTTTCTCGTAAATGTTCTTGCTGTCGAAGAGGCAGCTGACCGAATCGTCTTCGTAGATCCTCTTGATGGCTTCGCCGAACAGCTGGCTTACTGAAACAGTTTCGATTTTCGGCGAATAGTCGTGATTAGTGATCAGCGAGTCGGTGACGATGACTTTTTCGAGCACCGAGTTGTTGATCCTTTCGATTGCCGGGCCGGAAAGGATCGGATGCGTTGCCGCAGCGTAAACCTTGAGTCCGCCGGCTTCACGGATAGCTTTTGCCGCATTGACGAGGGTCCCTGCCGTATCGATCATGTCGTCGACCAGGAGGACGTTTTTACCGCTCACGTCGCCGATGATGTTCATCACTTCGGCTACGTTCGCTCTTGGACGGCGTTTGTCGACAATGACAAGGTCTGTTCCGAGCTCTTCGGCAAATTTTCTTGCGAGTTTCACACCGCCTACATCGGGTGATGCCACGACCAGGTTGTCACGGAAATCCCTGTGGCGGATATCGTTGATCAGCACGACGCACGAATAGAGGTGATCGAACGGAATGTCGAAAAATCCCTGGATCTGCGCAGCGTGCAGGTCCATGGTGAGAATGCGGTTCGCTCCGGCCTGGGTCAGCAGGTTTGCGACGAGTTTAGCGGTAATGGCGACGCGTGGACGGTCTTTCCTGTCCTGACGTGCATAGCCGTAATAAGGCATGACAGCGGTGATTCTTGCGGCTGATGACCTCTTGGCGGCATCGATCATGATGAGCAGCTCCATGAGGTTGTCACTGGGCGGATTTGTGGACTGGATAATGAACAGGTCCGATCCGCGGACCGATTCGTTGTAATTAACCGAAATCTCCCCGTCGGAAAAATTTTCCACCTTTATGTCACAAAGGGGCATTTTGAGGTACTCGGCTATTTTTTCGGCAAGCGCGGGATTACTGCGGCCTGCGAAAATTTTGATCGGTTTTATCATCGAGTCCAGCATTATTCTAGTGAAAGAGATTATATTACCGCTGTTTTTCAATGCCTTTGCCAACATTCGGCAAATTTACATGGCCGGATGTTAAACAGGGCATCAAATATAATGAAAAAGAGATAATTTTTAACTAAATTTTTACTCGTTCAAAAGTACCGATAATTACCTGTAAAATATGACTATTCAGGAGATCAGGGATTACCTCTCAAGATATTTTGACACCGTCGAACTTGTCGGTAATGCCGAAGAGCCGATAACCGGTCCTGCAAAAATAGAGACCGCCGGAAAAGGACAGGTCAGTTTTATCGCCAACGAGAAATATATCAGGTACCTTGGCCTGACAGGGGCCTCGCTCGTTATTGTCAACCGTTCTCTTCCCCTGGACGAATTCAGCCACAGGACATCGTTCATCAAAGTACGTGATCCATATACGGCTTTTGTTTTCCTTCTCCAGAAATTTGCAAAACCGCGCACAGTTACATCAGAAGGGATTGCCGCAACAGCTGTGATAGGCAGGGATGTTTCGATAGGCGATGGTGTTTCGATAGGCAACTATGCCGTTATAGGTGATCGTTGTTCCATAGGCAACAATACGGTTATCGGGGATCATTCCGTGCTGCTTCATGATGTTTCGATAGGCCGAGATTCCGTGTTTTTCCCGGGCGTGATCTGTTACAACGGTACGGTTGTCGGCGACCGGGTGGTTATCCATTCGGGCAGTGTGATAGGCTCCGACGGTTTCGGTTTCGCTCCGCAGGCAGACGGATCATATGTGAAAATCCCTCAGATGGGCATTGTTGAAATCGGCGACGATGTTGAAATCGGAGCGAATACGACGATCGACCGGGCGACGATGGGCAGCACGGTGATCAGTAACGGGGCAAAGATCGACAATCTGGTTCAGGTTGCCCATAACTGCCGGATCGGCGATCATACAGTCATTGCCGCTCAGGCCGGTATTTCCGGAAGCGTGACGATAGGCAGGCAGTGTATGATAGGCGGACAGGCCGGTTTTGCAGGACATCTGGAGCTTGCCGACCGCATACAGGTTGCAGCCAAGGCTGGCATATCGAAATCGTTTCTTCAGCCGGGTGCAGTTCTCAGGGGTGTGCCTGCTCAGATCATGCGGGACCAGCTCAAACAGGAGGCTTCATTGAGGGGGATGGGCGCAATGAAGGAAAAGATCGACCGCCTTGAAGCAGAGCTGATGGAGCTGAAACAGCGCAGTTGAACTGCTCCACCTGACTTTTTCTCCATCATGAACCCAATAATGAAACTCATGCAGTTCGGGTCGAACGTTCACGATTCGAGCAAGGTTGAATTCAGGTTCCAGTTGTAGGAAAGTTGCCGGATCTTAACCGAGGTGAGGTTGTTTTCTATCCATTCTTTATCTGTTTCCGGCAGATATGGAAGTATGGAAATCAGGATATTCCGGTTGTTACTTCCGAAATCTCTCCGGTACCACTCAAAGACAGGCGATAACAATACAGTCTTATTTATCCTGTCAATTTCCAGTCCGCGCCGGTTCAGAAAGCTTCGTGCAGCAGTATCGAGCTGCCGGTCGATCAGGGCCGCATCATAGAACTCAACTGGAGGACAGGAAGCGGCAGCACACACTAGAGCGAAATGAATCCGGAAATCAAACAACGCGACAACATGACGAAGCCGGGGATCGAACCATGAAAACGGGGCGAAGGGCTCAAGGGGAGGGGGACGGTTTCCTCGGAGGATACCGTGTTCGATGTCGTCCGGTGTAAAAAAGTGCCCGCCGATATCGTAGCCGATTCTGCAGAAAAAGTTTACAACTTCAAGTACGGAACCGTGAATGTCGAATTCAATGACCCCGTGAATGATGAGAATGTTGTAAATATTGATCCAGAACGCTTTTTTCTCGTTGTCGCTCCTGAGCGTATCGAGATCGAAGGCTGCAAGAGATTGAGCAAGAATCAGGTAGCGGCTGAAACTCTCTGAGCGTTTCATTGCCTCATAATCGACCTTTCCTTTTTCACTGTCGAAGAAAGCTCCCTGCAGCATACCGAGCATTTTTTTCAATTCGCCGCTCGTTGCCGGTGAAGCGGATACAACAGTTTCTCTGCCTTTGTTCAGCGTTACCCTGAACGGGATAAGTTTGCGCAACCTGTCGGCAAGGAACGGTTTTTCGTTCGTTTGAGCCAGCCTGCCTGCAGAAGAGAGGATCGCCGTGACCGCATTGATATAGCCGATATGGCTGAATGCCTGCGGAAAATTTCCCAGCATCCGGGAATTAACGCTGTCGAACTCTTCTGAAAAAAGCCCGAGATGGTTTGACGCTTTCAGGGTTTCGTTCAGCAATTCCAATGCCTGGACGCTTTTTCCCGAACGGGCGAGACATTCCACCAGCCAGAAATTGCAAAGCAGAAATCCGCCTTCTTCTCCCTTAAGTCCATCCTCTGTCCTGTAGCGCAAGAGGAAACCCCGATGCATCAACTCACTTTGACACGCAGCTATCGTGCCCTGCATCCTCGGGTCATCGATGGGAAGGAAGCCTGAGAGCGGGAGCAGCAGAAGACTGGCGTCAAGATCAGCGGAACCGTATTTCTGGACAAAGCAGTTTTTTTCACGGTTGAAGCCTTTTGCAAGGACGTCCGCTTTAACAGCTTCCCGTTGCTCAGTCCACCTGTCGAGCGGCGCATCAAACCCGAAACGCCGCGCAATGGTTATACCTCTGTCAAGTGCGACCCAGCACATGACTTTCGAGTACACGAAATGATGCGGGCCATTGCGAACCTCCCAGATACCGTCATCGGGTTTTTGCCAGTTTTCGATGGCAAGGTTGCATATTTCCGAGAAAAAAGGCCAGAGTTCCTCGTCGATCCGGCCTGCGTAATCGGAAAGGCGGAGGGCGGAATCCATGACCTCTCCGTAAATGTCCCACTGGTTCTGTCTGTATGCTTCATTACCTATTCTGACCGGCCGGGAATCGCAGTATCCTTTCAGATGAGAAAGCTCCTTTTCTTTCAGCTTTTCTTTTCCCTGGAGGGTGTACATGATCTGCAGGTTTCTGCTGCCGTATCTTCGATAGGTTGCATGGAGCCATTGGATGAACGCATCAGCTTCCGCTATATGTCCGAGAGCAAAAAAAGCCTTCAGTGTGAATGATGCATCTCTTATCCAGCAGAAACGGTAGTCCCAGTTTCTTTCACCACCTATGGTTTCAGGCAGGGAGGTTGTAGCGGAAGCTGCAATGGCTCCTGTTGACTGAAAGGTCAGGAGCTTCAGCACAAGAAGAGAGCGGTTGATCATCGGGGCAAACTCTCCGAGGTATGTACACCGTTCGCCCGTGCAGTCATGGATCCATTTCTGCCAGAACCTGTCGGTTTCTTCGAAAGGACATTGAAAATCGGAAAATGAGCGGTGTGTTCCGAAAGACAGGTCGATGTGTGCTTCCTCTTCTTCATCGAGCTGAATGGAAAGCTTGAGCGTCCCACTTTCGTTACCTGTTATTACTGCATTCCTGCACTGAACGGCAAGGGTAAGGATAATGCGTCCGGAGCGTATGACAAAAAGGTTCTTCTGAGTTTCCGTTATCGAAGGAATGGATCTTGCATAATCCGGACGCGGCATGAGTGTCAGGATAAAACGCATGTTCCCCCGGATGACTTTCAGGCAGCGATGGATGCGGGTTGCTGTTTTTTTTCGGGGTCCCTGGTTATCCACCGGCATGAAATCATGAAGCAGGGCTTTGGCGTTTCCGGAATGGAACGAACAGGAAAGGATATTGCTGTCTCTGATATATTCCTGTTCCGAAGTGAAGGGCTCTGATGGCTGCAAGCTGAAAAAACCGCCTTTTTCATCATCGAGCAGTGATGCGAAAATGGTCGGAGAATCAAGAAGGGGAAGCGAGCAGTAATCGATCGAACCTTCTTTCGAAACGAGGGCCGCGGAATGCAGGTTTCCTATGAGCCCGTAATCTGCAATGCTTCTGTACATTCCGGATTTCCTCTGTGGTCACGGAAGTTTTCCCTGGAAAGCTTTAACAAATATAATAACGAATTCCCGGAACAATGCCTTCGGGTTCGTGAAGGCACTTGCTCCGTAAAAAAAAGGAGGAATTACGAAAGGTTTCTCGGAACCTGCGATGAATGGTGATGGATGATCGGCTTTTCCAGGGACAGGTCCACAACAAAGCTGAACCGGGATGGAAAGGAGAGCAGTACCTGGTCAACTTCAAATTCAAAAGAGTAGATGCCGCTGAGAGTGTGCAGCGTTTCACATTGTGACTGCTTTCTGAGTGTTTTTCCGTGAAGCCGGACACCAAGACCACTCCTTGTAGCCAGCTGACCGAAATAATTTCTCACGCCTTCAGTCGATGTTACGGTATGAGGAGAAAATGTAGGTATGAGGATGGCGGTTTCATGGTAAAGGGCGGTGATATCGTCCGGATTTCCGCTGCAAACCCTTGATACCCACTGATACAGGACCTCCTCTGCACTTTTGAAATACAACATGGTGTTTGCATTTTGTTTTCCTGGCGGCCAGCGGCTTATGCCGGCTGGTTGATAGCCGCCGCATGTGGCCGAAATGTAAGCAATTTTTGTTTTTCCCTTCAAAAGAAAAAGCCCGGACGGATTTCGTACGGGCTTTTTAAAGTTGGTTACTTATGTTTTCCTGAAAAGCATCAGTTTGTTATCCTGCCTGATTCAGCCTGGCGTTTGAGTTCTTCGTTCGCATAGATCAGTATTTCGACACGGCGGTTCATGCTGCGCCCCCATTCAGAGTCATTCGAAGCAACCGGACGGGTATCGCCGTATCCGTAAGGAGTGATCCTGCTGCTGTCGACGCCGTAATAGACGAGCGTGTTTGTAACTGCTTCAGCCCTTTCTTCAGAAAGGTACTGGTTCTCTTCCTGTGTTCCGGTATTGTCGGTATGGCCTTCGACAACAACGGAGGTGTCATGATAACGGTTGAGAATACCTGCCAGTTTTTCAATGTTTGCATAGTTTTCATTGCTCAGGTCAGCAGAACCTGAGGGGAAAAGAATCCCTGAATCAAAAGTTACCCTGATAGCATCGCCTTCCCTGACAACTTTTACCCCATTTACATCCTTTTCTATCTCTTCGGCCTGCTTGTCCATGTAATCGCCGATCAGCGCTCCGGCGGCTCCTCCTATAATGCCGCCGATGAGGGCTCCCTTTACCCAGCTGCCCGACTGGCTGCCGATGATGCCGCCGAGAATACCGCCCGCCGCTGCGCCGATGCCGGCTCCTGATTCTGCATTTGAAGCCTTGCTGACACCAGAAAATAATGTCATCGAGAGAATCATCAGAACGGCAAGTGGTTTTGTAAGTTTTTGCAAATGTATCATGGTTGTTCGTTGTTTTGGTTTGATAACAGAGAAAATCACTGGCCTGACCTGATCAGAAGAAGGGGAATCGGTGTTTTTTCCCGGAGCGAGCGCGATACGCTTCCGAAAATGATCCTTCCGATCCAGTTGTGCCCGTGTGCAGCCATAGCCAGCAGGTCATAGGCATTCTCTTTTATTTCTGTGAGAATTTCCTTTTCCGGTTCGCCGCTTCTGATAATCAGGTTCACTTCTATCCCTTTGTTCTGCAATAATTCCTGATAGTTTTTCATAAAAACGTTTGCCTTTTCGCGCATGGTCCTTTCCTGATCGATCGTATGCGAGTGCACGATGTGCAGCAGATGCACAGTCGCCCCGAGCTCGCCGGCAAGTGCAGCAACCTGTTCAATGACGATTTCATCAACAGAGGAGCAGTCGATTGCGACAAGAATGTTTTTATAGATCGTCATTCAGATTTTCCCGCTGAGTGTGCTATAGAAAAAATACATATTCAACGCGATAACAATACAGGAAATAATGATCGCTGCAGTAAATTCGGTATTGCTGCTTCTGAACCCTCCCATTACCATGCGGTTTCGGCAGAGTATCAGAAGCGGCAGAAGCGTGAAAGGCAGCTGGATGCTCAGCACCACCTGGCTGAAAATCAGTAACCGGTAAGTATCGATACCATACATGATAATCAGGAAGGAGGGTATCGATGTGATAAAGACGGCAAGCCTGTACAGCAGTGAACGGGGATCTTCCGGTTTTCCGAGAAAGCCGGTAATGACATTCGCTTCAGCCATCGAGGATGTTATGGAGGAACCGACGCCGGAAAACACGAGTGCAATGGCGAACAGGAGGCCCGCGAGCGGTCCTGCCAGCGGTTTGAGTGTTGCGGAAGCCGATTCGATGCCGTCAACCGGTATGTTGTGAAAATAAAAAACAGCTGCAGCCACAATGATCATCGAAGCGTTGACGATCCAGCCGAGAGTCATGGCGAACAGCGTGTCTATTTTCTCGTAACGGAGCAGTTCGAGCTTTTCCTGTTCTGAAATCCCCCATTTCCTGCTGTGGATGACGTTCGAATGCAGGAAGATGTTGTGCGGCATCACAACGGCCCCGAGAATTGCCATCGCGACGTAAATACTGCTGTGGTCCATGGACGGTATGAACAATCCTGAAGCAGCCGATTGCCAGTCCGGCCGGACGATCACCAGTTCAACCAGGTAGCAGATTGCAATGATGCCCAGGAACCCGACGATGATGGTTTCAATCCTGTGGTATCGCTGGCTGATGATAAGGAATACCTCGAGGATCACGGTCAGAAGCGCTCCTGCCCAGAGCGGCATGCCGAAAAGCAGGCTGAATCCGATGCCGCCGCCGACCAGTTCCGCAACATCGGTGGCAATGCATGCAAGGACAACGGTTATGCCGATAAAGGCGCTGACTGGCTTTGGAAAAAAGTCACGGATGTTGACTGCAAGGGATTTTCCTGTTGCGATCCCGAGTTTTGCGGCCATGTGCTGGATAAGTACCAGCATGACGGTGCCGAGAGTCACGACCCAGAGGAGTTTGTAGCCGTAGCGTGATCCTCCTTCGATATTCGTTGCCCAATTGCCGGGATCTATGAATCCGACCGTGACCAGAAATCCGGGACCAAGGAAGCCAAGCAGCGTTTTGAGAGGAAAACCTTTTCCATTATTGCCAGTTGAAACCATAACCGTTCCCTTTATCAGGATTAGTCTTTTTTCTCCTGCCTTTCAAGATCGAGCGTACCTTGTGCAGCTAGAGTTCCCGCTTCTGTCGGTGGTCCCTTGAGGATCCATTCGAAAAGCACACCGATCATCGCACCGGCAAGAGGTCCTGCGACATAGATCCATGTTGTGCTGAAGTCATTTCGCAGCAGGTCCGAAGCAAGTGAGCGTACAGGGTTCATCGATGTGCCGCTGACCGGAAAAGACCAGAGGTGCGCCATGATGATATAGCCTCCCACGGCTATGGCTCCGTTCGTTCCGATATTGCGTGCACCCGATGCCGTGCCGAGGATCGTGTTGACAAGGCCAGCGGTCAGGACTGTTTCCATTGCAAAGGCCGTCATGTGACTGATTCCCTGGCCGGGTACCGTGGCTCCGAGGTTTCCTGCCGTGCCGAAAAGCGATTTCAGGAACCATACGGCTCCCGTACCGCCGATGAGCTGCGCCAGAATATAGGCAGGCACACGAATCCAGGGAAAGTTTCTGCGCACGGCAAATGCGAGGGTCACCGCCGGGTTCAGGTGGGCCCCGCTTACGGTACCCATGAAATAGATGATCGCCATGACCATGAGCCCCGGAGCGACAATCCTCATGGAGTGAATGATTTCGCTGCCGCTGATTGCAGATACCACCCCACCTCCTGCGGATGTGAGCACGAGCAGGAACGTGCCCCACATTTCGGCAAAAATTCTTCTCCACTCGAGTTCCGGATCGAGGAAGTTCGGAGCCGCCTGGCCGAGGATCATCCGGCTTCGCTGCATCTCTTTCTCTTTATCATGACGCAGAATACTCATGGTTTGCAATCCTGTGAAGTTTTTTATGAGAAATCAACCTGTAATTCATGATTATTTTTCATCCATCTGTTTTCCGATTTCACGCAGGACAGTAGCATCGAAAACGAGCCGAATCGAAGCGATTTTATTGCCGGAAACCGTGAAAAACTCCGCGGTTCTGACGACGCCCGCAGGTGTGGCCGTGTTGCAGTCATAAAGGAGAGCGGCGCTTTCCCTGTCGAAGAAGCTTCTCAGAAGAGTGACTCCGGTTACGATCTGCCTGAATTGAGACAGAGCGGAAATGAAATCGTCGGCCCGGGTAAACGTGTTGATACTGCCCTGAAAATCGAGATTGTCGGCAAGAAAATTGCGGGCAGCGGCAAGATCACCGGAGGTCCATGCGTTGTGATACTTTTCTATAAGCTCTCGGGTATCCATTGTTTTTCTCCGTTTAGATTGACGAAAAATGAGGGGTTCTGTTCCAATCCGTCAACATAATAACAACAAAGAGCCATGAAAAAATTCTGCGGCATGTTGAGAGATCGGATGGCTCCAATGGAATCTCTGAATGTGCCGCATCATGCATTTGCCGCCTTTTTCCGCTTTTGTCCCGTTGTATTGGCGGCAAGCATGGCTTCAAGCACTTTTTCAGGTGTTATTGCAACGGTTTCGTGGTGGATGAATTCATTTGAAGATGAAGCTTTTAGCGCGGCGCTCATCAATCTTTCACGGTCGGCATTCGCCAGCCCGATTTCGGCAAGCGTTGTTGGGAGACCGACCTCTTCGCAGAACGAGTAAACCGTTTCGATCTCTTCCTCCGATGCTCCGTTGAGCTGCAGGCCTGCAAGAAGTCCGAAAGCCACCTTTTCTCCATGGTAGTAAGCGTGTGTTTCTTCGAGCGCGGTAAATCCGTTATGAATGGAATGCGCGCTGGCCAGGCCTCCGCTTTCGAACCCGATGCCGCTCAGCAGAATGTTCGCTTCGACGATATGTTCCAGAGCGTCGGTGACCGTATGCTTTTCAGCCGCAGTTTTTGCCGCCGACCCGTCTTTGAGGAGTGTTTCATAACAGAGCCGAGCGAGATTTAGACCTGAAAGCGTGGCGAGCCCGCCGCATTCGTTCCGGGAGCGTGTTTCACTGCAGGATTTTGCCTCGAACCATGTCGCGAGGGCATCTCCCATGCCGGCCACAAGGAACCTTACCGGAGCGTTGGCAATAATATTCGTATCGACCAGGACGATGGCCGGATTCAGTTTCTGATAGTAAACCGACTGATAGACGCCAAATTTTGTGTACAGGACCGCACAGCCGCTGCAAGGGGCATCCGTCGAGGCTATGGTGGGAACAATGATGACCGGTATGTTTTCCCGGTCGGCGGCGATTTTTGCCGTATCGATCACTTTTCCTCCTCCCATTCCGACAAGTACATCAAAATGATGTTCACGGATAAGCGTTTCTACTCTGGACAGCTCCTCTTCACAGCACTCCCCGCCAAACTGCTCCACGGATAAGGAGTTTGCCTCAAGGTTAATGCCGCTTTCCGGTATGATCCTGCCGTATGGGCTTCGTGAGGCAAGGATTAGACCCTGTTTGCCGAACAGGTTAACGAGAGACGGCAGTTCGTTGAAAGCGCCGGCACCCTGGATATACTTTCCCGGAAAAAAAGCTTTGTTCAGCATGCGAGTTTCCTTAAAATGATGATAATGAATGTAAATAAAAGGAAATATAAGCACTTTGCCGGTCAATGGACATATGGCGGCAATGGATTTTCTTGTGATGGATCACTGTTTGCAGGTTATGAAAAACAGGCGGTTGATAAAGATGACAGCTTTGTGTTTTTAACGTAAAAAGTTTAACGGAATTGTGACAGATATTGGTGTCAAATGTTTTATATTCTTGCGGTTTATAATGTTATATGTTTTATGGAATTCGGATGACACAGGGTTAGAGTACACTGCTTAGCGTGAATGTATCTTGTTTTTGCATTTTCCTGAGCTTTTTGTGTATCATCCCCTGGATGACGGCTTGGCTGGTTTCCAGTGATAAAATGATGCTGCAGCCATGTTTTCATCGCTACCGATACCTGAAGATTTTGATTTTACTATATCAACGTGGAAACGACTGTACAAAGGATTATTGATATCACCGAACTGGCCCTGCGTGATGCTCACCAGAGCCTGATCGCCACCCGGATGGGAATTGAGGACCTGAGCGGTGCCTGCAAGGACCTCGATGAGGCAGGTTACTGGTCAATAGAGTGCTGGGGTGGAGCAACGTATGACGCGTGCATCCGTTACCTGAACGAAGACCCCTGGGAGCGGCTGCGCACCTTCAAGAGGCTTATGCCGAAAACCCCGCTGCAGATGCTTTTGCGCGGCCAGAACCTTCTGGGTTACCGTCACTATCAGGACGAGGTGGTAGAGCGCTTCTGCTATAAATCGGCGGAAAACGGTGTCGACGTCTTCCGTATCTTCGACGCCCTGAACGACCTTCGCAATATTGAAACTTCAGTGCGGGCCGTCAGGAAAGCCGGCCGTCATGCACAGGGTACCATCTCCTATACGGTCAGCCCGATCCATACGGTCGCCCTGTTTGTCGATCAGGCAAAAAGGCTGCAGGATATGGGGGTCGATTCGATCTGCATCAAGGATATGGCCGCCATAATCAAGCCCCAGGCCGCTTACGACCTTGTCAAGGGAATCAAGGCGGCATGCGGTCCCGATATGCGCCTTCATCTCCATGTTCATGCCACTACCGGTGTTACCATGGTGAGCCTGATGAAAGCAGTGGAAGCTGGAATCGACTGTGTCGATACAGCGATCAGTACCATGAGCCTCGGTCCGGGGCATAACCCGACGGAAAGCTTCATTGAAATGCTTGAAGGTACCGGTTTCGGCACGAAGGTTGATCTGGAAAGGGTTCTTCGTGTCAAATCATATTTTGTTTCGAAAATTGAGCGTTACCGGGAGTTCCTGTCAAAAGTCACCGGCGTGGAAACGGAGATTTTCAAAAGCCAGATTCCGGGAGGAATGCTTTCCAATATGGAAAACCAGCTCAGGCAGCAGGGGGCTGGCGACCGTCTGAAGGACGTGCTCGACGAGATCCCGCTTGTCCGCAAGGATACGGGGTATGTGCCGCTTGTAACCCCAAGCAGCCAGATAGTCGGTACGCAGGCGGTGCTCAATGTACTTATGGGACGTTATAAGGTTTTAACCGGAGAATTTGCCGACCTGATGCTCGGCTATTACGGAGCAGGGCCCGGAGAGAAAAATCCGGAAGTGGTGAGGATGTCCATAGAGCATACCCACAAGGAACCGATAACCTGCCGTCCGGCGGATCTGCTCAAGCCCGAATGGGAAAAGCTGCGTTCCGAAGCACTCCCTTTGCCGGGCTGCAACGGTACGGATGAGGATGTTCTCACCTATGCCATGTTTCCCCAGGTGGCGCCGAAATTTTTTGCCCGGAGGCACGAGGGCCCTTTAAATGTCGGAACTGATCCGTTGACGGGAGTATCTGAAATGCATCCTGCCGAAGGACATCAGGGGGTTATCACGGGGCCGATTACCTATGCCGTTACTGTAAGCGGCATGGAACACAAGGTGACGGTTGCTCCGTTCAATCCGTCCACAACTTGAAGATTATCGCCGAGAAATATTTACCATGACAATCGAACAGAAAATAGAAGAACTGAACCGGCGCAGGGAAGAAATCAGCCTTGGCGGAGGTCAGGAAAGGATAGACCGGCACCACAAAGCGGGATTTCTGACAGCCCGGGAACGCATTAACGCTCTTCTTGATCAGGACAGCTTTCAGGAAATGGGACTTTTCGCCGAACACCGCTGCACTAATTTCGGCATGGAAGGAAAGAAAATGCCGGCGGACGGCGTAGTGACCGGGGCCGGAAGCATCGAAGGCCGGCTGGTCCATCTTGCAAGCCAGGATTTCACGGTCGGCGGCGGATCGGCAGGGGAGATGCACAGTATCAAGATCGTGCAGATGATGCAGGCCTGTCTGAAGACAGGATCTCCCTTCATACTCATCAACGATTCCGGCGGAGCCAGAATACAGGAAGGCATAGACAGCCTTTCGGGTTACGGCAGGATTTTCTACAACAACGTCATGCTTTCCGGTGTCGTCCCTCAGATATCGCTCATCTGCGGACCATGTGCCGGAGGGGCGGCCTACAGTCCTGCACTGACCGATTTCATCATCCAGACCAGAGGGGCCAGGATGTTCATTACCGGTCCGTCAGTCATCAAATCGGTTACCGGCGAGGATGTAACAGCTGAAGAGCTCGGAGGACCGAATGCTCAGATGTGTCTTTCCGGGGTTGTTCATTTCATTGCGGAAAACGACCTCGATGCCATGGCGATCTGCAAGCGCCTGCTCTCTTTCCTTCCTTCGAACAATCTCGAGGACCCGCCTCAGTTTGAAGCTGAAGAGGTAATCATGCCCGACAAGGGAATGAACAGTATCGTTCCGCTGAATCCGAAGCAGAGCTACGATGTCCGCGATGTCATCACGCATGTGGTGGACCGTGGGGATTTCATGGAAGTGCAGGAATTTTTCGCACCGAACATCGTGATCGGGTTTGCCCGGCTCCAGGGCCGTACGGTGGGTGTCGTGGCTAACCAGCCTGCCGTGATGGCTGGCGTGCTTGACATCAATGCCTCCGACAAGGCAGCGCGTTTCATCCGTTTCTGCAACGCCTTCAATATTCCCATTATCACGTTTGTAGATGTTCCGGGATTTCTGCCCGGTGTCGAGCAGGAGCATGGCGGTATCATCAGGCACGGCGCCAAAATGCTTTTTGCCTATGCCGCCGCTACCGTTCCCAAACTGACCGTCATTCTCCGTAAATCCTATGGCGGGGCCTATATCGCCATGTGCAGCAAGGACCTTGATGCGGACCGGGTGGTCTGCTGGCCGGGAGCCGAGATAGCGGTTATGGGAGCCGAAGGCGCAGTTGAAATTATTTTCAGGAACGAAATAAAAAATGCCGCCGATTCGGCTGCTTGTCATCAGGAACTGGTCAGGGAGTATCAGGAATCGTTTTCCACTCCTTATGCAGCGGCGTCGCGTTTTCAGATCGACGATATCATCGAACCTGCGGAAACTCGCCGTTACCTTGCCATGGCGCTCGATATCGTTCATTCAAAAAGGGAATTCAGGCCTCAGAAAAAACACGGACTCATTCCTCTGTAATCATTTAACTGGAGTACCCATGCAGGATTCAGAAATTACCCCTGAACTGCTCATGATCATGTCAGCGGCCATTGCCGCATATCTTGGTAAGAACGTGAGGATACGCCGTGCACGTTTCATCAGCGACAGGGGTATGAGCTCATGGTCACAGCTGGGACGTGTATCGATACAGTCGTCCCATAACATTCAGTATCATTCAGCTTAAATAAAGAAGGAGCACTACCGTGCAGTTGCAGTTGATCATAGACGGAAAAAAATACATTGTCGATGTGGAAGTGATCGAAGGAGAAGAGGTACGGATGCTTCCGGACTATTCGGAACTGACCTCCACGATACAGTCTCATCAAGCTCCTCTTCCGGTATTTCTCCAGCCTCAGCCGGCCGCTCCTGTTTCGGATGGTCTGCCAGACGAAAAAGTCTGCCGCAGTCCGATTGCCGGAATCGTCCAGCGCGTGAACGTCCAGGTAGGCCAGAAGCTTCAGGTCAACGACCTTCTTGTCGTGCTCGAGGCCATGAAGATGGAGACGAACATTACCGCGCATGCCGCAGGAACCGTCAAATGCATTCTCGCTTCTCCCGGTGAAGCCGTCAAGAGTGGCCAGGCACTTATCGAGTTAGAATAAATCCGGGACAATCGCCTCCTTTTCCTGCTTTTCAGCACAGACTATCTTTTAGAGGCAGCCTCGAATGAAAACTGAGGCAGCCTCATTATCAGTCCATGCCAAATTTTCCGTTGCTGAAATTTTTTCAGCGCTGTTGCCTGTTAATGATTGTAGTAAACATCATAACACATAACAAAGCTGACATGGGACGGACAAAACAGGAATGGCTTGAAGAGGTTGAATCACACATTCCGCCGAAAAACAGGATAGTCGACCGTAACAGGGCGATCACGGCGCAATATGCTTCATGGTACCTGCAGAAGCCGGAGCTTTTCAAATGGGCGGGCATGGCGGCGTTTGCGTCGAGACAAGTCGGCCTCGCTCTTGCCGTTGCCGAGCTCATGCATACCCCCGGAGGTTTCAGCAGGCGTGATGAGTCCGCGGAAGAAGGTTTTTCGCTCGATCCGGGAAAACTGTTCCGGCAGGCAGTCAACACGCTTCTGTACATTCCTTCGATGATGCATTCCTTTGCCGCCCGGCAGCTGCTGCTTGCCGATCTCGATGAAATCAGGCGCGGCAACAACGGCATCTTTTACGATATCGCCTGGGCTCATGCGGCATACCTCGAGGAGGGGATCGCCGGGATCGAGCGGAACTGCGGTCCGGAGGAAGAGGAGTACATGCTCGAGGGTTTCAGGAGGATCGATCAGGGTTCCCGCATACTTCTGGAAACCGGGGGTGAAGAAGAAGCAAGGAATATGATCCGCGAGGGAAATATTCTGCTGTTGAAGCATGAACAGATAAGAACACTTCAGCCGATATTCGATGCGATCAGCCCGATCGGCAAAATCGTCGTTTCGTTCGGAAGTGAACTTGATTTTCCTGAACCCGCTTCAAAACCGTCATTTTTCACCCATGCCGGTTATCTGGAAACCCTGACCGGCGCAAAGAGCGTGACCGATCCGGTCCACCGCTGGAAATGGATTGAAGAACAGGTGCTTCCATCGTGGGAGAAAGCCGACCGTTCCTTCCGGGAACATTCAGCCATCAGGAAGGATCTTGAAGCGTTCGCGTCCTTCGAGCCGGCCATGATGCACCATGTTACGACTTTTGCCCGGAGACTGCTTGACATCCCCGGAATTGACTGAACCGGTGATCCAAGTATATATCATTTTGGCCTGAGGGCTTCTACCGGATCGAGGTTGGCGGCTTTCCAGGCTGGAAAGATTCCGAAAGCCATTCCGATCCCTGAACAGACGATCATCGATACTGCTATCCAGAGCCAGGGGAAGATGGGCGGGAGATTGAATTTCAGGGCTACGATGTTGCCTGCCGTTATGCCCACAAAAATACCTATGAAGCCGCCGACCAGCGAAAGGAACAGCGCTTCGAGAAGGAACTGGCGCAGTATGCTCCTGCGGGGCGCGCCGACGGATTTGCGGATGCCGATTTCTCTGGTACGTTCCGTCACGCTTACCAGCATGATGTTCATGATGCCGACTCCGGCAGTGAGCAGGGACATGAAACTGATAATGAACGCTCCAGAACTGATGGCGCTTTTTATATCCTTGAACGAGTCGATCAGCGATTCATTTGTCCTGATCTCGAAATCGTTGGGGTCCTTCACACCGAGACCGCGTACGATCCGCATTGCACCGATAGCGCGGTCGAGGGCTTGAGGATAATCCTTGCGGGAAAGCGCTTCAACAGTTATCGCGATGCTGCTTTTTTCGTTTACATGGTCAAGGTAGCGGGTGATCGGGATCAGCAGGAAATTGTCCTGGCTCTGCCCGAAAGCCGCACCTTTCTTTTCGAAAACTCCGATAACGGTATAGACCTCGCCGTTCACCTTTATGGATTTGTCGACGGGATTTTCCCCTCCGGGGAAAAGCGTCTCCTTGAGTTCGCTGCCGATCAGGGCCGCGTTTCTTGCATACCGGATGTCGCTTTCCGACAGGTTTCTGCCGGCTGATACATTGTAGCCGTTCGCTGCGGAGAAATTTTCATCTCCGCCTGTAAGTGTCACGTCAGGATTGGTGTCGATTCCGGCATATTTTGCACGGTTGCCCATGCTTGTAATGATAAAACCGATCGTTCGTGCACTCTTTTCAATGCTTTTCCTGAACAGAAGCGCCTGCTGGTATGTGATATCCTTTCGGTTTGCATAGAAATTTCTCGAATGTCCGCTTCCGAAAACCGTGGCCGGAAACTTCTGGATCTGGAAGGTATTGGCTCCGAGGCTGGTAAGTCCGGTTTCCACGCTTTTGTCGACTGCATCGAGGGCGGTCATGACGCCGATGATGGAAAAGACGCCGACTGCAACTCCCATGATCGTGAGCAGTGACCGGAGCCTGTTGACCGACAGGGAGGAAAGTGCCTGTATGATGGTTTCACGGAGCTTCATGGTTCCTCCTATTCATATCGCAGCGAGTCCGCCGGTTCGAGCCTCGAAGCTGAGATGGCCGGTGCGAGGCCGGAGATGATGCCGGTGATGACAGAAACTCCGAGGCTTGCAAAGACAAGGTCGGGGGAGAACCTGACCGGAAAATCCGGTATGACCTTCTCTATGGCGAAGGTTATGATAATTGAAGTAAGGAGCCCGACAAAACCGCCGATAAGGCAGATCATGACCGATTCGATGAGAAACTGAAGCAGGATGGTCTGTCTTCTTGCACCGAGCGCTTTTCGCAGGCCGATTTCCCGCGTGCGCTCCTTCACGCTCACGAAGGTGATGTTCATGATGCCTATCGCCCCGACGAACAGCGACATTCCGGTAATGAAAATACCTGCAATCGCGATGCCGTTCTTGATCGGATCGAGCTGGCTCTTGAAAGCTTTCTGTTCGTTGATGGAGAAATCCACTTCCTTTCCCGGTGGGAGACGGCGGATTTTCCGCATTATCCCGAGGAGTTCCTCCTTTGCTTCCTCGACCCTCTGCTGGTACCTGATCTTCACCCTGATGGTGATGAACATCTCTTTGCCGTAAATCTTCTGAAAAGCGCCGACCGGCATGATGATCTGATTGTCGAAGCTGAAAAGGCCGAGGAACTTTCCCTGTTTTCTGTATGTCCCGATGATGCGGATCCTGTGGTTTCTGATCTGGATCGATTTTCCGACAGCCGGTTCGTTCGGAAAGAGGCCTGATGCGACATCGTCCCCGATCACTCCCACCATTTCGTCGCCTGCAGACTCTCCGGGCGTGAAGAAACGGCCGGTCGCAAGGGTGCCGGAGGCCGTCGCCGGGTAGTCGCCGTTAGTGCCGAGAGCGAAAACCTGTTCGAGTATCCGGTCATGGTACCTGGCGGAGGCCTGGTAGGTGGATATCTGAGGAACGGCAAGGAGCAGCTCTGAACGGGGGTTGTCGGTGATGATCCGGTTGATCTGTTCGGCATACAGGGTTTTCAGGTCCGGCCGGTTCCGGTATCGCCACCATTGTCCCATGGTGCTCCATGAGGTTTTCTGAACATAAATGACATCATAGCCGAGCATGGAAAGGCTTTTTTCGAATCCAAGGTCAATGCCGTTTATCGCCGTGCCCATCATGGTGATGGATACGATCCCGATGATGACACCGAGGGCGGTGAGAAAAGATCTCGTCTTGTTGGCCTTGATCTGGAAGAGCGCCATTTTCAGGCTTTCGACGGATTCATACCGGAATTGTCGGAAGGGCACCTTCATTTCCGCGAGTCGCTTTCTATTTTTCCGTCCCTGAGCCTGATGATCCGTTTCGTGTATCGCGCGATATCCTCCTCGTGCGTGATGAGGATGATGGTGTTGCCGACTTCGGAAAGCGTCCCGAAGATATTCATGATGTCGTGGCTGGTCGCGGTGTCGAGGTTGCCGGTCGGTTCGTCGGCAAGAATGATCGAAGGCTTGTTGATAAGCGCCCTTGCTATCGCCACACGCTGGATCTGTCCGCCGGAAAGTTCGGAAGGCTTGTGCGTCATCCTGTCGCCGAGGCCGACTTTCCTGAGCGCTTCCGCAGCACGCTCATTCCGTTCTTCCGGAGGTACCCCTGCATAGATCAGCGGCAGTTCGACATTGCGAAGGCAGTTCAGCCGGGGGAGCAGGTTGAAGGTCTGGAATACGAAACCGATTTCCCTGTTTCTCGCAAGGGCCAGCTCGTCGTCATTCATTTCCGCAACGTTCTGTCCGTTCAGTTCATAAATGCCCGAAGTCGGGGTGTCGAGGCAGCCGATGATATTCATGAGGGTTGATTTCCCGCTTCCGGAAGGTCCCATGATCGCGGCATAGTCGTTCTTCCTGAAATCGAGATTGATGGAATCGAGGGCCCGGACGACCTGATCGCCCATTTCATAGAACTTGCAGAGTTCTTTCATGATGATGACCGGAGGTTCCTGCATGATGATGCCCCCTATTTTTTCTGTACCTTGACGCTGCGGCCGTCACTGAGCTGGTTCGTGATGGCCGAGTAGCTTCCGGAAACAACTTCGTCCCCCTCTTTTACACCCGAAGTTACAATGATATGGGTATTGTCGGTCGTACCGGTTTTAACCGGACTGAAATACGATTTACCTGACTTCACGATGAAAACACCTTGCGGGCTCTCGGTTTCCCTTGCCTGGGATACGATGGTTACGCCGGTTTTTTCGGATTTTTCAAGTGCTGTATCTTTACGTGCACTTCTGACGGTAACGCTCTGGATCGGGACTACAAGTGCGTTGGGTATACGCTGGGATTCGATATCGGCCGTACCGCTCATGCCCGGTTTCAGCAGCCGTTCATGGTTGAAGATGCGGATCTTGACCGAAAAATTGGTAACCTCTTCCTGGGTGCCTGCCGCCTTGGAAATCGCGGAATTGGAAATCTCGCGGACGATACCCTTGAAAACCTTGTCTCCGTAAGCATCGACCTTGACACTGACCGTATTGCCGGTCCTGACGTTCACGATATCGTTTTCGTTGACTTCGACGACAACCTGCATGCTGTCGAGATTCGCTATTCGCATTACATCGGTGCCGGGGAACATGCCGACGCCGACGACGCGTTCTCCGAGTTTGTTGTTGAGCACGATGACGGAACCGTTGATCGGCGCCTTGATGACGGTTTTATCGAGCTTTTCCTGGTTCTGGTCGAGAAGGCTTTTGTTCTGTTCGATGGCGTGAAGCGAGGCTTCATAACTTGCCCGTGCGGCTTCCGAGTTTGTTTTCGAAGCAAGGTAGTCGGTCTGGGAAATCAGTTTTTCCTTGTAGAGCAGGGATGCTTTTCGGAAATCGTCTTCCGCTTTCAGTTTCCTCGATTTTGCTTCGAGGTTTTGTGCCTTTGAGGCGTTCAGCTGGGCGAGGCTCTGGCGGACCTGGTTGATATAGATGTCAGGCTGTATTTTGAACAGAAGGTCTCCTTTCGTGACGTTATCACCGTCATGGACAGGCAGTTCAATGATCTCTCCGGATACATCGGGTGCGATGTTCACGACAACCTCAGGCTCTATTTTGCCTGTCGCGGTAACGATATGCACGATCTCTTTCCTGAAGGCTTTTTCGGTAGTGACCTCGACAGGTTTTTCCCTTAACCTGAGGAACAGGATGATCGATATCGTTGCTGTCAAAAGAACTGCTGCGGTGATCAGGGTGGATTTTCTTTTTATGAAGGGCTGCTTTTTTTTCATCGGGGCTGTCCGCCGTGTTCAGGATTATTGAACGGAAAGGTTTCCGGTAGTGAAATCGACTATGTTTTTCTGAAGCAACAGGTTGAAGTTTGCCTGAGAGAGGCCTGAACGTGCATTGAAAAGGGCCGCCCTGGCAGTACTTAGCTCGACAAATCCCGCCGCTCCAAGTTCGTATTTCCGCTTTATGCCGGCGAAAGCGGATTCTGCTGCTTTCAGCCTGACTTTTGCGGTTTCTATTTCAGTGAAAGCTGCGTTGTAGTCTCCCGCAGCCTGTCTGAGATCGATCAGGATATTGTTTTTAAGGTCCTGATAATCGAGGCGCTGGTTGATATGGTTTATTTTTGCCGCTTCGACATTGTAACGGGTCTGAAAGCCGTCAAACAGGGTCCAGCTCAGGTTCAATGCAACAGAGTATCCGATTGAATTGCCAAGCTGATCGGAGAGCGGAGGAAATGCATACTCCGTTTCAGGTCCGCTGTTGATCGATTGACGAATGAAACCAGTCCCTCCGGTAGTGACGGAAAAAATGAGGTCGAGGCGCGGGAGCCAGGATGCCCTTGCCTGGATGATCTGCCATTTTGCCGCATTTGCTTCACTATACCTGCTTTTCAGGTCGTTGCGTCTTTCGAGGGCAAGCGGTGCCAGGCTGTCGATATCGAGCTTTGATGACACAGGAACTTTTATTTCATCCGGGGCGGGTTCAAGGGATATCTTTGTCTGAGGATCGATCTGCAGACGGCGAATGAGTTCTAGCATGCTTCGCTGCAGGCGTGTTTCTGACTTGATGACGTTAAGAGCGCTTTCCGCCGTATCGGCCTGCTGCTGATTGAGGTCGGTTATTGATTTCAGACCAATCTGGAATTGCCGGTCGGTCAGGGTTAGCTGGTCTTTGGATGAAAGCAGGTTTTCCCTGGCAATATCGAGGAGTTCCCGGTTCAGGAGAACCTGGAAGTAGGACTGGGTGACATCGTAAGCAATGGACTGCAGGGCCCTTGAGAGTGAGAATCTCGCTGCATCCTGCCTGTTCAGGGCCGATTGGAGAGCAGCGAAATCCCTGAAACCGTTGAAAAGGTTGAGCGATGTCGTCAGGGTAAGGTCTATCGATTCGCTTTCGGTTTTGATTCGTGCAATATCTCCGTAATTGTACTGGGTATAAGTCCGGTTCAGGACGTAGGGGGAATAAGCTGCCGAAACTGATATCTTCGGCAGGAAGTTACCGTAACTCCTCAGGACATCCGCTCCCTGGAGCTTGAGGTTGTATTCTGCCTTTTTCGCTGAGGTGGCTTTTTCAAGAGCGATCGAAATGCAATCTGAAAGCGAGAGCTTTTTTTCGGATTCATAAGCGGTTGCGCCTGTTGCCGGGAAAAAGAAAAAAAATGCAGTTATGCAGAGATATGAATGTAACCTTGAACCCAAAATAAGAATATCTGAACTGTTTAGATTGTCAACCGGATTGTTTACTCCTGTCCAAAAAACAATATAATGACTTTTGACCTGTTCGTGTCATTGTGTTTATCGAACCGCAGTCATGAAGGAAAGGTTCCTCGATATCAGGGGATTCTACAGCAGGCAGTGCAGTGAATCTATTTTTTTCCGGTATTGTTCAGCGTTCTGGGGCTTGAGGCTGATGAGAAGAGAATAGACATTGATCGCTTTCCGGTAGGCTCCCTGTTTCGTAAAGAGCATTGCAAGGCTCTCTGTGGGGACAGCAATAGTTGTCTCGTCGGGAAATGGCTGTTTCTGATCGACAAGCGGCGTGGGATCGGCGGTTTCCGTCGATTTGACGGGCTCGAAATTAGAAAGCGCTTCGGTGAGTTTTTCCAGTTCATCGGTTACCGGATCGAAGAGCTCCAGGACATTCTCGCCTGTTTCCGGGAAGATAGTTGTCTGCAACTGGACCAGCTCTTTCCATGCCACCTGGTTTGATGGCGCGATTTCACAGCATTTCCTGTAATATTCAGAAGCGAGGGAATATTTTTTCAGACCTTTCAGCGCTTTCGCATAAAGCAGGTTGAAGAGATAGGAGTCTGAAAAAAGACCGGAAAAGGGTTTCAGCCGGTCAAGCCCCATCTGATAATCAGCGCGGTTTATATCCTTCAATACCTCGTTGAAAAAATGGTGTGGTTGTTTGATCACGTCGTTGTCCTTTTCTGTGTCAGGAGGGGAAGCGCCATATCTTTCATGGTTCTCTTCGTTAAGATATCGAGATTATCGGCCTGTTTCAAGTGCAAGCTGCAGCAACCGGTCTGTCAGCTCCCTGAACCCTGTGCCCGATGCCTCCATCAGCATGGGGTACATACTGATGTCGGTGAATCCCGGAATCGTGTTCACTTCATTGAGCACGACCGATCCGGTTTTTTCTTCGACGAAGAAATCTATTCTCGACATGCCCCGGCATCCGAGCGCTTTATATGCCCTGAGGGCGGATTTTCTGACCTTTTCCTGCAGTACTTCAGGAATTCTCGCGGGTATGAATAGTTTTGCCTTGTTGTCGATGTATTTATCCTGATAATCGTAAAAATCACCACCCGGTTCTATTTCTCCGCATACGGAAGCGACAGGGTTATCGTTGCCGAGAACGGCGATTTCGATTTCCCGGCCGGCGACTGCCATTTCCACGAGCACTTTCGTGTCGAGCGAACAGGCAGAATCAAGTGCCGCAGGGAGTTCTCCGGCATTATGCACTTTTGAAATGCCAACTGAAGAACCGAGGCTTGCAGGCTTGACAAAAAATGGGAACGTAAATTTTTTTTCGATTTCAGCGACTACAGTTGCTGGTTTGGTATGGTAATCGGCGCTGAAAATCGTTATAGATGGCGCGACCTCTATTCCCGCGTCGGCAACGCAGAGTTTGGTGAGGGCTTTGTCCATTGTCAGTGCTGATGCGAGAACGCCGCAACCGGTATAGGGAATGCCGCAGGTGTCAAGAAAACCCTGAATCCTGCCGTCTTCGCCAAAGGAGCCGTGAAGCGCCGGAAAAGCCACATCGATGCCGGCCGATCTGAAATCGTTGTTGAATGGCTGCTGACCTGCTTTCCTGACCATTTCCTTTATTGTCGAGGAGGCTTTTTCAAGGGATGCGTTTCTGAGAATTGCTGCAAGGTCGAAGTTGAGAATGTCGCGGGCTATCCCGTCGAGGAACCATATTCCGTCATGTGTAATATAGAGGGGGGTGACACTGTATCGCTTCTTGTCGATATTGCCGGCAATGGATTTTGCAGAGATGATCGATATTTCATGTTCAGCAGACCTGCCTCCGAAGATGAGAGCGACAGATGTGATCGGCATAATTGTTTTTGTGACTGTTGAAGAAATGACTTGTTGTTTTTTATCCGAACAGCTGCCGGTGTTCGACAGCGATACAGCGGTTTTCGACTACCAGAAGCCCTGCCTTGCGGGCTTTTTCAGCAGCAGTTTGATTGGCTATTCCGAGCTGCATCCAGATGGCTTTTGCACCGATCTCGATCGCTTCATCTACAACAGGCGGTACATCTGCTGGATTGCGGAATATATTGACGACCTCGATTTTTTTCTGAACTTCATCAGGCATGGACAGTAGGGATGCGTGACAGGCAAGGCCCAACACTTCCTTGAGCCCGGGGTTTACCGGATAAATGGTATATCCATGCTCCATCATGTACATGGCCACGAAATTGCTTGGACGGTCGGTTTTGGCTGAAATTCCTACGACGGCAATGTGGCGGAACGTTTCGAGAATATATTTTACGGTTTTTTCCATAATGCCTGCAGGGTAGAAATTTGCGGTAATGTGGTAATGTTCGAAAGGCAAAATACCGGTATGGGAGGTCACAAACAAAGTATGGAACTAAAAAAACAGGAAATTCCGCATGGTTCCTGTCGCAGCGGTTGCAATTGGTTGCCATTCTGGCAGGTCGGGAAGGAGGCCCCCTGATTTATCTTATCTTTTTTTGTTGACATATGCTTTTCAGCTATCTTTACGAACGGGTGAAAACAGATATCGAATCCACAGGTCTGATTAACAGGGGAATGTGTCTGAACGATAGTACGATAACGATGTGACATGGTCTGCAAGCAGTCATTCAGGAGAGTGTAAGTTTTGAACAGGTATTTTTCAAAAGTATACTGTGTAGATACAGGATTCAGCAGCGGCGAGGAGAATATGGAGCTTGACCGGCAGCTGATGAATGCATTCCTTGACGGTCGATTTCAGGAAAAATATGGCAGCGGGAGCTCTCTCTGGCGATTTTATGCCTGGCGCCCCTTTGCAGTGACACTTGGCTACAACCAGGATATCTCAGCGATTGACGCCGATAAATGCGTTTCAGCAGGCATCGACATCGTCAGGCGGCCTACCGGAGGCCGTGCGGTTTTTCATGCCGACGAATTCACCTACAGCTTCTTTGCCGATTCTCCAGCACAGAATGCCGAACTGTACCGGATGGTGCACGAGGTTATTCGCCTGGCGCTCGAAGGGCTCGGCATTCATGCGGGTTTCTGCCGTTCGACCCTCTCGGAACAGAAAGGGGCCGGTCTTGCGGGATCGGTGAGTTGTTTCACGGCTTCGGCGAAATATGAACTGCAGGTCAAGGGAAGGAAACTTGTCGGTTCGGCGCAGCGAAGGAGCCGGAATGTGCTTCTTCAGCATGGATCGCTTCCTCTTACCGGACGTCACAGGGAGCTCAGCAGCCTTGTCGCTGTTACGAAGAAGGATGAATGCAGGGAAATCGGTGAGGAAATGGAACGGAAAGCCATATCGCTCGAAGAAATTCTAGGCTATGTTCCTGATTACAACTGCCTGGCGGAACTCATGCTCTGTGCACTGGGTGAGCACTCCGGATGCGAGGTCATCGTGCTTCAGCCCGGTGAACTGAGTGATATCCTCGAAGCCAGGGAAAATTTTATTCATTAAGCAGGAAAAACCATGAACACTAACGCTCAGAAGGCAGCCCATGTAACGACACGGAGACTGCTCGACATGAAGCAGAATGGTGAAAAGATATCGGTGCTGACGGCATACGACTACACCATGGCGAGAATTCTCGACCGGGCCGGCGTCGATGTCATCCTTGTCGGTGATTCGGCGAGCAATGTGTTTTCGGGTCACAACACCACGCTGCCGATCACTATAGAAGAGATGATCTATCATGCAAAAGCTGTTGTCAGGGGCGTTCAGGCAGAAACAAGCAGAGCGATGGTGGTGATCGACATGCCGTTCATGAGTTACCAGCTTTCAGGCGAGGAGGCATTGCGCAACGCGGGAAAAATCATGAAGGAGCACGAATGCGATGCCGTCAAGCTTGAAGGAGGGAGGGTCATTGCCGAAACCATCAAGCGGATAACCGATGTCGGCATCCCTGTCATGGGACATCTCGGGCTGATGCCGCAGTCGATTTACAAGTATGGAAGTTACAAGGTGAGGGCGAGGGAAGAGCGTGAGGCGGAACAGCTTCTCGAGGATGCGCGTATAGTCGAAGAGTCCGGTGCGTTTGCCGTGGTGCTCGAAAAAATCCCGACTGACCTGGCCGCTCAAGTCACCGGTATGCTCACCATTCCCACGATCGGGATTGGTGCAGGAGTGGAATGCGACGGACAGGTGCTTGTCATCAACGATATTCTCGGCCTGAACCGGGAGTTCCATCCCCGGTTCGTCCGCCGGTATGCCGATCTGAACACGATTATTGAAAATGCCGCCAGACAGTATGTGCAGGATGTCAGGGAAAGGAGTTTTCCGTCATCTGAAGAAAGTTACTGACGGTATGCAGTTTTAAGTTTTTAAAGCTTTTCAAAAGATCGTACCTTGAAATTTTACAGTAAGATAAGTCCGGTTGATTGAATGGATATTTTCCGATGACGGTTCAACTATCTTTCTCTTTATGAATGGTTCCGGCAAAAAAAAGTCACAAAAAAGATATCCACCTTTTTTAAAGAACGGCGGTTCTGACAGGTCGCCGTTGTTTCCGTTTGTTTCCCGTTCTTTCGTGCCTTCGGTCTTTACCGTCATGAACATGGTCTGCGGTTATGTATCCATTGTCATGTCCGGTGACGGGAATTTTGTCACGGCATGCTGGCTGATCATTCTTGCGGCTTTTTTTGATACGATCGACGGTTTTATCGCGAGGATAACGAATGGTACTTCCGATTTCGGCTTCGAGCTCGACTCCCTGTCCGATCTTGTATCCTTCGGCGCGGCTCCGGCTTATCTTGTCTACAAGTTCGGTCTCGAAGGTCTTCCGGGCAAGGCCGGTATTTTTATCAGTTCCATACTGGTTATCGGCAGCGGTCTCAGGCTTGCACGCTTCAATATCAGTGTGATCGGTTACCGGAAAGAGTCGTTTTCCGGACTGCCCACACCGGCACAGGCACTTACCATCGCAGGATTCATTCTCTGGATGAAAGCCGATTCGTTCCTGCCTGAAAAAACCATGACTTTTTTCCTTGCATGGCTGTCGACAGCACTTTCCCTGCTCATGGTCAGCAAGGTAAACTATGATGCCCTCCCGAAGCCGACACTCGAATCCTTCAGACGGAACCCGTTACAGATGATTTTTTATATCGGTGCAGTATTCTGCGTGCTTCTCTTTCATGCAAAGGCTTTTTTTCTTGCCATGTTGTTGTATATTCTGCTCGGTATTGTACGCTCGATTACACTGGTGTATCGCCAGTTGCAGACCTGATTTCATCAAATCAATAACAAACGCGTATGGCTTATACTGCTAAAATAAAGGTTACCCTTCGCCAGTCGATCCTCGATGTCCAGGGCAAAGCCGTCGAGCACGCTTTGAAAAATCTTGGTTACCAGACGGTCGAATCTGCAAGGATCGGCAAGTATATCGAGGTGATCATAAACGAAGAAGAAATGGCGCTGGCGGAGCGTATAGGCAACGAGATCTGCCAGAAGCTGTTATCGAACCCCGTCATGGAAAATTATTCACTCGAACTGGAAAAAATCAATTAAATATCACGCGCCATGGCTGATATAACTGTAGGAGTCGTTGTTTTTCCAGGTTCAAACTGTGATCATGACACGGAGTATGCCGTTGCGAACACGAAAGGGTTCAAACCGGTCATGCTCTGGCATAACGACCATGATCTCCAGGGGGCAAAGGCTATTCTGCTTCCCGGGGGATTTTCATACGGTGATTACCTTCGCGCCGGTGCAATTGCAAGGTTTTCGCCCATCATGAAGGAAGTGATCGAATTCGCAAATAAAGGTTTTCCCGTGCTCGGCATCTGCAACGGCTTTCAGGTCCTGCTCGAAAGCGGTCTTCTGGAAGGCGCTCTTTCACGCAACAGGGACAAGAAATTTCTCTGCTGCCAGACCTGCATCAGGACAGTAAACCGTTCCACGATTTTCACCTCCCTCTACAAACAGGACGAAGTCCTCAGGATCCCGATCGCACACGGTGAAGGCAATTATTTCGCACCTCCCGAAGTGCTTGAGAGCCTCGAGGAACACAACCGGATCGTTTTCAGATATTCCGATGCCGAGGGCCGTGTAACCGATGAAACGAACCCGAACGGTTCCCTGCTCAATATTGCTGGTATTGTCAACCGGCAGGGCAATGTGCTCGGTCTGATGCCTCATCCCGAAAGAGCGAGCGAAAAATCCCTGGGTTCCGAAGACGGTAGAAGAATGTTCGAGTCCCTGTACATGTACCTTGCCGCCCTGTAAACGGCAGGTGCATATTTTAATTATTACATAAACCGGCAGAGATCATGACTTCGAAGCTCAAAGTGTTTTCCTGGCTGCTTTTTGACTTCGCAAACACTTCCTTCAGTGTTGTCATGGTTACGTTCGTTTTTCCCCTTTTCTTCAAAAACGTCATCTGCCAGGGCGATCCTGCCGGTGATGCTTATTGGGGTTCCAGCGTCAGTCTTTCCATGCTTCTGGTAGCGCTCGTTTCCCCCGTTCTCGGCGCCGAAGCTGATTATTCGGGAAAACGCAAGAAATTTCTTTTTCTCTTTACCCTTGTATCGGTAATTGCGACAGCTCTTCTTTCACGCTCGGGACCGGGCACGGCGCTCTGGGCAGCGGCTCTCTTCATTCTTGCCAACATGGGTTTCGAAGGAGGGCTTGTTTTTTATGACGCTTACCTCAAGGAGATCGCGGCACCGGAACAGGTCGGCAGGATATCCGGTTACGGTTTTGCAACGGGATATATGGGTGCTTTTGCGATTCTGCTGCTCATAAAGCCATTGATGGGGAAGGGAATCAATCTCGAAAACATTGCCAATATCCAGTCGGGCATCATGGTTTCGGCGCTCTTCTTTGCCCTGTTTTCCCTGCCGCTTTTCCTTTTTCTTCGGGACAGAAAAAGTGCCCGAAGCGAAGAGTGTTCAGTAAATGCCGATTTCGGAATCCAAGGCCGGCAAGGCCGGAGGGATTCAGGAAAGGGTGTTTTTAAAACAGTTATCCGCTCTTTCAACGAGGTTTTGTATACTATCCGGCACATCATGCAGTATCCTGACCTGTCCCGTTTTCTTCTCGCGTTCTTTTTCTATAACGACGCCATACTTACCGTTATCGCTTTTTCTTCGATTTATGCGCAGAACACCCTCGGGTTTACGACCGGAGAACTGGTTATCTTTTTCATGACGGTTCAGACGACCGCCATTGCCGGTTCGGTCATATTCGGGTTCATAACGGACAGGATCGGCCCCAAGAAAACCATCATCATTACCCTCGGGATCTGGTTTGTCGTCATCATCGCCGCGATTTTCACCGGCAGCAAGCAGATGTTTTTCTATACAGGCATGCTGGCCGGCATGTCCATGGGGTCTTCGCAGGCTGCTTCCCGTTCGATGATGACTCAGCTTACCCCCAAAGAACATGTGACCGAGTTTTTCGGCTTTTACGACGGCACCTTCGGCAAGGCTTCCGCTATTGCAGGTCCGTTTGTATTCGGGCTGGTTTCATCTTACGCAGGCAGTCAGAAAGCGGCTCTCGCCTCGCTTCTGCTGTTTTTTGCAACGGGTCTGCTGCTTATGTTGCGGGTACGGTTCACAGGGAAGAATATTGTTGCGGCGGAACTTTCGGCAGGTACTGTCGATGCCTGAGTATCGAATGATCATAAAACAGTAAAACGGTCCGGGACGGGGTTCAACTGATGGGGGATGCAGAGAAAAAAACGGGAGTCACTTTTTTCCGTGACTTTTCCGATATTGCGCAATATCTTCGCTCCTTCATACCCTTTTTCTGGAATAACTTCACCCACGACAGGATTTTTCTCAGTGCGGGTTCGCTCGCTTTCCAGACTTTTCTGTCGATCGTGCCAATTCTTGCGGTCGTTCTGTCGATCCTGAATGTTTTTTCGGTATTTGCTCCCCTCAAAAGCTATATCAGGGAATTTCTCGTCCAGAACTTCCTGCCCGGGTCCGGTAATGTCCTGAACTATTACCTGACCGATTTTATCGGCAAGACGGCGAATGTGCCGATCATCGGAAGTTTATTTCTGTTTGTAATCGCGCTTTTTCTGATTTCCACCGTCGATCAGGTTCTCAATGACATCTGGGAAGTGCATGCTCCCCGCAAATTCATCCAGGCCTTCACCCTTTACTGGACAGTGCTGACAGTCGGCCCGGTCCTCATTGCGAGCAGCCTTGCCGCGAGTTCCTATGTCTGGTATACCGTCTTTACCGAAGGGCCGCTGATCGCCCTGAAAGCACGGTTTTTTTCCTACATCCCTTTCTTGAATTCCATCGTTGCGTTTTTCCTGCTCTACATGCTTGTTCCCAACCGCAGGGTCAGATTTGTCCATGCC
Organism: Chlorobium sp.; assembly: GCA_005862285.1. Taxonomy (GTDB): domain Bacteria; phylum Bacteroidota; class Chlorobiia; order Chlorobiales; family Chlorobiaceae; genus Chlorobium. The sequence continues at coordinate 10,582 of SZXW01000010.1, read as the reverse complement.
CTGACCGGGGCTCTGTTTGCAGCGGTACTGTTCGAACTGTCCAAAAAATGGTTCGCGTTCTATATCTCCTACATTGCCACCTTTCAGCATATCTACGGGGCGCTGTCGGTAATCCCGATGTTTTTTTTCTGGATCTATCTCGGATGGGTGGTTGTTCTGACCGGCGCTGAATTTGTTTTCTGTCTTGGGGCGCTGAAGCCGGTAAGAAGTGTTGAAGAGTCATTCGATCCGCTCGAAGGGGTTTCGATGGTACTTCCGGTGCTCGGGTTCATCTGGAGCGCACAGAACAGCGGCCAGCCGGTGAACATGAAAAAAATCGTGAAATCGATCCGGCGCTCGAACCCTTCCGTTTTGAGAAAAATAGTCGATATTCTGCTTCAGAAAAGGATCGTTCACACGACAGCGAACGGGGAAGTTGCCGTCAGCAGGGACCTGTACAAATTGTCCCTTTACGAACTTTACTCGATCATCCCGCCTGGTTTCGCAGCAGGAGAGGAAAACAGTGTCATGGTTTCAGCGGGAAAGAATGTACATTTCGATACGATATACTGCAGGGTGACGGAGTGTCTGAAAAACACCATGGACATGCCGGTTTCCGGACTGCTCGAGGATATTAACAAAGAGGATTCATGACCTATCAGGTAATAGCGAGGAAATACAGGCCGGTCAGATTTGCCGATATAACTGCACAGGAGCATATCACCCGGACGATACAGAACTCTCTGCGTATGGGCAGGCTCGGGCATGGATATATTTTTTCCGGATTGAGGGGTGTCGGCAAAACCACTGCGGCAAGGGTGTTCGCAAAGGCGGTTAACTGCCGAAGAATGATCGAAGACCCCGAGTACCTGCAGCAGGTTACCGAACCATGCGGAGAGTGTGAAAGCTGCCGGGATTTCGATGCCGGCACGAGCCTCAATATTGCGGAATTCGATGCGGCTTCGAACAACAGCGTGGACGATATCCGCACGCTCCGGGAAAACGTGCGCTACGGTCCCCAGAAAGGGAGGTTCCGGGTCTATATCATCGACGAGGTTCACATGCTCTCGATCGCCGCCTTCAATGCCTTCCTGAAGACGCTCGAGGAGCCGCCGCCCCACGCCATTTTCATATTCGCGACCACTGAACTCCACAAAATTCCTGCTACAATCGCCTCCCGGTGCCAGCGGTTCAACTTCAAGCGGATCCCTCTGCTCGATATCCAGAAGCAGCTCAAATCCATCTGTGAGACCGAAGGGATCCTGGTCGAGGACGATGCCCTCCAGCTTGTCGGACGGAAAGCACAGGGCTCGATGCGCGATGCCCAGAGCATACTCGACCAGGTCATCGCTTTTTCCGCTGAAAACGACAAGGGTGGTTGCATCACCTATCGCGGTGTTGCCGAACTCCTGAACTACATCGACGACGATCACATGTTCGCCGTCACCGATGCGGTTATCGAGCAGAATCCTGCGAAAGTGCTCGATGTCGCCCAGTTCGTGATACAGAACGGTTACGACGAGCAGGATTTTCTCGAAAAACTCATCGAACACCTCAGGAACCTGCTGGTGGTACAGAACCTCTCTTCTACACGTCTTGTCGAACGTTCCGACGCGGTGCGCGAACGCTACCAGCGCGATGCGGCGAAGTTTTCGCCCGCTTCCGTCATGCAGATGGTCGAATTCCTGCTGCAGACCCAGAAAGAGCTGAAGTTCCAGTTCGAGTACCAGTTCCGTTTCGAGCTTGCCCTGCTGAAGCTTGTCGATATCGTGAATGCATCGAAACCGGAAAACCTGCAGAGCCAACCGCTGCAGGCACAAAAAAAAAAGCTCCTGACAAACCCCTGACGCAGCCGGAACAGGCCGCTCCTCTTGTTTCTGCCGTTCCTTCAAAACCCGCTCCGCCGCCACCTTCCGCAAAACGTTCCGTATCCGGGGAACTCGATATCGGTTCATGGCAGCAGAAATTTTCCGGTTTCGCATCGCCGCGGAAAACGAAGCCCAAACTGCAATCACGGACGGGTGCAGTTGAGAAGAGCGGGGGAACTGGAAACATCGCAACTATCGAATCGCTGAAACTCGAGTGGCACCAGTTCCTGGAGCACATGTCGAAGAAATCGAGGAATGTCATGGCGACGCACCTGCAGTCCTGCGAGCTTGCGTCATGCACTCCAGATGGTCTTGTCGAGCTTGCCTGCTGCCGAAAATTTTCCTATGAGGAGCTTGTTCAGGACAAGAAGCTTCTGCAGCAGGAGATTTCTGAGTTTTACGATATGCCTCTGGAACTCCATATCAGTTACGATGCTGAAAAGGACGCCTGCACGAAGGAGAAGAATATCTTCACCCTGTTCCAGGAATTGTCGCAGCAGAACGAAGTTGTCAGGTTCATCATCAGGGAGTTCGGCGGGGAACTCGTGTACTGAGTTGACCGGGAGGTTTTATAAGTCATATAAATTCATCATATTCAGGTTTTCAATTTTTCTACCAACAAAGGATTTTTCAACGTTATGAGTATAGCTGGATACAGCGCAGAGACTCTTTCAAACCGCTTCCGTTCCCATTACTGCGGCCTTCTGAACCCTTCCTTCGAAGAGTCCGAAGTTCGGCTCGGCGGATGGGTGCACAGGATCAGGGACCATGGCGGGCTTATTTTCATCGATCTCAGGGACCATACAGGTATCTGTCAGCTTGTCATCCAGCCCGAACGAGAAGAACTGTTCAGAAAAGCCGAACAGCTCCATGCTGAATCGGTGATCTGCGTATCGGGTACAGTGGTGCGCCGCAGTGCGGCAACCGTGAACCCGAAGCTCGCATCGGGTGAAATAGAGGTGCTGCTAGGCGATATCAGGATCGAGAGCAACGCCCAGCCGCTGCCTTTCCCGGTAGCCGACGAACTTCCGACTTCGGAGGAGCTGAGGCTCAAATACCGTTTCATAGACCTGCGCCGCGAGAAGATCCACCAGAACATCATTTTCCGCAGCAGGATTTCCGGCGCTATCCGCCGCTACCTCGAGGATAAAGGATTCATAGAAATACAGACGCCGATCCTCACGTCGAGCTCTCCGGAAGGAGCGAGGGACTTCCTCGTGCCGAGCCGCCTGCATCCGGGCAAATTCTATGCGCTGCCCCAGGCGCCGCAGCAGTTCAAGCAGCTGCTCATGGTGTCGGGTTTTCCGCGTTATTTCCAGATCGCTCCCTGCTTCAGGGACGAGGATGCGCGCGCAGACCGCAGCCCCGGAGAATTCTACCAGCTCGATATGGAGATGGCCTTCATCGAGCAGGACGACCTCTTTGCCATCCTCGAAGGGCTCATGCAGCACCTCGTAGAGAATATGTCGCAGAAGCGCATAACCCAGCTGCCGTTCCCGAGGATCAGTTTCAGGGAAGTGATGAACCGTTTCGGCTCCGACAAGCCGGACCTGCGCATCCCGCTCGAAATGCAGGATGTCACGAAGCTTTTCGTGAACTCCTCCTTCAAGGTGTTCGCATCCAATACAAAAGAAGGATGCTGTGTGAAGGCGCTCGTGCTGAAGGAACGCGGCAACGAATCGAGGCTCTTCTACGACAAAGCCGAGAAACGCGCCCGCGAGCTCGGTTCGGCAGGCCTTGCCTATATCCAGTTCAAGGAAGAAGGGCCGAAAGGACCGGTCGTGAAGTTCATGTCCGAGGAGGAGCTTTCGACCCTGAAAGCGGAGCTTTCGCTTGAAACGGGCGACGTGGTGTTCTTCGCGGCAGGGAAGTGGGAGCCGACCTGCAAGATCATGGGCGGCATGAGAACCTATTTCGGGGATCTTTTCGAGCTCGACAGGGACGAGCTTTCCTTCTGCTGGATCGTTGATTTCCCGATGTTCGAGTACAACGAGGAAGCGAAGAAGATCGATTTCTCACACAACCCGTTCTCCATGCCGCAGGGCGAAATGGAGGCGCTCGAAACCATGAACCCTCTCGATATCCTTGCCTACCAGTACGACATCGTCTGCAACGGCATCGAACTCTCAAGCGGCGCAATCCGGAACCACAAGCCTGAGATCATGTACAAGGCGTTCGGCATCGCGGGTTATCCAAAAGAGGAAGTGGACAAGCGGTTCGGCCATATGATCGAAGCCTTCAAGCTCGGCGCTCCGCCGCACGGAGGCATCGCTCCAGGCCTCGACAGGCTGGTCATGATCCTGCGCGACGAACAGAACATACGCGAGGTTATCGCCTTCCCGATGAACCAGTCCGCACAGGACCTCATGATGTCCGCACCGTCTGAAGTACTGGCCTCCCAGCTCAAGGAACTCTGCCTCAAGATCGACCTCCCTCCGGCGAAAGAGGAGAAGAAGTAGGGGAAAGGGTTACGTTTTATAGTTCCGGCAACAATATCTCGCCAGGTTATCAATGCAACGGGCATGTCATTCTGAATGAAGCGGAGCGAAATGAAGAATCCATCTTATTACAATGTTATAAGTTCTGGATTCTTCGCTTTGCTTTCCATGAACAAGTACTGCTTTTAGCATATTCACTGACCAAAATTTACGGATTTATTGTTAATGGTCCGTGTGCGGTAGCGACCGGATACGGGAAACTCAGAATGACATCACGGTTCGTCATGCTGAGCGAAATGAAATGCAGTGAAGCATCCATTCCCTCTGCTTTATCCTTTATGAATTTTATGGATTCTTCACTTCGTTCAGAATGACATCGCCGCTTGTCATGCTGAACGTAATGAAATGCAGTGAAGCATCCATGTCCTGAGTTTTTGCCCTTAATGGATTCTTCGCTTTGCTTTCCATGAAAAAGCACTGCTTTTAGCATATTCACTGACCAAAATTTACGAATTTATTGTTAATGGTCCGTGTGCGGTAGCGACCGGATACGGGGAACTCAGAATGCCCCATTCGAAAGCTATGGGTAATGGCCTCTTCGAACTCAGGGCAAGGGGAAAAGATGGAATTGGCAGATCCTTCTACTGTTTTGTAAGTGGTAAACGGATAGTGATCCTTCACGCATTTATCAAAAAGACACAGGCTACACCGAAACGAGAACTGGAAACAGCTCGAAAACGCATGAAAGAAGTACAATATGGATAATCTGACTTACAAACCGGTTGCGCATGATCACGAGAAGTTTCTTCGTGAAGCAAAAAAAGATGAGGCATTCCGGAAAGAATATGAGGCTTTGGCTCCTGTCTATGAGCTCGTCAGGGAAATGCTGCGGGCTCGTCAGCACTCAGGATTGACCCAGGAGGCGATTGCCCGCAAAATCGGCACCACAAAGAGCGCTGTTTCCCGGCTGGAATCGGGAGGAAAACATATTCCGTCCATTACTACCCTGAGAAAATATGCTGATGCCGTCGGTTGCGAGCTCGAAATAAAGCTCGTTCCGAAAAAACAGGACAAGAGTACCGCCTGAAGCTTGCATCACAACGGAGAACGGATTTTCTTGCCAGAAAGGCATCTCAAGGCTTTCGTCGGGCAAAAAGAAATCGCAACTGACGGCCTGGCTGTAAGAAGAACTCGAAGTCCGGTTTGAGGAAAGGCTGATTCCTGTTGCCGGTGATATTGCGCTGATGTGGGGGGAGATGCCCGGTACGTCAGAAAAAAACGGACAGCCGCTTTCATCTTTCGATGCGCTCATTGCCGCAACAGCCGCAGTGCTCAGCCTTGTTCTCGCGACAAGGACTATCCGTGATTTCCAGGGATGCTCCATCGATGTCGTCGATCCCTGGAGCATTTCCTGATCGTCCCCTTTCCCCTTGAAACTATTCCACACTAAGGCTAAGGTTACCAGAAAAAAACACATGTCATTTTTCGCTCCTGAGTCGAGGTAAAGCCAAAACACCGTCATAAATACCAGCAAAGAGATATTTGTTTTGATCGGATACTGTATATTATGCGTATAAATAGATATTTTTCTTCAGGCAATATGGTAGTAATGCCTGAATAGCGTAAATTTTTTCTGTAATGTCTATACAAAATGTATGGTATAATTGTTATGTTTGAATGGGACGAAAATAAAAGATTGAGAAACCTTGAAAAGCATAACCTCGACTTTAAGGATGTGGCGTTGCTTTTTGACGTGCGTCCAACGGTAACGGAAACAGCAGTCAGTAGTGATGAGATGCGGCATATGACAACGGCCGCGATGAATGACGGGAAATTTTACACAGTGATCTGGACATGGCGGGAGAGTAACCGCAGAATTATCTCATTCAGGAGGGCGAGAAATGTCGAAAAAAGAACATATCGTGAGATATTCGGATGAAGAGCTTCGTGCGATGATGCAACGAGGTGAAAGTAAAAGCGACTGGGCCGCGGCCGCGGCCATGACGGATGAAGAAATTGAAGACGCGATCGCCAGCGACGAGGATGAAGCAGGGATGGTGGTTGACTGGTCGACTGTCTCGGTCGAGATACCCGGCCCAAAAGCTGTGCTCAACATGAGGGTAGACTATGATATCCTGGAATTCTTCCGCAGCCAGGGCAAAGGTTACCAGAAAAAAATACATGCTGTTCTTCGCTCCTACGTCGAGGAGATGCGGAAACATCAGGGCATGAAGAGCTGAAAGGATGCATCTGACAAAATCTGGGAGCGCCAGGTCCCAACCTGGCATCGAAAGCCGAAGGCTTCGTTTATTTCGTATTTGATATTCTGGAGAACTTTGATGGATGTGCAGAAACAAAAGAAACTTGAAGCAGCAGGCTGGAAAATCGGTAATGCTGAAGATTTTCTCGAACTGAATCAGGTTGAGTCAAGTTTCATTGCCCTGAAAATTGCCTTGAGTCAGCATCTGAAAACTCGACGTCAGTCGCTTCGGCTTACTCAGAAGGAGTTTGCCGGCATGATTCATTCCAGCCAGTCGCGGGTTGCAAAAATGGAAGCAGGAGACCCCGGGGTATCCCTTGATTTGCTGGTTAAATCCTTGCTTACGCTGAAAACCTCACAAGAAGATATTGAAAAGATGCTGCCGTAATTGTGTTGCATTTTACCTGATCAAACCATTGCTCTTTTTTTGGTTTGTTGTACAAAATATTTCAATAGTTAATATGTTCCCCGACAAAGCGGATGCTTCGTAAAACCGGAATTCATTCGATACTCATTCTCATTCAGCTTCGCATCAATTCAGGTAACCGTGTTTTCCATTCGCCAACCCTGTACCGAGTAATGCACGCGGGCAACATTCCGGTGCCACCAATTCAACGTTCTCTCATTATCTCGCCGTTGCGTTATGCGGAAAGCCTGCTTTTCTGGAGTTGTAGTTGGAAAGTATTCAGTCAGGGAAATCACTCAGCGCAGAGATGATGCAGTTGCATAAAACACCAAATCCAATGTCTTCATTTAGAGACTTCATATCATGGATAGGTTACGTTCATGATGGTCCTGTAGCCAGTCTTCCGTAGCTCTGCTTCTCAGTATCCAAGACGTTATTTTACTTGCAAATAGAGTGAATTTGTTGTACATATAAGGTGATTCAACATGCAAGCTGCTGTCACCTCCGCCTTTTCCATTGCAGAAGGCCAGCAACGAGTTGCGTAGATCCGATACGCAACATTTGAAGTCTTCGTAGTTACACATAGTCCCGATACCAGCCTTAACGATTTACATCCCTGAATTTAGTACCTTTTGGTGCAGGGTTCTTTGATATAATTCAAAAAGGATGTTATGTAAACAAAAAATTTGCCTTATTTAAAAAATGGATCAATTTTCTAAGTGCTGATCGTTAATCTGAAATTCTATGGCATCATCCGAGAGGCTGTAGGGGCTCTGGAGGATAAGAGCCTTGAACATAAAGACCCAATCAAAAGGTGGTCTTCCGGTATTGCTATGGTTCTCTGGTTTGTTGAAAACGACATCAAGAATAGGAGTAAATATTTCCCAGTCGATGTATTGCTCCAGTTTCACCAGTGGATCTTTGAGCTGGGTGAGACGTTCAAGCTGGAATTGTTCATCAAAAAGGCCGGGTGGATTGATGTTTTTCATGACAGCAGGATATGAATATTGGAAATTACTGTAAGATAAAGATTATCTGGCTTTTTATCAACCTTTAACTTATTTATTTATAATATGATATGTCACTCAAGAATAAATAGAGATGTCCTTATGATAATTAGATTTTTTATTACATTTAAAAGCTCTATAGAACTTATTTTTATTCTTATTTAATTTCATCATTCAATTGTTTGAAAGAAGGTGTTACTTATATGGTTGAAATAGTAAAAGATTCGGTTTTCTTTTTTATACCCGGTTTTTTAGGTTCCGAATTGCATGGTAAGAAAGGGAAGGAAGATGAATATATTTGGGGTTCGAATGGTGCGAGAAATCTTAATATGATGGTTTTAAGTCCTGAAAAATTAACATTAAATAAAATTAATAATAATGTTGTTGTTGGGCCTGTTTTGCGAAGTGTATCAGGACTTTTCAAAGATAAAATAGTATATGGGGATTTGATTGATTTTTTATGCAGTAAAGAAGGATTATGGTTAATGCTCGGGGATAATTTTTTTGTGTTTCCTTATGACTGGCGAGAGGATATATTTATAAGTGCTGAAAATTTTTGCGAATATATATTAAGTGTTGTTAAGGATAAAAAAGAAAAAAATATTATTATTATTTCTCATAGTTTGGGGGGGCTTATTACTAGGGTTATGATTTCAAAAAACCATCAGATATTAAATAATATTGTTAAGCATATACAGATTGCATCACCAGTTGATGGTTCTGCTGTTGCTTATAAGGCATTGCGGGGCTTTCCGGATTTAAATATGACAATCCCTAATTGCTTAATATCTACGACACAAAAATTACCTAGAAGACAAAAAAATAAAATAAAAAATATTTTTCAAGGGTTTTATTCTGTTTTTCAATCATTACCACCGGAAGAAGAAAAAATACTTTTAAATGATAATTATTCTAATTCTGCATTAGATAAGAGTGTTTGGAAAAATAAGGATAGATATATTGATTTGGCTAAGAAAGCTAGAACAATTATTTCAAATAATGATCATGCAATTGATACTGTTTGTATATATTCAGCTAAATACTCTACAGATAGTAGTTATTATGTGAGTAAAAGATATAAAATAAATGCAATTAATGTTAAAAATGGTGATAATACTGTGTTGAGTAATAGTGCATGTGCTTATAGTGAATTTGATAATTGTTGCGAAATTGATAATGGCGATTGTGATCATGTGTCAATTTGTTCAAATCCAGATTTGTTTAACAAAATATTAGAGGTCTGCAATGGATGATAAGCTTATTAATTTATCTAATGAAATAAATTCTATAGGTAGGATAGAACTACTTGCAGAAAAAATAGTATTGTATCCAGGCCAATCGCTTGTTTTAAAAATGAAACGGCCAAGAAAAAAAAATATTTCTGGTTTTAATGATTTAAAAATAGAGCTTGAAAAGCTTAAAATTCATATTGAAGGAGAGTGCTGTGTATATAATAAAGTATTCGAGATAGATAAAAATAGTGACAATTTATCAATTTTTCTTCCGATAGATATTCCATTAGGCAATTACTTCGTTAAGCTTGTTTATAAGGAGGTGATTCTTGATGAAATTAGCTTTTTTATTGGTTGCGATAATGAAGTTGTAAGATTGAATTATTATTCGGATGCTTTAAATAGTCAAATAAGGATTAAAAGGTTTTTGTCGAAAAATGAATATCAGAAATCTTATGATTTGTTTTTATATACATGTGAATGTTTTGAAAAAAGTAATTGTTTAGAATGCGCTTTTGATTTTAGTAAATATGTTAGTGATGTTTTTTATGATGCAAAAGAGTATTCTTATGCAATTAAAGCTTTAGAGAAAACATTGTCCATAGCTACTAAGTTAAATGATAATTTTAATATAAGAAAATTAAATGCATTGCTTATAAGAGTAAAAAATGAAAATAATGTATTAGAAAATAAAGAATTTAAGGAAAATCCCCATGAAGTTAAAATAATTCGTTTCGGTAAAGTAGAAGCAAAAAATCTATATTCAGGGCTCGGTCGTAAAGGATTCAAACAGTATGCTTTTCAAAAAGCGTTTGTCAAACTTGTAGAGGATACTGATAAAAAGGCAGATATAAAAGAGATAACCATCTTTTATAATTCTATTTCAGCAAATATATCAAGAGAAAAAATAAGAGCAAAAACTACTAGAAATAATTTAAATAGAAAAAAAGTAAAAGATGACCTAATTAAATGTAATGAGCGATCAAAAAAGTACGAAGAGTCTTTAGTAACCTTTTCAGAAAGCTAAAATAAAAGGATATCCACTATATACTTGGGGAAGGCTTGGTGACGTCCATAAATAAAACAAAAAGTATTTTCAGTTTTTATATTACGAGAGAGGTTGTCTGTTTTCATCATCAACGATAATGCACTATGCCGAGAGGGCCGCGACTTGACTCACCGGGAACTTTGCATTATTTGATCGTGCGGGGAATCGAGCAGGGAAGTATCGTCAGGGACGATACGGACAGGAAAACGTTTGTCGACCGAATGGGCCTGTTGGCTAAAGGATCGGGGACTGGCATCTACGCCTTCGCCCTTATGACGAACCATGCGCATATCCTGCTGAAAAGCGGCCCGGACGGTATCTCAAAATATATGCGGTGCCTCTTG